>OY780959.1:0-2625387 GCA_963675915.1 Coprobacillaceae bacterium
CTCCAAGAATGTACGGGAAGATGGAAATTATGGAAATTTTCCAGGATGCCAAGGACATAATTGAATTATTCGCAAAAACTAAGACTAATCCGGTCAATTTTCCCGGCGAGGAGAATGTCCTGCGTATCAGACGAATGGGGGCCTATGCCAATAGCCATTGATTTTGGATAAGGGATACAAAAAGTCAGCAACGAATGCTGACTTTGAGTATCTAAGATAGTTTAATATTGCCGCTCCGAACAATATGAGTGATGGTTTACTTTTGTAGGACCATTTATTAGCTACAACGATTGTTGAGGTGTAATTCTAAAAAACAGGCTTAGCTCCATGATTCATTTTGGTGCTTTGCCTTTTTTTTTGGTATTATATTAGTATATAAACATCTTTTAGAAAGGAAAAAAGATAGAAATCTCCCCTACCAAGTTTGATTTCTATCTGCTCATAAGAACAATATGATAATAATAAAAAATGAAACAAAAATCAAGTATATCAACCAAAAATCCTACTCCAACACAGTTAATTCAATCAATTTTTCACAAATGAGCTGCTCTTGTGGTGCGACAAACTCTTTCAAGACACATTCCTACTACGTTAGAAATGTGTCGTTTTTAGGTCTCAAATTCAAAATTAGGATCATGAGGCTCATTTGCGGGGACTGCGGTAGAACTCATGCCATCCTGATTGAATCAATGGTTCCATTCTCAATTTTGTCAAAAGATGACATAGTTTCTATCATTGTAAACAACAACCATTACGATCCTTCGTATCTCAGTTATCTGCGGCAGTCTTTCGACATCAATCTAAGCTATGAAGATTTTTGTATTCTAAAATCAAGAAAATTTGACTGTATCTTCATTACCACATAACTTTCATACGATTAAACCGGGTTTATTTGTACAATCTACTTGTAAAATGAATTTTAGGAGGAAAACGTATGGAATCGAATAATAAGTCTAATCTTTCTACGTGTTTGGCGACGAATCCTAACACGGGTGCGTCTATTGATGACATTTATATTAGAAAACTATTCAATCTTGAAGACAAACGGATTAAGAAAATCCATGTCAATCATCAGTTTGATGGTGTTCATGTGTATGTTGAACTTGAATGTGTCCCCCACATATGCCCGGTCTGCGGAACCGAGACCACCATCGTCAATAACTACGTTAACAAGAAAATAACCCACTCTATCCTAAATGGTATTCCTTGCTATATCAACTACCATGCCCGCAGGCACAAATGCCCCGCCTGCAACAAAACATTCTATGAACACAATCCGTTCACCCTCAAAGGTATGAAAATCTCTTTGGCGACCGTATATAATGTCCTGAAGGATTTGAAATCGTTTAATGAAACATTCAAGAGCGTTGCTTATCGTCACAACATATCGCCCACCACAGTTGCTTCGATATTTGACAAGCATGTAAGAGTATCAAGAAGAACGCTGCCGGAGTATATCTGCATTGATGAAGTTTATGCCTTCAAATCGAAAAGAAGCAACTATGTTTGCGTGCTGCTTGATTATCAAAACCAGAAAATAATTGATCTGTTGCCAGAACGAAAAAAATACAGTTTGCTTAACTACTTCACCCTGATTCCCAGGAAAGAACGGGAAATAGTTAAAGTCGTATCAACTGATATGTGGGAAACTTATCGAATCGTAAGCAAGCGTGTATTCCCAAATGCCGTTGTGGCCTGTGACAAGTTTCATGTAATCCAGGAGCTTACCAAGAAGGTTGACAGAGTTAGAATCGATGTTATGAACAAGGTCAAAGTCCCACCAAATCTAATTAAGGAGAATCTCACCCCAAAAGAGATTGTAGAAATCAAAGAACGTAAGAAGCAATATTATGTGCTCAAAAAATTCAATTGGCTTCTTTACAAGAATGATCCAAAGATATTCGATCCGAACGTCAAAAAGAAATACAATAGAGTGCTTGAAGGTTATTACAATCCCTATGATCTTCTTGACTACATAATGAAAATCGACCCACAACTCGAAGAAGCTGTAGATTTAAAAGATGAAGTAATAAGATTCTTTAAAAAGAGCAATTATAAAACAGCGAAACGGAACCTTGAGGAAATAATTGACGAATTTAGAAAAAGCAATGTAAAAGGAATGAACGATTTCGCTAATACGATGGTTAGGTGGAAGAACGAAATAATCAATTCGTTCATCGAAATAACCAAAGGTCATAAAATCAATAATGGAATAATCGAAAACAGAAACAAAACCATAAAAAGCATCAAACGAAACGCCAATGGCTATAATAACTGGGAAAGATTCCGAAGCAGGGTGCTATATGTCTTGAACGATGATGTGAATTACTATATCTACCCCTCGACAAAATGAAAAAGTGACTGGAAATCATACGATTTCCAGTCACCCTATTGTGGCTATAATCATTCATGAGGTAGTAAGCACATCAAATAATTCTATTGCTTATAACAAGTGCTACCTCAAGTTATTTTAGAGTACCCTGACTTTTAGTTTATATTCAATTATGGAGTAATCATTACCGAATTTTCCAGATCAGTAGTAAGATATTCAAACTCTTCCAGGGCGATGTGCCCAGATTCGTACAACCCGCCGTCAATGGTAAGAATTACCCGGTCGATGGAATAATATCCACCAAAGGTATTGGCAATGCACTGGAGCATCATGGCTTCATAACCGGCTCCAGCGTTCATTTCGCTAATGTAGTCGCTACTGAGGTCGATATAGACCATCCCATCTTGATTCAGATAGTACCAGTTGATTTTGGTGTTGGTGGTGAAAACCGGTCCGACACCTTCGGGTACGTCATCCTTGTAGGCTTGCTGGAGCACCAGACGGGTAACGTCGTTGGTGTTGAAGGCAATTTCCCGGGACAGATAATAGATATTTCCGTCGTTGATATTGGGATAATGGAAGGCGATGTTTTGAACTAACTGAGCATCTTCTTCAATTGAATCCAAAGTCGAGGTTACTTCATATCCGATACCGGTACTGATGGTTTTAATCAGGCCGACATCTTTGGCATAATAATCAACGCTGGAATAATTGGTTGCTTCAGTTGTCACTTCGATAGCAGAGTAAGTACCTGATCCGGTTTCCAAATCAACATCGACAGCAGTTATTGAACGGGTAGAGCCGTCACTAAGTGTCCAGGTTGTTCCCGTTTCAATCGGGCCTTTGAGGAGGATTTCGGAACTTTCATTAGTTTTGTCCAGGAAGTTTTCCCGGTGATATGTTTCCCCCTGACTGTAGAGAAGTTTGACCTGATTATCATCGATTCCGATTACTTCCACCATTACCGTACCGCCATTGTTGATTCGCAATTGGTATTTGTCAGTTGAGGTATAGTCGATATTGGTCGTATAGGCGGCATATTCATTGCCGTCACCGGAGTAACTGTAGCTGGTGTTTTCCAAAATCGGGAAATAATCCGCCGCTGAAGTAGCAACGGGATCATCGGTTGACGGGGTACAGGCACTAAGAAATCCGGTAGTTAGAAACAATGTGGTTATAATGGATATTTTATTCATTGGGTCATCTCCTTGGTGTTTTCCGGCCGGTTTTTCAACCGAATGGGAAAATGTCTGTTTTATAATGCGACCGAGTCTTCGGTATTGACAGTCAGATATTCGAATCGTTCCAGATAAATATGGCCTGACTCATAAAGCCCCCCATCGATTGTCAGCAAAACGCGGTTGTTTTGATAATAACTGCCAAAGGTGTTGGCAATACATTGAAGCATCATTGCCTCGTATCCCGAACCAGCGTTCATTTCAGTGATATAATCTTGGCTAAGATCGATATAGACCATGCCATCGCGGTTGAGATAGTACCAGTTGATTTTGGTGTTGGTTGAAAAAACCGGACCAACACCGGCAGGAACGTCCTTATAGGCATTTTGCAGGACAATTCTGGTGATATCGTTGGTATGGAAACTGATATTCCGGGTTTCAAAATAAATTTTATCATCATTGATATTCGGGTAGAAAAACCGAATATTCTGAACCAGGGGAGTATCGTACTCTACGGTCTTGAGTGATGAGCTTACTTCGTAGCCTTCACCGGTATTGACCTGTTTTACCAGTCCGATACCTTCGACATAATAATCGACATTCTGGTAATTGGCAGCGGAATTGGTAACTTCAATGGCATTATAGCTGCCACTTGGAGTAGTTACATTGGCGGAAACACTGGTGATTGTCCGGGTTGTTCCGTTGCTTAACTGCCAGCTGGTACCTACTTCGATTGGTCCTTGAAGCAGGATTTCCGAAGTGTTGTTTTTATTTAGGGAATTTTCCCGATAGTATGTTTCGGCTTGATTGTAAACGACGGTAATCCGGTTTTCTTCGATATTGAGAACCCGGACAACTTCGGTTCCGGTATTGTTGATTCGCTGTTGAATTTTTGAAGCGTTGGTATAGTCTACATAGACATCATAGCCTGCATATTCATTGCCATCGCCTTCATAGACATAGTGAGTATTTTCCAGAATTGGGAAATAACTTTGAGCGGTTGTATCGGCCGAATCGACCAATGTTGAAAGATCTTTACAGTCGTCGGTTTTGACATCCAGATATTCAAATCGGCCCAGCGCGATATGCCCGGACTCATAAAGACCACCGTCGATGGTCAAAACGACATCATTGACCCCGTAATATTCACCGAAGGTATTGGCGACACACCGCAGAATCATGGCTTCGTATCCGGCCCCGGCATTCATCTCACTGATAAAAGCCTGATTGAGATCGATATAGGCCATTCCGTCCCGGTTGAGATAGTACCAGTTGATTTTGGTGTTGGCTGAAAATACCTGTCCCGGCTGGTTTTCAATCTGTTCCTTGTAGGCGTTTTGCAGGATGATTCTGGTGATATCGTTGGTATGGAAACTGATATTCCGGGTTTTAAAATAAATTTTATCATCATTGATATTCGGGTAGAAAAACCGAATATTCTGAACCAGGGGAGTATCGTACTCTACGGTCTTGAGTGATGAGCTTACTTCGTAGCCTTCACCGGTATTGACCTGTTTTACCAGTCCGATACCTTCGACATAATAATCGACATTCTGGTAATTGGCAGCGGAATTGGTAACTTCAACGGCATTATAGCTGCCACTTGGAGTAGTTACATTGGCGGAAACACTGGTGATTGTCCGGGTTGTTCCGTTGCTTAACTGCCAGCTGGTACCTACTTCGATTGGTCCTTGAAGCAGGATTTCCGAAGTGTTGTTTTTATTTAGGGAATTTTCCCGATAGTATGTTTCGGCTTGATTGTAAACGACGGTAATCCGGTTTTCTTCGATATTGAGAACCCGGACAACTTCGGTTCCGGTATTGTTGATTCGCTGTTGAATTTTTGAAGCGTTGGTATAGTCTACATAGACATCATAGCCTGCATATTCATTGCCATCGCCTTCATAGACATAGTGAGTATTTTCCAGAATTGGGAAATAACTTTGAGCGGTTATATCGGCCGAATCGACCAATGTTGAAAGATCTTTACAGTCGTCGGTTTTGACATCCAGATATTCAAACCGGCCCAGCGCGATATGCCCGGACTCATAAAGACCGCCATCGATGGTCAAAACGACATCACTGACCCCGTAATATTGACCAAAAGTATTGGCGACACACCGCAGAATCATGGCTTCGTATCCGGCCCCGGCATTCATCTCACTGATAAAAGCCTGATTGAGATCGATATAGGCCATTCCGTCCCGGTTGAGATAGTACCAGTTGATTTTGGTGTTGGCTGAAAATACCTGACCCGGTTGGTTTTCAATCTGTTCCTTGTAGGCACTTTGGAGAACAAAGCGGGTGATATCATTGGTGTTGAAACTGATGGCCCGAGATGTGTAATAGATTGTGTCGTCGTTGATATTTGGATAATAGAAGTTGATGTACTGGATCAACGGAGTATCTTCTTCGATAGTTTCCAGAGAAGCAGTGACTTCATAGTTTGCCGCGGTGGAGATACTTTTCACCAGTCCGATATCCTTGACGTAATAATCATGAGTTGTCGAATCCGGATATTCGGTTGTAACTTCGATTGCGGTGTAATTACCACTAGGAGTGGTAACGGCTATAGCCCCGTTGGTGATGCTACTGGTTACCCCGGCACTTACCGTCCAGGTTGTTCCTACGGCAATGGGACCTTGAAGCAATACTTGGGAAGTGTTGGTTTTATTCAAGGCATTTTCACGATAATAAACTTCGCCTTTTTCGTAGACGCAGGTAATTCGGTTTTGTTCAACCTTGATAACTCTGATCATTTCAGTTCCGCCATTGTTGATTCTCAGTTGGAAGCTGTCTTCATCGAAAAAATCCACATAGGCATCATAAGAAGCATATTCATTTCCGGACCCTTGATAAATGTAATGGACATTGTCAAGAATTGGGAAATAATCACTGGCGACGCTTGTCACATCGACATCATTGCCATACTCGCTGATATCCAGGGAATTGATGGTGTCAACTGTCAGATATTCGCCTTCCATGAATGCAAAGTGCCCGGATTCATACAGCTCGCCATCAATTGTCAGATTGACATTGTTTACCATATAGTAGGAACCGAAAGTATTGGCGATGCTTTGGAGAATCATTGCTTCAAAGCCGGAACCGGCATTCATTTCGGTCAAAAATTCCTGATTCAAATCAAGCTTTACGACATCTTCTTCCATCAGATAATATTCATTGATCTGAGTGTTGGTCGAGAATACCCGGCCCAGTTCCTCAGGATGTTCATCCTTGTAAGCGGCAGCCATAATGGCTCCGGTTATATCGTTGGTACCAAATTCCAAATCAACTGACTTGTAGTAGTACAGGTCACTTTCAATGTCAGGATAGTATAAATTGACTGTTTTGGTCA
Organism: Coprobacillaceae bacterium; assembly: GCA_963675915.1. Taxonomy (GTDB): domain Bacteria; phylum Bacillota_I; class Bacilli_A; order Erysipelotrichales; family Coprobacillaceae; genus JAQVDW01. The sequence goes on from OY780959.1 coordinate 6,866, forward strand.
TCTTGACGTCATTTTCAATCCCAATCAACAATGAGGAAACCTGCATGTTTTGAGCGAGGTATTCCGTCTTGACTAGACCGATATCCTTGACGTAGTAATCGATAGTTTGATAGTCGAGTCCCTCGGTGGTTACCGCAACGGCACTGTAATTGGTGTCGGGGGCCTCAACGGTCGTATCGATGCTGGTTATTGTCCTGGTGAGATTGTCTTGAACCGTCCAGGTTGTTCCCACTTCGATAGGATCTTGAAGCAAGACTTCATTGATTTCGTTTTTGGCCAGGAAATTTTCCCGATAGTAAATTTCGCTTTGTTGGTAGACAAGGCTGACCTGATTATCTTCAATTGCGAGCACTTCGACGGTTTCACTGCCCCCGTTATTGATCCGCTGTTGAATGTGGTTGCTGTCATTGTAATCAATATAGACATCAAAAGATGCATATTCATTTCCTTCGCCCTGGTAAATATAATGGACGTTTTCGAGAATCGGAAAATAGTCCATTGCGGATGTGGTTGTTGGCACATCCGTCACATTACACGCTGTTGCGAGCAAGAGAATCAAACTTAACTTGATGACAAAAGTGATTTTTTTCATATTATCGCTCCTAAACTATTATTTAAACTTTATCGTTATGAGTTTTAGAAGATGTCTATGATTTAAATGACTGGTATTCAATTGTTAGTAAGCAGGGAAAACCATCGGACATGACGCTCAGGATAATGATTTAAAGTGTAATTAGCCATTGGTCTTTTGTTGTGACTGGGGATTGTCGTTATTATCAATTGTGTAGATGAAAAAAACAGTGGTTTTATCTACCTAAATTATACCACTAATTATTAAAAGATACAGTATTTTATCATTTGTCCGAAACTTTTAGTCCTATTTAGGTATTTTATTCCAAACTGAGGTTATTGGGGATATCATTTAAGCGGTGATGATTGAGCCTGAGTTGTATTAATCTCTTGGTTGTGATTTAATTAAAGTAGTAAAGTGGCTAATTGTCACCTAAAGTCAGTACGTCAGTCAGTGATTACTTATCGGAGGTGGGTATCGTGATTTCAGAAAAATTAAAAATAATCGGCTTACTTATGATTGGCGGGGCACTGGGGGGATCACTGACGGGATGTTCTGGAATCTCCAGCCGGCTCGACAATGATTATGACCCGGATAAATACTATATTTATGTCAATCCCGAGATGGGCGAATTCAGTGATGTTTCCCAATACGACCAGATGACTCATATCTATTTGATGAATTTGGAAATTCCTGACGATTTTGAAAACGAAGAAGAAAAGCTCCATTTGAGCGAGATTTATAATCGGAGTTTCATTGATAATAATCAGGAATACAGCTTGGAAATCGAAAAGGCCACTCAATGGGAAAATATTCACTTATATGACCCTGAAGGGAATGTCCTTATTGATTTTGACACTGGAACTATTGTCGAGGAAGTCGTGTCAATCGGGATTACCAGTTCAAATTACGAGACCGCGACGACGTCCCAAAATGTGACTTTTACTGAAGAGACCGAACTGGTGAAGCTGCATCTTATTTTAAATAAAGCAATTGTCGAATATAATTATGAACCGGTATTATATAATTTTAATCTGATTGTCCTGATTGATTTTAAGTGAAAAGTGGCTCAATTCAAAGAAAATGGGCTTTTGGTAGAAATTTCAAACAAAGAGAAGAGGTGGCCAAATGGGTGGCAAGCATACGATGAATTTTATGAAATTGATTTTGCCGGTTGTCATCCTGGTTGGTCTTGGTGGCTGTTCAGTTGAAAACGGTTGGGATACAACCAAAGTTTTTGGTTTTTTGGATGAAGCTCCAATGGAAGCAACGGATATCAGTGATTTTGAGTATCTGGCTGTCTACGATTTGAGTAATGAGCCTGACAGAGCCCCCTTTGATCATCTGGAAATACCTCTTTCCCATGCCGGGGAGGGCTATATTTTCAAAATCGAAACTGAGGAACAATGGCCGACATGTTTGTTGTTGAACAATCAACAAGACATTTTAATCGAATATTCCTTGGTCAATATAATTGATGACCTGATTGATGGAGAGAACGGTTATCAGGTAGGAGATGATTACATTTACCTGGAACATGAATATTCCCGTCAGGAAACCTGGAACGATATCACAATGAAGCTCGTATTTTTCCGTGCTACCGTCAATTATAATTACACTCCTCCAAGTTATTCTTTCGAATTTGCGCTATTGCTTGATTTTGGCTGATGCTTGTCAAAACCCGATTATCCCATAGCAGGTAAATCGGGTTTTTCCATCAGGAATCTTCTTTAATTCTGATGATATCAAACTGGTCTGTGGTCATTTTGGGGCATGATTGAGGATTGTAAGAGCGGAGGAAAATATTTACCACGTGAGTACTAAATTGATAATTTGTAACCGGATTTCTTGAATTTGAGGCCCGGATATGGTTAAATAAAAGAAAGAGATATAAAGTAATGATTTGATTTATATTGAGAATAAATATTTAACAAATTATGTGTTTGTGTATTAAAATCGAAAGCAATTATCCCGTTAATAACTCTAAATGTGAGATAATTGTATTTTTATCTTATTTTGAGGTCATCGTGATAGCGGGTCTGAATTATCAACCCATAGTAAACTCACCTGGAAAAGGTGAAAATATATCCGAGGATGTTTTTTGAATAGTTTATGATAAACTATTATGAAAGGATGATATCGATGAACAATCTATCGAAAGTATTTGATCGTCTTAAAGGCTTGACCAAAGCAATCATTCGTTATCCGTTGACTGAGGCAATCCTGGTGGCGGCGGCAATCTTGAACACAATCGCCATCAATACGACATTCGAATATGAAAAAGAGTTGCTGTCCTTGTTGGTTGGAGCGGTTTTGACCGCGACTTTGCAAGGTGTCTATGAACGTTTTTTCACCAAGGATCTCTACCGTTTCGGTTTGATGATTCTAGGGGCCTTGTTGACCTTTGGATATTATCTGATTTTACTTAGAGCTCCGGAATTATCAGTTGAAATCATGGTTAGAACCCTGGTGGCCTTGTTTGCCCTGCTGATTGGGTATATCTGGGTGCCGGTTATCAAGAGCAATACTGATTTCAATGCGAGTTTCATGGCGGTTTTCAAGGCGTTTTTCCAGACTGTCCTGTACTCAGGTGTGTTATATGGGGGCGTGAGTCTGATCATTTTCGCAATCAATTATTTGATTGTTGAAGTCAGTGGTAAGGCATTTGCCCACAGTGCTAATATCGTATTTGTGCTTTTTGCACCGCTGTTCTTCTTTTCTCTGGTGCCGGTTTTCCTTGGGGAAAGACATAAGGATCTCGGGACCGAGGAACTTGAACCCCTTGAAGCAGCGATAGCCAAAGCAACTTATTGCCCGAGATTTCTGGAAATTCTGATTTCCTATATCATCGTGCCGGTTGCGGCTGTTTACACCGTGATTTTGGTTTTATATATCGGACTTAATGTGACCGGAAGTTTCTGGTCGCGAAATCTGATGGAACCTTTGCTGGTAAGTTATGCTATTGCCGTAATTCTGGTCTACATCCTGTCGAGCACGATTGACAACAAGTTTGTCAATCTGTTCAGAATGATTTTCCCGAAAGTGCTGGTTCCGGTAGTGTTGTTCCAGATTGTCTCTTCATATCTTAATCTTGGCAATACCGGGATTGTCCATACCAAATACTATGTCTTGCTTTTTGGAGCATTCGCGGCGTGTTCCGGAGTGGTGATGAGTATCTTCCCACCTAAACGAAACGGAATTATAGCCGGATTGTTGATTGCTTTTGCTTTGGTGTCGATAGTCCCACCGGTCGATGCCTTCACTGTTTCGAAAAACAGTCAGATCAATATGCTTGAAGCAGCTTTAAAAGCCAATGGAATGCTGGAAGATGATGAAATCATTCCCAATGGAAATGTGAGTGAAGATGATCGGATTAGAATCTCTCAATCGGTATCATATCTCTACAATATGGGTTATCTCGACCAACTTTCTTTCATGCCCGGAGACTTCAGAATGTACAGTGATTTCTTCGATACATTTGGCTTCAATGAGTATTATGATTCTGATTATCCAAACGGAGAATTCCGTGATTTCTATGTTAATTATGATTATTCAAGACCTTTTGATGTATCGGGATACAATTTTGTTCGGACTTTGAGCCTGCATGAAGAAGGATATTTCGAGTCGGCGAATTTCACTGACGGCAGTGAAACATATCACTTCGAACTTGAAGGTATGAATCTGGTTTTCATGGACAAGGCCGGCAGCGTGGCGATTACTTTCAATCTCGATAAAATTATGACCGAAGTCGAAGCGATGCCAAATGGGATGTTTAGCGAAGAAAAATCATTTGAAGCTGAAAATGATGTTGTCAAAGTAAAACTTATCCTGACAAATGCGCAAATTATGTATTATGGCGCTGATCGCTCTTATTATGTGGACTTCTTTGTTGCGGTCAAATTCAAATAAATAATATTATAAATCAAGATACTCTAAAAGCCTCAATTACGGCTTTTAGAGTATTTGTGCAGTAGGCATGTACCAAGTTAAAATGGCGACAAAAAATCAAAAAGATCGGAGGTTTTGAAAAATGGTAAATAATCAACTGTTTATGCGGCTTAGATTATTGTCTACCCAGGATACCAATCAAGTCCATATGTTCAGCTCAATTATTGACACAATTGGAAAAAGCCTCGATCTTTCCCGAGTCAGAGTATTTTTAAACAATAAGAAATCCAATCACACCAAATCGATTGCCACCTGGGGACCGGAAAGATACCAGGGCGTCGAGCTTGATAATGAAGAATTGAAGGGAGTATATCACCTGCTTTCCCAAAATGTGGTAATTGAAAAAGAAAAAATCGAGGAAATTTCAGGTCCGGTCTGGAATCGTCTCAACCTTGACGGAGCTGGTCCGGCAATAATTTATCCGATTGCAAGTTCTGGAATTGTCTGGGGTTTTATTGCCTTTGCGGCAGAATCAAAAAGTCGGGAATTTGGAGTTGAGGATCGTGAAGTCTTCGATTTTGCTGCCAAATTGATTGCCAGCAGCCTTGATTATCAAGAAAATCAAGTTGCCTCGATTCAAAGCTGTCGGAGCATTTTCGAACGTCTTGATCAGTTTGTGATTGTCTGGTATAAAAACGGAGAAATAATTTATGGCAACCAGTATATCTGCGACCTGTTGGAATATACAAGTCGGAATCTGATAAGTCACAATATTAACGATATCACCAGAAATATTTTTGACACTAAAAGCAACAGTCCGATGGAATCGATTGCAACCGAAGACGACTGCAATGTTTCTTTGGATCTGGTTGGCAATGGCCGGGAAACAATTTCCGCTGAGGGGCAGATCATGTCAATGACCTGGGAACACATCCATTACTCAATTGGAGTTTTCAAAAAAGTTTCTTTCCATCAGGATGAACTGATGATGTTTATCAAGATGTTCAAAAACAATCCGTCGCTGATCGCGCTGGTCAGTTTACCGGATCTCAAGTTGATTGATGCAAACATCTCTCTTGAGGATAAAACCGGTTATGGTCTGGAAGAACTCAAAGGCAAACCACTTTATCGAATCCCGCTTTTCACCGAGTCCAAAGATTATTATCCGGTGCTTGAAAAGATTGTCGAAGAGCGTGAAGCCAAAGATATCGAAATCGAGGTTCACTGCAAAAACGGCAGTATTCTTGAGGGGCTTTTTTCAGCTGAAATTATTTCCCACAAGGGCCGGGAGTATGTTTTGATGGTCTTGGTCGACATTTCCAAACAAAAACAGATTCAGGCCTTGTACGGGGAGGAAAGAAAACGCCTTAACAGTATTATCGAGGGAACCCGTCTGGGAACCTGGGAATGGAATATCCAAACCGGGGAAATTGTTATTAATGACCGATGGGCGAATATGTTGGGCTATGATCTGGCCGAACTCGAGCCGATTTCAATTCAGACCTGGACCGATTTGATGCACCCGGATGATTTTAAGCGAAGTGAAGAATTGCTCGAACGTCACTTCAAAGGGGAAATAAACTTTTATGATATCGAATGCCGCCTGCGTCGTAAAAACGGGAGCTGGCTTTGGGTTCATGATCGCGGTAAGGTGATTGATTGGGACTCTCAAGGAAATCCTTTGATGATGTATGGAACTCATTCGGATATTAACAAAAAAAAGGAATTTGAAAAACGGATCAATGAGATCTCCATTAGAGATCCGCTGACCAATATCTACAACCGGCGCTTCATTTATGAACAGTTGGAAAAAGATCTGGAACGATATAAACGCAACAATATGCTTTGTTCGGTAGCGATTCTGGATATCGATTATTTCAAGGGAATCAATGACCGCTTCGGTCATCTTGCCGGCGATTACATTCTCAAGGAATTCACTTTGCTGATAAGTGAAAATCTGCGTGATTATGATTTGCTGGGACGATATGGCGGCGAAGAGTTCATTATCATCATGTACGACAGCAACCGCCGTGATTCGGCAACGATTATCGAAAGAATCCTGGATATAACCCGTGAGAAAAAATTCCACTACAATGGCAATGAAATAAGTTTCACCTTTAGCGCTGGAATTGCCGATATCTCCGAATTCACCCAAACTGATCTGACCAACGAAAAAATAATCTCGCTGGCTGATCAAAGGTTGTATGCTGCCAAACAGAGTGGTCGCAACAAGATCATTTTTGACTAAGAAGATTGTTCATTAATTAACAAGTTATAATCCTTGTTACCATCTTTGATTATTGGTAAGGTATAACCATAAAATATGGTAATACAATTATGGAGGATTAATTATGTTTACATTAGCAACCCCGACTTTATTGTTTTCTGCGATTTCGTTGTTGATGATTGCCTATACGTCACGATATGTGGCAATATCGGCAGTTATTCGGAATCTTAACGAAAACCCCAATATCGAACTAAATCGGAAAGTGGAGTGTCAGATTGAATCGTTGATGCGCCGGGTTAGATATATCCGTGATATGCAAATAAGCGCCCTGATAGGATTTTCGTTGAACATCCTGTCAATGATGCTGATAGTTTTAGAAGCCCATGCCTGGGTGGCACCGTTGTTTTTTTCAAGTTTGGTGTTTGTCTTTATCAGCTTGGTGATCTGTATTGTGGAAATCGGTTTGTCAGCCCAAGCTTTGAATATTTCGTTGGATGAAAATTATTCCAAATGCAAAAGAAGATAAGCAGCCGTCAGGCTGCTTATCTATTTTTCAAAATATTCGATTATGTTTTCGACAGCTTGCAGGCCGACCCTTTCAAGCGATTCAGAGGTATTGATACCGATATGGACGGTAGCAATGAAGTTTTCCAATTTGAGCAGAGGATTGTCCTTGGCAACTGGTTCTTCGGCGAATACGTCGGAAGCAGCCCCTTTTATTTTTCCGTTTATCAAGGCTTCATAAAGGTCGTTTTCATTTACGATTCCACCTCTTGAAGTATTGACAAGAATCAAATTTTTATTGGCTTTTTCAAAAATGTTCCAATTGATCATATTGGCGGTTTTGGCATTCAAAGGGACATTGATGCTGACATAATCCATGGTGGCGAAAAGTTCTTCCAGGGAATCAATTTTTACAAATCCAAGTTGCTTACATTCTTCACTGTTTTTGCCGGGATTGAAGCAGTAAACCTGGCAGGAAAAGCCGTTTTTCATAATAGTCGCAATCTTACTGGCAATATCGCCACAACCCACAAAGCCGATTTTTTTTCCATGGACCTCGGTGCCAATTGCCTTCGAAGGGGAAGAAGTTTCATATCTTCCTTCACCAAGGCCGATATTGATTTCTTTCAATCTCCGGCTTAATGAAATCATGTATCCCACCGCCAGTTCGGCAACCGAATTAGCGGCTACTCCGGTAACGTTTTTGACAGTAATCCCTCTTCGGGTAGCTTCGGCAACATCGATATTGTCGGTTCCCACTCCGTGTTTGGAGATTATCTTCAAATTCGGCATTTTATCGAGAGTGGCTTTATCGAGCGGGAAGACGCGGACAATGGCCCCGACGATTTCATCAGGATTGTTCAAGTTGTCGACAATTTCATATTTTCCGACCAACTTATGCATGGCTTTATTATCAATGTGTTCGCTTAGGTATATCTTCATGGGCATCTCCTTAATATGTGATGATACTATTTTATTATCTTGATAATTTTTTGTCAATAATATTTATGCCAAGATTATCGTAAAAAAGTCAGATGACGTTGTAACGGTTGTCATTAATTAGATATAATCTATTAAAATAGGACATTTATGCAAAGGAGAATACTATGAAATACGCTGAACAAGGGAAACAATACCATATCGCTGTTGGCAGTGGCGAAGTGGGTAAATATGTTATTTTGCCTGGTGATCCGAAGCGATGTGCAAAAATCGCCAAATATTTTGATGATGCCAAACTTGTCGCTGACAATCGTGAATATGTCACTTATACCGGTTATCTTGATGGAGTCAAGGTCAGTGTTACTTCAACTGGAATCGGAGGACCGTCAGCCTCAATCGCCATGGAAGAGTTGGTAAAGTGTGGGGCGGACACTTTTGTCAGAGTCGGAACCTGTGGCGGTATGCAGTTGGAAGTTGAAAGTGGTGACGTGGTGATTGCGACTAGTGCCATTAGAAATGAAGGTACTTCAAGAGAGTATGCACCCATGGAATTCCCGGCGGTAGCTTCTTTGGAGGTGACTAATGCTTTGGTCAAGGCATCAAAGGACCTGGATTACCACCACCATGCCGGAGTGGTGCAATGCAAGGACTCATTTTATGGGCAACACTCTCCTGAAATCATGCCAGTGAGTTACGAATTGTTGAACAAATGGGAAGCCTGGAAACGCCTGGGCTGCCTGGCTTCGGAAATGGAGTCAGCGGCATTGTTTGTGGTGGCCAGCCATCTCAAAGTGCGGGTGGGCTCTTGTTTCCTGGTTGTTGCCAATCAGGAAAGAGAAAAAGAAGGTTTGTCCAACCCGGTAGTTCATAATACCCAAAAAGCCATCGAAGTAGGGGTGGAAGCTCTTCGTAATTTGATCAAAGAGGACCGTGAAAACGGGATAATTGAATAATAGTTCAGCTAATTGAAATGGGGCCGGATCGGTATAATCGATCGGTCTTTTTTTTGTTGGCGAATTATTTTCATGATTATCGATCTGGAGATAGGACTTAACTCCTTGATAGATGACGCTCAATAATTTTGGCACCAGTGCCAAGTGCCAAATTGAATTTTGGTTTCGTTGAAAACCATAAATGATAGCGCTTATAATGGAATTGTAAACAAGAAGTACTTGGCCAAAAAACTTCTATTTCGACAAATTCAAAGGAGAGTATATAATGAAAGAAAAAGTACAAAGTGTCGGCCGCTTTCTCAGCGGTATGGTTATGCCAAACATCGGAGCGTTTATCGCTTGGGGATTGATTACCTCATTCTTTATTCCAACTGGATGGATTCCAAATGAAACCTTCGCTGGTTTAGTTGGTCCCATTATCACATATCTTTTACCGCTATTGATTGCCTATACAGGTGGTAAGATGGTTCATGGAGCTCGTGGTGGAGTTATCGGGGCCATTGCAACTATGGGGGTTATCGTTGGTTCCGGGAATGTAATGTTCCTTGGAGCAATGATGGTAGGTCCGGCTGCGGCTTGGGTATTGAAACAATTTGATGAAAGAGTTGAAGATCATATCCGCCCGGGATTTGAAATGTTGATCAACAACTTCTCACTGGGAATTATTGCTTTTGGTCTGGCTTTATTGTCAATGAAAGGTATCGTTCCTGTTGTTGATGGAATCACCAATGGTTTGTCTGCAGGAGTTCAATTCTTCGTTGACAGAAATTTATTACCTCTTGCATCGCTGTTCATTGAACCGGCTAAAATCCTGTTTTTGAACAATGCCATCAATCATGGTATCTTCTCGCCTCTTGGAATTGCCCAGGTTGAAGAAGTAGGTAAGTCGATTTTCTTCCTGCTTGAAGCCAATCCGGGACCAGGTCTTGGTATTTTGTTGGCATACATGATTGCTGGAAAAGGAAACTCGAAAGCTTCTGCACCTGGTGCGATTATCATCCATTTCCTTGGTGGTATCCATGAAATTTATTTCCCATTCGTATTGATGAATCCGTTGTTGATTCTGGCTGTAATTGCCGGGGGAGCTTCAGGTGTTCTTACATTCTCATTATTCAACGTCGGTCTTACTGCACCTGCTTCACCAGGTTCGATTCTGGCAGTATTGGCGATGTGTTCAAGAGACAGTTATATCGGACTGATTTTAGGGGTAGCTATTGCAGCTGCGGTTTCAATGATTGTCGGTATTGCAATCCTGCGTTTTTCTTCAAAAGACGGTTCTTTGGAAGCGGCTCAGGAAAAAACAAGTGCCATGAAAGCTGCTGCTAAAAATGTGGCAACAACTGCGGAACCTGTTATCGGTAAAGTGAAAAAAATTGCTTTTGCCTGTGATGCCGGAATGGGATCAAGTGCCATGGGAGCATCGGTATTGAAAAAGAAAATAAAAGAAGCCGGATTGGATATCGAAGTAATTCACACATCGGTTTCGTCAATTCCTGAAGATGTTCAAGTTGTCGTAACTCACGAAGAGTTGGAAGCTCGGGCTCGAACAAGCAATCCAAGTGCAAAGCTGGTATTGATCACCAATTTCCTTGGTGCGCCTGAATATGACGAATTAGTTGAGTATTTACTGGAAAATAGATAGATATCCCCAAAAACCGGGCACGGAAGTGTCCCTTTTTTGGTATAATAACTTTAGGTGATTATAATGAAAGAAAATATTATTAAAATTGCAAAGTTTTACGCTTCGGTGATAATGTCATGCATCGGGATTTTCATCTTCCTGGGAATTTTGAACACGATAAACAGCTTTCACCCCAATGAGATTACAGCCAAAGGGACTGAGATGATAATCGACATCATCCTCCCGGTGATGATAGCTTATCTTTCCAGCAAACGGATTTCCAACCACCAGGGTGGGATAATTGGGGCACTGGGGGTTTTGGGTCTGGTTGTCAGCCAAACGTCCTTCAATATCATCGGAGCTTTTATAATCGGAACCGGTGCCGGTCTTTTGACTGCCCGGGTTTTGGAACGGCTATTTGAAAAAATACCTTCTGGTTTCGAATTGCTGATCAAGAATCTGGTTATCGGAGTAGCGGCCTTGATAATCAACGTTGCAGCCTTGTATCTGCTTATTCCCGGACTTGAAGTCCTGGGTGATTCCTGCATCAAAGCAATCGATTATCTCATCTCCAACGAGTTGCTACCCTTGATTGCGATAATAATCGAACCGGGAAAGGTGTTCTTTTTGAATAATTTGATCAATCACGGAATTCTGGTTCCGATTGGTCTTTCCCAGGTAAGCCATGAGGGCAGTTCGATTTTGTTTTTCCTGGAAACCAATCCTGGGCCTGGAGCCGGGGTGATTTTAGCGCTGGCATTTACCCGGAAGCGGGAATTGAAACAGATGCTTTCTTATGGGCTGGTTGAGTTTTTAGGTGGGATTCATGAGATTTACTTTCCGATTGTGCTGGAATTCAAGCAACTGTTCATTTCGCTGATTCTCGGGGGAATGACCGGAATCATCACAATCGAACAAATGGGAATCGGTCTGACCAATCCGATAAGTCCCGGAAGTATCCTGACCATAATTCTGGGGACTACTCCCAAGATGCAATCGATGGTCATAGTTCCGATAATGGCTTCGTTTCTGGTTTCGCTTATCACCGGAATGGTTTTGCTTCAAATGAAGAAAAACCCCAAGAAAGAATTGCGCAGTGAGCCAATTCGAGCTGAAAAAATTCATAAAATCGTATTCACCTGTGATGGTGGGTTTGGATCTTCGGTGATGGGTTCTTCCCTTTTCAAACGCAAGATCAAAAAATATAATTACAATATCGAGGTTGTAGCCAAATCAGTAGACACCATCGATGATGACGGTGATATCATCGTTTGTCAGGATGGGTTCCAGGATACTGTCAGGCAATATCAACCTGAAAAGGAAATATATGTGGTAAAAGAATTTCTGGATAATTCAAGTTACCAAAAACTGATTGAAATGATTATGGAAAGGAACCAGTGATATGAGTTTTGCACCAAGAGTCAATAGTATTTTGCTAGAACTGTTAAAACATGATAATCTTTCCGTCAAGGAATTGGCCGCTTTGGTCGGGGTATCCAAAAGAACCATGCAGCGGGAGCTGAACAATATCAATTATGAACTGGATGATTTTGCTCTTAGTTTCAAGACCAAACCCGGTAAGGGAGTCTGGCTTGAAGGGACCGAGGAGGCCAAACTGGCATTGCTAAGGGAAATAGAAGGCGATACCACGATTGATAATTCATCTGCCCAGGCCCGACAAAAGAAAATCCTGCTCGAATTGCTCAAGACCCAGAATGTGCAAAAAATAATCACTTTTGCCAGAATGATTGATGTCTCCGAAGCGACAATCAGGCTCGATCTCAAGGAAATTGAAAAATGGCTCCGGTCTTTTGAGCTTGCTTTGGAAAAGACGCCTGGTCTTGGAGTGCGTTTGCGCGGTAGTGAAGCCGATGTAAGAAGGGCAATCAGAGCCTATTTCACCAACTTTGCCACTCACAACAAATCGGGACAGCGGTTTGATGAAATCAAAGAATTCATGGTCAACAATCATCAGGAGATTACGGAATTGCTTGATGAAGATATCCTTGATCGGGTTATTGACTGTCTTGAAGACATTGACTCCAACCAGATCAGCAAGTTGACTGAAAGTTCCTACATCGGACTGGTAATCCATCTGGCGATAGTTGTCAAACGGATTCAGGATGGTGAAACCATCACTTATAACAAAGAGTTGATTTCAAGCAGCGATGATGACAATGAGGCCAAACTGGCCAGAATTATCGCCGAGTTTCTGGAGGCGGAATTTGATATCGAACTTGATGAAATGGAGCAATATTACATTGCACTCCATCTCAAAGGGACCAAGCACCAGATGATGGATGCCAAAAATCTGAATATCGACAATGTCTCAATCAGGATTCTGATCAATGAAATGATTGATGCATATGATGAAAAGTTGGCTTTCCGGCTTAAACAGGATGATATCTTTATCAATGGCTTGCTGGCTCATCTCCAGCCGACCTTGATCAGACTGAACAATGACATGGTTATTTCCAATCCGTTGCTCGAGCAGGTCAAGAGCAAATATCCTATGGAATTTGAAAAATGCCAAAAGGTTGCTGATGTTCTTGAAAAGTGGACTGGTAGAGTAGTGCCCGTCGGAGAAGTCGGTTTTTTGACGATCCATTTCGGAAGTGCCGGAATCAGGATGAATGTTCAGGATAAAATCCGTCGCAAGGTAAATGTCGGGGTTATCTGCGCTACCGGAATTGGCTTGTCCCGGCTGATGGCGGTAAGTCTTGAAAAAAAATATGGTGAAAAAATCAATGTTTACTCCTATTCGAAAAATGATGCATTCAATGATGACAGGATCGATTTCTATCTCTCCTCAATCAAGATTGAACATCCCGGCAACAATCTGATTTATGTCAATGCGATTATCAGTGATGAAGATGAAAAAAATATCGAAACGGCAATTGAGGAATATGCTTATCAGCCTGAAAAAAATAATGACAGGAAAATAGATGTTTTGGACAAACTAGAAAAAATTCATTATTACAGTCATATTATCAATGAACTGCTGACAAATCTGGCGGTGTTCAAGGTTTCCGGGAACAGTTCCTTTGAATCCATTGTCCGAGTGATTGATGAAGGATTGGGGGAAGCTGGCGATTTCGGAATTTATGATGACCTGATGAGAAGAGAAAAGATCGGAAGTCAGATTTTCAAAGAACTCGGATTTGGGTTGCTTCATAGCAAAACAGCAGGAGTTGACAAGCCGCTGATTGCCATAATTATCCCGGACAAAGGCGAGAGTTTTAGCGATAAATATCTTGAAAATGTCGGAGTTATCGTTTGTCTGCTGATGCCAATCAATGACCGAGTCAGTGAAAATTCGGAAATTCTCGGCTACTTCTCTTCAATATTGATTGAAGATGATGAGCTTCTGGGAATTCTCGGGCGGGGCGAATCGGATCAAATCACCGATTATCTCGCCAAACACTTCGAATTGTTTCTAAATAATGTGATCCGATCATAAATAATGTGTTTCATTTGAATTTCTCGGTTGTAAGTGATAAATTGATTTTAATAAATCCGGTAACATTAGATTATTTAATCGTTACTTTGGGTAGCGGGTCCGGATCCGAAACGATTCAATAAGGACTAAATGGAAGGGGAAATTAAAATGAATGGATATATTGATTTGATTAAAAAAAGAAGAAGCAATTATTCGCTGGGTCGCAATATCGAGGTTGACGATGAACGGATTATTGAGTTGGTTGAAACTGCGGTTTTGTACAACCCTTCACCCTACAATTCACAGGCTTCGAAAGTGATTGTGCTATTCAATGAGGAGCATGACCGTTTATGGGAAGCGATTAAAGCGGCTTTGGAACAAATAGTCAAACCGGAACGGTTTGAAAGAACCCGAAAAAAGATTGATGGCTTCAAGAGCGCTTATGGAACCATTCTATACTTTTCTGATGAAAACATCATGGACGACTTGAGGGAAAAATTTCCCAAATATGCCCATAATTTCACTCTTTGGTCACAGCAGTCGGGCGGAATGCTGCAATATGCGATTTGGACCGGATTGGGGACGCTGAATCTCGGTGCCAGTTTGCAACACTATAATGAAGTTATTGAGGACCAGGTCCGGGATATGTATCATGTCGATTCCAAATACCGCCTGCTAGCGCAAATGCCATTTGGTTCGATTGAGAAAGCTCCCAAAGAAAAGGAAATCAGTCATGAAGACCGGATTGAAATAATCGGAAGATAATAATCAAAACACCCTAGCTAAACTAATTTTCAGTCAGGGTGTTTTTTTGTTGCAATTACGAATATTTGGCACTAAGTGCCAGTGCCAAATCGAATTTTCAAAACATTGAAATGTATGGGGTTTAAGGAGATAATTGGAGTGTAGAAAAAATCTGATTACGAAAGGAAAGTTGTTATGTTGTTTGGTAAAAGCAAAGCAAAGAAAATAGAAATACCTTTATTGAAAAAAGATAATGTCATAGTTGGAGCAAAAGCTGAAAACAAAGTTGATGCGATCAAACAGGTCGGTCAGCTATTGGTCGACAGTGGATATGTAAGAGAATCATATATTGAGGGAATGATTGCCAGAGAGGATACTTTCGCCACTTATATGGGAAATTATCTGGCGCTGCCTCATGGAGTCGAAGCTGTCAAGGATGATATCCTGAGTTCGGGAATCGCAGTAATGATATTCCCGGATGGAGTCGACTGGGATGGCAACGTTGCTAAAATTGTGATTGGGATTGCCGGTAAAGGCGGTGAACATATCGAAATCCTTTCCAATATTGCAACCAAGCTGATTGATGTCGAGGTTTGCGAAGAGATCATCGAAAGTGATCCGGAAGCGATTTATGAAATATTGACTAGTGGGGTGGAATAATGATAGTAACTATTACAATGAATCCGGCCATCGACAAGACGATTGAAATCACTGAATTCAATCTGGGTGGTCTCAACCGAATCAAAACAGTGATCCAGGATGCCGGTGGGAAAGGAATCAACGTTTCCAAAACCATCAAGGCTTTGAACGGCGACTCATTGGCATTGGGGTTTGTCGGTGGTAATACCGGGAGGTTCATCACTGATTCGCTGGACAAAATCGGTGTCAGTCACGATTTTGTCAAACTCGATGAGGATACCCGAGTAAACACCAAGGCGATTGAAGCTGATGGAAGAGTTACTGAAATAAACGAACCGGGACCGATAATCAATACCGCCAAAGTAGACGAGTTGTTGGAAAAGGTGCGTCAGTATGCCAATGAAGATACCTTGTTTGTGGTGGCTGGATCGGTGCCTCAGGGAGTTTCCAAAAATATTTATTCGAAAATTACCGATATCGCCCATCTTGCCGGGGCCCAAGTCCTGCTTGATGCCGATGGTGAACTGTTTAGAGAAACGCTGGTTTCCAACCCTGATTTCATCAAGCCTAATCGGGAAGAATTGGAAGCTTATTCGAATCTCAATCATAAGCCAAGTCGTGATGAGCTTATTGAAATCGCCCGGGACTTGAAAACCAAAGGTGTCGGGAATGTGGTTGTTTCAATGGGAAAAGCCGGTGCATTGTTTTTAATGGAAGAGCAGGAAGTATTCGTACCGGGCCTGAAGGTTGAAGCGCATTCGACTGTAGGAGCTGGGGATGCCCTGGTGGCCGGACTGGCGTACAGCATTGAAAATAAACTGGATTTTGAAGAATTGGTCAGATTATGTGTCGGGGTTTCCGCTGGGGCGGTGACGACCATCGGAACAAAACCGCCGGAGTTGGAATTGGTCAATCAATTAAAAGCACAAGTAAAAATTGAAAATATAGGTTAAGGAGAAAATATATGAAAACAAAAGCAGTAAGAATGTATGGAGCAGACGATCTTCGTTTGGAAGAATTTGAATTACCACAAATCAAAGATGATGAAATTTTGGTCAAAGTAATGAGTGACAGTATCTGTATGTCGACCTACAAACTGGCGATTCAAGGTAAGAAACACAAAAGAGCGCCCCAAAATATCGATACCAATCCAATCATTATCGGTCATGAATTTGCCGGTGTGATTGTCGAAGTCGGTGAAAAATGGAAAGATCAGTTTAAACCGGGAATGAAATTCGCGCAACAGCCGGCCTTGAATTACAAAGGATCACTGGCGTCACCGGGATATTCATATGAGTTCTTCGGCGGAGCCTGCACTTATTGTATCATTCCTCAGGAAGTGATGGAACTGGGTTGTTTGATGGAATACAACGGTGAAAGTTTCTTCGAAGCTTCACTTGGCGAACCGATGTCTTGCATTATTGGGGGATATCATGCCAATTACCATACCAACAAGCGCAACTACGATCATGCCGGAGGAACTAAAGAAGACGGGAATATCATCATCCTTGGGGGATGTGGTCCAATGGGTCTTGGTGCCGTTTCGTACGGTCTGCAATTTGAAAACAAACCAAAACGAATTGTGGTATCCGATATTGATGATGCTAAAATCGCTCGGGCTCGAGAAGTCATTTCTGAAGAATCAGCTAAGGAAAAAGGGGTTGAACTGATCTATGTCAACACTGCTAAAATGGCTGATCCAATCAAGGAATTGCGTGATATCACAGATGGTGTCGGGTATGATGATGTGTTTGTCTATATCCCTAACCGCGCCGTTGCTGAAATGGGTGACAAACTCTTGGCATTTGACGGTTGTCTGAACTTCTTTGCCGGTCCGACTGACAACCAGTTCTCAGCCCAAATCAACCTTTACAATGTCCACTACATCGCAACTAAAATCATCGGTTCTACCGGTGGGAACAATGATGATTTGATCGAAGCCAATGAGTTGGCGGCCCAAAAACGGATTGAACCGGCGGTAATGGTGACTCATGTCGGCGGGATTGACTCAATTGCCAAGGCAACTCTAGATCTCCCAAATATTCCAGGTGGTAAAAAATTGACGTACACTCAATTAGATATGCCACTTACTGCAATTGAAGATTTCGAAGAATTGGGTAAAACCGACCCATTGTTCAAAAAACTTGATGAAGCATGCAAGGAAAATCGTGGTTTATGGAATGCCAAAGCCGAACAAATCCTGTTTGAACACTATAATGTAACATACTAATATTTACAATTTGCCCAAAGCAACCGATCTCCCGGTTGCTTTTTGCCTGTTTGATAGGTTATCATTAATGATGATGGGAGGAATTGATCATGAAAAAAATTCTTAGAAGAATCCTGATAATCATAGCAGGATTGATCGTGATTTTAGCAGTCGGTTTCTTTTTTTATGTTAATGATTACTACCGGGCGGATGAGACAGCTCTGGCGGTTTTGGAGCTTGATGGAGTAACTTTGCAACAAAATGGAGATATTTATTTTACCGCCAATGATCTTCCTGACCATGAGGAGGATGACCTGGTGATTTTCTATCCTGGTGGCAAGGTCGAGGAACAGGCATATCTGCCGCTGGCCAAGAAAATATCCGAAGCCGGAATCAATGTGGTGGTGCTCAAGATGCCGTTTCGACTGGCGGTTTTTGGCATCAACAAAGCCGATAATTACATCAACAAGATTTCAGAAATTGACGATTACTATCTGATGGGACATTCGCTTGGCGGAGCGATGGCCAGCTATTATTCCAGCAAAAATCAGAATACAGTTTCCGGATTGATCCTGCTAGGAGCTTACCTGTACGGCGATTATCCTGAAGAAAAACAGCTTACCATCTATGGTGAAAATGATGGGGGCATAACTGAAAATATCGACTATGAGAAAAATATTTATGAAATACCAGGCGGAAATCATGCGGCTTTTGGTAATTATGGGGCCCAAAAAGGCGACGGCGAACTGGAGATAACCAGGGAACAGCAACAGAATATCGCGGTTGAATACATCCGGGAGTTTATCGGGAAAGGGGAGTTTTGATGTTGAAATTCGAAAAAGCGAAAAAGGACCAGAAAATAAGGGAGTTGCAGTACTACTATGCAAAAAACTTTGACGAGGATATCGGACTGATCAAGGCAGAACAGATTTTTGATTTTTTTGTCAGCCTGATCGGTGATGAAATCTACAATCAGGGACTCGATGATGCCAGTGACTTTTTGAAAAAGCAACTTGGTGAAGTTCAGTTTGAGTATTATAATCTTTACCGTGGTGACGAGTATTGAAAAACCGGCCCGTTTGAGCTGATTGCTTTGACAGGCCGGTTTTTTCGTATCCGGCGGTCTATAAACAAAAAAACTCATAACCGCTTCGAGGACCATATTTGGTCTTCAAAGGTGATTATGAGCAATTATAATTTATTTGATGGTGCTTTCAATCAATCCACCGCCAAGAATGACACCGTCTTCGTTGTAGAATACCAGTGCTTGGCCAGGGGTGATAGCCCGCTGTTTGTCCTCGAAGATGCACTTATAGGTATCTTCGTCAATCTTGGTGATGACACAGTTACTCGGTCTTTGCGAATATCTCGCTTTGGCCTGGCATATTAAAGTATCATCAATGTTTTCGATTCCCATGAAATTGACCTGATTGAAAATACAACCACGGTCGAACAAATCTTCATTGTCGCCAAGGGTGATCTCATTGGTTTTAGCGTTGATATCGATGACAAAAGCTTTTTTGTTCAAATTGATATCAAGTCCCTTACGTTGGCCGATTGTGTATTTGGCGATTCCTTTGTGGCGGCCAATTACATTTCCATTAGTATCAACGTAATTTCCTTCCGGGAATTTGCGATGGGTATACTCTTCGATGAAGGTGATGTAATCGTCTTTTTTAACAAAACAGATTTCCTGAGAATCGGATTTTACAGCGATTCTGGCGTTGATGTTTTGGGCTATTTCCCTAACTTCGTCTTTTTCGAGGTCGGCCAGCGGGAACAAGGTTCGTTTGAGCTGGTCTTGAGTCAGATTGAAAAGCATATAAGTCTGATCTTTGGTTGCGGTCTTGGCATGCTTGATGGCATAGCGGCCGTTATCCAACTGGACTATTCTGGCGTAATGTCCGGTTGCCACATAATCGAAATCAATTCCGACTTTTTCATGAAGCAACATTCCCCATTTGATTTTGCGGTTGCAGATCACACAAGGGTTCGGGGTGCGGCCATTAAGGTATTCATCAACGAAATAATCGATGACATTTTCCTGAAAATCTTCGCGAAGATCAACTACTTTAAGTTCGATTCCAAGAGTGTCGCAGACTTTTTTTGCGTCAGCCAGGTCTTTTGGTTCACCTTGGGATTTAGGCAAAGTTATCATATGAACACCAGTCACGTGGTAACCTTGTTGCAATAAAAGATAGGCAGTTACCGATGAATCAACGCCACCGCTCATGCCTACAAGTACATGTTTCTTTTCCATAATATTCCTCCATTAAATCACAGCTAAAAGATTTAAAAGATCCAAAGCTATTGAATGTACTGTAATACTATAACATAAATCGTAAAAATGTAAATAATAAAAAAGCTTGATAAAAACAGGATATTATATCTTGATACCGGACTGACAACAAAAAAACACCCATTGGGTGTTTAGTCGACCAGTAACATACGGTCGTTGGCGAATGACTCGTGGTTGACTTCTTCAAATTTCTTGAGCAAGTCACTGACAGTAAGATTTTTCTTTTCCTCTCCGGAAACATCATAGACGATTTCTCCTTTGTTCATCATGATCAGCCGATTGCCGATGGCAATGGCGTCATTCATGTTGTGAGTTACCATCAAAGCAGTCAGGTTGTTTTGGGCAACGATGTCGGTAGTCAACTCCAGTACTTTCTTGGCGGTACGGGGGTCGAGTGCAGCTGTATGTTCATCGAGCAAAAGCAGTTTGGGCTTCTTCAAGGTTGCCATCAACAAAGTCAGCGCCTGACGTTGTCCTCCTGAAAGCAGTCCGACTTTGGAAGTCAGACGGTCTTCAAGACCCAAGTCGAGTTTTTTAAGCGCGTTGTAATAGATTTCTTTTTCATTGGCTTTGATACCCCATGAAAGTCCACGTTTTTTGCCTCTTCGGTAGGCCAGGGCCAGGTTTTCGATGATTTCCAGGTTCGTCGCCGTTCCCATCATCGGATCCTGGAATACCCGGCCGATATTGTGGGCAATCTGATCTTCTCTTTTCAATGATACATCTTCATCATCAAGATAGATGTGCCCGCAGTCGATGCTGTATACACCTGCGATAATATTGAGCATTGTCGATTTTCCTGCTCCGTTTCCGCCGATGATAGTGATGAAATCACCCTCATTGACTGTAAGCGAAATATTCTTAAGAGCTTTTTTCTCGTTGATAGTACCGAGATTAAATGTTTTGGAAATGTTATTTATCTTCAGCATTGTCAAGCTCCTTTGTCATTTTTTTGTAGTTGGTCACCTGACGGCGTTTGGCGATGAATGTCGGTACCGCCAAAGCTATTGCCACTAACAGCGCGGTGAACAACTTGAGATCATCAGTTGAAAGTCCAGCTTGAAGCACCAGGGAAATGATGATCCGATAGATCACCGAACCGACAATGATTGCGATCAATGTAACGAAAAAGTTGACTCCTTTGGAAATCAAAACTTCCCCGATTACAATTGAAGCCAGGGCGATTACGATGGCCCCGATTCCCATTTTGATATCGGCATATCCTTGGGATTGGGTCACGATGGCCCCGGAAAAACCGATCAGACCGTTGGAAAGCATCAATCCGATCATTTTGGTCATATTGGTGTTGACACCAAGCGAACGGACCATTTTCTCGTTGTTTCCGGTTGCCCGAATGGCACTTCCCAGTTCGGTTCCAAAAAACCAATAACAGATTCCGACAATCAATCCGGCAGAAATGATTCCGATAACCATTACATTCCAGTTGTTTGAAAGGTCAAGGAAGTTATAGTCCTTGAACAGGTTGTTGGTTCTAAGCAAGGGCAGGTTCGAACGCCCCATGATTCTAAGGTTGATCGAATAAAGCCCGATTTGGGTCAGGATCCCCGCCAGTATGGCCGGGATATCGAATTTGGTATGCAGGATACCGGTGATTGCTCCGGCAATGAAACCGGCAATTGTCGCTAATAAGATGGCTAAGATTGGGTTGATTCCATTAGTCAACGCTACTGCGCAGACAGCTCCTCCGGTTGCGAAGGAACCATCCACCGTTAAATCGGGAATGTCCAATAGCCTAAAAGTAATAAAAACGCCTAGGGCCATGACACCCCAGAGGATGCCTTGGCCGACAGCGCTTTGTACTGCAAGTAAAAAAGCCACTATTCTACGAAGTTAGCTTGTGATGACAAACTTTCAGGGATGGTAATTCCCAGTAAATCAGCAGTAGTCTGATTGATTGTAAGTTCACAGTCTTCCTTGTCAAGATATACGATTGGCATAGTTGCCGGATTAGTACCGTTTTGAAGAATTTCGATCGCCTGTTGACCAGCTAAATATCCCAGCTCGTAATAATCGATTCCGTAAGTTGCCAAACCACCATTAGAAACCATTCCGGCTTCACCGACGATAGTTGGGATGTTGTTTTCGTTACATACCATGGCAACTGTCTGCATGGCATCAGCCAGCAGGTTGTCAGTCGGGATGTAAATCGCATCAACTGCACCAATCGCTGATTCAACAACCTGTTGGATCACGTTTGAATCAGATACGGTATATGCCTGATATTCCATCCCCAATGCTTCGATTGCTGCTTGGGCAATGTTGGCTTGGAAGATCGAGTTGTCTTCCGATGAGTTGTACATAACGCCGATTGTTGTTGCTTCAGGAAGCAATTCTTTCAACAATTCGATCTGTTCTTTGATTGGGGTCAGGTCCGAAGCTCCAGTTACGTTAGTTCCTGATTCCTCGTTAGAAAGTACCAATCCTGAAGATTCCGGATCAGTAACCGCACTGATGACAATTGGGATGTCTTCGGTCTTGCTGGAAACCGACTGAGCTGCCGGGGTTGCAATTGCGTAAACCATGTCAACGCCATCATTGATGAATTTTGAAGCAATTGTATCACAGTTGGAAATGTCCGCCTGTGCGTTTTGGTCGTCATAAGTAACATCGATTCCCGCGTCTGCCAACGCGTCTTTGAATCCTTGGTTGGTTGCATCCAGGGCCGGATGCTGAACGTATTGGATGATACCAATAGTTGTGTCGGCAGATGATGTGCTTGAGCACGCGCCAAGTGCCAAAGCCATCGTTGCTACCAACAATGATTTGAATATTTTTTTCATAATCTCTTCCTTCACTTTCTCCTTGTATTTTAGATGAAGATATATCTTATAATATGCAATTATTGGACGACAGTCAATAATATTTAGCAATACGCCAAATAAAGGGGGATGAGTTTTTAAAAACAACGAAAAGTCACCCTGCAATTAATGATGCATATTTGTTGATAAAAAGGGGAATCAATGCTAAAATACAATTGTTAGAAATATCTAACAACTATACATTTTATCTTTTAGAATTTCTTATCTTATCATAATCTTATCGAGATAAGACGGGCTTATTAACTCCTTTTAATAGCACATGTATTACACAGTGATTTGCATTGGCAAGAGGTCTGGCTTTAAATTAGGTCGGACCCTCTTGTTTGATGCAAGCTTGGAACAGTTGTCGGATATGAAAAAACGTCCTTGCGGGGACGTTTTTTTGGTTCATATTATTTTTTGTTTTTTGGTTGAGGATCGGTTACGCCCTCAAGAGCACCATTGGCGATTGCTGTAAGATATAAGGCTGCAACCTGACCATGAGGTTGGTAGCGTTTGCTATAACGTTCGAACTTGGCATCATCGATAGCACGGTGACGGTACAACATTCTCATACCTTTTAAGATCAGCTCGTTATCCTGAGAGATTTCAGGGACGGCACCACTGTTTTCACTTTTGAAAACTTCGATTCCTTTTTCGCTCATTCCTGGAATTTTTTCCAGTTCCTGATCCAACTCGATGCCGCTAAGGGCTGCGATGTTTTCAAGATTGATGTGGCGACGGTAAACTCTTGTGGCCAGATCTTTGATGTAGAGTGCCTGAGCATAAGTCATTCCGTAGTTTTGAAGTTTCTTCTCTTTGGATTTAACAAGATTACGAGGCGATAAATCTTTTAAATCTGCTTCGATGTTAGCGTAAATTTCCTCATAATTGTCAGCTGAAGCCAGGATGGCTTTGACAATTGTTTGGAAAGGATTAGTGTCTGATACATCGATGAAACCGATTTTTTGAATCGCTTCTTTGAATTTTTTATCTTTTTTTGACAAGTAGTCGATTTCTTCTTGCGTATAAGTAAAGCTCATTATTAATACCTCCTATAATGACAACTTGACTATCATAACATAATTATATTGGAAATACCAGTCATTATTAAAAGGGAGTAATTCGCCAAATCAAATAGATACTGTGAAAATAGACACAATATAAAGTTTTTTGGGCCATATGTTGTATTTTGGGACATTCGGTAGTATAATTAATTTAGAAACGGAGGCGATATGATGCTAGATAATAAAACTATCGTCGTGTATGGATTACCTTCTAATGAAGTCAATTTGATTCAAAGAGCCAGTCTGGATTTCAAAGTTGATCTTATAACCTTGAAAACCTTCAATGAACTTTATGATAATGACTACTTCCTGGCAGTTTTGAACATCAATGAGTTAAGTGGTGAAGAACTTGACGGATTCACAGATTATTTAGAAAACATTGATCCAAACTTAACGACAAAAGTTGTTCTGGATGCTGAAAAAAGAAATTTGAGTGACTATAATAATTATATTTCTTTTACCAGTTTTCAAGGCATTGAAAATGAATTGAGCGTTTTAGTGAAAAAGGCGGTCCAGAAAGCCAAACGAGAGTTGAACAGTGCCAACAACAGTTTGAAACTTCTTACAATTTATAATTACCTGCAAAAAAACAGCGGAAGCGCCAAGGAAATCGCCGCGGCAACCAAGTTGGAGTTCAAGGAAGTGAAAAGATACCTGGGTGTGATCCAAATTATTTGCAAGGATATTCAATTTGACAAAGATAATAATAGCTATTTTAAAAAGGGAAATTAATATTTCCTTTTTTTATCGGAATTTTTCGGGTTGACATGATATCTCATTTTAGCTATTATTAGGAATACTGGAGGAAATGTGAAATGAGCGATTTTATTAATGAAATTAACCGTCGTCGTACCTTTGCGATAATATCCCATCCCGATGCAGGGAAGACGACATTGACAGAAAAATTCTTATTGTACGGGGGAGCGATTCAGCTGGCCGGGACAGTAAAAGGGAAAAAGAATTCCCGTCATGCGACTAGTGACTGGATGGAAATCGAGAAACAAAGAGGGATCTCGGTTACCTCATCGGTATTGCAGTTCGAGTACGATGGCTATTGCATCAATATCCTGGATACACCGGGCCATCAGGATTTCTCGGAAGATACTTACCGGACATTGATGGCGGCTGATTGTGCCGTGATGGTAATCGATGCTTCAAAAGGGGTCGAAGCCCAAACTAGAAAACTTTTCAAAGTATGTACAATGAGAAATATTCCAATTATTACCTTCATTAATAAGATGGACCGTGAAGCTCAGGATCCTTATGAACTTCTAGAGGAAATTGAAGGCGAACTGGGAATCAAGACAACTCCGATCAACTGGCCGATTGGCTGCGGGAAGGAGTTTGCCGGGGTATATGAACGTGATGCCCGTGAAGTCATCCGCTTTATGAACTATACCGGAGGTAAGACCGCCGTTGATACTGAAGTGCTTGGGATTGATGATTCAAGACTTCAGGAAGTGATCGATCCGGAACTGTATGAAAAGCTGCTTGAAGATATCGAACTTCTGGATATTGCCGGAAATGAGTTTGATCTTGAAGCAATCCATGAAGGGAAGTTGTCACCGGTTTGTTTCGGTTCGGCATTGACTAACTTCGGAATTGAGCCATTTTTGAAACACTTCCTTGGTTTGACTACACCGCCGATTCCAAGAATGGCTGAAGGGACTCTGATTGAACCTACTGACGAGAACTTCTCGGCGTTTGTTTTCAAGATTCAGGCCAACATGAATAAAAACCACCGTGATAGAATGGCATTCTTTAGAATCTGTTCAGGTAAATTCACCAAAGGGATGGAAGTTTACCATTATCAAGGAAAACGCAAAATCAAACTGAGCCAGTCGAAATCACTGATGGCTGATGAAAGAAGCGAAGTTGAAGAGGCTTATGCCGGAGATATCATCGGGGTATTCGATCCGGGAATTTTCTCGATTGGAGATACGATTACCACTGGTAAGAAGCGTTTCGCTTTCGAAGGGATTCCGACTTTCGCTCCGGAACATTTCCGTTTGATTCGAAACAAAGACACCATGAAAAGAAAGCAATTCGTTAAAGGTGTCGAACAGATTGCCAAAGAAGGGGCAATTCAAATTTTCACCGAGATGGGTGGCGGAATGGAAGAGATTTTCGTCGGAGTTGTCGGAGTGCTGCAGTTTGAAGTCCTGGAACACCGTCTTAATAACGAATACAATGTGGAGATTGTAACTTCTCCACTTCCATATCAGTTTATCCGCTGGATCAACAACGATGCCGACTTGAAGAAACTCAACTTGCCATCGGATTGCAAAGCGGTTCAGGATCTTAGAGGCAATACCTTGTTGCTGTTTACATCTAGTTGGGGTGTTAACTGGGCAAGAGACAAAAATTCTGATTTGACATTGAGAGATTTTTCTAAAAACTAGCTTTGGCTAGTTTTTTAATTGCCAAATTTTTAATGTCAAATATTGAAAATTATGGTAAAATATTTGGTAATGGGGGGTGACGCTTTATCGCACATGTCGGAAAAAGAATAAGTTGCCGCTGTTTTAAAAATATGGAAATGATAATAGGCAAAGAGAAACAAATCCTGTTCGAAGAAAAAAGAATTTATGATTGTGTTGTAAAGGATGATGGCATCAACCCAGTGTTTTACAAGGTTTACGGGGATGAATATGCGTTGAGTTGCACCGAAAAGGAGTTCAACACATACTTCGTACCGTTAGATAAAAAGATAAAGGTGTAGGCTTATGATAAGACGTTTTATAATCAAAGATATCGCAGATAATCAGACAATCAACGAACTTTCGTTGAAACTCAATCGTCTAGGCGAGGTATCTCATATAAAAATTAAAGATGACAATATCGAGTTTGACTGCATCGATACCAAAAACGTATTGGCAATTCTTGAAGAAATGGACCTGGATTTGAATATTCAGGAAATCATTGATGAGAAGGAAATCGATTATGAGCGGGAAGTTGAAGTTCGCGAATATCTGTTTTTCCTGGAAAACAGCACCAATGACGAATGTGACCAGATTCTGGAAGTTCTTAATTCTTATTCTTCGTATGAAAACGTCTCGTTCAACCGTCAAAACAAGGTTTTGCGATTGACGACGACAGACCATTTTGTTTTAGAGCGGATCAAGCGGATTTCCGCAAAAATCAATGCGGACATCAATGTCGAGGATTATACCCGTCCATTTAGGGCGGACGATTTCTTCAATCGGATTTTCACCCGTTATTTCGTCCTGGTGTTGGCCGGAGCGCTGGCATTTGGGATTGCGATAGTGACCAGAAGAGAACCGACCATAATTACCAAGATTTCCTGGCTGGTCGTGGTTTTGGTTCTGCTTAGCTCGATGCTGGAAAATGTTCTGACTGATCTTAAACGGAGAAGGTATTTCACTGAAGACCTGCTGATGACCGTTTCGGCTTTGCTGGGATGGTTGTTCGGGTATTATTATGAGATGATGGCGGTTGTGCTGGTCTACCTCGTATCTAAACAGGGTCTGATCCAGACTGGAATGTGGGTCATGGAAGCCATCGACAAGAAGATTGAGCTAATCGAATACGGGAATATTGTCAGGGATGGCGGTGTTCAAAGGGTTCCGCTGGGATCGATTGACATCGGTGATCAAGTTCTGGTCAAAACCCGGGAAACCATCAATTTCGATTGTGAACTTGTCAGCGAACAAGGGGTGGTCAATTCATATGCGGTCGATGGGGATGACAATGATAAAATCGTCACCAAGGGTGAAAGCATCCGCGCCGGGTGCACTAACCTTGGGGAAAATATAAAAATAAAAGTAAATCGGATTTACCAGTCTTCGGCCTTGAATCTGGTTGCTTCAAGGGCAACAAGCTATGCCATGAATGAATCGCGGATTCTTACTTTCATGGTTCGTTTTGCCAAGGCTTATACAATTCTGTTAATCATGATCGGGATTGGAATGATAATTGCCAGTCTGGTAATGGGAAGTTCCCGAATGGATTACATTTATATCGGAATATTGTTGATTTCAATCAGTTCCAACGCCTCATATGTTCAGGCAATCTCATTTTCTTCACTGGGAGCGGTGGCGAATTCAATCTCAAAAAACATCGTAGTCAAAAATGCCAACAGTATCTACCGTCTTTCGGCTTGTGATGTGATTATCTATGATCGGATTGACAATCAACCATTGTCGATGGATGAGTTGGATTTGTTTGAAACTTTGAGGAAAACAAAAAAGACTTTCATTGTTTTCAATGATGGGCCCCAAGACTTTTTCAACGATCAGTACCAGGTTAGAAACAATTTGTCAACTGAGGAAAAGCAAAGGATCATCGACGACTATAACAACTACAGCACCGTTGCTTACATCGGCGATTCCACCAAGGATATTTCACTGCTGCAAATGGCAGATGTGGGAATCTCCCGCGGTGGGGTTTTGGCCAAACGGGTGATTCGAAACAGTGATATCGTTCTTAAGGATTCTTCGAAAGAAACCATGTTGAATGCTTTCAAGATTTCCAACCGATACCGTCATGTTGTCTACCAATATGTGGCAACCGGTTTGATTGGGGTTGTGGCGATATTCGTCTTGGCGGTAGCCGGCGTCTTGCCATGGACTGCTGCGGTAATCATCGATGTTCTTATCAATGTTATTGTTACAATATTAAATAGAAGGATCATTAACCTTTAAATGAAAAAATACACTGTAAAAAAAGAAAATATTGCTTTGCAGGATTTCCTGCTGGACCATCTGTCAAAGAAGAATGTCAAAAAACATCTTAAATTCAAGGAGGTTCAGGTCAATGGCAGCAATGATGTCCGCCACGACACCCTTCTTCATAACGGTGACGAGATAGTCATCGGTTCAAGTACGAACAAGTTCAATCTGGATATTATTTATGAGGATGATGAATTTGTAGTGATCAACAAGCAATCCGGGCTGCTTTCGGTAGCCGGAGGCGGTCAAAAAGAAAAAACTGCCTATCACCAAGTAAGCCAGTATCTAAAAGATAAGGATAGCCGCGCAAGGGTATTCGTATTGCATCGGCTTGACCGGGATACTTCAGGGGTCTTGATGTTTGCCAAAAATGAAAAAATCAAGAACATGATGCAAGACAGCTGGAATGATATTGTGACCCATCGTGGTTATTACGCACTCTGTGAGGGTACTTTGAAAAAAGAAAAAGGCCAGATTGTCAACTACCTCAAGGAATCGAAAACCCAGCATGTCTATATTGCCAAAGATGGCAAAAAGGCGATTACCGACTACCGGGTAATCAAAAAGAACAATCGCAACACCTTGGTGGAAGTGTTTTTGCAGACCGGTCGTAAAAATCAGATCAGGGTCACGTTGGAGTCTTTGAACTGTCCGATTGTCGGCGACAAGAAGTATGGCAGTGTCACTAATCCAATCAGAAGATTGGGGCTTCATGCATTTTGCTTTGGCTTCGTTCATCCCGTCACCAAGAAGAAATATTATTTTGAAACTGAAATGCCAGTCGAATTCAACAGTCTGTTCAAGTAAGGAGGCGTTTTGATGGATTTGATATATTTTTCACCTACATACACTTCGAAGAGGGTGGCTCAGGCCTTTGCCGGAGAATTTGAAACTGTTCATGAGCATGATATCACGCAGGACAAGTTGGAGCGCTCTTTTGGAAGCGGCGATCTTGTCATGGTTTCAGTTCCGGTTTATTCGGGGCGGATTCCCCAACTGGTCTATGACCGTCTTGAAAACCTTGGCGGCGATCATACCAAGTGCGTGATTAACGTCACTTATGGAAACCGCGACTATGATGATGCGCTCTTGGAATTGAGTGATTTGGTCAAATCAAAAGGTTTTGATGTGGTTGGAGCCATGGCTACCATTGGTGAACATACATACGGTGATATCCAGAAAGGGCGTCCTAATCAACAGGATTTTGATGAAATCCGGAAATATGCGCGCAGCTTCAAACAAAGGGATGCGGTTGCCATTGAGGTTCCCGGAAACCGTCCATACAAAGAACTGAAAAAAGGCGGTAACAAGTTCGTACCGTCCCAAAATGAAAATTGTGTCGGATGCAACTGGTGCATCGCCAATTGTCCAACCGGAGCAATCAACCCGGATATGACTGTCGACGAGGATAAATGCATGGCTTGCTTTAGATGTGTCAAATTCTGTCCAGTCAAGGGAATAAGTGTCAACAGCATGAAATACAGCGAATTCGCAAAAATGTTTTCCGAAAAACTTAAAGAACGCAAGGAAAACCGTTTTTTCTAGCTGGTTTGAATTAATTTAATTATTTTCAAAAAATGTTTGACAACATCAAATATACTTGTTATACTGAGAAGGTAAATGAAAAGTAGTGGAAAGAAGAAGTGCCTGCTTCTCGCCTGAGTGACTGATATCGCTGGGCAAATGTCGCTAAGAATTTTTTATCTGAATTCTAGAACATTAAAGTGGGTACATGTCTGTACTCGCTTTTTATTTTATACTACTATGGAGGTGACTTTTATTAGAAGATATGATACCAGAAAACCAAAGCAACCCGATGAATTAGTAAACGAGAAGATTCGTTTCAGAGAGGTTTTGGTTATTGATCAAAATGGTGATCAACTTGGAGTTAAATCAAAAAGAGAGGCTATAGATTTAGCTTACGAGAAAGATTTAGACTTAGTTTGTGTAGCCCCGAATGCGAAACCGCCAGTGTGTCGTATTATGGATTTTGGAAAATATCGTTTTGAACAACAGAAAAAAGCTCGAGAAATGAAGAAAAACTCGAAGACTGTTACCCTTAAAGAGACACAGTTGTCGGTGACAATCGATGTTCATGACAAAAATGTCAAACTTAAAAGAACATTGAAATGGCTTGAAGAAGGTAACAAAGTCAAAGTTGCGATTAGGTTCAGAGGTCGTCAGATGGCTCATAAAGAGTTAGGAAAAAAAGTCATCGATGATTTTGTCGCTGAATGTTCTGAAGTTGGTACGCTGGAATCACCAGCCAAACTTGAAGGTAGAACAATGACAGCAATCATCGCGCCAAAGAAAAAATAATTTTAGGAGGATATAGTTATGCCAAAAATGAAATCACACAGCGGATTAAAAAAACGTGTTAAAGTTACTGGATCAGGGAAATTAAAAAGATCAAAAGCTTATACATCACACTTAGCTCACAATAAAACTCATAAACAAAAGAAACATCTTGCTAAAGCAGGATTAGTAAGCAAATCTGATTATAAGAGAATTAAATCTAGAATTTCAAAATAATAGGAGGAAACTTAAATGGCAAGAGTAAAAGGTGGATATACTGCTAGACGCAGAAGAAAAAAAGTTTTAAAGTTAGCTAAAGGATATTTCGGAGCTAAACATAAATTATATAAAACAGCGCATGAACAAGTAATGCATTCATATGCATATGCTTACCGTGATCGTCGTCAAGTAAAACGTGATATGAGAAAATTATGGATTGCTCGTATTAACGCTGCTGCAAGAATGAATGAAATTTCTTATTCAAAATTAATGTACGGTCTTAAATTGGCTGGGGTTGAAATCAACCGTAAAATGCTTTCTGAAATCGCAATCGTTGATCCAAAAGGATTCACTGCAATTGTTGATCAAGCTAAAGCTCAATTAAATAAATAATCTAGCACTTTTATAGTGCTATTTTTTATAGGAGAAAAAACCATGTTAATCGAATTGTTGAAAGTAGTAGTTTTAGGAATCGTTGAGGGGATAACGGAATGGTTGCCTATAAGTTCCACCGGACATATGATCCTGGTGGATGAATTCATAAAATTGGATGTATCCGATGATTTCATGTCGATGTTCCTGGTTGTCATTCAACTTGGAGCCATCATGGCGGTAGTGGCGCTTTATTGGAAAAGACTGCTTCCGATTGTAAAACACGAGGGTCGTTTCAAACTGGTTCCCAGCAAACTTAGATTATGGTCAAAAATCCTGATTGCTTCGCTTCCAGCAGCAGTTATCGGGCTGGCTTTCGATGATATGATTGAAGAAAAACTTTTCAATCCTTATGTCGTTGCAGCCATGCTTATCGGATATGGTATTGCATTTATTGTGATCGAATATTATAATAGAAATAGCGAAGCGAGAATCACGGATTTGAAAGAATTGGATTATAAAACTGCTTTAGGTATAGGAATTTTTCAGGTTCTTGCTTTAATTCCTGGTACAAGCCGCTCAGGTGCTACCATAATAGGAGGGGTTCTTTTGGGTACATCACGCAAAATAGCTGCAGAGTTTACGTTTTACCTGGCAATTCCGGTGATGTTTGGAGCTTCATTGCTCAAAATCGCCAAATTCGGTTTTTCTTTCACTTCCGCTGAAATCGCAATGTTGACAGTTGGGTGTCTGGTTGCTTTCGGGGTTTCAGTAGTGGCGATTAAATTTTTGATGGGATATATCAAAAATCACGATTTCAGTGTCTTTGGATACTACCGTATCCTGGTCGGGGCATTGGTGCTTGTTTATTTCCTGCTAGGTTAACCAGTGAAACAGGTCATCAAGCAGGCAGATATTGAAAACTATAGCCCATCTGAAGTTTTTCAAGTGCTAGCTAATTTTCAAAACATCATTTCCAGCATCGTTGATGCTGAGGAAGTGGCCAAAGGCCAATTCTATCATTACTATCAGGATGGCAAGGAAATCTTCACAATCCATGTCACCGATGTAATTACTGACCAGATGGTGGTCTTCCATTTCCGGGGATTTCATCAGGAAGGTACGTTATCAATCCAGTTGGCGAATCTTAACGAAAATTCGACCCGGATTTATTTCACTTCTTTTTTCGAAGCGAGCGATTATCTTGGCAAAGCTGAGATTGCGTTCAATCGGCTGGCGATTTATGTCGATGATATCGAAAAAAATATTCGTGAACATCTAAGGAACGGCTAAGCCGTTCTTTTTTGTTTCATTTAATCGAAAAACAGGCTTCGACTTCTACCATTTATGATAAAATTTAATCAGGAGGTGCGCAAATTGAAGATACAAAGTAAGAGAATATATGTTTCCGGAATGTTTCTTCCGGGAATTATTGAAATGAAAGGTGAAAAAATCGACCGGATTCTTCCGTATAATAGCGAGCCTGTCGATGTCGATTATCAGGATTCAATGATTATACCCGGGATGATCGATGTCCATTGCCACGGGGGGATCGGAGTGGATACCAACGACGGAGATTATCAGGGAATGATTGAATGGTCGCAGGCGCTTTTAAAAGAAGGAATAACATCATTTTGCCCAACTACAGTAACAGACGGGGTCGAGTCTTTGAAGGAGGCAAGTTCGGTAGTTGCACAAATTGTCGAAGATAAGGCTTATGGAGCCCAGATGATTGGAATCCACCTCGAAGGTCCTTATGTCAATATTGAAAAAAAGGGGGCGCAACCACCCCATCATATCCTGCAACCGTCCTTGGGATCATTCATGGAAATCAATCAAGCAGCAAAGAGGCTGATTAAAATTGTAACGCTGGCGCCGGAACTCGATCATGATTTCGAGTTGACCAGATATCTTAGTGCCAACAACATCAGAGCGGCCATGGGACATTCAACCGCCAGTTTCGATGTGGCTCATCAGGCAATCGCCAATGGAGCGACAGGGGTAACCCATTGTTATAATGCCATGAACAGCCTGCATCATCGAGAACCAAGTCTGGTGGGAGCTTCGATGACTTTAAAGGATATTTTTGTGGAGATAATCTGTGATGGCAATCATGTCAAATGGCCGGCCCTAAACGCCCTGGTTATGGCCCGTGATGGGGAAGGATGCATCATGGTTGATGACTCACTTTCAGCCAAGGGTAATCCTCCGGGTGTTTATCAGTTGGGAGATTATCAAGTCGAGGTCCGGGACAACGGATCGTGTTATATTGTGGGAACCGATACTTTGGCCGGGGGATCGCTCAAGTTTAATGAGGGACTGCGAAATCTGGTTGAAAAAGCGATGATTCCACTGAACTATGCCATAAATATGGTGACTTTGAATCCTGCCCGATATCTTCGGGTTGATGATGTCAAAGGCCGGATAATGGCTGGTTATGATGGTGATCTTGTGATTCTTGATGACAATTACGGGATTATTGATGTTTACTGTCGTGGTAAAAAAGTAAAATAATTAGATATGTCAAAAGCACTGCCACATGATTGCGACAGTGCTTTGCTTTATTATTTGAAAATCGATTTGATTGATTTGAAAATCCCTTCTCCATTGCCGGATCCAAACGGATCGCAGGGCTGCAGGGTTGTGACATCGTAGAAGATACAATCTTTGGTTTGGGTGTCAAAGATGCAGAATGTCGGATGGCGGTAAGCTCCCCGCGGGAAACTGAGGCTGCCGGGATTAATCAGCAGGATCCCATCTTCCCATGCAAAATAGGCTTTGTGGGTATGGCCGAAACAGACGATATCGCTGTTGGTGCTTTTGGCTTTTTCGACCAGTAATTCGGTCGTGAAATTGACATCGAGACGATTGCCGTGGACAATGAAGAAATTCAAACCATCGATATTGGTATGGATTTCCCGTTGGCCTTCGTGGTAATCATTATTGCCCAAAACAATGAAAAGATTGCTGAAGGGCAAAGGTTCATAGTTCATATATATATCGCCGCAGTGGATGTAATATTCGACATCCTGGCTTCTCATCAAATCGATAATATCATTTCTTGGCAAGAAATGTGAATCTGACATAATCATTATTTTCATCCGGTTCAACTCCTATATTTTCAGTGTATCAAACATTTGTCCAAAACACAAAATAATATTGAAAAAATCCCCGTAAGGTCTAAAAAACATAAAATGAGTTGAAATTATCAAACTTTTTTGGAAATATCGAGCCCAAATGCTTAAATTTATAGTTACACTATGAGGGTTGATGGCACTTTCATTAAATAAATATTACATATTTGCTGATGTAAACGATACCAAAACAAGCGTTGCTGGACATATTTATTGTTTAGTCTAATAAAAAAGTCGGAATAAACGAAAAAAAGGGGGAATTAGATGGATTTTGCCTGAAAAAAATAGTATAATTAACGCAACAGTTATTTGGAGGGGGATACTATGAGAGTGAACATCAAGCAAATAGTTAGCGAATTTGCCCATGAGAAGATCATCAAAAGAAAAGCAATGTTTCTTCCTTTGGTATGTGTTTCATCATTCATGTTGGTTGGTTACGCCGCAATGGACAGAGTGGCGCCAACGATTCTGACAAACGAAATCGATCTTGCCTACCAAAACAATTTTGACCTGGGAATGGTTGCGGTTGAAGACAACCGTGATGAACCTGGTTCGATTGTTATGGAAATGGAAAAGACTAATCTTAATATAAATCAACTGGGAACTTATACGGTAACTTTGACAGCGACAGATTCTTTCAACAATGTGGCGACCAAAGATATCAGAGTCAATGTGGTCGACCTGGTGGCTCCGGAATTTGCTCCGGCCCAGAATGTCGAAGGCTATGCAATCCCGGTTCCTGCCAGCGGAAGCAATGATATTTCTCATTACATCGTTGCCAATGACAATGTCGATGGGGATCTGACTCCTTTCATCGAAATGTCCCAACAATTGGATACCAAACAGTTAGGAGTTCAGGCAATCGAACTTAAAGTCAGCGACAGTTCTGGTAACAGTGCGGTTAAAACGTTCGAATTCAATATCAGCGATACGCAGGCTCCGGTCATCAATCTGACCAAGGGAAGCAATGTGACGTTGGATTACAACCAAAGTTTCAATATCAACAATTATTTTGAGGTTAAGGACAATTATGACAGCGTTGTCGATGTTAAGTTCGACAAGTCGGTGAGTGTCACTAAATATCAAGAAGCTCAGACAGTTGAGATTGTTGCCACTGACAGCTCGCAAAACCAGACCAAAGCAACCATCACTTTTACGGTTGAGGACAAAACTGCTCCAAAAATCTATTTGAGCAAAAGCAGTATTTCGGTGCAGACCGGAACATCAGTAAATCCCAAATCATATCTTTCAAGCGCTCATGACAACCGCGACGGAGTGATTACGGGCGATGTTTCATACAGCAGCATTTCCACGTCATCAGCGGGGACCAGATATGTCACATACAAGGTTACCGATGAAGCTGGAAATACCGGAACGGCCCGACTGAAAGTCTATGTCTTTGCACCGGTTACCTATTCCAGTGCGACCGGTAACAGTATTGTCAACACGGCTTATACCAAA
Source organism: Coprobacillaceae bacterium (assembly GCA_963675915.1). GTDB lineage: Bacteria > Bacillota_I > Bacilli_A > Erysipelotrichales > Coprobacillaceae > JAQVDW01. Next base: position 42,957 of record OY780959.1, read on the forward strand.
ATCGGGGCTCCTTATGTTTACGGAGCGACCGGTCCTTATAGCTTCGACTGTTCCGGATTCACCCAATGGGTGTACCGTCAAAACGGAATTTCCATTCCGCGAACGTCGACTGATCAAAGATACGGAAACTGTCAGGTTCTGTCGATTTCTAATGCGAGGGCAGGAGATATTCTGTGGCGTTACGGTCATGTCGCAATCTACGTAGGTGGAAATTCGTATATCCATGCGCCTCATACCGGAGCATATGTAAGAGTGGATACGGGAATCTATTCATTCACTTACGCATTGCGATACGGATAAAATAAGTATTTCGGTACTCTAAAATAACTTGAGGTAGCACTTGTTATAAGCAATAGAATTATTTGATGTGCTTACTACCTCATGAATGATTATAGCCACAATAGGGTGACTGGAAATCGTATGATTTCCAGTCACTTTTTCATTTTGTCGAGGGGTAGATATAGTAATTCACATCATCGTTCAAGACATATAGCACCCTGCTTCGGAATCTTTCCCAGTTATTATAGCCATTGGCGTTTCGTTTGATGCTTTTTATGGTTTTGTTTCTGTTTTCGATTATTCCATTATTGATTTTATGACCTTTGGTTATTTCGATGAACGAATTGATTATTTCGTTCTTCCACCTAACCATCGTATTAGCGAAATCGTTCATTCCTTTTACATTGCTTTTTCTAAATTCGTCAATTATTTCCTCAAGGTTCCGTTTCGCTGTTTTATAATTGCTCTTTTTAAAGAATCTTATTACTTCATCTTTTAAATCTACAGCTTCTTCGAGTTGTGGGTCGATTTTCATTATGTAGTCAAGAAGATCATAGGGATTGTAATAACCTTCAAGCACTCTATTGTATTTCTTTTTGACGTTCGGATCGAATATCTTTGGATCATTCTTGTAAAGAAGCCAATTGAATTTTTTGAGCACATAATATTGCTTCTTACGTTCTTTGATTTCTACAATCTCTTTTGGGGTGAGATTCTCCTTAATTAGATTTGGTGGGACTTTGACCTTGTTCATAACATCGATTCTAACTCTGTCAACCTTCTTGGTAAGCTCCTGGATTACATGAAACTTGTCACAGGCCACAACGGCATTTGGGAATACACGCTTGCTTACGATTCGATAAGTTTCCCACATATCAGTTGATACGACTTTAACTATTTCCCGTTCTTTCCTGGGAATCAGGGTGAAGTAGTTAAGCAAACTGTATTTTTTTCGTTCTGGCAACAGATCAATTATTTTCTGGTTTTGATAATCAAGCAGCACGCAAACATAGTTGCTTCTTTTCGATTTGAAGGCATAAACTTCATCAATGCAGATATACTCCGGCAGCGTTCTTCTTGATACTCTTACATGCTTGTCAAATATCGAAGCAACTGTGGTGGGCGATATGTTGTGACGATAAGCAACGCTCTTGAATGTTTCATTAAACGATTTCAAATCCTTCAGGACATTATATACGGTCGCCAAAGAGATTTTCATACCTTTGAGGGTGAACGGATTGTGTTCATAGAATGTTTTGTTGCAGGCGGGGCATTTGTGCCTGCGGGCATGGTAGTTGATATAGCAAGGAATACCATTTAGGATAGAGTGGGTTATTTTCTTGTTAACGTAGTTATTGACGATGGTGGTCTCGGTTCCGCAGACCGGGCATATGTGGGGGACACATTCAAGTTCAACATACACATGAACACCATCAAACTGATGATTGACATGGATTTTCTTAATCCGTTTGTCTTCAAGATTGAATAGTTTTCTAATATAAATGTCATCAATAGACGCACCCGTGTTAGGATTCGTCGCCAAACACGTAGAAAGATTAGACTTATTATTCGATTCCATACGTTTTCCTCCTAAAATTCATTTTACAAGTAGATTGTACAAATAAACCCGGTTTAATCGTATGAAAGTTATGTGGTAATGAAGATACAGTCAAATTTTCTTGATTTTAGAATACAAAAATCTTCATAGCTTAGATTGATGTCGAAAGACTGCCGCAGATAACTGAGATACGAAGGATCGTAATGGTTGTTGTTTACAATGATAGAAACTATGTCATCTTTTGACAAAATTGAGAATGGAACCATTGATTCAATCAGGATGGCATGAGTTCTACCGCAGTCCCCGCAAATGAGCCTCATGATCCTAATTTTGAATTTGAGACCTAAAAACGACACATTTCTAACGTAGTAGGAATGTGTCTTGAAAGAGTTTGTCGCACCACAAGAGCAGCTCATTTGTGAAAAATTGATTGAATTAACTGTGTTGGAGTAGGATTTTTGGTTGATATACTTGATTTTTGTTTCATTTTTTATTATTATCATATTGTTCTTATGAGCAGATAGAAATCAAACTTGGTAGGGGAGATTTCTATCTTTTTTCCTTTCTAAAAGATGTTTATATACTAATATGATACCAAAAAAACAGGCAAAGCACCAAAATGAATCATGGAGCTAAGCCTGTTTTTTAGAATTACACCTCAACAATCGTTGTAGCTAATAAATGGTCCTACAAAAGTAAACCATCACTCATATTGTTCGGAGCGGCAATATTAAACTATCTTAGATACTCAGTATTTCAAAAGGTTCGGTTTTCGAACCTTTTTTTATTTTTATGGCTGCACTGTTATGATACAATTAAAGATGAGGTGATAATAATGTATGCAGCAACTAAAGGTTTAATGCAAAAATATGATCAGACATTGATCAAATCAGGTTATAATATCGAACAATTGGTCGATTTGGCTAGTGATGCCATTTTGCCCCATGTTGAAGAATATCAGTCGTATGCTATTTTGGTTGGTCCGGGCAATAATGGAGCAGATGCTCTGAGTTTGGGAATCAAACTGGCTAATAAGAACAAGGAAGTCAATTTCTACTTGATGACCGAAAGCGAACACCGTTTGGCGACCAACCGTCATTTTCTAAAACAGGTCCGTCAAATCGGACTGAGCAGTCAGGTGGTCAACCGAGGCAATATCAATGACGTCAAGGAATCACTTGGTCTATATGATGTGATTATTGACGGTATTTTCGGATTTGGACTCTCCCGCAAATTGGAGGGAACAATCGAGAAATTGGTTGGCTATATCAATGGCAAAATTGAAAATCCGGTTATCGCAATTGATATTCCCAGCGGTCTTTTCTGTAATTTCTATAATCATGGCGATCCGATTTTAAAAGCTCAAAAGACAGTCAGTCTGACGGCCTTGAAACAGTCGTTTCTCGATCGTGAAGTATGTAAATACACCGGCAAGATTGTGGTTGCGAATCTGGCAACCGAGCAGCTTCATGACCAACTTCGCTTTCCAGAATTGATTGGTTCCCAGGAAGTGGTCGATTCGCTTAAAATCCGTCATAATGATGATTACAAACATAAAAACGGCCGCGTAATTCATCTAACTGGTTGTGCCAAATATCGCGGCGCTGCGGTTCTTGCAGCCAAAGGCAGTGTCTACAGCGGTAGTGGAATTGTGGCTGTTTCCAGTTGTGAAGAAGTTGAAAATGCCTTAGCGGCAAACTGCAGTGAAGTCATTTTTCATCGGATGACCAACCATGTCGATGCCAAGATGCTTGAAAACTATCAGGCGATTCTGGTCGGCAGCGGGCTGGGCATCTCGTTCGATTCGATCAATGTCCTGTTTGACACCTTGGCCAGTGCCCAGGTACCGGTTGTTGTCGATGGTGACGGGCTAACAATTCTGGCCCAGCGCAAGGAGGAAATGTTGAAATTTCGCGAACCCTTGATTCTGACTCCGCATTTGGGTGAGTTCAAGCGGTTCTGCAAAGTCGAGGATGACTGTGAAATCAGTGATGTTGCTATCGAATTCGCTGAAAAATTTGGAGTGGTTCTGGTTTTAAAAGGACCCAATACGATTGTTACTGACGGAAAAAGGATTTTCCGCAATATCACCGGATCAAGGGAAATGGCGACCGCCGGAAGCGGAGATGTCCTGGCCGGAGTGATTACCTCATTTTTAGGACAGGGATATGATCCCCTGGTAGCGGCGACAATCGGAGTATATTTCCATGGCTTGGCCGGACAGAGAATCGGGCATAAGAGTTATGTAGCCCTGCCTTCGAGGGTGGTTGAGGAATTACCGTTGGTATTGAAGGAATTTGAAAATCTCAAGAAATAAAAAATGCCCCGTTTATTTTAACGGGGTAGTGTTTTTTATCTGAATTTGACCAGGGTCACGTTGCGGGTTCCGTCCTTGTTCATCCGATGGGATGAGAACTGGTCATTGTCGTCAAACGTGTCCAAGGTGGTTACTGTAATATTTTCTACCGGAACACCATGGTTGATCAATTGGCGGGCGTTAAGGCCTTTGTTGTCAATCAGATAGTGGATTTCATCAATCTTGCGGATATAATCGCTGGTGTCAAAATCTATCTGCTTGACCTGGTCCACAACATCCTGCATTACTTCAAGATGATGGAACGAGAGGCTGGGCCCGACAAAAGCGCGAATCAGAGTCGGATCGACCTGATAATCGCTGACAAGCGTGACCATCACCTTGGATGTTATCTGGGTGACAGTGCCTTTCCAGCCCGAATGGATTGACGCGATTATTTTCTTGTCAGGACAATAGATGATGACTGGGGTGCAATCAGCATGAAAGGAAAGCAAAACCAGGTCATCTTGGCTGATCAGCGCATCGATTCCTTCCAATTTTCCGGTTCTGCAGGAAATATTGGTTCCTCCGTCACTCAGGAATACTTCCTTGATGTTGGTGGTGTGTTTTTGAACCGGGGCAACCAACCGCATGACTGGAACTGCAAGTTCGTCTGCCAAAGCCTGATAATTGTTCAAATGGGATTCTTCGAGATGAACCGATCCCAAAGCCTTGGTGGTCGTGGCCACAATGATATCCGGGTGGATATCGAAATATCTAATTTTTTCCATTTTCAAATTCCTTGACTTGTTGTTCGTCCGGGTCAATGTAGATTGTCTTGTAGCTTGACAGAATTACTTTTCCTGGTTTGGCTCCGCTTGGTTTTTTCAGGTTCTTGACCAGGCAGTAATTTACCGGAACCGATGAAGAGTTGCGAGCTTTTGAATAATAAGCAGCCAGATTCGCGGCCAATCGGATCGTATATTCGTCTAATTCGTCACTTCTGACAATGATGTGGGATCCCGGGATGTCTTTGACATGGAACCAGTGGTCAAAGCGAGAAGCGTATTTGAAAGTGAGATAGTCGTTTTGAAGATTGTTCTTTCCGATATTGATTTCAATCCCGTCCTTGGTAAAGTGGGTTGAAAACTGGGGACGCTTGCTTTTGGATTTGCCTTTTTTGCGGTTCTTGCTTTTAAGATAACCGAGATTTTCAAGTTCTTCCTTGATCTCCAGGGCATCAGTATAGGAAGCGTTGGCCAACAGCGTTTTGACACTGTCGAAGTATTCGATTTCATTTTCGGTCAGTTCAATTTGTTCGACCAGATGGGCTTTGGCGTTCTTGGCCTTTTGATATCGGTTGTAATATTTCTGACCATTGCCGCGGGCATCCAGTTTGGGGTCGAGCTTGACCTTGATTTTTTCATTAGTGTAGTAGTTGTCGAGTTCCGCTGACTCCATTCCTTTATGGATCAGATGCATAGAACTGTATATCAAATCACCGATGATGCGGTACTCGTCGGCATTCTTGCTGTCCTCGAGTTCTTGTTTCAATTTGGCTAGCTTGGTCTCGTTTTTAGTGTATTCGCTGCTGACAAAACGTTCAAGATTGGCGGTCTGTTGTTTGATTCTTTCCTTTTCGTCGATAAACCCAAAATGTTCATCCAATCCGTCAGTCAGGCTGTATTCGTGATGTTCATCACTGACTGTACGCAACGGGATGACATGGAAATATTCCTTGCCATCAGCCTTGGAAATATAGATTGAACGGGAATCGTTGATATTTCCAATCACCTCTTCGAAAGTCTCACCATGGTCAAGCCGATAGAGAACCTCACGAGACAGCTCCGGAGAAAACCCGGAATACGTTTTGGTCAGGTTATTGCTTTCGACATAACCTTCTTTGAAAGGGTCGAGTTTGCTTTGCATCGGAGGCAGCTGATAGGTTGCCCCAGGTTGGAGAAAACGAGTTGTATTCATCGAAGGAGAAATCCTTTTGATACAATCAATAATCTTGTTGTTTTGGTCACAAAGCGAGATATTCGAGTGTCTGCCCATGATTTCAATATAAAGATTGAAGGCTACTTTGTCACCGAGTTCGTTGAAGGCGGTGAATTCCAGCCGGGCAATCCGGTCGAGACCGACCTGTTCGATTTTGGTCAGGTACCCACCTTCAAGATGCTTTCTAAAAAGCATTGTCATATGACTGGGGGTCTGCGGCGTCGGAAAATCCAAATTTGTCAGCTGGATCCGTGCATACATCGGGTGGGCTGAAATCAGCAGTTTGTGGTTCTCCCGATTGGCTCTGACCGTCATTAATAATTCATAATTTGAGATCTGGTAGATCCGGTTGATCCGGCCACCTAGAAGTGTTTCATTTATTTGTTTGATGATTCGACTCATCATAATTCCATCATATACCATATTTTATCACCATAAAGAGTATATCATAGCCGGGACGGAAAAGAAATAAAGATAACGGCAGCTGTTGATTAAAACCAATTGGCAATTTCAAGCCAGCCCAGGATATCCGGGAAAAATAATTGACAACAATTGGTAAATTGGTTAAAATGAGTTCAATAAAGGAGTGTAAATACATGAGTGGAAAGTTAATAATTTTAAGTGGCCCTAGCGGGGTAGGTAAAGGTACTGTACGTGCGAAACTGTTTGAGAACGAAGAATTGAATCTTGGTTATTCGATTTCAATGACAACAAGAAAAGCTCGTCCTTGTGAACAAGATGGCGTTGATTATTTTTTCGTTACCAATGAGGAATTCGATCAAAAGGTTGCCGATGGGGAAATGCTTGAATGGGCTGAATTTGTGGGTAACAAATACGGAACTCCAAAAGCTTATGTAGATTCACTTCTTAACAAAGGAATAAATGTCTTACTGGAAATTGAAGTTCAAGGGGCGCTTCAGGTAATGGCTAAATGTCCTGATGCTTTGACTATCTTCCTGGTACCGCCAAGTCTTGAAGAATTGGAAAATCGAATCAGGGGCAGAAGAACTGAAGAAGAGTCGGTTGTCCAAGCCCGCCTTTCAAAAGCGGCCAAAGAATTGGCAACAAAAGATGAATATAAATATGTAGTCGTTAATAATACTGTTGAAGAGGCTGCAAAGGAAATTGAAGAAATTTTAAAAAAACAAGGGTAATGATATAAAATTACCTTTTTTAACTATTAGGAGAAATTTATGTATCTGCTCAAAGTACTCGTCGAAATGCCGGCACTTGCTCTTGACGACGGATTTGATTATTTGTCGGAAGAGCCAATTGAAAATCGGGTTCGTGTCAAAGTGGCTTTTAACAACCGCAAAATCATGGGTTATGTCACCAAATGTGAAAAAATCAGCCAGAGCAAGGCCGAACTGGAAGCGGAATTAGGGTACAAACTCAGATACATCAGTGAAATTGTTGACTCCCAGCCGCTGGTTAATCAGGAATTGGACCAATTGGCTGTGAAAATGGCCCATTTGACTTTTTCGAGCCATATTGCCTGCCTTAATGCAATGTTGCCCCCGCAGCTAAAACCGGGAACTAACAAAAGTGTCGGCAAAAAATATCAGACTGTGATTAAAATAAAGGAACACCAGGATGTCCGGCTGACCCCGAAGCAGCTAGAGGCCTATGAGTTCCTGCAAAAAGTCCATCAGGCCCCGCTGAAAGAATGTCCTTTTTCACGTGCCGTGGCGGCCAAACTGATTGAACATGGAGTGGCTGAAAAAATCAAAGCAGAAGTTTATCGTGATGTTGATTTTTCCCGTCAAATCCCATCCCAACCACCGGTGCTGACCCTGGCGCAACAGGCGGTTGTAAGTGATATTCTGGCTAACCGGAACAAGAGTTTCACGGCGTTGATCCATGGTGTAACCGGTTCGGGAAAAACCGAAGTATACCTCAACCTGGCTGCCAAGACCATCAGTGATAATCGTCAGGTGCTGATGTTGGTGCCGGAAATATCTCTGACGCCGATGATGGTGGCGGCTTTCAAAGGACGTTTTGGTGATCAGGTTGCCATCATCCATTCCCGTCTTTCTCAGGGGGAACGATATGACGAGTACCGCAAGATCGTCCGCAACGAGGTCAATATCGTAGTTGGGGCCCGCTCAGCGGTATTTGCCCCGCTTGACAATATCGGTCTGATAGTTATGGATGAAGAGCATGACAGCAGCTACAAGCAGGATGCGAAAAATCCTCGCTACAACACCCGTCAGATTGCAACAATTCGCTCGCACACCCACAATTGTCCGTTGGTCCTGGGATCAGCTACCCCATCGATCGAGTCCTATGCCCGGGCCAAAAATGGTATCTATCGGCTTTATGAGCTCAAAGAACGGATCAATCAACGCAAACTGCCGCCAATAAAACTGGTTGATATGAAAGAAGAGTTGAAAAACGGCAATTATTCGATATTTTCCCGGGAATTGGCTGATAAGATCAAAGTGCGGATTGGCGCGGGTGAACAGGTGATTTTGATGCTCAACAAGCGTGGTTATGCAACTTACCTGCAATGCCGGGATTGTGGAACCACCCTCAAATGTCCCCACTGCGATGTGACGCTGACATATCACAAGGCTCAGAACAAACTCAAATGTCATTACTGTGATTTTGAAACATACTATCATGATGAGTGTCCCGAATGTCATGGACACAATCTAAAACAGATTGGTGAAGGAACCCAGCGGGTCGAAGAGATAATCACCGAGACATTTGAAAATGCCAAGGTGCTGCGTTTCGATGTCGACAGCACCCGCAATAAAAACGGTCACCTCAGGATTCTGGAACAATTTGCCAATCAGGAGGCCAATATTTTGCTGGGAACCCAGATGCTTTCCAAGGGACTGGATTTCGACAATGTCACCCTGGTCGGGGTTCTCAATGCCGATATCGCTCTTAATGTTCCGGATTTCCGGGCTAATGAAAGAGCCTATCAGCTGCTTGAACAAGTCTCAGGAAGGGCCGGAAGAAAAGATAAACCGGGCGAAGTTGTCATTCAGATATTCGATGTCGCTCATCCCACTTATCAATGTGTCGCCAATCATGATTATCGGGCTTTTTTCAACATTGAAATGAAGTACCGTAAGATGGCCAACTACCCGCCTTTTATCCATATGGCCAGTGTCCTTGTCACCAGCAAAAATGAAAATTACAGCACCAGGGTGGCGGCAAATATTGCCAATTATCTGGGCAAAAGCAAGAGTTTCGAAGTCCTCGGACCGGCAAATTCCCTTATATACAAATTAAATGACCGGTACCGTAACCGGATTCTGGTCAAATTCAAAAATTCCAAGGATGTTTCCCGATATCTCCAGTCGATTGTTGACAATTATGCCAATGATCAAAAAGCGACGGTGATTGTCGATTTCAATCCTTACAATCAATTATAGGAGAAACTATGGCAAGAAAAATAATCTTCAAGATTCTGACCAAATATTTCAATGGCGGAAGCTATGTGAATATCACTCTCAATCATGAACTTAACAACAGTGATCTTTCCCGTCAGGACAAAGATCTGGTCACTAAAATCGTATACGGAGTCATCCAGTACAAATTATATCTCGAGTTTCTGATTGCCCCGCAGCTTAAAGGTAAAAAAGTCAAGAATTTCGAAAAAATCATTCTTTTGATGGCTGTATATCAGCTGGAAATGCTCGACAGCATTCCCGAATATGCGGTGGTCTCAAGCAGCGTCAATTTGGCGAAGGAAAAATCGTACAATACCGGAAAATTCATCAATGCAATTCTGCACAATTACCTCAATTCGCCAAAACCAAGTCTGGAAGAACTCGATGAAGACACCCGTCTTTCGGTCGAAACGTCACATCCATTGTGGCTGGTGAAGATGTTCAATTCCCAATATGGGAAAGATACGACCAGAAGAATCATGATGGCCGACAATATGACGCCCCTAAGAACTGCTCGGATTAACACTTTGAAAACAACCAGAAGCAAAATCCTGGAGAACCCGCAGTTCAAAGGTGGGAAACTGTCCCCTGATGCTGTTTATTTAAAAGCAGGTAATATCGCCAATACCGAAGAATATCAAACGGGACTGGTGACCATTCAGGATGAGTCGTCACAGATGGTCGGGCATGTATTGGCACCCCAACCTGGCGACAAGGTGCTTGATATGTGCTCGGCGCCGGGAAGCAAGACCAACCACTTGGCAATGCTGATGAAAAATCAGGGCGAAATTGATGCTTATGACATTTATGACCACAAGCTCAATCTGGTAAAAGAAGCCAACGACAGGCTGGGAATCACCAATGTGAATCTTAAAAAGCAGGACGCTACAACCTTGAAAGATAACCTGGAAAAAGAGTCTTACGACAAAATTCTGCTTGATGGACCATGCAGTGGTTTAGGGGTTATGAGACGTAAACCGGAGATTCGTTACCATGACAGCTCGGTTTTGGATGAAGTGGTTCAAATACAGGAAAAATTACTGGAAAATGCATATTATTTACTAAAAAAAGGTGGTAAAATGGTATACAGTACTTGTACTTTGAATCGAAAAGAAAATGACAAGATGATTCGCAAATTTACGAAGTTGCACCCGGATATGGAAATCGAGTTTGAAAGAACGATTTTTCCCGACGAGTACTACAGTGACGGGTTCTATATTTGCAAGCTAAACAAGAGGAGTAATTAATGAAACTAATATATGATTTTACCTTGGAGAAAATGCAAGAGTATTTTAAAGAGATAAACCAGAAGCCATTTAGAGCAAAGCAGCTTTTCAATTGGCTCTATACCAAAAAAGTTGACAATTTCGAAGATATGACGGTAATTGCCAAAGATCTTCGCCTGGAATTGGCTGATAAATTCGTCATTGACGGAATGAAGATTGCCGATAAGCAGATTGCCAAGGACGGAACGGTCAAATACCTGTTCGAGTTGCTTGATGGCAACCTGATTGAAACAGTCCTGATGATTCATGATTATGGAATGAGTCTTTGTGTCACCAGCCAGGTTGGCTGCAACATGGGATGCAAATTCTGTGCCAGCGGACTGCTCAAGAAAGTCCGCGATCTGACCCCAGGAGAAATGGTTGGACAGATCATGAAGGTCGAGAGCGACCTGGACATCCGGGTTTCCCATGTCGTGGTGATGGGAACCGGGGAACCTTTTGACAACTATGACAATGTAATGGATTTTGTCCGCATCATCAACAATCCCGCGGGATTGGCGATTGGAGCGAGACATATCACAATCTCGACTTGCGGTCTGGTACCGGCAATTAAAAGATACGCCGATGAAGGAATCCAAACCAATCTGGCAATCTCGTTGCATGCATCGAATGATGATGTCCGCGACAAGCTGATGCCAATCAACCGTACCTACAATATGGATACACTTCGTGATGCTGTGGCTGAATACATTGACAAGACTAACCGTCGGGTTACTTTCGAATATATTCTTTTGGCTGGAATTAATGACGACATTACCCACGCCCGCCAGTTGGCCCACTATTTGCGTGGTCTCAATGCTTATGTGAATCTGATTCCATACAACAGTGTCGATGAAAATGGTTATGCGCCTACTTCAAGCGACCAGATTGCCATTTTCAAAGCCGAACTGCTCCGTTTGCATATCAATACAACCCAGAGAAAAGAACACGGACGTGATATCGATGGGGCGTGCGGGCAGCTACGGGCTAAGAAAAAGGGAGTTTTATAGCCAATGAATTATTATGGGAAAACTGATCGGGGTATAGTCAGGGAACAAAATCAGGATTGCATTTATTATGACGCAAATGGCAAGGAACAGGTGATTGCAATTGTTGCAGATGGCATGGGCGGCCATAAAGCCGGGGAAATCGCATCTAAAGTTGTAATCAATTATATTTCAAATTACTTTTCATGCACTCCGGCATTCACTTCACAGCAGGAGACGCTTCAGTTCATCAATGATGCTATTTTCAAAAGCGATGAGATGGTCAAGAAGATGGCCATGAAAAGCAAAGAACATGAGGGGATGGGGACGACTCTTGTCGTTGCTGTTGTAATCAACAACTCAATCTACATTTCCCATGTCGGGGATTCCCGGGCATATCTTTTTGATGGGAAAACTTTGGAGCAGGTTACCGTTGATCATACTTTGGTCAATGAATTGGTCAGAACCGGAACCATTACTCCAGAAGAGGCAGTCAACCATTCGAAAAAACATGTATTGTATCAGGCAATTGGAGCCAGTGAAAAAATAGAACCATCTTTTGGAGAGTTCGATTTCTACAACAAACTGTGTCTGTTGTGCTCTGATGGGCTTTACAATTGTCTAAGCGAATCGCAAATAATCGAAATATTGAAATCAGACGCCAAGTTGACCGACAAGGTTGATTTGATGGTCGACAAAGCCAATCAAAATGGCGGATACGATAACATTTCAGTATGCGTAATTGATAATTTGGAGGGATATCATGGCTAGAACTATTGCAGGACGTTATGAAATAATGGATCTTATCGGTCAGGGAGGAATGGCCGATGTTTATCTGGCAAAAGACAAAATATTAAACAGAGTGATCGCGGTCAAGATTCTTCGGACATCTTTGGCGAAAGATCCTCTTTACGTGGCCCGTTTCAAACGCGAGGCCAGTGCCGCGGCCAGCCTTTCTCATAAAAATGTAGTTGAAATCTATGATGTCGGTGAAGATGGTGATGATTATTTCATTGCCATGGAATATGTCACTGGAGTCACTTTGAAGGAACTGATTCACAAGCGTGGAGCGTTGCATGTCGTTGAAGCGATTGATATCTTCAAACAAGTTGTTGCTGGGGTCGCAGCAGCCCACAAACTGGATATAATTCATCGTGATTTGAAACCGCAAAATATCTTGGTAACTGACAGCGGAATCGCGAAAATTGCGGACTTTGGGATTGCATCAATGGAATCATTGGCGCAAGTAACCAAAAATGACGTTATCATGGGATCGCTTCATTATCTTGCTCCCGAACTATGTCGGGGTGAAAAAGCGACCGCTCAATCGGACATCTATGCTTTAGGGATTGTCCTTTATGAATTATTGCGCGGAGAGGTGCCTTTTAGCGGTGACACTCCGGTCAATATTGCATTGAAGCATATGCAAGAGGAAATTCCTTCAATCAGGGAGTTCAACTCGACAATCTATCAATCAGTTGAAAATATCATTACCAAGGCAACTGCCAAGAATCTAAACGACCGATATCAGTCAACTGACGAAATGATGGCCGATCTTCGCAAATGCATGGATGAGCCTGATCAGCCAAAACTGGTCTTCGCAAAAGTTTCCTATGATGACCAACCTACAATTATCGCCTCGACTCAAGCAACCCGAAAAATGGCTAAGCCCGGAGAAGAAAAAGTGGATGTCCTTTTAAAAGACGACAATCCCAACTTTTTCCAAAAAAACCGTAAAAAGATAATCATCGGGGCAGCTGTTGGAGCGGTATTGGTCGTTATCGCTTTGATTGCCATGTTACTTGGAGGAAATGATCGCACTTTCCTGATGCCGGATTTGACTGGAAAGACAGTTGAGGAAGCGACCAGCATCATCGAATCATATGGGGCCACTGTATCCGATGAATATGAATACCAGGTGACTGACGATATTGATGAGGGTCTGGTTTGTGCCACTGACCCTGAGGCTCAGAGTTCGGCATCGACTGGAAATGAAATCACTTTGGTGCTTTCATCAGGAATGTATATTGTGGTCGGTGATTATGTCGGCGAGGATATCAATGATGTAATTGCCATCCTTGAAGAAGAAAATCTCGATTACAGTATCGAACAAGTCAATTCCGAGCTGGCATCCGGAGAAATAATCTCACAAAGTATCACGCCAAATACGAAAATAGATCCGGCCAACGAACCGGAAATAGTCCTGACAGTATCGCAGGGATGGTCAGTTCAGGTACCGAATCTGATCAGCAGGGATATCGACTATGCCAAGGACCGCCTTCAAAATCTCGGTTTAACTGTGACTTTGAAGACATTGACCGGTGAAGATCTGACCAATGCCCAGATCGACGATATCGTCCTTAATACGGTTGTAAGCCAGTCAATCGAACCGGATACTGAAATTACTGAACCGAATACTGAAATCATTCTTGAATACTATGATGTTAGACCAAACAAAAAAGACGAGTATGAAGTGGTGATGATCAATTATGTAGGTGGCGATGTCATGGAAGCCCGTTCTGATTTGTTGGCTCTGGGATTCGTCGTTAATCTTGAAACACTCGATCCGACTGGTCTGAGCCAGCAACAAGCGGCCAACCTCAATGAGGATGAAGTTGTTTCGCAGTCAATTCCTCAAAATACGGTTGTTACAACCAGGGGAACCCTGATTACATTGTATTATTATGACAGTCTTCCTAATTATGAATAGGATGAAAAAAATGGATAAAGGAAAAATAATCAAATCCCTGGCCGGTTTCTATTATGTTCAAACAAAAGACGGCAGTGTAATTGCTTGTCGTGCCCGGGGAAAATTCCGCAAGGATGAAATCAAGCCCTTGGTCGGTGATCTGGTGGAATTCGACCACCGGACCCACGATGAGGGTTATATTCAAAAGATCCTGCCGCGGAAAAACAGTCTCTCACGACCGGCTATTGCCAATATCGATCAGGCGATTCTGGTCAGTTCCATCAAGAATCCGGATTTCTCGAGTATTCTTCTGGACAAGTTCATCATCACAATGGAACATAACCTGATCAAACCGGTTATCTGCCTGTCTAAATCGGATCTTGGAATCGATAAACAGATGCAGGATACAATTGACAGTTATATCCGTTCCGGTTACCAGGTCATCCCGTATTCTTCAAAAGATAAAACAGGTATTGACAAAATCGCGTCAATCCTAGAGAATAAGATAAGCGTAATCACCGGCCAATCAGGTGTCGGTAAGAGTACTTTGCTCAATCAACTCAATCCAACCCTGGATCTTGAAACAAACGAGATTTCCAAGGCCTTGGGCCGAGGTAAGCATACCACCAGACATGTTGAGTTGATGGAAGTTGCCGGCGGACTGGTCGGTGACACTCCGGGATTCTCGTCTTTGGAACTTACCTTGACGCCAAACGAGTTGGCGGTGGCCTGTCATGATTTCGATGAACTTAGCGCCAATTGCAAGTTTAGAGGATGTCTTCATGACCAGGAACCTGATTGTGCAGTGAAGCAAGCAGTAGAAGCTGGGGAAATTTCCCGGGAAAGATATGATAATTATCTAGTATTTTTAAAAGAAGCAAGAGAAAGGGATGAAAAGAAATATGGTTAAAGTTGCACCGTCTTTATTAGCGGCAAATTTTGGTAATTTGGCTTGGGAAATAGCCAAGGTGGAAAATGGAGGAGCTTCATGGCTTCATTACGATGTTATGGATGGTCATTTCGTACCTAACATCTCATTTGGTTATTCAATTCTTGGCGATGTCAAAAAAGTCACTTCATTGCCACTTGATGTTCACCTGATGGTTGAAGATCCTGGTGATTTTGTAGAAAAATTTATTGAGAATGGTGCAGACTATATTACTTTCCATGTTGAATCGATGGCAAGTGAACGCCAAATCGCGCGTCTGATCGATTACCTTCATATCAAAGGTGTAAAAGCCGGACTTTCAATCAAGCCTGACACGCCGGTAAGTGCGATTGAACCATACCTGAACAAACTTGATCTGGTATTGGTGATGTCGGTTGAACCGGGCTTCGGCGGTCAAAAATTCAATCCGGTTGCGGTTGAGAAAATCGCCCGTCTGGCTGAATTGAAAAAAGATAAGAATTACAGTTACGTAATTGAGGTTGATGGTGGAATCAACAATGAAACCATTGATCAGGTCAAAGATGCCGGGGTTGAAATGGTTGTTGCCGGATCATATGTGTTCGGTTCGCCAAATTATCAACAGGCGATTGATTCTTTAAAATAATGAAAATCGGGATTGTTGGGGCCGGTGATTGCATCGAACTTGAGCGTGATCTCGAATATATTGCAGTCGACAATGGGTTGGCGTATCTTAAAAATCAGGGGATTGAACCCAAACTGGTGATCGGTGATTTCGATTCTCTTAAAGATCTTTCCTTGTTGGAGCAATATCATGCGATTGTCCTGCCTAAAGTAAAAGATGATACCGATATGCATATCGCCTTGCAAAAAGCGATTGAACTTGGTTACGATGAAATCTATCTTTTTGGAGTTACCGGAGGTCGACTCGACCACTTTCTTTCGGTTTTGAATCTGCTCTACAAGTACCAGGACTACAAGATCATCATCCAAGACGATCAAAACACTATTTATTATGCCCGGGAACTGTATAATGAAATTGATCTTGGTGATTACAAGTATTTTTCGCTTTTTAGTCTCGAGGACACTTGTGTTACAGTGAAAAATGCCAAATACCCTTTGGAAGATTATTGTCTTAAAATCGGAGACACCCTCTGTGTTTCCAATGAGGCTCAAGGCAAGGTGGAAATAATCGCCACCGGAGGCTTGTTCATAATTTTATCAAACGACAGATAGCTTGAATGTTATCTGTTTTTTTGTTTGGAAAGACGTAAAAAACCCTGATGAAATTTCATCAGGGTTTGACTTTTATCTTACCGGGCAGACACCGGATTCACAGCCGTCATTTCCAATATCCAATTCCTGTTCCTGTTTTTCATATTTTTTAAGCAGGCTTGGCACGAACGGCAACATTTTATCAACTCGACGCTGATATTCCTTTTCGTCGATTGCCTCATATGGAAGCAGTTGGTAGAAGCTGTCGTCAAGTGACAGGAATGAGAGGGCGACCGTTTCTTCCCAATGGTCATAGACCCATTGTTCGACGTCATCCCATTCGTTTTCGCGAACATGGACGGTTATCGAGCAGTTATGGTCGACGTAGTTATCCATGAACATTTTGTAGTTTTCCAACTGTTCAATGGCACTGACGTCGTATTTGGTTTTCCCTTCCGGAGCTTTGACCGGGAATTCGATGACTTTGGTAGTGCAGTCTTCCTCGGTTTGACCGACTTCCGGGAAAATCGGATAATTCAATTCTTCGCAGACTTTAACCAGCGGATCGGTCGCACTGATGCGGACCCTGCGGATATAGTAAGGAGAATGCGAGTAATGAACGCCGCTGGAAACCGTAGGAAGTTGGGAAAGGGTTCCTTCCGGTTTGACAGTTGTCACCAGCAGTGGCGCGTTTTCGCTTAGCTGTTCAGCGTATTCTTCAACCGCTTCATGGGCAATCTCGCGCATTTTTTTGAGGATTTCAGCCTGTTGTTCTCTTGAAAGGTTGGCCTTATTGACAAAATCTTGCCATCCGGTCATTGAACAGCCAACCAATTTATCACGTTGTTGGACAGTGTTCCAGGCCGGAAGCTCCAATTCGGTGCAGGTCATCCGATAACCGGCACGCGCCGACAATCTTTGGGCCTGATACAACCCTTCGTAGTCGATTTTGCCTTCATCATCGACAAATGAATAGACATTGACAGTAGTCAGGTTGCATAATCCTTTCGAGTCAAGCAGAATTTCTCCACACGGATTAACTCCGTTCATGTTAGGACGGCGTTTGGCCCCGGCAATTTCATTGACCCATCCCGGCTCACCGGAATAACGCATTTGTTCAATTTGCCAATGAAGCTGTTCGCGCGATGGTTTGTCGCGATAGTAGATCGAGTTGTTTGACATTTGACGGTGAATGATATCTTTGTCGACCAGCCATTGCCCGTCAATCTGTTTGTAAAGGTTGCTTTTGGCTTCAATACACTCCTTGTCATCGGCGTCAACAAGCACGATTTCCGCAGTCCGGCGCACTCCACCGACAACAACATTTTCACCGATGATATTGGCAATATCAAGGCAGTCAATCGGCATCAGTTTGACGAGGCTGTAATGATCAAGCACACCCCTTTTTTTGATGACGGTGACAATTTTTTCAAACATCGCTTTGATCGAGTTGTGACCCGAAGCCGTCCCCCCGAAGGTTGATAGACGCTCCCCTTGAGGTCGGACATTTGAATAGTTGATCACGATTGTCTTGATTTCCCGATATTCACGGGCATAGAGGATTTTAAAGAAGAAATCCAAAGCCTGAGTCCAACCTTCTTTGGAATCACCGATAATGATCCGAGCAATGTTTTTCTGGTTGAAAAACAGTGAAGTTGAATCTTCGCGCTGCTGTTTCTTGATTGGGGTGTAGTCTTCGTGAATCACTTCGAAATCAATCCGTACCTTCGGCAATTTGGCAACGTCGTCTTTAAGAATCCGAACTCCGACCCCCGAACCGATCATCAACAGATAAAAAAGATCTTTGAAGGCTTCGAAATTGTCGATTACTTCAAAGGCGCAGTTGTAATTGGCCATCGGATAGTAACGGGAAACATCGGTTCCACCAACCCAGAAAGTCCGACCGCTTAAAAATTGGCGCAGGTTGAAGATGTTTTCAAACAGCTGCTGGGCTTCCTTGCGGGTGGTTGGGACTAAAGAACAGTTGTATTCGACTGCCCGGGCCACGGTTTCCCACCAGTATTCGCGGCGGCTCTCTTCATCAAGCCAACGGGAATAGGTCCGGTAATATACAAAGTTTCCCAGTTGCTGCAGCGGTGACTGGATATGTTTGTACTTGGAAATGAATTCATCGCTTAAAAGTAAATTGGAATTGTCGCGGGAACGTTTCTCCCGGGATTTGTCGCGCTCGTACCGGTAAATCATGTAAACTTTGGCGACATCCTTGCGTGATGATGACATCAACTGCTGCTCGACGATATCCTGGATGATATCCACACTAAAAGGTGAATAATAATCCTGAAGGATGGCTTCGACCTCATTGGTGATGTCGGCTGCCAACAATTCGTCGATCCCTTTTACAGTTTCTCCCATCGCGTTAATAATGGCGTTGTAAATTTTTTCCTTATGAAAAGGTGTGATAGTATTATTTCTTTTAATAACGTCCATAATTTTTCCTCCGAATCTTATAACCCAATTGTAAACAATATCAAAATCAAAATCAACGAATGTGGCTGATTGCTCTGCTGAAATTCAACCGGTATTCATCCTGGGAAAAATCCCCTTTTAGTCGATTTTTTTCGTATTTTCAATTATTTAGCACTACAGTGTTGACAGTGCTAAATATAGTGCTATAATATGTTTAGCACTAGAATGCGATGAGTGCTAGCGAAAGGAGTGACGCTATGAATAACGAAACAATGACTGAAAAAATGCAACAGGGGTTGTATAACGCCAGTCAGCTTGCATTGAATAATAATAATCCGACTATTGATGTGGCCCACGTGGCAGTTAGTCTGTTGAATGATGGTCAAGGAACATTCAAGCGGGTACTGCAAAAACTGAATATCGATACCAATGCGATTTTGATTGATTTTGAAAACAATCTCAAGACCAAAGCCAGTGTCGATAATGTCGATGTCAATAGCATGCGATTATCTTATGATTTGAATCAGGTGATCACCAGTGCCAACAAATACATGACATCTTATAAGGATAGCTACTTGAGTGTTGAGCATTTTGTGATGGCCTTGTTTGACTGTCAGAATTCTGAAATCAAAAATATATTAGGTAAATACAATCTGCAAAAGAGCGAGGTGGAACGTGTAATTATGGAAATGCGTGATGGAAAAACCGTTGACAATCCCAATCCGGAAAACAGTTACGAAGTACTCGACAAATACGGACGTGATCTGATCAAGGATGTCAGAGACGGTAAGATTGATCCGATAATCGGTAGGGACGAGGAAATTAGAAGAGTGATCCAGATCCTGTCGCGGAAAACGAAAAACAATCCGATTCTAATCGGAGAACCCGGAGTTGGGAAGACAGCAATTGTCGAAGGGTTGGCATGGCGGATCTTCAAGAACGATGTTCCGGCAACCCTTAAAAACAAGATAATTTATGAATTGGATCTGGGTTCCTTGGTGGCCGGGGCCAAATACCGTGGTGAATTCGAGGAACGGTTAAAAGCAATTCTGCAGGAAATCAAGAAATCCGATGGTCAGATCATCATGTTCATCGATGAGATCCATCAGCTGGTTGGGGCCGGTAAAACCGATGGAGCCATGGATGCGGCCAATCTGTTGAAGCCGATGCTGGCTCGTGGTGAACTTCACTGTATCGGGGCAACTACTTTGGATGAATACCGCAAATATATCGAAAAAGATGCGGCTTTGGAACGTCGTTTCCAAAAAGTTCAGGTTGATGAACCGACTGTCGACGACACCATCGCGATCATTCGGGGGCTTAAAGATTCATTCGAATCCCATCATGGGGTTAAAATATCCGACAGTGCCATCATCGGAGCGACCAACATGTCGATTCGGTATATCACTGACCGTTTTCTTCCCGATAAGGCAATCGATTTGATTGATGAATCATGTTCATTGATCAGGATGGAAATCGACTCGATGCCAATCGAACTCGATGCAATCACCCGTGAAGTCAACCGTTTGAAAATGGAAGAAATCTCGATTGGAAAAGATACCGATGAAGCGTCACTGGAACGAAAAGAACAGATTTCCAGCAAAATCGCTTCGCTTGAAGAACAGCGTCGGGTTCTTGAGGACCGCTGGAAATCCGAAAAGGAAAGTATCGACCGACTCAAAGAACTAAAAGAACAGCGGGTTCGTTATGAAGCTTTGGAAGAAAAATATCAAAGCGACGGCGATCTGGCTGAAGCTGCCAAAATCAAGTATGAAACCCTTCCGGCAATCACTAATGAAATTAAGGAACTTGAAAACAAAGAGAAGGAAGATAATCTCCTTCAGGAAGTTGTCGATGTGGATACCGTATCCCAAGTCATTTCCCGCTGGACCGGAATTCCGGTAAGCAAACTGATGGAATCGGAACGGGAAAAACTGTTGTCGCTTGACAAAGCGCTGGAACAGCGGGTAATCGGTCAGGATGAAGCAATCCACAAAGTCAGTGATGCGATCTTGCGTTCAAGAGCCGGAATCAATGACGAGAACCGACCAATCGGATCGTTCCTGTTCTTGGGACCTACCGGGGTTGGTAAAACTGAAGTTGCCAAAGCGTTGGCGGAACAGCTTTTTGACAGCGAACGGAATATAGTTCGGATTGACATGAGCGAATATATGGAAAAATTTGCAGTCAGCCGTTTGGTTGGAGCGCCACCAGGTTATGTGGGGTATGAAGAGGGAGGTCAGCTGACCGAAGCGGTCCGTCGTCATCCTTATAGTATCGTCCTGCTTGATGAAATTGAGAAAGCTCATCATGATGTCTTCAACATTCTGTTGCAGATCCTTGATGACGGAAGAATCACTGACTCCAAAGGGGTGACTGTGTCCTTCAAGAATACAATCATCATCATGACATCCAATATCGGTAGCCAGTACCTGCTTCAGGGTAATGACGAAAACACCCGCGAACTGGTAACTAATGAATTGAAAAACTATTTCAAACCGGAAATGCTTAACCGGATCGATGATGTCGTTCTGTTCAATTCGCTTGATGAATCAGTGATTGATGCGATTATTGATAAATTTATCGCCCAGCTGCAAAAACGGTTGGAAGAAAAACATATTCAAATCAAAATTACCAAAGCTGCCAAGGATGAAATTCGGGCTGAAGGGTATGATGTCACTTATGGGGCTCGTCCAATCAAACGTTTCATCCAGAGCAATATCGAAACCTTGCTTGCCCGGGAAATAATTTCCGGTACGGTTGTACCTAACAGCGAAGTAAGTGTTGACTATTCCAACGGTAAGTTTATAATAGAATAAGCCTGAAAGTTCAATCCGATTTTGGGATTGAACTTTTTTTGAATACATAAAAGTGATATTATATAAGGTAGAGGTGAACAGGATGCAACGTTATTTTATCAAGGGAAAAACAGAATTGAATCAGCGAATCTCGTTGGAAGATGATGACTATTTCCATCTTCGCAAAGTGATGCGAAAAAGCAACGGGGACCAGGTTGTTGTCATTGACGAAACTGGAACCAACTATTTAGCCAGCGTGGTCGATATCAACGGCAATTTGCTTGAGGTCGAAAGTATCAGGGAAAATGACAGTGAACTCGATGTCGATGTGACCCTGATTTACGCCTTGTCAAAAGGGGAGAAATTCGATATGGTCCTCCAGAAGGCAACGGAACTTGGAGTCAAGCGGATTGTCCCGCTGATGAGTTCCCGCTGTGTGGTCCGACTGACGCCGGAAAAGTTCGTTAAGAAAAGAGCCCGTTATGAAAAAATCCTCAAAGAAGCCAGCGAACAGTCGCGCCGCAATTTCATCCCGGTTCTGGATGAGCTGATCACAGTTGAAGGAGTAGGGGATTATCAAGGTGATTTCAATCTGGTAGCCTATGAGCAGACTGCTAAAGACAAGGAACACGGAGGCTTGAAAACAGTCCTGGAAAACCTTCAACCCGGTCAGTCGGTCAATGTGATCGTTGGTTCCGAGGGTGGTTTTTCTCAGGAAGAAGTCGACCGCTTCAACAGTTTCGGTTATGTCAATGTTTCGCTTGGGAAAAGGATCTTAAGATCGGAAACCGCACCGCTGTATCTTCTTAGCGCAATCGGACTATACCGTGAGGTTATGCGATGATTATCGATTATCTAAGCAAATACAGTCGCAGTTTCGATTACAAGAAGACGGAACTTTTCCGTGAATATCGTAAAAATTCCAACCGCCTCAAGGAAAAAAGTTATGATTTGAAAATCAAAAGCAGTTTTGACCTGTACAAATATCAAATAATTATGCGCACCCTTGAAAACGAGACTGACATCATCACTCGGATGAAATCGGTGATTGTCGAGAATGACGATTTGATCAAATATCTAAACTATCAGGAACGCCGCAACCTTTATCGGGTGGAAATGAGCGCCATAGTTGCAAAGATGCGTCATTTGCAGTATGATTCACCTATCTACTTGCCTTGTTTCGACCGGTTGGTCAATGGCCATTTTCTAAATGACTATGAGACTTTGAGTCTGAAAAAATATCAGGAAATCCTCAATTCTGACAATCGCAGCTTTGCGGACATGTTCGCTTGCTATGGCTATGACCTTTATAGCAGTGAGTTTTGCGATTTGAAGACGCTTGATTCAAATAATGAACTGGTCATCTATTATTCAAAAGATTTTGAAGTGATGTATATCATCGATAAAAACGATAATGACGTTATCGAACTGGTTTTGAAAGACAAGTGGTTCAAAGGGGACTACCCAATTGAAAATATACGTGAGCTGGGCAATTTGATTGTCAATGACCGCGATGAAGTATATTCTTATTTGCTTGCCCAAAATATGGTAAGCGCCAAATTCGTTAAAAAGATGGAGAAAAAATTACCGTAATGAAAAAAGTAGCAATTCACACCCTAGGATGCAAAGTAAATAGCTATGAGTCGGAAGCGATGCTCGAGCTTTTCAAAAAAGCCGGATATCAGGAAGTCGATTTCAAGGATGTTGCCGACGTCTATGTCATCAATACTTGTACTGTGACCAATACCGGTGACCGCAAGTCGCGTCAGGTCATCCGCCAGGCAATCAAGAGAAACAGCGCTGCGACCGCCTGTGTCGTGGGATGTTATTCTCAAGTGGCGAGTGATGAAGTTCTTAAAATAGCCGGAGTCGGAGTAGTGATCGGAACTCGTTATAAAAACATGATTGTCGATTTTGTCGATGAGTATCAAAAAACCAATGTTCCGGTAGTCCGGGTCGACGACGTTTTGCGCCTTAGTGAATTCGAAGATCTGCGGATTGAAACTTTCAAGAATACCCGTGCCTTTTTGAAAATCCAGGATGGCTGCAATAATTTTTGTACCTATTGCATCATTCCCTATAGTCGGGGGAAATTGCGTTCCCGCGATATGGCTGACATAATTGCCCAAGTCCGGGAACTGGTGGATAAAGGTTTTGTGGAAATCGTGCTGACGGGAATTCATACTGCCGGATACGGTGAGGACCTCGAAAACTGCACATTCTACGATTTGCTTGTGGAACTTGTCAAAATCGAAGGACTCAAAAGATTGCGGATTTCTTCAATCGAGACCAGCCAGATATCCGATGAAATAATCAACCTGATTGGAAGCAATAAAATAATTGTCGATCATCTTCATGTTCCGATTCAAGCGGGAAGCAATGAGATTCTCTCTAAAATGCGCCGTAAGTACAATTTGGACCAATTTGAAGAAAAGATTGCCAAAATTCGTGAAGTCCTGCCAAATATCGCCCTGTCGACCGATATCATTGTCGGTTTTCCCGGCGAGACTGATGAAATGTTCGAAGAATCGGTAGCGACCCTGGAAAGAATCCGATTCATGCAGCTCCACGTATTCCCATATTCGCCAAGAAAAAACACCCCCGCTGCCAGAATGAAAGACCAGGTGGACAATCAGGTGAAAAAAGAACGGGTTGCGAAGTTGGTTGAATTATCAAAAAAATTGACAGAGCAATATGCCCGTGCCAATATGGATATCATCCAGGAAGTTCTCTTTGAAAAGCGTGACGGCGACTATTTGGTCGGTCACAGTTCCAACTATTTGAATATCAAAGTTGCGACCGATCGTGATTTTGTCGGTCAGATCATCCCTGTCAAAATCACTGATATTACAGGTGATGAATTTATAGGGGAGATCCAGTAATGAAGAAATTAAATGAACTGTTCGATTGTGAATACGAGGATAAAATTTATTCAATCCATTCCGATTCCCGTTACGTCAGAAGAAACTCGCTGTTCTTCTGTATCGAGGGGTTGACTGTGGATGGGCACCAGTATATCAGCGACGCTCTGTTCCAAGGTGCAATCGCAATAGTTCATTCAAAAAAACTTTCTTATTACCGTCCGGGAATCCGTTATTTCAAAGTTGATGACGTCAAAGCGGAACTCAATCGGGTGGCGAACATATTTTTCGACTATCCTTCTTCAAAAATGAAAACCATTGGAGTGACCGGATCGGGAGGTAAGACAATTTTGTCGACCTTGATCAACAACGCTCTAAAAACCAAATACAATACCGGGTATATCGGTTCTCAGGTGGTCGAGTATGACGGGATGAGTTTCCGTCCTCCGGTTCGAACCCCGGAAGTCGTTTATCTCCATCAGCATCTTTCCCGGATGGTTTCGCGTGGTGTCGACATCGCCACTCTGGAAATTTCCAGTGCTGGTTTGTCATTGCACCGGTTTACGGATATCCAATTCGATATAGTCGCTTTGACGTCGATATCACCCCGACACCTTGAACTCCATGGGACCTTCGAAGAATATCTTGAAGCGAAATTATCGCTGTTTTCCCAGGTGGATGAAAATTCTTTTGCGATTTTGAATCAGGACGATGATCATTTCGAGGAGTTCAAAAATGCTACCAAAGCCAAGGTGATCAGCTATTCGCTGACCGACAAAAGCGATATTTATGCCCGTAATTTGAACCTGTCATTAAAAAGGAACAAATTCGATTTGATTGTTGATGATCAGGCGATTGCGATTGACACCAAATTGAGCGGCAAATACAATCTTTACCATGTTCTGGCATTGGCCGCGGTTTTGAAAGCTTGCCAAATTGAAGCTGCGGACATGGGTGATATCATCAATTCGCTCGATATCGTTCCCGGCCGCTATGAAGTGCTGGAGACCGCTGAGAAATTCGATGTAATCATCGATTACTGCCAGGAACTTGATGATTATGAGAAAATCTTCACTTTCGCGAAAAGGTATGTCAAGGATTCAGGTCGGATTATCGGCGTGTTTGGGACCTCGAGTTACCGGGGGCATGGATTCAGGGATAAACTGGGCCGAATTGCCAACCGTTATCTCGATCATGTCATTTTGACCAACCAGGATGATCGGCTGGAAGTCAGTGATATCGAGGAAATCTGCGGTGATGTCCAGGCCAATTTGAAAAAACCGTCTTCAATCGTCATCTCCCAAAGACAAATCGCTATTCAGCAGGCAATTGAGATCTCAAGTCCCAACGATATCATTTTGATTTTGGGCAAAGGTGATGACAAATATATGGGACTGAGTGTCGGAACTAATTTTTATCCCGGCGATCGCGCAGTTGTGATGGAAGCAATTGAAAATGTCTACCATCGTCCGTATCAAGTCGAGGAAGATGATTATTACTGTGAATAATAAAAAAAGAAGAATTCTGATAGCTGTTAAAGCGCCCTAGTGCCTTAACGACTGTGAATTCTTCTTTTTATTATTGATGATGCTATTTTTGTTTTGCAGTTACAACGGCAAAATGCAGTGCCAGGAAGGCAACTTCGTCATCGTTGAATTCGAGATTTAAATCCTCTTTGACAATATCACGAATCACTGATGCGTATTCAAATTCGATTGGATGGCGCTCCTTGATTTGCGCGGTCAATGGATTCGACACTTGACGGCCTTCAGCCAGTCTTTCCAAAGCCGGTTCCAGATGCAACCCGATAGCTACGATGAATTTTTGATTTGCGAATATCTCGTTGTTATATAACTCTTTAATCCGTTGAAGAGAGACTTTGAGATAGTCGTAAGTCTGGTCATCGAGAAGGTCGATTCCAGTTGTAATTTCCAGATCCAGTGCATTGGTTTTGCGCAGATACATTGTCACCAATGAAATCTCGTTCTCAGGAAATTCAATTCCATATTCCGTAGCGATTGCATCACAGATTTTTTTGGCAATCGGATACAGCTCGTCTTCTTGGTATTCCAATACTTTGGCTTTAGACAAAGGAATATAGTTTTTATTTTGGATTCTGATAGTAGTTATCGATAAATGAGTTGCCAGATTCTTTTTTGAATAAGCAGATAAAAAGACATTGTTACTCTCCACATTGGTCGATAAAATGCTTTGAACATTGCTTTTTACATCATTAAAGGACTCGCTTGTCATAATTTTTCTTGACATTTCTTACCTCCGCTTTTTAATATATGTTCACTATAATATATTACTATCTAAAAATAAAGGAAAAAATTAAAATAATCGGGTTTATCACTGGAATTTTTTTAAAAAAAGGTATATAGTGTAAATGCTAGTGAGAAAACATCTTTTGTAATTGTTCGATACAGGATGGAAAAATAATGATAAGTACTAGTAAAAATTAATATGGGGGTATTAAACTTAGATGAATTTCGAAAACGAATGGTCTGGATTTAAAGCCGGGAAATGGAATAAAGAAATCAACTTAAGAGACTTTATTCAAAAAAACTACACACCTTATGATGGTGATGATAGTTTCTTGGCTGGACCAACTGAAGCAACAACAACATTATGGGATCAAGTAATGGATCTTACTAAACAAGAAAGAGCTGCTGGTGGTGTTCTTGATATGGACACTAAAGTAGTTGCTACTTTAACTAGTCATGATGCTGGTTACTTAAACAAAGATCTTGAAACAATTGTCGGATTCCAAACTGACAAACCTTTCAAACGTGCATTGCAACCAAACGGTGGTATCCGTATGGCTTACCAAGCATGTAAAGACAATGGTTATGAGCTTGACCCAGAAGTAATTGAAATCTTTACAAAATATCGTAAAACTCACAATGCCGGTGTATTTGATGTATATACAGCAGATATGCGTGCATGTCGTTCTTCTCACGTTATCACAGGTTTACCAGATGCTTACGGACGTGGACGTATCATCGGTGACTACCGTCGTATCGCATTATACGGAATTGACCGTTTAATCGAAGACAAAAAATATCAAAAAGATACTACTCGTGTCCGTATGGATCCAGAAAACATCCAATTACGTGAAGAGTTATCTGAACAAGTACGTGCTTTAGGTGAATTAAAAGAAATGGCTGCATCTTACGGATGTGACATCTCTAAACCAGCTACTGACGTAAAAGAAGCTATCCAATGGTTATACTTTGGATACTTGGGAGCAGTTAAAGAACAAAACGGTGCTGCGATGTCATTAGGTAGAACTTCTACTTTCATCGACATTTATGCAGAACGTGATTTGGCTGCCGGAAAATACACTGAACAAGAAATCCAAGAATTTGTTGATCATTTCATCATGAAATTAAGATTAGTTAAATTCGCTCGTACTCCAGACTATAATGCAATCTTCGCTGGAGACCCAACTTGGGTAACTGAATCAATCGGTGGGGTTGGTATCGACGGACGTCACTTAGTAACTAAGTCTTCTTTCCGTTACTTACATACATTAATCAACTTGGGAACTGCACCAGAACCAAACTTGACAGTTTTATGGTCAACTCGTTTACCAGCAAACTTCAAAAAATTCTGTGCTAAAATCTCAATTGAAACTTCATCTATCCAATATGAAAATGATGACATGATGCGTGTTACTCATGGTGATGATTATGGTATTGCTTGCTGTGTTTCTTCAATGAGACTTGGTAAAGAAATGCAATTCTTCGGAGCTCGTGCTAACTTAGCTAAATGTTTATTATACGCAATCAACGGTGGTGTTGATGAAAAATCTAAAAAACAAGTAGGACCTAAATTCCGTCCAATCACATCTGAATACTTAGATTACGATGAAGTAATCGAAAAATATGAAGATATGATGGAATGGTTGGCTGACGTTTATGTTAACTCATTAAACATCATCCACTACATGCATGACAAATATGCATATGAAAGAATCCAAATGGCTTTACATGACCGTGAAGTAAAACGTTACTTCGCTACAGGTATCGCTGGTCTTTCAGTAGTTGCTGACTCTTTATCAGCAATCAAATATGCTAAAGTAAAAGTACTTCGTGATGAAGATGGTTTAGCTACTGATTACGAAATCGAAGGTGACTTCCCAACTTACGGTAACGATGATGACCGTGTTGATGAATTGGCTAACTGGCTAGTTCATACATTCATGGGATATGTAAAAACTCACTTCACATACAGAAACTCAGTACCTACAACTTCAATCTTAACAATCACATCTAACGTTGTATATGGTAACGCAACAGGAAACACTCCTGATGGACGTAAAGCTGGACAACCATTTGCTCCAGGTGCTAACCCAATGCACGGACGTGACAAATCAGGTGCTGTATCATCATTAGCTTCAGTTGCGAAATTACCATTCGCTGATGCTCAAGATGGTATCTCTAATACTTTCTCAATCATTCCAGGTGCTTTAGGTAAAGATGACCAAGTATTCATGGGAGATATCGAAATAGATCTTAACTTAGAAGATTTAGAAGATAAATAAGAAAAGAGGTAATTAACATGTCTAAAGAACAGAATATTGACGATATTGTTAATATGTTGGATTCTTTTGCTCAAAAGGGCAGCGGACATATTAATGTAATCGTAGAGAACCCTGAAGCAATGGATTCTCAAGAAGCGGCGATTACCGAAGGTTGCAATTGCGAAATCGGTGATACTGCCTGCAAGATTCCTAACATGCCATTGTATGGTGATGAAGGATCTAATGAATATTAAAAGGAGAATTTAAGATGACTAACGAAAAACAAGTAGATAACTTAGTAAGTATGTTAGATGGTTATGTTGACCAAGGTGGACACCATTTAAACGTTAACGTATTCAACCGTGATACATTGGTTGATGCTCAAAATCATCCTGAAAAATACCCACAATTAACTGTCAGAGTTAGTGGATATGCAGTAAACTTTGTAAAACTTACAAAAGAACAACAAGATGACGTAATTTCTCGTACTTTCCACGAAGGAATGTAATCTTGAAGATACCTGGAGCTTAATGCTCCAGGTTTTTTTATTGCGACATTAAAATAATATATCAATTCCTGAAATTAAATTTCTCAATTATGAAATTATATTTATTTATTAAAAATAATTATTGCTTCAATAAAAAAATATTGATTTTATCAAAGAAATGTATAATAATATTCGTGTAAAATTACTATTAGGACGAGAAGGAATTTAATTGAAATGAGTTTTTACAATACTAGAAATCATGTAAAAGAACTTGATTATGATTACGAAGAAGATTATGAGAATGAAGAATTTTTAGCGTATGATTACGGATTAGATTTAGATGAAAGTAATGAAGAGGAAGTTGCAGACTTTACAAGAATGATTAAAAAAATGCCGGGAATTGACTTGATGGATCTTTATCAGGAGAGTCATGAATTCACCAAGAAGGCAATTGAAATTGTTGAAGGTGAGATGAACCGCCGAAAAATCAGATAGAGATGATGACAGCATTGTAATGCTGTCATTTTTTGGTATGCCGGGCATGGCATATATCTAGGTGGTGAAAGTCCACTGTGGGGGTGACGTCGCAACTGCCAACCACTAGCCAATATCAAGGGTGTCCATCGTGAGGTGGAATCTGAAAGAAGATGGAGGCAAAACCCTGGTCCGAGGTACACAAATCACATATCAGGCAGGTAATGGGGACGAGCGTGCCAAACAACGCGAAGTCATAAGAGGTTGCGGAATACAACTATTACATGTAAATGTGGCGGATATATGGGGTGAAAGAGATATGACCTTATCCCGGGAGATCCTGCGAGGGAGCAATCCTAGTAACAACGAATCGCAAGAAGTCAGCAGACGTCGTAGTAGCGAAGAAGTGGCTGTAATGGCCATGGAGTGAAGGACTGAATGAATCTATCAGTTATTAAAATTAGGCTTGATTTCATCGCGCGAAACCGCAAAGACAGACGAACACACTATCAAGGCCCGAAAGAAGAATGTAGGGGAAGTGAGCCTGATGAATAGCAAAATCAATGGAGGTAACGGAAATATGAATACTGATAACACATTACTTGAAGAAATGCTTAGTGATATCAATCTCAAAAAGGCATATACCCAAGTAAAACGAAACAAAGGCGCTAGTGGCGTTGATGGAATGAAAGTATTGGACCTCAAAGGACATCTCGATGAACATCTTGATGAAATAAAGGAAATGATACAAAACAGGAAATACAAACCACAGCCTGTATTAAGAGTGGAAATACCTAAACTAGATGGTGGAGTTAGAAACCTAGGAGTGCCAACAGTGCTCGACAGGTTCGTTCAACAAGCCATCGCCCAGGTATTGATTCCTATCTATGAACCCTTGTTCAGCGATAACAGCTACGGTTTTAGACCTAATAGAAATTGTGAGATGGCAATCATCAAATCATTGGAATACATGAATGATGGTTTCCAATGGATTGTTGACATTGACTTGGAGAAATTCTTTGATAACATCAACCACGATAAATTGATTACCTTAATCATGAAAGATGTCAAGAATGGTGAAATTGTATCACTGATAAGAAAATTCCTGGTAAGTGGAATAAGCATTGATGGAGAATACAAAGAGTCAATAATCGGATCAAGCCAAGGAGGGCCGTTGAGTCCATTGTTGAGTAATATCGTCCTTAACGAACTCGACAAAGAATTGGAGGCTAGAGGGTTGCATTTTACTAGGTACGCTGATGACTGCATGATATTTGTCGGTAGCAGTAAAGCTGCAGATAGAGTTATGGAGAATGTGCGAAAGTTCATTGAAAAGAAGTTGGGGCTCAAGGTCAACATGACCAAAAGCAAAGTATCCAAACCAAATGATATCAAATACTTGGGATTTGGATTCTATTATGACAACTTCAGCCAGTCATGGAAAGCCAAACCACATGCTAAATCAATAGCTATCTTGAAAGATAAGCTCAGAGAACTGACTAATAGAAGTTGGTCAGTATCATGGGAATTTCGCCGAATGAAAATAAGGCAACTTATTGTCGGGTGGATCAATTACTACCGAATCGGAAATTTCAAATCCAAATGTGCAAGGCTGGATGGCTGGATTAGATTTAGAATCCGAATGTACCTGTGGAAGAAATGGAAAACCATCAAGAACCGTAGAAAACAGTTGAGAAAACTAGGGGCCCAAAGATGGCAATATGAATCATGGTCAAATTCCAGGAAATCATATGCCCGCTGTGCAAGCACGTTTCTGCGAACCAAAATAACAAACAAAGTACTCAAAAGAAATGGTCTAGCATCACTGCTAGACCAATATCAGTTAAAACATATTTTAGTATAGATTTAAACCGCCGTATGCCGGACGGCACGTACGGTGGTGTGAGAGGTCGGAAATAAAATTTTATTTATTTCCTCCTACTCGATTCCTTTATTCATCAATATCAGAATATTGAGAATGCGTTGATTCAAATCAGAATATTAATGTGAGTTATCACATTTGATTGTTGCCAGGAGCAGGGTGTATAATAAAAGTACATAAACTCGTTTGATAATTATCGGTTTTCGCGATTGTTATCAAACGAATTCATAACAGGTCTTAAGGAAAGGAGAAAATAATATGAAATTCTTTATAGACACTGCCAATGTCGATGATATCATCAAAGCCAATGAAATGGGGATTATTTGCGGTGTTACCACCAATCCATCGCTGATTGCCAAAGAGGGAAGAGATTTCAATGAGGTCATCAAAGAAATCACCAGCATTGTCGACGGTCCGATTTCCGGAGAGGTCAAAGCGACAATTGTCGCCGCTGAAGATATGATTGCTGAAGGGCGGGAAATAGCCAAAATTCACAAGAATATGGTCGTGAAGATTCCAATGACCCAGGAAGGATTAAAGGCGACCAAAGTCTTGAGCAGTGAAGGAATCAAAGTCAACATGACTCTGATCTTTTCAGCTAACCAGGCCCTGCTTGCGGCGATTGCCGGAGCAAGTTACGTTTCACCGTTTCTAGGGAGATTGGATGACATAACCTCACCGGGGATGACCCTGATTGAAGATATTGTCACCATTTTCAAGGCTCAGGGAATCAAAGCCGAAATCATCGCGGCCTCAGTCCGCAATCCGATTCATGTTCTCGAATGTGCCAAATTGGGAGTCGATATCGCCACTGTACCATTCAAGGTGATTGATCAGATGACCAAACATCCGCTGACCGATATCGGAATTGAAAAATTCAAAAAATCATATTTGGATTCAATCAAGTAACCAAAGTGACTATTGATTATCAGACTGTCTGGGACAGTCTTTTTGTGCGACAGGCAGTCGCTTAGATGCCATGTATACAGGTACATGGCATTTTCCTTTTATAAATGAGTTCCTGTAATAGTTCGCTATCAATACAGTAAATATCATGGAATAGGGAAACCCTGTAGGTGTAAGTCCTATCCCGTGCGCACTGGTGCTATTCGGGAAATCTAGTCTAGGGCATAATCGGGAGATTGTGTTTGAAGGAGACGCAGTAGTCGAGAGACCTGTAGATGAGTTGGCAGGCCGAAACGAAAAGTGAATCACATGTTGCGGCAGTGGAGAATGTGACGACGTTGCGAAAGGTGCGGAAGTCTATTCACGACATATTCTAAGAACCAGTCGAATATGCCGGCACTCCATTGTGAAGGTGATTGGCATGTCAACAAGGGCGTAGTTGATGACCCTGTGAGACCTCTTCATCCACCGAAAGGATAATCATCTATAAGAGTCATTCGAAGTGATGGTTATATGAAGAGGAGTCAGACAATCTCATAGTAGTGAAGTAGTCATGCGACCAAACGTTTGGCGAAGCGAAGGGGATTGACCTTTTACAATTCTTACTTTGTTTAATCGTAATGGTAAGAATGACGGTACTTAGGTACAAACGAATTCAAAGAACGATAAATAGAAAGAGAGGTTTGAAATTATGAATGAACCGTTGAAATTGAAGTGGCATTCTCTGTATGGACAAATACTCCAGGACAGGAAAATACTAGAAGCATGGAAGCAGGTAAAAGCAAATCATGGAAGTGGAGGGATTGATGGGGTAACCATTGAACGCTTCATGGAAAATGAACAAGACAATCTGGACAAGCTACTGGAAGAACTGAGATTAAAGGAATATAGACCAACCCCTGTAAGGCGAGTATATATCCCTAAGAAAAACGGAAAGAGA
Source organism: Coprobacillaceae bacterium (assembly GCA_963675915.1). GTDB lineage: Bacteria > Bacillota_I > Bacilli_A > Erysipelotrichales > Coprobacillaceae > JAQVDW01. The sequence goes on from OY780959.1 coordinate 76,857, forward strand.
AGACCATTGGGAATACCAATAGTCAAAGATCGGATAGTTCAGCAGGTGCTAACCAATATCCTAACCCCAAAATATGAGGCAGGAATATTCCATCACTGGTCAGTTGGCTACCGCCCGAATCGTGGTGTCGACAGTGCCATGCAGATTATCATCAAGAACATCGAGGAAGGAAGAAACTGGATATACGATTGTGATATCAAAGGGTTCTTCGATAACATTCCCCATAAAAAGTTGATGAAGGTATTGAATAAATGCATCGCTGATGGGACTGTTCTTGATTTGATTTGGTCATGGCTCAAAGCGGGATACATGGAAGACGGCAAACATATGCAAAGCAAAAGTGGAACACCGCAAGGTGGCGTTATTTCACCTCTACTTGCAAACATCTACCTGAACGAACTGGATTGGAAGTTGCACGAGGCAAAGATTCACTTCGTGCGTTATGCCGATGATTTTCTCTTGTTTGCGAAAACAGAAGAAGAAATTGAGAGGGCAGGAAAGATAGCCAGAGAAGTGATTCAATCATTGGGATTGGAAATGGCTATGGACAAAACCAAAGTGGTGGACTTTAAAAATGATAATTTTACATTTCTTGGATTTGACTTCAAACACTGGAGGAAAAACAAGAAAGGTGAAGACTACTATTTCATAGTTCCCACCGCCAAGTCGCTCAAAGACTTCAAAAAGAAAATCAAGGATAAGACGCAAAGAAAGTGGACATTTTCTCAGGATAAATGGGTAAGCATGCTTAACCCGATTATAGTTGGTAAAGTCAATTACTACCTGAACGTCTACAAAGCACTGGAAATATTCAAGAAGCACAATTACAAAACCCGGTGTAATATCAAGATAATGGGATGGAAGCTCAATAAAATTGATCAGTATATCCGGCATAGATTGCGGATGTGCATGTTGCATAAACACCCGACAATCAGGAGGGCATCTGGAATGAATGTGAAATGGAATCTCAAATTCTTCGCACTGATAGGTTTGAAACCGGCAAATTGGTATTATTTCAATGTTATGTATGACTATCCGATTGAAATTTATGTCCAAAATCAACAGAGCAAAAATAGAACTCGCGCAAAGAAAAATGCCGAACGCGACAGAAAATTGGGAACTAAAAGATACACAAAACAAAAATTCACAAAAATAGCCTACTCTTTTAGCAAGTAGACTATAATCATTCATAAAATCAGATTTAGTAAATTGGTAAGCCGTATGCGTTAATAGCGCATGTGCGGTTTGATAAGGGGCTAGCTTAGAAATAAGTTAGCCTACTTTATTTGATTTATAGTCCAAATTATAACTATTTAAGCTTTTTTGTTTGATTCTATGCGTTTTTTGATGTCAAGGTATTACAAATAAGCTATAATAATAAAAACGCTAGAGGAGGTAAAAATCATGGTAATGGATGTCTTGGTGCTGCTTACTTTCGGGATTATTTTCATCCTTCGGCTTTCGATCCCGGATCTGATTTTAAGAAGAATCGAAACCAAAATCGACAAGTATGATCCTGATCCTGGCATGATGGAATATTCCATCTATCATGTCAACTACTTCAAATATATTTTGAAGCTGGTCTTGGAATTCTTCTTGATTGCCGTGGCTTTGATGGTGATATTTTTCACTCTTAACCTTTTACTGAAATTCTTCATGGTTTTGGCAATAGCTTTTTTGATGATGTTTGTGATATTGACTTTACGGGTTACCAATAAGAAAATTGTGATCGAGAATTCGATTCTCAAGGTTTATAAGGGCAAAAAGGTTGAAAGGCGTTTTAACTTGGAGGAAGTTGCCCTGGTGGGCTTGCGAAAGTTGTTTTTGGGCAATTACCTGTTTTGTTATTACCTTGAATTTGAAGATGGCAGCAATTTCAATATCAATCCCAATTACCAAAACTGGCATCGGATTGTCAAGCTTGCCAAGAATATCATCAGTTACAACAGCGGTATTTGATTTAAAATTTAATATAAGTGTAGTATAATTGAACTTGTAAAATATGATGAGGTGATACAATGAAAAAAACGGTTTTGCTTGGAATTACTGGAAGCATCGCAGCCTACAAGATGGCTGATGTTGCCAGCAACCTTACTAAAAACGGAGTGGATGTCTATGTCATCATGACTGAAAATGCAGCTAAGTTTATCAGTCCGATTGTCTTTTCAACTCTCACAGGAAACAAATGTTATGTGGACACATTTGATGATGAAGGTGAAATCAATGTGCCCCATGTCAATCTGGCCAAAAACGCAGATTTGCTGATGGTGGCACCGGCTTCAGCCAATATGATTGGCAAAATAGCCAACGGAATTGGCGATGATATGCTTTCAACGACCATCATAGCTTATCATGGTCCAAAAATGATTTCGCCGGCGATGAACACCAATATGTACAATAACCACATTGTTCAGGATAATTTGGGGAAACTGGCCAACTATGGCTGGGAAATAATTGAACCAGGCAGCGGAGTTTTGGCCTGCAAGGATGCCGGAAAAGGCAAGCTTCCCAAGGTTGAAGTCCTGCTTGAACATATCTACCGGGAGATCAAACTGGAAAAAGACCTTGAGGGTAAGAAAGTGTTGATTACGGCCGGTCCGACTCAAGAACCGCTTGACCCAGTCAGGTTCATTTCCAATCATTCAAGTGGCAAGATGGGATATGCCTTGGCCAAAAATGCCATGCAAAGAGGCGCTGAGGTCGTTTTGGTGAGCGCTAATGTTACGTTGGAAGACGTTCCTTTCGTGGAAACAATCAAGGTTAAAACCGCCTTTGAAATGGCAGAAGCCGTGAAGCATAATTATGGTGAAAGTGACATCGTGGTAATGGCGGCAGCAGTCGGTGATTACCGCCCTAAAAAGTATTCTAAGCATAAAATCAAGAAGGAAAAAAGCGCCGAGGATATGCTTGAACTCGAAAGAACCGAGGATATTTTGAATTATCTGGGCCATAATAAAAAAGAAGGACAATTTGTCTGTGGTTTTTCAATGGAAACAATCGACCTGATTGCCAACAGCACCAGAAAACTGGAAAAGAAGAATGTCGACATGATTGTCGCAAACAATCTTTTCGTACCCGGAGCGGGTTTCCAGGGCGATACCAATGTGGTCACACTGATCACCAAAAATGAGCAGATTGAACTTGATATGGATACCAAAGACAATATTGCCGGGGCGATTTTTGATTTCATCGTTGAAAAAAGGTAACACTATTTATAAGTAAATCGATTACTTATCGGGAGGGCTTTAATTGAGTTCTCCTTTTTTAATTTTCAGCAAACATTTCTATTGATAAAAAAAAGTCGTTATGATAATATATCATTATTGTTAATAAGGTTACTCAGGGCTGTTATTTGGGAGATATTATCATGGTTTTTGTGATGGTGTATCTGATATTCAACTGTTCAAGAAGGGGATTTTATTGGCGGATTATTGATTATGAAACAAGTATTAGTACAAAAACAGGAGGGAAATTATGAAGAAAGTTTTAAGTACAGTTCTTGCAGCGGCGATGACAGTCGGTCTGGCTGGCTGTGGAAGTTCATCGTCTTCATCGGATGAAAAAGTTTTCACGATGGCATCAGAGCTTGATATCGCTGGTTTGGATTCGTCAGTTGTGACTGACGGAACCTCATTTACCGCTATCGGTTTGATGGTTGAAGGTTTAATGGGAGTAAACGAAGATGGGGAAATCGTTCCGGCTGCGGCTGACAGTGTCAGTACCAGTGATGACGGATTGGTTTACACTTACCATTTAAGAGAGGCTTCTTGGTCAAATGGGACACCGGTTACCGCTGATGATTTTGTCTATGGGTGGCAACGAATTATCGCTAATTCAGGCGACTATGCTTATTTGTATGGAAGTGATGGAGCGGCTATTTTAAATGCTGATGCTCTGATGGGAAAACAAGCAGATGGTGAAACCCTGACTCAAGCTGATCTGGATACTTTGGGAATCAAAGCGATTGATGATCAGACAGTTGAGATCACACTGGAAAAAACTTGTTCATTCTTTGATCAGTTGATGTCATTCTATGTATTCTATCCAATTAACCGTGCTTATGCTGAGGAAGTTGGAGACCAATATGCGAAAACCGCAGATACCATGATTTCAAATGGGGCATTCACAATCGATTCATGGGACTTGGGTTCAAAAGCAGTATTCGAAAAAAATGAAGAATACTGGAACGCTGATGCTGTAAATCTTGACGAATTCGTAATGACATTGGTTCAAGATCCTCAAACTTCAGCAACAAACTTCGATAGTGGTTATAATGACTGGGCGACTATCAACTCTTCTTTGGTTGACAAATACCGTGATACTCCGGAATTCAATGCTTACTCTTCAGGATTCCTGTTCTATCTTTCATTGAACTTTGAAGATCAAAACATTCAAAATTACAACATCAGAAAAGCATTGTCATTGGCAATCGACCGTACTGACTTTGCAGAGAACATTCTTAATGACGGTTCTACTGAAGCGGATGGTTTCATCCCGACAACACTTTGTGCCGATCCTGATGGGGTTGATTTCCGTGAACGTGCCGAAGACTTCACTACATATGATATGACAGCAGCTCAAGAAGCATTGGATGCGGGTCTGGCTGAACTAGGTGTCGAAGAAATCACATTGACACTGTTATACGGTACCGATGAATCACCAATGGAACAAGAAGCTACTTACTTACAAAACGCATTCACTCAATTGGATGGACTGAACATTGAAATGGTTGCAACAACTAAAAAAGACCGTTTGAACAATAAAATGCCAAATGGTGAATATTCAGTTGCCTTGACTCGTTGGGGTCCTGACTATGCTGATGCTACTACTTACCTGAATTTGTTGATTTCAACTAATACAGCAAGATCCGGTCACTATGCAAATGCTGAATATGATGCAATGATGGAATCAGTTCAAACTGAATCGGATGTTGCAACAAGATTCGATGAAATGGTTGCAGCAGAAAAAATCGCAATGGATGACATCGCTGTAATTCCAGTATTCGAAAAAGGTTCTGCATTATTGATTAGAGAAACTGTTTCAAACTATGTATATCGTTCTGTAGGTGGATTCACTTACACTTATATTGATATCGAATAGAATGGAGAATAAGTAGGTACGTTAATTTTAATGTACCTACTTATTTATATTCAGACTCCTTTAACCACTTGAAGTAATCTGAATATAAGGAGAGGATAAATTAATGAACAATTCAATGATTCGTTATATATTAAAAAGAATTCTGATTTCCCTGGCAACTTTGTTCATAATCCTGGCAGTTTTATTTTTGATGATCAAGCTGTTACCGGGTACCCCGTTCAATGATGAAAAACTATCAGAAGGACAAAAAGCCGTAATCATGGCCAAATATGGTCTTGACCGGCCAATCTATATTCAATTTGTCAGCTATCTAAAAAATATGGTGACTGGCGATTTTGGGATTTCTTATGCGCTTTATAAAGATCTTGAAGTCAGCACTTTAGTTTCTTCAGCGGCGAAAATTTCATTCTCATTGGGGATTTTTGCAGTTATTCTCGGAACAATCATCGGGATGGTTCTGGGAGTTGTCGCTGCCTTGAACCGCAATAAATTCTGGGATACTTTTGCAACCATCATTTCCGTTATCGGAGTATCGGTGCCTTCATTTGTGTTTGCGCTGTTGCTGCTGATTGTTTTGGGAGTGCAGTTCCGCTGGCTTCCAACCATTTACAATTCCGATCATGCTTTTGAAACCAGCATCATTCCTGTCTTGGCCCTGTCGGTATCAGTAGTGGCCAATGTGGCAAGGTTTACCCGGACTGAGATGATTTCGGTGCTGACCAGCGATTATATCCAGTTGGCCAAAGCCAAAGGGATTTCTGCAACCAAGATTATCACCCGGCACTCGCTGCGTAATGCGCTGATTCCGGTAGTTACAATCTTGGGTCCGATTTTGGTCAATCTGATGACCGGAACAATGGTTGTTGAACAAATCAGTGGAGTTCCGGGCCTTGGTAAGTTGCTGATCAACAGCATTCGTGCCAACGACTACAATATTATTTTAGCTTGTGCATTCTTGTATTCGGCCATGTATATCATCATGATGCTGATTATCGATGTTTCATATGGAATCATTGATCCAAGAATCCGCTTGGGAAAGGATGACTGATATGGAACAATTTGAATTTTTGGAAGATGATTTTGAATTTGTCGGCGACAAGGTTGATATCTCAATCGATGAGGTATTGCCGTCACGTCCGGCCTGGAAGGATATCATCAGCCGTTTTACCAAAAACAAAGGAGCGGTTCTGGGATTGTTCTTTATTTTGCTTACAATAATACTTGCGATTTTCGTACCGATTTTCTCGAGTTTCGAATATGATACAATTGATACATCAATTGCCAATATCCAGCCAAATCTGGTTCACCTTTTCGGAACTGATTCATATGGACGGGATCTGTTTGTCCGGACCTGGCAGGGAACAAGAATTTCATTGTTCGTCGCTGTCTGTGCGGTTTTGATTGATGTTTTCATTGGGATGATCTATGGGTTGATTTCAGGTTACTTCGGGGGAATGATCGATGCAGTTATGCAACGTTTCCAGGAAATAATGAACTCGATTCCGACCCTGGTTATTCTGACTCTCTTACTGACAATAATGAAGTCTTCACTTTTCACCGTAATTATCGCCCTGATGTTCACTGCCTGGATTGCGATGAGCCGGATTACCCGGGCTCAAGTGCTCAAGGTCAAAGAAGATGAATACGTCTTGGCATCAAAGACTTTGGGAGCCGGGCACTTCTTTATCATTTTCAAGGAAATTTTGCCTAATATCTATTCGCAGCTGATCATCATGTCGATGATGACAGTCCCAAATGCGATATTCTATGAAGCTTATCTGGCCTTTATCGGGCTGGGACTGGCAGTTCCGGAAGCTTCACTGGGTACTTTGATCAATGAAGGATTCAACTCGTTTTTGGTATATCCTTATATGATGATAATCCCGGCGGTTATCTTGGCGATATTGATGTTAAGTTTCAACTTGTTCGGTGATGGGCTCCGTGATGCCTTCGACCCGACAATGAAGGAGATGTAGGATATGGAAAAAAGAGAAAAAATATTATCAATCAGTGATCTGCAGATCTCCTTCAAGACCGACAGCGGTAAAATCAAAGCAATTCGTTCGGTTGATTTCGACCTGTACAAGGGCGAAACCGTGGCTATCGTAGGAGAGTCCGGTTCAGGGAAATCAGTTACAACCAAAACCATCATGGGGCTGTTGGCTTCCAATGGAACAATCGATTCGGGAAGTATTTATTACAGCTGGAATGATGAAAACACCGGAGTGAAACAGGAAGTGGACATCGTTGAAATGTCTGAAAAGGAACTCCAAAAGGAAATCAGGGGGCGCAAGATTGCCATGGTTTTCCAGGATCCGATGACTTCGCTGAATCCGACTATGACAATCGGGAAACAAATCATGGAACCGATGATCCACCATTATGCCTATTCCAAGAATGATGCTTATGACAAAGCAGTCGAATTGCTGGAACTGGTGGGAATCACCGATGCAATGAAGCGGATGAAAAATTATCCCCATCAACTTTCTGGGGGGATGCGTCAGAGAATCGTCATTGCGATTGCCTTGAGCTGTGATCCTTATGTTCTTATCTGCGATGAGCCGACAACGGCACTCGATGTAACCATCCAGGCCAAAATCCTCGATCTGATTAAGGATATCCAACGGAAAAAAGACTTGTCAGTCATTTACATTACCCACGATTTGGGGGTAGTTGCAAAAGTGGCTGATTATATCAATGTCATGTATGCCGGTAAGATTGTGGAAAAGGGTACCGCCGAGGAAATCTTCTATGATCCCCGTCATCCTTATACCTGGGGTCTGCTTTCTTCAATGCCGGATATGGAAATTGAAAGTGATGAACTTTACACGATTCCCGGTTCACCGCCAAATATGGCCAAGGAAATCGTTGGTGATGCTTTCGCCCGCCGTAATGCTTATGCCTTGAATATCGATTATCGGCTGGAACCGCCGATGTTTGATGTTCCCGGATCATCCACTCATAAAGTTGCATCTTGGCTGATGCATGAAAAGGCGCCAAAAGTGGAAATGCCTGATTCATTGAAGCGAAGAATTGAATTCATGAAAAGAGGTGCGAAATAATGAGTGAACCAATTTTACAAGTTCGGAATCTGAAACAGCATTTCAAGATTTCTCGAAAACATACTGTCAAAGCGGTCGATGGTATTTCATTTGACATTTACCCGGGGAAGACATACGGGCTGGTAGGTGAATCGGGGTCGGGAAAATCGACAACCGGGAGAGCCGTAATCAGACTGTACAATCCGACTTCAGGTCAGATTATATTCAACGGGAAGGATATTTCCGGTAATTTGGACAAGGAAACCGAATCGATGCTTCGCAACAAGATGCAGATGATTTTCCAGGATCCGATGGCTTGTCTCAATCCAAGGAAAAAGGTTATCGACATCATTGGAGAAGGTCTTGATATCCATAAAAAATATCAAACCACCCAGGAAAGAAATGAAAAAGTTTATCGCATTTTGGAATTGGTGGGCTTGTCACGCGAACATGCAACCCGTTTTCCTCATCAGTTTTCCGGAGGACAGCGGCAAAGAATCGGGATAGCCCGGGCCTTGATCATGGATCCGGAACTGATTATCGCTGATGAGGCGATTTCAGCTTTGGACGTCTCAATTCAGGCTCAAGTGGTCAATTTGATGAAGAAGATACAAAAAGAGACCAATATCGCCTATCTGTTTATCGCCCATGACTTGAGCATGGTCAAATATATTTCCGACCATATTGGAGTTCTCCATCTTGGTCATTTGGTGGAATCGGGTACGACCGAGGAGATTTTCTCCAATCCGGTTCATCCCTATACCAAGTCATTGCTTTCGGCAATTCCAGTACCTGATCCGGTAATTGAAAGAAACCGAACTTTGATCGAGTATGATTATGCCACTTCAGGATTGAACTATGAAGCGGGCGAACTGATTAATGTGGGGGGATCCCATCTTGTATTGGGGAATGAAGCCTTGATTGAAAAATGGCAAAGTGAATAATAAAAAAAATCCTAAAGTCTCATGATGACTTTAGGATTTTTGGTTTTACATTAGTGAGAACATTGGTGATTATCATCGTGATCGTGACCGGCGCATTGAGCTCCAGTTGAGACCAGGGTACCGTTTAAAAAGTTTGCGATGTTTTGTTTGCATCCTCCGATACATCCAGAATAAACATCGATATTGTTTTGATTGAACAGGGTAACGGCTTTGCTTCCGATTCCGCCAACCAAGACTACATTGACATCATGGTCAGCCAAAAATTTTGGCAATACCCCAGGTTTGTGTTCCGGTGCACTAAGGTATTCGAAGTTTTTGACTTCTGTCCCTTCGCATTCGGCTACCAGATACTCTTTGCAATGCCCGAAGTGGGCTCCGATCATATTGTTGTCACATGCTACAGCTACTTTCATTATCTTACCTTCTTTCAATTATATTTGTTAAGTTCTTTGCGATTTTTTTGATGGATTTTGATGCGGGGGTATCAAAGTCCACGACATTAATGCCGTTGTTGATGCACTTGACGACGTTGATGTCGTTGGGTATTTTTCCAACCAGTTTGATTCCTTCATGGATACAGTATTGTTCGATTTCACTGGTCGCTTCCAATGAGAGATCAAAACGGTTGATGATACAGGCGGCTTCAAGATTGAATGATCGGGAGAGTTCGTAGGTCCTTTTCATATCAGCCAAGCCGCTTTTGGTAGCCTCACAGACCAGCAGGATTAAATCGACATTGGCCATTGAGGCAATGACCGGACATCCGACTCCCGGAGAACCGTCGATAATGCAGACGGTATCCTGTTCAACCATCAGACTTTTAACCTGGGTTACCAGCTTGCCGGAGTTTCCTTCGCCCATCTTGAGTTTGGCGCTGTAGAAATGAGTGTCGTCTTGCACTGCTTCAAAAGTTTCGCCACAGACGTTGTCTACCATGGTTATGGCGCCAACCGGGCAAACCAGCTCACAGACGCCACAACCTTCGCAGCGGTAATTGATCACTCTTTCATCCCGAATTGCATTGAAGTTGCAATTATCCAGGCAACGTCCGCAATGGATGCATTTTTCAAGATCGATAACTGCTTTGGGAAGGCCGTAATAGTCTTCCTTTTTGGATATTTCCATTTGATTGAGCAGATGGAGATTTGGCGCATCGACATCGACGTCGCCAAACACTTTCGAGTCGAATAATTTTATCAGACTTGAAGCAATGGTGGTCTTCCCGGTACCACCTTTGCCACTTAGTACCAGTAATTTAAACATGGGCAATTTCCTTTACTTTGGCGTAGATATCTTCGAAGATGGTCCTATATTCTTCGCTGTGATCGACTACAATTTTTCCGTTAGCGACCAATTTTCCGATTTCCGGGTTGTAGGGTATCCGGCCGATAACGTTGTCATTATAACTGACCTTGCTGTCCATATCCTTGTTGACAACAAGTCCATAGGGAAGATTGAGTCGCTCAAGCAATTCCTTGACCATCAGATAATTGTGATGGGAGAAAACAGTCGGCTCAACTACAATGATACAGTAGTCGGCTTCGTCGACAGCTTCCATCACGCTGCAAGCTGATCCGGGAGGACAGTCGACGATGTTGAACTCACCAAGATGGGTAAGAACCTGAGAAATTGTCGGGACCGAAGATTCGGTTCCTACTTTGATTTTTCCGGTTACCACTTTGATATCATTATTAGTTGCGACAGTCACTTCACCGACTTTCTGCTTTTCATAACTGATGGCTCCCTGTTTGCAGACCAGGGCACAGCCATTGCAGCTGTGGCAGATATTCTTGAAAACAAGTACCCGGTCGTAAACAAAGCCCAGGGCGTTAAAGCGGCAGAAGTCGACGCACTCCCGGCAGCCGTTGCACTTGGATTTGTCGATTAAGGGGACCTTGACTGTGACATCTTCGATGGAAACTGTTGTTCCATCAAGAAAGATATCACCATTGGGCTCTTCGACATCACAATCCAAATAGGTACAATTGCCAATAACCCGGGCCAGGTTGGTCGCCAGGAATGTTTTCCCGGTGCCGCCCTTGCCTGATAAAATGGCGATTTTAGCCATTGTGATATCCTGGGTGGGCCCCGATTCCCTTAATCAGTTCGTTATTGTGGAATTTTTCGAGGTTGTCTTTCAAACTGCTGTTTATCCCGGTATACAGTTCCACTGTACCAGTCAGCATATCACTGGCGTTTTGGCCCAGTTTTTGGGTAATCAGGACAGTTGCTTTGTTGTCAATCAAAAATTGCCCGGCTTTGATTCCGGCACCACCGCTGCTTTGACTTGCAGGATTGTCAAGAAAGTCGACGGAATTGTCTTCGAGACTGACAAACGCGAAATATTTCGCTCTTGCAAGGTTCGGTGAGAGCATGGCATTCATGCTTTTTTCGTTTACTGCCATTACAAGCATTTAGTATTTCCTCCTTTTTCTAGGGGTGATCTAATCACCCTATGAGTTAAATTATAAAACTTTTAGAACATATGTCAATAATAGTTTTGAACATTTGTTCAAATAAAACAAAAACAGCGATATCAATTTAATGATATCGCTGCAAGAATCTATTTGTCTTCTGGAATAATCAAGTTCAAGATGATTCCCACCAGGGCGCACAAAGCGGTTCCCGAAAGAATCGCCGATCCAGGCAGGGGCAACACTGCGCCACCAAGACCGAATACCAGCATCGCTGATGTGATGATCAGATTTTTTTGTTTTGAATAATCAACGCGATTTTCAATCAAAACGCGCAAACCGTTAGAGGCAATTACTCCGTAAAGCATGATTGACATCCCCCCGAGAACACAAGTAGGAATTGTCGAAATCAAAGCAGAAACCTTGCCACAAGTAGAAAGGAGTATCGCGAATACCGCTGCTCCGCAAGTAACGTAGACAGAACCGATTTTAGTCATTCCGATAACTCCGGTATTTTCACCATAAGTGGTATTGGCTGGACCACCCAGGAATCCTGATATTGCTGTTGCCAGACCATCACCGATCAGAGTACGGTTAAGTCCAGGATTTTTCAGGAAATTTTCACCACAAATATGTCCTAAAACGACGTGGTCACCGATATGTTCGGAAATAGTTACCAGGGCAACCGGCAGGATTGCCAATGTTTCCGGACCGAAGTAGAATTTGTAGGTACCGAAATTACCTAATTTGAAAGGCAGTGAAAATTGGGGCAATGCAAACCATGATGCTTCGCTGATTGCTGAAAAATCAACCAGTCCCATGATCATTGACAGGACGAATCCGACAATGATGGCGATCAAAAAAGGAATGATTTTGAAGAATCCTTTTCCTTTGGCACTGATAAAAGCAGCGGTCAGGAATGTCACTGCGGCAATAATCATGTTTCTAGGATCTCCTCCGGATACGAATCCGGCGTTGGAAATTGCGGTAGAAGCCAAGCCTAACCCGATTACGGCAATCATCGGTCCGATTACAACCGGTGGCAAGATGCGGTCAATCCAAGCTTTTCCGCTGAATTTGATAATAAAAGCGACCACACAGTAAATCAACCCGACCAAAATCAATCCGGTCTGAGCTGCGGAAATGTCGCCTCCCATAGCTTCAACTGCGACAATTACCGCTGTGATATAGGCAAATGATGAGCCTAGATAAACAGGAACTTTTCCTTTCGTTACAAACGAATAAATCAAAGTACCGATCCCTGAAGCAAACAGGGCTACTGAAACTGGATAACCAGTCAAGATTGGAACAAGAATTGTCGCTCCAAACATTGCAAATACATGTTGCATCGATAAAAACAGCCACTTTTTAGGTTCTGGGCGTTCATTGATGCCGATCAGTAATTTTTTCTCTTCCATAACTATCCTCCAATTACTGTTATGAATGATAACATATTTTAATGATTATTCAAGAACTTTAATAAAGATTAAGGGTTTATTCAAAATGATCTGTTTGAATATTTAGTTTTTCAAGAAATTTGTGGAGTTGGGCGACATTTTTGAAATGATATGCCTTCTTGGCGGTAGCGACCAAATGTCGGTTTCGCTGCTGGATTTCTTTGGTGCGGCCATCGATTAAAATCCAGCGGGCAAATTCGAAATCGAATTTTTCCGGACTGTTGCACGAGTCTCTGCAGGTTCCCCGATATTTCAGGTAGCGTTGCCAGGCTTTCTTGAAACAGTACCAGCGACCATAATCGAGAAAGATGGTCAGGTCAGCTTTTTCAAAACGCTCTGGAGCCAGGTGATGATAGTTGCCGTCAATCACCCAGTCTTCATTTTCACCCAAAAAATCGCGGACCATCTGTTGCTGTAAATCACGCGGACGGGTTTGCCAGTTTCCGGTGAACTGGACATTGTCGAGATGAAGCAGCGGAAATTGGTAGTGATCTGCCAGGATTTTGGCCAGAGTGGATTTTCCCGAGCCACTGTAGCCGATTATTTGTATTTTCATGTAAAATCTCCTTTACCCTGGTTAGATTATAACTTTTTTCCCCCGTAAATTCCAGTGATCAAATAATCTTCGATATCATTGTACATTTAAGCGGATATATAGTATAATACAGCCGTGAACAGGGGTGCCGTTTTGGCTGAGAAATACCCTTATCACCTGATCTAGTTAGGACTAGCGTAGGGAGTTACAAATTTAATAATTATCTTATTCCTTGCGCCTCAAAAAATTCGGAGGTGTTATTAATGAAAGTCAAAGATCTAGTTTTCATGGCGATGTATATTGCTCTAGCTTTAGTATTGGATTATGTTTCGGAATTGATTCCATTTTTGCAGATGCCGATGGGTGGCAGCATCAATCTGGCAGTGATTCCGGTGCTTGTGGCATCGTATCACATGGGGTGGAAAAATGGAGCCCTGGTGGGACTTTTATGGTGGTTTGTCGGGTTCGTGATGTTCGGATTCAACCGCTGGTATCTTAATCCGTCCCAATACCTGTTGGATTACATTATTCCGGCTGCAATTTTGGGATTTGCGAGTATCATGCCAAAATTCGGCATGAAAAACAATTTGTATACCGGGATCGTGATTGTTTCGGTATTGCGATTTACCTGCAACCTGCTATCGGGAGTGTTCTTCTATTTCCCTGAAGGTTCAGCTCCGGGAAGTCTGGGGGCCTGGATTTATTCATTCAATTACAATATCTGGTACAATCTGGCGACCATGGTGGCAGCAATTATTATTGCTCCAATCCTGATCAAAAGACTGCCTCATACAAAGTTATAAAATTTACCCGTCATAAAGACGGGTTTTTGATTCTTTTCTCTTTATTTTTAAAGGAATAAGTGATATAGTTGATTGGCTTAAAACATTTGATATCATAATCATAGTTTTGGAAGGAGAACATTATGGGTAGAAGAATTGATTTGCTCAATGATCGAATATCGATATCGCTGTTGAAACTGGCAATGCCCATTATGGCAACTTCCCTGATTCAACTGGCTTACAGCATGATCGATATGATTTGGATCGGCCGGATCGGAGTTGGTGCTGTCAGTGCCATTGGAACTGCCGGATTGTATCTCTGGGTGGGTGACGGGATTATTTTGATGCCAAAAACCGGATCCCAGATTCTGGTCGGTCAGCAACTTGGGGCCAATAAACTGACCAAGGCCCGCAGTTATGTCAAAACTGTAATGCAGTTGGCCTTGATTATGACAGCTATTTATACTTTTATCTTATATTTCTTCGCTGACGGACTGATTGCCTTCTACAATCTCGATCAGGCCGATGTGGTTACTCAGGCAGTCGGCTATTTGAAAGTCACTTCGTTGGGAATTGTATTCATGATGTACAATTACGTCATGACCGGGCTGTTGACAGCGACGGGGGATTCCAAAACACCCTTCTATCTCAATACTGTGGGAATCGTAGCGAATATAATTCTTGATCCATTGCTGATCTTCGGATTGAATCTTGATGTCTTTGGAGCGGGAATGGCAACAGTTATTTCCCAGGGAATCGTTTCGGCCATATTCCTGGCCCATTCAATCAAAGACAAATACCTGTTTGATCACTTGAACCTGCTGTCAAAAATCAATTTCCAAGAAGCAAAAGAGATTATCAAGCTAGGTTTCCCGGCTTCGGTTCAGACAATTATCTTCGCTTCCATCACAATGTACATCTCGCGTTATGTGGCCGGGTTTGGCCATGAAGCAATCGCCGCCCAAAGGGTGGGGGGCCAAGTTGAATCGATATCGTGGATGAGCGCCGAAGGGTTTGGAGCAGCCATCAACGCTTTCATCGCTCAAAATTATGGAGCGCGTAAACTTGATCGGGCCAAAAAAGGCTATCTTCATGCGTTTGTGATTGTCTCGCTGATTGGAATGGCGACAACCTCGATAATTTATTTTGGGGCCGGATTCATTTTCCAACTGTTTATCACCGATATCAATCTGCTTGGTATGGGAGTCAATTATCTGCAAATCATGGCTTTTTCCCAACTGTTCATGTGCCTCGAGCTGATGACAGCTGGCGCTTTTGGCGGATATGGCAACACCTTGATTCCCGCCATTGTTTCAGTCAGTCTTACCGCTGCAAGGATCCCGTTTGTTCCGTTCATGGTTTCCATCCTGCATAGCATCGACGGAGTCTGGTGGGCGATGAGCATCTCTTCGATTTTCAAAGGAATCGTCGCAGTAGGGTTGTTTTTGGTCTTTATCAAAAGACTTGATCATAAATATATACCTAATAACGCATAAAAGAGCTAGCGTGCCAAATAGGGCATGATAGCTCTTTTTTATCCTCTTAGGCTAAGACTGATCAACAAGACCGCCAAATAATAAGTCGACAAATTGACAATCTTGACTGAAAGATATTTCTTTTGATAAAAATATTTGAAAATAATGAATATATCGGAAACTAAAAACAAGATTGCCCCCAGCATAAGCAATAGACTGGATTGACTCATGAACTCCAGATGATTGAAGATAGCCAGCGATGCCATTATTGAAATGACGATTCCATAGCCGATAATCGCCAGATCCATTCGCTGGTAATCGATCAGCTTGATTCTTTTGATCAAAAGAATTGTCCCAATCGTGACAAAAACGCTTAAAATGACAAATCTGTTGATGGCAACCATTCGGTTCAAATAAAGGCCAAATACAAGATGGGCGACGAAAAAAGCGCCCAGACCCATCAGGAAAATGATCTTCCGGTTATGGACATGATAATAGCCCAGGATCACATCGCCAATAAAACAACAGCCCAGACCCAGATGGATCAGACTTGGCTGAGAGCCGGGATTGTTGATGAAAAAGGCCAGGGCCAGATATAAAGCTGAAAGAATGATCTTGGCAATTAGATATTTGATTGGATCTTTTTGAAATATCAAATAGCCAAGCAAACCAAAATAGGTTATGAGGAATATCTCCATATGGTCCCTCCTTTTTTAAGTTGAAAACAGGGCTGTAAACCCTGTTTCTCAGTCTTTGATCAAAAATCCCAGTTTATCGAGATCGGCAATGATATTATCAAGAATTTTTTTCGATGGTGCGGTAATCTCATGATAGTGAGTGTATCCGTCTCCAAGTTCCTTCAAAGGAATTCCCTGATGCTGTTCCATTTTGGCGACAAATTCATCGACTTCCTTGCGAGTCGCAAGATCAAGGGGAGCGATTATCTCGTTGTAAACCGGATGTTTGATAATTACATTCTTGATTGTTCCGCCGTTGTCGATGATGGCATACAGTTCGGATTTGATGTCATCATTGGAATGGGTCAGGCAAAGTCTGATACTCATAACTCCGTCATTGACCAGATAGCCGCGGTTGGTGGAAATTATATCATATCCACTGGCTCTAAGCAGGGCGATATCCTGAACAATCGCCTGCCGGGAAACATTGAATTCTTTTGAAAGTGCCGTGCCGTTGACCGCCTGTTTGGCGTTCAATAAATAGTTGTAGATTTCTTCTTGCCTGCTCATGTTATCTCCATGTTTTTAAGCGAGAGATCCAGAGTATGAGCTCCATAGGTAAGTGATCCCGAACTGATGAAATCAACCGGATAGTCTTTTATCTGCTCGAGGCGAGGTTTGGTGACGTTACCGCTGATTTCAATCAACGCCTTTTTGTCAATCAGGTCACAGGCCTTTTTGACCATTTCATTGTCCATATTGTCAAGCATGATTATTTCCACGCCGCAGTCCAGGCACTCTTGGACCATTTCCAGGGTTTCACATTCGACTTCAATCTTTTGGACAATCCGCATGTATTCTCTGGTTGCCTTGACGGCTTTGGTGATTGAACCGGCGGCAGCGATGTGATTGTCTTTGAGCATGATTCCGTCACTGAGGTTATAGCGGTGGTTGGAAGCGCCCCCCACCCTAGTGGCGTATTTTTCAAAAATCCGATTGTTTGGGGTAGTTTTTCTGGTATCCAGCAGTTTGATGTGGCTGTCTTGTAGAACATCGGCCAAATCTTTGGTATATGATGCGATTCCCGACATTCTTTGGAGATAGTTCAAAGCAACTCTTTCTCCGGTAAGCAGGGCGCGAAGGTTTCCTTTGACAACCCCGATGACTGTTCCTTTAGCGATGAAATCCCCATCTTGATAAGTGCAGTCGAATGTCACGTCTTGGTCAAGCAATTTGAAAGTCTCTTCAAACACATCCAGCCCGCAGATTATTCCGTCCTGCTTGGAGATGAGATCGACTTTCCCATAGGCATCCTTATTAACTACGGCATTGGTTGAAAGGTCTTCGCTGGAAATATCCTCTTTCAACGCGGTCAAGATTAATTCTTTATAAAATCCATTCATTGTAGAACTCCTCGTTTTCTTTTTTCAGATAGTCAAGCACCATTTGATGATTGGTGTCGCTATACTCGTTTTGATTTTGGTAAGGTTCCAGGTCGACCTCGAAAACTTCCAAAGGCTCGTGAGTATTGTTGATGTGTTTGGCACATAATTTGGCAAAAACTCCGCTTTCCAAAAGGGAATTGCTGGCAAGGCGGTTTTTCCCATGAACCCGGGTCCCGGCGGTTTCACCAACAGCATAGAGATTCTTCATTGAAGTTATCCCTTCGATTGTTGCCTTGATGCCCCCCATCAGATAATGCTGCCCTGGCATGATTGGGATGCCATCGACATAGGGATCAATCCCCCGGTCGATACAAGTCTGATAGATGTTGGGGAAATGTTCAAGCATCTTGTCCAAGGGAATCTTGGAAACATCAAGATAGACATGATCGCTGTTGTCTTTGATCATTTGTTGCTTGATTGCTTTAGCCACGATGTCCCGAGGCAAAAGACTGTCGATGAATTGGTTGCCGTTTTTGTCAACCAGGACGGCTCCTTCGCCCCGGATTGATTCGCTGACTAAAAAATTCCGACCTGATTCTTTCGAATAAAGCAAAGTAGGATGAATTTGGATGTAGTCGAGCTGATCAAGTTCGATATTGTGTTTAAGCGCTATGGCGAAACTGTCCCCTTTGATATGCGAGTAATTGGTTGATTGTTTGAAAATCCCCCCGATTCCTCCGGTTGCCAGGATGACATGGCGGCTGAAGATTGGCTGGATTTCGCCATCTTTGATGATGATGGCCCCGTGACAGCAATTGTCTTTTTCAATGATGTCAACCATGGTTGTTTCTTCGTAAATTGTCACGTTATCCCTTTTGCTTACTTCGCCAAGCAGCTTGGTAGTTATTTCCTTACCGGTTATGTCTTGATGGTGTAAAATTCTTTTGGTCGAATGACCGCCTTCGCGGGTATAGCCAAAGTCGAATTCCACCCCGTATTTCATCAAATCGACAATCAGGTCATTGGAATGGGTGATCATTGTTTTGACAACGTCGACGTCATTTTCATAACGTCCGGCTTTTAGCGTATCATCGACATAGCTTTGAAAATCGTCCTTATGAAGCAAAGTCGAGATTCCTCCTTGAGCCAAAGAGGAATCTGACTTTTCTTTTTTGTTGTTGCAAATCATTGTAATTTCGAAAGTTTCATCGAGACTCAAGGCGGCGATTAGGCCGGCAAGTCCGCTTCCGACAATCAGAATATCGGTTTTCATTTTGCCATCTCCAACATTTTATCCAAAGATGATTTAGCTTCTTTGATCAGATCTTCGTCAAGAACTACTCCGGTCTGGTCGTTTTCCAGAACATCAACAATTCTATCCAGGGTGATTTTTTTCATATCTTCGCAGACTTGATTTTTGATGATGGTGTGAAATTTTTTGTCCGGATTCTGTTTTTCGAGTTCGTAGAACATCCCGAATTCGCTGGCGATGATGAATTCATCATGATCGCTGTTGTTGACATAATTGATGATTCCGGTTGTGGAACCGACAAAATCGGCCAATTCCAGAACTTCATTTGAACATTCGGGATGAGCCATAACAAGACTGGCTGGATATGCCGTTTTGGCCTTGATGACATCTTCTTTTTTGAAACTGTCATGAAGCGGGCAATAGCCAGGATGCAAGATCCATTTCTTGTCCGGGAACTGTTTGGCCAGGTAGCCACCTAGGTTTTTGTCCGGAATGAAATAAATGTATTCGGTATCTATTTTTTCAATTACTTTCATCGCATTTCCGCTGGTGATGCAGACATCGACGTATCTCTTGATTTCGCTTTGGCTGTTGATATAACAAACCACAGTGACATCATCATATTGGGCTCTTACCTTGTCAATATCCTCTTTGGTGACCATGGCCGCCATTGGACAGACTGCCTTGTCGTTTACGAGCAGAACTGTTTTGTCCGGATTTAAAATCTTGGCAGATTCAGCCATGAAACGGACCCCGCAGAACATGATGGTTTTGTTTTTGATTTCGGTTGCTTTTTTGGCCAGAAAGAATGAGTCGCCAATATAATCGCAAATATCTTGAACTTCCTTGTCGACATAATAATGGCCGAGAATGACCACGTCGCGCTGTTTTTTCAATTCCATAATTTTATTTTTAAGATTATCCATAGTTACTCTCCTTGTGGAATATATAATGACATAAAACTTGACAGTTGTCAAGACTGCTGTCATGACAATGAAAACCTGTTTTGTTGGTTCTTATGTAACGATTTTAAGGGTGATTATACCGTTAAGTTGCGGATAAATCGAATATATTCAGTAGTTGGGGTGTCTTGGAGTTAATAAATTAATTCACAAACTATTTGTTTTCAACTTCAGGAGTGATTTCATGGTATAATTAATAAAAAAGAATGAGGAGGTACAATTATGACAGTTTCTGTTAGAAAAAAAGAATTGGGAGATCTTATCCAGATCAACAATTCCGAATTGACAGTTGTATTGAGCAACCTTGGAGCAAGAGTATTGAAAATTTACTATCCCGATCGTCAGGGAAGTTTTGAAAACCTGGTTCTGGGTTATGAATTTCTTGATCGTTATCTGGAAAATATTGAAAACCTCTCCGGAGCGACAGTTGGTCTTGCCGGTAATCAGAGCCTGATTCACAGCAAAGATAATAAGGAAATGCTTGAGCAGGGGCGGGGGACTGCAGAAAAACTGTTCAGCTATCGGATAATCGGCAACGATTCCGTGGAATTTTTTGGAGAAATTGAGCCCGGTCAGGAAATCAGGATCACTTTCAAAGTTGATCAAAACAGCCTTTTGGTCAAATACCAAGGCAGCAAGGTCGACCTTTTCAATCACAGTTATTTTACGCTGGGCGGACATAATATCGAAAGCCATGACCTGAAAGTGGCTGCAACTAGCTACTGTGATGTCGATCCGGAGACAAAGAGCTTCACCGATGCGGTTGGAGTTTTTAAGACCGTCTTTGATTTCAATGAGATGGCCAATATCGACCAAGTTCTGCATCGGATTCGGGATGAAAATCCTGATAGCCGGGGACTTGACCACCTTTATTTTCTAAAACCGGGACCCGACCAGATAATTCTTGAAAACCGCAACTCGAACCGGAAGATGACGGTCTCGACCACTGCGAAAACATGCCAGATCTATACGGGAAACTTCCTGACTTCGCTCCATGAGGGGATAGCCTTTTTGCTGGGCGGAACTGATGGTGATTATGAGGTTAGCTATACATTCGAATTGATGGAAGTTTAGACAATCTTAAGATTTGGTCTCGAATATCGCCATCGGCGATATTGCAACCGAAAATGAATGGTGCTATAATGTTAACAGTTGTAAAATAACTGTCACCTCTAAGATGGGGACAGGTTAATATGGAAAGGATTTAATCATAGTATTGGTTAATAAGGGTGTTTTATGAATGTATTGATTACAGGCGGTATCGGTTATATCGGAAGTCATATTTGTGTTGAGCTGATTGAAGCTGGCCATGATGTGGTTGTAATTGACAACCTGTCGAATTCCAAAATTGAGGTTTGTGACTATATAAAACAAATCACTGGTAAGGATATCAAATTCTACCAGGGGGATGTTCTCGATGATAAACTGGTTGACCAGGTCTTTGCCCAAAACGACCTGGATTCGGTAATCCATTGCGCCGCGTTAAAAGCGGTTGGAGAATCGGTAGCCAAACCGATTGAATACTACACCAATAATCTGATGGGGACCCTGGTGGTTACCGAAGCGATGGTGAAATACGGAGTCAAAAATATTGTCTTTTCATCAAGTGCGACAGTTTATGGTGATGTCAAGGAGATGCCGGTAAGTGAAGATACGCCACTTGGAGAAACTACGAATCCTTATGGGACTTCCAAAGCGATGATGGAGCGGATCTTGAGTGATGTCCAGTTTGCCAATCCGGATATGTCAATCACCCTGCTTCGATATTTCAATCCGGTGGGAGCCCACGAATCGGGACTTATCGGTGAAGATCCAAAAGGAATTCCCAACAATCTGGTCCCTTATATTATGAAAGTGGCGACCGGGGAATTGGAAAGTCTGGGTGTTTTCGGGGATGATTACGACACTGCAGACGGAACCGG
The DNA here is from genome assembly GCA_963675915.1 of Coprobacillaceae bacterium. Taxonomy (GTDB): domain Bacteria; phylum Bacillota_I; class Bacilli_A; order Erysipelotrichales; family Coprobacillaceae; genus JAQVDW01. Next base: position 98,803 of record OY780959.1, read on the forward strand.
TGTGCGCGATTATATTCATGTTGTCGACTTGGCCAAAGGTCATGTTCTGGCAATTGAAAAATACCAGGAGCCTGGTGTCCATATCACCAACCTGGGGACCGGAACCGGATATTCGGTTCTTGATGTAGTCAAAGCTTTTGAAAAAGCCAATGGGATGACAATAAAATACCAGATCAAGGACCGCCGCCCTGGAGATATCGCGGTGTGCTATGCCAATCCGGCCAAAGCCAAACAGGAGTTGGGCTGGGTGGCCAAGAAGAATCTTGAGGACATGTGTCGGGATACCTGGAACTTTGCCAAAACAAGATTATTGTAAAAAATGTTTCCGGTCAAGGCCGGGAACTTTTTGACTATTTTGAGGAATGATCCGGTCAAAAAATGAGGAAAATATGAAAAAAAAGAAGCTATTCATAGCTGGGACCTTCGCCATTGTTGCAATCATCTTAGTCGGGTATCTTATTCTTGACCATTTTTGCATCATCGCCCCCCAAGCATACAGCAACGACCATTTCAATATTGCGACTTATAGCAGTGACAATGATCAGGACAATGATGGAATAGATGATCAAAGCGATATTCTCGCCAGTGTCAATGCCTATATTGCAACCAAGCCTGACTATAAAAGCAAATACTACAACACCGGATATCCCGATGATAATTTCGGGGTATGCACTGATGTGGTGGCCCAGGGCCTTTTGGGAGCCGGATATGATCTGATGGAACTGGTCAATCAGGATATTATTGCCCACAAAGATGATTATGACATTGATACAATTGACAAGAACATCGACTTTCGCCGAGTCCGCAATCTGGCAGTATACTTTTCCCATAACGCAATCAGCCTTACCTGCGATCCAGCCAAGATCGATCAATGGCAGGCTGGGGATATCGTCATCTTTGAAAATCATATCGCCGTCATATCGCCCAAAAGAACTGCGGATGGAATCCCTTTTATCATCCATCATGCCGGTTCATTTCAAATCAGATATGAAGAAGCTAAACTGACCCGCTATGGAGATATTGTCGGGCACTATCGCATCAGTTAAAAGAACTATCGTAACTGGCTGCGATTCGAGATGAGGTGAATATATGGAGGTTTTTTTGCTTGCTGGTCTGCTTGGTCTGTTCCTGTTTATGTACCCGGTTTTAGCGGCTAAAATAGTTAATATCGGCAATGTAACCGGGATTGTTCTGTCACTGCTGCTGGTTGGATATGCTTTTAATGCGGACTGGATCAACAGTTGGCTGAGCGGTTCTGCAATGGGAGTCCTGATTTTGACAATCATGACGGTGCTGATAGCTGTAGCGCTGGTAATTACTGGTGCCATGATTGGAACTTGGCGGTTAAAGCCCAACCCTGAAGCGACCGTGATTGTTCTTGGCTGCAAGGTCGATGGAGACCGACCGAGCGCAATTTTGACCAGCCGACTCAATGCGGCTCTTAGCTATCTCGAGCGTCATCCCGAGGCAAATTGCATCTTGTCTGGAGGCAAGGGTGCCGATGAAAAGATTGCTGAGGCCGATTGCATGTATGATTATCTGCTCAAATCCAAAATTGCAAGCTCGCGGTTATATCGGGAAGACCGGTCAACTTCAACCCGGGAGAACCTCCAATTTTCTCAGGAAATAATCAGCCGTCATCACCTGAACCGGGAAATTGCCATCGTTACCAGTGAATTTCACCAATACCGGGCCGGGTTGATTGCTAGAAAACTGGGGTTCAATGTGACAGCAGTTGTTGCCAGAACTCCCATGATGTATTTTGGGACTTTTTATGTCCGGGAACTATATGGAATTTTATTGGAATGGATAACTAGGAAGAGGTAATATGAAAATAATTTTAGGATCGGCATCGCCCCGCCGCAAAGAATTGTTGGGAATGCTGGGATATGAATTCGAAATTCAAGTCCGTGAGACCGACGAAACAATCATCGATGGAAGCTGTGAGGAAATCGTTGAAGCGATTGCCAGAGCCAAAGCGGAGGCCTTAAGTGATCTGGCAAGCCCCAATCGCCTGATTGTCTGTGGGGATACCGTGGTGGTTGTTGATGGCCAAATCCTGGGTAAGCCCAAGGATGCCAAGGATGCCAAAAAAATGCTCAAGCGGCTTTCAGGAAAAGTTCATCATGTCTACAGTGGCATCGCCTTGATGTACCAGGACCAGATAATGACTTTCGCAAACAAGACCGAAGTTGAGTTTTGCAAACTCACAACAATGGAGATCCAGGATTACATCGAGTCGAAAGAACCTTTTGGAAAAGCGGGTGCCTATGCCATCCAGGGACTCGGCGCAAAGTTTGTCAAACGGATTGCCGGGGATTACTACAATGTGGTTGGCCTGCCGGTATCAAGCCTCTACCAACATCTCAAGAAATTTGAGAAAGGTTACTATACTTATATGATTAGATGCAGTGACAATAGTCTTTACACCGGATGGACCAATGACATCGAAAAAAGAATACATGACCATAAAAATGGGCAGGGGGCCAAATACACCAAGGCCAAACAGGCTGAGGAACTTGTCTATCTAAGCAGGGCGATTGACAAGAAAACGGCAATGAGAATGGAGTATCAAATCAAGCAACTGACCAGAAAGCAAAAGGAAACTTTGATTTGGGAAAAACAACTGGAAGTTGTCGCGTCGATGATCGGCCCGGAACAAAAACAGCTACTTGGCGAAATCCCCCTGACTGGTATCCTAGCAGAAAAGCTGAATCGATTTGAACAACTGATTGATGATCTTCTTGTCAAAGAAGTGCTGAGTGAATCAAAAGGAGTGCTTAGCCTAAATTATCAACCCAATCTCATCAACAGTTTCCTGACCGAGAAATTTGCCCGGTCGGATTAATGTCCAAAACAGGAGCAGGTTTTACTCATGAGCCAATTCAGGCCCGGTAAAACCTGTTTTTTTATTGTTTGCACCGTTCAAAAGGTATATAATAGGAGATAATGAAAACGATTGAAGGAGATAGAAATGAACGACGTTGACCAGAGGTTTAATGAGATATTTGAGGTAATGCGGGAGGATAATGTGGAGTTTGATCTCCATTTTCTGACGCATTCCATTGATATGTTTTTAGAGGAGTCTGAAGACGACAAAGTCCGATACAGCGAACTACTGGTACTGACAGCTCACAAGTACTTGGAAATATACGACAGTGATATCGAACTTTTCGAAGAATTGTATCCTGAAGGACTCGATACTCTTGAAAAACTTGATGATTTGATTGAAGACTCTTTATCATCTTTCAAATCAATCAGAATGAGTATTTACCGCAATGTGATCACCGCAAGTAAATTTGATCTTTTTTTGAAATATGACGAATATATTTCTTCGTGCCTGAATTCGATTTTAGAATTTGACTTCGATTTGGAAATCATGCAGGTTTTCAAGAAACACCTTGAAAATATGATAACCGACAAGAATGATTACAATGATCGGGTTATCGACGTAATTGAATATTGTATTAACGCGATTGATGAGGAAGGACGCAAGATTCATCTTAGTGAGGACAAAGGGCAGCTGACCATCCATCAGATAATGTCTTATTGCGCCGGTAAAATAGCCAAGAAAAATTACAATGATGCCATTATCTGCATTGATGGGTATCTCGAGGATCATCGTTTTAACAAGGCGGATGTCATCATGTTGCTCAAAGTGCAGTATGAATGTTTTGATTCCCTGGGAAGAGGACTCGATGCCTTGGAAGTGGGGGCCCGGCTTTTTGTTTTACAGGAGATTGATTTTTATGAAAAAATCAATCATCTGGATTTTGACGAGGACGAAATCAACTTAAATATCAAGGATGCTTTTTTGAATGAAGAGCGCTTCAGTGATGAAGAACTGATGGATCGGTACCTGATTTTTATCGAGTCGATTCATGACGAAGATGCGATGGTCGATTACCTGATGGACAACCCGTTGAAAATCAGCCGCTATATCCATAACATCTCCGAAGAACGGCTGCCTCAGATTGTGGCCATTCTAGAAAGGGCAATCGAAGAGGCCTGCAGCACCGGTAAAAATAATATTGAAGCATATTTGGCGATGTATCGCGAATATTGTGGTAATATTAATACCGAGCAGTTACTTAATACCCTGAAATTGAAGTACGGTTACGCGGAGATATAATTTAAAGAACATATGTCTTTAATTATTGCTTGGTTGTGATACAATAGGGTTATAAAACTAAGGAGGAAATTATGAGTAATAAAGTTGTAATTGTCGGTGGAGTTGCCGGCGGGGCTTCAGTAGCAGCCCGGGTTCGTCGTTTGGATGAAAATGCCCAAATCGTGATGTTTGAAAAAGGACCGGATGTATCATTTTCCAACTGTTCTTTACCATTCTTTTTAAGTCGGACAATCAAAGAAAGTAAACGATTGGTATTGATGCAGCCATCACGTTTTAAAAACCAATATAATATCGATGCCCGTACCAACACAGAAGTAATCAAAGTTGATCCTGCCAAGAAAGTGGTTATTGCCAAAGATGTCAACACCGGGGAAGAATATGAAGAGTCATATGACAAATTGTTCCTTTCGCCGGGAGCGTTCCCAATCATGCCTCAATCAATCAAGGGAATCACCAAGTCAAATGTCTTTAGCGTCCGTAATGTTGTCGACATTGTCAAAATTGATGATTATATCACAGCCAATGATGTCACTGATGTGACTGTTGTTGGGGGGGGATTCATCGGCTTGGAAGTTATGGAAAACCTGACTGAAGCCGGTAAAAATGTGACTCTGGTTGAAGCGGCTGATCAGATCATGATGCCGATGGATTATGATATGACTCAGATTCTAAACAAAGAAATATCTGATCATGGGGTAAACCTGATTCTCGGGGATTCATTGACAGAAATTCACGATGATAAAGTGGTTCTTTGTTCCGGTAAGGAAGTAAAAACCCAAATGGTCGTTATGGCAATCGGGGTTCGTCCTGAAGTGAGCCTGGCAACTTCATTTGGGGTTGAACTGGGACAAACCGGAGGAATCAAGGTAAGTGCCAATTACCAGACCAATATTGAAGATGTTTATGCAGTTGGTGATGCAATCGAAGTGACTAATGCGATTACTCATAAAAAAACCCGGCTTACTTTGGCCGGACCGGCCCAAAGACAGGCTCGTGGGGCAGCTGACCATATGTATGGAAGAACTGTCGCTAACCGCGGGGTTATCGGGTCATCTTGTATCAAATTGTTTGATTTGAACGTAGCCAATACTGGTTTGAACGAAAAAGACTGTCAAAAAGAAGGATATGAATATGATTTTGTCTATGTCATTCCTGGCGACAAAGTCGGATTGATGCCCGATAGTGCCGTAATGCACTTCAAACTTATTTTTGAAGTTCCTACCGGAAAGATTTTGGGAGCTCAGGCAATCGGTAAAGGTAACGTCGATAAAAGGATCGATGTCATTGCCACTATGATTACCATGGGTGGAACATTGGATCACCTTAAAGAACTGGAACTTTGCTATAGCCCGATGTATTCAACAGCGAAAGACGTAACTAATTTTGCGGCATTGGTTGGATTGAATATCCTGAATGAAGAATTCAAACAAGTTAAAGTTTCCGATGTTCGCGGTTTGGTTGAATCAAATGCGACTATCATCGATGTCCGTGAAGCCGGTGAATTCGCAAGTGGTCATTTGATCAATGCAGTCAATATTCCAATGAGCGAATTCAGACAACGTCTTGATGAAATTCCAAGCGATAAGCCAGTTTACCTGCACTGTCGTTCTGCTCAACGTTCTTACAATGTAACCAGAGCGCTGGTCAACTTGGGATATACTAATGTTTATAACATATCGGGATCTTATCTGGGAATTTCATTATATGAATATTTCAATGATATTACTAAAAACAGAGAACCGATTGTAACCAAATACAATTTCAGATAAAAGGCGTTATGCCTTTTTTCTTTAGGCGCACAATTTCCATTTTTTCGAATATAGGTATATAATGAGCGTAGTAATTGAATAGGAAATTCGGTTTTGATATTCTTGATTCGCGAGGTAACAAGATGAATAAAGATGAAATAATAAATAAATTCGCCGGTTGTCAGATATTGTTCGATGACAATCTGGCAAAATACACCTATACCATGACAGGAGGGAGCGCTGAAGTTGTCCTGTTCCCAGAATCGCCTGACCAGCTTCAGGAAATGATTGCTTATGCCATTGACGAAAAGATTGAATATACTATTCTTGGCAATGCCAGTAACGTGATTATCAAAGACAGCGGACTGCGGGGTTTTGTCATCTTCACCTGCCATCTTAAAGAAGTGACGGTGAGCGATAATGTGATAATAGCCCAGTGCGGGGCGCAACTCAAACAAGTCAGTAAGATAGCCCTGGCCAACAGTCTTACCGGACTGGAATTCGCCTGTGGGATCCCAGGATCGCTGGGCGGCGGGGTCTTCATGAATGCCGGTGCTTATGGCGGTGAGCTTAAAAGTGTTGTCACCAAAGTCAAAACAATCGATTGTAACGGAATATTTCGGGAATATCAGGGCGCAGCGATGGAATTTGGCTACCGGAGCAGTGTTTTCCAAAAAAACGGAGAAACAATTTTTGAGTGTGAAATCACCCTGGCGAAAGGGGATTACAGTCAAATCGCCAACCGGATTGAACAACTTACCTATCTTCGCCAATCCAAACAGCCGCTGGAGTATCCTTCATGCGGTTCGGTCTTCCGCCGACCGGAAGGTTATTATACTGGCAAGCTGATCCAGGAAGCTAAATTGCAGGGATTCCAGATTGGTGGGGCCCGGGTTTCCCAAAAACATGCCGGATTCATTGTCAATGTCGACAATGCCTCGGCTACTAATTATTTGGATTTGATCGAATATATTCAAAAGAAAATCAAACAGGAAAAGGGAGTCGACTTAATTACCGAAGTCAAAATTTTGGGTTAAGTCCCCTTTTTTTTAACCTCAATAATTGGTACAATGTCACTAAGGAGAAGATGCAAAATGAAAAAACTAATGCTATTAGGTGCAACGGGTTCGATTGGAACCCAGACAATCGATGTGGTCACCGCTCATCCCGAACTGTTTGAGTTGGTGGGGCTGTCAGTTGGAAAAAATATCGATCTGCTTAAGGAAATATTAACCAAGGTAAGCGTGAAATATGTCTGTACCATGGAACGCCAGGATGAACTGGAAAAAGAATATCCCGATATTACTTTTTTGGTGGGAAATGGTGGAATAATTGAATTAGCCAAAATTAAAGGCTATGACTTGCTGGTGAATGCGCTGGTAGGATTTGTCGGACTGGCTCCAACACTCGAAGCAATGAAGCATGGCCATGATGTCGCTCTTGCCAACAAGGAAACCCTGGTTGTAGCCGGAAAATACATCAATCAGGCCAAGCATGAATACGGAGTCGAACTTTTCCCGATTGACAGTGAACATTCGGCGATTTTCCAGGCCCTTAGAGGCAACGAGATCAAGGAGGTCCGACGCCTGCTGATTACAGCTTCAGGAGGATCGTTCCGGGAATTGAGCCGCCAGGATTTGGAAAATGTCACTCTTGAAGATGCTTTACGACACCCGAACTGGGCCATGGGAGCAAAAATAACCATCGATTCGGCAACGATGATGAACAAAGGGTTGGAGGTTATTGAAGCTCACTGGCTGTTTGATGTTGACTATGATGATATCGAAGTGGTGCTCCATAAGCAGTCCCTGGTGCATTCGATGGTCGAATACCAGGACTATTCAATCATGGCCCAATTGGGAAATGCGGACATGAGGATTCCAATCCAGTATGCCCTTTATTATCCAAGGAGAATTCCGGTTGAAAACAGCGAACCCCTTGATTTTACCAAAACAATCAATATGACGTTCGAGCCGATGGACATGGAGCGATTCCCCTTGTTGAAACTGGCATTTGAGGTTGGGAAAAAAGACGGTAATCTTCCGGCAATCATGAATGCCGCCAATGAACAGAGCAATCAGGCTTTCCGTGATGGCAAGATCAGTTTTCTTCAAATCGAGGAATTGGTTTTCAAAGCTGTCGAGGCGGCTTACTATATCGAAGATGCCTCGCTGGAGCAGTTAGTTGAAGCTGACAGTTGGGCTCGGGAATATGTCGACAGTTTAATTGAAAAGATGTAAAAAAAGCACTTCATCGTGATGATGAAGTGCCGTTTTTTATTTAAGACGAATATTTTTAAGTGCCGGATGCAAAAAGTAGTAAAGCATCGATGCTATGATAGTCGCCAATACGGCGTTGATGGCAACGGCAATTGATTCATAGGCTGCAAATATTGAAGCGAACTCTCCAGCTGCCCCGAGAATGAACCTGGTGGTCAGGTATGATGCAATCGGTGAGAAAATGAAGTTGAATAACATCCCGGCAGCGCAGGCGAGAACTACTTTTAGTCCTTGATTTTTGATTTTGAGTCGATTGAATGCTGTTCCGGCAATCAAAGCGATAAAGAATTTCAAAATGAAAGTGCTTGGTGCATAAGGAATCCAACCGTTGGTCAAATCGAACAGTCCCATTCCAATCGATGCGGCGATTCCACCATTGACACCACCAAGAACCAAAGCCCCCAGCAGGCAGAAGACATTACCAAAGTGAATCATTGTTTTGGCTGCTCCGACATTGATAGTGATGTTGAACATCGTTCCGATATAACAAAGAGCGATGAACAATCCGTTCAATACAATTATTTTTGTCTTATTTGAATTTTTTAAGATACTGTTTTCCATAAAACCCCTCCTGATATAATGCTTATTATACTCGGATTTGTAATTGGTAAAATAGTCAGTTTTGTCTTTTTTTACCAGTACAGTTTGGTGATTGTAGCTTATTTATAATGCTCTTGACTCAAGAAAGGACTCTGAAAGTGCTTTTGTGATATTCGATAATTCCCTCTTTTTTCAGTTTTGAAAGCTCCGCGGACATGGCGGAACGGTCAACGACAAGATAGTCAGCCAGACCCTGGCGATTGAAAGGTATCGTGAAAGTCTTGGCCTGATGACGTTTGGATTCACCGTTGAGATAATGGAGCAATTTCTCTCGGGTTGTCCTTTTTGAGAGAATTGCGATTTTTTCGGTCAAAAACATGTTCTTGATGGATAGGAGTCTGACCATCATAGTTACCAGATTGGAGTGGTCGATACAGTTTTTGGTGCAGGGGTGAATTATTTTTTCATAATCGATAAACAGGACCGTACTTTCCTGACTGGCGACAACTTCGATGGGGATTGGAAGGCCGCTGCCGGCATAACTTTCCCCGAAAATATTTCTAGACCCTAATGAGGTCAGGATATTGTTGTTTCCAAACAGGTCGGTCTGTTGCAGTTGCAGAGTTCCGGTGATTACAATTCCAATTTTGTCAATTACAGTTCCCTGGCTAAATACCATTTGGTTTTTTTGATACTCTTTGATTTGGGCGTTTAAACACCCCAAGATGAGCATGAGTTCATGGGATTCATATCCAATGAAAAGTTCGGATTGATTGATGATTTTGAGATATTCTGGGTTCATAAACTTCCTTTCTGTTGGATTTACAACATAAATGATGAAATAATTATAGTATAGTTAAGGAGAAATAACAAGCGAGGTGGAATATATGTTAAGAAAAATTATTAAAATAGATCAGGATTTGTGCAATGGTTGCGGCGCGTGTGTTAGCGCCTGCCATGAAGGAGCGATTGGAATGATCGACGGCAAAGCAGTGTTGTTAAGAGATGACTACTGTGACGGATTGGGGGATTGTCTTCCTAGTTGCCCGACCAATGCGATATCATTTGAAACCAGAGAAGCATTGGCATATGACGAGGCGGCAGTTGAGGCCAATATGGCCAAGAACAAAGGCGGATGTCCGGGAAGCCAATCGTTCGTGATTCATGAAGCCTGCATCAATCAGGGACCAATCAAGAATAAAACGGCCCAGCCCCTTACAATGACCGGTGATGTGAAGGTTGAGTCGCATCTGCGTCAATGGCCGGTCCAAATCCAATTGGCACCGATTCAGGCTCCGTACTATCAAAATGCGAATATTTTGATTGCGGCTGACTGCAGTGCCTATACGTATGGTAATTTTCATAACGATTTCATGAAAAACAAAGTTACCCTGATTGGATGTCCGAAATTGGATCCGGTCGATTACTCAGAAAAACTGGCGGCGATTTTTGCTTCAAATGAGATCAAGTCAGTAACAGTTGTAAGAATGGAAGTTCCTTGTTGTGGGGGAATTGAGAATGCTGTCAAAAAAGCAATCCAGGAAAGCGGACTTTTTGTACCGTGGCAGATAATCACAATTTCCACAAACGGAAAAATAATCGAAGAATAAAGAAAAATGGAGGATTAAATATGTTTTGTTTTCAATGTCAAGAAACCGCCAAAGGAACCGGCTGTACCGTAGTCGGTGTCTGCGGAAAAGATGAAAAAGTGGCAGCTTTGCAGGATTTATTGGTATACGTTACCAAAGCAGTTTCATATCTGATAGTGGAACTTAAAATTGACAGCAAAGATCTTGATGAACAGTCGATTGCGCTGCATGATGCCCTGTTCATGACAATAACCAACGCTAATTTTGATGCTGATGCAATTGTTGGAAAAATCAGGGAATTGCTTAAGATTCGCGATGAACTTAAAACCCGCGGTCAATACCAAGCACTCGATGCAACAGAGTTCACGGTTGCAGGTGAAGAAGAGATGATTGAAAAAGCTCAGGAAGTTGGAATTATGGCCTGTAATAATGAGGATATCCGTTCCCTTCGAGAAATGATTATTTATGGGGTAAAAGGAATGGCGGCCTATGCCCAACATGCTTTGAATCTCGGTAAAATCGATTATGCAGTCAACGGGTTCATTTTTGAAGCTATGGCGGCAACCCTTGACGACCAAATATCAGTCGATGATCTGGTGGCATTGACTTTAAAAACCGGGGAATTTGGGGTTAAAGCGATGGCGTTGTTAGATGAAGCAAATACTGCGAAATACGGTTCTCCTGAAATTACAGAAGTTCAGCTAGGAGTTCGCAACAATCCGGCTATTTTGATTTCCGGTCATGACTTGGTCGATCTGGAACAATTGTTGGAACAAACTGCCGGAACCGGAATTGATGTCTATACCCATGGTGAAATGTTACCGGGACATTATTACCCGGCTTTCAAGAAATATGATAATTTTGCGGGAAATTACGGCGGTTCATGGTGGCAACAGCTTACCGATTTCGATTCTTTCAATGGGCCAATTATCTTTACTACCAATTGTATCGTTCCTCCTAAAAAAGAAGAAATCCGTCAACGGATTTATACAACCGGTGCTGCTGGGTTCCCGGGATGCACTCACATTGATGCTGATGAAAATGGCAATAAAGATTTCAGTGCCATAATCGCTCACGCTAAAACTTTGCCAAGCCCAACTGAAATTGAATCCGGAACCATAGTTGGTGGTTTCGCCCATGATCAGGTATTTGCTTTGGCCGATAAAGTGGTTGATGCAGTCAAATCCGGAGCAATCAAAAAATTCTTTGTCATGGCCGGATGTGATGGCCGGATGAATATCCGTGAATACTATACCGATTTTGCCAAACAGTTGCCTAATGACACAGTCATTTTGACGGCTGGGTGCGCCAAATACCGATATAATAAACTTGGTCTTGGTGATATCGGGGGAATTCCCCGTGTTCTCGATGCCGGACAGTGCAATGACTCATATTCACTCGTGGTAATTGCCTTGAAACTTCAGGAGATTCTCGGACTGGATTCAGTCAATGATCTCCCAATTGCTTACAATATTGCCTGGTATGAACAAAAAGCGGTGATAGTGCTGTTGGCACTTTTATATCTGGGAGTCAAAGATATCCATTTAGGACCGACTCTTCCAGCGTTTTTATCACCTAATGTTGCCAAAGTTCTGGTTGAAAACTTTGGAATCACGCCAATCAAAACAGTTGAAGAAGATATCGAACTATTCTTGAATAATTAGGATTAAACCGCATAAATGCGGGTTTTTTCAATAAAGTTCCATTTGAATGGGGATCTGAGCACTATATTATTGACGTGAAATTTCATTGCCGATATAATTTGTTTATAAAGGAGGCTTCACTATGGACGCAATTGATAATATTATGACTCGTCACAGTGTACGGGAATTCAAGGAAGATCCGGTAGAACCGGAAAAAATCGAACTTATTCTCAAGGCGGGATTTGCCGCTCCGACTGCAGTCAATAAACAGCCGTGGCACTTTGTCGTTGTAGATGATATGAAACTAAGATTTACGCTGGCCAGCGATTTGCCTTATTGTAAAATGATCGCCCAATCGCCAATTGCAATCGTCGTTTGCGGTGATGAGAAAAAATTCTATAAAGACCCAGATGAAGATCTTTACTGGGTAAACGACACTTCGGCGGCGACCGAGAATATCCTGTTGGCTGCCCATGCTCTGGGGCTAGGGGCGGTTTGGACCGCGGTTTATCCGGAAGTATCGCGAATCAGAGTCGTTAGGGAGACCTTGAATCTGCCGGATAATTTGATTCCTTTGGCGGTGATTCCCGTGGGATATCCGGCTAAAACTGGCAAGGTCATCGACAAATACGATCAGGAGGCTGTCAGCTATAATCGTTTTGAGTAGACTTTATAATAATGGGGTATAGTAGAAAGGAGAAAGATATGTTCAAGGAATTCAAGAATTTTGCAGTGAAAGGCAACGTCCTGGATTTGGCGGTTGCGGTAATTGTCGGAGGTGCTTTCTCGGCAATTGTAAAATCAATGGTCGATGATATCATCATGCCGATAGTCGGTGCTGTCTTCGGAAATCCGGATTTCACCACAATTACTCTAGGACCGGTTATGATCGGTAATTTCATCCAAAGTATTGTCAACTTTTTGATCATCGCATTCAGTCTTTTCATTGTGATCCGACAAATCAATAAAATGAAAAAACCGGTTGAAAAGGCAGCGCCAAAGATTTCCAATGAAGAGAAACTGCTGATTGAAATCAGGGATTTACTTAAAGATAGTACAAAAAAAGGTGATTAATTCATCTTTTTTTTGTAAAGAAAAAGAGCTTCACAGCTCTTAGATAAATATCCCGGAGATTGCATTGAAGAAATATCCGACAATTATTATTCCGATTCCTACAATTACCAGGAATGCTACAATCAGTTTTGGTTTGATGACCTTGCGAAGCAAAATCATTTCCGGCAATGAAAGTGCGGTTGTCGCCATCATGAATGCCAGTGCGGTTCCGATTCCGACCCCTTTGGCAATCAGAGCCTGAGCGATGGGAATAGTTCCCAGGGCGTTTGAATAAAGTGGAATCCCCGCCAAAACAGCAACAATCACTGCAATTGGATTGTCAGCTCCGGCATAACGGGCCAAAATTTCTTCTGGCGCCCATCCGTGAATCGCCGCTCCAAGTGCGATACCGATAAGCAGGTAAAGCCATACTCGCTTGATGATGTCTTTTACCTGTTGAACTGAAAATGAAACTCGCTGTTTGTGATTCAGCTTTTCGATTTCGACATCTTGAGCCTTGATCTTGTAGACATATTCTTCCACACTGTCTTCCAGGTGGAGCAGTCCGATTATAATCCCTCCGACTACACCGACAACAACGCCGGTAACCACGTAGATTGTGGCAATTTGCCATCCAAAGATCCCCAATAAAATGGCAAAGGCAGCTTCATTTACAATCGGTGAGGTAATCAAAAACGAGAATGTGAAACCAAGTGGAATTCCAGCCTCGACAAATCCGATGAAAATCGGAACAGATGAGCAGGAACAAAACGGAGTCACAATCCCCAACAGTGAAGCCATGATATTCCCTTTGACCCCGTTGAATTTTTCCAGTATTTTTTTAGTTCGTTCTGCCGGGAAGTATGAACGGACATATGAAATCAAGAAAATCATTACTGACAATAAAATGATGATTTTGATGACATCATAAAAAAAGAAGTGTACGCTTGACCCTAACGCTTCATTTACATCCAATTGAAAAATATTTTCAACCAAAAAAGTAATGATATCGTCAAGCCAACCGAAATTTAACCAATAGCCTATCATAATAACCCTCCTATGTAGACAATTTAACCATACATATCGATATATGTCAATCTATATGTCCAAAAAGGTTACCATAAAGAAACCAGGTTTGCAACCTGGTCATAAATCATATTTTGCGGCTGTCATAAGCCCAATGCAACAGGGCCTGACGTTGTTTTTTTCTGCAATCCAGATCGCCGGTCCGGCAGTTTTTCTTAATGGCGCCGACATGACGGCGCATTGCTTTCCATCTTTTGATCTGGCGCAAATCTTCTTCAGGCATTCTTCTGCCATAATAATACCGGCAATACCACTGGAACCAGCCCCGGGGATCAGCTGGGTGGATCCAGCCTTTTTCCTGCCAATGGAGCAGGGGCAAGGAGGCATCAACCTTGAAGTAGTTGAGGGCGATGTTCTTACCGTGAGGGGAGAGCAGGGCTTTTTCAAACCAATCGGCCGGAAATTCTTCTTGGCAGTCGGTCATATATTTTCCACCGAACACTCCCAGTTCCAGCATTTGTTTTGGAGTCAGCTCAGGTTTGAAATCGGGATGGAAATTCTGACCGGTAGGTTCGCTCAAATAGTATTCGGTTTGTTGCATCTTATCGTTGACGATGATTTTTTTAGGCATAATAACCTCCACAATCATATTTTGAGAAACTAACATGAAATAATTTGTTACCTTATTATATCATGATTTTCTTGAGTTGTGATATAATAAGTTCAACGGAGGTGAATATTATGGAAACAAGGAAATATTCCAAACTATTATCTTATTTCACTGTTTTGACTTATTTAATCATGATTGCCATCAATGCGTTGGCAAATATTCTGCCAATCAACGACAGGATGACCGGAGAAATATCCGATTCATACTTTAACTTATTTGCTCCCGCGGCATTTACCTTTGCCATCTGGGGATTGATCTACTTCCTGCTTTTTCTTTATGTGATTTACCAGTTGGTGTTTATCGCAAAGATGAGACCTCAACATCAGGAGTTATTCAATAATGTAAATCTCTATTTCTCAATTTCGTCACTGATCAATGCCTTTTGGATATTGGCCTGGCACTATGATATTATTTGGCTGAGCCTGGTTTTGATGATGGGGATTTTGGCTTGCCTGGTTATCATCAATTCAAAGTTGCGCTATGAGGAAATGGATCTTAAGGAAAATATTCTCTCGAAATTGCCGTTTTCAGTTTATTTTGGCTGGATTACGGTGGCTACAATCGCCAATACAACCACTTTTTTAGTGGCTTCGGGTTGGGATGGCTCGCCAATTAGCCCGGTTGTTTGGACAGTAATCATTCTAATAGTCGGTGCTGTAATCGGATTTTTGTCAATTCTGTATTACCGAGCGCTGGGTTATGGAGCGGTGCTGATCTGGGCTTATTCGGGAATTCTGGCCAAACATTTGATGGAATCACAATTCAATCGGGAATATCCGGCAATCATTATCGCTGTCGCGGTTTCGCTGGTGATTATTGTCCTGGGAAACGGCTATCTGTTTAAACTACGCATCAATGAACGAAAAAAATACTGACAGCCAAGCAGTACAAAACTTTCTGATGAGTCGCTATGAACCAGTGGTGGCCAGCGGAACTTGGAAAGGGCTGGAACTGTTTCATCGAAACAATAAGTATTTGTTGATGGCTCTTGATCCAAAAAGCCAGAAAATAATGGGTCGGATTATTGCGAATAAGCAAGGAATCCCATTGGCAGAGGCGATTGATGAATACCGTTTCCTGTTGAAGGTGGCAAGTGATAATTCTTTTCAAAAAGGGCGCCTTATCAATATGTGTCTTCATGTTTTCGGTTATTTTCGCAACAATCTTACAAATAAGCAAAAGGCTGATTTTCTAGAACTGCTCGAGTCATATGAAAACGGGAATAGCGGTATTGACCCGGTTATCGCCAGATTACATCAATTGACCCTGGTCCATGATCAAACATATTTGGCAGAACAGACTATTTTTGAATTTTTTTAAAAAACCCAGCAAAAGGGCATGGTACTTGACCATGCCCTTTAAATCATTCCGGAAAAGATTGTCGTGAATAGTTGAACATAAAGGGGATAAACCCCATTGACCGAAAGAATCCGGAAAATCTGCATAATGGCGATTTTCGGTGAACTTTTGCCAAAATCACCGGCAATCAGAATCAAATCAGTTCCCCCCCCTGGTGATGATGAAAACAGGGCTGAACCCATATCGAGCTGACGGGTTCGGGTGAGAATTAACGAAACTAAAAATGAAGTGATAAAATAACCAATCATCAAAACAACAATCGGAAGAATCAGATTATGGAGATTATTGACATCTTCCATAGTGATTTTCGAACCGATCAGACATCCCGAAATGATCTGGGCACCATATCTGAAAAACCGCGGGAGGTTGATCCGATGGGAATTGCAGTTGAAAAATGCTACCGATATCATTGAAAAAGTCATAGTACCAGCTGGAACTCCGGAAAGATAACCGACTGTACCGCCCAAGATTCCAGCTACCAGGGTAAAAGCATATTGATGGCCTGATGAGTCCGGAATCAATTTGTCAATCATAAACATCTTGTCATCGTCTTTTTCCACCAGGTTGTTTTCAACTGGTTGGTCAGGAAACAGTGGGCTGATTTTCCCGATTAAAACCGGCATGAACAACATCACCAGAAACAACCGGGCAATCTGAATCAGCGAAACGGCGGTGCTATTGGCCCCGAAATCCTCACTCATCAATGATACATTGGTGATTCCCCCCGGAATTGAAATCAAAAATGAGGTGATCAAATCAAAATCAAAAAGACTGTATTGAATGAATCCCATCACAAAAGTGAACACAAAGTAAGATGTCAGCAAAATTGCTATGGGCAAAATCAGTTTGTGGGCATTCAGGATGTCCTTACGCTGGATACTTTTCCCTACGAAGATTCCAGCCAATACCTGAGCAATCAGCCTGGTGTTGGCAGGCATAGCTGCTCCGTCAAAGCTGATTGAAAAAATTGCCGCACCGATCATGGTCCCCAACATGTAGGGTGCGGGAAACTTCACTTTCTTGGCGACAAAGCCAAAAGTGGTTCCAAACATTAATGTAAATAAGATTTTTAGCATGTAAGCTTTCCCCCTTATAAAGGTCATTATATAAGAAAATCCGACAAATACCAGGATAATTGGGGAATTAGGCCGTTATTTCCCAAACTGAAATTACTATCTGGTAAAAGGTGACTATTGAATAAGAAAAAGGTGATTTGCTGGTAAGCAATCACCTTTTTGAGGACTGTTATTGTTATTGCAGGATGAATCCACCATTAGGCGAGATTACCTGACCAGTGAGATATTTGGCAGTGACAATATATTCCAGGGCTCCGGCGATATCATCAGTTTCACCGATTTTCCCCAGTGGGATTCCACTTGCCAATGCATTGAGTTCTTCCTGGTTTACCCCACGAAGCATATCAGTCATAATCATTCCTGGAGCGATGGTGTTAACTCGTACTTTGCGTCCGGCAAATTCCAATGCCAATGCTCTTGATAACCCGATTACTCCGGCTTTGGTTGCACAGTAGTCAGCTTGGTTGACTACTCCGGTCATTCCCCCAATTGACGAGATATTGCAGATTACCGATTCATGGTCCACCATGTGAGGTAAAGCCAGATGGCACATATGCAATAGAGAAACCAAGTTGACATTGATCAGCCGGATATAGTCTTCCGGTTTGATGTCAATAAAGTTGCTGTTGTTGGTGATACCGGCATTGTTTACCAGGACATCAATTTTCCCTCCGAAATTATCTACTGCGGTATTAACCAGTTTTTCACAATCTTCATAATTGGCAACGTCGGCTTGGACGGCCATGGCTTTTACCCCGCATTCCCCTTTTACTTTTTCGATAATTTTGTCACAAAGTGCTTTTGAACTGTCACTGCGATAATTGATTACCACATCATAGCCCATTTTTGCCAACTTCATAACCATTGCTTCACCGATTCCTCTGGAACCGCCTGTAATTACTGCTGTTTTACTCATAAATTTTCTCCTTTATTTTTACTATGTGAAAATTATATCAAGGTTTCGGTGTAAGCGCTCTTATTTTATGTTTTTGAAAATAATTTTAAAAAAGCTGCTGATTATTATTTGTACAGTCCGTTATGGGCAAATAAAAAAGGATACCGAAGACCGGTACCCGTAAAGTCAAATCTGATTAATGGCAACCGCAGCCACAACCGCCGCTTTCTGCTTCGTCGCCGCATTCGCAATCATCGCCGCATCCACATTCACCTTCGTCAGATGAACAGCTTCCGCCACAGCATGAATGAGGTGCTTGTAAAGTAAACCCGTTGTCTTGAGTATCGATAACATAACCTTCCAAGATTGCCAGTGCTTCTGGATCGATTGCAACAGTGATTTCATTTAATACAACTGTATTTAAATCATCAGAAACATTGATTAACGCGAATTGAACTTGATTGTCTTCTAAAATAACTTGCAATGAATCGAATCCTTGTGCAGTGAAAGCTTCTTTGAATAAGTCTCTTGCTGAATTTGTAATTTCCATATTTTTCTCCTTGAATATCTACTTTGATTTAGTATAGCACACTATCTGAAAAAATCCCAAGTGATAAGCATCACATTTAAGATATCCTACCAAATTGAAGCGAATAATGCAATAGTGTTCCGGAATTGAATTGAAAAACAGGGCAAAAATTGATATGATTAAAGGAGAATATGAAAGTAGGAATTTATATGGCAAAAAGAATAGGAATTTTAACAAGTGGTGGGGATTGCGCCGGCTTGAATGCAACTATGCGCGGTGTTGTTCTTGCTGCTGACAAATTAATGGATTGTAAAATTTACGGGATTCAAAACGGTTTTGAAGGGCTCATGTACGGCGACATCAATCGGATGAATGTTAGTGATTTCGCTGGCATCCTGGAACTAGGAGGAACTATTCTCCATTCGCATCGGACTCCTTTCAAACAGATGCGTAAAATCGAAAATGGTTTTGACAAGGTTCAGGCAATGATTGACAACTATAATAAATATGAACTTGACTGCCTGGTCTGTTTGGGTGGGGCAGGTACTCATAAAAATGCCAATATGCTCCGTGAAGAAGGCCTGAATGTCATCGCCTTGCCAAAAACTATCGATAATGACATTTGGGGAACCGAAATCACGTTTGGTTACCATACGGCAATGGAAGTTGCCACTGAAGTGATTGACCGGGTGGTGACTACGGCTCGCTCTCATGACCGGGTTATGGTAGTTGAAATCATGGGTAACAAAACCGGGTGGCTGGCTTTGAATTCGGCAATTGCCACCAAAGCGGATATGGTATTGATACCGGAGATACCATATAGTGAGAAAAAAATCGTCAAAGCCATCAAAAAACTCAAACAATCAGGAAAGCGTTATGCCATCGTGGTTGTGGCTGAAGGGGCCAAATCCCAAGAAGAAGCGGATTTAAGCAAAAAAGAGTACAAAGCGCTGTTAAAAACATATGCGGATCAGGATGTCGGTGAAAGAATTGTCAAACTGATTTCCGAGTCCACTGGTCTGGAAGGTCGACTGGTAAAACCAGGTCATCAATTAAGAGGGGGAATCCCAAATTGTGCTGATCGGGTTCTATGCACCAAGATCGGGGCCTTTTGTGCCGAATTGATTGATAAAGGTGAATTTGGAAAAGCCGTATCGATCAGGGAAGGTCAATGTGTGGCGTCACCGATTGAAGATATCGCCGGATTGGCAAAAACCATTCCAACCGATGGGGAACTGGTCAGAACCGCTCGCTTGGTCGGAATCGAGTTTGGAGATTAGAACAGATAAATAAAAAAAAGCACATCTCGTGCTTTTTTTATTCGAGTCCGATTTGTCGAGGCTCAACTGCAGTCGAGAATACAATTTGGGTCATGGTATCACCGAATCTTTGGATTCTTCCGATAAACAGGTCCAGTTCTCTGGTTGATTTGAAGGCTACTTTGATAATCATTGAATAATCTCCGGTAACACAGCAGCATTCCAATACATTAGGTATTTTTTCAATATAGCTGTAAAATTCCGGTTTATCGACCGGCTTCATTGCCAATGAGATGAAAGCCTTGATCGGAAAACCGATTTTTTCCAGGTCCAATTGGGCCTGGATGTCACGAATGAAGCCTTGATCTTTAAGTTTTTCAATCCGTGATGAAACTGCTGGTGAAGATAAATTGACTTCCTTTGAGAGGTTCTTCAGGGAGATTCTTCCTCTTCGTGCCAGTATTGAAAGTATTTTTTTGTCTAAATCGTCCATGCGCGTCACTCCTTGAAATGTATTATAGCGAAAAAATTATTAAATTGATAGTTTTTTTAAAATAAAAAAATATATTGTCAACCTAATAAAATTAAGTTAAGAAGCAAATTACTTAATTTAATTCCAAAGTGCGGTTTATGTGTAGAAGTGAAAATTTAAAAGTGCTAAAGTTACACCAACGAATTCAGGAGGGTGTAAAAATGACACGTATTGAGAAAGATTATTTAGGGGAAAAATCAATTCCAAGTGAAGCATATTATGGAATCCAAACTTTAAGAGCGAAGGAAAATTTTGCGATTTCAAGTCGTTCGAATGAAGTAGAAATGATCAAATCAATGGCCAAGATCAAGGAAGCATGCGCGTTGGCGAATCTGCATGCGGGAGTATTGACTACCAAGAAGGCTAATGCAATCGTAGCTGCATGCGACAAGATTATAAAAGGTGACTATTTGAATCAATTCATTGTTGATCCAATCCAAGGCGGGGCAGGAACTTCAATGAACATGAATGCCAATGAAGTTATTGCCAACATTGCCAATGAACTTCTGGGCGGACAAAAAGGAGATTATAATCTGGTTCATCCAAATGATGATGTCAATATGGCCCAATCCACAAATGATGTCTATCCGACAGCTGGCAAACTGGCAGTGCTGGCATTGATTCCAGGATTGATTGAACAGCTGGAATTATTGGTGGAAGATCTTGATGGCAAAGCCAAGGAATTCCATGATGTATTCAAAATGGGGCGCACCCAGCTTCAAGATGCGGTTCCAATGCGTCTGGGGCAATCATTTAATGCTTATAAAACAATGATAATCCGAGATATCAAAAGAATCAATCTGGCAAAAGATGAACTGAAAGTTGTCAATCTCGGGGCTACTGCAATCGGTTCGGCTATCAATACCAGTGACGCTTATCTGGAATCGGTGGTGGATTTCTTGAACATGGTAACTGGCGAAGACCTGGTTCAAGCGGACGATCTTTTCGATGCAACACAAAATATCGATAGTTTCGCATCAGTTTCGGGAAGCCTTAAAAATCTGGCAATCAACCTCAACAAGATGTCAAATGACTTACGTCTTCTTTCAAGCGGTCCTAAAACCGGCATCAGTGAGATCAATCTTCCGGCCAAACAAAACGGTTCTTCAATTATGCCAGGTAAAGTCAATCCGGTCATCCCTGAAGTAATGAACCAAGTGGCATTTTGCGTTATGGGTAACGACCTGACCATCTCCCTGGCAGCGCAAAACGGTCAATTGGAACTCAATGCCTTTGAACCGGTGCTTTTTACCAATCTTTTCGAGTCAATCACTACCCTGTCCAACGGAATCAAGACCCTGAGAGTAAACTGTATCCAAGGAATCACTGCCAACAAGGAACGTTGCCAGGATTTACTTGAGGAAAGTGTTGGGATTGTAACAGCCCTTTGTCCGTACATCGGATACAATGAAGCGGCATCGATTGCCAAAGAATCATTGAAAACCAATGTAAAAATCAAAGATTTGCTGCTGGAAAAAAATATCGTCACTTTGACGCAGTATAATGAAATAATGGATTACAGTCGTTTGACTAGATAATCCTGATCCCTCATCCCGTTTAAACCGGGTGAGGGATTTTTTGATTTTGAGATTAGTCTGATGTGACCCAATTATTTATATAATGGGATGTTGTTTGGCTTTTACAAATTACCACTTGTTGCCAAATATCGACCACTTGCCTTTGATTGATTTACAAATCCGCCAAACTTGGTAAAATGTAGTTGTGGAGAGATGATTATGAAGATAAAAGTTGAAATTGACGAAGATATTGAAAAAGAGGAAATAGTGATTCGCTGCAAGAATCTCAACGACGAGATTGCCCAGTTGCAAAAATTGATCAATAATGCCATCAATCTGAAAAACCGGATTGTCTTTTTCAAAGGGGATATCCAATACTATCTGGATTTGAATGATGTGCTTTTTTTCGAAACGGAAGGTGACAAGGTGTACGCCCATACCAGTGAAGAGATCTACATTATCAAATACCGCCTGTACGAGTTGGAAGAAATCCTGCCTGGTTATTTTCTCAGGATATCCAAGTCGGCGATATTGAATGTGAATCGGATTTTTTCAATCGACCGTAATTTGGCTTCTTCAAGTCTGGTATCTTTTCAAAACACTCACAAGAAAGTATATATATCACGAAGATATTTAAAACCACTGACCGACAGGTTGGAGAAAAGAGGATAAATAAATGAATCG
This sequence comes from Coprobacillaceae bacterium, assembly GCA_963675915.1. Lineage (GTDB taxonomy): Bacteria > Bacillota_I > Bacilli_A > Erysipelotrichales > Coprobacillaceae > JAQVDW01. The sequence goes on from OY780959.1 coordinate 121,334, forward strand.
AAATACAAGCAAGGTTTTTTGGGGATTGTTCTTTGTCGCTGGGGCGATATTCGTTCTGGTCAGTTCAATGAACTTTTTTCCAGGCATCAATGCATTCACTTTCATACTGGCAGTATTACTGGCGGCAGGGTTTATCAGGAGTTTGGTAAACCTTGAATTTGCGGGAATGCTGTTCTCACTGGCATTTCTGGCGATCTTGTTCGATGATCAGCTGGGAATAACCAATATTACACCATGGCCGGTTATTTTTGCAGCAGGTTTGGCTAGCGTTGGCTTGGGAATGCTCTTCAACAACCATAAAAGCATCAAAATCCATCACCGGCACGACGGGGAAGGTTTTAGCGAAACTGTCAACGAAGCTGACGGAAGTACCATCAACTACGGGACAAGTTTTGGTTCATCAATCAAATATGTAAATTCCAATGATTTTAGATCAGCTAATCTGGACTGCACTTTTTCAGCGATGAAAGTATACTTTGACAATGCCTCAATCGTCGGCGATGGAGCCACTATCAATCTTAATGTGACCTTCAGCGGCGTGGAACTTTATATTCCCAAAGAGTGGAACGTAGTCAATCATGCCACAGCGACATTTGGATCGATTGACGAGAAGAATCGCCCCGGTAACTATATCACTCCGACCGTGATTCTGACTGGAACGGTAAGCTTCGCGGGAGTCGAGATCATTTATATCTAAAGGACGGAAATATTATGGCTAAAAAATCATATAATGAAAAACTCAATGACAGCAAAGACATGCCCAAAATATCGATTTTGGAAGATCCCAAGGCGATTCAGCGGTACAAGGGCCAAAAATTGCTGATTGCTGCGCCTATTGAGTACGATGAACTGATGAAAAGGATTCCTCAGGGCCAGTTGACTACATCAGTTGAACTTCGCAAGTACTTGGCCAAGCGCCATCAAGCGGACAATACTTGTCCCTTGACAGCGGGGATTTTCATCAATATCGTCGCTCATGCATCAGTGGAACGGAATGGGGAAAACATCACTCCCTATTGGCGGACTCTGAAAAAAGATGGTGAACTCAATCCCAAATATCCAGGTGGAATCGAAGATTCGATAATCGAACTTGAAAGTGAAGGACATACGATAATCAAAAAGGGCAAGAGATATTTTGTTGAAAATTATCAGGACAAGCTGTTTGATCTTGATAAATAAGTGCATAATATTTGAATTCTAGGCTATTTGGAGTTAAACTATATAAGTAATTACTTATATAGTTATTGGAAAGGAATATCATAATGAGTTCAAAAAAATTAATCGTAGTCAAAGAGCGTTGTCCGCAAAACCATCCGTGTCCATCGGTTCCGATTTGTCCTGTCGGTGCTTTGAAGCAAAATGGGTTTGAAGCCCCTACTGTGGATTTGGATCTATGTATCAATTGCGGGAAATGCACCAGATTCTGTCCAATGGGTGCGCTGCAAATCGTTTAGTCAACCCAAAAAATAACGGGAAATCAACTGATTAACCCGTTTTTTTTATTGGATTTTAGCCAAAATATTGGTGCAGGCCACAAAAATTTCAAGTAATAAGCCATATTGTTTGAGATATCGGGTTAATGTATTATAATTTTATTATACAGAGTATAGAAATGACGACACATATGTAACGTGGTAAAGGTAAGGCAAGTAGGGGGAAAAAATGGATAGAAACTGTATTAAATCTAAAATTGATTCTTATTTAAATGAAAATGAAATTACTACCAACCAATACAAATCAATTGTCAATCTGATGGAGTTGGTGAGTTACAAGATTGATTGTGGCGAAAAAATTGGTAGAAGTTACTATGAAAATCGCATTTTTGAAATTATGCCTGATATCGAAGGCGAGGAACATGTTTGCGAGTATATCGCTAAATTATTTTTGAACGTAGAAAATAACGGAAACGTCTATAAATCTTTTTATAAAGAAATTTAGGAGCGTTGCCAACTATAACAGTCTGGTTTTGAATCATGCTGATTGGCTTTGCCGCTGATTGATTGTGATTCATTTCTCTCTGTATATTTTAATAATAATAATAACTAATTTGCCTTAATACCATACCATGACGACGTCAAAGTCGTCTTTTCATTTGCCTGGGGATCAGGTTATAATCTTAAGATTCCCTTAATAATTCCAAGAATATTTGCGCGTGTTTTTCAATGAGTTTACAATAAACATGTAAAGTAGATTTAATTATAATGGAAATCATAAGAGGGGGAAATTGGATGAACCGACATTTGATTATCAGATTCTTGGCGGCCCTGGTCTGGTTGGCGATGGCTGTTTTCGAATATTTCAATGATCAGCTTGCGCTGGGAATTATTTATCTTGTTTTTGGAATCACATTCCTGATTCAGACCATCCGGTTGTTTCGAAAAAAAGATAATGGCTGCTAAAACGATAACGACTAAAAGTCACGTGAGTGACTTTTTTGTATTATATAAGTAGGGGATATGTTGTTGTTCCTGGTTTTATAATACGTTTATATAGAATATGATATAATGGGTTTGTAGAGATGTTCAAACCATGAGATTCCTTTTAGGAAAGCTCGCAAAAACTGCTGTAGCTTTGACTACTGTTGGCAGTCACCTCTACACTATATGAACATATGAAGCCGGGGCAATTAATTACTCTCGGCTTTGTTTTTTTGTAGGCATACAAATAATAGAGTGAAGGAAAGCAAGGATATGTGGCTTTTGGAACTTCGAGTTCGTAAATAAAAATATCCTGCTTCCTTTTGTGACTAAGAATCCGTTTAAATCTAAGTAGGACGACATATAGTGTTGAACCTGTATCCATAACAAAAATTGGTCAGTCATGAAAAAGGGAGTTTGCTTTCACTAAAATACAGAAAGAAGGAATGAAGAATGCAAGGCCCAGTAATTGCCATTGACGTTTCGAAAGGTTCCAGTCACATGCAGGGATACTCTGAATTCAATGTCAAATTGCACAAAGTCAAAGTAATCACCCATAACAAGTCCGGTTTTCAGGAGATTATCGCACTCAAAAATGAGTTGGCACAGAAAACCGGAAAAGAAGTATCAGTAGTATTCGAAGCTACCGGAGTATATCATCGGCCTCTGGAAAAGTTTCTTACAGACAATGGAATCAGGCATTATGTTATCAATCCATTGATTGCTGCAAAAGTCAGAAAAAGTTCGAGTCTTAGAAGTCCTAAAACCGACAAGTTAGACCCCAAAATAATTGCCAAAGTATATTACACCAAACAGCTACGAATTAACCACAAACGAAGCGACAAATACCATCAAATGCGAGAATTGTCGAGATATTATGAAGATTTGATGAATCATATCCGAAAAGACAAGGTGACTTTTAGAGCGTATCTCGATATGGTTTTTCCTGGTTATGGCGAATTATTTGATGATCTGTACGCTGACGGTTCTTTGACAATTTTAGAGAAATATCCCCATCCGGAGTTGCTTGCAAAAAAGCATACTAAGACAGTCTCCAAATATGTCCAAAATCATACTTGTCATCGAGAAAAGGTCAGTAATTATTTGGCTATAAAAGTGATTGAATTTGCCAAAACTGTTTATTCGTGTTGCGAAAAAGATGATGTGGAGGTTGAGCTGCTTAGAAGACAACTTATGATCTTGAAGAACCATAAAAAAGAGGCTGACGACATATTGGATAGGCTAATCTATTTGGCCCAAGATATCCCGAACTTTGCAATCATCAAAAGCATCCCGGGGATTGGGGATAACTTAGCCAGTAGAATTATAGCCGAACTTGGAGATATTGATAAATATGACAGATATCAACAAATTGTAGCTGCCGCCGGAATTGATCCTAGAGTCTATCAATCAGGGAAGAAAGATGGTCACCACATGAAAATATCCAAAAAAGGTAATAAAAGATTGCGGACTCTTCTATACTTGGCGGTGAGAGGGTCTATCAGATGGAAGGACAATAAAATCAAAGATTATTACAAAAAGAAAAGGCAGCAATCGAATCCGATGAATTCGAAAGCCGCCAAGATTGCATGTGCTACTAAATTGATTAGAATAATCTATAGCATGTGCAACACCGGTACATTGTACCAATATGATTTATAAACTTATTATACAACGACTCGCTGTGAAAAAAAAGCCATTTTCATGGCCTTTTCGTCGTTGTTTCAAATGATATGGAAATCTTATTAGTAAAAGACTTGATTTCTATTACCTAATTTTATTTGCTTCATTATTGGCATTTTTTCAAGGCTGAGAGTTGCCAAGATAAATCAGAAATTTTAATTGTGAAGCGGTGTTTTAAAGAAAATGATTGACTCTATGACTGATATAGAGATTATGATTGGATAAACTGGAAATGGTTTAAATTCAGATGATCTTTAATCAGAAGGGTTACTGTGATTTAAGATCTTACAAAAAGGAGAAAAATGATGTTTAAAGAAACAGACAAGGAATTCAGCTATGAAACTTCAATCCTGCGTCAAGGGGCTTACGTAAATGCCCCGGTCGACAATCCGGAAGCACTGCCGCTGTATCTGACGACGGCTTTCAATGTCGAAGATCTGGATGATTTGTATCAACGTTATGAAAACAAAGGGTATTGTTATAATCGCAACCGCAATCCCAACCGCACAGCCTTGATTGAGCTGATGTCATACTGTGAAAACGGGGAGGCTTCAGTCATCTGCAGCTCGGGGATGGCCGCAATATCGACTTCAATCATGACAATGGTGAAATCGGGCGACCATGTGCTGTCGGATATGACTTTGTATGGTGAGACAATTGAAATATTTACGAATATCTTAAGCAATTACGGGGTTACTGTCGATTTTGTGGATTTCACCAATTTGACTGATGTCAAGGCCGGAATCAAAGAAAATACCACGCTGCTGTTTACTGAGACAGTGTCCAACCCGATGATAACGGTACCCGATATCGAGCATATTGCCAAACTGGCTCATCAGGCCGGGGCTATCTTGATCGTTGATAACACCTTCATGACATCGGTTGCCTTTAAACCTTTGGACCATGGGGCGGATATCGTAGTTAATAGTCTTACCAAATTTGCCAACGGACACAGTGATGCGGTTTGCGGGGCAGCGACGGGATCGAAGGAACTGATTGATCGGATCCTGGCCAATCAGGTCTTGTTGGGAAGTCAGGCGGATCCGTTTACTTCATGGCTGGTTGCCAGAGGAATGCGGACAATGCAACTGCGGGTTGAAAAGCAAATGGTGAATGCCGCGAAACTTGCGGCGGCGCTGGAGCGGTCACCTTATGTAAAAAAAGTCTTCCACCCAGCCCTGGATTCCCATCCTCAGCATGATTTGGCTCTTAAAGAATTCAAAACGGTCGAAAAGTGTGGCGGGATGATAACCGTTTTACTAGAGGATGATCTTGGGAAAATGAATGATTTCATGCGAAAACTAAACCTGGCCCATTATGCCATGACTTTGGGGGGCTATCGTACTACACTTTCCCATCCGGTATCTTCGTCACACTATGACACTACCGAAGAGGAGCGAGCCAAAATGGGGATATCATTCGGTTTGCTCAGGATATCGGTGGGAATTGAAAATCCCGATGAACTGGTTGCGGACTTCATTAATGCGCTGGAAGTCTACGCTTAGTCTCCCGCTAATTTCGCGGATAGATAATTAAATATTGGAAGAAATGGGCATAGTGCCTGTCTAACTAAAATAATAAAGGGAAATGGAGCAGCGAAATGGAAAAATTTGAATTTGAAGATATGGAATTTTCAGAAGGAACAAGACTTTTATATGAAGGACATCACGTCAAGGGAATGGAGCTTGCTCCTGAAGCATTTCCATTGTTTATGACAAGCGCTTTTACGATGGGAAATCTCGAAGACGTCGAAAAGGCTTATGAACAAAAACGCTACACCTATATCCGGACTCGCAATCCCAACCGCAAAGCATTGGCGGATGTTTTGACGTATCTGGAAAAAGGAAGGGATACCCTGATTTTCAGTTCCGGAATGGGGGCAATCACAACAACATTCTTTGCCTTGTTGAAACCGGGTGACCACTTCTTATGCAACGAGAATATTTATGGGGAAACCTATGACGCGATTACGACATTACTGGTTAACTATGGAGTTGAAAGTGACTTTGTTCCTTTTGATGATCTGGGTGCGGTTGAGCAGGCAATCAGGCCCAATACCAAGATGGTCTACACCGAAGTCGCCAGCAATCCGACTGACAAACTCTGCGATATCGAAGCAATTGCCAAACTGGCACATGAAGCCAAAGCCTTGTTCATGGTTGACAATACCTTCACAACGCCTTTTTGTATCAAGCCTCTTGAACTGGGAGCGGATATCGTCATCAACAGTCTGACCAAGTTTTTGAACGGCCATTCCGATGCCTTGGCCGGTTCGATCACCCTTAATGATATGAGCATCTACGAACAGGTCCATAATGTCAGAATGCTGACAGGAACAAGTGGGTGTCCGATGGCTTCTTGGATGATTTACCGCGGTATTCATACGGCAGATCTTAGAATCAAGCGCCAATGTGAAAATGCTGCAAAACTGGCCCTGGCTTTAGCTAAGAACCCCAATGTCATCAAGGTCAATCACCCAGCCGTCGCGACCCATCCTCAACACGAGTTAGGCAAGAAAATGTTCAAAAGGCCCGAATTGATTACCGGGATGCTCAGTTTTGAAATGCCGGGCGACAAAAATAAGATCTCTCAGTTCATGGATCTCCTTCATCTGCCTCATTATGCCCCGACCCTTGGAGGAATCAGGACCACGCTTTCTTATCCACTGCTTTCTTCACATATGCATGTCCCTGAGGAAGACTTGAAGAAAATGGATATTTCAGCCGGTCTGATGCGGGTATCGGTGGGAATTGAAGATATCGACGATTTGATTAAGGATTTTGAAAATGCGTTGAAAGTATTTGATTGATTTTTTCGCTCACCAAGCCTATCAGATGGCTGGAGCAAAAAAACCATTATTTTGAGAAACTCAAACAAACCCAAAGCTGATTTTGCCAGAGCTTTGGGTTTGTTTTGTTTATTTTTTCAATTGATGATGGAATCGTCAGCTATTTGGGCACTGATTTTTCGACTTCATCGAATTTTGCTAATAAGGTATTGAAATCCTTTTTATTGATGATTTCACGGACTTTGTCGTGGTCAAGCACCAATTTTGAAATCACATCGAAAAAACGGAGTAGGTAACGGTTCAATATTTGATCGTTCAAAATGGTTATAATCAATGAAACCCTATGGTCCCCCCATTTGATCGGGCGGTTAAGGATGCAAACCGAGACTATTGTTTCCTTATAACTGGTATGGACCGGATTCAAAATTGCCGTCGAATTGGCGAAAAAAGAATCAGCAGCTTTTTCTCTGTTTTTGATTTCCGGCGCGAGGCGGGGCTGGATTTTCTTTTGGTCCACAAATTGGTCAATTATAAAGTCGATTACATCATCCTTGCTTTTTAAATTGAGATTCGGATAGAAGAATTGAAGACTAAAGGCCGGTTTATAAAATTTTCTAAAAGGGGTCCGGAGAATTTTTTTGATCTCATCAATTTGGTAGTCGGTTAAATCCAGTGAAATTTCCATGGCCGGCTTTTTAGCAATTTCGAGGGGCGACGTTGTGAAGATATAGTCGATATTGGAAAGTTTGGCTGGAAGATTATGGGAATCAGTAACTTCGATGTTCTTAATATGGCGGGTAAAGGTCTGTTCAAATTGGAATTTTAGAAGTTGTTGGGACCCAATTCCGTAATCACAGACAAGCATGATGTTTTTTTCGTTGGAAAATGTCGTCCTTTTTTTGATTGCTGTATCCAGGAAGATGGCAATATAGCCAATTTCGTCCTGGGTGATTTCCTTTTTATAGAATGAGCTGAGATACTGACAGGCAATTTTTGCGAGCATGAACGCAAACGTATGATTCTGTTTGATTTCCAGTAGTATCGGATTATGTAACTGGATGTCGTTTTCAATCCTGATTCGCATTGGACCGAGATGTCCTGCCAAATGGTTGCGAAGTTCGATGTCATAATCGTGATTGTCGAAAAGATTGACTTGGTAATAGCGACTTATTTCCTTAAGCAGTCTGACGATGATATTTTGGCTTTCAAAGTCGATATCTTTGAAAAGGTGAGGCGATTCAAGCGGAAAACTTAGCCGACTTTTAATGAAAATCAAAGCAAAATTCAACTCGTTGCTGCAAAGTTCCTTAGTTTCTGGCAAAAGCAGACTGAATATTTCGCGGATAAAGCCCATTTCCTGGCTGGCCGGCGAATATGTCGTTTCTGTTATCATGTTACCGTGATTGATTCTTGTGGATGCGACGATAAAAAATGAGGTGATTTCATCAAGAGCGTAGCCCAGGCACCGATAATTGTGTCGGTTCAGTAACTCATTGATTTGGCTGAGCAGAACCAAAAACTGTTCTAAGTTGTCATGGTGGATCAGTTCTCTTTCTAAAAGACATTTTCTGATATTGATTTCGCTTCCCCTTAATCTAAGCCCGTAATTCGGGGTTTGGGAAATATCGAGATTAAACCGGGAAAAATAGCGCCGGACTTTTTTCAAATCTCCCGTGAGCGAATTTCGGCTTACGAAAAGTTGCTCGGCCAGGTCATCAAGAAGAATATAATCGTTGCTTGAGATTAACAATCCAATCAGATATTCAACCCTTTCACCAGGTTCGACCGGTTTCATTGAATCCAACATCTTCTTTTTTTCCCGGTTGTAGAAATCATGATAGCGCTGATAATCATGAATGTCGATTTTGATGCCGTAGTGGGGGCGGATAATCAGGGTGGCGCCATTTTCACTTAGGATCGGTTTAAGCTGTTTGAGGACCGTTCTTACGGTCCGGTCGGATATTCCAAGCGCCAAAGCCAGAGCCGCCGAGGTAATATATTCGGTTGTCGAAAGGTTTTTTAGTATTTCAATATGTTTGTTCTTTTTCATATTCATCTCCGCTTTGATTATATCATTTATCACTTCCAGAATGAATAACAACTTTTTCCACAATGTATCCGGAAAAAAATATGGTGGTAGAATTTTGCAATAATGATATATTTAACTCAGGCAAAGCCTAACTTCGTTGGCCATGAAGCAAATTAGAAGGAGAGAACAAATGTCTATTACAGAGAAATTCACAGTCGGTTTATCCAAGCTGGCTCAAGTTATTCAAAGCAACAAATATCTGACCGCGATCAAGAACGCATTCACATCTTATATGCCGTTTATCATCGTTGGGTCATTTGCAACATTATTCAATATCATTCTGGCGTCACCTACATTAGGGTTGGCGAAATTTGGAATGTTCAGTTGGCTAAGCGAACTGTCACCGGCTTTTAGAGTCATCAATTTTGCGACGATGTCGACAATGGCCTTGGCAATTACAGTTCTGGTCGGAATTGAACTTGGGAAGATTAACAATCAAAAAACAATCTTTACCGGGATCATCGCGCTGATTTCACTTATCACAGTGGTACCGACCAGTGTCACTGCGACAGTTGAGGGATTAAGTACGGTAGTTAACGGGGTTCTGCCAAGTTCGAGTATGAATGCCCAAGGTTTGTTTATCGGAATGATCATCGCGATTGTTTCAGTTGAAATTTATTCAAGTTTCGAAAAAATTGATCGGATTAAAATCAAGATGCCGGAACAGGTTCCTGCAAATATTGCCAATTCATTCAACAGTTTGATTCCAATCATGTTGACAATGTTGATCATTGCTATTGCCGGAGCATTATTCCTAAGTGCAACCGGTACATATTTAAGTGATTTTGTGTATTCAATCTTACAACGTCCGTTGGAAAGTGTGGCCCAAACTCCATTTGGAGTAATTTTCCTTTCAGTTGCCGCTGGATTGTTCTGGATTCTTGGAATCCACGGGAGCATGGTCATTATGCCGATTTTAGGGCCTTTGGCACTTTCAGGATTGGCATCGAATGTGGCTGCGGTTGAAGCCGGTCAACAGGCGACAAATGTTTTGACGACAACATTCTTCAGAGTATATGTGTTCTGCGGTGGAGCCGGAATTACAATTGCCTTGATCTTGGCAATATTCCTATTCTCGAACCGAAAAGATGAAAAAGAAATTGCGAAACTTGGTTTTTTACCGGGAATATTTGGAATCAATGAGCCAATCGTGTTTGGTTTGCCAATTATCCTGAACCCGGTATATGCGATTCCTTTCTTATTGGCCCAAGTGTCAGCAACGGCTATTGCTTATTTTGCAACTGCCTCAGGATTTATCAATGCCGCTACTGTTGAGGTACCGTTTGGATTGCCGTTATTTGTAAATGCGTTTATCGGACTGCAGTCATTCAAGGCAGTATTTATCCAATTTGTGGTTATTGCGGTTGCTTTCCTTATTTATGCTCCGTTTGTAAAAATCAGCAACCGAATGAATTCCGAAACATTGATTGAAGGTGATGAATAGTGGCAGAAACATTTTTCCCGGAAAATTTCTTATGGGGTGGAGCCATTGCGGCCAATCAGGCCGAAGGGGCATATCTTGATGATGGAAAAGGTCTCTCTATTGGTGATGTTTTGAAGATTGGAAAAGACCGGATGAAATCATTGAAGCTGGAACTGGATCCTAATAGTGAATATCCAAGTCATGAGGCCATCGATTTTTATCACCACTACAAAGAGGACATTGATTTGTTTGGTCAAATGGGAATGAACTGTTTCCGACTGTCAATCAATTGGGCCAGAATATTTCCTGACGGAGATGAAGAAACGCCAAATGAACAAGGCTTGGCATTCTATGACAAGGTTTTTGATGAACTGCTTGAACGGGGAATCGAGCCGATTGTGACCATCTGTCATTACGAAACTCCATTGCACCTGGTTAAAGAATATGGGGGTTGGGACAATCGTAAACTGATCGGATTTTTCATCAACTACTGTCGCACTATCTTTACCCGTTACCAGACTAAGGTCAAATACTGGATGGGATTCAACGAAATCAATAATATCATCAAATTGCCTTATCTGGCTGGAGGACTGCATATAACAGATGAAAGCACCCGTGCCCAAAGAATGTACACTGCGGGACATAATTTGCTGGTTGCGAGTGCCCATGCCAAAAAGCTGCTAAGGGAAATCAGTCCGGAAGCCAAAATGGGGGCGATGCTTTCCCTTAGTGGAATGTATCCGGCAACTTGCAAACCTGAAGATGTCCTGGCAACTCATCTTTTTAGAAGAAAGACTCTGATGTTCGCCGATGTCTTGATCCAGGGTGAATACCCTCGATATGCCAAGAGAATCTTTGAAGATGAGAAAGTAACGGTCAGCATGACTGATGAAGATTTGCAGCTGTTAAAAGAAAATACAGTCGATTATCTTTCGTTTAGCTACTATCTTACCTGCGCGGTAAGCGTCGAGACGAAGATGTCAGCCGATACTGGAGGTCCGATTGGCGTTAACAATCCTTATCTTGAAAAAACAAAATGGGGTTGGCCGATCGATCCGATTGGACTAAGGTATGTCTGCAATGAATTATACGACCGTTATCGAATTCCATTGTTGATTTCGGAAAATGGGTTTGGGACGGCAGATGAAATTGTAGATGGAGAAATTATTGATGATGAAAGAATCCAGTATCTGCGTTTGCATTTGCAACAGCTTAATGAGGCTTTACATGATGGCTGTGATGTTATCGGCTATACATGGTGGGGACCGATCGATATCGTTTCGGCCGGTACCGGGGAAATGAACAAGCGTTATGGCTTCATTTATGTCGACAAAGACAATGAAGGTCAGGGAAATCTGGCAAGAATGAAGAAAAAGAGTTTCTACGAATACAAAAAAATAATTGAGACGCAAGGAAATAGTTTGTTTGAGTAGTTAAACTATTCATATTATGATCCAACAGTAACTAATAGTGAGGCGTCAACAATAGCCAATTTGTCTTAAGCGCACACCAACTCGATTGACGTACCTATTTTAATATTAAGAGCCTGATTTCAGGCTCTTTTTTCTTGCATGAAAAATTATCTTCTTGGTTAACTTGGAACATTCTGGCAAGCGCTATCATTTTTTTGCCGCTGACATTTAATTGCTCTGGAAAATGTGATATACTTTTGCTTAACAGGGTTAAAAAAGGGGGAAAGAAGATGAAAATTGATCAGAACATGCTTGGCAAATTCTTGAACTTCGTCCAAAAAAGCAATATTGAAACCACCGGTGGCAGTGACTATAGCATTGTCAACAATACCATCAGATCTTTTGGACAGGAACGTTTTCCCACCATTGACGAGTTGGCTGAACAATCAACCATCGCCAAATCCAGTGTTACCAGGTTTGTCAAAAAGCATGGTTTCAATGATTACCGGGAGTTTCGGACGGTGATGGAATCAGGAAGGAAAATCCTCTATCAGAATCTGGAATTTTTGTTCTTGAATAATTCCGATTCTAAAGATGTTCATGAAATCAATGATGTTATTTATAATTCGGTTCTCGACAATCTTAATGCCACCAGAAATAATCTGAATATGGGCATGATCATGAAAATTGTCCAGCTGTTGAAAAACGCCAAAGATGTCACTTTTGTCGGGGCTAATCACGATGTCGAAGAATTCCTGATGTTGCAGATTTCCCTGATGACAGCTGGCATTCCTGCATATTCTTTTCGGTCAGATCAAGCAAGTTCGCTCCACTGTAACTTTATCGGCGAGGACTCGGTGGTTCTTTTTATCAATATTGCCGATCACTTTTTCAATTCCCACGAAATTTTGCAGCAATGTCAAAATAAAAATGCCAAAACCGTCTTTTTGACTCAAGACGATAATCCAAAAAGGGAAGATATATTCGATATTTATTATCGCTACGGGGTACCCGATTCACTTCATAATGGGTATGCCTCGCTGACTTATCTTTCTAGGCTGCTGATGGATTATTTCCTTCTAGCCAATATTACTAATAAATAGAAGCACGGCCGCCAGTCTGTTAAGACTTGCGGTTTTTTATTATCAAAGTACCAAAAAATGGTACTTAGTATTTTATGTTTGAATCAAGTTTCTTTTGAAAGGGTTTTCAGTCGGTCCGGTAATCTCTAAAATATAGCTAGGGAAGGGAGGAATGAATTTCTTTTGATAATAAATATTGGTTTTAAATGTATTGGATATACGAATGCACATGATTTTTAAGGGAGGATAAAATGAAAAACATGAAAATTAAAAGTATTTTAGCAGGAGCGGTTATCGTAGTCGGAGCAATTGCTTTGGTTGGATGTAGCAGTGGTTCCCAGGATTCGGTCGAACCGGGAGTTCAAGTGAAAGCCGATAGTGATTCACCTACCGGTTACACTGCTGTTTTCACTTATGAAAACGCCGACGCGGATTCGGTTGGACTGACTGGAAACTTCAGCTTCTATCCATCAGATCAGCCGGTCGGATTCACCACTTTCCCATTGGCGGATGGGTACGTAGTTGAAGATGTCGTTCTGGCGACTGATTTAACAAGGGAACTGGCTCAAAGTGATATCACCAAGACTACATATCAAATCGGAACTTTCCAAAGTGCCTCTCTACCAATGAGTGAAATTGAGGATACCGATTACTGGACTATCGAAGTGCCATTGCTGCCAGGAGCTTATTTCTACAAATATGATTATATGATCGGGGAAGATATGACCAGTGTCATGGATCCAACCAATTTGCCGCTGGAAAATGACGGTTCAGATTGTCAAAACAGTATTGTCTATGTGGGCGACAAAGATAATGCCACTAAGGATCTTGAATACCTTTATGCCCGGGATGATGATCAGACCGGAACGGTTGAATTTGTCGAATATTCTGCTGTTGATGGAACTACCCAACCACTAGGTATTTATTTGCCATATCAGTATGACAGTTCGAAGGAATACAAAACAATTTACGCATCACATGGTACCGGAGGGAACGAAACCGAGTGGTTTACAATCGGTAGTGCTGCCAATATCATGGATAACCTGATTGGAGAGGGATTGACTGATGAAGCGATTGTAGTTGCGATGGATAATACATATTTCAATATTCCCGGGGCAGAATGGGATCGCGAAGCTATTTCGGATAATATCGTAAACTATGTTCTTCCTTATGTTGAAGCAAATTACAGTGTTTCTGCCAATCCGGATGACCGCTCAATTTGCGGGTTGTCTCAAGGTGGGGCTGAAATGGTTAATATCATGGAAAAATATTCAGCAGAATTCGCCAATTTCGGGATTTTCTCTTCTGGGGATTTTGACTACAGTTATCTTGATACTGCCGATTTGGCTGAACCAAACCTTTATATTGGAGCGGGAAGCTATGATTTCTGTCAGCTTACCAGCCAGGAATTAACCAAGAAACTTGACGAACTGGGAATGGATTACACTTGGGTACTGAAAGACGGGGCTCATGACTGGGGTACTTGGAGTGCACTTTACTCGGAATTCATCAAAGATTTTGTCGGAGTTGCAGATTAGATGTCTACAGCGTAATATTCACTAAAAGAGCCTTGCTGTGCAAGGTTCTTTTGTGCGACAGGCAGTCGCTTAGATGTCGTGTATACAGGTACATGGCATTTTCCTTTTATAAATGAGTTCCTGTAATAGTTAGCTATCAATACAGTAAATATCATGGAATAGGGAAACCCCGTAGGTACAAATCCTACCCCGTGCGCACTGGTGCTATTCGGGAAATCTAGTCTAGGGCATAATCGTGAGATTGTGTTTGAAGGAGACGCAGTAGTCGAGAGACCTGTAGATGAGTTGGCAGGCCGAAACGAAAAGTGAATCACATGTTGCGGCAGTGGAGAATGTGACGACGTTGCGAAAGGTGCGGAAGTCTATTCACGACATATTCTAAGAACCAGTCGAATATGCCGGCACTCCATTGTGAAGGTGATTGGCATGTCAACAAGGGCGTAGTTGATGACCCTGTGAGACCTCTTCATCCACCGAAAGGATAGCCATCTATAAGAGTCATTCGAAGTGATGGTTATATGAAGAGGAGTCAGACAATCTCATAGTAGTGAAGTAGTCATGCGACCAAACGTTTGGCGAAGCAAAGGGGATTGACCTTTTACAATTCTTACTTTGTTTAATCGTAATGGTAAGAATGACGGTACTTAGGTACAAACGAATTCAAAGAACGATAAATAGAAAGAGAGGTTTGAAATTATGAATGAACCGTTGAAATTGAAGTGGCATTCTCTGTATGGACAAATACTCCAGGACAGGAAAATACTAGAAGCATGGAAGCAGGTAAAAGCAAATCATGGAAGTGGAGGGATTGATGGGGTAACCATTGAACGCTTCATGGAAAATGAACAAGACAATTTGGACAAGCTACTGGAAGAACTGAGATTAAAGGAATATAGACCAATCCCTGTAAGGCGAGTATATATCCCTAAGAAAAACGGAAAGAGAAGACCATTGGGAATACCAATAGTCAAAGATCGGATAGTTCAGCAGGTGCTAACCAATATCCTAACCCCAAAATATGAGGCCGGTATATTCCATCACTGGTCAGTTGGCTACCGCCCGAATCGTGGTGTCGACAGTGCCATGCAGATTATCATCAAGAACATCGAGGAAGGAAGAAACTGGATATACGATTGTGATATCAAAGGGTTCTTCGATAACATTCCCCATAAAAAGTTGATGAAGGTATTGAATAAATGCATCGCTGATGGGACTGTTCTTGATTTGATTTGGTCATGGCTCAAAGCGGGATACATGGAAGACGGTAAACATATGCAAAGCAAAAGTGGAACACCGCAAGGTGGCGTTATTTCACCTCTACTTGCAAACATCTACCTGAACGAACTGGATTGGAAGTTGCACGAGGCAAAGATTCACTTCGTGCGTTATGCCGATGATTTTCTCTTGTTTGCGAAAACAGAAGAAGAAATTGAGCGGGCAGGAAAGATAGCCAGAGAAGTGATTCAATCATTAGGATTGGAAATGGCTATGGACAAAACCAAAGTGGTGGACTTTAAAAATGATGATTTTACATTTCTTGGATTTGACTTCAAACACTGGAGGAAAAACAAGAAAGGTGAAGACTACTATTTCATAGTTCCCACCGCCAAGTCGCTCAAAGACTTCAAAAAGAAAATCAAGGATAAGACGCAAAGAAAGTGGACATTTTCTCAGGATAAATGGGTAAGCATGCTTAACCCGATTATAGTCGGAAAAGTCAATTATTACCTGAATGTCTACAAAGCACTGGAAATATTCAAGAAGCACAATTACAAAACCCATTGCGACATAAATCTAATGGGAAGGGAACTAAATACAATTGACAAGTATATTCGCCAAAGGCTGAGAATGTGCATGATGCATAAACATCCGACAATCAGGAAAGCGTTTGGAATGACGGTTAAATGGAATATAGCATTCTTTGCGATGATTGGTTTGAAACCGGCATACTGGCACTATTTCAATACCATGTATGGATATCCAATTGAAATATATGTTCAAAGACAACAGGGTATCAACAAAGAAGTAACGAAAAACAGAGTGGAACAGTGCAGGAAAGCCGGAATCAAGTATTACACGAAAGAAAGAAACAAGAAAATAGCCTACTCTTTTAGCAAGTAGACTATAATCATTCATAAAATCAGATTTAGTAAATTGGTAAGCCGTATGCGTTAATAGCGCATGTGCGGTTTGATAAGGGGCTAGCTTAGTGTAGCTAGTCAATTTATTTGATGGATGATTCTTCAAATTATATGGGCCTTCTTTTGGTCCTTTTTTGATGTTCTTCAAATTAATTGAATGGGATATTCAGTTTATTTGAAATGATGTTTTAGAGGAGAAAGAAAATAATCGCCTGTTAGACGATTATCCCTGACTCGTTTAATTTGTAGATGGCTTGTGATATGGCTTCGCTGCTGATTGGATCTATCTCGCGCAATAGAGCTGACTTGTTCCAAAATTTGTCTTTGAAATATGATAGTTCCAGTCCCAGCTTCATCAACGGGATGCAAATCCAGTTTCCTTTGGCTGATTTACCTACTATCACTTCGATTTCATTGCCGTCATATCTTAGCTGGAATTCACACTTATCTGGGTTTTGCGAGACTATTACTATCTCGTTGGCCCATGTTTTTTCATCATAGTTGCAGAAGTATTCGATTATCAAATTACTACCTCTTCGATTGTTTCTAGGATTAAATCGGAATCAATTACTTCGATTTTTCTGATTGCTCCGATAAACATTGCCCGGTCGCATATCCGATCAATAACCCGACAGGTGCCGTTGGATGCATTGATGATTGCTTCAATGGCATTGTCGTTGAACACTTCTTGAATTGTTTTTCCGCCTTGGAGCTTGTCTTTGATATAAGCAAGACTTTCAGTTTTGTTTAACGGCTCCAGTTTGTAATTGATAATCATTCGCTGACGCAGTGGTTCATGAGCGGTCAATTTAAGGTTCCTGGTTATTGTCGGCAATCCGACCATCAAGACTACCGCATGATCCTTGGAATCCATATCAAAATTGAAGATCATCTTCAAATCATTAAGAATGGCGTTATTCATGTAATTACATTCATCAAAGATAAACACCGGGGTAATCCTTTTTTCGTAAATCAACTGGTTTATGGCTGATTGGATCTCCCTGAACAGATCATTCTTTCGATACCGAGGAGTCAAATCCAGCGACTCAGCCAGTTGCATATAGAATTCCTTGACTGTAAGGGTCGACATTGACAAATAAATTATCTTGTAAGCTGATTTGGGGAGTGTTTTGATATAGTTCCTGATCATGGTTGTTTTGCCATGTCCAGGTTCACCGACTATTAGTCCGAAACCTTTGATTTCAAAAAGGCTGTTAAGGCGTACTTTCAATTCCTGGTATTCACTTGTTTCAATAAATAAATTCTTTGAGTTCTTGATAAACGGATTGAATTCCAATCCGTATCTGGTCCAATATTTTTCCATTAATCTTCTCCTCCGCATAATTTTGGCTGCACTCGTTTTACTTTTGAATTAGCGTTTTTATCAAGTAGGTGAATCCGTTCCAGTTCGCCGGTATTCTTGTTAACTATATAGACGTTTTCCAAGTCCGGAGTATATCGGAACATATGCCTTTCACCAGAATAGATATAATCAATCTCGTATTCCCGATTATCTATTTTGATTACCGAATCAGTACTGACAGACCGCTCTACTTCGAACAGGAAAGTATTGTCGATAAAGTCATCATCAAGCCTTTTGATCAGATTGCTTTCCTGAAAAAAACGTTGATGAGGTGTCAATCCATTCAAAGACGAATGCACCTTGTTGTTGTAATCATTGATGAACTGGCTTAAATCCTGCTTCAAACCTTCTAGATTGTTTGTGTAATCTTTTATGTTTATTTGGGCGAAGAACTGATCTTTAATCGTCCGAAACACCCGCTCAATTTTTGATTTTCCTTCCGGCGAGTACGGTTTGCAGTAGCTGATGGTTGAATTAATCCTTGCTGCAATCATCTTGATCTGGTGATTTCGATAATTGGAGCCGTTGTCAAACCTGAACATCTCAGGAATTCCGTATTTGGTGACCGCACTTTTCATAGTATCCATCAAATTGACTGTGTTGTCATTCAAATACAAATCAAGATGGACGATCATCCTTGAAGCATCATCAATCAGGGCAATCATATAAGTTCGGTTTTTCTTGCCATTAATGGTTATGTAAGGACCGACCGAACTGTCACCAGCCCAGTTCATATTGATATGGGGCACTTCGTAGCGGCGCATGTCTTTCTTGTTTGATAGACGCAATTCCGACTTTATCTGATTGACACATCGATTAACGGTTGATAGCGAAACATCAGTTTTCTTGATGATTCCCTTTTCAATCAACTTGCCGTAAATTACAGTTGCCGGCAATCTAGGATAGGTTGTCTTATAATATTTGATTGTTTCAACGATGTCATCATCCAGTCTTCTTGACTTGCCACAATCACTTCGCTTTTGAGGAATCAATCCATCGAAGCCTTTCTCTTCGTAAGCAGCAATCCACCTGGAGATGGTACTGCTTGAGACAGTGAAATCACGGTTGTCGAAACTCTTATAGACTTTCTTGGTAGCTTCCGTAATCGCCTGATTCTTAGACCATGCAGCATCGTAATTTCCGGTAATGATGTCATGAATGATCCGATGGCGCATCAACGCTACGTATTCTTGTTCTTTTTTATCCATATAATACCTCCGTCACCCACTATATACTAATAGAATCGATTATTTAACTCATCCTATGTGGTTGATGGTATACAGGATATTTATGGTATTTCTACATTGCATGAACTGCATCAAATAATTTGAAAAACAACTTTCAACAAGTTGGTTAATATCATTTGATTCAATTCTCAACGACATCAAACGTTGCTGCCAAACATTGATATACCTGCTCACAACATTATAAATTTCACACTCAGACATATAGGGATTTCGATCAAGAATGGCTTTTAATAGTTTCTGATTATTTTTATGTATGGAAATCTCAACTTGAACAGCCAACGGGATACTTGAATATGGAACCAAACATGAAAGAAGAATTGCGTGGGTTCTGCCACAATCCTTACATCTTAGCCGCATTATTCTCAAATTAAAAAAGCCAAAAGGCAGTTTCACCCTTCGGTTATAATAACCATGAATTATGAAATTGCCCTGGCAGTCACCAGCGCAACTCAAGGAAAAACGATTGATATTGGAAACCAATTCATTATAATAGGCCTGGAGTTTGGCCCGCGAATCAATCTTCATCAATTTATTATTGATTTTTACTCCGTGATACGTTATCATATTCTTGTCTATATGGCAAATGAGAGAAACTGCTTGGTGGTGGCGTCTCTCATTTTTTCTTTCTCTAGATTTATTACCAATAAAATAACAAAGCAAAAGGTCAATCTCAAGCAATTTGAAGAAAAATTCATCAAATTATTTGGAATTGACCTTTATTTATTATGACTAGATTATGGTTAGATGGCATCAAATAAAATGGCTAGCTACACTTAGAAATAAGTTAGCCTACTTTATTCCTTTGAGTCGTAATATTGGTGCTGGAGTGCCAATGGTGGTATAGTATATAGAGATATGATTCATATTTACCAATTAATGATTATTAAATATTAAGGAAAGGATTATTAATCATGAGACAACTAAAAGCATTCAAAAGTTATAAAATTAAGAATTTGGAATTGAAAAACCGGATCGTCATGCCTCCGATGTGCATGTACTCGGCCAAGGAAGATGGTTTGGTTACTGATTTTCATTTGAGCCATTATACCACCAGGGCGATGGGGGGAGTCGGACTGATAATTGTTGAAGCAACCGGAGTTATGCCTAACGGTCGGATTTCCGATCATGATCTGGGCATTTGGGATCAAAACCAAGTTGCGGGTCTAAAGGAACTGGTGCGCCAGATCAAAAGCTACGATGCTATGGCGGGAATCCAGTTGAATCACGGGGGAAGAAAATATGAAGGTAAAGAAAAGCTGGTCGGACCCAGTGCGATTGCCTACAGCGATTCGTACCCGATGCCTTCGGCGCTTTCAACCGATCAGATCAAAGATATTGTCGCTGCTTTTGGCAATGCAGCCAGGTTGGCTGATGAGGCCGGCTTTGACATGATTGAAATCCATGGCGCTCATGGCTATCTGATCAATCAATTCCTTTCACCCCACAGCAATCACCGCACGGATGATTATGGCGGGGGTCTTGAAAACCGGGTGCGTTTTTTAAAAGAGGTCATTGCAGCAATCAAAGCCAATTGGCCTGAAAGCAAAACTTTGGGAATCCGAATTTCCGCTACCGAACATCTTGAAGATGGCTATGATGAAAATGAAATGGTCAAGATGATGAACATGGTCAAAGATGATCTTGACATCATTCACGTAAGCACCGGGGGCAATGGACCGTGGGCGGGAAATATTTATCCGGGCTATCAAGTCAAACAGGCCGAGATTATCAAGCGGGAAGTCGGATTGCCGACCATTGCGGTTGGCTTGTTAGACGATATCAAATTGGTAGAAGAAGTGTTGGGCAACGACCGGGCTGATTTGGTGGCGATTGGCCGCGGGTTATTGATGAATCCTTATTTTGTCAATCAGGAAGGTTTCAAACAAGATCAGGAAATTGAAATTCCCTTCCAATATGAACGGGGTTTTAGAAAATAGTTCAAAGATAATATTAAAACTTAGCCAGCTGTGAAATATCATTTTCACGACTGGTTTTACTTCTGTGATTATGCTGCTGTCATTTGATTTGATAGTCTTGATATTGCTGGGTTTATCTATTTGCAAGGGAAATATGTTGACATGATAAAATATTTTCATTATGATAAAAACATATCAAATGAAGGGTGATTAAATGAAAAAAGTAGCATTAATCGGTTTGGGCGCAATGGGAAGCTTCTTTGCGGGCAAACTCAGAGAAAATCTCGGTGATGATTTTGTGGTCATTGCCGAAGGTGAACGAAAAGAAAGAATTGAAAAAAACGGATTGACCATCAATGGCAAACATTATTCATTCAAGGTGGTGGAGCCGTCATCGACCGATTTTGAGGCTGATTTGGTTATTGTGGCGGTCAAGAATCCGGTTCTTGATCTGGCGCTGGAATCGATCAGGAATTTTGTCGGTGAAAAGACTCAGATTATGGCGGTCTTAAATGGAGTCGAAGCTGATGAAAGAGCGATGGAAGTGTATGGCGAAGACCATGTGGTTTATACTTATATGCGAGTTGGAAGTCAAGTTAAAAACGGACATGCCGTATTTGACGAAGCATTCGGTAAGGTGGTATTTGGTGAAAAGGACAACACGGACTTGAGTCCAAGAGTTGAGAAAATCAACCAGCTATTTGATCAATGCCATATCCAATATTTCAATGATACCGATATGATCCGGTCTTTATGGCATAAATTCATGAGTAATGTCGGAGGAAACCTGACCTGTGCTTTGCTGGGAATTCCATTTGGGGGATTCACCTGCAGCGACCATATGAATGAGGTTAGAAAGATGTTGATGAAAGAGGTAGTCGATATCGCCAAAGCCAAAGGGATTGGCTTGGAATACGAAGATATTGAAATGAAAAGGGAAATCTACAAACGGATTCCATTCAACAATCAGCCATCGACATTGCAGGATCTTAATGCCAAAGTCAAAACGGAAATCGATATGTTTGCCGGTACCGTCATCAGACTGGGCAAGGAGGAAAATGTTCCAACTCCAGCTAATGAGATGGTTTATCATGCAATCAGGGCATTGGAAGAGAAGAATGAGGGTCTTTTCAAACGATAGGATCACTGCTGCCGGTTATTGTTAAAAAACAATGACAATGGGGAGAGGGATGATACTCAGGGACTATGCGGCTCTGTTGAATTGAAGACTGTGATGCACCAAAAGGCTGTCATTCAGCCTTTTTTAAATGGGATGGGGAATGGAAAAAACTGGACTATGACCCGTTGATTTCGCCCCAAACCATCCGATACAATTATAAATAAATTGACATGATATTATAAAGGGGATAATTATGAATCGAATCAAGGAACATGTTTTGGCAGTGGGAAGGATTGGCGAAGAGGACAATCATGATAAACCAAAACCGATAACCAGATTATTGAATACTAAAGAATATTACGAAGCTGTAAGACTTACCGAATCGTATATGCAAGAAGCCAAGATGACAACTACCGTGGATAAGATTGGAAATCTCAAAGGGGTTTTAAAAGGAATTGACCCTAATTTAAAAAGCGTTGCGATCGGATCGCATCTGGATACTGTCCGTCAAGGGGGAATATTCGATGGCAATCTTGGGGTTCAGGCTGCGGTTGAGTGTATTTATCGGTTTAAAGAGCAGGGGATAAAGCTCCGTCATGATGTTGAAATATGGGGATTCAACGCTGAAGAGAGCAGCGGGCTTGGTGGTACATTTGGAAGCTGGGCCAGCTTTGGTCTGGTTGACATGGACCAACCCGGTTTGGAAGATGTTTTGGGGGAGTATGGATTTTCCAAACAGGATATCCTGGATTCGTTGGTGGATCCTGACAAGTATCAGTCATTTACCGAATTGCATATTGAACAAGGTGGCTTGCTGGAAGAAACAAACAGTCAAATTGGGATTGTAACCGGAATTGTGGGGATCTATGAGTTTAAAGTGACTTCTTACGGTCAGAGCAATCATGCCGGAACAACGATGATGTCGCAAAGAAAAGATGCTTTGGTTGCAATGGCGAAGTTGATTCAAAAAGTAGACGATTTGGCCAGAGCATATGGCGATGGTTTTGTAGCTACGGTTGGAATGATAAATGTGGCTCCTGGAGCG
Source organism: Coprobacillaceae bacterium (assembly GCA_963675915.1). Lineage (GTDB taxonomy): Bacteria > Bacillota_I > Bacilli_A > Erysipelotrichales > Coprobacillaceae > JAQVDW01. Next base: position 144,598 of record OY780959.1, read on the forward strand.
GGTAATATCATCCCCCGTGAATGCGAAATCACTCTTGAAATGCGCCATATGCAAAACGAAAGATATGAGCGGTTCATTGAAGAAATCAAAGCGTATGCCCAAGAGCTGGCTCCAATTGAATTCAAATTCGAAGAACTTTCAAAAAAGGACTCAGTTCCCTGCAATTCCCAAATGATGGATGTCATTGAAACAGCATGCAAAAAATCGGAAATTTCATCGTTCAGGCGCATGCCAAGTGGAGCCGGTCATGATGCGAACACGATTGGCAATTTATTGCCAATCGGGATGATCTTTGTACCAAGCAAAAAGGGAATCAGCCACAGCCGGTTTGAAGATACTGATTGGGAGGATATTGAAGCAGGGGTCGATGTGCTTTATCATACAATTTTGGAGTTGGATAAACTGGATGATATCAGCCAAAAATAATTGATAAAATAGATCCTTATTTGCGGCTCGGGATAATTGATTGTTTTCATGATCATAAGTCGATCATTAGATAATGCTGTGGTTTACATAATAGATGATAATAAAAAGACCAATCCAGGTAATTTTTAGCCTGGATTGGTCTTTTCGTCGTTTAGTTACAGTTTTTCACCGTTTGAAGCAATTACTTCCTTGTACCATTCAAAAGAATCTTTCTTGATCCTTTTCATTGTCCCATTGCCCAAGTCATCCCTGTCAACATAGACAAAGCCATAGCGTTTTGACATCTGTCCGGTTCCCGCGGAAACAATGTCGATTGGGCCCCAATATGTATAACCCATGATATCAACACCATCTGCGATGGCTTCTTTCATCGCCAGGATGTGTTTTTTGACATAGTCAATGCGATAATCGTCATGGATTTTTCCGTCACTTGAGATTTTGTCAATTTGACCCAGACCGTTTTCAACGACAAACAGGGGAATCTGATAACGGTCATAAAGCTCATTTAGAGTGTATCTCAAACCGACTGGATCGATTTGCCATCCCCAAGGGGTGGTTGCCAGATAAGGGTTAGGGGTTCCCTGGTCACCACCGGTATCAGCGTGGAATGGATGCCCGTGTTCATGGGTCGTTGTCCGGTAGTAACTGAATCCCAAATAATCGGCTGTATATTGACTGATTATCTCTTCATCGCCAGGAAGCATTTCAACATTCACGTTTTCTTCGTTCCAGATCCGTAGAATGTAGGCAGGATAAATTCCCCTGATCATCACATCGCCAAATAATAACGATCTTCTGCGAAGTTCCATTGTCTCCATGACATCGTTTGGATTGCATGAATTCGGATAGACATTGGAAAGTGAAAGCATGCAGCCGATTTTCGCTTCGGGAATAATCTCGTGGCACATTTTGATGCACAGTGAATTCGCGACAAACATGTGGTGACTTGCCTGATACATCGCCTGTTGTTTGTTTTCTCCTTCGAAAAAGAACAATCCGCCGGCGGCTCCTGGCATTCTTCTTAGGTTGTTGATTTCATTGAATGTCAGCCAGTATTTGACTTTGTCTTTATAGCGGTTGAACACCACCTCGCAATATTTGACGAAAAAGTCAATCAGCTCACGACTGCGCCAGCTTCCGTATTTCTCGACTAGATTCATCGGGGTCTCATAGTGGCTCAGGGTTACAACCGGCTCCATTCCTCGGGCAATCATCTCATCAAAGAGATCATCGTAGAACTTAAGTCCGGCCTCGTTGGGGATTACATCATCGCCATTTGGAAATATCCGGGACCAGTTGATCGAGGTCCTGAAAGCCTTGAAATTCATCTCTTCAAATAGTTCCAAATCAGCCTTGTAATGATGGTAGAAATCAATTGCCTCATGGGTCGGATAGAATTTGTCAGGATCAATTACATGATCGTAATCACCGTGAAATCCCTGGGCGAACCCATTGGAAATGTCCAATCCTTTGCCACCTTCGTCAAACGCCCCTTCAGCTTGGTTGGCTGCGATGGCACCGCCCCATAGAAAATCGCTGGGAAACTTATTTTGGTATTTTTTCATTCGTTTTTCTCCCTTATTGTTATCATGATTTCACATAGTATAGCATTATCGGATCTTTCAAATTAAAAATTTTCAAAATTTGGCACCTGGTAATTTGAATGATTGAAACGGAGATAAGGTGATCTAGAAACCAAAAAAGAAATCTCACTTGTTTTTTGGTGAGATTCCTTTTGAATTTAATCTTGATGATAGCCATTCCAAAAATCAGTAATAATTATTGAAACTTAACCATTGCTACATTAGATTCCAGACAATGACGTAGAAAATGAAAAACGCAACGATTAATCCAGCTACTATCAACAGTATTTTTTTGATCATTCGAGCCACCTCCAAGTTGGGTCGGTTTTATTAAATCAAGGGCTGGGGCAAAAGTGATTATTACTATTATTGTCGGGCAGTTTAAGTTTTGGTAAACCGCTATTGAAAGAAATTACCTTGTCATCATGATCGGGGTGGGATTAGGAAGATTTACCTCCGATTAGGGCGTATAGATAGGTACCGAACATGATACCTAAAAAAGTAAACAATCCCAAGATCTTCCCTTCACCGATCTGGGCTAGAACGGTTCCCGGACATGCTCCGGAAATCGCCCATCCGATTCCAAACAATATTCCACCGATGATGGTATTTCGATGATAAGGTTTTTTGTTTATGGCAATCTCGTTGCCATTGACGTCCTTGTTGCCAAGAACTTTAAGGATAAACATTCCGATGGCGCCGATGATGATAGCTGTTCCCATTAACAAGGCTAAGTGCAAGTCTTCGCCGGTAAACATACGATAAATATAATTGTAATGAGAAGCACCAGAACGACTCAGTGCAAAGCCAAAGAATAATCCGGCTATTAAGTATCCGATTTTTTTAGTCATTCTAATTACCTCCAAACAAGATCATTCTGATTAAAAAAGTTGTTATGACGCCAAAGAGGACAAAAAAGATGGTCGCTACAATGCTTGATTTCTGGCCGGTTGCAATGCCATGGATACTGTGTCCGGAAGTGCAACCATTCGCCAGACGGGCACCAAAACCGAGGAATGTCCCACCGATAAAAAACCAGAAGATATAAATCCCGTATGACCAGTCAAGTTTCTCGGTGAAGATGCCCATTCCGGATTGCCATAGCGGCATTCCGGAAAGCCGAGCTGATACAAAAGCACCGATGACCATCCCGACGGTGAAAATAAAGCGCCAGTTGAATCTGTCGGTAAATGACTTGGAATTAAGCCACTTGAGTCTGGTTAAGGGATTGATGATTTTTAGGAAATTGCCATACCCGGTCGAAACACCCAGGGCGGTATTCAAAAAATAGTACATCAGCGGGATCAAAATACCAATAGCTATCCCGCCCAGCCACCAAGGCCAGAGATCAACGAACAGGGATTTCACAGCCTTCACCTCCATCGATTACTGTCGGATAACCCAGTGACAACCAGGCTTTCATTCCGCCGATAACATTAATGACATTATTAGAACCGCTTAAATTTAACATCAGACTGGCGGCAAGAAGGGAACGATTTCCGGAATTGCAGATAAAGGCAATCGGTTTAGACCCATCCAGTTCCCGAAAAGTCTTTCGGACATCGGGGGCGGGAATGTGAGTTGTTCCTTCGATATGGCCGCTATCCCACTCACTCTTAAGTCTGGTGTCGATCAGAACTATCTCACCTTTATCATGCCGCCTTTTGGCTTCGGCGACCGAAATGCTCTCGATTCGAGCTGTTTCCAGTCCGCTTTGGGCATAGGCAGTCATGCCACCGCTGAGGTAACCGACTACGTTATCAAGGCCAACACTGTAGAGCCATTTAAGAACAGCCGGCATCTCGCTCATATTCTCCAATACCAATAGAATTGGTTTGTCCGGTGGGAGAACCCAACCGGAAAAAGTCGCAAAATTACCTTTTAAACTCAGTCCGTAGGCACCGGGAATATGGGCCGCTCCAAAAGCAAGCTGATCCCGGGTATCCACAATTAAATGGCCTGTTTGACTCAATTTGAAGAACTCATCCGGTGAGTATCCGACTGGTTTTGTCAACGTGGTGACTGCCGGGGCCCCGTTTCTGTTGATATTGGAACAACGGGAAAAATGATCAGGTGCTTCCGGCATTCCGGCCAGAAAGCTCTTGATGAAATCATCCTTGGAGCGTTCAAGCATAGCCGCATTTTGCAGTTTCTCGGTGCCGATTGTCGAAGAAAGTTTGGAAGAGAGGGATTTCCCGCAAAGCGATCCGGCCCCGTGAGCTGGATACACTTCGATGTTGTCCCCGAGTTTTTCGAGCCTTCTTAGACTCTCGAACAGTTTGCCTGCCAGTTCTTCCTTTCGGTCGGGAAATAAATCCGGGCGTCCCACGTCCCCGACAAAAAGAGTGTCGCCGGTAAAAGCCATGACCGGTTCTTTTCCGCGTTCCAGATCGGATACGACAAAAACAGAGGATTCCGGAGTGTGACCGGGAGTATCCATCATTTTGAATAACAGGGTATCAATTTGAAATTCTTCTTCATTGTTTAAGGCCTGATGGTCAAATTTCGCTTCGGCCTGTTTGGTTATGTAGATTGTTGCCCCTGTCAGTTCCTTTAATTCAAGATGGCCTGAGACAAAGTCGGCGTGAAGATGAGTTTCAATTATTCCTGTGATTGGAAGACCGAATGAGTCGGCAATGGCAATGTACTGAGTAACTTCCCGGGCGGGATCAATCACGACGCAGGCATTTTTGCCGCCGATTACATAAGAACAGTGCGCGAGTCCCGGGGTATAAATTTGTTTAAATTCCATTTAGCTAACCTCCAAAATTATTGTTTATCCATTAGCACCAGATGGTGTAAATTACAAATGCTGAAAAAATTCCGGCGACAACCGCAATGGCTGCCCCAATTTTAATGAAACTGATTCTATGAAAATCAATGCTTTCCATGACAACTATTGTGGCCTGATGAGTCGGAATGACAATTCCCATACTTGCACCTGCAGCCACCGCCATCAAAAGGGCATCGGGACTAAATGGGACGGCACCGGCGCGCCACAAGGCTATGGCAATCGGAGCCATCAATACCGCAGCAACCGAATTGTCGAGGATATTGGCAAACAAGGCTGAGATGAAAAGAAAAGTCAATATCATCATAAATGGCGGAAGAGTTGTGAAAAGCGGGCTTATCAGGTTTACTACAGCTTCCAGGGCCCCGGTTTCCTCGAGGGTTGCCGAGATGCCAAACATGCTGCCTAAAAAAATGATAATGGGGGTGTTGATATGATCAAGAGCGTTTTTGTAGGACAGTACCCCTGAAAAAATCCAGACCAGGGTTATGACACCAAATGCTATCGCGGGGTGGATGAGCCTGATACTGGTCAAAAAAACAATCGGAACAAGCGTTAATATAACAATCATACTTTTCTTTTTGTTTCGAGGAACTGCCTGTTCGATCTCGTGTTGCGATTCTTGGTCAATCGTTTCGTTAACCAAGGCGGCTTTTTCCAGCGGCCTTAGCCCACAAACCCGGCAAATAAAAAGTACGGCGATACCCGAGATTACCAAGGCCAATCCATGGATTGAAAAATCAAACATCCGGAACTGTTCACCAAACGCATTCATTCGATAGGTTGATACAATCAGGTTGGACGCCGTTCCAATAAGTGTAAGCGATCCTCCGAGTATCGATGCATATGCAATCGGAATTCCAAACGCGGATTGGGAGGCTTTTGCCCTTTTCGCCATTCTTTTGGCAGTCGGAAGCACAATCCCGATTGCGCCTACATTATTCATGAACGATGAGATGAATACGGTTGAAACAAAGAGGGCAAAGATCTGATTCTTGTATTTATGGATCCGGCTCGCTATTTTTTTTCCAAACCCGGTGAATAATCCCGATTCAACAATTCCGGAACTCATCACCAGAACCGTTGCGATGGTAAAAAGGGCTGGTGAAGCAAAACCTGAGAAAAGTTGTCCCGGTGTTCTTAGTCCCAAAATACCCAGGACCAAAAGACCACCAAATGCAGTCAGATCATATCTGATTTTTCCGGATATAATGGAGAATAAAACCACTAAAAGAACAAGCCACGTTACAGCTTGCTGCCAATTTTCAACTATGCCGATGAGACTCACCTCCAGTTTATAATGTTTTCTGTTTATCTTTTAAGCTATTATGGGTGCTTCGAATGCAATGTAAATCAGCTCGCTTGATGGGCCGTGATATCTTGGTGATGGGGATCCCGGTTTTCATGATTATGGATGCGGGATTTTGGTTTGGGTCAATTAACTGACGCTGATATCCTTAAATCCGGACAGGTTGGCCAAAAGTGGCGATAGCCCCGGTCAATAGGATACTCAAGGATTTAACTTTCGATTGGGATTTACATCTTGAATATTCAAGATGAGTTATCCTTATGCCTTCATTATATCGCCTTAAAGGAGCAAGTACAACATCAAATATAACTTAAGGCTCATTATGTGCAGATATGTTTCTTTTTGGTGATGTTCTTTGCTTAATCAGGGGCGGTTAGGAGCAATGAGATCATCCTGCAATGAAAAAACAATAAAAAAGGAAAAGCGATCAGTAAATTCGCTTTCCCATATCGGTGACGTCGTATGCCTGAAGGGCGGATACTTGTTCTTTAAATTCATTGGATTGGATGATTTTTATCATTTGATCGATTTCCGGCCGGTCCAAATCACTTTTTCGCACCGCCAGATCATATTTTTCATTTTTAATGAAGATAAAATCGATGTTAGGAATCTGGGCGGCAATCCCCTTGGTTCCCCAGGCACAATCGGCTCCACCTTTTGAAATCAAAGCTGCAGCTGCCAAATGGGAATTAACGGTTCTTGAATAACCGTTGACGGATTCGGGTTTTATCCTAGCTGACTTGATCAGGGAATCGGTAAGGACCCGAATTCCGCTGCCGCGTTCGCGATTAACCATTGATACATCATCGCGGGCCAGGTCTTCAATCCCGGTTATTTTTTTAGGATTCCCTTTTTGAACGTAAATTCCGACCGGACGGTCGACAATATGATACAGACATACTTCTTCACCGGGAAGCAGGCTTTTAATGAAGGGAATGTTATATGTATCGGTTTCCATATCCCATAGATGAGTAGTGGCCACGGTAACATTACGCTTATACATGGAATAAAGGCCGTTATAGCTTCCTTGGTATGATCTGATAAATTGGGTTCCCTGAATCCTCTGGTTGACAGCTGATGAAAGCATATCAATTATCAAATCCTGACCGCAGACGATGATGTTATTGGAAGAGTTGGCGGCATCGGTGGTTTTCACATCCTGATCAATGGTGGTGATAGTATCTTCCAAAGCCGGGGTTGAACTTGGTGGGGCCGGATCCAATAAAGCGTAAACATCGGATTCCCATATCCTAAACTGTTTTCCGACTTTGGTTGCCGGTAACCGGTTTTTTTTGATCATATCATAAATCGTGTTTTGCTTTACCTTTAAGATGCTCGCAGCCTCTTTTGGTGAAATCAGTTTTTTATTCATATCATTCCCCTCCTTGCTTGATAATTGTCTAGAATCCATGAAAATCGACATAATTGACTAAAAAACCCTAATAAACATAACAAAACATAAGAAAACGAGACAAAAAATCAATAAATTAATAAAAAAACAACAATAAACTTGACAAAATATTATCACAACGATAAAATATTTGCAAATTATAAGTGATAAAACAAACAAAGAAGTTTTAGCTTAAAAGAAAAAAAGGGGGCATTATCATGAAAAACATTAAGTTTGGTTCAAGTGATTTATCAATAAAGTTTGGTCGTCTGATCAAAATGGTTGCAGTTGTGCTAATGATTATGTCTCTAGCGGGTTGTGCCCAGGCAGCCAGTGAGCCGATGACTGTGGCGTTGAAGTTTGAAGATGTCGCTGCCGACACTGTAACGACAATCGCCTTGGGGAATTCTAATACGCCTTGTGGAATATATGCCCAGGAGATCTTCACCAATTTGGGGATGTGGGACGATCTTCAATCAAAAATATCCTATGGGACAAATGTAAAAGCGGTCCTGGCTCAGGTTGAAGCTGGTTCGGTCGATTGTGGAATTGTTTATGCTACCGACGCTGCTAATCTCGAGGACGTTACAGTAACTGATGTGGCAACCGAATCTGAATTGACTTCAGTAGTCAGCTATCCAGTTGCCCTTACTGCAAACGCTATCCAAAAAGAAGCGGCGGAGGTGTTCTTGAACTTCCTGGTGACAAGTGAAGCCAAGGGGGGATTCGAAAGCTTTGGATTTGAAATGGCAGCTGAAGATACCAGTCAGGAAGTGACATTCACTAAGGAAGCGACAGTGACAATCTTTGCAGCGGCTAGTTTGACCGAATCGCTGACAGCCGTTCAAGCTGCTTTTGAAGAAGCTAACCCGAATATTGATCTTGAGATTTCCTTCAATTCCAGCGGAACTTTACAAACTCAAATTGAACAGGGGGCTCAAGTGGATGTGTTCTTCCCAGCTGCCCAAAAACAGATGACGGCATTGATTACTGAGGGGTACATTGATGAGTCAACCAAAATCGATCTATTAGAAAATAAAGTGGTACTGATTGTACCAACTAGGTAGTTTATGAAAGGGGAGCGGTGATTATGGACTATTTTCCACTGTTAAATTCAATCCGGATATCTTTGATAGCAACCATAATTACCTTCTTCATCGGAATATTATGCGCTTATTATATCGTTAAGCTGCCAGGGTTGATCAAAGGAATTCTCGATACCCTGTTGACAATCCCGATGGTGTTGCCACCGACGGTAGTCGGTTTTATGATCCTGCTGGTAATATCGCCAAGAAGTCTCTTGGGTCAGTTTGTCGCGAATTATTTCAACGCAACCCTGACAATGAGATGGTACAGTGCGATCTTTGCGGTGGTGATCGTGACGTTTCCGCTGATGTATCGGACAGTGCGTGGTTCTTTCGAATCATTCGATCAGAATATCATTGCCAGTGCTAAAACTTTGTGTCTGTCGAATACATATATATTTTGGCGGATCATTTTACCTAATTGCAAGGAAGGGATTATTGCCGGAGTGGTTCTGACTTTTGCCAGGGGGTTGGGCGAATATGGAGCTACGAGCATGGTGGCTGGCTATATTGCCGGAAAAACATCGACAGTTGCGACAACTGTCGCCTATCTCTGGCAAACCAATCAGGATTCAGCTGCGATGAACTGGGTGCTGATCAATCTGGGAATCTCGTTTGCAGTGATGCTGCTGGTTAATGTTTTTGAAAAACGAGTCTATATCGGAAGGAAGTAGCCTATGTCGATTACATGTAAAATTAAAAAGAAGTTGGGTAACTTCAACTTGGATATCGATTTTGAGGGAGGTAAGGAAACCATTGCCCTGATTGGGGCTTCGGGTTGTGGCAAAAGCATCACGCTCAGGTGTATCGCCGGAATTGAAACCCCGGATGAAGGTCTGATTGTCATCAACGGTAAAGTGGTTTTTGACTCCAAGAAAAAAATCAATCTGCCTCCGCAAAAAAGGAAGGTCGGTTATTTGTTTCAGGATTATGCCTTGTTTCCAAATATGACAGTCGAACGAAATATCAAAGCCGTAATTCCCAAAGGGGTGAGTTATGATATCGACGAAATTCTGGGAAGGTTCCACTTGCTTGAGCAAAAAGAGCAGTATCCAAGAGAACTGTCCGGGGGCCAGAAACAACGCTGTGCCCTGGCCCGGATTATCGTCACCGATCCCGAAATCATTCTTTTGGATGAACCGTTTTCAGCTTTGGACCGCTATTTACGCTGGCAGATGGAGCAGGAAGTTGTTTCGGTTATCAGCCAAACCAACAAGACGGCGATATTTGTTTCGCATGACCGTGATGAGGTATACCGGATCAGTGATCGGGTCGTGGTTGTCAATGAAGGTACCAGTGATGAGATTTTGGAAAAACATTTGCTGTATCAGCATCCCAAGACTTATGCGGATGCCTTGCTGACCGGGTGTCGGAACATCTGTGAAGTGTCGATAGAGGGAAATGATTTAAAAGCAAATGACTTTGAAATCACAATTCCATATGATAAGATACAGGAGGTTAAAACATTTCATCACGAAAGAATTCCCGCTTCGATAGCTTACTTTGGAATTAGGGCCAAAAAGATATTGCCGGCCCATCTGATAAGTGATAATATAAATAGTGTTGTTTTAACCTACGATATTGAAAATGTAGTTGAAGGGTTATTTACCTATACAATTATGATTAGGCCTAAAAATGCGAAGAAAAGCATGTGCTGGGAGATGTCAAAAGAAGTGTATCGCAACCTTCAAGACCATCCCAGCGAAATCGCAATTCCATTCGAAGAATGTTTATTGTTGGAATAATAAAACTTATCTTAATAAACCTTCCAAGTTAAAGACGGTTTTTCCTGATAACAAACATCGGTAAATCAAAGTTGTCATAGTTAAATATATTGATCTTACAATAATATTACAATCGCTCGTTATTGTTAGATCTTGCTGTAAGTCACTTTTGTCTCTTTCAATGTGATTTATTGCAAGAAGAGCCGTCCGCGGCTCTTTTATTGTCTTTAAAAATAATGATATTTATTGGTGGCCAAGCCGCGATAATCATTGGGGACTGTCACTGATCATCATCTGATGGCACCAGCTAAAAAGAGAGTCAAATAAATGTCACTTGTAAAAGCTCAAGCTGGCAATTTATTGTATTTGTGGATCGTGATTTGATTGAAAAAACCAAAATCAAATCCTTAAAAAAGCACTTAAATAGGAATTCCATGGCAAAGATATGATGCCGGGGAAGTCCTTTTTTTTGATTGGTCCTTGATTCGACCTATTACGTTTTGTAACAATGCGAGCAACAAAAAATGTGTCCCGAGCCCAATGATAGCGCATTCATTTTGTCTGTCTATCACAAAAAATCGGCGTTTTTTTAGGAAATAGCCAAATATAAGTAACATTTGGGCAGTAAAAGCGCATGATAATGATAATAATTTATTATAATGATAAAAAAGTATTGACTTTTTTGTCCGGGTTAAAATATAATTTAAGTGCGAAATGGAAAAACATTCGCGAAAGGATATCAGCACTGTTGGTTGATACCGAGAGTCTTTAATGAAAAGGAAGGTAAAGATTATGAGACAAGTTGCGATTTATGGAAAAGGTGGGATTGGTAAATCAACCACAACACAAAATTTGACTGCAGGATTAGCCGATATGGGTAAAAGAATTATGATTGTCGGATGTGATCCAAAAGCCGATTCAACTAGATTGGTTCTAGGTGGTCTGGCTCAAAAAACAGTACTGGATACTTTAAGAGATGAAGGTGACGACATCGAATTGGAAGAAGTACTAAAAGAAGGATTCAAAGGAATCAAAGGGGTAGAATCTGGAGGACCTGAACCAGGTGTTGGTTGTGCAGGACGTGGGATTATCACTTCGATCAACTTATTGGAACAATTAGGTGCATACACAGATGATTTGGACTATGTATTCTACGATGTATTAGGGGATGTTGTTTGCGGTGGTTTTGCGATGCCAATCCGTGAAGGTAAAGCCCAAGAAATCTACATTGTATGTTCAGGTGAAATGATGGCCTTATATGCAGCCAACAACATTTCAAAAGGGATTGCCAAATATGGTAAAAACGGGACGGTCCGTTTAGGTGGGTTAATCTGTAACTCTCGTAAAGTAGACCGTGAAGATGAATTGGTTGAAGCGGTTGCTAAACGTTTAGGAACTCAAATGATCAAATTCGTTCCTAGAGATAATGCGGTCCAAAGAGCCGAAATCAATAAACAGACAGTTATTGAATTCAGCCCGGAAGAAGCACAAGCAGATGTTTATCGTGATTTAGCGAAAAGAATTGAAGAAAATGAACTGTTCGTAGTTCCAAATCCGATGGATATCGATGAATTAGAAGAAATCCTGATGGAATACGGTTTAATGGACTAACGGACTGGGGGGTAGAAATTATGTTAATGGTAAGAGCGATTGTAAGACCTGAAAAGGTTACCGAAGTAATGACAGAATTAGCCGAAGCTGGTTATCCAGCAATTACAAAAATGGACGTATTTGGTCGCGGTAAACAAAGAGGTATTAAAGTTGGGGATTACGTTTATGATGAAATCCCTAAAGAAATGCTGTTAATTGTTTGCGATGAAATGGATAAAGATATTATTACTAAAATCATCATGAGAGTGGCAAAGACAGGAACTGGTACATTTGGAGACGGAAGAATCTTTGTTTCTCCAGTGGAAGAGTCATATGTAATCAGCACTGGCGCTGCCAGCTTATAGAAAAAGGGGTGAATGCAAATGAAAGAGGTTATGGCATTTATCCGCCCAACAATGGTAAACGCAACTAAAAAAGCGCTGGAAGACAGTGGTTTTCCAGCATTTAGTTGCCGCCCATGTTTGGGACGAGGAAAGAAAAAAATCGATCCAGCGTTGATTGAATATGTCACAAATAACGGTGAACTTCCTGAGGAAGCAGGAAGTGACCTGATTGGAATGGTCAGATTACTACCAAAACGAGCGTTTACAGTAATTGTCAATGATGACCAAGTAAAAAGTGTAGTAGATGTTTTAATCAAAACAAATCAAACTGGTAAAGCAGGAGATGGAAAAATCTTTGTTTTACCAATTATGGAAGCCTACCGGGTTAGGGATGACGCCCAGACGGAAAATGCCTATTAGGGAGGGGTAACTATGAAAGAAAGAGACGAAATATTAGACAAATACTCGGCAAGAGTGTTCAAAAATAGAAAAACCCACATCACCCAATTAGAAAAAGAAGGTGAAGTGGCTGATGAAATTAACGCTAATACGCGGACAATTCCTGGGATAGCTTCAGCTCGTGGTTGTTGCTACGCCGGAGCCAAAGGGGTTGTTGTCGGACCAATCAAAGACGTTGTTACAATAACACATGGTCCAATCGGTTGTGCCTTCTATTCTTGGGGGACAAGAAGAAATAAAGCAAAACCATCATATGAAGGAGAAAACAACTTCATTCCTTACTCATTCTGTACCGATATGAGACCAACTGATATCGTATTCGGTGGGGAAAAGAAACTTGAAAAAGGGATTGATGAAGTAATGGAAATGTTCAATCCAAAAGCAATCTTCATCTGTTCAACATGTCCAATTGGACTAATCGGGGATGACGTGCAAGCAGTCGCTCGACGAGTTGAAGAGAAATATGGAATTACCGCGATTGGTTTTTCATGTGAAGGTTACAAAGGGGTATCCCAATCTTCAGGTCACCACATTGCCAATAATGGTCTTATGCGCCAAGTTATCGGTAAAGGTGATGATAAACCAAAAGGTAAGTATTCAGTTAATATCTTAGGTGAATACAATATCGGTGGAGACGGCTGGGAAGAAGAACGAATCTTGAAAAAGATTGGATACGACGTTGTTTCAGTATTCACCGGAGATGGAAGTTTTGAAACAATGAAGAATTCTCATCTGGCTGACTTAAACCTGGTTATGTGTCACAGATCAATCAACTATGTGGCAGAAATGATGAAAACCAAATATGGTATCGACTGGATCAAGGTTAACTTTATCGGAGTCGGTGCTACATGTAAGACTTTAAGAATGATGGCCGATTATTTTGGTGATGAAGAATTGAAAAAGAGAACTGAAGAAGTTATCGCAGAAGAGTTGGGTGTGATTGCTGATGATATGGCATATTACAAATCCAAACTTGAAGGTAAAACTGCGGCAATCTTTGCCGGTGGTTCCCGTTCACATCATTACCAATTGTTGTTGGATGATCTAGGTGTTGATACCATCATTGCCGGGTACGAGTTTGCCCATCGTGATGACTACGAAGGTAGGGATATCATCCCATCAATCAAAGTTGATGCTGATAGTAAAAACATCGAAGAAATCACAGTTTCTAAAGATGAAGACTTCTACAAAGAAAAATATTCTGAAGAACAAATTGCCCAGTTGAAAGCTAAAGGTGTTGAATTGGATGATTACGAAGGTATGTTCCCTGACATGGAAAAAGGTAACATGGTAGTCGATGATTACAACATATTTGAAACAGATGAGTTGATCGAAAAAATGAAACCGGATATTTTCTTATCGGGGATCAAAGATAAGTACGCTATTCAAAAAACCGGTACTGTATCTCGTCAAATTCACTCATATGACTATTCAGGACCTTATGCAGGATTCAATGGAGCGGTTAAATTCGCTTCAGATATCACAATGAGTGTATATACAAAAGCATGGAGTTTGGTTGTTCCACCTTGGAAGAATGAACCAATGCTTAAAGGAACAGTAGGGGGGGACTAGAAAATGTTAAATCATACACCAAAGAAAATAATGGAAAAAAGACACATTACTATCAACCCTTGTAAAACATGTGAACCGGTAGGGGCGATGTTTGCAGCATTAGGGGTGGAAAATTGTATGCCTCACAGCCATGGATCTCAAGGTTGTTGTTCATACCACCGTACAGTTTTATCTCGTCATTTCAAGGAACCGGCAATGGCCACTTCTTCATCATTTACTGAAGGGGCTTCGGTATTCGGGGGAAGAAGTAACTTGAATGCTTCAGTCAGAAATATCTTTGATATTTATGATCCTGAAATCATTGCGGTTCATACAACTTGTCTGTCAGAAACAATCGGTGATGACTTGGAAAACTACATCATGGATTTGAAAGAAGGTGGCAAGATTCCTGAGGGTAAAACAGTACTGTATGCAAGTACGCCATCTTATGAAGGTTCTCAAGTTCAAGGTTTCTCAAACATGTTGGTTGGTTTCATGAAATACATGACACCAAAAGCTGAAGAGAAAAATGGAAAAACTGCAATCTTCCCAGGATGGGTAAATCCCGGGGATGACCGTGAGTTAAAAAGAATTGCCGACATGATGGGAGTGGAATACTTATACTTCCCAGATCATGAAGGAGTATTGGAACAGCCAATGACTGGTAAGTACGAATACTTCCCTGAAGGGGTTGGTACTCCAAGTGCTGATATCAAAGCGTTAGGTGGGGCTAATCAAGCCATTGCCATGGGATATATCGCAAGTGCTGAACCGGCGGAATATCTGGAAAAGAAATGTGATGTACCGTTCAACTTGATTCCAATGCCGGTTGGGGTTGGATTGACTGATAAGTATGTTATGGCTTTACGTGAAATCTCTCATCAGGAAGCTCCAAAAGAATTGGAAGCTGAACGTGGTAGATTAGTCGATTTGATGCTGGATGCGCATGCTTACACCAATGGTAAGAAAGTTGCCATCTACGGTGATCCGGACGTTGTTCATGGATTCACTGCATTAGCTCTTGAAATGGGAATGATCCCTAAGTACGTAATCACAGGTACTCCAAAAAAAGCATTTGTAAAACAAATTCAGGCATTATTTGATCAATATGGAGTTGACAGTTCAGATTGTGTTATCAAATCTGATACCGATTTATTCTATTTACACCAATTGATTAAAAATGAACCGGTTGAGCTGTTATTAGGAAGTTCATATGGTAAACAAATTGCCAAAGCGGAAGGAATTCCTCTTGTCAGAATGGGATTCCCGGTTCTGGACCGTTATGGAGATTCAATTCAAGCAACTGTCGGATACGCGGGGGCAATCCGATATGTTGAAAAAATTCTGGAAAAATTAATGGATAAATTAGACGAAGAAGTCGCAGATGAAGATTTCGAATTAGTATTATAATCACAAATATATGTAGCCGGAGAGATATACTTCTTCGGCTGCAAATTTATAAAAGGAGGAATGCTCAATGGCAAACACTACTAATAATTTCATTTTAGATGATCGTGAAAAGCATATTAAAACAAAACAATCAGGTGGTTGTGGCGGCGATGGAATGCAATGTGACACAAATTCTGTCTCTGGTTCAGTAAGCCAAAGAGCTTGTGTATATTGTGGGGCCAGGGTTGTCTTGAATCCGATCACCGATGCTTATCACATTATCCATGGGCCAATTGGGTGTTCTAGTTATACATGGGATATCAGAGGAAGTTTAACTAGCGAAGAAGATATCTTTAGAAATAGTTTTTGTACCGATTTACGCGAAACCGACATTATTTTCGGTGGGGCTGACAAGTTGGAAAAAGCGATTGATGAACTTGTGGAACAACAGAGTCCCAAACTGGTCTTTGTTTACCAGACATGTATTGTCGGGGTGATCGGAGATGATGTTGAGGCTGTTTGTAAAAATGCCGAAGACAAGTATCATATTCCTGTAATTCCGGTAAAATCACCAGGATTTTCCGGAAACAAATCCACCGGTTATAAAATGGCTTGTAATGCCATCATGCAATTGCTGATGCCCTATAAGGATATCCCCAAAGTTGAGGGAGTCAACATCCTGGGAGATTACAACCTGGCTGGTGAAATGTGGATAATCAAAAATTATTTGGAAAAGATCGGGGTTCCGGTAGTCTCTTCGTTTACTGGGGATTCCAATCATGATGACATGATTGAAGCACCTGGTGCCTCTTTAAATATAGTTCAATGTGCCGGTTCATCAACCTATCTTGCCAATCGGATGGAAGAAGAGTTAGGAATACCCTATATCAAGGTGAGTTTCTTTGGAATCGAAGATACGACCAACTCTTTAATCAGGATTGCGGAAGCTTTAGGCGATGAAGAGGCGCGGATAAAAGCGATTGATTTTTGTGCCAAAGAAGGAAAGAAAGCTCAGGAAATCATCGACAAATATCGCAAGAATCTTGAAGGAAAAAGAGCGGCGATTTATGTTGGCGGGGGCTTCAAAGCCATCTCCCTGATCAAACAATTCAATGCTGTTGGAATGAAATCAGTAGTGGTTGGAACCCAAACCGGGAAAAAAGACGACTACGAAATGATTGAAAGTCTGGTTGATGAAGATACAATCATTCTTGATGATGCCAACCCGGCCGAGTTGGAAGCTTTCATGATTGAAAAAGATGCCGATATTCTGGTTGGTGGGGTCAAGGAGCGACCTTTGGCCTACAAACTGGGTGTGGCATTCTGTGATCATAACCATGAAAGAAAACACGCTTTGGCAGGATTTGAAGGTATTTATAACTTCATTGAAGAAATCAACGATAGTATCAACAGTCCGGTATGGAAATTTATCAAGGAGGCCAATTTATGAAAAGCGAAGTAAAATCTTTAGTAAACCTAAATGTGAATCCTTGTAAGATGTGTATGCCAATGGGGGCTACGACTGCATTGTATGGGATTAAGGAATGTATGACAATTCTTCATGGTTCCCAGGGATGTGCCACCTATATCAGAAGACATATGGCTACTCATTTCAATGAACCGATCGATATCGCATCTTCTTCTTTGACTGAAGAAGGTACGGTATATGGAGGTCACAGGAACTTGAAAAAGGGATTGTTGAACCTGATCAGTCTCTATCATCCCAAAGTTATCGGGATCATGACAACCTGTCTGGCTGAAACCATCGGGGAAGACATTGAAGGAATCACTGATGACTTTTATGAGGAGAATCCAGAGTACAAAGACATCACCATAATTCCGGTTCATTCACCTGGTTATTCAGGAACCCAATATGAAGGTTATATGGCCGCGCTGTGTGCCATTGCTGGAAAACTTGATATGGATTCCACGCCAAATGATAAGGTGAATGTCATCCTACCACCTCATAGTCCGGCTGACCTGCGTTTTATCAAACAAGAGTTCGCTCGTTTTGGGATCGATGCCATCTTCCTTCCGGACAATTCAGAGAATCTTGATGGCGGTTTTGAGAAACAGTATTCAAGATTGCCTTTAGGGGGAACCGCAATTGAAGATCTCAAAAAAATGGCTGGAGCCCGACTTACCATTGAAATGACTGATGTTGATGGGATGTTGTCACCAGGTAAGATTTTGGAAGAAAAATATCAAGTGCCGTTCAAACAGATCTCCAGTCCGATCGGACTAAGAGCAATTGACGAGTTTTATCAAACCTTGAAGGAAATTTCTAGAAAAGAAGTTCCAGGTGATGTTCAGCAACAAAGAAGCCGTTATCTCGACGGAATGATTGATTCCCACAAATACAACTCATCAGGAAGAGCGGTTATCTTCGGTGAACCCGAATTTATCATTTCAACTGTCAAGTTATGTGAAGAAAACGGAATCATGCCGGTGGTTGTGGCAACCGGAAGCGTATTTCCAAACCTGAGCCAATATGTAAAACCAATCATGGAAGACATGGCCGGGAAATACTTCATCGATGAATATATTATTGCCGATGATGTTGATTTCAAGGAAATTGAAGAATTTGCGATCAAAACCGGAGCCAATCTGATGATTGGTAGCTCGGATGGGAGAAGAATCGAAGAACATCTTGAGATTCCGCTGGTCAGAAGAGCCTTCCCAATCCATGATCGGGTAGGAGGACAACGCCTTAGAATGTTGGGGTTTGAAGGAAGTCTGACTTACCTTGATGAAATAACCAACGCGGTCCTGTCGAGAACTGAAACAGCGTTCCGTGAGGAAGCTTATGATAAATATTATAAAGGTTCTGTAATGGAACAAAAGAAACAAGAAAAAGCTACAACAAATACTCTAATTGCAGCGAAAGGAGAAGCTGATATGACTGATATGACTGAGATTGAAAGAAAAACCAAAGAACATCCATGTTATACATGTGGTGAACATAAATATGCAAGAATCCATTTACCAGTAGCGCCTTCTTGTAATGTGCAATGTAATTATTGTGTAAGAAAGTATGACTGTGTAAATGAGAGTCGTCCGGGGGTAACTTCTACTATTCTGACTCCTGAAGAAGGATTCGAACGGTATAAAGCAGTAAAAGGAAAAATGCCTAATCTGACCGTTGTCGGGATTGCGGGACCGGGCGATGCCTGTGGTGAAAGTTTCCCTCAAGTTAAAAAGACCTTGGAATTGATTAAAGAATATGATCCGCAAGTAACTTTCTGTGTCTCTACCAACGGTTTGATGTTACCACAGCGGGTTGATGAATTAATAGAATTGGGGGTCAGCCATCTTACGGTGACCATGAATGCGGTTGATCCGGAGATTGCCGGCAAGATTTACAAATATATCAATTACATGGGTGAGCGATATGAAGGTACTGCTGCCGGTGCGATTCTATTATCCAACCAGTTGTCAGGATTGAAAATGCTAGTGGATCGCGGAATTATCTGTAAAGTGAATATCGTTACCCTGAAGGGAATCAACGATGATCATATTCCTGCTGTTGTTCAAAAATGTAATGATATGGGAATATTCATGACCAATATCATGCAAATGATTCCGGTCAAAGGCAGTGCTTTTGAAGACTTGCCAATGGTAAGTATGAAAGAAATCATGGAGATTCGAAAAGACTGTGAATCAATCATGAAACAAATGTATCATTGCAAACAATGTCGAGCTGATGCGGTTGGAACTTTGGACAATGATGTTTCCGTCGATCTTAAAGCCTTCTTTGAAAAAGAAAAGGCTAAAGAAAAAGCTGGAGCGGCCATTAAATTCGCAGTCGCTTCCAAAAGCGGGATTAATGTGGATTTACATTTTGGTAAAGCTGAGGAATTCTATATATACAGCTTTGAAAACGAGGAAGTCAGATTCGTTGAAAAACGTAATATCAATAAGTTCTGCAGTGGCGAAGATGAATGTGGCGACCATGATAACAAAATCGCGAAAATTGTTTCCGCTATTGAAGACTGTAAAGTGGTTCTGGCAATGCGGATTGGTGAATCACCAAAGGTCAAACTGAGCGATAAAGGAATTCAAGCTGTTTCCACTTTCGCCAATATTGAAACTGCAATCCACGAGACTGCAACTAAATTTATCTAGAAATTATCCATAGGGAGGAAAGAATAATGATTCAACCAAAATATCATGTATTTATTTGTACAAGCGGCCGAATTAACGGGACCCAAAAAGGGTACTGTCATTCCCAAAAAAGTGTCAATCTTCTCCAGACATTCATGGAGGAAATTGAAGATCGTGATCTGAGCGGGGACGTGGTTCTCAGCAATACCGGTTGCTTTGGGATTTGTGAAAAAGGACCGATTGTAGTTGTGTATCCTGAAGGTGTTTGGTACGGAAATGTCACTGAAGCTGATGTTGAAGAAATTTTTGATGAACATTTTGAAGGTGGCAAACCAGTAGAACGACTGATGATTTAATCTGGAAATTATTGTGTTAGGAGGGATTATGATGGGAAAGATTATTGACGCTACTTTAAGTGTTCTTGACGAGTATGATTTATCCGATTGTGATATTTACGAGTTTATCGATTTGATTCATGATCTGGGAATTGATAAAATTCAAATTTCTGCCAAGATACTTTCCAGAATCAGGGGTAGATTACCAAGGGGCATTACCTGCTATCTTGAATCCGATTTGGATGAAATGACCGTCAATGGTTACTTGGCTGATAATATTTCTCCCTTCTCTCCTTTTGACACTGTAACTGATTATCCGGAAATTCCAGCTCAGGGATTTTGCGAAAAGGTTTTAAAACAAGCTGGCTCAATCAATAAAATGAGCCATCTAAAAGGTTTTGATAGCTTGATTCTTGAGGGAAGTGAAGGTGTTCTAAGCAGACTGCAACATAAGATATCTTATCAGGAATTAATAGTAACTCCGGGTGACAGTTATCATTGTGCCAATGCAATAGCTTATCTTTTTTTACAAAAGGATGTGTTTGGGGTGGTGACTACTCTGACGGGAATTTCAAATCATGCATCAACCGAGCAGGTTGTGATGGCCCAACGAGTGATCGCAAGTTGTGATTGTTATAACGTTGGTTTGTTTTCAAGATTGACAAACTGGTTTGAAAGGGTGACTGAAAAGAAAATACCACCGAACTTTCCGGTTCTGGGAGAAAAAATATTTCATGTGGAATCCGGAGTGCATGTTGATGGTATTATCAAGAATTCATCCAATTATGAACCATACAATCCTGATCTGGTTGGTTTGAAACGGGAAATCGTCCTGGGTAATTTATCGGGAAGAGCTTCAATTGACTATAAACTGAAAATGCTTCTCAATCAAATCCGACCGAAGAGCGATGTCGATTTGATTTTACAAAAAGTCAAACAATTATCAATTGTAAAAAAAGGGAAGTTAACTGACGAGGAATTTGTTACTGTCGTAAAGGAGTATGATAACTGTGCAAGCTATAAAAATAGTTGACTCTACTTTAAGGGACGGTCTGCAGCAGCCTGGTGTTCATTTGACTTATGAACAAAAGCTTAAAATCGCAATGCTTCTGGATAAAATGCGAATTTATGAAATAGAAATGGGTTTCTATGATTGGAATTGCGAAGAAACAGATATCTATGACACCTTGATGGGGGAAAAGAAATATTCAAAAGTATCGCTGTGGTCACGTCTGAACAAGTTTGATGTTGAAGAAACATGTCAGCGGCACCCGGATATAATCCATATTTCAATCCCGGTCAGTGAAGTCCAAATAGCAACCAAGTTGCATACTGACAAGGCCACTTTGGAAAAGCGGCTATTGGAGTGTATCGCCATTGCCAATGAGTATCAGGTTGATGTTACGCTGGGGCTCGAAGATGCTTCACGGGCTCAGTTAGAGTACTTGATTGAGATTGCCCAGTTAGCCAAAGACAACCGGGTTAAGACGATTCGGCTGGCAGATACGCTGGGGGTTTATACCCCTGATCAAGCAAAAAAAGTTGTGGAAACCATCAAAAACATAGTGGATATTCCAATCGAAATCCATGAACATAATGATTTTGGAATGGCAATCGCCAACTCGGTTGCAATGTTGCATGCGGGGGCCGACTACATTGATTGTACGCTGTCGGGTATTGGTGAGAGAACCGGAAATTGCAATCTAAAGGAGTTTGTCGAGGTCATCAACAATTACTATGATTCCGGAATTGATTTGGATATCCTTAATGAATTAGATGAATATATCAAAGAAATATTAGAAAGTAATCAGTAGGAACACTTGAGAAGGGCTATATGGAATCGAATATTATAAAACTTAAACCAGGGTATATTTTAAGGGAATTAGGCGGTGAGTTTTGCCTGTTTTATGAAGTTGACAGTGATGAAGGATCGCTTCTGGGATTACCATCGATCAATGAAACGGGAGTCTTCCTTTGGACAAGACTGGAACAGGGGGCCTGCAAAGAAGAACTGGTCAAAGCCGTAATGATTGAATGCGACCTGGATGAAGATGATGCGGAATATGAAGTGAATGAAGTTTTGGCCAAGTTGATTCATGGCAAAATTATCGAACTAAATGTAGAACCAAATAGAAAAAAAACTAGGTAGACAAAGGTTTCCAGGAAAAATTGACGATTTGAATCTTGGTTTTATACTATCTTAAGTTAATAGGAGGCTGACTATGGAAAAAATCGCGGTATTCTTAAACGAAGATAAGCAACTGGATAATTTTTATAATTGCAATATGATAATGGTATACGAAGGGGACAACGATGACTGCTTGGTGACTGAGGAAAAATCCTTTGACAAAATCAATCCCGCGGGTGCCAGACAAATAATTGAATCAACCGGAAAAATCGCAAAATTGGTTGAAGATTGCAGTGCAATCGTGTTTGGTGAAATTGCCGGGATAGCCTATACGGTTTTTGACAAGGCCCAATTCAATATCTTCACAATTGAAGATAATTCAGTCGAAGCAATCAAATCGATTTTTGGTGATTTGTTTGAATTTGAAAAGGAACTGGCCCAAAGAAAAAAGGATCTTCTGGAATTGAAGCCCCGGGAAACCAGCGAGGGTGGGGTCTATTATTTTGATTTGGCTGCCGCGTTGAAGGAAAATCCCGATATGTCTTCAAAGAAATTGTTGAAGGAATTCTTTGATAGTGTTCCGTTCATCCAATTGCGGTTGAAGGTGGATCATCTGCCACCATGGATTGAAAATGATGAAAGATTTGATATTTCATCAAAGGACAGTGATCAAGGAAAAAAGGTTGTTATTACCAAGAAAAAATGTTACTAGGAGGAAAGACCAATGATGAACTATTTAAAATTAGACGATAAACATATTCAAATGGCATATGGAATCATGGGAGGTATCACATCATTTCGTGTATATCCTTCTGGTGAACTTGAAAGTGTCAATTTAGGTGATTATAACATGGTTGTAACCCATGCAGGGGAGTTGAAGCCAGCCTATACTACCAATAGTCGCCGAAAACAGAAACCATCAATCACATTCCATAAAAACGGGATCATCAAGGCGGTTTCCTTGGAGGAGCAGACTGAAATTGAAACTCCGATCGGGACATTGCCGGTGGAGTATGTGACATTTTATGATTCAGGTGAGATTCATCGGGTATTTGTTGCCGATGGTCAAATCAGTGGTTTCTGGAGTGAAGAAGAGGAAAAGGAATACTCAATTCCTCTGACCTTTGAATTTGATTTTGCAAAATTCACAGCCAGATTGAATGGTCTGTGTTTCTATAAAAGCGGAGCGATAAAATCGGTTACCCTTTATCCGGGAGAAGAAATTGAGCTGCAGACTCCAGCGGGTAAGTTGAAAACTACAATTGGTTTCTCGCTTTATGAAAACGGGGAACTTGAGTCGGTTGAACCAAGTAAAGAAGTGTTGATCAATACGGCGATAGGAATGTTTCTGGCATCTGATGAGACAGCTATCGGGGTCAATGCCGACAGTAACTCGATGAAATTTGATGAAAAAGGCCGCTTGGCATCTTTCAAGACGTCAGCTCACAGAATTGTTGTTACTACAAACGAAGGGGCATTTAAAGTATTTATGCCAACCGAAGTGGCACATCCGCTACTTGATGAAGCAACCATGCTTTTGCCGATGGAAGTTGCTTTTGACTTTGAAAAGGATACCGTGACCCTCAAAACAAATGAAACCGGAGAATTTTCAATGGAGAAGGACAAGTTTGTCATCAATGAATTGCCAAAAGAGGGACCGGGTTGTTCACCGCTTGATTGTGCAACCTGCTCGATCTGTAATAATTAACAAATAAGTATCACAAATAACAACGAAAGGGGGGCTTAGCTATGGCAGTTATAAAAATAAAAGACCTTCACGTGGAAGTTGAAGGTAAAAAAATATTAAAAGGGGTTGATCTGGAAATCAATCCTGGTGAATCCCATGCATTAATGGGACCTAACGGTAACGGAAAATCAACTTTGCTTTCTACCATCATGGGCAACCCTAAATATACAATTACCCAAGGTTCGATCGAACTTGATGGTAAGAATCTTACTAAGATGAGCGTTGATGAACGCTCAAAGGCCGGACTTTTTTTAGCTATGCAGTATCCTCAAGAAATCCCGGGAGTCACTACTTCTGATTTCCTGAGAGCGGCGATGAATTCCCGTCGGGAAAAACCGATTTCCCTGTTCAAGTTCATCAAGGAACTCGATGTAGCTATTGATGAATTGAAAATGGACGAAAACCTGGCTCACCGTTATCTAAACAGTGGCTTTTCGGGTGGGGAAAAGAAACGGAATGAAGTATTGCAGATGAAATTGCTTCAACCAAGCATTGCAATGCTTGACGAGATTGATTCCGGGCTTGATGTCGATGCGCTGAGAATCGTGGCTGATGCCGTAAACGAAATGCGCAGCGATGAATTCTCGCTGATCATGGTATCCCACTATGAAAGAATGTTCAAATTGGTCGAACCGACTCATGTTCACGTTATCGTGGATGGAAAGATCATTCTTGAAGGCGGGAAGGAACTGGTCGACCAAATTGATGTCGAAGGTTATGAATGGGTTAAGGAATTGGGAGTAAAAATCGCTGGAGAAGAAGAAAAGAAACCGATCTTATTGGAAAATTGCGCTCATGCAAACAAATTCCAGAATGAGCCCCAATATCATTAATGTTCTGATAGTTGACGGTACTCTTTCGCTGACTGATTTTGACGGTAATATTGAAATCAAGGGTGATGAAGTTATTGTCAATGAAAAGACTTCTTTGAAAGTTATTTACCGTTCCACTCCAAAATCCCAACGATTCAACCTTAAAATCAAGGCCAGTCTCGACCTCTACGAGTTCTATGAAATGACTCAGGATTTCGAGATTGCCAAAACAATCGATGTTTTTGAAAATGTCAATCTGAACCGCTATGTGGAAAATAGAATCCGCAACAATCCCCAGGCCAATATCGAGGAAACTGTGATAGTTCATGGTTCCAGCGTCAAATGCGCTTATCTCGATCTGGGTTACAATAAATCTGAAAACAAAATTCAATATATCTTGTCAAAACCCGGTAGTTATGCCGACATCCATTTGGGGGCTTTGAGCGATGGCTCAAAGAAATATTACGATATAGCTATGGTCCATACCAGCGGCCATACCTATGGTAATATGGACAACTATGGAATCGTCAAAAACAAAGGTAGTTTGATTATTGACGGAACCGGTAAAATCACCGAAGGTTCGGCCAAATCGAACACGCATCAGGTCAACAAGATAATTGTATTTGACCATAAATGTCAGGCTCAGGCCAATCCGTATCTTCTGGTCGATGAGTATGATGTCAATGCCTCCCATGGAGCCAGTGTTGGAAAGATTGATGATGAACAACTGTTCTATCTTCAATCAAGAGGACTGTCTTCCCATGAAGCAATGAGCCTGGTTACCATTGGCTATTTCATGCCGGTAATCAATTATATCAATGATGAAACAATCAAAGAAGATGTGACAAATTTACTAAAGGAGAGGGTGATCATGTGATGTTCGACGTTGAAAAAATCCGTCAGGACTTTCCTGTCCTGCAAAATGCAACCATGCAAGGCAAACCGGTTGTTTATCTTGATAATGGAGCGACAACCCTCAAACCGCAATGTGTCATCGATGCAGTTGTCAACTACTACAGCAATTTAAGTGCCAATGCCCACCGCGGGGATTACGACCTTTCTTTGCAGGTCGATGAACTTTTTGAAGGAGTCCGCGACAAGGTGGCTAATCTGATCAACTGTGACCGTGATGAAGTCATTTTCACTGCCGGAACGACCGACTCGATCAATATGGTGGCCTATGGCTACGGTCTCACTCACCTTAAGGGCGAAGATCAGATGCTCCTCAATTTCGGGGAACATGCTTCTAATACGCTGCCTTGGTTCGATGTCTGTGAACAGACTGGATGCCAACTTGATTATATCGAGTTGGATGATCAGGGTAAGGTCACCCTGGAAAATGTCAAAAAAGCCGTCAAGCCCAATACCCGCCTGGTGGCGATTGCCCAGGTGACCAATGTGCTAGGCTATGAAATAGATTTAAAAGCGATTATTGAATATCTCCATGAAAAGGATATCGTGGTCGTGGTTGACGGGGCCCAATCGGTTCCCCACAACCAGGTTGATGTTCAGAAACTCGACGCAGATTTCCTGGCTTTCTCGGCCCACAAGATGTGCGGTCCGACTGGAGTCGGAGTCCTTTATGGAAAAATGGAACTGCTCGAAGCAATGAAACCAATCCGTTATGGTGGTGGTTCAAATGCCCGTTATGATAAGGAATGCAACCTTAAACTTAAAGATATTCCGACCCGATTCGAATCAGGGACGCCCAATATTGCCGGAGTGATCGGTTTTGGAGCGGCGATCGACTATCTAAACGAAATCGGTTTTGCGAATATCCATGAACATGAAATAAAATTGCGTCAGTACGCAATCGATAAATTGAAACAAATCGACAAGGTTATCATCTACAATCAGGATTCGACCGGACCGATAGCATTCAATATCAAGGATGTCTTCGCTCAGGATGTCGCATCTCTTTTCAACAAGGAAGGGATTGCGGTTAGAAACGGTAACCACTGTGCGAAAATCCTCGACAACTTCCTGGGAGTCAACCAGACTCTTCGGGCAAGTCTGTATTTCTACAATACCTATGAGGATATTGATCGATTTGTAGAAGTCTGCAAGAAAGGAGATGACTTTCTCGATGCCTTCTTTTAATGAGGAAGAATTGTACAAGGCGATTATCCTGGACCATTACAAGGATCCGCGAAATCACAACCTTGTCGATGATGAAAACTATAAGCAAGTAAATATGGATTCGGCTACCTGTATCGATAATATCGATATCCAGCTGCTGATGGATGGTGATGTGATCAAGGATATCCGTTT
The DNA here is from genome assembly GCA_963675915.1 of Coprobacillaceae bacterium. Taxonomy (GTDB): domain Bacteria; phylum Bacillota_I; class Bacilli_A; order Erysipelotrichales; family Coprobacillaceae; genus JAQVDW01. Next base: position 171,636 of record OY780959.1, read on the forward strand.
CGACGGGGAAGCCTGTGCCATCTCGACCGCTTCAACTTCAATCATGACTGAATTGCTGATTGGCAAAACCCGTGAAGAAGCAAAGGTCATCATCGATAATTTCAACAATATGATTTTTGAACGCGATTATGATGAAGATGTGATCGAAGAGGCGATAGCCTTCAAGAACACCCATAAGCAGGCCAGCCGGATCAAATGTGCAACCATTGGCTGGAATGGAATCGAAAAGTTGCTAAACGAGAAATAGGTGGTAAATATGGAAAACGAAGAAAACAAGATCCCATTTGAAACCGAAGATTTCGGCGCGGCTGATGAGGTAGACAATTATTACACTTCGATAAGAGGACTTAAAGAAGAAGTAGTGATTGAAATGTCGAAAATCAAAGGTGAACCCGAATGGATGCTGGAGTATCGTTTAAAAGCGTTACGTAAATTCAAGGAGATGCCAATGCCCACTTGGGGTGTTGATCTGAGTGAATTGGATTTTGAAGATTACATTTATTATATCAAACCGTCGGAACGTCAGACGGATAAATGGGAAGATGTACCTGACACAATCAAAGATACATTCGACCGTTTGGGGCTGCCGGAGGCGGAACAAAAATTCCTGGCCGGGGTTTCCACTCAATACGAATCGGAAGTTGTCTATCACAACATGATCGAAGAGTTGAATGAAAAAGGCGTGGTCTTTTTGGATACCGACTCGGGACTTAAACAATATCCGGAACTGTTCAAAAAATACTTCGATACGGTAATTCCGTATACTGACAACAAGTTCTCGGCTTTAAACGGAGCTTTCTGGTCGGGCGGATCATTTGTCTATGTCCCTCCGGGAGTTTCACTGGATAAGCCGATTCAATCATATTTTAGAATCAATACCGAAAGTTCGGGACAGTTTGAAAGAACCCTGATTATCGTTGATGAAGGGGCGGACATCCATTATGTCGAAGGCTGCACCGCACCGGCATTCTCGAAGGATGCCTTGCATTCGGGAGTTGTGGAAATCGTGGTGCTTGACAATGCCAAGTGCCGTTATACGACGATCCAGAACTGGTCGCACAACATCCTCAACCTGGTAACCCAAAGAGCGAAGGTCGGAACCAATGCTTCGATGGAATGGGTTGATGGTAATATCGGAAGTGGCAAGACCATGAAATATCCTTGCTGCGTCTTGGCTGGTGACAATTCCAAGGGAAGTGCCATCACCGTAGCTGTGGCCCGTCAGGGTCAGGTGATCGACTCGGGAGCGAAAATGATCCACTTAGGCAAGAATACTGCCAGTACGATTATCTCCAAATCAATTGCCTTAAACGGCGGTAAAGCCAACTATCGGGGTCTGGTCCGTCATAATCCGACCGCCCACAAGGCCAAGACCAAAGTCGAGTGTGATACGATGATCATTGATGCGATTTCGACTTCGGACACCTTGCCGACCAACCTGTCCTTGAATGATGATTCGATCATTGAACATGAAGCGACAGTTTCCAAGATTTCCGAAGAACAGCTGTTCTATTTGATGTCAAGAGGACTGAGTGAAGCCCAGGCGTCGGAAATGATCGTCATGGGATTCATCGAACCGTTCTCAAGGGAACTGCCGATGGAATATGCAGTTGAACTTAACCAACTGATCAAGATGGACTTTGGAGACAGTAAAATTGGATAATCATTTCAACAGCGTGATTGTGGCAAAAAGTGTTTCAAGATTCCTTTTTTAATCTGATTTAATTCATTGCCAATTCACTTGTTTCAATTTTACATTAAGGGTTTATCATAAATTTGATAGCCAGTATAAAGTGCAAATAGAGTATTATATCCCCATATAAAAACTTGATGAACCAGACTACAAATATTAGCCTGCGTGGCATATTAATAAATCAAATATTTAGGAGCCAGATTATGTTAAATTACGAGACCAATGAAGTAATGGCGTTAGAAATCGCTGAATTTTTGAAAAGTTTTGATATCTACCACGATACCAATATTTTTTATAACGGCAAATTGATGACAATTGACAGTGAAACCCAGGAATTGATAATTGAAGATGACATCAACGTCAAAGATTATGTGGATCATGGTAACCCGGAGATGATAACTCTGCAATATCAAGGAGATAAATCTTTGTACGCAATTGTCAATGGTGGAGCCAGAGATATTGAATCATTAAAAAAATACAATAAAATTGTAAGTTCGCTGATTAAGTTGAGCGAAAAATACAACAGATGGTATGAGTTGGGATCAGATACCTGTCTCTACTTTGTATCTGATGATGAGGATGTATTTATCACAATTGATAAATATGATTTCAACGAAGAATAATATTACTAAGATAAATAACATTAAAAAATCCAGTTTTGCGATATAACTGCAAAACTGGATTTTTATTGGTTTGTATTATTGAAATAGAAAAAAGACACTACTGGCATAGTGTCTAAAGTTCATAAATGGTGCGGGTGACAGGAATTAGAAAACCTGTTATTTTATGTTTTTTTGCCCCTAAAAACCTGCAAAAACGGCTTGTATTAGGCAATATAATGTACCAGATATTTCGTTTGCCATTATTTTCGTGGCAAGTTTGTGGCAAGATCATTCAAGTTTTTGACTAATATATCATCGCTGTTAGGCATGAGGTGGCTGTACGTGTTTAGGGTCATTGAGATGTCAGAATGGCCCAGCCTATGAGCAACCTGGACGATAGTATTGCCACGACTTATCAATATTGACGCATGACTGTGCCTAAAGTCGTGGATTCTAATTCTTTTCACTTTTGCTTCATCACAATATCGATTCTTTCGTGCTTCAATTGTTGTATCACTTAAGGGGGTATTAAGACCGAAAACAAACATATCCTTAGTGAATCCTGCGCGTTGCATTTCTTGATTGTAAAGATGTGCTAATGCATTCTTTGCTGGATCTGGTAGGGAAATTGACCTGATAGCAGTTTTAGTCTTAGGTGGGGTTATTACATATGGCTTCCCTTTAATCTTACACGAGCAGGTCTTGTTAATTTTGATTGATCCAAAGTCATTGAATACATCATTCCAAGTTAGGGCTTGGAGTTCTCCTCTTCTAGTGCCTGTCCAATACATGACTATGTAAAATGTTTTGTAAATTAGTGAAACATCATCGTCAGGTATCACAGCTATAAATTGCTCGAATTCAGTAAGAGTCCATATTTTCATTTCCTTCTTCAGTTCACCCTTGTTTTCAAAGTTTCCATTTTTTATCGCTACATTTGCCGGTATGTCGTAAAATTTAACACCGTAGTTTAGAACTTTAGTTAGGCAATTGAAAATACCTCTTTTATACCTGGTAGAATATTTTTGTTCGTTCATTACGTCTTGCCACTTCTTTACATCGCGGACGGTTATTTTATTGATTTTCCGATCTTTAAAATGAGGTAACACATGCCGCTCAATTTTATAGCGTGTGGTTTGAACTGTTGTTTCTTTTAGCCTTCCAGACGAATATTCTATATATTCAGTATATAGTTCACCAAAAGTGATGTCATTGGTTATTGGGTTCTTATTCGCCAAAATCGCTTTCGCTTCGGCATCAACAGCGTCTTTTCTTTTTTCGAAACCAACTCGCTTCTGCTCACGCCATTTACCATTATGATCTTTATAACGTATCCGGTATTGCCAATGTTTTTCGCCATATTTACTAACTGTCATTTTATCACTTCTCCTTTTCTTTATTCTTGTGTCATGATAAAATACAGGTGTTACGATATTTATATATCATGACGTAGTCCCAGTTGCAGCTGGGGCTTTTTTATTCGCCTTTCAATATGAAAACATTTTCGTAATATAAGTAATTTCTTATCAATTGAATTGCTACACCATGTATTTCACATCCAGTATCAGCAATGTCAAAAGGCTTGCCGTCATGCTGAAGAGAAATAAACTCATATTCGTTTTTTGCTTCGTTATAACCGGTGTACCTGGCGAGACGGAGAAATAACCGATTTTTGTCTGAAACAAATACGAGATCACCTCTACGATAGTTCTGTCTCTTTTCGAAAATAAGAATATCATCCTCCATGTATTCAAGCGTATCGTTAGCTAAATCATCAACATATAATGCTATCAGATGATTATAATTTGCAAACTTTCTATCGATATTGATAGATTCAAATTTTCGTTTAAAAGACCTGGTTTTGAAAAATGGTACCTCTATTGTTATTTTGTCATCGCTTGGTAATGATAGCAATGTAGAGATTGAGACCTCCAATGCCTTGGACAAATCCTCTAGTTTTGACAACGGCAAATCCAATTCACCGCTTTCCAATCTTGATATGGAGGATCTGTCATTATATCCTATTGATTTTGCCAGCTTTGTTTGACTTATCCCTTTTTGAGTTCTAAATTCTTTGATTCTTTCGTGTAGGTTCGTTATATCCATGTTTTTCCTCCTTTAATATATTATATATCAATGACGTTGATTTTCAACACAAAATATGAGATTCCAAATAGTTGTGCTTGAAACTGACCGATTCTTGGCTATCCTACCTTATATGTTGCTCAAATGGAGCATGAAATATATTTGTGTTGATATTACATCACGATCGTGGTAAAATCAAACCATGGGCAAAGCATCGATGATGTAGCCCTGAAAAATAACCAGTGTAGCTTTTGTTGCAATGGGGAAAGGAGGAAAACATATGGAATATCTAAATATGAAACTGCTATCTATTATTTCTAAGCCATTCGCCCGTAATGAAGATATTGAGTTGTTAATGAATTGTTCCAAGGCTTCTGCACAAAAAGTACGTAAAGAAATTGAAGAAGAAATACTTAATGATGGAATGAAATTAACCCCTGTTTTAAGAGCTGTTCCAATGAGTAGAGTCATCGGTTATCTTCAAATTGATGTGTCTCGGATTGCTAGGTTAGCAAAGATTGAAGCTGAAATCCAGTGCACTCTAGCAAAAGAAAAAGCCACCGTTGGCGCGGTGACTGAGTGCAAATCGTCTACTGATTTACCAAGTAATTATAACATAGTTACTGACGGTAAATCAAATTCTCATTAATGATCTTGCTTTTTCGTGAGAAAAATCAGCTTTAATTGCTGATGAGTTCAAAAAAGGAGGAAAATAGTATGGAAAATACAAGAACTTTAATAAGAATGATTAGCAAAAATAACGAGGGATATGTTGAGTATTCCCCGTTTGTAAAAAGAACTCTAATGTATTGCATTGCAAAATTATATGAAAGTGGTAGCCCAAAACGGATTAATCAAAAAGCGTCATGTGTTTATGAAGTGTTTAACGCTCTGGTGTGGGAGGAAGCTTACTTCATTGATAATGATGAATTTGCTCGACTGGAAATTCCAAAGGACCATTTCTTCATGGTCTATGAAAAATTCGAACATTACTTTGGAATAAAAAGTGGTTCTATTAAGGATAATCTTGACGTACTCGAACAGATCGGTTGGATTAACCGTGAATATGAACGTTTTTACTACGATGGTTTTCCCTTGACTCGAATATGGTTCCAGATTAATCACGAAAAGATTAAACTTGATATGGCGGAATATTCAATTTTTGAATCCTTGTATCCTGATATTGCAAACTTAAAACCTGAAGACTGCATGGCTTTTGGAGAGAGGTACAACTATCAGAAAACGAAACTAGACGATGAAGTCAAGGAGGATGTAGAAGGATGAGAGAAAACGAAATAGTTTCATCACATCAAAGAACGCTTGAAGACCTAAATAGTTCATTGGAACTGGAAGTATTATCAAGATCTAAAGCCATTCGGGCCTACTGCATTGAATGCAGCGGAGGTCAGCCTAGTGAGGTGCGATATTGCACTTGCTGGGATTGCCAGTTGTTCCCTTATAGGTTTGGGAAGAAGATGAGCAAGCAAACGGTTTGTAAAGGTGATGTTATCTCGCCCAAAAAAGAAGGATCTGGGGGACTCTAGCTATGCAATATCTAAAAGAAATGAAGATTTGGATTTGTTGGAGCTTGGAAAACAGAGACGGAAAATTATCCAAAATTCCGTATGATACAAAAGATCGTAATGTAGGAACCAGCGAGGATTATTCTTCTCGCTGGGTTACCTATGATGAGGCGATAGCCGCAGTTCGTAAAAAGGGTTTTGATGGGGTTGGTTTTGTCATCCCTGCTGGATATGCTGTTATAGATCTGGATCATGTAGATCTTGAAGGCGATCTAGCAATAGGAATCTCAAAATTGATGGACACATATGAGGAGGTTTCACCTAGTGGTGAAGGAGAACATCTCGTGTTCAAGGTTGATATTTCAAAGATTCCTGTTAAAGACGGAAAACTGCATCCCGACTACTACTGCAAGAATCAACAGATTAACGTAGAACTATACATTGGCGGACTGACAAACAGATATATGACCTTCACCGGTAATGTAATCACTGATAATGATGGTAATCCAATAACAGATTTGCCAGTCGAGGATCGAACTGAGGAAGTCCTTGAGTTCCTTGAAAAATATATGAAGAAGTCTGACTTCAATCCTGTACATATGAAGGAGAACCATAATTTATATGAAAATGTGGTTTCAGTTTCTTCTAGTGGCCTATCAGATAATGAGGTCATCAAGATCGCCCGAAGTGCTGCTAACAGTGATAAATTTATTTCACTGTTCTACGATGGCGATATATCCACCTATGAGAGTCAATCGGAAGCTGAAATGGCTCTGTGCGATATTTTAGCTTATTATTCTGGAGGAAATGAAGAGCAAATAGCCAGATTGATGATGAAGTCTGCGTTATACCGGGAGAAGTGGGAGCGCGACGATTATCGCAACGAGACTATAAAGAAAGCAGTCGCATTTTGCGATGGTAATTTTTATAGTGGAAGCCTGTTGTTGCCGGATTACATTCATGTCATCGAGAGTGGGAAATCTGTCAAAGTAAAGGTTAATCGTTCCTTGCTGGCTAATCACATTCTTGAGAATCTCAATTACCTCAATGTGCGTGACAAGGGGAGAGGTAGCAGTAATTGGTTTGTGTATGAGAATGGAGTATATATTCAGCACTCTGATGATCTCTTCAAAGGGGTCATCTGTAAATACATTACTGACTACGACGAAAGCATCCTGAAAATGTCTGATGTGAATGAAGTTTTCAACTTGCTCACTTTGAAATCTAAGTCCACTAATATTGAGGAATTAAACAGTGATGAAGATATTGTTAACTTCAGCAATGGAATTCTCCGGCTTTCTGATATGACCCTCCACTCTCATGATCCTGATTTGATGAGTACGATTCAGATACCATGTGAATGGAGTAGGGATGATGTTCCCACTCCTCATTTCGATAGATATATGAGCGAACTTACAAGCGGGGACAAAGCTGTTGAAAAATTGCTTCTTGAATACATGGGAGCCTGTCTGTCTAACGTTAAAGGATTTCGTTTTAAGAAGTCCCTCTTTCTGGTCGGAAAGGGTGATACCGGAAAATCACAGTTTATTAAACTGTTGGAAATGATGTTGGGAAAGGGTAATTATGTTGCAATTGATTTAAGCGATCTTGAAGTCAGGTTTGGTACCAGCAATCTATATAACCGTAGACTGGCAGGGAGCTCGGATATGGGTTTTTTATCCATAAAGGAACTTCGTATCTTCAAGCAGTGCACTGGCGGGGACAGTATCTTTGCTGAATTTAAAGGTAGGGATGGATTTGAATTCATTTACGGAGGCATGTTCTGTTTTTGTATGAATCGCTTTCCAAAGTTTGGAGGAGATAATGGTCAGTGGGTATATGACCGGATAATTCCTGTCAAATGTGAAAACGTAATCCCTAAGGATAAGCAAGACAAGAAGTTGCTGGAAAAGCTGTATTCTGAACGTGCTGGTATTGCCCACAAAGCTATTATGGCTTTTACCCGAGCTATTGCTAATGGTTACAATTTCACAGAGCCACAATCAGTTATTGATGCCCGTAACAAGTATATGTGCGAAAACAATACGGTGATCTCTTTCTTTAATGATTGCATGGTGCCTATTTCAGGTGAAGCTGTTGTACATGGTTATGACACTAGGCTAACTGTCACGAACGTTTATAAGGCATATAAGGCATGGTGCGATGACAATAATCATGGTCATGCTAAAAATTACAGGGAATTCTGTGATGATATTTCTAATTACCTGGGCAGAAGCTGGTCAGACATTACAGTTCACCAGAATAAAGGGACTTTCTTTAGGGATTATACTCTATCCGAAGAGGTGCGTTCGGATTATTTATTCAAGCGCGGCACCGCTAATTATCAATCAAAAGAACCAGGGGATGATGTGAATCCATATGGGATCCGTATTCGAAATAGAAGCAGACGGAATTAAAGCTATGAACCAACCAGTTAACCACTGATGATGATCTTGCCCTTAAAAAGCTACTCGAGGGATTGCTACATTCAGTGGAAGACTGGTCGGATGTTCTGTTTTGGAGTGGATATATTTGATGATCAGTCTGATAAAGGATCTTAGTTAATTATCACAGTTATTATCTTCTATTCAAAGCCAAATGATACGAGTGACGAAAGTGACTTATATTTCAACTCGTACGCTTAAAAAAAGTTAAAAGTGACGAGAGTGACGATTATTCTGACTTCTGAACCAGAAAAAATCAATGAAAGTGACGAGAGTGACGGCTTTTTAAACTTCTGAGAAAATAAAGTATTAAAAGAAGATAGGAAAGCAAGTACAACCTAAACTCTTCGAAAATTTTTTTCAAAAATCAAAATTGAAATACCGTCACTCTCGTCACTCCTGTCATCCCGAGTCTGTTCTGTAATGTAGGGGAAAAAGATCAGTGTGACAAGGAAAGCTTTTACTTGTGGTCAATCAAGCTCTCTATGTCAAAGAAATCATCAAATGGTTATGGGTTCATAAAAGGCAGCCCGCGTTATTTAAAATAGGAAGGAGGTTTGCAAAATGGATGAAGATTATGATGAAAGATTCGACTCGTTAATTCAACAGCACGATGAGGGTCTTTTCAAAGAGTTTTCTGTATTGTCGATAGAAGAAGCAGTAGATGAATATTGTGAATTTTACTGTCCCGAATGCTTTGATTGTCCAGCTGGTTGTAGCAACTACGATTGTCCACTGTTTCAGCATCGTTCGGCTTTTTACATTGATGAAATGGCAGATATGATGGATGACTGATGGAAATGATAAAATCTACCTGTCAGGTGAGAGTTTGATAGGCATAAGCGGTCAAAAATATAATACATATATCGGTTGGATTAGCGGTATAATAAAATTGACTAAAATGGTCATACATATATCGCATCGGAATCAATAACATTTTCGACTTTGTACGAGCAATGATGATAAGACATGTTTTTGGGAGCAGTAAATGGTTATTGATACACACAGGTATCGTTACTCCTGATTTATCACTTCGGCAGGTTGCAGAACTTTCCCGTTTGTTTCCCGGCGGCATATGCCTGCCATTGAACATAATACATAATTAATTGCCATGAATCATAACGAAAGGGGGAATTTACAATGAATCAATTGGCAATAGACTTACAGCTTCCTGACAAGATTAAGGGATTGTCTATCAAGCAGACAAAGTTTGTGATGGGTATTTTATGTCACGGATCTATCCAGCTGGCTGGCGAAGAAGCAGGGATAACCAGAAGCACGGCCTACAAGTGGTCAAATGATGACAAAATCAAGAAGGCATTGAATCAGTTCAGGGATGCATTTGTCCTCCAGTCTATCAACCGTAATAAGATGTTTTTGAATACGGCAGTAGACAAGGTGTTCGAAATTATGAACGACGATAATGCATCGAAGCGTACCCAGTTAAACGCGGCCAAAACTCTAATCGAACTGTCAGAACGTCTGATTGAAAAGGCGGATATCCTGGATCGTATTGATGAACTCGAGAAGCATTATGAGGAGGAATTCAAACAATGAAGCGGTATACAGCCCTAAATCGAAAGCTTGACAGGATATCCAAAACAGCAATGTCATCGTACGCTCCTAGCATGGCGTTTCTCTCGAACGATGAAGACGGGAAATATTTACTCGTGATCGGATTTTGGGATGGAGTGTATTTGTCTGGGGACAGGATGCCGGAATCTTTGAAAATGCAGTTTGATACCAAAGATAAGGCGTTAGCTTTTATGGACCAGTATCTTGAGGACAACCCGCCTCTGCCATCGTTCAAATGCCTTGATTCGTCGGACTGGTATGAATGACAATATAATGAGAATTGCTCCTGCTTATGGCGGGAGCTTTTCATTTGCTTTCAGTGTCCAAGATTAAAACAGCTCTCACTGTGCTTTAAAACATGCAGTATATAGTGGTTTTCTTGCATAAAACATCAAAGGGGTCATATAGTACCTGGATTGTTTTAAAAATATTATTTTGGCCTATATACGGGGGTTTTTAGGAAGGGACGGCAGATTGGTGGATGGCAATGTCTTCAATCAGGATTATAATGGGAAAGTCGATTTAGTGAACGCAAACTGGCGAGATTCATGCCAATAAAGGGGGCAATATGGCCGGGTTTAAGTCCAATCTTGTACTTGTTTTTTCTTTTACATTCGAGTCGGAAGTGATACAATGGTTGTATACGTTTTATTAACAGTTGAGTCAAATCAACAAGATGATGGTATTGGATGGGCACATCATTAAGGGGGATATAATAATGGTTAAATATACCGGGGAACAAGAGATTGAGAACCAAATGATCCAGCAGCTTACCCGCGGTGAAAGCCAATGGACTTACCGTGAAGATTTGAATACTGAAGCACTCCTGTGGGAGAACTTCTTTGAAAAGTTGGAACAAAACAATGTGAAGACTCTGGATGGTAACCCGTTAACCGAGCAGGAAAAAAATCAGATCAAGAACCAGTTGAACTTCGTCAATTACTACGAGGCGGCCAAATGGATAGCTGGTGAGAATGGGATTGCAAAAGTTCAAGTCCAACGTGAAGATGCAACTCTAGGAACCATCAGGCTGGAAGTATTATGGCGTGATAATGTGGCTGGTGGAAAATCCAGCTATGAAGTAGTCAATCAGGTTAAGATAGAAAAGACAAAGCTAGATGATTTGAACCGGCGCTTTGATGTGACCTTGCTAATCAACGGGTTGCCTATGATCCATATCGAACTGAAAAATCGTTCAACTGGCTATATGGATGCATTCTATCAAATCAAGAAATACGACAAGGAAGGTAAGTTCAGAGGGATATATTCAACACTGCAAATGTTCGTGGTATCAAACGCGACCGAGACAAGGTACATCGCTGCTGCGAAAGATAATAAGATCAACGATCAGTTCCTGACAAAATGGGTGGACGTGGATAATCACCCAGTTGTTGATTTGGCCAGCTTCACTTCTCAGGTTTTATCAATCCCTCGCGCTCATCAGATGGTCATGCAGTATTCAGTGATTGATGACAGCAAAAAGGCTCTGATATTACTTAGACCTTACCAAGTCCATGCCATAGAGAAAGTTAAGGAAGCGAGTAAGCAGCGCAAAAGCGGGTATGTCTGGCATACTACTGGATCTGGGAAAACGTTGACCAGTTACAAGGTTGCAAGGAACCTACTTCAAATTCCATCAATCCAGAAGACTATTTTTGTGGTCGACAGGACCGATCTGGATCAACAAACAACTTCTAGCTTCTTGTCTTACGCCGAAAATGATGTAATTGACATCGATGAGACCGAGAGCACTCACAATCTCGTAAAACAGCTGTATTCTGATGAAAAAACTGTGGTAGTTACCACGATTCAGAAGATCAACACGATGATGAAAAAATTCGATGAGGGCAAATATAAAAAAGAAAATAAAAAAATAAAAGAATTAAACGTAGCTTTTGTAGTAGATGAATGCCATCGAGCAGTAACACCAGGCAGACAACGGTTAATCTCTAAATTCTTCATCAACGCACTCTGGTATGGATTTACTGGTACGCCTATATTTGCGGAAAATAAGCGGGAACAAGTGGGTGATTTGGCCCAAACAACGGAAGAACAATACGGTGAACGTTTGCATCAGTATACTGTCAAAGAAGCCATTCATGATAAAGCGGTCTTAGGCTTCCAGGTTGAATACAAGAACACAGTCATTAGTAAACTACCTGAATCAGAGATCCTTTCAGAAGTATATGATAAGGAAGAACATATGCGAGAGGTATTGGATTCAATAATTAACCACTCTCGTCGCAAGTTAGGTTTCCAAAATGGTGTTGGGAAGACATATACAGCGATTTTAACTGTCAAAAGCATCTCGATGGCCCAGAAGTATTATGATTTGCTTAACCGCGTAAAAAGCGGCGAATATAGCCTGAAAGTGAGCGAGCAGGTCAAACAGACCTTGCCTGACTTCCCTAAGTTTGCAATCACTTATTCTGTGTCGGAGAACGAGGAAGACAGCACGACAAATCAGGACAAGATGAAAGAATCCATCAAAGACTACAACAATATGTTTGGAACTCATTTCACGATCGCTGACATCCGTTCGTACAATAATGACATCAATGAGCGACTGGCAAGAAAGAAAGATCGGTATACATTCCGAGACGAGCAGCTTGATCTAGTTATTGTGGTCAATAGGCTGCTAACTGGTTTTGATGCCCCTTGTTTGTCAACACTGTTTATCGACCGCCTACCAATGAAACCACAGGATTTGATCCAGGCATTTAGTCGAACAAACCGGCTCTTCGACCGGTCTAAAAAATATGGACAAATTGTAATATTTCAAAAATATGAAACATTTAAGAGCGCAGTTGATAATGCACTGAGACTATACTCTAACGGTGGTGAAAACTTTGTGTTAGCACCTACCTGGCAAGAGGAGAAGCGAAACTTTGATCAAAAAGTGAAAGAATTCAAGATGATTGCTCCAACACCAGAAGATGCTCCGGATGTTGTATCGGGAACTGATGAGGAACTGAAGTATTTTGCCAAAGCATACCAGGAGTTCGACAAGCTATTTGCTTCAATTCAAGTATATTCTAATTATGATCGTAGTAAAGTTTTGCGGGAAGCAGGACTTACAATCGGAATGATTGAGGAGTTCGCCGGTAAGTATGAAAATATCATGGATGAGTTGAAACGGAGAAAAGGTGATGATGATGATCCCGATATAGTTCCCATTGACATTCTGTATGAGCTTGAAAGTGTGAGAACAGATGAAATCAACTACGAGTATATCTTATCACTGATTCAAGCGTTCATCCCTGAAGTTGAAGGGGAATCAAAAGAGCTGTCAGACAAAGACGTCAAAGCAATCAGTACATATATCGGTGAACTTCGAAAGACCAATCCGGGATTGGCTGGAATTATCGATAATCTGTGGATCCAAGTTCAAATGGATCCAGATAGATACCGTGGGCAATCTGTTGCAAATATCTTGGACGAAATGATTGAAGAGACGATTAGCAAGAAGGTACTAGAGATATCGTCGAAGTGGTTTGTGGGATACGAAGAGCTGATGTTCCTAGTTAGAAACTATCGTAAGGGTGAGTCAAAGCAGCTCGGTGAACAGGAACTTAATCAATCAAGGGATTACAATGCCTACAAGGAGCAATCCGGAGATGCTGCGTTGTCAAAGCTAAAATACATGAAAGAGATAAAGCCGGCATATACTCAAGCGATTGAAGAAGTAATTGTTCCGTTGCAACGAAGAAGATAGGAGTATTAAATGATTGAAATAACAAAAAAACAACCAAAAGTAAGGTTCAAAGATTTCGCAGGCAAAAATGCTGAAGATTGGGAACAGCGTAAGTATGGTGATCTAGCACAAGTGCGTAGGGGGTTAACGTATAAACCGTCGGACGTTCAAGAAAATGGAGTTAAAGTGCTCAGATCTTCTAATATTGATGCGGATATTTTTGTCCAGAGGGAAGATGATGTTTACGTTCAAGGGGGAGCGGTTAATATCGATTTTTTATGTGATGGAGATATCTTGATCACAGCAGCAAATGGATCTTCGCGTTTGGTTGGTAAACACGCAATTATTAACGGAATATCTGATAGATCAACTGTACACGGCGGATTTATGTTGGCTGCTACAACAGATAATCCTGAATTTTTAAATGCCTCAATGAGCTCAAGGTGGTATTCTAAGTTTATCAATATGTATGTTGCTGGTGGGAATGGGGCAATTGGCAATCTCAATAAAAATGATTTAGAAAATTATAAAATTCTTGTTCCCAATATACATGAACAAGAGAAGATTGGCGATTTTTTCAAGAACTTAGATAACCTTATCACTCTTCATCAGCGTGAGTTGGATAATAAGAAGACTTTGAAACAGACGATGCTGTCAAAAATGTTTCCGAAGGATGGATCAGATGTTCCGGAGGTTAGATTTGCTGGATTTGCTGACCCTTGGGAACAGCGTAAGTTAGCTGAAGAAGTAGAATTTTTTAATGGATTAACTTATTCTCCTGCTGATGTTAGTGAAAATGGAACTTTTGTTTTACGGTCTTCGAATGTAAAAGAAGGAGAAATAGTTAACGCAGATAATGTATACGTAGACCCTCAAGTTGTTAATTCTTCCAATGTCGAGGAGGGGGACATAATTGTTGTAGTAAGGAATGGATCTCGAGCACTAATTGGAAAACACACACAAATTAAGGAAAGAATGGATGATACAGTGATTGGTGCGTTTATGACCGGTATACGTTCGGACCAACCTGGATTTGTAAATGCATTGTTGGATACTGAACAATTCAATCGAGAAATTCATAAAAATTTGGGTGCTACTATAAATCAAATTACCAATGGGATGTTTGCAAAGATGAATTTTATGTTCCCTAATTTTGAAGAACAGCAGAAAATCGGAGTATTTTTCACTAATCTGGATAACCTAGTCGCTCTTCATCAGCATGAGTTGGAAACGTACCAAACATTAAAGAAAACAATGCTGGAAAAGATGTTCGTGTAACTGACTGGCAGTAACATATAAAACAAAGATCAGGAGAAAATAATGACAGATACAAGTAAACAAAATTCACAAACTTTATACCAAGCACTTTGGAATAGTGCGGATATCTTGCGTTCAAAAATGGATGCCAACGAATACAAATCGTATCTTCTAGGGTTGGTCTTCTACAAGTACCTTTCCGACAAGATGCTTTTTTACGTTGCTGAGATCATGGAAGAAGGAACTGACAACCTTCAAACAGCACAGAAGCTATATGAGGAGTCTTTCAAAGATGAGGAAACACGAGAGGATTTGATTTCGGTTCTACAGGAAGAAATTTCATATTCTATCGATCCACATCTGACATTTACTGCATTAGTAAATCAAGCAAATATCGGATTTTTCCAATTGGAGTCATTAGCGCAAGGGTTTAGGAATATCGAGCAGGCTAACGAAACCTTTGAAAACTTATTCGAAGATATCGACCTTTATTCAAAGAAATTAGGGCCAACACCGCAAAAGCAAAATGCAACGATTGCTGCAATTATGAAAGAATTGTCAGCATTGGATGTTGCAGCTCATGCTGGGGATATGCTTGGAGATGCCTATGAATACCTCATTGGTCAATTTGCCAGTGATTCAGGGAAGAAGGCTGGCGAGTTCTATACGCCTCAGCCAGTAGCGAAACTGATGACACAAATTGTGATTAATGGACGTGAAAACAAAAAAGGATTAACGGTATACGATGCGGCCATGGGATCAGGATCACTGCTTCTGAATGCTAAGAAGTACAGTAATGAACCAGGAACGATTTCATATTATGGTCAGGAGCTAAATACTTCAACATACAACTTGGCTCGGATGAACATGATCCTTCATGGTGTCGCTGTTGAGAACCAGTTCTTGCATAATGCAGATACACTTGATCAAGACTGGCCTACTCAAGAACCAACAGACTTTGATGCAGTATTGATGAATCCGCCATACTCGGCGAAATGGTCAGCTGACAAAGGTTTTTTGCAGGATCCACGATTCTCAAGCTATGGAGCATTAGCGCCTAAATCAAAAGCGGACTTTGCGTTCCTGTTGCATGGATTCTATCACTTGAAGCAAAATGGTGGAGTGATGGCAATCGTACTCCCTCATGGAGTATTATTCCGAGGCAATGCAGAAGGTCGTATACGTAAGCACCTGCTTGAAGAAGGAGCGATCGATACCGTAATTGGAATGCCAGCAAATATCTTCTTCAATACGAGTATTCCAACTACTGTAATCATCCTGAAGAAGAACCGTACGAACCGGAATGTACTGTTCATCGATGCATCACAGGAGTTTGACAAGGGTAAAAATCAGAACACGATGACTGATGAGCATATCGGCAAGATCCTGGATGCTTATAATAAACGTGAGGATGCCGATAAGTTTGCGCATGTGGCGAGCTTTGAAGAGATCAAAGAAAACGACTTCAACTTGAACATACCACGTTACGTTGATACTTTCGAGGAAGAACCGGTTGTTCCATTAACTGAAATTGTTGGAAATATCAAATCGACACGCGAAGAGATCGAAAGAACAACAGCAGAGATTTATAGCATGTTGGAAGACTTGGTTGGGACAACGTCTGAAGAGGATAATCAATTGAAGGATTTTTTAAGGCAATTAAATATTTAGAATATTATGACAAGAAATACTTATTTATACAGGTACAAATACGAGGTTTATTTGCTCAATGTCTGGGGAGGACAATATGAAAATTGATTTTAAAGGGATGGATAAAAACGAAGTTATTTTGTTGATTGACTATATTGAAAACTTCAATATTCACTATGACTTGTTGTTAAGACGGTATGAACGCTTTAAGGAAATTAACTATTTAGGTAATTCGGATATTGATGTTATCACTTATTTTGATATGGTTGTTGTGCAACTTAGGGCAATGTGTATTGAAAGCGAATGGTATAAAAAAAATTACACTGCACAAATATTGCTACGAAAAATTGGAGAAGGTGAACTAGCTGAAAAATTAGATAGTGTCTTGGATGAAGAGTTTTTTCAATGGACTTCAGGATTTACAATTCGAAAGGGATTGAAGGAGCTTGCAGATCAATTTATTTGTCACTATGATAATTTTGACGGAAAGAATAAAGATGGCTGGGCAATGGCTTCGATTATTGAAAAAGAGTTAAAGAACCCTTATGCTGGAAAAAATTTGGACTATATTATGAACAAAATTGTCGAGTGTATCGGTACAGGATTAAGTTTGGAGCATTTTTCGATTGAGGAATAGGGTGTTTTCATAATTGTTATCTAATGATTAATTCAAGTTTTAGCACTCCGTAATAAGTTTAAATTTTACGAAATATTTAACTGGGTTAAAGAAAGAAGGAAAAACGTATGGGAAAGAATAAATATCGGAACAAACCTTGCCCCTGTGGAAGTGGAAAAAAATACAAGAATTGTTGTATGACAAGAGAACGTGAGGATGAGCCAGGTAGGGTGGAAAATAGTAAAAAAATCTTTGATTTTGGGGATTTAGAAAAAAGTGAGGAAATTATTAGAAAAACGTGGGATGAATTTAGAGAGGCTTTGTCAAAAGAAATTTTCAATTACGATGAAGTTGAAAAAGCCAAGGAGCAAACTTTCTTACGAGTATATGATGATTTGTTTAATAAACACCTTGGGATTGAACTTCAGACGAAAACAGTGTCAGAGATTCGCCATACTAAAATAGGACGTGGTACAATCCTTGAACCTGGAGAAACACCTGACTTTGAGCGATTTATTCCTAAAGAGGAATATATTAAAGAGGATAATCGTTTCAGCCCGCCAGGTGTCGAATGGTTGTATATGGCACTTGGAAATGAAGATGAGCTGCTAGACTGCGCACAATGCGAGTGTCGAGTTGCAAAAGGTGATAGATTTGGTTTTTGTCATTTTAATTACAGTAATACATATGACGACTGTAAGCTTGTGGATTTGACAATATCAGATGAGCTTTCATTTGGTGAATTAAACCAGCAATTAGAAGAATATGGTCAAGAAGTAATGAGGAAAATTAAAAATGAGGCACTGACTACAGGAAAAATCAATGACGTAAATAGGGATGAATTCGAAGCCACATTTACAAAATGGGGGGTATATACTTATACTAAATTACTGTCTGATCAAATTTTTATTCCGCTTGATTCAACTGATAACAAAAAAAATAAGTATGCTCCTTTTCAAACTATGGCGCATTACTTTATATCTCTAGGATATTCAGGGATTATTTACGGAAGTACAGTTTGTCCAATTGGAAAAAATATTGTTCTATTTGACAAAAAAATGGCAAAACCATATGGAAATATTGATGAAGTAATAATTGACTAGTTGTAGAAATTCTTATGTTACCGGTATGTCTTCTAATTATAATACCGTCATCTTTTATGGTTGGCTTAAAAATTTTGGGTACCGTTGACATGTCGGGAAATTGGTTTTTTCAGTTTGTGTTAGAGTTGGAATAAATAATTTAATCAGGGAGCGGAAAAACCGCTTCTTTTCTTTATCTGTAAGCGTCAAATAGAAGGCACCTACAAATGAAAAGAGCCCCAGTGTATAATGGGCTCAGTTGGATATTTACGTTGATGCACTAAAAGATCATATTTCTATGATTTTTTAGTGATATACAGTTCTTTTGGCAGTTTTGCCCACGGCATTACTGTTTCCAATGATTTTTCATCAGTTATATCCAGATCCGGCAAACGGTCTAGGATATACTGGAAATAATCATATGGTTTGAGATTGTTCATTTTGGCTGACTCAACCAAGCTGTAAATGTAGGAACTGCTATTGGCACCTTTAACTGTATTCATAAACAGCCAATTCTTGCGGCCGACAGTGAACGGTCTGATGATGTTTTCAGCTGCATTGTTGCTGATATCTATTCTCCCATCACTAATATATGTTCTCAACTTTGATTCTTGATTGTAAGCATAGTTGATTGCTTCGCCTAAATGAGATTTAGGTAGAGCAACCTTTTTAAGTTCATGGATTTTTTTGAAGAATTCATTCACTTTCTTCAATGACTTTTCCTGCCGAATTTTGGTCAGTTTGTCATAATCGCAATCTTTGTGCTTTCTCTCTATGGCGAACAGCTCGTTGATCATTGCGAAACATTTATATGTCTCGGTAGACTCAAGATTGACATTTTTAGGAACCAGATCCAAAGCTTCTTTGAATTTCCTTCTAGCATGAGCCCAACAACCTGCCTGAGTTACACCTTCGACTTTGTCATATGCCTGGTAACCGTCTGATATCAAAACTCCTTTGAAATCTTCAAGGTAATTAACGGCGTGCTTATGGGCGCGGCTTGGCTCGTAGTTAAACAGTACGTATTGATTGGCTTCGCTTCTGCCAGTCATATAGACCCACATGTATGATTTCGATGATGCCGCTTTACCTGGTTCATGTAGCACTTGGACGCTGGTCTCATCGGCATTGATATACTGGGCCTTCATCAGCTGTTTATACATGTAGTCAATCAATGGTTTGAAGTAGTTATTTGATACCCTGATCAGCCAGTTTGACATGTTCTGACGATTCAGATTGATCCTCATTCTTTGATAGGAAACTTCCTGACGGTATAACGGCAACGATTTGACATACTTGTCATTGATGATATTTGCCACCAGTGAAGCTGAAGCAATGCTACCGCTGATCAATGGCGTTGGTCCATTAGCTTTGATAATGGTTGCTTCGATGTCGTTCTTCTCGCAATTGCGGCAGCTGTAGATGTGTTCGACATGATTAATCACTTCCACTTTGGCAGGAACGAAAATAAGTTCTTTGCGAACTTTTTTCGACATCTCATGCAATTCATGATTGCATTTAGGACAAACCTTTTCATCAGCACTCAAAACATAATCAATCGTAGTGTTCTTCAAGGAATCCAAATCCATAATTCTTGATTTCTTTTTGCGCTTATGAGATTTTACTTCGGTGATATTTGATTCATCATTGATCGGTGTTGATTCAAATTCAATCTCATCAAACAAAGACAACTGATCAACATGAACTTTTTCAGACGATTGACCAAACAATTTCTTCTGCTGCAGTCTGACCTGTTCCTTGTACCAGCTGTTCTCTTGAGATAATTGTTCTACTTTTGTATGTAAAGCCATGTAGGATTTTTCTAATTCCTCACGTGACATTTTCTTGATATTAACGGTATTTTTCATATCTAGATTATACCAAAAAATCGGCCAAGTTACTAGATAATAAGCCGATTTTCCATGTTTTTAAATGCATATTTTTGATCGATTTCAAGGCCCTCGAGCAACCAGCGAAACTGTCTTTCATCAATGACTCTGGTGTTTGAATTCTCATCTTCACGAACCTTGAACTTTCCGCTTTCAAGCCGTTTGAGAAACAGCCAAAACCCACCATTTTCGTAATAAAGAATCTTCATCCTGTTGCGAGCCCGGTTGACAAAAATGAACAAGCTGCCGTTCATCACATCCAAATCAAACTCCATGGCCACTATCAAAGACAAACCATCGATTGACTTGCGCATGTCGACATGTCCAGTGGCAAGATAAATATGTTTGACATCATCAGTGTTGATAATCATTTGATAGCCCCAATCACTTTACAAAGCAGAGACTCATCAAATGTCAGTTCCACATCGTTGACAGTGATTGTAATCTTCCTGGTGGGATTGTCAATCAATACCGGGGCGAAGAAACGGCCATCAGACTTAACCGGTTGGCTGAGTTCATCAGTATCAATGATCTTACGCCATTTATAAAACGAATTCTTGTTGATCCCATTTTCCATGCACCAACGGCTAATGGATTTCCCGGAAATCCGCCAATTTTTAACTAGACCATTCCAATAATCATAACGCTCTTGAGCATTCATAAAAAGTACCTCCTGTTATAACTTACAACGAAATTATAACCCGAGGCACTAAATTTTAAAACGTGTCATCTATTTGACGCTTACCTTTATCTATTGTGTATATCGATTTAAATGAAAACATATGTTTTTGTTTATACTTTGTACGGCGCTAAAAATGAAGCGAAACCAGTTGATTTGCAGTTAATTATATAAAAGAAACCGTGGACACCTTTTCGTTTATAGTGTATCATGTTTATACGGTAAGACGAAGGAGGAACCTGAAATGATATATGGTTATGCGAGATGTTCAACTGACGAGACAAAACAAGATATTAATCGCCAGAAAAGGGAACTGAAATCACATGGAGCTACTGACGTCACTATTTATTTTGAGTATCAGAGTGGTACCAATTCAAATCGTCCTGAGTTTAATAAGTTACTGGATGTGGTCCAGGGAGGTGACACGATCGTGTCAACTGAAGTCAGTCGGATAACTCGAAGCACAAAGCAATTATGTGAGATCATTGAGGTTGCAAAAGAAAAGAAGTTGAAACTTGTCTTGGGAAGTTTCGTGGTCGACTGTACGAAAGAACTTGACCCAATGACAGAAGGGATGCTTAAAATGATGGGAGTCTTTAGTGAACTTGAACGAAACATGATAAGCCAACGAGTTAAGAGTGGTATGGCTAATGCAATGGCTAAGGGAAAGGTGATTGGTAGGCCAGCAACTACTGCCGATGATATTCCTGCTATTTTTTACAAGCATTATCCTAAATACAAGAATGGTGAGATAAACAAAGCTGAATTTTCAAGGCTGTGCGGATTGTCGTATCCGACAATTTATAAGTATTTGAATATTGTAGAAAGCTTATAGTCTTGAAGACTAAAACTGCGCGTCTATTAAAGGGCGGGCTTTTTTGGTTTTATTGTATAATCATATGTCAAGTGATATAATTATAACAAAGAATTACATATTGCCAATTGTATATACTGATGTTTTGAAAAAAGGAAGGAGTAAGTATGAAAAAATCAAAAGGCATCGTATGGCTTATTGCGTTTGTTGTGATACTATCATCAATAACAACGGTAGCTGCAAAAAATGATAAAAATGATGGATTTACTTTAGGTGAATTTACATCAATGTACTATGAGGTTTTGAGTCAAGAGGTAGTAGATGGTACAGCTATTCCTTGTTTTCCTCCGGAAGAGTTTGATTGGATAGTGGTTAATAATAATGTATTGGATCCTGACACTTTCGGAATTTTTGAGTTTAATATGCCTGTTCATGTTGAAAGTTTTACCGCAAACATTAGTAACAACGATTTTTCGGAAGTTGCACAATCAACAGGATTAGCGCCAAACTGGCTTAAAAGTTATTTAAAATACAGGATTGATTTTACTATTTCAGGTAGTGCGGATGCTTCATACGCAGGATATAGTTTTGAGTTGGGATGCGTTACCACCTATGGTAATGGCGGTTCGATAGCTGTCACAATTAATCCCGATGGAACATTTGCAGGTGAAAGCTACTTGATGACAAATTGTTCTGTAAATGAGCTTATATTCACTTCTGCGTCTCTTGATGCGCCTCTACCATAATAATGTCTATCAAAGGTTAAAGTGTTTATGGTCTGGCTAGCTATTTTATCTGATGAAATTTATATTCATCCTGTATTTAATAAAGGTCAATTAAAGATGATTTGCTGAAATGCATTAGGGACTCCATGATAAGATGGGGTCCTTTATTTTTGTGAATAAACTAAGCTGTTCTCCCTGAAAAAATTTTGATATTAGCCTTATCAAGCATTTTAGTAATTTTATGATTGGTTGATAATTCGATCAAGACAACCGCATTGTTACATTACTAATGTATATTAACACTTTGTTGTGATATAATTTACATAGTGAGTATAACTTTAATTTGTTCTAGGAGGGGGAAGAAAAATGAAATTCAAATCAATTAACGGAAGTATTGGTATTGTTGTGTGCTCGTTATTATTATCAGGATGTTCAAGCGAGGAACCTTTGGGAGAAAATGAGTTAAGAATTGCCGATGCGTCAAAGAGCTATGAGGGTGAGGATTATGAGGATGTTGTTGCGAGATTAGAAGATAATGGGTTTTATAATATCGAAACGGAGACGATAGAGGATTTAATAACCGGCTGGCTAACAAAAGATGGAGAGGTAGAATCGATCTCAGTTGGTGGTGAAATGGAATTTGATGATGGGGATATCTTCACAAAGGATGCTACCGTAATAATCACTTATCATACATTTAAAGACAGTGGTTCAAATGAAGCTGGAGATTCAATCGAAAATGAATCGTCATCTAATGATGCTATAAATTTTGATGGATACACTTTGATTGAGGTTAATGGTGGGGATTTGTCAGGTGATAGAAAGCCGAACGCTGTTGTTGACGTAGGATTTGGAGAACGTGAATACTGGGCTTTTACAAATGAATATGGTCAACTGGTAAAAGTGATCGCAGATGAAATTATCTTGCAGGATGACTCATCTGAGCCTGTGAACAGTGATGGGAGGTACTATGATGATGAAGCGAAGGTACCCGGTACTGAAAGCCCTGATTTAGATGAGGGTCATGTCATTGCGGATAGTCTTGGTGGTGTATCCAATGCTTATAATATTACTCCTCAGGATAGTACTCTTAATCGGTACGGTGATCAAGCTTATATGGAAAAGGTAATTCGTGATGCAGGGGGACGTTTTTATGGCATCGGTAACTGGTAGGATAAAACAAATCAAGCAACCTAGGGGAGGGTTCGTTAAACCATCTGAGTTTAAAGTTGTAATTGAAAAAGACAATGGTGAATTGAATCCGAAAGAAAATATTCATGGTACTATAGTGGGTATGGCTGTTGATTATCTCACAAGGTTTTCAATGGGAACTGATATACTTGAATCATTTAAAATATCAATTCGCGGCGCTGCCATCGCAGAGCAACTTGGAGTTGAAGGATCTGTGAATATTGCAGCTAACCTTGTGGATGGTATAAACGGTCTTGATGAAGAGTCTATCATTAATGCCTGTAAACTTGTAGCATTCGACGTATGGCTCAGAAATCCTTTGGGAGCCATGATGGCAAAAGACTACAAATCAATAAATCCAGATGAAGCAACGGTGCAAAATATCCATACTCTTGTTATCCGCAGTATTGATTTTTTTCAAAAATATGGCCCGATAACAAAAGATGGATTTACCTTTGAACCACCTGGATCAGATATAGAAGATTTTGCAAAAATAATGAAATCAAATGAAGGTGTTTTGGGCGGATACACTTCTACTGTAGAATCAGGTGATGGAGATTTTCTGACCTCAGATACCCTTTGGGATTTTAAAGTATCTAAGTCAAAGCCAACAAATAAGCACACGTTACAATTATTGATGTATTGGATAATGGGCCAGCACTCTGGTCAGGAAGCATTTCGTGGTATTACAAAGTTGGGAATATTCAATCCGCGCCTAAATACGGTTTACTTGCTGGATATGGCAGATGTATCTCAAGAAATAATTGAAGCTGTAGAGGATGAAGTAATATGTTATTAATGTATCTAATGATAGTAGTTAGTACAGAAGAGGGGAATAAATAATGCCAAAGTTAGGAAAAATTGAAAAGGTAGATGATTTGCGTACAATTTGGAAGCGTGAAGCACTCGATTTTACAAAGTGGTTAGCAAGGGAAGAAAATCTTGAAATATTGAGTGATTCGATTGGAATTGAGATTGTTCTTGAGGAGACCGAGTCATCCGTTGGAAACTTTAATGTTGACTTGTATGCTACTGAAGAGGGGACAGGAAGGAATATCATAATCGAGAATCAGCTCGAAGACACTGATCACGACCATTTGGGTAAGCTTATCACTTATGCTTCTGGTAAAGGTGCTGAAGTTGTTGTTTGGATAGTAAAAAGAGCAAGAGATGAGCATAAGCAAGCAATTGAATGGCTTAATCAACATACGGATGAGAATGTAGGATTTTTTCTTCTTGAAATTCAGTTATGGAAGATAGATGAATCACTACCAGCTCCAAGATTTAACGTTGTTGAGAGACCAAATGATTGGGCAAAAACAATGAAAGCTGTCAGTGGGTTATCTGATACTAAGAAATTACATTTGGAGTATTGGGATGCTTTTAATGAGTATGCTTTCAACAAGCCTGAGTTTAAACGCGTGTTTTCAAAACGTAAGCCTCAACCGCAAAATTGGTATGATTTGAGTGTTGGGAGTTCTTCTTACAGAATTGCAATTTCGGCAAGTACACAAAAGAAGCGACTGGGTGCTGAGATATACATAAATGATGATAAGGAATTGTACGAAAAATTCAAAAATTCCAAAGCGTCTATTGAAGCGGAACTCGGATTGGAACTTCAATGGATCGAGGCTTCAAAAGATTGTCGTATTTTTGCAGCGATTAAAGGTGATATCAAGAGTGGAAATTCTAAGTGGAATGATTACTTTGATTGGTACTGCGACATGGCGTTAAAACTCAAGGATATCATTCGAAAGTATGATGCTTGACGATATATACCAGTGTTGTTTTACCTGAGTAATATTGAAAGAAAATGTTAGTGAATTTGTTGAGAAGGAGTAATATCGTAATGATGATTCATCCACAAATGTATTATGATAATAATTTGAAAGGTAACAATGAAAAGGAGTTGATGACTGCTATTCGCGGATTGAAACAGAGAATAGGCCGTCTAAAAAACAGTATCGAGAATCCGGATCTGATTAGGGTTTATATGCAACCAAGGGCTTCGCTACAGATAAAGCTCATGCGCGAATACCTTGAGATGGCGAAGCGAGCGTATCGTGAAGCTGGTGGTGTTTATACTCCCTCTAAGGCTGAACTGAAAGTCATTGATTTCGATGGTAATATTTCAGAAATTGCGAAGATAACCTTTTCTATTGGCGGATACTTTAACGGCTACGAGACATACGTCATTGATTTCGGTGAGACGGAGGTTCACATTGAAAAACGGCATAGCTTGAAAGATCCAGAATTATCCACTGAGAATGATCGGATTTTTGATAAACAATCGTTTACTGAGGGGTTAAGAGATCTGCACATTGGCGAATGGAGAAGAGGGTATTCGACCGAACGTTTCGGATATAGGGTGCTCGATGGTACGCAATGGGAACTGGAGTTTGAATACCAAATTGGGCATAAGCATTTTCGATTTTCAGGGAGCAACTCGTATCCGTATAATTTTGATGAATTTCAAGTGTTGTTTGGCATCGAATTTCTATAGTAAATTTTGATGGGATTAAATGAAATTAGTGAGAAAGGAATTGGAAAATTACTATGAAATCTTTAGTTTTTAGAACGGTATTGATCTTTGTTTTAGCTTTTTGTATTGTTGGATGCTCATCGGAATCGGAAAGTGATCAAGGCACCGGTAATTCGGATAGTGAAGAGGAAATAGATGTTGAAGGAGTAAGTATTTATCGAGTTGAAGAGGTTGAGGAGGATCCTCCGGTCAAAAGCACTACAATGGCAACTGGTGAATTTGAATCGCTACTTTCAAAACTTCCATTGACTGTCGATTCAACAACTTACCACGTTCAAGATGATAGATATAAAGCGCTGTATCCTGATATGTTGCAAGCTGTAATAAAAAATAATTCGTCACTTGACATAAAAAATGCTATAGTAGCATTTGTCGCGTGGGATGAAAATAATCTTCCCGTGAAAATTGTTGGCTCGATAGATTTTTCTGATGGTGCATACGTTAGAAAGGTTAATTATTCTGATATAAACTTAGTTCCAGGTGATACCTATGGGGAAAACTCAGGATTTGAAATCGATGAAAGTTGCGGAATAAAGTCATTTAAAGCCATTGTTGTCTCGTATGAAGCATTTAATGGAGAAGAATGGAATAATCCGTATTATGATGAATGGCTTGATCTTTATGAGGGAGCGAAATATGCGGAAGATCTTTCTGTTGAGGTAATAATTGAGGATGAATTGGTAGATGATAAAGTAGTTGAAAATCAATCTCCAACGGTGGATGTGGAATTATCTGAGCAAAATCTTATTTCAATAATTGATTCACAAGAGGTTAAAATTATTTCAACAACTTACCACGTTCAAGATGATAGATATAAAGCGCTGTATCCTGATATGTTGCAAGCTGTAATAAAAAATAATTCGTCACTTGACATAAAAAATGCTATAGTAGCATTTGTCGCGTGGGATGAAAATAATCTTCCTGTGAAAATTGTTGGCTCGATAGATTTTTCTGATGGTGCATACGTTAGAAAGGTTAATTATTCTGATATAAACTTAGTTCCAGGTGATACCTATGGGGAAAACTCAGGATTTGAAATCGATGAAAGTTGCGGAATAAAGTCATTTAAAGCCATTGTTGTCTCGTATGAAGCATTTAATGGAGAAGAATGGAATAATCCGTATTATGATGAATGGCTTGATCTTTATGAGGGAGCGAAGTTGCTTTAGGAAAAGCGTTAGTCTACTTGGTTCACTAATATTATGATATGTTAAAAAGGATAGGCCGTTGTGGTCTATCCTCTTTGCATGTATGTTGTCATATCGATTCTTATTATTCGCTACGTGGAATTGGCATAAATTACTGTGTTTGAATATAATAATTTTGACCAAAAACATTTAGTTTGATTTGTATATCTCGGTCCAGTAGGCTGTCTGATATTTCAATTAAACAATAGACAATCTCTTCATCTAATGGATCGATTTGGGCATATCCACTAATATCGGCTCCATTATCTTCCTCACAAACAATAAATCCTTTGTATTCATATTTATCGTCAACGATTGCTTTGCATCCTATCACATCATCTGGGTCTAGGCTACTAGTATACAGATTAGTTAATTTCATTTTCAAGGCCAAATACGAATTATCAGCATCATCAACTTCATAATAACTATACCATGAATCTGTAGGTGAACTTGGACGTATTTCTTTTGTTTTGAGTATTTCCACTATATTTAGTGAGCAATAATCTTCTTTCTCAATAATATCACCGTAACTTAAAGTCAATTTGGTAGGCGCTAATTCGGTTACATTTAAACTAAGTAAACTTTCGTCGCTGTTAATAGTAAGTTTCAAAGATACTTCTTCAGGTATTTTGTCTTCAGCAATTTCAAAATACAAATGAGCTTTTGCGTTGTCTAATGGGGCTATATCCTCATATGCCCATAATCCTGTCCCATCATCTTCTTCTGTTATTATCTTTGCATCGTACTCCATATCATTAACAATAAATATTCCCTCCATGAAATCAGGTAACTCGATAGCGCTTGAACTTTCGTTAGTTACTTCCATCGATAAATCAAGGAAAACATTATCATTAGACTCAGGCTCATAGTAGCTATAATAACCTACGGTAGAAGATGGTTCGATCACATCAGTGATCTCCAGTCCAATAATTTTGTACGAAAGTAACTCTTCGACTAAAAATTCATCCCCTTTGGCAACCTCAATTGCTGTTTTGCCTCCGCTCGAAGCGCAACCGGCCAATAGTAGTGATAACGATAAAACACTTAACAATTTCTTCATAAAATTCTCCTCTCATATAAAGTTAATTATACAGGTGTATCATAAGTGCGTCAATAATCATCGGAATTTATATATATGTTTCATATGGTTCTATTCTTGTTGATGTGAGGTGTGATTTCGTTGTTCATGTAATATTAAGCAAATATCCTGATTAATTCTTCTCGCATTTAGTGCTTATTCGATCGTTCATTTTGACTAATTAAATTAATAAATATGTCGATTAATTCGATGATGCCTTAAAATAGAAAATACAAGGATTGTCAAACATCATAACAGAAGCGAGCTGGTTTTGTTGTATTGTCTTGAATTATTACAAAAACTGAACTTGGAGTTGTTAGTAGATACTATTCTTTACCGATTGTCATCATGCTTATCATCTTCTAATGTATACATACTAAAGGATTGAAGTGATTACTCTTTAAATTTCCAATTTTCTTATCTGTTTGAAAAATGTTGCCAAAATGTTGCCAAAATGTTGCCAAAATGTTGCCACGGTAAAAAAGAGTATAAAAAAATGGCTATTTCTAGCCATTTATATTCGAATGGTGTGGCAGACCGGACTTGAATGAACAATTTGAAAAATGCATTCTTGTGGCAAGTTTGTGGCAAGGGTGTTTTTGGTAACTAAAAAACGACCATATATGGCCGTTATTTTAAGATTGGTGCGGGTGACAGGAATCGAACCTGCACGCCGAAGGCGCTAGATCCTAAGTCTAGTGCGTCTGCCAGTTCCGCCACACCCGCAATTTATTTAAATGGTGACCCGCAGGCGACTCGAACGCCTGACCCTCTGATTAAAAGTCAGATGCTCTACCGACTGAGCTAGCGGGTCTAAATGGTGCCGGCTAAAGGACTTGAACCCTCAACCTACTGATTACAAGTCAGTTGCTCTACCAATTGAGCTAAGCCGGCTTATAATTATTTAGAATGGTGGGGGTTAACGGGCTCGAACCGCTGACCCTCTGCTTGTAAGGCAGATGCTCTCCCAACTGAGCTAAACCCCCGATTAAATTGGTGACCCGTACGGGATTCGAACCCGTGAATGCATGCGTGAAAGGCATGTGAGTTAACCGTTTCTCCAACGGGCCACATGGCGCTTGAAGTAGGACTCGAACCTACGACCGCTCGGTTAACAGCCGAGTGCTCTACCAACTGAGCTATTCAAGCAATTGCTGTATTGCTTAGTGCTCAATGATAATAACATCTAATCGCATGTAATGCAATACTTTTTAGCAAAAAAAATTAAAAAATTTCAATTATTTTGAGCGGTGATCAATTAATGATTTTGCCTGAAAGTTACTTGATTTGAAGAATTCTTGGATTTATCGGACCTTTTTCAATTTTGATGAATTTTGGTTTGAAATAATCATTCATGATGGCAATCAATTCATCAATATCAATTGTTTCATCATCTTCATCATATACCAACTCCATTGATTGGGAACCGCATGTGTCATGAAGTTTCACCTTTGCAGGGATGTTCTTTTCATTGAAAATCTTATTAATAAACGGGGCATCGAATGCTGATACTGATTTCATGTAATCATTCTCCTTAGTTTCTTTTTTGGTACTTTAATGATATAATGTTTTCAATTAAATTACAAGGAGGACTTATTATGAGTTATGAGGAAGCATTGGAATCAGGCAGAGAATTGGAAGTGTATTTCGATTCGGAACAGGCTGACTTGAAAGCTGATGAAAATGTTTTAGATGCTCTTTGGCAAAGCAACTATGACGTATGCAAACTGATTGCCAACGGAGTTCTTGATGGTTTCACCAAGGAAGAATTCGATGCGGCAATAATATGGTTGAAAGATACCAAACATCTAACTGAGGATTATCAGGATTTTGCAGTTGAAATGGAGATGCATTAATTTGAACAAGACATTAATAGTATGTGATACAACCAGCGCGATGAACCTTGAAAGAAGTAAAAAAGAGGGCATCGAGCTGCTTTCGCTTTCGGTTATCATTGATAATGTGGAATACAAGGACCAGATCGACATCTCTACTCATGAACTGTATCAGAAGTTGAAAGAAGGGGCGCTTCCTTCAACCAGCCAGCCTAACACTGGTTATTTGATGCGCAAGATGTACGAGTGGAAAGAACAAAATTATGATGATATTGTCATCCTCTGTTGTTCAAGCAATCTTTCCGGTACTTATTCAGGCGTGATGATTGCCAAGGACCAGTGTGAGATGGAAAATGTAACTGTAGTGGATACCAGAACCATTGGGGCTCCGATTCTTGATATGGCGATTTATGCCAAGAAAATGGCGGATGATGGCAAAAGCGGGGCGGAGATTGTCGCTGGCGTAAAAGTGAAGATGGCCAACACTTTCTCATTCCTTTATCCTGAGACGCTCAAACAGCTGGCTAGAGGTGGTCGGTTGTCTCCGGTTGCTGCCGGTCTGGCAGGGATGCTTAAAATAAAGGTTTTACTGGCCCTCGATGAACAAGGCAACCAGATTGATCGTTTTGATATGGCCAGAACGGAAACCAAGTTGCTTCGTCATGTCCGGGAACATTTCCAAAAAATAGGAATTGATGCCCAAACCCACAAACTTTATGTTTCTCATGCCGATAATTATGATGTTGCAATCAAAGTGGCTGAATATCTCAAATTGCACCTTAATAATATCGACATCGAGATTCTGGAATTTCCGGCAGTTCTTTCAAGTCATGCCGGAATTGGAAGTATTGCCATCCAATCTACTTATAAGATGTAATCCAAACCGTACTTTTTGGGTCAAAAAACCTGATTATTGTGAGATTTTTAGGTTAGGGATATTGACATCGTGGTGATATTGTCTATAATGAATTTAACTCAGTGAAAAAAAGAGTAGGATTATGAAAGTCTCGAGCGAACTGACGATGGTGCAAGGTCAGTGGCGGCAGTAATCTGAAGCGCATTTTGGAGAGGAAAGTTGGAAATCAAGTATAACTTTCGGGTAACTGCCCTTATCAGTGAAAGAGGTCATTAGGTCGACTAATGACAATTAGAGTGGTAACGCGTTGATAACGTCTCTTTTCAAGAGGCGTTTTTTGTATTAAGGGAAATTCCAAGGAGAATAAGGGGGATATGATGAAAATAGTTGATATGCACTGTGATACGGTGACAAGATTATATTTTGATGATGAGGGAGATACCAAGTTAGCGAAGAATGAATGCCATCTTGATCTGGAAAAGATGAAAATGGGGGATTATCTGTTACAGAATTTTGCGGTCTTTTTAAATATGACCAAGCATGATGATCTTACTGATCTGACCTTGAAGATCATTGATTTTTTTAAAAACGAGCTTGAAGCAAATAAGGATGTTATCAAGCAAGTATATAAATATGAAGATATTGATGCTGGAATGCTCAATGCGCTGTTGACGATTGAGGACAGTGAACTGGTTCCGTATGAAGAATTGGAAAGATTTTACGATCTGGGAGTCCGGATGATTACCTTGACATGGAATTATCCAAACCGGGTGGGCTATCCTAATATTGATGGTTATAATGCCAAGTCTTATGAGGATATCATGCGGATTGATGATGAAAGTGGACTGACTGATTATGGGGTCAGGTATGTCAAGAAAATGGAAGAGTTGGGAATTATCGTTGACGTTTCCCATGCTTCCGATAAACTGATCAAAGATGTTCTGGCGGTTACAACCAAACCATTCGTGGCATCTCATTCGAATGCCCGGGCATGTTGCAATGTGGCCAGAAATTTGCCGGACTACCTGATTGAGGAAATGATGGCCCGCGATTGTGTGATCGGCTTGAACTTTTTGGGTGATTTTCTGACTGATGACCGTTCGAATGAGTCCCGGATCGCTGATATGATTCGTCACCTTAGCCATTTCAAGGAAATTGGAGCTATTGACAATATCGGTCTTGGAAGCGATTTTGACGGAATCAACGGTAAATTGGAGGTCTTCGACGGCCGGGCGATGAAGGATCTGGTTGCAGCCATGGAAAAAGTGTTTTCCAAGGAGGAAGTTGAGAAAATTACTCATGGCAATGTGTTGAATCTGTATAAGGAAATGTTACAATAATAATTAGAGAAGATATCGCTCCTTGCGGCGTGATATTTGATAAAAGAAAACAAATGAAATTAAACAATAACCGAGGAGGAATTACTGTGGATTTAAAAGGTAGAAGTTTTTTAACTTTAAAAGATTATTCAAAAGAAGAGATCAGATATTTGCTGGATCTTTCTAAAGAATTGAAAGCAAAAAAATACAGCGGGGTGATCGGTGATACCCTGGCAGGTAAAAACATCGTTTTGATTTTTGATAAAACATCAACTCGTACTCGTTGTTCATTCGAAGTTGCCATCAACGATGAAGGTGGGAACGTTACTTTCCTGAACAACTCGCAATTCAATGTCAAAGAATCAATCGAAGACAGTGCCAAAGTATTGGGTGGCATTTATGATGGAATCGAATATCGTGGCTTCGAACAAAGCATCGTTGAACAGTTGGCAGAATTTTCCAATGTACCGGTTTACAACGGTTTGACTGATGTCGATCATCCGACTCAGACTCTGGCTGATTTCTTGACAATCGAAGAATGCATCGACAAACCACTTAATGAAGTGAAATTTGTCTTTGCCGGAGATATCCGTAATAATGTATGTTATGGTCTGATGTATGGAGCCTGCAAAATGGGGATGGATTTTGTTTGCCTGGGGCCTGATGAACTGGAAGTGGATCCGGAAGTTTTGGCATACTGTCAACAAGAGGCTGAAGCTTCAGGCGGTTCGATCACGGTTACTTCATCTCTTGATGATATCAAGGGAGCCGATGTCATCTATACTGATATCTGGGTATCAATGGGAGAACCGGAAGAACTTTATGTAACCCGTACTGAAATGCTAAAACCATACAAGGTTACTGAAGCGATGATGGCTAAAACTGAAAATGATGACTGTCTTTTCATGCATTGCTTGCCTTCATTCCATGATTTTGAAACCAAACTGGCGAAAGATAAGATCGAACAGGGAATCGATATCCGTGAAGTTGAAGACGAAGTATTCAGATCAAAAAATTCAGTGGTTTTCCAGGAAGCTGAAAACAGAATGCACACAATCAAAGCGGTATTGGTTGCAACTCTTGGAAAAACTAAATAATTTATTTGATTTTGGGTTTTTACTAAAAAGATATTGACTTTACATGATTATTGTCTATAATGAGAATAACTATTTATATAACTCGATGAGAAAAAGAGTAGGACTATGGAAGTGTTTAGCGAGCTGGCGTTGGTGGAAGGCCGGAGATGGAATTAGTCTGAAGCGCATTTTTGAGAGGAAGGCCGGAAATTAGTATGGCTTTCGGGTAACTGCCCTTATCAGTGAGAGTGGTCATCAGGTCAACTGGTGGCAATTAGAGTGGTAACGCGTAGATAACGTCTCTTTTTTAAGAGGCGTTTTTTTTATTTCGAAAGGAGAAAATGAAATGATCAAAGTTGGAATTGTAGGTGCTACAGGTTATGGAGGAAATGAACTGGTACGTTTGCTGTTGAATCACGCGGAGGTGAAAATCGAATGGCTTTCTTCTAGGTCATATGCTCCTAGTGAATATAGTGAAATTTATGGATGTTATTTCGATATCGTTGATGACAAGCTGATCTCTGATGATCTTGAAAGTTACCTTGGAAAAGTTGATGTGGTTTTCTTTGCGACACCTCATGGTGTGGCTTCAAACATGATTACCAAGGAAATGCTTGACAGTGTCAAAGTCATTGACCTGTCGGCTGATTATCGTCTTGATGATCAAAATGAATACAATGAATGGTATAAAACTGAGCATCCAAGCTGGCATATGATGGATGAAGCGGTATTT
Source organism: Coprobacillaceae bacterium (assembly GCA_963675915.1). GTDB lineage: Bacteria > Bacillota_I > Bacilli_A > Erysipelotrichales > Coprobacillaceae > JAQVDW01. The sequence goes on from OY780959.1 coordinate 205,781, forward strand.
GGCTTATGTGAAATCAACCGTGAAAAGATCAAGTCTGCACGACTGCTGGCTAATCCGGGTTGCTATCCGACTTGTTCTTCATTATCACTTTATCCGTTGGTTAAAGCTGGATTGCTGGAAAACGATTCGATCATTATTGATGCTCTTTCGGGAACATCAGGGGCTGGGCGTTCTGCCAAAGTTGCCAACCTTTTCTGCGAGGTCAATGAAAGTGTCAAAGCTTATGGGATTGCGACTCACCGTCACACTCCTGAAATTGAAATGATCTTGAACGGTGCTTCTGATGCCAAGTTCAATGTGACTTTCACTCCTCATCTGATTCCGATGAATCGTGGGATTTTGACTACTTCTTATGCAACGTTGAAACCAGGGGTTACCAATGAAGATGTGGCTGCTGCTTATGCAATGTATGACAGCGAAAAATTCATCAGAGTTCTTAAACCAGGAGTGTATCCGGAAGTAAGAAACGTTCGTGGCAGCAATTATCTCGATATTAACTTTAAAATTGATGATAGATGTAATAGAATAGTAGTAGTAGGAGCGATGGACAACTTGGTCAAAGGGGCCGCTGGACAAGCTATTCAAAATATGAACATAATGTTTGATTTGGAAGAATCAATGGGGATTAATTTGGCGCCAAATTGCCTGTAATCACCCATAAAAGGAGAATGAAATGAAAATTATTGAAAACGGGACAGTTACTTCACCAATCGGTTTTTTAGGTGTGGGGTGTCATATCGGTATTAAAAAAGCAAAAAAAGATTTGGCGATGATTGTATCTGAAGTTCCAGCCAAAGCAGTCGGAACTTTCACTACCAATGTTGTCAAGGCAGCTCCGGTTGTCTGGGACAAACACATTGTCGACAACTATTCAACTGCCAAAGTAATCGCAGTCAACTCTGGAGTTGCCAATGCCTGTACCGGTGTTCATGGCGAACTCAACAATCAAAGATTCGCCCGTCTGGTTGCCGCGCAAATGGGACTAGATGAACACGAAGTTTTGATTTGTTCGACTGGAGTCATCGGAAAACAATTGCCGATGGATGTCATTGAAGCCGGGGTTCCTGGAGCAATTGAAAAACTTAGTGATTCTCAGGAAGCCGGAACTGATTTTGCAACAGCGATCATGACAACCGACACCAAACCAAAACATCTGGCGATTGAAGTTTCCCTGTCAGGTAAAACTGTGACTTTGGGATGTTCAGCCAAAGGTTCGGGAATGATTCATCCTAACATGGCGACAATGTTGGGATTCATTACGACTGACTGCAATATCGCCAAACCGGTATTGGATAAGATGCTTAAAGATGTCGTAAATGAGACTTTCAACATGATCTCGGTTGACCGTGACACTTCGACCAATGATACCGTGCTTTGCATGGCCAATTCAATGGCTCACAATCCGGAAATCGTCAAAGAAGATCATGACTACGAGATCTTCAAGGATGCCCTTACTTACATCTGTACTTACTTGGCTAAATCAATTGCTGGTGACGGAGAAGGAGCGACAAAACTGATTGAAGTTGATGTTCTCAACTGTTCATCAAAAGCGAATGCCAAAATCGTGGCTAAATCAATCTGTACATCGCCTTTAGTTAAAACAGCAATGTTCGGTAATGATGCCAACTGGGGAAGACTATTCTGTGCAATGGGTTATGCCGGGGTTGATTTCAATCCTAACCTGGTTGATATCTTCCTGGAAGCTGCAGGTCATAAGATCAAATTGGTTGCCAAAGGGATGGCGACAGACTATTCGGAAGAAAAAGCAACTGAATTGATTGACAATGAAAAAGTTAATGTGGTAGTCGATATGCATGAGGGTAGCGAACAAGCCCGTGCATGGGGTTGTGACTTGAGTTACGACTATGTAAAAATCAATGCGGACTACCGTTCATAGGAGCAGGTAATGGAAAATATAAATCAAACAGCTCAAGTGCTAGTTGATGCACTTACATATATGCAAAAGTTTTCCGGACATGTGGTGGTCGTGAAATACGGCGGATCAGCAATGGAAAACGAAGAAATCAAAAAAAGTGTCTTGCAGGATATCGCAGTCTTGAAAAGTGTCGGAATTAAAGTGGTTATCGTCCATGGCGGTGGCAAAGAAATCAACCGTTGGCTCGAAAAGACCAATATCCAATCACATTTCAAAGATGGTTTGCGGGTTACTGATGAAAAGACTCTTGAAGTTGTCCAGATGGTTCTTTCTGGAAAAGTCAACAAAGACTTGGTTGGATATCTTGGTGAACACCAGGTCAAAGCGGTCGGACTTTCAGGAAAAGATGGTCAGATGGTCAAGGTCACTCCTCAAGAGGGCTATGGCTATGTCGGTAAGATTGTTGAAGTTGATTCCACTCTCGTAAGTTCTTTGCTGGAGCTGGGATACACCCCGGTGATTTCAACTATTGGAGTTGATGATTACGGTCAAGGCTACAATGTCAATGCTGATGATGTGGCGACTGAGATCGCTCGCAGCTTGAATGCCTCGAAACTGGTCTTCCTGACTGATCAAAAAGGGGTACTCTCTGATGTCAGCAAGCCGGATTCATTGATTCATCGAATCAATGAAACGATGGCCAACAACTTGATTGAACAGGGGATCATTGAAGGCGGAATGGCGGTTAAAATCAGAAACTGTATTGCCGCTTTGGATAAAATTGAAAAGATCCATATCCTTGATGGAAGGGAACCGCATTCGATGATTGTGGAGATTTTCACTCCTCAAGGAATTGGCACTGAAATATCAAAGTAACAGATATGTAAAAAGAGATGACTTGGTCATCTCTTTTGATTTTTTGCGCAAATAATAAGCCCAATGATCGCCGGGAAAAAACGGCGTAAAAAAAGTAGAGACGAGGGGACATCTCTACTTTGTGTTTAGGTTAAGGGCGACCTAAACAGTAATTATTATAAAAAAGGGAAAATTTACATATGTAGCAAGCAAGGAAACTTACTACAATAGTAATATATATAAAGTTTGTGAACTCAATATGAACTTTTTCGTGATTTAGGTAAATATGCCCAAGATTTATTAATTGAGTCATTTTGAATAAATTATTACGATAATATCGATAAAAAATTATCACTTTACGAAAAAAATTACGCTAATAACTAAGTTAAACTCAACCTATATTGTACCCTTAGGTTACTGGGTGCGGTTTGGTTTTTTGCTCACAATGAGGGTTATAATTTAATTTTATATTAATAAAAAATTAATTCAAAAAAAATTCAAAATAATGTATAATGACACAAGGAGGCGTACTATGAAGAAATTATTTTATCGATTGATTATTTTTCTGGATACCGCAGACGATAATGATACTAATTATAATATCGGTTGGTATTTGGCCCACCATTTTTCGCAAATTGCGACGATGGGAATCAGCGAACTGGCGAAAAATTGTTATGTTTCACCCGCAACAATTTCGCGTTTTTGCCGAGCTTTAGGTTACGAAAATTACGCTCACCTCAAACAGGAATGTGCCGAGTTTTCTTCCGACATGAAAAAATTCACCAATTTGATTGATGTAGATATTAATATGATGACTCAAAAACCGCAGGAAGCAACCAGCTACTTTTGCAATAAGGTAACTGATGTCATTGAAGAGTTACCAAATTATTTAAAATGGAATGAGATCGACAAAGTGTTGAATTTGATCCATGAAACTGAAAGCGTTGCCTTTTTTGGAACCCAGTTTTCCCAATCGATTGCTTTGCATTTCCAAACCGATTTGTTGATGCTTGAAAAGTTCACCATGGCTTACCTTGATGATGAACGTCAGCTCAACTGCGCGCAGAATCTTGATTCCGATTCATTGGCAATTATAATCAGTGTCAATGGACTTTATCTAAACAGTGCCAACAAGACTATGGCTTATCTGAAAAAATCGCATTGCAAGGTGGTTTTGATCACTTGCAATCCGGACTGTGAAGATCGGATGGATTTGAATATTGTCCATCGAATCATCATTGGAGACAAGGCGAAAGCCCGAGTAGGTAAACATGCGCTTTTGACAACCATTGAATTGATGTCACTAAGATATTATTCACTTTTTTATCCAAATGTATTAGGGAGTATCACTAAATGAGAGAAATACAATATAAAGATATAGTAAACACCATCTGTGAACTGGCCAAAAAAGCGGCAGTGGAACTTCCAAGCGATGTTTCCAAAGCCATTGATGAGGCTATTGAATCAGAAGACTTCCCATTGGGAAAACAAACTCTGGAAACCATCAGAGAAAACAATCGAATCGCCAAGCTGACTTGCAAACCGATCTGTCAGGATACCGGGATGGCTAATGTGTACATCACCCTGGGACAGGAAGTCCATATTGTCGGTGGTGACTTGAACGCGGCAATCAATGAAGGGGTTGCCAAAGGTTATGAAGAAGGTTATTTGCGCAAATCGGTCGTGGATGATCCGTTGTTTGAACGTGTCAACACCAAAAACAACACTCCAGCCTTGACTTATATCGATATCGTTGCCGGTGACGGATTCAAAATCCTGTTCGCGCCTAAAGGATTTGGATCGGAGAATATGTCAAAGATCAAAATGCTCAAACCTAGCGAAGGTGTGGTTGGTGTCAAAGAATTTGTGGAAGAAGTCGTAGTGACTGCCTCTTCAAATCCTTGTCCGCCCATTGTCGTTGGCGTTGGAATCGGTGGTTCTTTTGACAAGGTGGCTTATCTGGCCAAAAAAGCGATGTTAAGAGAAATCGGTTCGAAACATCAGGATCCGCGATATGCCAATCTTGAAGATGAATTGCTTGAAATTGTAAACAATACTGGAATCGGACCGGCGGGACTGGGAGGAAAAACCACTGCGATCGGCTTGAATATCGAATCGATGCCGACCCATATAGCAGGGCTTCCAGTAGCTGTAGCTATCTGTTGCCATGTGTCTCGTCATATGGAGGCGGAATTATGATAAAATTACATACACCACTTACAACCGAAAAACTGGTTGGGTTGAAATCCGGTGACCAAGTCCTGCTTTCAGGAACAATTTATACCGGTCGTGATGCGGCCCATGCCAGGTTGGTCAAACTGATTGAAGAACATCAGGGTTTGCCTTTTGAAATCAGAGACGCAACTATTTTTTATGTAGGTCCGACCCCAACCAAGCCAGGAGAAGTATTTGGCAGCGGTGGTCCGACCACATCATATCGGATGGACAGCTTTTCGCCAAAATTGATTGAACTTGGTTTGAAGACGATGATCGGTAAAGGGAATCGTTCCAAACCGGTAAAAGACGCCATCAAGAAATATAAAGGTGTTTATTTCGGGGCTATCGGAGGAACCGGGGCCTTGATTGGAAACTGTGTCAAAAAAGCCGAGATCATCGCATTCGAGGATCTGGGACCAGAAGCAATCCGCCGACTTGAAGTCGAAGATATGCCGCTGGTAGTAATTAATGATGTCCACGGCAACGATCAGTATGAATCGGGACGTGAGGAATACTTGAAATTTAAGGAGAATAAATAGTGCCTAGAAGAAATTATTCGTACTATGGAAGCAGACGAAGCAACAATAAATTGAAAATCGCCGGAATAATCGCCTTGGTAGTGGTTATCATCGGGGCTACTGTGTTTTTGAACTTCAATCGGATCAGAGCTTTGGTCAAAGGATACACCTTTGGTCAGGCCAGTCAGATTGTCGGAATGACCAGTGAGGAAGAAAGTGCAATCCTGAGCGTTGACCGCCTGGAAAATTTTGATACCTGGTATACTTTGGAGGCGACGCCTTTGAATTATATCGATTATGAAAAATTTTATGCCATCAATGACGCGATGGCGGTTGAAGAGGTTGTCGAATATGTCGACGAATTGAACGGCGACATCGCCAGCAAATTGGCTGCCCTTGGTTATCTTGAAGACGATATCTGGTCAATGATCGAAGATGGGGCCAGTATCAGTGATTTTGCCTATTTGATTGACAACAGTCTTTCAGCGGCATCAACAGCACCGTATCGCTTGGAAAATGGTTATGTCATCAAGAACATGGAGCAATACATCCAGGCAAACAGCACTTACAATGACACTACCTATACAGTAGGGATTGTCAATTATCCGTTCCTGCTTTCAACCAATGACTATAATGGCCGCGGATATACGATTACCAATCCGGAAAATATCCTGACTTTGGTAAAAACCGGCTTCTATCTGGAAAGTTCGTACGAGCCAGCTGACTTGGTGGTATCACCGATCCCAATCGCACCGGATTGTGAAAACACCATGCTGCGCCAGGAAGCGGCTGATGCCCTGATGGAAATGTATCAGGATGCCAAAGCTGAGGGGATGAATCTGGTCTTCAATAGCGGGTACCGTTCATATGCGGTCCAATCGCAGACTTACCAAGATTTTGAAAACCGTTATGGTGGGATTTATGCATCGGAATACGTTGCCTTGCCAGGAGCCAGTGAACATCAAACCGGACTGGGTGTCGATCTGACCAGCCAATCGGTGGTTGACGGAACCAGAATCACCTTCGGTGATACGCCGGAATTCAAATGGTGTCTGGAACATTCAGCCCAATACGGTTATATCAACCGTTACAGTGAAGAGACCAGTGAACTTACCGGAATCGCTCATGAACCATGGCATTTTCGATACGTGGGAGTTGAAGTGGCTCAAAAAGTAACTGATGTGAATATCACATTTGAAGAATACTGTTTAAGAAACGGAATCCTTCCGGATGTCGTAGCTAGATAAGCCTGAAATAATCAGGCTTTTTTTAAAGGAAAAATTATGAAAACTATTATTACAACTTTGAATTCGAAATATATCCATAAAGCTCTTTCTTTGCGCTTGCTCTATGTGGCCTGCAAAGATGATCATGATGTCGATTTTATCGAATTCACCATCAAAGACCAAGAAAACAAAATAATTGATGAACTTCTTGAAACCGGGTGTGACAACATCGCCTTTTCAGTCTACATCTGGAATGTTGAAAAAACGATGGCAATCATTGAAGCAATCAAACAGAAAAGACCGGAAATCAAGATCATTGTCGGGGGGCCTGAAGTTAGTTATGATGTTGACTATTTCATCGATAATTTCCCAATCGATTATCTGATCTCCGGTGAAGGCGAGCTGGCATTGAATCAATTGCTAAGCGGATTGAAAGACAACACCGTTCCAATCATTCAGGGGGTTTCCAGTCAGATGTCCAAAGATTACCGTCAGACTGTGGCGGTCGATCTTGAATATCTCGAGACCCTGGAATCGCCGTACCTGCTCGAACGGGATCTGCCTGACATGAAAAACCGGATTCTTTATTTTGAGACCAGCCGGGGCTGTCCTTACAAATGCCAATACTGTCTTTCTTCGCTTGAGGTTGGTTTGCGGTTCTTTTCGCTTGATTATCTGTTCAGCCAACTTGAGGGCTTGTTAAAAACCGAAGTAAAGACAATCAAACTTCTCGACCGCTCGTTTAATGCCAAGTACGAACATGCGATGGCTATCCTGGAATTCATCGTGGCCCACCAAAAGGATGGGGTGGTGTATCAGTTTGAAATCAATGGAGATGTCCTTGACCAGCGACTGCTTGATTATCTCTGTAAGGAAGTTCCCGAAGGTCTGATCAGGCTGGAAATCGGGATTCAGTCAACTTATGAGCCGACCAATCGGGTGGTGCAGCGATTCCAAAATTTCGAGCGCCTCAAGGAAGTGATCATTGCCTTACAAAAATCTCACAATATTGTCCTGCATCTCGATTTAATCGCCGGGTTGCCTAAGGAAGGACTCGAACGGTTCAAAAAATCTTTCAATGATGTCTTTTCTCTTCATCCCAAAGAGTTGCAGCTAGGCTTCTTGAAGCTGCTTAGAGGGACAAAACTTCGGAAGGATTACGAAGAATACGGTTATCAGTTTAACCAGGATGCGCCTTATGAAATCATTTCATCAACCGACCTTTCAAAGGATGATGTTGCTAAAATTCATCTGGCTGAAGAAATGTTGGAAAAATACTGGAACAGCGGCCGCTTCGATAAAACCATGGCCAGAATCTACCAGCGGGAGGAATCAATGTTCGATTTCTTTCTTGATTTGGGCGAGTATTACCGCGACCAGGGATTCAAGCGGATCGGTTATCAGCTTGATGAACTGTACTCTTATCTGTGGTCGTTTCTCCAAATTAAAAATGCCGGCTTGTTCAAGTGGCTGCTGATTGATTATTTCACCAATTCGAAGATCAAGCCCAAACGCTTCTATGAAGCGACGGTTTCAACCCCGGAAGCCAAAGCGGTGTTGCACCGCCTGGTTGAAAAAGGCTATGATCAGGACCTGTTGTTCCGTTACAGTATCGTTGAACGAGTGGCTAATGAATATATCATTGGCATCTTCAAAGATTATAGGGTACAATTAATATGTATAGACAGGAGTGAAAAAGATGAATAAGATGATACTGAAAAGGGATGGCAGTCTGGTTCCCTTCAACTTGGATAAGATCGCAATTGCAATCGAAAAAGCTTTCAAAGCTTGTGGCTATCAAAAAGAAGTCGAAGACAAGGTGCCTTATGCCCTGGCCCAAAAAGTACTTGATTATCTTGAAAGCCGGGATACCGGAATACCGACAGTCGAATTCGTACAGGATATTGTCGAAGAAGTTCTAATCAAGGATAACTACATGCGCGGGGCCAAAGCTTATATCCTTTACCGGGATAAACGCAACATCCAGCGTAAAGTTTCAGCTTCTTTGGTTGGTTCTTTTGAGGAATTGAATCTGTATCGACCTAAAAACAACTATTTTAACTCGCCCAAAGTCAAGGCTCAGATTTTTGGTGAAATCAGTCTTAAAAAATATTATGAGTCAACCAGCTTCGACTGCTTCATGGCCAAATCGCTTGAAGAGGGAATCCTGATCATCGATAATCTTCCTTATCTTAACAACGCGATTTATCAATATGTCATCGATGCGGCGAAAATCAAAGGTGATAATGTAGAATTCGCCTTCAACAAACTGTTTGAGTTGATTCTGTTGTTTTCGAGATATCAGGTGGGCAACTTGAAAATTGTGAATTTTGACAAATTCATCGCTAATTTGCCCCAGTATTCGACCGAACAACTGGAAAATCAGATTGCAATCATCAGCGGCAATCTTAATCTGATGTGTCGCAGCAGTGTTGTCGTATCGAACGATAATGTCGCTGAAAATATCAGCGCCCTGTTCTTGGAACCGTTTGTTTTCAGTGATGATGTCACCGCTGAAAATACCGTCTTCAATATCACTGTCGACTATAAACTCCTGCGAATCAAGTCCGATGATTTTGGGATTGATTACGAGGGTTTGGAAGCGCGGATAATTTCATTTCTAAACGAAAGTTCCCAAAATCTTTTCAAAGATTGCCTCAACTCGGTATCCGACTATCAACAATACCTGGCCAGCGAAAGTTTCCATAATCAGATCAATGTAATCAATTTGAGCCGGACTATCGAATTGGAATCTGTTTTCCCCCATTTCGTAAGTACCGATAAGTTTGAAGACAAGATAATAATTAAAGAATAACCAGAAGGTGGAGCGAACCCATCTTCTTTTTTTGTAACTTCAAATTAATAAAATGAGTTGCGAGTAATGAATAAAAACCGAATATTAACGAAACCGGAAAGCGCTTGCAAAAAATGTAAAGCCCTTACATAAACAGGTGTGGATAAACATTGGCTGCAAAGCTAGAATTATCTTATTGAAGGAGGAGAGAATATAGTGAAAAAGAAAAATTTACTCTTAGCAGTTTCTGTCTCGACATCATTTGCTTTTGCAACTAATGTCAGTCCGGTATTTGCGGCGCCAGCCTATAGTTCGGGAGTTACTGTTGAAGAAAACACAACTCATCCCGAATGGGATGCGGATTACATCGCAACATTTGTTTACCAAGACAGCGATGCCCGTGATGCAGTGGCAGTCAATGTTCAGGGGGGATTCCAGTTCTATGATCCAGCGGAAGTTGAAGCTGACGAATATGTCGGTGGTGAAGACAACAGCGACATTGAAATGTTTGATGCCCAAGGGTATGTTGATGGAATGTTCCCATCGAGTACCAATACTCAAGGGGGCGGTCCGATCGAATATGATATGAACGAGATTGCCGAAGATGTCTTCGAAGTATCGATTCCGGTTCCGGCCAACCAATATTACTATGCATACTACGTGACATATGATGGTGAGACCGACCCAATTCAAGTTCTTGATCCAGTCAACATGCCGATTGCCAATGGTGATTCGGATTCCGGATGGAGCCTGTTCTATGCCGGTCATGGTGAAACCGACGGGCAGGAATATATCTACCCAAGATCAAACATGCAAGGTACGGTGAGTTATGTTGAATATACTGCAAGTGATGATACCACTCAACCGTTAGGGGTTTATCTGCCATATGGGTATGATTCAAACAAGACCTACAAGACTATTTATGTATCACATGGTTTTGGTGGCAATGAAGTTGAATGGTTCAATATCGGTTCAGCTAATAACATTATGGATAACCTGATTGCCGATCACGAAGTTGCCAACACCATTGTCGTAACCATGGATAACATGCATTTTAGCGGTGATGGAGCAGCATCTGCTCAAAACATCGTTGAGAACATTATTCCATTTATGGAAGCTAATTACAGTGTTTCAACAGATTCTGAAGACCGGGCAATGGCTGGACTTTCAATGGGTAGTATTGTAACCAATACGGTAGCCCGTGATTATCCAGAAGAATTTGGATATTTCGGTGGATTCTCAGGGGGAACCACTGACAATGATATTACTCACTATGATGGTGAGGCTTTAAGTCAAACAACCTATTATCTCACTGCCGGGTGTGTCGACTTTGCCTACAACGGTGTTAATCCGATGAGCTCGGAAACATATATGGCAATGTTGGATGATTTGGGAGTTGACTATGATTTCGATTTGAAATTAGGAGGTCATGACTGGTTCACTTGGCGTGATTCATTCACTACATTCGTTAAAGATTATTTATGGGATTATGAAGAAGTGATGCCGGCAACTCCTGAAGGAGTTACAGTTACCGAAAATACCAATCATCCAGAATGGGATGCTGATTATCTGGCAACGTTCGTTTATCATGATATGGATGCCCGCGATGCGGTAGCGGTGAATGTTACCGGTGGATTCCAATTCTTCAAATGGGATGAAGTAGGAAGTTATGTTGCGATGGGGGATAACACTTCGATTCCAACATACAATGCCTTTGAATTTGAAGATGGAATGTTCCCATCAAGCACCAACACCCAAACCGGAGCATTGATTCCTTATTATATGGTTGAAGTTACTGAAGAATATTTTGAAGTTACTATTCCGGTTCCAGCGAACCAATGGTTCTATGCTTTCAATATTGAATATGGTGATGGATCAACTGTTGATCAAATGAAAGATCCTGCCAACATGCCAGTTGCCAATGGTGATTCGGATTCTGGATGGAGTCTGTTCTATTCGGGACATGGTGAAACAGCAGGTCAAGAATACATCTATCCTAGCAGTGGAAATCAAGGAACAGTCAGCTATGTAGATTATGAAGCAATCGATGGAACTACCCAACCAATCGGAGTCTACCTTCCTTATGGTTATGATTCTACAAAAACTTACAAAACTATTTATGTGTCTCATGGTGGAGGCGGAAACGAGGTTGAATGGTTAAATATCGGTTCAGCTGCCAATATCATGGATAATCTTATTAATGACAACGAAGTGGCGGCGGCAATCGTGGTTACTATGGATAATCAGTATTTTGGTTGGGATTACGACCAAGTTCTGCCAAATGTAATTGACAACATCATTCCATTCGTGGAAGCGAACTACAGTGTTTCGACTGATGCCACTGATCGTGCTTTCTGTGGACTTTCAATGGGAAGTATGACAACCAATCAAATGGCTAAAACTTATCCAACCGAATTTGGATTCTTTGGGTCATTCTCAGGTGGTTCAACTGATCTGGATCCAACACATTACGACGTGGATGCTTTGAATGCCAGCGTGTTATACCTGACTGCAGGACCAATCGACATGGCATACAACAATACTATGGGAATCAGCTCATTGGATTACATGGCGCTACTTGATGACCTTGGTGTTGAATATGATTTCGATTTGAAACCTGGAGGTCATGACTGGTTCGTTTGGCGTGATTCATTGACTACATTTGTCAAAGATTACCTTTGGGACAGTGAAGCGCTGATGGAACCGGTTGAAGATGAAACAACCACTACAACTGAGGACACTATCGTGGATACTGGTGACAACACCAACGTTACTCTTTATGGAGCGGGATTGATGGTTGCCGGAGCGTCTTTGGCTTATCTTAATAAGAAAAACAAAAGATTCAACTAATTGAATATCAAAAGGGATGGCTTCTTATCACTCGCCATCCCTTTTATTGATATTATAAATATTGTTTGATCGGTTCGATCATGGTTGTCAGATACCAGTTCTTTTCATTTTCATTTAGTGCCGGTTCGACATTTTCGTAAACTGTTTTTTGGTAATCAAGCAGCTGTTTGATTTCCGCTTGTTCAAGAATATTGAAATCAATTCCGTCGATGTCGATTGGGACCATCGTCAGGATGTCGAAATGCATAAACTGACCATAGAAGTTCTTTTCGCCATTTACTGCCAAGAGTTCGTTTTCCAGTCGGATTCCGTATTCGTTTTCGATGTAGATTCCCGGTTCGTCAGTTATAATCATCCCGGCCTCGATTTTAACATCATCGGTTCCTGGGCGTTTGAATGGACGCATCCCTTGTGGCCCTTCATGGACACTCAGATAATGACCGACCCCGTGACCGGTTCCGCATTGGTAATCAAGATTTTCAGCCTGAATCACACCACGGGCCAGAATATCAAGACCGACTCCGGTCTTTCCATGGAGGAAGTTGGCGTGCTGGAGTCGGTTCATTGCCTGGAAGACCAAAGTGAAGTGATGGCGTTGTTTTTCGGTGATTTCACCCATCACAAATGTTCTGGTCGTATCGGTTGTTCCTTGAAGATACTGGCCACCGCTGTCAATTAGCAGCAATCCTTTTGGCTCTACTTTTGAGAATTGGTTTTCATTGGCGCTATAATGCATCAAGGCTCCGTTTTTCTCGTATCCGCAAATTGTACCAAAAGAAAGTTGTTTGAAATCCGGTTGCTTTTGACGGTATTGAGTCAAAATGGCATCGAGACTCAACTCATCCATCTCGGTTTTGCCGGCGTTTTGTTTCAGGTAGCACATGAATTTGGTCATGGCGATTCCGTCCTTGATATGGGCGGTTCTGGTGTTGGCGATTTCCGTTTCGTTTTTGATTGCCTTCATGATGGTCGAAGGATTCGTTTGGGAAATTATTTTCCCCGGAATGCTCGAAACAATCTGGTAGTTGACAGTTTTTTTGTCAAGCAGGACAGTTCCCTCGATGTTTTTCACGTCTTCGTAAACGGCGAAGTAATCTTTCACCTCGATGTTGTCATTGGCCAATTGGGCCTCAAGTTCTTTTGTGATGGTCCCTTTTTGGACGTAAAGGGTTGCGTCGGTCTTGGTGATCAGGGCATAACCGTAAAACACCGGGGTATGGGTGATATCATTTCCCCTCAGGTTGAAAATATAGGCGATATCATCCAGAGTTGTGACGATGTGGCAGTCAGCTTCCAAATCGGCTCTGATTGCTTCGAGTTTTTCTAGTCGTGATTGACCGCAGTATTTGACATCATAATCATAGATTGGCTGGTGGGAAAGTTCTGGACGATTCTGCCAGACAGCGTCAACCAAATCAAGATGGGTAACTACCGGATTATCGATTTTTTCGACAAAATCGCTGGCGAAACAACGTCCGTCAAACCCGACAACCTTGGTGGTGTCCTCACCAAACATTTTTTCCATATCGATGCATTCGGGTTGCCCCATTTTCATCAGTTTGATTGAAGTCCCCTCGGTTTGCTTTTCCCCTTGGATGAAATAGCGGCCATCCACATAGAGGAAACTCTCCTCTTGAGTGACCAACAGGGTTCCTGCTGAACCGGTGAAACCGCTCAGATATTCACGTCCTTTGAAAAAGGCTCCGGCAATTTCACTTGAGTGGAAATCACTTGTAGGAATGATATAGAAATCAATCCCATTTTTTTTCATCATTTTTTTTAATAAATTCAAATTTTTTTCTATCATAATGCTATTCTCCTTGGCAAAAATTATAACATTAATTTCTCACTTTTCCAAGTCCGGGAAACATGATAGCGCTTACCTAAAAAATATGTAAAAAACTGCTATTTTCATTTGAAACTGTCCAATAAAAGAGTATAATAAACCGTTGAAGGGGGCGAGAAAATGGATGCAATCATTCAAGATTTAGTTCAAATTGACCATGAATGTGCTGAGCGTGTCGAAGAAGCGAAGACAAAAAAATTCAAAGCAAATGATAATCTTCAACAGATGCGAAAAGACCTTTATGACAGTTGCTGGATCAAGCATGAAGTTAAACTTCAAAAGATTAGAGAGAGACTTGAAAATGAAGTTAGTTCTAGTGCCGGACAAAAAGCTGCGGACTATGAAAATCAAAAAATTTCATTGGAAAAGAAGTTTAATGAAAACAAAGATGCATGGGTAAACGATTTAGTTAGTCGTTGTCTGTCATAGGAGGAAACAAGATGTCATCAAATGTACTTAGTACCAAAGCTAAGGCAATGTATGGTAAAAGGATTCTCCAGGATGCGTACATGGAGTTGGCGCGTAAACAGACAATTGGCGATGTCGTTACGTACCTTAAACAGAAGTCTTCGTATGCGGACGCATTCAAAGATGTCAATGCCAGAATAGTTCATCGTCGTGAAGTGGAATCAATCCTGGATCAGGAATACTATCGACGTTGTGGGCAGTTACTTCGTTTTGCACCGAAGGAGAACAAGAAATTCTATTACATGGAAATTATGGGTATCGAGATTAATGTAATCCTCGAACGTATCGCAACTATGGATTCAATGCCGGAGGCATTTACCATCAAGGTATCGCAATACGTAGCGGATCATTCTAGTTTCGATCTGTTTGGTTTAATTAATGTGGAGACTCATAAAGATCTTGTAGCGTATTTCAAAGATACCAAATATGCTTTTATTATTAACGAAATTGATTTTAGCGAACCAATTAATTTCAATAGTTTAACTAAAAAATTTATGGAGTTTTACTATAGCACATATTACAAAGCTATAGACAAAAATTTTTCCGGGAAAACCAGATCCGATTTATTGCAGATCCTTTATATGGATATCGATTTGCGGAATTTGGCTAAAATTGCTAGATACAAGAATTATTTCCCTGACGAAGATGCCCAAGTCATCTTGGACTCTTTATTCCTGAAACACTCTAGAATCTCAAAAGAAAGCTATGAAGAATTGTTGGAAGCTAAGAATATTGAGACTCTTAATGCTTTGATTTATGAAAAAATCCGCTATGCCGATTTGACCCAAATCAGAGAAAATACGCCGATTGAAGAATCGGTATCTTTTGTCAAATATCATATGAGCCGTCATTTCCTGTATCTTACCAGCAATGATGCAATCGCATATTTGGCATACACGATACTTGAGCGGATCGAAATCGAAAATCTGGTCCATATTATTGAAGGTATTCGATATAACCGTGATGGAGCAAGTATCGAGGCATTATTAATTTACAGTTAGGAGAAAGACATGGCAATTGTACCAACACACTTATATAATGTGACATTCAATTCTTCTGATTTAATGAAAGTTTTACTTTTAACCCGAGAAAACAGTGCTGACTTATTTCCTCAGGATTCACGTTTGCTGGCAAACAATGTCAAAGGTGTAAAAGTTTTGGATCAGGAAAATCCTTACAATGATACGCTTGAAGTAATGTATCATCTGTTGGACAATCTTGGGATTGAAAAAACTGCCGGGGAATACAACGGTGAAGAAATCACAGTGGAAAAAGCCGCTTCATTAATCGAAGAAGTAAGCAATCAGTTGGATTTAGCTATTCAGATTCGTGATGATATCATCAAGGATCGTGAAGAGAACTTTGATGCTCTTCAGATTTTAAAAGAAATTTCAAATCAAAATATCAACTTAGATGAGTTGGAAGATACCAAATACATCAAGTGTCGGTTTGGACGCATTCCATTAAATGAGTTCGACAAATTAAAATATTACAATGAATTCCCGTTTATTTTCAAAAAGTATTCTGAGAATAAAGATTTCATCTGGGGGATTTATACTGGTCTTACCAAAGATATCGCTGAAATTGACAACTTATTCAATTCGATTTCATTCGAATTGATCACCTTGCCTGATTTCGCCCATGGTCCTTTGGATAGTGCCATCAGCGAATTGAAAACTGAGTGTAATGCAATGAAAAAATATATCGGCCACATCAATGACCGAATTGCAATCATCAGAAAACAATATGAACAAGAATTATTGAGAACTTTTACAACATTGTACAATCTTAAACTGATCTTCGATCAAGCTCGTTATGTTGTGGATTACTCAAACAAACATGCAATCTACGTATTTTCAACTTTGACTCTTAAAGAAGTTGAAAGCATCTTCCAGGATGTAGATGGAATCAGAATTCTGCAGTTGCCTGGAAATATCTACAATTCGAAAGGAATTCATCCACCGGTTGTTACTAAAAACAACTTCTTTGCAAAACCATTCGAGGAAATTCTAAGACCTCGTTGCTCCGATGTGTTCGATCCGGCCTTCTTATTGGCGATTGGATCTGCAATCATTTCGGCAGTGTTCCTTGGTGACCTTGGTTGGGGTGCGATGTTAATGATTCTCGGATTGCTTTTTGGGTACCGTTCTACCAATATCGGAAAAATCTTCATCTCGATGGGAATTTTCGCTTTCATCGGTGGGATTTTCTATGGAACGGTTTTTGACACATTCCAAGTATATCCGGCGATTTTGATGACACCGTTTGAACCGGTTCAAAAAATTCTGTACTTCTTGGCAGGTATGGTAGTCTGGGTTGCAGTAATGTGGCTTATCAGAGGCGTGACGAATAAAAAAGTAGACTTATAGAAAGGGAGGAAATCTTGTGGCAATAACAAAATTAAACCTCGTCAATATCAGTTTTGATCGTCAAAGCCATAATGAATTGCTTGTCAACCTGCTAGGTTACAATGAAATTCATCTAGAACCCGCTTCTAAATTTACTGCAAATGTAAAAACCATTTCAGCATGGACGGATGAAAATATCTATGAAGAGCTGCTTACTCGAATCGAGGATACAGCCAAAAAATATAATCTGGACTTAGTTGAACAAAATCAGGTGAATAACCGCCTCAATATGATCACTGCCAAAAATTATATTGAAAATATAATTTCGGAGATCGAGGAGTATGGTGAAGTCATCAAAAACCTGGAAGCCATCGTTAAAGAAAACGGTGAGGCAATCATCCATATCCGCAACGTAGTTGAAATGGATGTAAACTTCCATGAACTGTTCACAACCAAATATCTTCAGATCCGTTTTGGGAAACTACCGACAAAAAATGTGGCCAAATTGCGCTACTATGACGGATTGCCGTTTTTTGTCCGGGAATTCCACGAAGAAGACGATTTCACCTGGTGCATGTATGTAACAACACCAAATGATGCGCCGGAAATCGACAACATCTTCTCTTCATTGTTGTTTGAAAGGGTTCATATCCCGGCTTTCTCTCACGGAGATGCCAAAAGAGCCATCCGGGATATCCAGGAAGAGACGAATTTATCACAAAGAAACATTTTCAAATATCAAAATAAAATCAATGAAACATATCAGAAAAACTTCGAGGAAATCAACCGGGTGTATTCAATTGTAAAACACCTTAATTCGATTTTCATCATGCAGCGTTATGTTTACGTGGTCGGGGATCATCTGACCATCACCGGATTCATTCCGGAAAAGGAAGCCCCGGCTTTCAAAGAACGCTTTGAGAAGTTTGATAATGTCCATGTCAGTCTGCGTCCGGCCGACAGCGATGTCCGACTTAATGCGCCGACCAAACTGACCGAGACCTGGTTCGGGAAACCGTTTAGGATTTTCGTGGAAATGTATGGAGTTCCAAGCTACCGCGATATCGATCCGACCATGTATCTGGCTTTGACTTACAGTCTGTTGTTTGGAATCATGTTCGCCGACGTGGGACAGGGGGTTTTGATTGGGATCTTAGCGACTCTGCTATATCGCAAAACCGGAAACCAGCTGGCCGGAATCGGGGTTCGGGTTTCAATCGCATCGATTATTTTCGGGTTTGTATTCGGTTCCGTATTTGGTTCGGAAGAAATTCTGACGCCGATATTCCTGCCGATGGCGGCCGAAAATACGATGGTTTTACTGGGTCTTTCCGTAGGCCTGGGGATCGCATTGATTGTAATTTCAATGGGTCTTTCAATTCTTACCAATTTTAGACGAAAGAAATATCTGGAAATGTTCATTTCCCAAAACTGTATTGCCGGTTTGGTGTTCTACATTTCTGTCCTGATATTCGCCCTGACTACGGTTCTAGGGATTGACTTCGTCTTAAAACCAATATTATTAATTTTAGCGGGAGTTACTTTTTTCCTGATGTTCTTCAAAGAGATTATCGAACGTCGTTTTGAAGGGCATAAAATGTTCCCTGACGGTATCGCTATGGGATTGACTGAGGCATTTTTCGAATTATTTGAAATTATGCTGACATTTCTGGCTAATACGATGTCGTTCCTGCGGGTTGGCGGATTCGTCCTCTCCCATGCCGGAATGATGCTTGTGGTCTACACAATCGCCGAAATGGTTGGTGAAGGAAGTATTGGCTATTATATCGTACTGGTATTTGGAAACTTGTTCGTCATGGGACTTGAAGGTCTGATTGTCGGAATCCAAGTACTTCGTCTTGAGTTCTACGAAATGTTCTCAAGATACTATGATGGGGATGGTATGCCATTCCATAATATCGTAAATAAATAACATACATAACAAGGAGAATTTTAAAAATGAAATTAGTTGAATTTATCTTACCATTAGTTGCTGTAGTATTATTGTCTTTACCTTTAATCAAAGTGTTCCAAGGAAAATGTGATGTTAAATCTGCAAAATTCAGATTGGCAACTCATGTTTTTGGATTCTTCGGAGCTATCGCTTTAGTGTTCACATTCTCAGTTTTGACAAATGGTGTATTCGCTGAGGAAGCTGCTGCTGGTTCAATGACTGGTACAATCGCTCAAGGTTTAGGATTCGTCGCTGCGGCATTATCTACTGGTTTGGCTGCATTAGGTGCTGGGATCGCGGTTGCATCAGCTGCATCAGCTGCAATCGGTGCATTCTCTGAAAACCCTGCAAACTTCGGTCGTTCATTGATCTTCGTTGCCTTGGGTGAAGGGGTAGCAATCTACGGTCTGTTAATTTCAATCCTGATCATCAACTCATTATAAGGGGATAAAAATGAAATTCTATTTACTTAGTGATAACGTTGATACACAAGTTGGGCTAAGGTTAGTAGGTATTGAAGGCGAAGTAGTTCATGAAAGACGTGAATTTCTTGAACTGCTTGAAGAAAAAATTAAAGATGATTCCATCGGGATCATCTTGATTACGACAAAACTTATTGAGCTAGCACCCGATGTTATCTCAGAAATAAAATTAAAACAACGTCAACCTTTAATTGTGGAGATACCCGATCGTCATGGCGATTCTAAAATCGGTGAGGCAATCGACAAATACGTATCAGAAGCAGTTGGGGTAAAACTATAGGAGTAATGTGATGCCAAATAATGATCAAGTATTTCTTTACATGAAAGAAGAAATTGAACGTGAAGCTGCAAGTCAAGAGGCAAAACTTCTCAAAGAAGCTCAGGAAATTAGAGATCAAGCTAAAAAGCGTCTGGAAGCTGAGGTTCATCAGGAAGTAAATACGCGTTTTGAAAAAGAAGCAGCAGCATTAGAATTAGAATACTCACTTAAAAACGCTACTGATTCCGACAAACAACGTCAGGAACTGGTAGAGTTGCGTGATGGATATGTAGAAAAAATCTTTGGAGCAACCAAAGCCCAACTTCTTGATTTCACTGCAGGTGACAAATATGAAGAATACCTGCTTGGTAAAATCAAAGAAGCCGGAGCTAAATACAAATTCGACGGTGCCGAAATCTTGGTTGCCCAAAAGGATTTGAAATTGGAATCAAAAATCGTAGCGGCTTACGGTCTGGAAGCGACTGTCAAAGCCAGCGAAAAAATCGCAATCGGCGGATTTATCCTGGTAAATCCCAAAACTAATATTGTTGTAGACAATTCATTGGATTTCGCTCTTGAAGATCAAAAAGAGTATTTTGCTAAAAACTCAGGATTAATCATTAAATAGGAAGGGGAAGTTGTATGGCAGATGTAATATATTCAATCAATGGACCCGTTGTAAAAGTAAAAAACTCAAAAACATTCCAAATGTTGGAGATGGTATATGTTGGTCACAATGAATTGATGGGGGAAGTAATTTCCATCAGCGATAAATTTACAACAATCCAAGTTTATGAAACAACTACAGGTCTTAAACCTGGAGAACCGGTTATCTCGACTGGTTCACCGATCTCGGCTACTTTAGGTCCGGGAATCATTTCAAATATCTTCGACGGAATCGAAAGACCGCTAAAAGATCTTGAAGCTCAATCAGGAGCTTTCATCGAAGCTGGTTCAAACGTTCCTTCATTGGATTTGGAAAAATTATGGGATGTAACCGTACTAGTGAAAGTGGGCGACAAATTGTCAGCCGGTACTATTTTCGCTACTTGTCCGGAAACTCCAATCATCACTCACAAATCAATGGTACCACCAAACATTTCAGGTACAGTTGTTGAAGTTGTTGAAAGTGGTAAATACAATTGTCAGGAAACCCTGCTTAAGTTGGAAGATGACATGGGAACCGTTCATGAAATTGCTTTGATGCAAAAATGGCCGATCAAAATCGCTCGTCCAACTAAAGAACGTTTACCGATTTCAATGCCTTTGGTAACTGGTCAACGGGTAATCGATACCCTTTTCCCGATTGCAAAAGGTGGAACAGCCGCAATCCCTGGTGGATTCGGTACTGGTAAAACTATGACTCAGCATCAGATCGCCAAATGGTGTGATGCGGATATCATCGTATATGTCGGTTGTGGAGAACGTGGAAACGAAATGACTCAGGTTCTTGAAGAATTCGGAGAATTGATCGATCCGAAGTCAAACCGTCCACTGACAGACCGTACTGTCTTGATTGCCAATACTTCAAACATGCCGGTTGCGGCTCGTGAAGCGTCAATCTATACCGGTGTTGTTCTGGCGGAATACTACCGTGACATGGGATACCATGTTGCAATCATGGCCGATTCAACTTCTCGTTGGGCCGAAGCCTTACGTGAAATCTCAGGTCGTCTTGAAGAAATGCCGGCTGAAGAAGGGTTCCCTGCGTACCTGCCTTCACGTCTGTCACAATTCTACGAACGGGCTGGATATATGGAAACATTGGGTGGAGACCAAGGTTCGGTAACTATTATCGGAGCGGTTTCGCCTCAAGGTGCCGATTTCTCGGAACCGGTAACTCAAAATACCAAGCGTTTCGTCCGTTGTTTCTGGGCGTTGGACAAAGCACTTGCTTATGCCCGCCACTATTTCGCAATCAACTGGAATCAGTCATATTCTGATTATGTCATGGACCTTGGTAAATGGCTTGATGAAAATGTCGGAGACCGTTGGATCAAAGATCGTCAAGTTTTGGCTTATCTGTTGGCTGAAGAAGCAAAATTGCTGGAAATCGTCAACTTGATGGGACCTGATGTTCTTCCTGAAGATCAAAAATTGACTATCGAAGTAGCAAGAATCATCAGAGTTGGATACTTGCAACAAAATGCGTTCCACAAAGATGATACTTATGTGCCAATGGCAAAACAATTAAAAATGATGGAAGTAATCATCCATCTTTACAACCGTTGCAACCAAGCTGTTGCCGATGGTCGCGTTGTATCACAACTTGTTAAAACCGGAATTTTCGATAAAGTTGTCAAAATGAAATATGACGTGCCAAATGATAATATTGATTTATTAGATAATTACTTAGAAGATATTGACAAGGCTGTTCAATCAGTAGCGTAGGGGGTAGAAAATGAGTCTAAAATATGTCGGTTTAAATGAAATAAATGGACCATTGGTAGTTTTAGATAACGTTGAAGACGCTAGCTACGATGAAATGGTTGAATTGCACTTGGACAATGGAAGTGTCAGAAATGGACGTATCGTTCAAATTGAAGGTAAAAGAGTAGTAATTCAGGTTTTTGAAGGTACTTTTGAACTTTCTTTGACAAATTCACAAACAAGACTGACTGGTCACCCAATGGAATTGCCTGTTTCTAAAGAAATTTTGGGACGGGTTTTCAACGGTGCTGGAAAGCCTATCGATGGTTTGGGGAAAATCTATGCTCAGGAATCCCGTGATATCAACGGTTTGCCGTTAAATCCGGTTTCTCGGGTATATCCTCGTAACTACATCAACACTGGAATCTCGACAATCGACTGTCTGACAACACTTATTCGTGGTCAGAAATTACCGATTTTCTCGGTATCAGGTTTGCCGCATGATCAACTTGCGGTTCAAATCGTAAAACAAGCCAAAGTTGCCGATGACAACGGACAAGGATTTGCGGTTGTCTTTGGAGCAATGGGGGTTACCAACGACGTAGCCAACTATTTCAAACGCAGCTTCAAGGAAGCAGGAATCATGGATCGGGTTGTAATGTTCCTGAACATCTCTAATGATCCGATCATTGAAAGAATCCTGACACCACGTTGTGCCTTGACTGCAGCTGAATATCTGGCTTTCCATGAAAACATGCACGTATTGGTTATCTATACCGATATCACATCTTATTGTGAAGCGTTGCGTGAATTCTCTTCTTCAACAGGAGAAATCCCAGGTCGTAAGGGTTATCCAGGATACCTGTATTCGGATTTGGCTTCATTATACGAAAGAGCCGGGATCTCGAAGTATGCGGAAGGATCGGTTACTCAAATTCCTATCCTGACCATGCCAAACAACGATATCACCCATCCGGTACCGGATTTGACCGGTTATATCACTGAAGGCCAAGTATCGATGGATATTGACTTGAACAGTGCCGGTATTTATCCGCCGGTAGGTGTATTACCATCACTATCACGTTTGATGAAAGACGGAATCGGGGAAGGTTATACCCGTGGCGACCATCAAGATGTTGCCAACCAGCTGTTTGCCTGCTACAACCACGTTAACGAAGTTAAATCGCTGATGTCGGTTATCGGGGAAGATGAGTTGTCTGATCTTGATAAGGAATATGTAAAATTCGGACGTCTGTTCGAAGCAAACTTCGTCAACCAAGGATTCGATGACAACCGTTCAATCGAGTTCACTCTTGACCTTGCTTGGGACTTGCTTTCGGTATTGCCTAAAAATGCTTTGGACCGTCTGGACAATGCATTGCTTGACAAATTCTACAATCACGATCAAGCAGTTGAACGTTTTAACATCAAAGAAGCTAAAATTATTAAAGAATTAGAAAAAGTAGGTGAATAATTATGGCTATGAAGGTTGTACCTACGAAAGGTAACTTACTTGCCAATAAAAAATCCTTACAGTTAGCGTCGGTCGGTTATGATCTTCTTGATAAGAAGCGAAATATCCTGATCAAAGAAATGATGCAGTTGATTGATTCAGTTAAAATTATCCGTGATCAGATCACCTCATCATACCAGGATGCTTACGATGCCCTTCAGGATGCCAATATTTCCTTGGGGGTAATCGCTTCTTTAGTTCACGAAACTCCAATTGATGCCGGTGTGAACATTGCCTATCGTTCGGTTATGGGGGTTGAGATTCCTAAAATCAATTACGAGAAGCAACCATTGGTTTGTTACTACAACATGGAGCGAAGCAACTCCCGGGTTGACTATGCTTATCAATGTTTCTACAGAGTCAAGGAACTTACAGTTTTGCTGGCTGAGGTGGAAAACAGTGTTTACCGTCTTGCTGATGCCATTCGCAGAACGCAAAAAAGAGCCAATGCGCTTCAAAATATCACTATTCCAAGACTGCAAGCGACAAACAAATTCATCACTGAATCTCTTGAAGAGAAAGAACGTGAGGAATTCACTCGTCAAAAAGTCATCAAGGAACGAAAAAACAGAGAAGAGAAAAATGCTTAGGAGATTACTCCCAAGCATTTTTTATTATCCAAATGGTATCACTAAAGAAGACGTTATAACCTTTTTTAAATATGCCCTAGGGAATAATATTGCCCTGGGAATATTGATTAATAACTTAACTTCGCCAAGTACCGAGTTGATCGATTCAGGAAAACACCGGTTAATCAAAAAACGTGACCGAGCGAATTTCTATCAACTCTGATATGGAATATTATTGATAATTCAAGCGATAAGAGCGATTTTTTTAGAATCCGGAATGGTAGTGCAAGAATGGTCATAGACCGGGCTGACGGGCTATTTTGAGGGGATCCAGGCGACGATTTGGCTGCTATCTGAAAAAAGGCCCCATTATCCAAAAATGGTGCGAATCAAAAAGGACAAGAAAAGGTCCGGCTTCAATTAATATTGAAGCCGGACCTTTGTTATTATCAATGGACCAGTTATTGTTGTAAGCCCAGTTTTTTGGCAACCAGAACAGTTGTCGATGACTGGATTCCGATTGTGATGATGATGGCCATGACAATCACCGAGGCGATGATTTCATAACCGGGAATCCGCATTGCCACAATCACACTACTCATGGCAGCCGGGATGACTCCGGTTTCCCGGACATAACACATAAAGAGTTTTTCTTTAAGGGTCCATTTGTTGGCTGGGTCGTTGAGGGTACAGACAAATATTGAGAGAGGTCGGGCGATAAAGATCAGAATCAGAATAATCGCCAGAGAGCCCCAGAAATGGGCGAACAGCAGGCCGAAATCGACATGAGAACCTAATAGGATGAAAATCGACATTTTGAAGATTGACTCGATTGTTTCTTTGAAATGGCTCTGAGCGATATAACTTGGCTCAGGAACCCACAGACCGAAGGTCTTCTTGTTGCCGCAAACCAAACCGGCAACGAACGCGGACATGAATCCAGAACCACCGAGAAAATCGGCGATGGCATAAGCACTCATGGCACTGATTAGGCCGATGATGGCTGAATAATCAGACAGAACCCGCTTATCGCCTCCGATGAAAAATGAAAGAACATACCCGACGGTGAATCCGACACAGACTCCAATTACAATCATCCGGGCCAGCAGGAGGGCCGTTGAAGAAGGATCGAATGTCCCTTCAGTGATAACGTTTAATATGGTGATAACCAGGACGGTTCCGACTGCATCATTGAATGCGGATTCGGAAATTACCGTAATTTTAAGATTTTTCTTGACTGTCAGTTTTTTGAAAACCGGGATCAAGGCTGCCGGATCGGTTGAAGCGATGACAGCTCCAAGCAACAATGATGTGACATCATCAAGGTTGAACAGCAGCTTGGCTCCAAAAGCGACAACAGCAGTCGAGATGATCACCCCGACACTTGCAAGCAAGGAGACGGTTATTTTCACCTGATTCAATTCCTTGAACTTGATATCCTTGCCGCCGCAGTAAATGATATATGCCGCTCCAAAGATCAAGACCAGTTGATTAATTAGTGACGAATCTGAAATGTTGATTATGTTGAGTCCAGGACTCCCCAAAATCATCCCGAAGATCATAAAGATGACCACTTCGGGCAGTTTAAGTTTAACTGCTATCTTATCGGCAATAATCCCTATGAAGAAAATGATACATAAGGTGAAAAGGGAATTATCGATAAGTAAATCCATTGCTTCATTCATATTGAAAAAACGTCTCCTTTCTTTTAACCTTTGCTATTCTAGCACTTGAAAATCCAAAACACAAGAACAATAAGTAAAAATATCGATAAATATGTTTCTTATTATCCTCATATTTTAAGATTTGGGACATAACAAGCGCATTCAATGGATGATGGGCATAATATCCAGGTGGCGGTTTGTGCCAAAATCACTCGCGGATTGGAACATCGGTGATAAGACGGAAAAAACCGATTAGTTTTTACTAATCGGTTTGATTTGATAATCCCAGGATACGTTTTAGTTTGCTCCATATACCAGTTTGGGAATGTTTGTTTTTTTTGTTATGATTATTGGTGGAAATCCGAGCCGCGATTTTTGCGTTCTCAAGCAGGATTTCCTGTGAGTTGATTCGCTTTTCACTATTGCTTTCCTTGACATATTTGCAGTTTGACTGCAAAATTGAACCTTTGACGTTATCTTCCATGGAAAGATCGATGATTTCCTGGATTCGGGCTTTGACTTCGGGACTTTTGATTGGAGTACAGATTTCAACCCGGCGCATTGTGTTACGAGTCATCATGTCGGAAGAGCCCATATACATGGTGTTATTTTCTCCGACCCCGAATGAGAAGATTCTAGAATGTTCCAGAAAGCGTCCGACCACTGATTTGACAGTGATGTTTTCTGTTCGGTCTTTGACTCCGGGGATGATACAGCAGATACCGCGAATCAGCAGTTCGATTTTGACCCCGGCCTGACTGGCCAGCGCCAAGGCATCAATGATTGAACGGTCGGTCAGGGAATTCATTTTCATATAGATATAACTTGGATTCCCGGTGGTTGCCAGAATAGTTTGTTCATCAATGTGTTTCAGGATGCTGTCACGGAGATTGATGGGAGCGACCAGTAACGCCCGGTACTCGCCGTAGAGTTCATTAAGGGTCATATTCTTGAAGAAATTAACGGCATCGACGCAGATTTCCGGATCAGCGGTCATCAATGACAAATCAGTATATATTTTTGATGTTGATTCATTGTAGTTCCCGGTTCCTATCTGGGTGATATACGATACCCCTTTGGCATCATGCTTGGTAATCAGAGTGATTTTCGAATGGACTTTGTATCCTTCGAAACCGTAGATTATCTTGCAGCCGGAATCTTCGAGGACTTGCGAGTAGTTGATGTTGTTTTCTTCATCGAAACGGGCCCGTAACTCCATCAGTACCAGGACGTCGATCCCGTTTTCAGCGGCTTCGGCAAGATACTTGACAATTTTGGCTTCCTTGGCCAGCCGGTAAATGGTGATCTTGATTGATACAGTATTGGGATCACGGACACTTTCCTTAAGCAGGTTGATATACGGATCCATTGACTCGAATGGGTACGAAAGAATCTTGTCCCCGGCGATAATTTGGGAGGTCACACTTTGATCGGGTTCGAACATTGCCGATGGGTATGGGGTGAAAGATTCGTAGTTGAAACTTTCAGCCAGTTTGGGTGGCAGTTTTTCATTGATGGCCCCGATGAATTTCCAGGTGAATGGAACAGTAACCACGAAAACCGAGTCATCGTTTATTTTGAGATTGGGCTTGAGGAAGTTGTATACCTTGTTGTTAAGTGGCTTGTTGGACTCAAGGCGGACAATCTCCAGCCGTTTTCTTTTCTTGACTAGCTGTTTCATTGCCTCGCGGTAGTCTTCATCGGCTTCATCGGGATCGATATCGGCTGAACGGGTGATCCTGATCAGGGATGTCGATTTGATTTTGTAATTTGAGAAAATCCGGTCGGCAAACATTTCCAACAAGTCTTCGACCAGGACAATCCTGATGGCATTGCCGGGAAGCCAGACAACCGGCATGAATTTAGGATTCATTGGGACCAGTCCATAACTGTGTTCTTTTGATCTGTCCAGCAGCACGCTCAAATAGACATTGCCGTTTTCAAGGTGGGGGAACGGATGAAGAGGCGATAGGACTATCGGGGTCAGAATCGGAGCAATATAGTCATCGAAATAGACCTCGAGGAACTTGATTTCCTTTTGTTTGAGATCCTTCTGGGAACATATCTGGATGTCCCGCAATTGGAGCTCCTGGTTGAGGCTTTCATAGACATTGGATAGTTTGTCATTTAGTTTCGAAACTTTCTTCAAAACATCATTAAGTTGTTCCCGCGGGGTGAGGTTGCTTCTCGAGTCAAGATGTTCGGGATCGGACTCGATCATATCATAAAGCGATCCGACTCGGACCCTGAAGAACTCCAGAAGGTTGGAATCATATATTGATAAAAACCGCAACCGTTCAATCAGCGGAACTTCAAAATCATCGGCTTCCTTGAGAACCCGTTCATTGAATTGGAGCCATGATTTTTCACGATCTTGGGAATAGCTGAAGTCAAATTCATTCACAAATTCATTCATATAAATTCTCCTTAATATCAAGATGGCATATATAAATATACATATGCGCTTCATTAATTACTATTATAACAAATTTAAGGCAATTGGTAAAAATTAATCGGAAAGTTTACGGAAATTATTTAATTGTAATTTGAAATTCCACCCCAGTATATTTTAGGGGTGGAATTAATTTATACAAAACTCACATGGAACTTAACCTTACAAATATGAAGCTGTATAATTTAAGTATAGATTTCCCTGAACCATTGAAGGGAGTGTTTCTGATGAGAAACAAACATTTACTTCTAGATGATCGCAAGATCATTGAGAATTCTCTTAATAGCGGTTGTTCTTTTAAAGCCATTGGTATTCAACTTGGCAAGGACTGCACTACCATATCTAAAGAGGTAAGGCGTAATTTCACAATTAAAAATACTGGCAGGTTTGGCTATGGTTTCAACGACTGCATTAATCGATATGATTGTTCCGAAAACTTCGCTTGTCAAACTTGCAATCGACGAAGAAAAATTAAGTGCAAATTCTGTGGGTTATGTGTCACTCAATGTTCAAAATACCAAAGAGAATCCTGCCCGACGTTGTTGAAAGCACCGTATGTCTGCAATAGCTGCGATAGCAAACACAAATGCCCATTGTCAAAGCATTACTATTTTAGCGAATCAGCTCAGAAAAAGCATGATCTTAGATTAAGTGAATCAAGATCCGGATTTATTATTGATGAAGCTCAAATTGAACGATTGAACTCGATTCTCGGTGATCTTGTAAAAAACAAGCATCAGTCCATCCATCACGTTTTCATTAATCATAAAGATGAACTGATGGTTAGCGAAAAAACTCTGTACAATTTGGTTGATGCCTGTATTTTAAATATCCGTAACATTGATCTTACTCGAAAAGTCAAGTTTGCACCTAGAAGGAAGAAATCCAAGCAATACAAGGTTGACAAAAAATGCCTTGAAGGTAGGACCTATGAAGATTATCAGAGTTTCATTGAACAGCACCCTAGTGTCGCCGTAGTTGAAATGGACAGTGTCGAAGGAACCAAGGGTGGCGCCTGCTTGCTTACCCTCCACTTCAACAATTCTTCTTTCATGATCGCCATAAAACGCGATTTTAACGATTCGGCCTCAGTTACAAACTATTTCAATCATATCTATGAGGTGCTGGGTCATGATCAGTTCAAAAAATTGTTTCCGATAATTTTGACAGACAATGGGTCGGAATTTTCAAATCCTGCCGCTATTGAATTCAATGACAAAGGTGAAAGAAGAACCTACATTTTCTACTGTCATCCATCAGCGCCTGAAGAAAAAGGTGAATGTGAGAACAATCATAGGTTCATTAGATATTTCGTCCCCAAGGGCAAATCCTGGGATGAATACAAGCAAAAAGACATCAACTTAATGATGTCTCACATTAATTCTTATGCACGAAAGTCTTTGAATGATAAACCACCATATTTATTATTCACGACACTATACTCGATTGAAGCAGCTACAAAATTAGATGTTTCATACATAAGACCGGATGATATCACTTTATCACGATTATTGATATCAAATAAATAAAGAATCTATCCAGGGAAATCAAACAAACTTGATAACACAAGGGTGGAATTTCGCAATTCAAAAAAAATTCGAAAAATCACACTGATTTTTAGTGCGCCCAAAAATCATTCAATTCTTATTTACTAATTCAATTATATCTATATATTGGTAAAAATAATAGATATAATTCGAAATATTCGGATATCAATTTTCAAACAAATACTAAGAGTGGAAGTTAATCAAACAAAGTGGAACTTCAGTTTTCAATTAACCAGTTTACGGAAATTTAACAAAGTAAAAAAATGATGTTTTGCCAATTGACTGCAAAAAAAACGGTTTTTTATCCAGTTTTCTCGCCCGGTTGCCGATATTTTCTTTACGAGTTGGTGTCTTTAGTCTATTATTTTACTTAAATAATGGTATAATTAACCCAGGAGGAATTTTTTATGAAAGTATGTGATGTTAAAAATCTCAGTTTAGGAAGCGGGAAAACACATGTCTGCGTTCCGGTGACGGAATCGGTTGATATAGATATAATCGAAAAAATCAAGTCTTTGCAAACAAAGGCGATTGATTTGATCGAGTTAAGAATTGATTGTTTTGAAAATGTACTTAATCTGGAAGCTTTGGTAAATCTTTCCAACAATATCAAGGTTATCAACAACCTGCCGATTATCTTCACTTTGCGTACCATGAGTGAAGGGGGACAGCTGGATGTCGATGATAAGGTATATGAAAGAATCTATGAAGCGGCTGTGACCAGTGACGCCTATGAAATATACGATATTGAATTATCGATCAATGATTCGGTTGTGATTGACTTGGTGACCAAAATTCACGGAGCTGGTAAAAAGGTAATCATGTCTAATCATGAATTCAGCCGAACTCCATCGTTGAATACGATGAATATGCGCTTTAGGAAGATGGCTTCTTTTGATGCTGATGTTTTGAAAATAGCTGTAACGCCAAGCAATTACCTCGACGTCCTTAAAATCATGGAATTCACACTTGAATGCAAGGAACGCTTCAATGTTCCAGTAGTCGTGATTGCGATGGGGCAGCTGGGAATGCTTACCAGACTAACCGGAGAATTATTCGGTTCAACTATAACTTTTGCCAAAGTTGATGGTGGTTCGGCACCCGGACAGATTGACTTGGAAGATCTTAATCTGGCTATGGATATCTTCCGCAAGTACGGACCCCAATAAGCGGGATTATGGCGGATATTAACCATTCATGGTTATAAAAGGATAATAAAAACTGCTGTTGGAATCATCTTAAATCTCCTGGAAAGATTTGGGATTGACCGGCGGTTTTTTTTACAAAAAAGTTCTTAGTGTTTGGGATTATTTATGTTATAATGCAATCCATGTGAGGTTTTAAAAATGATAACAAGATGTAGTGAAAAAAATAGAAAAGACATCCTGGATTATGTATATCAGGACAGCATAATGAACTTATTTATTATTGGTGATATTGAAACATTTGGATTTGATGATCAGAACCAAACTGTTTTTATCGATAAGGAACTCAATGAAATCAAGACTGTTTACCTAGTTTATCGAACCAACCTGGTTATCGGATCATTGTCAAAAACCGTTGATCAGGCTTTTGTGGAAAAGCTGATTGTCGAATATGATCTGACGGATATCAATGGGGACCTTGAGATAATCTCTCAACTAAATCTGGAAGATTTCAACCTTGAGGTTTGCAAGATTGCATCCTTGAGTGAAATGAATCCTGTTGCCAATAATCAGGCGCAACTCCTTGAAGAAAATGATATTCCGAAATTTGTCGAGGCAACCAAATTGGTTTTTGACCGTGAAATCGATCTAGAAAAAACTATTGGGGATTTTAGAGCCGGAACCGAACACTTCTATGGCTGCAAAGTCGATGGCAAATTGGTTTCCGGAGCTAGATCAAGTGCCGAGAGCCAAAAAGCCGCAATGATCATCGGTGTCTATACCCTTGAAGAGTATCGCCGCAACGGTTACGGTTTTGCCACAGTTGCCAGATTGTGCCAGGACTTTATCGATCAGAATAAGTCGGTATGTCTGTTTTTTTCAAATCCCGACGCAGCAAAAATGTATCATAAACTGGGATTTGTCGATTACGGTGACTATGGTCTGATGCGTAGAAAATAAAGCGAGAAATCGCTTTTTTTATTTACGATAAATTGAGTAGTGATAGTGTAATAAATTACTGTTTATGGGTAAAATGTAATTTTATGCAACTTATAGCAAGTTACTCGCCATGGTTACTACTTAGTTTCCTAAAATGAACAAGGATACAGTTGAGGCTAAAATATGTTGTGATGAATGATTTGAGTTGATTAAGTAAACTTACTGTGTTATAATAACCACAAGGTATCCAGTTATGGTGCTTTCATATGTGTCTTATAATTGAAAATGACGATAATCTGTATTTTATTTACCATATAACTTGGTTAAAAAGCCACTTTAGAGTTATATGATACAGGGAATTGGAAAATGGTTAAAATTATTATTAATTTGCTTGCATTTTGAATTAGTATACTGTAGTATTGACATGTGGTAAATAAATCTATAAAAAACATATTATGAGCAAAATGTGTTTTTTATCAAACCCCAATTAAATTTGAAAAGGATGAAAAAAATGGACAGAAGAACGATTAAAACAAAAAGAGCAATCAAACATGCTTTGATTCAGTTAATGACTGAAAAAGACGTATCAAAAATCACGGTAAAGGAACTGGCTGAAACAGCTGACATTTCCCGTAAAACATTTTATGTACACTACGGACAATTTATCGATGTATTGAGTGAAATCGATGATGACATCTTCACTCGTTTACATGCTGAACTGGCTGAAGAGAAATGGAATGAAGGACGCCCTGATTTCGCAGTATTATTCAAACACTTGAACAATATCATTCAAGAGGATGAACAATTCTTTAAACTGTTGGTAGGATCAAGCTATTGCAACACTTTAAGTGCTCATATTCAAAAGTTGTTGGAAGAAGAAATTGCTTCTGCATTGCAGAACAATATCACAGTTGCACCGGAATTATTCGCATTATCAATCGAATACATTTCAGCAGGTGCTACTAGTCTGATCATCGAATGGTTGAGATCAGATTCAAAAGTTACTGCTGAAGAAGTTACTGATTGTATCGCAGGAATCATGTCAAATGGTTTCTATGCTTACATCAACTCTGAAGCGTAAACAAAATCCCCAAAAGAAATCGGAAATTTCCGGTTTCTTTTTTTTGTCGGGCGATACTTTGGTACTATGGAGTCTCTGGATTAACCGCCGTAAATTAATCTCATTTTCCTATGTTTTTACACCTATTAGAGTGTATAAATCTGAGTTGTTTGCAAACGGGGAAACGGTTATTATTTTGATGTTATTTCAGGACCTTCAAATCAGGGTTAAGATACCGGTTCGGTCTTGTTGATGTGTTTATGATCTCGGGGTGGAAATTGAGCCCCGGTAAATCAGATTAGTTAGCCAATATACCATTTAAGGAGAAAAATTGTGGTCGGAATCGTCGCAGCTTTGTTAACAACATTTTCATTTTTGCCTCAGGCAATTCAAGTAATCAAAACGAAAGATACTTCAGGTATTTCCCTGGGGATGTACATGATGTTTGTGGTTGGGGTGTTCTTATGGTCAATCCATGGATTTTCAATCGGGGATGTTGCTGTAATCGGGGCCAACGTTATTACTTTCTGTCTGGCTTTTGTCATCCTGTTTTTCAAAATCAAATATAAATAGATAGTTTGAAACCGTTGGTCCCTTATGGGATTGGCGGTTTTTTGCTTGAGTCGTGATTATATAAGAACCTTATTTTTGACCTGAGTTAATAATCTGCATTTTTTGTGGTTAATTGTGCAATTTAATGTCGGCACTAAACCGTTTTATGTGTTATAATTGACTTATGGAACATCCTGTTTTTTTATAACTGTTTAATCAAATCTGGTTATTTCTGGTCGAGGAAAGCATTTTTAGGCGTTGAATTCATAATAATTTCGCCAGTGATTGCTTGCCGGAATGCAAGCGACCGGATTTTGATGGTTGTATGACACGAGGTGTGAATATGAATGCAAGGAGATGGTAAAAATGAAAATTATTGCATTTACCGGAGCGGGGATTTCCAAACAGAGTGGAATCGGCACCTTTATCGAGAATCCGGGTGTGCGCGAAAAACTTTTTAGAAGCTACGCCAATGAGCATCATGAACAGTACAATGCGGTGATTAGGGGCTTGAAGGACAACATGAGCGGGGCCAGTCCCAATGAAGCTCATCTTTCCCTGGCCAAATTCGATATTCCCATCATTACGATGAATATCGACGGACTGCATAAAAAAGCCGGTAGCAATGCGCTGGAACTTCATGGCTGCCTGCCTGAAGATGATGAAATTGAAGTTGCCTGGTCACTTAAAAACAAACCGGTTCTATACGGTGATCCAGCGCCGAACTATCAAAGGGCTTACGACATGGTTTATTCGCTTTGTTCTGAAGACTATTTCATTGTGATTGGCTGTTCATGTTATACTTCGATTGCGGTTGAACTGCGCAAAGTGGCTAAAATCAAACGGGCCAACGTTATCGAAATTCAGGAAGATGCGGCTGCGAAGGTACCGGAATTACTGAAAAATTTAGTTGAACACAAAAATTAGTTGACAAATAATATGATTATTAGTAATATACGTTTAAATACAGTGATAAGAAATAGTAATGATAACCCTTTTGTCTAGAGAGTTCTTGGTTGGTGGAAAAGAATCAGAAATTATCATGAATACATCTTTGAGTAGAACGTTGAAAACAAGTAGGCGTATCCGGTTATAACCGTTATATTATGTGAGTATGATAGTACTTGAAGAGGTTGCCGTAGTGATGCGGTGATAAACAAAGGTGGTAACGCGATGACTCGCCCTTTATAGGGACGAGTCTTTTTTATTTCTAAAAAAGAGAACAGGAGAGCAGAATTATGATTATCGTATTAAAATCAAAAGCAACAGCAGAAGACATTAAAATCGTCGAGGATATTGTCCGTTCAAAAGGATTGACACCTCACGTATCGACTGGTGATGAACAAACAATTATCGGACTGGTTGGGGATACGACCAAGATCGACCCGGAAACAATCGAAGTCAATCCAATTGTTGAAAGAGTCATGCATGTATCGGTGCCATACAAACTGGCCAGCCGTCATTTCCATCCAGAAGACAGCATCATCGATGTTTCAGGTGTCAAAGTTGGTGGCGGAAACTATGCTTACATTGCCGGACCATGTTCGGTTGAAAGTGAAGAACAGGTTATTGAAATCGCCAAAGCGGCCAAAGCTGCCGGAGCAAACATGCTTCGTGGTGGGGCGTTCAAACCACGTACCAGCCCATACGCATTCCAAGGAATGGGATCAAAAGCATTGGATATTCTGGTTAAAGCCCGCGAGCTTACTGGACTTCCAAT
Organism: Coprobacillaceae bacterium; assembly: GCA_963675915.1. Taxonomy (GTDB): domain Bacteria; phylum Bacillota_I; class Bacilli_A; order Erysipelotrichales; family Coprobacillaceae; genus JAQVDW01. The sequence continues at coordinate 241,005 of OY780959.1, forward strand.
CGTAACTGAACTGATGGATGTCGACCATATTGAAGAATTCGAAGAAAAAGTGGATATGATCCAAATCGGAGCCCGCAACATGCAAAACTTCACTTTATTAAAAGAAGTAGGGAAACGAACAACCAAACCGATCTTATTGAAAAGAGGTCTGGCTGCTACTTACCAAGAATGGATCATGTCAGCTGAATACATCATGGCCAGCGGGAACAAGAACGTCATCCTTTGTGAAAGAGGGATCCGTACTTTCGAAACTTATACAAGAAACACTTTGGATCTTCAGGCAATTCCAGTCCTGAGAAGAATGACTCACCTTCCAATCATCATCGATCCATCACATGCCGGAGGAAAATACTGGCTGGTTGAACCGATGGCTAAAGCGGCGATGATTACCGGGGCGGACGGATTGATGATCGAAGTCCACAATGATCCTGCTTGCGCACTTTGCGATGGAGCTCAATCATTGAAACCGGAAAAATTTGCGAGCCTGATGGAGAAAATTAAAAAAATCGAAACGATTATGTAATCATTTCGATAGGATTTCAACTCCGGTAGGAGTTATCAAGATAGTATGTTCAAATTGGCAGGAAGGATAGCCGTCTTCGGTATAGACAGTCCAGTTATCGCCGGCGTCGACGAAAACTTCCTGAGAACCAAGATTGAGCATTGGTTCGATTGTAAAGACCATGCCGGGAATAATAGTATAGGTCTTTTCGTTTGGTTTGAAATGGTACACGTAAGGGTCCTCGTGCAAAGCGAGCCCGACTCCATGTCCGGTGAATTCCCGAACCACGCTCAAATCGTGTTCATGGGCGTATTTTTCAATCACGGCTCCGATGTCGCCAATCGTGGTTTCGTAAGGGACAATCGACTCGATGGCCAATTCCAGCGCCTCTTTGGTGTGGAATACCAGATCCTGGATGATTGGGTGAACCTCACCGATCATATAGGTTCGTGAAGCATCGCCGTAATAATCGTTGTACATGGTGGTGGCATCGATATTGATGATATCGCCGTCTTGAAGAATATCCTCGCTGTTGGGAATACCGTGACATACCACATCGTTGAGCGATGTGCAGATGTGCTTTGGATACCCCATGTACCCGAAGTCAGCGCACACGGCACCTTTTTCCCGGGTGAATTTTTCGGTCATCTCATCGATCTGCAAAGTCGAGATTCCGGCTTTGACATGGTCTTCCAAATAGTCCAACAATGCGGTGTTGATGTCGCATGCTTGGCGAATTCCTTCGATTTGTTCATTGTTTTTTATGATTTCAGGGGGCGGGATCAAGTGGCCGCTCGCTTCTAATTCTTTGATTTTTTCTAAGTCTACGAAGTCTGGATACATTGTAATTACCTCCGCTTCAATTATAACACAATCTGGGAAAATTCAATATTTATTAGCTTAAAAATAATCTTTTTGGATTAAAAGCAAGACATCTTGAAAAAAACTGAAAAATTAGAATATAAATTGGAATATCTACTTGAAATAACTTTGTAATAGTGTATAATGATAAAGAATTTAGAGTCGAAAGGGGGAAAGAAGAATGGCAAAGACAGTTGTAAGAGATAACGAATCATTAGATGACGCTCTTAGAAGATTTAAAAGACAAGTTTCTAGAACTGGAACCCTTGCAGAAGCTCGTAAAAGAGAATTTTATGTAAAACCAGGTTTAAAAAGAAAATTAAAGTCTGAAGCAGCAAGAAAAAACAATAAGAAAAAAAGATAGGCTCATGCAAATGAGTCTTTTTTTTATGCCATATTTCACGTGAAATGTTGCGTTAATCAGGGTGGTTTGATAAAATGGAATAAATAAGGAGACTATATGAAAGATACTATTCAGATTACCGATTTCAGCATCGACAAGCTAAGTTTGCTTAGTGGTTCCAATGACAAGCATTTCGAGATAATCGAAGATCAGCTTAGAGTCGAGATATCCCTGAGAGGTGATATGATCTCGATTTCCGGCAAGGATGAACACAGCATCAAGGAAGCCAAGGATGTCCTTGAAGCTCTGATTGGCTTGATCAAAAAAGGAATTCAGATTCATCGTCGTGACGTAATTTATGCTTTGCGTCTTGAAGACAAACAAAACCTGGAATCGATCGAGGAACTTTATAAGATTAAAATCGCCCGTACGATTACCGGGAAACTGATTTATCCCAAAACGTTTGGTCAGAAAGTCTATTATCAGGCCCTGAAAAACAACGATGTCGTTTTTGGGATTGGTCCTGCCGGTACCGGAAAGACCTATATGGCGGTGGTCATGGCGGTAACTGCGCTTAAAAACAATGAGGTTCAGCGAATTGTTCTGACTCGTCCGGCGGTTGAAGCCGGCGAATCACTTGGTTTCTTGCCGGGTGATCTTAAAGAGAAAGTTGATCCTTACTTGCGCCCGCTCTATGACGCGCTCTATGACATGCTTGGTTTGGAACAAACCGAGAAACTGATTGAAAAAGGAATCATTGAAATCGCACCTTTGGCCTACATGCGGGGGCGGACTCTTGAAGATGCTTATGTCATCCTCGATGAGGCCCAAAATACCACCAAGGCCCAGATGAAAATGTTTTTGACCCGGTTGGGGTTCAACTCCAAAATGATTGTCACCGGTGATGTTTCACAAATCGATCTTCCTTGGGGAGTCGACTCTGGGCTAAGACAGGCATCGAAGATTCTCAAGGGGATCAAAGGAATAAAATTCGTGTATCTCAGCCCGATGGATGTGGTTCGTCATCCGGTCGTTCAAAAGATCATCGAAAGTTACGACAAAATCGAAGAGTAAACCATATTTTCACATTAAATTTTTGGATTTTTACGGAACTGTTATTCTATAATTGACTTAGTTACAAAGGAGTGATTATATGGAACAACAAGAAAAAAATAAAAATTTCCTGCAATTTTTCATTATTTTAATAGTTGTCGTCTTGATGGCGAGTAACGTATATCTTTTTATCGAAGTCCAGGATCTCAAGGGGGCGTCTGCCAATAACACCAACCAGACCAGTGAGACCGCGACGACGGTTGCCAATGTCCAGTATGATGTTACAACGACCACTACTGAAGTGGTTTCCGATGTTGAGAACTCGGTAGTCGGAGTGGCCAATTATGTCAACGGTCAACTGTATTCAACCGGTTCGGGCGTTGTGTATCGGGTTTCGGGAACAACGACTTACATCATCACCAATAATCATGTTATCGATGATGGGACGTCTTTTGAAGTCGTGTTTGCCGACGGGAACACTTATGATGCCGATTTGGTAGGTGGGGACACTTATTCGGATATCGCGGTTTTGGCGGTTAAAAATGTCTCAAATCCTCAACCAATCGATATCGGTTCGACAGCTTTGCTTGATTCAGGGGAAACTGTAATTGCAATCGGATCGCCGCTGGGGCTTGAATATTCAGGAACCGTGACTCAAGGGGTTATTTCCGGAAAAGACCGGACCATCACTTTGGATCTTAACAGCGATGGTGTGGCTGATTGGGATATGAACGTAATCCAGACCGATGCGGCCATCAACCCGGGAAACAGTGGCGGGGCTTTGGTCAATATGGCCGGGGAATTGGTTGGAATAACTTCTTCCAAACTGGCGGCCACTGATGTCGAAGGAATGGGATTTGCCATTCCGGTTGAAGATGCAACCACTTATGCGGATCAGATTATTCAAAACGGTGAAGTGGTAAGACCGGTCTTTGGAATCTCATCAGTTTCATTGGAAAACTATTCTTCATACCAACGGGCTTTTTATGGCATTTCATCAAATCTCAATACCGGAATCTATATTGCGAAAGTATATGATGATTCGGCTGCGGATCAAGCCGGGCTTGAAGAAGGTGACGTAATTACCGAATTCGACGGGGTTACTGTGACAACCTACAAATCGTTCCTGAGTGCCCTTTATTCAAAAGAGCCGGGAGATACTGTCAAAGTGACTTATAACCGCAACGGAAGAAACACCACAGTTAATGTGACTTTAAAATAATTTCAAATAAACAAACCCTCGGTGGCAATTTGCTCCGGGGGTTTTAGTCTTATGGAAATATTGGGAAAACAAAAAAACGGCCAGGCCGTTTTTACTTTAATTATTCTACAACGATTGCTTCAACTGGACAAGCAGTAGCAGCTTCTTTAGCAGATTCTTCGTTATCTCCTAAGTCACCAGCTATAACAACTGCCAAACCATCATCACCTAATTCGAATACTTCTGGTGCGATTCCAACACATGCTCCACATCCGATGCAAGTATCAAGTACTGTAGCTTTTGCCATAATGAATCCTCCTTTTTTTCTTTCACCGAAATTATAGCACAAAAGTGCTCAAAATAAAAGATGTTTGTTTCTTTTTATTATGATATAATATGGATGTAAATATTAAAAAAAGCGGGGAGTAAGGACATGTCGAGATATGAAAAATATCGCAGTTTGCGTGAAGGCATCAAAGAGCTTAATGCCGAAAAGAAAACAGATAATGAAGTAGTTGTGGAAGCGTCACAATCCCAACAGGATGACTTCCTGGATTTTCTGGGAGAAAAGAGCGAATCAACTGTCAAAACCGAACCGAATGAAGATACTCTGGAAGTGGCCAAAACTTTCAAAGATATTAAAAATGAAAAAGATCCGGACGTTGACCGGGCAATCCAGTCAGCCAAAAAATCATTGGGTGAATCGGAAAGTACCCGAATCAATATCCTGAACAAAATAAAAAATCCAACTGTTGAAAAAGTAGTGGTTGATGCGGATGAAAAATATCAGACCGCTGATTTCAGCGCCGGGATGTTCATTCATCCAACCAAAGGCAAAATATCGGAACACGAACCGGAAATGGCTGTGGCTGAAGTTGAGGAAGTCAAATTGGATGATGAAATCGAAACTAAAAAAACCGGTGAATCAAAACGGGCTAAGACCCTGATGGAACGCCTTGAAGAAATTACAAAGGAACAGGAACAGGAAATGCCGGCAGCCAAAGGGGAAAAAAGCGAGGTTAAGGCAGCAAATGTCCCTGAATTTGGGGAAGACACCATGGAAATCGTCGCTGGTGATCTTGACTATGATAATGAATTTGTCGAAAATGGCAAAGGAGCATTGATATTGAATGTGATTATTGGTATTCTATTAGTTGTGTTTGTTGCGCTGTGTGTTTACATAGCGATACAGTTAATATAGGAGACTAAGAATGAGTAAAATCACAATTGCCATAGATGGACCGAGTGCATCGGGAAAATCGACAGTTGCAAAGATTGTAGCTAAAAAACTGAATTACATTTACATTGACAGTGGAGCCATGTATCGTTCGGTTTGTTTATACTGTTTATCTCATGACATTGATATTAACGATGAAGCAGCCGTGAGTGCTGCTTTAATTGATATGGATATCGATATGGATGCGACGGGAGTCATTTACCTTAATGGTGAAAATGTATCGGACAAAATCCGTGAAGACCATATCAGCATCGGAGCGTCAATAGTTTCCCAATATCAGGCAGTACGTGATGCTCTTGTTGCCAAACAACGCGAAATTGCCGCAAAAGGCGGAACAATCATGGATGGTAGGGATATTGGAACTGTGGTGCTTAAAGATGCCGAGTTGAAAATCTACCAAGTTGCTTCAAGTGAAACACGGGCTAAGCGCCGTTATGAAGACAATTTGTCACGCGGTCTCGAGGCGGATTACAATAAAATCCTGACTGAAATCAAGCAGCGTGACTATCAGGACACTCATCGGGAAATTTCCCCGCTCAAAAAAGCGGATGATGCGATTGAAATCGATACATCGGATCTTGAAATCGAAGAAGTGGTCGAATTAATAATGAATTTAGTAAAAGAAAAGGAGGCATAATATGGCAGGTGTAGTTGCTATAGTTGGACGGGCTAATGTCGGTAAATCGACGATTTTCAACCGAATCGTAGGTCAGCGGATCTCGATTGTTGAAGACGTTGCCGGAGTTACCCGTGACAGAATTTATGCTAAGGCCAGCTGGCTGACAAAAGAATTCCGTCTGATTGATACCGGTGGGATCGAGTTGGAAAACGCTTCGTTTACCGACCAGATCACCATGCAGGCTCAGATTGCGATTGAAGAAGCGGATGTAATCATCTTTGCGGTCAACGGCCGTGACGGGGTGACCCGTGAAGACGAATATGTCGCGAGACTGCTTAAACGCAGCAAAAAGCCGGTCATTCTTGCAGTAAACAAGATTGATGACGGTGATTTTAAAAATGAAATATATGAATTTTACTCTCTTGGAGTCGGAGATCCGATTGCGGTATCCGGAGTCCATGGGATTGGAATCGGGGACTTGCTTGATGAAGTCATCAAACAGCTTGATTTCGTTGAAGAAGAAGTTGATGAAGACGAAATCCGTTTCAGTATCATCGGACGTCCCAATGTCGGAAAATCTTCACTTACCAACGCCTTGCTTGGTGAGGAACGGGTAATCGTTTCGAATATCGAAGGGACAACCAGGGATGCCATTGATACGGCCTTTGAAAAAGACGGACAGAAATATCGGGTTGTCGATACGGCTGGAATGCGTAAAAAAGGTAAAATATACGAAAATATTGAAAAGTATTCGATTTTAAGAGCCTTGTCGGCGATTGAAAAGAGTGACGTGGTCCTGATTGTCATCGATGGGGAAACCGGAGTTCGGGAACAGGATAAACACGTTGCCGGATACGGACACGAAGCCGGGAAAGGGATTGTCATTGTTTACAACAAATGGGATCTCGTTGAAAAAGATGACAAGACGATGGCCAAAATCGAGAAGGAACTGCGTACGCAATTCAAATATCTTGATTATGCTCCGATTGTCTTTGTGTCGGCCAAAACTCATCAGAAAGTCAATCAGATTTTCCCATTGATCGAGAAAGTCCATGAATCAAACAATAAACGAGTGCAGACTTCAGTCTTGAACGATGTTCTTGTGGATGCCCAATTGATGAATCCGACCACTACTTTCAATAACGGAAGATTGAAAATTTATTATGCCAACCAGGTGGCGGTGGCACCGCCGACGTTTGTCTTGTTTGTCAATGATCCAAACTTCATGCATTTCTCGTACAAACGTTATCTGGAAAACAAGCTTAGAGAAGCATTTGGTTTTGAGGGGACGCCAATTCATATAATTTGTAGAAAGCGAGATTAAAATGAGCAAAATTGCAATTTTAGGAACTGGGTCATGGGCTACTGCGTTAGCTCAGGTTTTAGTGGATAACGGTCACGAAATATTAATGTATGGGATCAGCAGGGACGAGATTGATGACATCAACAACAATCAACGTAACAGTAAATTCTTCCCGGACGTTACGTTCAGTGAAAAAATAAGAGCCACTGATGATCTTGAACAGACTCTCGAAGGTGCAAGTTACATTTTGATCACTGTGCCGACTCAGGCGGTTCGGGGACTACTCGAACAGGTAAAACCGTTGCTTAAATACAAAGTGACGGTAATCAACGCTGCCAAAGGTTTCGACCTCGGTTCGAACATGAGGATGTCATCGACAATCCGTTCGGTGTTTGACGGTGATGAAATCGATCCGGTCGTTTCTTTGATCGGACCTTCGCATGCCGAAGAAGTAATCTTGCGGCTCCTTACTGTGGTTACTGCGGTATCCCTGGATCTTGATGTGGCCAAGGATGTCCAACATCTGTTCTCAAATGACTATTTCCGGGTTTATCGCAATGATGATGAAATCGGAAGCGAATATGGTGTCGCATTCAAGAATGTCATCGCCGTGGCGGCCGGAGCCCTGGTTGGTTTGGGATATGGTGACAATACCAAAGCGGCCCTGATCACCAGAGGGTTGGCGGAAATGGTCCGCTATGGAATGAAAAAGGGCGGTCGTCTTGAAACGTATCTGGGCCTGACCGGAGTTGGAGACTTGATTGTCACCTGCTCATCACCCCATTCACGTAACTTCCAGGCCGGTTATGAAATCGGAAGAACCAATGATGCCAAGAAGTTCATGGCAACAAACAAGAAGACCTGTGAAGGGATTCGAACTTGCAAGGTCATCCATCTCGATGCCCAGCAATATGACGATATCGAATTGCCGATAATAGACGCAATTTATCGGGTATTATACGAAGGAAAGGAACCGAAAGTGGAAATCAACAACCTCATGTCAAGGTCGCTGAAAATTGAGGATTAAAAATCTGAATTTTTATTTGACTTATAGATATGAATTCTATATAATGTTGATTGCGGTTATGGAAAGGTGATTATTTTGAAATACAATATACAATGGATTATTAAACATAAAGGTAATTTCGATTTTGAAGAAGATATAAAGTTTCCTGAAAATCTATTTGACCCGTATTCTCAAATTAATGGCCTTAAAGACATTAATGTCTCAGGTACCGGAACCTTAGACAATAACCACGAGAAATTGGTGGTTATGCTAAATATTAAAGGGATTATGCTTTTGCCTTGCGCACTAACACTTGAAGAAGTCGAGTACCCTTTCAATATCAGTTCCACCGAAGTATTTTCCTTTGTTAAGCCTGATCCGCTAAGTGATGAGCGCGAAGTGAAGAAAAACATGATTGACTTGACCCCGGTGGTTCTTGAAAACATCATGATTGAGGTGCCGATGCGTGTCGTTAAGGATGATGCTAAAATTAAATCTGAAGGAAAAGGTTGGAAGATCTTAGACAAGGATGAAGCAAATCAAGAGGATTATATCGATCCTCGTTTAGCGAAGTTGAAAGATTATTTTAAACAGTAGGAGGTGTACTTAATGGCAGTACCATTTAGAAGAGTATCAAGTACAAGAAGAAACAAAAGAAGAACTCATGACAAACTTACAGTTCCAGCTGTAGTGGTATGTCCTGAATGCGGTGAATACAAAATGTCACATAAAGTTTGTAAACACTGTGGAACATACAAAGGTCAAAAAGTCTTATAGTATCAGTCTCCTCAGGGGGACTTTTTCTTTTGCCTTTTTAATCAGATTGATGCCGACGGAGCAATCCGCCGGCTTTTGTGCGACAGGCAGTCGCTTAGATGCCATGTATACAGGTACATGGCATTTTCCTTTTATAAATGAGTTCCTGTAATAGTTAGCTATCAATACAGTAAATATCATGGAATAGGGAAACCCCGTAGGTACAAATCCTACCCCGTGCGCACTGGTGCTATTCGGGAAATCTAGTCTAGGGCATAATCGTGAGATTGTGTTTGAAGGAGACGCAGTAGTCGAGAGACCTGTAGATGAGTTGGCAGGCCGAAACTAAAAGTGAATCACATGTTGCGGCAGTGGAGAATGTGACGACGTTGCGAAAGGTGCGGAAGTCTATTCACGACATATTCTGTCGCTAGCCAGTTTATATGGTAAGTATTTCTAGGATTTTATGCAAATTAAATAGAGGCCATTGCCAATTAATTTGAATGTTTATTCTTCAAATTAGTTGAACCTGACCTCTTTTTTTGTTACCTTGTTGATAAATATTCCATAGAAAGAAAAAAACGAGAGACCCAACCTGCAAGTAGTTTCTCTCGTTTGCCATATAGACAAACGTATGATAACTTATCACAACGATAAAATCAAGAGTAAATTACTCGAAATCGATTCCGAATCAAAGCTCCAAGCTTTTTATAACGAAGCTGTAAATGATATTAACCGTTACGCCATCGGTTGTGTCAACTCATGCAATGGTAATCACATCATTCATGGTTATTATAACCGAAGGGTAAAACTGCCTTTTGGCTTTTTCAGGTTGCGGATAATGCGGCTAAGATGCAAGGATTGCGGTAGAACCCATGCAATTCTTCTTTCATGTTTGGTTCCATATTCAAGTATCCCGTTGGCTGTTCAAGTTGAGATTTCCATACATAAAAATAATCAGAAACTATTAAAAGCCATTCTTGATCGAAATCCCTATATGTCTGAGTGTGAAATTTATAATGTTGTGAGCAGGTATATCAATTTTTGGCAGCAACGTTTGATGTCATTGAGAATTGAATCAAATGATATTAACCGTCTTGTTGAAAGCTGTTTTTCAAATTATTTGATGCAGTTCATGCAATGTAGAAATACCATAAATATCCTGTATACAATCAACCACATAGGATGAGTTAAATAATCGATTCTATTAGTATATAGTGGGTGACGGAGGTATTATATGGATAAAAAAGAACAAGAATACGTAGCGTTGATGCGCCATCGGATCATTCATGACATCATTACCGGAAATTATGATGCTGCATGGTCTAAGAATCAGGCGATTACGGAAGCTACCAAGAAAGTCTATAAGAGTTTCGACAACCGTGATTTCACTGTCTCAAGCAGTACCATCTCCAGATGGATTGCTGCTTACGAAGAAAAAGGCTTCGATGGATTGATTCCTCAAAAGCGAAGTGATTGTGGCAAGTCAAGAAGACTGGATGATGACATCGTTGAAACAATCAAATATTATAAGACAACCTATCCTAGATTGCCGGCAACTGTAATATACGGCAAGTTGATTGAGAAAGGAATCATCAAGAAAACTGATGTTTCCCTATCAACCGTTAACCGATGTGTCAATCAGATAAAGTCGGAATTGCGGCTTTCAAACAAGAAAGACATGCGTCGCTACGAAGTGCCCCATATCAATATGAACTGGGCTGGCGACAGTTCGGTCGGCCCTTACATAACCATTAATGGCAAGAAGAACCGGACATACATGATTGCCCTGATCGATGATGCTTCAAGGATGATCGTCCATCTTGATTTGTATTTGAATGACAACACAGTCAATTTGATGGATACCATGAAAAGTGCGGTAACAAAATATGGAGTTCCTGAGATGTTCAGGTTTGACAACGGCTCCAATTATCGAAATCACCAGATCAAGATGATTGCAGCAAGGATTAATTCAACCATTAGCTACTGCAAACCGTACTCGCCGGAAGGAAAATCAAAAATTGAGCGGGTGTTTCGGACGATCAAAGATCAGTTCTTCGCCCAAATAAACATAAAAGATTACACAAACAATCTAGAAGGTTTGAAGCAGGATTTAAGCCAGTTCATCAATGATTACAACAACAAGGTGCATTCGTCTTTGAATGGATTGACACCTCATCAACGTTTTTTTCAGGAAAGCAACCTTATCAAAAGGCTTGATGATGACTTTATCGACAACACTTTCCTGTTCGAAGTAGAGCGGTCTGTCAGTACTGATTCGGTAATCAAAATAGATAATCGGGAATACGAGATTGATTATATCTATTCTGGTGAAAGGCATATGTTCCGATATACTCCGGACTTGGAAAACGTCTATATAGTCAACAAGAATACCGGCGAACTGGAACGGATTCACCTACTTGATAAAAACGCCAATTCAAAAGTAAAACGAGTGCAGCCAAAATTATGCGGAGGAGAAGATTAATGGAAAAATATTGGACCAGATATGGATTGGAATTCAATCCGTTTATCAAGAACTCAAAGAATTTATTTATTGAAACAAGTGAATACCAGGAATTGAAAGTACGCCTTAACAGCCTTTTTGAAATCAAGGGTTTCGGACTAATAGTCGGTGAACCCGGCCATGGCAAAACAACCATGATCAGAAACTATATCAAAACACTCCCCAAATCAGCTTACAAGATAATTTATTTGTCAATGTCGACCCTTACAGTCAAGGAGTTCTATATGCAACTAGCTGAGTCGCTGGATCTGACTCCTCGGTATCGAAAGAATGATCTGTTCAGGGAGATCCAATCAGCCATAAACCAGTTGATTTACGAAAAAAGGATTACCCCGGTGTTTATCTTTGATGAATGTAATTACATGAATAACGCCATTCTTAATGATTTGAAGATGATCTTCAATTTTGATATGGATTCCAAGGATCATGCTGTAGTCTTGATGGTCGGATTGCCGACAATAACAAGGAACCTGAAATTAACCGCTCATGAACCATTGCGCCAGCGAATGATTATCAATTACAAACTTGAGCCATTGAACAAGAGTGAAAGTCTTGCTTATATCAAAGACAAGCTCCAAGGCGGAAAAACAATTCAAGAAGTGTTCAATGATAATGCAATTGAGGCAATCATCAATGCATCCAACGGCACCTGTCGGGTTATTGATCGGATATGTGACCGGGCAATGTTTATCGGAGCAATCAGAAAAATCGAAGTAATTGATTCCGATTTAATCCTAGAAACAATCGAAGAGGTAGTAATTTGATAATCGAATACTTCTGCAACTATGATGAAAAAACATGGGCCAACGAGATAGTAATAGTCTCACAAAACCCAGATAAGTGTGAATTCCAGCTAAGATATGACGGAAATGAAATCGAAGTGATAGTAGGTAAATCAGCCAAAGGGAACTGGATTTGCATCCCGTTGATGAAGCTGGGACTGGAACTATCATATTTCAAAGACAAATTTTGGAACAAGTCAGCTCTATTGCGCGAGATAGATCCAATCAGCAGCGAAGCAATATCACAAGCAATCTACAAAATAAACGAGTCAGGGATAATCGTCTAAAAAGGCGATTATTTTCTTTTTCCTCTAAAACATCATTTCAAATAAACTGAATATTCCATTCGATTAATTTGAAGAGCATCAAAAAAGGGCCAAAAGAAGGTCCATATAATTTGAAGAATCATCCATCAAATAAATTGACTAGCTACAATATTCTAAGAACCAGTCGAATATGCCGGCACTCCATTGTGAAGGTGATTGGCATGTCAACAAGGGCGTAGTTGATGACCCTGTGAGACCTCTTCATCCACCGAAAGGATAATCATCTATAAGAGTCATTCGAAGTGATGGTTATATGAAGAGGAGTCAGACAATCTCATAGTAGTGAAGTAGTCATGCGACCAAACGTTTGGCGAAGCAAAGGGGATTGACCTTTTACAATTCTTACTTTGTTTAATCGTAATGGTAAGAATGACGGTACTTAGGTACAAACGAATTCAAAGAACGATAAATAGAAAGAGAGGTTTGAAATTATGAATGAACCGTTGAAATTGAAGTGGCATTCTCTGTATGGACAAATACTCCAGGACAGGAAAATACTAGAAGCATGGAAGCAGGTAAAAGCAAATCATGGAAGTGGCGGAATCGATGGGGTAACCATTGAACGCTTCATGGAAAATGAACAAGACAATCTGGACAAGCTACTGGAAGAACTGAGATTAAAGGAATATAGACCAATCCCTGTAAGGCGAGTATATATCCCTAAGAAAAACGGAAAGAGAAGACCATTGGGAATACCAATAGTCAAAGATCGGATAGTTCAGCAGGTGCTAACCAATATCCTAACCCCAAAATATGAGGCCGGTATATTCCATCACTGGTCAGTTGGCTACCGCCCGAATCGTGGTGTCGACAGTGCCATGCAGATTATCATCAAGAACATCGAGGAAGGAAGAAACTGGATATACGATTGTGATATCAAAGGGTTCTTCGATAACATTCCCCATAAAAAGTTGATGAAGGTATTGAATAAATGCATCGCTGATGGGACTGTTCTTGATTTGATTTGGTCATGGCTCAAAGCGGGATACATGGAAGACGGCAAACATATGCAAAGCAAAAGTGGAACACCGCAAGGTGGCGTTATTTCACCGCTACTTGCAAACATCTACCTGAACGAACTGGATTGGAAGTTGCACGAGGCAAAGATTCACTTCGTGCGTTATGCCGATGATTTTCTCTTGTTTGCGAAAACAGAAGAAGAAATTGAGAGGGCAGGAAAGATAGCCAGAGAGGTGATTCAATCATTGGGATTGGAAATGGCTATGGACAAAACCAAAGTGGTGGACTTTAAAAATGATGATTTTACATTTCTTGGATTTGACTTCAAACACTGGAGGAAAAACAAGAAAGGTGAAGACTACTATTTCATAGTTCCCACCGCCAAGTCGCTCAAAGACTTCAAAAAGAAAATCAAGGATAAGACGCAAAGAAAGTGGACATTTTCTCAGGATAAATGGGTAAGCATGCTTAACCCGATTATAGTCGGAAAAGTCAATTATTACCTGAATGTCTACAAAGCACTGGAAATATTCAAGAAGCACAATTACAAAACCCGGTGTAATATCAAGATAATGGGATGGAAGCTCAATAAAATTGATCAGTATATCCGGCATAGATTGCGGATGTGCATGTTGCATAAACACCCGACAATCAGGAGGGCATCTGGAATGAATGTGAAATGGAATCTCAAATTCTTCGCACTGATAGGTTTGAAACCGGCAAATTGGTATTATTTCAATGTTATGTATGACTATCCGATTGAAATTTATGTCCAAAATCAACAGAGCAAAAATAGAACTCGCGCAAAGAAAAATGCCGAAAGCGACAGAAAATTGGGAACTAAAAGATACACAAAACAAAAATTCACAAAAATAGCCTACTCTTTTAGCAAGTAGACTATAATCATTCATAAAATCAGATTTAGTAAATTGGTAAGCCGTATGCGTTAATAGCGCATGTGCGGTTTGATAAGGGGCTAGCTTAGAAATAAGTTAGCCTACTTTATTTGAGCGCTCCAAGACCAATCCCGATATTTGCCGGGTTTTGGAGCCTTGGTGGTGAAAACCATCCACTTCGTCCCACCAAAAAAAGCCCTGTTAATGGTGATAATTGGAGTTTTGGACTCTAAAAAAGCAAAGATAGGGGACAGATAAGGTGAAAAAACCGTTTTTTTACACTAAGGTACCGGTATTTGCTTGAATTGGTGGATTGATTGGGTATATAATAGTGGTATGAAGTGGAAAGAGGTGGGGAGAAGTGTTTTTTGGTGAATATCGACATAACCTTGATGCCAAAGGGCGTCTTACCATCCCGTCAAAGTACCGCGGTCAGTGCGGCGAAAGTGTCATGGTCACAATCGGTTTTGACGGCTGCATTTCCCTTTACAATCATGACGGATGGGAAGAATACTACCATGAACTCATTTCCGCCAACAAGAATGCCCGCGATGCCCGCAAATTGCTGCGAATCATCATGGCGCGCACCAGCGAACTGGAGTTCGACAAACTGGGAAGAATCAATATCCCCAAACAGCTTAAGGACAAGGCCGCTTTGGAAAAAGAAGTGGTGATCATCGGAGCCGGTGACCATGTGGAAATATGGGCACAGGAAATCTGGGATGATTTTGCTGTTGATGCCGAAGAGCAACTGGATGATATTTTTGAAAAAATGTTTATGAACAAGGAGTAAATTATGTTTGAACACATCAGTGTCTTGAAAGAAGAAGCAATTGAAGGATTAAATATTAGGCCTGATGGAATCTATGTGGATTGCACGTTGGGCGGAGCCGGCCATTCATCGGAAATATTGAAACGCCTGACTACCGGTCACCTTTACTGCTTCGATCAGGATGATCAGGCAATTGAATACGCAAGAGGCAAGTTGGAGCAAATCGGAACCAATTTCACGATTATCAGATCCAACTTCAGATATATCAAAGAAAAACTGGCTGAACAGGGAGTCGAAAAAGTCGACGGGGTCCTGTTCGATTTGGGAGTGTCTTCACCTCAGTTCGATCAGTCCGGCCGCGGTTTTTCATACAACTATGATGCCAGACTGGATATGAGAATGGATACCACGGCGAAAAAAGACGCATATTACGTGGTCAACAATTATCCATACGAGGAACTGGTTAAGATCCTCTATAAATATTCGGATGAGAAATTTGCCAAACAGATTGCCCGCCGAATTGAAAAGCATCGCGAAATCAAACCGATTGAAACAACTTTCGAGTTGGTGGATATCGTTAAAGAGGCGATTCCGGCCCGGGCAAGAAGAACCGGTGGTCATCCGGCCAAGCGGACATTCCAGGCTTTAAGAATCGAAGTCAACGATGAGTTGGCCGTGTTTGAAATCGCCCTGAAGGACGCCTTAGAAATGACAAATCTTGAAGGACGGGTGGCGGTAATCACCTTCCATTCCCTTGAAGACAAAATCTGCAAGTACACCTTCAATGACATTACCAGAGTCAAGGATGTGCCCAAAAATATTCCGGTCATACCGGACCATCTTCAGCCGAAATTCAAATTGGTCAACCGCAAGGTGATCATCGCGAGTGAAGAGGAACTTGAACTGAACAAACGCGCTCATAGCGCCAAATTAAGAATAGTAGAAAGGGTAAGGGAAGATTAAGATGAGTAAATGCACACCATATGAAAAACTATGTATCAAAGTCTTTGTGACAGTATTGATTATCACTACGTTGGTATCGATGGGATTTGGAACATTCGCAACGAAATACAACCGCGATATCCAGACGACAACCAATGAGATTTCTCAGCTTGAAGCGGACATCGATAGTATCGAAATAAGCAAACAGGAACTTACTTCTTTCGACCGGGTATGCGACGTAGCGACAAGCAACGGTTATACATACCAAAATGATGCAGTAGCAACCAATGTAGGAATCATCAACAATGAAGCCCAATAAAATAGCGTACTTGGCCATAGGATATATGGTCATTATTGCTCTTATAATAGCCAATGTGGGCTATTTGATGGCGACCGGGAAGAACTTGTACTCCCAGGGCGATCTTGCTGCATACGCCCAAACCCGAGCGGTAAAGACTACTCCGGTCTATGCGCAGCGGGGGACAATCTATTCCAGCGACGGTCAGATCATTGCACAGGATGTGACCAAATACAAATTGATTGCCATTATCGACAAGAGTCGGCCTGGATACGGGGACACGCCCAGTTATCTGGTCGATTATGATGCTTTGATCAATGATGTCTCGGTGATCATCGGAATGGAACCGGCCAAGATGTCCGAGAAACTGGACAATGCCGTGGCCAAGGGATCTTATCAGATTGAATTCGGTTCTTATGGAAATTCACTTTCGGCAATTCAAAAAAAACAGATTGAGGCTTTGGAAATTTCCGGGTTGGAATTCTCGGAGGTCCTTTCGCGCAACTATCCGATGGGGGATTTCGCATCTTACGTGGTCGGCTATGCCACCAATAACTACATTTCTCAGGATGATCAAAAAATAGTCGGGGGCTATGGAGTCGAAGCTGAATACAATGATCTTTTGGCCGGGGCCAACGGATATGAGATGTATCAGGTCGACACTTCTGGTTATATCCTGCCAGGAGGAATGATTGAAGAGGCGGATCCTCAAAACGGCTCCATCATCAATCTGACCATTGATTCGAGTCTCCAACGGGACCTCGACACCTTGATGGAAGAAAACCTCAGTGATGCCGATGCCCAAATTGGAAGTTGTGTCATCATCGAAGCCAAAACCGGGCGGATTCTCGCCCAAAGCAATTATCCATCATTCGATCCCAATAAACGGGATATCGATAATTATACGAATTTCTTGACGCAATACCCTTATGAAGTCGGATCGATTTTCAAACCGTTTGTCTATTCGTACCTGATTGAAAACGGGCTGTACAACGGTAATGAACTTTATCAGTCCGGAAGTTATCAGGTGACCAATTCCAGTGGTCGGGTCATTGCGACCATCCATGACTGGAATTATCGTGGTTGGGATGCCATTTCATACAATGAGGGGCTCTACCGCTCGAGTAATACGGCAATCTGCAATCTCCTTGACAAAGTTCCAAGTCATGATGACCTGGTTGATTTTTATTACAAGCTGGGCTTCTTTGAATCTAACAATGTTGATGGATTCGATGTTTACGGCGGGATCGGACCTAACGGGGAATTGGCCAATTACTACACTTCGGGATTTGGCCAAGGAACGACGCTGACATTGTATCAGCTGGCCCGCGCCTATAGCATGTTTGCCAATGACGGAAAAATGATAACTCCTTACTGGATCGACTCGATTATCGATGGCGATACCAGCGAGGTTCTATATCTGGCCAATACTGAGTATTCGCAAAAACTGATTTCCAGCGATACCGTTTCTCAAATGAAAGACTTGCTCTACGGGGTAACTCATTTTGAAGGTGGAACCGGAACCCGCTATCAAATCGAAGACAGCAATATCAGCATTATCGGTAAAACCGGAACCGGTCAGATTGCAAAAAACGGAACCTATTCGAACGATGAATACAGCCATTCGTTCGTGGGGATGTTCCCATATGAAGATCCGGAGATCATTATCGCCTTTTGTTATGTCGGCGAGTATTCAACCAGCGACTGGCCCGACAATATCATCAAAGGAATCACGCCGGCTGCCTACAGCACGGTTCACAAATATCAGGAGGACACCACTTCGATTGAAGGAATGGTCAACACCCTGTCGAGCTATACCAATCAGTCAATCTCTTTTGTTACCTCACAGCTCAACAGTTGTGATCTCAACCCGGTTGTCATTGGTAATGGTGCAACTGTGGTCAGTCAGTATCCTACGGCATACTCGATTGTCAATTCGGGGAGCAAGGTATTCCTGAAAACCGAGGGAAATGTGATCACCATTCCGGATTTGACGGGATGGAGTCGCAAGGATGTCTCGACCTACTGTTCGCTTTCGGGAATTGATATTGAAATTTCCGGTGACGGACTGGTGGTTGTCAGCCAGAATATCCCGTCTGGAACCCAGATTACTTCAAGTGATCTGGTGACGGTTATGATGGGGGACAAAGAATAGAAAATAGAGCCTTTTTATGGGCTCTTTTTTGTAAAAAACAGTTGCATTTTAATTGCTGTCATGTATAATGGACATTCAGGGCTATCGGAGAATACCGATATATTTTGACAAACAATTTCAAATGTAATAAAATATAACAAAAAACATGAATATTTAGATAAATATAGGAAATAAAGGAGATTTAAATTGGACGCCTCCCAGATATCAATGATAATTATTTTATTAATATTATTATTTGCTTCGGCAGTTTTTTCATCAAGCGAGACCGCTTTTCTTTCGGTCAATAAAATCAGGATAAGAAATTTATCCAGCGAAGGGAATCAAAAAGCTCAGCTAGTTGAAAAGTTGCTTGAGGACAGCGATCGGCTATTCGCATCGATCCTGGTTGGAAATAACTTGGTGAACATTCTGGTTTCATCACTGACGACTTCATTCATGATCACGCTATTTGGCAATGAAGGTGTCTATATCGCTTATGCGACCGGAATTTTGACGCTGTTGATTTTGGTGTTCGGAGAAATTACGCCTAAGAACCTGGCGACCAAAAAGGCTGATACTATGACGCTTTTTTTGGCTCGTTTCATCTATTTGGTTGTTATTGTGGCAACTCCGGTTGTTGTTGTTTTGAATATCTTCTCCCGGATTTTCATCCTGATTCTAGGTGGCAGCATCGAGGACAGACCGACGGTCACTGAAGAAGAATTGAAAACAATCGTGACGGTATCCCATGAAGAAGGGGTGCTTGAAGATGAGGAACGTCAGATGATTCACAACGTGTTCGATTTTGGGGACACGGAAATCCGTGACATCATGACGCCTAGAATAAATGTTACCGTTCTTGATGAGGGTTGCACCTATCAGGAATTGATCGACATGTACCAAAAAGTCCGCTATTCCCGTTATCCGGTCCATTCGGAATCGTTTGACGAGGTTGTCGGGGTTTTGAATATCAAAGATTTGTTGTTTTTCAAGATTAACCCGGAAGAGTTCAATATCACCGATTACTTGCGTGAAGTTTTCGTGGTGTATGAGTTCAATCATATCGACTATGTATTCGAGTCGATGCGGAAGGAACATGCAACCATGGCGGTGGTACTCGATGAGTATGGCGTGTTTTCGGGTATTGTAACCTTTGAGGATATTGTAGAAGAAATCGTTGGCGAAATAGCTGATGAATATGATGACGAATTCGAAAAAGAAATCGTCGCTATTTCAGAAAATGAATTTCTTGTGGATGGGACCACAAACATTATCGAAGTAAATGAATTTCTGAACACCAGTTTTGATGAAGAGGAATTCGATTCTATCGGTGGTTTGGTCCTCGGTGAATTGAAGTCGACTCCTGAAGTCAATGAGCAGATTGTAATCGATAATTGCATCTTTACAGTCATTGCCATTGACAAAAGAAGAATCGATCATTTGAAAATCACCATTGTAGAAAGTGAGGAACCTGCAAACTAGATGCAGGGCATTGTAGGATGAAAAAAGAAGTAGAAATCAAAAAAATCGGAATTAACGGTGAAGGAATCGGTTATATCGACCGCAAAATCTGTTTTGTCAAAGGCGGATTGCCGGGCGAAACGGTTCTTGTCGATATCACCAAGACAACCCGTAACTTCCATGAAGGAAATATAATCAAGATAATCAGCCGTTCGCCGGCGCGTGAAAGCGTTCGTTGCAAACAAAACAAAAACTGTATGGGGTGTACCTTGCTCCATGCCAAATATTCAAACCAGCTTAAATTCAAAAAGGAACTGGTCCGCGAATCACTTAGAAAATACACTAATTTTGATTTGAACAAAGCGGTTTTCAAAGACGTAATCGCTTCAAAGGATACCGAAGGATTCATCAATAACGTCAATTTGCCGATTGTGGAATTCAACGGATATCTGAATTTCGGGATTTATCAACGGGGATCGAAGTATCTGACATTGATTGACCGTTGTTTCAAACAACACCCATTGATCAATCAGACGCTGGTCGATCTTTCAAAAATCCTTAACGAATGCAAGGGTAAATTGTATGATGACAAGTTCAAAAAAGGTCTTCGTTTCTTGAAACTGGCTATCCGCGGTGACAAGGTTACGGTGGTAATCATCACTGGTAAAGACGGTCTGGCCCGCGATATCATCGACAAAATTTCCGAGTTGGAATATGTCGGAGCCTTGTATCAGTCAACCAATACTTCGAAGTATTCGGATTTCGAGGATACCGGATATACCAAATATTACGGTAATGCCCGTTTGCCGGTCGAATTCAATGGCGAAAAATACCTTTATTCGGTGAAAACCCAACTGCCTGACAATCTTGACAATGCAGCCAAGGTTTATGGGAATATCTATAAAATGCTCGAGAATTCCAAAAAAATAATTTCCATCGGAGGTAAATCTTGCCTTTTCGAAATGGGAATCGCTGACAAGGAAGTAACGATCGTCGAAGCGAAAAACTATGCGCGTGATGATTTCAAACTTAATGCGAAATCAAAAAATCTCGATAATATCTCAATCAGACTCGGAGCTGTTGATGATGTGATTGTTTCATTGGCTAAAAAGAAAGAATATGACACTGTAGTGATGTTTTTGGAAAATTCAAATATTACCGAAGCTGTCAAAAACTCGTTGGTGCTTGGGAAGGTGGAAAACCTGATTTTGGTCGGGGACAACTATTCGACTTTGGCTAAAGAGTTAAGTGAAGTTGAAAAATACTACACGCTTGAACGAATTGTTGGAGTGGACACTGCGCCGCACACTTCGAATCTGACCACAATTGTCAAATTAAAAAGAATCTAATATAACCCGAATCACCGCTAACCTTTTCTAGGGCAAAGCGGTGATTCTTTTGGTATGCCGGGCATGGCATATATCTAGGTGGTGAAAGTCCACTGTGGGGGTGACGTCGCAACTGCCAACCACTAGCCAATATCAAGGGTGTCCATCGTGAGGTGGAATCTGAAAGAAGATGGAGGCAAAACCCTGGTCCGAGGTACACAAATCACATATCAGGCAGGTAATGGGGACGAGCGTGCCAAACAACGCGAAGTCATAAGAGGTTGCGGAATACAACTATTACATGTAAATGTGGCGGATATATGGGGTGAAAGAGATATGACCTTATCCCGGGAGATCTTGCGAGGGAGCAATCCTAGTAACAACGAATCGCAAGAAGTCAGCAGACGTCGTAGTAGCGAAGAAGTGGCTGTAATGGCCATGGAGTGAAGGACTGAATGAATCTATCAGTTATTAAAATTAGGCTTGATTTCATCATGCGAAACCGCAAAGACAGACGAACACACTATCAAGGCCCGAAAGAAGAATTTAGGGGAAGTGAGCCTGATGAATAGCGAAATCAATGGAGGTAACGGAAATATGAATACTGATAACACATTACTTGAAGAAATGCTTAGTGATATCAATCTCAAAAAGGCATATACCCAAGTAAAACGAAACAAAGGCGCTAGTGGCGTTGATGGAATGAAAGTATTGGACCTCAAAGGATATCTGGATGAACATCTTGATGAAATAAAGGAAACGATACAAATCAGGAAATACAAACCACAGCCTGTGCTAAGAGTGGAAATACCGAAACCAGATGGTGGAGTTAGAAATCTAGGAATACCAACAGTAGTTGACCGATTTGTCCAACAGGCCATCGCCCAGGTATTGATTCCTATCTATGAACCCTTGTTCAGCGATAACAGTTACGGTTTTAGACCTAATAGAAATTGTGAGATGGCAATCGTCAAAGCATTGGAATACATGAATGATGGTTTCCAATGGATTGTCGACATTGACTTGGAGAAATTCTTTGATAACATCAACCACGATAAATTGATTACCTTAATCATGAAAGATGTCAAGAATGGTGAAATTGTATCACTGATAAGAAAATTCCTGGTAAGTGGAATAAGCATTGATGGAGAATACAAAGAGTCAATAATCGGATCAAGCCAAGGAGGGCCGTTGAGTCCATTGTTGAGTAATATCGTCCTTAACGAACTCGACAAAGAATTGGAGGCTAGAGGGTTGCATTTTACTAGGTACGCTGATGACTGCATGATATTTGTCGGTAGCAGTAAAGCTGCAGATAGAGTTATGGAGAATGTGCGAAAGTTCATTGAAAAGAAGTTGGGGCTCAAGGTCAACATGACCAAAAGCAAAGTATCCAAACCAAATGATATCAAATACTTGGGATTTGGATTCTATTATGACAACTTCAGCCAGTCATGGAAAGCCAAACCACATGCTAAATCAATAGCTATCTTGAAAGATAAGCTCAGAGAACTGACTAATAGAAGTTGGTCAGTATCATGGGAATTTCGCCGAATGAAAATAAGGCAACTTATTGTCGGGTGGATCAATTACTACCGAATCGGAAATTTCAAATCCAAATGTGCAAGGCTGGATGGCTGGATTAGATTTAGAATCCGAATGTACCTGTGGAAGAAATGGAAAACCATCAAGAACCGTAGAAAACAGTTGAGAAAACTAGGGGCCCAAAGATGGCAATATGAATCATGGTCAAATTCCAGGAAATCATATGCCCGCTGTGCAAGCACGTTTCTGCGAACCAAAATAACAAACAAAGTACTCAAAAGAAATGGTCTAGCATCACTGCTAGACCAATATCAGTTAAAACATATTTTAGTATAGATTTAAACCGCCGTATGCCGGACGGCACGTACGGTGGTGTGAGAGGTCGGAAATAAAATTTTATTTATTTCCTCCTACTCGATTCTTTGGGGCGGTGAACGAAAATGGCTCGGTAATGCATAATTGTCTTTATAAAATAATTGCTTTTTGGTATTATTTAGCAAAAGAGAGGGATATGATATGTCAGATAAATTAAAGGGGATTTTTAGCTGTATTCTAGGCGCATCGTTTTGGGGAGTTTCGGGAATTTGCGGTCAGTTTTTCTTCGCCAATTACCCGATCAGCGCCGCCCAGGTGACGGTAATCCGGATGTTGGGGACCGCGGTGGTCCTGCTTCCGTTTTTAAGGTGGCAGCAGGGGCCTAAGATCTATGATATTTTTTCCAATAAGCGTGATGTCGTGATTTTGCTGTTATTTTCACTATTCGGTCTGCTGTTTTGCCAATATGCCTATATTGCGGCGATTTATTATTCAAATGCGCCTACGGCCACGATTTTGCAGTATACCAGTGCGATATTCATCCTGGTTTTCACCTGCCTGCGTTTTTTGCGGTTGCCGACGATCAGGGAAGCCCTGTCGATCATGATGGCGGTTGCCGGGGTGTTTTTGATTGTGACCCATGGCGATATTTCGACTTTGGTCCTTTCGACCAGCGGTCTTTTCTGGGGAATCAATGCGGCTTTGGGGGCGGCGTTCTACATCCTGATTCCTACGCGAATCATTCATAAATACGGGGTGTTGACCATCATCTCCTATGCAATGCTTATCGGTGGGGTGGCTTTATGGCTGATTGGCCGGGTAAACATTTTCGATTTGAATCTTGATTTGGCCGGTTATGCGATGATTCTAGTGATCATCCTGATTGGAACCCTGGGCGGTTTTGGTCTGTATCTTCATGGTTCGTCGCTGGTCGGTTCCATCGGAGCGGGGATGCTGGGGGCATTTGAACCGCTGACTTCGCTGGTGCTGTCGGTTATTGTTTTCGAACTGGTATTCGCTCCGGTTGATTATCTCGGTTTCTTGCTGGTGCTGGTGGCGATTCTGGTTCTGGCTGGAAAAAAACGAAAATCCTGAGGGTTGTCTTGTGACAATCCTTTTGTGCGACAGGCAGTCGCTTAGATGCCATGTATACAGGTACATGGCATTTTCCTTTTATAAATGAGTTCCTGTAATAGTTAGCTATCAATACAGTAAATATCATGGAATAGGGAAACCCCGTAGGTACAAATCCTACCCCGTGCGCACTGGTGCTATTCGGGAAATCTAGTCTAGGGCATAATCGTGAGATTGTGTTTGAAGGAGACGCAGTAGTCGAGAGACCTGTAGATGAGTTGGCAGGCCGAAACGAAAAGTGAATCATATGTTGCGGCAGTGGAGAATGTGACGACGTTGCGAAAGGTGCGGAAGTCTATTCACGACATATTCTAAGAACCAGTCGAATATGCCGGCACTCCATTGTGAAGGTGATTGGCATGTCAACAAGGGCGTAGTTGATGACCCTGTGAGACCTCTTCATCCACCGAAAGGATAATCATCTATAAGAGTCATTCGAAGTGATGGTTATATGAAGAGGAGTCAGACAATCTCATAGTAGTGAAGTAGTCATGCGACCAAACGTTTGGCGAAGCGAAGGGGATTGACCTTTTACAATTCTTACTTTGTTTAATCGTAATGGTAAGAATGACGGTACTTAGGTACAAACGAATTCAAAGAACGATAAATAGAAAGAGAGGTTTGAAATTATGAATGAACCGTTGAAATTGAAGTGGCATTCTCTGTATGGACAAATACTCCAGGACAGGAAAATACTAGAAGCATGGAAGCAGGTAAAAGCAAATCATGGAAGTGGAGGGATTGATGGGGTAACCATTGAACGCTTCATGGAAAATGAACAAGACAATTTGGACAAGCTACTGGAAGAACTGAGATTAAAGGAATATAGACCAATCCCTGTAAGGCGAGTATATATCCCTAAGAAAAACGGAAAGAGAAGACCATTGGGAATACCAATAGTCAAAGATCGGATAGTTCAGCAGGTGCTAACCAATATCCTAACCCCAAAATATGAGGCCGGTATATTCCATCACTGGTCAGTTGGCTACCGCCCGAATCGTGGTGTCGACAGTGCCATGCAGATTATCATCAAGAACATCGAGGAAGGAAGAAACTGGATATACGATTGTGATATCAAAGGGTTCTTCGATAACATTCCCCATAAAAAGTTGATGAAGGTATTGAATAAATGCATCGCTGATGGGACTGTTCTTGATTTGATTTGGTCATGGCTCAAAGCGGGATACATGGAAGACGGTAAACATATGCAAAGCAAAAGTGGAACACCGCAAGGTGGCGTTATTTCACCTCTACTTGCAAACATCTACCTGAACGAACTGGATTGGAAGTTGCACGAGGCAAAGATTCACTTCGTGCGTTATGCCGATGATTTTCTCTTGTTTGCGAAAACAGAAGAAGAAATTGAGCGGGCAGGAAAGATAGCCAGAGAAGTGATTCAATCATTGGGATTGGAAATGGCTATGGACAAAACCAAAGTGGTAGACTTTAAAAATGATGATTTTACCTTTCTTGGATTTGACTTCAAACACTGGAGGAAAAACAAGAAAGGTGAAGACTACTATTTCATAGTTCCCACCGCCAATTCACTCAAAGACTTCAAAAAGAAAATCAAGGACAAGACGCAAAGAAAGTGGACATTTTCTCAGGATAAATGGGTAAGCATGCTTAATCCGATTATAGTTGGTAAAGTCAATTACTACCTGAACGTCTACAAAGCACTTAAAATATTCAAGAAGCACAACTACAAAACCCATTGCGACATAAATCTAATGGGAAGGGAACTAAATACAATTGACAAGTATATTCGCCAAAGGCTGAGAATGTGCATGCTGCATAAACATCCGACAATCAGGAAAGCGTTTGGAATGACGGTTAAATGGAATATAGCATTCTTTGCGATGATTGGTTTGAAACCGGCATACTGGCACTATTTCAATACCATGTATGGATATCCAATTGAAATATATGTTCAAAGACAACAGGGTATCAACAAAGAAGTAACGAAAAACAGAGTGGAACAGTGCAGGAAAGCCGGAATCAAGTATTACACGAAAGAAAGAAACAAGAAAATAGCCTACTCTTTTAGCAAGTAGACTATAATCATTCATAAAATCAGATTTAGTAAATTGGTAAGCCGTATGCGTTAATAGCGCATGTGCGGTTTGATAAGGGGCTAGCTTAGAAATAAGTTAGCCTACTTTATTTTGTCTTTTTGGGTATTTTGGCGGATGTTACGGTAACGTAATTTTTATGCTTGTAAATACAATCGAATTATAAAATATGGTATAATGAATCAAGGTGATGCAAATGAAGGGGAACATAAATGTTGTAACCAGTTATTCGTTTCAAAAAAGTACTGTTTTGATTACGGAACTGGTCCAAAAAGCTAAACAAATGAATATCGGGGTTTTGGGGATCTGCGACATCGACAACATGTATGGAGCCCTGGAGTTTTATCATGCTTGCGAGCGTGAAGACATCAAGGCAATCATTGGCCTTCAGGCCACAGTGGCAATCGAGGGTGAAAAATACCCGTTGCTGCTCTATGCCCGTAACTATCAGGGGTATCTCGAGCTGGTCAAGATCACATCGATCATCAATATCGCCCCGGAGCGTGCGATTGACATCGAACAACTGGCCGATATCGCCAAAAATCTGTTTGTGGTCGGCGGTGATTACAACGGTCTGATTGCTACGGCGCTCAAGCGGATGCTGATTGAAAAAACGGTCTCTAACATCAGGATGTTCAAACGGTTGTTTGGCGAGGCGTTTTTTATCGGTATTTCAGCTTCGCTGGTCGAACTTGAAAACAAGATCAATGCCCAGCTGATCAAACTGGCCCATCGAGAGGCGGTTGGCCTGCTGGGATACAACAAGGTGAAATATCTTGAATACGAAGATGCTTTCGCCATCGATTTGATGGAAGCCAGTGAAAAAGGGGCCAAGCTTGAACTTTCCAGCGAACCCTATAATCCCTGCTATTATCTCAAGGATCTGACCACTGTCAGCTCGATGTTCCTGCCTGAAATAAATGATAATGTCGACTGGCTGATCGACAACTGCAATCTCGACCTTTCCAAGATGGAGATGCATTTGCCAAGATTCCCGCTAAAACCAAATCAGGAAGCCAAGAAATATCTCGACATCCTCTGTCATGTGGGACTTAAAAAGCGTTTCAACAATCAAATCACGCCGCGCTATCTTCAGCGGCTTGAATATGAACTGGAAATCATCAACAAGATGGGATTCGACGATTATTTCCTGATTGTCTATGATTATGTCCAGTTTGCCAAGAAAAACAATATTCTGGTCGGACCGGGCCGGGGATCGGCGGCCGGATCGCTCGTTTCCTACTGTCTGGGGATCACCAATATTGATCCGATCAAATACGATTTGCTGTTTGAACGGTTCTTGAATGTCGACCGGATTTCGATGCCGGATATCGATATCGATTTCCAGGACACCCGAAGGGATGAAGTGGTCAACTACGTGATTGAAAAATACGGAATCGACCATGTGGCCGGAATCGTGACTTTCACTACCTATGGTCCAAGAGTGGCTATCAAGGATCTAGGCAAGGTGATGGGGCTCTCACTGCCATATTTGGAAATGGTGGCCAAACAGGTGCCGACCAATCCCAAGAACCGCAAATCGATCATGGAAGTCTATCGCAGCTCCAATCATTTCGCCTCGATGATCGACCGCAATCCGGCGATGTATCGGATTTTGCGCAGTTGTGCTTTGGTTGAAAAGATTCCCAAGAACGCCTCGACCCATGCGGCGGGAATTGTGCTTTCTTCAAGCAATCTGCTTGATATTGCGCCAATTGGCATCAACGGTGATTATCGGGTGATCCAGTATTCCAAAGATTACATCGAGGAAGCCGGATTTTTGAAAATGGACTTTCTGGGACTGCGAAACCTCAGTGTGATTCAGTCGATCACCAATCAGGTTTACCAGAACCGGGGGATTAATATCAATGTCAACCAGCTTGACTTCAATGACAAGAAGACCTTCAATCTGTTATCTCAAGGCAATACCCTGGGGATATTCCAGCTGGAGTCAGCCGGTATGACCGACCTTGTCAAGAAAATGCGGATTTCTTCCCTTGACGATATCATTGCCGCAATTGCGCTTTATCGTCCCGGTCCGATGGAAAACATTCCCGATTATCTGGCCCGCAAAACCGGGCAGCAGCCGGTTGATTACATCATCGATGATTTAAAACCGATTTTGCAGTCGACTTATGGGATAATGATCTATCAGGAACAAATCATGCTGGCTGTTCAAAAAATCGCCTCGTTTTCTCTTTCCAAGGCGGACAAGCTGCGCAAGGCGATGTCGAAAAAGCAAGCTTCATATATGATCGAACTCAGGGATGAATATATCCAGGGAGCGCTTCGCAATGGCTATACTAATGAACAGGCGACCAGATCGTTTGAGACGATTCTCAAATTCGCCAACTACGGTTTCAACAAGGCCCACAGTGTCTCATATGCCTATATCGCTTATTATCTCGCTTATCTCAAAGCCAATTTCCCGACCGAATTCTACAGTGCCATTTTGACCAATGAGGCCGGGAACAAAAAGACAATCATCAAGGCGATGAATGAGTGTCGCAAACTCAATATTTCAATCCTGCCCCCTTCAATCAACTATTCTTATGATTACTTCAAGGTTGAAGGAAATAATATCCGTTATTCCCTGACGGCAATCAAAAACGTCGGGCGGGCGTTTTACCAGCGGCTTGAACAGGCCCGTGAAGACGGTCCGTTTTTGAATATCGATGATTTCATTTTTAGGATGGATAATAAAATCAACTCCCAGACGATGATGGCACTGATTGATGCGGGGTGTTTCCACGAATTCAATCATCCGCCCCATGAAATCAAGGAGAATCTCTTCGCCCATGTCGCCAAGTTCGAAAATGTGAAGAAATTCAACCTCGACAAGATTGCAGCTGACGATCTCGAAGTGGCCTACAAGGATGAATGGAACGACCGCAAACAAAATGCAATCAATCTGGAATTGGAAAAACAGGCCTTGGGTATCTATCTTACCGCCCATCCGCTGACCAAGTTGAAACAGTCAAGACATGTCGAGACCGATATTATTGATCTGACCAGCCACATCGATAAAAAGGTAAGAGTACTGATGACTTTGACCAGAGTCAAGGTCATTCAAGATCGAAACGGAAACAACATGGCCTTTATCGAGGGTCAGGACGAGACCGGAGGGATTTCCGGTGTTCTGTTTTTTGAAGCCTATCAGCGGTTTGCGAAACTGTTGGTACGGGGGACCAATCTGATTGTCGAGGGCCGGGTGGACAATTCCCGGGAACTCCAGATTGTAGTCCAAACGATAAACCATGTCTAAAAGGAGAATATGATGGATAGAATTATTTTAATAGATGGAAACAGTTTGCTGTATCGGGCGTACTTTGCTACGGCAGCGATGGGCAATCTGATGATGAACAAGGACGGAGTTCCGACCAATGCGGTATACGGCTTTTCAAATATGATGGAGTCGCTGCTGCGCCAGGAACCTAAATACATCATGGTCGCCTTTGATTATGGCAAGAAAACTTTTAGAAATGATCTTTTCGACGTCTACAAGGACAACCGTTCAGCGGCACCGGATGAACTGGTGGTTCAGTTCTCGATGGTAAGAGAATATCTTGAAGCCCATGGGGTCGCTTTTCAGGAAGTCGAAGGATATGAGGGTGATGATGTCATCGGGACAGTAGCTACGAAACTGGCCCAAGAAGGTATTCAGGTGGATATCGTTACCAGCGACAAGGACATGCTTCAACTGATTGATGAAAATGTCCATATTCATCTGACTAAAAAAGGAGTCAACAATATCAAGGTCATGGATGTCGCCGCATTTAAGGAAGAGTACGGACTGATGCCTGATCGGATGCGGGATATCAAAGGGCTGATGGGTGACAAGGCCGACAACATTCCGGGGATTCCCGGAGTAGGTGAAAAAACCGCGCTCAAGCTACTTCACCAGTATGACACGATTGAAAATCTGGTGGCCAACACCCATGAACTCAAAGGCAAACTGAAGGAAAAAGTGGAAAACAACACCGATATCGCCCTGCTTTCCAAAAAAATCGCCACCATCATCACTGATGTCCCAATCGAAATCGATATGGATGCCTATGAATATACCGGGTATGATTATGACAAACTGGCGGCTTTCTACAAACGCTATGACATGAACTCGCTTTTAAAGAAAATGGGAGTCAAACAAACAACCAAACCGGAGACCTTCGATTACGAGGTGGTCAGCTCAATGCCGACGGGGTTAAAGTCATTCGCACTGGCTGTGGCCATTTACGATGGCAATTACCATAAATCACCGGTTTTGGGTTTCGGTCTGATTGAAGATGACAAAGCTTACTATATTTCTTATCAGGATGCTGTCAATGACGCTGGTTTCAAAAAACTGCTCGCAGATGAAAATGTCAAAAAGACGGTTTATGACAAGAAGAAAGTCAAACTGGCACTTAGATGGAATGGTTTGGAAATAAACGGGATTGATTTCGATTTGCAACTTGCTGCATACATCCTCAATCCGGCGACCAAGGACGAAATCAAACATGTGGTCGACCAGTATGCCGACCTGCCGCTTGATTATGATGAAAACGTTTATGGCAAGGGTGCCAAGAAACATATTCCTGAAGACCCGATTCTTGCCAGACATCTTTGCATGCAGGCCAAGGGGATCAAAGAAGTTAGAAAAGCTGTGGTCAAAGATCTTGAAAAAGCGGAGCAATATGACCTATATCAGGACATCGAGATGCCAGTGAGCGATATCCTCGCGGAAATGGAATTCCAAGGCGCTCTGGTCGACAAAAAAGTTCTCGATGAACTTGGCGATGAATTCAACACCAGAGTCGCCGAGCTGACCAATCAAATTTATGAACTGGTCGGACATGAATTCAAGATTTCATCACCAAAGCAGCTGGGAACAGTGCTTTTTGAAGAACTCGGCCTTAAAGCAATCAAGAAAACCAAGACCGGATATTCGACCAATGCCTCAGTTTTGGAAATGTTGATGGACAAGCATCCGATCATTGAACTGATTGTCGAATACCGCCGATTGACCAAACTGGTTTCGACCTATATCGTCGGACTCAAGGATCAGATCTTCAGCGATGGCAAGATTCATACCATCTACAATCAGGCCCTGACCCAGACTGGAAGATTGTCTTCGACTGATCCCAACCTTCAGAATATTCCAATTAGAACCAAGGAAGGTAAAATGATCCGCAAGGCTTTTATTCCAGCCAACGATTACCTTGTTTCTTATGACTATTCCCAAATCGAATTGCGGGTTCTGGCCCATCTGGCCAATGTTGAGCCGTTAATCAAGGCCTTCAACGACGACCAGGACATCCACCGTTATACCGCCAGTGAGGTTTTCAATACACCTTATGAGCAGGTTACCAAAGCCCAGCGACAAAACGCCAAGGCGGTCAATTTCGGAATCATCTATGGAATCAGTGATTACGGTCTGGCCAATCAGCTCAATGTTTCCCGCAAGGAAGCAAAACAGTATATCGAAAGTTATTTTGACAAATATCCGCAGATCCAGACGTATATGGATGAAAATATCGCCAGCTGCCGGGAACTAGGTTATGTGACGACAATCTGCAACCGCAAACGTTATATTCCGGAAATCAAGGAAAAAAACAAAGTACGTCAAAGTCTTGGTGAGCGTCTGGCAATGAATTCACCGATCCAAGGTTCGGCGGCGGATATCTTGAAACTGGCGATGATCAAAGTCGACCAGTCATTCAGAAAGCACAATCTAAAATCCAAACTGATCCTTCAAGTTCACGATGAACTTATCTTCGATGTTCACAAGGATGAACTGGAATTGGTTGAGGCCCTGGCAATCAAAGGAATGAAAGAGGCATACCAGCTGAAAGTGGAACTGAAAGTTGATGGTTCCCACGCTAAAAACTGGTATGATTTGAAGTAGGTGATAATATGCCGGAATTACCAGAAGTAGAAACTGTCAGAAAAACATTAATAAATCATGTCATTGACAAGACCATCGTCAATGTGATCGCGCTTTATCCCCGGATTATCGAGGATGAATTCGAAAACTTCAAAAATGCGGTGATCAACCAGAAAATCACCGATATCGACCGGGAAGGAAAGTATCTGATTTTCGTTCTTGAGGATGTAGCTTTTGTCTCGCATCTTCGCATGGAAGGTAAATACAATATCATTCAAGAACCGCATTTTGCCAAACATGACCATGTCATTTTCGAACTTGATGACGGAAGTTATCTTGTTTATAATGATGTCCGAAAATTCGGGAGAATGGCCCTGGTCGATCATGACAGATACCGCAGCGAACTGCCAATCTGCAAACTGGGCAAGGAGCCTTTCGAGGCTTCAGTTGATGAAGTTTATCAAAAAATCCATCGTTCCAATCTGCCCATCAAGCATCTGCTGCTGGACCAGACCATCATGTGTGGCATCGGGAATATTTATGCCAATGAGATCTGTTTTAAAATGGGGATCGATCCCTTTACGCCCGGCAAGGATCTTTCGAAAAAAAGAGTCGGCGAGCTAATCGAGGCCAGCAAGGAGATTCTGGCGCTGGCAATCGAACAGGGTGGAACGACCATCCATTCGTTCTCGGCCAACGGGATTGACGGATTATTCCAGGTCAATCTCAATGTCCATCTCCAAAAACAGTGCAAGGTATGTGGAAGTGAAATAATCAAGGAAAAAATCAAGGGACGTTCGACATATTACTGTCCAAAATGTCAAAGGAGGAAATCATAATGATACGTTGGGGTGTGATCGGTGCAGGTAATATTGCCACCAGATTCTTAAAAGCTATAAACAATATCGAAGGTCAGGAAGTTTATTGCATATCTTCGCGAAACCTTCAAAAGGCCACCAGTGTTGCTGAGCATTTCAAAGTGCCTTACAGTTTCGATGATTATCAGCGAATCTTCGATATGGATGTCAATTTCATCTATGTTGCCACGCCGCATGATTCTCATTTTCAAATAACCAAGGAAGCCATGGCCAAAGGGGTGCCGATCCTGATTGAAAAACCGGTGACAATGACCTTGGAAGAGTGCGAAGAACTGATTGAAATGGCCAAAAGCGAAGGGGTTAAAATCATGGAAGCCCTCAAAACCTTGTTTTTGCCGGCTTATCGCAAGCTCAAGGTGCTTCTGGACCAGGAAATAATCGGGGATATCGTCAAAATCGAAACCAGCATCTGCAATCTCGATGAGCGTTTCGACAGTTATCTTTACACTCCTAGCTGCGGGGGCAGCCTCTATGATATCGGGGTCTACAATGTGGCCTGTCTTGTTGATATCCTTGGGGATGAGTACCAGCTTGAAGCTGTGGAAAAAGTGGAAAAGGACGGGGTAAATCTCTATACCGTTGCCAAACTGGATTTTGGCGGGGTGGAAGCGATTGTTGAATGTGCGATTGACCGCAAGAAAGCCAATCAGATGATCATCACCGGGACCAAAGGGACTTTCACAGTGCCGCTGATGCACCGTCCCAAAGATGTCATTTTGACTAATGAGTTCACCACCCGGTTCCACCAGGGTTATGAGTATGATGATATGTATTCGCAAATTGTCGCATTCACTCAGGATTATTATGAAAATGAGATTGTGACATATGATAAAATGCGCACCATCGCGGCAATCCTGCAGGAAATCAAGGTAGCCAAATGATGGTAGTGGGAATTACCGGGGGGATTGCCTCGGGGAAATCGACCGTAACTAAAATCCTGATTGAAAAAGGATTCCCGGTCTGTGATGCGGATATTCTAGCCCGCCTGGCGATGGATGATCCGGATATCCTGAAGCAAGTCTGCGACAATTTCGACTGTTTTGAAGACGGCGTATTGAACCGCAAGAAACTGGGACGGATCATTTTTGGCGATGAAAGCAAGAAAGCCCTGCTTGAATCGATCATTCATCCCTATGTGATTGAGAAAATGCAGGAATTCGTGGTTGACCATCAAGATGCCAAAGTGGTTTTTCTTGATATTCCCCTGCTGTTTGAAAGCAACCTTGAATATCTGTGTGACAAGATTGTCGTGGTGGCGCTGGATCAAAACATCCAGCTGGCCCGGTTGCAAGATCGTGATGGCATTGACCGGGACTACGCCCTTAAAATAATTGAAAACCAGATCCCCCTGGCAGATAAGATAGCCAGAGCCGATATCGTGATTGATAACAGTTTCGACCGGGCGGCTTTGGAAAGAAGGATTGATGAGGTGATTGAGGAGATATGGAACTATTAGCATCGAGCCGCTATGGCGTCAAATGTAACTACCCGCTGGAACTTACCCAGGTACGGACCCTGAATGCGCTCTATCAGCCATTAATCGGCCATGAGGGTGTCAGCCTGTATCTGACGCTTTGCAGTGATGTCAAGCAACTGAGTCTCGCGAGAACCTGCTGTCCGGTCAACCGGATCTTGAAAGTGATGGGGATGTCGCTCAAATCTTTCAATGATTCTTTGAAAAAACTGGAAGCACTGCAGCTGGTCAAAACTTATATCTACAAAGATCAGGAAACTTTCCTGTTTGAAATAAACCCGCCCCTCGAACCGCTCAGGTTCATGGAAAACAGTGTCCTCAACACCCTGCTTAAAGACCGGTTGGGTGAAGAGGATTACAACCGGACCATCATGAATTTCAAGATCCCGATTTTATCCACTGAGGAATACCAGGATATCTCTTCACGTTTTGGTGAGGTGTTTGAAATCGTCCGGGAAGAGGAAAAATTCACCGTTATGGCCAAGTCGATCATCAACCGGCCTGAAAACCGGATTTTTGACTGGGATTACAAACAGTTCGAGGAAGGACTGGCTACCTATCAGATCCCCGGCAAGCTCATTTCTGACAAGCTCAAAGAGCGGATCATCCAGCTGGGATCGCTGTATCGGGTTGATCCGATCACAATGCTTTCGCTGGTCAGACAAAGTTATGACAACAGTGAAATCAATGTCGACCGGCTGGCCCAACTGGCGCTGTCCCACTATGACCTGGTTGAACCGGTGACAATTGAAAATGCCTACCGCTATGAACCAAGCAATAATGCTTCAGGATCAACCCCTGAAGACCGGCATATCCATTACCTCAAGACCTCATCGCCTTTTGAAGTCCTTCAGGACCACCAAGGCGGGATGGAACCGGTCAAACGGGACCTGAAAGTTATTGAATCGGTGATGAGTCAGCTGGGACTCAATGTCGGAGTGATGAATGTACTGATCGAATTCACTTTGATGGTGTGCGACAACAAGATTGTCAAGAACTTCATGGAAGCCCATGGAGCTTCGTGGCGGCGCTATAAAATCGAAACCGTGGAACAGGCAATCGACAAGGCCCGCGAATACAAGATGCAGGGCAGCTCGCCGGTGATCGAATTCGACAGCGATTTGAGCGCACCGACAACCGACTCAGCCGCTGATATTGATATCGAAGATATTCTCGATACGTTCAATTAACAAGGAGATACTATGGAAAAAATCGATAAAATAAAAATACCTGATCTCGAAATGATCAAGCGCAACAATATCACCGAGCTGATGGCGACCGATATCATTCAGGATGTTTTGAAGAAAAACAACTTCACCCGAAAAACCATCGAAGACAACTGGATCGAGTTTATCAACTATTATGATGATATCAAGACCTGTGTTGGCTGCCAGGGGCTGGAATTCTGCCCCAAGGCATCCAAAGGTTACAAGTACGAGATGCAAAGTGAAAACGGCCGGATCAAGCTGGTGGCGATGCCCTGCATTTACGGTCGGATTTTACAGCAGCAACATGAGATTCTCTCAAATGTCATTGTTTCCAATATCGACAAGAAAATCATCCTGACCAGAGCCAAGGATATCGATCTGTCGGGCAACAAGGAACTCAAGGATATCTATGTCGCTTTCAACAAAAACATCAACGAGGGCAAAAATCGGGGAATGTTCATCAAAGCGCCGATGTCCAAGGAAAAGCTGCTGGTGCTCGGATCGATTGCCCGCTACTATGCCTTGAAAAACAAAATCGGATTCATCAACTTTCCCAACTTCATCATCGATCTCAAGGGCCGGATGAGCTCGAGCGATTATCTTGAATCCCTCAATCATATCAAAACGGTGGAATATCTGTTCCTTGATGACGTTGGAAATGAATACGTTACCAATTGGTCGCGTGATGAAATCCTCTTTAGCATCATCGCCTACCGCCTGCAAAATGATTTGGTTACTTACATTTCATCCGAATACGATCTCAAGCAACTTGTGAAATATTACACAATAAGATCAGGCGATGAATATCGTGTTAAATCGCTAATTGAGAAAATGAAAGCGCTTTGTAGCTGATATTGGGTATTTATTTGATAAAATCATCGTTTTAGGTGTTTTTTATAATAAAATTTATTTAAAAAGATAATTTTTTATGCTACAATTACTCGTGTTTATAAAAGATAAAAGGAGCTTATAGATGGTTAAATGCATTGGTGTTTTAACTTCTGGTGGCGATGCGCCAGGAATGAATGCAGCTATTAGAGCTGTGGCAAGAACTTGCTTGAACAAAGGCATCGAAGTTTATGGTGTCCGTCAAGGGTATAAAGGGTTGTATGAAGGTAACTTCATGAAATTTGATACAAAATCAACTCGTAATATCATCAACCTTGGTGGGACAATCTTAAAATCAGCTCGTTTCCCGGAATTCAAAGACCCTGAAATCCGTAAAGTGGCAATCGAGCAAATGAAAAAAGTAGGAATGGAAGCATTGGTTGTTATCGGTGGCGACGGTAGCTACAATGGTGCTTTGAAACTTACTGAAATGGGTGTTAACTGTATCGGTCTTCCAGGGACAATCGATAATGACATCCCAGATACTGATTTTACTATCGGTTTCGACACTGCATTCAACACTATCGTTGATGCACTGGATAAATTGAGAGATACTTCTTCTTCACATCAAAGATGTACTGTTCTTGAAGTAATGGGACGTACATGCGGAGATTTGGCTGTTCATTCAGGAATCGCTTGTGGGGCTGAAATCATCATTACCAGCGAAATCGGATTCGATCGTGAAGCGGTTATTGAAAGATTGAAAGAATCAAAAAGATCTGACAAAAAACATGCGATCGTAGTTATTACTGAACATATTACTGATGTAAATCAGTTAGCGAAAGATATTGAAGCTTCAACCGGATTTGAAACTCGTGCGAACGTTTTAGGACATATGCAACGTGGTGGTCGTCCATCAGGTCGTGACCGTGTCCTGGCTAGTAGAATGGGTATCGTGGCTGTTGAATTGCTTGAAAGCGGTAAAGGCGGACTTTGTGTCTCTGATGTCAGAGGTAAATTGGTCGGATTACCGATTGAACAAGTATTAGGTCATAGTCGTGAAACTGATTTTAGTATTTACGAAGACGTAATCAAACTTCGTTAATATAATTTAAATTTTTTAGATAGATAAGGTGAGGAAAAATTTT
Source organism: Coprobacillaceae bacterium (assembly GCA_963675915.1). Lineage (GTDB taxonomy): Bacteria > Bacillota_I > Bacilli_A > Erysipelotrichales > Coprobacillaceae > JAQVDW01. The sequence continues at coordinate 278,774 of OY780959.1, forward strand.
AATGGAATTTAAACAAGAACAAAAGAAAAAGACTCGTGTTGTTTGTACAATCGGGCCTGCTAGTGAGAATGAAGAAATGATGCGTAAATTAATTCTTGCTGGTATGAACGTAATGCGTTTGAATTTTTCACATGGTGACTTCGAAGAACATGGTGGAAGAATCGTAACATTAGGTAAATTACAAAAAGAATTAAACAAAAACGTAGCAATCTTATTAGATACAAAAGGTCCTGAAATCAGAACAGGTTCTTTCGTTGGTGGTTCTACTGAATTCAAAAAAGGTCAAGTATCAGTTATCACTACTGAAGATATCGAAGGTACTTCTGATCGTTTTACAATTACTTACAAAGAATTATATAAAGACGTTAAACCAGGTGGTTTCATCTTGGTTAATGACGGACAAGTTGAATTATTGGTTGACCATGTAGAAGGTACTGAAATCTACTGTGTGGCTGCTAATGATGGTGTTGTTAAAAACCGTCGTGGAATCAACGTTCCAGGAATCAAACTTGGTTTTGAATACTTAAGCGAAAAAGATAAAGGAGACATCACTTTCGGTTGTGAAAAAGGTGTTAACTTCATCGCTGCTTCATTCACTCGTCGTGCTCAAGACGTTTTGGATGTTAAAAAATTATTAATCGAAAACGGACGTCCTGAAATCCAAATCATCGCTAAAATCGAAAACAGCGAAGGTGTGGACAACATGGATGAAATCTTAGCTGTTGCTGATGGTATCATGGTTGCCCGTGGGGACTTAGGTGTTGAAATCCCTGCTGAAGATGTACCAGGAATCCAAAAAGAATTAATCCAAAAATGTCGTGCTGCCGGTAAAGTTGTAATCACTGCAACTCAAATGTTAGACAGCATGCAAGATAACCCAAGACCAACTCGTGCCGAAGTATCTGACGTTGCCAACGCAATCTATGATGGTACTGATGCAATCATGTTATCTGGGGAATCTGCTCAAGGTAAATACCCTGAAGAATCAGTTAAAACAATGACTAAAATCGCTGTTAAAACTGAAGAAAAATTAAACTATACAACTCTTCAAAGATTCGCAGTAAACACTGCTCAATTGACTACTTCTGAAGCTATCTGTATGTCAGTAGCTGATATCGCTGCTCGTTTCGACATCAAAGCAATCGTAGTATACACTGAATCAGGATCAACTGCTCGTCGTATCTCACGTTACCGTCCACAAGCTCGTATCTTGGCTTGTACACCATACGAAAAAATCACTCGTACTCTTGCATTAAACTGGGGTGTAAAAGGAATGGTATGTCCTCCAATGAACGATCGTGCTGCTCAAGCTGAGTACGCTAAAATCGTTGCTAAGGAAGACGGTTTCGAACCAGGAGACAAAATCATCGTTATCGCTGGTGCTGCTGGGGTTAAAGGAACTACTTCATTCTTGGAAGTTGTTGAACTTTAATAAATAACAATATAAAGGTACTCTAAAATAACTTGAGGTAGCACTTGTTATAAGCAATAGAATTATTTGATGTGCTTACTACCTCATGAATGATTATAGCCACAATAGGGTGACTGGAAATCGTATGATTTCCAGTCACTTTTTCATTTTGTCGAGGGGTAGATATAGTAATTCACATCATCGTTCAAGACATATAGCACCCTGCTTCGGAATCTTTCCCAGTTATTATAGCCATTGGCGTTTCGTTTGATGCTTTTTATGGTTTTGTTTCTGTTTTCGATTATTCCATTATTGATTTTATGACCTTTGGTTATTTCGATGAACGAATTGATTATTTCGTTCTTCCACCTAACCATCGTATTAGCGAAATCGTTCATTCCTTTTACATTGCTTTTTCTAAATTCGTCAATTATTTCCTCAAGGTTCCGTTTCGCTGTTTTATAATTGCTCTTTTTAAAGAATCTTATTACTTCATCTTTTAAATCTACAGCTTCTTCGAGTTGTGGGTCGATTTTCATTATGTAGTCAAGAAGATCATAGGGATTGTAATAACCTTCAAGCACTCTATTGTATTTCTTTTTGACGTTCGGATCGAATATCTTTGGATCATTCTTGTAAAGAAGCCAATTGAATTTTTTGAGCACATAATATTGCTTCTTACGTTCTTTGATTTCTACAATCTCTTTTGGGGTGAGATTCTCCTTAATTAGATTTGGTGGGACTTTGACCTTGTTCATAACATCGATTCTAACTCTGTCAACCTTCTTGGTAAGCTCCTGGATTACATGAAACTTGTCACAGGCCACAACGGCATTTGGGAATACACGCTTGCTTACGATTCGATAAGTTTCCCACATATCAGTTGATACGACTTTAACTATTTCCCGTTCTTTCCTGGGAATCAGGGTGAAGTAGTTAAGCAAACTGTATTTTTTTCGTTCTGGCAACAGATCAATTATTTTCTGGTTTTGATAATCAAGCAGCACGCAAACATAGTTGCTTCTTTTCGATTTGAAGGCATAAACTTCATCAATGCAGATATACTCCGGCAGCGTTCTTCTTGATACTCTTACATGCTTGTCAAATATCGAAGCAACTGTGGTGGGCGATATGTTGTGACGATAAGCAACGCTCTTGAATGTTTCATTAAACGATTTCAAATCCTTCAGGACATTATATACGGTCGCCAAAGAGATTTTCATACCTTTGAGGGTGAACGGATTGTGTTCATAGAATGTTTTGTTGCAGGCGGGGCATTTGTGCCTGCGGGCATGGTAGTTGATATAGCAAGGAATACCATTTAGGATAGAGTGGGTTATTTTCTTGTTAACGTAGTTATTGACGATGGTGGTCTCGGTTCCGCAGACCGGGCATATGTGGGGGACACATTCAAGTTCAACATACACATGAACACCATCAAACTGATGATTGACATGGATTTTCTTAATCCGTTTGTCTTCAAGATTGAATAGTTTTCTAATATAAATGTCATCAATAGACGCACCCGTGTTAGGATTCGTCGCCAAACACGTAGAAAGATTAGACTTATTATTCGATTCCATACGTTTTCCTCCTAAAATTCATTTTACAAGTAGATTGTACAAATAAACCCGGTTTAATCGTATGAAAGTTATGTGGTAATGAAGATACAGTCAAATTTTCTTGATTTTAGAATACAAAAATCTTCATAGCTTAGATTGATGTCGAAAGACTGCCGCAGATAACTGAGATACGAAGGATCGTAATGGTTGTTGTTTACAATGATAGAAACTATGTCATCTTTTGACAAAATTGAGAATGGAACCATTGATTCAATCAGGATGGCATGAGTTCTACCGCAGTCCCCGCAAATGAGCCTCATGATCCTAATTTTGAATTTGAGACCTAAAAACGACACATTTCTAACGTAGTAGGAATGTGTCTTGAAAGAGTTTGTCGCACCACAAGAGCAGCTCATTTGTGAAAAATTGATTGAATTAACTGTGTTGGAGTAGGATTTTTGGTTGATATACTTGATTTTTGTTTCATTTTTTATTATTATCATATTGTTCTTATGAGCAGATAGAAATCAAACTTGGTAGGGGAGATTTCTATCTTTTTTCCTTTCTAAAAGATGTTTATATACTAATATAATACCAAAAAAAAAGGCAAAGCACCAAAATGAATCATGGAGCTAAGCCTGTTTTTTAGAATTACACCTCAACAATCGTTGTAGCTAATAAATGGTCCTACAAAAGTAAACCATCACTCATATTGTTCGGAGCGGCAATATTAAACTATCTTAGATACTCAATATAAAAAGCAAGACGAAAGTCTTGTTTTTTTTTACCGCTTACAGTAAGATAATGGTGAAATAGTTTGATAATTACAGTATTTTTTGTTTGTTTGTAATCTGTTTTATGTTATAATGTTCTAGTTAATAAGGAGAATTTTATGAATATTAGAAATATAGCTATTATTGCCCATGTCGATCATGGTAAAACCACTTTGGTCGATCAATTATTAAAACAATCCGGTACATTCAGAGAAAACGAGCAAGTTGCTGAAAGAGCAATGGACTCGAACGATATCGAGCGAGAAAGAGGGATCACCATTCTTGCTAAAACTACCGCAATCAACTATAAAGGCAACCGTATCAACATCATGGATACACCAGGCCATGCTGACTTCGGTGGTGAAGTAGAAAGAATCATGAATATGGTTGACGGTGTCTTGCTTGTTGTCGATGCTTATGAAGGAACAATGCCCCAAACCCGTTTCGTTCTTAAAAAAGCTTTGGCTGCCAAAGTTAAGCCAATCGTGGTGGTAAACAAGGTTGACCGTCCGGTTGTCCGTATTGATGAAGTAATGGATGAAATTCTTGAATTGTTCATGGAGCTTGGTGCTGATGATGATCAATTGGAATTCCCGACTGTATTTGCTTCAGCTCTTCAAGGAACTTCTTCTATGAGTGCTGATATAACAACTCAACAACCATCAATGGATCCGATTCTTGATTTGATTCTTGATGAAATCCCGGAACCATTGGTTGACGAAGAAGGGCCATTGCAATTCCAACCGGCTTTGCTTGACTACAACAATTTCGTCGGAAGAATCGGGATCGGAAGAATCCAACGAGGAAACATGAGTGTCAATGACAGCGTTACTTGTGTCCGTGCCGACGGAACCAAAACTCAATTCAGAATCCAAAAATTATTTGGTTATCTTGGACTTAACCGAATTGAAATCGAATCGGCTTCAGCTGGGGACATCGTTGCTATCGCTGGTTTGGCTGATATCGGTGTTGGAGAAACAGTTTGTACAACTGGTAAGGAAGAGGCGCTTCCTTTGCTTCATATCGACGAACCAACAATCCAGATCGTAATTGGTACCAATACCTCACCATTCGCGGGTAAAGAAGGAAAATTCGTTACTGCCCGTCAAATCGAAGAACGTCTGTTCAGAGAGACTAATCGTGACGTTTCACTTAAAATCGAACGGATCAACAACGCTGAAGAGTGGATCGTTTCTGGACGTGGGGAATTGCACTTGTCAATACTGATTGAAAACATGCGTCGTGAAGGTTATGAAATGCAAGTATCAAAACCTAAAGTAATCATCCGTGAAGAAGATGGTGTTAAAATGGAACCATACGAAGATGTCAATATCGAAGCTCCTGATGAAACTATCGGATCAGTCATCGAGTCACTGGGACTTCGTCGCGGGATTCTGGAAAACATGTCATCTCATGATGGTGTGACTTCGGTTCAATATACAATTCCATCACGTGGAATGATCGGGTTCATGACAAACTTCCTGACAATGACCAAAGGATACGGAATCATTTCCCATTCTTTCCTTGATTATCGTCCAATGGAAGGGGAAACTGTCGGAGAACGTCAATTGGGTGTCCTGGTATCTATTGACAAAGGACAAACAACTGCATACTCACTGGGATCAGTAGAAGCCCGTGGAGTGATGTTTGTGGGACCTGGTGTTGAAGTATACGAAGGAATGATCGTCGGTGAACATTCACGTGACAATGACCTGGTAGTCAATGTTACCAAAGGTAAACAGCTGACAAATACCCGTTCATCAAGCAAGGATTCAACTGTAGTGCTTAAAAAGCCACGTCAATTCAATCTTGAGGCTTGTCTGGACTACATCAATGATGATGAGCTTGTTGAAATCACACCGGAAAATATCCGTTTGCGTAAACGTTATCTGACTGAACAGTTAAGAAAACAACACAGTCGTGGTAAAGCTTAAATAATGATAATCAAACCCGCTTTTGCGGGTTTTTTTTGTTTTTGTCCCCAAGGACTGGAGGAAATGTTTAAAAAACTTTTTCAAACATTGGGAAATTCTTTTAAAAAACTGTTGAAAGTTTCAAAAACCTTCAAAAATTTTTCAAACTTTTCGGAAAAACTTAAAAATATATTTAAAAAACTTCAAAAAACTGGAAAAACTTTTGCAAACTTTAGACTTTTATCACAAAAAATTAAATATGGGTTATAAAAATTAAAAAAACTTTTGCAAACTTTTTGAATTTATGTTACTTTAGATGGTTATAATGACACTAAATATACATATAAATTTTATTGGTTCTTAGAACACTACTGCTAAAAAAATTAGTAAAAAGATAAAGAAATCGTCGATTTTATCAAGTTTTTTTAGTCTTTTAGTAATTTTCAACGAAACTTTTTAAATTTATTTGTATACTTTCTTTTATTGTGATATATTTTTATTATAAATTAACGGAAGAGGAGAAAATTTATATGACAACGACTATCCAAGTGCAATTTAATGAAATGAATAAAGACGTGAAACAAATTGAAAAAGTAGTAAGAGAAAGTTTGAAGGATCAAGGTTACAAAGTAACTAAAATGGATTCTTTGGAAATTTTCTTCAAGCCAGAAGAAACTGCTATTTATTATGTAGCGACTTTCAAAGATGGCAGCGTAGTTAAAAACGCTGAAGCATTATATATTTAGTTTTGTACACGTAGAAGAGCGGTTGCTCTTCTATTTTTTTATCCGCTTTTATAGCAGTTTTTAGCAAAAAGGCGGCCACAATGACAGGGGTGCACGGGGATGTCGATTTGGCTTTCACATAATTTTCATAAATTTTATTATAGTTAATTACAAGTATCCATGCTATAATATTTTGTGTTTTAAGGAGAATGTGAATGAAAAAAATTATGCTGACTTTATCGGTATGTTTTTTAATTACCGGTTGTTCTAGTAGCAATAGTAAAAATATAGTTTTAGAAAATGATCAAGGAATGGCAGCCCTGGTAAGTGAAGAGGGTGAGCTAGTTTCGGATTTCAAATATACAGATTTATATGACTTGAACAGTACCTACCTGGGAGTCGGTCCTGAAAATATCGAATTGATTGGCAATGAAGGTGAAATTGTCAGGCAATTCGACAGCGGCGAAGTGAAAATCAGCGGTGAGTTGTTTGCGATTAGTTATGAAGATGAAGATGGTGCCGGCGTTACGGCTGTTTATAACAATGAAGGTGACTTGCTTTACGATTCGAGTGATTCGCTGCGGCTGCTTATCGATGATGTTTTTGTTGTGGTTGAAAATGACGAGTCAACCATCCTCGGTCCTGATGGCGAAGTTTTTTATCACCTGGAGAATGTCGTCGACAATGTTTCTTTAAATAACAGTACTTTGCTGATCGATACCAACGATGGTACGTTGATGCTTGATTATAACCAGACCCCGAATGAAAACAATGTCACCGAGGTCAATTTACTGGGAAATTTCGAGATTATCGGGTATGATACTACTGTAGGCTATGCCCTGTATGATTTTGACAATCGCCGTTTGGCAGTTGTCGATACCAATTTTGAGTTGGAAAACGAACTGGTGTGCAGCTTTGACAGTGCCTATTTCGATTACAACCACAATCTTATTCTGGTTGAATCGACTGAGAATTTCATCGTCGATCTGGAAAACTCGGCGGTGGTTGAGCTCAACAGTTTCTATTACAACTACAACACCTATGTTTTGAAGGATACAACCAGGGTGTACGGACCACATATTTTCTTTGCTGAAAATATCCAGGTTCCGGTGGAAGATATCCAATTGGCACCTAACGGGACCCTGACAATCAATGGTTTGATTCCGGTTTATGTCCGGGATTACGGCTTTACTTATTACAATTACGAAGGCGTTCAGGCTATCGATGACTTTTATGATGAGGTCGGCCTGTTTAGCGAAGACGATGTTGCAATCGTCAAAATCGATGCCCGCTACGGTTTGATTGATTCCAACGGAACGGTTCTGGTGGCTGACAAGGAGTCAATCAGTAGCATCGCAGCTGGATACTATGCCATTTACGATGACAACATGACTTACGCGGTTGCCAATGAAAACGGAACTCAGCTTATTGACGGCGAGTTCATGGGCAGTGGTGAAATCTACCGTTATTCTGGAGGAACTTATGGGGTGTTTGTCAGAGCGGGAATGTCGTATGTCTATGACATGTCCGGTCCGACTGAATTGTTCCACTATGAAGGTGAATTGAAATTCGAGAACGGATACTTTTATAAAGGGATAGATGCGATCTTCGACCTTGAAGGCAATCAAATCTATCAAAGGGGTGAATAGATGACTTATTATATTATTTTTTTAGCGGAGATATTGGTGATGCTGACAGTTTTGAGAGTCGGATTTCTCGAACTTGAAAATTACCGTGCCAAACAACTTAATCAATCGGGTCTTTACCGGAGATTCTCAAAACCGTTCGATTATCGTCGCAATGTGATGATGATCATGGCGGCGGCGATCACATATTTGTTTGTTTCATCGGCGCAGCTGGGATCGATGCAATGGCTGCTTGAATTGCTGGGAATTGTCTCGGTTGCAACTTTGGGTGATGTCTTGAGTCAGTGGCTCGGGTATCATTATGGCAAAGTGCGTTTTTCCAAATACGTTACCCTTTACCGTGAGGTGGTGGCAGCTGTCAAAAAAGCCCGCGAAGAACAACCGGGCAGTGAAACGGTCGACGTGGCCAAACCGACATATCAAAACCTGGAGATCATCGATCGCAATCTCCAAGAAGAAGACCATCTGGCCATCATGGCTACCGATGGGGGCAAATTTGCCATCGCTTTGGAAAAATTGCCGCCGATCACCTATATCGTCGATATCAACAATCAGGCCAAAAGCAATTTCACGGAAGATCAAGTCAAGATCACCTCGATGACCAAAGACGGCCGCATGCCGTTCAAGGAAGAGAAACTTGATGTTGTCATTTCTGAAATGGCCAATTATGACAAATATGAAATGTGGCGAATCCTCAAACCTGGGGGGAAACTGATTATCGAACAGTTGGGAACTGAAAACTACAAGGAAATCATGTCCTCATTCATCCCGTTTAGAATCAAAGGTAAATGGGATCTTGAAAGTGCCAAGCTAACTCTTCAGGAAATCGGCTTCGAAGTCCTTGAAGCCTATGAAGACCGCGGGTATATCCGCTTCAATTCACTTAAGGCCCTGGTGAACTTCACCAAAGGGGTGGTTCCGGCTTCGGTTGAAAATTCTGAGTCGTTCATGTCGTTCTACGCCAAGGCTTACGAACTGCTTCAGGAGCATTCTCACTTCGATTTAACTACTTATCGCTTCATTTTGGTGGCTCAAAAACCATATTAAGATAAAAAATGTGCTTAATTCCAAGATATTATGTAAGCGCATTTTTTTGTAAATTAACCCTTTTCAAAATGGGTATCTAGTGTTATAATAGTCCTATAAATTCAAGGAGGAAGTCAAATAATGGCAGAAAAATTATCATTTGTAGTATCTGATCCAGTTGGATTACATGCAAGACCAGCTACAATTTTAGTAAATCAAGCAAGCAAATTCACTTCTGATATTACCCTTACATATAACGGGAAATCAGTTAACTTAAAATCAATCATGGGTGTTATGTCTTTAGGTGTTCCTACTAAAGCAACTGTAGAAATCGTTGCTGAAGGTGAAGACGAAAAAGACGCTGTAGCATCAATTGCTAAAGTTATTAAAGAACAAAAAGTAGCAGAATAGTAAATCAAGTCCCCTCGGGGGCTTTTTTTTATGGAGGGAAACATGGCAAAGAAATTCAAATCCAATGCCCTGAGAATATTGGAAAGCAATAAAATCGCATATGAAATATTGGAATATGAGTATGATGAAGATGGCGACAGCTTCACTTACCGGGGTGATGACAATCCCTATTCAAGAGAGTGCTGTTACAAGACCATTGTCTGCAAAGGTGATCATGACTATCTGGTGGCCTGCATTCCCCTTGACCGGGAAATCGACCTCAAGGCCTTGGGTAGAATCTCGAATAACAAGCGAGTCGAACTGATCAACCACAAGGATCTTCTAAAAACAACCGGGTATGTTCGCGGAGGCTGTTCGCCGGTGGGAATGAAAAAACAGTTCACCACCTATTTCGACGAGGGGATCGTCGAATGTGAAAAAGCCCTGTTTTCAGCAGGCAAGCGGGGTTATCAGATGGCCGTGGCACCCGAACCTCTCATTAGACTATTAAAGGGATGTGTGGGAAAAATAACTCGTGTAAACGATTACTAAGAAAAAAGTAGTGGAGTTGGATTTTTATTTTTGATATAATTGAGACAGAGGTGATGATATGAGTTATATAGAGGAATTTAATCGTTGGAATTCATACGCTGATTTGGATGAGAAGCTAAAAGCTGAATTAGTGGCTATGGATGAGAACCAAAAAGAAGACGCATTTTACAAAAACCTGGAATTTGGAACTGCCGGGATGCGAGGGATTATTGGTGCCGGAACCAACAGAATGAACATTTACACTGTTCAAAAAGCAAACGTGGGTTTTGCGAAATATGTATTGGAATTAGAAGAAGGCAAAACCAGAGGAGTGGTGATCGGATACGATAACAGACATATGTCTTATCGATTCGCAATCGAATCAGCTCGGGTTTTGGCAACATATGGAATCAAGTCTTACATTTTTGAATCATTGAGACCGACACCGGAACTTTCTTATGCGGTTCGTTATTTGAAATGTGCCGGAGGAATCATGATTACAGCCAGCCATAATCCTAAAGAGGACAATGGATACAAGGTTTACGATGACACTGGTTGTCAGCTGATTCCCGAATGGGGGAAAAAAGTTGTTGATTACGTCAATGAAGTCGAAGATGAACTGAACATCAATCTGATTTCAATTGATGAAGCATATCCTTTCATCAACTGGGTTTCAACTGAAATAGATGAAGCTTATTATGAAGAGGTTATGGGAATCCAGCTTAATCCAAATGTGAAAAAAGACGATTTCAAAATTGTTTTCTCACCACAACATGGAACATCAAATGTTCCAGTCAGAACAATTTTGGGACGCCTGGGATATGATTTAGTTCCAGTTTTGGCTCAGTGTGCTCCGGATCCGGATTACACTAATACTAAATCGCCTAACCCGGAAATGCCGGTTGCATACGAATTGGCAATCAAAAAAGCCCAAGAAGTCGATGCTGATGTGGTTGTTATCTGCGACCCTGACGGTGACCGTTTAGGGGTTGTGGCCAAACGTGGCGACGAGTATGAACTGATGTCGGGTAACCAATCGGCGGCGGTTTATCTGGAATACATTCTTTCACAAATGAAGGAAAGCAACAGTCTTCCTGCCAATGCGGTAATGTATAACACAGTTGTAACAAGTGATCTTGGTGAATTGGTTTGCCGTGATTATGGTGTTGATGTGGAAAAAACCCTGACTGGATTCAAATTTATCGGAGATAAAATCCGCAAATATGAACAAACAAAAGAAAAAGAATTCGTCTTTGGATACGAAGAATCTTATGGCTGTGTAGTCAAAGATTTCGTCCGTGACAAGGATGCGATTCAGGCAGTATTGCTGGCTGCTGAGGCAGGAGCATACTATAAGGCCCAAGGGAAAACATTGGTTGATGTCCTTGATGAACTGTATGCAAAATACGGTACATTCAAAGAATCTCAAGTTGCCTTGAAAAAGGGCGGTAGCGAAGGTGCAAAAAGAATTAAAGAAATCATGGATAATTTACGTCAAAGCGCTCCTAAAGCTATCGGTGGAATTAACGTTGTAGCTGTAGAGGATTTCCAACAAAGCAAACGTTATGAAAATGGTGACGTCTCACCAATCGATTTACCAAAATCTAATGTATTGAAATATTATCTTGAAGATGGTTCATGGGTTGCCGCAAGACCAAGTGGTACTGAACCGAAATGTAAGTTCTATTTCTCAATTAAAGGTGTCGATGCAGCAGATGCAAATGATAAAACAGAAATATTACAAAAAGATGTATTGAAAATAATTGGAGAATAATAAAAGGAGATAGTGTTTTTGACACTATCTCTTTGTGTTTTTTTAGGGTCTAAAACAAGAACAAAGGAGAAATCAAAGATGTTAAAAGTTGAATTAATAAGAGATTTTTATGACGGTATTTCTACAGATAGTTACAAATTGTTTGGAGCCCATTTTGAGAATTATGATGGTGAAGACGGAGTTCGGTTCACGGTCTTCGCCCCTAATGCGGTAAATGTTCAGGTTGTTGGGGATTTCAACAACTGGGACGGCAGTGATCATTATATGGAAAAATATGATGATGGGGGAATCTATACGCTGTTTGTCGAAGGTCTCAATGAATATGAAACCTACAAATATCGGATTGAAACCCATTCCCATGCAACGGTTGACCGGGCTGATCCGTATGCGTTTTTCAGTGAGGTTAGACCGAATACGGCCTCGAAAGTTTTTGATATGGAACATTTTTCATGGACCGATCAAAACTGGATGGGCAGCCGCGAGTTGAATTTTCAAAAACCGCTTAATATCTATGAAGTGAACATTGGTTCCTGGCGAATGATCAAGGAATTCTCTAGTCCTGAAGAGGATGACGGGGCTTTCTATAACTATGAAAAAATGGCGGATATGCTGATTCCTTATGTCAAAGAACAAGGCTATACCCATATCGAGCTGATGCCAATTACGGAGTTTCCGTTTGACGGTTCTTGGGGCTATCAGACAACCGGATATTTTGCGGCTACCAGCCGTTATGGAAATCCGCGTCAGTTGATGCACTTCATCGACAAAGCCCATCAGGAAGGAATCGGGGTCATTGTCGATGTTGTTCCGGCTCATTATGTCAAAGACGGTCATGGTCTTTATATGTTCGATGGCGGAATGGTGTATGAAAATGACGATATGTGGCGCCGCTACAGTTCTTGGGGCAGTGTCTATTTCGATTATTCAAAGAATCATGTCCGTTCGTTCATGCTTTCATCAATCAATTTCTTTGCCAAATATTATCATCTGGACGGTTTCCGTTTCGATGCCGTTGCCAATTTGATCTACTATGATGGTGACCGCAATAACGGAGAAATGGGTTGGTCGATTCATTTCATCAAACAGATGACTGCGACCATGCATGATCTTCATCCCAATGTGATGCTGATAGCCGAAGATTCAACCGATTATCCGCAAGTCACCAAACATCCAAGTGTCGGCGGTTTGGGATTCGATTACAAATGGGATCTGGGATGGATGAACGACACCCTCAAATACATGAAAATGGATCCGCTATTTAGAGCTAATCCGGAAAACCATAATCTGATTACTTTCTCGATGCATTATTTCTACAATGAAAACTTCCTGTTGCCATTCTCGCATGACGAGGTGGTCCATTCAAAAGGAACGATTCTTGACAAGTGCTGGGGAAATCTTGAACAGAAGATCGCCCAAGTCAAAACATTGTATACTTACATGATGATGCATCCGGGCAAAAAGCTCAATTTCATGGGAAATGAGCTGGCTGAGTTCAAGGAATGGGATGAAAAGAAAGAAGTCGGTTGGTCGATTTTGCAATATCCACTTCATGATTCGGTTTTCAGATATCTCAAGGGACTTAATCACATCTACAAAAATTACTCGTGTCTGTTTGTCGGGGACTATGACTGGAGCACCTTCGAATGGCTGATTGTCGATGACAATCTTCAATCGGTTTTCGGATTCAGGAGACGTGCCAAAGTCGCAGGCGACAAGGATCTGATTGTAATAATAAACTTTGGAACGAATATGCATCAGTATTATTCGGTTCCAATGAGCGACAAAGGAGTTGCCAAGGAAATCATTAACAGTGACCAGGATACTTTCGGTGGAAACAATCAGGTCAATCCTGAACCGATTGCAACAACTGCGCAACCGGATGAATCCGGAAAGTATCATCTCCCGGTACTGATTGCTCCTTTTAGTTCAATGATATTTGAATTTGAAGCAGAGAAAAAATAAAGAGTAAACCTATTCATTATTATTAGAGATTGGAGAATGTTTATGATTATAACTAAAGAAGATTTTATCGAAGAATATTCAAAAAGAGTTGTCGGAATGTACGGGCGGATTGTTGATGAGGCTCATATTACGGAAAAATTCATGGCTCTTGAAGCCATGATCCGCAGCTATGCCTCAGTCAATTGGGTTGATACCAAAGAAATCATCAAGACCCATGATGTAAAGGAAGTCCATTATTTTTCAATGGAATTTTTGATGGGACGAATGCTTACCAGCAACCTGATGAACTTGGGAATATATGATATCGTCAAAGAAGGATTAGCGGATTTGGGCATCAATATCCATGATCTTGAGGAACTGGAATCCGATGCCGGCCTTGGAAACGGGGGGCTGGGACGTCTGGCTGCTTGTTTCATGGATTCCCTGGCATCATTGAATTATTCCGGTCACGGACATACGATTCGCTATGAATTCGGTCTTTTCAAACAAAAAATCGAAGATGGCTATCAAATCGAACTGCCGGACCAATGGATGCAGACCGGATTCATGTGGGAAATCAGAAAACCGAAACACCGTAAAGTGGTCAAGTTCTTCGGTCACGTTACCTTCGATGATGAAGAAAAACGATACAAGATTGCCGATGCCGAAGAAGTTTATGCGATTCCTTACGACGTGCCGGTGATTGGAGCCAATACGATTACGACCAACACATTAAGACTTTGGAACGCTGAAAGTTCGGACAAGATTCCCAACAATCAGGATTTTTCGAACTATATCTCGAATGTCCGCGATATCTGTCAACAGCTTTATCCGGATGATTCTACCTACAAAGGTAAGCTGCTGCGTCTAAAACAGGAATATTTTTTCACTTCAGCAGGTATCCAGTCAATCATTTCCAAGCATTTGCGCAAGAATGACAGCCTTGACAATTTCCATGAACAACATGTCGTCCAGCTAAATGACACCCATCCGGTTCTGGCAATTCCAGAATTGATGCGGCTATTGATGGATGAACATGATTACGAATGGTCTGAGGCGTGGGATATCACAACCAAGACCTTCGCTTACACCAATCATACCATCCTGGCTGAAGCCCTGGAAAAATGGCCGATTGACATGGTTAAAACGCTCTTGCCAAGGGTTTATGAAGTAATCGAGGAAATCCACAACCGCTTTATTTCGTTTGTTAAAATGAGCGGCCATGAAAACTTGCTTGACCAGGTCATGATTCTACGTGATGGTCAGGTCCATATGGCCCGACTGGCGATTGTAGCCAGTTTCTCGGTCAACGGGGTGGCGGGACTGCATACTGAAATCTTGATCAAACAGGAGCTGAAACCTTTTGCAATCCTGTTCCCACACAAGTTCAACAACAAAACCAACGGGGTAACGCACCGTCGCTGGCTGCGCTACGCCAATCCGGAACTTTCGCAACTCTTGAATGACACTATCGGGGAAGAATGGCTGGACCATCCTGAAAAATTGGCTGATTTGATGAATCATGTCGAAGATGCTGATGTTATTGAACGCTTTTTGGAAGTGAAACGCCAAAGAAAAGAAATTCTGGCTGAATATATTCTGGAAAAAAACGGAGTCGAAGTCGATCCGAATTCAATCTTTGATGTTCAGGTAAAAAGGCTACATGCCTACAAACGCCAGTTGTTGAATGTGTTCAATATCATGGCCTTGTACTTTGAACTCAAAGAAGATCCAAGCAAGACAATCGTGCCGCGAACTTTCATTTTCGGAGCCAAAGCGGCTTCAGGCTATCACTTCGCCAAAAATGTCATTAAACTGATCAATTCGGTCGGTGATGTGATCAACAATGATCCGGATGTAAGTAAATATATCAAGGTTGTTTTCATTGAAAACTATGGGGTGACCAAAGCGGAAATGATTATGCCGGCAGCTGATGTATCCGAACAGATATCACTGGCTGGTAAAGAAGCTTCAGGAACCGGAAATATGAAATTCATGATGAACGGGGCGATGACTTTGGGAACTCTTGATGGGGCCAATGTCGAAATCTCAGAGCAGGTCGGAATTGAAAACTGTGTGATTTTCGGGCTGACAACCGAAGGGGTTGAAAGCGTGAAATCATCTGGAAACTATCAGACCTGGGACTATTATAACAATAATCAGATGATCAAACGGATTATCGACAGTCTGACTGATGGAACCTGGTCGCCTAACCGTGAGGAATTCCGAATGATTTTCGATGAAATAATGCGTAAAAATGACGAATATCTGGTTCTGGTTGACTTCGAGGAATACCGCAAGGCCCAAAAATCGATCGATCAGTTGTACCAAAAACGCTATGAATGGGCAACTATCATGCTAAAAAATATCGCCAAGTCCGGATTCTTCTCATCAGATCGGACTATCGAGCAGTATGTTGAAGATATCTGGCATTTGACTAGATTGGGTAATCGTCGACCTTCAACAAAATAATCTTTATGTCTAAATTAACAAAGCTACCACAAATTGTGGTAGCTTTTGGTTTAGATGTGTCTGTCGATGAAACCGAAAATAGTATCGTAGTATAATTCGGGATTGTAGAGATTGGCCTGGGCGTGCCCGGCATTTTTGATGATCAGCTTTTCTTTTTCGCATTTCGCCGCGTCATGGAGAGCATGGACCATTCTGGTTGGAACAAAATAATCCAGGGATCCGTGGATGAACAAGGTCGGAGTCACTGATTTTTTAACCATGTCGATTGCACCATAGCGGATATTGGACTTATCGTCGAGATCGCTGTAGATCTTGACCAGGTCCAAAACCGGATGGGGAGGCAGGTTGTATTTGGAAGATAGCTGATACTGGTAAATATCCCAAGGGCTTGTAAAAGCACAGTCGGAGATGCAGGTCACCACATTGTCAGGTAATTTTTCTCCGGTGGTATTAAGCACAGCCGAACCGCCCATTGAGACTCCCATCAGGACAATTTTGCCGTCTGGTTTGAAAGTGTTGATCAAATCAATCCATTCAAGCAGGTCATAATGGTCTTTCCAGCCCATTGCGATCTTGTCACCTTCGGATTTCCCATGAGCCCGCAGATCCGGGCACAGGATATTGTAGTTGTGGTCATAGAATTCTTTGGCAATCGGTCCTTTGGCAAAACCGTTTGAAGCATAGCCGTGGACAATGATCACTGTTTTTTTACTGGCCAGATCGAGCCAATAGCCATGAAGAGTGAGATTGTCCCGGGATTTGACATAGACATCCTTGTAGGCGACTTTTTCAAAAAAATCCCGGTTGGGTGTGGTAACCGCCGCCTTTTGTTTGGGGGTGGTTGTTGTCAGGATTTTGCTTTTATCACCGCTCTTGTAGATTGTTTTTTTATAGAAATGTCGGGCGATTGCGATTAAGGCAATGCTTTGAAAAAAGGCCAGGGCCAGCAGCAAGGCCGCCAGGTTGCGCTTGTTATAAGTATTCATATGATGTCCTCCTTGTTACATAATTATATCATATAACGAGTTTAGGTAAAAAAATATTTTTATCTTGGGCAATTTGGGTCTAATTTGGAGTTTTTGTTTAAAAATCGTCGATTTTAAGGTATAATTTAGGTAAGAATAGAAATATTTTGGGGGAAATACTATGGAAAATTCTGCAGTTAGAATGATTGCGCAATTGTTGGATCCAACCAAGATTGTTGTTAAACTTTCCAATAACTATTATGGCGGGCAGTCTGCCAGATTCTACATCCGCGATCTTTCTGTCAACACATTTAAACAAATTGAATATAGTGAACATACATATGATGACAGTTTCAACTATTACATTATTTCCGGACTCGATAAACTGGATCTGACCCATGATTACCAGATTGTCGATGCCTATGGCTTGGCTGAGACGCTGACCTATGAAAACCTGATTTACATGGAGAATTTCGATTACGAATTTTACTATGCCGGTGAAGATTTGGGAGCCAACTACCAGAAGCATCAGACCACTTTCAAGGTCTGGGCGCCAACGGCACTTAAGGTCCTGGTTAAAATCGACCGCTCGGGGCTGTGCCAGTCATATGCGATGAAACGGGGGCGTAAAGGGGTGTTCAGTGTCACTGTCTCCGGTGATCTTGACAATGTGACTTACACATATCTGGTCAAACACCATGAAGCCTATGTCGAATCAGTCGATCCATATGCGTTGTCAACGCGTTCGAATTCCACAGCATCAGTGGTAATCAATCCGGATAAGCTTTTAGAAAACCTCAACCGCGAATACCTTCCTGAAAAAATACTCAAGCAGGATGCAATCATCTATGAGTGCAGTGTTCGTGATTTCACCAAGAGTGAAACCATCAATGCCGATAAACGCGGCCAGTTCCTCGGCTTTATCGAACGGGGACTGACCAATGAAAACGGCACACCGGCGGGTTTGGATTACGTCGTTGACCTAGGAATAACTCATATCCAGTTGCTGCCGATTTTTGATTTTGCGACCGTAGAAGAAAATTTCCCGGATATCCTGTACAATTGGGGCTATGACCCGCTTCAGTATGGGATTCCAGAAGGAAGTTATTGCAGTGATCCGAATGATGGCTACAGTCGGATTGTCGAATGTCAGACAATGATCGCCGGGTTGCACAAGGCGGGATTGCGTGTGGTCATGGATGTTGTCTACAACCATGTCTATGACATCAATGCGTCTTCATTCGAGCGAATCGTGCCGGGTTATTTCATCAGAAAAGACCTCAACGGCTATCTTTCAAACGGGTCTTGGTGCGGTAATGATTTCAACACCAATGCCACCATGTGCCGCAAATACATCATCGATATGTCCAAACGCTGGCAGCGTCTTTACGGGGTTGACGGATACCGTTTCGATTTGATGGGAATCGTCGATGTCGATACTCTCAATGGCATTTATGAAGTCTGCAGTGATTACGATGAAAACTTCATCATGTACGGCGAGGGCTGGGACATGAATACCGCTTTGGCTCCTGAGCAAAAAGGATACCAGTTCAATCATGCCAAAATGCCTAACGTTTCCTTTTTCAATGATGATTTCCGCGATTGCATCAAAGGTGGGTCTTCGGAAGCGGAGTTGGGCAATAAAGGCTATATCGCCGGAAACATGTACAATACCGAAAATTCGATAAATTACTTGATAAATACTAACCGATATACTACAATTAATCAGTCAATCAATTACATCGAATGCCATGATAATGCGACAACTTATGACAAGTTGCTCTTTAGCAATGGCAACGAAGATGAAGCAACCAGAAAAAAACGTCAGTTGATGATGGCCGAATTTCTATTGGTTGCCCAAGGGGTTCCGTTCATCCATGCCGGACAGGAATTCTATCGTCACAAACACCGTTACAACAACAGTTACAATGCGAGTGATGAAATCAATGCGATGGATTGGAATCTGATCGATGAGTGTGAGGATGATCTTGAAACAATCAAAAAGCTGATCAGACTCCGCCGGGAAAACAAGTGTTTCAAGTATAATTTAAGAGAGGAAATCGAAGCCAATATCGACGTGGATTGCGTGAAGTTCAATATGCTGATCTATACGTTGACTCAGGACGAAGGTGAATATGACAAATTTGTCATTTACATCAACCCTTCTGAAAGTTCCTTCAAAGTTGAAATTGACGATGATGCCGATTTCATTGTTGGCGATGAATTTGAAGATGGAAAGATATTGCCACTTTCATTCACGGTTATAGGATATAAAAATAAGTGAAATTAATAGTAGGATTGGGTAATCCGGGCAAAAAATATGATAAAACCCGTCATAACTGTGGGTTCATGGTAATCGACAGTCTGGCTGAGGAATTGAATATTCCGGTCAACCAGGTCAAGTTTCAGGGCCTGTATGGCAAAGGTCGTGTCGGTGGTGAAGATGTGATTTTATTGAAACCGCAGACTTACATGAATCTCTCGGGCGATTCGATTATCCAGTTTGTCAACTATTTTAAAATCGATATCGAGGATGTCGTAATTGTTTACGACGACCTCGATTTGCCGGTAGGCAAAATCCGCCTGCGAATCAAAGGTTCAGCAGGGGGGCATAATGGAATCAAAAGCATTATTTCCCATTTCAAGACCCAGAATTTCAATCGGGTAAGAGTCGGAATCGACCGCGACAAGTTCATTCCCGTGGTTGATTACGTTTTGGGGAAATTCACCGCTGAGCAGCTGGTCATGCTAAAAGACGGCATCGACCAAGCCACCAAGGCGATTGAAACTTATATCAAGGATGATTTTACAAAAGCAATGAACCAGTTCAACTAGAGGTATCAAATGAATAAATTATTGAACATTATTAAGGACAATAAGGCGGTCAATGCCTTATTGAATCAAACTGGTAATGTTGTTGCAAGTGATATTGAAGATGAGGCACTACTTATATCCAGTGCCTTTTTAAAGTCTAAACAAACAACATTAGTGGTAAAATCGAATTTCTATGAAGCTAATTTACTGTATGAACTGATTAGCGGTTTTTTAGGTGATGACGTACTTTTCTTTGGAAGTGACGAATCATTCCGGGTTGAGGCTCTGGCAGCTTCTCCGGAACTTTTGCGCCAACGGTTGTTGACGCTTGACAGTCTGAGTGTTGACAATGCCAAAGTCGTGATCTGCCATGTCCACTCGCTGATTCGCTATGTGCCAAGTCTGGAGACTTTCAAAAAAAGGACTCTGAATCTCGAAGTCGGGATGAATATCGAAATTGATGAGTTGCAGCAATTGCTTCTTGATGCCGGTTATCGCCGGGCGACCAATGCCGACCAACCGATGTATTACGCCAGAAGAGGGGGAATCATTGACGTTTACTCGATCAACTACGAACATCCGGTGCGAATCGATTTCTTTGATGATGAAATCGATGAGATCCGTTTTTTCAACGAGGATAACAACCGTTCGATTGAAAAAGTCAATCAGGTCAAGATTATTCCTGCCAGCGATGTGCTCATCGGCGCAGGCTTTTTCCAGGCAGCTAATAAAAAACTCGATGAGCTGCGCCTCAAAACCCAAAAGTATGTGCTGGAGCAATTCCAGGATGATCTTGAGGAGATGATTGCGATTGACCGTGAAAATCTCAAGGAATCCAACCTGACCGATATGTACAAATACTACAATCTCGATGCTCAGGCGACGGGGATTGTCGATTATCTGGGCGATTTCAGGACGGTTTTGATTGAACGCAAACAGGTCGAGGAAAGTTATCGGATTTTCCTCGAGGAAAACAATAATTATTATCTTGAACTGGTCCAAGTCGGAAAGGCTCTTAGCGGGTTGGATTATTTTCTGGATTACAACACCCAGTTCGATCAATATGTCGGGATTGAAAAGATTGCCACCAGCAGCGGCGATGCCCTGTTCAACACCCGCCATCTGCCTGACAATCTCGATAATGAACAGAATCTCTTCACCACCATCAAAGAACAGCTCCATAACAATGATGTTTTGATCTGTGTGGCGACGGCTCATCAGTCAAGTCTGATGGTGGAGTTTCTGGAAAAATATGATCTGAAATTCACTTTGATCGGAATCCAGGATGTCATCAATTCGGGAATCAACCTTTATGTAGGTAATATCCCCTATGGGATG
Organism: Coprobacillaceae bacterium; assembly: GCA_963675915.1. Classification (GTDB taxonomy): domain Bacteria; phylum Bacillota_I; class Bacilli_A; order Erysipelotrichales; family Coprobacillaceae; genus JAQVDW01. The sequence continues at coordinate 300,055 of OY780959.1, forward strand.
GAACTGGTTGATGAATCTGTCTGCATTTTGACTGCCAAGGAAATATTTGTCAAGGTGGTCAACAAGATCAAGCATTTCCGATACAAGGAAGCCAAAGTCATTTCCAATTATCAGGACCTCAATATCGGAGACTATGTGGTTCACGATACCCATGGGATCGGTCAGTATCTGGGAATCAAAACTTTGGAAGTTCAAGGTTATCATAAGGATTATCTCCATGTCAGCTACGCCAATGACGACACGCTTTATATCCCGGTCGAACAGTTCAAACTGATTCGCAAGTATTCCTCGTCAACCGGCAAGGTTCCCAAACTTCACGGTCTGGGGGATTCGCGCTGGCAAAAGACCAAACAGAAAATCAAGAACAAGGTCGATGATATCGCCGAAGGTCTGATTGAAATATATTCACAACGGCTCAAACAGGTGGGATTCCCATACCCTGAGGATTCAGCCGAACAATTGCAGTTCGAATCCGAATTTGGCTACGAGCTAACCCGTGATCAACAGCGAAGCATTGATGAAGTCAAACAGGATATGCAAAATGCCTATCCGATGGACCGGCTTTTGTGCGGTGATGTCGGTTTTGGGAAAACCGAAGTTGCCTTCAGGGCGGCCTTCAAGGCGGCTGACAGTGGCAAACAGGTGGCCTATCTTTGTCCGACTACGATTCTTTCAATGCAGCATTACAATACCGCAATCAAACGTTTTGAAAATACCCCAGTCAATATCGCCTTGTTGAACCGCTTCACTTCCACCAAGGAAAAAAAGGCGATTTTGCAGGGGCTTAAAGAGGGCCAGATTGATTTTATCATCGGAACCCACCGGATTCTTTCCAAGGATGTTGAATTCAAGGATCTCGGTCTGTTGATCGTCGATGAGGAACAGCGCTTTGGCGTGCGCCAGAAAGAGGCCATCAAGGAATATCGGAAAACCATCGATGTCCTGACCCTTTCGGCAACCCCGATTCCCCGGACGCTGCAAATGTCGCTGATGGGAATCCGCGGTCTGTCGCAGATCAATACCCCGCCAAATCACCGCCTGCCGGTGCAGACATATGTAATTGAAAAAAACAACACCCTGATCAAACAGGTAATTGAACGGGAACTGGCTCGCCAGGGACAAGTGTTTTATCTGTTCAATGATGTGACGCGGATTGAAAAAATCGCCTTCAATCTTCAGCAGATGATTCCCAAGGCCCGTATCGCCATCGGACACGGCCAGATGAACAAGTCCGAATTGGAAAAAGTGATGCTTGATTTTGTCAATCACAAGTACGACATTCTGGTCTGTACGACCATCATCGAAACCGGAATCGATATTCCAAATGCCAATACGATGATTGTCGAAGATGCTGATCATTTCGGTCTTTCACAGCTTTATCAAATCAAGGGTCGGGTTGGCCGCAGCCGCCGGACCAGTTATGCATATTTGCTTTACAAGAAAAACAAGGCCCTTAACGAGGAAGCCCAAAAACGGCTCAAGGCCATCCGGGAATTCACCGAGTTGGGTTCTGGCTACAAGATTGCCATGCGCGACCTGTCAATCCGCGGTTCCGGGGATATCCTGGGCGGATCGCAGTCGGGTTACATTGATACGGTCGGGTTTGACATGTATATGCAGATTCTCCAGGAGGCAATCCAATCCAAGAAGGATGGCATGATCAAGGAGAAACCAAAAGATATCCAGCCGACATCATTGAAGGTGGATGGTTATATTCCCGAAGACTATATCAGCAGTGATATTGAAAAACTCGAGCTTTATCAAAAAATTGAAAAAGCAAGAACCATCAAGGGAATCGATCATCTTAAAACCGAATTCCTCGATTATTACGGGCACTTGCCTGAACAGGTCGAAAACCTGATTGAAAAACGGAAAATTGACATTCTCGCAAACAGCGAGGAGCTTGAAGATATCAAGACCATCGATGACCGGATCCAGATGATTTTCAACAAGTCATTCGGTGAGAAAATCAAAGGTGATGAATTCTTTATCGAGATCAACCGTTTGTTCACCAAACCGCAGTTCAAGCAGTTTGAGGGTAAAATCATCGTCGAAGTCAAGAATGATGAAAAAACTATCAGCCGGATTATCGAACTGATCACTCCATATTTAACAAAAACAGCAACTGACGTCTAGCGTCGGTTGCTGTTTTAAATTATTTTGAATAGACTACTTGAAATTCTTCGAAAAGAATCTTCATTTCCCCGGAGAAGGTGTATCCTAATTGCCGGCCTTCTTCACTGAAAAATTTGATGTGGTTGTTCCGCCAAGATTCGAGGTTATCGTCTTCGCCTTCTTTTTGACACAGTTCATAGGTCACATCATCAAAGGGAATAATGGTGGTTTTGACTGTTTCAATCACGCATTCAGGCTCACCGGCCCAATTGGTGACGATACTGTAACTCCCGGTAGCAGGCAGGTTTTCACCGGCTAGTTCATAGGCGGCCAGACTGCTTGAGGTGGCCTTTTTTTGACCGCTCAGGACCAGTTTGAGCAGCTCGTTGGCTGAATTTTCATCATTGCAAAAGTGACAGCTTTCATAGTAACGGGTCTTTTTGTCAAGCCCGGCGGTCTTTAAAAATTCCTGCCAGAATAGTTCGATTTGATTCATGTTGTTCTCCTAAATTATTCGATATAGTCTTCCCGGACAAACTCGAGCAGATAATTGCCGTTGGTGTAATTCTGGATTTCCTCAAAGATGCTTTTGTCCTTGATATAGCACTCGAATGTGACATCGATCTCGTATCTTTTGTTGATGCAGGGAACGTTGTTGGTTTTGAGCAGGTGTTCGATCTTGTTGGCGAAATGATAATCCACGGATATCTCATAAAGCGGGACCAGCTGTTTTTCGATGATGGTCGCTTCTTTGATCGCATCGCTGACTGAACGGGTGTAAGCCCGGGTCAGTCCGCCAGCTCCCAGTTTGATCCCGCCAAAATAACGGGTCACAATGGCGATGATATTGGTCAACTCCTGTTTTTGGAGTACGTTGAGCATCGGCATCCCGGCAGTTTTGCTGGGCTCGCCGTCATCGTCGAAGCGCATGGCACTGTTGATTATGTAGGCAACGCAGTTATGGTTGGCGTCATGGTATTTTTCACGGTAGGAATCGATGATTTCCTTTGCTTTGGCCTCATCATCGCAGGGAATCAAATGAGTGATAAAAGTGGACTTTTTGATTTCCCAGCTATATTCGGTTTTTTCTTTGATTGACTTCATTTAAAATCCTCCAAGGGCATTATAACATTAATGACACCAATAAAAAAGTATACACTCTTGCATGAAGACGTTAATTTTTGTATGATGTACTATATAGGAGAGGAGATTTAATATGGCTAGAATTGCGGTATTAGTTGATAGCGGTTGCCAGATCGCCCCGGGGAGTCTTGACGGGGAAGGGATATTCAGTGCACCCCTCACAATTGAAATAAACAAGGTCGTCTATCGCGATCTTGAAGATATAGACAGCGAAACGGTGTTCAACCGGATGAAAGATGAAGGCGTCCTGGTGAAAACCTCCCAGCCTTCAACCGGTGATCTGATCGCCCAAATTGAAAAAATCAAGGAAGCCGGTTACCACCACATCATCGGAATCACCATCGGAACCGGACTTTCTTCAACCTTGGCAGGAATGAAACTGGCTTGTGATATGGAAGAGATGCCGGTCACTTTGATCGACTCCAAGGGAACTGCGGCCAATCACCGCTATCTGGCCCACCTGGCCAAACGCCTGATTGATGAAGGTAAACCGTTGGAACAGATTGAAACGATTTTAAACCAGGCAGTGGAAGATTCGGCGACGATCATTATGACACCCAATCTTGATCAGCTCAAGCGCGGGGGGCGAATAACTCCGGCGGTGGCGATGCTTGGTAAAATGCTCAAGATTGTCCTGATTATGAAACTCAATTATGAGTTGGGTGGAAAAATCGACCGTCTTGATCAGGTCAGAACTGTCAAGAAAGCCAATAAGAAAATCATCGATATCATGGTAAAAGAAGGAATCAATAATACCGATTACCTTATCACCATCCAACATGTTTTGGCTGAGGATCTTGCCAATGAGATGAAAGAATATCTTATTTCCAAAATCGGACCGAGCGACAATGTCTATATCAACAACTTGCCTTCAGTGGTAGGGGCCCATATGGGAGTTGGCGGAATCGGTTATCAATATATCAAAATTGTCGACTAAAAAAGATGTTTAAGCAATTAAACATCTTTTTCTATACTGTGGAATTTTTATTTTTGATTTTTTGGAAGTGGGTCGATGTCAGCAGAATCATGTAATCGTTGGTAACTGACTGCAATTCGATATTGCAGATGATCAGCAACTTGTCTCCCGATTGGACTCTGGTTGAGCCGTTGGGAATGATTTCTTTGCCACAGCGGGAAATTGAAACCAGTAAAACGTGATCAGGCCAGTTGATGTCCTTGATCAGTTTCCCGGCGATGTAGCTGCGGTCCTTGACAAAGAACGACAGCAGAACTTTCTCCTCGGTCATCTGGTTTTGGTATTCCAGGGAATAGCTGCGTTCCAGCAAGCGTTCCAAAAGACTGTCGTAGACCGGTTTTGATTTGAGAATTTCCGCTACGATGAAGGCAACTATTGAGACAATCGAGATGGCCAGCAGGCTGGTAAGCGATCCGGTCATTTCGAAGATCAGGATGATTCCGGTAACCGGGGCTCGAACGATTGCTGCAAACAATCCCGCCATGGCCACGATGATGAAGTTGTCGACAAAGATTGGATCAACTCCGAAATTGACGATAGCGATATTGGCGATCAGATTTCCAATGATACTTCCCAGCACCAACAGCGGGAAAAAGATTCCTCCGGGAGCTCCGGAACTAAATGAGACTACTGAAAATAAAAACTTGAACACCAGCAGGACCAAGAGGGCTGACGAGGCCAGGGTCTGAAGGTTTAGTTCTTCGATGATCATGTCCCCTCCGCCAAGAAGCACCGGATAGGTGAATCCGATCACTCCGGCCAGCAGGAATGGGATCAGCAGTTTTTGGAATTGGGTGAGTTTGCTCTTGGCAAAAAGATCCTGAACTTTGAGCAAAGTGGTGTTGTAAATAACGCCGGCTACGCCCAAAACGATTCCCAGAAAGACCAGAAACGGAAAGAATTCCGGGGTGAATGATTTCGCCAGGGCGAAATTGAAGATCGGTTTCATCCCCAATACGACAGAGATGAAAAAATCAGCTGACAGTGAAGAAGTCATTACCGCCAACAGCAGGGCAATTGAGAAATGTTTGTGAACTTCTTCTATCGCAAACATGACCCCGGCCAAAGGCGCATGGAAAGCTGCAGCCAGACCGGCTGAAGCACCGCAGGTCATCAGATAACGTTCTTCATTTTTGGATTTTTTGAATATTTTGGAAAAGCCCTTACCAAGCATGGCTCCAAGCTGAATTGACGGTCCTTCGCGACCAAGTGACAATCCGGAAAAGAGACTGATGAATCCCCCCAGGTATTTGTATAACAGCACCCGGTACCATTTCGATGAAATATGGCCGGTCAGTTCCCCTTCAAGCTGCGGGATTCCGGAACCCGAAATCAGCGGCTCACTTTTCAACAGCAGCGAAACCAGAAAAGCCATGATCACCAGGGCGACAAACCACAGTGCAATGAATATTATATTTTGTCCAGCGAAATCAAGGATTCCAATCAAAACCTGATTGGCCATTCGCAAGGCATAACGATAGGAAACGATCAAGCCTCCGACACAGACCCCGATAAGCAAGCCCTCGAGGACAATCCTTACCCGGCTATGGCTGTCTTTTTTGATGATTTCTTCTACAGAATGATTCAAAACGATACCCTCCTTAACAAACAAGGATATTATATTCCTAATATGGGTAAAAAACAATTAAAAATCATTTTTTTTAATAGGCAATATTTTGTATCTGTGAAGTATCAATTTGATATTTTTCAACATTTTGGATTTGTCACTTTCAAACCGGTCAATCTGGTTGGATGCCAGGACCAATACTTCGATGCTGGCGGGGGAATACTGTCTGATCAGGTCAATTGCCGCTTTGATGGTGCTCGCTGAGGTGATGACATCGTCGAAGAGAAGGATTTTGCGGTTCTCCAGTTGTTCACCCTGATTGATAGCCAAAATTTTTTTGACCTTGGAGCGGTCTTTTTGACTTGTTTGTTTATAGTTGGTCTTTTTATAAAGGCCGGTGAAGACATTGGCGCTGAACGTTGTTGCAATCGCCTGATTGGGGCAAAAGCCCCGAACCTTGTTGTCATGGTTGCTCGAGGGCACTACGACGACGACGTGGTTATGGTATTTTTTTTTCAAAGTTGGTCGATAACTGTTCAAAAAGGCGTCCCTTAGTGCATAGTCGTACTTGCCTTTGTAGCCAAAAAGCAGATTTCTGAAAAAATCATTGTAGTAATACAGGATGGTGACTTGATATGAATCGATGGCAACGGAATGGTTGTAGCGCTGGAAACTGTGAAGACATTTCTGGCAGATTACAGGATGGCAGAGCAGGGAATACAGGTCGTAATCATCATCAAGACAACCAAAACAGATCAGGCATTGGCCATTTTTATTGCTTTGATGCATTGTTTGATTGCCTCGGTTTTGTAATCGCAACATATCAGTATTTCCCCGTCTCGATGGTTGATATTCCGTCCCACCCTGCCACAAATCTGAATTAAAGTATCCCGGGTGTAGATCCGGTTTTCGCCCTGATAGACGATTACCTGCACATTGTCAACAGTTATCCCGCGTTCCAACAAAGTAGTCGCGACGATACAATCCAATTTCGCTTTCCTGAAATCACTCAGGATTTTCTCGATGTCTTTGGTCTTTGAATGGGCGGCCTGGCAGTTAAGCGGCAAAACCGCTAGCCAATGGGCCATTGTCTCAGCCTGCTGGATGCTGGGCACATAGATTAGAAGCGGCCGGCCGGATTTCTTGAACTCGAGCGATTTTTTGACAATAATCAGGACTGCCATCAATGCGGTTGTTTTGAAACACTTCGGTTCGGGCAACAATCCGCCGTGATAACGCCGGTTAAGTTCGAAATCACTGTCGTTTCCGGTAGCCGACATCATGATGTAGTGACCCTTGAGGGCCTGAATAAACATCGCATTCAAGATTTCATCCCCTTTAAACGGGAAGGCGTCAACCTCATCGATGATAATCAGATCGAAAGCTTGATGGAACCGGTATAACTGATGGGTGGTGCAAATGATGAACTGTCCGCTTGTTTTTTTCGTGTGACCGCCATATAGCAAAGTCGGCTTGATGTTGACAAAGTCGTTTGAAATTCTGGCCGCGAGCTCCTTGACCAGCTCCTTGCGTGGGGTTGTGAAACAGACCCGGTCATTGTCATTGAGCGCCTGCTTGATGACCTGGTAGACAATCTCGGTTTTTCCCGCCCCGCAGACAGCTTTGATCCGCGAGTTGTGGGATTGAAGATAATTGGCCACCAGATAGTCCGACAGTTTTTTTTGACCGTCGGATAATTCGTAGTCAAGCTGGAAGTCGACTTGGCTGCACCTGGAACTGGCGTCTGGTTCGAGATTTTCGTCGACAAAAGTTCTTTGAAACCCGACACATTTCCGGCAGTAATAGCGATCTTCCAGCTTGGAGAAGTAACGGTCCTCTTCGTTTTGACATCTTGGACATTTCATTTCTATCACCCAAGCAAATTATAGCACCGATAACAAGGCAATTGGTCTCAAGTTCGTCCCTGTTTTGTTTCAAAGGATTGGACCGTTGGATTGGAAATTATCCGGTGAATCGGTTATAATCGAACCAGGAAATGAAAGGAAGGTTGAAACAATGAAAAATTATCTATATGTCAGTGATCTTGATGGAACCCTGCTTAATTCCAAGAGTGAAATCAGTGCCTACAGTCTGGGGGTTTTGAACCGGCTGATTGATTCCGGATTCAATTTCACTTACGCGACAGCCCGTTCGCTCCATTCGGCCAGCAAAGTCACCAAAGGACTCCGGCTTTCCGGTCCGGTTGTGGTCTATAACGGGGCCTGCATTGTGGATTCTTCCAGCGGTAAGGTTCTTCACGCCAGCACCTTCACCATTGAAGAGAGGGAATATATCCAGGACCTGTTTGGCAAAAAACAGCTGTCGCCGTTGGTCTATTCTCTGGTCGATGGAATTGAAAAGGTGTTCTGGTATCCAGAAAAGGAGAATCAGGCCATCAAAGCTTATCTGCGCAGCCGGGGCAACGATCCCCGCTTTAATCCCCGACAAGCCCACGAGCCAATCTATACCGGTGAGATCTTCTATTACACCCTGATTGGAACCGACCAGGAACTCCGGTTGGCTTATGAGACCCTCAAAGATGACAGCAACTATCTGTGCAGTTATAAAAAGGAACTCTACAGTGACGAATACTGGCTGGAAATAATGCCCAAAGCGGCAACCAAGGCTCAGGCGATCAGCCGATTGAAGACCAGTTGGCAGTTTGAAGGGGTGGTGGCTTTTGGCGACGAGATCAATGATATCGAAATGTTCAAACAAGCCAACCGGGCTCTGGCGGTGGCCAATGCGGTTGATTCTTTAAAAGAGTTCGCAGATGATACCATTTCATCGAATGATCAGGATGGGGTGGCCCGGTGGCTTGAACAAAATGTCCTGGCTCATTTGCAATAACTTGTTGCCTAAGGATTAGGGATGTATTATAATAACTTCATAAATATCAACGGGAGCTTGTGACCAGGCTGAGAGGAAATTGGAATTTCGACCGTACCTGATTTGGATAATGCCAACGTAGGGAATGAACATGGATTGAGCAATTTGTGGGATGCGCCTTTTTTGGTGCATCTTTTTTTGTTTGAGATGTCATGACACACTTTCTTTGATATTTAAATAAATAATACGAGGAGGAATTATGAACGTCAAAAAATTGACAATTGCCAGTACCCTGACTGCAATCGCAGTCGCTTGTTCATCGATTTACATCCCTTTGGGGGTGGCCAAAGTTTTTCCGATTCAACATTTTGTCAATGTGGTCGCAGCAGTGGTTTTAGGACCGGGTTATGCGGTTCTCACGGCTCTTAGTGTATCGCTGATTCGCAATATTCTGGGGACCGGAAGCATTCTGGCTTTTCCAGGGAGCATGATTGGAGCGCTGTTGGGTTCCTTGCTTTATCTTAAAACCCGCCACCTGGCCGGAGCGATCTGCGGGGAAGTTGTCGGAACCGGAATCATCGGAGCATTGGTGGCCTGGGGAATGGCCAGTGTGTTGCTTTCATCAAAGGCTGGGGCTTTGTTGTTTGTGGTCCCATTTGGACTGAGTTCCCTGGTTGGCGCGTTGCTTGGAGCCATGGGACTGACTATTATCTTTAAAAGCGGAATGATCAGAAGTTTGATAATGAAAAACAAGGAGATGGAAAGATGAAATACCACACTCAAATGGAAGCGGCGAGAATGGGGATTGTGACCCCGGAAATGGAAATTGTGGCCGCTAAAGAAGGAATTGACGCCGGACTTATCCGGGAAAGAATCGCCCGGGGGACTGTGGTCATCCCGGCAAATATCAACCATGGCAGCATCTGCCCCGAAGGGGTCGGCGAAGGGCTTAAAACCAAGATCAATGTCAATCTTGGAGTTTCGGGGGACTGTCCCGATTACGGCAAGGAATTCGAAAAAGTCGAATTGGCAATCGAACACGGAGTTGAAGCTATCATGGACCTGTCCAACTATGGCAAAACCTATGAATTCCGGGAAAAACTGATTTCCCGTTCTCCGGCGATGATTGGAACAGTGCCAATCTACGATGCCATCGGGTATCTTGAAAAGGACCTTAAAGACATCTCAGCCCAAGATTTTCTTGATGTGGTGGAACTACATGCCCGCCAGGGAGTGGATTTCATGACCATCCATGCCGGGATCAACTCCAAGGTGGCGGAAACCTTTTTACAGACCAAACGGATGACCAATATCGTTTCGCGGGGCGGTTCGCTGCTTTTTGCCTGGATGAAGATGACTGGAAACGAGAATCCGTTCTATGAATATTTCGATGAGGTCCTGGACATCCTTTACCGTTATGATGTGACTATTTCTCTGGGGGATGCTTTGCGTCCTGGCAGCATCCATGACAGCAGTGATGCCGGTCAGCTGGGTGAGTTGATCGAACTGGGGATTTTGACCAAGCGTGCCTGGGCCAAAAATGTCCAGGTGATGATTGAAGGACCGGGCCATATGGCAATTGATGAGATTGCCGCCAATATGAAAATCCAGAAGCGCCTTTGTCATAATGCGCCGTTTTATGTCCTTGGACCGCTGGTTACCGATATTGCACCGGGTTATGATCATATCACTTCGGCTATCGGTGGAGCGGTGGCTGCCAGTGGCGGGGCGGATTTTCTTTGTTATGTGACTCCGGCCGAACATCTTCGTTTGCCGGATCTAAGTGATGTCAAGGATGGGATCATCGCCACCAAGATCGCGGCTCATGCTGGGGATATCGCCAAAGGAGTCAAAGGGGCCCGCGAGCTTGACAACAAGATGTCTGAGGCTCGAAGAAACATTGACTGGGAAGTGATGTTTGACTGGGCCATCGACCCGCAAAAAGCCCGTGATTATTTCGAAAGCACACCACCAAGTGACCGCCACAGCTGTTCGATGTGCGGGAAAATGTGTGCGATGCGCACCACTAACAAGATAATCAACGGTGAAGATGTCGACATTATGTAATCACACCTTGTGAGACCGGGGCGATTTTGATATGATTTTGAGTAGGCAAAGGGGGGAATGATGATGGAAATCAGAACCATGATTATCGAAGACTATCCCGAAGTGTACGACATTTGGATCAATACGCCGGGAATGGGTCTCAATGACATTGACGATTCACGCGAAGGGATTTTGAAATATCTCAAAAGAAATCCGACTACCTGTTTTGTCGCCTGCGACCAGGGCCGGATTGTCGGTGCAATCTTGAGCGGTCACGACGGCCGCCGCGGCTATATCAGTCATACGGCAGTCAAAGGGGACCATCAAAAACAGGGAATTGGAACCCTGTTGGTAAACTGTGTTTTGAGCGCGATGGAAGCCGAGGGGATCACCAAAATCGCTCTGGTGGTTTTTGGCAAGAATGAAAAAGGGAACAACTTCTGGCAAAAGCAGGGATTCACCACCAGGGAAGATTTGATCTACCGCAACAAGGCCATCAAAAAACTGGTTCGCATGGATACATAGAAAAAGAAGATCGCTCAGGCGGTCTTCTTTTGGCTTTTTATGGTTAACTTTCACACCAGTAATCGATTGGGGCATGCTTGGTTTCGATAAACCAGCGGTTTTTTTCCAAAAACAGCTTAATCCGTTTGTGGTCGACCTTGCATTCGTATAAAGTGCCCCCGCCCCCGGCAAGGCTGGCTTGGGGCCCGACTTTGTAGATCAGATCGATCTTGTAACGGATTCCCTCATTCCAGACGATGTAGAGCGGCCGCATCCGCCCTTCCATATTGGTATAACAGATTACCCCGACATAATGCTTGAAGATCTTTTCCATAATCAAAAGTATCCTTTAGGAGCGATGGTGTGATCGCCTTTGGGATTGAAGTCGGTCAGGTCGCTTTGGGATTTGTTGACGCAGCGGTTGATTGAATAGTAGCCGTATTTCTTCCGGATTTCATCGATGGTCAGGTCGAGGTTGTAGAGATCAATCTGTTTGTCGATATCCTCGAAGAGGTTCAACTGGAAATTGTGATTGTCTTCGACCAGACTGGAGACCCGCACCCCAATCGAGCGGAAACTCGTTGCTCCGTCATAGTTTTGCAATAACAGACTGTCGACGCTTTCCATGATCTGGGAGCAGATATTGGTGGCGGATTCCCGTTTTTGCTGCCTAGAGAAGCTGCCCAGGTCGCTGTCGCGGAAGGTTACCGAAACCACATAACCCTTGAGATTTTGATCCTTGAGTCTCGAGGCGACACTGTCGCACAGGACATAGAGGACCGAACGGATTTCATCAATGGTGGTCATGTCGCGAATTGCGGTGACGCCGTTACCCACCGATTTGACAACAGTGGTGGTGGTCGAAAGCATCACTTCGCTCATGTCTTCGCCATGGGCAAACAGCCAGAGAATCTCACCGTTTTTGCCCAGCAGGGAACGGATATATTCCTTGGGGCAGCGTGCCAGCTGACCGATGGTGGTGATATAGACATTGTTGAGTTTCTTTTTGGTGGCGTGACCGACGTAAAAGAGCTCGCCGATGTCGAGATTGTAGAGAATCTCCCGGTAATTGTCCCGTGAGATGTGAACCAGGCCGTAAGGTTTGAACATGTCGCTGGCCATCTTGGCGAAAATCTTGTTGAAACTGATTCCAACTGAAACGGTCAGTCCGATCTCCATCTTGATCCGGCGCTGGATGGTTCTGGCGATTTCAATCGGGTCGCCAAACAGTTTGAGCGAAGGGGTCAGATCGAGCCAGGCCTCGTCAAGGCCGAATGATTCGACCTGGTCGGTGTATTCGCGGTAAATATCCTTGACCTTGGTGGTGTAGTAATGGTAATCCTGATACTCGGGATGGATGATTTTGAGGTCGGGACATTTCTTGAAGGCTTCGCGGAGGTTTTCTCCGGTCTTGATTCCGTATTTTTTGGCTTTGAGATTTTTGGCCAGGATGATGCCGTGCCGGTTTGATTCCCGGCCGCCCACGGCCATGGGAATATGGCGCAGTTTTGGGTTTTTCATTTCCTCAATCTGGGCGTAACAGTGATTGATATCAATATGCAGGATCCATTTATCCATAAAGTTACCTCCTTTTTGTTGCTTATTTGCTTCTATATGCAATATTTTAACACCAGATATTGCATTATTCAATCCAAAAGTAACAAAAAAGATTTACAAACCGCTTTTTTGTTGCTTAATATTGAAAAAATGATATAATTTTAGACAGTTGCTCAGCTGTTTGAATTTTATTGGATAATAATAAAGGAGTGGTAAATATGTTTCGTGAGGAAATGAAAAAGGCCCGCAAGGCCCAAAAGATTTCGCTGGAGGAGTTGGGCCGCTATCTCAACTGTTCCAAAACGACAATCATGCGTTATGAAAACGGGGATATCACCAATATCCCACCCGAGCGGATGAATGAGATTGCCCGCTACCTCGGTCTTGATGTCGACAGGTATATCAGTGAAGCTTTGGAAGTGAAATACACTCGGCCGCTTTTAGGAACGGTCAAGGCGGGGTACGACCTTTTTGCCGATGAAAACTACATCCGGGATATCCCGGTCAACCAGCGGGAATATTATCAGGGTGATTACTTCCTGGAAGTTGTCGGCGAATCTATGACGGGAAGCCATATCTATCCTGGCGACCAGGTCTTTGTCCGCAAACAAAATGATGTCGATTCATCCCAGATTGCCGTGGTTTTGATTGGCGAGGATGAAGCGACCATCAAAAAGGTGATCAAGAAAGGGAATGTGGTGATTCTCGAGTCGACCAATCCCGATTATGAGAACCGCTATTTCACCGAGGAACAGATTGCCAATGGGGAAATGCAGATAATCGGGCGGGTTCTTTTTGTCAAAAGGGAATTTTGATATCAGAATAATTGATTTTACCTAAAAAACCAATTATAATAGGAACAATTGAAAGGAGATTGTCAAATGGCAGAAAACAAATTGGGAACCAAATGTATCCGCTCAGGATATGTACCAAAAAAAGGGGAACCACAAGTACTACCGATCGTTCAAAGTACTACTTTCAAATATGATAATTCGCAACAAATGGCGGAATTGTTCGATTTGGAAGCCAGTGGTTATTTTTATACAAGACTACAAAATCCAACTACTGACGCAGTAGCTGGCAAGATCGCGGATCTTGAAGGCGGAGTTGCGGCAATGATGACCAGCAGTGGTCAGGCAGCCAACTTCATCGCGGTATTGAATATCGCCAGCGCCGGGGATCACGTGGTTGCTTCAAGCAGTATTTACGGGGGGACGTTCAACCTGTTTGGAGTCACTCTTGTAAAAATGGGAATCGAATGCACTTTCGTGGACCAGGATGCTCCGCTTGAGGAATTGCAAAAGGCAATCAAACCGAATACCAAACTGGTTTTTGGGGAAACAATTGCCAATCCGACCACCAAAGTATTGGATATCGAAAAATTCGCGCAATTCGCTCATCAAAACGGATTGCCATTGCTTCTTGACAATACCTTCGCAACACCGATTCATTGTCGTCCATTCGAATTCGGAGCGGATATTGTCACTCACTCAACCACAAAATACATGGATGGCCATGCAACCAGTGTCGGAGGATGTATCGTTGACAGCGGTAATTTCGACTGGGAACAAAATGACAAATTCCCGGGTCTGACTACACCTGATGATTCATACCATGGCATCGTCTATACCCAAAAATTCGGTAAAGGGGCCTATATCACCAAAGCTACTGTTCAAATGATGCGTGATTTGGGATCGACTATGTCACCAATGAATGCCTTCTTGTTGAACCTGGGATTGGAAACTCTTCATTTGAGAATGCCACGTCACTATCAAAATGCTCTGGAAGTTGCCAAATACCTGAAAGGTCACAAAAATGTGGCTTGGGTCAAATTCTCGGGTCTTGAAGATGATGAATATCATCATCTGGCGGAAAAATACCTGCCAAATGGCGGATGCGGGGTCTTGGCTTTCGGTCTTAATGACTATGAAGCGACAACAACCAAATTCGTCGACAGTCTCAAACTGGTATCGATCGTGACTCACGTTGCCGATGCCCGTACCTGTCTGTTGCACCCAGCCAGCCATACTCACCGTCAGTTGAGTAAAGAACAGTTGGAAGCAGCCGGGGTCGCTCCGGATCTGATCCGTCTTTCGGTTGGAATCGAAGATGTCGCTGACATCATCACCGACCTGGAACAGGCTTTGAATTACTAATCAATCGATCCGCTCGCAAGGGCGGATTTTATTATTATCGGGATTTAATTATCACGATGATGATTATTTTTCATAGTGACGGTTTCAAATTATTTTTTCTTTGAATTTGCAACAATATATTGTTATAATATTGATGTTATATGCTTAAAGGAGTAAATTATGGCTGAAAATACTAGTAATAACCAAAATTTAGAAAATAAAGAAGAAGAAAACAAAGTTGTCGATCTTCAAGATCAACAAGGGGAAGATATTGTTGTCGAACAATTTGAAGGACAATATCAAGGGGAAGTTTTACCATTCAGTACTACGCCTCAAATAAAAAAAGTCGGTCTTTTGGGAAAAGTCCGTTCACTTTTCGATGATGAAAGACGGGAACTAAAAGAAACCGGAGCCATCGCCGACCAAGTTCTGGCGCTCGAAGAAGAGTATGCCAAACTTACCGATGAGCAACTTCAGGCCAAAACCGAAGAATTCAGAAGCCTGCTTGACAGCGGAAAGACTTTGGATGACATCCTGGTACCGGCTTTCGCTACATGTCGTGAAGCGGCTTGGCGGATTTTGGGACTTAAAGCCTACAAAGTGCAGCTGATGGGGGGAATGGTGCTCCATCGCGGAGATATCGCTGAAATGAAAACCGGTGAAGGTAAGACCCTTACTGCGGTTTTCCCGGTATATCTTAACGCCCTTAGCAAAAAAGGGGTTCATGTAATCACTGTCAACGATTATCTTGCCGGACGTGATAAGGAAAGCAACGGGAAGGTCTTCGAATTCCTGGGACTGACTATCGGTTTGAACAAACGCGAACTGACTGCTGCTGGGAAAAAAGAAGCCCATGGCAGCGACATCACTTACACTACCAATGCCGAACTTGGATTTGATTATCTAAGAGACAACATGGTTACCAAAGTTGAAGACAAGGTTCTTGTTAGGGGATTGAACTTTGCCTTGATCGATGAGGTCGATTCAGTATTGATCGATGAATCTAGAACGCCACTGATTATCTCCGGAGGCCGCAAAAACACGGCAGCCTTGTACATTCAGGCCGACAAATTCGTCAAAGGTCTGACTGAAGACAAAGATTACGAAGTTGATATGGAAACTAAAACTTGTACCTTGAGCGCTTCAGGGATTGCCAAAGCCGAACGTAAATTCAAGATTGAAAACCTTTATGATGTCCGTCACACATCATTGGTACATCATATCAATCAGGCTTTAAAAGCCAACTACACCATGGCTCGCGATGTTGAATACATGGTTGCCACTGATGATGGTAGCCGCAATATCCAAAATGCGAAAATCATGATCATCGATTCATTTACCGGAAGGGTTATGCCGGGACGTGCTTATTCCGACGGTCTTCATCAGGCAATCGAAGCCAAAGAAGGAGTGCCAATCAAGGAAGAGACAGTCACCAGAGCGACTATCACTTACCAGAACTTCTTTAGACTTTTCAACAAGCTGTCAGGGATGACCGGTACAGCCAAGACTGAAGAGGAAGAATTCCTGCAAATCTACAACATGAGGGTAATCGAGATTCCGACCAACCGTCCGGTAATCCGCGATGACCGCAATGATAAGATCTATTCTACAAAAGCAAATAAATATAAAGCCTTAATCAAAGAAGTTGAAAAACGTAATTCATACGGACAACCGATCCTGATCGGGACGGTTTCGGTGGAAACTTCGGAGATCCTTTCGAAAATGCTTTCGAAACGGAAAATCCGTCATAATGTCCTCAATGCCAAAAACCATGCCAAAGAAGCGGAAATCATCAAAAATGCCGGGCTTAAAGGTGCGGTTACCATCGCTACCAACATGGCCGGTCGTGGTACCGACATCCGTCTGGGTGAAGGGGTGGCCGAAATCGGTGGTCTGGCTGTTATCGGTTCTGAGCGTCATGAATCACGCCGAATTGACAATCAGCTGCGGGGACGTTCAGGACGTCAGGGAGATCCGGGATATTCAGTATTCTATGTCTCTTTCGAAGATGATCTGATGATCCGTTTCGCCGGTGAGCGACTTAAAGGTTTCGCCAAATATCTTGAAGATGATACTGCCATTGAAAACAAAATGGTTTCCCGTTCAATCGAATCGGCTCAAATGAGAGTCGAAGGTCAGAACTTTGATTCCCGTAAACATGTCCTTGAATATGATGATGTTATGAGACAACAAAGGGAAATCATGTATGCCGAACGTGATGAAATCATGTCTTTGGATGATGTCAGTGAGATTGTCAAATCGATGTTCAAGACAGCTGTTGAGCTTACTATCGCCCAATGTACTGATGAAAACGGAGCTATCGATGTCGCTAAAGTTGTCGAAACTGGCGCTAAACAATATGCGATTTTGACAGAATTGACAGTCAAAAATGCAGATGCAGTCAAAAACGACAAAGACAAACTGGCTAGCGTGCTGGTTGATGAACTGTTTGAAATCTACAATTCAAGATTCAGAAGTGACCTTGAAGCAGATGCACGAACTCGTTATGAAAGAAATGTCCTGCTTGGGGTAATCGACTTCTCATGGATCAACCATATCGATGCGATGACCAAATTAAGAAATGGAATCTATCTGCGTGCTTATGCCCAAAGAAATCCATTGGATGAATATACGGAAGAAGCATTCTACATGTTCGAACAGATGACCAACGCGATTGCGGTGGATATCGTCCGCAATATCGTCCATATGGGAATCCGTCCAGGTAGTGAAATCGAAAATCAAATCCCTCATGTTCAAAAGGAAATTGATTTTTCTTAATGGAATTATTTGAGATTAAAAATGGGCTTAATAAAGCCCATTTATTATGTGAAGAATTGGCAGAATCAATCGATGTCGAAGGTTTGAAGCGCGAAATTGAGGGATTGGAAGCTCAAACCATGAATCCGGATTTCTGGAATGATCCGGCTAAAGCCCAGGGCATCGAAACCAAGCTGCGCAATATGCAAAAAAAATACGGCGAGTACAGCGAACTGGTGGAGACCCTCAACTCACTTGAGGAAATCTATGAATTCCTTCAGATCGAAGACGATCCGGATTTTAGAAGTTCCCTGGAAAACGATTACCAGGTCTTTGAAAAAAGACTGGCTGATTTTGAAAATGAATTGCTGCTTTCTGCCTTGCATGACGAAACTGACGCCATCCTGGAAATCCATCCGGGAGCCGGTGGGACCGAGAGTCAGGACTGGGCGGCGATGCTGTTTAGAATGTACCAGCGTTACGCTGACAAAAAAGGTTATAAAATAGAAGTGATTGATTATCTTGATGGTGATGTTGCCGGTTTGAAATCGGCGACCTTCAAAATCAGCGGGCACAATGCCTATGGGATGCTCAAAGGTGAAAAAGGGGTCCATCGGCTGGTTAGAATTTCACCGTTCGATTCAGCCAAACGCCGGCATACCTCATTCGCTTCGGTTGATGTCATGCCAGACATTTCCAGCGATATTGAAATAACCATCAATCCGGCTGATTTGCGGATTGACACTTACCGTTCTTCGGGAGCCGGAGGACAGCATGTCAATACCACTGATTCGGCCGTGCGAATCACCCATATTCCAACCAATACGGTTGTGGCATCACAGGCTCAGCGTTCCCAGATTCAAAACCGGGAAACAGCGATGATGATGCTTAAAAACAAACTCTACGAACTGATGGTCGAACAGCAAGCTGAAGAAGTCGACAAACTGCGCGGGGAACAAAAGGAAATTGCCTGGGGATCACAGATCCGTTCATACGTAATGCATCCTTATTCGATGGTCAAGGACCACCGTTCCAATTTCGAAACCGCTCAGGTCGACAAGGTGCTTGATGGCGATCTGGATGAGTTCGCCTATGCCTACTTGCAGTCATTGGTAAAGGAGGACTAAAACATGAGTAAAAGAGTATTTAACGTCTTATTGATTTTTATTGGCAATCTGATGCTGGCTTTGGGCGTGGTCGCATTTGTCAATCCGTTTGGATTCATTTTAGGCGGGGCCGGAGGAATCGGTCTGATTCTGGAACATTATACCGGAATCAGCTATTTCATCTTCGTCTACGCTTTCAATATTGCGGTATTTGTCGTCGGTCTGATTGTCCTGGGGAAAAAGTTCGCCATGGGAACTGCGATTTCCACCGTGCTGTTCCCGACTTTTCTGGCCGTTCTGGAAAATATTCCCGGCATCGATACCCTGACCAGTGATCCGCTGCTGGCGGGATTCTTCGCATCAATTTGCATCGGCGGGGGAGTCGGGTTGGTTATCCGGCTGGGAGCGAGTACCGGAGGGACCGATATCCCTTCGATCATCATCGCCAACAAGACCAAAATCTCGCTTTCAATCGTGCTCAACACGGTCGATGTGGCGATCTTGGCACTGCAGTTTTCTTTTTCGAACAGTGAACAGATTCTCTACGGACTTTTCATTGTGATTTTGAACTTCTATATCATCGACAAGGTGATGATGATCGGTACTTCCAAAATCCAGGTGCAGATCATTTCGCCATCGTATCTTGATATCCGGGAAGCAATCTATGAAAACATCGATCGGGGTTGCACTTTGTACAAGATCACGACCGGTTTCCAACAACAGCAGTCATATGCGGTGATGTCGGTTGTATCCAACCGTCAGCTCCACAATCTCACTGAGGTTGTTTTGAAAATCGATCCGACCGCATTCATCATTTCGAATGTGACCCACAGTGTCAACGGCCGGGGATTCACTCTGCCTGATTTGGTGGGAAAACGCTAAAAAAACCGGAACACGCAAATATCCGGTCACAATAAAAAGGGCTTATTGCCCTTTTTTGCTTTGGGATCCGACCACTTCCTTGTAGCTGTTGGAAACTCGTTTTTCTTCGACTTTTTCCTGGTCACCAAGATCAATGTAAAACTCGACATGACCGCAGTTGGGACAATATCTTGACCTTAGCGGCTGGCTTATTTTCCGGTAATCGGGCCCGTCGACAATCAGATTGAAACTGCCTAATAATCGCTCATTTGTAAATTGGAGATGACAATTATCATGCATTTCATGGTTACATTTAATGCAGTAATTTTTCATTATCCCACCACCTTGAAAATATTATAGCATATCTTACCCATTAATAGCTTAATCTGAATTAAATTTATAAAATTATGGGAAACGGTTGTATAGATTCCTCAATTTGATATAATAGTATCTAGGCAAAAAGGAGTAAGACGATGATCAAATTAAAGAATGTTTCCAAAACTTATAATCGTGGCGTAAGAGCCTTGAATAATATATCTTTGACTATTGACTCTGGTGAATTCGTATACGTAATCGGGACAACCGGTTCGGGAAAATCGACCTTCATCAAGTTATTATACCGTGAAATCAAAGCCAGCAGCGGCTATGTGGAAGTGGTTGGATTGGATGTTTCCAAAATCCCTAACCGCAAGGTTCCCTATTTTAGAAGAAATATCGGAATTGTATTCCAAAATTTCCGATTGCTGCCTAAAAAGACGGTTTTTGAGAATGTCGCATACGCCCTTGAGGTAATCGACACTCCCAGAAAAGAAATCCGTAAGCAGGTGCGCAAGACCCTGGAGTTGGTCGGACTTGAAGACAAAGTCAATGCTTTCCCTGATGAACTTTCAGGAGGACAGCAACAAAGAGTTGCCATCGCCAGAGCGATTGTGAACCGTCCCAAACTTCTGATTGCGGACGAACCGACCGGGAATCTCGATCCCGAGACTTCAAGTGAAATCATCAGACTGCTAAACGAGGTCAACAAGACTGGAACGACAGTATTGGTGGTTACTCATGACCGGGACATCGTCCAGTCAAACAAGAAAAGAACAATCGTTATCGACAACGGTTGTGTCGACAGTGATACAAGTACAGGGGGGTATGGAATCTAATGCGTGAAATTATCAGTATAATCAGAAACTTTCCGCGACATCTGATTACGGCGTTCCAGAGTCTGATTCGTAACAGCGTAATGTCATTTTCATCGATTTTCGCAGTTATGATCACTTTGACGATGATTGGAATTGTCGGGTTGGTCGCTTACAACGTCCAGGATATTTCGCATACAATCGAGGATGGTATCAGTATTTATGTCAAACTTGACCGAACCATCGATGATGCGACTGCTGAGGCGCTCGGGGCCCAAATCACCGCGATCCCGAATGTCGCTACAGTTGAATATTCTTCTAAAGATCAGGAACTCGACAACCTGATTGAGGCTCAAGGAGATGCCGGAGCGGCCCTTTTTGAAAGTTACCGTAATGACAATCCTTTGGGAGCGGCTTACACTGTGACCGTGGTCAACTCATATTCAATCGGACAGACTGCCGATGAAATCAGTGCCTTGGGACATGTCAATACGGTCGACTATGGTGGTGATTCGACTACCGATCTGATCAAGACGCTTAACACCGTACGCAACGGAGGGACTATCTTCGTGGTGGCTTTGGGAGTTATTGCGCTGTTCATGATCGCCAACACGATCAAAATCACCATCGACACTCGTCAGACTGAAATTTCAATCATGAGAATGGTTGGAGCAAGCAACTGGTATATCCGGATTCCATTCATGTTTGAAGGGATGCTGATCGGATTGATTGGAACAATCATCCCCTGTGCGATTTTGTACTACGGATATGATTATATCTTCAATATAACCAATGGGATGGTAGTGACGCAGATGCTTTCACTGATTCCCCCAGGAGAAATCGTCATCCAGCTGATGAAGGCCTTATCCGGGCTGGGAGCAGGCGTGGGACTGGTTGGAGCATTCATCTCGATTAGAAGATATCTTAAGTTCTAGTGAAGCGACGCGAGATAAAAAAGCTGTGCTATCAAGAACAGCTTGAAAATGAAGTTAACTCGGTCCAATCGGTTTTAAACCAGCTGCTCAAACTACCTACATACGAAAATATTGATCAGGAATACCTGCAGAAGGATTTCATCAAGACCCAGATCGATCTCGAACTGGCTTTGGCTTCCTTGTGCATAACCCTGAGAAAAATGCATGAGAACAATTTTTTACGTCTCACCCGGAGTATCCGCAAAGATGTCAATTCGATCATTCACTCTAATAAATTCACTTTGCGCGATGAGAATGTGATTATCGTCCATTCCCAACAGGGCCGTGAGGATGTTTACATCTCAACCTTGTTGCTTTATGCAAGAGAATACTTACCAAAATAAAAGCTGACCATTAGGCCAGCTTTTTTAGCGGTTGTCGATTTTTTCCGGGTACATGTCATGGTTGGCCATGCGGTTGAACGCAACTTCCTCCCAGCGGGTTCCCGGCTTGCCGTAATTGGCATAAGGGTCGATTGAGATTCCGCCTCTTGGCGTGAATTTACCCCAGACTTCGATATATTTGGGATCCATCAGGGTAATAAGATCCTTCATGATGATATTGATGCAGTCCTCATGGAAGTCACCATGGTTGCGGAAACTGAACAGATACAGCTTCAGGGATTTGCTTTCCACCATGTTCACGTTTGGCACGTAGGAAATCGTGATGGTGGCGAAATCAGGCTGCCCGGTAATCGGACAGAGGCTGGTGAATTCCGGACAGTTGAACTTGACGAAGTAGTCATTGCCCGGGTGTTTGTTTTCAAATGTTTCCAGGATTCCCGGATTGTAGTCGCTTGAATAAACGGTATTCTGGTTGCCCAGTAATTGCAGATTGTCGCTATCACGACTATCGATATTGTTGTTTTGCATAGATGTCTCCTTGATTATAATGCCGGGTCGATGGCCCCGTTGAGTTCGAAAGCTTTTTGGCGGTCGCGGCAGGTACCACAGATGCCACAAGGCTTGTCATCGCCGTGATAACAGCTCCAGGTCAGTTCATAAGGAACGTTGATGGCCAGACCGCGTTTGACCACATCAGCCTTGGTAAGCTTGACATAAGGCGCTTCGATGCGTACTTGGTTCCCGCTTCCGATATAGATTGCGTCGCCCATGGCTTGATTGAAGGCGGCGGAACAGTCAGGGTAGGCGTTTCCGGCAGCGTCATCGCTGTGAGCGCCATAGAAGATGATTGAACACTCGTTGATCAATGCCACGCTCGCAGCAGTCGACAGGAACAGTCCGTTGCGAAACGGAACGTAGGTAGATACCGGTTTACCGCCGGCTTTTTCAATTTGTTTTTCATATGATTCATCGGGGATTTTTTGATTGCTTCCTTTTAAAAGGGAACAATCACATCCGGCGAAGATTGGAGTCAGATCCATTGTGATATGGCTGACATCATAATATTGGGCCACATTATCGGCCGCTTTGAGTTCTTTGTCGTGTTTTTGACCGTAGTAGATGGTCAGGGAAACGACATTTTCTTTTCCATATTTGGCTACCGCTTCACCAAGGCAAGTTGATGAATCGATTCCGCCGCTTGATAATACCATTACTTTTGTCATGTTATTCTCCCTTTGCTTCCATTAAGAATTTTATTTGTTCATTGGCGTCGGTTTCGAAGACTCCTCGCCAGGTTGTTGTCACTGTTTTGGAGTTGGGCTCATTGATTCCTCTGGCACTCATGCAGCTGTGCGAAGCTTCGATGCGCACAGCAATATCCGGGCTGCCGGTGATTTCCTCCATGATTGCAGCAATATCGGTTCCAATCCGCTCTTGAAGCTGCAGTCTCTTGGCGGCCATATCGGCAATCCGGGCAATCTTGGAAAGCCCGATCACTTTGTCTTTGGGAATGTAGCCGACCGCGATTTTCATATTGTACATCAAGGCCAGATGATGTTCGCAATAACTAAAGGCGTTGATATCCTTGACTACGACCAGATCGTTGGCCTTGTTGCCCAGGTCCAGGTCTTTGGAGAAAGTGGTATCGAACATCTGGGCGATTTCATGATTGGAGTAGTTGATGCCCTCAAGAACTTCCTCATACATGTTGGCAACTCGTTTAGGGGTATCCTTCAATCCTTCACGTTCGGGATCCTCACCCAGGGCGATGATGATGCCGCGGATATGTTCTTCGATTTTTGCTTTGTCTATTGCCATATTATACTCCTCTTTTTTCAACGTCCCAGATGTACTTGTGCAATTGCAGCTGCATCTTGATGTTGTTGTATTTGTTTTCAATCAGGAAAGCGACGATTCTTTCCAAATCGATTTGACCGTATACCGGCGAGATGATCGCATTGGTCCGGTTGTTGAGGTCATACTCGTCGATAATCGCTTTGGCCCGGTTCAAGTCGGCTTCACTGCCTGCCACGAATTTGACACTGTCACGCGAGTCGGCCAATTGATAGTTTTTCAGGTTCATTGCCGCTTCCATTCCACTTGAAGGAAGCTTGTAGTCGATTGTGAATGAAATGTTGTGCTGGGTTTGATTGCGGTAATCATTAAGTTTGGCAATCAGGATGCTGCCGTTGGTTTCGAATTCAACCCGCAGGTTTTCGATTTCAAACAGCTCGTCAAGCAGTTCTTCGAGACCCGGGTTCAATAATGGTTCGCCTCCGGTGATGGTAACATTGGTGATGCCACTGGCTTCGACATATTCGCAAAGCTCTTCTTTTGAAAGCATCTGGGCTTGGACTTCAGGGACATTGGCCCATTTGGTATCGCAATAACTGCAATCGAGATTGCAGGAAGCGAAGCGGATGAATACGGCCGGTTTTCCGGATTCCAGTCCTTCACCGTTGATTGAGATGAATTTTTCTACTGTTTTGTATTTCATTGGTTATCCTTCTAGTCCTTGCGGTAAATTGCTTTGTTTGTCGGGGTTTCATAAACCGCCACTTCGTAGATATCAAGCCCCTGAAGTTTGAATTGATTGAAAAAATAATAAGCGAAGCATTCCGCAGTCGGGCGGAAATCCATGAATCGTATTTTGAAATTCTGGTTTTCCAGGGCGGTAACTGTTTCGGGATTGAGACTGCCTTTTTTGACAATCAGACTGTGGTCGAAATAGTCAATCTCTTTTCTGACAATTGCCTTGAGAGTGCCAAAGTCGATCAGCATCCCTTCTTCCTGGTCGCTGGTTTGGAGTTCGCTTCCACAAATGGTCGCTTCGATTTTCCATTGATGGCCATGAATGTTCTGGCATTTGCCTTGATAGCCGCTAAGAAAATGGGCGGCGTCCATTGTATGTTCCACTGTCAAATAATACATATCATCATCGTGTTGAAACCAACACTTCCTCCTTAATAAATATAAAAAAAGCAGACACCAGGCCTGCTTTTCACGTACTTGAAAAAGCCCGAGTTTTGTTTAAAGACAGGATGGTGCGAATGAACTGTCTACCTGAATATAATAACTTCCAACAACTGTCTTGTCAAGGAAATGATTGATTTAACCGGGATATTTCCAGTCATGCCAGTCCTGATACCATAAGTTGCGGGTTAAGGCCCCCGCCTTTGAGAACCTGGGTGAAATCTTAATGAAAAATTAAGTATTCTTAAAAGAATGTTAATTGGATTTGGCAGGCCAAAGGAGTAAAGTATCAGGTGGATATTGGATTTCGACTGCAGGGCTATTTGGAAAACTGACCTTTCTTGAATGATCCTTGAAAGGGATACTGAATTTTCAAATGATTGACTGGGTTGGAAAACCGGATTCCTTGATTGAAGAGAGCTAACCGGACGGGTATACATACCGTAATTGGGAAATGGTCATCTTAATCATAACAATAATCTTGGAGGAAACAATATGTGCGGATTATTATTCAATTATCAATTCAGCGGCATCAATGAATATGAAAAATATCTTGAAGCCTGCAAGAGTATCGGACATCGCGGCCCTGATGACAGCGGCGAGTTTCATGATGAGCTCGTGACGATGGTCTTTCGCCGGCTGAGCATCATCGATTTGGCCAATGGGCACCAGCCGATTGTCAAAGACAACCATGTCCTGATTTTCAATGGCGAAATCTATAATTATCAGATGCTTAAACATGAACTCAGACAGAAAGGTTATCGATTCGAAAATGACAGTGATTCCCTGGTTTTGCTTGCGAGTCTGATTGAAGATGGTCAGGATGCAGTTGCCAAGTTGCGAGGAATGTACTCTTTTATCGATTACAACCAGATGGATGGGAGCGTCTTTGGCGCTCGGGATCCTTTTGGAATCAAACCGCTTTATTATCTCGAACTTGATGACAATATCATCTTTGCCAGCGAGTACAAGTCTCTCGTTGGTTTTCTTGAACAACGGGCAGTCGACCATCATTCGCTGCAGAATTATTTGTCTTTCCAGTATGTCTATGACAACAAGACCATGATTGAAAGCATCAAGGAGATTCCCCCGGGGTGTTGCTTCACCATCAAAGACAATGAACTCCGGATTGAAAAATACTTCTATCCCGATTTCACCAAGCAAAGTCCAGTCGACGCCAACATGTTACGGCGGGTGGTGTCCGATTCAATCAAAAAACATCTCATCAGCGATGTCGAAGTGGGAGTCTATCTTTCAGGGGGAATCGATTCGACCATCGTTGCGGCAGTGGCGGCCGAAATCAATCCCCAGATAACTTCCTTCTCGGTCGGTTTTGGGGTCGATGGCTACGATGAATTGGAGTTGGCGGCCCAAACGGCCCAAGCGCTTAACATCAAGAACATCGCGGTTCATGTAAGTGAGGACGATTTCATCAAATCGCTGCCGGAAGTATGTTACCATCTCGATGATCCAATCGGTGACGCTTCAATCATCGGCCTTTATTTTCTGGCTCGGGAAACTGCCAAACATGTCAAGGTTGTCCTCTCGGGAGAAGGCAGCGATGAGCTGTTTGGGGGCTATAATATCTATAAGGAATGCACCGATATCAAATACATCGCCCGGTTGCCGGAATTTGTCAAACGGCCGCTTCATGATCTGGCCCAAATCATGCCGCCAATCAAAGGCAAAAGCTATCTGATGCGGTCGACAACACCGCTCAAAGACCGCTATATCGGAAATGCCAAAAGATTCGAAAACAGTGAAGCCAAAACGATTCTTAAAGACTATTCCAGCTCCAACTGTTATGCCCGGGAGCTGGAGAACCTTTATGACTACACGATTAAAAACGGTTTTGACAGTGTGACGACGATGCAGTATATCGATATCAACAGCTGGCTGATCGGAGATATCCTCCAAAAAGCCGACAAGATGTCAATGGCAGCTTCACTGGAACTTAGGGTGCCTTTTCTTGACAAGGAAGTGTTCAAAGTGGCATCGCAGCTGACCCTTGATCAAAAAATAAGCAAGAACCAGACCAAAGTGCTGCTCCGTCAGGCTTTCAAAGATGAAATCCCGGCTGCGGTGGTCGAACGTAGAAAACTGGGTTTCCCGGTGCCTATCAACAAATGGTTGCACTCGAGGCTGGGCGACATTGTCGAAATGACCATCCTGAATGCCAATATCGATTATCTTATCGACAAACAAAAAATCCTCGATCTGCTCTTGCTTCACCAGACCACCAAACGGGACTGTTCCAAAAAAATCTGGACGGTGTTCATGTTTTCCTTGTGGCACCAGATCTACATTGAGAAGATCGATTTGACCCAACTGGAAAAATTGTTTGAAACTTACCTGGTAAAACCGGTCAAAACGGGGGCAAAACCGATTTCCCATTCCAAGATGTCGTAATGACATCTTTTTTTAAAATCTGAATATTTCTTCACACCTGTTTGGCTATTAATCGAATAAATTGTTTGAAAATGTAATGATTTAATGGTATCATTTACTAGAAAAAATGGAGGATTAATAAATGAAGAAACGACCTATAGTATTATGTATCATGGATGGTTACGGTTTGACTGACAAACTTGAAGGAAATGCAGTTAAATTAGCTAACACTCCTAACTTGGATGATTTGATGGCTATCTACCCAACTACTACAATTTCAGCAAGCGGGAATGCAGTTGGATTACCAGAAGGTCAAATGGGAAATTCAGAAGTTGGACATTTAAACCTTGGTGCTGGTAGAATTGTTTACCAATCACTTACATTAATAAATAAATCAATCAAAGATGATGAATTCAGCAAAAACGAAAAATTCCAAGCAGCGTTCCAAAATGCCAAAGACAAAGGAACTGCATTGCACGTAATGGGATTGCTTTCTGATGGTGGGGTTCACTCATTCAACGGACATATCTATGCTTTATTGCAAGCGGCTAAAGACTTCGGTCTTGAAGAAGTTTACGTTCATGCCTTCCTTGACGGACGTGACGTTGCTCCTGATTCAGGTGCATCATTCGTTGCTGAATTGGTGGAAAAAATGGCTGAAATCGGAGTTGGTAAATTGGCTTCAATTTCAGGACGTTACTATGCAATGGACCGTGACAAACGTTTTGAACGGGTTGAACTGGCTTTCAATGCAATGGTTAACCAAGAAGGTGAAACATTCACTGATGGTGTTGAATATGTAAAATCTTCATACGCTAAAGAAGTATATGATGAATTCGTGATTCCAGCTTACAACACTGAAGTTGCCGGAAGCATCAAAGCTAACGATTCAGTAATCTTCGCTAACTTCAGACCTGACCGCGCGATCCAAATCGCAACTGTTCTGACTAATCCGACAGCTTACGAATATGAATATAAAAACGCTCCGGAAAACCTGACTTTCGTCTGCATGATGAAATACGCGGATACAGTTAAAGGTGAAATCGCCTTCGCACTTCCAACTTTGACAAATACTTTGGGAGATTACCTGTCTGAAAAAGGATTGAAACAATTACGTATCGCTGAAACTGAAAAATATGCCCATGTTACATTCTTCTTCGACGGTGGTGTCGATAAAGAAATCGAAGGTTCGACAAGAGTATTGGTTAACTCACCAAAAGTTGCAACTTATGACCTGCAACCGGAAATGTCAGCTTACGAAGTAACTGAAAAACTTTTAGAAGAACTTGATAAAGATATCCATGACGTAGTCATCGTTAACTTCGCTAACTGTGACATGGTCGGACATACAGGAATCGTTCCTGCAGCCATCAAAGCGGTAAGCGTTGTTGATGAATGTGTCGGACGTGTTTATGACAAAGTTGCTGAATTACACGGAACTATGCTGATCACAGCTGACCACGGTAACTCAGAAACATTATTGGATGATGACAACAACCCATTCACTGCTCATACTTCGAACATTGTTCCTTTGATCGTTACCAACACTCACCTGGAACTTAAAGAAGGCGGAAAATTAGGTGACTTGGCTCCGACAATGCTGCAATTGTTGGGAGTTGCGATTCCAGCTGAAATGACAGGAGAATCATTATTAAAATAAAATTAACGGTATTCCTGCTGGGAGTATTGTTGATCTTGAGTGGATGTCAAAAGACATCCACTATTCATATAGAGAAAAATAACGATTTATCAGGAATTATCGAAGTTGATTACAATGAGTTGATTTCATTGCGGGAAGACGGTCAGCCGTTTGTCCTGCTGATTGGCCGTCCTAGTTGTCAGGACTGTCGCGAATTCTATCCGATTGTCGATTCCTACCTGGATGACAATCCCGGAGTATACATTTATTACTTCAATATTCAAAGCTACTACGACAAGGCCAAACTTGATGACGAAGGCCATATCACCTTCGACAGTCTCAAGGCGAATTTTGAATTCAGCTGGGTTCCGACCCTGGAACTCATCGCCAATGACGAGATCGTAAGCCAGTACACTTATCTTTCCAAGGAATATTATCAATTGGAAGATAAACAAGAAAGGGAAACACAAAAACAACAGTATGTTCAGGAATTCCAGGACTG
This sequence comes from Coprobacillaceae bacterium, assembly GCA_963675915.1. Lineage (GTDB taxonomy): Bacteria > Bacillota_I > Bacilli_A > Erysipelotrichales > Coprobacillaceae > JAQVDW01. The sequence goes on from OY780959.1 coordinate 329,601, forward strand.
GATTGCTGACATCTTTAAGTAGGTGAAATGATGAAGAAATGTCCTAGATGTCATAAAGACATTCCTAATGGTGTCGATAAATGTCCCTATTGCGGATATAAATTAGGATATGGAGAAGAGAATAAGAAAAACGGGGGCAATTTCCAACCGCCACCACCTAAACGAAGCTTGTTAAGAAGGATTATTTATTATTCGTTGATTGCCGGATTGTTTTTCGGACCGCGTTTTTACAACGCCTATACCAATGAAGACACGGCGGCAACGGCAGCTCACAGCGTCAGTCAATTTGGTGAAGACCAGATTCCCATCGCTATGTATTCAAGCGTAGCCGATTATCTGGTTGACTATCCTGACAGTGAAATCGTGACTAAAATCGCGGCTTTTGAAAATGACTTTTACAATGTCACTTCCACGCTGGGTTCCAGTCCGTTTGCGACAACCTATCAATACATCATCACCAATACCGGTGATGTTTATGTCAACGGGAAATACCGCTTTGAGATCCGGGGCGAGGATATCCAAGTGGTTGCCAATTTCAATACGTATGACAATCGCCACCAGGTGAATATCAATTTCACCCGCTTTGGACTTGATGATTTTGCCAAGCTGAGTCTGGCTGTGGCAGATTACAGTGAATTCTATGAAATCACGGACTATCTGGGCAATTTCGCCGCACCGCTTTATCAAGAAGCAGAGGTGGAGTTTGATGAAATCTTGAGTGCCAGTGAGGCGGACGAGTTCATCGGTCACTACGGTCGCGGGGTTACCCTTCACAACAATGGTTCGACCTTGAAGGTTTATTATGGCAGTGACACCCTGACCAGTCAGGATGATGCACTTCGCTATTTCCAGAATCTTGAATTCGATTCAATCCTTAAAGAAGGACTCGTTGAGACTTTATGATAAGAAAAATCATTTTTAGCGATCTTGACGGGACCCTGGTTGAGAAGAATGATTTGATTGAACCGGAAATCGGGATGCTGATTGAAGAGTTCCGCAAGGAAAATATCTTTGTCATCAACACCGGTCGCAATATCGACGAAGCCTTTGACAACATCGTCAAACTGGGAATCGGTTTTGATTATATGATTCTCAACAATGGAGGTCATATCATCGACAGTCAAAAAAAAGATGTCATCAAACGGGAAATCAATCGGGATACGGCGAAAAAAGTCATGGCTACGCTCAAAGCGCGCGCTGGTCTCAACATTACTTTCTACAATGGGGCGAAGACCTATTTGCAGGAAGCGGGATTAACCAAAGTTCTGACCGAATCCGGTTTTGTTGCCAGTGATGAGGATTTTGATGCTGTTTTCGAGCAGTCTGCGACCTTTGACATCATTTGTGCCTATCAAACTGATGGTCGGATTGATGAGCTTAAACTCATCATCGAAGAACTCGAACAACTCGATGTCACCTGCAATCTCAACGATATCTATCTCGATATATCACCGGAGGGATCAACCAAGGGCAACGGCGCTAGCTATCTCCTGGAGTATCTGGATTTCCAGGGCATCAGCTATGGCATCGGGGATTCCTATAATGATGTGTCAATGTTCAGGGAAGTCGACTGTGGCGTCACCTTCAAACATTGCCTTAAAGAAATAAAAGCTGAAGCTGACCTGGTTGTTGCCAGTGTCGGTGAATTGATAAAGAAAGTGGGATGAAAAATGGGATACCAAGATAAATTCAGAAAAGTGGTTCCTTATGTTGCCGGGGAGCAACCTAAGATTGCCAATATGATCAAATTGAATACCAATGAAAATCCGTACCCTCCTTGCAGTCAGGTGAGGGCGGTGTTGAATTCGTTCAACTATGAAAACCTGCTGCGCTATCCAAACAGCGACGGATACGAACTTCAACATGAACTTGCTAAGTATCTGAAAGTAGAAGATAACCAGATCTTCCTGGGGAACGGATCCGACGAAGTTCTCGCTTTGATCTTCCTGGGGCTGTTCAACGGTGAAGCGCCGGTACTGTTCCCGGATATCACTTATTCATTCTATCCGGTATACTGCGATCTGTTTGAAATCAACCATGAAACCATCGCCCTTGACGAGGATTTCAAGATTCCTTTTGAAAAATTCCAGCAGGAAAACAGCGGAATCATTTTCCCGAATCCCAATGCACCGACCGGGATTTGCACCACTTTGGAAAACATTGAAAACGTGGTCAAGAACAATCCCGATTCAATCGTGGTGGTTGATGAAGCCTATATCGATTTTGGTGGGGAATCATGCATCGGTCTGATTGAAAAATATGAGAACCTGCTTGTTACCCAAACATTCTCGAAATCACGCTCATTGGCGGGAATCCGTCTGGGAGTGGCGATCGGAAGCGAACCGGTGATCCGTCAATTGTATGATATCAAGAACTCATTCAACTCATATCCAATCGATACCCTGGCTAAGGAAATCGGAGTCGCTTCGGTTCAAAACAGCGATGATATGATTGAAAAAGCCAACCTGGTCATCAAAACCCGGGAGTATACGACAGCTGAGTTGGAAAAATTGGGATTTAGAGTCTTGGATTCCAAAGCTAACTTCATCTTCATCTCCCATGACAAGTTCAAAGCTGAAGATCTGTTTTTGGCCCTTAGAGCCAAGGGAATCATTGTCCGTCACTTCAAGGCGAAACGGATTGATAATTTCCTGCGAGTGACTATCGGAACTGATGAACAGATGGAAGCATTCCTGGACTTTGTCAGAGATTATGTCAAAAAACAAGGGTACTCTAAAATAACTTGAGGTAGCACTTGTTATAAGCAATAGAATTATTTGATGTGCTTACTACCTCATGAATGATTAGAGCCACAATAGGGTGACTGGAAATCTTATGATTTCCAGTCACTTTTTCATTTTGTCGAGGGGTAGATATAGTAATTCACATCATCGTTCAAGACATATAGCACCCTGCTTCGGAATCTTTCCCAGTTATTATAGCCATTGGCGTTTCGTTTGATGCTTTTTATGGTTTTGTTTCTGTTTTCGATTATTCCATTATTGATTTTATGACCTTTGGTTATTTCGATGAACGAATTGATTATTTCGTTCTTCCACCTAACCATCGTATTAGCGAAATCGTTCATTCCTTTTACATTGCTTTTTCTAAATTCGTCAATTATTTCCTCAAGGTTCCGTTTCGCTGTTTTATAATTGCTCTTTTTAAAGAATCTTATTACTTCATCTTTTAAATCTACAGCTTCTTCGAGTTGTGGGTCGATTTTCATTATGTAGTCAAGAAGATCATAGGGATTGTAATAACCTTCAAGCACTCTATTGTATTTCTTTTTGACGTTCGGATCGAATATCTTTGGATCATTCTTGTAAAGAAGCCAATTGAATTTTTTGAGCACATAATATTGCTTCTTACGTTCTTTGATTTCTACAATCTCTTTTGGGGTGAGATTCTCCTTAATTATATTTGGTGGGACTTTGATCTTGTTCATAACATCGATTCTAACTCTGTCAACCTTCTTGGTAAGCTCCTGGATTACATGAAACTTGTCACAGGCCACAACGGCATTTGGGAATACACGCTTGCTTACGATTCGATAAGTTTCCCACATATCAGTTGATACGACTTTAACTATTTCCCGTTCTTTCCTGGGAATCAGGGTGAAGTAGTTAAGCAAACTGTACTTTTTTCGATCTGGCAACAGATCAATTATTTTCTGGTTTTGATAATCAAGCAGCACGCAAACATAGTTGCTTCTTTTCGATTTGAAGGCATAAACTTCATCAATGCAGATATACTCCGGCAGCGTTCTTCTTGATACTCTTACATGCTTGTCAAATATCGAAGCAACTGTGGTGGGCGATATGTTGTGACGATAAGCAACGCTCTTGAATGTTTCATTAAACGATTTCAAATCCTTCAGGACATTATATACGGTCGCCAAAGAGATTTTCATACCTTTGAGGGTGAACGGATTGTGTTCATAGAATGTTTTGTTGCAGGCGGGGCATTTGTGCCTGCGGGCATGGTAGTTGATATAGCAAGGAATACCATTTAGGATAGAGTGGGTTATTTTCTTGTTAACGTAGTTATTGACGATGGTGGTCTCGGTTCCGCAGACCGGGCATATGTGGGGGACACATTCAAGTTCAACATACACATGAACACCATCAAACTGATGATTGACATGGATTTTCTTAATCCGTTTGTCTTCAAGATTGAATAGTTTTCTAATATAAATGTCATCAATAGACGCACCCGTGTTAGGATTCGTCGCCAAACACGTAGAAAGATTAGACTTATTATTCGATTCCATACGTTTTCCTCCTAAAATTCATTTTACAAGTAGATTGTACAAATAAACCCGGTTTAATCGTATGAAAGTTATGTGGTAATGAAGATACAGTCAAATTTTCTTGATTTTAGAATACAAAAATCTTCATAGCTTAGATTGATGTCGAAAGACTGCCGCAGATAACTGAGATACGAAGGATCGTAATGGTTGTTGTTTACAATGATAGAAACTATGTCATCTTTTGATAAAATTGAGAATGGAACCATTGATTCAATCAGGATGGCATGCGTTCTACCGCAGTCCCCGCAAATGAGCCTCATGATCCTAATTTTGAATTTGAGACCTAAAAACGACACATTTCTAACGTAGTAGGAATGTGTCTTGAAAGAGTTTGTCGCACCACAAGAGCAGCTCATTTGTGAAAAATTGATTGAATTAACTGTGTTGGAGTAGGATTTTTGGTTGATATACTTGATTTTTGTTTCATTTTTTATTATTATCATATTGTTCTTATGAGCAGATAGAAATCAAACTTGGTAGGGGAGATTTCTATCTTTTTTCCTTTCTAAAAGATGTTTATATACTAATATGATACCAAAAAAACAGGCAAAGCACCAAAATGAATCATGGAGCTAAGCCTGTTTTTTAGAATTACACCTCAACAATCGTTGTAGCTAATAAATGGTCCTACAAAAGTAAACCATCACTCATATTGTTCGGAGCGGCAATATTAAACTATCTTAGATACTCAAAACAAGAAGCGTAAGCTTCTTTTTTTCTTGTGTTAAAACGGATTATGACCTAAAATTGATAAATAACAAGTGATGGTTCAAAAGGGAATCAAAGTCAAGCCGGCTTTGGTTAAATCATCGAAGTAAAAGGGGGAATTTTATGTTTACCAGAATCGAGGGGATTTTGACGCCGATGGCAACTAGAATCGGGTCCAATCGCTATCTTAGTGCCATGGCGGATGGTTTTCAGGTGGCGGCGCCGCTTTTGGTTGTCAGTTCGCTATTAGTATTAATCGCCAACTTGCCGTTGCCGGGCTGGACAGCGGGGCTGGAGGCAGCTGTGATCAATCCAAATACCGGGGCAACGCTGCTGGAATATCTGCTCAAACCGGCGCAGGCGACCTATGGGATCATGGCTTTGGTTGTGGTGCTGGCCACCGGGTATTCGTTTGCCGGAAAATTGGGCCTGGAAAAACTGACTGGGGCCACAGTTGCCTTGGTGGCCTGGTTTACCACCGTTTTGGAAAGTTCGGGTGATCTTAGCGCCGTAATTACCAATGGTCAGCTGGGTGCAAAAGGAATTTTGCCGGGAATACTGGTCACCTTTGGTGCCATCCATCTCTATGGCTTGATTGAAAAACTTACCGCAAGGATCAAAAGTCCCAGTGGGATACCACCCAATGCGACAAGCTCGCTGGTTGTCTTGCTGCCGGGGCTGGCAGTTTTAATGGCAGTCATCGCTGTCAATCTTTGCTTGGGCCTTTGGGGAACCGATTTGGTTTCTGTGTTTGAGAAAATGATTCAACGGCCCCTGCTCCAGCTAGGCGACAGTTTGGGGGCGATGTTGGGAGCCTATCTGGTTTTGCATCTGTTTTGGTTTTTCGGGGCCAATGGCGGGGCGGTGGTCGGCCCAATCTATAATCCGATCCTCCAGACCCTGTCGCTCGAGAATCTCAGTTACTTCGCTACCCAGGAAGGAAGCGGGCATATCATCACCCATCAGTTTCAAAATTTTTACGCCACCTTTGGCGGGTGTGGCTCGGTTTTGTCTTTGATTATCGCTGTTTTGATCTTCGGCAAATCCCGGCGGATCCGCTCGGTGGGGAAACTGGGGTTGTTGCCGGGTATCTTTGGCATCAGTGAGCCGATTGTATTCGGGTTGCCGATTGTTCTCAATCCGGTGATGTGGCTGCCGTTTATGGTGGTACCCTCACTCAATATCCTGATATCCTATCTGGCCATGGCCCAAGGACTGGTGCCTTTGACCAACGGGGTGACCCTGCCCTGGACCGTTCCGGTGGTGATTTCAGGCTTTTTGACAACCAACTGGACCGGGGCCCTGCTTCAGGCATTTCTGGTGATTCTGGGGGTGGTTATTTATCTCCCGTTTGTCAAAGTAATGGATAACCGTTATCTAACAGAAGAAAACGAAACGGCCGCAAAAACAGCGGCTTTCAATAATAACCAACCAATCAAACAAGGAAAAGAGGAAGATTTATGTGGGGAATAATAGCGACGTGGCGGATGGCGGTCGAAGGGCTTGAAGAAGCAAAAAAGATATTGGAAAAGGGCGGCGATGCCGGGGATGCCATTGAAACGGCAGTCAAGTGCGTCGAGGACTTTCCATACTACAAATCGGTGGGTTACGGTGGTTTGCCCAACGAGGAAATGGAAGTGGAACTCGATGCTGCCTATATGGACGGGAATACGCTCGATATCGGAGCCATCGGGGCAATCAAGGATTTCGCCAATCCGATTTCAATCGCCCGGGATCTGGCCAAACAACCGGTCAACAACTTTCTGGTGGGAGCCGGAGCGGAAAAATACGCCCATCAAAACGGATTTGCCAGAAAGAACATGCTAAGTGAGCGGGCGAAAATCCATTATCACAATCGTAAAGTGGAAATCCAGGAAGCCAAGCTGCAGCCTTATGACGGCCATGACACGGTAGGGATGGTCTGCCTCGATCAAAGCGCCAAGATGACAGCAGCGACCTCAACCAGCGGTCTGTTCATGAAAAAGGCCGGTCGCGTTGGTGATTCGCCGGTGATTGGCTCGGGTCTTTATGTCGACAGCGATTATGGCGGAGCCAGTGCTACCGGACTGGGGGAAGACATGATGAAGGGGTGTGTCTCCTATGAGGTGGTCCGGCTGCTAAAAGAAGGTTATCATCCTCAAGTGGCTGTTGAAAAAGTGGTCAGTGAACTCGATGCAAAGCTACGCAAGCGCCGCGGTTATTCCGGCGACATTTCGCTGGTGGCTCTCAACAATCAGGGTGAATGGGGCGTAGCCACCAATATCGAAGGATTTTCGTTTGCCGTGGCAACCGCCAACCAGGAACCGACTGTCTATCTCTGTACCAATAGCGACGGCCATATTGTCCATGAAATTGCCAGCCAGGAGTGGCTTGATGAGTATATGGCGACCAGAACGGCCCCGTTACTAAAAAAATAAGCTGAATTTTCTTAAGATTTTCTAAATTATTCCGGCCTGACTGTTATTTTAACTGCTATAAACGTATAATTAACTCAAAGGGGTTGATCTCATGAAAAGAATGCTGGGGAACAAAGTATTGGCGCTAGTAGTGATTTTATGGATTGTCTACGTGATTGTTTGGGGCATACTCGCAATTGACGGGGATATCCAGGAGCACTCGGTCCTCTATTTTCTGGCCTATCTGGCTATTGGCGAGGCCTTGTTTTTGGCTTTAGTCTCGCTGCAAAAAAAGGCGATGGTACGCTTTTTCAATTCTACCAACTACCAGCGGTCTTTCATTAAACCATCGGTTGGAGGGAGTATTGTTATTATTCTTCATGTGATTATTTTAGTTACAATCATCTTCGATTGGGGTTCTGCCAATAATATCCTTGTTTACGGCCCGTTAGGTCTTATTTTTCTTAATAAAGATTACCAGGAATTATGGTTGTACTATTCGCAAGATTCATTTGTCTATAATGGCCGGGGAGTCAGGTTGGATGAAATAGTCAAACTTGAAATCACAAAAAAAGGGCGTTCGAGTTTTTTGACTGTGATTTCACAAGACCGCTCGGATTTAATTGCCTTCTCCGGACGGAAAAAGGCCGCGGGGCAGGTTGTAGAAATAATCAAATCGATAGGGGGAGCTGACTTCACTTTTCCAAACGCAATTCAATAATATTCGACCTGTCGTTACAGGTCGTTTTTTGTATTTTGGGTAATATTTGCGCTGGTTTTGGCGTTAGGCGGCAATATTGTTTTAACATTGTTTACAAAATCACGGGTTTTTGCCAATTTCTTTGTTAACGATGTTAATAGATGGCCGGGTTTTGTTGTAGGATAAGTATTTTTTTATATAATGAACGTGTAATAAATAAAACAACGAAATCAAAAAGGAGATATGGACCATGAGTAAAGAAGACCAAATCATTAAAACAGCTAAAGAAAAATTGGAAGAAGTATTCGATGAAAAAGACCATTATGTGGCAGAGCAGGCTGATCAAGAGTTCGATCAGGATGAGTATGTTGCCGAATTGAAAGAAAAAGTTGCCCAAGTTGAAGCTTCAGCTAAGACCCGTGAAGCTTTAAGAACCCAAATCACTGAAGAAGTCAAAGAGAAGATGGCCCCGTTATATGATGAAGAATCATATCATCATGATGCACCTGAACTAAAATTCGACCGCGATGAATATGTGGCTGAATTGGAAGAAAAAATAACTGAAGTTGAAGCTTCAACCAAAACCCGTGAGGCTTTAAGAGCGCAAATTACTGCTGAAGCCAACCATAAACTAGAAGAAGTATTCGATGAAAAAGACCATTATAAAGCCGATGAAACAATGCAGGAATTGGACCAAGAAGGACTTGAAAAAGAAAAAGCCCGTCAATTCAAATTGGCTCAAGAATTGAAAGAAACCCGATAATAAATCTCAAAGACCGGCCAGCCGGTCTTTTTTGATAATTGCCGGATGACCCGGTTAAGGTTTGAAAATAACGGTTCAAATGGCTATAATATAAGATAAGGGCCGGATATAATATCCGACTAAGATCAAACGGGAGGGGAACCAATGATATTTCACAGAATAGAAAACACGCATTTTTCAGTAGCTGAGAGCGAGATCATCGATTATATTCTCAAAGAAGGAATGAATATCAAGGCGATGTCAACTCATGACATCGCCAAGGCAACTTTCACTTCGGCCCCGCTGTTGGTGCGGATCGCCAAGAAAATGGGGTTTAGCGGCTGGACCGAGTTCAAGAAAGCCTATCTTGAAGAACTCGATTATCTGAACCGGGAAACCGATATCGATGCCAGTATTCCCTTCACCGTCAGTGATGATATCATGACGATATCCCGGAATATCGCTCAACTCCAGATTTCAACCATCAATGAAACCCAGGCTTTGCTTGGCCATGATGAAATCCAGGCCGCCTTGAAACTGCTGCGGGACTGCAAAGTCATCGATATCTATGGTGTATCCCATAATTTCATCATTGCCCAACAGTTCGTAGCCCAATTGGCCTACCTTGGTGTCAAGGTGAATATCGCCCGGGCTCCCGGTGATGAACTGCTCCAGGCTGCGATGAGCAATCCGGATCATTGTGCTATCGTGATATCATACTCGGGTGAACATCGAACCATTCTGGGGGTGCTGGAAATCCTGAAGAAAAAGCAGGCTCGGACAATCGGGATCACCTGTCTGGCAGACAACACTCTGTCCCGCAGTGTCGAAGTCTGTCTGCGGATGGCTTCCAAGGAAATGATTTCCACCAAAATCGGTTTGTTTGCCTCAGCCACTTCGCTGACATATCTTCTCAATGTGCTTTACTCGGGCATTTTCTCGTTTGACTACACCAAGAATCTCAATCATAAGATCAAAAGTGCCCGTTCGGTGGGGTTTAGAAATTCCGGATATGAATATATCGATGAAAAATAGTTCCTTTTGGAACTGTTTTTTGCATGGTGTTAAAACTGGTCGATTATGCTTGTCATGACAGACCTTTTAGAATACAATGGATGAGTAATAATCAAAGAGGGGGATTTTATGAGTAAAATATTACGAGACTTAATGGAACTTTTCTGGGCATTTTTCAGAATTGGGACATTTACTATTGGAGGCGGATATGCGATGCTTCCAATGCTTGAAAGGGAATTGATTGAAAACAAGGGGTGGACATCTGAAGAGGAGATTCTCGACTATTTTGCGATTGGGCAGTCGACACCGGGGATCATCGCAATCAATACCGCGACCTTTATCGGATACAAACGCAACGGTGTGCTAGGGAGCATTTTTGCGACTGTAGGGATGATTTTCACTCCAATGCTGCTGATTATGATCATCGGTTCGTTTTTCACCCAGATTTCCCAGGATCCGACTTTTATCAAGGCGTTTCAGGGAATTCGGGTGGTTGTCGTGGTCATCATTTTGAATTCAGTGTCCAAAATGGCCAAACATAGCATCAAGACCAAACTTGCGGTTTTCCTTTTGGTCGGATCTTTTATCGCTATCTCATTTTTCCATGTAAATCTGATCATATTGATCGTTCTTTCAATGATCCTGGGAATTGCGTTGATCCACTTCAATGTCGTTTCGCTAGATGAGGCGTAATGATGGCGTTATTATTAGTTTACTTCAATTTTATCAAAATCGGACTTTTTACCATCGGAGGCGGCTTGGCGGCTTTGGCTTTGCTTCAGGATTTTGTCCTTAGCAACGGCTGGCTGACAATCAACCAGTTTGCGGATATGATTGCCGTATCCCAATCGACGCCGGGACCGATTGGAATCAATATGTCGACTTATATCGGATTCAGTCAATACGGGGTCCTGGGCGCTTTGATTGCTACTTTGGGTATGGTAACTCCTTCATGGATCATCATCATCTTGATTGCCCGGTTTATCGGTGATTTTTCATCGAACCGCATCGTCCAGTCAATTTTTGTCGGATTGCGTCCGGTGGTGCTGGGAATTATCTTCTCAGCGGCCTGGTCGATTGCCTTGCTGTCGATTTTCAATTCCGGGGCGGATAATCCGATTGATTTTATCAATTTCAAGGCGTTGGCAATGTTTGTGTTCATGGTAGTTTTTACAAGAAGAGTAAAAATCAGCCCGATATTCTATGTCATCATCGGCGGGCTGATTGGAATACTTATTTTTTAGTTGTAAATGGTCGCTGGAAAACCAGGGTGTTATTCTTAGAGCTGATTGGATCAAAGCAAAATCCGGCTACATTGAGCCCTTTGAGCTCTTCAACTGTAGTCAGGTTGTTATTGGCCATTTCGCTGACCATCAGACCTCGCGCCTCTTTGATATGGGCGCTGGGTCTTTTTATTTTGCCCTGATCAAGTTCGATGAAATCAATGAAATACATCTTGGGGTGATTCAACAGTTTGATAAATTCCTTTGAACAAAGCAAAATCAAATAATCTTCCTGTTTGAGCAGGTCATTGACGTTTTGATAATATTCGTAAAGATCGACATTGATCTTGTCGGGCATGCTAAGGCGATAGCGGATAATCTGGTCACTGGGTCTTAAAATCCCATAAAGGGGCGAGATGATTCGCAGGTAGTCGTTCAGGTAGGTTGTCTTGGTTTCGTTTAAATCCTGATTGAACTGCTTGAAGACTGCCCCGTCATAACTGGCCAGGGCCACAACCGGCTTTTTATCTTGATAACCATCAAAAAGGGCAGTGGCGATTTTAAGGGAAACCTTGAACTTTTTCTGGATTTGTTCAATGCTCAGCTTGTCGAGATAGGAAATTATCACTTGGGCCTGATCAAGCAAGACCGGGTTGGTCGACTCGATTGGCAGATTTTTTTGTTTATGGGTTTTGGCATCTCCAATGATAATTTTCATGTTATTTTCTCCTTGTTTATGTTATACTTTGATACGGTGATAAAAATGGAAAATACGATAATTATAGATAAAATCTTGCTCCATATGTTAGATATGGAACATTCAAAATTAATTCTTTCAAACGAACTGGTCGCAATCGATGAGGCTTTGATCGAGTACTACCGCAAAAAGGTGGAAAAAGTTTTCTCTAACAGTAATATTAAGGAATTGGTCGTGGGCAGTCAACATCATTTGATTACCATGGCTAAAGACATGCTGCTTGATGAAGAAAGTTTCATCACGACATCGGCCAAAATTGCCGATGATATCTTCAATCTGTGCACGCATATTCAGGAAATGCCTAACAGCAACCTGATGTTTGTCGAGTGCAAGGTCGATGGAGTAAAACACATTCTGGTGATCAAACTCAATTACAAAGTCGCTCAGACGACCAAGATTGTCGAAAAAGATGGCAGCCAGTTGATTGAGATCGTGACGACCCAGTCCTTGCCGACTCAAAGCGCCAATGTCGATGAGGTGATCATCATCAATACTGATGATGGCAAACTGTCATTGATTGAAAAACGCTTCAATATTGACGGCAAACCGGGATACTATCTTAATGAACAGTATATCAAAGGGGAACCGAAACTTTCCGACAAACAGAAGATTTCCCTGCTTAACAAGGCGGTCAAGAAAGTCGACAGCCAGTTCAATGTCTTCGAAGGGGATCCGGGAGTTCGGGTGAAACACGAACTGCTCAGTTCAATCCAGAACTTTGAAAAAGTCAAACCGATGGAAATTGCCAAACGGATGATGGAACACGATTATCAGGCTCAAAGTGAAGTCGAGACTCTGCTTAATGATTTGGGCATCGAAAATGATGATGAAATCGTCAATATCCCGACCTCAGTTGAACGGATGGGACGCTGCAAGCTGGTTCTTGATGATGAAAGGGTCATCGAAATGCCACTTGAAGATTATCTCAACATGGTCGATCTCGATACCGAGATGTCCAGCGATGGGACCACCTCATTGACTCTTAAGAATATCCTGGATATCAAAGTAAAATAATGCACTGAAAGCTCCGTAGCAACGGAGCTTTTTGTTTAGCAAAATAACAGTTATCCTTTGAGATAATCCTTGAGATTTTCGATGTATTCCTGCGATATCTCATTGAGATACAGGTTTTTGTGTTTGATATAGCCGATTGTCATCGTCTCATCAACGTTCAGGGGAATTGAGAGATAATCGCTCCCGTTCAACTCCTGTAAGATGATCCCCGAACAGATAGTGTAGCCGTTAAGGCCGACCATCAGATTGAGGATGGTTGCCCGGTCGGAAACCTTGATGATTTTCTTGTTGTCGTCGATATTGATCACTTCTTCGGCAAGAAACAGGGAATTGTCACCCTGGTCGAAAACACAACAGGGGTATTCGTCTAGCATGTCGAGATCGATTGACTGCTCCCGGGCCAGAGGATGGTCCTGATGGAGATAGACATGCAGTTTGCATTCGAACAAATCAATGAATTCGAGATTGGCATCGCTGAGAATCTTGTTCATGATCCGCTCATTGGAGTCGGTCATGTAGATGACTCCCAGATCACTTTTGAAATTCTTGACATTTTCAATCACATCGCGGGTCCGGGTTTCGAAAATCGAGAACTCGTACTGGTCGAATGAATGCGACTTGATGGTATCCATGAAGGCTTTGACCGCGAAAGTGTAATGCTGCATCGAAACCGAAAAATACTGTTTGTTGTTTTGGTTGATATAACGGTCTTCAAGCAGGTTGTACTGATCGAGGACCTGTTTGGCGTAAGTGATGAACTCTTCGCCTTTGGGAGTCAGTTTGACCCCCCGGTTGGAACGGTTGAATATATTGAAACCGACTTTGCTTTCGATATCCTTGATGGCTGCCGACAGGGTCGGCTGCGAAATAAACAGCTTTTGGGCTGCTTCATTGATGGAATTCGATTGGGCTACGGTTATGGCATACTCCAGTTGTAAAATAGTCATGTTATTCACCTCTTAGTCAATGATATGATTTATTTCCTGATTAAGCAAGCGATATGGCTGTAAACCCGCCTGGGGAAATGTTTTTGGCCAAACCCGGTCGCCTTGGCCTTTTTTGTTTTATTTGGACCAAGCAAAAAGGCGCCAAGGCGCCTTAGAAATATACTGTCTGGTTGGTATGAAGATAATGGAGACAGTTGATGATTTGATAATCAGGGAAAAGTTCCTGGATGAAATCGCGATAATAATCGAGCTGAGTGCGATGAAGGTCAATCAACGTTGTTTCATCGAGGCCCCGTTTTACCCGGTCGGTCTTGTAATCGATGATGTAAATCTGGTCCTCTTTGAAGCCCAGACAGTCGATGATGGCATGGACAATCTGGCCATCTTTTTTGATGGCGAGGCTTTTTTCCTGATAGACCTGGTCAAACGTGGCAATCCTGGTGAACAGTTCGCCCTTGGTGAACTCGCCAAGCCGATCGTGATAGCTGGCTGCAATTTCCAATGCTTCTTGATTTCCGTCAAACTCCTCGGCTTTGATCAGGGCGATTGTTGTTTCAAAGTCGCCGTCAAATCTTTTGGTGAGGAGTTCGATGATCCGGTGAACGATGGTCCCTCTGGTTGTGGCGGTCACCCCCGGTTGGTCGGCTGAAAAGTCGAAACTGTCGTATTTTTCATCCGGATGTCCAATCAGGGAGGTGACACCGACTGATTTTTCCTTGAGAGTCTGATTGTATGAAGCAAAGTCGATTTGATCGAAGCGGACATATTCAGGTTCGATTGCCTTGAAATTGTAATGACTGGTTTTCTCCTCGAGGATATCGTGGGGATAATAACTGATTTTAAAGGAACTGTCTTGAGTATTGCTCTGGCCGATCAGTTTCTGGTTGGCTCCGTTGTAGATCATGATTTTCTGGAGCAGTGGTTCAAGTTCATCTTCGAACTCGCTTCGTCCGGTGATTGTCAGCGATCCTTGTTTGATCTGTTTGAGGATATCGGGGTGACGCATCACCGCCGGCATGGTCCAATCGAGATAATTGTTGGCCTTGGCCAGGTAGCGGTTGATGATGACGTGATCGCCGCTTTCGAAATAATCGTTCTGGACGGCTTTTTTGGCCCAGTTTACTATCGTTGAGGGATCCTTGATCTGACCGGTGATGATCAGTTTTTCCTTGGCGCGGGTCAGGGCGACATAGAAAATCCGCATTTCCTCGTCGATGCTTTCCTTTTTGATATTGGTGGCAATCAGTTTGTAGAAACTGTTTTCGAATTTGACGGGACTGCCAAAGCCGTCCTCGTTTTGTTTAAACATAATCGGATGGGTGGTCAGGCCCAACTGATTGAAAAAGACGGTTTCCTGTTTGGTGTCTTCGGTGTTGAACTGTTTGTGGCAGGTCGAGACAAAGATGATTTTGGCTTCAAGGCCCTTGGATGCGTGGATGGTCATGAATTTGACGGCATTGTTGTCAGTCTTAGCCATCATCCCTGGCGCGATATCGACGCCGTTTTTAAGCATCGTATCGAAATTGGCGACAGTTTCCAAAAGTGAAAGGCCGCGGTAATCTTGGAGCAGTTCGACAAAAAGGTTGATATTGGCAACCCGCTGCTCGCCGTTTCGCAGGGCCCCGTTGAAACTGCGATAGCCGCTGTCTTCGATGAATTTGGCGATGGTCTCGTCAAGATGGTGGGTTTTTGCATAATCTCTTAGCTGTTCAAGATAATTGAAGAACCCAACCAGCTCTTCATGGCCGCTTTTTTGATTTTCAATCAACTCCTTGATGTTCGAGTAAAGGGAACCTTCGCGGTCGAGTTTAAGCAGAATCGATTCATCGAAATTGGAGATCCGGTAGTTGCCCAGCATGATTGAAGCCAGGGCGATATCGTCATGGGCAGTGTTGAGAAAGCGGATTACATTGATCAAATTCGCAATCTCGTTGCTTTGATAGAATCCGGATTTGAGGACAATCTCATTGGCGATGGCCATCCGGTCGAAGATGTTCTTGAAAGTCATCAGCTGGGTGGTCGAACGGACCAGGATATTGACATCCTCGGGCTGATAACCATCATCAAACAACTCCTTGATTCTAAGAGCCACGCAAATGGCTTCGTATTCATCGTTGTCATAATTCCCGGCTGTTTTGTCAACCAGCAGGATTTCGCTGCTGTGGTCCTTACGGGATTGGCTGCTCTTAGGATCCTGGACCTTGAACAGGTCCGGTCCCAGGTCATAATTGAGCTGGGCGTTGGGGTCTTCATAATATTCGAGTCCCCCGATACTTTCATCCATGATTTGGTTGAAAATGAAGTTGATGCTGTCGAGCACGATCTTGTGGGAACGGTAATTGTAGTTAAGCTCGATGCGCTTGTTGGGATTTTCCACCCGGGCAAAACTGTCGTACTTCTCTTTGAAGATCTTGGGATCGGCGTCGCGGAACCGGTAGATCGACTGTTTCATATCCCCGACCATGAAGCGGTTGATATTTGGCTGAGCGACATTGGCAATAAGATCAATGATGTTTTCCTGAATCGGATTGGTATCCTGATATTCGTCGATCATGATTTCTTTTAGCGAACCATGAATTTTCAAGGCGACATTGAGCTCGGGCTGAAGCAGCTTGATGGCATATTGCTCGAGGTCGTTGAAGTCAAGGTAGTTCTGGTCCTGTTTGAGTTTTCGGTAGCATTTTTTGTAGTCGAGAGCCAGCGAAACCAGGAAGTTGAGATCAGCCAGGGTGCTTTGTCCGATCAGCTGGCGGTCATCAGCCAACGGAGTGATGATCTTGTCAAAGACCAGGGCGTATTCCTTGTCGATCTTGTCGGTGAGAGCCTGGTATTCCTTCTTGATTTCATCGGAGATTCCGGCTTTTTTCCAGGGAATCCGGTAGCGTTTGTCGACTTCGAAATTCTGTTTGACGATTTCGCTAAGCGGCCGAGTCTCGATAAAGTCAATAATGGTTTGATAATATTTCCGGTAAGCGTTGTAGGGACTGGTTTCGGTCTCTTTTTTGGTTTCATTATCGAAATAATAACTGAATCCGACACTCTGGCAGTATTCTCCGACCAGTTCAACCCGGGTCATCCCGGTGCGGGCTCCTTCAAGAAGGAACCGTTTGATGAAACGGCTCAGATTGGATTCATTGTAATTGACAAAATCTCCGGTCAACTCGGTCAGGTCGGTTTCGATATAGTTGTCAAAGTCGTAGATCGAATTGCTCAAACCTTCCAGGGTTTCAATCGTGCTTTTGATCCGGTTGAAGTTGTAGCCGGGATAGCGCCGTTTGATGAACTGTTGAAACTGAGGGTCATCGGCCCACTTTCCAAAGGCTTCGTTGAAAGCGGCGTCCCGTAAAATTGCATTGTTGGCGAGGACTTCGAAACTGCTGTCAAGGTCGATCAAATAGCCGTACTGTTTCAGTATTTCCAGACAGAAAGAATGGAAATTGGTGATATAGGCCTGAGGAAGCAAGTCGATCTGCTTTTCAAGATGAGCGCGATCGCTATCATCATCAGTGGCCAGGATTTCCTTGCGCAAGTCTTCGCTAAGCCGTTGTTTCATTTCATTGGCCGCGGCATCGGTGAAGGTCAAAACCACCAGTTCGTTGACATTGGCTCCTTCAAGAAGCAAGGATAGAATCCGGGTAACCAGAATTTTGGTCTTTCCCGAACCGGCCGGAGCGGAAACCAGAATCGAGCAGTTGCGGGTCTGAATGGCTTCGATTTGTTTGGTGTTGCAGCTACTTAGGTTCATCTTGGTTTACCTCCTTTGATAAGTCACGATACTCATTGTAGAAAATGTCAAAATTGCAGATGGTCTTGTAATCGCAATAGGTGCAGGGCTTGAGGTGCTCCTTGTCCCGCAAATCAGAAATGATCGGTCGAATCGAGATATCTCCTTTTTTCATCCGTCCATCGAGTTCCCCTACATATGAGAGGATGGCTGAAAAAAGTTCATCAAGTTCGGCTGGGGTTTTTAATGGGGCATTGGCTTTGAAACTGCCGTCTTTTTTGCGGCCGCCTTTGAAGACCAGGGAATCACTTTGGGGTTCGATATCATCGATATCATCGACATGGGCTTCGTTGATCAGCGAGTCGAGGCGATGTTCCTTTAAAAAGGCGTTGCTGTCAAGTTCGTAAGTGGAAATCGGTTCACTGGTGGCAATGGTCGAAGGGGCGTAGTTGAAATAGAAGACTCCCCCGGGCTGGAGATTTTGCTCCTGAGCCACCATGTAAAGGTAAAGCAGCATCTGGATATTGACTCCCAGTTTGAGCAGGTCGTCTTTCAAAGATTTTTTCGAGCCCTTGTAGTCTATCACATCGATGAATTCCTTGGAATTGTTGACCCGGTCGATTTTGCCATGGAGTGCCAGTTGCTCAAGTTCAAGCGAAGTGTATTTTTCGGTGGCCATGATCTGGCAGCTGCCCAATTGATACTGACGGTTCAAGATGGCAATCGTGGTTGGCAGATCTTCTAAAATCCGCCGGGCCAGCAGGCGGTTGTAGCTGTTTGGTTCGAACTGATGATCTTCGAAGTACTCTGCCGAAACCCGGTTTAGATGGCTGATCAACCGGTCACGGTCAAATTCCTCGATGAATTCTTTGGCGCTTTCAATCAGGCTGTGGATATAGGATCCGATATGATTGGCTTGCATCCTGGCGGTGGCGAATTTGTCAATCTTGGCAATATACTGCAGGAAGTACTTGTAGGCGCAGGAATTGTACAGTTCGAGCTGCGAAGGCGAAAGCTTGCCGGTCTTGTGGCTAAAATCAACCGTACCGGGCTGGTTTTTGGTCGCGGTGAAGTTGCTGATGGTCTGATTGAGGAAGGTCTCGTTGGCATCGTAGCGGTGGTGAACATACATGTTGTCCTTGAGTTTGGGATGGGTGAAGAAGGTCGCAATCTTCTTGGTATCATGTCCGTAGCGTTCAATCAGGTTTTTAAGCACCGAAGCCATCAGCAGCGTATCCCCCGAGAGGCTGTTGGCCGGGCAGCAAAAAATCATATTCTCGATTTGCGAACAGTAGAGACTTAAAACCTGGCTGTTTTCGCGGTCCATTTGTTCCTTGATGGTTGGCAGGTTGAGTTGGGCCAGTTCATCATCAAGAAGCAGCTGGTTGTTCTTGATTCGCATTGGAATATTATTTTCATTGAAGTTGACCACATAGGCGGTTTTGATCTCCAAAAGTTCAAGCAACGGGCTGGCCAGCTCAAGGATGTAGACATGGTCGCTAAGGACTGGCGTCTTGGTTGGGCCGTTGGAAACGGTGATGAAGACCAGATCGAAATAATCACGGATTGCAATCGAATCGGAGTAACTTTGCAACTGTTCCAAGGCACTGATGATCTCCAGGGTGTTCTGGTCGGTGACCAGACTGTCTTTGATAAAAGTGATCAGGCTGTCGGTCATCGCTTTGATGGTCATCCCGTCATTGAGCTTAAATCCCTCCAGCAAAGAAGCGTCGATTTGATCGGTTTTGTAGAAGTTGACGATATCATGTTCGTTGGTGGCCGAAATCACGGCCGGGTTGGTCAAAAAGCCCAGCAGGGTCTTGTCATCCCGGGTGGCATAATAGCGGGCCAGGGCCCCCAAAGCTTCATAGCTGTTGTTTTTTGCTTCTATGACTCCGTTGCTTGGAATCTCGAATTCTTCGAGCAAGCTGGTGATGGCAAGCTTGTCGCTGGGATTGTTGACAATGATGGCAAAATCATGGTAGGCCATCTTCTCCCGGTTGATTTTGGTGGAGATTTCATTGGCCAACAGGCGGTATTGCTGATAAGTGGTACCAGTAGGCCACAGCACATAAGGAGTGGTTAGCTCACAAGCGGCGTCGCTGGTGAAAAACTCACTCTGGAGATGGTCAGCCAGATCGCTGTCACTGTAGCTGGAATAATCAAGAACTTCGACTGCGGTTAGTTCTTTTAAAGCCCTGATCAGTTTGGTCTGTTTGACGTTGTAATGGTCGAAGAAAAAATAGAAATGGTTGTCTTTGAGCGTTGCGTCGAAGCGGCTGATCAGGTCATCTTCGAATCCGATTCGCTCCTTGGAATCCAGATGGTTTAGATAGAGCTCAAAGATGGTCTCGATTTCCCGGAGTTTGTTCTGGGAAAGCTGGGCCAGTGTCTCCATCCCAGCAAAGTCGCATTCATAGTTGTACAAATCGACCAGATAGCGCTGCAAATTGGCGCAGGTATCATAGCTGGGATTGGCAAAAGTCGCATAGTAATTGGCCAGCAGCAAGCGCCGCAAAAAGACCAGGCCATCGAGCTGGTTGACTGGTTTTAGATAGTTGAGACTGAAGCGGTCTTTCAAAACGGCAATCAGCTCGTTATAGGTGATGATTTCGATATTGAACAGCGCGCCGGTTCGCTTGAGAAAAGCCTCTTCAAGCAGCAGTTTGTCCTTGGCAATCACATAGTGGCTGACAAAGGGCTGCTTTTTGGCGGCGGCAATGATTTGATTGATTTTGTTGATATTAAGATTAGTCATGGTTTCACCTCACTTATGTATTATATCAAATGCGTTACATTAATTAAACGAAAAGACGCAAAATAGGAACCTGATAACAGGTTCCTATAACGGGTATTATAATTGTTCCAATTCATTGACAAACATCTTGTAACTGGCATCACTAGGCATTCTCCAGTCACCGCGGGGCGACAGGGATACCGAACCGACTTTCGGTCCGTCGGGGATGCATGAACGTTTGAATTGTTGGGTGAAGAAACGGCGGTAGAACAGCGTGAGCCATTTCTTGATTGTTTCATCACCATACTTGTCCTGGTAAGCCAGCCGTGTTTTGCGGAACAGCTTGCGGGGACGGTCATTGAAGCGGATGAAGTGATACAAGAAGAAGTCATGGAGCTCGTACGGTCCGACGATATCTTCAGTTTTCTGGTGGATTTCATCTTCCTTGATTGGCAGCAGTTCCGGAGAAACCGGAGTTGCCAGGATGTCCTGCAGGGTGTGCGATAGTTCTTTGGAAGCAACCAGGGAAGCGACATAGTCAACTAGGTAGCGCACCAAGGTTTTGGGCACTGACATGTTGAGGGCGTACATCGACATATGATCGCCGTTGTAAGTCGACCAACCCAGCGCCACTTCCGAAAGGTCCCCGGTACCGATCACCAAACCGCCGATTTTGTTGGCGGTGTTCATCAGCATCTGGGTGCGGGTGCGGGCCTGGACATTTTCATAAGTGACCGAATGGTCATTGATGTCATGGTTGAGATCCTCGAATTGCGACAATACCGTTTTGGTGATGTCGATTTCCTGCTTGGTCACTCCCAACTCATCCATCAGGATGATGGCATTGTTGTAAGTGCGGGAAGTCGTTCCAAAACAGGGCATCGTGATCGCGATGATGTTTTTGGGATCGTAGTTGAGTTTTTCAAATGCGAATGAGCAGACCAGCAAAGCCAGAGTCGAATCGAGTCCGCCTGAAATCCCAATCACTACTTTTTTGATTCCGGTGGCCTTGAGTCGTTTGATCAGACCGTTGATCTGGATTGAGAATACTTCCTTGCAGCGGATATCGCGCCGATCCTTGAGTGAAGGGACGAAGGGATTCTGGCTGTAGAAGTAGTTGACATCAAGATTGTGCGGTTTCAAAGCAAAACCGATTTTTTGATAGTCGAAGCGGTTTTCGTATGTTGTCATTCTCCGGCGCTGAGCGGTCAGTTTAAGCAGATCAAGATCGCCATAGATTACGCTCGAATCAAACAAAGGTGATTCCTTGATCACAGTACCGTTTTCGCAGATCAGGTTGTGCCCGGAAAAGACGATGTCGGTAGTTGATTCGCTGTCACTTGAACAGGCATAGACATATCCGGCAATCAATGATGCCGATTGCATGGAAACCAGTTGCCGGCGATACTCTGATTTGGTGGTTACTTCATTTGATCCTGAAAGGTTCAAGATCACATTGGCTCCGTTTAAGGCCAGCGAGTTGCTAGGCGGGTTGGGAACCCAGAGATCTTCGCAGATTTCCACGCCGAAGGAAAATTCCTTCATCATCGAGTTCTGGAAGACGAATTTCTTGCCAAATGGAATTTTATGGCCGTTTAACTCGAAGACCAGATTTTCTTCAGGCGCTTTGGCAAAACGGCGCCCTTCATAGAATTCATGATAATTGGGAATATGCGTTTTGGGAACCAAAGCCAGGATTTCTCCGTCGAAAAGCACCGCTGCCACATTGTACAGTTTGTTTTGATGTTCGACCGGCAGTCCGACAGCAACCACCATTCCTTTGTCCTTGGTATGGCTCGCAATCCGCTCAAGTGAGTTGAGACACTCCTCAAGCAGCATTTCTTGGAAGACCAGATCTTCCAGGGTGTATGAACTGAGGGTAAGCTCGTTGAATGTCAGAATCTGGCAGTCATTGGCTCTGGCCTCGTCGATTATCTTGATTATTTCTTTTTCGTTTGCGGTCGGATTGGCGATTTGAATATCGAAATTCGCGGCACCTACCCGGATATATCCATCAATCATTGCATAACCTCCTGATTTTTTAAATTATAGCATTGTTTGTTTGGGTAATTCAATATATACTTATGGATAAGACAACTAAAGGCGGTGGAATAATGTATCAAGGAATTAAACTGGCAATCTATATCATCTGTATCATGATTTCAATGTACAGCCTCTCGGCAATCAAGTTCGATGCTTTCATTCGCAAGGGTCAGGAGCGGCTCTTTTACGTATTTTTCATCATCCTTTCGCTGGTGCTGGGCTATAATCTGGCCCAATTCATTTTCGATTTCACGACTATTCACTTCTAAGACTTCGCTGAAGTCTTTTTTTACGCCCGGGCAATATTCAAAAAATCAAAAAAGTATGATAAAATAAGATAAATTGATAGCGGTGCTTTACAATTACCGCCATTAATGTAAGTGTTTAACCACGTTTGGAGAATTGATTTGGAAATATCGGTTAAATATTGAAAAATCATTGCATAAGTCTTTAAACATGTTAAAATATATAGGAATAAAATCAAGGAGGAATTAAGAGTGCCATTCTCAAAAGAAATAGGTATCGATTTAGGTACTGCAAATATATTGATCTACGTCAAAGGTGAAGGAATTGTTGTCAATGAACCTTCAGTTGTAGCTATAGATGATGAAACAAAACGCGCCTTGGCTGTCGGACAGGAAGCCAAAGACATGCTTGGTAAAACACCAGGAAGAGTAAAAGCGATCAGACCGCTTAAAGACGGAGTTATAGCTGATTTCCAAATCACTGAAATCCTGTTGACTCATTTCATCAACAAACTTAATCTTAAAGGGATCTTTTCAAGACCAACTATCTTGATCTGCTGTCCTTCAAATATCACATCAATTGAAAAATCAGCAATCAAAGATGCTGCTCAAAGATGTGGAGCCAGAAAAGTATTCATCGAAGAAGAACCGAAAGTTGCGGCTATCGGAGCGGGACTTGATATCTCAAGACCAACCGGTAACATGGTAATCGATATCGGTGGGGGTACTTGTGATATCGCAGTTCTTTCACTTGGTGAAATCGTAACCAGCTCTTCTTTGAAAATCGCGGGTGACCGGATGGACGAAGAAATCATCAAATTCGTCAAAGAAAAATACAAATTATTGATCGGGGACCGTACTGCTGAACAAATCAAAGTTCAAATCGGATGTGCCATCAAAGGAATGTCTGACAAGACTATGGATGTAAGAGGTCGTGACTTGGTTACCGGTCTGCCACATACCATCACATTGACTGCTGATGAAATCGAATTGGCATTGCGTGAAACTTGTCAAAGAATCTTACGTGAAACTCGAATCGTTCTGGAACAAACACCACCTGAATTGGCGGCTGATATCGTTGAACGAGGAATTTTCCTGACTGGTGGGGGCGCATTGCTTCTTGGAATGGATAAATTATTGGAAGACGAACTTAATGTTCCGGTATTCGTAGCTGAAGACGCGCTTAACTGTGTTGCTAACGGATGTGGAATCATGCTTGAAAACCTGCATTACGTAAAATAGGAAGTTTTATTGATTCTTTTAGGGAGGAACAATGGACAATATCTATCAACAATTACTATTGCAATTGATCTTGATCTTGCTTAACGCCTTTTTTGCGATGAGTGAGATCGCGGTAATTTCATTTAATGACACCAAACTGGAAAAACTTGCAAACGAAGGTAATAAGAAGGCTAAAAAACTGAATAGACTGCTTAAGGATCCGGCTAAGTTTCTGGCTACCATCCAGGTGGCTATCACTTTGTCTGGTTTCATGGGTTCGGCCTTCGCTTCCCAATCGTTTGCGGACGGTCTGGTCAATCTCTTGCAATCGCTGGGGATCTCCAATGATCTCTCGATGCTTCATAGCATTGCGGTAGTTGTGATTACCATCATTTTGTCATACATCACTTTGGTGCTTGGCGAATTGGTTCCCAAAAGAATCGGACAGCAGTATCATGAACAGATTGCCCTGTTTTCAGCCAGCGTAATCAAGGTGGTGGCGAAAATATTCGGGCCGCTGGTTTGGTTTTTGACTTTGTCGACCAACTTGGTGTTGCGCCTGGTTGGTATCAATCCCAATGCCATTGACCGCGAGATCGGTGAAGAAGAGATTTTGATGATGGTTGATGCCAGTTCCGTCAAAGGGACCATCGATATCGATGAGGCTTTGATCATTGACAATATCTTCAAGTTCGACGACAAGTATGCCGAAGAACTGCTGACCCACCGTTCCGATGTCATTTTCCTGGATGCCAATGATGATTTTGCCATCTGGAAGGAAATTGTTGATAGCAATGAACATTCGCTCTATCCGATTGTCAATGACAGCATGGATGAAGTGCTGGGAATTGTTCATGTCCGGGATGTCTATCGGACCCTGGATAAGGAGATCATCATTAATGAGAAAATGCGCAAGCCGTATTTTGTCTATGAAAACATGCGGGCAGACTATCTGTTTGCCTCAATGAAAGCTAAAAAGGAATCGATGGCGATTGTCGTCGATGAATATGGCGGAGTCACCGGAATCATCACATATGCGGATATTCTTGAAGAGATTGTCGGCGAATTTGTCGAAGAATCTTTGGATAATCAGATTCGCAAGCTCAAAGAGCATGAGTATCTGGTTTATGGAACCACTCCGATTGAAAATGTCGATGCCATGCTGGGTTCGACGTTCAACAGTGACGAGTACGAAACTGTGGGCGGCTTTTTGTTCCACCATTTCGACCAGATTCCCGATGACGGAACCCAACCATCGCTTAGAATCGGCAAGTACAAGTTCAAGGTCATTGAGATCAAGAACCACCGGATTGTCAAAGCGATAATAAAGGAGATTGTTGATGAGTAAAGTATTGTTTTTTGATGTGGATGGAACTTTGATTCTCCATCAAGAGGGCATCAACGAAATTGATCAGCGAGTGATCAGTAAACTAAAAGAAATCAAGGAACAGGGCAATCATTTGTTTATTGCCACCGGGCGTCCCTATGCCTTTGTCAATGAATATTTGAAGTCACTGGATTTTGATGGTCTTGTCATGGCTAATGGTTCCCATGTAATGATTGATGGCAAGACCATCTTTGAAAATACTTTGGGTGAATCCAATGTCAAACGGTTGGTCGAATTTATGGACAGCAACAAAATCGAATATATACTCCAGGATAATGCGTATGGATATATCAAACCTCATTTTGAAAATTTGCTTTCATTCTATCAAACTGCAGCAGTCAATGAAAATCAGCTGGTGTATGATTTTGATGAATCGGTATTTGACAAAATCATCAAAATTGAAGTCAACATGCCTAAAGGTTTGGAACAAAGATTCATGGATTTGCTTGGTAATGATTTCAACTATGACTATAATGGGTCAATGGATTACTTTGAAATTTATGATAAAAAGATCAACAAAGCCGAAGGTATTGTCAAAACTTTGGAGTTTTACGACCTGAACATTTCAGACAGTTACGCTTTTGGTGACGGTTATAATGATATCGATATGATCAAAGCAGTCGGTTGCGGTGTGGTCATGGGCAACGGAGTCGATGAACTTAAAGCTATCGGTGATTACATCACCGATGACTTCTTGGATAACGGTCTTTTGAACGCCCTTAACAGATTCTTCTAGCAAAACATTAATAATTATAAACTTCGAACAACCATAATGGTTGTTCTTTTTTTGATTAGCTAAAGGCACCATAAATTTCTGGAGCAACCGTGGATAGATTCCAATTACCCCATTATAGAAATCTGGTTTAAAGCAAAACCAGATTATAAAATTCACCCGACCAAGACAGACTATAACATTAACTTCTAAGTTCATTAGGCCAGTGCAGCGCATTTAACAAACCTAAACCAACTTAAATTTGCAATACTCCTAAATTGTTTACCCGAAATGGACACTTACTCCCCCAGTAGTGTCCATTTTTTGGTCTTTGGATAGTGGCGCAACTAAAAATAGGTGGAATAATCCACCTATAGTTAACGATATTATTCGATTTCGGCAAAAAGTTCATGGATATTGCCATCAGGATCGGCGAACAAGGCCGTCCTTTGCTTCCAGGGCATGTCCTCGGGCTGGTGGATCGAAGTGGCGCCTTTTTCAATCAACTTTTGGAATGACTGGTCGACATCGGCCGGACTCTCGCAGGGAAAAGCCAGTTCGAATCCTTGACCGGTAGCCGTTTTTTGGTATTCGCCACTGTAGCCATACATCACTTCGCGCAGGCAGATGGCAAATCTTGCCCCTTCGTTTTCAAATTCGACATAATTGCCCAGGTCATTGATGATTTTGAACCCGACAACCTGATGATAGAAGCTTTTCATTCGGTCGATATCATCGGTCCAAATCGTAATCAGATTAATTTGTGCCTTCATTTTTTTCTCCTTTTTTAATTGGTATTACTAGGGTAAAGCTGTCGCGCCATAATGATTTTGTTTGATATCCCTATTGTATCATAACAGGCCCAGAAACCATGGCAATATCACAAGATTGAAAATATTTTGGGAGCAAAAAACATAACTTACTTTTAGCATAGCTTATTTCCTTCTAGAATCGGTAAACAAAAAGATGATATCCTGAGCAATTACGGTCCGGATATCATCTTGTAAGGATTATTTTTTGGTGAAGTAGAAATAGTGACCCGGTTTGAAGGCTTCAAGCAGGTAGAGTTCATCTTCAGGGAAGGTGGCTACCAGATTGCGTTCACCGTCATTTTTGATGTAATCAAGGACGATTTGCAGTTCACCACGGTAATGAGCCAGGTTGTCATTGACAATCACGATATCACCCGGTTCGAAGAATTCCTTTTCGACAGGCCGATGGGGAATGCTTTGATCTTTGCATTCAAGGCGCGGGTAACTCGAACGGATCATGAATGACGAGTAGTCAGGTCGGTCGAAGTGGGGGAAGTGTTCGTACAGCACTTTCTTTTCGACATCACTAATACCTTCCTCTTCATCGACTTTGAATTCGAGATATTGCCAGTTGACCCTGCTCAAGGCCACCAGTTCTTCATCGGTGGCCGGATAGTTACCGATCAGAATATCATCGATATTGCCTAAAGCAATAAGATGGCGCGCCTGCAAATCGATTGGCAAGCAGCGGTGGATTTCCATCGTCGGCAAACCACAGAAGACCGCCCAAGGTCCGATGGTGTTGTCGTTGTTCGAAGAAACAAAGGCTGCTGTAGCCAGGTTGAGATCTTTCCATTTGACATTGAGCTCCTGATATAAGTCGAGATCAAGGCCAGTATAACGTTCCGGGAAGAAGTTATGGCAGACCTGGATGGCATCACGGTTCCCGCCGGAATCAATCATATGATCCAATCCGGCATTCATGCTGGCATTGAATTCAATCTTGATATTGTCATAGTTGCGGGAAATCAGGATATTGTCTTGCATCGAGAAATCACCATCGAGGCGGATCACATCGACACCCAGATCAATCAAGGGTTGGAGATTGGTCGGGCTGGCTCCGATTTCCTTGAAGATTTCGGGATTGGTATCAACCGCTATTTCAAAGCCCAGCTCATGACAGTAGCTTGAGAATTCCTTGAACACTTTGAAATAATCAGCTCTTGTTTCTTTGTCGACTGAAAGGAAACAAGTGAAGATTCGCGTAAAGCCCAGTTCGCTGGCTCTTTTGACATATTGGTATACTTCATTCAAATCACTTTTGTCGGGATAAACCGATATTCCTAATTTATGCATGATTAAACCTCCGTTTTTTCTTATAATTCAATTATAGAACAAAACCGAATAAACAGCATCTATTTTCAATATATGAAATTATATTTTAAATATATGAAAATAGCTGGAATAACAATGACGTAATGGGGAAGTTTTGAGGATTTGATTCGTCTGGAAACTATTCGCTGATATTATCGATAAAAGAGTTGAAATTATTGCGAATATATGTTACTATTTCTTAAGTCAAGAAGGAGGTATAGTATGTTAGATAATTTATTAATGATAACTGAATTTATCATCGCAGTCGTTCTTGCTATACTATGTTTATTACAAAGCGGAAAATCAGATGGGGTTATTAATGCATTGACTGGTCAAAGTTCATCTTTATTTCAAGATCAGAAAGAAAGAGGAATCGACCTGATCCTGTCAAGAACAACAGCTGGATTAGGGGTTGCTTTCTTCGTCATTGCAATCTTATTGAGAATGTAGTAAATTAGGACGAATGTCCTATTTTTTTTGGCCTAAAATAAGGAGGCAGTAATGGAAAACAAAATACTGACGTATTTGAAAGACGAAGAGAATTTGCTTCGTACTATCGATCAAATTGCCGTAGGCTTGAATATAGATAAACACCATAATAATAATGAGTTGATCAAGACTTTGAACAGTCTCGAACAGGAAGGTAGAATCTACCAGAACAAGTACCACCAGTACTTTTTAATCGAACAACTCGATATGCGCATCGGCGTATTATCAATCCACGAACGTGGATTTGGGTTTGTCAAAGTAGAGCATGAAGAAAAAGACATCTTCATCGACAAGTCAGGCATCAAAGATGCGTTCGATCAGGATATAGTCCTGGTCAAACTGACATCACCACATACCAGCAGTCGCCCTGAAGGGGTAGTTGTCAAAGTGGTGGAACGCGGCCGGACCAATGTGGTCGGTCTTGTCAAAAGAAACAAGAAGAATCATCTCTACGTCGAATGTGATGACGTGAGATTCAAAGAAAAAATCTTTGTCGACAACGCCCATGCCCATGGAGCAATGCCTGGGCATAAGGTTGTTGTGGAAATCAAGGTTTACACGCCCCCATTAAAAGGTAATGTGACTAGAATCATCGGACATAAAAATGATCCTGGTGTTGATATCATGTCGATTGTCTATGATCATGGGGTCGAACTCGAATTCCCCAAACCGGTCTATAACCAGATTGACGACATCAATGACTTTGTCACTGAAAAGGATATCGAAGGCCGGATGGATTTGCGGGATATGCAGATTGTCACCATCGATGGCGATGACGCCAAAGACTTGGATGATGCAATCTCGCTGGAAAGATTGCCTAACGGCAATTTCTACCTGGGAGTCCATATCGCCGATGTCTCGAACTATGTGACTGAAAACAGTCCCCTCGATCATGAAGCGGTGCGCCGCGGAACTTCAATCTACCTGGTTGACCGCGTGATTCCGATGTTGCCGCATAAGCTTTCAAACGGGATCTGTTCCTTGAATCCTCAAGTTGACCGGTTGACGATTTCATGTTTCATGGAAATCGACCGCAACGGAGAAGTGGTTCGTCATGAAATCCTTCCGACTGTGATCAATTCGAATCACCGGATGACTTACAATAATGTCAACAAGATCCTTGATGGGGATACCCAGCTGATGAGCGAATACCGCGATGTGCTGGAAATGTTCTATCAGATGGAAGAGTTGGCTGAAATGCTTAGAAAGCACCGTGAACGCCGCGGAGCGATTGATTTTGACATCAATGAAGGTAAAGTCCTGGTTGATGAAGAAGGAGTTCCTTATGACGTCGTGTTACGTTCAAGAGGAATTTCTGAACATATCATCGAGGAGTTCATGTTGGCAGCCAATGAAACGATTGCCCAACGATTCTACTGGATGGACATTCCGTTCATCTACCGGGTCCATGAACATCCCGATTCGAAAAAATTGGCGAAGTTCTTCTCGATTGCATCGGCCTTTGGTTACCGGCCACATGGTTCACTTGATGACATGTATCCAAGCCAATTAAGCCATATTATCGAGGATAGCCGTGGCAAGGATGAACATCAGGTCATTGCGACTCTGTTGCTTCGTTCAATGGCCAAAGCCCGTTATGATGAAAACTGTCTAGGCCATTATGGTCTGGCGGATGACTATTACACTCACTTCACTTCGCCGATTCGTCGTTACCCGGATTTATTGGTGCATCGTTTGATTCGAACTTTCATTTTCGACAAGAAACTAGACCTCGATACCATCAAGCACTTCGAGGAAGTAATTCCTGATCTGGCACTTCAAGCCAGCGAGAACGAACGTAAAGCGATCGATATCGAACGTGAAGTTGAAGATATGAAAAAAGCCGAGTACATGCAAGACCATGTCGGGGAAACTTTCGTGGGAACCATTTCATCAGTAACCAACTTTGGATTCTTTGTGGAACTCGACAATACCGTTGACGGTTTGGTTCATGTTACTGATATGACTGATGATTTCTATACTTATGATGAAATCAAACTGCGTTATCTGGGTCGGAGAACCGGTAATGTCTTCTCAATGGGACAGAAAGTCAAAGTCAGATTGAAATCAGCATCCAAGCTGGAAAAGAAAATCGACTTTGAAATTGTGTCCAAAGGTAAAAACGGTAATGGTCGTCCTAAAAAACACAGCAAATACAAGAAAAACCGCAAAGGCGACAAACCAGAAGATCGTCGCCCATACAAAGCAGATGGCAAACGACCTGGCAAACCTGGGGGTAAACGACCAAGCAAACCCGGTGGCAAGCGACCTGACAAATCTTCAGGTGAAGGTTATAAAAAGCATAAAAAGAAACATTCAAGAAAACCTAGTCAATAACTTGACAAATATCAGATATGTATTATCATAATATAAGCACATAAAAAGGAGGTGATATGCATGAAGGTAATTTCGAACAATAAAAAAGCGTACCATGATTATTTTATCCTGGATACCTATGAAGCCGGAATCGAACTCAAAGGGACTGAAATCAAGTCAATCCGTCTGGGTAATGTCAATTTGAAAGACAGTTATGTCCGGATTAAAAACGGTGAAGTTCAAATCGTGAACATGCATATCTCACCTTATTCTATGGGCAATATCTTCAATCACGAACCGACAAGAACTCGCAAGTTGTTGCTTCATAAAAAAGAGATTCTTAAAATCGAAAACAAGCTTAAAGAAGGGGGACTGACCATAGTTCCTACCAAGCTGTATTTCGGTAATTCTTCCAAAGCAAAATTGGAGATTGGAATCGCCAAAGGTAAGAAGCTTTACGACAAGCGTCAAGACTTGAAAGCCCGTGATGCCAAACGAGAAATCGAAAAGGCGATGAAGAATTATTAACACGGGGGTGTCCTGGATTCGACAGGGGCCTGTTTGACCTTAGTTGCAGCCGTCGGCATACGTTAAGTGCACCAAAAAATATCTGGAAACAGACAACAAACTTTTGCTTTCGCATAGTCAATAACGACTGAAAGCGCCATTATCTGATGTGCCTATCGTCATTTAATCGGCCACATACTCAATAGGATAAGGATTGCCGATGCTCGAGCGGTGATCACGAAAATCCCAGAGCTCGCTAGGCGAAAAATTGTCATTTGTTTGTAACCTAGTTAAATCTTCTCGAATGACTAAGCTGTAGACGCTTTGGAGGAACGGTCTTTGGACGGGGGTTCGATTCCCCCCACCTCCACCAAATGCGAAATAACGCCTTTATAAAGGCGTTTTAGATATCAAAGACTCTATGTAACTCTATTTGTGAGACACATGGAGTTTTTTTGTTATTAGCATATATTGGGGTTGTGGAGAATATTTTCGAATAAAGGGATTAGTACTTTAATTTATTTAATAAAATATATTCTACTGTACTTACTTTCAATTTAAATTAGACAAACTGATAAAAGTAACTGATTATGGTAAATCAACGTAATTTGAGTATTACAATATAGATTTTATCTTTACCCCCTATTCTCGATAAGAGTAGCCCCGATGCTTTTGTTTTTGCAGTCCGTGACTTTGTTGTCTCGGCCACTGCAGCTGTAGTGGGCATAGTAGGTGCCATCACGATTTCTGGATATTTTTCCGCTCACATATGAATGACCACATTCACCACAAAATAATTTACCGGTCAGCAGGTAAAAGTGGCACCCATTACGCCGTGGTTTGATTTTGGCATACATCATTGATTGGACCAGATTCCATGTATCTTATCTGATGATCCTTGGAAGAGCATTTTCGATCCGGACAATTACTTTGTCGTCCTTATATTGGTGATTGCCTTTTTTCTTGCTTTTGCGCTTTTTCCAGATATAGCAACCACGATATTTTTCATTTCGGAGAATATCATAAATGCTGTTTTGGCTGAAGTTCTTTCCACGCTTGCTCTTATAACCTTTTTCGTTAAGTGTCTTGGCGATCAGTGTATATCCGCAGCCTTGGCAATACAACTCAAAAACTAACTTGATGCTTTGGGCTTCGATTTCATTGATCTCGTATTTTTGATTAACAATATTGAATCCGAGTGGAGCGGTACCACCATTGGAGATTGCTTTTAGGGCATTCTCGTTCATTCCTTTACGGACTTCCCGGGCAAGGTTTATGGAATAATATTCATTAATACCTTCCTGTACCGCTTTGAGAATAACAGCTTCTGGCGCGCCATTGAGTTTCTCCAGTACCGAGATCAGACGTACACCGTTATCACGTGGGGCGACAATGACACTGAGCTCGAAGCCAATGAAATTGTGTCATGCTTCATGCAACAGTTCAGCTCCAACTTTGTTCAAGGTGTGTTCGCCTGGACCTGAATGTCTTGAACGAAACTAGCGCTCTGGATGATCCAGTTGTTGAAAAAACGGCTGTCACAGAGGCAAAGCCGATGACCGTCACAATTACGGCTTACACAGTCAAAAAAGGCTACACGCTAAGCTCAATCGCCACAAGGTATAAGACTACAGTTGCCACTCTAGTAAAGTGGAACAAAATTAAAGATCCTAACAAAATCTATGTTGGCCAAAAATTGATTTTAGTCGGTGGCACAGGCGCTTCGTCAGCATCTTCAGACAAAGTATACCTAGTCAAAAGCGGTGATACCTTGTCTGGAATTGCGAAGAAGCTGGGTAAGACAGTTGATTACTTGGTGAAGAAAAACGGGATCAAGAACCGGAACCTGATCTATCCCGTACAAAAAGTTAAGTACTAGCCATGGGCGCGTTCAATTACTTTTATACCGGGGATAAAGTCAAAGTCAAAAACGATTGTGCGGATATTCTCAATAACAGATTGCCGGACCTCTTGAAGGCATCGACATTCACGGTCATGTATTTCGAGAGAGTACACGGTGAAGCGTGTTATCTGCTTGAATCATTCAACGGAGGCCGTTATTGCTTCCACCAATCGGTATTAGAAAGAGCCTAGGGTAAAACCTAGGCCTTTTTGTGTTTATTTTGGTTTCCTTCAAAACTAATAATATATTCGAACTGCGATTTTTCATTAATTTCAATTTCGAATTCAAATTCTTGTGAATAATTGTCACCAAAAATATTATAATAATTAAATATTAGGACGTATTTACCAACATCTTTACTCGTTGTTTTTTGTGAAATAAATGTTAATTTAATTGAATCGTTTGAGTTAATTGAAATTGGTTGTGCATTGTGTATCATTTGTCCTGTTTGATATCTAATACCAATTCTAAGGTTTACAGCTGGACCATTTCCGCTATTCGAGACTGTCAAAGGATAATTAAAGAAACTTGCTGGTGTAATTATTAACCGGTTATCTTTAGTATACTCAACTTTTTTGCCTAAAATGTCTCTTGCTTTTCTTAAATCATCTGGCAAATCGTAACGTATATCAAAACTGCCATCTAAAAGGTATGCGTCAAATAGAGCGGTGGTAGGTTGTCGAGGTCATTGATGGTATGATTATCACATCGAATTGGAGGTGTGATGATTTGAATTATTCTGATGATCAGTGGCAGGTGATATTTACTGAGGCTGCCAATAGTGATCTGACCATTAAAAAATGGTGTTTGGCTAACGATGTTTCGTACAATGCTTTTTGCTACCACAAGTATTCTAAGCCATATTTGAATCGCTCAAGAGATGAAGTTAAGGATTCTGGATTTACTACAGCTCTTGTCAGGCTGGATATTGTTGATTGCAACAGTAAAGTTGTTTCCAAGGGGTTCGATGTCAATATTGGCAAGGCTACTATTTCGGTTGACGACTCGACAGACTTGGAAACTCTGGCTAAACTGATAGGTATGATCAATGAAGCTTAGGTTTGAAGACTTCGACAATATCTATTTGGTTCCTGGGGCAACTGATCTTAGGAAAAGCTACGCCGGGTTAAGCGCGATTGTATCCCACAGCCTGTATCTTGACCCCACCGCCAATAACCTGTACATCTTTTGCAACAGATCCAAGAAAAGCATCAAGATGCTGGAGTTCGACAAGAACGGATTTGTCATCCACTCCAAGAAGCTGCTTAATAAAGATAAGTTCTTCTGGCCCAAGGGTGATGAAGATATCACTTCAATGGTTGTTGACATCCGTCAGTTGAGTTGGTTGCTTGATGGATTGGCAATTGAACAGAAAAGGGCATTCAAGGACATTTCAGTAATGATATAGCCCCTACGCATAAGATTAATTCACATTTTTTTGTGGGTTTATCTTTTGCCTTTTGAAGTTATTCACATCTTTTATAAATTGCCGTGAAATCAAGACTTTCAGGGCTTTTTATGCTACAATGCCACTAGTGGAAAGAGGTGGATTCAAGTGATCAAATTGATGGAAGATATGACAAAAGAAGAACTTATCGAAGCGTTCAAACAACGTGAACAGGAACTCTATGCCAAAATCGAATCCGACCGTATTTCAAAAGAAAAACTTATTAAAGAAAAGAAGAATTTATCTGCCGATAATAAGAAATTGACTTCCGATATTGATAAAATGGCAGCTGAAATCAAAGAACGCAAACTTGAACTACAACAGAAAAACGAATACATCAAATTATTGGAAAACGCCCGCTACAGCTCCCAACGCAACAATATTAAGGAATATAACCAAGGTCCTGATCTGTTTAGTCTAATCGGTGTTGATTTTGATAATGCTACTGAAACCGAAGAATTCGAAACTACGGAAATCAAAGGTTACAAAAGAAAAGTTAGAATCCCCAAAGAAAAACATATCAATTATGACCATCTCAAAACCAATATAATTACAGAAGAAACTCCTGATGGTTTCGACGTTTGCGATCTTTGTGGTACAACTATGACAATCAAAAAATACGATGAAAGAAAAGAACTTGTCTATACACCCGCCAAAGTTGAATTGAATATTTACCGTACACCGGTATACGAATGTGTTGCTTGTCAGGAACACAACTTGGAAGGTAAATCATCGTACAAGAAAGTTCCTGGAAGACAACCGGTTATCAAGGGAAGCATTGCATCGCCATCACTGATTGCAACTATAATGGACATGAAATATTTAAAGGGTTTGCCACTGGCTGCTCAGGAAAAACGTTTCCTTGAAAATGACATCGTCATCCCTAGACAGAATATGGCCAACTGGATGATCAAGGCATCGGTTCATCTTAACCTGTTGTTTGAGTGCATGCACAAAGACTTGTTGTCCATGGAAGTGATCCACTGCGATGAAACCACCACCCAGGTTCTAAAGGAAGAAGGCAAAGAACCTCAAAGCAACTCTTACATGTGGGTGTTCAGAAGTAACCAGTATGATGCTCCGATTATCTTGTATCGTTATGATCCAACTCGCTCAAAAAAGGTTGTTGAGGACTTTATCGGTGATTACTCCAATCATATGGTTACCGATGCTTATATTGCTTACGAGTCATTGGATAATGTCACCAATTGCTTCTGCCATGTCCATGCTTTCCGCTATTTCCGTGAAGCCTTGGATGTACTGCCAAAAGGCAGCAATAAAAACCAAAGTTACGAATACAAATGCTATCGCTATTACAAAAAAGTATTCGAAGCAAAAAACAAAATTGAACAGGCTGCTAAGGGAAAATATCCAAAGAACCGGGATAAATATTTTCAATATATTCATAAGGGTCGAAAAGATGTCGTAAAGCCGATCTACGATAAGTTTTTAGCGTACCTTAAAGAAATAATCCTGTTGCCCGAAGTTAATATGAAACCAACCTTGCTTAAGGCAATCAAATATCTGATGAACCACGAAAAGGAATTCAGCGAGGTATTTAATAACCCGAAAGTTCCATTCGACAATTCAAGCACGGAGCGAGCTATCAGACCGTTTGTCGTATCAAGGAATCGATGTAAATTCTATACAAGCCCCAAAGGAGCGCAAGCCGCAGCGATAATCTATTCGATACTGTTGAGCGCCCAGGAAAACAAGCTGTCACCGTACATGTACATGACGTACGTACTGGAACGTCTTCCGGGAATCGATCCTACTGATGAAGAAGAAATTAGAAAACTACTACCCTACAATAAGGAACTGCCAAGATATCTGCGTCAATTGACAGCGAAGGAAATCAAAGAACTAAAAAAAGGAATCCCAAGACGGAAATAAACTGTCCCTGGATTCCTTTTCACTTACCCTCGAATATTCTCCCACCGCTCTATTTGACGCATACGATATAAATACTAGAACAAAATTCACATAATTGTAACATTACATATGTGTTATTATTCTCATATATGATATAATCTACTTATCATGTAAGGATTATGTGACATTTTGGGTTTGAAGAAGCGAAGAATGTAATATTATTTATGTATTGTAATCTTGTTTTTCCGTCACTGAGTCATTGATAGATTATCAAAGGGGATTTTCAAAATGAAAATATATTTAGGGAAGTTTAGCAGCAAGTATCCTGAACAAGTAAAACATAGATTCTATGCTGCTGGAGTTGAAGGAAACAAATGGTATGGTGATGTCAAAGTCGGAGACTATGTTTTTGTCGGATATTCAGGCAAAATCATTGAATTGTGGCAGGCGAGAGAATATGGGAAGTTTAAAAACAGTATAAACCCCAAAGATGACAATGTCTTGTTGTTTGATTTGGTCAAAAAATATGATGATATAAGCTTGATAAATGACTTTGCAAGATATAAGTATTTCAAACATGACTTGAATCTTGTAAATAAAATCTCTAAAAGCGTTACTGGATTGGGGTTTATTCCCATTAACACTTCAGAGAGTTGCCCGATGCCTGAAGACATTGATTTCAAGGCTGGTTTAGTAGATATCTACATATCCTTGAAAGAATTGGAAGTGGATTATAAAGAAGGTGACATTATCGTTACGATAGATAATGAAACTTATATGAATATTGAAAGTATCAATCGGTTTAGAGATGGGCAATTTGTTTTGTATGAAGAGTTAAATAAATTATATGAAGAAAAATGTGCGGATGATAAGAAATATTCGTTGAGTGAATTGCGATATTTTGCTGAGCAAGATAATGCGCCTAAAAAGCGTAACTATTTGGATTCTTTAATTGAAGAATTACATAAGAATGGATTCATGAAAGTATTCAGTATCGTAAGCTTGTATGACAATGTACTTGTCGGAAGAAAGAAAACATTTGTTGGAAAATCCAAACCAAAAGCTGGAGAATCTGTTATTGAAGAGACGGTTGATGATTCTGATAGTGATGACGAACAATATAATTTACAGGCAAGTTTGCTAAATTTTAATCCGAACCTAATTTTATATGGACCTCCGGGAACGGGTAAAACATTTGCGACAAGAAAAATAATTGATAACTTTGAAAAGAAGTACAACAATAATGGTGGCAGCTACAAACAAGCAGACAAAGAAAATAGGGTTAAATCGGTAACTTTCCATCAGTCGTATTCCTATGAGGAATTTATTGAAGGAATCAGACCGGAATTAGGTGTGGATTCTTCGAATGTTGGTTATAAGCTTGAAAATGGATTATTTAAAGAATTGTGCATCAATGCGGAGAAGGAATTTTTGAAAAATATTAACAATGTTGATTATGTTGATATGATTCATTCCGAAAGCAAAATATGGAAGATGTCGCTAGGTGAGCGAAAGTCGAATACCTTGTTCAATGAATGCATTAGAGTCAATGATATTGCGATTGGCTGGTTGAATGATCAAGATTTGACAGATATGGATCAACAAGAGATCCTGGATGCTTTAGGGGATAGTAGCATTTTCGGTGATAAACCAACCCAAAATGCAAATACTATCTATTCATTTGTAAATGAGATGACAATTGGCGATATTGTCCTGGTTTATGATAGCCAGCAGACGACAAGGATGATAGGGGTTATCAAATCTGAATACCGATACGATCAAAAATATGAGGTTAGACACCGAAGAAGTGTGGAATGGTTCAAAGATTTAGACTATCCAATCAATATTCATAAATATAATGGATACAAAAACTTATCTTTGAAGACTATTTATCCACTAACTAGAATTAGCATTTCCGACATAATCGAAATAGTGACTCAAAACAGCAATTCTCAAGCGAGTATGGAAGATAAAAAAGTTATCAAGCCTTACTATATGATTATTGATGAAATAAACCGAGGGAACATCGCCAAGATATTCGGAGAGTTAATTACTCTTGTTGAACAAGATAAGAGGGGAAATTATAAGAGTCTATTGCCCTATTCTAAGAAGGATTTTACTGTACCTAGCAATTTGTATATCATTGGTACCATGAATACTGCCGACCGATCGATAGCCGCTATTGATACGGCGCTTAGAAGAAGGTTTACGTTTGTTGAAATCGAACCGGATTCATCAATTTTGTCACTGCAAGGTAACGCGATAATTAACGATAAAGTTGATTTGGCGAAATTGCTTGATTCATTGAATGAACGAATCATCAACAACTATGATCGAGATCATCGGATTGGTCATGCCTATTTCATGGGTATTGAAACCTTGAATAATCTTTTCCAAACATGGTACTACAAAATCCTACCGCTATTGAGTGAATATTTCTACAATGATATCGAAGCGTTGCAGTCGATAGTTGGCAAGGATTTTTATGATGATAATGGCAATGTAAA
The DNA here is from genome assembly GCA_963675915.1 of Coprobacillaceae bacterium. GTDB lineage: Bacteria > Bacillota_I > Bacilli_A > Erysipelotrichales > Coprobacillaceae > JAQVDW01. Next base: position 368,650 of record OY780959.1, read on the forward strand.
ATATCTGGACATATCTGATGATCAGCAAGGTGGTTCAGAGTTTGAGCAAAGTTTGATTAATATCTACCGGGTGTAGACAATGATTTCAAATGGTGTTGTCACAATCTTTGAGGATAAACAAAAAAAGCTGAATCTTTCTACTCAGCAATTCAATGATATCAACGAGATGAAAACAATTGTTGGTGAAGGAAATATTATTTTACAACATGACGGCAATCTGTTGGTAAGAGGGTATATTGGATTTGTCCAAGTGAATCAAACAAGGTTGCTAGTATATCCAAAAATATCAAATAGACTTGACGATGAAATGGAAAAGAAGCGGTCATTGCATATTTTCATTAGAATGCTTGCCTTTACAGGATTTGATAGTGTTAAAAAGACGCTTGATTCGCTAATGATGGATAAGTATCAAGGAGATATCCTCGAAATATTCATCGGCCTGTTTGTAGATGAACTGGCACTGCAATTTAGTCGCGACATGAATCGTGGTTATAATAATATATTAGAAAATCAGTCATTTATCAAAGGAAAAGTTGATTTCCCAGAAACGGTAAAACGCAATAGTTTCCGCCGGCATATCCATACCGTCCGCTATGATCAGTTTACCGAAAATATTCTCATCAATCGTATTTTTAAATCGGTTATCATCAATTTGAGCAAAGTAACAAAAATAAACAAGAACAAGATTGGCTTGAAGAAATTGATGCTTTGGCTGGAAGATGTTGATCAAATTAATTTGGATGATCAAATCTGGGATAGAGTGGTATTCAATCGTAATAGCAAAAACTACGAACCATCGTATAACTTGGCAAAAATGTTTTACTATAATTCAAGCCCCAACCTGAATCAGGGGGCTGATCTTGTGTTTAGTTTTCTTGTACCTGCGAATCAGCTTTTTGAGATGTACCTATACAAGACTTTATTACCGGGATTTACAAAAGACCAAGTGGTAAATTACCAAGGTCCAATGAAATATCTGGCTAGAAATTCAACTGAAAATATTTTCAGGTTGCGACCGGATATCACAATAACCAGAGATCACAAAGTAGAACATCTTATTGACGCAAAATACAAGGACATCAGTTGTGATTATGGTAAACTCAAGATTTCCCAAAGTGATATTTATCAAATGCTTGCCTACAGCGTTCGATATCAGTGCAATAATGTTATGCTGGTATATCCAAAGTTTCTTGATGATGACAATGAACAGATATTGGTGGATCAACTAATGATCTCAAATTATGAAAAGAATATTGTCATAAAGATTATCAAGATAGATTTGGAAATTGATCCTTATTTATTACTCCAAAGGTTGAAACTAGAAATATGCGAGTCTGATAATTTATGATAACGAAACAGCACAGGAGGAGATTATGTTAGGAGCGATAATAGGTGATATTGTTGGGAGCCCATATGAATTTGACTGTAATAATATCAAGATCAAGGATTTCCCTCTATTTTCTGAAGTATCGAGGTTTACCGATGATTCAATTATGACTATTGCGGTTGCCCAGGCAGTAATCAACGGTTATGGCTCAAAAGAAAAGACGAAATCCGAAGCTATAAAATCAATGCAAGCATTAGGGCGGAAATATCCCAATGCAGGATACGGGACTAATTTCATTAACTGGATCTATGAGGATAATCCTAAGCCCTATAATAGTTATGGGAACGGTTCGGCTATGAGAGTCTCGGCAGTTGCCTGGATTTACAATAATCTCAAAGAGGTAGAAGAATTCGCTGAGGTTACTGCTGCAGTGTCGCATGACCATCCGGAAGGAATAAAAGGGGCAAAAGCAACTGCTGCAGCAATTTTCCTTGCCAGACAGGGTGCAAATAAGAGTTATATACAAAAGCATATAACGAATACATATCACTATAATTTGGACCTCAGCTGTGAAGAAATTCGTCGATATTATCGGCATGTTGAATCATGTCAGGAAACGGTGCCTGAAGCAATCATTGCTTTTCTTGAAGGAAATAGTTTTGAGGATGTGATAAGGCTGGCGGTATCTTTAGGGGGAGACAGCGATACATTGACGGCGATTGCAGCAAGTATTGCAGAAGCATATTACCATGTCCCTGAAGAAATCAAAAGAAAATCCTGTTCCATTTTGGATGAATATTTGAAAACTTTACTTGTGTCGTTTGATGTGTTCCGAAGTAATATTATTGAAAGACGAAAAAAGATATTTGATGATTTGATGTCAAGTAAACCATACTTTGATAAGGAGAGTAAAACGCAATGGACTGAAGCAAATCGGGACGGCAATCAAGTTCGATTTGCGTACACTGTGTATGGTAAAGAAGTTGAATTGCTGCAGCGCTTTGCTCAAAGTGGAGATTTTACTGATTTTGATTACCATGATACCTTGGACAATTTTGGCTTGAGTATGGACTTGGATCTATACCAGAGAGCAGCTGAAAATTCTTGCCCTCTATTGTTAAGGGCAATGCTTACAAGTATCGTTCGTCAAGAAAGATTCAATGATGGACTGATTGCTAGAGCGATAGAAACTGGAACTATAAGCGCTATTTTGGATTCCTATAGCAAACAACTTAATTCGGAGTGTTTGTAAATAGGGTTCGATGTTACAAAAATAAAGAGATTCGTAAAATTTACATATTCTAATATAGGAGGATAAGAAAATGGAAAGAAATTCAAAAAAATCGGAAAAAAGCATTAAGGATACCCTAAAGAAAGCAGCTAAAAATACAGGAGATGTTGCATCAGGGGTGTTAGGAAAAGCGAAAGATACTGCTGTTAATTCCACAAACACAGTGCTAAACGTGGTTGATGTAAATGGTAATGGAGAAATAGATATTGAGGATTTTATTATATTAGGGCTGAAAACTCCTGGTATAAGTGTGAATCGAAATGACTTTTTGCAAAGAGAACTAATGAAAAATTTCCCTCAAGAAACAATAGATGATGCAATATCACATAATCCAGCTCACGCAAATATACCATCGGAATATATTGATAAGATTGCTGGTGAAGTAATAAAATTCGAAAGAAATTGTGTATCAGGAATCTCAACGGCGCTAGGAATTCCGGGTGGAGTGGCCATGGTAGCTACAATTCCAGCTGACCTTGTTCAATATTATGGATATATGCTTAGAGCTGCTCAAAAACTTTTATATCTATATGGCTTCCCTGAAATAGATACTACTGAAAAAAGTAATAAGATTGATTCTGAGACTATGAATATTTTGATTCTTAGTCTAGGGGTTATGTATGGAGTTCACGGAGCTAATAATGCTTTAAAAGCAGTTGCAAAAGCATTGGGAAGTGGTGTTGAAAAAAAATTGCTAAAAACCGCACTGACGAAAGGTACCATATATCCTATTGTCAAGAGCGTCTCAAAATGGTTTGGGGTTAATATGACCAAGCAAGTATATGCCGGTTTCTTTAAAAAGGCAATTCCTGTTGTAGGAGGAGTGATAGGTGGAGGAATCACCTATTTATCATTTAAACCGTGCTGTGATAAACTACAGAAATCCTTACAAGACACATTGTTAAGCAATCCAAGCCATCACTCTAGCGATGATGAAAACATTATTTATGATGCTTTTGAGGTTATTGAAGATTAGAAAATCAAGTTATCATGTTTTGTGTGTTACAAAGATAAACTATTGTGATCGACAAATTTTGCGGGATTGTTTATTTAGGCTTTTATATAAATCTATGAAATCAAGTAACTGATTCTGCGAAGTTGATATGAATTAATAATTCAGAGGTTAACTGTAGCTAGCCATTTTATTTGATGCCATCTAACCATAATCTAGTCATAATAAATAAAGGTCAATTCCAAATAATTTGATGAATTTTTCTTCAAATTGCTTGAGATTGACCTTTTGCTTTGTTATTTTATTGGTAATAAATCTAGAGAAAGAAAAAATGAGAGACGCCACCACCAAGCAGTTTCTCTCATTTGCCATATAGACAAGAATATGATAACGTATCACGGAGTAAAAATCAATAATAAATTGATGAAGATTGATTCGCGGGCCAAACTCCAGGCCTATTATAATGAATTGGTTTCCAATATCAATCGTTTTTCCTTGAGTTGCGCTGGTGACTGCCAGGGCAATTTCATAATTCATGGTTATTATAACCGAAGGGTGAAACTGCCTTTTGGCTTTTTTAATTTGAGAATAATGCGGCTAAGATGTAAGGATTGTGGCAGAACCCACGCAATTCTTCTTTCATGTTTGGTTCCATATTCAAGTATCCCGTTGGCTGTTCAAGTTGAGATTTCCATACATAAAAATAATCAGAAACTATTAAAAGCCATTCTTGATCGAAATCCCTATATGTCTGAGTGTGAAATTTATAATGTTGTGAGCAGGTATATCAATGTTTGGCAGCAACGTTTGATGTCGTTGAGAATTGAATCAAATGATATTAACCAACTTGTTGAAAGTTGTTTTTCAAATTATTTGATGCAGTTCATGCAATGTAGAAATACCATAAATATCCTGTATACCATCAACCACATAGGATGAGTTAAATAATCGATTCTATTAGTATATAGTGGGTGACGGAGGTATTATATGGATAAAAAAGAACAAGAATACGTAGCGTTGATGCGCCATCGGATCATTCATGACATCATTACCGGAAATTATGATGCTGCATGGTCTAAGAATCAGGCGATTACGGAAGCTACCAAGAAAGTCTATAAGAGTTTCGACAACCGTGATTTCACTGTCTCAAGCAGTACCATCTCCAGATGGATTGCTGCTTACGAAGAAAAAGGCTTCGATGGATTGATTCCTCAAAAGCGGAGTGATTGTGGCAAGTCAAGAAGACTGGATGATGACATCGTTGAAACAATCAAATATTATAAGACAACCTATCCTAGATTGCCGGCAACTGTAATATACGGCAAGTTGATTGAGAAAGGAATCATCAAGAAAACTGATGTTTCCCTATCAACCGTTAACCGATGTGTCAATCAGATAAAGTCGGAATTGCGGCTTTCAAACAAGAAAGACATGCGTCGCTACGAAGTGCCCCATATCAATATGAACTGGGCTGGCGACAGTTCGGTCGGCCCTTACATAACCATTAATGGCAAGAAGAACCGGACATACATGATTGCCCTGATCGATGATGCTTCAAGGATGATCGTCCATCTTGATTTGTATTTGAATGACAACACAGTCAATTTGATGGATACCATGAAAAGTGCGGTAACAAAATATGGAGTTCCTGAGATGTTCAGGTTTGACAACGGCTCCAATTATCGAAATCACCAGATCAAGATGATTGCAGCAAGGATTAATTCAACCATTAGCTACTGCAAACCGTACTCGCCGGAAGGAAAATCAAAAATTGAGCGGGTGTTTCGGACGATCAAAGATCAGTTCTTCGCCCAAATAAACATAAAAGATTACACAAACAATCTAGAAGGTTTGAAGCAGGATTTAAGCCAGTTCATCAATGATTACAACAACAAGGTGCATTCGTCTTTGAATGGATTGACACCTCATCAACGTTTTTTTCAGGAAAGCAACCTTATCAAAAGGCTTGATGATGACTTTATCGACAACACTTTCCTGTTCGAAGTAGAGCGGTCTGTCAGTACTGATTCGGTAATCAAAATAGATAATCGGGAATACGAGATTGATTATATCTATTCTGGTGAAAGGCATATGTTCCGATATACTCCGGACTTGGAAAACGTCTATATAGTCAACAAGAATACCGGCGAACTGGAACGGATTCACCTACTTGATAAAAACGCCAATTCAAAAGTAAAACGAGTGCAGCCAAAATTATGCGGAGGAGAAGATTAATGGAAAAATATTGGACCAGATATGGATTGGAATTCAATCCGTTTATCAAGAACTCAAAGAATTTATTTATTGAAACAAGTGAATACCAGGAATTGAAAGTACGCCTTAACAGCCTTTTTGAAATCAAGGGTTTCGGACTAATAGTCGGTGAACCCGGCCATGGCAAAACAACCATGATCAGAAACTATATCAAAACACTCCCCAAATCAGCTTACAAGATAATTTATTTGTCAATGTCGACCCTTACAGTCAAGGAGTTCTATATGCAACTAGCTGAGTCGCTGGATCTGACTCCTCGGTATCGAAAGAATGATCTGTTCAGGGAGATCCAATCAGCCATAAACCAGTTGATTTACGAAAAAAGGATTACCCCGGTGTTTATCTTTGATGAATGTAATTACATGAATAACGCCATTCTTAATGATTTGAAGATGATCTTCAATTTTGATATGGATTCCAAGGATCATGCTGTAGTCTTGATGGTCGGATTGCCGACAATAACAAGGAACCTGAAATTAACCGCTCATGAACCATTGCGCCAGCGAATGATTATCAATTACAAACTTGAGCCATTGAACAAGAGTGAAAGTCTTGCTTATATCAAAGACAAGCTCCAAGGCGGAAAAACAATTCAAGAAGTGTTCAATGATAATGCAATTGAGGCAATCATCAATGCATCCAACGGCACCTGTCGGGTTATTGATCGGATATGTGACCGGGCAATGTTTATCGGAGCAATCAGAAAAATCGAAGTAATTGATTCCGATTTAATCCTAGAAACAATCGAAGAGGTAGTAATTTGATAATCGAATACTTCTGCAACTATGATGAAAAAACATGGGCCAACGAGATAGTAATAGTCTCACAAAACCCAGATAAGTGTGAATTCCAGCTAAGATATGACGGAAATGAAATCGAAGTGATAGTAGGTAAATCAGCCAAAGGGAACTGGATTTGCATCCCGTTGATGAAGCTGGGACTGGAACTATCATATTTCAAAGACAAATTTTGGAACAAGTCAGCTCTATTGCGCGAGATAGATCCAATCAGCAGCGAAGCAATATCACAAGCAATCTACAAAATAAACGAGTCAGGGATAATCGTCTAAAAAGGCGATTATTTTCTTTTTCCTCTAAAACATCATTTCAAATAAACTGAATATTCCATTCGATTAATTTGAAGAGCATCAAAAAAGGACCAAAAGAAGGCCCATATAATTTGAAGAATCATCCATCAAATAAATTGACTAGCTACAGTTAACTAATTACCAAATTAAGGTTCAAAATTTATCTAAATAGAAGTGCTAATCCAAATAAGAATGTGCAGACGCCAAATTATTGTCCAGTGTGAGTAAATCGCTCACACTGGACGGATTTATGAGATAATGTGATTATGCTGTTTGCGTTTATTAACTAAAATTATTGGATTAATCAATATTTTAAGATAGGGTCCAAGAAAACTAATAAATGAATCTTGTGTAAAGCCAGTATAAGACATTTACATTAGGATATTACTAAAAAGGGGAACGGAAGTATGATGGAAAGAATTAAAGAGAAATATTCAAAACGTAACTTAATGATGATTGCAGTACTAATAGTTGTAGCGTTATTGTCGATTTTTGTTTTTGCAAATATTGCAACATCACCTAGCATTAATGCGGGAACGATACAATCATTGGATGATAAAAAAGTAGTTGTGATGAGTCTTGCCGCAGTAACGGCGGCATCATCAACGGCTTTAACGTTAATTCCAGGAGATGTTGCAATGCCGATAGCTAATCAAATTGCGGAATTAAGCACTTATTTCATTGTTATATTATGTGCGATTTTATTGGAAAAAACGCTAATTACAGCGGTCGGTTATGTATCATTTACTTTCATTATTCCATTTGCTTGTGCTTTGGGAATTTCATATTTGTTCGTGAATAAAGGAGTATTAAAGGTTTTTGCAATAAAACTAGCTATATTAGGAATTGTTCTTTCTGCCGCAATTCCGATTAGTGTGCATGTAAGTGACATAATATACTCTACTTATCAAGAATCGATAGAACAAACAGTTGAAACTGTAGAACTTAACAATGAATATATTGATGAAACGAAGAAAGACCTTTCTGCAAATGATAAAAACTGGATCGAGAATATCGGAGATTATTTATCCAATATTACTTCTAAAATAGGAATTGGCATATCTGCAATAACTGATAAGGCGGAAAATACACTTAGTACATTGCTAGATACAATTGCTGTTTTAATTATTACATCTTGTGTTATTCCAATAGTAATATTAATGATTTTTGCATGGATAATTAAAATCCTGTTTGGGTTTAATATCAATGGCGCAAAACCAAATGATTATCAACGAATCGCACAAAAGTTGCGAAAAAAAGGAAATTCATCTGGTGTTTCAAATGAAATCCAATAATACAGCTAGATAAAATTCACGTTTAATTGCCTACAGGTATTGTTCTTATAAGGTGGTTTTGTGAGTATAAATCTTAGATTTAAGTTGCAGCATGTCATATCATAGAAGTGCTACGGTTTAATCTGTCAGACCCCATTCTAGATGGGGTCTTTATTATTGAGGTTCTTCATCTAACTATATTGTATGCGTCAAATAGAGCGGTGGGAGAATATTTAATGGTATGCAAAAAGGAATCCGGGGGACAGTTTGTTACCGTCTTGGGATTCCTTTTTTGAGGCCCTTGATCTCCTTCGTGGTCAATTGACGCAGGTATGTTGGCAGTTCCTTATTGTAGGGTAGTAGTTTCCTGATTTCATCTTCATCACTAGAATCTATTCCCGGCAGCCTTTCCAGTACGTACTCCATGTACATGTACGGTGACAGCTTGTTTTCCTGGGCGCTTAACAGTATCGAATAGATTATCGCTGCGGCTTGCGCTCCTTTGGGGCTTGTATAGAATTTACATCGATTCCTTGATACGACAAACGGTCGTATAGCCCGTTCCGTGCTTGAATTGTCGAATGGAACTTTCGGGTTATTAAATACCTCGCTGAATTCCTTTTCGTGGTTCATCAGATATTTGATTGCCTTAAGCAAGGTTGGTTTCATATTAACTTCGGGCAACAGGATTATTTCTTTAAGGTACGCTAAAAACTTATCGTAGATCGGCTTTACGACATCTTTTCGACCCTTATGAATATATTGAAAATATTTATCCCGGTTCTTTGGATATTTTCCCTTAGCAGCCTGTTCAATTTTGTTTTTTGCTTCGAATACTTTTTTGTAATAGCGATAGCAAGTGTATTCGTAACTTTGATTTTTATCGGTGCCTTTTGGCAGTACATCCAAGGCTTCCCGGAAATAGCGAAAGGCATGAACGTGGCAAAAACAGTTGGTGACATTATCAAGCGACTCGTAAGCACCATAGGCGTCTGTTACCAGATAGTGGGAGTAATCACCGATGAAGTCTTCAACAACCCGTTTTGAACGACTAGGATCATAACGGTACAAGATAATTGGTTCGTCATACTGATTGCTCCGTAGAACCCAAAGATATGATTTGCTTTGCGCTGGTTTGCCGTCTTCCTTTAGAACCTGGGTGGTGGTTTCATCGCAGTGGATCACTTCCATGGACAACAAGTCTTTGTGCATGCACTCAAACAACAGGTTAAGATGAACCGATGCCTTGATCATCCAGTTGGCCATATTCTGTCTAGGGATGACGATGTCATTTTCAAGGAAACGTTTTTCCTGAGCAGCCAGTGGCAAACCCTTTAAATATTTCATGTCCATTATAGTTGCAATCAGTGATGGCGATGCAATGCTTCCCTTGATAACCGGTTGTCTTCCAGGAACTTTCTTGTACGATGATTTACCTTCCAAGTTGTGTTCCTGACAAGCAACACATTCGTATACCGGTGTACGGTAAATATTCAATTCAACTTTGGCGGGTGTATAGACAAGTTCTTTTCTTTCATCGTATTTTTTGATTGTCATAGTTGTACCACAAAGATCGCAAACGTCGAAACCATCAGGAGTTTCTTCTGTAATTATATTGGTTTTGAGATGGTCATAATTGATATGTTTTTCTTTGGGGATTCTAACTTTTCTTTTGTAACCTTTGATTTCCGTAGTTTCGAATTCTTCGGTTTCAGTAGCATTATCAAAATCAACACCGATTAGACTAAACAGATCAGGACCTTGGTTATATTCCTTAATATTGTTGCGTTGGGAGCTGTAGCGGGCGTTTTCCAATAATTTGATGTATTCGTTTTTCTGTTGTAGTTCAAGTTTGCGTTCTTTGATTTCAGCTGCCATTTTATCAATATCGGAAGTCAATTTCTTATTATCGGCAGATAAATTCTTCTTTTCTTTAATAAGTTTTTCTTTTGAAATACGGTCGGATTCGATTTTGGCATAGAGTTCCTGTTCACGTTGTTTGAACGCTTCGATAAGTTCTTCTTTTGTCATATCTTCCATCAATTTGATCACTTGAATCCACCTCTTTCCACTAGTGGCATTGTAGCATAAAAAGCCCTGAAAGTCTTGATTTCACGGCAATTTATAAAAGATGTGAATAACTTCAAAAGGCAAAAGATAAACCCACAAAAAAATGTGAATTAATCTTATGCGTAGGGGCTATATCATTACTGAAATGTCCTTGAATGCCCTTTTCTGTTCAATTGCCAATCCATCAAGCAACCAACTCAACTGACGGATGTCAACAACCATTGAAGTGATATCTTCATCACCCTTGGGCCAGAAGAACTTATCTTTATTAAGCAGCTTCTTGGAGTGGATGACAAATCCGTTCTTGTCGAACTCCAGCATCTTGATGCTTTTCTTGGATCTGTTGCAAAAGATGTACAGGTTATTGGCGGTGGGGTCAAGATACAGGCTGTGGGATACAATCGCGCTTAACCCGGCGTAGCTTTTCCTAAGATCAGTTGCCCCAGGAACCAAATAGATATTGTCGAAGTCTTCAAACCTAAGCTTCATTGATCATACCTATCAGTTTAGCCAGAGTTTCCAAGTCTGTCGAGTCGTCAACCGAAATAGTAGCCTTGCCAATATTGACATCGAACCCCTTGGAAACAACTTTACTGTTGCAATCAACAATATCCAGCCTGACAAGAGCTGTAGTAAATCCAGAATCCTTAACTTCATCTCTTGAGCGATTCAAATATGGCTTAGAATACTTGTGGTAGCAAAAAGCATTGTACGAAACATCGTTAGCCAAACACCATTTTTTAATGGTCAGATCACTATTGGCAGCCTCAGTAAATATCACCTGCCACTGATCATCAGAATAATTAAAATCATCACACCTCCAATTCGATGTGATAATCATACCATCAATGACCTCGACAACCTACCACCGCTCTATTTGACGCATACGGTAGAACTCCAGGATGCTGTCAAAAAAAGAGTGTAATATTACACTCTTTTAATTCGTGAACAAGGTGGCTCTACTCCGCCGGGATATTCAGCAGAATTCATTGAACGGTTTTAGATAGCCGTTTTTTAATTGTTAAGATGCTCTTTTGTCACGTAGTGATCATTTGCCATGATCAATGGATTGGATTTTCAACCTTGGCTTAAATATGGCACTTTATCTGTTTTTTCCCAGGGAAGATCCAAGTCATCTCTTCCAAAGTGACCGTAAGTTGAAACCTGGCGGTAGATCGGCCGCCGCAAATCTAAATCCTGAATAAATGCAGCCGGACGAAGATCAAAATGCTTATTAATTAATTTTTCTATTTTCGCCTCTGCAATTTTATTTGTTCCAAATGTATGGACCGCGATAGAGACTGGATGGGATACCCCAATCACGTATGAAATTTGAATTTCACACCTGTCCGCCAAACCGGCAGCCACAACATTTTTGGCAACATACCTGGCAGCATATGATGCGGAGCGGTCAACTTTAGTCGGATCTTTTCCGGAAAACGAACCGCCACCATGGCGGGCATAACCGCCGTAGGTATCAACCATGATTTTTTTGCCTGTCAAGCCGGTATCACCTTGCGGCCCACCGATGACAAATCTACCGGCGGCATTGATATAATATTTTGTCTTATCATCAAGCAGATGATTGGGAATTACTTTTTTGATAGCTTTATCAATTATATCGCGCTCAATTATTTCGTGGCTAATGGTATCAGAATGTTGACAAGCAACTACGACAGCCTCAACCCGAATTACCTTTTGATCCAGGTATTCGACTGTTATCTGGGTCTTTCCATCCGGTCGCAGATATTCTAATTCACCTGATTTACGCAAATCAGCTAGTTTTTTTGCCAATTTATGGGCTAACGTGATGGGCAGGGGCATCAACTCGGGGGTTTCATTGCAGGCATATCCATACATAATTCCCTGATCGCCAGCGCCTATTTGATCCAGTACATCACTAGACCCCGCTCTGCTTTCAAGTGAAGTGCTGACTCCAGAGTCGATATCAGCGGATTGCTTGTCAATTCCGGTCAATACGGAACAAGAATTGGCATCAAAGCCATATTCACCGGATGTATAACCAATTTCCCTGACAATGTTTCGGACGATTTGAGGAATATCTATATTACATTTTGTTGTAATCTGACCAGTAACCAGAACCAATCCCGTGCTGATGCAAATATCGCAGGCAACCCGTCCCTGCGGGTCCCTTTCCAAGATCGCATCCAAAATACCATCGGAAATCTGATCACAGATTTTATCTGGATGTCCTTCTGTCACAGATTCAGAAGTAAAGAACCATTTTTTCATATATTAACTCCTTTCTAGATTTATTGATTTTAAGAGCAAACATGGTTATTAGACAATAACCATAATATTGCATTCAAAAAGAATAAAAAACCGATCTTAAAAAGTTCGGTATTTTCATTTTTGCACGTGAGATGTCACTGGCAAGTGCTCCCGAGCCCAAATAATTATTTCATAGACAAATTGTAACATGATTTTAGCAAATTTGATATAACGGGCATGAATTTTAATTGTAATCAATCAGGGACCGTTTAAGTGGAAAAACTCGGAATACCCAAGGATTCTATGTGAACAGTGATTGTTTGGATATTCTAAATATACGCTATAAAGTGGGTAGCGGGCTCCCCATAAAAAAACATACCAGGAAAACAAGCCTTTATATGTTATTCTCTTCGGCTAATTAGGGGTGTTTCATTTTTAGAATTTGATCGTTGCTACTGATCCAGGGAAATTGTTAAAATGAGGATATTGAAAAAGTACCATTAAATTGGTAAAATTATATTATAAAATCACGTGAATTTATTTACAGTGGAGACTATGAGACAAAAGATTATGTGGACGCTTTTCTTTTGTTTAGTCAGTAGCGTAACCTGCCTTTGGCAGGTCAATGGAGTCAACTTAAGGAATTTTTTCCTAGTTGGCTCTTTTTATATCTAAAAGCATCTTCAATATCAATCTCTGTCGCTTAATACAAGCCTAGTTTAAATCATCTCATGAAAAAAAGCGCATAATCCCCCATGGAATTTTAGCGTTTTAAAAAAAATTTTGATATTAGTGTTATAATGATTGTGTATTCTTGACTACGGGGCAACCGTTCTCATGACGCCTTTGATGGTTTGAAGTTTTGGAAAGTTTCGCCCATCAAGCGAGAAACGATAGTAGAATCCACTGGGAACTACTCTGCCCCAACGTTGACTGTGCCTGTTCTTGCGAACGGGCACTTTTATTGTTTGGGCCACGGCAACTAATTGCTTAATTCTTTTTCGCATCAGTGTTTTCTTATGGCTGTAGAAAGGATAGAGTAGATTGTTTTCCATCAGCAGGTTATGAAGTTGTTTAATGTTGACCCGGTATTGGATATTCTCGTCATCATTTTTATTGAAAGTTGCCTCACTATTATGCCGGTGTCGGTGCTGTCCTGGGTTCCGGCTAAGATACATGTCAATCTCTTTCCTGATAACTCCCAGGATATTGTAAAGCACGATTTTACCATAGATGCAGCATTGTGATACGGTATCGGATTCGCTAATGTGACGCTCCAGTTCCATATCGGTTTTTAGCGTTTTATATGCCACCTCAATATCCCAACGTTTCGCATAAAGTTCGATGATATCCGCGTGGCTGAACTCCTTTTTTGACAAACTGGTAAAGTATGTTATATCAGATTCAACGATTTCACCGAATTTATTAGTGTATCCATAAGTGAATTTGACTACTCTGATTTTCACCTTGGGGTTATCTTCTCTGATTTTAAGGGCCTCAGGAGAGAAACGGAATCTTTTCCGCCATAGTCGGTCAACGTCAACCTCGATCCACTCATCATTTGAAGTCATTTCGCTTACTTGCTTCTTGAATAAGTTGGACTTGGCACGGATGCAATAATCAAATCCCAAGTGCTCAAGATGGCTAATAAGCTCGACTGAGCCATAGTAGCGATCAGCAAGATAAATCACTTTCTTGCCACCAAACAGATTACCACAACGATAAAGGTGTTGGAAGGCAAGCGGAATTTCAGAGTAAGGGGCAGGTCTCATCATGAAATCCAAAAAGATGCCGTTAGTGACATCATATAGCCCGGCTGATTTGGATAGAACTTTCTTAACATCGAAAATATCTTTGACGTACTGGTTTTTCCAAAAGTCGAAGTTATAAATATTGTGGATGCTATAGGGAATTTCTAGAAAAGTCCCATCTTCAGCTAAAAGAGTATACCCTTTATATGTCTTAGGCAGCTTGCTTTGATAGAACTCCTTGGCAAACTCTTTAAATAAATATCTGAATACTGAAGGATTGAGTTTTTTGATGTCAACATTAAGAGCTTGCTTGGTAATCCTTTTTTCCAAACGGTTGGTGAAGCAAAAATACTTGGTCAAATCAGTGTTGGTGTTCTTGGAATTTCTAAAAACAAAGTAGAGAATGACATCCCTGAAAGTCATAATCCGATTGCGAGTGAAATCAGAACTCCTGATTCGGGACAAAGCGCAAGTGGTATCGGAAGACAAGACATCCGCGAAAGAATTGAAGAAATCAGACATCTGATTTGTCTTAACTACATTATTCATCGTCATATACCAACCTTGGTTTCTTTTTAGCGAAGGCCGCTTTAAGATAAGGAACACTCTCCCCGTCGACAAGACCGAAATTAATAAGAACGCGGTGTTTAGACACACCATTTTCCCGATAAGACTCAACAAGTGCACAAAAATAGGTATTATCTTTACCTTTATTGTTTTTAACAGCTCTGACAAACATAATATCGCCTCTTTTCTTAACTACATTATACCACTATAATGACTAATTATAGGAAAATATAAACTATAGTCTTAACTACAAATCAAAATCAAATAGCATACAGTTGACAAAAGCGACAAAAAAAGAGCCGACTTAAGAAATTTCTTAAGTTGACTCCATTGACCTGCCTTTGGCAGGTTTTTGTTTATTATTTGAAGTTGTCTACTTTAAAGACAGTATCAGACAGGAGGAGTGTTTTTATGAAAAGAAGTCCTTTATTAGTGATAGTACTGGCATTGATCTTAACCGGTTGTTTCCGAACTGGTCCCAATGAATTTGATGAAGAAGTTTATAGTTACGATATTTCCACACCAGAGCCGATGAAAGAAATTGAATTCCAGGATGAAGGATTTAAGAACTACATCAAGGAATATTTGCAGTTGGATGATGTGATCTACTGGAAGGATGTAGCCAATATTCGAGAAATGTATTTTTACTCCATCCTTGAATTTGATGAATCAATACAAATTCAATCGTTGATAGATCTAAAGTGGTTTATTAATCTGGAAATGCTGGTAATAGATGAGGATGATCCTGTTAAATGTAACTTAAGTGATTTGAGTGGCTGCTCCAATTTGTGGGAGGTATACTTGTCCAATTCACAGATAACAGGTGATCTTAGCGACATAAGTGAATTGACTAATATCAGCTGTCTGCTATTGGAGAATACTGATATCACGGGAGATCTAAGTGATTTAAGGAAGCTTAAAAATCTTCATCGTTTAAATTTGAGTAATACAAATATCACCGGAGACATCTGCAATTTAATTGGCTTAGGGATGTTTGATGAATTATATTTGGTAAATACCGATGTGTATGATAGTTCCAATTGTTTGGGGGAATTGATTGAATTTGCCGACTCTGATTTTAGTGGAACACAAATTGAATGATTTGAAAGGGTAAAGCTTTTTTTGGTCCTTTTACAAGTTTTATAATCAACTGAATTGTTGGCCAGATAAGTATCTATTGAGAATGCCAAGACATGAATAAGGTTAGAAATATTGCTTTTGCTTATTTCTAAGCAAAATATCCCACCTTAATTCGACTCATAATATTAAAATTTGATAATTATTATACAAATATTCAAGATTTGATTTTGGTAAAATCTTATTAAGTGATACAATAGTGTTATAAGATAAATATTTGCAAGATAATTTGAATATTAGGGTTGGCGGGCATAATAATATGAGATCCGCATTAAATATTTGCGGATTGCCTGATTTGTTCCACCAATCCAATATGGATTAAATAGAGGAGGAAAAGGCAGTGAATAGAGATTATATTTACCAAGGCTACACCAGGACCTTATGCCATATCTGCAAGAAACCGATTGATGGCAAAATTGTCTATAATAAAGAAGGCGTCTATATTCTAAAAAGCTGTCCGGAACACGGCGAATCGATGGTGTTGCTCGAAGAAGACTACCAATATCATCTCAGCAAACAGCGTTTCGACAAACCGGGAACTATAAGCAGTACTCAAACAGTGCTGGACAAGGGGTGTCCTTTCGATTGTGGTCTTTGCCCGTCCCATGATCAACATACTTGTATCGGCCTGATTGAAGTGACAACAAGGTGCAACCTGGGCTGTCCGACCTGTTATGCCCACAGTGGTGAGGGGAAAGACTTGGATATGGAGACCATTGGCAAGATGATGGACTTTTATATCGAGTCAGAAAACGGCCGGGCCGAAATCCTGCAAGTCAGCGGTGGTGAGCCGACCTTGCATCCTCAAGTTTTGGATATCATTCAAATGGCAAAAGACAAAGGGATTCATTATGTCATGCTCAATACCAATGGGCTCCGGATAGCTGAAGACATTACTTTTGCCAAGGCCTTAGGCAAATTTAGAGGCGGTTTTGAAGTATACCTTCAATTCGACGGTCTTGATGATGAAGTATATCAAAAACTTCGGGGTCGCAAACTAGTCGAAATTAAAAAGAAAGCTATTTTTAACCTGATGAAATTCAATGTTCCAGTAACTCTGGTATGTACAGTTGACAAAGGTGTCAACGATGAGTTGCTTGGCGAAGTCCTTGCATATGGCATGGACAATGAATGCGTTCGTGGAGTTAACTTCCAGCCGGTCAGATTCTTTGGCAGAGTCGATTTCGATCGTTGGCAAGAAAGAATCACCTTGTCAGGAATCCTTAACCGGATTGAACACCAGACCGAAGAAATGATTGGAAAAGATGCCTTCATTCCGCTTCCTTGTAATGTTGAACGGGTGGCGATCTCATATCTGTTCAAGGACAAGAGTGGATTCATCCCAATCTTCAGTGACCGGGATGTCAGTCGATACAAGGATTACATCAGAAATACGTTTATGTTCAGTATGGAAGAAACGATGAAAGATCTCGAAGCAGCCGGGGAATCGATCATTCAATGTAGCTGTTGCGACATTATCGGGGACATCAAACGTTTTTTAAAACCGGCAATGTTGTTTAAATCCAAAGAGAAACGAATGGAATTCATCGATAAGAATGTCTTTAGAATCAGTGTAAGTGCCTTTGTTGACATCTACGATTTTGACATGAAATCAGTCCAGAAAGAATGCGTTCATGTGATCACTCCGGATCTGAAGCGAATTCCGTTTTCAGCCTATAATATGATTCATAGAGACAAATACGAAAAGTTCTACGAGTGAGACAGATATAACATTTCCATAAGAAGGAAGGTGGCAATTGGTGGCAATAACTTATGAGCTTATCATGACAGGAATTATCGCAATAAGCATAGCTGGGCTCGTTGCTGCGATAATCGGGGATTTCTTTATGTACGATCAAAGCGAAGAAATCAAGACCGAGAAAAAGTCGATTGTAGCAACTGGCAGCATGTTCATGTTCTATTTTATTTATCTGCTCTTTGTCATCAACAAATGGGGAATGATTGAAATAGAAAATGAGATGTTGAAGTCGGTATTGTTGACGGCCGGGACTTTGATGATTTCAACTGGTAGTGCAATCAATATTATCGCCAGGCTGCAGTTAAAAAGCAGCTGGGCCAATCATATCCGCATTTATGAAGATCAGAAGCTTTTGGATACCGGGACGTACGGAATTGTCAGACATCCTCTATACGCTTCGTTGATGCTGATGTTTTTTGGCGGGGCTATCGCATATGCCAACTGGTTAAGTGCTACGCTTACCGCACTGGTTTTCATTCCCTTCATGTATTACCGGGCAAAACAGGAAGAAGTGATGCTTGAAGTAGAGTTTGATGAGTACAAGCATTATAAAAAGACGACCGGGATGTTTTTTCCAAAGTTTAGACGATTGAAATAGGGCAATTTGTCCTGATTGTTCACTGGAGGTGAATTGAATGGCGAAATATAAAGTTGTAAGCATTTCAAAGAATGGCTTTGCTTTTTGCAGATACACCGTCGCCCTTTTGATCTGGAGTTCCTTGATTTTTCAGATTAAAGAACTCATGATCATCGTATTTATAATATTGGCTTCTTCTGCGATTTTAACTGTCAAACGGGCGCCGCTGGTGTGGCTGTACACTGTCACAATTGACAAGTTGTTCCCATCAAAAAGAGAAATTGTCAATGAAAAAGGCATGCGTTTTGCCCATACCCTGGGAACCACATTGGCAGCCATTGCTATCTTGTTTCTGTTTTTCATCAACGAAAAAGTCGGCTGGGGAGTAGTCTTCCTCTTTGCAGTGCTCAAGAGCTTCAGTGCTTTAGGCTATTGTTCTGGTTTGAAACTGTATAATTGTCTGAACAATGGTCAGTGCTGTAGATTCAAAGGCCAGGAGAAAAATAAAAATGCTTGATGAACATATCAAATTGGATGGCTTTGGGATTATGCCGAAGTTTTTTGGGATCTCGACCTACTCTATCTTGGTTGGACTAGGATTGATTGTCGGATTGATATATTATTTGGTTGATGCCAAAAAAAGACAGGCTCATAACGAACATGCCATCGAAATTGTCGGAGCTGCATTATTATTTGGTTTCATTGGGGCCAAGGTCCCTTTGATTCTTGAAGGTTTGCCCCTGGAGAATATCATTTTTGGCAAATCCATTGTTGGAGCATTGCTCGGGGGGATGCTGGGCGTGATTGTCATCAAAAGAATCAGAGGCATAAAAGCCCGGATGGGAAATATCATTGCTCCCGCCATTGCCCTAGGCATGGCCATTGGGCGTTTGGGCTGTTTTTTCAATGGCTGCTGTTATGGCAAACCGGCTTCCTGGGGAGTCGATTTTGGCGATGGGATTTTAAGGTATCCGACCCAACTATTTGAAGTGGCTTTTCATCTTATTGCCTTTGTGATACTACATAATCTGAAAAATCGTGTGAAACGACCCGGTATTCTATTTCAGTACTATGTTTTGGCATATCTGGTATTCCGTTTCTTAATTGAATTTATCCGAGAAAACAAAGTCATAATGTTTAATCTTACCGTCTATCAGTTGTTGTGTTTAGGGGGGATATTACTAATATCCTTAAGATTGATTTTAAGTGAAAGGAAAGTTGAAAATGAAAGAAAACAAGCAGGATGAACAAGATTTGAAAAAACCTGATAATCAAGGCGAGAAGAAACCGGGGATAGCTCGCTATTGTCTGATTGGCTGGATTGGTTCAGCTGCAATAATTAGTGGACTTATGCTTGCTACTGGCAATGGTTTTAATATGGCACCGATGGTTTTATTGTTTTCGGGAATTCTCTGGATTCCTATCACCCTGATTGCGGGAAGTATCAACAAAAAACGAGGTCGCAAGGCAGGATTAACGTTCATAGCTATTGGGGTCTTGATTACCTTATTCACTGTCGGAGGTTGTTTTGGCTCAATTATCAGCTAATGCTTAATTGTCACAATTGTATCCAACTCTTTTTATGACTCTATTTTGAGGCGGTTAAAGTATTTTGGTTGTACAAGTTATTGCTATATCTTGAATATGACAACGTGACTGTTACTGCAATAGCTTTGAGTCAAATCCATTCACTAATGATGGTTAATACTACTACTTCCGGTTCGGCTTTGTAGAGATATTGTAAGTACCGGCGAATAGAGCGAGATTGAAGGAAGAATGTAAAATTGTAATAATCAAACTATAAGATAGAACTAATCAATAATGATGGAGACTATGATACAGAAGATTACCTTGACGCTTTTCTGCTGTTGACTCAGTAGCATAACCTGCCAAGTGCAGGTTTTTGTTTTCTACTTAAAGTTGTGTTTTTGAAGAACATTAAAAGGAATGAGGAGTGTTGAAATGAAAAGAATGGTTGCATTGCTTACTATTTTGACTTTGGTATTGAGTGGCTGTCGCTCCGGATCTGAGGACGCAGCAGGCGAAAGAATTATGAATTATTTTGAGGAACATTATGGCGAGGGGTATTCAATCGGAGAAGTCAATTACAACTACTTGAAAGGTTGTTATGACACCAATGTAAAATCAGCTGAATTTGAAGCGGATTTTGCGCAAGCCGCCGAAAATTTGCCTGATAATCTCCGGGTTGATGATTCGCGATTTGTCATCGAAGCCATGCTTTGTGGGGATGAGATATATATTGAGAAGCGGTTGAAAGTGGAAATTGTAGATCATGATGATAGCGTGGCTCTTGAAGAAAGCCGGGCTGTGCCTCGGGAAATTCGAAACATAATTATTGAGCCGTTGAATGACAAATACGATCTTGATGTCTGGTCAATTGTCTATACCGATATTAATGGTCTCTTTGAACTATCCAGTGATTCCTATTTCAGTGAATTGCTCCGCTCGGATCTATTCGATGAGATTGAATTCAAAGATGCGGGATTTGAAAGATTCACAAGGGAATTTCTAGACCTGAACGATGATCCGGTTTTACGAAAAGACATTATTCGGGTTGATGATTTGGATGCATTTATTCTGCTGCAACAGGATCCTTCAATCAATATTGAATCTTTGGAAGACATAAAATGGTTCTCCAATCTGGAATGCGTTCTAATATTCGATCTCCCAGTTTCGGTTGATTTAAGTTATTTTAGCGATATGGAAAAACTGGATTATATCATCATTACTAATGTTGCATCGCTTACCGGCGATTTAAGCGACTTGAGTGGATTAAGGAAATTGGAGTCCCTTGAAATCTCAGGGGAAGGGATAACCGGGAATCTAGGCAGTCTTGGGGAAATTGATAACCTTTCAAGCATCATCATATCCAATGCCCCAATTACCGGGGACCTTAGCGACATCGGGGGATTAGATTCCATTGGAGTCCTTAAGCTAAGGAATACCGAGATTACCGGGGATATCAGTTTTTTAAGCAGATACAAATCCCTTCAAGATATAGACTTGTCGAATACACAAGTTGGTGGCGATATCTGCAGTCTAAAAGATCTTCATGAACTGACGGATTTGTATCTAGCCAACACCGATGTTTATGGCGATTCCGACTGCCTGGATGATTTGACCGACTACGATTACAGTGGTTCTCAGATCAAGTGATTATATTATTTATTTTCTAGAGATATCGGTCGTAGTGAAGGACTTATCTTAAGTGGAATTTACACAATCAGTCCCTCACCTGTTTTATCATGATACATTTAATTTATTACACTGCAGTTAATTTATTATATTGAATTTTTTTTATAATTAGGTATAATTAAGCCATAAAAATGAAAGGAGAAAATTTATGCATAAAATTGATTCTGAAGCTTGTCAGTTCTGTGGTGCTTGCAAAAGCGCATGTCCGCTTGAAGCAATAAGTAACCCAGAAGGTACGATTTACTATGAAATCGACCCTGAGAAGTGTATTGATTGTGGGGCCTGTGAATCTGAGTGTGGTTTCGACGCTATTATTGTCGAGTAGTACCTGCTTGTTTGGATTTACAAAGTGAAATTGAAAAGTCGGATATGACATTTTTATCCGGCTTTTCACAGCGGCGATTAACGCCGTTAAGCATCATCAGGTTTATCTTATGAATAAATTTTTATAATACCGGACTAGTAGGGATACTGGTCTTTTTTTACTTGCTTGGAGAAGTTTCAAGCTAATCACGGGAGAGGAGATATCGGTGGTTGAATTGATAATGCAGGTGATAAAGATAATAATGTTACAGGAGTACCATATCTTAAAAATGCTTTGGTGAAAAAAGTCCATTTTAACAGATAAAATTGGCCTTGTTAGTAAAAATTTAACATAAATCAAAACATTAGTATGATATAATGAAACAAAGAGATATGATTAGTATTGATGCGATTTGGCAAATTTAAGATGAGGTGATAATCATGAATAACCGTCAAATGCAGAATAGTTGTAATATACTTCTTGGTAAAATCATTTCTTTAAGGGAGGAAATCCTCCAAGAAGGACTGGAAACCTCCAAGATCTGGAGACCGGAAATAGAAAGACCTTTGTTTATCCCCAGTGCCGTAAATCTGGCATTTTACTTGGCCTTAAGACGCCGGGATATCAGTGATATCCAGGCCTCATTAGCCCCACTGGGACTTTCGTCACTAGGAAGACTAGAATCAAAAACAATCAATAATATCGATGCCGTGATTGCCAGTTTAAGCAAACTTTGTGAGGTAAGCGAATATGACACCAAGGAAGCTTACAAACACGATTTCTATCAAATGGGAGAGTGGTTGCTTAACCGGAATACCAGGCGAATCTTCGGGGAAATATCCGATGGAAGATCGACCAGAATCATGGTAACTATTCCCGCCGAAGCCGGAAATAAATATAAGCTGGTTTATGAGCTGATATCCAGGGGGATGAACGTTGCCAGAATCAATACTGCCCATGACAATGAAGAAGTCTGGGCCAATATGATCAAGAATGTTAGAAAGGCGGAAAAGGAACTAAACAAAGTCTGCAAAGTGCAAATGGACATTGCCGGACCGAAAGCGCGAATCAACCGCTTGATGACCACAGTTAAAAATGCGACAGTCAAGATCGGAGATACCTTCTGCATAACCGATAAGATCAGATGCAGCGATGACTATAAAACCGCCATCGTGCTTGTGTGCAGTTTACCTGAAGTCATTCCTTGTTTGAAAGTTGGAGAATCCGTGTCAGTTGATGATGGCATGGTTGAAGGGGTTATTGAATCAGTCACTGATCTCGGGGTCATGGTCAGAGTCACCAAACTGCTCAAGCCTCAAGGAGTCAAATTGAGAGTCGAAAAAGGTTTGAACTTCCCTAAATCAGACCTCGATATTGACATAATTACCGACAAGGATCGCCAAAGTCTTGATTTTGTCTGTGAAAATGCGGATATAATCGGGCTCTCATTTGTAAGAGATGGCAAAGATATCAAAATCCTTCAGGATGAAATTGCTAAAAGAGTTGGCAGTGAAAAAGCCAAGAATATCCCGATCATGGCTAAAATTGAAACCGTTCAGGGTTTTGAAAATCTGCCGGAAATCATCGTTGCCGCTGCCGGGAAGAATCCTTTCAGTGTCATGATTGCCCGAGGCGATTTGGCTGTTGAAGCCGGATATCTGATGTTGGCTGAACTCCAGGAAGAAATTCTCTGGATATGTGAAGCAGCCCATACGCCGGTAGTTTGGGCGACCCAGGTACTGGGAACCATGATTGCTACTGGTATTCCAACTAGAGCGGAAATAACGGATGCGTATATGGGTGGCCGAGCTGAATGTGTGATGGTCAACAAAGGCGACTTCTTGCTGCAAGGGGTAACTATGCTTGATAAAATACTCAAAAGAACTGAAGCTCACCAGTATAAGAAATCGTCGAGGCTAATTGCATTGAATAAGTCAAATCCAAATCAATAGCCAATTGACCTGGACACTTGGGTGACTTAAGAATAGAGGAAGGTGAAATACCATGTTCAAAAGAAGGGTAATATTTCTTGTGGCAGTCTTTATGGCTTTGATTTTAGCCGGATGCCAATCAAATAACGTTTCCGATTCTTTGCGGGAACTGGCAGCAACAGAAGTAAAGGAATATCAAGGTAAGGATCTGTCTTCAATCCTTGATTTTCGGGAAAACTCGATTGCCGGTCCTCAATATATTGATATTGAAAGTTATACCTTGGCAATCAAGGGTTTGGTTGAAAGTCCAAGGGAATACACATATGATGAGGTGCTGGAAAAACCGGCATACACCAAATTGGTGACTCTCAATTGTGTTGAAGGCTGGAGTGTCGATATCCTCTGGCAAGGGGTGCTCTTGGCTGATTTGTTTGAGGATGTCGGGGTGAGCGAGGCAGCCAATACGGTGATATTCCATTCATATGATGGTTACACCACATCTTTGCCGCTGGAAACCATCTTGGAAAAAGATATCATTATGGCCTATAAGATGAACGATGTGGTTATTCCTCCCGAACGGGGATATCCATTCCAACTTGTGGCAGAGGATAAATTAGGATATAAATGGGCTAAATGGATTACCGGAATTGAATTGTCAGACGATAGTGACTATAAAGGATACTGGGAACAGCGGGGATATAGCAATGAAGCTGATCTATAAGATTAATCGGATATCCGCTTGGGTACTGGCATTTTGCTTTATCGCCTTTATGATCACCGGATTCGACATGCAACTACGGTTCTTGTCACCAAGAATCACGTCCCGGCTCCATCTTAATTATCTGTTTCTCATAGCTCAAATATCATTTATGATTCATACCACCTATGCATTTCATAATTCGCTTAAGGTGAGAAAAAGATGGAACATATTCGGTAAAATCCTGCTAGGGTTATATTTTGTTTTGAACCTTTCGCTGGTAATCGTCTTTTTGGTTGTCCGGCTACGATAGTCATTATGGGTTTTGACTTGTTCAAATGGCTGGTAAAAACCAAAGGATCAAGTCGGATTGAATCTGCTCTTACCGGATATAGTCAAACAAAGAGTTTATAGAATTAGCATAACTAGTAATTATTTAAGGTACTCTAAAATAACTTGAGGTAGCACTTGTTATAAGCAATAGAATTATTTGATGTGCTTACTACCTCATGAATGATTAGAGCCACAATAGGGTGACTGGAAATCTTATGATTTCCAGTCACTTTTTCATTTTGTCGAGGGGTAGATATAGTAATTCACATCATCGTTCAAGACATATAGCACCCTGCTTCGGAATCTTTCCCAGTTATTATAGCCATTGGCGTTTCGTTTGATGCTTTTTATGGTTTTGTTTCTGTTTTCGATTATTCCATTATTGATTTTATGACCTTTGGTTATTTCGATGAACGAATTGATTATTTCGTTCTTCCACCTAACCATCGTATTAGCGAAATCGTTCATTCCTTTTACATTGCTTTTTCTAAATTCGTCAATTATTTCCTCAAGGTTCCGTTTCGCTGTTTTATAATTGCTCTTTTTAAAGAATCTTATTACTTCATCTTTTAAATCTACAGCTTCTTCGAGTTGTGGGTCGATTTTCATTATGTAGTCAAGAAGATCATAGGGATTGTAATAACCTTCAAGCACTCTATTGTATTTCTTTTTGACGTTCGGATCGAATATCTTTGGATCATTCTTGTAAAGAAGCCAATTGAATTTTTTGAGCACATAATATTGCTTCTTACGTTCTTTGATTTCTACAATCTCTTTTGGGGTGAGATTCTCCTTAATTATATTTGGTGGGACTTTGATCTTGTTCATAACATCGATTCTAACTCTGTCAACCTTCTTGGTAAGCTCCTGGATTACATGAAACTTGTCACAGGCCACAACGGCATTTGGGAATACACGCTTGCTTACGATTCGATAAGTTTCCCACATATCAGTTGATACGACTTTAACTATTTCCCGTTCTTTCCTGGGAATCAGGGTGAAGTAGTTAAGCAAACTGTACTTTTTTCGATCTGGCAACAGATCAATTATTTTCTGGTTTTGATAATCAAGCAGCACGCAAACATAGTTGCTTCTTTTCGATTTGAAGGCATAAACTTCATCAATGCAGATATACTCCGGCAGCGTTCTTCTTGATACTCTTACATGCTTGTCAAATATCGAAGCAACTGTGGTGGGCGATATGTTGTGACGATAAGCAACGCTCTTGAATGTTTCATTAAACGATTTCAAATCCTTCAGGACATTATATACGGTCGCCAAAGAGATTTTCATACCTTTGAGGGTGAACGGATTGTGTTCATAGAATGTTTTGTTGCAGGCGGGGCATTTGTGCCTGCGGGCATGGTAGTTGATATAGCAAGGAATACCATTTAGGATAGAGTGGGTTATTTTCTTGTTAACGTAGTTATTGACGATGGTGGTCTCGGTTCCGCAGACCGGGCATATGTGGGGGACACATTCAAGTTCAACATACACATGAACACCATCAAACTGATGATTGACATGGATTTTCTTAATCCGTTTGTCTTCAAGATTGAATAGTTTTCTAATATAAATGTCATCAATAGACGCACCCGTGTTAGGATTCGTCGCCAAACACGTAGAAAGATTAGACTTATTATTCGATTCCATACGTTTTCCTCCTAAAATTCATTTTACAAGTAGATTGTACAAATAAACCCGGTTTAATCGTATGAAAGTTATGTGGTAATGAAGATACAGTCAAATTTTCTTGATTTTAGAATACAAAAATCTTCATAGCTTAGATTGATGTCGAAAGACTGCCGCAGATAACTGAGATACGAAGGATCGTAATGGTTGTTGTTTACAATGATAGAAACTATGTCATCTTTTGATAAAATTGAGAATGGAACCATTGATTCAATCAGGATGGCATGCGTTCTACCGCAGTCCCCGCAAATGAGCCTCATGATCCTAATTTTGAATTTGAGACCTAAAAACGACACATTTCTAACGTAGTAGGAATGTGTCTTGAAAGAGTTTGTCGCACCACAAGAGCAGCTCATTTGTGAAAAATTGATTGAATTAACTGTGTTGGAGTAGGATTTTTGGTTGATATACTTGATTTTTGTTTCATTTTTTATTATTATCATATTGTTCTTATGAGCAGATAGAAATCAAACTTGGTAGGGGAGATTTCTATCTTTTTTCCTTTCTAAAAGATGTTTATATACTAATATGATACCAAAAAAACAGGCAAAGCACCAAAATGAATCATGGAGCTAAGCCTGTTTTTTAGAATTACACCTCAACAATCGTTGTAGCTAATAAATGGTCCTACAAAAGTAAACCATCACTCATATTGTTCGGAGCGGCAATATTAAACTATCTTAGATACTCTTATTTAATCCTGTTATTTGAAATATAGTAGCAGGATTTTTTTGTTTCATGATATTTAATGAAACTTGATTTTAATTACCATTACTTCATTGTCAGACTTTATCACTGAGAAAAATAATCCAAAATAGTAACACCGATGAGAAAGTGGAGCTATAAATAAATGCAATATATTGGAAATAATTAATAAATTTAGAGGTTTAAAACTAGTGAAAATGATAATTCTATGACGTTTGTACACAAAATATTTTACATTTAAAAACTTAAAGTGAATAATGTTTACATATGTATTAAATCTATTTATATATTCCCACTTGATTCGCATGTGGTGAAGATGTATCATTAGAGTAAGGTGTATTAATATTAGTACAAAATAATATCTGGAAAGTTAAATTCCTATGTTTATCTAAATTCTAAATTTGAGGGGAAAGGAGTAAACAAAATCAAGGTTTATCAAAATTTGTATGTCATCCGTTCAAGCTATGTCATCGTTTAATTAACATTATCAATAATCATGGATTTTCTTATTGTAGCTATCGATGGATGAGTAAATGTTGTAGTTAAAGCAAGAGAGAAGGAGAAAGTTTATTATGAAAATAATAAAGAGAATACTTTCAATGGTTCTGGTGTTCGCATTTATCATGGGTTCATCAGGATTTAACGTTTCAGCAGCGAAGCCGCCGAAGGTGATTACAATTTTGACACCAGAATTTGAACAAATGGAGATTGAGGCTGGCAGTACAATTAATTTTTCAATAGAAGCCCAATATGGGTTGGTGAAGGATACTGATGTAATCGATTGGTATACGAACCTTGACTCGGTTGATGGTTTTCTTGAAGAAACTGGTGTTGATTACGGTAATAAGACTGTAGTTTGGAATTTTTCTTATGAAGCTCCTACAGAATTAGAAACAGATCCAGTAGAAGTTTCATTTACTATCTTTGTTTCCGATGGCACCCCTGATGAAGCTTCATATCTAGTTAGTTTAATTGTTGTTGAACCTGAACCGCAAAATGCGCCACCGGTTATTACATCAATAAGTGTTGATGGAACTGATTTTTATGATGGAAATATAAGTGTAAGTGAAGGTGGAAGTATAGCTTTCGATGTCAATGTTACTGATGTCGATTCAAGTTCGTACACATTGACTACAAGCGCCCCAAGTTATGGAATAATTAAACCAGTAGAAAACTCTGATTCACTTGAGTACGCTTTGAGTAGCGATTGGTCTTACCTGGATGATGATTATACTGATACTTTTAATATAATTGCAACTGATAGCGAGGGAGGAACTAGTGAATCGTACCTGGTGACAGTTAATATCAATGCTAATCCAGTGGCGGTTGCTGATCAAATAACAACTAACTCATACGAGTCATTAGACATTGATGTCTTATCCAACGATTTCGATCCTGATGGAAATGAAAATATAGCTATAGTAAGCGTTGAGCAAGGAAGTGGCGGTATCGCGAAAACATCTGCTGACAGTACGTATATAATCTTCACGCCAAATCAAGGTGTGGATACTGGATGTTTTGAGTATACAATCACCGGGGGAGTAACTGCTACTGTGACCATTAATTTTGATAATAATCCGGTTATTCAATATCTTACTGTTGATGGAACTGATATTTATGATGGAAATATTAGTGTGGCTGAGGATTCTAGTACAATGATGACAGTCAATGTAGACAGTCTGGATCCTAGTTCGCTAATCGTGAATCCAACGGTACCAACTTATGGAACAGCAGTGTTTGATGAAAATTCGAATTTGCTGACATATGTTCTTGATCCGGAATGGTCATACGCTGATGATGCCAAAACCGATACATTCTCGATTATCGCAACTGATCAGTATGGCTCAAGTGAATCATACGTGGTGACAGTTAATATCAATGCTAAGGCAATAGCTGTTGATGACAATATCACGATGTATTCAGATGAAACAAAGGATATTTACCTGTTGACTAATGATTTGGATCCTGAAGGAGATCCAATTTCGATAGTAAGTGTTGAACAGGTGACAGGAGGAACAACTGCTATCTCAATGGACAATCAGTATATAACATTCACACCTGCAAGTGATTTGGAGTATGCAGAGGGCACAGCTTCTGTGAGCATCATGTATACTATAACCGACGGTTCGGCTGCATACGTGTATATCACAGTCCAAATACCTCCAGTTGAAGATGATACAATCAATTATGTGATCCTTGGTGACTCAATTGCAACTGGGACAGTTACCGGTAATGAAATGACAGATGATTGGGGTGTTCCAAGTGTAATAGATTCATATGCGGATTATTTTGCCGATTATTTAAGAGGTTTAGGAGATGAGACGGTTAATGTTTTAGACTATTCAAAAGATGGTGATCAAGCATATCAATTATTGGAAAAGCTGACTTCTCCAGATTACAAGTATATTCAAGATGCCATAGCTGAAGCGGATGTCATCACAATAAGTATCGGAGGAAACAACCTGATGCGTGCGGCAATGGATAATTCACTAACCGGTTATGACTTCGATAATGTAGACTTGGATGATGCTGAACTTGGTAGACAAGAATTTGCCCGGGATTGGCCTCAAATAGTTGAATTGCTGGATGTATTGACTGACGGCGAAGATAATGAGAGCGTTGATGCGGATATTATTGTTAATACAGTATATAATCCGTATTGGACCGATGATGACCTATACGATGCCGTTGATTCGTTATTGAATGGTACTCAAGGAATCAACACGGTGATTAAAGACAACGCTGCCATGTATGACGTCGCTGATGTTTATAGCAGTTTTTCGGCCTATAATGGCTCAATTGATGAAATGAACGAAGTGACCTATATGTACACTGACAAAACCATGAGAGTGTTCTGGTTCATAGTGGTGGAACTGAGAAATCCTCATCCAACTGCATATGGTCAAAGTTTGATTTATGATGCAGTTGTTTATCAATATGAAAATTAGATGATTTAAAGCAGTATCAATGTGTAATGCGTTGATACTGCTTTTGTCTAAAATTTTAAGAATGTATAAAATAATGGATATCTCTTTTTGTTTACATTAATCCCTATAATGGTAAAATAATAATAAGTATTAAACTTTATTAGATTCAAAAGGAGGGGAAATCATGACATTGGAGATTATTCGTGATGATATTACCAGGATGAAGGTTGATGCTGTAGTCAACCCAACTGATTATCTGTTTTCTGGTAGCGGCGGAGTTGACAAAGCGATACATCAGGCCGCTGGAGAGGGTTTAAGCAAAGAATGTAAAATGTTGGATC
Organism: Coprobacillaceae bacterium; assembly: GCA_963675915.1. Taxonomy (GTDB): domain Bacteria; phylum Bacillota_I; class Bacilli_A; order Erysipelotrichales; family Coprobacillaceae; genus JAQVDW01. Next base: position 399,094 of record OY780959.1, read on the forward strand.
CGTTGGCAGTAGGTGAGGTGAAAATCACCCGAGGGTATGATTTGCCGGCTGAATATATTATCCATACGGTTGGACCGTATTGGGAAGACGGCAACCATAGTGAGGAGCAGTTACTCGAGCGATGCTACATGAACGCTTTAAATCTATCGCAGGAAAATAATCTTACTACTGTTGCTTTTCCTTTGATTGCGACCGGTACTTTCGGATTTCCCAAGGACCGAGCCTTAAGAATCGCGACTGAAATTATCAGTAAATTTTTGCTTAATAGTGAGTTGACTGTTTACCTGGTTGTTTATGACCGGAAATCATATCAGTTATCCAAACGGTTATTCAAGGCCATTTCAGAATATATCGATGATAACTATCTTGCTGAAAAGCCAGTTAGATTACAAAGCAGCAGAGCGATGGAATATATGGAGGCTGAGGTTGACCTTTTAGATATCCAAGTGGAGGCACTTTATAGTGAAAAGAAGACCAGAAGCCTCGATGAATTGGCTGATAACCTGGATGATACATTTTCCCAAATGTTGCTACGCCTGATTGATGAAAAAGGCATGACTGACGTTGCTACCTACAAGAAAGCCAATGTTGACCGGAAGCTTTTTTCCAAGATTCGCAATGATGACGACTATCAGCCCAATAAACGCACGGCAGTCGCGTTTGCCATCGCTTTGGAGTTGAATCTTGATGAGACCAAGGATTTGCTTCTTAGTGCCGGTTATGCCCTTTCGAAAAGCAACATGTTCGATGTTATCATTGAGTATTTCATCGAGGAGCACAACTACAATATCTTCCAAATCAATGAAGCGCTTTTTGAGTTCGACCAGAAGATTTTGGGCCACTAAAATCAATTGTCGCCTTAAAGGCGACCACATTGGATGATCATAGTGCTATTCTTTAATCAGAAAGATTAAGGAGGAAGACATTATGAAAAAAGGTTTAACCGAATTAGTATTTATTTTAGATCGAAGCGGGTCAATGAGCGGCCTTGAAAGTGAAACAATCGGAGGGTATAACTCTTTGATTGAAAAGCAGAAAAAAGAAGCTGGAGAAGCTCTGATTTCCACGGTCCTGTTTGATAATGAATATGAACTGCTTCATGACCGGATTAACATCAAAGAAGTCTATCCAATCACTGATGACGAGTATTATGTCAGAGGTTCAACGGCGCTGCAAGATGCGGTGGGAATCACTATTCGCAATATCAGTTATCTCCATAAACATCTAAGTGAAAGTGAGCTACCCGAACATGTGATGTTCGTGATAACCACTGATGGTATGGAGAATGCAAGTCGGGAATATTCCTACCATCAAATTCGCGAAATGGTCGAAAACCAAAAGGACAAGCACGGTTGGGAGTTTATTTTCCTGGGTGCCAATATTGATGCTTTGGCCACGGCGCGACGCTTTGGAATCAACGCGGATCGGGCCACCAATTACAATGCTGACAGCAAAGGGACAGATCTCAATTATCAGGTTCTTAGTGATACCGTCAGTGAATTTAGAACTCACAAATCAATCAAGGCCAGCTGGAAGGATGAAATCGAGCAAGATTTCAAGAAACGCAACAATAAAAAAAGCCGGAAATAACTTTCCAAATGACTAATAATTTCCGCGATTAAAGTTAGAAAGCCAATTACTGGCTTTTTGTGCTTTAATGCTAAGATTCAATATATCAATTACGATCCAATTGCCTGTGGATACCAAACTTCTTTTGCATTTATTGGTAATGAGTGATAAAATTTACATATACGGATATGTTGTAAATATAGAGTTGCCAGATGAGCATCTGTCTGGTCATATGAGAATACCGATATTGGGGGAATAGTAGGACTGCTGTCTTGCTGTCGCCCTTTTTTTGTATTATACAAGTAGGAGATAAGATAATGAGAAAGTTGGATGAAAGTAGATTCCGAGCGGTGTTGCTGATAATGTTTGGGGGCTTTGTCTTGGGAATCATCGGAATGCTGCTGTTTACAGCAGTGGTGCAAATTGGATTAGAATTATCCCATGACGAGATTACGACTCTAACTTTGGTAGTTGCCTCGGTATTATGTGTAGCAATTGCCTGGGGACTGATGATATTAGTTGTTAGAGCTAAGCTTACTGATACTATCAAAGCTACTTTTTTAACATTCCCGGTTGAACTTACGTATTTTGCGTTAATGATGCTCCTTGGCAATTCACTTGACTCTCCGGTTGTTTCAGTGATTGGAATTGGAACTGTTTTGGCGACTGGAATATTATGGTACTTTAACAAAAAGAATTTTCGATGGCAATATTTTATCTCTGTAATTTATTCAATTATCTTGATGATGGGATATTTTTTTCTAATGATCCCTTGATATTTTTTCAAGGCTGAAGATTCCATAATTCAAGGAGGAAGTGTCATGAAATCAAAAGACATCATAACTTATGGATATATCATTATCCTGACTTTCCTGTTGATGGGAGCTAATTTCCTGTTTGGCGGGGGAGTTCAATCAAAAATTCTGATGGTGACAATCAGAGTGTCTTTGATGATTGTCGCAATTGTCAGCAAGAAAAAGTACCCTGAACAACAACTCTTGGTCATCGCTTTTATCTTGTCGGTGATTTCGGACTTGTTTTTGACCATTCTCGAGTTGGTTACTCCGTATCGGCCCATTTATGACATCATTGGAATCTTGGGCTTCTTTGGTACCTATATAGTTTTAAATACAGTATTTATCAGGAATTATCGCTTTAAGATTCTTGATTTAATTGCTGCTTTGCCGTTTTTGGCGGCTTATGGAATTATTATTAGGACTTTGATTCCCTTTGTATCCGGACCGCTGCGGCTGGTGGCTATATTTTTAGGGGCAATACTTTGCTTCACGGCAACCAATATGGTGGCTACGGTTTACCGGGGGTTTTATCGTAAGAGGATTGCATATCTGATTGCTTTGTCAGGAACGATGATATTTGTCTGTGATATGTTCGTTGCCTTTTCGATGTTTCATCCTGAATACCAGCGCTTTATCCTCTGGGTCGAGAACACAACCTGGATCATCTATACGAGTGAATGGCTGATTTTGCTGGTGATAATAAGGGCTAAGAAGCTGCACAATTAATTCCGGATTATTTTTAAAATAGGCGTTCAACATTTTTAAGGAGGTTTTTAATATGAATGAAAATAAACTCAAATCGGGTCTGTTCATTCTTTTTGGCGGCTTTATAATGGTACCGCTATTTGTTGCTATTTCGCTGATGTTCTATATCGAGGGCATCGAATCATATTTCATCAATGGCGTGATTGGACTAATTGCCGTAGTCATAACATTTTTCGTGATCAGATCAAAATTAAGCGATAAAATCAAGGCTACTTTCCTGATTTTGCCAGTAGTGTTGGGATTTTATACCTTCGCTGTGGTGATAATGTCTCAAACCACCAACGTTCTGATTTACGGATTAATGCCGGCAGTTATAATTTTGGCATTGGCCTATTTTATTTTGCGTTATTTAAAGGCTACCTGGCATTATTATTTCGCGGTCGCGGTTGGGGTTGGGATAATGTTGGTGCCAATTCTTTTAGGTGAATAGTTGGAAGCATATCCTAAACCGCTGGTGAATTGGTTATCTTCTTGCTATTAGGTGGCAATTATCTTGGGATTATTCTATACGGTTTGAAATCGGTGAAGTACTTTACCTTGATTTATGCTTTGATGGGAATCATCTTTGAAATCATCTTGAGATTGACAAGTTCCGATTATTCTTTGATTATTATATCCACTTAGATAGGAACATCAATCGGATTCGCCCTAGGGTGGTATGAATATCGACATAACCATAAGAACAGCGAATAATAAATAATTGATTTCCCTATGTTATCAAAGATAGCAGGAGTAATTTGATTATTGTTGCATTATAAAACCCCTAAGTAAGATCGAATATTTTCTGACTTGACTTAGGGGTAATAGTTCATTGATGCTGTTCTTCTTTGGACTTTTTGATTCTTCGGCGAGTAAAATTACCAGGAATATCCCGATTCCGACAAATATCTCCCCGGTAGTATTATCGAGCAACATAACCAGAAAACCAAAGACAATTGACATAATTCCCAATATATAGATAATTCGATTGAATAGTTTGTTCATTTTAATCGCTTCTTCAAGTGGCTATTCGATTTCAGGTAGGGAAAATATCTCGGTAATCAATGAATTTGAAGGGAGTTAATGCAATGGATGAAAATGAACTCAGAACGGGTCTTTTCATTGCTTTTGTGGATTTGCCTTGGTGGTTATTGTTGTCTCCATCTCACTGGTGGAGTGTATTGAAGGCATCGAAGCATATTTTGTCAACGGGGTGTTTGTACTCATTGCTACCGTGCTCACATTTATATCATCAAGTCAAGGTCAAGTGATAAAATCAAGGCTACTTTCCTGACTTTGCCGGTGGCCTTGGCATTTGATGCTATCGCGAGGTTTATCATGACTCAAACCGAGCAGGTGCTTATTTACGGTGTTTTTCTGGTTGCGATATTTTTAGCGGTTGCATATGTTGGTTTGTGGTATTTCAAAGCTTCCTGGCATAACTATTTCGCGAATGCCTGACTAAACTGGCTTATTGCTGGTGAGTTTGCTTTTGAACCAGTAAAAAGGTCTGTCTTCAATCACCAATATTTAGGAAAGGGGTGATTTCATTAAGTCTAAATTTATTTATTATCGGATTCGCCAATTTACATTGAGTATTGCAATGGTAATTTTAAATCGGCGTGCAGAGCAACTTGTAATCGGAGCCAACAGTATCTATCAGCTTCCTAAAATGCTTGATCATGGCAAAACTAATCGAATCTTGTTGATTACCACCAAGGGAAGCCTGAAACGGGGATTGTTGACAAATTTAATTTTAGAACTTGAAAATGATGGAATCACAATCACGATTTACAGTGATATCGCAGCGGAACCGACACTCGAAATTATTGATGAAGCAACACATCTTTATCTCAATCACCACTGCCAGGCAATTGTGGCTATCGGGGGCGGGTCGGTCCTTGACTGTGCCAAGGGGGTGGGTATCAGGGTGGTCAAACCGGGTATGACTCTAAAACAGATGAGTGGCATCCTCAAAATCAGAAAAAAACTGCCGGACATTTATGCCATCCCGACAACCGCAGGAACTGGCTCAGAAGTATCTGGAGTTGCCGTTATCAGTGATGGCAATACCCACTACAAATATACAATCAACGACTTATGTTTAGGGCCAAGATATGCGATTTTGGATCCGATGTTGACTATTTCGCTACCGCCATATCTTACAGCGTGCTCGGGGATTGATGCCCTCATTCACGCAATCGAGGCTTATACAAATCGTTTTCGGCCTCCAAAGGCTAGACGGCACGCCAAAAAAGCGGTCAAATTAATAGCCGAAAATTTGTCTGAGGCCTACTATCATCCCGATAATCTCACAGCCAGGGAAAATATGTTGAGAGCGGCTCATCATGCTGGAATAGCATTTTACAACTCATATGTCGGAAATATTCATGCATTAGCTCATGGAATCGGGGCTGAATACGGCCTGCCTCATGGTGAAGTGGTTGCGACTATTACCCCGGTTGTTCTGGAGCAGTATGGCAAGAAAGTTGAAAAACAGCTTGGAGAACTGGCTGATCTGGTTGGCATTTCGGGAGAGACGGACACTGATAAAAGTGCGAGATTTATCGCTTATTTAAGGGGATTGAACAAACAATTTGAGATTTCGGATCACATCGAGGAGCTTGATCAAAACGACTTTTCAAAGATTGCTAGAAAAGCGGTGATTGAGGCAAACCCAACCTATCCGGTGCCGGAGATTTGGGATGAGGCTCGATTTTGCCAAATCCTGCTGCTTTTACAGTGATTAGATCAAAGTAAAATTAAAAGGATTGATGCCGGTAAAATACCAAAATCAATCCGATGGATATAATAAATATTAAATTATCTTCAATATTAGGGGTTCACTTCAAATTCAAACGAGGTGTCTCTTGATTGAAATACTGTTATCAAATTATTGTTTATCCTTGTTTTTTGCTTGCTTGAGGCGTCTTCTGGTGAAGAATACAATAATGATTCCAGTTCCCCCAAAAATAGCCCCGGGGGTATTATCGAGCAACATAACCAGAAAACCAAAGACAATTGACAGGATGCCCATTATATAGATAATCCGATTAAATAGTTTGTTTATTTTCATTGCTCCTTCAAGTGGTTAATCGATAACCGGAAGTAAAAAAGTTTCGGTTTCATTATAGTCTTGATTGAATACAATCATTAGATCAGGTTCATCTTCCAAAGGCGTCGCCGGATTGAACGGGTAATCAGTGACTGCAAATATTTCGGAAAGAACTCTTAGAATATCCTGGGATATATTTGTCGCTAGAATCTGATAGACCTTGTCGGTAAACGGAACATCAGTTTGATTGCCCTCGTCTTGATAAAGGGCGAATGCGAACACGATAGGGCGATTGTTTGATTCGAATTCTCCATCATAAATGGTGAACGGCGCATAGATATGATTGGAATCAAGATGATATTCGGTTAAATAATAGGTGGTGAGATCTTTCCTGTTTTGGCCCAATATCTGGCCGATTCCCACATAAGTAGGGGCATTGTCCCAGATGAAATCGAGATTATCAGGGAAGAGCAATGCGGTTGTCGCTTCAACCAGAAGGGGATCGTCGATATAAGTCAAGTGGGATTCATCATCATAAAATGAGATGAATCGGACTGCTTCATCCTCGATTTTGATATAGAACTCATCGTTGTTATTGGAATTTTCGGCTTTGATCATTAACTCATTATTTAGAACAGTGACATTGAAATCATGATCTCTGATAGTCAGTTGGTAGGAATAGGAATCTGCGCCGATAACATTGTTTTCATACCATTCTTTGTTGTTGTTGATTGCCATCGCCTTTTCTTCTTCGCTAAGGGGCTTATCATCTTCACTGGAGCATCCAGTCATGGAGATAAGAAGTGCTGAAAGCAGGATGGTCGTGATGATGGCTCTTACTTTTTTTGTCATAGTGTACCTCGATCAGGATAGATAATTTGACTAGATATAAATATTTAATGGAAAGGAGGAATTTCTAATGAAGCGAAATTCAATAATTATTTCAATCGTATCCGGTTTATTAGTGGTTGGCGCTCTTATTTGTGGACTTTTTTACTGGTTAGATAATCGAAAATAATGATGGTTTCAGGGTTTTGTCATATTTTGGAACAAATCAAGAAACAAAAAATCTCAATTTGTATATATTATACCATATTCGGGTAAGAGTTCTTTATAATTCCGATAAGTATTCAACTGAAAAAATAAAAAAGTCCTGAATTCAATCATAAATGGCAAATGTGCATAGAATGTGAATAAGTTCACCTCAATTCAGGTATGATCTGAAGTCAGCGAATTGGGATAGCTTGAAAGGAGACCATATGTTATCGAAAACTCGAATTCTTTATCGGTTTGTCATTATTTTGACAGTTCTACTGGTAGTTATCAATATGACCATTGGTCGCAGTGATGTTGCCAAAATGGTGATTTTCTCCAGTCGGTTGCTCCTTTTTCTGGCTGTGTTATTCGCCCCGAAGTTTTTTTAGAACAGAAGCTGCTTGGCTGGGCTTTTGGTCTGACCTTGGTTTCGGATTTCTTCTTTGTCTTTATCAAGATGGAAATCTTCAATCTAAGTTCTGCCCTGTTTGATATCGTGGGAATCGCCGGTTTTATCGGCGCATATCTACTTTTAATTATCGCCTTTGCCCAAAATTACCACTTCAACAAACTTGATTTGATTGTAGCAATTCCATTTATCATCGGATTCGCATTGGTGTTAAGGTCGCTAAGAAGTTACGTTTCCGGGATCTTGTTGATTGAAGCGATCGCTTTGGGAGTTATTCTTTGTCTAACCGCGGTTACTATGATCGGGGCAATTTACCGGGGCAGAATCAATCGCCGAAGTGCATTTTTTATGGCTCTGGCGGCGATAATTCTCTATGGTTCCGACATCCTGGTTGCCTATTCGATGTTTCATCCAGATTTTCAACAGTTCATTCTCTGGCATCAAAATGCCCTCTGGATTAGTTATATGTTAGGCTGGCTGCTTTTGCTGGCGGTGGTAAATGACCGCCATTTGCATCGAGCAGTCTCATAGATAAATCCAGTTGGGCTAGATGTTAAAAAATATATACTAAAGGAGAACTATAATGAATGGAAAATTACAAAATAAGAAGCATTTTCCTTTGATTTGTGCTGCGCTTGGTACCCTGGGTTTCTTTGGCTATGGACTAATAGCAGGGTTGTTAGGTGATCTTTATCCCCGAATGGGAATGAATTTGCCATTTTCACTATTTCTGATTCCATTTATGATTACGATAATGCTGATGCTCTTGGGATTTATTACCAGAAAGAATCTGGGCCGTTTTTTGATTAGCGGTTTTATCTTCTATGTCGTTTTTCTGATCGCATTTCTATTTTTAGGGGCCGACAGTCCTCTGGGGGGATTTCTGGGTATTTACATGACGGATTATGCAACAATTATCAGTATGGTGGCAATGCTGGTAGCCGGGGGCAATTTCATCGGGATTTTCCTCTATGGCCGCAAGGCGTGGCCGTTTTTCACCCTGATATATTTTACTTTTGGACTTTTGTTTGGCGGGGCGATGTCGCTGTTCCACCACAACAGCGGTTTTTACTTTGTCTTATTGACAACCGCAATTGGATCTTCAATCGGAGTATCTCTGGGCCTCTATTCAGATAATCTTAAAAGAGGCAATCGGGGCGATTATCTAAAAAAAGCCCAAAAAGGGAAATACAATAAAATTATCTTGGCAGTTATCGCTTTTGGCATTGTCATCGGTTTTGGAGTTTCGAGAATCGATCGAATCCGGATGATTACTCTGGAAAATCCGGATCAGGCCATCATTTTCAATAGTCCGGCTTTGGAAACGGCCATCCGGGAATATTATGAGCTGGATCAAGAGGAGATACGGTGGCGCGATATCGGCTATCGAACTGATCTTATCATCGAAAGTTCCAGCCTGAGCGATGAAATTACTGCTTTGTCCGATCTGCACTGGTTTGTAAATCTTGAAAAGATACAATTATTTGGCCGTAAAATAAGTGGAAATATCAATGATCTGGATATGCTTAGCAGGTTAACAATGCTAATTATGCCTGAAACCAACGTATCCGGCGATATTGAAGTGCTAATCAGTTGTCCTGCTCTCGAGGTGATTGATTTAACGGGAACGCTAGTTGAAGGTGATATCGGAGTTTTTGAATATTTTCCCGATTCAAAACTGGAATATCTTAATCTTAGCCATACCCGGGTCAAGGGCGATATAATCCATTTGGCTTCTTTGGAAAATCTAACCGATCTTGACTTGAATAATTGTGATGTAACGGGGGACATCGACTGTTTTGAAGGGAATCAAAATTTGAAGATGGTAGATGTATCGAATACCCAGGTAATTGGCAGATGGGCTGAAGCAGAATAATCGAATTAAATTATTGGGAAAGTAAGGTGGGAATATGAATTCTACTAAAAAACACTTAATGCGGACTGGCCTGATCTTTGGGGTCGGAGCGGTAACCGGAGTTGTAGTAGCTGCCAATTTCTTTGGCAAGTACTTTGGTGACGTTGAAATCCTGGGTGGAACCGGTTATATGGCTGCTGCATATATGGGACTGGCGATTGGAGGATCAATCGGAATTGTCCTAAGTTTGGCTGCCGTGTTGATTCATCGCAAAAGATAAAAACAAAGAGTTACATATTGCCGAATATCGGAGGATATGTTAAGATAATTTTGTTGAATGTATATTAAATCTATTATCATTTTTTGATCTCAAGAGGAACTGGAATGAAAAAAAAGCTGGCTCTGGTGCATTTGCCGTTTGCAGGATTTATTATCGCTGCAGTGCTTTTTAGAATCTACGAGATTCCCATGATTATGGACCTGATCCTGATTGGAGCCGTGATGATCTATGGATTTTTCGCTTCTAGAAAAATACGGGAATACATGAATGCTATGGGCAAGAATAATCAAATTCCCATTAATCTTTTTACCTGACTATAATAATCGGGTGCAATCAGTTTGAGTGTTATTAGCCAATCAAACTGAATAAAGATTAATTCGAACCTGAAAAAAAGACTGTAACGAGGAGAACTCATTACAGTCTTTTTTCAGGTTCGATGTTTCACCAGATATTATGCTTTGGAGACACTGACCTTGACAACGTCAGCAATACTTTCATGTTCAACTTCCTTGACATCAAATTTGAGCAGTTTGAAAGTGAACTGCAGCACGAATCCGATTCCAATCACGTAAATTGCGGTACCGATTCCGACTTTGGCTCCCAGAATCCACCCAATTACCAGAACTGTTCCTTCAATCAGACCGCGGATCAATCCGATTGGAACTTTGGAGAATCTTTTTCCCAGTGCAACCATCAAGGAATCGCGGGGACCGCAGCCCAAAGCTGCTCCCATATAGAAAAAACTGCCGATACAAACAATAAATTGCCCCAAAAGCAGCATCAGGATCCCCGATCCCAGATTAGGCATCTTGGGAATAAGGTCAAGATACACAATAAAATCGAAGAATTTCCCAATTAAAATCGCATTGAGAATTGTTCCGATTCCAATTTTTTCGTTCAACAGGAAGTCCACCACAATAATGATCAGTCCGGTTATTATGACAACATCTCCATATGAAAGACCGGTCAAAAACGAGCCCCCCATACTAAAAGCTTCCCAAGGAGCTAGACCGATATTGGCCTGGATGGTTAAAAAAGATCCTAATGCAAACAAAAACAACCCAAAAACCAATCTAATTATCCTTTTGATATAACTATTCATAACCAAATCCCCCTTTTTTTATTCATGGTACAGAATCATTACAATATTTACTTCCTCGTCGGTGGCGTTGAAATAGCGGTGATTGCAGTTGGCGAGAAATTGAATCGCTTCTCCTTCTTGCAAATCGTAGTGTTTATCGCCAATCTCGACACTGAAAACTCCCTTGGTGCAGATGAGATATTCTCGGATTCCCGCTTCATGGAATTCGGAAGAACGTGATGAATTTGGTGCGATTACGTGACGGAAAATTTCAAATTTCTTGTCCGGATCGAATTCGAACATGACAAACATCTCGAAACCTTTCCAGGTGGAGAAATGTTTGACGGTGTCATTTCGGGTTACCGATACTTCCGGAGTTTTGAAATAAGTAAGTTGTGCCAGCGGAATGTTGATCCCGTTACAGATTTTTTCCAAAACCGAAATGGTCGGGCTTTTTGAACAGCGCTCGATTTCGCTAAGCATACTCTTGGAAACCCCGCTGAGTTCGGCTAAATCTTCCAAAGTCATATTACGTTCCTGGCGAATTCTTTTAAGATTGATACTGATAATTTCATTGGCGGAAATCATGGGCCCTCCTTTTTTATAGTAGATTAAGTTTTCTATAGTGAACAAAATATCATGCCCAGTTTGTTTTGTCAATGTTTACTTACTCGAATTGGTAAAATTTGGTCTTAAGACAGCCTTGAGGGAATTTATGATAATAAAAAACGGAATTTCGCGGTCATTGTCTTGGGCTATCCTGGAATCAAAGGGATAAAAGAGTTATAATTATGGTAGTTAGTATCACTGTTTTTCAAGTAGCAATGATTTTGGGATTTAGGGAATCGGTCACATTGTAAATCGATAAAGTTAGAAATGATCCAAACTGGTGCGTTATACCGAGACCCAGATTAAAAGGAGGACCCATTATGGCGTTTGATTATAAAAAAGAATATAAGGAGTATTACCTTCCCAAAAAGAAGCCGACTCTTGTCGAAATTCCCCCGATGAATTACCTCGCTGTCTATGGCCAAGGGGATCCCAATGAAGAAGGAAGTGAATATCAGGAATCAATTCCGCTCCTGTACGGGATTGCCTACACTATCAAGATGTCCAAGAAGGGCGATCATCGCATTGATGGCTATTTTGATTTTGTCGTTCCCCCACTCGAAGGGTTCTGGTGGCAGGAAGGGGTGGACGGTATGGACTACAGTCGCAAGGACAAGTTAAAATTCATTTCAGTTATCAGGTTGCCGGATTTTGTCACCAAGGAGGATTTCGAATGGGCGGTAGCTGAAGCAACTGCTAAAAAGAAAATGGATTTTTCCAAGGTTGAGTATTGGAGTTATGAAGAAGGGATGTGCGTCCAGTGCATGCATATTGGCTCTTATGATGATGAACCGGTAACGGTCGAACTGATGGATGAATTTGCTAAAGCTCAGGGCTATTCGCTAGATATAAATAACGAAAGACGCCACCATGAAATCTATCTGAGTGATCCCCGTCGGGTCGCCCCGGAAAAACTTAAAACTGTTTTACGCCATCCAATCAAAAAAGTTGACTAATAGCTGGAAAGCATATAAAGAAAGTTAAGGTGAATTCAAGTGAAAAGTAGAATGATGACGGTATTTGAATTATTTCTGGTTTTGGGTGGTCTGGTCGCTTCACTGGTGGTGGCGATGTATTTGATCTTTGCCGGGGGACTGACTTACAACGTTTATGATTTTTTCTTGCATGAAACGTGGCAGACTCCGACACTGTTGGAGTTCATCATTTTCATCTTTATCGACTTAACTGTGGTCGGGGCCCTTTTCTGGTTTGCGTTTCTTTCCAAGATAAACGATATCCTGAAAGCTGTCGCTCTGGCATTTGTCATATCATATCTGTTTTTTACCATCATGTGGCTGGCTGATCACGATGCCCTGAATAACAGTATGGCCTTTTATGGTTTCAATTTCGTCTTGTTGATATTTGGCAGTATCGGTCTGACTCGATTTTTCAAAAATCACCATCTGTCCTGGCACTATTATTTCACGGTTATCGCTCTGGCGATTATCGGTTTTATGGCCAATTTTAGCGCCTTTATGGGTAGTTAATAAATTTGCGACATCTTGATGGTGGTAAAAATCACAATTTGAGATTTGGAGACGAGGTTGATTTAATGAAAAAACCTTTGCCAGGAATGACTAAACTGCTTGGAACAATAACCTTGCCTTATGCTATCGCGAGGTGCTCAAAGTTGGCAGTAGAGTGATAAAGCTCATTGGAAAATGTCCTGGAATATGTCTTTGGACTTCCAGTTTAAACTGTGGATGATTATGGCGATAGTAACGGTTTTGAAAGGGGTAGGCCTCGTTGATAACAACGAAGTTAAGACTCTTTGTCAAAGTTATCTAATTGAAATGGAAGACACTCTTGAGAGATACTTCACTCAAAACCATCTTGCAGATTTTCTTGAAAGTTATGAAGACAATCTTTTGTTTTATAGCTGCCTTAATAATAACCGGGTAGAACAGGTTGAAAGTCTTTATATGACTGATCCGGATATTGATGGATTTGATTTTTTCTTCCCGATTCGGTTGAGCAATGATAAATGGGTGGAAATATACGGTATGGCATCGCTGGTGAGGGGGACATGCTCGGTTCTTTCGAGTTTGACCCGGTCAGTCAAAAAGTGCTCTTTGAATGATTTTATATTTGAATATTAATATTTTAAGCAGCTGCAGTCCGATATATCCATATCGGATTTTATTATTGGCAAAACCGGTGATTTTGGAGTTGATTGAAAACTCGCTTTTTCTAAAGAAATAATTAAAATTCATGATGAATATTTATAGCTTTAGACTTATATGATATTATGAGTTAGATTGGATTTGACTAGTGAGTTTACTGGTTTTACCGTCAAGTTGATCAAATAATTTATTATCTGAAGGGGAATAATATGAATAAAAAAAATGTATTTAAGGATCTCGCGTTCTGGATGATTGGATTTGGAATGATAATCGGACTGATTTTCCCGATTTTTGTCATTTCAGTTACTCAAGCTCCGGAAGGTGATATTATCAAACCGAGTTTTTTCATTCTCTGCATCCTGGCGGGAATCGTGGTAGGATTGTTCAATATCATGCTGGCCAAGACCGTGGTTGAAAACAAAATGAAGCAACTTTCCCGCCATATGAAGCATGTTGAAAATAGAATCATGGAGAAAGTTGATAATATTAGCGGTGATGATTGCATGGAAGATAGTTGCTATATCGAGGTGGAGAGTGATGATGCCATCGGCCAAAGCGCCCACTCCTTCAATGCCCTGGTAAAAACCCTGGCCTATGCATTTCAAACCGAAAAGAATGTCAAGAACTATACTGAAATGCTTTCAAGCATTCTCAATCTTGATCAACTGGCTGAAGAAGCTTTGTTGAAACTGCTGAATATATTTGATGCTTTTGGCGGAGCAATCGTATTGGTGCGGGAAGGCAATATGGAAGTTGCCAGTTCTCATGGTATCAAGACCCCGGAAACTTTGCTTGCAAGTGACCTGTTCTGGAACGTCATGAAGGAAAAACGCAGTGAAGTGTTAAAACTCCCTGAAGACATCGTCCTCAATGGCGCTTTGGTCGATTTTAGACCCAAGTACGTTCTGTTCGAACCGATCATTTACAAGGATGAAGTCCTGGGAGCGATTGTTCTAGCTGGAGTGAGTGAATACGATAATGAAAACACCAGCAACATCCATCTGTTTGGCCAAGGTCTGGCCTTGGCTTTTAAAAACGCCATTGCCCATGAACAGTTGCAAAAACTGGCTTCGAAAGATCCCCTGACCGGAATCTATAACCGCCGTTCTGGCTTGGAAAGATTCCATGATGAGTATATCCGCACCAAAAGAACCAACGAGCCGCTGGGAGTACTGATGTTCGATATCGACCATTTCAAAAAAGTCAACGATACCTATGGTCATCTAATTGGAGACAAGGTCCTGATTGAAGTGACCAAGGTTGTCTCGTCACTGCTTCGCGCCGGAGATATCTTCATGCGATATGGCGGAGAAGAATTTGTCATTGTCGTGATGGATTCAACCCGTAAGGACCTGCTGATCGTAGCCGAGCGGATCCGGGCTGGAATTGAAGAACTTGAAATCCTTCATAACAACCATCACTTGAAAGTAACGGTAAGTATCGGTATTGGCGTCTGTCAGGAGCATCGTCTTGAAGACAGCATGCAACTGCTCAATATTGCTGATTATAAGTTGTATCAAGCTAAGGAATCGGGCCGTAATCAAGTTGTTATCTAAACGCTCTAATATCATTATCCAACGTTACGTAATTGAATGTTGAGGACAAACCGATGCAAAACAGGTTTGTCTTTTGTTGTTATCTAGGTGTAAGCCCTTTCCTATTTTATTGAGAGATAATTTGATATGTGATAGAATATTTATGAAGATAAATTATATATTATTCATCAGTTATGACAATTAGATAAGGAGGTCATAATATGTACGATTTAACAGGAAAAGTAGTAGTTGTCACCGGAGCCTCAGCAGGTATGGGTGAAGAAATTGTGCGACTTTTTGTGCACCATGGAGCCAGTGTGGTAGCGACAGCTAGGCGTAAAGAGCGACTGGATGCGTTGGTTGCTTCGCTTAAAGATGAACCGGGAAAGGTTGTTGCTTTTAGTGGCGATGTTTCCAAGCGAGAAGAAGCTGAAGGTATGATTGATGCGGCAGTTGATAATTTTGGCAAACTTGATTTGCTGGTTAACAATGCCGGGGTTATGGATGACATGGCACCAATGGCTGATGTTTCTGATGAGAAGTTTGAGCATGTTATGGCTGTCAACGTCTACGGACCGATGGCAACCATGCGCAAGGCTTGTCAGGTATTTTTGAATCAAGGTAAGGGAGGGAATATCATCAACATTTCCTCAATCGGATCGATGCACCAGGCAGCCGGACCGCTCTACTGTGCTTCCAAAGCGGCCTTGAATGCCCTGGGTAAGAACACTTCCTTTATGTATCAAAAAGAAGGCATTCGCTGCAACATGATTGCCCCTGGTGGCATCCAAAACACCGAAATTGGGGCGGCAATGGGGACTCCAAACATGGAAGGATATAATAAGATTCAAGGAGTGTTGAATTTGGCCCCTCCTCCAGGAGAACCTTCCGACATCGCTAAAGTAGCATTGTTCCTGGCTAGCGATGAATCCAGTTACATCAACGGAGCGGTCATTCCTGTTGATGGCGGTTGGATTGCTTTCTAAAAACTTCAAAGAAAGTATGGCATTATTGGTTTTATAATTAAATGCATCACAATATTGAACTGATCCCGATTATTTGAAAAAACAAATGGTCGAGGTCAGTTTTTAGCTATTTTCTTTCCAATCAGTCAAGATTGCTTTTAGTTGGGTTGTCTAATTGTTTGAATCAATAATCTGTAATATTGACCCTTGAACCGCTATAATTTATAAATGTATACTCAAATAATTAACTATGTTAAGATTAAATGGAATATTATTTAATTATCGCAAGGGGGAGCGGAGATTGGAAAAAGTCAGAGGTACATTGATTCCGGCATTCATTTTGTTTCTTGCAGGGCTCTTATATTTGATGATGTTTGTGATGTGTGTCATTCCCGCAATTCAACCCGACTATTTTCAGGGACTGGTTTATCTGATTCCTTATACGATTTATCTCTTTTTTGCCGTATTGGCATCTAAAAAGAGAATTAATAAGTTCATCACTATTTTGGTATCCCTGGCTTTTTCCTTGATTGCTTGGATAGTAATGCCACTGCAGATGCTTGATATGGTTGCTTCGAACGATGCAACTATTACAGATATCAATCTATATGACCGGGTTTTGGAAGTTGTCGATTATCCGGACAATAAACTGGTTGAATTATTTCCTGACGAAATAGCAAAAAGCCATCAGGTTGAGAGTTTCAGTTACGATCCCAGATCTTTGATGGAAGGTGAGACTCTTTTATTGGATTTTAAAGCCAGTGAATCTGATCTCCAGGAATATGAAGAGACCTTCGATGACGCGGCAATCTGGCGAGGCGTTTATCAGGAAACGGACCGGATCGAAGATAATTACAATGGGGGTATCCGATGGTCAAAATTTTCAGGAATATTGAACGCTGATATGCGGGTTTATTTCTTTGAGTGCCAACCAACGGATGACACCTGGAGCTATGCGAAGATATCGATGGCCGCCATAGACCGAAAGAACTTGGAAATCCTATTGTATATGGAAGATTATTGATAAATTCAGTACCATCCAATTCAACCACTAAATCCGGTTTTGCATATTAGGATAGAGACGGCCAATTGTAAAAAGATGGAGGAAAATGAAAATGAAAAATAAAAAAACAACATCACTACTGGTCATTTTGACAGTGATATCGTTTATCTGTTTTGTACTGGTATTTGGATTTTATGTCTATACATCATTTGATCCTGATTACATTCAAGGTTTGATTTTTGCCATTCCTTTTGGAGCGTTTTTGGGGATAACAATCCTGGAAAACAAGAAAATAATCGGAAAAACTGTCGCAAATGTTTTTGCCGTGATTGTATTTATCTTCTCGATGATCGCTATGCCTTTGAACTTGATGGCGATCGCTTTTGATGAAGCCACAACTTCTGTAAGTGATGTCTCAAAATATGAAAGAGTCTTGAAAACGGTCGGATACCCTGATAATGAATTGGTAAGAAATTTTCCCAATCAGATGCCCGAATCCTACAAGCTAATCAATTTCAGGTATAATGCGGCTTTTATGCAGGCTGATGAAGAATTGATCCTGGATTATCAAACCGATCATGACAATTTAATGGAATTAACCGATAAATTTTCAAATGCTGTAATATGGTCGGGAACCGTGGCTGACCCGGAATTCCAGAACAACGGTTTGGATACTCTGGATTTTCGCTGGTTAATGGAAAAAAATCAAGTTCCAGCTGATTTGGTCATCTATTTGTTTTTTAGCGAACCAGTTAATGGCGGTTATACTAATCACGCCAGATTTTCATTAAGCGCGATCAGTTATACAAATAATGAAGTCCTGTTTTACATGGAAGACTGGTGATAAGTTTTTATTATTTGACTTTATTAGTCAAAATTATCAAGAGATTCACTCCTAAGAAAAGACAGCTGGCGATCTTGCCGGTTCATATCTGAAACGCTCCAATTATTTGTGGCGTTTTTTAAATTCGGTCCTTGAAAATAAAGATGGTGGGGCTCAAAAATATTTGAATATTACAATCTGTCAGATTTGCACGCTCGGACCCTTGGGCATAAAAAAACTGAAGAATCTTTATTCTTCAGTTTGAAAAGTTACATAATTATTAAATTAGATTACTGTAACGTTTGCGGCTTTTTCTCCGCGACCGTTATCATCCAAAATGTCAAATTGCACTTTGTCACCATCTCTTAAAGCTTTGAATCCTTCAGTTTGGATTGCTGAGAAGTGAACAAATACATCTTGCTTGTCGGCGTCTTTAGTAATAAATCCATAGCCTTTTTCTTTGTCGAACCACTTAACTGTTCCTGTATTCATTATCTGAATACCTCCTATTATTTTTTAGAATTGATTTGATCCCGACTTACCTAGCGGAAGTTAGAATCCTGCAAGACTAAATTTCTTTAACGTTGATTGCGTTTTCGCCACGATCAGTTTCAACTGTATCGAATTCTACTTTAGCACCTTCGTTAAGTTTTTTGAATCCGCTTGAAGCGATTCCTGAGAAATGTACGAAAATATCTTTGTTGCTTTCGTCACTTGTAATAAATCCAAAACCTTTTTCTTCGTTAAACCATTTTACTGTTCCTGTACTCATTGTATGATGTACCTCCTATTTTCTAATAAAAAGCGATTTATAAAAAAACGATGGCACCAGACTTTAATGTGCTAGAATAGACAAAAAAGTGGGTGACCATCGTTATTGAATATTATTGCTGGTTATTAATATTATTAGAACATATAAAATGCTATTTTGCAAGATATATTCGAATTATTTTTAATAATTGCTGATATATTTCCAGTTAATGGCAGAAAATAGAGCGCTAGATGCCTGTTTGATATATCTGCCAGGGATATTTTTGCAATTTCTTCTTCGTATTTGTCGGGGTTAAGTGGCTGTGATAAAAATAAAAACATCAATTTTAGCAAATCAATTGTCATTATAAAACTGGTTCATGATTATTATTTTCGGTGTTATTGCTATGTAATGGCGGGGTTTGGAAAATGGTTGAGAAGAATTGTCAACCAAAATCACCAAATCAAATCCCCGGTACAAAGACAATATAAAAAAGTCCCGGCAAGGGGACTTTTGAGTTGAAAAATTATGGTGCCGATGACAAGATTTGAACTTGCGACCTGACCCTTACCATGGGCCTGCTCTACCAGCTGAGCTACAACGGCATGATACCATTATAAATAAATCCGCGATGATTTTCAACAAAAAAAATCAGTTTGGCGAACTTTTTTACACTGTAAAAATCCGGAAATCAGTTTTATTCACTGATAGCGGGATAATTTGATAAATCATCTTGAAAAATATTTCCGGGAATTGCGCTTTAAGCGAATTTTGGCAAAAAATGACTCCCCGATATTGGACGATTTGGATGCGAGCGTGATATATCGGGGAGCAAGTATTTAATTGTTTAACAACTTCTTGATTACCATCCCAACTCCATTCTGATCATTGGTATATTTGCTGACATGATAGGAATTTTTCAATTCATTAGGACAGTTGGCCAAGAGGATTCCGGATTTGACCAGTTCGATCATCGGGATATCATTGTAATTGTCGCCAATGGCAACAGCCGTTTCGGGTGTCAGTCCATAGTATTGGCAGATCAAGTTGACCGCATCGGCTTTAGAGCAGTCTATTGGCGTTATTTCCGTGTACTGGGGCTTGGATTTGGCGATCGAAACCACAGTCTCAAACTGAGATAAATCAATAAAAAGAGATGATATCACCAGGATTTTGTTGACGTTTGACAAATCAATGTCATTAAAATCCACTTTGATTGGCTTGATACCTGTGATTCGCTGTTCCTCAAGACTGTAGTAGTCATGGGAATTGATATACCAGTTGTCCTTTTGATAAATCGAAATATGAACTCCTGGTCTCTGGATTGAATCGATGATGCTTCGAACGGTGTTTGGCGGAATAGTTTTGTTGTTGATTAGTTCACCATTCTTGAAGATATAACTGCCGTTATAGGCGCAAACCGGAGTTTTGATGCCGAGTTGATCCATATAGCCGGTGATTCCCCGAGGCATCCGGGCCGAAACAATGATAAAAGGGAGTGTTGTGTCTCTGATGGCTTGGATGTTTTCGGGGCTGATTTGATGATTTGAATCGAGAAGGGTCCCGTCTAAGTCGCAGAATATCAAGTTGTAATCCATAAAATCATCTCCTTTGGTCATATTTTATCAAATACCCGATTATAAAAAAGTGACATTTATCAATTGTTGCCATTATAAATGTCATATATAATGGAATATATGTGTGGGAGGGTTATTATGCAAGCGTTGATTAAACTGATGGTTTTGGTGAGTCTGACTTTTTCGGGATGTATTTTTATGTCATATACCGACTATTCGAGAATCATCGACCGCCGCTTCTTGATTGGAGCTACATATATGGAACTCGACAAGACTTTTTTCCAGGTGATCGACAATGAAATTACCAAGGAAGTAGAATCCCGGGGTGATCATATCATCAGCCTTGATGGCTGTCTGGATGCAACTCGTCAAATCGAGGAAATCAACTATCTGATTTCTTTGGATGTTGACTTGCTGATAATAAATCCTGTCAATGCCACGCTGCTTGAACCGGCTCTGGCTAAGGCCAAGGAGGCCGGAATCCCGGTGGTCCTGGTGGATTCAACAGTGGATGATGAAAATCTTTACAACGTCGCTGTTATCTCCGACAATTACAATGCCGGAAGACTTTGTGCCCAATATATGGAGACTCAGCTTAGCCAGGCCAATATCCTGATTCTCGATCATGACGAGGTTATCTCGGCCAATCAACGGATTCAAGGATTTGTCGATTATCTTGAAAATGATGCCAACTACCAAATCATCAATTCAATCAACTGTCTAGGCCAAACTGATATCTCTTATCATCTAGTCAAAGAATATCTGGACCAAAATCAAGATATCGATGCTTTGATGGCCTTGAACGATACCAGTGCTCTGGGCGCTTTGGCGGCAATCAATAGTGAAAATCTGGACATCAAGGTGTATGGCGTGGATGGTTCTCCCGAAATCAAGAAATTGCTGATCAGCAATAAAAATATCCAGGCTACGGCCGGACAGTCACCGATTCAATTGGGTCAGGGTGCCATTGAATCCGGCTATAAACTAATTTTTGAACAAGACGTGCCCAAGATTGTCAAGATGGATGTAAGTCTGATTACCAAGGAAAACGTCAAAGATTATAATATTCTGGGGTGGCAGTAATGAAAATCGTCAACTATCTTAATCTCAAATACATCAAATACATCATGCTATGCCTCAATTTCATCGTGATAACCTACATGGGTTGGGTGATTCTTTCAACCACCAATTACGTGGTCAGCAATTCTCTGGCGACTGTCTTTTTGACCAGCATCAAGTATCTGCCTCATCGTCCGGAGATTGTCTATTTTGCTACCACGATTGCCTATTTATGTCTTTGTGTGATCATTCTCTATTTCGAGAACAGCCGGATGTCGCTGTCACGTTCGATTATGATCATTCTAGTCGAGCTGGTCATTTATTTCATTATCGCCTATTACGTTTACTTTGGTTATACCGGTCTGATTCTGGTGATCTTCATTGATTTCATTGTCAAGATTGAAAAGAATCATAATATTCCCTGGGTCTTGGGAATCATGTTCATCATTGCAACTTTGACCCGGTACAATGTCATTTCCGCTTTGATTGACATTCCCTCATTTGCCAATTACATCGAATTTTCACCCGATAACGGGGCTAATACGATCAACTTCATCATGAGCATTTTCGATGCAACCAATTTTTTGCTGTTCATCATCTATCTGATTATTTTCATCTCACATCAGATCATTGAAAATGAACGGATTACCAACGAGTTGGAGATGCTCAGCAATGTCAATGTCAAATTGGAGGAGTATGCCCATATCACCGAAAAAATCGGAGAAAACAACGAACGTAAACGGTTGGCTCGGGAGTTGCATGACACTTTGGGTCACGCTTTAACCGGGATTGCGGCCGGAATTGATGCCTGCATCACTCTGATTGATATCGATGTGGAAGTGACCAAAAAACAACTCAATGTCTTGTCGAAAGTCGTTCGAACCGGGATTGGCGATGTCCGCAATTCCCTTGAAAAATTGCGTCCTGATGCCCTCAAGGAAAGCACATTGCATGAAGCCCTGGTCAAGGTAGTCGACAATTTCAAGGAAGTATCCAATATCGAAATCATTCTTGATTACAACCTGCCGGATATTGATCTGGACAACTTGCGCGAAGATGCCATTTTTCGGACCATCCAGGAAGCAATCACCAACGCCAAACGCCACGGCAATGCAAGCCTGATCAAGATATCGATCAGTTGGATCTATGATTCGATTGTCATTGTCATCAAAGACAACGGCGTCGGTTGCGGCAAGGTGGTTGATGGCTATGGCCTCAAACAGATGAAGGAGCGGATCCATTCTCTCAATGGGGAAATCTTCATCGAACATCAAAATGGTTTCACGCTGACAATAAAAATGAAACTGCCAAAGGAGAAAATCAATGATAAAAGTAATGATAGCTGATGATCAGGAACTGATCAGGGAATCCCTGCGGATTGTCCTGTCAACCCATGATGACATCCAGATAGTTTCCACCGCCTGCAATGGCCGTGAAGTTCTTGATCTGATGAAAATCAATCCCGCCGATGTAATTCTGATGGATATCCGGATGCCTGAAATGGACGGGGTTCTGGCGACCAAGGAAGTCAAAGATGCCTATCCCGACACCCGGATCATCATCCTGACCACTTTTGACGATGATGAATATGTCTTCAGCGCCCTTAAAAACGGAGCTTGCGGCTATCTTCTCAAAGGGATATCGATGGACAAGCTGTATGAGTCGATTGTGGAAGTTGCCGATGGGGGAGCGATGATCAATCCTGATATCGCAATGAGGATCCTGCAGTCCTTTTCCAACCAAAGCAATCAAAACACTAATATCGAAGTAGACCAGAAACTGGTGGGCACGTTGACCATCAAGGAAAAACTGGTAGCGCAGCAGATTGGATTCGGGCTCTCGAACAAGGAAATAGCCGACAAACTGTACTTCTCCCAGGGGACAGTAAGAAATTACATCTCAGTGATTCTCAATAAACTCCAATTGCGTGATCGCACCCAGGTAGCAATCTGGGCGGTCCAGTCGAATCTGATCAATGAGGATTTGACCAGTGAATAAACACAAGCCGCTTTTGGTCGGGATTGCGGCCATTCTGGCTTTAGGAACCTATTATTTCCAGGTTGTCAGCAGTCATGACAAACTGACAATCGGTCTTTTTGCCGGCAGTCCCTGGTCCAATATCAATTCCGATCTCTATGATGTTGTTGATGATGTAATTGCCAAATACAACCAGAACTATGATATCGAGGTCGAGTATATCAATGGAATCCTCAAAGACGATTATGAAAACTATCTCAACAGTATGATTGTAGCTGGTCATGAACCGGATATCTATCTGATTCTTGATGATGACTTCCCGATACTGTCTGGAACCAATTTCCTGACGCCGTTGGATTCGTTCATGAATAATGATGCCACTTTTGACTTTGACTATTATTATCCGGCCAGTCTTGCCGCCGGTCAGAATAACGGAATCACTTATGCTTTGCCGGTTGATTGCAATCTTGATTTGCTTTTTGTCAATGAAAGCCTGTTGGAGCAGGAAGGAATCACCATTGACGGCCAGCTTGATCTTGATGATTTCTACGATATCTGCGCCAAGGTTACCCGGGATACCAATGGTGATGGGATGATCGATCAGTTTGGTTTTTGCAACTACACGCTCGATGATGTTTTGGCAACTTATGATTTTGAAACATACGGAGCAGATTCGATTTCACTTGATGTGGCTGCCACCAAAAATGCCATCGAATATTACAAGAAACTAATAGCGATCAACCAGGGCTTCGAAGTCACGCTCGATGATTTTGACTCGGGTCGGGTGGTCTTTGCCAAACTGCCGTTCTCACAATTTCGGACTTACCGCTTTTCGCCATACAATCTCACCAAATATTCGACTTTCAAGTGGGATTGCATCAACTTGCCGACCGATACGGCCAAATCCGGAGAACTTGATACTCTGTTGATGGGGATTTCCTCACGGTGTAAGGACAAATACGCGGCGTTCAGGTTGCTTAAGCTGCTTTCGAATGATCCGGACATTCAGCAGGAATATTTTCAACATTCCCAAGGCATCTCCCCCCTTCAAAACATTGTCAGTTCAGTTGATACGAATATTTTTTTAAACGAAGAGTCGCTTGATTCCGATTTTGACTTTGAAGTCATTGATACTGCCATGGACCAGGCATTTAATCCGGTCAATATGATTGATTTCAATCTGATCAAAGATCAACTCAGCAATCTGCTTGTAGATGGCTTGACCACCGATGAAGATATTGATCTCTATTTGATGGATGTCCAACGCCAGATCAATCAACTTTTGATTGCGAAAAACAAATAACAGTTCCCCAGACAAGAAACAGCAACGGCTGAATCTTGTCTTTTTTGGTTAAAATGATAAATGTAACAATTTCATGTGATTATTGTAAATGTAACCAGTTACTTTTTTCAATTATGATTGATTTGCGCTTGTATTAGAATAAAGGTGCAAGGAGGGAATTTATGAAATATGTAGTTTTGGTTTCCCACGGCAAATTCGCCGCGGGGTTGAAAGACAGCCTGGAAATGCTGTCAGGAAAACGTGAAGATCTGATCGCCTTGGGCTTGCTTGATGGCACCACCGTTGGGGATTTCAGTGAATTAGTCAATACAACTTTCAAGAAGTTTACCAGTGATGACGAACTGATCATTCTGGGTGATTTGATT
This sequence comes from Coprobacillaceae bacterium, assembly GCA_963675915.1. Classification (GTDB taxonomy): domain Bacteria; phylum Bacillota_I; class Bacilli_A; order Erysipelotrichales; family Coprobacillaceae; genus JAQVDW01. The sequence continues at coordinate 424,009 of OY780959.1, forward strand.
GGTGGTTCGCCACTGACCACAACTTTGAATGTTGCTGGAGAATTGGAATTGTTGTCAAAATGCGTTGTCATCGGAGGGATGAACCTGCCGTTGGCATTAACTTGTCTTTTGATGAAAGATACCATGGACCTGTCAATTTTACCGGGAGCGGTATTGGCAGAGGGTAAAGAAGCATTGAAGGAATTTACAGTTGCATCAGATGATGAACTGGAAGAGATATAAGGAGGAGAGGATATGTCAATATCATTTATCAGAATTGATGACCGCATGATTCACGGTCAAACTGTGACTCGTTGGTCACTTGAATATCCTTGCGATGGTTTAATTGCTGTCAATGACAAAGCAGCCAATAATTCGGTTTTAAAAGCCGCATACAAATCCGCAAGTGATAAAAAAACATTTGTCTGGACGCTTGACGAGTTTATCGCCAAAGCTCCCAAAGTACTTGAAAGCAAATCACAGTACTTCCTGATTGCCAAAAATCCGGTCGATATGGCCGAAATTCTGGTCAACCGTGGCTTTGAACCGGGAATCAAGGATGTTATTGTCGGACCATGCAATGACCGCGAAGGAGCAGTCAAACTGGGGAACAATCAGTCAATCACTCAAGAAGAGGCTGAGGCGCTTGAAGCAATGATGCAAAAAGGATACAATATCGAATTTGCCTTGATCAAAGAGGCGGCAATCGGTAACTGGACCAAGTTCCGCAAGAACTTCGGTTTTGAATAATACAAAGGAGAGAAATTATGGAAATTAGTTGGTTACAAGCAGCATTTTTAGGTTTATTTGCCTGTCTGTCGAGTTTGCCTGGGCTAGGGGGGACCACTTTTGGTAACTACACCCTGGGACGTCCGTTGGTGGCAGGTTTGTTTGTCGGTTTGATTTTGGGAGATATCAGAACCGGAATTATGGTCGGAGCGGCCATGCAGTTGGTTTACATCGCTTTGGTTACTCCAGGGGGAACTGTCAGTGCCGATGTACGGGCAATCTCATATATTGGGATTCCTTTGGCAATGGTAGCCTTGAAAGTCTATGGACTTGATCCTGCAGCTGCCGATGGAGTATCTCTAGCAACCGGTTTTGGGGTGTTGGTAGGAACTGTCGGGACAGTTTTATTCTATCTTACTGCCACTATCAACCTGGTATGGCAAGGGATCGGATGGAATGCCATCCAAAAAGGAAACTTCAAAGAGATTTATCGGGTAAATATGCTTTATCCTTGGATTTCTCATATCATCTGTTCATTCGTACCGGCTTTGATCATGTGTCATTTGGGAGCGCCGGCGGTTGAAGCAATCAAAAATTATCTGCCAATGGATGGTTTGGCAATGAAAACAATCTTTACAGTCGGATCATTGCTTCCGGCAGTCGGGGTTGCCATCCTGTTGAAACAAATCTGCTTAAAAGCGACAGATTTCATTCCATTTTTCTTCGGATTCACTTTAGCTGCATCAATGGGACTGAACCTGGTTTCAGCCACTGTTATCGCTGCAATGTTTGCTTTCATCAAATATGAAATCAAAACAGTCAAAATGTCCAAGGGTCTGGCACCAGCCGGAGCGGGAGATTTTGATGAAGAGGAGGATATTTAAAAATGGAAAAAAAGTTAAGTAAAAAAGCCCTTAATAAATCGTTCTGGTTATGGTTCTATGGAAACCTGACTTGTTTCTCACAAGAACATATGCAGACATTCGGATATCTTTCAGCGATGCTGCCAATTTGTGAAGAGTTGTACAAAGGTGACGATGAACAACTGGCCCGTTCAATGCAGACTTACACAGCTTTCTTCAATACCGAACCGCAAATCGGATCGGTTGTAGTCGGAGTTACTGCCGGGTTGGAAGAAGCACGTGCCAACGGTGAAGATGTTGATGATGAAACAATCAACGGTTTAAGAGCTGGTTTGATGGGACCGCTGGCAGGAATCGGAGATTCCCTGATTGTCGGAACTGTCATCCCAATCCTGTTGGGGATTGCTTTGGGACTTGCCAGTGGCGGATCAATTGTAGGACCACTGTTCTACATTGTCTTATGGAACCTGTTTGCAGTACTGGGAATGCGTTTTATCTATTTTAAAGGATATGAACTCGGGGGAAAAGCGGTTGAAATCCTGGTCGGAGAAAAAGCTCAGGCAATCCGTGAGTCAATCCAAATTGTCGGTGCAATGGTCATCGGGGCGGTTGCAGCATCATGGATTAATGTCACTACGGCAGCTAAAATGCTGGACTCAAACGGTCAAGTAATCGTCGATCTTAACGGTTCATTGAATGCAGTTTATCCAAAATTCCTGACAGCTCTTACCGTAGTACTTTGCTGGTGGTTGATGTCGAAAAAGAAAATCTCACCGACTAAAGTGATGGGAATTCTGGTTATCATCGCCTTTATCGGGGTCTTGGTTGGATTCTTTGATCCAGGTCTGCAATACTAATGACAACCCAAGAATTACACACTGACATGGATACAATCAGAATGATCAGATATCATAAAACCATGATTCAACGCTTGAAAAAATGGTTTCTCGATGTTTTGATTGTGCTGTTCATCCTGCTGGGTTTGCTGCTAATCAACCGCAACAATCAGCTAATCTTGACGATTCTGGCAGTTTTGGCAGTGCTTACGGTTGGAATCGATTCGATTATCGGTTATGGCATTTATCGGGGAAAATCAAAATTTGATTCATTACTAGCCACCCTTGATGAGTAATCGCCAAATAGAAGATAATACAAAAAAGAGCCTGAGGCTCTTTTTTTAGCTTTGCGCTGCTTTAACCATCGCAATGAACTCCTGATGGATTCGCTTGTCGGCTGTAAGTTCCGGATGGAAGGCCAACGCCAACTGATTATGGTATCTCACTGCGACAATCTTATTGTCGACTTCAGCCAGGATTTCAACCCCGGTATCCACTGTTTCAATATATGGGGCTCTGATGAACACCAATTCGAACTCGCCGATTCCGGTTATTGGAGCAGTAGTGGCAAAGCTGGAACTTTGGCGTCCATAGGCGTCGCGTTTGACGGTGACGGGCAGGGTCGCCAGATACTGATGGCTGTCATTGACAGTCTCCCGCACCAGCAAAATCAAGCCGGCACAGGTAGCCAAGACGGGCACTCCGTCCTCAATCATTTTCTGGAGTTGTTCTTTCATGCCAAGCTCTTCAAGCAGTTTGCCCTGAACCGTGCTTTCACCTCCGGGCAGGACGATACCATCTAGTTTCCTGTCAAGATCGGATTGCTGGCGCAATTGGACGCATTGACAGCCAAGACTCTCCAGGATCCGTTGATGTTCGATAAACGCCCCCTGCAGGGCAAGTACTCCGATTTTCATCCTAAACTCCCCGATTGGCCATCAGGATTTTGATTTCACCTTCATTGATTCCGACCATTGCTTCACCAAGGTCCTTTGAAAGTTCTCCAATCATTTTGGCATCCTGATAGTTGGCCACAGCTTTGACGATGGCCAAAGCCCTTTTTTTGGGATTGCCTGATTTGAAGATACCGGAACCGACAAAGACTCCCTGAGCTCCCAGTTGCATCATCAATGCGGCATCGCCAGGAGTTGCCACGCCGCCGGCTGCGAAGTTGACCACGGGCAGAGTACCGTTTTCGTGAACGAATCGGATCAGCTGGTAGGGTACTGCCAATTTTTTGGCTTCATCGTATAATTCCGCTTCATCCATTGATTTGATTCGGCGAATGGCACTTTGCATCTTGCGCATATGACGGACAGCCTGAACAACATCTCCAGTTCCGGGTTCGCCCTTGGTTCTGATCATTGCCGCTCCTTCATTGATTCGGCGCAGGGCTTCACCAAGATCCCCCGCCCCGCAGACAAATGGGACCTTGAATTTGGTTTTGTCGACATGATAGATATCATCAGCTGGTGAGAGTACCTCACTCTCATCGATATAATCGATATCGATGGCTTCAAGAATCTGGGCTTCGACAAAGTGTCCGATTCGGCATTTGGCCATGACTGGAATCGATACGGCATCCTGGATTTCCTTGATCATTTTGGGATCGCTCATCCGAGAAACTCCACCGACAGCCCGGATGTCGGCTGGAATTCTTTCCAACGCCATAACGGCACATGCTCCCGCCTGTTCGGCAATTCGGGCCTGTTCTGGGGTGGTTACGTCCATAATCACGCCGCCTTTTAACATTTGGGCTAATTCACAGTTTAATTTGTATTGATTTTCTTTCATTTTATCTACCTCTCTTTACAAAGCTTATGGGTTCCATTATACTGAGGATTGACCTTGTTGAAATATCCAAATCAAAATTAATTTATATGGTCAGTTTGCAAAGAGGAGGTCAAGATGAAGACATATTCGTTTCTCGATATAGGGTCAGATAACCTGTATCAACATTTATATAAGTGCATCAAGGAAGATATCATTTCCGGCGAACTCCAGCCAGATGAGAAGTTACCATCCAAACGCAGCTTCGCCAAGCATCTGGGGGTTTCGACTATCACGGTGGAAAATGCCTATGGTCAGTTGAGTGCGGAAGGTTGGATCTATTCATTGCCCCGCAAGGGCTTTTTCGTCAGTAAAATCGCCCCTGAAAATATCGTAGTGCCAATCACGCAAGAACAGTATCCCGAAAGCCCGGCTGTGGCCAAAGAATATTTTGCGGATTTTAGCTCCAATGAAAACATTCCGGAAAACTTCCCTTTTTCCATCTGGACCAAACTGATACGCGAAGTGATCACCAGTGATAGTAAGCGGCTGATGACCAACTCACCAGGAAATGGGATGATTGAACTGCGCCAGGCCATTTGTGATTATCTCAGTCAGTTCCAGGGCATGAATGTTCATCCCAGCCAGGTGGTGGTTGGGGCGGGAACCGAATATCTATATGGGATTTTGATCAAGTTACTGGGCCGGGATAAAGTGTATGCCGTAGAAAATCCGGGATACAAGAAAATTGCCAAAATATATGAGAGCCACCAGGTCAACTGGTGCTACCTCGATATCGACGAACAAGGTCTGAGCATTGACAAGTTGAAAGAGAGCGCCAGTGATGTCATCCATATCTCCCCATCGCATCATTTTCCCACCGGAATCACAACTCCCATTAGCCGGCGCTATGAACTGTTGGGGTGGGCGGCTGGCAGTCCTGATCGCTATATCATTGAAGATGACTATGATTCCGAGTTCCGGCTGGTCGGAAAGCCGATTCCAAGCCTCCAAAGCATCGATGTATCCGACAAGGTCATCTATCTTAATACCTTCACCAAAAGTCTGGCCTCGACAATCAGGATCAGTTATCTGATCTTGCCTAGACCTCTGGTGGAAGCTTATCACCGAAAACTGGATTTTTACAGCTGTACGGTATCCAATTTCGAACAGCTGACGCTGGCGCGATTCATCGACGAAGGTTATTTTGAAAAACATATCAACCGGATGCGCAGCCATTATAAAAAACAGCGCGACAAATGGATTGAGGCCATTGACAATAGTTCGCTAAGTTCCAAGTCGCAGATCCGGGAAGCCAATTCCGGACTCCATTTTCTACTTAAAATCGAAACTAAAATGACCAGATGTCAACTAGAAAAAAAGGCGGAAAAAGCCGGTTTGAAACTGTCGTTGCTTAACACCTATTACTATGATGAAAAGAACATCAACCGCTATGGTCCGACTTTAATTATCAACTATTCATCGATTCCCGGGGCGCGGATCGCAGCGGCGGTAGCCAAACTGGCCGCCTTGTTTGAATGATGCATTTTGAATATTTGTTGCTTCTTATGCTACTTTTTTATTAAAAATGTCGACTCAATAAATAAATAATGATACAATTTTTTATATAGGGGCAATCGATTTGGTGGGAATTGCCGGACTTGGATCCGTTGAAATCGTCCAACCAATCAGAGGCCAACCACCAGGGAATGAAAGTCATCCAGTTGGGTCGGGCTGCTATTTCCTTGATATTTGATCGAAGTTGATAGAAAGTTATTTTCCAAGATAAGGGGAATTATTATGGATGAAGATAAACTTGTAAAAATAAAAGAGATTCAAGTGGGATTGCTGTTCTTTTTTTTGGTGCTTTGTCTGATCTCAACCATGGCATTTTCCAACACAATCGCGCCACGGCTTACCGATGAGATTCTCAGTTCCTTGGATACAACCATGCTCTATGTGATTTCTGATGAAATCTGGTCAACGATGATTCCGGTACCATTTTTTCCGGTAATGGTTTTGCTGCTGAAGTTTTTTTCAATCACCATTTTTTTCGGGCTGAATCTCTATTTCCTGACGGCTTTGAAAGGGAAGAAATTGTTGATCAATTTCACTTATCTGATTTTAGGCGGCCTTGTCTGGGGAATTCATTTTGTCGGTTTTGAATCGACCAGCCAGTTGGCGATTCTGATTAGAAAGTTTTACATTTCATATCTGATCGGGATTACATCGTATCCGCTGGTGCTCTACTATGGGACTGTGATTTTAGTAGTGGTGGTTATGATAGCGGTGCTTCTGTGGGAACTTAAACAAAGTCGCAGCCGTTTCAAACGCCCAATCAAATTCCCGCTGGAATAAAAAATCGGGTTTATTTTTAGGATATCCATCAGACCCCGCATGAATTTGGCGGGGTCTGGTTTTAGAATATTCAACAACAACAACAACTAGGAGTCAAAATGAAAAAAGTAAAAATTACGGTCATGAAAATGGCCCGCTACGATGATTTGATCGAGCAATATGAAAATCCTATTCTTCATGCCTGCAGCATGCAGCTTGACCAAGTCTTCATCGCCAACGGATGGCAAAAGCCTGAAGGTATGTGTGAAAGTGCCTGGGAGACGATGTCGCCCTTTGTGATGGCATTGGCCCATGGCGCCCGGGATTTTTATGATGGCTGGATGAAAAATCCGGCATCGGCAATGATTTCCTGCAATGACGGATTCCGTCCAGTCAGTTTTTTGCTGGAAACAATGGAAGAGGAGGCTGACTGATCACACTGGTTATCAGTTGGCAAAAAACCAACTAGAGTGGTTGGTAGCTATTTAACAGGGGGAGCAACAATGAATCATTTAGGAACAATCAAACTGGAGACCAAGCGGCTGGTTCTCCGCCAATTTCAAACTAGCGATCTTGATGACATGTATGACAACTGGTGTAGTGATGACAAGGTCACCAGATACCTGACCTGGCCGACCCACCAGTCCAAACTGGAAACCAAGGCGGTTTTGGATCAGTGGGTAAGCAATAACCGGGATTCTCAAAACTACCAATGGTGCATTGAAATCAAGGATAATCATCAGGCCATCGGCAGTATCGGGGTCACTGCTATTGCTCAAAATATTGGAGCGGTAGAAATCGGATACTGTATTTCTAGGAAGTACTGGAATCAGGGAATCACCAGCGAGGCCTTTGTGGCGATAATTGAATTTCTGTTTGACCAGGTGGAAGTCAACCGTATTTGTGCCCATCATGATATTAAAAATCCAAATTCCGGCAAGGTTATGGCCAAATCCGGTCTTAATTATGAGGGGACTTTGAAAGCAGCAGCTAAAAACAACACCGGAGTCTGTGATGTTTCAGTCTACGGATTGCTTCGTAGCGAATATGTCCAAAGTAAAACCGGAGAATAATGAAATTGAAAAAACACAACCATTTTTGAAATTGATTCAAAGCGGTTGTGTTTTTAAGTTGGTTCAAATGCAAGATTAACCTGAATAATTATTTCTTTTTCAAACAAATGATTTGAATCATTGGCGTTCAACCAACCGGCTATTCGCCGGTCTTGACTACAATCAAAAGAAAATCTACCCGGGCAGTTGCTCCCATCCATAAAAATGTCGGTTTGACATTAGGGATGATTGAGACTACTTCGCCTTCAACGTTATTAAGAAACTGTTCTATTCGCATCTGGTCTTTTTTCAAGTCGACATCCAAGCGGTAAACTCGATATTTCATACGCATCCTCCTCAAAAGACAATCCAGTCACGGCAGTTGCCTGAAAGACAACAGCGTAACTTGGATCAAACAGGAAAGAAAATATTATGAGGTCGAAATTGGTTTTGGTAATTCTGTGAATATATTATATCATTTGAACAACTTTTGTTACTTAAATTATAGCAAAGAACAACCGTGATTACAACCTGACTTCCCGGGATAAGCGGGCTTATTCAAGTTACACTAATACCCTTAAATCAGATAACTGAGGCTTACGTAAAATAATATGAAAAATGTAAATTAATTAGGTGTTAATGTCCGGTAAAAGGAGTATAATTAAGATAGAAGAGGGGCCAGCGAATGTTGGGCTCCTTTTGCATTTATAAATGCGGCGCGATAATCATATCCCGCTTATCCAGATCATCTTGTCTGAAGTTTCATGACGTTATGAAGAGGTGAATAATATGAAAAAAACAAACAGATTGAAATTGTTATTAACGTCATTTATTTTTAGTTTTATGATTATCGGTTCGCTAAGCCCAACAGTCAACGCGGCAACGAGCCAATTGATTTCCCGGGTGGCCACTACCGATAAAGTAATTGCCCTCACTTTTGATGACGGTGATGATGGTGCCAATGACCAGGCGATTCTTGACATCCTGGCCGCCAATAATATCAAGGCGTCATTTTTTATCACCGGTAGAGCGGCAGAACGTCACCCTGACTTGATCAAGAAAATCGTCACTGCCGGACATGATATCGGAAACCACTCTTATTCGCATCCGTATTTCACCCAGATATCGGCAACCGAGATGGTAAATCAGCTGACTACAACTGAAAACATCATCAAGAACCTGACGGGCAAAACAACCAAACCGTATTTCCGTCCGCCATACGGGGCTTATGATTCCAATGTACTTCAGGTAGTGGGCGATGCCGGTTACACCAAAACCATCTATTGGACCATCGACACCATCGACTGGTCAGGCAATTCGACTGAAGTTATCGTAAACAAAGTTATTGATAATGCTGTTCCGGGAGCCATTGTACTGATGCATACCGGTACCGGTGCTTACAATACCAAGTACGCACTGCCACAAATCATCACTACCCTCAAAGCGCGAGGCTACCAGTTTGTGACATTGACGCAGTTGATCAATCATACTTATGACACTGACCCGGAACCATCAACCGCTCCGGTAAGTGATGCAACCATTGACAGCTGGCCGCTGCTTAAATACGGATCAGTGGGAACCGCAGTCAAACAGCTCCAACAGATGCTGACCTATTATGGCCTTCCGTTATATGCCGATGGCGTATTCGGACCAAAAACCCTGGCTGCAGTCAAATCATTCCAAAGCAGCCATAATCTGGTCGCCGATGGAATCGTAGGACCACTGACCAGAGCTCAACTGAAAACCGGAACGAGCACAATGCCGCCGCCGACTACCACGGCTCCAGTAAGCAATGCAACCATCGACAGTTGGCCGTTGCTTAAATACGGATCAGTTGGAACCGCAGTCAAACAGCTCCAACAGATGTTGACCTATTATGGTCTGCCGTTATATGCCGATGGCATATTCGGACCAAAAACCCTGGCAGCAGTCAAATCATTCCAAAGCAGCCATAATCTGGTCGCCGATGGAATCGTGGGACCACTGACCAGAGCTCAGCTCAAGACCTAGAGGTTTGAGATTTAGTAAATTATTCGATTGGCAAACCTTGCTTTATTTTCAAGCGGGGGTTGGTTTTAAAATGGAACCGGCAAGGACCGGTTCAGGAGGTGGCATATGAAAAAGATCTCTATTATTGCTTTGGTGCTGGCTGTCTTGATGGCAATCGGACTTTTCAATCGGTTAGACAATCCCCAGGATTCATGCACGATTTTCACGGTCCAAGACAATGATCAGGTTTATTTTGCCAGCAATGAAGACTGGCATGAGAGTGAACTGTTTTTAGGCTTTTCCAGAGCTACCGCCACCAGCTACGGAGCCATGCGAATCGGCTATCTGATCGACGGCAATGTCAATTTCCAGTCAGCCATCAATAGTGTTGGACTGGCTTGGGCGGTCAACAGTGTCCCGAAAGCCAAACTAAGTTATGATCAAGAGATGACTTATGATCTGGAGACTGACAATTTCTTTGCGATGCTGATCAACGATACCGCTACTGTCAGTGAGGCGATTGAATTGGCCCGGCAGTTCGACTTTGGCGATGAGATGAGCTTCCAGATTCATATCGCCGACAAGTCCGGAAACGCAGTTGTGATTTCACCTGATGGTAATGGCAGCTTGGGCTTTACTATCAAAGAGCCCGGACAGGAGTATCTGATTTCGACCAACTTCAACCGGGCCAACCCCGATAGCGGCATTCATGACGGCCGTTATGAAACCGTGACCCAGTTACTTGACTCCCGTTATAACGGCGAGCCCCTCAGTTATCTTTCCAGGATTATCGAAACGGTAAGTATCCACACTTTGACGACCTATACGATGATTTCTTCAGTGACCAATCTGGTCAGCGGCGAAAGTGTATTTTATTATATGTCCCAGTTTGACGAGGCGACCACGTTCAATTTCTACGAAGAGATGAACCGGGGCGACCGGATTATTTCGATGCGGGAATTTTTCAGTGAAGCTACCGTCACTGCCGGAGATCAGGCTTACCGCAGTTTCGAACGACGGTTTTTCCTGGCGATTGGAGCGGTTATCGGTGGCGGAGTCCTGGCGGCTAGCGTCATCGTGATTTTGATTGTCAAAAAGGTCAAAAAACGCAACCGGAACCACCAAAAGGATGGGATCGCCAATGGATGAAGGCAGAATCAAACTAAGCAGTTTTCTCAAAGCGGTTATCATGCTGGCATCGGGCGTCCTTTTCTGGTTGATTCTGGCCATATCCCTGATGATATTCTTCAATACGCTGGATACCTACAATGTTTACCGGGCGTCTTTGGTTTCCAAATCGGTCTATGTGGCTTTGTTTTGGATTACTCCGGCGCTATTATGGAAGTTTAAGGCCGGTGACACCACCAAGGCGACTCTTTTGATCATGGCGGTGATGGCAACTTTCGCAATGGTTGTCATCAGTTTTCATCAATATGGTGGTCTGTTCATCCCGGCGCTGGGACTGGGATCCATCGCCCTGACCTCAGCATTTCTGCACTGGCTCAAGGCTGCCTGGCAATACTATTTCGCCGTTATTTATGGCATTTTGATTGTCCTGGTGATCTGGTTTTTCAACGCCCTGTGACCTATGACAAATATCCAATTGAACATATATTAAAAGACCGGAATCCATGGCTATGTTAGGATTCCGGTCTTGTTTTTATTTTTATCAGGTCGGGTGAAAATCATTTTTCTTCGTGGTAGCCATTGGCGGTGAAATATTCCAGCACCCGCATCGCACGCAAAGTGTTCCACCGACTGGGTTGGCCGGCCTTTTCCATCTGGAAATGAAGGGCACTGCCGGGATAATGGGCGGGCACTTTCCAGCGACCGTCTTTAAGCTGTTTTTTCCGGACAATCTCCAGGGCTTCTTTCATCCGGGGATCATAGGGCGCTTGGGCAGTTCGAAAATAATCCAAGGCCCGGAGGATATCATATTTCCAACGGGTTGGATAGGCCAGTTTGAGAAATCCCTTATTGATGATTTCTCCGGTTTTGTCAGAGCGGAACAGCTGGTGACATAGTAAAAACTCCTGGGCCTGAAGCTCGATTGCTTCGAGTTCATCTTTGCGGTAACTGTAACCTTGAATCAGGTATTCCCGGATTCCTTCGAGAATATTGATGGTCGTATGCACCGAGCTGTGTTTGGCTCCATAACGGTTGAGTCTGCAGTTGAAAGCCCCATCGGGCATCTGCTGAGTGATGACAAAGTCGATTACCGATTTTAGATGCTTGGGGTCGATCTGGAAATAGCAACCGTAATTCAAAAACATCCCGTTGATGCAAAGGTCGCTTTCCTTGACTGTGACTGCCCCGTTGATTCCGCCATCTTCGCCTTTTTCATTCAGGGCAATGGCGATAAGGGCTTTGGAGATTCCGGGTGTAATATTGGCACCCAGGTGTTTCAAGTCCAACAGGGTATAATTGGTCGAGGTCCATTTGGGCTGATAAAAAGCTTTGCCCCAATGACCCTCGGGATGTTGGCGCTCAAGAAAATCCCGGCCCCATCCTTCGGTATTGATGCGCTGCTTCAGTTTTTTCAAAGTTCCGGCCTTGGAATGGAGCAGATCCCGGTGAGTCTGATATTGAATCGCCACATCACCTTTAAGCAGCCATTCGATTATTTCATTGCGTTCCATGGTTTGACTCCTTTCAATTGATCAAATCGTTGATAAAGGATTTTTCGATAACACCATCCGGGTTGGGTTTGGTTTATCAGTTTGAAGATCACCGGCCAGTCTCCTGGTGAGATCGCAGATCAAATCAGGCAAGGCGATTACGTCTTCAAAGGCTAGCGGACTCATCAAGCAGATCTGGACACAGTTGCTGGAAACTAGATATTCGCTCTGGTAGCTTAAAAGATACCCTTGATTTTTCAGGAGATGACCTAGCTGCAGAGATGATACCGGTTCGGGGATTTTCAGGGTGAAAACCGCCGGTGATGAGTTGTTTTTGTCAATCATCACCATCAAATTAAGCTGCTCGAATCGTTGTCTTAGCCGATTTGAGATCAGGCTCAGGCGTTTATCAAGCTGTTTGGCCAGGTGGATTTCGGTTGCGGTTTTGAGTCCGTAAAGCAATCCGGATGAAATTGTGAACGGAATCCCGGATTTGCTGTGGTACATCCCCAAATCGAGACAATAGGGGATTGCGGGATTGGCAGCTATTTCATGGTTCGAAAAGATCATTGCCAGTCCGGCATAACTTCCCAAGGCTTTGCCGCTGGTGGCGGTGGCCAGATAGACGGATTCGAGGTCTAATGGTACGGTCCCAATAGAGCTGATGCAATCAAGGCATAATTTGACCTGGTGGTCCTGGGCTATCCGGGTTATCCGGCTCAAATCGAACATGAATCCACTTGAAGTTTCACAGTGGGTGGTCCAGATCCAGGAAATTTTTTTTGGTTCACTGCTCAGCTGCGCTTCCAACTCGTCAAGATTGAAAATTTCACCCATATTCTTGCTTAACTCCTGGAAGTTTAGTTGCTGGCGGGTGGCAATTGTCAAAAGGCGCCTGGAGAATTCGCCACAGGTAATTATCAATCCCGTCCCGTCAAGTTGGGATAGCTGGGCGGCAACCATTTCGTTGGCCAAGGTTCCCGGTCCGGTGATAATCTCGACATTGGTACAATTGACCAGCTGACACAATTTTTCCTTGGTAGTATTGAAATCGGCTTTGAAGGAATCGCACCGATGGGATATTGGAGTTTTGGCGATGGCGCTAATCACTTCAGGTCGGATAGCTACCGGTCCTGGGGAAAGGTTAATCATTGTTAGAACCTCCCAGGTTTTTAGTGAAAAAATAGCTCAGACTCTTTTGGAGATTCTCGAGGGTCAGATACATCGGTTGGTAATAGGCTCCTTCTTTGCCGACAAGCTGGTAGAAGGGGATGAATCCGATGTGGCTATAGAGCCGGATCTGCCGGGTGGTGCCGGAGATGATGCAATAGTCAAAAGATTGTTGCAGGCATACTTCAAGCAGTTTTTCGCTAAGGCCAAAAAACACGGTTCCCTGACGATAGTCTTTCTTGATTGAAAGCAGCCGGATCTCGCAGATTTTCTTTTTTTCCGGCAAATAACTGTCCAAATCCGGGATTTTATGATCAAGAGAAAACGGCCGTTGTCCCCGAAGCGCCAGCATCCCGACCAGTTCCTGATCATCCTTGGCGATGATATAAGTGTTTTGATGGTGGAATTTGTCAATCAGCTGCTTTTGGGTGTTGATTTCATGTTGGGGAATCTCCTCGACGAAAGTCTCGTAATTTAGGGCATGGATAGCCTCATACTCCTGCGGGGTATCGGCAATTTTATAGATGAATTTGTCATTGATAATCATAATTTTCCCTCCTGGTTATTTTTTTGATTGGAATCGTGACTCCAGATAGGTCTTGATATTGGTTTTATGGCGATAGAGAATCAGGGCAATGATTAAGGTGAAGTAACTAAGTTCAATCACATCTTCCCTCATGAGCCAGTCAACTGGGATCAAAAGGGCCAAAGCCAAAATCCCGCTGATGGAAAACTTTTTGATCAGGGGAAAATTGAGCACAAAAATAATGGCAATCACCGCTATTAGTTTTGGCTGATACATTGCAATCCCGCCCAGGATTGCCGCCACACCTTTACCACCTTTGAAACCAAGCTGGATTGGATAAATGTGGCCAAGCACGACACAACCCAGACAGCTAAGAACAACCACCTGAGGCATGTTGAAATATCTGGCGATACCCACGGCAATCAGTCCCTTGGTAAAATCTATGGCAAAGACCACGATAAAGGCAAACTTGCCAAAAACCCGCAGGGTGTTCAATGCCCCGGGATTAGTGCTGCCCTGAGTTCTGATGTCGATTTTTTTGAACAATTTGCCATAGTAATAGCCGCCGTTAAAACACCCCAGCAGATAAGCCAGGCCGATTAGCGCCATTGAAAACAAATAGTTGTCATAGTTCAAAAAAATCACCTCCACAGCCAACCAATTATTACCTTGCAAAAACCTATAATCCCATTATAACGCATCTTGGTTGCGCTTACATCCGCAAACCGGATTTTTTGCCAATTAATTTTCAAAGAATAAGTTATGGTAGTTGTTACAACAGGATAATTTATGGGTTATAATGGAATCAGGTTTTGTGATAGATCAATAAAAGGAGGAACCGAAGTATTTTTAGATGAAAAGGGGATTGATTAGATGAAAAGAAATATAATCGGGGTAATCACTTCCGCACTAATTTTCATGTTGATTGGTTTTTGGGCCGGTCTGCTTATCGGGGCATATATCGGAGGGAATTATATGGTCGACTTTGAATTTGCGGGGGTTCGCGGTTATGAGGCCGTGGGGAATATCGGGATGATAGTTGGAGCATTTTTTGGACTTATCTTCGGGACTGGGGTTGGTCTCAAACGAGATGCTAAAACCTCCAAATCTTGAGTGCTATTTTATCTGGTATAGCTTCAGTAAGAAAAAGGGCCGGACTAATATGCCTGAGTCAATCGAATGAAAAGATTACCTGTTTTGAAGACCAAAAAATCAAAATATTATGGTATTATCGGACAAATGGTGTTATATTATTCATTATAAATAATTAAGGGCACAGTAATTTTAAACAAGAAAAGGGGAATTTTGAAATGAATTACAATTATGCAAACAGAATGGGAAATATCCAAGCTTCAGAAATCAGGGAAATCTTAAAAGTTACCGGAAGGCCGGAAATCATCTCTTTTGCGGGAGGGCTCCCGGCACCGGAACTATTTCCGATTGAGGAAATCATCAAGGTCAATCGCCTGGTTCTTGAAGAAGACGGTCAAGGAGCGCTGCAGTATGCAACTACCGAAGGTCATGAACCTTTGCGGGAATGGTGTGCACAGCGGATGAACAAGCGGCTTAAAACCAATTTTGAAACTGAGAATATCATGATCACTCACGGATCACAACAGGCGTTGGATCTGGCGGGTAAGGTATTCTTGAACAAGGGCGACGTGGTATTGTGTGAAAGTCCGACTTACCTGGCGGCAATCAGTGCCTTCAAAGCCTATGAATGTGAATTTGTCGAAGTTCCGACTGATGAAAACGGAATGATTTCCAGCGAACTGGAAAAAATTCTGGCGACAACAGCCAATGTTAAACTAATCTACGTAATTCCGGAGTTCCAGAATCCTACCGGAAGAACCTGGAATCTTGAACGTCGTCAAGCCGTAGCTGAGTTAGCTTCAAAGTACAACGTGATTGTATTGGAAGACAATCCGTATGGCGAACTGCGTTTTGAAGGTGAGACTTTGCCATCAATCCAGTCATTTGACCAGACCGGAAATGTAATGTGCATGGGTACTTTCTCGAAAATCTTCTGTCCGGGGTACCGGATTGGCTGGATTGCCGGAGCCAAGGAAATCATTGAACACTTTGTCTTTGTAAAACAAAGTACAGATCTGCAATGCAACACCATTGCCCAACGCGATATCGCCAAATATCTGGAACTTCATGATATTGACAAACATATCGAAAAAATCCGGGGAGTTTACAAAAAAAGACGTGATCTGGCCTTGGAAGTCATGGCCGAGAAATTCCCATCTGAAGTTAAATTCACTCGTCCCGAAGGGGGCTTGTTCATGTGGGTCGAACTTCCTGAGGGAATTGATGCCGGAGAAATCTTGCTTAAGTGTATCGACCGCAATGTAGCCTTCGTTCCTGGGGGACCGTTCTTTCCTAACGGCGGCAACAAGAATACCCTGAGAATCAATTTCTCGAATATGCCTGACGAAAGAATCGTTGAAGGTTTGACAATCATGGCTGATATTCTTCATGAATATGTCTAAAAACCAGCTAAGTAACATACTTTGAATTACAATCACCATCAGATTAAAAGACCATTCCAGTTGCTTGAAACGACCCGGAGTGGTCTTTTTGTGTTGAGATTCGGTTATAGTCGGGAAATTCCTTCTTTGATGGCCTGATCTTTCACAGCCAGAGAAACGGCATCTTTGACGCGCTGGTCAAAAATCGAAGGCAGAATATTATCAACGTTGATTTCCTCGGTAGTCAAAATTGCGGCAATCGCCTGGGCAGCGGCAATTTTCATGCCCTCGGTGATTCGCGCAGCCCGGGCATCAAGGACACCACGGAACAGTCCCGGGAAGACCAGGACATTGTTGACCTGGTTGGGAAAATCACTCCGGCCGGTACAGACGATTTTGGCTCCGGCTTTTTTGGCTTCATCTGGGTATATTTCCGGAGTCGGATTGGCACAGGCAAAAATAATCGGATTATCATTCATCGATTCGATCATTTCCGGGCTCAGACATCCCGGAGCACTGGTTCCAATGAAGACATCGCTGCCTTTGATGGCATCTCCCAAGGTCCCGGAGAGCTTTTCGGGATTGGTCTTTTTAGCCAGGTCGAGTTTATATCCGGACAGTCCGGCCTCGCGACCTTCAACCAGGATGCCTTTGGAGTCAATCGCGACTATGTTTTTGACCCCAAGTTCCAAAAGCATATTGATGATTGCGGTTCCGGCAGCTCCAGGTCCGTTTTGGATGACTTTGAGCTCCGACATCTTTTTGTCAGTGAGTTTCAGGGCATTGATCAAAGCGGCGGCAACAACAATTGCGGTCCCATGCTGGTCGTCATGAAAAATCGGGATATCGCAGGACTCAATCAGTTTCCTTTCAATTTCAAAACAGCGCGGTGCACTGATATCTTCAAGATTGACCCCGCCAAAACTGCCCGAAAGCAAAGTCACGGTTTTGACGATTTCGTCGACATCCTTGCTTTTGATGCATAACGGGATGGCATCGACATCACCGAACTCCTTGAAAAGAATGCATTTTCCTTCCATAACCGGCATTCCGGCTTCCGGTCCGATATCCCCAAGACCCAGAACTGCAGTTCCGTCAGTGACGACGGCAACCGTGTTCCAGCGCCTGGTCAATTCGTAACTTTTGTTGATATCTTTTTCAATTTCAAGACAGGGGGTTGCTACTCCCGGGGTGTAGGCCCAGGCAAGATCGTCGCGGGTTTCCAGGGATACCCGCGATTTGATCTCCAGTTTTCCTTTCAATTCATAATGAAGCTCAAGTGCTTTTTTGGAATTATCCATAGTTATTCTCCCTTGCAATGGATTAGGTGGACCGTAATTTGAATCCACTCGTATAGAAACATTATACCACCAATACCACAATCAGGGAATTGATGTGAATGTTCCCGGGCACTTATAAAGCTTTGATTTTTAGATTAGATGATTTCCGGTGAACAATAATAACCGAAAACAAATAATATATCCGGTTTTTTTGGCTGGAAAGTTGTCAATGAAGATGTTATCGAAAATAGATCAGTTCGTTAATTATCAAAAAAATTACGATGAAGGACTAACTTGTGATTAGTCCTTTTTCTATCGCTACAATTTTCTAGGTAAGTTTAAAAGACAGCACTTACAACAGGACTGTCTTGATTCGAGCTTTGAATTTTAGCTGATAAAAAGTGATTTGTGCCAGATATTCATCGATTCGATTGAACCGGCAATCTGGGTATTGTTTGTCAAAGTGCCACCAAAACCATATCCGGCTTTTTTGAAGGTGGCATTCATTGGCAGTGAGATGCTGCGGGCGATTGTATAGACCGTTTTAATTCCCGATTGTCTCATCTCTTGCTCCATTCTTGCCAAAAGATGGCGGGCCAGTTTTTTACCGCGATGACCACTCAGTACCGCAAAATCGGTCATTTCGGCGGCTTGATCTTTTTGCGCCACCTCGCAGTTTCCAATTCCAACGAGACGTCCCTGGTGGAAAGCACCGAAATAACGGCAGCCCTCGGCCATGGTTTTTTTAAGATATTCCGGGTCAAAGATGTCAAAAGGATAAGTGGTAAAAACCTGTTTGAAAACAGCCGCCATTTCCGGAATATGGGTCTCATCGATTCTTGATATTTCATACGCGTCATCAAGCGGTCCCAATATATCCGGTTGGATGTTTTCTAACTTCTTGAAAACTTCATCGATTGCAGGGCTGCGGTATTTCCGGGTTTTCTTCAGAAACTTGGACATGAAGACCGCATCGTCTTGGCCATTTTTGTAATTGGGAATCGCAGCTTCCTGAAGATATCCATAATCTTGGAGGAAGTGTTGCTGATCGGGACTTGCTTTGATGATTATTTTCGAATAGTTGTGGTAATGGGCCAACGACTCCAGATTGGCAAGAATTTTGTCATTGCTTTTGCAAAGATAACCCATCAAATAGACCCGGTTGCTGACTTTGCCGTGATGGATTTTGAAGTTGTCCAGTTTTCTGATTGTGTCTGTCGGGCTCATCGGGAATCCTCGCTTGGAGTCAGCGTTATAGTTTCGTGGTTATCCGAAAGCAGTCGTTCAATTCCAATTGACTTGTAATTCTGGTTCTTGTCGTATTTGAATTGCAGATTACAAGTATTGCATTTCAAGTCGCAATAGTTATGTTCGTAATTTGCCGGCTCTTCATAAGTTGTAATGACTCCTTCATAGTTTCTTAGAATCACCTTGTTGGTCGACCACGACATTAGATAGTTGGGCATGATCGGTATTTTTCCACCACCGCCGGGAGCATCGATGACATAGGTAGGAACCGCAAATCCGCTGGTGTGGCCGCGCAGACTCTCCATGATTTCAATCCCTTTTCCGACACTGGTACGGAAATGTTCAAGTCCTTCGGAAAGATCGCACTGGTAAAGATAATAAGGGCGAACCCGATGGGAAACGAGCTTTTGAACCAGTTTCTTCATGATTTTTGAACAGTCGTTGACATTGGCCAACAAAACGCTTTGGTTCCCCAACGGAATCCCGGCATCACTGAGTTTGTCGAGAGCTTCGATAGACTCAGGTGAAATCTCTTTGGGGTGATTGAAGTGGGTGTTGATCCACAGATTCTTGTGTTTTTTAAGAATTCTCACCAGATTATCGGTGATTCTAAACGGCAGCACGACCGGTGTTCTTGTCCCGATTCTGATTACTTCCACATGCTCGATTGCACTCAGGTTTTCCAACAGATATTCAATCATGTCATCTTCAAGTAAAAAAGGATCACCACCGGAAAGCAATACGTCTCTTACTTCAGGATGGTTTTGGATATATTCAAAACCTGATTGATAATGGTCTCTGTTTGGATTGTAGTCCGTGTCACCGACTTTCCGTTTACGGGTACAGTGACGGCAATACATTGCACATACATTGGATACATGGAACAAGACGCGATCGGGATAGCGATGGGTTATTCCCTGTACCGGGCTGTCACCTTCTTCGTTAAGGGGATCGGCGATATCACAATTGGAAATCTCCAACTCCCTGATATTGGGGAAAGCCTGTTGGAAGACCGGATCGTTCTTGTAATCTGATGCATCAACCAAAGACAGATAATATGGGGTGATTGACAGTGGGAACGTGTCCAGTGTCTTTTGCAGCTGGCTGCGATGATATTTTTCAAACTGCATTTCCAGAATTTCTTCAACCTGATCGATTTTGGTAATTCGATTTTGAAGTTGCCATTTCCAGTCCTGCCATTTTTCATTTTGATAGTCTAAATTCATTAAATCTCTCCATTCTTTATAATTTTTGTCAAAAAAAAGCACTCCAACTCCTAATAGAGTTAGAGTACTTAAACTTCGCCGAAGCTCGAATCATACCACTTTCGTAGTATGGGTCATGATAATTAATCCTAACCAAGTCCCAGTTCTAATGTAATCGATTTTTCACTCACAATTTCCTTCTCGCGATAAACTTGTCATTACCGACCCGGGGCCTGAAATGACTCGTAAATCAAATACTCATGCGGTTACTTTACCGTTAATTATTTTTGGTTTTATTTGACAACGTTTACAATTGTACCAGATAATTTACAAAATGTCAAATTTGCTTTAATCTGTAACTTGATTAATAGGTGAATATTGATCTACAAGTGTAAACAAATGTGAAGATGATGAAATCGTTTTTACGGTAATTGCAAGCAACAAAAATTGTTCAATGTTTAAGACAAAAACCGGGTTTTGATTAATTAAATTATCCCGACTCACAATAATAAACTGCGATTGATGGCTGGAATTAAATTAAACAAAGATTTGGCTTCAAAGAATTGAAATTGGTTGCTATCACCAGTTCCTTTGTTATAATGGGGGTGCAATTTGGACCAAAACTAATAAAGCACAGATCCAACCATTACAATTGGTAGTGTCAAACGTTTATGAAAAGTATGATTAATTGATGATAGTGGTATTTGTTATGTAGTCGTTGGCCATATCAATGATCATATTCCATTTTTTAGGCATGTTGGTAACTCCTTTGAATGCTTCAAGTTCTACAGGCGGTTTGTATTTCAATGAGCTGTGATTTCTTAGAAAATTGAAGTACGTGGTAAATAGACACATGAATTCATTTGCCTTATCAAAATCTGTAAAACCATTCTTTACGTAATATGAGAACTTGAATGTTCTATTCAATCTCTCAATTATTTGCTTTTGAGATCGATACATCTTTGAAGTTTCATCTTTGTTTTCTAAACCGATTACCTGATGAACTTTGAATCTTATTTTGTTTATATGTAAATATTGTTGGGCAGCGAGGTAGATTGGATTGCCATCAACGACGAAATTCAAATCTTCAGGCAGGTCTTCTGGAATGACTGTAAACTTTCTGATTACTGAATAGAAAGCTTGAATTGCTGAAAATGTATCTCTTTTCATGAAGATGTTGTAAGAGGTTATTATTTTTCTGACACTGTCACACATGAAAAAGACATAGGCTTTCTTGCCTTTGACTTTCACGTAAGTTTCATCACCGCACTGATCTACAGTCAAATTGTCATACTGGTAGTTGTCCAACCAAGGGTTGATCAGACAACTGGCTGCTTCGGCATAGTTGGCGACAGTCTGATGAGATACTTTGACGTCATGAACTTCTCGCATAATCAACGCGGTTTTCCTCAAAGATAAGCCGTAGTTGATGTGGTATGTGAGGATTAGGCCCAGTATGTGCTTTGAATTATGGATTCTCGACAATTGGACCTTTGAAGGGGTTATGGTTGCCTGAAGTCTTTCCAATTGTTCTATGGTAGCACTGAAAACTCTGGTTATGTAGTGGAGTTTGAAGGCGGAAGGATTTCTCTTGTAGAGTTTCTTCTCCTTGCGGTTCATCATTCTGAGATTGTGCTTGTAGTAAGTACACATGTTGTTAGGACAACGATATACAGTGAAATGTTCACGGGTATGACGTGGATCCAGTTTTACCCCGCAATAAGGGCAGTAATGTGCCACTTGTTGGATATATGGTTTTCCAGGAACGAAGGCGGTATCGCATACTTTGCAGCGACACTGCTTTGATATTTTGCCGGACTTGTTGTCATAAAGATATTCGTAAGGAGCTCCACAGTGAGGGCAAACAGTATCTTTTGGTATGTTTAAAGGAACCCGTCTATTTATAGGTTTGGGCGAGCGACCTTTATGTTTGGATTTATATATTTCTACCGCTTCATCAAATGAAATCGGGAGATTTTCTTCTTTGATGAAAGGAACTGGATCAACCTTGAATTTGCGGTATTGTTCGCTCATGACCAATGTAGCGGGTTCCTTAGGTAGAAATTTCATTAAAAAGCATTCGGATTTGAAAGAAATTTTATTGATGATGTTCAGTAATTTGATAATTAGTGATATAATCTTAGCCATGGTAATAGTTCTCCTTTACTTTAGGTTTGGTCACTTACAATTATAGGAGCTATTACCTTTTTTGTATAATGAAAAGGCTAAGTTATATGTCAATCCCGGAGGGGAATGACTAAAATAGATAAAAAACCAAGGTAGAATGCGGTTTTCTAGTTAATTATGACTATAAATAACTAACTGGTTTTGACACTACCTTACAATTGCCAAGGGGAAATTATGAAAATAGGAAAGCGAATTATCAAATCTTTTTTTGCGGTGGTATTGAGTTTTGTCATCTACCTGCTACGGGGCAGTGTGGGGATGCCATTCTATACCGCGATTGCGGCATTGCAGTGTATGCAGCCGTATAAAACGAGCACCAAGAACATGGCGGTGCAACGGACAGTCGGAACCCTGATTGGGGCCGGGTTTGGACTGATTGTCAAATTGATCGAATTATATCTGCTCCCGGAAAACAGCGGCGTCATCTATTATGGAATTGTCTCGCTGGCAGTCGGGGCAGTCTTGTATACAGCAACAGCTGTAAAAAAGAAGAACACAGCTTATTTTTCCTGTGTTGTCTTTTTGAGTATTGCGGTGGTTCATATGGATGATCCCAATCTGTTACTCTTTGTCTGGGGTCGGGTTTTGGATACCATGATTGGAATTGGTGTGGGGATTGCAGTCAATTCATTTGAAATCCCCCGCAAAGTCAATCGTGATATTCTATTGGTGTCCGGACTTGATGGAACCCTGTTTACCATCGGGAATTCCATTTCCGATTACAGCAAGATTCTGTTGAACCGGATGATTGAATCCGGGGCCCAGTTCACCATTTCTTCGGCGCGGACACCCGGGGCGGTGGTTGAAGCCACTGAAGGCATCCATCTCAATCATCCCATCATTGCGATGGATGGGGCGGTTTTGTACGATATCAAGGACAAACGTTATGTCAAATATTACAGCATCGATAGCCAGTTGGTCGATGATATCCGGGATTTTTTAAGGGATAAGGATTATCATTACTTTATCAACGGCTTGCTGGAAAATGTATTGTTGATCTACCGGGGAGAATTCAACAACGAAGTCGAACAGGATGTTTATGACAAATGTCGGGTTTCACCGTTTCGAAACTATCTTGGATATGAACACTTCGACCACAGAATCAAGGTTATCTACTTCATGTTCGTTGAAAAGACTGCGAAACTGGAGCTGCTCTATCAGGAGTTGCTTGACTCGCCCCTGTCAAAACAAGCGAAGATTCTATTCTATCGCTCAACCGATTATCCAGGCTACAGTTATCTAAAAATCTTCCACAAGGATGCATCCAAGGCAGCCATGCTCGAGTATTATGCCAAGACGCTAAGTGCCACCAAGACGGTAACCTGTGGATCTGTTGAAGGGGTTTATGATATCTATATCCCGGAAAACAATCCCAATAAGGCGGTCAGAAAACTGTATCGCGTTTTCAAACCATATTTCTGGGAAAAGCAATAACCAGCCTAGCACCGATTTTTTCGGTGCTTTTTTGGTCGTTCAATGGTATAATTGAATAAGAACAATCGTTGAAATCGGGAGGCATTATGACACTACTTGAACAATTAGAAAACGCGACCAATCTGACTCCAGTCGAACAGGAAGTGGCGGAATATATTCTGGAAAACAAGGATGAGATCATCAATCTGACCATCCTTGATTTGGCTAATGTGACCTATACTTCCAATGCGACCATTATCAGGCTTTGTCGCAAACTGGGGGCCAAAGGTTATAAGGATTTCAAGGTGCAACTGGTCAAGGATATCGAAAGGCGTAGGAAAAAACAGCGCGACATCAATATGAACTTCCCGGTTGAACAGCTTGAAAGCAGTGATGACATCACCAAAATGATGGCCGATCTTAGCAAAGAGGCCATTGATATCTGTTATGAGACAATTGACAATCGCGATCTGGAAAAGGCCGCCAAAATGATTATGGAATGTAAAAATGTCTACTTCTTCGGGACTGGGGATTCCCTGATCAATGCCATCGCTTTTTCCAACCGGCTGATCAAACTGCGCAAACCGGCAATCATCGCCAGCCAGTACGGTGAGGTGGACGCCCATGCCTACAGCATGAAAAAGGATGATCTGGGAATTTTCGTTTCCTATTCGGGACGCTCTTTTGCACGAACCCGGACCATGAATATCGCCCGCAAACGCGGTTCCAAACTGATTTTGATTTCTTCGGAGCGTAATATTCCGGGATTTGACCTGGTTGTCAACTTCCCCAAAAAAGAGGCTTATGATGGCAAAATGGCAACTTTCTACTCGCAAATATCGATCAATTACATTTTCAATTGTCTTTATGCAATCCTTTTTACCAAATATCTCAAATAACATTATGCCATAATGGCTAAAAAGTTCGAAAGGGTTTGGGGGACACCGGCTATATTCGAACTTTTTTTTCAGTTTCAGCCGGATTATGGATTTTCAAATTTTCAGATGATAAGATAGTTGCGAAAGGTGGTATACATATGAAAACAGGAATAGTAGGAGCAGGTACAATCGTACCGGATTTTCTTGAAGCAAGTAAAAATATCAAAGATATCGAGGTTCAAAGCATCTCAGCTACCGCAGCTGACATGGATCGAATGAAAGAACTGAGTGACAAATACGGGATTGAAAAAATCTTCACAGATTACAAGGAACTGTTGGCTGACGATGTTGAAATCGTCTATATCGCAGTGCCTAATCATCTTCATTACATCTTCGCCAAACAGGCAATCGAAGCTAAGAAGAACGTAATTTTGGAAAAACCATTCGCATCATCATATGCTCAGGCCAAAAACCTGATCGAACTGGCGGCAGCCAACAACGTGGTTATTTTCGAAGCCATTTCCAACCAATTCTTGCCTAATTACACCAAAACCAAAGAATTGGTGCCACAACTGGGGGATATGAAAATCGTGCAGTTGAATTACTCGCAATATTCACGTCGTTACGACTTATTCAAACAAGGAACAACCTTACCGGTATTTGATCCGAAAAAATCAGGTGGGGCGTTGATGGATCTTAACATCTACAACATCCATTTCGTGGTCGGGCTGTTTGGAGCGCCACAAAAAGTCAGCTATATTGCCAATATCGAAAAAGGGATTGATACTTCTGGGATTTTGACAATGGAATATCCGACTTTCAAATGCGTGGTTGTCGGAGCCAAAGACTGCAAATCACCAGTATCAATCAATCTCCAAGGGGATAAAGGCTGCATTTATTCGAACAATCCGGCCAATGTCTATAATGATTTCACTTACAGCACCAATGACGGTCAAGATGAATCATTCAGCCTTAACAACGGAGAAAACCGGCTTTATTTTGAAATCGCGGAATTTGTCGATATCGTCAAAAACGACAACACTGCCAAATTGAAATTGTTGAATGACAATACGCTGACCGTGATGAAAATCGCCGATGAAGGACGCAAACAGGTGGGAATCGAAATTCAGGAGGACCTATGTTAACAATTGCCTATATCGCCAACGGTAAAAGCACCAATCGTTATCATCTGCCCTTCGTCTTGCAACGCAAAGACAAGATCAAAGTCAAAAAAATCTATGCCCGTCATCTCGACAAAACCGAATGGCAACGCATCGAGGGAGTTGAATATACCGACAATCTTGATGATTTGCTTTTCGATGATGAAATCGACATGATCGTGGTATGTACCCGTCATACCGACGACCTTCATTACAATTATGCCAAAATGGTTTTAAATCACGGCAAACACTGCCTGGTGGAAAAACCGTTTATGGAGACAACAGCGCAGGCTCAGGAGATTTTCGCATTGGCCAAAGAGAAGAATCTGATTGTCCAGGCCTATCAAAATCGCCGCTTTGACAGCGATTTTTTGACTGCCATCGATGTGATTGAAAGTGGCAGACTTGGTGAACTGTTGGAAGTTGAAATGCATTTTGACTATTACCGTCCGGAGATTCCTGAATCGATAGACTACTTCGATGCGGCAACATCTTATCTTTACGGGCATGCCTGTCATACTCTAGACCAGGTGATCAGTTACTTTGGCGAACCGGACCATATCCATTATGATGTCCGCCAATTGCTGGGAAGCGGTCGGATGAACGATTATTTCGATCTAGACCTTTACTATGGGACTTTGAAAGTTTCCGTCAAATCAAGTTATTTTAGAGCCAAGGAAAGACCAAGCTTTGTTGTCTATGGCAAAAAAGGATGTTTTGTCAAAGAGAAAAAAGACCGTCAGGAAGAACACCTCAAACTGTTCTACATGCCTGATAAGGCTGACTTCGGGATGGATCTGCCCGAACACTATGGCACCATCACTTACTATGATAAAGACAACAATTATCATGAAGAAAAAGTGGTCACCCTCCGCGGTGATTATGGGCGGGTTTATGATGACCTGTATGAAGCAATTATCAACGGCAAAGAAAAGACGATTACCGACAAACAAACTCTGTTGCAACTCGAAATTCTCGAGCGCGGGGTCCGGGATTTGAAATAAGGGAGAAAATATGGAATTTACATTGGAGCAAGTATTGGAACAAGAGGCGAATCTGCAATTTGATGAATTCAAGCATGAAGATGCCCTCAACTTGGCGCTTCTTATCAATGAAGAAGTGAAAAACAATTATGAAAAACCGGTTGGAATCCGGGTGGTTCATCAGGGCTTGGAAGTATTCCACTTTTTGATGAATGAACGCAAAAGACCGGCGACGTGGCTGGTCCGCAAGGAGAAAACCGTTAACGAAAGCGGTCATAGTTCGCTTTATACTTTTTTGAAAATGGAAGTAGAACCGAAATTTAAAGAGTGGCAGAGTGATGATACCCATGCCATTTGCGGTGGTGGGTTCCCGCTTATCGAAAATGGTGAAGTTACCGGATCAATCTGTGTTTCGGGACTGGAACACTGGGATGACCATGCGGTTATCATCAAGTGTCTTAAAAAATATTTAAACAAATAACCATCAGCCAAAGCTCAGTCTTTGGCTTTTTGCTTGGTAAAATGATTGAATTTTTTTAGCAACAATAATATAATTTGATTAAATCTGAAAAAAGGAGAAAATCATGGAAAGAATTACAAGCTTCAGTGTTGACCACAGTCAACTTACCAAAGGGGTTTATGTATCAAGAGTGGATGGTGATATCACAACTTACGATATCCGGATGACCACACCAAATCTGGAAGACGCTCTGGATCCCAAAGCGGCTCATACAATCGAGCATCTGGGGGCGACTTTGCTTAGAAACGGCAAATACAAGGATCATATCATCTATTTTGGTCCGATGGGGTGCATGACCGGGTTTTATCTGATCACCCGGGGGATGGAATTTGATCAGATCAAGGAAATGGTCAAAGACCTGTATAATCAAATCGCCACTTGGGATGGGGAGATTCCCGGAGCCAAAGCAGAAGAATGCGGCAACTTCAGCTTCATGGATCTAACCAAAGCCAAAGCCGCGGCGCAGTATTTTGTGACCAGCGAATGGGAACATGAATATCATCTTTTATAGCAATAATCAAGGCAAACTGGAAAGTTTGCCTTTTGTTTCTTTTAACGGGTAAAATACCGGGTTCTATCCCAAGTTTGCTACCAGGGCCGGATAATTGTGATATAATGGTTCCCAGGAGGAATGACAATGGAACTGATACTGGACGAGTTTATCGACAACAAGGATGGCAATCCCTACTATATCTATCAAATATGCGAAGAGAATCAAGAAATCGGGCGGATCGTGTTTCGCCTCGGTTCCAATACTGATCATTATTATGATGGTCATATCGGCTATTCGATCGATCCGGAATACCGGGGCCAGGCCAAAAGTTACCAGGCTTGTCTGCTTTTGCAAGACATTATCAAACAGCATGGTTACTCTGAGGTGATCATCACTTGTTCACCTGATAATCTTGCCAGCAAGAAAATCATCCAGAAGCTGGGGGCCAAGTACCTCGAAACAGCTGTTATTCCTGCTAAACAGCGCAAATATTTTGCCAGAGATGAAAAGACCAAAGAAATCTATTTATGGAGGGTATTATGAAATTCATTCATTTAGCGGATTTACATATAGGAAAA
The DNA here is from genome assembly GCA_963675915.1 of Coprobacillaceae bacterium. Taxonomy (GTDB): domain Bacteria; phylum Bacillota_I; class Bacilli_A; order Erysipelotrichales; family Coprobacillaceae; genus JAQVDW01. Next base: position 452,297 of record OY780959.1, read on the forward strand.
TATTTATTCAATTACAGTCTGCTTGAGATTCAGGCGGATTTGTTGAACCAGGTCATTGAAGCGGCCAAACTCCAAGGAGTCAGCGCGATTGTCATTGCCGGAGATGTCTTCGATCGGGCGATTGCCCCCAGCGAAGCCATCAAAGTCTTCAATGATTTTTTAAAAAAAGCGGTTGAAAATCAGATCAAGGTGTTGGTGATTGCCGGAAATCATGACGGTCCGGCCCGGCTGGAATATCTAAGCGATCTGGTGGCAATCAACGGGATTTTTATTGTCGGGGAACCGCAAAAAAAAATGCCGGCAATTCAAATCGGGGAAGTCACTTTCCATTTGCTGCCATATTTGAAACCAATCGATGTCCGGCTGCTTTTAGATGTCGACGTCCACAATTACAACGAGGCCTATGAGATTTATCTTAATCGCCAAAAGATTGACAGCACCACAACCAATGTGATTGTGGCCCATCAGTTTTTCGGTGGCAATTCCCAGAATATCAAGGAGAGCGATCTGGCTGGAGCTTACAGTGTGGGCAACAGTGAAATGGTCGGTGTCGATTTATTGGATCGGTTCGATTATGCAGCCTTGGGGCATATCCATGCCTCTTTGGCCCTTAAGCGCCAAACCTGCCGCTATGGCAGCAGTCTGATGCCGTTGTCGTTTGATGAACTGGCCCAAACCAAACAACTGACAATCGTCAAGGTGGAAAATAAACAGGTGAGCGTTGAATTCGAACAATTACAGCCACTAAGAACTCTGATTGAAGTTACCGGCAGTTTTGATGAGCTCAATGTATCAACCAACTACAATGACCGGGATTTTGTGGCAGTCGTTTTGACCGACAAAAAGCTGATTCTAAACGCCCGGGATCGCTTGAAACTGATCTATCCCAATATCATGCAGCTAGGTTATCAAAACAATCTGGCCATCGACAGTGACCTGACCATCTCGAAACCCCAAAAAGGGGCGACGATAACCCAGATTTTCGCCGATTTCTACAAACAGATGCATGATGATCAAAAGATGAGTGATGCGCAGCAGGCAGTTGTGGAATCATATTTCAAGGAGGGGATTGAACATGAAACCAATTAAACTTGAACTAAGCGCCTTTGGCCCTTATTTAAATAAAGTGGAGATCGATTTCACCAGACTCCAAGACAACGGTCTTTATCTGGTCAGCGGAGATACCGGTTCGGGGAAAACCATGATTTTCGATGCGATTTCTTATGCGTTGTACAATAAAACCAGCGGGGGAAAACGGACTTCCAAGGATCTGCGGACGGTTACTGCAACCACCCAGACGACTTATGTCGATTACAGTTTTGAAGTCAATGGCAGAGTCATGCGGATCAAGCGGACTCCCGAACAGGTAGTGACTGCCGATGAGAAGGAAAAAAAGGTCCGTTCCAGTTATCAGTTGTTCATTGATGGCCAGGAGGTCGATCTTTCGCGTGATTACGGGATTCCCGAAATCGTCGGAATCAACTACGAAGAATTCACCCAGATTGTGATGATTGCCCAGAACGATTTTATGAAACTGATCAACTCAAATGAGAAAGAGCGGACTGCAATTCTTAAAAAACTGTTCAAGATTCCCAATATGAGCCAATTCAATATCTTTTTGAAGGAAAGAGCCGATGCGGCCAAAAACGAATTCGAGCGGATAAACAAGAATATCGCTGACATCACCGCCAGCCACGAGATTGACAGCGCCAAAAATTCCCTCGAGGCAATAGGCCAGCTGGAAGTTGTCGAAGATGGTCTGGTGGAAATGAAGACATCACTAGAAACCAAGAGTGCGACCCAGGAAGCCAAACTGTTGGAGTTGAGCACCAAACTCGAACAGGTCAAAAACATCAACGGCTTATTTGTCAAACTGGAGCAGGCTCAAAACCGTCTGGCTGAACTCGAAAACTCGTATGACACCGGTTTGGAAGCCAAAATCGAACTGCTCAAGGTGGCCAAGGACCTCAAACCAGATCATGACAATCTGGAAAACAGCCAGAAAAATCTGGTGGGATTGAAAAGTGAATATGAGGCCAAAATAGCTGAGTTGCAACTGAAAAAAGATGAGTTGGCAGTGGCTGAAAGTGAAGTTGCCAAGGAACCTGAATATAAAAAGGCCAACGAGAAACTGCGTGGGGAAGTCAACGAACTGACAAGGTTGATCGAGCAGATGAAGACCAAGGTTGAATTGGAACAAAGAATTCTGATTTTGCGCGAATCAATTGCGAAATTGGTCCGTGACAAAGCTGATCTGACTGCCAAACAAAGTGAGCTGGATCTGGCCAAAACCAAGCTGGATCAGTTCATCAATCAGGAAAACCGCAATCTGGAACTCAAAAACAGTCTTGAAAACCAGCTGCAAAAACAAAAAGAGTTGGATCATAAAATCGATGAGTTTTTGCAGGAGAAGCAAAATCTGACTAAATTGACGTCAAACCATCTCAGTGCGGTGGAACAGTATCGCAATCTCGACCGAGATTATCAAAAAGCCGCCAGTAATTTCGAAGCGGCTCAAAAAGCCAATAACGATTATGCGGTCGGGTTCATTGCCGCCAATCTGGTTGCCAATCAACCATGTCCGGTTTGCGGGTCTTTGGAGCATCCAAGTATCGCACCGTTAAGTGGTAAGGAGATAACCAAAGAGGAACTGGAACGACTGAAGTTGGCGCAGGACCGGATCCAAAAATGCCTTAATGACCAGGTGGCCAGCACCAGTGCCATCAAGGCCAAACTTGAAAGCAAACAGGAAACGGTAACCAAGCTTCAAGAGGAAATCGGGGGCGGGGATGATGTCCAGGCGATGCATGAAAAATGCCGCGAGGCGATTGAGGAATTGTCCGCGTCAATGCTCAAAGTTAAAGCTTATTTTGTCAAACTTCCGGACCAAAAAGCCGAGTTGGAGCAACTGGCCCAAAGAATCACGGCCAATGACAGCCAAATTTCCAGTCTTGAAAATCAGCAGTCGACCAATAAGGGAATTTTGCAACAACTAGAAGAACAACTGGCTAAAATGCCGCAAATTGCGATGTCGATTAGTCAGCTTGAAACAATCGCGAGTAGCAAGAAAGAAGCGATTGAAGCCAATGAAACCACGATTGCTGCCAACAACAAAATTTTCCATGAACTTGATAATCTGGTGGCAGGAATCAAGGCGGCAATCGAGGCTAAAAAAGCTCAGATTGAAACCCAAAAAGAGCTGATTGAAAAATATCGCCACAAATATCAGGAGAAAATGTCCCAGGTGGATTATCCGGAAATTATCATTCTGGAAAACTTCCAGGAAGTCACTCACCTGAGTGAATATGAAAAATACGTTGCAAACTACCGAACCGAACTGGGGGCGATCAAATCACAGATTGCGGTGTACCAGGGCGAGACCAAAGATCAGAAGGTCGAAGAAGAACAGCAATATCAACTGGCGATCGCTGATTCCAAAAATCTGACTATGAAGATTAAAGAAGAGGCAAATACCGTCAATGCCAAGCTGGCAAAAGTCAGCGAGGATCTAAGCAAGATGCGCAGTTATACCAAACTGGCCACTCTGGCTGAGGAGCGTCTGGCCATCTATGATGATCTTTACCGGACTTCCAAAGGGCAGATTGCCGGTCAGAAAAAACTGGAATTTGAAACTTATCTGGTTTACTCGTACTTCGAGGAATTGCTTACTTATGCCAATGCGATTTTCGCCGATTTGACCAACAACCGTTATCAGTTTGTGGTCAGCGAACCGGAAAGCAAAGGGAAATCCTATAATTTCATTCTTGGCGTGCTTGACCGTGAAAACTCAAAAACCCGGTTGGCCCGAACGCTCTCGGGCGGGGAAACTTTCAAGGCGGCCCTGTCGCTTTCAATCGGGCTGTCGCGGCTGGTACAGGACAAGTCGGGTACAGTCGAACTCAACTCGATTTTCATCGATGAGGGATTTGGAACTCTTGATGACAACTCGCTCAATCAGGCTATCAACTGTCTGCAGTCGATCCGTTTGGAAAACCAGATGATTGGAATCATCTCCCATGTCAATATCCTCAAAGAGCGGATTGACAACAAAATCGTGGTTCGAAAAGACGGGGAAACTTCAAACATTGAGATAATCGAGGCCTGATGAAATTTATTTGCGATATTTTCCAATTATTTTGAATAGTTGGTTTGTAAATAGGGCACGGTTGTTATATAATACATGATGAATATTTATTTTGTTATTATTAAAGGAGAAATCTATGGCAAAGATTAAAAATGACGCGATCTGTTCGATGGAAGAGGATTTCGCTCAGTGGTACACCGACGTTTGTCGAAAAGCGGAGTTAATGGACTACAGCAGTGTTAAGGGATTCATCATTTACCGTCCTTACGGATACGCTATCTGGGAATTGATCCAGGAACATCTGAATAAAAGATTCAAGGATACCGGACATCAAAATGTCTACCTTCCTTTGTTGATCCCGGAATCGCTATTGCAAAAGGAAGCTGACCACGTTGAAGGTTTCGCCCCTGAGTGTGCGGTGGTTACCCGCGGGGGATTGGATGATTTGGAAGAAAACCTGATTATCCGTCCAACATCGGAAACGTTGTTTTGCGAACATTATTCAAAAATTGTAAATTCATACCGTGATTTACCAAAACTATATAATCAATGGTGTTCGGTAGTCCGTTGGGAAAAAACTACTCGTCCTTTCCTACGTGGTAGTGAATTCTTATGGCAGGAAGGTCATACTATCCATGAAACACCTGAAGAAGCACATGAAGAAACATTGAGAATGTTCAAGGTCTATGAAGAAATGGCTAAAAACCTGTTGGCTATTCCAATGGTTACCGGATTAAAAACTGAAAAGGAAAAATTCGCCGGAGCCGAAGAGTCTTATACAATCGAAGCCTTGATGCATGATGGTAAAGCCTTGCAATCAGGAACTTCTCACTATTTCGGTGATGGTTTCGCCAAAGCCTTCGATATCAAATTCCTTTCGAAGGAAAACAAACTTGAATATGTTCACCAGACTTCATGGGGAGTTTCAACTCGTCTGATCGGTGCGGTGATCATGGTTCATGGTGACAACAACGGATTGGTATTGCCTCCTCGTGTTGCTCCAACTCAAGTAGTGATCGTTCCGGTTATGCAAAAGAAAGCCGGAGTATTGGAAAAAGCGGCTGAAATCGCTGATCAGCTTAAAGCGGCTGGAATCCGGGTTGAAGTTGATGACAGTGACAAGTCACCGGGATGGAAATTCGCTCAGGCGGAAATGCAGGGAATCCCGCTTCGTCTTGAAGTCGGACCTCGCGATATCGAAAATGGTGAATGCATCCTGGCCAAACGCCTTGATGGAAGCAAAACCAAATCCGCTCTTGATGAGACTTTGGTTGGTACAATCAACGGAATGCTTGATGACATCCATGAAGAAATGTACAACAAAGCATTGGCTCACTTGAATGATCATATCACTGAAGTGAAATCATATGATGAGTTCAAGGAAGTCTTGGAAACCAAAGGTGGTTACATCAAAATGATGTGGTGTGGCGATCAGGAATGTGAAGAAAAAATCAAAGCTGACACTTCAGCAACTTCACGTTGTATTCGTACTGACGAAGAAGCTTTTGATGACACTTGCCCAATCTGCGGTAAGAAGGCTGAAAAAGTTGTTTACTTCGCCAAAGCTTATTAATCAGATTTATAATCTTATGCTAAAAGAACCCTTATGACTTTTTTGTCAGGGTTCTTTTTGTTGTTCAGTATTCCTCTTTGGTGTATTCAATGATATCGCCAGGTTGGCAATCAAGATGCTTACAGATGGCATCAAGCGTTGAAAAGCGGATTGCTTTGATCTTACCGGTCTTGATATTCGACAAGTTTACCGGTGAAATGCCAATCAATTCGGCCAGTTCGTTCAGTTTCATTTTCTTGTCCGCCAACACCCGGTCCAAACGGATTAATATGGCCATGTCAATACCTCCTTATAAGGTGCAGTCATATTCTTCCTGCAGGAATAAACCGTATTCGGTAATATCGGAGAAGATATAGCCGATTATCCCGATAGCCACCCCGGCCCAGACAAAGTTTATAGTCAGGGCTGTTGACCCGCTGGTAAAGAAGCTTATCAAGATTGAAAGCAGAGTATTTATCAGAGTTGAATACAAGACCACGGTAAATGAAAACGAACGTAATGAGCGGATATGTTTCAGTTGGAAGGGAGTTTCACCATTTAAAACGTCGGTGGTCAAAGAGAGTAACTTTTTGAGCCCGAAAGCGACCAGAACAAGAGTCAACCAAAGATGTCCGATCAGATCGATTAAAATTACGGCTGGAACATTTATTTGTTCAATTGGAATAAGTGGGAGCAGATTTGATGAAATGCTGCTTCTAATAAAAAAGGTGCTGTTTTTTAATCCCAGCGGCAAATTGATGCCATAGGCCCACTCGTTAACTCCTTTTTCGAAAGTTATCCCATTGGCAGAAAGATTGGGAGTAACCAATGATACGATTAAAATGCCGACCGCTAATATGATAGTCACGTAATAACAAAACTTGATGATTTTATCGATTCTTTTGATGTTACTAAACTGGATGTTAGATTTCATGAAACCCCTCCTTGAAAATTACCTGGGACAATCATACCATTTATTGTAACCTAAATCAATAAGATATAACGATAAACGTTAATTTTTATATGAATAACATTATCATGGTTCTGGTCGAAGAGGCTGGGGCATTTGTGGATAAAAGAAAAAACGAAGCCCTCAGACTTCGTTAGATGCTGTTAATCAATTACTTCGATTGAAGTTATTATCGGTTGATTTTCACTAGAGACAGTGCCGTTGTTGTCAGTTACTTTGGCACCACCCGCAATGGCGTCAACTACATCCATTCCTTGGTAGACATAACCAAAGCAGGCATAGTCGCCATCAAGATAAGTTGCGTCATCTTGCACGATGAAGAATTGTGAAGACGCTGAATTGTTGGCTGAAGATCGGGCCATTGAAATCGCCCCGCGAGTATGCGACAGGGGATTTTCAATATCGTTACTTGAAAATTCGCCTTCGACATTTTGGTCTGATCCGCCAGTTCCGTTTCCTAGGGGATCTCCGCCTTGGATCATGAAACCTTCGATGATTCGATGGAAAGTGAGTCCGTTGTAGAAGCCTTCGTTTACCAGGTTGACAAAGTTGGTAACTGTTGCCGGAGCCGCGTCGGCATTGAGTTCCGCTTTGATGGTTCCATAATCTTCAACATTGATTGAAATCAAAACCTTACCGCTGAGACAGTCGGTTGTTTGAGTCGAAATGAGGTTGCTGTCAGTGGCGCTGCTTGAACATCCCAATAATGAGAAGCTTAATGCGCAAACCATTAATAATGTAAATATCTTTTTCATAAATGTTCCTCCATTCAATCATTATAATTAAATTGGCAGCTATTTACAATAACTTATTTTTGATGTATATTTGGTTCTTATGCTATAATTACATTTGGAGGTAATTTTATGTTACAACTTACTAGAGAACAACGTTTGATTAAAATTGAAAACTTGACCAACTGCCGTGATTTGGGTGGCTATGAGACCCAATCCGGCTATTATACAAAGGCCCATAAATACATCCGCTCAAGCAATATCACGTCCCTGACAACCCAAGGAATTGAAGCTTTGCTTGATTATGGCGTGAATGTGGTGGTCGATCTTAGAAGCGACTTTGAAGTTGAACAGCTTCCTAGTCAGCTTAAAGACTGCGAGGAAGTAACTTACTATCATCTTGATCTTTTGGGAATCCCTGATTTTAATGTATTGCCTGAGGATATCAAGAATTATGATGATTTGGGCGGTTATTACCGCTTTATCCTCGAATCGTCAAAGCAGCGAATCAAAACTGTCTTCGAACTGTTTGTCAAACATCTTGATGACTGCATAATGTTTAACTGTTCATCAGGGAAAGACCGCACCGGAATCATTGCAGCCTTGTTAATGGATCTGGCTGGATGTCATGAATATGATATCGTCAAGGATTACAGTGAAACTGCGGGCAATATCGAGGCGATGATGCCTTACCTTGAAGAGCTGGTTGACGAAGAGGGTCAAAAATATCTCGGTTCCCATCCCAACAATATGATCATGATGCTCAACTACCTCAATGAGGAGTACGGTTCTAGTCGTGGTTATCTGCTGAGTCTGGGAATAAGCGAAGATGATTTAGAAACGCTTGTTGAAAACTTCACGATTTAAAAGTAAATGTTTCCTCCTGGGAGTATATTAATGATAGGAGGGAACATTATGAGTTTGACTTTTAAAGAGAAAGAAAAAGAACTAAAAGATGTATTCAAGGCCTATAACAAGGCCAAAACCAAACTGTATTATCTTGAACATGACATGTTCATCCCCAGCTCGAGTATGGTAGTCGTCAGTGAAAATGCGACTCCGTATGTCCGCAATCATTATGCCAATCGGCTTAACCGGAAGATCGACGATTGCAATGATCTCAAAGATATCATAAATTCTTTTGATTTAATCGTGGAAAATCTGACTTATGATTCCAAGACCATAATCCGGAATGAATTCATGGATAATTGCCGCCGTGACTGGTGGGAACAACATTACTCGAGATCGACCTATTATCGCCTGAAAACCCGGGCGATGGAGGAAATGCTTTACTATCTTTACATTTAGATTAACTTCAATGGTTAATCTTTTTTTATTCGATTTACGGTTGTTTGGTTACTTTATTTGAAGTATAATTAAAGATGGCGAAAGGAGAATGGTCATATGCGAAAAATATATCGAACAGATGAAAACATTATTACTGAAAGAACAGTAATTGAACCAGGATCCTGGATTGAGCTCGTTGATCCCACTCGCGAAGAAGTCAATGAAGTGGCAATGCACTTTGATATCGACTTGGTCGATTTAAGAGCCGCGCTCGATGAGGAAGAAAGTTCCCGGGTGCAGGTCGAGCCCAACTATACTTTGGTGCTGATTGACATTCCCCTTGAAGAAATGCGGAACAACCGTCAGGCCTATACAACCATCCCGCTGGGAATCATTTTGATTGATGATATCATCATCACCGTCTGTTCGAAAGAAAACAGCGTGATGAACATCTTCACCAGAAACAGTATCAAAGGCTTTTCAACCAAAAAGCCGATGCGTTTTGTCTACCAAATCATTCTCAAGTCCGGTTCGGTCTATCAGAGTTATCTAAGACTGATTGACAAACGCCGTACTACTATTGAAAAAAGAGCGATTGAAAGAGAAACCGAAAATGCCGACTTGATCGATTTACACGAACTCGAATCCAACTTGGTTTACTTCTCGACTTCGCTTTCTGCCAATATGCTTGTTTTGGAACGGCTGACCCGTTTTGAACGTTTGAAACAGTACTCCGAAGACAAGGATTATCTTGATGATGCGATGATCGAAAATCGTCAGGCGATCGAAATGGCCAACATCTACCGAATCATTATCAATGGGACCCGGGAGTTGATTTCAACCATTGTCAACAATCGCTTGAACAATGTGATGAAACTCTTGACTTCACTTACCTTGGTAAGTTCGATTCCGACCATCATTTCCGGAATTTACGGAATGAATGTATCGGGCAACTGGATGCCGCTTTCAAGCACTCCATATGGTTTTTATATCATTGTGGTAACCACTGTAGCCATCTCGGTTTCGGTGTTGATGATTCTAAGAAGAAGAAAAATGCTCTAATCTAAGACCTGGTCTTAGATTTTTTTGTTTTAGCCATTGCTTCGAAACATTCACAAAACCGCGTCAGATGGCCTTTAAGAACAATTTTTGCGTGTTAAATTTCATGATATGTGTTATTATATTTAACGAGGTATTTAATATGTTATTTATATTTGATTTAGATGATACAATTTACGATTATATGTGGCCTTTTAACCAAACTGTCAAGGATGTTTTGGGGATTGAGGACAAGGACACATGTTTTGATTTATATAAAACAATGCGTCAATGTTCGGACAAGATGTTCGAATTGCAGCAACAGGGAAAAATCAGTGTTCAGGAAGCTGGATATAAAAGGGTGGCCGAGATGGCCCAAATCCATAATCTGGGATTTGACCGCCAGAAATGTATTGATTTCCACCACAGTTATCTGGGATATCAAAATCAGATAACCATTAAGGAAGAGATGCACGAGATTCTTAGTACGCTAAGAAATCAGAATTGCCAGCTGGCTATCATTACCAACGGCAACGGAAAACATCAGATGAACAAGATCCGTCAATTGGGCGTGATGGATTATTTTGTTGAAAAGAATATTTTCGTGACCGGAGATTACGGGTTTGACAAACCCGATCAGCGAATTTTTGACATCGCCATCAATGCGGTGCGCGGAGATTATCAAAAGACATACTATATCGGCGACAGTTACAGCAGTGATGTGATTGGCTCGAAAAAAGCCGGCATCCGTTCAATCTGGCTGAAAATCAGAGATTTCGAGATTGATTATTCAAGCGGCTACCAGCCTGATCATACTGTCACTTCATACAAGCAGCTGCAGCAGCTGATCAATAATATTGTGGGGGATTGATTATGAAACTAGTATCTTGGAATGTGAATGGACTCAGAGCCATTTTGAAAAAGAATTTCGATGAGGTTTTCAAGGAGCTCGATGCGGATATCTTCTGTATTCAGGAAACCAAAATGCAACCCGGTCAGGCCGAAGTAGAAACTCCTGAACATTATCAGTATCTGTATTCGGCCCAACGAAAAGGGTATAGCGGAACGATGATTTTCACCAAACTAGAACCGCTTGAAGTCAGCTATGGTCTGGGAATCGAGCATCTCGATACCGAAGGCCGATTGATCACTTTGGAGTTTGAGAAATTTTACCTGATCAATTCATATACACCCAATAGCCAGCACGAACTCAAACGGCTGGATTTTCGGCTTGAATATGACGCAGCCCTGCGAGAATACATGAGCAATCTGGCCAAAAACAAAGGAGTGATTCTATGTGGGGATTTGAACGTCGCTCATCAGGAAATTGACTTGAAAAATCCCAAGACAAATCATTTCAATCCCGGTTTTTCGGATGAGGAACGGGCTTCTTTTTCGAATCTTCTGCAGCTGGGATTCATTGACACTTTCAGATACTTATATCCAGATAAAACGGATAGTTACTCTTGGTGGTCTTACCGGTTCAAGGCCCGCGACCGCAATATCGGATGGCGGATTGATTACTTCGTGGTTTCCAATCACTTCGAAAACCGGATCAAAAATGCCGATATACTAAATAATATAATGGGATCAGATCATTGTCCGGTTTTGCTGGAAATCGATGAATCTTAGGTTGAAAATATGAAATATATTACAAAAATTACTGAATTCTTCTCTGCGAAAGAAACGACCCGGAGCCTGGGAAACATCATCCTGTTTGGTGCAGTGCTGTTGCTGCTTTCGTATTTGGGTGGGACATACAACAATTTGATTGAAAGTGTGATTGCGATCATCTCACCTTTTGCTGTGGGATTTGTCATCGCCTTTGCCCTTAGCCGGATCATTGAGCGGTTAAGCAAACATATCAACCGGACTCTGGCGGTCTTGTTGGTTTACGTGATGATTGCGGCGCTGTTTATCTGGATCAGCTTTTTGATTGTGCCAATGGTCATCGAAAATGTTTCAAAGATGATTCCTCAAGTCACAATCGGACTGTCGAATCTTGAAGAATGGGTGGCTCTTCATACCAGTTATGATATCCGTCCGGTCATGACCAGCGTCATCGACCAGATTACTGAATTTGTTAGGAATCTGTCGTTTATGAACAATGCGTTTGAACTCTTCACCAGCATCATCAACAATGCCTTGAATATCGTGATTTACTTTATCCTGGCTATCTACATGTCATACAATTATCAACATATCCGCAATCACATCAAGAAAATCGTGAGTCACATCGATGTTCATCTGGTTGAATATTTCAGCGACATCGAAGACTCGTTGCACACCTATTTCAAAGCTTATGCCATCGGAGCTTGCATCCAGGCAATCGAATTTTGGATTGTCTACCTGTTGGTTGGAAACAGCAACTGGCTCGTTCTGGGAATTTTGGCCGGGGTTGCTTCGATAATTCCCTATGTGGGAGCTATCAGTGCCAATCTAGTCGGGGTTCTGGCAACGTTCTATCTGGGACTTGACAAGGTGATCATTTTGATGCTTTTGATTGTCTTCCAGTCAAACATCGATTCCTATGTAATCGGACCGCGAATCTATTCGGCCAATACCGGCTTGTCATTCATCAGTGTCCTGTTTGGAATATTCGCCGGTTCGGCTCTGTTTGGAGTTGTCGGAATGCTGGTGGCGATTCCGGTTCTGGTCATTGTCAAATCATGCCGCCAAAGGTATTTGAAAAATCATCATAAGGAGGAGGTGTTCTAATGGATTCCCGTTACGTTTATAAAAAATATCTGGAAAAACAAAAATACATCAAGAATCTGTGGCTGGCCAATTTCGTCCAGGTTCTGGCCCTTTTGACCTTCTTTGCCTTTATCATGGAAATAGTGATTTTCTATACCATATTAAGTCAAAGGATGCTCCTCCATCCGGTTCATATCTATTGGCTCAAATTCATCCTGACTCCAATTGCATTGGAATTGGGAATTGTGGTGATCAGTTATTTCATCTACAATTATTCGAAAATAGGTCTTTATCAAAAGCAACTGGCTTTGTCGATTTGTTTTGTGGTCTACGGCTTTGTGGCAACAGTGCTGCATACCGGTTATGTGGCGATTCTGGCAGTAGGAATCATTCCTATCCTTATTTCGGTGATTCATGAACGCTACTCGATCATCATTATCAACTTCTTTTTGTCGTTGGGGCTGCATTCTTTTGGGGCTTTCACCACTGTTTTCGATCCCTGGAAAAAGATCGACGGGGTCTATCTGATCAATTCCTGCATAATCTTTTCACTCTATTTCGTGGCTTTCATCCTCGGAATATTCATTGTCCGCTACTACCGTCAGCTTTCCCGCAATGATTTGATGGAAAGTGTCGATCGGTTCAATATCAATGAAAGAGTCCATGTCGAAGGTGTTGACTCGGTCGTCAGCTTTGTCGATTTGATGGCGGCGCTGGGCAAATACGATTTTTCTCGCGAAGGAAGTTCGATCATCCTGATCGATATCCATGACATGACTCATCTTAACAAGCGCTATTCCTTCGAGTATGGCGACAAGCTGCTTAAGAAGATTGCTGAAAGTCTTAAAAAAGAAACAATTATCGGCTCATTCTACCGCTATGGCGGCGATAAATTCTGTGTCGCTTATTCAGGGGAGAATGTTCAAACGATTGAAAATTATCTTGAAGATGTTGTCAATGATTGCAAAAACGAGGATGATAATATCAACCTTGCCATTGGCTATAAACAATATGATCAGGCTTTGACGCTTGAACAAAATTTAAATGAGGCTTATACGAACCTGCAACAGTCGAAAAAGGAAATCGGATAAGCGGTTATAAAAAGAATACTTTAGGTTGATAAGTATTCTTTTTATTTTCAAATTACGAGGTGATATCATGAATGAAACAATCGCCCTGCTTGAACATGAGTGGGGAGTTAACTATGAAGCAATCAAGGAACGATTCCTCGATGATCGCCACTTGTACCTTTCATGTCTGGAAAGTTACGCCCGGGATTATGGTTTTGACCGGCTGGATCGGGCGTTAAAGGTCGAAAACTATGATCAGGCTTTGACCGAGGCCTTTATCCTCAAAGGAGTGGCGGCCAATCTGGGACTCAACAAGATGACATTCGATCTGTCCTTGATGGTATCTAAACTGAAAAATGCCCAATACGATGATCTCAAATCTGATTGGGACCTGATTGATACCTGGCATCAGAGATTGGCAAAACTTTTCAAATAGCTAAAAATGGACCTAGAGCAGGTCCATTTTATGCTTTACAATCAGATAATGGTCGTCTTCCTCGCTGGGAGTGACCAGCTGCCATGACGAGCTGAGGTAGTCGTTGATCAGGGCGACTATCTCATTCAAATCGGCGCTTTTACCTTTTTGCACCAACTTGACACCGGCACAGGAACACCCGCCGATTGCATGAATTGAATACTCGTAGCCGTTTTCCTTGAGCAGGGAATTAATTCGGGTAATTTGGTTGAAATCAATCATATTTTTCACCTCTAGTCATGATAGATTACACTAGTGAATTAACTTTGGTAGCTAAAGCCGTTCTTGTTAAATTCATTATATCATATTCGAAAAAATATGAAAATATCCGCAAATTATATTTTAATAGTTACAGGCATACGGTATAATGTAACTATGAAAGGGATGCACTCGTGCACTAGGATAATGTTAATGAAAGACGTAAATGAAGTGTTGAAAAACGTATTATTGGCTACAGTTGGAGGAGTCGCACTGTCTCTTGACAAATCAAAAGAACTTGTTGAAGAGCTTGTTGAAAAAGGCGAACTGACAGTCAGCCAAGGCAAAGAACTCAATGAAGAATTGAAACATAAAGCGAAAGCGAAAGCTCGGGAAGTACTCGAAGTCGACAAGGTCGATGCTGAAACGATCATGAGCAATCTGGATAACCTGACCAAGGAACAGCTCCAACAGGTCAAAGATAAAATCGCGGAAATGGAAACAGGAGACCAACTATGAAAAGTCAAACGATTTTTGACAAAAAATGATTCCTGTTTTTGGGCGCACTAAAAAGAGGCTAAGTATTCAATTTTTTTGAAATAACATTTAAGTATTTTGGTATTCTTGATTGGTTGTTAATAGTTTGAAGATTACCCTTACCAATTTATTGGCTGTATGACCCAGTGCGTTATAGTGGCTTTTACCTTCGTTAATTTTTTTCGTGTAATACAGATTAAATGTTTTGGCATTTTTTTGAACATTGTTCGCAGCCCATATTAGAGCATATCTAAGCATTGAATTTCCGCGCTTGGACATTCTTGTCGATGAGGCATTGAATTTCCCTGATTGTCTAACTCTTGGATCCAAACCGGCATATGCCAGTACTTTACTTGGATGAGAAAATAAGTTAATATCTTTAATAGAAGAAAGAATCATTCCCGCCTGTACATATCCCATGCCA
Organism: Coprobacillaceae bacterium; assembly: GCA_963675915.1. Taxonomy (GTDB): domain Bacteria; phylum Bacillota_I; class Bacilli_A; order Erysipelotrichales; family Coprobacillaceae; genus JAQVDW01. The sequence goes on from OY780959.1 coordinate 467,360, forward strand.
GGGATTGTCATGATAGGTGAATCAAGAGATTCCACTATACAACGTATCTGGTCCTTGAGTTCCTTCTTCTGATTATCGTAAAGTTCGATTTGAAGAATAGTTAACTGCATTCTTACAGCCAAGGAATCTCTCTGTATGCCAACAGAGTTTTGCGCTAGTTGTTTGAGTCTAAGCGCTTTTTCTCGGCCATACCGGCCGCGTGAATTGTTGTGAAGAATGTTAGTCAGCTTGTCAATTCGAACTTTATTTATTTTCTCAGGAGTCGGATATTCTTTGAGCAATGCAAAAGATGCTTTTCCAAAAGTGCTTTTGCCAAATTCTTTGTGATATTCAGGGAAATTTTGATCAAGATAAGTAATCATTTGAATTTTTGCTCTTGCATTCAATTTTGTAACATCATGGTATGATTTGCATAGATCATACAATTCATTCAGAGTATCGTTCAAAGATATTTCATTACCAAGATTCAAGGTGAGAGCCATACAGATAAGCATAGAATCGATTTTATCATTCTTGGCATCACGCATTTGGGTTTTTCTAAGAGCGTGGGTCTGCAAAGGGTTGATGATAACGACCCGAAATCCGTTGATCAATAAAAAATTACTTAAATTATTGGAATAGTGAGCTGTTGACTCCATTCCAAATACGATGTTTTCTTTGTCAAAGTCATTGACTTTAGACATAAGAAGTTCGAAACCTGCCTTGTTGTTTTCAAAAGGAAAAGCTTTTTCAAAAACCTCACCGTTTGAATCGACAATCGAGGCGAAATGTAAGTTTTTGGCAATATCAATGCCTACAAGTTTTTTTGCCATGAAAAAAGACCGCCTTTCTAAAATGTTTTGACACAAGATAGAAACCATCGGCGACCTATTCTCATACACTTGCTAGAAATAAAAGTTCAAAGACTTATCCAACTAATTAAAGATAAAATAGACCGATGGATTTACTCTCCAGGAAGTAGTCACGCTACAGTATACATTAAAATGTACTCATGTCTATTTCATCATAAAATATCAAGAATAATTATGAAAGGAAAAGTATGATACTTGTATCTATTTTGTGTACAAGTTAATCATACAAGACATAAGAAGTTCGAAACCTGCCTTGTTGTTTTCAAAAGGAAAAGCTTTTTCAAAAACCTCACCGTTTGAATCGACAATCGAGGCGAAATGTAAGTTTTTGGCAATATCAATGCCTACAAGTTTTTTTGCCATGAAAAAAGACCGCCTTTCTAAAATGTTTTGACACAAGATAGAAACCATCGGCGACCTATTCTCATACACTTGCTAGAAATAAAAGTTCAAAGACTTATCCAACTAATTAAAGATAAAATAGACCGATGGATTTACTCTCCAGGAAGTAGTCACGCTACAGTATACATTAAAATGTACTCATGTCTATTTCATCATAAAATATCAAGAATAATTATGAAAGGAAAAGTATGATACTTGTATCTATTTTGTGTACAAGTTAATCATACAAGAATAATATGAAAAATAGAGGTCGGATAGTCGAGATAATCGGGATATTAAAAGAGAATGATGTGACCAGCGGGATGAATCCGCACAAACTTCGCAATATCCTCGATGCCTTGGGACCGACCTTTGTGAAGTTGGGACAGATAATGTCGATGCGTTCGGACTTGCTGCCCCTTGAATATTGCAAGGAACTTGAAGGACTGCGCATGGATGTCAAGCCGGTTGATTTTGAAATTGTTCAGCGGCTGCTTAATGAAAATTATGGCGGCGACTACCGCCAGGTTTTCAAATATGTCAACCCGAATCCGATCGGTTCGGCATCGATTGCCCAGGTCCATGAAGCCTATCTGGTATCGGGGGAACATGTAGTCCTGAAAATCCAGCGTCCCAATATCTATCGGCGGATGGAACAGGATGTCCGGATTCTTAGAAGGTTGGCCCGTTTTTCCTGGCTGGTTGACCGCAATATGACCCGGGATGACATCATCATGGTCATCGACGAAATGTGGGCGGTTGCCAAACAGGAACTTGATTTTCTAATCGAGGCCAACAATATCGAAGAATTCGCCAAGAACAACGAGGAATTCAAATACATCCGCTGCCCCGAAGTCAACATCATGCTGACCACCCAGACTGTCCTGGTAATGGATTATCTGGGCGGCTACTATATCGACGATGTCAAGAACCTGGAAAAGGAAGAATATGATCTCCAGGAGATTGCTCGAAAACTGGCCATGAATTATATCAACCAGATTCTCGAGGATGGTTATTTTCATGCCGATCCCCATCCCGGCAATATTTTGATCGATGATGGCAAGATAACCTGGATCGATCTGGGGATGATGGGAAGGATAACCTCTCGGGATCGCCGTCTGGTGTCCGATGCCATCAATGCGATTCTCGAACACGACATCTACCAGCTCAAGACTGTGCTGCTGGCTTTTGGCTCAATCAGAGGTGAAATCGACCATACTCAGCTCTACGAAGATCTCGATTACTTCGTTTCGAAATATCTGGAAATGGATCTTTCCAAAATCGATTTGGGAGTGATGATTGAGGAACTTTTCGAATTGACCAACAATCACTCGATCGGATTGCCTAGCGGCGTTTCGATGCTGGCAAGGGGAATCATCACGATTGAAGGGGTTATAGCCACAATTGCTCCGACCACTAACTTTCTGGAAATATTTGCTTATCGGATCCGCAATTTCGATTCTCAAATGATTAAGAAAGAGGCCAAAGCGATTTTCAATAATCTGATTTTATCGCTGCGTTCGTCTGCCAATATCCCCAAAAACATCAATAACACTTTGCGGATGTTCTTGCGGGGGCAAAGCAAACTGAATATCGAATTCTCATCAGCACCTCAGACCCTCCACAATATCCGCCGGATTGTCTATTTGATGATCGTGGGATTGATTGTGTCGGCGTTGCTGATTTCATCGTCGATCCTTTGTATGACGACAATGGAACCGCGAGTCTTCGATATGCCGGTAGTGGCATTTCTAGGCTATCTTGGAGCTATCGGTCTGATGGGCATCATCTTTGTCCACTATTTTAAAAACAAATTATAAGTGAGGATGGAAAATGGTATCTTGTATCCATTATTATTACGGAGATGGCAAGGGTAAAACGACTGCCGCCATCGGGCAGGCTATCAGGTCGAGCAATCAAAACCAGGTGTTGTACTGCCAGTTTTTGAAAAAAAACAATACCAATGAAATTAATATTTTGAAAACAATTAAAAATATTGACGTAAACGTGTTAGAATGGAATTATCCTTTTACTTTTCAAATGGATGAAAAGCAACTGGCTGATTCGAAAAAGGAACTGTTGGGTTATTTCCGAGAGATTGAAAAAAAGATTGCTTCAGGAGCTTATCAGACTTTGATCCTTGATGAAATCGGTGATGCGATCCAACTGGGCTTCTTAAGTGAAGAATTGGTGCTGGAATTTTTGACTAATCGGCCAAAAAACCTGGAAGTGGTGATGACCGGTCATCAAGAAATCGAATCGTTCACCAAGCTGGTTGACTATCAGACTTTTTTCAAAAAAGAGAAGCATCCTTATGATCAAGGTCTGCCGGCGCGCAAGGGAATCGAATATTAAACTATTATTTTGACGACAATATTATGTTACGACCATGGAGAGGGGGACTGGTTATGATCGAAAAAAATAAAATCTTGATAATCAACAATAACCAGGACAATGTCCATGGCCTGGCCAAAAAGCTTGATGTCGATTTTGAGGTCGTGCTGGCGCGCGACTATAAATCCACTTTGAATATCATTTCTCAGGAGAACAATGAGATTGCGGTGGTAATTGTCGATATCGATTATCTAAGTGACAAATCCTGTGCTTTTATCAGCCAGGTCAACGGCCTGAATCCGGATATCCCGGTTTTCCTGCTGGTTGACAGTACTGATCTCAATGCCAAAAAAGAAGCTCTGGAACTCGGAGCTTTTGACTATATCATCAAGCCTTACAATGAGGATCTGTTCAAACTCAAGTTAACCAATATTCTCAATGTAATCAAAAATACGAAATTCAAATCAATGGTCCTTGATCAGGATTTTTCCAATCTGCTGGGGTACAGTGAATTTTTCGATCGCGGCCAAAGACTGATTGATTCCAATGAAACCAGCCGGTTTGTCCTGATCAACCTCAATATCAACGGCTTCAAGTTCCTTAATGAAAAATTCGGAATTGAAACCGGGAATGATCTTCTGGTCAAACTGGATTTGATTTTCGAATCCGAAATGATTACCAACCGCTTTCTGGCGACCCGGATCACCGGTGATGAATTCGCGTTTGTCATCGATTTAAATGTTGGAAGCATCGCCAAGTTCAAGAATGACCTGATTCTGGCCATGGATGATCTGGACAAGACCATCAGTTTCAGGATGGGGATCTATCTGGTTGAAGAGAGCGGAATATCGATTCGAACCGCCTATGATAGAGCCAAGATGGCCAGTGATTTGGCCACCGGCAATGAATTCATCAATGAGGTCTTCTACAATGATGACATCCGTCAGGAGCAGATGTTCATCAAGGAAATTGTCGATTCGTTTGAGATGTCGCTGGCTCATGAGTATTTTGAAATTCATTTCCAACCCAAATTCAATCTCTTCGATTATTCGATCATCGGGGCTGAAGCGCTGATTCGCTGGAATCATCCCAACTTGGGCTTTCTGGCTCCCAGCAAATTCGTGCCGATTCTCGAACAGCGGGGTTTGATTGTGGAGTTGGATTATTATGTTTGGGAAAAATCATGCCAGTTCATGCGCAAATGGATTGATGATGGCAATGAAATCGTACCGATTTCAGTCAATCTGTCGCGCTGTGATATTTTTGATTCCAGAATCAATGAATTTTTGGATACTGTCTTGAAAAAATATGATCTGGAACATTCTTCGATGCATCTTGAAATAACCGAGAGCTATGCCGCGAACGACGAGCTGCTGATTGAAACGGTCAACCGTCTCAAAGACAACGGCTTTGTGATTGAAATGGATGATTTTGGTTCCGGTTATTCGTCCCTCAACATTCTCGATGAACTTTCAATCGATGTAATCAAGATGGACTTGCGCTTTATCCTGAATCGGACCCGCAACAATCGGGTGGTCAACTACGTGGTTGATTTGGCCCGCAAGCTCGATTTGCAGGTGATTGTTGAAGGAATCGAGTCGCTTGACCAGATCGAATCGCTCAAGGAACTGGGGTGTTATTACGGCCAAGGGTATCTGTTTTCGCGTCCGCTTAAAGAATCGGAGTTCTGGAAAATGCTCAAGGAAAATGAAATCCAGAGTCATAACAATGCGGTTTCAATCACCAATGAAATCCACTATTTCAATAATATGTATGCCCTGATACCATTTCCGGTCTTCCACCTTGATGAGTCGCTTTATTTGACTTATCTCAGTCCTAATCTGATTGATTTGATAGATCTTAGCATCTATCGGGGCCGGGTGAAAATGGGCTTCAACGTTTCTAAAATCATTTCGACCAATTCCTATCTGGCGATGATGGATATCACCAAGGATTTGCCTTACAATCACGGTATCGAGGTCGTGGTGGAAGTGGAACTGACAACCGGAACATACAATAATGTGAGCCTGACCATCCAAAAAATAAAAATGGATGACAAGATGATCATTCAGTGTTTTCTGGTAAATTTGAACAAATAAAAAGCAACTTCATTGGGTGAAGTTGTTTTTGTTTAAATCAGATTTTTATGACTCATCAGCTTTTCAATCAGCTGGGGAATGCACTGTTCGAAGTTGACCCCGTACCATGAATGGGTGGCGTCTTTCAAAGTTGTCCGGATGATTTCCACCACGTAGAACTCAGCCAACTTGATGCTTTGTTCCAGGGTCAAATTTCGCATCAAACCACCAACGATGGTCGAGGCGAAGATATCACCGGTGCCATGGAAATGGCTTTTGATTCGGGTGTTTTCAATGAATTTGAATTCATCCTGGTCTTTTTGGTAGTAATACACTCCAATTTTATCCGGGTTGAGACAAACCCCGGTAATCAGGGCGGTGTTACATCCCAGGTCAGTCAACTCACGCAGCGCCTGCTCGATTGATTCTTTCGTGTAGTTATCATACAGTTCGGGTCGGCCCAACAGGAAGCTGGCTTCGGTCAGGTTGGGCATTACAATGTCGCCGTGGCTGATCAGTCTGACCATGTTGCGGGCGAACTCTTCGTCAAAGCCCGGATACAGTTTTCCAGCATCACCCATGACCGGGTCGATGATGATCAGGTTTTCCGGGGTTTTGAAAGTATCGAACAGTTCGATCATCATATCAATCTGGCCGCTTGATCCCAGATAACCGGTATAGATGGCATCGAAGCCGATATCCTGGGTTTTCCAGTGTTCAACGATTCCCGGGATGTCTGAAGTGAGATCCCTGAAGGTGAACCCTTCAAAGAGTGTATGGGTTGAAAGAACCGAAGTCGGCAGAATTCTGGTTTCAACTCCCATTGAACTGATGACCGGCAAGGCAACGGTCAAAGAACATTTCCCGATGCAGGAAATATCTTGTACGGTTAATATTTTCTTCATGATTATCCTCCGTTTGCCATTTCTTCTTTTTCTAGTAATTCCAGGTAATAGTCGCTTTTATTCTCCAATTCCTGGTTCAGGGCTTGCCTGGTGTCCGACAGTTTGGATATTTTCTCGAAATCGGTGACTTCCATCAGCTCACTGTCGATTTTGGCGATTTGGTCTTCCAAATCCTCAATTTGTTCAGGCAGGCTTTCAAGATCCTTTTTTTCCTGGTATGACAGTTTGATCTTGTTCTGTCGCTGACGGCTTTTTTGGGTTTGATATTCTTTTTTCTTTTCTTCCACTGGAGCGGTGAATGAATCGATATTTTGCGAGTAGCCGCCGTTGACATAGTTGATATGGCGGTCTTTCAAGACAAACAGGCCGCTGCAGATGCGATCAAGGAAATAACGGTCATGGCTGACGGTGATGACAATCCCGGTGAATTCATCTATGAAATCTTCGAGGGTCTGCATGGTCTGGATATCGAGATCGTTGGTCGGTTCGTCAAGCACCAGGACATTGGGACCTTCCATCAGAATTGAAAGAAGGTACAGTCGCCGGCGTTGACCTCCCGAAAGTCGCTCGATTTTCGTATATTGGAGCTTCTTGTTGAAATTGAACTGCTCAAGCAAGTTCATTGATGAAATCTCTCCCCGGTCGGTGGCGAGATTCAATGAGATATTGTCGATATATTCCCTGACAGTCAGATTCATATCGAGATCATGGACCCCCTGCTTGAAATAACCAATCTTGATAGTCTGGCCGTGAATCACTTCGCCGCTGGTCGGCTCGATATTCTTGGTGATGATGTTTAGCAAGGTCGATTTCCCGGTTCCATTGTCGCCAAGGATTCCAATCCGGTCGAACTGCTTGAAATTATAGGAAAATTCATCGAAAAGCTGGAAATCATACGATTTGGTGATGTCGACCAGTTCAATGGTCTTTTTCCCAAGTCGGGTGGTCTTGTCGAACATTTCAATGTCTTTGATTGATTCGACATCCTTGACCTGACTCAACTGTTCGAAACGCTGCAAACGGGATTTCTGTTTGGTTGTTCGCGCCTGAACCCCGGCTCTGACCCATTCAAGTTCCTTTTTCAAGAACTGTTTGCGTTTGTTTTGGGCGTTGAGGGCATCCTGTTCCCTGATTGACTTGAGTTCAAGGAATTTCTCATAGTTGCCTTCATAAAGATAGAGCTGCGAACGGTCGACTTCGAGAATCTTGTTGGTGATCCGCTCTAAAAAATACCGGTCATGGGTAACCAGCAGCAAACCGCGGCTGTATCTGATCAAAAATTTTTCCAGATAGTCGATCATCTGGTTGTCCAAATGGTTGGTCGGTTCGTCAAGGATCAGCAAGTCACATGGGTTGACCAGGACAATAGCCAGGGCCAACCGTTTGATCTGTCCACCTGAAAGGGTCTTGATTTTGGCGCTGGTGTTTTTGAGTCCGAACTTGTTGACGATGGCCCGAAGCTCGTATTCGTTGATTTCGCCGCCAAGATGGTCTGCGATTATCTGTTCGATGGTTTTGTCGAAATCGAACTGGGGATTTTGTTCGAGCTGGGCAATCCGGATATCTTTTTTATAGATGATATCTCCCTTGAAATCGGTTTTTTTGCCGATGATGTCCAGCAAAGTCGATTTTCCGGTTCCGTTGATTCCGACGATTCCGATTTTGTCGTTGTCTTCGATATTGATATCGACATTGTCCAAGATTAAATTGTCACCTTGGTATTTGGTTATCTGTTTACCACTTACTAACATTATTTCACCCCTCAATAGCATCTATTTTAACGTAAAAATGTCCAAGTGACAAACATTAATCGTTAAATAATGGTGTTTTGTTTGAAATTGACCGGTTTATCTTAAAGATATAATTTTTCCAGCAAACCAATCCCGGTTGCAGTCTTGAAAAGATCGCGGTAAGCCTCAATCTGGGCTTTGGTGCTGTTGTTTTCAAAAATATTGACCAAAGCATCGGCTTCAATCAGGATCTGGTAGTCGATTCCCAAATCGAGATGATAAGTATGATGGCAACCCACCAGCAAAGCCACCCGGTCGGTTATCTCTTGGGGAACACCGAGCGATTCAAACATTTTTATGAGGGCTTCCGGTCCGTATTCTTCCTGCATTTTTCCGTTATTGTAACCGTGGATATCCTCGGCCACTTTGATACCGATATCGTGACAGTAGCTGACAATTTCAATAATTTTCATGGTCTGGTCATCGACCTTTTCCCCTTTGGCGATAATTGTTGCATAACCGTGCACCTTGAGCAGGTGGTTGATTCTAACCAAATCCTGGCCAAAGAAATCAATCATCGCCAGAGCTGTTAAGTTTTCCATTTAATCTCCTCCTATATTAATAAAATCTACCATAAACCCCATTGGATTGAAATGAAATGTTAAAAATAAATAAAGGTGCATATCATTATAACGATATTCATGGATATGATATACTCAACTCAGAGGTGATGAAAATGAATATATTCGCAAATATCTTAGGATCAGGGTTAAACATCAATTCGGCCTACGAAAAATCAAAAGAAAACGGTGCAGTATTGCTTGATGTAAGAAGCAAATCTGAATTCAAACAAGGCCACTTGCCAAAAGCAATCAATGTTCCGGTTGAAACAATGAACGGCAGCAAAATCAACCAAATCAAGGATTTGAATAAAACAATTTATGTCTACTGTCTTTCAGGGGCTCGTGCCCGTAATGCGGCCCATAAATTAAAAGCAGCCGGATATACCGATGTTACTGCAGTTGGTGGAATCAATTCTTACCACGGACCAATTCAAAGATAATCCTGGACCCAAAGAGAACCTGGTTCTCTTTTTTTATGCCTTCAATAAACTTTTTTGCAACTTAAGGTCCATTTTGTGATAGAATCGTGTTGTAATTTAGATTTGAGGAGGAAATATGACAATAATTTATGGAAGTCCCAGAAAATATATTCAAGGCCATGGGGAATTGGTCCGTCTGGGCCAATATGCCGGTAAACTGGGAAGCCGGGCTCTGGTGATTGTTTCACCGATTGGTTATGATAATATCAAGATGAATGTTGAAAATTCATTAGTCCAGGGGGGCATTGTGCCGGTTTTTGAATTTTTTCGAAAGTGAATGCTCCACCGCCCAGATTGAACGGCTGGTGGAACTGGCAAACATCAACCGGTGTGACCTGGTGATTGGAATTGGCGGGGGCAAGGTTTTAGATGTGGCCAAAGCGGCCGCTTATTACCAAAAATCACCGGTAATTATCGTGCCGACGATTGCCACTACCGATGCACCTTGCAGCGCCCTGAGTGTCATTTACAGTGATGAAGGGGTCTTTGAACGGTATTTGTACCTGCGCAACAATCCGGATCTCGTGCTGGTAGACACTCAGGTTATTGCTGCAACTCCGGTCCGACTTACCGTGGCGGGAATCGGGGATGGTATTTCGACTTATCTCGAAACCCGGGCTTGTCAAAAAAGCGCAGCCTTGAACAGTTTTGGGGGAGGATCATCTCTGGCGGCCCAAGGTTTGGCGCGGCTATGTTATGAAACTTTGCTTGAACAGGGAGTTCAGGCCCGAAATGATCTTGAAGCTGGGCTTTGTTCAAAGGCGTTGGAGGCAGTTATCGAAGCCAATATTTTGCTTTCAGGAATCGGATTTGAATCCGGCGGGGTGGCTGGGGCCCATGGGATTGCCAATGGTCTTAGTGTGATCAAAGAGTGCAACCGGTCGCTTCATGGTGAAAAGGTGGCCTTTGGGAGTATTTGCCAGTTGATTCTGGAAAATGCCCCGGAAGCCGAAATTAACGAATTGATTGATTTTTGCCATGAAATCAAACTGCCAATCACCCTGGAACAGCTGGGAATGAGCGTTGTCAATGAAAAGAATGTCGAAGCAATTGCTTCTCTGGCAGTAGCTCAAAACAGTTCGATTCACAACCTGCCGATGCCAGTTACAGCCCAGCTGGTGACAGCGGCTATTTTTAAAGCCGATTTGCTGGGAAAAATGCGCCTGGGACCGCGTGGCTAGGGTCTTGCCGTTTTCTCTTTTGGGGCTGTAAATCGGGATTTGAAAGTTTTTTGCGCTTATCGCCGGCAAATATCGCTTGAAGAGGCAAAAATCCGTTTGATTGCCTTGAATAAAATGGCGGATATGCTACAATGTTTTTTAGATAAACTAGGAGGAATCTCAATGTATTGTACAAGGAAAATTACAGAAGATATGCATTTTGTCGGAGGTAATGACCGCCGCATTTCGTTATTTGAAAATGTATATCCTTTGACTAGAGGAGTTAGTTATAATTCATATTTGATTATGGACGAAAAAACAATCTTACTGGACACTGCCGATGAAGCAATTGCCGGGTTGTTTTTTGAAAATGTCGAACATGTTCTTGATGGACGTCCACTTGATTATTTGGTTGTCAATCATATGGAACCGGATCATGCTGCCTGCATCAAAGATGTGGTGACCAAGTATCCGGATGTTACTGTGGTCGGAACTCAAAAAACAATCAATATGATCATGCAGTTCTTCAATCTTGATGTAACTGACCATGCGTTGATTGTCAAAGAAGGGGACGAGTTATGCACCGGTCGACACACTTTCAGTTTCCATATGGCTCCGATGGTTCACTGGCCTGAAGTTATGGTTACTTATGATGCGACTGATAAAATCCTGTATTCGGCTGATGCCTTTGGTACTTTCGATCCGATTGATGGGAATGTCTTTGCCCAGGATAAATTCACATGCACTGCTTTGGCTGAAGCACGCCGTTATTATACCAATATCGTTGGAAAATACGGGCCTCAAGTCCAAATGTTGCTTAAAAAAGCGGCCAAGCTGGAAATTGAAATGATCTGCCCGCTTCATGGACCGCTTTACCGTGAAAATGCCAAGGTTTTGATTGATAAATATCAAAAATGGTCAAAATACGAACCTGAAAACCCATCGGTTTTGATTGTTTATGGTTCGGTCTACGGTAACACTGCCAATGTGGCCGAAATCATCGGAATGGAACTGGCCAATGAAGGTGTCGAAGATATCGCGATTTATGATTCGTCGAATACTGATGTCTCTTACCTGCTTTCAGAAGCCTTCAGATGTTCGCATATCGTATTTGCTTCGGCAACCTACAATGCGGGAATTTTCACCCCAATGGAAAACTTCCTTCATGATTTGAAAGCTCATAATTTCCAAAATCGGACTGTTGCGATAGTTGAAAACGGATCTTGGGCGATCAGCGCTGGAAAACAGATGACTGAAATCATCGAATCGATGAAAAACATGACGATTCTTGAACCGCAACTGACTGTTTGTTCTTCTTTGAAAGAAGATCAGATGGAAAATGTGTTGGCTATCGTCAAAGCAATTAAAGAAAGTTTATAATAAAATCAGCGGACTTTGATTTTCATGTCAAATTCCGCTGGTTTTTAATTATGTTATTTTTTGATTTCGACGAGTTTTTTTCGCAATTCATTCATAGAATCAAAAATCTTTTGATCATCTTCGAAATAGAAGTCGTCAACTTCATTATGGTTGCTTAAATTTTCCCAATAGTCGATGGTCTGTGTCATTGCTGAGATTAATAATTCTAATTCCGTACCGGAAACTGCGATATTAGTTTTTGTTTCCATCTGAATCTCCTTTCAAAATTTAACCTAAGTAGATTATAACACTCATTTCATGTAAACGCTACCATTTTGTAACATTTTTTTGATTTTTGGGGTGTATTTTTCAGACGGTACCCGAGTTGGAATTTACTGTCATTACAGCGGTTATGGATATATGCCGATAATAAATACTGCCAAAATACTATGATATAATCATGTTTTTTTGATTTTTTACACATTCATAAGTTGCTTTGTCGTTGTTTTTCAAATGCTGAAAAGACAAAAAAAATTAAAGGGAAATATGTTGATTAAAAGGGACTAATTTACATATGCCAAAAAAAACACCACATGTAATTAAATATATTAATAGATTCCCGAATTGTTTAATGATATGATTTTAAAAGAATCTAAAAAGGAGAATATTATTATGAACATTATTAAACGAACTGGAGAAAGTGCTACTTTTGATATCACGAAGATCATTTCGGCGATTGCCGCTGCCAACAAGGAAATTGATACTAGCAGTCAAATCAGCAGCGACAAAATCAGAGATTTGGCGAACATAATAGCGTCAAAAATCAATGAGGGCGAAGATGTGGAAAAAATCCAAGACAAAGTTGAAGATGTCTTGTTGGAAGGGGCAAATTTCGACCTGGCCAAAACGTATATCAAATACCGTTATAAAAGAGCGTTGGTAAGAAAATCGAATACTATCGATGCCCAGATTCTAAGCTTGATTGAAACTAAAAATGAAGAAGTCAAGGAAGAAAACTCAAACAAAAATCCGACTATCGTTTCAGTACAGCGTGATTATATGGCCGGTGAGGTCAGCAAAGATATCACTCGCCGTTTCCTGTTGGATGAAGACTTGGCCCAAGCTCATGATGATGGAATCATCCATTTCCATGATGCGGACTACTTCGCTCAGCATATGCACAACTGCGATCTGATCAACCTTGAAGATATGCTTCAAAACGGGACGGTAATTAGCGGGACAATGATTGAAAAACCGAAGAAATTTTCAACTGCCTGCAATATCACGACTCAAATCATCGCTCAGGTTGCCAGCTGCCAGTACGGTGGTCAATCAATCACTCTTAGTCATTTAGCTCCTTTTGTAGATGTCTCACGTCAAAGAATCATCAAAGAACTCAAAGGGGAATTGACTATGGCTCAAATCGACCTTTCAGATGATGATTTTGCCAAATTAGTTGATAAACGCTTGAAAGATGAAATCAAGCATGGATGTCAGATGATTCAATATCAGATCATCACTTTGATGACTACCAACGGACAAGCTCCTTTTGTGACGGTATTCATGTATCTTAACGAACTTGAAGAAGGTCAGACCAAACAGGATTTGGCTTTGATCATCGAAGAGATGCTTAAACAAAGATATCAAGGGGTTAAAAATGAAAAAGGAATCTGGATCACTCCAGCCTTCCCGAAACTGATTTATGTCCTCTCTGAAAACAATATCCAAGCTGATTCGAAATATTTCTACCTGACTGAAATGGCGGCCAAATGTACTGCCAAAAGAATGGTACCGGATTATATTTCGGAAAAGAAAATGATGGAACTTAAAAACGGGGATTGTTATACCTGTATGGGATGCCGTTCATTCCTGACACCATACCGTGATGCCGACAACAAACCTAAATACTACGGTCGTTTCAACCAGGGTGTTGTGACTATCAACTTGGTCGATATCGCACTTTCAAGCGAAGGTGATGTCAACAAGTTCTGGTCAATCTTCGATGAACGTCTCGAACTTTGCTACCGTGCCCTGATGATCCGTCATAACCGTCTTAAAGGAACCAAATCGGATGCGGCTCCTATTCTATGGCAACACGGAGCCCTGGCCCGACTTGAAAAAGGCGAAGTCATCGATCCATTGCTTTACAACGGTTATTCGACAATCTCACTTGGTTATGCCGGTTTGTATGAATGTGTCCGTTTCATGACGGGAAGATCTCATACTGATGAAGTGGCGGAACCATTTGCGCTTAGCGTGATGCAGTATATGAATGATACTTGCAATAAATGGAAAGCTCAGCATAACATCGACTTCAGTGTTTATGGAACACCGCTTGAGTCAACTACTTATAAATTCTCAACCAAACTGAAAGAACGTTTCGGGGTAGTCGAAGGTGTTACTGACCGTGACTACATCACCAACTCATACCATGTTCATGTAACTGAACCAATCGATGCATTCACAAAACTGGGATTCGAATCGAAATTCCAGGAATTATCACCGGGTGGAGCTATCTCTTATGTCGAAGTTCCTAATCTGCTTGACAATATCCCGGCGGTAGTGTCATTGATGCAATACATCTATGACAATATCATGTATGCAGAATTGAATACAAAATCTGATTATTGTCATGTTTGTGGTTTCGATGGCGAAATCGAGATAACTGAAAGCGACAGCGGCAAACTGGGATGGAAATGTCCACATTGTGGCAATGAAGACCAAAACAAGATGTCGGTAGCCCGCAGAACCTGCGGTTATATCGGAACCCAGTTCTGGAACCAGGGCCGAACTCAGGAAATCAAAGAAAGAGTTCTGCATCTGTAAATGCATTACGGAAACATAAAAAAATGCGATGTCGCCAACGGGGTTGGTGTGCGAACATCACTGTTTGTATCGGGATGCCGCAACCGCTGCAAAAACTGCTTCAATCCGGAAACATGGGATTTCAATTATGGCGACGAGTTTACTGACGAAGTTGCCGATGAAATCATCGCCAGCCTCAAACCAAACCATATCGCCGGTTTGACGATTCTTGGCGGAGAACCGATGGAGCCGGAAAATCAAAAGGGGCTGCTGCCTTTTATCCAAAGAGTGCGTCGTGAAGTCCCTGATAAGACAATCTGGATTTACACCGGCTACACTTTGGAAAAGGACCTGCTTCCAGGCGGGGCCAAAAACACCCCGGAGACGCTGGAGATACTAAAAAATATCGACGTTATGGTTGACGGGCGTTTTGTCGAAGAACTCAAGGATGTGACCTTGAAATTCCGGGGCTCTTCAAACCAACGGATATTGGAAATGAAAGATTACGATCTATAATAAAAGACACCAAATGAAAATTTGGTGTCTATTTTTTTGCCCGGCAATCTTGGCAAAGACCGTAAAATTTGGTTTCATGATCGCTGACTTGAAAGCCGTAGTTTTCCAGCAGCATTCTTTCAATCGAATCCATCAGATCTTCCTTGACTTCAATCACTTTGTTGCAGTTGGTGCAAATCAGGTGATGGTGGCGATGGGTTTTGGAACGGTGGCCGACCTCGTAGCGGACGAACCCGTCATCAAGATTGAGCCGGTCGATGATATTCAGGTCGCAAAGCAGTTTGACATTGCGATACACCGTCGCCAGTCCGATTTCGGGATGTTTTTTGGTGATGATCCGGTGAAGTTCTTCGGTGGTCAGATGGCGATTCTGGTTTTCGAGCATCGTCTCAATAATGATTTTGCGCTGGTTGGTTACTTTGTAGCCTTTTTCTTTGAGTGATTGGTAAAAATAATTATAATCGATCATGTGGTTTGCCTTTCCAATGTTTTTAGCTTGATGTTATTCCAATTATAAGCAATTAAGATTAAAGTGTCAACCAAACGGATTTTGATTCATAGACCGGATTTTGATTGATTCAACAGGCTCTATAACGTAAATATCGAAACTATTTTTATTGATAGGATCTAAGTATAAAAGAAATATTTTTACATTATCAATTGACAGCAGTGCTTCTTTTTGATAATATCTATTTGATAATGAATCTCATTACCGAACAGTTTGACCGGAATATCCGATCCAAAGGAGTGAATGAAATGGAAAATGGTTCAACATTAAAATCATTGTTTCAATTTGGCTCAGGCCGTAAACGAAATATCAAACAAAAAAGGGCCTGTAAGGAAAGAGCAGGGCGACTTGATTCGCTAGTCCATGCCCATTTGGAACAGGAATATGCGATTGCATTGATTGAAACGCAAGATCAAAGCATCAAGGATTTTCTTTTCACCCTGGGTTGCTATCCTGGTGAAAAGATCACGGTGATTTCCAATGTCGCCAATCAGTATGTGATTGTAATCAAGGATGCTCGTTACAGTATCGATGGCAATCTCGCTGCAGCGATTATCCTGGAGCAGCTTTAGTAAGCGTCTTATTTTTTTACCAACCAAATGATAATGATTATCAATAGAAATATACATCAAGAAGGAGATACTATATGAAAATAGCACTGGCAGGAAATCCCAACAGCGGTAAGACAACTATGTTTAACGCATTGACGGGAAAAACGGAAAAAGTAGGAAACTGGGCGGGAGTGACCATCGCCAAAAAGGAAGCCCGACTGAAAAAAGCCCTTGATCTAAAAGGTCAGGGAATTACAATCGTCGATTTGCCGGGAGCTTATTCGATGTCGCCTTTCACATCTGAAGAAAGTATCGCCAGCGATTTTATCAAGCGCGAGAATATCGATGTAATCATCAATATTGTCGATGCGACCAATCTCAGTCGCAGTCTTTTTCTGACAACCCAATTGATGGAACTGGATATCCCGGTTGTGATTGCTCTTAACAAGATGGATCTTGTGCGTAAAAAACGGCTTGATATCAATACTGCCAAACTGGCTGAAGTATTGAAATGCCAGGTGATTGAAACGACTGCAAGCAACCCGACCAATCTTGCTGAGCTTATCGGGACCGCCGTTGCAGTTGGAGGATTGGGGCAAGTTCAGCCAATCAGTACCATCAATACCGATTTTGACGACAAAAAGCAGGTGGAACAATTGGACCGCCATCGCTATGTCTTTGTCAATAAACTGGTGGCCAGGGTCGAGCAGCGCAAGATCACCACGGCGACAAAAAACATCCAGGATAAAGCCGATTCGATTTTGGCCCATCGTTTTTTGGGACTGCCGATCTTTGCGGGAGTGATGTGGTTGGTGTTCTCCATTTCCCAGACCTATGTCGGGGTTTACCTGGCAGATCTGTTGGTTGGCTGGATCGACCGTTTTTACCAGGTGGTCGCAGGTCTGGTTGAAGGAAATGTGTCGCCGCTCTTGGCGACTTTGCTTCTTGACGGTGTGATTGGCGGAGTCAGCGCGGTGGTTGGCTTCTTGCCTTTGATCATGGTGATGTTCTTTCTTTTGGCTTTGCTTGAAGATGTCGGTTACATGGCCCGGGTTGCGGTGATAATGGACCGGTTCTTCAAAAGAGTCGGACTTTCGGGAAAATCGATCATTCCGATGATTATCGGGACTGGTTGTGCGATTCCGGGAATCATGGCGACTAGAACCATCAAGGATGACCGTCAGCGCCGCACTACGGCGATGTTGACGCCATTCATGCCCTGTGGGGCCAAACTGCCGATAATCGCTCTTTTTGCCGGAGTATTCTTCAATGATGCCTCATGGGTAAGTACCCTGATGTATTTTATGGCGATTGGATTAATTATTATCAGTGCCCTGATTGTCCGAAAGATCACCGGTGATCCGGCGGTCAAAAATTATTTCATCATGGAATTGCCGGAATATCGGGTTCCCAGTCTTAAACGGGCATTACGCTCGATGGTGGCACGAGGTAAGGCGTTTGTGATCAAGGCAGCGACAATCGTCTTGCTGTGCAACGCTATCGTCCATATCATGCAGACGTTCAACTGGCAGTTCCAGGTAGTCGAGCCGGGAATGGCAGATACCAGCATTCTTGCCAGTATTGCCACACCGTTCGCGTTTATTCTCGTGCCGCTGGGGTTTGGAGTTTGGCAGATGGCAGCCGGAGCGATTACCGGATTCATCGCCAAAGAAAACGTGGTCGGAACGTTGGCGGTTGTCTACTCAATCACCAATTTCATCGATGTCGATCAGCTGGCTTTGATTGATGGAGCCAACTCCGTAGCGCAAATCATGGGAATCAGCTCTTCGGCGGCACTGGCATATTTGGCCTTTAATCTGTTCACCCCGCCATGTTTTGCGGCCATTGGAGCCATGAATGCCGAAATGGATTCGCGCAAATGGCTGTTTGGGGCAATCTCGTTCCAACTGGCGATGGGCTATGTGGTTGCCTTTGCCATTTATCATGGTGGCACTTTCCTGGAAAGCGGTACGGTTGGTCGGGCGTTTGTTCCCGGACTGGTTGTCGTGGGATCAATTTTTGCCATAATCGGATCATTGATCATCAAAAATCAGGATATCGGGGCAGTTGATAATTATCAGGAAACTTAAAGGGGTGATGGTATGGGAGATTTGATTGTAATCTTGGTTTTGGGAGCAATTGTGGCTCTGGCGGTGAGCAAACTGATCCGTGATAAAAAGCGGGGTAAGACCTGTTCGGGGTGTTCGTCGTGTCATTTGAGTACCAAAAGCCAAAGATAAATAAACACTAGGATAAAAAGAGGCCCATGGGCCTCTTTTTGGTACGGTTTCAAAAAAATTCAAAAAAATTCATTTTTATCCTTGATTAATTGGTGCTACAATGTTATTATGAACAGGCTTTGTTGAAAAGATATCTATGGCCCGTTGGAGAAACGGTTAACTCACATGCCTTTCACGCATGCATTCACGGGTTCGAATCCCGTACGGGTCACCAATTTAATCGGGGGTTTAGCTCAGTTGGGAGAGCATCTGCCTTACAAGCAGAGGGTCAGCGGTTCGAGCCCGTTAACCCCCACCATTTGACCCGCTAGCTCAGTTGGTAGAGCATCTGACTTTTAATCAGAGGGTCAGGCGTTCGAGTCGCCTGCGGGTCACCATTTGCAAGCCAACCATGATGAAAATCATGGTTTTTTTTATAAATTAAAAAAGCGCATCAGCGCTTTTTTTGCAATCCTATTCTTCAACTAAAGAGAATGATTCTTTTCCTACACCACATAAAGGGCATACAAAATCTTCTGGCAAATCTTCCCATTTTGTTCCTGGTGCGTATCCGTTGTCTACATCACCTTGTTCTTCGTCGTAGATCCAACCGCAAACGTCACATACATATTGAGCCATATTCAAATCTCCTTTCACGATTATAATGAAATTATATCATATTCATTATTTTTTGTCTCTTGATTTGCACCATAATAATATCATTATTTAATTGTAATTTGAAATTCCACCCCAGTATATTTTAGGGGTGGAATTAATTTATACAAAACTCACATGGAACTTAACCTTACAAATATGAAGCTGTATAATTTAAGTATAGATTTCCCTGAACCATTGAAGGGAGTGTTTCTGATGAGAAACAAACATTTACTTCTAGATGATCGCAAGATCATTGAGAATTCTCTTAATAGCGGTTGTTCTTTTAAAGCCATTGGTATTCAACTTGGCAAGGACTGCACTACCATATCTAAAGAGGTAAGGCGTAATTTCACAATTAAAAATACTGGCAGGTTTGGCTATGGTTTCAACGACTGCATTAATCGATATGATTGTTCCGAAAACTTCGCTTGTCAAACTTGCAATCGACGAAGAAAAATTAAGTGCAAATTCTGTGGGTTATGTGTCACTCAATGTTCAAAATACCAAAGAGAATCCTGCCCGACGTTGTTGAAAGCACCGTATGTCTGCAATAGCTGCGATAGCAAACACAAATGCCCATTGTCAAAGCATTACTATTTTAGCGAATCAGCTCAGAAAAAGCATGATCTTAGATTAAGTGAATCAAGATCCGGATTTATTATTGATGAAGCTCAAATTGAACGATTGAACTCGATTCTCGGTGATCTTGTAAAAAACAAGCATCAGTCCATCCATCACGTTTTCATTAATCATAAAGATGAACTGATGGTTAGCGAAAAAACTCTGTACAATTTGGTTGATGCCTGTATTTTAAATATCCGTAACATTGATCTTACTCGAAAAGTCAAGTTTGCACCTAGAAGGAAGAAATCCAAGCAATACAAGGTTGACAAAAAATGCCTTGAAGGTAGGACCTATGAAGATTATCAGAGTTTCATTGAACAGCACCCTAGTGTCGCCGTAGTTGAAATGGACAGTGTCGAAGGAACCAAGGGTGGCGCCTGCTTGCTTACCCTCCACTTCAACAATTCTTCTTTCATGATCGCCATAAAACGCGATTTTAACGATTCGGCCTCAGTTACAAACTATTTCAATCATATCTATGAGGTGCTGGGTCATGATCAGTTCAAAAAATTGTTTCCGATAATTTTGACAGACAATGGGTCGGAATTTTCAAATCCTGCCGCTATTGAATTCAATGACAAAGGTGAAAGAAGAACCTACATTTTCTACTGTCATCCATCAGCGCCTGAAGAAAAAGGTGAATGTGAGAACAATCATAGGTTCATTAGATATTTCGTCCCCAAGGGCAAATCCTGGGATGAATACAAGCAAAAAGACATCAACTTAATGATGTCTCACATTAATTCTTATGCACGAAAGTCTTTGAATGATAAACCACCATATTTATTATTCACGACACTATACTCGATTGAAGCAGCTACAAAATTAGATGTTTCATACATAAGACCGGATGATATCACTTTATCACGATTATTGATATCAAATAAATAAAGAATCTATCCAGGGAAATCAAACAAACTTGATAACACAAGGGTGGAATTTCGCAATTCAAAAAAAATTCGAAAAATCACACTGATTTTTAGTGCGCCCAAAAATCATTCAATTCTTATTTACTAATTCAATTATATCTATATATTGGTAAAAATAATAGATATAATTCGAAATATTCGGATATCAATTTTCAAACAAATACTAAGAGTGGAAGTTAATCAAACAAAGTGGAACTTCAGTTTTCAATTAACCTAATAATATCATTTTGTGAAAAAAATTTATGCCCAAAACAGTCTTGATGCGCTGATGGGAGATAATTGGCCAAAAGAAAAAAGAGCGTTTGGGGGTTGCGCTCTTTTAAAGTCTATGGGCAATGTTACTGTTAGAGGAACATCAAGGCTGATTCATTACCCGCTTTATGTTTATATTATATTACTAAAAAAAATTAATTTCAAGAAGAATGTGTATAATACCACAATATTAACCATAAAAATTGTAATCGGTTACAAATAATTCACCAATTTTTGTTTTTGGGTTGGAATTTTTTGACAATCTGAGTTAAGTTGTTAAAAAACATTCAATTTATCGTCCAAATTTGGTAACATGGAGATAAGGAGAAATTTTATGAAAGAGATAAAAATGGTATTATGCGATTTGGACGGGACACTGCTCAATTCGCAGGGGAAAGTAAGTGAACCGACTATTGCCAAAATCAGGGAACTCCGCGCCAAGGGTATCATGTTCGGTCTGGCAACCGGACGTGATGTCGATGTCTGCGAACTCTTGTACGAGAGTTGGGGGCTTGATGGACTGGTCGATATCATGATGGGAATCAATGGAGCGCACATAGTTGACTACATCAAAGAAGAAGAACGTTTTTTCAATTATACGCCCGGAGAGGAATTCAAAAAGGTGATTGACCACTTCCAGGGACTTCCAGTCAACTATGCCATTTCTCATGATGGCATGCTCAAGGTGGCTTATGAACATGAATTCAATGCCGATTTCCAACGAATCGAACAGACTTTGGTCAGGGTCTATGACTATGAAAAATTGCTTGACGACAGTCATGCCAAGATTCATGTCATTTTCCGGCCGGAGTATCTGGACCTTGTTTCATCCCGGGCCAAGCAATTCGCTGATGAAAAACTCAAGGCGGTCTGTACCGGTTCAATCATGTGGGAGGTCTTCAACAAGGATATTTCCAAAGCCAACGGTATCCGCCATCTGGCTGCATCTCATGATCTTGATGTTTCCAATATCCTGGTCTTTGGTGATGGCGACAATGATTTTGAAATGATTATGGAAGCCGGTATCGGTGTGGCGATGGCCAATGCTTCCCAAAATGTCTTGAATATTGCTGACTACACCACCGCTGATAATGACAGTGACGGGATAGCGGCGTTTATTGAAGAGCATTTCTAGCTTGTTAAAAGAGTGCAGAGCACTCTTTTTACTTGTAAAAAAACAGGACCGATGGGTCCTGTTTGGTTTCATTAAAGATCATCCTTGAATGCTTCGTAAAGATTGGTAATCAACTGTTTTAGTTTTTCGTCATTGACATCGAAATTGTTCGAGCGGAAATTGTTGGCGAGATTCATCATATCCATCATTGACAGATTTCCGGAACTCATGATTTTCTTGGTGAGTCCGTCATAACCGTATTTATGGATCAGTTTGCTCATCAACTCCTGGGCTTTATCGCTGTCAAAGCCACCTTGACTAAACGGATTGGTGGTCAAGTCGGTCAAATCGAAGCCGGTGTTTTTGATATCGATATTGTAGCGCATCAGCGGCAACAGAATGTTTTTGACATTGTCATCATTGACTTCGATAACCGGGACGCTGCCGATAGTGTTGATCTTTTCGAGAGTCAGTTTTCTGATTTGATGGACCAGATCACTAAAGCTATTATAGGTCAGTTCTTTTTTGTCGATGATGTTTTCATAAATTAGATTCAGGACCACTTGGTTGTCTTTATCGCTTTCAATGGCGATGGCAACTTGGAGTTTTCCGGGGATGTAATTGAAATTGTCGACAATGACATCTTCATAGAAATAGTTGATTTGGTGGCCGGCGATTGTTTCAAGGTTCAGATGGCTTTGATATTTGGCCATTTCATTGATGGTGTCGGCCATAAGGCTCATCGCTTCTATCGAATCTATTTCCAAGACTTCGCCGAGATTGAACTCCGAGATATCGATGTAATCGTCCTCGACATCGTACAAGAGATTCAGGCACGTTTTAAAAACGCTGTCACCTTGGGAGTTGAGGGCCAGGGCGAAATCCTCGATATTCTTGAAAATGCAGATTTCATAACTGCCATCTTCTTTATTGTAATAGAAATAGTTGTCCCCGTGTTTGATGGCATAGGTGCCATAAAAGTTGTCAATTGAGCGTTTGAAGCTGTTTTCCACTGCACGGGCATCACTTTTTGACAGGCTAGTTGGCAGCAGGAAGTTTTGACGGAGATTGCGACTTAGCTTTTCATCATCGCTTCTTGGATAAAGATTTGACGAGATTGTAGCGCTAATCACCGTAATATCAAACAGATCGCTGCCATAGCTGTAACTGAAATTATTGGAAACCTCGTTGATTTTTCGTGACGGGGTTTGATTGGAATGGATTTCTTTGTTATCATCTATGAAGTGATACGGCTGATTATAATCAAGTTGGAATAAATACTGGATTGTATAGTGCAGCTGTTCAAGGGTGCAACTGGCTGGTATTTGCAGTTGGCTGTTCCTTACTTTCAAGTTGTATATTTGCATAATTATTCCCCCTTTTTTTGCAATTCTACACCATTTGAATGCAATCTACAATGATTATTTGGCAAATAAAAAAATCAGGAGAAAATATGACAAGACAATACGAAAAACAGGTGCTCAGCTACTGCATCAACGAGCCCGATTATCTCTTTGAAGAAGCGTTTTATTACCGTCTTAAAGTTGAGGACGACTCGGCGGTGACGATCTATCACGGAACTGATATTGTATTTGTCACCAGCACTGATCCGGTAGCTTCCATCAATGCCAGGCGCCAGTTGCTTGCTGATGCGATTTTTGTCGGGACGGAGGTAATTGCCCAATTCCAGAAACTTGAAGCTCTCAAGACCGGTCTTAAGGTTTTGCGCTACCAGCCTCGCCCGACAGACGAGGTTAGCTGCTATTATTTTAAAACGGAAACATCGCAGGCCCTGGACAATCAGCTTGATTATATTGTCAATCTCGAGTTGATTGACATGTCCAAAAGCTTTGTCATGTCGGGGAAGTTCACCGAGATATCCCGTGGTGATCTATACCGGGTGATCAGGAACCACCAGGGGCAGGTGCTTTCGGCAGTCTCCCAAAAATGTGATTATGTGGTGATCGGGTCTCAAAAATCGGCTGGATGGAAGTTTGGTGATTATGGTACCAAGATCAACAAAGCCTTGGAAATCAACCGCAATGGCGGGCGGATTTTGTTTGTGAGTGAAAGTCAGTTTATTGACTATCTCAAAAGGGACTAGAAAACGGTCAATTTTTTCATTTCAATTACTAAGATTTCTTTACATAAGTTACTTGATTTGATAAAATATAGTAGTATTATTGCACTCGAATATTTATTATTCAAACGCCCGGTTGAAAACTATTGGGATTGTCTTTGACTTGGCGGCGGTTGTGTGCTTTAATGACAAGACACTGCTGTGGACTTAGTATCCAGAAGGTGATGGTTTGTAGTTACAACAAAATAGTTTGACTGCCAAAATAAAATGTTTGACAATCAAACAATTATTGGGTATCATGGTTGCGAGGAGGATGTTATGAATAACTCAAAACGTATTGTAAACATCGGGATCATGATTGGATTATTAATCATTGCCTCACAGATCTCATTTAGAATCGGACCAATTCCGATAACCATGCAAACCATGATGATTATGATCATTGCGACTATGCTCAATCCCCGGGATTCGATCACAGTCGGACTGGTTTATTTGTTGATGGGGGCGATTGGATTGCCTGTATTTGCATCTTTCGGTGGTGGTCTGGCCTATTTGTTAGGTCCGACAGGGGGATTTTTAATTAGTTTCCCAATTATTTTAGGGGTCATGAGTTATATCATGTCTTATAATGATGGGGTTGCCTTTAAAATGATCGCTTATTTTATCGGTACCGTAATTTGTTATCTCATCGGAGTCGAGTACTTCATGGTGGTGACGAATTATTCATTGACTGACAGTATCAACTTATGCGTGGTTCCATTTGTATTGGGCGACCTATTGAAAATTGTCGGTGCGGTAATAAGCACTAAAAAACTTAGACAAATTAATTTTGTCATGACAAGAAATTAAGGAGAATGAATATGGAATTTTCAAAATTAAAAGAAGTATTAGTAGAAACATTAAACTGTGATGAAGACAAAGTATCTTTAGAAGCATCTTTAAAAGAAGACTTGGAAGCTGACTCATTAGACGCTGTAGAATTAGTTATGGCTATCGAAGATGAATTTGACATCGAAATCCCAGATGACAAAGTAGCTGGATTTATTACTGTTCAAGATATCGCTTCATATATCGAGTCTGTAGAATAATATGGAAGTTAAAGAACTTTTAAATTTATTTGAACAATCATCTTTTACATCTTTTGATTATGAAGATGGTAATTTTAAATTGAAAGTTTCTCGTGGAGGTTCAACTACAACTGGTGAAGTTAAAGTAGTTGAACCTACTTTTACAAATACGCAAGAAACTATCAAAGCTCCTGTTCAAACACAACAACCACAAGAAGAAGCGAAACCAGTTGAAGTTGAAGGGACTAAAGTACTTTCTCCTTTGGTAGGGATTTATTACGATGCGGCATCACCAGAGAGTGAGCCATTTGTAACTTTGAACCAAAGAGTGGAAGCTGGACAAACATTATGTATTATTGAAGCGATGAAAGTAATGAACGAAATCAAAGCTCCTGTCAGCGGAGTTGTCACAAAAATAAATTGTAAAAACGAAGAACTTGTCGAATTTGATGAAGAAATTATGGTGATTAGTTAATGTTTAAAAGAATATTAATTGCAAACCGTGGTGAGATAGCGGTTAGAATTATCCGCACTTGCCATGAAATGGGGATCGAGACTGTCGCAATCTATTCAACTACGGATCGTGACTGTCTTCATGTCCAGCTTGCAACTAGATCCGTGTGTATCGGACCTAGTAAATCAAGTGAATCATATCTGAAAATGGATCGCATCATTCAGGTTGCTCTGGCAACTGGCTGTGACGCAATCCATCCTGGATTTGGATTCCTGTCTGAAAATGCGGATTTTGTCGAAATGGTCGAAGCCTGCGGGTTGGTCTTCATCGGACCTAGCGCTGCTTCAATCAATGCCCTTGGAAACAAGATGGCGGCAAGAACTTTGATGATCGAAGGGAATGTCCCGGTTGTTCCAGGTTCTCTGGCACCGTTGCAATCATTGGCGGAAGCCAAAGAATTGGCTAATGAAGTCGGTTATCCGATTTTAATCAAGGCCAGTGCCGGTGGGGGAGGCCGCGGAATGCGGATCGCCAAAGATGACAGCGAAATCGAATCAGCCTACAATCAGGCTAAACTGGAAGCGAAACAATGTTTCTTGAATGATGAAGTTTATTTGGAAAAACTGATTCAAAATCCAAAACATATCGAGATCCAGATTCTGGCCGACAATTTCGGTAACGTTATCCATTTAGGAGAGCGTGACTGTTCAATCCAACGTCGTAACCAGAAAATTATTGAAGAGGCACCAAGTTGTGTCCTTACCGAAGAATTGCGTGATCAAATGGGTCAAGCGGCAATCAATGCTGCCAAAGCGGCCGATTATACCAATGCGGGTACCGTGGAATTCGTTTACGTCGATGGTGAATTCTATTTCATCGAAATGAATACCCGGATTCAGGTTGAACATCCGATCACTGAAATGATTACCGGAATCGACCTGATCAAGGAACAAATCCGAATCGAAGCTAATTTGAAATTGAGCTACACTCAAGAAGACATCGTTTTAAACGGAGTTGCCATCGAGTGTCGGATCAATGCCGAAGACTTCAGAAGAGGATTCACTCCAACCCCAGGTAAAGTTGAGAGTCTCCATTTCCCGGGTGGATTTGGTGTGCGAATCGACAGCTTGTTATATCAAGGTTACAAGGTTTCTCCTTTCTACGATTCAATGGTTGCCAAGATCATTGTTCATGGAAGCACTCGTCTTGAAGCAATCAGAAGAATGCGTCGCGCATTGGAAGAGTTGGTAATCGACGGTTTTTCAACAAACCAGGAATTGCTTTACTACATCATGCATACAAAAGACTATGTCAAAGGGAACTTCAATACCGGATTTATTGAGGCGAACTTAGATACATACCTCGAAGAAGGGGATGAATAAATTTGGAAAATAGTTTCAAACAACAAAAAGAGAAATTAAGTATTTTCAAAAGACTGCGCCGTAAAAGCGATAACGGAAAAGGTAAAAAGGATATTCCTGAAGATTTGTTCAAGAAATGTCCTAACTGTGGCGAAATCCAAACCACAGCTTCGTACAAACTAAATGTTTGTCCAAGCTGTGGTTACCATTTGCCTCTTACTGCCAAAGAACGTTTTGATCTGATCTACGATGGCAAATACAAAGTGGTTTTGAATTCTAAAGAAATCAACGATCCTTTGAATTTTCCTGGTTACAAAGATAAGATCAAGTCGCTCAAAGACAAAACCGGTCTTGACGAAGCAGTTGTTTGCAGTGTCGGAACGATTGCCAAAGTAAAGGTTGTCGTTTGCGTCATGGATAATCGCTTCATGATGGGATCTATGGGTTCAATCGTGGGTGAAAAAATCACCAGAGCAGCTGAGTACGCTCTGAAGAAAAAACTGCCGCTGGTCATTTTTACAACTAGTGGTGGAGCAAGGATGCAAGAAGGGATTTTCTCTTTAATGCAGATGGCTAAAATCAATGGAGCCCTGGCAAGATTCAAAGATGCCGGGTTGCTGTACGTTTCATACATCACCCATCCTACCTATGGTGGGGTATCGGCCTCATTTGCGCCGGTTGGTGATATTGTTATCGGGGAACCATATGCAATGTATGGGTTTGCCGGACGTCGGGTTATTGCTTCGACGATCAAGCAACAACTCCCAGCTGATTTCCAGACTACCGAATACAATATGGAAGCTGGATTTATCGATTTGATTGTACATCGCGAACAGTGCAAAGATACTTTAAGCAAGATTTTAGCGATCCATCAAGGTGATAGAAATGAGTAGATACGAAAAAGTAGTTAAGGCCCGTGATTTATCTAGGCCGAACATTTATGATTATATAGATAACATATTCAATGACTTCATCGAGTTCAAAGGTGACCGCGCCGGGGGAGACGATAGTGCAATTGTTGGTGGCATTGCATTTTTCCATAACCAACCGGTTACGATCATCGGACATTTGAAGGGACATGATCTCAATTCCAATTTGAAAGTGAATTTCGGAATGGGATCGCCATCTGGGTATCGCAAAGCTTTGCGATTGATGGAACAAGCCAATAAATTCAACCGACCAATCATCTCTTTCATCGATACACCGGGTGCTTATCCGGGCGTTGAAAGCGAAAAGAACGGAATCGGAGAGGCGATTGCCAAGTGTATTGAAGAATCGTTCAATTACACAGTACCTAAAATCTCAATCATTATCGGAGAAGGCGGTAGTGGTGGAGCCTTGGGATTTGGAGTAAGCGATAAAGTTGCGATGTTGGAAAACAGCGTCTACTCGATTCTTTCACCTGAAGGTTTCGCTGCAATCCTATTCAAGGATAAGGACGGTTCACGCAAAGAGGAAGCTGCCGAGTTGATGAAACTGACAGCAGAAGACTTGCTTGAACAGGGAATTATAGATGAAATAATCCCGGAAACTGCCGATGGACTGAGAAATCCGCAGAATTTCGTATTCGACAAAGTGAATGATTATCTTCTTGAACAGCTCCAAACACTAGGAAAATTAGATAGTAAGACACTTTTAAAGAACCGTTACGAAAGGTTTAGGAAATTTTAATGGATTATGAATTAATTGAGGCACGAGGAACTATCATTGATCAGTTTATGGTTTTGTATCATCAAATCCTTTCTTCACAAAAGAAGTTTCTAATCAATCATGGGGTTACTGATATAACGGTGCAGGACGTTCATATCCTGGAAACCATTTCTTTGTCAAACAAGCCGACCGTCTCTTCTCTAGCCAATGTCACCAGTGTGACAAGAGGCAAGATTACCAAAGGGACAATGTCGGTTGAACTGAAGAAATTGGAAAAGTTGGGATATATCGAGCGGGAAAAATCAAAGCAGGATCGCCGCGTAAGCTATTTCGCCCTGACTCCCAAAGGAGAAGCGGTGATGGAGATCCACGACGAATTCCACGAAGCGCTTAACGATAAAGTAGCTAAATATACCAGTGAAGTCGATACCGAGGTATTGATTAAATCTTTGGATGCCTTAATTGGTTCATTAGATAAAATAAAATAACATAGAGGTAATGATGTCAGGACTAAAAATAATAGCAGCCGGTTCCTATTTGCCGGAGAACACAATCACAAATTTCGACCTGGAAAAAATGGTGGAAACAAATGATGAGTGGATCCGTCAAAGAACTGGTATAATCTCACGTCATCAAGCAGTTGATGAAACAGCCATTGATATGGCAGTAAAGGCTAGCATGCCATGCCTTGAAGAGATTGATAAAGAAAAAATAAAATATGTAATAGTCGCCACCATGACGCCAGATTATTTTACTCCCTCATGTGCTAGTATCGTCGCTAGCAGATTAGGTATTGAAAGTGAAGGGGTCATGGTTTTTGACTTGTCGGCAGCCTGTTCAGGGTTTGTTTACGCATTGAATGTTGCCAGCAAAATGCTGGGTGACGATGAATTGGCACTGGTAATCGGAGTTGAAAAACTTACAAAAGCGGTTGATTATACTGACCGTGGAACTTGTATTTTGTTCGGCGATGGTGCTGGTAGTGTAGTTGTTTCAAAAAGTGAAACCAACTATCAAAGCTATCTTGGATACAGAGGAAATATTGAATCATTGAATTTGGAGACAACTGAAGGAGCTAAACTTAAAATGCTTGGTCAGGATATCTTCAAATTTGCGGTGAGAGTCGTACCTAAGTGTATTGAAAACTTGCTGGAATCAAACAATATGACCATGGATGAAATCGATTATGTCATCCTTCATCAGGCAAATGAAAGAATTATCGAGTCGGTGGCCAAAAAATATAAAGGCCAGCAGGAGAAGTTCGTTGTCAGTCTGGCAGAGGTTGGTAATACATCCGGAGCTAGTATCCCATTGGCTTTTGATAAATTGCAAAAAGAGAAAAATCTTACAACTGGAAAAGTCATGATGATTGGCTTTGGTGGAGGTTTAACATGGGGAGGATGTATTGTTGAATATGCGCTTAGATAAATTGTTAGGGATAAAATATCCTATTATTCAAGGGGGAATGGCAAACATTGCCACCGGTGAATTCGCGGCTCAGGTAGCCAATGCCGGAGGTTTGGGATTGATTGCAGCCGGATCGCTTGATCGTGAAGGGCTGATCAAACACATTGCTGATGCCAAAGCAATCACTGATAAGCCATTCGGTGTCAATTTGATGCTGATGAACCCGCATAGTGACGACTTGGTTGATGTTGTTATCGAACAAGGAGTTAAAATCGTTACAACTGGAGCAGGTAATCCAGGAAAATATGTTGAAAAATTCAAATCAAACGGAATCAAAGTTTTCCCGGTAGTTCCTTCTGTTGCCTTGGCAAAAAGAATGGAAAGACTTGGAGTTGACGGAGTTATCGTTGAAGGTACTGAAGCAGGTGGTCATATCGGTGATTTGACTACAATGGCTTTGGTTCCTCAGGTTATCGCTGCGGTAAACTTGCCGGTAATTGCTGCTGGTGGGATCGCAAGCGGACCACAAATGTTGGCGGCCTTCGCACTTGGAGCCATCGGGGTTCAAGTCGGTACAGTATTATTAGGTACTGTTGAGTGTCCGATCCATCAAAATTACAAAGATGCAATCTTGAAAGCTAAAGACACATCGACGATTGTAACTGGAAGAATTGCCGGGACACCGGTTCGTTCATTGAAAAATCCAATGACAAAAGAATATGTCAAACTGGAAAAAGAAGGAAAATCAATGATGGAATTGGAAACCTATACCCTAGGTTCATTACGAAAAGCGGTTATGGAAGGTAATCTTACTGAAGGTTCTTTCATGGCTGGTCAAGTTGCCGGTATGGTTACTGAGCTTGATACCATCGCTAACGTCTTTGAAAGACTGATGGATGATTGTAAGGTACAATATAAAAACATTGAGGAAATAGTAAATGGTTAAAATACGTTCTAAAACTATTTTACCTCTCATTCAAGGTGGAATGGGAGTAGGCGTTTCACTGTCAAAATTGGCAGGTAACGTAGCTTTAAACAATTGCATGGGTGTTATTTCCACAGCTCAAGTTGGATTCCGCGATTTCTCAAAGAGAAGTCAGGTCCAAAAAAATATTGATGCCCTAAAAGAAGAAATCAAAAAGGCCCGTGAAATTTCCAAAGGTAAAGGGATGATCGCCATCAATGCCATGGTTGCAACCAATGATTATAAACAAATGATCAAAGCTGCAATCGAAAGTGGGATTGACGCCATCATTTCCGGAGCCGGTCTGCCATTGCAACTGCCTGAACTGGTAGGAGATGCCGATGTCGCTCTAGCTCCGATTGTTTCATCAAGCAAAGCTTTGAACCTGATTATCCGTTCATGGGTTAGAAAAGCCAACCGTCTTCCTGATTTCATCGTGATTGAAGGATTCAAAGCCGGTGGTCACTTAGGTTTCCATAAAAAGGACATCTGTTCAGGTAATATCCAGCCATTGGAAGATATTCTAAAAGACTGTCTGGAACTGCTTAAGAAAAAAGAATTGGATATCCCGGTTTTTGTTGCCGGTGGTATTTACGATAAAGACGACATCCGTCATTTCATGGATCTGGGTGCCAGTGGAGTTCAAATGGCGACTCGTTTCATCGCGACAGACGAATGTGACGCCAGCGATGAATTCAAACAAGCCTTTGTCAATGCTTCAAAAGAAGATATCGATTTTGTCATCAGCCCGGTCGGACTTGATGGTCGTTGCATCAATACAAAATTCACTCGTTCTTTAAAAGAAGAGAAACCTAAAATTGATGTATGTACGAACTGTCTGATTCCATGTAACTTCCCGGATACGCCATACTGTATCTCACAGGCATTGATCAATGCGGTCAATGGAGATATCGACAATGGTCTGGTATTCAGTGGGGTGAATGGTTATCGAATCACTGAAGTGGTTCCGGTTAAACAACTGATTGATGAATTGATGGAGGATTTTAAATGAAAGTAGCATTCTTATATGGTGGCCAAGGTTCTCAGGTAGTGGGAATGGGTCAGTCATTTTATGATAATTACGAGGACTCGAAAAACTTCCTGGACAGCGTTGAACTGGATTTTGATTTCAAAAAGCTGATGTTTGACGGTCCTTTGGAGAAATTGAGTGAAACTGAATTCACCCAACCATGTCTGGTTATGTACCAAATCATGGTGACAAGACTGTTGGAACAAGCAGGAATCAAAGCTGATTACACTTGCGGACTTTCCCTTGGTGAATACACAGCCCTTTACAATGCCAAAGTATTGGATGAAAAAACGGTGATTGATTTGACTCGTTTTAGAGGAATCGCTATGACCAAGGCAGCTGCTGGAATTGATTCAAAAATGATTGCAGTACTGACTAAGGATCTTGACCTTGTCAATGAACTGATCGCCAGCGTTGATGCCGGATATCTTGCAATCTCGAACTACAACTGTCCGGGACAATATGTAATTGCCGGTGAAAGTGCAGCTGTGAGCCAGTTTGTTGAATTGGCTGAAGGAAAAATCAAACGAATTATCGAATTGAATACTTCAGGTCCGTTCCATACCAAATTATTGGAAGCGGCAAGCCAGGATCTCAAGGAAAAATTCAAGGAAGTTGACTTTGGTGAAAACCAAATTCCGGTAATCATGAATACAACTGGCGCACCATTGGAGTTCGCCAATATTCAGGAATTGATGTCACGTCAGGTCAAAGAACCGGTACTGTTCGAAAAATCGATTCAATACCTGGTTGAACAAGGCGTTGACACTTTCATTGAAATCGCGCCAAACAAAACACTAAGTAATTTTGTGAAGAAAGTTGATCGAAAATTGACAACTTATTCAATTGTTGATAATGAAAGTTTAGAAAAGGTAAAAGAATTATGGGAAACAAAGTAGCATTAGTAACAGGAGCCTCAAGAGGAATCGGTCGTGCCATTGCTGACCATTTGATTGGTGAAGGATACGTGGTTTACTACAATTATCGTTCAACTATCGATGTTGAAGAAACTGAAACTGTTAAACTCATCAAAGGCGACATCTCTTCTTTTGATGATTGTCAGGAAATGATTTCTCAAGTGGTCAAAGCTGAAGGTCAAATCGATATTCTGGTAAACAATGCCGGAATCACTCGTGACGGTTTGTTGATGAGAATGAAAGAAGAAGACTTCGACAGTGTCATCAACACCAATCTCAAAGGTGTCTTCAACATGTGTAAAGCTGCTGTAAGACCGATGATGAAAAAACGTACTGGTAAAATCGTCAATATTTCATCAGTAGTAGGAATCACCGGAAATGCGGGACAATGTAACTATGCCGCAAGCAAGTCAGGTGTTATCGGTTTTTCAAAATCATTGGCTAAAGAAGTGGCTACCAGAGGAATCACAGTAAACTGTGTCGCACCTGGTTTCATTCAATCGGATATGACCGATGAACTAAGCGATGAACAAAAACAAAACATTATGGTTAATATCCCAATGCAACGTTTCGGAACAGTTGAAGATGTTGCAAAAACTGTCAGTTTCCTGGTTAGCGAAAACGCTAGCTACATTACTGGTCAGGTTATTAGTGTTGATGGAGGTATGGTTTAATGAAAAGACGTGTAGTTGTAACTGGAGTTGGAACAATCAACTCATTAGGTCACAATAATAAAGAAACATTTGAAGCCATTAAAAATGGTGATTGCGGTATTGATTTCATTACTGCATTTGATACTACTGATTTCAAGGTTAAGGTAGCAGCAGAACTCAAAAACTTCAACGCTGAAGATTATCTTGATAAAAAATTGGTTAGGAAAACTGACCGTTTCATTCAATTGGCATTGATTGCCGGGAAAGAAGCGTATTATGATGCCAGACTTGATGAAGTTGACAAAAATCATTTAGGTGTCAATGTATCATCAGGTATCGGGGGAATCGATACAATCGAAACTAACCATTCCAAAGGACTTAAACGAGGAATGGACCGCGTATCTCCATACTTCGTTCCAAATGCGATCGTAAATATGGCAGCTGGTCAATTGGCAATCGCATCTGGAGCCAAGGGAATGTGTACTTGTGTGGTAACTGCTTGTGCTGGTGCTACCAATGCCATCGGAGATGGTTTCCGTGCTATCCGTGACGGATATGAAGAAGTAATGATGGTTGGAGGAAGTGAAGCTTGTATCACACCATTAGGTGTTGGAGGATTCACGGCCCTTAAAGGACTTACTCAAAGCCAAGATCCAAAACGTGCTTCAATTCCATTTGACAAAGAACGTAGCGGATTTGTAATCGGTGAAGGTGCCGGAATTTTGGTGTTGGAAGAATATGAACATGCCAAAGCTCGTGGTGCTAAAATCTATGCTGAAATGATCGGTTATGGAGCTTCATGTGATGCTCATCATATCACTGCACCGTTGGAAGACGGAAGCGGGGGACAAGCAGCAATCGAAGATGCCTTGAAAGATGCCGGAATCGAAGCAAAAGATGTTGATTATATCAACACTCACGGAACTTCAACTAACTTGAATGACAAAATCGAAACTAAAGCAATCAAAAATGTCTTTGGTAATGATATCGTGATTTCTTCAACAAAAGGAAATCATGGTCACTGTCTGGGAGCAACTGGTGCCATCGAGGCGATCATCTCAATTGATGCCATGAATGAAAACCTGGTTCCACCGACAATCAATTATCAAGTACCTGATGAAGATTGTGATCTTGATGTTTGTCCAAATACACCTAGAGAAAAAGACATTAACATTATCATGTCTAACTCTCTTGGGTTCGGTGGACACAACGCAACTATTATATTTAAGAAGGTGAAATAGATGGAATTAGATAGTAATCAAATCGCAAAGATCAATCCCCATCGTTATCCATTCGCTCTGGTTGACCGTATCACTGAATACAAACCAGGTGAAATGGCAATCGGACGCAAATGTGTCAGTGTCAATGAAATGCACTTCTTGGGGCATTTCCCTGACTACCATGTAATGCCGGGAGTATTGATCGTTGAAGCTTTGGCTCAAGTTGGATGTATTGCCATCTTGACTAAAGAAGGAAACGAAGGTAAATTGGTATTCTTCGGAGGCGTTGACAAATGCCGTTTCAAAGGTCAGGTAAAACCAGGTGATGTTTTGGAATTGCACTGTACTTTGACCAAACAAAGAGGACCAATCGGTAAAGGTGATGCCAAAGCCTATGTCGATGGTAAATTAGTATGTCAGGCCGAATTGACATTCGCTATCAATTAATTCATCTTGACAGTGTTGATTCGACACAAAGCTATGCCATACGCAATTTTAATAATTTTATCGGTGATACCTTGGTTGTCTGCAATCTCCAGACAGCCGGGTATGGCAGACAGCATAGCAAATGGCTAGATTCTTCGCAAAATCTAGCCTTTAGTTTTGTCTTCAACTATTCCATCAATCTGAATGAATCATTCAAACTGGCGGTCTATATCGCCAAGGCACTCAATACCGTTTTACAGCGACATCATCTGAATACTCTGATCAAGTGGCCCAATGATATCTATCTTGACAAGAAGATTTCCGGGATGATTATCGACTACAAAGACAACAAGGTCGTAGTTGGAATTGGAATCAATCTCAACGAAGATTTCCATGATTTTGCCAAGGCCGATCTTGACGGTGACAAGATTCTGCTCGCCCAGGAAATCTCCACAGAAATACTTGATACCTTGGACGAAGACTTTCAAAGGGTTTTGGACTATTGCAATCAGTATTCCTATCTTAAGGACAAGCTTTGGCATGTCAAGGGAATTGGTGAAGTCGAAGTCAAATATTTAGACAAATTTGGCAATCTCCATTATAATAAAAACAATGAAGAGCATACCATCAATGTCACGCAGTTTTCACTAAAGAGCTAGATGATGTAATTTCGGTGTGCCAATTGGAGAAAATTATGAAACATTTGGAAATCAAGACATTTTTCGATACTTGTTATCTCGGTGAAAACCGGATCAACAACCGCTTCTCGTTTGTCGAGGGAGTGGAAAAATGCACTGCTTCATGTCCGGACAATACTGTCTACATTGACTTTGATGAATCGATTGTAACCCAAGAGGAATTGGAAAGCGTTTTCACGGAAATGGAATTTCCGATAAACGACTCCAAATTATCGGATTTGTAACCACATCATAAAAAGATGTGGTTTTTTTATACTTTGAGGGTTGTTTTTGTGAAGTTATTATGATAGTATACCATAGTACGGAAGCGAACTATTTGAGTAGAGGAGGCGGTTTTTATCAAGGACACATTGCATTACAGCCTGTTGCTGTGTGAAAACAGATTTCACCAGGAGGTGACCACAGCGATACTCGCCGAGAATCTGACTCCGGGAGTTCCCAAGATTCTCGAATACGTGGCCAATAACCCGGGCTGTAATCAAAATCAGATTGCCAAGGGATGTTGCATCAACAAGGCATCAACTGCCGGTATCCTGAAAAGGATGGGAGCGGCGGGTCTGATTGAAAAGCAGGTTCCTGATGGAAACAGACGCTCGTATCATGTCTACCTCTCTGACCAGGGGAAAAGGGAGTATAATAAGATCAAGGAGATATTCAAACAAGTGGAGTCGCTTTCTTTAAGGGGTGTAAGTGAAGATGACCTCAAAACTTGCATCCGGGTCTTGAATAAGATCTATGATAATTTGGAAACTGGGGGAATTAATGAATGACAAAACAAAAAATTATCAATGAAGTTAAGAGATTTACGGTACTTGTATTAGGTTTTTTTATCATGGCGCTGGGGGTGGCGCTTTCAACTAAGGCGAACTTGGGAACATCACCGGTTTCATCGATTCCATATGTGATGTCGATGATTCTGCCATTTACGATGGGACAATTGACAATTCTGATGTCGGCAGTTTATGTGCTGATTCAAATTGCCTTGCTAAGATCGAATTATGATTATCGTCAGCTTTCACAGCTTGCCATCGCAGTCATCTTCGGTTATTTCACCGATCTGTCGTTGTATCTGTTCCGCGGAATCGACGCAAGTCAATATTCAATGCAATGGCTGTTTTGTGGTCTGAGCGTGCTGTTGATTGGGTTTGGGGTCTTTATCGAAGTTAAAGTAAACCGCGGACTGATGGCTGGTGAAGGAGTTATGACCGCTATCAGTCAAGTAACAAAAGTGGAATTCCATAAAGTCAAAGTTCTGTTTGACAGCTTTCAGGTTGTCATCGCCATCGCCATCTCATTAGTATCTTTGAGTTCGGTGGCCGGGGTTCGTGAAGGAACTGTTTTTGCGGCACTGTTTGTGGGAGCTATTGTAAAAGTATATCAAAAAGCTTTGGCGAAACCGTTTGATCTGATTCTTGAAGAACAAGCTGAGCTGGTTTTGGAAGAAGCATAGCAAGATATTAGAACCGGAATTTAGTCCGGTTTTTTTCATTTGAGGGTAATCCAGTGAATTGTTTTGAAAAAAGTTGATTATATCGAATTAAATAGACTGATATGATGTCAAAGACTTGGTGAGGATTATTGACAGTTTGAGGTTAAATGGTATAATAATCGTAGAGGGTAGAAAAAACTAAAAGGAGATGAATTTTATGAGATTTTTACCTAGACTAAGTCTATTCGATGACATCTTTGAAGATTTCGAAGCGAACAAGGAACCTTTCAAAATCATGAAGACCGATATCAAGGAAACCGATGACGGCTATACTCTGGCCTGTGAATTGCCTGGATATGCGAAAGACAATATCAATCTTACCTTAAAA
Organism: Coprobacillaceae bacterium; assembly: GCA_963675915.1. Lineage (GTDB taxonomy): Bacteria > Bacillota_I > Bacilli_A > Erysipelotrichales > Coprobacillaceae > JAQVDW01. The sequence continues at coordinate 505,179 of OY780959.1, forward strand.
GATGGTTATCTCACTATCAAAGCTTCTAGCGAAGAAAGCAAAGAAACCAAGGATGATGAAGGGGTAGTCATCAAAAAAGAAAGATATTCCGGATCATGTTCTCGTCAATTCTTTGTCGGTGAAGAAGTAAAAGAAGAAGATATCGAAGCTGTTTTCAAAAATGGTGAGCTTGTAATCAAAGTGCCAAAAATGGAACCGGCTTTGGAAACCAAAGATGAAAAGTCAATAGAAATCAAAGAATAATGATAATAGAAAACCTCTTAGAAAATTTCTAAGAGGTTTTCACATATTTGTTTAGTTTCCGGTATAAGCCACCAGTAATTTGATGGTATTGACAATTCCGTTGATATGGCTGCGTTCCATTCCATGGGAAGCATGGACCCCCGGACCAATCAGAGCATGTTTGGCATCATTGCCAGCCCGCATTGCTGCCGAAGCGTCGGAACCGTAGTAAGGATAGACATCAACGGCAAAATCAAGTTCGTTCTCTTTGGCAAGGCTGATCAGTTTCGAAGTCATCTCGTAGTTGTAAGGGCCACTGGAATCTTTGGCACAGATCGATACATCGTATTCACTGCAAGTGAGATCATCACCGATACACCCCATATCACAAGCTAAAAGTTCATCGACTTCCGGAATGAAACTGGCTCCATGACCGACTTCCTCATAGGTTGAGAAAATGAAGATGATGTTTTGTTTTGGCTTGAGGTTATTGGACTTAAGATAATCGATATATCCGAAAATGCAGGAAACCGAAAGCTTGTCATCCAGGAATCTTGATTTGATGAAGCCTGATTCGGTAATGGTTGTCTTGGTATCGATACAGACAAAATCACCGTTTTGGATTCCCAAATTTTCAATATCCTGCTTTGATTTGACCACTTCATCAAGTCGGATTTCCATGTTTTCAATCTCGCGGGTTTTGGTCGCCGCATCTTTGTAGACATGGGCTGCCGGCGAAGTTGACAGGATAGTTCCGGTGTAAGTCCGGTTGTCTCTAGTATAGATCGTACAGTATTCGCTGTCTAAAGTTGGAATCAAGGGACCGCCGATATTGGTAACTTTCAGGGTCTTTTCACCGACGCTTCTGACCATCAGGCCCAGGGTGTCGACGTGGCTGGTGATACCCAGCGTGGTATTTGAGGTCCCATCAAGATAGACCAAAAGATTTCCTTTTTTGGTGCGTTTCGACTTCAATTCATATTTGGTGGCTTCTTCCTCAATCCGGCTGATTACCTTATCGGTGAATCCACTGGGCGAGTCGATTGCCAGTATTTCTTTGGTTAGATCTAATATATATTCTGTATTCATAAATTTCCTCCTTTGCTATTCTAACATCAACAATGTGGTTAGTAAAACAAAAAAATCATTGCCAGATAATCTCCTAGTAACGGCTAAGATAGTTGGTCTGGATTATTTTATTGAAGGAATTAAGAAAAGTTTCTTCTCCGATGGTGTTCAGCTTGAAAAATGTCGCCTGGGATCCTCCTGAGGTTATCGCGGATACTTTTACTTCGCGCCCACTAGTAAACAGCGTCACGTTCAGACTGACGCGATTGCTCCCAAAGGCGCTGTATCGTTCGAAAACCCGGACCGAGCAGCGGCATTCGCCATCGACAAAATCAGTTCGATCCTCCAAGGTGGCCGAAAAACTTGCCTTCAATACTTCGCTTTCAATCGTGGTGATGATTTCATGAAAATTGCCATTAATGATATATTCTCGTTTTGCCATTTTATTCTCCTTTTAATCCTCATTGCTACCATTATACACTAAATAAGCAACATTTGGATAATAAAAAGAAGCTACTTAGCTTCTTTTTATTTTTGATAATTGCCATCAAGGGTCATAATCGGTCCGTACAGTTCCGGACGGCGGTCTCTGAAGATTCCCCATTCGAGCCGTTGCGCGGCGATGGCATCAAGATCGAACTCGGCAGTCAAAACCGATTCATCGGTTCGAGATGCTTCGGCAACTTTTTCTCCGGTACCATTGGTAATGAATGATGAACCGTAGAAAGTGATGCTCGAATCCCCGAAAGTTTCCGTCCCGATGCGGTTAGATGCTACAACCGGAACCAGGTTGCAAGCCGAATGACCGATCATGCAACGCTGCCAATGGTCTTTGGAATCAATGGCTGGGTTTTCCGGTTCCGATCCGATTGCAGTTGGATAGAAAATTATTTCCGCACCCATCAAAGCCATTGCCCGGGCAGCTTCCGGGAACCATTGGTCCCAGCAGATTCCCACTCCGATTTTGCCGTATTTGGTCTGCCAGACTTTGAATCCGGTATCCCCAGGACTGAAGTAGAATTTTTCTTCATATCCAGGTCCATCAGGGATGTGGCTTTTGCGGTATATCCCCAGATTCTCACCATCGGCATCGATTATGGCAATCGAATTGTACATCGCATTGTTCTTGCGTTCATAAAAACTGATTGGCAGGACCACATTCAGTTCCTTGGCGATGGTTTTGAAATGGTTGATTGCCAGGTTTTCTTCAACTTCCTTGGCGAACTGGTAGTTCTTGTCATCCTCTTCCTGACAAAAATACAGGGTTTCAAACAATTCCTGAATCAGGATTATCTGTGCTCCTTGTCTCGCAGCTTCACGGATCAGTTTCTCAGCATTTTTGATATTTTCTTCTATGACATTGCTACAGCTCATTTGAGTTGCAGCTACTTTGACTTTTCTCATGGTTGACTCCTCTATTTTAGGTTTGCCAGGGGCATTTGTTGGGTAATGCAGTGGACATTACCGCCTTCTTTGATCAAATCTATTCCATCGACAGTGACAATTTTGCGTTCAGGATATAATTCAGTCAATAGGTCGATCGCTTTTTGATCGGTATCTGCGGCGTCCCCGCCAAATATCGGCAGGATCACGCCATTATTGACCAGATAGTAGTTGAGATAACTCAGGGTCAAACGGACATCGAAATAGTAGCGAGCCGGCGGCTGTTCAATTTCGACAATCTCGATTTTTCTGCCCTGGGCATCGACAGCCTGGGAAAGGATTTCCAGGTTCTCCTGGGAAATTTCATAATTTGGGTCGTTAGGGTCCTGGCAAGTCTGGATCAAAATCACACCAGGTTTGATAAAGCAGGCGATATTATCGATATGACCATCGGTTTCATCACCAAAAAGACCGCGGTTGAGCCAGATGATTTTATCGATTCCCAGCAGTTCTTTGACCTGATTTTCGATTTTGGCTTGAGTAAGATTGGGATTGCGGTTTTCATTAAGCAGGCATTCCTTGGTTGTCAACAAAGTTCCTTCGCCATCAACGTGAATTGAACCGCCCTCCAGGACGATGTTGCCATCGATCTTTTCTACATCATATATATTGAGTAGTTTGGATGCTACGGCATTGTCGAGGTCATAGGGCAGGAATCTTTCGCCCCAGGCGTTGAATTCCCAGTTGATTCCCTTGATTTGACGGTTTTCATTCCAGATGAACGTTGGTCCGTTGTCACGGCACCAAGCATCGTTGTGGGGGATGACCAAAAAATCAACTGCATTATCACATAATGACTTAGCTTCTTCCAGGGTATCTTCATTGACAATCAAAGTCACCTTTTCGAATTTTATGATCGCGTTGGCCACAGCGGCATAACCCCGCAGAACTTCCTGGTGGTTATCGGGCCAGACCAGGGAATCCTTAACCGGCCATTCCATTAATGTACGTTCATGTTTTTCCCATTCAGCGGGCATGTAAAATGATTTATTATCTAACATATTTATTCCTCTTCGTAAATCTTTTTGATAAGTTTATAATAAAACAAACATCTTGTCTACAGTTATTAATTATACCAATAAACCAGGCTACTGTCACTAGTTGAGCCTGCAATGTTGCGAATCATTATCATTTTTTGACGGATGGGTAAAAGTACTATTGAAACAGATATTTTTATCAATTATTTTAGTTAGAATCATTTAATTCCAGTTACCAAGATGGTATAATGTAACACGTGTTTGTGGTGGTCATTGCTTCAAGTTATTGACCAAGAACTGAAAGGATTTGGGAGGCAATATAATAATGTTTGTTACAAAAAATAATAACTGGATTAAGATAGGTTTTAGTCTCATTGTAATTGTGGGGATACTTGGGTTGTTTGCTGCTTCTTTACCAATAAATGAAGAAGTGGATCGAGAATTATTGGTTATAAAACCGCAGTATTTGGGTGGGTTGCATCTTGAATATGGAATTGCAATCGATTTGGATCCTGCGACATATCTTGATTTTGATAAACTAAGCAAATCCCAGGAAAGTATTATTGCTAGTGAGGCTCGGTTGCAATTGAAAACAAATACTTTGGACGGAGTAGTCGATTTAAATCCTACCACCTCTGGAAAAATCAGTAATGGCGACTATGCATTAACTTTGTCTTACCTTGATGAGATAAAGGTAATCGACATATCTGTTGCGGATACAAAAGCTCCGATTATAACGGGGATTACTAAGATCGATGTGTTCAAGGGGGAACCGCTTGAAGAGGATACAATAGCCAATTTGCTTCAAATCGATGACTTGAGTCCGGTAGCAACCAAATACAATTTTGACGATATAAATTTTGATAAAGTCGGATCATATACGCTTGATGTGACTGCCTGCGACGCAAATAATAATTGTGCATCACATGCGATAACCATCAATGTTCTTGAAAGACCAGTGGTTGAGAGTGAGGCTGCCAATTATTCATTTTCAAATCAGACAAGTCAGATTATCGATGTCAAAGTTAGCGGCAACACTGGTACTCTATCTCTCCATAACAAGGAGAATGGGGTCTGGACTGAGATATTTTCAGTATTTTGCTTCATCGGTGGGAATGGCTTGAGTTATGATCGAACCGAGGGCGATATGACGACTCCGGGTGGTTATTATCGAGTTGGTCTTGCTTTTGGTATCGCAGAGGATCCCGGGTGTATCCAGGGATATCATCAGGTGACTCCTTATGATTACTGGTTGGGATCAAACGACAAATATTACAATCAACTGGTAGATGTCCGGAACGGCGAATATGATCTTAGCGGTTCGGAGCATTTGATTGACTATAAAAGTGCTTATGCATATTCTTTGGATATCGGCTACAATCCCGATGGAGTCATTGGAAAAGGATCAGCGATTTTCCTGCATTGCTCGACTGGAGGAAACACGGCAGGATGTGTTTCAATCGCCGAGGATTACATGGCCAGACTTCTTCGCAATTTGAGAAGTGATACGATTATTTATATTCACTAACTATAATACAAAAAGATCTCTACTTTCATAGATAACGCTTTATTTGCGTTGTCTACTTTAGAGAGATCTTATCAAAGGCAAGTTTATTTATAATCGGTACTTTATACGCAAGTATAACCACCATCTATAGGAAGCATGATTCCAGTAACATAAGCAGCTTCGTCACTGGCCAAGAAGATAGCGCCAGCGTTCAGTTCGCCTTCATTACCATAACGACCTAAAGGGACAGTTCCTTTCATATATGCTTGGAATTGTTCCGTATCCAAAGTTTCTTTGGTCAGTTCAGTTGCAAAATAACCAGGGCAGATTGCGTTGCAAGTGATATTGTATTTTGCGAGTTCCGCAGCTACAGCGCGAGTGAAGTTGACAACTCCGCCTTTAGAAGCATGGTAAGCTACAGTATCGATAGCGGTATTTCCAACCAGGCCATACATCGAAGCAATGTTGATGATGCGTCCCGAATTTTGTTTTTTCATGACATTGGCAAAGGCACGGGTAACCAAGAATACGCTTTTTAAATCGACATCCATGGTGAAATCCCATTCTTCATCAGTCATTTCCAATACCCCGGCATTCTTAGCTGCTCCGGCATTGTTAACCAAGACATCGACTTTTCCGAATTCATCCTCTACAGCTTTGGCAGCGGCATTCACTGATTCGGTGTCAGTTACATCACACTTCAAAGTCAGACATTTTGTTCCTGATTCACCTAATTTTGCTGCCAGTTCATCAAGTTTTTCTTTACGACGAGCCATCAGGACCAAAGTCGCCCCTTGTTTGGCAAATCCTGTTGCCATCTGAGCTCCCAAGCCTGAAGAAGCTCCGGTGATTACTACTACTTTACCTGTAAAATCAAACATATTATACCTCCTCTCGTATAATATGTTTGTAATCCTTAATTAATATTGATTCACTTAAGAATTGCATTAGTATCCTTTTTCTAAGATAATAGACTTGTTTTGAATGAAGGTTTTATTCCTCCTCCCTGTGGCTCACATGATGTCCACCTTGCGTAGACTTAATCCTTGATCCAAGCAGTCTTTATACCCGAATTAGTTTGATGCAGCGTTGTGGTTTCACTTCGTCTCCCCATTTACGAGGTTGCGTTTGTCTTGGTTTAGAGGTGCAATTCAAAACAGAATACATTGAAATGAGGTTCAGTTTATGAATAACAGTTATGAATTATTCGTTGGTATCGATGTCTCTAAAGGCAAGGCCGATGCTGCTATTATTTCTGTCAATCGTGATAGAAATATCAAGCCTAAATTCTTGAGAAAAAGAATTCAATTTAAGTTTTTGAAATCCGAATTGAATGATTTCCTGGCCACTGTCAGAAAATACATTGATTCAGATTGCAACCATGTGACTTATGCAATGGAAGTCACTGGTGTTTATTCCGACAATATCTTCGAGTTCATCCATTCATCTTTAAACGACATTGAGGATGTATATCTACTTAACACCCAATATGTCAATAAATGGCGTGAATCTCATGATATCGGTAAGTCTGATCCACTGGATGCCCAGACAATTGCTTCAATAGTCTCATATGAATATGACGTTAAATATGTTCACAAAAACAACATAAATAATGAAAAAGGATATGCAGATTTGAAAGCAGTAGTGCATCGCCATGGCCAGGTAAAGAAAACTTATACTCAAGAAATTAACCGCCTCATTGCCCAATGCGAACGTTATTTCCCTGAACTTCAATATGTCTTCGAACCTAAGTCAGCAACATTTCTTGCTATCTTATCTTCATATCCTACGACACATGATATCATAAACGCTTCAAGAATAGAAGTATTAGATATTGTTTTAAAAGCATCGAAAAACAGGACCAAATCAGATAAGGTAGATAAGCTGTTTGACCTTTGTCTTGATTCGCTTGCTCCACGCAAAGTATCTGAGTCAATCAGATCCATAATCCAGGGCCAGGCGGCAGTCGTCATTGATATGAAGCGACAAATAAAAACTCTTGAAAAGATGATTAGAGAACTAGGTTCAACTAATCCGATGTTTGATAAACTGCAGACTTTGACAGGATGCGGTGATGTAACAGCGGCAACAGTAATTGCCGAAACATATGACATCAAACTTTTCAAAAACGCTGACAAATATGTTTCTTACATGGGGCTCGCCCCAAGAAACAAGCGCTCCGGAAGTTCAGTTGAAATCATGGGCAAGATTTCAAAAAAAGGTTCAAGATATCTTCGTCATGCCATATATATGATTGGAGAATTTGCCAGAAGACACAATCCAGTCCTCAAGGCATATTTCGAAAAGATCAAGAACGGGAACAAAAAACGCCATCGATTGGCAGTTGTGGCAGTAGCCAATAAAGTTGCCCGTTATATATATTCCATGATGAAGAAGCAAAGCAAATTTGTAATCGAACATGATCATCTCATGAGATTACCGGAAGAAACCCGAAATACGTTCTTCCAAAGTATTACTACTCATATTCCCCTAAAGACCAGAAGGCAAATCTATCGTTACAGTGATGAAAATGGAGAAGTCCATAAATTCATCTATACAACATAAGCGAGCCTAATCTATAAGGAATCATTAAATGTAAGAGCTTCCAGTGATTAAAATCTGGCAGGTTGTTTTCAGTGCGCTCAAATTTATCCAAAAACAAGATTTTTATAGAGGATTCACCTCTAAACCAAGCCAAACGGCCATTAATTGTCAAAAAAACCTAAATGAATATTCACTTAGTTACTTCTTGACATCTAATAGTTTGTCTAGTATTTTTCATTTACTGCTGTAATTTTAACATGCGGTATCAATTTGACAAGTAGGCACTAAAAAGTGCGCTAGTGCCCCAAAAGATACCATGGCCAATAATAGCGATAAATTATCCCTATGTGAAAATTTTATCATTGTTAAAATGCCCCGTCAATGAGAATGTAAAGGTTTTCATAAATAGAAAATTTGAAACATTCCCCGTTTTTTTGAGTGTTATCCAAGGTCTTAAGTATCGATAAGAGGATCTCGGGAGCCTGAAAATCCTTCGGTAAACCCCCTCTTGGTTACTCCATATTCTTGAAATATTTATTAATTCTTAAGAAAATCTTAAGATTATTTACAATCAACGGTACATATGTTACAGTGGTTCTAGTTTATGGATAAAGAGGGAGACTATGAAAATATGCAAATTGGTAATGACCGGTGGGTTATGTCTGGCCCTGACTGGCTGCAATCAGTCAAAACCCAATATTGACCCGATTGAATTGGGAGTAAGGACCATTGCGGATACACTTTTTGTTTATCCCAATCCGCAAGCCAAGGAGTTAGTTACAAAAAAAGGATTAACCACTCACGAAGCGTTGGTTACAGATGAGGATCTGGCTTACATGTTGATTGATAATATTGAAGATATCAAAAGTGAAGTAGAAGCCGTTTGTAGCGAAGAAGGCGTCAATGATGTCTGGCAAATTTATCAGGCATATGAAATGTTTTACATTTGCCTGTTGAATGATGAGTCGGCGTATCCTCAAGGAGTTGAAGTGACCAAGAAATCGGATACCTGGTATGATTTTACAATTGATGAATATGTGAGTTGGCAGGAAGAATCGATTCAAATCGACGGGAAAGTTACTGTGGATGGAGATATGATTGTCAATTTCCATTTTAATGATGGCTTCATGGCTGATTTTGTCACCAGATAACAGTTCAAATATTACTTTTCAGGAGGTTTTATGAGTATTTTTGCAGTGGCTTGCCTTTATAAAATTATCAGATTGTTAAAATTCCGGAATGCCCGGTACTACATTGAAAAAACGGTCAAGTCAGAAGACCGTGATGAGTTCATCAAAGTGGAGGTAAGCTGTTATCTTTGTTGGATCATTCTATTTATGCTTGGCGATGGATATAGCTACTTTTTCATCGTGGGTCATTCAATCGATTGGATTGATGGCCTGTTTTTGGCATTATTGGCAGCGGCTATTGTCGCAGTCCAATTCTTTCGGTTCAAAGTTGAGCGCAAGATGTATTACTGACAGTTTGAGTTGATTGCAAATAAGATGGTAACCGCTTGGATGAAAACTGTTATTCGGGCGGTTTTTTGGCAATTTTATTTCATCACTGTCGTTTTGACAAAAAATTGGCTATAATAGTTATAGGGAGACTATCGATGGTGATAAGTTAATCTAAATCAGCGAGGTGAGGATATGAACTCGAAATTCAATGAATTGACAATCCGGATTTCCAATGGTAATTCTTTGATTGGAAAAGGAAAACTGGAAGAAATAAACAAGAAGTTAATTGAGATTGGAATTCCCCGGGTCCGGATTTTCTGGTGTCTTTACAGCGATTACCTGGTCTTTGGAATTCACAGCAGCGATGAAAATGGCGACTATATCGAGTTTGTCAGCCAAGAGAGGCGAAGTGATTTTGAGGACTTTATCAATCAGATCAATATCTTGCTTGAAAATTACGAGGTGACCATCTGGATGATGTATGGCACGAGCGCGGGAAGCGAATATAACACTTATTTTAGCAATTACGGTACTGCCAAGGTCATCTGGCAAGATTCGCAAATTGAATACGAATTCGGCGATTATAATTAGTTGATTGGAAGGTGATGTTATCATTCGTTTCTAAATATGAAAAATCATTGTTCAACCTTTGAATTTGGTTACAATATATTCAATGGAGGAACAGACATGAAAAAAATAGCGTTTTTTGATATTGACGGCACAATGGTGAATGTGCCTGAGGGAATGCATCATCCAACAAAAGAAACCAAACGGGTGCTCAGGGAATTCCAAAAACAGGGTAATTACATCGTGGTGGCTACAGCTCGAACCAAGGTTCCTGATAGTGTCAAGGAAATCGACTTTGACGGTTATATCTGCAGTGACGGCCACTATATCGAGTTTAAAAATGAAATTTTGGTTCATAATATCTTTACTGACGACCAAATCCAAATGCAACTTGAAATCTATGAAGAACATCATGGCAGCTGTTCATTAGGGGGCCATTCGGGAAGTTGGGTAAGTTCTTACAGTGATCCGTTTTTGAAAAAACATCATGCTATCTATTCCGGAACAGATGACCTTACTGGATTGGATCTGGTGACAGACCACCTGGGGCAGATTCAAGCTAGCTCGGTGGCTGCGGTTTTTGGTACTGCTGAAGATATGTTTGCTGCCAAAGCGAAATTGCCGGCCAATTGGGCAATCACTGCATATGGTGATGATGATGACATCAGAATGGATGTCCATCTCGAAGGATTTTCCAAAGGGACGGCCTGTCAGTATTTGTACAATCATTTGAAGATCGAAACCGAACATACTTTCGCTTTTGGTGACGGGCACAATGATATCGAAATGCTGGAACTGGTTGGACACGGGATTGCCATGGGAAATGCATCTGACGAAGTCAAAAAAAGCTCCGATTCTATTACGGATACCGTCAACAATGACGGAATCGCGAAGGCGTTCAGGGAATTTATGGGAATATAATAAAAAATGCGATTCCAAAAAGGATCGCATTTTTATATCGGAATGACTATTTGTATGAACAGCAGTAATCAGCATAAGTTTTGACTACTACCTGGAATTTTGAGTTTTCAGGGACTACAAAACTGCTTCCTTTAGCGAAAGTAGTGAAAGTGTCTTCACCAGGCAGGCTAATATCCATTTCACCGCCAAGTACTTCCATCAGCTCCTCGGCAGCGGTTGCGAATTCATATTCTCCTGGAAGCATGAATCCCAAAGTTTTTCTTTCTCCGTCTTTGAAGAAGATTGTTCTGCTTGTCACTTTTCCATCAAAGTACACATTGGCCTCTTTGATGATATCTACGTTTTCAAATTTCATTATATTGATTCCTCTCTCTTTTTGATCGGTGATTCCACCTCAATCATTATACTTCGAAAATTTGGTTTTTCCAAGAATAACTCATCAAATTATCGTATTTTAAGATATATTTACAGTTTTAATGATTAATCGCTCCTGAGGATTTTCATTATAATTGGAATCGAGTGGTACTGCGCAAGCAAATAATGATATAATTGATTAAAGTAGGGGGGATGAATTTGAAAACATTAGCGGTAATTGGAAGCAGTGGCGGCAATCTATTTTATCAGGGAGGCAATAACCCCGAGGAGATGATTGGCGAGCTAAAAGCTCAGGCTCAAGTGGCAAAAATAAAAATCGGATTCGTTCAATATATCCAGGCTTCAAGAACAATGGACAATATCTCTTTGGATACCAAGGCGAAACTGATTGGCTTGGGCGAAAATGATGAGTTGATCGCTTCAGCTATGCAGGCTTTAAGTGAAATAAACAACCTGGCCCATAAAAGCGATGAACTTTTGGCTGGTATGATTATGACTGGTGAAATTGACGGATTGATTTTGATGAGCTGCGATCCTGAAGGAGCCAATAAAATGGCTTTAAAAGCCGCCGTGACTATGAACATCCCGGTTGCCGGTACCGGAGGGACCTCAATGGCCCAAGTCCAGGCGCTGGGGGGCAATGTCATTGCCACCTCGGGAACAACCGGGACAACCAACCGGACCCGGGAAATCTCGGCGATTACGGCTTTTGCCCGACAGTGGAGGCTAAAATATCGTCCGGTTATTGGCACAAACATCAAAGGTGACCAAGGTCTGGCTGCCCGCTGGAAGCAAATCAGCATCCACGGCATCATGATGGCAGCAATGCCGGCTTTCATTGCACTGTCTTTGGTTTCAGCCTTGGTTAGAATACCGATGTTTGAACAATTCAGCCCGGTTTTCACCTTGATGCGCTACGCTTTACCAGTTATCATTGCAGCAATTGGAGCCAAGCAAGTTTCCGGACTTGATGAAATCGGGATTATCAGTGGAGTGATTGCAGGAATTCTACTTGGAGAAGGGGGAATAATCGGCGGACTGATTGTCGGAATCATCGCCGGGATCCTGGCCAATTTGATCATTACCATATCCGTGCGATTCCAGGTGCCTGGAACTACTGCCAATATTGCAGCTGGAGGGATTTCCGGGTTGGTCGCGGGAGCAGGTGGGTTTGGATTGATTACCCCTTGGTCGGCCCAATTGGCTGACTGGATCAGATCCCTTTTGAATTTGGCTGTTTTGGATTATGGTTTGCTTACGGGCGCAATTTTTGGATTTATCATCTGGTATTCAATCATTAAGGGGGTTTACCACGCTGTTATCTTACCATTGATTATGTTGGAAATGGAAGCAACTGGATTTAGTTTTGTCGGCTGCATCGATATGATCTGCCTGGTAGTTGTCTGCGCTGGAATCCAACTGGGAAATATCATCAAACCAAGACAACAATTCGAGCGAGAGGTATCCAAGCGCAATCTCCTGATCAATCTGGTTTTTGGAACCTACGTCGAAGCGGCTTATCCTTACATCCTGTCCAATCGAAAAATGTTTTACGGGACAATCGGTGCCGCCACCCTGGCGGGACTTGCAGTTGGCTATCTGGGAATTAAAAGCACGGCTTATGTGCCGGTAATTCTGGCGCCGCTGCTAACCAATCTTGCAAAAAGTGGGTCCATGCTGATTGCCATAGTAGTTGCTTTATTGGGAACCACTCTAATCACTATTATCATTAACGTTAGTGACAAGATGCGGGATTACAGCCAAAAATAACAAATAGTGAAGATTCTTAAGGAAATCTTAAGAATCTTTTTTTGATTTAAATGATATAATATCCATATCCAGAGAAATGATGGCTTATGATGCAAATGTAGATGAAAATTGTAATTACTACACTTATCGTGATAATTCTATTCTGGTAGGTGAGGCACCTGATAATCAAATCGTCAATTAGCTTGGTGACACATGCCACGGATTTGCCTGTGTACGTATTGGGAAATCAACCATTTGCGTTCAAGCAAATAATCATTCAAACCAAAATTGCACAGAATGAGGAAGGTTACATCCAACTGGATCAAGACTTTAACGCAATTTCTTGAAGAAATGGCGTTTTTAATTCTTTGTTAATTAACCAAAAGTGGTAAATTAGCAGGTGAAAGATGAAATATATTGTTATCAATATCGTTTAATATATATTTCAAAGAATGTGTCATAAGGAACAATGACTGGTTATCGATATTTAACCTATGACATGTTACAATTGTTGCACTCGATTAGGGGGAGGGGAACTTATGTTTTTATTCAATTTCAGAGAAGTCATCGCAACTTATTCTTATGCTTAATTAACCATCAAATGCATGTAGGGGAAAAATAAGGTTCGGCAAGGTTTAAGACTGTCACAATTTTTCTTCTCGGCATCGGTGATGATAATTGTAAGTATTTTCTTACTTTACTCATTGTATTTGTCCCTGTGTATCGGTGGTTAAACCGCCATTCCTGTTCATTTAAGAATAGCGGTAAGTCCCGTTTGGCGACACCATGATATATTCCGGTGATATTGTTTTTGATATCGCCAACAATGATGTTTAGCCAATACATGCGATGATCATTTTCATGATAAAGTATCTTTTCCTGATTGAGGTTGATTTTGTCTTTGATCGAGTTGAAGGTCGTTTTACCATCTGTATTCATTTTGCGTTTTTTCGATAATTTCACGCTTTTGGAAATGAAGTTTTTGACATGAAATTTATTGTCCACGGGAATGGGTTGAAGCTTGATATATTTGGGATATTTATTCTCTTTGTCAGTTGATAGAGCCATCAAAAAAGGCTGCTGCTCAGTGGCACAACCTTGATGATTCTTCTCTTTGCTCTTAGAGCCAATATATACGACGTCAGCTTCATAAAACATACTGTCCAGCATCTTTTCGCTACAGCTCTGAGCCATCAAAATACGACATTTTTTAGCAAGAAGCAAAGCTGTTTTATAATTTACATCCAGTTCATTGGCCATCTCGATAGCTGACACACCTTTATTGGAAGTAAAGAAAATGAACATTCCTAAAATCAGTTTGTATAGATCAAGTTTAGTATCCTGGAAAATGGTTCCCGCAAGAAGAAAGTGCTGTTTCTTACATTCTTTGCATTGATACGCTTTTCTGCTCTCAACGAAGTAGTAATGAGTGCAGCCACACTTTTCACAAACGAAGCCTTCGGGCCACTTGATGGTAAAGAAGAATTTCACGCATTGATCATTGTCGTTGCTATATTTTCGAGTAAGTGCAACTAGAGAATCTTTCTTTGGTTTTAGTTGTTTAGACATTGATATCACCTCGGTAATATCATATCAAAATGATGTCTAATGGTCTTCAATTATCAAAGATTTAGAAGGAACAAAAACGGTTCCTAAAGTGGAAATAAGTATATTCAGGCCTCTGGTGCTAATCGTTATGTTGATCGAGATGCATCTGGTGGCTAATTAAGTTCTTATGAGAATTATGTTAGAATATCGGAGTTGCTTAGAAATAACGAAATATTATTTAGGACTAGAATTATCGATACTGAAGGGGCTGGGCCTTTCGATAACCGTCGCGGCGCCCGCGGTTCTCTGGGAACAAATCAAAAATATTCCAAAGAATACAAGGTCTATGTAAAAAAGCAAGATTTAGAAGATGCAATAGGGATTATCCGCCAGTTGGTTAGAACTGATATCTGATTTCAGGTGATTAAAATTGTCCCAAGGATGATGCCCATTTTTGGGGACGGAAAAACAAATTAATCTACGGGAGTAACTGTCATGTGATGGTTACTTTTTTTGTATTATACTTGAGCGCTCAAAAAGTATTGATCAAATAATCCGGATACCTCAATTATTCATTACATTCATTAACTCAAATTTGTGATAGAATGGGTTCTAAAAAATTACTCCTACGAATTTTTGAGTGATAAGGTAATAATTATATTGAACTCAGCTTCGGGAACTGTTTAATTAATATAACACCATAGGTTAATTTTAGTTTCGCAATAGGAGTATAAGGATATCTTCTATCTTGGATGTAGAATGTAACTGATCCTCACCTGGATAACAATTTGTGAAATAGGTAGATGAATCAAATAAATGCAACAAATGCTTACATATTATGGTAATCCATTAACTGCTGATGGTATCTTCGGACCTAATACCTTTGCGGCAATAAAAGCATTCCAAAGCAGTCATGGACTTGTAACTGATGGAATTGTAGGAACTATAACAGAAGGGAAATTCAAATCTTGATTCTAATAAAGTGAATTATCCCAAAAATGACTATGATAAGATTGCCATAGTCATTTTATTTTGGCCTGAAGCTACTTGGAAATTCAAATGGATAAGCAAATAAATATTTTTTACAATAATGAAAAAAAGTGCTTACCGAGGCTTTTCATAATATAATGATTGATATATAGGAGGTAGGACAATGCTACATGATGAATTATTACCGTTTCCAAAGGATTTTCTTTGGGGCGCAAGTACGTCTGCTTATCAAGTAGAAGGTGCGAATTTAATTGATGGAAAAGGACCATCTGTACAAGATGTCAAAGTGGTGCCTGAGGGGACGTCGGATTTGACAGTTTGTGCTGACCATTATCACCGTTATAAAGAAGATATCGCTTTAATGGCTGAAATGGGATTCAAAGTATATCGTTTCTCAATTTCTTGGTCAAGAATTTTGCCAAAAGGTTATGGTGAAGTAAACCCTCAAGGAATCGAGTTTTATAACAATCTGATTGATGAATGTCTGAAATATGACATCATCCCCTTAGTCACCATGTTCCACTTCGATTTACCACAAGGAATCGAAGAAAGAGGTGGTTGGGAAAACCGTGAATCAATCGATTGGTTTGTCAACTTCTCAAAAATCATGTTTGAAAATTATGGTGACCGAGTTAAATACTGGCTGACAATCAATGAACAAAACGTCTTGATTTTATCAGGGGATATTATCGGTACTACCAAGTTGACCGGACCAGACAAATATAAAAGTCTTTATCAACAAAACCACCATATGTTGGTGGCTCAGGCTAAAACAATGGCTTTATGTCATGAAATGGTTGAAGGTGGGAAAATCGGGCCGGCTCCGAATATTTCACTAGGATATGCGGCAAGCTGTAAACCTGAAGATGTTTTGGCGATGCAAAACTTGAATGCAATCAGAAACTGGTTATATCTTGATATTGCCGTTTATGGTAAATACAACAACCTGGCTTTGGCATTCATGAAAAAAAGAGATGCCTTGCCGACAATCGAAGATGGAGATATGGAAATCCTGGCCAACGGTCATCCTGATTTTATCGGATTCAATTACTATTCAACTGCAACAGTTGCCTGGTGTGATGAAGATTCTCCAGAGACATTCGGACACGATCAACAAAAAACAAGAATGGAGCGCGGCGTTTATCTAGGGGCTGCCAATACCAACCTGCCTAGAACCGACTTTGGTTGGGAAATCGACCCTCTTGGATTCCGGGCTACCATGCGTGAAATCTATTCAAGATACCGTCTGCCGATGATTGTAACTGAAAATGGTCTTGGAGCTTACGATACTTTGACTGAAGATGGTAAAATCCACGATCAATACCGAATCGAATATCTAAGAAAACATATTGAACAAATCCAATTGGCAATCACCGATGGATGCGAGATGATGGGATACTGTCCATGGTCGGCAATCGATTTGATTTCTACTCATGAAGGTATGGTTAAACGTTACGGTTTCATCTATGTTGACCGTGGTGAACAAGAATTAGGTTCACTTAACCGTTATCGTAAAGATTCATTCTTCTGGTATAAAAAAGTAATTGAATCAAATGGGAACGACTTAAGCGATTAATAATTATCAATTAATATATACGGAAATGAAGAACTGGAAATCCAGTTCTTTTTTCTGCTTTTATGATTGAAAGTTTCCTGAATCCAATCATTAATGGAACAATTGTTGTCACTAAATGAACTTAAAAGTCTAAACATGAACCGACAATTTGATTATTTCCGGACTTTTTTGCCGCTATTTACGGTTTAGTGGATTATTGAATTCAAGGGTGCTAAGATATTTTCACAAGCCAAACTCAGATAATGGAAATCAGTAAAAGCAATAATTGCTTCATTGTTTGAATTGGAAAATTATGTTGCTATAATCGGGATAATTCATAAGGAGATGATTAGATGATCAACACAATTACTGATGAAGCCAACAGATGTCTTACATGCAAGGTCCCGCAATGCCAAAAGGGGTGCCCGATCAATACCTCGATACCTGAGGTGATTTCACTGCTAAAAAATTGTCGGATTGATGATGCCGGTAAAGTTCTGTTTGACAATAATCCGCTGTCAATAGTCTGTTCATTGATTTGCAATCACGAAAAACAATGTGAAGGCAACTGTGTACTAGGACGTAAAGGAACCCCTGTCAATTTTAGCATGATTGAAAACTACATTTCGAACTCATATCTTGATAAGATTTCGATTCCGATGATCCAACCGAATAACCGCAAAGTCGCCATCATCGGAGCGGGTCCAGCGGGAATTACAATTGCAATAATCCTGGCCCAAAAGGGATATACGGTCACAGTATTCGAGTCGAAAGACAAAATCGGAGGAGTGCTCCAATATGGCATCCCGGAGTTTAGATTACCAAAAAAACTATTGGCAAGACTGATGGAGATAATGATTCGAATCGGCGTCAAGATCCGTCCCAACATCATTATCGGGGAAACATTGACAGTTGATGATCTGCTTGATGACGGCTATCTGAGCGTATTTGCGGGAACCGGTGTCTGGAAGCCAAAGAAATTAGGAATCCCGGGTGAAAGCTTCGGTCATGTTCATTACGCGATTGACTATTTGTCCAACCCGGACTCATTCCATCTGGGCGAAAACGTGGCAATCATCGGAATGGGTAACTCAGCCATGGATGTGGCCCGGACTGCCATTCGCAAAGGAGCCAAGGAAGTCACCTTGATTGCCCGAAAGAACAAGGCGGCCGCGAGTTTGAAGGAAGTGACCTACACCAAACTGGATGGTGCCAAATTTGAATATTGCAAGAAGGTTCAGGAAATAACCGATGAAGGAATTGTCCTGGATAAAATTATCACTGATGAAAACGGAGCCCAACTAGGGCTAGCGGGCAATCCTTATCTGTTCGATGTCGATTCGGTTATCATCGCCGTCAGTCAAGGGCCCAAAGAGCGTCTTGTCATGTCAACCCCGAAATTGCAGACCAATGAACAGGGTCTTTTGATCACTGACGATTTGGGCAATACTACTCGCCAAGGGGTATTCGCGGCTGGAGATGTGGTATACGGAGCCAAGACAGTAGTCGAGGCAGTTAGTCAAGCCAAGCAGGTGGCTGAATCGATGCACCAGTACATGGAGTCGAATCACTAGATCTGCTTATGATCCCAGATAGTCAATGGATATACTTATCTTCTGGTATCGAACCAAATATCCATATTAATTTGTTATATGGATATCCTTAAATTGTTTCAAAACTGAGGATACTTATCAACATGTTCGATTTTTTCTCCCCATATTTAATTTACTTAAAATTATCACCAGTTTTGATATATTGAAGCAATATGATCGTGGAATATCCAGATTATTTTGCTTTTTTTTATAGGAAGATTACATCAGACCAATCAAATTATACCAGAAAAAATTTTTGTTACATTCTTTGATCTCGTTGAAGTGTATGGCGCATTATGTTACAATAAATTCCATTAAAATCAATCTAGGGTACAGTTCATTATTTAACAGAGGGGACTTTTTTGCCCAGCTTCACTGGTATGATTATGATCCTAGACTTTGAGTTGGCGGTGAGAAAATTAATGATTGGAGTATGAAAAGGCGAGGATTATGAAAAAATTCGGATTGATAATTTTGATTTTAGTACTTATCACCGGTTGTGGGACGAGTGTTGATACCAGCGACCCAGAAGTGGTTTTGAATTCGGTCATGGTAGAAAAGTATGATTCGGGTAGAATCATTTATTCTCACAGGGAAGACCCCTATTATTTATCGATGATTGAAGATGATAGTACAGTTTTCTTGGTTATTCTAAAAAATAGCAATAATCAATTTGAATATCTTGGAGGAACCGAGTTCGATAAAACATATGATGATTTTGGGGTGTATCAATTTAAAAATGATCTTGATGAGGTAATTGTATTTGGTTTGAATGAACAGTTCCAATATGAAACTCTTTCACTTGATTACATTAATATAGCTCAGGAAACTGAGGAAATGTTGCTCACTGATGACATCAGGAGAAAAGAATATGTGCTTGAAATCTATCGTTTTCCAGCTGATTACAATCTCGTAAGAACGTCTACAACCGATATAAACGGGGGCAATGCCATTATTTTTTAATCTCAAAGGTTCAATTTACAGTTGAAAGTATCAGTTGGCATATCGCAAACATTAGGGGGAGTGGCAAATGCATATAATTTTAGATCTTAATTTGATTCCTTTTTTAGTAGTATATTTTATGATAATAATTCTTATCACCGCCGTTGATGTCTACCATAAAATCAAAAAGAGAAACAAATATACTTTATTATACAAATATCTGGTCGGACTTTATTTTTTGATATTAATCAAAGTGACCCTGCTTGGCACTGAAATTTGCACCGATGAAAAGGTCTTTCAATTTATGGTTTCGCAGGGACTATATCGGCGTTCCTTTGTCCAGTTGATTCCGTTCAAATCAATAATTGATGTACTATCATGTCCCGAAACCCTTTCAGTTACTTATATCCAGATTATCGGAAATATCATGTTGATAGCACCGATTGCGCTTATGATGAACTATGTATATCAGATAAGTCTGTGTAAGGTAGTGATCTATTGTATGGTGATAATTACCGGAATTGAAACCTTGCAACTGGCAATTGATCTAATCACCAAACTTCCTAGTCATGTTTTTGATATAGATGATTTCATTCTTAACGGTTCTGGAATCCTGATTGGATTGGGCACCTCCAGTCTGATTAAAAAAAGTAGACGGATTGATGTGATTATCCGTCATCTCTGCTTTGAACATGATATCACTGATCAACATCCATCTCTTTTCAAGCCCCATGTTTAATGAGGGATTTTGAGCGAGAATCATGATGACTCAATAGAAAATTTTCATTAAAGAGTACTGATTATAACCTTGCTGACATTGAAGAATTGCCAAATCAGCTATTTTGGATGTTTATTTGAACTTTGCCAATACAATATCGATTGAAGAGGAAAATGAACTCTATGACATGTATTTCAATGATGTCAAATTCTCGAAACTGCAAAGATAATTTGCAATCGGGTTACCGTTTTAAAATCGTTTTGGGGAACAATATTTTAAAATGTGTTCATTTATGTTATCATTTAAGTAGAAATAGTGAATCATGATAAGGAGACGAGAAAAATGAACAAACGGATTTTGATGATTGTGCTAGTAGTTTGTCTTGGTGGCCTCGGTTTTGTTATATGGAATTTTGTCAGCGATAATCAAGTTAGCGGAGATTATTATAAAGCTGAAGATATAGTTGATGCTCTGGAAGCGGCAGGATTGACCATGGATATCAGCATGGAGGATGATTCGAATGATTATTTCATGGGTGGCATTTCACCGGTAATTTACAATCTCGAGTCAGATGCCAATAAACTGCTGATCTATGTTTACCCTACATTTGACCAACTTGACGATCCACTTGATTCTCCCGAAATCATCCAGGAAAATAGCGGACTGTTATTTCCAATTCAGACTAGAAATGTAATTATTGGAGTCTATCGCCCGATTAATGATTACGAAGTGTTTGATGATGATAGTTTGACTTTTGCGGAAATTTCCCAAATTGTCTACGATACTGTATTTGAAGATCTTAATAATGGAAAAACGGTTGTCTATCAGGCATCTAATGAAAGCTGGACGTGTCAATTCACTTTGAGCTATTATCAAAATACTTTGGATGACGGTGAAGGTGAAGTATATGAAGATAACTATTATGATGCCCAACATGAAATATTCTATACTGGTGAAAACAAAGAAGAGCTGGGTGATTTCACGGTCGAGTATCATGCAAATCTAAGCAGCAGTTCTTACACGGTTGCCGGAAACACTTTGGATGAAGATGGCTATCGTTCTTTAGGCAAGACGGGCGGACAGGAGTATTTCGATTTGTCAGTTCCAATTACTTGTGACTTGTCTTGGGATGGTAACACGGATACTCTAGAACTGGTTGCAATCGAGTAAACATAATCAAATGAAAAAGCTGATTAGACAAGATAGTCAACTTGGCAACAAATCCATTAAAAAATCAGAAGCGCAGTCACCAAGTGGAGACTGCGTTTTTTGATTTTTGTCCTTAGATTAATGGGATTCAAGGAAATTGGCAAGGTATTGGAATATATCGAACAGTGCAGTTAGATTTACTGGCTCTGAATTTTAGTATCCGGTAATTAGCCGTTTAGTCTTAAGAAAATCTTAAGTATTATACTGATATGACAAAAGGGTTTTATGTTATAATATTGTCGTTAATTGTATTATAATTCAAAAGGTTATAATTTAAGTTGGCACTGATAGTTTCCAGGGATACTTATCTAGGAGGTACAATAATGGTAAATATTTTAAAAATTCTCAAATATGGCTTTGTTGTCTTACTGGGAAGTTACATATATTTCAAAGTAATCAATGAAGTTACTTATTACTTGGATTTGAATTCTATTAGTCAGGATAATGTTTTTCAGCTATTTGCTTTGATGATTTATCTGGCATTGGTGATTCCGTTTCTGTTGATTGTTGCCCATAAATTACATATTAGTTTTGACTGAGGATATGTATTAGTGGCGGCATCAATTGAAGGAATAAATTGCCTATTCTAAAATTAATGGGGGAGAATTGGATGAAAAGGGTCTATAAATTCAAAAAGCTGCAATTGGTGATGTTATTAAATTTCATTGTGCTGTGTCTGATTTCTACAATTATATTCAAGAATTCAGTGGCACCGCTAGTAACTGATAAAATTCTGGAGTCAAGAGATACTACTTTCTTGTATTACATTATGTCTGAGGCAATATCCGATGGTATCAATCCGGCACCGCTATTTTCACAATTTATCTTGATAATCAAGGCATCGATGATTGTGGCTTTCTTAATGATTTCGATCTACTCGATTATAAGATTGCGAGGTTACAAGAACATCATTGACTGGATTTATATGATTATTAGTGGTTTTGTTGTGGCTATTCACTTTGTGAGCTTTGAAAGTGGATCCAAGGTGGCAATCTTGATTAGAAAATTATACGTGTCTTATTACTTGGGCGTCACTGATTTTCCAATGATTATTTACTATGCAGTTATCCTGCAACTTGTTGTGATAATGATTGGGCTGTTGCTGTTTGAACTAAAATTGATCAAGAGCCGTAATGTCATGATTGATCAAAGCATTTGAAATTGACAATGTCAATCAATGTTTATTCAGTAACGGATCCTAATTGGACTGGTATTAATTATTTAGAAAATTATTTTTAATAATCTATTGAAAGGTGTGATGATTATGACTGATTTGATTCCTTATAGCATTGATTCCTTAACAGGAGTCTTGATTAAAACCAATATGATATTGACGCTTATTTTGGTTTCCATATTGGCTATTGCAGCTGTCACTTTGTATCTTTATCTGGATTCAAAGAAAGAAAAGGATTAATCAGTAACGGGGGTGAATGAATGGAAATATTTGGACTGATAGCTTTTGTGCTTAGCATTTTTAATATCGGACTCAAGAATCGGGTTACCAAGTTAAAAAAGGATATCACCAGAATTAAGAAGACATTGAAAGGAAATAATCTAATGGCTGAAATGTTGAAAGAACTTGAAGGGAAACATTGCAAAATCACATTATCAGAATCTTTGTCCGGTACGCTTGAATGTGATGTGATCACGGTGGAAAACGAATGGATGAAGTTAAGTCAAATCGTAAAAAAGAAGCAAAGCGTAGTTAAGATAATTAGAGTAGATGATATAAGTGCAATTGAGATAATTGCGAATAATTGATATCGTTGTTCGTTTTGATTTGAATTTAAATTACAAAGAACAGGGGCAATTATGGAACGAGGAAATAGAGTAATTTACATTGGTATCAGTTTGATTGGATTGTTGTTTGCTGCCGGTTATTATTTTGGCCTGATAGCTGATAATATTGCATTCCCAATTATATTTTTTACGTTGGGATTTTCACAGCTTTACAACGGTATTTTTGTGATATCAAAAGATCATACCTTTGCCCGAAGAATATTTATTTTCTTTGGGGGATTACTAATGATTTTTTGGTTGATCGTCACTTCGAGGTATTATTTATAAGCTTTTATGTCAGTAAAAAAATAAATCATGCAAAATCAAAATATCAAGAAGTGGTGATATCAGGGTAGACAATGGACTTGCTGATTAATGATATTGGATGTGGTAAAAACAAGTTTTAGGAGGGTATATGAAACAGAGAAGTCGAATTTTTTTTATTGGATTCGGGATGATTGGGGTGTTGTTTGCAGTAGGTTATAATTTTAATCTGATCACACAGCAGTTCGCATTTCCAGTCGTTTTATTTTCATTAGGTATT
Organism: Coprobacillaceae bacterium; assembly: GCA_963675915.1. Lineage (GTDB taxonomy): Bacteria > Bacillota_I > Bacilli_A > Erysipelotrichales > Coprobacillaceae > JAQVDW01. Next base: position 528,889 of record OY780959.1, read on the forward strand.
TTTGGGTTATATAATGGAATTTTTTTGATTTCAAAACACCGCCTAATTGAAAAAATTATCTCCATATTATCGGGAGGCGTTTTATTTTTTATGTGGTTGATGCTTTACAGTGGGTTGATTTAGAATCATCATTTTGGTCAAATAAGGTTTATCTAGCTTGGATGGGTGTTGAGTATGGGTCAAGAGATAGATTATTGATGCAGTTCTCGTAAGAGGATTGTTTTTTTGACTTAAATCTATTTCAAGGATAACCATCTAATTGGAATCGTTGGAGCAATCATTATGTCCAAATAGAAATTCTTTGGATAATTTTAAGAAAGCAGAGTTGTTTTACTAGTGTGTCATATGCTAAAATGTAGGTATAATATGTATCTTAATTCGCTAAGTGTTTATAATTAGACGCATGCAATAGGGATATAGTATTCTAAAATACAATATTGAACATATAGAGGTGATTACATGAAAATTTATGCAATGAGCGATATCCATGGTTGTCTTCAAGCCTTTGAATATTCATTATCGCTGGTTGATCTGACTGGAGATAATATTCTAATCCTTCTAGGGGATTATATTCATGGTCTGGATGATTATGGAGTGATCAAACGGATCATTGATTTGCAATTGAAATATGGTAATAAAAAAGTTGTTGCATTAATGGGAAACCATGAGGCAATGGCGCTTGATGGCAGTTGGCCAATTAATGGCGGTCATGAAAAGGATAATGATTCAACCCTCGAACATTATATGGATTGGATGGAATTATTACCAAGGTACTATACTACTCAAGATCAAATATTTGTCCATGCCGGTATTGATGAAGAAGCTGGCGATATGTGGGAGCTGATGACGGATGATAATACATTCACTGCGAAGTTCCCGGTCCAAACAGGCAATTTCTATAAGGATATTGTCGCGGGCCATATTGGTACGAGCATAATTACTGATAATCCGGGATATCATGATATCTATTATGATGGAGAATCTCATTATTTTATTGATGGCAATGTGATTGAAAGTGGAAGTATCCCGGTGCTCATGGTGGATACCGATCAAAATAAATACTACCGGGTAACGGAAGATGGGCTTTGGTTGATTTTGTCATATGATGAAGAAAACTAATTTAAAAACAAATAACAGGGGGATAATATATGTTTATTGATTTTGACTTGGATGAAGTAATTGAAATTTTGACTGCCAAGGGAATTAATTGCGAAGAAATCACAAAAAGTAAGTTGGAAAAACTAATACCTACCTCAATTGACAGGGAGACATTAAGAAAATTTTATGATGAAACCGGCTTGACAGTCGGACACTATTTCGATGATCAAGAAAATGAAAGAACATTGTTTTTTGACAGATGCGGGGCTTTTCCATTATATGATTATGGAAGCGGCGGTTATTTGTATGCATCAGGTGAATACGCAAAGAATGATGGCAATTTAGGATTAACTCATGATGTTATCATTGAGGAAGAAGTTCAACTTATCAGTCAAACCGAAGATGGAAAGAATTATATTATTGTGCCAACTGATTATCAATTAGAACTAGAAAATGATAATATTGTATGTTCTAATTTAGAAATTAATCCAGAGTCAGAAAATAATATCATAATTATGCCTATATACATCTAACTGGAGCACAATTTTTTGTTCACTGATAAGAATCGTTTGTAAGTATAAAAATTTATATTTAAATATTATTATTGCAATTGTAGGGGGAAATAATATGGAAATAATGACGTTTAACATTAACAAATATAGAAATTATAAAGATAAGGATTTGGGCATAAAAGAGATTGTAGGTTATATTGCAGAATTTATTGATAATAATGATGATAACATAGCACTAATTCAGGAATTGCCCTATGCTAATGGTGATGAAACTTTGTACAAAAAGACAGTGAAATTAGCGGAGGAAAAGCATTGTAAAATAATTATTCCACCTAATTTTCCAAAAAAGGCGAACTCAGTGGTTTGCGCAATGTTAAAATATGACAATAATAAATGGGAATTAGATAAGCAACGCATTATTGCTGATTTGGATTCGGAAGATTACTCAAATCACTTTATAGAACTTGAATACAAAAATAATGAAGAAACTGAAATAAAATTGATGGGAATTCACATGCCTTTGCCTCAAGAAGAAGAAGGCAAAACACAATGTAAATTAATATGGCATAAAATCATCGAAAAATCTAAGGATCTGAAAAAAGATAGGATACCATTTATAATCGCTGGAGATTTTAACGCACATAGACATTCTCATAGAGAGTCAACATATGAAAAATATCTGAGCAGGTTTGACGGATATTTTGATTGTGTCCACGATGAAACGATAACATTATTTGGCCCACAAACAACTGTTGATCATGTCTTTTGTCCAAGTTTCATTGATGCGTACATGAAGTCTGCCGAAATAAAACGATTTTCAGATCATGCACCAATAATTATTAAAATACGGTCTTTGGATACAACGTCGTGAAAATAGTTCATTAATACAGAATATTTTTGAAATTAAGCAATAGTAATAAACTTAATTTATTCAACGATTTTATATTAATATGTAGATAATAAACTGATTGTTGGTGTAATGTCTAATCTTATAGTCTTCAAATTGAATTGACTCCTTTATTAGTTGATTAAATAAAGGGGTACTCTAAAATAACTTGAGGTAGCACTTGTTATAAGCAATAGAATTATTTGATGTGCTTACTACCTCATGAATGATTAGAGCCACAATAGGGTGACTGGAAATCTTATGATTTCCAGTCACTTTTTCATTTTGTCGAGGGGTAGATATAGTAATTCACATCATCGTTCAAGACATATAGCACCCTGCTTCGGAATCTTTCCCAGTTATTAGGTAAGCGTCAAATAGATGACACGTTTTAAAATTTAGTGCCTCGGGTTATAATTTCGTTGTAAGTTATAACAGGAGGTACTTTTTATGAATGCTCAAGAGCGTTATGATTATTGGAATGGTCTAGTTAAAAATTGGCGGATTTCCGGGAAATCCATTAGCCGTTGGTGCATGGAAAATGGGATCAACAAGAATTCGTTTTATAAATGGCGTAAGATCATTGATACTGATGAACTCAGCCAACCGGTTAAGTCTGATGGCCGTTTCTTCGCCCCGGTATTGATTGACAATCCCACCAGGAAGATTACAATCACTGTCAACGATGTGGAACTGACATTTGATGAGTCTCTGCTTTGTAAAGTGATTGGGGCTATCAAATGATTATCAACACTGATGATGTCAAACATATTTATCTTGCCACTGGACATGTCGACATGCGCAAGTCAATCGATGGTTTGTCTTTGATAGTGGCCATGGAGTTTGATTTGGATGTGATGAACGGCAGCTTGTTCATTTTTGTCAACCGGGCTCGCAACAGGATGAAGATTCTTTATTACGAAAATGGTGGGTTTTGGCTGTTTCTCAAACGGCTTGAAAGCGGAAAGTTCAAGGTTCGTGAAGATGAGAATTCAAACACCAGAGTCATTGATGAAAGACAGTTTCGCTGGTTGCTCGAGGGCCTTGAAATCGATCAAAAATATGCATTTAAAAACATGGAAAATCGGCTTATTATCTAGTAACTTGGCCGATTTTTTGGTATAATCTAGATATGAAAAATACCGTTAATATCAAGAAAATGTCACGTGAGGAATTAGAAAAATCCTACATGGCTTTACATACAAAAGTAGAACAATTATCTCAAGAGAACAGCTGGTACAAGGAACAGGTCAGACTGCAGCAGAAGAAATTGTTTGGTCAATCGTCTGAAAAAGTTCATGTTGATCAGTTGTCTTTGTTTGATGAGATTGAATTTGAATCAACACCGATCAATGATGAATCAAATATCACCGAAGTAAAATCTCATAAGCGCAAAAAGAAATCAAGAATTATGGATTTGGATTCCTTGAAGAACACTACGATTGATTATGTTTTGAGTGCTGATGAAAAGGTTTGTCCTAAATGCAATCATGAATTGCATGAGATGTCGAAAAAAGTTCGCAAAGAACTTATTTTCGTTCCTGCCAAAGTGGAAGTGATTAATCATGTCGAACACATCTACAGCTGCCGCAATTGCGAGAAGAACGACATCGAAGCAACCATTATCAAAGCTAATGGACCAACGCCATTGATCAGCGGTAGCATTGCTTCAGCTTCACTGGTGGCAAATATCATCAATGACAAGTATGTCAAATCGTTGCCGTTATACCGTCAGGAAGTTTCCTATCAAAGAATGAGGATCAATCTGAATCGTCAGAACATGTCAAACTGGCTGATCAGGGTATCAAATAACTACTTCAAACCATTGATTGACTACATGTATAAACAGCTGATGAAGGCCCAGTATATCAATGCCGATGAGACCAGCGTCCAAGTGCTACATGAACCAGGTAAAGCGGCATCATCGAAATCATACATGTGGGTCTATATGACTGGCAGAAGCGAAGCCAATCAATACGTACTGTTTAACTACGAGCCAAGCCGCGCCCATAAGCACGCCGTTAATTACCTTGAAGATTTCAAAGGAGTTTTGATATCAGACGGTTACCAGGCATATGACAAAGTCGAAGGTGTAACTCAGGCAGGTTGTTGGGCTCATGCTAGAAGGAAATTCAAAGAAGCTTTGGATCTGGTTCCTAAAAATGTCAATCTTGAGTCTACCGAGACATATAAATGTTTCGCAATGATCAACGAGCTGTTCGCCATAGAGAGAAAGCACAAAGATTGCGATTATGACAAACTGACCAAAATTCGGCAGGAAAAGTCATTGAAGAAAGTGAATGAATTCTTCAAAAAAATCCATGAACTTAAAAAGGTTGCTCTACCTAAATCTCATTTAGGCGAAGCAATCAACTATGCTTACAATCAAGAATCAAAGTTGAGAACATATATTAGTGATGGGAGAATAGATATCAGCAACAATGCAGCTGAAAACATCATCAGACCGTTCACTGTCGGCCGCAAGAATTGGCTGTTTATGAATACAGTTAAAGGTGCCAATAGCAGTTCCTACATTTACAGCTTGGTTGAGTCAGCCAAAATGAACAATCTCAAACCATATGATTATTTCCAGTATATCCTAGACCGTTTGCCGGATCTGGATATAACTGATGAAAAATCATTGGAAACAGTAATGCCGTGGGCAAAACTGCCAAAAGAACTGTATATCACTAAAAAATCATAGAAATATGATCTTTTAGTGCATCAACGTAAATATCCAACTGAGCCCATTATACACTGGGGCTCTTTTCATTTGTAGGTGCCTTCTATTTGACGCTTACGTTATTAGTAAGCGTCAAATAGATGACACGTTTTAAAATTTAGTGCCTCGGGTTATAATTTCGTTGTAAGTTATAACAGGAGGTACTTTTTATGAATGCTCAAGAGCGTTATGATTATTGGAATGGTCTAGTTAAAAATTGGCGGATTTCCGGGAAATCCATTAGCCGTTGGTGCATGGAAAATGGGATCAACAAGAATTCGTTTTATAAATGGCGTAAGATCATTGATACTGATGAACTCAGCCAACCGGTTAAGTCTGATGGCCGTTTCTTCGCCCCGGTATTGATTGACAATCCCACCAGGAAGATTACAATCACTGTCAACGATGTGGAACTGACATTTGATGAGTCTCTGCTTTGTAAAGTGATTGGGGCTATCAAATGATTATCAACACTGATGATGTCAAACATATTTATCTTGCCACTGGACATGTCGACATGCGCAAGTCAATCGATGGTTTGTCTTTGATAGTGGCCATGGAGTTTGATTTGGATGTGATGAACGGCAGCTTGTTCATTTTTGTCAACCGGGCTCGCAACAGGATGAAGATTCTTTATTACGAAAATGGTGGGTTTTGGCTGTTTCTCAAACGGCTTGAAAGCGGAAAGTTCAAGGTTCGTGAAGATGAGAATTCAAACACCAGAGTCATTGATGAAAGACAGTTTCGCTGGTTGCTCGAGGGCCTTGAAATCGATCAAAAATATGCATTTAAAAACATGGAAAATCGGCTTATTATCTAGTAACTTGGCCGATTTTTTGGTATAATCTAGATATGAAAAATACCGTTAATATCAAGAAAATGTCACGTGAGGAATTAGAAAAATCCTACATGGCTTTACATACAAAAGTAGAACAATTATCTCAAGAGAACAGCTGGTACAAGGAACAGGTCAGACTGCAGCAGAAGAAATTGTTTGGTCAATCGTCTGAAAAAGTTCATGTTGATCAGTTGTCTTTGTTTGATGAGATTGAATTTGAATCAACACCGATCAATGATGAATCAAATATCACCGAAGTAAAATCTCATAAGCGCAAAAAGAAATCAAGAATTATGGATTTGGATTCCTTGAAGAACACTACGATTGATTATGTTTTGAGTGCTGATGAAAAGGTTTGTCCTAAATGCAATCATGAATTGCATGAGATGTCGAAAAAAGTTCGCAAAGAACTTATTTTCGTTCCTGCCAAAGTGGAAGTGATTAATCATGTCGAACACATCTACAGCTGCCGCAATTGCGAGAAGAACGACATCGAAGCAACCATTATCAAAGCTAATGGACCAACGCCATTGATCAGCGGTAGCATTGCTTCAGCTTCACTGGTGGCAAATATCATCAATGACAAGTATGTCAAATCGTTGCCGTTATACCGTCAGGAAGTTTCCTATCAAAGAATGAGGATCAATCTGAATCGTCAGAACATGTCAAACTGGCTGATCAGGGTATCAAATAACTACTTCAAACCATTGATTGACTACATGTATAAACAGCTGATGAAGGCCCAGTATATCAATGCCGATGAGACCAGCGTCCAAGTGCTACATGAACCAGGTAAAGCGGCATCATCGAAATCATACATGTGGGTCTATATGACTGGCAGAAGCGAAGCCAATCAATACGTACTGTTTAACTACGAGCCAAGCCGCGCCCATAAGCACGCCGTTAATTACCTTGAAGATTTCAAAGGAGTTTTGATATCAGACGGTTACCAGGCATATGACAAAGTCGAAGGTGTAACTCAGGCAGGTTGTTGGGCTCATGCTAGAAGGAAATTCAAAGAAGCTTTGGATCTGGTTCCTAAAAATGTCAATCTTGAGTCTACCGAGACATATAAATGTTTCGCAATGATCAACGAGCTGTTCGCCATAGAGAGAAAGCACAAAGATTGCGATTATGACAAACTGACCAAAATTCGGCAGGAAAAGTCATTGAAGAAAGTGAATGAATTCTTCAAAAAAATCCATGAACTTAAAAAGGTTGCTCTACCTAAATCTCATTTAGGCGAAGCAATCAACTATGCTTACAATCAAGAATCAAAGTTGAGAACATATATTAGTGATGGGAGAATAGATATCAGCAACAATGCAGCTGAAAACATCATCAGACCGTTCACTGTCGGCCGCAAGAATTGGCTGTTTATGAATACAGTTAAAGGTGCCAATAGCAGTTCCTACATTTACAGCTTGGTTGAGTCAGCCAAAATGAACAATCTCAAACCATATGATTATTTCCAGTATATCCTAGACCGTTTGCCGGATCTGGATATAACTGATGAAAAATCATTGGAAACAGTAATGCCGTGGGCAAAACTGCCAAAAGAACTGTATATCACTAAAAAATCATAGAAATATGATCTTTTAGTGCATCAACGTAAATATCCAACTGAGCCCATTATACACTGGGGCTCTTTTCATTTGTAGGTGCCTTCTATTTGACGCTTACAGTTATTATAGCCATTGGCGTTTCGTTTGATGCTTTTTATGGTTTTGTTTCTGTTTTCGATTATTCCATTATTGATTTTATGACCTTTGGTTATTTCGATGAACGAATTGATTATTTCGTTCTTCCACCTAACCATCGTATTAGCGAAATCGTTCATTCCTTTTACATTGCTTTTTCTAAATTCGTCAATTATTTCCTCAAGGTTCCGTTTCGCTGTTTTATAATTGCTCTTTTTAAAGAATCTTATTACTTCATCTTTTAAATCTACAGCTTCTTCGAGTTGTGGGTCGATTTTCATTATGTAGTCAAGAAGATCATAGGGATTGTAATAACCTTCAAGCACTCTATTGTATTTCTTTTTGACGTTCGGATCGAATATCTTTGGATCATTCTTGTAAAGAAGCCAATTGAATTTTTTGAGCACATAATATTGCTTCTTACGTTCTTTGATTTCTACAATCTCTTTTGGGGTGAGATTCTCCTTAATTAGATTTGGTGGAACTTTGACCTTGTTCATAACATCGATTCTAACTCTGTCAACCTTCTTGGTAAGCTCCTGGATTACATGAAACTTGTCACAGGCCACAACGGCATTTGGGAATACACGCTTGCTTACGATTCGATAAGTTTCCCACATATCAGTTGATACGACTTTAACTATTTCCCGTTCTTTCCTGGGAATCAGGGTGAAGTAGTTAAGCAAACTGTATTTTTTTCGATCTGGCAACAGATCAATTATTTTCTGGTTTTGATAATCAAGCAGCACGCAAACATAGTTGCTTCTTTTCGATTTGAAGGCATAAACTTCATCAATGCAGATATACTCCGGCAGCGTTCTTCTTGATACTCTTACATGCTTGTCAAATATCGAAGCAACTGTGGTGGGCGATATGTTGTGACGATAAGCAACGCTCTTGAATGTTTCATTAAACGATTTCAAATCCTTCAGGACATTATATACGGTCGCCAAAGAGATTTTCATACCTTTGAGGGTGAACGGATTGTGTTCATAGAATGTTTTGTTGCAGGCGGGGCATTTGTGCCTGCGGGCATGGTAGTTGATATAGCAAGGAATACCATTTAGGATAGAGTGGGTTATTTTCTTGTTAACGTAGTTATTGACGATGGTGGTCTCGGTTCCGCAGACCGGGCATATGTGGGGGACACATTCAAGTTCAACATACACATGAACACCATCAAACTGATGATTGACATGGATTTTCTTAATCCGTTTGTCTTCAAGATTGAATAGTTTTCTAATATAAATGTCATCAATAGACGCACCCGTGTTAGGATTCGTCGCCAAACACGTAGAAAGATTAGACTTATTATTCGATTCCATACGTTTTCCTCCTAAAATTCATTTTACAAGTAGATTGTACAAATAAACCCGGTTTAATCGTATGAAAGTTATGTGGTAATGAAGATACAGTCAAATTTTCTTGATTTTAGAATACAAAAATCTTCATAGCTTAGATTGATGTCGAAAGACTGCCGCAGATAACTGAGATACGAAGGATCGTAATGGTTGTTGTTTACAATGATAGAAACTATGTCATCTTTTGACAAAATTGAGAATGGAACCATTGATTCAATCAGGATGGCATGAGTTCTACCGCAGTCCCCGCAAATGAGCCTCATGATCCTAATTTTGAATTTGAGACCTAAAAACGACACATTTCTAACGTAGTAGGAATGTGTCTTGAAAGAGTTTGTCGCACCACAAGAGCAGCTCATTTGTGAAAAATTGATTGAATTAACTGTGTTGGAGTAGGATTTTTGGTTGATATACTTGATTTTTGTTTCATTTTTTATTATTATCATATTGTTCTTATGAGCAGATAGAAATCAAACTTGGTAGGGGAGATTTCTATCTTTTTTCCTTTCTAAAAGATGTTTATATACTAATATGATACCAAAAAAACAGGCAAAGCACCAAAATGAATCATGGAGCTAAGCCTGTTTTTTAGAATTAAACCTCAACAATCGTTGTAGCTAATAAATGGTCCTACAAAAGTAAACCATCACTCATATTGTTCGGAGCGGCAATATTAAACTATCTTAGATACTCAATAAAGGAGTCAATTCAATTTTTTAGTTTACTGTTTCAAGATAAGGTAGAAACGCATCCACTGAGCAGGAATGAGAGTCGCGGTATAGGATGCCAATTGTCCCAGCGGGAATATTTGAAGGAACCACTTTGAGAATTGATTCATAATTTTTCCCCCATAGCGAATGGATGACCATCATCTCATCAGATACGAGAAGTTGAGCGCATGTTGAAAGATCATATTCTTTATCAATATGCGTAACTTTTGCATATGATGATAAATTTTTAGATGAAGTTTTTTTGACATAATTGTATTTGCCGCTGATCACTTTCGCATTTTTAAGTTCTCGTGGAGTAATTAAGGGCAGATTGGCTAGGGGATGATTTGGGCTCATGCAGAAACTGAATGTATCATTGTAGAGCGGCTGGAAAACCAGACCCTCGATGAATTCTGGAGCCGGTTGGGCAATTATACTTAAATCAACTACTCCATCGGATATAGCTGCAATATGGTCATTAAATGGGATGGGAACAAATTCGATTGAAGCATCAGGAAAATCCTTGCGGAAATTCTCGTAGGCATCAAAAACAAAAGTAGGAACTTTTTCGAAAGGGCAAGCTATTCTTAAAGTTAAATTCTTGTTTTTCTCGAGTTCCTGTCCTTGGGTACAGGCATTTTCAAAAATACGAAGGATCTTACGGGCTTCTTTGTAGAAAAGCGTACCTGAAGGTGTCAAGGTAATACCATGATTGGTTCGAACAAACAGTTTGAATCCGATATTAGCTTCCAGTAAATTGATTTGCTGGACCAGGGCCGGGGTGGAGATGAAAGACAGGGCGGCTGCCTTGGAGAAACTATTGGTATCCGCGGAAAGTATAAATGAATGTAATTGGCGCTCGTTCATGGCAATATCTCCTTTTTTTATAAACTGGTTATCCTTTTGAATATGGTTATTATCTCATTTGAATAGGCAAAAAGCAATAGCGTAAAGTAAATACTTTATGCGAGTCTTTGAAATCCAAATTCCAAAAAATTATATTTTTGGTACGATAGATACAAAGAAAGTGAGTGATAATATGCATTATAACGGTCCGATCGTAAGACCACCCACTGATGCCTACAGCGTGATGCTGGAAGTAACCGTGGGATGTACCCATGATAAATGTAAGTTTTGTAATTTCTATAAAGGATTTCCTTTCAAGGTAGCTGATTTGAGTCAGATTGAAATGGATTTAAAAGAAGTTTCATCGATAAATCCCAATGCTCGGGAAGTCTGGGCTGCCGGCGGGAATCCTTATGCTTTAAGTGTCAATAAACTGGAGAAAATTGCGCTGTTGATACGCAAATATTTGCCTTATGCTAGAATTTCCACATATGCAAGGGTCAATGATTTTATAAACAAGAGTGTTGAGGAAATCCGTCATTTGAAAGAATTGGGATTTGAAGATATTCTAATCGGCGTCGAAAGTGCAGATGATGAACCATTGACATTTATGGATAAGGGCTACACCAGTAAAGATGTCCTTGAACAATTGAAAAAAGTTGAAGAAGCTGGTGTGGATTACCGGGTAATCTATCTTGGGGGAATAGCCGGATCTGGCAAGTGTGAGGAAAGTGCCCAAAAAACAGCAGCGGTATTGAATCAGTTGCATCCTTATATGATTTTCCTGACTTCGGTTGCTGTTTTACCGGATACAAAGCTGTATGATGAAATTGAAAGTGGCAATTTTGTCGAACCTAGTGAATTGGAACGAATCAAGGAGCTTAGAACGTTGGTAGCCAATATGAGCAATGATATATATATCTATGCCCGCAGCGTCTCTAGCGCCGTGGATTTCACCGCTAATCTGCCTGAAGACAAAGAAGCGGTCTTGGCCAAATTGGATAAAATTATTGGAAACTTTTCAACAATTGATGAAATGCGCCTTAAACAAAAACGAGATCGACTAAGAAGCGTCTGATTCTAGATATTAATCTCGTGAGAAACTTTAGTCGATAATCATTAAAATATAGCTTATCTCTTTTGGCTTAATCGACAAGGGTATTTTTCTTATGTTGCATCATAACTCGAATCTGATGGTCAATTTATTCTGGCATTGCGTTAGTATTCTTGAGTTTTACTAAAAAGATGTCAGGATAAGGTTTAAAAGAGTGGCTAGATTTAGTATAATGAAGTTACTTGATTTGTATAAATAGGAGGAAGTGTATGAGTAAAATGAATTTTCCAAAAGATTTTTTATGGGGTGGGGCTACGGCTGCCAACCAATTTGAAGGAGCATACCTTGAAGACGGTAAAGGTTTATCTATTCAGGATATTATGCCTAGAGGGATCAAAGCACCACCTACGGCAGAACCAACTGAAGATAACATGAAACTGGTAGGAATCGATTTCTATCATCGTTATAAAGAAGATATCAAACTGTTCGCCGAAATGGGGTTCAAAGTATTCCGTTTATCAATAGCTTGGAGTAGAATCTTCCCTAACGGTGATGACAAAGAACCTAATGAAAAGGGATTGGAGTTCTACGACAATGTTTTTGCGGAATTGGCAAAATACGGTATTGAACCTTTGGTGACAATTTCTCACTACGAAACACCATTAAATTTGGCAAAAAAATATGATGGTTGGCGAAATAGACAGCTAATCGATTTTTACCTGAATTTCTGTGAGGTTATTTTCAAACGTTACAACGGGAAAGTTAAATATTGGTTGACCTTCAATGAAATCAATTCTGTTTTACATGAACCGCTGATGAGTGGAGGAATCTGGACTCCTAAATCGGAATTGACTCAACAAGATTTGTATCAAGCAATTCATCATGAATTGGTAGCTTCTGCCAAAGCAGTGAAACTTGCTCATGAAATCATGCCTGATGCCAAAGTTGGTTGTATGATTCTATCAATGCCGACATATCCATTAACACCACAACCAGACGATGTTTTAGCAGCACTTCAAGCTGAACAAAAAAATTACTTCTTTGCCGATGTTCATGTAAGAGGATATTATCCTAAATATTTGAACAGTTACCTGGAATCACAAGGAGTTAAAATTGAATTTGCTGAAGGTGATGTTGAAGCATTGAAAAATACTGTTGATTTCATCTCATTCAGTTATTACGTGAGTGTTTGTGAAACTGCAAAAGAAGCTGAACAAGGTGAAGGAAACTTGCTTGGCGGAGTTCCAAATCCTTATTTGAAAGCAAGTGATTGGGGATGGCAAATCGATCCAGTTGGACTACGTGTCGTTCTTAATGAATTCTATGACCGCTACCAAAAACCATTGTTCATCGTTGAAAATGGATTGGGTGCACATGACAAATTAATCAAAGACGAAAATGGTCAGTTTACAGTTGAAGATGATTACCGAATTGATTATTTGGAAAAACATTTGGTGCAAGTAGGTAAAGCTATTGAAGATGGTGTAGAAATCATGGGTTACACTTCATGGGGATGTATTGACTTGGTTAGTGCTTCGACCGCAGAATTAAGAAAACGTTACGGTTTCATTTATGTTGACCGTAATGATGATGGTACTGGTACTTTGGAAAGATATCGTAAAAAATCATTCTATTGGTACAAAAAAGTCATTGAAACAAATGGTGCATCTTTAGGAGAATAAATTTTTTGACAACCATAAGATTTGCTATGTAGCAGATATTGACCAATTCTCAACTGAGAATTGGTTTTTTGATATCTACGTTAAAAAACTCTGTTAGGTTCGGTTCAAATTAACAGAGTTAGTTGTTTTATTAATAGTTGAAGTGATTAGTTGGTATTGGTTAAAACAGCGGTGCAGATTCGCTCCAATCCTTTGGTCAAAGTCGCTTTAGGACAAGCCAGATTGAGCCGGATAAAACAGTTGGCATTCTTTACAAACATTTCTCCGGCCTCGAGAAGAACACCTGCCTTTTGGGCGAAAAATAGCGGAAGATCCTCGTTATCGCCAAAATAGAAGCTCAAATCGATCCACGCCAGATAGGTGGCTTCCGATATCCTGAATTTTGCCTGGGGTAAATTGGCCTGCAAATAGTCCTGGGTCAGTTTGAAATTCCCGTCCAAGTATAGTTTCAACGCCTTAAGCCAGGCATAGCCTTTTTCATAAGCAGCTTGGGCCGCAGCTATGCTCAAGGGATTGTCGAAGTTGTAATGACGTTGACACCACAGTTCTCTTAAATCTTCATCCTTGATAATCACATTGGAGATCATCATCCCGGCAATATTGAAGGTTTTTGTCGGCGCCATGCAAGTGATCAGTTTTTGATAATCGTCCATGATTTTGCCCATGGGAAGATGTGATTGATTGGAACGAATCAAATCGCAGTGGATTTCATCGGATATTATCCATAAGTCATTGTCCTTGATTATTTTGGCAATTTTCCTTAGTTCTTCTTCTTTCCAAATCCGCCCGGTCGGATTATGAGGGTTGCAAAAAATAAATAGTTTGATTTTAGGATCACGAGCCTTGCGGGCCAGATCATCAAAATCGATGGCAAAATAGTTGTCGTTATTGATTAAATCGCAACAGACACTTTCCTTGTTATGAAAATCGGCAGCATACTTGAAATAGGCGTATGAAGGCGTCAAAAATAGTATCTTTTCGTCATCTTCAAGAATATAGTCCACCAGTTCATATAAGGCGGGAATGATTCCATTGGAAATAACGAGATCATTAATATCAAAACTCCATCCGTATTGAATGTTACACCAGTTTGCAAAAGCTTCATAATATTCTTTTGCGAAGACTTTGGAATACCCTAAAATCCGCTTGTCCAACCTGTTCTTGATTCCCTCGATAATGACATCGGGAGTTGCAAATTCCATATCTGCAATCCACATTCTCACCATCTCTTCTTTATCACAGGGGAATTCGATATCAGGTTGCCCCTTGAACATATAGTCCATGTAACCATCAGTATTCATGGCATTGGTGTTGTTTCTATCAATAATTTCATCAAAATCGTACATATAAATTCTCCTCAGATTATTTCCATGCAGCATGATAATTTGTATACGCGATTATTTTAGCAATCTGCTCAAACAATGTCAAAACCACTTAAGTTTCATCTCAGGAAACAATTTTTGTAATTGTTTCGCTAGAGTGGAAAATGTCATGCACCTGTGATAGAATAATTTCGACAAGAATTACATCTAAGAATAATCAATAATTAGTTGATTCTAAGGAAACTTTGAGGGGTGAAGATGATGGGGAATATCAATCAGGAAATTGGGAAACGAATCTGTATTTATAGAAAGTCCCGGAATATGACGATGGAGGGGTTGGCAAAAATTATATTTAAAAGCAAGTCGACCATATCCAAGTATGAAAAAGGGGAGATTACAATCGATATCGTCACCTTATATGAAATTGCCGATGCCTTGGAGATAAGCATTGAACAGCTTCTTTATTATCCCAAGGAAAAGTTTGTCCTGACAACCGACAAATCAATCCCGGCTTTTTTCAAGGACACCAATCAGTTCTATTCTTATATTTATGATGGCAGGTGTAACAAGCTGGTCCGTTGCGTATTTGATGTCCTCTTTGAAATGGAGAACAATCAATATAAGATCATGATGTATATGAACTTCAAAGATTATAGTACTTATCAAAATTGTGAGAATACCTACTGGGGTTATATCGAACATTATGATGCCCTTACCAATATTCAGTTGACCAACCAGGATTCACCGATTGAAAAAGCAAGTGTCCAGATTCTGGCTTCTTATCTTGACTCTCAAACGAAGTGGGGACTTTTCAACGGCTTTTCCTCACGTCCGATGATGCCAGTCGCGACCAAGATGTTGTTTTCCAAAAAACCGATCGCGGAAGATGATGATCTGATCAGAGAATTGAAAATCAGTCGGGAAGATATCAGAATGTTCAAGTTGTACAATATGTTTTCAGTTATTTAGGAAATATCTAACGACGTTTCAGGCTAAACCGATCACTTTCCGCCCCAACCAGTGGCTGCAAAAAATGGTCTTATTAAATACCAAGTAAAATTTACACAATCATTACGCAATTTTCATTTGAAGTTGCGTTTTTTGTTAAGTGATTTTTGATTATGAATCGGTGTTTGTACAATTGATATAATCCAAAGATTGGTAATAACCTTCTAATTGAGTTAACAACTTAGTGAACATATAAGTAGAAACTTGAAGCCAAAAAAATGGTTGACTGGTTATGGGGCACAATGTCTGACCGATTGACAGACCTAGAACTTCTATGTATAATATACCTAGATTGTCTAGGTTTTAAGAAAGAGGGTGAAGATATGAAGATTGATAAGAATTTAATCGGTGGGAGTGCCATGCTGTTGATTTTGACCCTGCTAGAGCAAAAAGATATGTATGGGTATCAGATTATCAAAGAACTTGATGAAAGATCGGATAGCACTTTTCAATTCAAAGAGGGATCATTATATCCGGTGCTGCACAAGATGGATAATAACGGCTATGTAAAATCATATTTGGCCAAGGGGGAAACCGGCAGAAGCCGCAAATATTATCGAATAACTCGAAGTGGACGGCGTCAGTTGAAAGAACAGAAGGAACAATGGGAAGAGTTCACTACGTCGGTCAATAAGGTATTAGGGGGAAACAGGGATGTCTTTGCACAATGAGAAGGATAATTATTTAAACCAGGTTATCGCTTACGTAAAATTTCCTTATGACAGAAAGAAAATATATCAGGAACTGGATGACCATATTATGGATAGGTGCGATGACTTTGTAGAAGAGGGCTATAATCATGACCAGGCCTTAACCAAAGCTATTGCATTGATGGGTGATGCTGAACTTATAGGAAAAGAATTGAATAGAATGCACAATCCATTGCTAGGTTGGGTTTGGAAAATATCGGATTATGCGGTTAAGCTTATCGGAATAATTTTGATTGCATCTGTGGTTATGACAATAGTAAATTCAAGGGATTCCTTTGATCCCTACAGTGATATCAGTGAAAATAGCGTACTTTACCATCTTGAATTGGAAAAGACGGCTCAAATAGATGATGAAATAATCACATTGACTGATATATATTATGATGATAGTGAAACCTTGCATGTTTTCTTTACGACTCAACGAACGGGAATGATGATTTTTTCTGATCCGATCTCAAGTTATGTCGGGGTATTTACTGATGGTGAGGGGAAAAGGTACGCGGGAGCTTCTAATCATTCCTCAAGGTACACCCGTAATATTATCCATAAAGAACTTTGGGATTTCCCTGCTACTCAAAAAAGATTAAATGTTGTCTATGATTATGTCGACAGACACTATGAATTTCATATCGATTTGAGTTTGGAGGATCAGGATGCATAGAATACTAAAGACTATAAGAAATTTCATTTTGATTGGATTGTTATTAGCGGTGTTTATGGCCTTTACCGGGATGCGACCAACACCAAATCAAGCCCATAAATACAGCGATAAAGTCCGGCATTTTGGTCCCTCTGAAATTTTATCTGTATACAAATATGATGGTTATCAGGATATGTTATGCAAGTATGAAAATTGGATTACATGTGATACTATTAGAGGGCGTCTGATTTTCTGGCAGAACAGCAATAATAGTGCATTTGAAATTGATAAGAGTGAATCTCTTAATTTCTCTGGAAGACTGACATCGGATGGAGTCAATATTGTCTATGGAATTGTCAATGATCCTAATATCGCAAAAGTTAAGTTGAAAGTTCCAGGGATGGAGCCAATGATCCAAGAAGAGTTTCAGGATGACCTGTTTTATTTTACTTGGGAAAGTGTCTTGGATTTAACGGCGATAGAGGGGATTACAGGGTATAATCAAGAAGGAGAGCAAACCTGCAAATATACGCTATTTTAACAGTCAATCCAAGTGTGGTATTATCAATGTTTGGAAATAAAGACCATCGGGATTAATCAATCCGCTAAAGTTGGCATTGAGAGGATTTTGGTTTATGGCGTATTTTTTTGAATCTTAAATATTATAAAATTATAAGCAATTCAGGTTTTGAGAATTGCTTTTTTTCCCCGTATTTTCAGATAATTATGATTAAACAGGGAGAGAATATAGTCAAACTATTTGTGGGGGAATCACATTGAAATTTTACAATATTTAGAAAATCTTAAGAAATTATTGTAGATGCAAAATAGGATATTTGATATAGTTACATTATGTGCATTTAGTTATGTTTAAATGTTTATTAATTACTTAAATGGGTCGAAGATTACTATTTTTTAATTTATGATTAAAATTTTAGTTGATAAATTATGATTTTCTTAGATATTTAGTTTAAATATCGTATGTTGATAAGAAAATTTTGAAAAAGGAGAATCTAAAAATGCTCATATTCAAGCAAGTAACGCCTAATGATGAAGCACTCATAGCAATCATGACCAGCTGGTATAATGATGATAGCATCCAACATTTCATCAAGCCTAACTTCCAGGAAGGTCCGTTTGAAAAATGTACGCAAGACAGTATTAAGGAATCTGTCAATGAGAAGAACAAATACTATTACATTGCCTTTGATGATGAACATCCCATTGGAGAAGTCTCTATTACAGTTGACCCGGAACATCTGGCCAGAAAAGTTGAAAACACCGGTTGGATTTCAATTCTCATTGGTGAAGGTTCGTATAGAAAAAAAGGGTATGGCGATAAGCTGATGCATTTTATTGAAAAGACAGCTAAGGAGCTAGGTCTAAAGCGGATTGAACTGGGTGTTTTTGACTTTAATGAGAATGCAATCAAGTTTTATCAAAAACTAGGGTATCTGCCCTTTTATGAGTTCAAAGATTTCACCTACTGGAATGAAACTTGGCATTCGGATATTCGGATGGAAAAATATCTGTAGTAAAATAACAGGTTGAACCTAGCCAGCCAATCAATCTATCAGTTCATGAGTTATATTAATGTTGTTAACAGTAATTACCAAAATACAAATTACACTGAGATAAGGGAGATGGGCGAATGATGGGAATTCTTTATAGGTTGCTAAAAGTAGTTACCAGCATGATAATATTTTGCCTTGAAGTTTATGTGATTGTGTCGATTTCAAACAATTATGGTTGGTTTGAAGATGATTTTGTTTCTTATGGGGTTTTGCTGTCAATAGTAGCGATTTTAAATATTTTGATACCCTTATTGAAGAAGAAAAAAGGCCGCTCATATTTTAAGGGAATAATATTTAATACTATTATGACATTTATTGTGGTATTTGTTTTTATGGAGGTGTCTTCTTTAGTCAATAGTGTGACACCAGATGTGAAAGCTGAATTATCTGACTGGTATTACTTCGGCCCCGGATTGGTTTGGGCAATTTTGTTCCAGATAGCAATTGCAATCCCTGAATTGTATTTATATCTAAATAAGCCAACAAAGTGACGGAATTTATGTGGGGATGGATCGAAATGACTCTGATGTTTTTTTGGGATGCAGGTCAAATCACTTTTAGATAAGTTTCTGGATTTTTGGGAGTGGATAAAGGGATATGATTATTTTCAAAAAATATCATTGGAGATGATACCATACAAATCCCGGCACAAAATGTTGCGACAACAACATATTAAAAAGATATACTTTTGTTGAAGGGAGGGATATTCTTGGATATATTAGACCGGATGAGCCAGGCAATTGCGTATTTGGAAGACAACATGACAGGTACGATTGTTCAGGTAGAATTGGCGCAAATAGCTGGTTGTTCATTTTACAATTTCTGTAGAATGTTTTCTTATATGACTGATATTACTTTAACAGAATATATTCGCAGAAGAAGGCTTACTTTGGCGGCGATAGAACTTCAAAGCAGTGAGGTCAAAGTGATTGATCTGGCTTTAAGATATGGTTACGATTCACCTGTTTCATTTTCACGGGCTTTTCAAAAACTTCATGGAGTCACGCCGACAAAAGCCCGAGCTGATGGAGTAACCCTGAAAGCATATCCGAGAATCTCTTTTCAAATTTCAATCAAAGGAGAAAAAGAAATGGATTATCGAATTGAAAGTAATGAAGCGTTTCAAATATTTGGTTACGAGGGAGTATTTAGCATTGACGCAGTCAGTTTGAATGGGGATAATCCCCATGAGCTATGGAACAGAAATCAGGCCAGTGGTGCCTATGAAAAACTCGTAGCTGATGCCGGTGATTTACCTCCATTCGTCTCTCAGGGATTATGCAAGGTACATGGAGTTTGTGATTATAAAGAAACTGAACCAGGAACATTCGCTTATATGCAGTGTGCTTTTAAAAGTACAAACAGCATTACTGATGGCTACTCGGTTGTCGATGTTCCGGCGTACACCTGGGTTATCCTACCTTCTGAAAAGTTCAAATGGGAAAATGTCATCGAAGTCATCAACAAGCTAAACAAGCGTTTTTATATGGAATGGCTGCCTACCTCCGAATATGAGCAAGCGGCTGGGATTAACTTTGAAGTGTATGGGGGCGATTTGGAGATGGGATATGTTGAACTTTGGTATCCAGTGCAAAAAAAGTCCGGGGGAAAATCATAATAGTTATGATATTGTAGTGGCCAGCTCCAACTATCTTTTATTCAATCTGAAATTGGTTTGCACTTGAATATAGGACTTTATTTGAACCATATGCCTGTCACGTACTGATGTGATTAAGATAATAAATTTATCCAATAAATATCGCTTTACATTTACACCTGGAGCGTATTTTCATTAAAACGACATGTATTTGTTTTATAGAAAGGATATTCTCTAAACGAGCGTAGAAATCTGATATCTTGAAGGAGGGAAAGAATGCAAATAGTCAAAGCAAAAAAATTTGATTCCGCTATTGTAGGTAGAGTCCATTTTGAAGGATGGACCCAAGCTTATATCGACATTTTCCCTGATCGGTACCTTAATAATGTCACACCTGAAAAAAGGATTCAGGAGTTTATTGATTAAATTGTTTATTGACAGGGGGGTTGCGAGTGAAAAAAGGAAAATTACTGCTGTACATACTAGCTTTGATTTTGGCGGTTTCAGGAGGATATATCGCAAAAAGTATTTCCATTGAAAATGAAATTAGATCAGAAAATTTATCTCGAAGAATGGGAACTTACCAATTGTGGGGTGGTGGTTTAGCAATAACTGCGAGCGTAGGAATCGATAATGAATTCTGGTATTCACAACCAGGAAGTGATGGAATTGCTGAAACATTTTACTGCAAATTAGAACCCATCGACAATTATCTGTATTTAATTAATTCAGAGGAATTCGATTATAACGTGGTCAATGTTAAAGAAGATACTCTGTTGTTGGTTGATACGGACAATGAGACCATCTTGGAAATAGACAAGATTGATGATTTACCGACTGAGATTCACAATTAATTATATCCAGCCGGGTTCTTTGTCTGTCTACATTTCATTGATTAATATCTTGGAAATATCGAAGATAATATGAACCCGTGCCTGGTCACTTTGGAAATGATCTATGGAACTGGAGCTGCCAATAATTGGGATTACCATTTTGAGTTTTAGCCACTAATCTCGTTGGTGTTAGAAAACAGGTAATTTATTCGGAATTGTTTTCCAAATAAAATATAAAAGCATTCGATTGATGATTCAATGGAGTCAAGTTTTTCATATGAATAGGATATTAATCAGGCGGTGTATGGGCATTGAGCGTGTTCACTTTCATTTGACAGTCCCGCATCGGCAAGGGACATCGATGATATTATCTGTTGAACCGACCTGAGGATAGTGGCAATCATGATTCAGTTCAAGAAAGTAAAGTTTGTTTGGTATTACGGTATTTAAGCTCATTGAATAGAGCAAATAGAGTAAAGTATGTTAAAGATACTGATAATCATTTTGGAGGAGGAATAAAATGAATTTAAATTATGGATGGGGAGCTACTTTGGTAGCTTGGTTAATGACACCGCTCTTTTTCATCGCTATGCGCTTGCTTGTAGTCTCGGATTATTTGGAATTTTTACTTCAAGATCAAGAAGCGTTGGCTGCAATTAGTATTTATCCGGGAATAATATGGGGGCCGATAGGCTTATGGGCTTCTAAAGTGTGCAATAAAAAAGGACAAAAGAAGTCTTCATGGCTGGTCATAAAAACTTTTTTGATATTAAGCGTTGTTTTAATGGCGCTTGCAGGGATTTAGAATTGTTTGAAAAATTATCATTTACATATTGATGTGATAAATTCATGCCATCTTGTTCTAATCAGGTGGCGTCAATATTTTTGTGTGAATTTGTAAAATTAGTTCTAATCACTGCCCCCATGTGTTAGGATAGTTGTCGTATAGAGGGATTTGGATTATACTTATAAAAACCGATCCAAGGAGACCAAGAAATGACTAAAACATATACGACTGAAGAAAAAATAAAATTGATCAATCAAACATTGCCACCACTCAACAAAACTGTTGTTCAGATTGCTGCTGAAACTGGAATCAAAACTTCGACTCTTTATTCCTGGAAGCGTAGATACCTAAAATGTGCCGTTAATTCCAAAATCAAGGAACGTTACAGCAAGGCTGAAAGATTCCACTTTATCGTCGAATCCGCTTCGTTGAACGAACACGAACTTGGAGAATATTGCCGGCAAAAAGGAATTTATCCTGATGAGCTGACAAAGTGGAAAAATGAATTTCTCAATGTTTCCAGTCAAGATGATTCTGCGAAGGCCGAATTGCACAAGGAGCGAAGAAAACGTAAAGAGCTGGAAAAAGAACTCAAGCGCAAAGAAAAGGCTTTGGCTGAAGCTGCTGCGCTACTGGTTCTTGAAAAAAAGCTCCAAGCAATTTGGGACGAAGAAGAGGAAGATTAACCTCTCTCAAATTGCGTAAACTAATCGTTTCATTGATCAAAGACGCCAACGAAAATGGTGCTCGATTGATTCCGGCGTGTAAAGTGGTTGGAATATCCAAACGAACATATGAACGGTGGACCAATGAAACAGATGTGTTGGCTGACAAACGAACGACAGCTATTAGACCTGTGCCGGCCAATAAGCTAAGCGATGATGAGCGCCAAGTCGTAATTGACACTGTCAATTCTCCTAAATACAATTCTCTGCCTCCATCAACGATAGTGCCTAAGTTAGCTGACGAAGGTAAATATATTGGCTCAGAATCAACCATTTACCGCATTCTAAGGGAAAATAAACAATTGAAACATCGTGGAAGAAGCAAGGAGCCTCAAAAGCAGGTCCCGACAACACATATTGCCAAAGCACCCAACGAGGTTTGGAGTTGGGATATTACTTGGTTGCACCGTAAGGATGTTAGGGGAGTTTATTACAAGTTATACATGATAATGGATATTTTCAGCCGGAAGATTGTCGGACATGAAGTGTGGGAAACGGAAAATGCCGAATATTCCCAAACTCTTATAAAAAGGACACTGTTAAAAGAAAAGATAAGTGGCAGATCGCTTGTGCTGCATTCAGATAATGGTGGCCCAATGAAAGCATCATCATTCCTGGGAACGCTTGAAAAATTAGGTGTGCAAAGCTCGTTTTCAAGGCCGAGAGTAAGTAATGACAATCCATATTCGGAAGCACTGTTCAAAACGCTAAAATACATTCCTAAGTATCCAACCAGCGGGTTTGAATCACTGGAACATGCCCGAGAATGGACTAGTGAATTCGTCCATTGGTACAATGAAGTCCATTACCATAGCGGCATCAATTATGTAACCCCAGGAAGCAGACATCGTGGCGAAGATATCGAGATATTGAAGAATCGCAAAAGTGTTTACGCCCTTGCAAGAATGAAGCATCCTGAGAGATGGAGCGGTAATACTAAAACCTGGGAATATCAAACAACGGTTGCCCTGAATCCAACCGATGAAGAAAAAAACATGATCCAGAAAAAGAAATATCAAACAAACCAAATCTACGCATAATTAATTCAAAAAAATGCGTCAACTATATTGACAAACTCCGTTACTGTATATAAAAAAACCGCTTATTAAGCGGATAATTTATCAAATGGCACCAGTAGCTCGTGCGCGTCGAACTTTTTTACCAATAATTAACGCAATTTTCGTTGGAGAATTGTGTTTTTTATCTGCTTGATCATTGACAAGTGGATAGGTTATTGGATAACAGTTGGAGTAGCTAAATGGGTTCGCAACATTGAATAAATGGCGATAAAACCTACATTTAAAACTATCGTTGCAAGATGGTATGGCTGAAACTTCTAAGATACACACGTTGCGACTGAGTCAGAGCAGTTATCGTACTGTCGCAGGCAAGTCAACGTATTAGCTGAGATGCAATTGCTTTAAAAAAGTAGTGGAGAGTGCTTCTCTCGTTCAATAACCAGTTTTTGTATATTAATGGTAATATAGCTGAATGTTATCATTAATTTGCAAAAATGCAAAAAAATCAGGAGGTATGAAGTATGATCAGTTCTATCGATAAAATATTAAGTGGAATTTATTAATAAAATTTGATGAGGCTAACTAATAAATCCAGTGGTATTGACTTTATATTGCAAAGTGCTTTATAATATAAAGTAATTAAAGTGTGCTGCTATTTTGCGGCAAGATTCTTAAGGAGGCTATGTTAAATATGAACATTGATTCAAAAAATGCTATAGAGCAAATCAAGATTATCGGAGATTCCATCGAAAATACCAAAAGAAATGCGAATACGATTTATAAATTATTCCTGGTAGTGGGCATTATTAACTTGATAAATTTTATTGCAGGAGTATTTTTACCTATCTATGTATTTTCCATGTCAAATTTCTCAGTATTTATATCAAGCACAATAGAGATAATTGGATACGCGCTTATGCTTATGTATTTCGCTAGAATATATTACTATGAGAGTAATTCGTCTAACAAATACTATGTATCATTTATTAATTTCTTTATGATCGTTAATATGTTGATGCCTCTTATTTCGAGATTAGTAAGAGTTACTTTATCTGTTTTCTCGGATCTGTCACAGATTTCAATAATGACGGGATTAGGTAGTATCAATGCCACTGTCAATATAATGCTGTTTATATTTTCGCTGGTAACTTGTAATGTGCTTTTTTGTAAAAATAGATTTCTAAACAACGTTTTACTAATTATCATCTCTATCGCAGTGATGAATTTCAGCTTTTTCGAGATGTCTGTGACGGTAGGTTCTGGTTCCCATATTTTTTTGAGATCAATAATTTATCTGCTAATTATATCTATCGGTTATATTGCTTTAGGTATTGCCGTTAAATCGAGGGATATAAACAATGGAGATTAATAATATTCCACCTGCCTTTACGCTACCTCTAAGACTTGCCATAATAAGTTTTTTGGTTAATGGAGCAAAGACGTTTAAAGAAATAAAGGATTATACTAAATCATCAGATGGCAATATTAGTGTTCAACTTTCAAAGTTAGAGGAGTGGGGTTACGTGCTTTCAACAAAAACAAGATTGAAAAAAAAGAATATTTCATCCTATGCTATCACTGAATTTGGAATTAAACAATTGCAAGATTATGTTGAGATGTTGAGTGGAATTATCAAAAATTAGGCACGGAATAATTGGATTACACTTATAGTTTGCTCGCAAAATTATTGTATTTGAGTAACGAACTGAGTCGAACCTTTATAACTTTGAAATAGTTTTGATTTAATCGAATAAATCCGTAAAAAATTTTACTGAAAAATGCCAAATCTATGCCTGATTAAATTCAAAAAAATGCGTCAACTATATTGACATATTCCGGACAAATACAGCATATTTAACCTATTAAAGAATCTATATTCATTTTTGTATTACAGGAGCAGAATATAACATCATCCAGCTATCAATTTAATAAGATTACATGTACTACTCAAATCTCAATATTCGAAAATTAGTCTAATGGGATTATGTTCAGGTGTTTCCAATTCTTAGATGAGTGTAACTTAAGTAAATCACTGTTGCAAATATGTGGTTTTGTGCTATAATTGTTACTTATAAGGGGGCTGATATTAAGGGGTGGCTAATATTTACTGAAGTTGAATTTTTTTGATTAAATTTGTATTAGTAAAAGTGAGCAAAAATATCTATACGTATAATATAAAATAATGTTATATATGTAATATGCGCTATGGAAAATTTGAGGTAGTGTCAAACAGGTATGAAAAGTATGATTAATTTGTTATGGAGTTGTTGATGATGTAATCATTGGCCATAGCGATAATCATATTCCATTTTCTAGGCATGTTGGTCACACCTTCGAATGATTCCAGTTTAACTGGAGGACTGTATTCCAAAGAACTATGCTTCCTGAGGAAATTAAAGTATGTGGTAAACAGACACATGAATTCATTTGCTTTGTTTAAATCCGCAAATCCATTCTTTACGTAATAAGAAAACTTGAATGTTCTGTTCAATCTTTCAATTATCTGCTTTTGAGGTCGGTAAATCTTTGAAGCTTCATCCTTGTTTTCTAAACCTATTACCTGATGGACTTTGAATTTCCTGTCTTGCAATAGGAAATATTGTTGAGCGGCAAGATAGATTGGATTGCCATCAACTACAAAACTCAAGCCTTCGGGAATGGCGGTAAACTTTCTGAGTACTGAATAGTAGGCTTGGATAGCTGAAAAGGTATCTCTTTTCATAAAGATATTATATGAAGTGATTATCTTCTTGATGCTGTCACACATGAAAAAGACATAGGCTTTGTTACCGTTGATTTTAACGTAGGTTTCATCACCGCATTGATCTGGTGTCAATTCACCGTATTGGTAATTGTCTAACCAGGGGTTGATTAGACAGCTTGCCGCTTCGGCGTAATTGGCAACGGTTTGGTGAGATACATCGACATCATGTACTTCTTTGAGAATCAATGCAGTTTTTCTTAGGGATAGTCCATAATTGATGTGATACGTGAGGATTAAA
Organism: Coprobacillaceae bacterium; assembly: GCA_963675915.1. Classification (GTDB taxonomy): domain Bacteria; phylum Bacillota_I; class Bacilli_A; order Erysipelotrichales; family Coprobacillaceae; genus JAQVDW01. The sequence goes on from OY780959.1 coordinate 555,515, forward strand.
CCTAGTATTTCCTTAGAATTTTTGATTCTGGATAGTTGAACTCTTGAAGGGGTAATAGTCGCCTGGAGCTGTTCTAGTTGTTCTATGGACGCACTAAAAACCCTAGTAATATAGCGAAGTTTGAAAGCGGATGGATTCTTCTTGTATAGCTTTTTCTCTTGTTTACTAAGGGAGCGGATATTGTGTTTGTAGTAGGTGCATTCCCTGTTTGAGCATCGATATACTGTGAAATGATCTCTGACATGATGAGGGTCGAGTTTCCGACCGCAGTAAGGACAGTGATGTGCAACTTGTTGGATATAAGGTTTCCCGGGAATAAAAGTTGTATCACAAACCTTGCAGCGACACTGCTGGGAGATTTTTCCGGATCTGTTGTCATAAAGATATTCGTAAGGAGCACCGCAGTGAGGGCAGACAGTATCTTTGGGTATGTTTAAAGGAACTCGTCTATTTATAGGTTTGGGCGAGCGACCGTTATGCTTTGATTTGTAGATTTCAACAGCTTTAGAGAATGTGATTGGAAGATTTTCTTCTTTGATGAGAGGAACCGGATCAACTTTGAATTTGCGGTATTGTTCGCCCATTATTAAAGTATCAGGATCTTTGGGAAGAAATTTCATCAAAAAGCATTCGAATTTGAAAGAAATTTTATTGACAATATTCAATAATTTGATAATTAGTGATATAATCTTAGCCATGGTAATAGTTCTCCTTTACTTGTGGTTTTGTCACTTACAATTATAGGAGCTATTGCCTTTTTTGTATATTGAAATGGCTAAGTTATATGTCGATTCCGGAGGGGAGCGACTAAAATAGATAAAAAACCTAGGTAGAATGCGGTTTACCAGTTATTTAAAGCTATAAATAACTAACTGGTTTTGACACTACCAAATTTGAGAGAAGGGAATTTTATGAAAAAAATTAAAAGTATTTTGTCGTTTTTGGTTATTATTTCATATTTTACAATTAATCCAAGTATGAATGTATGTGCTGAGGAAAGTGTTAATATGCTGGATGAAGAGTATGTTAGCAACGTCGATGAGGTTTGCGAATTAATCAATAGTGATATTGAGTATGGTGAGGTTGTCGTGAACAGAAGCGTAATAATTGGAGGGCAAATTAATTATCTTTATTGCGAATTTGAAGATGAAAGCGCTGCCCTTGATAAGTTCAAGATAAAATATGCGAATGAATTAAAAGACATCGAAGATTATTTTAAGATTGATGAGCTTTCTACTACTAACTGGGAATTGTATCGTAATTATTATGAAAAATATAAAAGTGACATTTGTATTTCAGATAAAGATGGTAATCAGTTGTTACCAAATGAATCGCTTTATATGCGAATGGATCAGTTCTTTGATATTTATGAAAATAAGTCAAAGAATAATATGATTTTAAATCTAGCAAATTCAGATGCATTATTAGAAAATGAAGGTGTAGATTTGGAGTTAATATTATCTTTGCCCGATTATTCTCCGTCTCTTGAAGAATATACTGAAGTTACAATGGAATCAAGAGAATTATTTGCATCGCAATCATTATTGAGTTTGTCAGATAGTGACGGTGCGGCATATGCGGCAACATGGGCTACTAATCGTAATTTATATGAATACGCTAGTTTTTCAACTGATTGCACGAACTTTGCCTCTCAGATACTTGAGGCTTCCGGTGTATCTCAAGATGTTTATTCGAGCGAATATTTAGGTTGGTGGCATAAGAGTACTGGTATGTGGGTTGGCGGGCAATACGTGCTCACACACACACATTCAATCTCTTGGATTCGGGCCGATACATTTGCAAAATATATGGGTGTAGGGTACACGACTAAAAGTCACTATGCGTTTTCAGCAAATATTAGACAATACGATTTTATCGGTTTTGATGAATACAGTGATGGTGATTGGAATCATATAGGTTATGTCACATTAAGAGATAGCAGTTTTGGACCATATGGGTATTATGATTATAAAGTTGCTCAACATACAACTGATTATCATGCTTGGGCAAGTACGTCAACGAACAATTGGGATACATTGGAAGCAAGTAGTCATAATTACACTTATGCAAGAATAAGGAGATAATCTATGGAAAAAGAATTGATATATAAAAAAATTCAATTGTACACATTGATTTCGTTCATGTTTTTTTGTGTATTATCAACATTAGTATTTAAAGACAATTTTTCTCTAAGAATGACCGAGGAACTGTTATTGTATCCTTACAATATTACTGCCCTCTTGGTAACGTGGTATGGTGAGTTAGGCGGTGGTGTGAATCCGGTGGCAATTTTGCCTGGGGCAGTTTTGTTGCTAAAGTTTTTATCAATTGTATGTTTTTTCTGTTTATGTTTGATTACATTGTTTAAATCAAAGACCAAAGGGAAAATTATAACGTGGGTAAATATTCTTATCAGTGGAATAATTATCGCGGTACATTTTATTAGCCTTGAAGGTACAACTGAATTGGCGTTTTGTTTAAAAAAAATCAAAGTTTCTTATATGTTGGGCATTATCACCTACCCTTTAGTTTTTTATTATCTTTTCACTCTATTGTTAACGTGTTTCTTGATTTTTGTGACAATCTATGAACTTGTTGGAGAGAAAAAGAAGCTGAGTATTTGTGACAACGAAAAATGAGATTCACATTTAATATATTTACTATCATATGGCATTTGAATTTACGGGTCATCTATTAATAATGTTCTAATATCGTGATACTGATGTCAGAATTAAGCATGAAATAGCCTCTTAATAAACTTATAAATTAATAAGTGGCGGCATGGGCGCGTGAGTGTTGAAGTTTTTTACTGATAATTAACGCAATTTTCTGTTGAGAATTGTGTTTTTTATCTACTTGATCTTAGACAAGTGGAAATGTTAATGGATGAAATTAGTATGACGCAAACTCGTTATATTGTGATTTTGCGAGATGGTACCCCCATGTGTTAGGATAGTTGTCGTATAGAAGGATTTGGATTATACTTATATAAATTGATCCAAGGAGACAGTAAAATGACCAAAACATATACGACAGAAGAGAAAATCAAACTAATAAGCCAAACATTACCGCCGTTAAGTAAAACCGTAGTTCAAATCGCAAAAGAAACCGGATTAAAGACAACCACGTTGTATTCCTGGAAACGCCGATATCTTAAAGGCAAAGGCAATTCCAAGATTAAGGAACGCTACAACAAGGAAGAGAGATTCCATTTCATTGTTGAATCAGCTTCACTGAATGAACATGAGATAAGTGAGTATTGCCGCTCAAAAGGAATTTATCCTGGTGAACTGGTAAAGTGGAAAAATGAGTTCCTAAAAGTTTCCAACCCATCCGATTCAGTGAAAGACGAATTAAGCAAAGAACGTCAAAATCGCAAGGAACTTGAAAAAGAGCTTAAGCGAAAAGAGAAGGCACTTGCTGAAGCTGCAGCGCTACTTGTTCTAGAAAAAAAGCTCCAAGCAATTTGGGAAGAAGACGAGGAAGATTAACATCACTCAAATTGCGTAAACTGATTGTATCGTTAATTAAGGAAGCTAATGAAAATGGAGCCCGGCTGATTCAAGCTTGTAAAGTTGCCGAAATCTCAAAACGAACTTATGAACGTTGACCAAGGAAGTAGATGTTTTGCCCGATAGACGCAGGACAGCTATACGACCCACCCCAGCTAATAAACTGAGTGAGCAAGAGCGAAAGATTGTGATTGATACTATCAACTTACCTGAATACAGTTCTATGTCCCCTTTGGAAATTGTTCCTAAATTGGCTGATAAAGGCGAATATATTGCTTCGGAATCAACCATTTACCGGATTTTAAGAGAGAACAAGCAATTGAAGCATCGAGGTCGGAACAAGGAGCCAAAAAGCAAAATCCCGACAACACATATCGCCAATGCACCTAACGAGGTTTGGACTTGGGACATAACTTGGTTGCATCGTAAAGATGTTCGTGGTATCTATTACAAACTCTACATGATCATGGATATCTTCAGTCGCAAGATAGTCGGTTACGAAGTCTGGGAAGAAGAGAACGCTATCCATTCCCAGACACTGATTAAAAGAACCCTTTTAAAGGAAAGCATCTGTGGTAAACCGCTTGTATTACATTCGGATAATGGCGGCCCCATGAAGGCCTCATCATTCTTGGGTACGCTTGAAAAACTTGGTGTTCAAAGCTCATTTTCGAGGCCAAGAGTAAGCAATGACAATCCATCTTCGGAATCACTATTCAAAACTTTGAAATACATTCCAAAGTATCCAACCAGTGGAGTTGAATCAATGGATCATGCCAGAGAATGGACCAGTAAATTCGTCCATTGGTATAACGAAGTTCATCTCCATAGCGGCATCAACTACGTTACCCCAGGGAGCAGACATCGTGGCGAAGATATCGAAATACTTAAGAAACGAAAAGAAGTATACGCCCGTGCTAGATTGAAGCACCCTGAAAGATGGAGTAGAGATATCAAAAATTGGAAGTACCAAGCCACGGTTGCTTTGAACCCAACTGATGAAGATAAAATCATGATCGAACAAGAGAGTTACCAAAAAACCAAATCTATGCATGATTAAATTCAAAAAAATGCGTCAACTATATTGACATATTCCGTTGCGACTAAGTCAGAGCAGTGATCGAGCTGTCGCAGGCAAGTCAACTTATTAGCTGAAATGCAATTGCTTAAAAAGTAGTGGAGAGTGCTTCTCTCGTTCAATAACCAGATTTTATAAATTCATGGTAATCTATAGTTTTCAATAATCAGGGGAATGGGTATGTAGTGTGAAAAATACGATGAATTCTATTTTTGGTAGAGTATAAAATATCAAAGAAATCAATATAATTTAAAATCATTTTTTAATAAAATACTGCAGTAATCTAAAACTGCAGTATTTTATTAAAAAATGATTGTCTGTTTGTTTGGTCTAAAGTATAATTAAGCTAGGAGGAATAGTATGGATACAGATGAAAAAATACAAGAAAGTAAAAAAATATACTCAATTGATGAATTGAAAAATTTAGGATATTCGCACTATAAAATCAACAAATTTGTCCAAGAGGGAAAACTTGTCAAATTGAACAAGAAATTCTACGAAAATGTGCAATATACAGGAGATGAAAATGATTTTTATTATGCTAAAGCTTATGTTTCTTCAGGGGTTATTTGTTTATTAAGTGCAGCGGTTCATTATAATCTATCTAATTATAGACCGGACGGAATCGATGTGGCGATTCATAGAAGCAAAAAGATTACAACACTTCCAGATTGGCCTGTTTTGAATCTATATTATTTTGATGAAGTAAGATATGAAACAGGAATAGTCACTGAAAAATTTGGTGATAATTATTTCGATATCTATGATATCGAAAAAACGGTTATAGATATTATATATTATAGAAATAAAATTGGAATTGAGGAGACAAAAGAAATATTAATAAGTTATCTTAAGCGCGGTGATAGAGACATAAACAAGCTGTACAAGTATGCTAAGTTACTCAAGTGCCATGAAATTTTACAAACATATCTGGAGGTATTAGTATGACAAATCCTGAATCGATTAAAGCGCGACTAAAAAATCAAGCAATTGAAAAAGGACATCTATTTCAAACTGAGTTAACAACATATGCTTTAGAGCGTACTATTTATAGAATTTCCATATCTGATTATGTCGAAAAATTCACTTTAAAGGGTGGGATATTTCTATATGCTTTATTTGATGGGAATTTTACTAGAGCAACCAGCGATATAGATCTGTTGGCTTACAAAATAAGTAATGAGATGCAAGACATGAGAAAAATATTTGGAAAAATCTTTTCCATAGTTGTAGATGATGCTTTGCATTATGATTTGGATTCTTTAAATGTAGTAAGTATCACGGAATTTAAAAATTACCATGGTGTCAATGTTTCTATTTTCTCTTATCTGGGAAATACAAAAATCCGTGTTTCAATCGATATTGGATTTGGTGATGTAGTATATCCTGATAGATTATTAATTGATTTCCCGGTATTACTTGAGATGGAGGCTCCTAGGATTTACGCATATTCACTTAGCTCGGTAATAGCAGAAAAATTTGAAGCAATCGTCTCTATTGGTCCCGCGAATAGTAGATATAAGGACTTCTACGATATTTATATAATTGCTGCGAAATATGATTTTCATGGAGATGAGTTAAAATCAGCAATACTAGAGACGTTTAATCATCGTGGTACAGTTTTTGATGAAATTATTGCATTTGAAAATGATTTCGCTCTTGATAAGCTTAGAAATACAAGGTGGAAATCTTTTATTAACAAGAAGAAAGCATTAGAAGTAATTGAATTTCCTGAAGTTATGGAGTTTATAAAAAGATTCCTGATTCCAGTTGTTTCGTCTATCCAAAATTTAGAGAATTTGAATAAAGATTGGAATTCAGATGAAAAACGCTGGCAGTAAAAATTAGAAGTTCCTAGTTATACGGAGATAACATTTTTGTTGGAATAATACAAAGAATTTATTTGTTATAACATATATTTATTAGATAGATGTAATCATAAGCTACTTGTTATTTGACAAGTAGCTTATTTGATCAAGAAGATTTATATCCAAAAATATAATTAAAAATAAAAGAAAGAAATGACTGAGAAGGGGAAAATCATGGAAAGTAACAAGACTTTTATTAGGTACTATACCTTTGATTCGAGAGAAAGCGTGACTGAGTATATTAATGATGACTGCGTTTTAATCTCTAACTACGATGATCATCTCTCAATGATAGAAATGCTGATTTGTTATAAAGACAGTCATCTGAATAATTATTCTAAAAGACGTAATGGTTCATCATATAGAAATGTATATGCTCATGGTTTGACAGTAGCCATACCTTTGGAAATAAAAGAGGATAGATATAATGAATTTGTAGAGAAATACATCCGTTCAATAGATCAACGTTTTAAGGCTTTATTATGGGTCTATAAGATAAAGAGAGCAGGTAATGGTGTATATGCTGAAATAATGCTATTTAGCCGCTACGTCTACAAAAATGAGCGCAAAGTTAATGATAGATATAACCAGGACTATTACTATGACAGCAAAACAGGGAAAAGATGTCGCAAAGACCATCCAAATGCAATATTGAAGGCTAAAAAGGGTAGTTGTAAGATTGATGAAAATGGATCTCCGATAATGAAGCTGAGATCTGTTAAAGAAGTTGAGGAGCGGGTATTCAAGTTTAGAAACTTCAACAAGTATATGAAAAAGCTGAAGAAGAAATTGTTGATCGTTGCGATGAAATTCAGCTCGGCAATAGAATTCAACAGAACCATCTCAAAGCACACAATCAAGGATGAATATGGAAATCCCGTGAAAAAAGCAATGAGAGTAATTAATCGGAAAATAGATAAAATAAATGATGTGCTGCTTCAGTATCAGGACAGCATTCGCAAAGGGAAGATTGATCAGACAGATCCGGAAATCTTCCCTTTGTTTAATTTAATGCTAAGAAATATCGATAATCTGATTCATGTAGAAAAAACAATGGATTATGAAGGTCTTCACAACAGAATGAAAGACTGGTGGAAGTCCAATGTAGTTGGTGAGATGGCTTGATAAAAAGGAAAAACAAAAAAATACATTAAAGAAAAGCTTTAATGTCAATTTACCAATTAAATAAAATAATTCACCATATATAAAATATCTAAGTTTACTTAGATGTCAATTTAACCGGACATAACCAAAAAGGAGGAGCTATGAAACACTTAGTATATTTTGATTTCAATGATTTTGAAGATGAACAGATGTACGATTTGACAGTGGGACATCTGAAGCACCATTACCGTGCAACCGATTTAGACATTGAATCTGTAGAAGAGGGTAAAAATCACGTGATTATGGTAAAAAAGAAGAATGCAAAAGTGAAAAGATATGCATTAAAAGCGATACTTCATCTATGATAAAGGAGGGAAAATGATGGCACGCAAAGAAAGAAGAAAACAAGTTGCTGGCTATGATCTGGTGGCTTTAGCTCAAGAACTAGATTATACGCCAGTAAAAGTCGGTAGACGGTATTATACCCTGGAGGAGCACGATTCGGTTAGAATCGATACATTCAAGAATACTTTCAAACAATATTCCACTGGTATCGGTTATGATCCGGTGGCTTTTTTGATGCATTTTGGAGCAATAAAGAATGCAAGGTTCAAGAGTCTGGATTACTGCTTGTTTTATCTTGAAAAAGGACTGGATAAAAACAAGACAAATAACCAACACAAGGAAGAATTAATCTATCGGAAAAAAGAAACAAAAAAATTGGAGCTACCAGAAAGAGCTGGCAATAACGATAGAATATACCGGTATTTGCACGGAAACAGGAAGATATCCACTGAAATCATTGATTATTTTATCGGAAATGATCTGCTGTATCAGGATAGCAAGAATAATTGTGTTTTTGTTTCCTATAAAAATGAGATACCGGTATTTGTTACTGAAAAGGGAACCGGTAGAACCAGATATATGAATGAGCACACAGGCAATGACTATGGTCATTGTTTTTTTATTGACAATCATCAAAGCAACTTGATAGTCACCGAAGCGATTGTTGATTTGATGTCGTTGATGACGCTGCATCCGTATATCCTTTATTCAAATAGTTTCCTGTCAATAAATTCGGTGACAAAGGACAATGCAATATATTGTCATTTGAAAAATAACCCGGAAATAAAATCGGTAGTTCTGGCCCTTGATAATGATGAACCAGGGATCAAAGCAACTAAAAGGATTAAAGAGACGATAGAATCGGAATTTCCGGATATCTTGGTTGAAGTTCGTATACCTAAAAACAAGGATATCAACGAGGATTTGATTGAAAAATCGAATACACGAGGATTGGTCTTATGATACCTACATAGTAGTTTGGAGATTTTCAATCATAAGTTTTCGAAAAAAATAACAGATAATGACATACAGAAAAACGAAAGAGAGGTGTCGCTAGCCAGTTTATATGGTAAGTATTTCTAGGATTTTATGCAAATTAAATAGAGGCCATTGCCAATTAATTTGAATGTTTATTCTTCAAATTAGTTGAACCTGACCTCTTTTTTTGTTACCTTGTTGATAAATATTCCATAGAAAGAAAAAAACGAGAGACCCAACCTGCAAGTAGTTTCTCTCGTTTGCCATATAGACAAACGTATGATAACTTATCACAACGATAAAATCAAGAGTAAATTACTCGAAATCGATTCCGAATCAAAGCTCCAAGCTTTTTATAACGAAGCTGTAAATGATATTAACCGTTACGCCATCGGTTGTGTCAACTCATGCAATGGTAATCACATCATTCATGGTTATTATAACCGAAGGGTAAAACTGCCTTTTGGCTTTTTCAGGTTGCGGATAATGCGGCTAAGATGCAAGGATTGCGGTAGAACCCATGCAATTCTTCTTTCATGTTTGGTTCCATATTCAAGTATCCCGTTGGCTGTTCAAGTTGAGATTTCCATACATAAAAATAATCAGAAACTATTAAAAGCCATTCTTGATCGAAATCCCTATATGTCTGAGTGTGAAATTTATAATGTTGTGAGCAGGTATATCAATTTTTGGCAGCAACGTTTGATGTCATTGAGAATTGAATCAAATGATATTAACCGTCTTGTTGAAAGCTGTTTTTCAAATTATTTGATGCAGTTCATGCAATGTAGAAATACCATAAATATCCTGTATACAATCAACCACATAGGATGAGTTAAATAATCGATTCTATTAGTATATAGTGGGTGACGGAGGTATTATATGGATAAAAAAGAACAAGAATACGTAGCGTTGATGCGCCATCGGATCATTCATGACATCATTACCGGAAATTATGATGCTGCATGGTCTAAGAATCAGGCGATTACGGAAGCTACCAAGAAAGTCTATAAGAGTTTCGACAACCGTGATTTCACTGTCTCAAGCAGTACCATCTCCAGATGGATTGCTGCTTACGAAGAAAAAGGCTTCGATGGATTGATTCCTCAAAAGCGGAGTGATTGTGGCAAGTCAAGAAGACTGGATGATGACATCGTTGAAACAATCAAATATTATAAGACAACCTATCCTAGATTGCCGGCAACTGTAATATACGGCAAGTTGATTGAGAAAGGAATCATCAAGAAAACTGATGTTTCCCTATCAACCGTTAACCGATGTGTCAATCAGATAAAGTCGGAATTGCGGCTTTCAAACAAGAAAGACATGCGTCGCTACGAAGTGCCCCATATCAATATGAACTGGGCTGGCGACAGTTCGGTCGGCCCTTACATAACCATTAATGGCAAGAAGAACCGGACATACATGATTGCCCTGATCGATGATGCTTCAAGGATGATCGTCCATCTTGATTTGTATTTGAATGACAACACAGTCAATTTGATGGATACCATGAAAAGTGCGGTAACAAAATATGGAGTTCCTGAGATGTTCAGGTTTGACAACGGCTCCAATTATCGAAATCACCAGATCAAGATGATTGCAGCAAGGATTAATTCAACCATTAGCTACTGCAAACCGTACTCGCCGGAAGGAAAATCAAAAATTGAGCGGGTGTTTCGGACGATCAAAGATCAGTTCTTCGCCCAAATAAACATAAAAGATTACACAAACAATCTAGAAGGTTTGAAGCAGGATTTAAGCCAGTTCATCAATGATTACAACAACAAGGTGCATTCGTCTTTGAATGGATTGACACCTCATCAACGTTTTTTTCAGGAAAGCAACCTTATCAAAAGGCTTGATGATGACTTTATCGACAACACTTTCCTGTTCGAAGTAGAGCGGTCTGTCAGTACTGATTCGGTAATCAAAATAGATAATCGGGAATACGAGATTGATTATATCTATTCTGGTGAAAGGCATATGTTCCGATATACTCCGGACTTGGAAAACGTCTATATAGTCAACAAGAATACCGGCGAACTGGAACGGATTCACCTACTTGATAAAAACGCCAATTCAAAAGTAAAACGAGTGCAGCCAAAATTATGCGGAGGAGAAGATTAATGGAAAAATATTGGACCAGATATGGATTGGAATTCAATCCGTTTATCAAGAACTCAAAGAATTTATTTATTGAAACAAGTGAATACCAGGAATTGAAAGTACGCCTTAACAGCCTTTTTGAAATCAAGGGTTTCGGACTAATAGTCGGTGAACCCGGCCATGGCAAAACAACCATGATCAGAAACTATATCAAAACACTCCCCAAATCAGCTTACAAGATAATTTATTTGTCAATGTCGACCCTTACAGTCAAGGAGTTCTATATGCAACTAGCTGAGTCGCTGGATCTGACTCCTCGGTATCGAAAGAATGATCTGTTCAGGGAGATCCAATCAGCCATAAACCAGTTGATTTACGAAAAAAGGATTACCCCGGTGTTTATCTTTGATGAATGTAATTACATGAATAACGCCATTCTTAATGATTTGAAGATGATCTTCAATTTTGATATGGATTCCAAGGATCATGCTGTAGTCTTGATGGTCGGATTGCCGACAATAACAAGGAACCTGAAATTAACCGCTCATGAACCATTGCGCCAGCGAATGATTATCAATTACAAACTTGAGCCATTGAACAAGAGTGAAAGTCTTGCTTATATCAAAGACAAGCTCCAAGGCGGAAAAACAATTCAAGAAGTGTTCAATGATAATGCAATTGAGGCAATCATCAATGCATCCAACGGCACCTGTCGGGTTATTGATCGGATATGTGACCGGGCAATGTTTATCGGAGCAATCAGAAAAATCGAAGTAATTGATTCCGATTTAATCCTAGAAACAATCGAAGAGGTAGTAATTTGATAATCGAATACTTCTGCAACTATGATGAAAAAACATGGGCCAACGAGATAGTAATAGTCTCACAAAACCCAGATAAGTGTGAATTCCAGCTAAGATATGACGGAAATGAAATCGAAGTGATAGTAGGTAAATCAGCCAAAGGGAACTGGATTTGCATCCCGTTGATGAAGCTGGGACTGGAACTATCATATTTCAAAGACAAATTTTGGAACAAGTCAGCTCTATTGCGCGAGATAGATCCAATCAGCAGCGAAGCAATATCACAAGCAATCTACAAAATAAACGAGTCAGGGATAATCGTCTAAAAAGGCGATTATTTTCTTTTTCCTCTAAAACATCATTTCAAATAAACTGAATATTCCATTCGATTAATTTGAAGAGCATCAAAAAAGGGCCAAAAGAAGGTCCATATAATTTGAAGAATCATCCATCAAATAAATTGACTAGCTACAGAGAGGCAACGAAAATGAAAGTCATAAATATTATTAACGCTAAGGGAGGAGTCGGAAAAACGACCACAGCTCTTAATCTTGCAGTGGGTCTTGCCGATATGGGCAATAAGGTATTGGTAATTGATGCGGATCCTCAGGGCAATGCGACAGTATCGATCAATTTTGAAAATAACGGTCTGGATCTTGATATCAACAACGTTCTACAAAATACCAATGATATCTCCGAATGCATCTACAAGTCGGAATTTGAAAATCTTGATATTATTCCATCATTCAATATGGAATTGATTTTGACAGACAAGATTATCTTCACATCAGTCAACCGCGAGTCAAAGCTATCAAAACAATTGAGGAAAATCCGAAAGTCATATGAATATGTGATTATCGATAATGCACCTACATTCAACACGATTACGACAAACACATTAAACTGCAGCGAAGATGTGATTATCCCCATGACCGATACTCATCTCTCAGAATGCGGGAAGCAAATGACGTTGATGCAGCTGGAAGAACTAGGAAGTTCTGATTGTCTGGACCGGAAGTTCAACATCAAGATACTCTTTACAATGATTCATCGTGGCAATAGACCCAAAACGTTGGATTTTATTGAACAGACCAAGGAAGTGAATAACGTATATCAGACAACCATCGGTTACCAGGATGGAGTCATCAAAGATTTTGAATTAAGTAAGAAGGTAGTCATCAGAACCACAAACAAAAAGAAAAAAGTAGGCTTCGATTACCAGGACTTTGTACGGGAATTTGTCGACACAGTTGACTAGGGCAAAATTGCCACATGGTTACATTTACGAACTTATGGGCAAGGGTGGCAATTTTTCCACCCTTGATTATTTGATAGACAATACAAGGAGAAAAAAAGAAAATGTTAAGCAATTTTATAGATCAAAGGGATAAGTTGATCAAGTCGTCAAAGATAAAGAAAGTCGATATCGAGGACATCGTCAAAAACCCAAATAATGAATTTTCAATCAATGACCTGGATGAATTGAAGGAATCAATTAGATTATACGGATTGAAGAATAACATCACCGTATACGATGAAGATGAAAACGGTGAATACATGATCCAGTCTGGTCATCGCAGATTTGAATGTGTCAAGGCTCTTCATGACGAAGGATTGATTAGCGATGAAATACCGGTATACGTAATTCCGCCAGAGCAGGATACCATTCAATCGAAACTGGATTTAGTTCTGGCTAATGCGCAACGGAATTTATCTGAAGATGATAAAACCAACCTGGTAGGATCTTTGCTCAATATCTGGAGTGAAATGTCTGATGACATGCGTCCCAAAGGAAAGAAAAGAGACTGGATTGCCGGATTCATGGGATGTTCCGGGCGAACAGCACAAGTCTACATCAATTCATTCGAACAGGATGAAAACGGAGTGTATGAAACCGTGGAGGAAAAAACCAATGACGATAGTATTTCAGAAGATAAAGACACTTATGATTACGCTAGACTATCCAAGGATATCAGTATTATCAAAAACAAATTGAAAAAGGTACTAAAAAATTGTGATGAGAATAGTCTTAGCGAAATCGTGGTATCAGACCATAACGGCAAGACTGCTGATATAGGCAGTGTCCTTGAAAATCAATTGGTTCGTTTTGAGGCGATTGTAGAGATGATGAGCGACTAGAATGGCCCGTGGGCAAAATTTCCACATGGTAACAATATTTGGTTTTTGTGTATGGGTGGCAGTTTTGCCACCCTAGATTAATCAGTAGAAAATAATGTTATTCTTAAATAAAAAACTGGGAAAGGAAGCAAAATTATGAAAAATACGAAAATCGGCTTGCTGATGATTGCAGGTGTTATTTTGATTGGTATCGGATCATACTCGTATTTTGGGAACTCTAAAGATTTGATTGTCTTAAAAGATGATGAGAAAATTATAACTTTTGAACTGGGCAATGAAATTTCGACTAATCTGATGGATTATCTGGATGTGACCCATCTCAGTACCGAACAACTGGCGGACATCCAAGAATTTGCATTGGTGACAGTTCATCCGAATCAAGATAATGAATCAGGATATCAGCCGGTAGGCAAATATTTGATTGAAATTGATTATAAAGACGATGAAGAAACAGTCGATGTCGAAGTAGTGGATACTACGGAGCCGTTGATAGTTGGCGATGACAAGCTCACCATTGAGCATGGTTGTAATCTTGAAACGTATGATTTTGATGCTCATTACACTGCAACTGATTATTCAAAAGTTTCTTGGAACTACGATTACAGTGCTATTGATACAGACAAAGCTGGAGATTATCAAATGACAGTAAAAGCATCAGACGAGTATGACAACAGCAGCTCCAAGAGAGTCAAGGTTGTGGTTGAAACGCAAGCAGAAGAAATAAATGAAGCAGTTTCGGTAACAAAAGCGATAACTGATAACAGTCAATCTAGTACTGACACAAATACATCAAAAGAAAGGGCAACCACTGAACCGGAATCGCCTTCGCCCAATGAGCTCCAAAATGATCAGGAGAGCAGTGATGAGCGTTCCCAAAGAAAAGACAGCGTAGAAACAAATGATTCATCAGAAATTGAATTGAAGAAAACTGACGAGGGCGATCTTGATATCGGTGGATATTGGGAATCGTTTGACATTGTCGGTGGCTGGCCGGATGAATGGGAGTAATTGAATATACAGGAAAAAAGGACTTCAGAGTCCTTTTTTTATTTGGAGGAAATGAATGAAATTAAAAGGGATTATAAACAAATTATTATTGATATTCAGCTTGGTTGTAACCATGATTGGTATAAATACGACCAAAGTTGATGCAGCTGACTATATTACCTATAACGGAAAAGTCACAGCAACATATTCGACGGTGGGTGATTTTACAGTAGGAGGACAGCAAGCTTTTTGCATCGAACACGAAAATACAACTCCGACTACCGGGACAGCAATTTCGCAAACCGGTCCTTATAACAATGAGATGTTTGAAAAGGCTTTGTATTACGGTTGGGCTGGACCGAAACAGTGGAGTGGATTTACTTCGCGTTCAGCCGGAATTGTGGCAACGTCACTGGTGCTTTCACATATCTACAACGGTACATCGATTAAAACTGATGCCAAAGCGTTTTGGAATTATCTTCAAAGTGTCCCGGATATTCCGGACTCGAAACTGAGTCTGTCAAAAAGTAATTTGACGACCTATATATCCAACGGTGTACAAAGGACACAAAGTACCAAACTATCGGCAATCGGAGAGACCGGTGCAGCCGGAAGTCTTACCCTGTCATTGCCAACTGGAATCAAATTGGTCAATGAGTCTACAGGTAAAACATATACGGGCAGTGCTACTATAAGTAATGGTCAGACATTCTATCTAACGGCATCGATTGGTTACGATGGCAACTTTGACAGCGGTAATGTCTCGGGTAACAATATTTACAAGTTCCAGCCAATTATCTTTAAAACAGCTTCCACCAGTCTTCAGGATCTGAGCGCGGGAAGATTGATTATCGATCCGAATCCGACTGTCAGACTGACAGCTGATTTTGAAGCAACTTTGGGCGATATCAGTCTGACAAAGACACTGAACCGCAGTGACAGCGCCAAAGCTACTGTGGCCGGTGCAACTTATGGTCTTTATGCAAGAACTGATATCTTAAATGGTGTAGGCGCGGTAGCATACAAGACGGGAGCATTGATAGGATACAAGACAACAGACGACCAGGGTAAACTCAATTTCTCTAATCTTTTTGTCGGAAACTACTATATCAAGGAGATAGGTGCTCCGGCCTACACGATGCTGGATAGTACCCAGTACAACGTGTCGCTATCGGCGACCGGGAGCATGTCAGCCAATGTCACTACGCAAAATGATATCCAGACTAGAGATATCTCTTTTGCGAAAAAAGATGACGGTGGCCATATGATATCTGGCGCGACAATGGAACTTCGTGATAATTCCGGAAAACTGATTGATCAGTGGATATCCACGAATTCGTTGCATGTTGTAAAGAATCTTCCGGTTGGAAATGCATATACTTTAAAGGAAACTGCAACGCCTTATGGGTATCTAAGAGCTGGTGATATTTCATTTGTAGTTGGAGACAGCAGTCAGACTATTACAATGGTCGACAAGCAGCCAACTGGGATTATCAATTTATCCAAATCTCTGGATAGAAATGATAGTGCGGGTGCCAGCGTAGCCGGTGCTCAGTATTCACTTTATTCGTCAGCCGGTAAACTGATTGCCACCAAAACAACTGATAAAAATGGTAATTTGATATTCGATAATTTGCCATTGGGTGATTACTACATCCAGGAAACTAAAGCACCTAACTTTACACAAATTGACAGCAACAAATACAATGTCTCATTGGGTTATAAAGATCAATATACCTCGGTAATCACGTATGATCTTGATACCGTTAACCATGTCTTGGTAAGAGACGTATCATTTTCAAAGGTGGACAGTCAAGGGAAACTGATTTCCGGAGCAGCAATGCAACTGTTAGATGAAAGTGGAAAACAAATTGATCAGTGGACTTCATCAAGTGCTCCCTATGTAATCAATGATTTACCGGTTGGCAACAGCTACACTTTAATAGAAACGAAAGCGCCTGATGGCTATGTTTTGTCCAATGCATCAGTCTCGTTCACAGTCAGTGATGGAGTGAATGAACAGAAAGTAGTGATGACTGATAACCAGATTGGAATCTCAAAGGAAAACGAAGAAGGTGCTTTGATACCTGGCGCTACATTGCAGATCATTGACAGCGATGGAAAGGTAGTTGATGAATGGAATTCAACCGACCAGATTCATTATGTTTCTGGACTGATTGTGGGCAATGATTATTCGTTACATGAAGTCGCTGCCCCTGAGGGGTATTTGGTAGCAGAAGATATTGAAATTAGTGTTGGTTCAAGTGATCAAATTATTACGATGATTGACAAAGAACCAACCGGCGTTATCAATTTGACTAAATCACTCAATCGAGATGATAGCGAGAATGCCAGTGCAGTTGGAGCTGAATATTCACTTTATTTAAAAAACGGAGATTTGGTAGAAGTTGAAACTACTGACGAAGATGGCAAATTGTCTTTTGATCATCTTCCATTAGGAGATTATTATATCCAAGAAACCAAAGCGCCGGATTTTACAAATTTGGATGAAAAGAAATATGAGGTGGCTCTACTTTACGAAAATCAAAACACTGCGGTTATTACATACAATCTCCAAGTTACCAATGAAGTACTAGTACGTGACATCTCATTTTCAAAGGTTGATAGTAACAAAAAGTTGATTGCCGGAGCGACGATGCAACTGCTGGATGGCAATGGTGATTTGGTGGATGAATGGATTTCATCAAGCAATCCGTATGTAATTGAAGATTTGCCACTAGGTAATATCTATACCTTAAAAGAAATAAAGGCGCCTGAGGGGTATGTTCTAGCCGATGCAGCAATCACTTTTACAATCGGTGATGGATCCGACGCTCAAAACATAGCGATGACTGATAACCAAATTGGTATTTCAAAAGAGAACGAAGAAGGATCTTTGATACCTGGGGCTACGTTGCAGGTTATCGATACCAACGGGAAGGTAGTTGACGAGTGGGTTTCAACCGACCAGATTCACTATGTTTCGGGATTAATTGTAGGCAATGATTACACCTTACATGAAGTATTAGCTCCGGTAGGTTATTTGCAAGCTGAAGATATTGATTTCAGGGTTGATAGCGAGGATCAAATAATCACGATGACTGACAAATCACCAACTGGGATTATCAATCTGACGAAATCACTTAATAGAAAAGATAGCGCTAAGGCTATCGTTGCCGGTGCCGAGTACTCGCTTTTTTCATTCGATGGTACTTTAACAGCAGTTGGAATTACTGATGAGGAAGGCCGATATTCTTTTGAAAATTTACCATTGGGCGATTACTACATTCGAGAGACCAAAGCGCCGGATTATACAATGATAGATAGGAACAAATATGAAATCTCACTAATTTACAAAGATCAGGATACCGCAATTATTACTTATGATTTGGAGACTGTTAATGACATCAAAGTAAAGGATCTTGTGATTTCAAAAGTCGATGTTGCCGGTATAAAGATTCCGGGTTCATCAATGGAACTTGTTGATGAAAATGATGTTGTGATTGTTAAGTGGGTGTCAACTGATGAGCCATATGCTGTTAAAAATTTACCGGTTGGAAACACCTATACTTTGCATGAGTTGAAAGCACCTGATGGTTGTGTGCTGGCCAATGATGTGACTTTTACATTGGAAGATGATGGGACGGTGGAACAGCATATCGATATGATTGATGAGATAGTCAGCGTGTCAAAGACTGATCTTATTGGTGAAGCTGAACTAGTAGGAGCAACCTTGCAGATAATTGACAGTGATGGCAAAATGATAGACGAATGGATCAGTGATGGAAATCCGCATGATGTAAGTGGACTTGTTGAAGGACGCAAATATTCGCTTATTGAAATTGTCGCTCCAGAAGGCTATGTGTTATCCACTGATTCGATAGATTTTAGAGTATCAGAACTTAAAGAAAATAAGTTTATTGTCATGAAGGATAACTATGTGGCTGTTTCCAAGGAAGAGCCGGACGGTACCAAAGTAATCGGGGCTACGTTGCAGGTTTTAGACGAAGAAGGAAATATCATCGATGAGTGGGTATCTGATAATCAGGAACATTATGTTAGTGGTTTGACTGTTTTTGGAACCTATACATTACATGAGGCAAAAGTGCCGGAAGGATATCTGGCAGCGGATGATATCGTCTTTAACGTCGATAAAGACAATCAGGAAGTCATCATGATTGATGATTTTACCAAGATTACAGTAACAAAGTATGATATCACAAACCAGAAGGAATTGGCCGGAGCATCGATGCAAGTTATTGATGGCGATGGCAAGGTGATTGATGAATGGATTTCAACATATGAGCCTCATTTGATCAAATATTTGGAGATAGGTAAAACATACACGCTTAAAGAAATCATCGCGCCAATCGGCTATACTATCGCTCAAGAAGCACAGTTTACGGTTACTGCAACTGGAGTTGAACAACAAATCGAGATGTATGATGAACTGTTGCCAATGGCAGTAATGAGAACTGGCGATGATTCACCGATAGTTTTGTATGCGGGATTGTCGGTATTATCATTAATAGTTTTGATTACAGTATCGAAGAAACGGAATACGAAAGACAAGTAAGGCAAGGGCCTTATTTTTTTGTTGAATAGATGAGGGTGGCAATTTTGCCACCCCAACTAATATGAATAGAAAAGAGGATATATATGACAAGAGAACTAATCGTTGAGGTTGGAGATAAGGTCAATACCAGCCTTGGAAGACATACGTTGGTTATCGGAGCTGAGAAAGATTATGTGGTCTTGCAAGCCGATAAACAGTATGTCATCGCTCATGGACCGTATTTTGATGATATAAATGAAATCGTCAGCTGGGGCTATGGTGATTATCTAAAAAGCTTCGAGGAATTGGCAATGAAGATAGTAAGTATCAAATCAAAGGAAAATTATCGGGAGTTGGAGTCGCTTTTAAGTGAGATTGCCAGCAGTAATCATGAATCGTACACAAAAGCTATTATGGCTATCGAACTTAACGTGTCCAATGACAAATTTCTTGAACAGATGTATCAGCAATATATGGACAGTGATGTGCAGTTGCTTGATGAGCGGATTTATGAAGAATTTACAGTCGAGTTGTTAAAGAACATCAAAGACTATTGTGCTGCGCTGGATGAATACGCTGAAAGTTTTGATCACTACGAGTATAAGGATCAAGAAATAATGCCTAGGCAAGATGTTATCGATCATATGGCTGAGGCTATTTTCAATGGCAATAGCGAGAAAGTACTTATCGCACTTGATACGACTATCAAAACATACTGCGATGATGAGGAAATCGTTGCAAATCTCCAAACTTTCAAAGATGACCTGGAAAACAGTGACTTTCATAAATACACATTGATGAAGCAAAATGGTATGGCTAGATAGAAATGGTTGATAGTGATAATGGTGATGAACAAAGTAGCTTTTGCAGGTCTGCTCAATACTGACCCGGTAATTGATAGTCAACTTAAGATAGAACATAAAAGAGACTTTTTGGTCTATTTCGATCTTACTGTCAACTCGATTAGTGACGATACTGAGTGTACGAAAAAGATTCGGTGTGAGGTCCGTGACAATGCTGCTGAAAAGTTTTATCGGTATGCTAAAAAAGGGGACCTGGTCGAAATCAAAGGCGTAATTGAAAATAATCCTATTAAAGACGTTCATAATCAGGATGAAAATTTTTATGTGAAGGTCGAAGGATTTAGAATTTATGTGGCCGAAGATTATCAAAAGATAACGGCTAATTAGATAGATTGATATGAATCATTTAGATTAACACGGGAGGTTGTTGATATGAAGAAAATAAGTATTAAAGAACTGGCATCCAAATACAAGCTGGTTCCCAATGAGATGATCACCTATATCATCATCAATACCGCAACAAACAAGATCGGCTTTTTTGATGGTGGGTATGAGTATTTGGTATCCCGTACCAATCTTTCAAGACGGACTATTACTACCGCTATAAAAAAATTGGTGGATTTAGGGTTGATTGAAAGAGAATATGTACAAAATAGAGAAATTTTATTTATTGCTAAGGAGATGAGCTAATGAGAAAAACACATAAAATTAAGACTATTATTGCAACTGTATTGGCTATGATATCTGTCAATATTGTAAGTGTCTATGCCGCCGGACCGGACGTGGAGGCGGCCAAGAGTCTGGTCAAACCATGGATTGATGGTCTGATCACTTTCATGTTGTGGTTGGTTCCGGGGATCTTGATTGTCTATATTGCCAGAATCGCAATCAAATATCTGTCAGCCAGCGAAGAAGAGCGTCAACGGATCAACACCTGGGACAAGATTAGTAAGGGGCTTATAATTGCGGTTGTAGCCGAGTCGATAGTAGCTATTATCAAGATATTCGGATTCGCTTGGTAGGGGGATTTTTAACTTATGGAATCTGGTAAAATATTAGGGTGGCAATTTTGCCACCCTGGAAGGGAGAGTGGTTTAAATGTCGATACCTGAGTTGATCAGAAGTCTGATTTGGGGAATTACATCATTATTTCTTAATATCATTGACTCATTATGGAATATTGCCAGGATGATTGTCGGTATGGATTTTGCCAATCAGGAATGGATTTGGAGTTGGCTGAAGGTTTTGAATGTCTTCCTGATATTTTTTGTCATTGTATTTTCATTTAAGACTTTCATCAAGGCTTATTTCGATGACGATTACATGAACAATATAAATATCTCGAAATTGTTGATGAAACTGTTTATGGTTTTTTTCTTTATCGCCATAATGCCCCTGGGAATACAAACGGTCAGTTCAATGTCGAGTCAGATGGCAAAAAACATTGGAACTTTTACCGGTGTGGGCGAGAGCAAGTTATCGACTATTATTGTCAATTCATCATCCATGGATCTGTCTAATATCGACGAGGAGTTTGCCGCCATGGGAGATGTGCTAAGTGACCAACTGGATAGTGCCAATGACAACATCCTTTCAGAGTCTAGTTGGGAGGAAATGAAAAGCCGAATAATTGATGGTTCCGCTTCATATTTGTACTCACAGATGCCTGAAAGTGAACGGGTTTCCGTCGCTGATGAGATCTATAAAACAACATATGATGAATATGTCGAATGGAAAGAGAGCATCAATTATGACAGTATTCTGGGGGACAGTTATTGGGTTAACGAGGATATCAATGATATCGATATCAACAGTGGTGAGACCTCGGGAGAGTGGTATGACTATTTGATTGATAGTATCAGTTTTGGTTTCTCCGGAGATTTGGAGAAAGCATATTACTTTTTCCCTAGTTGGTCATCCCTGTTTCTGGTTCTGATAACATCGCTGGTTTTCTTGTTGATATTCATTGGTGTGATAATCCAGATGGCTCAAAGGATATTCAGCCTGGTATTGAAGGTGTTTTTGATGCCCTACGCAGTATCGACAATGGTTGATCCCGAGAGTAAAACATTTTCGGTATGGATCAAGTATATGGTGGCCGATGTACTATCTAACTGGTTCCAATTATACTCGGTAATGTTCCTATTCGCTTTTATCGGAAATAACACTTTGGAGAATTTACTTGTAGGTAGTGGCCCGGTAACCATAGAAGTGGAAATGACCAAACTGCTCCTTTTGATTGGTGGGTTGATGGCAATCTACACCAGTCCAAGTGGAATAGCCGCCATTCTTGGGGGTTCGGAAGTGTCAGCATCAAGTTCTCTAATGAATACGACCTCAATGCTGCGCATGGCATATAGTGGCATCGGAGCGGTTGGAACGGTGGGCGCCCTTGGATATGTGGGTTTAACATCAGGAGGAAATATGGGACTTAGAGGAATCAATAATGCAACCAGGGCAACGAGTGCTGTGGCGAATATGGTTACTGGAGGAAGTTACGGTAATTCATTTGGCAGCAGCAATGGCATTGGTGGTCGGATTAAAAGCACTGGGCTTGGTAGTGCAATCTATAGTGGGTTGTACGGTGGATCGAGCGGCGATGCTGGTAGTGGTTCTGGAATCATGACGGCTAGGGAATTCAATGATTCGCCTACGCAAAGTCAAATGGAAAAAGCGAGCAACTTAGATATCAAAACAGAAGGCATGAATAAAGGTCAGCTTGGAATCAAGATAGACCGGACCACCGATAACTTGAGAGGAGCATCAAACCACTTGAGAAACAATGAAAAATGGAACGTAAACAGTATGACGACAAATTATCCCAGAGCCAGAAAAACGGCCAATACCATTGCCAAAGTGCATAGCAAGGTAAATACGATTTCCAAAAACAAAGTAACTCGAAGCTCACTGCCAATAAATTTTACGGATCGGAGATAATTAATGAATAAAGAAAACAACCTTGTATGTTATGTGATACCAAAGAATATCAAGAAAGGTAAGTTGTATTTTGGAAGATATAAAATCAGCGATTTAATTATCTTAGGAACTTCCTTTCTGGTTATTTTCATCGGCACGGTAGTGAGTGTCACTATTTTTACTGGCGGACTAATGCTTGCGTTTATTCTCTTGTTTTTGATTGTAGGAGGATCCGGTGTTGTGCTGACCACACCATTTTTCAATTATCATAACTTGATGGGATATCTAAAGGAGATAGTGGACTTCTTGAAATCGGACCGGAAGTATGTTTATGGCGGGAGGTATTATGAAAAAGATTAATGAATCCAAAAAGAAAAAGCTGATTGAAAAACGCAAGAGCAAACTGAGAAAGACCTTCGAGTGGCTGTCAATCGAGAGCCTTGAAGATGATTACGTGGTTCTCAAAGAAAAGAACCAAAACTATTTTGTTAAAGGAATCAAAGTTGAACCCAAGAACATTTATATGATGAACGACATGGAGCGCAACCAGTTCATTGAATCCCTAACCAGCGCATTTAATAAAATCAAATCGAAAATCTATTGGAAGTTCGTCTACAACACCCCAACGTTAGACAGACAGAACGATGAGCTGATCAAACGAATTGAGCAAAGCGACAACCAACGACTCAACTACTTAGCCCAACTGTATCTTGATTTCCATGAGTGGTATGTCGATAACTTTTACGAGATTTCATTTTACCTGGTAGTAGTTGAGGAAGAAAAATATCTCGAGAAGGTATTTGATGATTTGTATAAATATATGAGAAATACCCAGATGGTGGTAAGACCGATGGTAAAGTCGGATTACAAGAATATGATTAAATATGACTTTGATAATGATAATATCGATGAGTACTATTTCAGCCGGATGCTCAATTATGAAAGTTATCATTTCAATAATTTATTCAAAGAAAGTGAGGATTGATTATGTATATACCTAATGAGAACTGGGGAGACCTTGAACAAGACGGATACAATGAAGAAGAACTAGATGAAGTATTGTATATTGCGGTCGAAGAATTTGACGAAGAAGAGGGGTGAGTTAAATGGCTAAGAAACCAAGAAAAACTGATAAGGAGAAATATGAGGATTGGCAAAAGAAGATTGCCGATTTTTTTATCTCCGACCTGCAAAGAGTTAAGGATGATACTGAGAATGGGATAGAAAATACCCGACTTTCATGGAAAAAGGGTTGGGTTACTTTCATGCAAAAATCGATGGCTAGTGGCAAGGATTATTCAGGCAGCAATCAGATGCTGCTGACATTGGTGAACTATATCAAGGGTTATACTGATAGCCGCTGGGTCACCTATAATCAGATAATCCAGCACAATAAGGAGTGCAACGAAGATGAGAAGTGGAATATCCCCAAAGAAAAGATCAGCGCCAAAGACGGTCATCTGTTTTCAATCCGGTATGTAAGTACCAGATACTTGTATGAAAATGATAAAAAATATTATACCAAGAAACAGCGTGACGAAATGCTCAGAAAAAGCAAAGGTCAGATCAAGAAAGACGATTTCAGGGAATTTTACAAAATAGGTTATAACAATGTTTACAACGTGAGTATTGTAGATGGAATTGCACCGGAGACAAGCATGGAAGTCGATTTCGATAACCAAGTGGTTGACAAGCTAGTTTCCAATTTTTTGAAAGAAACCGGAATAGAATTGATACATGCGCAACAATCCAGCGCTTTTTATGAACCGGCGAGGGATCGGATCTGCCTTCCACTGCAGTCGAATTTCAATAATGAGCAAGGTTATTATTCGGTATTGCTTCATGAGGTGGGTCATTCGATTGGACATAAGGATAGGTTGAATCGAACCGGAGTAACCGGGATGGTTGATAAAACTGAATACGCTAGGGAAGAACTGATTGCGGAACTTACCAGCGTTCTATTGAACACCCGGTTCAATATCCATATTGATGAAGACTTTGATAACAAGTATAACAACAATCTTGCTTATATTGAAAGCTGGATTCAAATTCTCAATGATGATGTAGCTAGCCATTTTATTTGATGCCATCTAACCATAATCTAGTCATAATAAATAAAGGTCAATTCCAAATAATTTGATGAATTTTTCTTCAAATTGCTTGAGATTGACCTTTTGCTTTGTTATTTTATTGGTAATAAATCTAGAGAAAGAAAAAATGAGAGACGCCACCACCAAGCAGTTTCTCTCATTTGCCATATAGACAAGAATATGATAACGTATCACGGAGTAAAAATCAATAATAAATTGATGAAGATTGATTCGCGGGCCAAACTCCAGGCCTATTATAATGAATTGGTTTCCAATATCAATCGTTTTTCCTTGAGTTGCGCTGGTGACTGCCAGGGCAATTTCATAATTCATGGTTATTATAACCGAAGGGTGAAACTGCCTTTTGGCTTTTTTAATTTGAGAATAATGCGGCTAAGATGTAAGGATTGTGGCAGAACCCACGCAATTCTTCTTTCATGTTTGGTTCCATATTCAAGTATCCCGTTGGCTGTTCA
Source organism: Coprobacillaceae bacterium (assembly GCA_963675915.1). Classification (GTDB taxonomy): domain Bacteria; phylum Bacillota_I; class Bacilli_A; order Erysipelotrichales; family Coprobacillaceae; genus JAQVDW01. The sequence goes on from OY780959.1 coordinate 581,278, forward strand.
AGTTGAGATTTCCATACATAAAAATAATCAGAAACTATTAAAAGCCATTCTTGATCGAAATCCCTATATGTCTGAGTGTGAAATTTATAATGTTGTGAGCAGGTATATCAATGTTTGGCAGCAACGTTTGATGTCGTTGAGAATTGAATCAAATGATATTAACCAACTTGTTGAAAGTTGTTTTTCAAATTATTTGATGCAGTTCATGCAATGTAGAAATACCATAAATATCCTGTATACCATCAACCACATAGGATGAGTTAAATAATCGATTCTATTAGTATATAGTGGGTGACGGAGGTATTATATGGATAAAAAAGAACAAGAATACGTAGCGTTGATGCGCCATCGGATCATTCATGACATCATTACCGGAAATTATGATGCTGCATGGTCTAAGAATCAGGCGATTACGGAAGCTACCAAGAAAGTCTATAAGAGTTTCGACAACCGTGATTTCACTGTCTCAAGCAGTACCATCTCCAGATGGATTGCTGCTTACGAAGAAAAAGGCTTCGATGGATTGATTCCTCAAAAGCGGAGTGATTGTGGCAAGTCAAGAAGACTGGATGATGACATCGTTGAAACAATCAAATATTATAAGACAACCTATCCTAGATTGCCGGCAACTGTAATTTACGGCAAGTTGATTGAAAAGGGAATCATCAAGAAAACTGATGTTTCGCTATCAACCGTTAATCGATGTGTCAATCAGATAAAGTCGGAATTGCGTCTATCAAACAAGAAAGACATGCGCCGCTACGAAGTGCCCCATATCAATATGAACTGGGCTGGTGACAGTTCGGTCGGTCCTTACATAACCATTAATGGCAAGAAAAACCGAACTTATATGATTGCCCTGATTGATGATGCTTCAAGGATGATCGTCCATCTTGATTTGTATTTGAATGACAACACAGTCAATTTGATGGATACTATGAAAAGTGCGGTCACCAAATACGGAATTCCTGAGATGTTCAGGTTTGACAACGGCTCCAATTATCGAAATCACCAGATCAAGATGATTGCAGCAAGGATTAATTCAACCATCAGCTACTGCAAACCGTACTCGCCGGAAGGAAAATCAAAAATTGAGCGGGTGTTTCGGACGATTAAAGATCAGTTCTTCGCCCAAATAAACATAAAAGATTACACAAACAATCTAGAAGGTTTGAAGCAGGATTTAAGCCAGTTCATCAATGATTACAACAACAAGGTGCATTCGTCTTTGAATGGATTGACACCTCATCAACGTTTTTTTCAGGAAAGCAATCTGATCAAAAGGCTTGATGATGACTTTATCGACAATACTTTCCTGTTCGAAGTAGAGCGGTCTGTCAGTACTGATTCGGTAATCAAAATAGATAATCGGGAATACGAGATTGATTATATCTATTCTGGTGAAAGGCATATGTTCCGATATACTCCGGACTTGGAAAACGTCTATATAGTTAACAAGAATACCGGCGAACTGGAACGGATTCACCTACTTGATAAAAACGCTAATTCAAAAGTAAAACGAGTGCAGCCAAAATTATGCGGAGGAGAAGATTAATGGAAAAATATTGGACCAGATACGGATTGGAATTCAATCCGTTTATCAAGAACTCAAAGAATTTATTTATTGAAACAAGTGAATACCAGGAATTGAAAGTACGCCTTAACAGCCTTTTTGAAATCAAAGGTTTCGGACTAATAGTCGGTGAACCTGGACATGGCAAAACAACCATGATCAGGAACTATATCAAAACACTCCCCAAATCAGCTTACAAGATAATTTATTTGTCAATGTCGACCCTTACAGTCAAGGAATTCTATATGCAACTGGCTGAGTCGCTGGATTTGACTCCTCGGTATCGAAAGAATGATCTGTTCAGGGAGATCCAATCAGCCATAAACCAGTTGATTTACGAAAAAAGGATTACCCCGGTGTTTATCTTTGATGAATGTAATTACATGAATAACGCCATTCTTAATGATTTGAAGATGATCTTCAATTTTGATATGGATTCCAAGGATCATGCGGTAGTCTTGATGGTCGGATTGCCGACAATAACCAGGAACCTTAAATTGACCGCTCATGAACCACTGCGTCAGCGAATGATTATCAATTACAAACTGGAGCCGTTAAACAAAACTGAAAGTCTTGCTTATATCAAAGACAAGCTCCAAGGCGGAAAAACAATTCAAGAAGTGTTCAACGACAATGCCATTGAAGCAATCATCAATGCATCCAACGGCACCTGTCGGGTTATTGATCGGATATGCGACCGGGCAATGTTTATCGGAGCAATCAGAAAAATCGAAGTAATTGATTCCGATTTAATCCTAGAAACAATCGAAGAGGTAGTAATTTGATAATCGAATACTTCTGCAACTATGATGAAAAAACATGGGCCAACGAGATAGTAATAGTCTCGCAAAACCCAGATAAGTGTGAATTCCAGCTAAGATATGACGGCAATGAAATCGAAGTGATAGTAGGTAAATCAGCCAAAGGAAACTGGATTTGCATCCCGTTGATGAAGCTGGGACTGGAACTATCATATTTCAAAGACAAATTTTGGAACAAGTCAGCTCTATTGCGCGAGATAGATCCAATCAGCAGCGAAGCCATATCACAAGCCATCTACAAATTAAACGAGTCAGGGATAATCGTCTAACAGGCGATTATTTTCTTTCTCCTCTAAAACATCATTTCAAATAAACTGAATATCCCATTCAATTAATTTGAAGAACATCAAAAAAGGACCAAAAGAAGGCCCATATAATTTGAAGAATCATCCATCAAATAAATTGACTAGCTACATGATGACCCAGGGATCTTGATGGAGAGTTTAGACAAAGCCCTTGAAGGCTATAGCTACTTTTTAGAACATAGTGGCTTTGAACTTTATCAGGAATATTTTGATAACAATATTCAAGATGAACTGGCAGCAGCTAAAAAAGTGGTCCTGGAGTATTTGAATGATGAGTTCGATCAAATCCATACCAATGAAGTATTCAAGGATTTGGAACACGTCGGTGTTGCATTTACCACCACTGAAGACAGTGATCGGGAGATTCAGATAGAGGTGGACCTTAAAAATTTCAAACTTAATCGATACCTGGATAGCGAATTGATTGAATCAGTAAAATTTGAAAGTTTAAGTGAGATGTCTGAAAAGTGTTTAAGTGCTCTCGATTTTTCGGATTTAACGTATATCGATGAAGGCATAACAAAAAAAAATAACTTCATCCATAATTCGATTCGAGATATTATCTAGCATTGCCCTATGCACTAAAGGGGTGGTAAGTAATATATTTCAAAATAACGTAGCACATAATAATTAAGAATTTCTTAAGATTGTATGGGTTGCCGGATATCACCTCAATCTATCGTTAGAATCGTAATATCCAAGTGTATCAGCCTCGAGTGATCCAGGTAATAAAAAATTGACAATATGGCATATATGCCATATAATGGAAATGGAGATATAGTATATAATGGCAAGTAAAAAATTTGAAGTTGTTTTCTATGAGACTGCAGACAAGCAGTGTCCGGTTGAAGAATTTATGATTGGCTTGGAGCCAAAGATGCGGGCCAAATTGGCAGGTATTCTTAAAATACTGCAAGACACTGGACCGCTATTACGGGAACCGTATAGCAAAGCTTTAGGAGATGGTATTTTTGAAGTCAGAGGAAAAGTTGGTAGTAACATCACCAGGGTATTGTATTTCTTCTATTACGACGGAAAAATAGTTCTTACCAATGGATTTGTCAAGAAAACGAGCAAAACGCCAAAAAGAGAAATAGTTCTTGCCAAGAAATATCGCAAAGATTATCAGGAAAGGTATGGTAACAAGAAATGAAAACTTTGGATAAATTTTTCGATGAACAAATGAAAGATGAAGATTTTCGAAATGAATATGAAAACCTGCAACCTGAATTTGATATTATAAGAGCAATTGTGGATGCCAGGACTAGTCTGAATTTGACTCAAAAAGAGTTGGCCAAGATTACTGGAATCAATCAGTCTGATATCAGCAAAATTGAAAACGGGACCAGGAATCCCAGCTTAAATATGTTGAAAAGATTGGCAGCGGGTATGAATATGAATCTAGAATTAAAATTTGTACCTAAAAAATAGTTCAATAAATTCATCATAAATGCGATGCTTAATATAGGCTCAATAGCAAACGCTAAAAAAATGCAGATGAAACTGCATTTTTTTGCCTTAAACTATAAAGAATATCGAGCTTGTTTGAAAAAGGAAAATGTACATGTCAAATATGGTACAAACTCAGATAATGTAAAAGTTGCTTAATTATCCATGTAACTATTAGAACTGGCCGAATTAGAAATATTTTCTTAGAGTATGGGCAATTCCATCTTCTTCGTTGGATAGAGTTATTTCATTGGCTATGGATTTCAAATCATCAACTGCATTGGCCATTGCAACACCGATACCAGCATATTCAACCATCGATGCATCATTATGGCCATCACCAAAGGCAATCATTTGGTCACGATTATATCCCATCGGTATTAGAACAGTGTCTAAAGCTTTTGCCTTGTCAATTCCGTTTGCGGTAAATTCAAAATAAAATGCGCCCGTGAACATACAATTGAGATTATCTTTGAATGGTTCTGCCATCGCTTGATAATTGTCAAGCAGGTACTCAGGATCACCGGCTGTTAAAATCTTGTTCAATGGATAATCGGCAAATTTTGCCAAATCATCGATTTCACAAAGTTTAAATTTACCGCCACGTGATTCGTATTTGATTACATTGAAAGGTTCCCCTTTGACGTTGATGTGACAATCGAACACATTATTAACAAACATATATTCGTCCTTGTCAATCATCGGTTTAACATTGAATTTCTTCATATGTTCCAAAACTTCCTGCCCCTGGGCAACTCTCATAGTTTCATTAAATAGAATTTCATTGGTTTGACAGTTAATGACTTTTGAACCATTGAAACTTACTAGTAGACCATCATTTTTGTCCATTTCCAATTCCTTGGCAAAATCCACCAATCCCGAAGTTGGTCTTCCTGATGCAAGAATAAGTTTAGAACCTTTGTTTTGCGCTTCAATTAGTGCTTTCTTGGTTTCTGGTGTAATGATTTTATCACTGTTAGTCAGAGTGCCATCTACGTCCAGTATTATCACTTTGATTTCTTTCATTTGTGTTCCTCCTCTTACAACTGAATCATACCAGTTATTTTGGAAAAGTATATACGGTGAAATGGAGTTGAAAAGTATTTCTCAAAAATTGATGGAATAATTGAATGAAATTGATAATTACTTTTCGATTGAGCTATCAAAAGAAAAGTATGTAATAAAGTATGATAGTATTTTAGATATAAAATCATGTAAGGAGAAATTAAATGGGTAAAATTATTTTTATTGATGTTGATGGAACGCTATTAAACTATGAGAATAAGCTTCCAAAATCTGCTGAGGCGGCGATAAAATCAGCTCGAAAAAATGGTCATAGAGTTTACATCTGTACCGGGAGATCTCGAGCTGAGGTCTATCCGTATCTGTGGGATATTGGATTGGATGGTATGATTGGTGGAAATGGAAGTTATGTTGAAGATGAGGGTAATGTGGTTATGCATCAGCTTATATCGAAGGAACAGGCTAAACACATTGTTGATTGGCTCCTGGATCGAAAACTTGAATTTTATTTGGAAAGTAATAATGGTCTTTTCGCGAGCGAAAACTTTGAAACTCGCGGTGAACCAGTTATGCAAGAATACTCAAGAAGGAAAGGAAAAGAAAATGCCAACAAACTCACTGTCAAAGATATCTATCCTGAGATGATCTACGGCGGGGAACTTTACCGGGATGATTTGAATAAGGTGAGTTTCATTCTTGAAAGCTATCAGGATCATCTTGATTCAATCGCTGAGTTTCCGGATCTGAAGCCTGGGACCTGGGGCGGTGTCGGAGAGATTGCATTGTTTGGTGACCTGGGGGTAAAAGACATCACCAAAGCGAATGCCATTAACCATCTCTTAGTTTACTTGGATGCTGATCTTGAAGATACGATTGCCTTTGGGGATGCAAAAATTGATATCCCAATGCTGGAATATTGTAAAGTTGGAGTTGCAATGGGAAGTGGTGGTGATGAAATAAAATCAATGGCTGATTATGTCACCGATGGTGTTGACGAAGATGGGTTGTACAATGCTTTTGTCCATCTCGGGCTGATTTGAAATTGAATCGGTATTAATCAAAAATATAATGATTAATATTTGCTCTATTGTCTTGATTTGCAATGGGGCTTTTTATTATTTCATTTTTCAATAATTCAAAATATCTGATTCTCGTGATGCCGTAGTAGTATAATAAAATATATATTTGAGGAATTTTAGAAAAGGGGTAATATCAATGAATATATTTTTGCTATTGAAATCAGAAAAAATGTCTCCTAATGAAAAAATAGTGGCGGATTTCATTTTGGAACAGCCAACTGCATTCCTCAATATGAATGCAAAGCAGATTTCCAAAACATGTTTTGTTTCAGTGGCAACTATTTACCGATTATGTGAGCGACTAAATCTTGGCGGATTGTCGGAATTGAAATTGAAAGTTTCTAGTTCACTTGAGTCATATCTTCAACTGGATGAAGGATTCGACTATGATTTCCCCGTTCAGGAAAATAACTCGCCAATTCAAATTGGTAACCAGTTGAGTGTTGACTACCAAAAAACTGTTGAAACAACTCTTAATCTTTTTGATGAAAAGGAAATCAGGAAAATAGTAAAAGCTATGGATAAGGCTGATGCAATAGATGTCTATACATCGGCTGGGAATATATATTTTGCTCAAAATTTCATGTTTCAAATGAATGAAATCGGGAAAACAGTAAATGTTCCCATTGAAGAGTACCATCAAAGATTATGTGCAGCTTCGAGTGATAAAAGGCATATTGCAGTAATTATATCATTTGGAGGGAGAGGTCTTCTGGTTGAAAATATTGCTAAAATATTAGTAGAAAATGGCACCCCTATTATTTTCATTTCGTCATTTGATTTTAAAATGTCTAATGTGAAAACAGACTTCAACCTCTATATGAGCCCATATGAAAATCACTATAAGAAGATATCCTCGTTTTCGACCAGGTTATCTCTGCTTTATCTTTTAGATGTAATTTATACCTGTTATTTTGAACTAGATCATCAGAATAACATTGCCAAGAAATTGGATTATTATAGTAAAATAAGAAGGATCAAATAACAATATCAAAGAATAATTACGATACAATATATTTAGATAATATCTAGAATAAATTAGGCAATCTTGGATTGCCTTTTTCTTATGTGAAAATGAAAGGGAGTTATAGCAAATGAGTTGCATTATCGAATTTGAAGAGTGTGAGGATAAACATGGAAAACAGTGAAATCAAAAAATTGAAATCAAAAATTGCCCCATTGAATCTAAGTTTTGGAAGAAATCATATACGAATGGGTGATAAATACCAACGGGTCATTACAGTAATTGAATTTCCTGACCGGTTCTATTCCGGTATTTTGTCAGGTCTAGTATCCAGCGGGGACCCGGATATCAAGGTTGAAATGGTGACCAGGCAAAGTGATTATTCGATTGCCAATCTGATCAACCGAGAGGTAAAAACCATGGAAATGGAATATCGAAATTCCAACGTCACGAATAAGGAGGCGTTGGCCCAAAAAATGGAAAGTCTTGAGGATTACATCAAGGAGCTCATCAGAAGGAAAGATCGCACCTACAATGTGTTGCTAAATATTACGGTATCGGATCATAATCTAAACAAACTTAATGAGAAGACCAAAGATATCAAGGAGAATCTAATAGCGTATGGATATAAGTCTGCGACAATAGATTTCAATCAAGAGAAGTTACTGAAGAAAACATCCGTCTGGTTCTACCACGATAATTACAATGACGATATGAATTATAACCTGGGATGTTTGATGTCAGCCCAGAGTCTCGCGGGCCTATATCCTTTTATCTTCGACACCTTGGATGATGAACACGGACTGTTATTGGGTCATGAACTCAATAATTTCGGCAAGATAGTATTTGATCAATTCTTCTACAAAAATAGCTATGAGCAGGCCAAAGTTTACAACCGTTTGAATGGGAATATGATTGTCATCGGAGCCACCGGACAAGGAAAAACTACAACAGTAAATATGATCATGATGAATCATATGGTCAATCGTCGAAAGATACTGTGGATCGATCCTGAAAATAAAATCAAAACATTGATAGAAAAGACCAATGGCTCGTTCTTCAATCTAGGGTCGAATAATGCGAGAATAAATATCTTTGATTTGAAACCAATCTCCAGTGACGAAGACGAGGAAGTTGATATGTATAATACCGAGTTGGCCATTTACAATGTAGTTGAAGATATCAAAATCGTCTTAGGGTATCTATATCCGGATATAAAAGCTGAAACTCTTGCAATAATCGGTGATCTTGTAGTCAGGACTTATGAGTCGATAGGGATCGACTTCAAAACGAATTTCAAGTACTTGAAGGCTACCGACTATCCGACGTTCACTCATTTTTCTTCTATCGTCGATGAAAGAATTACCCAATACGAAAATATCAGTTCCGGAAATATTGAATACAACGCGTTGCGGGATATTCAAAACAAACTGGTGCCGATTCTAACGGAGTATGCCCGATATTTTGATGGCAGCACCACGATCAATACCGACGAAAATGCTAATCCGTTTATCGGCTTTGGAACCAAGATATTTTTCAATCAGACAGAAAAAGTGAGAAATGCGATCATGCATATCATCTTCCAGTTTGCCTGGTCCTTGTGTCTGGATGAATCCGAATTCAGTGCATTCTGCATTGATGAAGCCCATCTAATGATCAATGAAGGAACAACTGCCAAGATGGTAGAACAGTTCATGAGACGCTCCAGAAAATACAATAACGCCACTATAATCTCTACTCAGGAGAGCAACGACTTTACCAATGAAGAGAACCTATCAAAAGGTAAGGCAATATTCAATAATGCCTGTTACAAAATCATCATGAAACTCGAGCTTAACGGTATTAGTGATCTGAATAAATTGATGTATCTTACTGATGGTGAAAGTAATTTAATCGGCGATTTAAGCCAGGGAGAGGCTATTCTAATCGCTGGTAAGAAACGGATTCCAATAGCGGTAAGGTTGACACCTGAAATGCTGTCACTAATGTCATGAAGAAATTGATAATTTCTGCAACTGCGTTTTGTTTTGTATTCATTATGTTTATATTTCTAGTGGCAGTGATTGGTGATGAAAGTGAAAGCAGCATCGAAAAAACGACGAATAATTGTAATAGTAGTTTAGTAGAAAATTTTATTGAGTACGCAACAAGTGAATACGAAACCTGCGGCAGTGTACTCGGTGGAGACAAATATCGTGAGTGGTATATCGGCAGCATTGACAATGAGCCATGGTGTGCCACTTTTGTCAGTTATATTGCCGCCAAGACCGGTATCTTGTATACCGTGATTCCAAAATTCCAATCGTGTGATGCAGGAATTAGATGGTTCAGTGAAAACGATCAATATTTCAACACTACTGAATATGGTGGTAGTTATGATGAACCTTCACCTGGTGATATCGTATTTTTCTCACAAGTTCATGATAAAAATGACAGTACCCATGTAGGAATCGTTGTGTCATATGAAAATGGAGAAGTAACTACGATTGAAGGCAACTCGGGAAACCAGATTAAAATGAAGTCATATAACATTAATAGTAAATTTATAATCGGATATGCAGTTCCTGATTACACAAGTTCAACCGTAATCAGGTCAAATTTAACGAGAGGAGGTGAAGATGCAAATGATTAATAAAAATAGATTTTCAGTTTTGGGGATAGTAGGAGTAATCTTGGTCAGTCTTGTGGGATGTTACTTAATTACAGCCAAAACGGATGATGATAATCAAATCCCCGTATATGCGGCCAACGATTTGAAAGTGGTAAATAAAGAATACTTATCCAATCATGGTTTGGATGAAGTTGGCCAGAATATGCTTTATGAAAATATACTCTGGCTTCTAAGAGAAGAACGCATACAGATGATGGTGGATTATACGCAGGTTACATTCTATGATATTGATTTGCATGAAGACAATCTTACTTATTTTTATTGCATGCTTGATGATGAAAAAGGAACGATTCTGGAATGTCAAATTGAGATGTCTGATGAGTACGGTGTTTTCAACAATATCGATGTGGGCATACTTTCTAGTATCGATAATCTCTATAAGGAATCAACTAAAACAGGAATCAAATACATCGAGTTATATGACGGGATAAGTTATCAAAAAATATTGTTGAATTATGTTGAAAACGAGGCACCTGACGGAATTGATCCCGAAGGTTAGTATTTATGTTTAGAGGTGGCAAAATTGCCACCTTTTAGATTTTTAGATTATTTTTAATAATTCACCACAGGAAAGTGGCGACGGAGTTTTAAGAAAGGAAATTGGAATATGGAAAAACAAAAGACTGCTCTGAAAGTTGGATACTATTTTAGTCTGATTGATTGTGATGATGCCAAGCATATTGATTTGGAGAATACCGGAATTAAGGTGAAGCTTGACAATGGAATCTATGAGCTTCATCGTGGAGCGACGTTTGAGGAGTCACAGAAGATTGATCGACTCATGGATAATAGTATTCAACATAGAATTGACGATTATCGAATAGACAAGTCAAGAGGTGGATTGACTAGATAGGGTATCTAAAGAATGGGTGACGGGAAGGTTATGATTATGTCACCCATGGAATTTCTTAGCAGGTTAAGGGGTTTGTATTACAAAATTGAAATTTTTGTCATCCAAACCCAGGGAACAACGCACCAACGGTGCGTTTTGACGTATGACAAGATGTAAACGGATGGGTGACATTAAATGATGTCACCTTTAATATTTGTATGACAAAGATTTTGGAGAAGGAGTAGTTATGGCGAATATGACGAGTAAAAGGTTATCGGTAAGGATTGATGATTCTACCTCAGCCAAGTTGGATTTTCTGATGACATGTCTGGGATCCCTGGTTGAAAACAATAGTACGTCTTCATTGATCAAGTACCTGATCGATGCCAAATTCAATGAGATTTCAACTGGTATGCCCGGCAAACCAAATGACATATCAATGGATGAAATTCGAATGGGGAAAATAGATTATATCTTCGAGTATCTTGAGTTAATGGTGAAAGTGGATCCCAATATCAAAGAGTTTTTTCTAGATGCCAACAACAATGAAAAAGAGGAGCTTATCGATAGATACGTGAATGCATCGTCGAGATTTAGAAAATATATCGAAAGGAAAATTGAGTTGAAGGTGCATGATAGTGAGCAAGGATAATATAATCTCATTAAGAATTGGTGAAGATATTCAGAAAAAAATGGACACGATTATCAACTTGCTCAATGAGAAAAGTATCAATAAGGTGAGTGGATATGAAGTATCCAAATCGGAAGCGATCATATCTGCTATTGAGCTTTATTATTTTTCGCTTGTCAATGAAGATAGTGCTGGAATTGTCTATGACACCATCGTCAATGCAATCAATACTTATCTGCGCTCACAAGTAAAGGTGGACAATTATTTCAAGAACAATCTTCTTACTGAAGTGATTATCAATCAGGAGATGATCAAAGAAATGTTGCAAATTAATAAAATCGATTATGAAGATATTTCAGAGATCATCCAGGACAGGATCAATGAACGGATTATGACAGGTACTCAAGATGGATAACGAAGTTCTGATATGCGAGATGCGATTTTTCGAGTATGGAAGTCCGGCACCAGAGGGTTCGAGATACAAAGGGACTGTCGATAGTGAGTCACTGGCTGGTTATATCGAATACACGCAACGAGAAGAAGCAAATGAAAAACATTGTGAAGATACCCTTCATGAAGGAGGATATCTAGGGTATACCAGCAAGGAGGAAAGTACCTTCAGTTCCATTGGTTGGCTAAATGATGAAAATGAAAAACAGTTTAGAAATGAACTGTTGGATGCATTCAGCAATCCTGGTGATTTATGGTGGGAAATTATTTTTTCGATTGATAGTTTCGACACCGCCTATAAATTCGGGTTGAAGAATGTCGATGATTATAAGGAGTATGTATCAAGTACCATGAACGGTATTTTCAAACAAATGGGTTTTGATGGCGATAACATGTTGTGGTGGGGCAACTATCACAAGGATACCACTCATCCTCATGTCCATATCAATTTCATGGAAAAGGAAAAAACCAGGATCAAAGGAAAACTTAGGAAGAACGAATTAAAAAAAGTCAAAATCGAGTTTGCCAAGAATCTTGATTTGCGAGCAAGACTAGAAGAGCACACTAAGATGAGCAGCGAGGAATTTTTCGAGAACAAAGATATCCGGTTCAATGACTTGTTGGAGGTAATTGATCGTGATGTTTTGGCCAAGCCAATCAGGTCGGTTAGTGAGCTATACAAGATATTGCCGGACACAGGGAGGCTGCAGTATAACTCGGTGCATATGAAGCCGTTTAGAAAACAAATCGCCATGGTTGTTGATGAGGTATTGAAAGATCCTAAAATCAAACGCCAACTAACGAGTTACTACAATACTATTGAAGTCTTAGCTTCAAATATGGATGACTACTATTCCAGCAATAACAACAGAGGCGATGTAAATACCATTGTCAGTGCTGAGCAAAGGAGGTTGCATGAACGAATTGCCAATCTGATTCTCAAAAAACACAAGACAAAGGTAATAGCCAAAAGGGTAAAGCCCGGTGGGAAACACAGCCCCAAAGGAAAAAGAAGAGACTTGAAAAAACCGTTTGGAAATCGTCATGCCAAAAAGATAACGCAACGATATCTGGATTTCTGCAATTTTCAAATTCAACGAGAAATGGATGAGTGGCAAAAAGCCAACGATATTTATGACAGTATCCAAAAATGAAGGTGGCAATTCTGCCACCTGGTAACATTTATTTTCGATTGTGAAGGTGTGGCAATATTGCCACCGCTATTTGGAGGTGATTAAGTGCAAAAAATATTAAATGTAACAATCGGTTTTGTTGTAGTATTTCTATTCGTTTATCTTATTGGAATCAATATTGTCAATGTGGCGTACTTCGGGATCCTGGAATGGACATTCGATTTCAATTTGCTTTTCTTCAATAATCAAAACAACTATTTTTATATCCTAAGCCTAATAGCTGTTATTGTATGGAGCAATATCGTCTATGTCCAATTTTTCAATCGTAAATCAAAAGCTAAAAACAAATTATCCAAGGCTGATTTAAAACGAGCTAGTCATAGTGCGACAATGAAGGAGACTAAGCGATATCTGCTTAGAATCAGGTTTGATAAGGAGAAAATCATATTCACTATTCATGATCGATGGGATGTATTTTGTTCTAACAATATCTACAGGAGAATGATTGAACTGGAAAAATGGTTGAAGTCTACTATGAAGGTGGATAATTCCAAGAAGATATTTATTTTGTCAAACTTCAATCATAAACATCCGATATCGAAGAAATATTCAATTAATGGCAAAGAGACCTATAAACGAGCCGGGTTACCGGTGATCACATATAAGAATGAAGCCTGGGTTAATGGTGGTGACGAACATTCATTGATAATTGGGACTTCGGGATCAGGTAAATCTTGGTCGTTGGTCCTCCAATATATTGAGTTGTGCCGTTTGGCTGGCGAGAACATTCTTGTCAATGACCCTAAAGGTGAACTTGCTTTAGCAACCAAAGACAAGCTCAAACAATCTGGATATGAGGTTATCATCCTGAATTTTGTGAATCCTGAATACAGTTCGGGCTGGAATCCGTTGGAACAAGCTAAAAATGAATGGATAAAAGCAGAAGAATATTTCAATGACAATTTAAAGAAGTTTAATGAAGATATGGAATTGTTGATAGCGAAATATGATTCCCTGGGATTGGATTTGCCTGATGAGATCATTGCCAAAGAACCAAAGCGTCCGGACTATTCAAAAGCAGTCGAGCTTCTATATGACGTGGCAAACACATTGTGTTTGGAGCCAAATTCGAAGGATCCGATATGGTCCAATACGGCCAGAAATATGGTGGTTGGAGCGGCCTGCTTCATTCTTGAAGATGTTAAACTTCGCAATAATTTGAACTTCTCAAATATCAAGAGACTGATTGAATCGGATTCTAATCATCTAAGAGCGTACATGATCAAGCATCGAAATCCTGAAGATACTTCAGTCAAGGTATTGGAAGGCTATCTGGTTTCACAGGATAGCACCAAGTCGTCGTTCGACACCACCTTCCAAGATAAGATCGCTCCGGTAACTCAAAACGAAGGAATCGAAAGAATTCTGGCCAACAATCATGTTGATTTTAATAGTCTTGGAGATAAAAAGACTGCGATATTTTTAGTGATTCACGATGAGAAAAAGACGTACCATTCTTTGGCAACAATGTTTGTCAAACAGGCATATGAGGCATTGATCAGATGCGCCAGAAAAAGCGACAATCTGAGATTGAAGATTCCAATGAATTTCATTCTGGATGAGTTCGGAAACATGCCTGCATTGAAGGATGTAGACACGATGCTCACGGCGGCCAGATCAAGAGGTATCAGGATTACCATGATTGTTCAGGATTTGCAGCAGCTCAATGAAAAGTATGGTAAAGATGTGGCAACCACGATAAAGGGCAACGTAATGCTCACGGCTTATCTTTTGAGTGGTGCCAATGAAACGCTCAAGGAAGTCAGTGAATTGGCTGGAAAGCAATGGAATTATAACAAGGATAAAAAGGCATGGGAGTTGACACCTTGTTTTACGGTTGATCGCTTGAAGCATTTTCAACAAGGTGAGGCATTGTTTCTATTTCAAAGAAGGCACCCATACTACACCAAGCTATTGGGTTATGATGAATTCGTTTTTTATGATTCACAAACGAATAGCGATTTTGATGCAGTGCCTAAGCAGGATGTTAGATTCGTTAACTTCAAAGCGATGCTGACCCCCAACAGGATAAAAGGCTCGACAAAAACACGAGCGAAGGAGATAAGAAATGATTAATGAAATTTCCAGTCAGGAAGAAAAAAAACTGATTGATGAATTGTACAAGGATTATGGAATTATTAAAAGAGAAATGATCAAACTTGATATTGAGGTCCTGGAGTCAATTCAAGATAAGAGCATCACCAATCAGAAGTATGTTGATTTGCAGAGTAAAGTCATAGATTACAGTTTAAGCGGTAAAGAGCGAAGCTTGTTGAAATTAAAGGAGTGTTGCATTGTCGGCGGCGGATTTAGAAAGTTAAACTGTGAAGATGCCTTATTTGTCAACTGCGAGTTTAGTGATTCGAACTTCATCGATTCAGATCTTCGAAATGCCAAGTTCTTCATGTGCAGTTTCAAAGATGTAAAATTCACCAATATGCAATTGGATAATGCCGTCTTTATTGATTGTACCTTCACGGAGTGTAAAATGACTTCATCTTCGCTGGAGGATGTCAAGTGGCTAAAAACCAATTATCGCGATGCGGGAATCGTTGATGATAGCAAAAGTTTCAACAAATGCAATACTAACTCAATGGTGGCAGTAAAAGCCAAGGACCAAGTCGGATTAAGCGAAGTGGTGGATACGACCAAACCGATAACTTTAATGCAATTGTCACCAACTATCATAAAGGACAAGTTGTTTAAGGATGAGACTATTGAGATCCAGGACATGATTCTGATGAATTTCATTGATTGTAGATTCGAAAATGTCGTTTTTAATGATGCCCAGGAATTCGGACATGATTATGCGATTGATCTTCGACTTGACCTAAACCGTTGTACTTTTTTAGATTGCCATTTCAAATGCAAAGCACTAACCAAATGTTATTTAACTGAATGCAATTTTGAAAATACTGGGTTATCCACTTCATTTATCAAGTGTGTCTTTAATAAAGTTAAGTTTGAAAATGTGGAAGTATCAAGGGAATCTATTTTTAATTATTCGGTATTCGCAGATTGTGACCTGGGTGAATGGAGATACAAAGACCATGATCAAGCCAAAATGAAAGGAACGTGGTTTTCTGGCAATTGTGCTGATGATCAAGAAATAATAGCATTAAAGAATCAGCTTTTTGAAAAAAGCAAAGAAATTGAATTGGCCAATCAAGAGAATATCAAGTTAATAGAGAAAAATAGGGAACTTAAAAGTCACAAGGACAATGAATACAGCGGAAAAAAACTGGCAAGTAAGATATTAGGAATTCTTATTGAAAACGATGATAAATTGATTGATCAGTTTATTCCTGAGGTTGAAGAAGCAAAGTTTGACGATGGAATGGCAATCGATTATCTTAGTAAGCTGGATGAAGTGACTAGGTCCAAGTTATTTGCAGCCACTTTTATAAGAAAGGAGGAACCAAGTGAATCAATGAGCCAAGTCCAATATGAAAAAGGTGTCGATAACCAATATTTAAATGAGGAAGAAATATAGAAATTAGGCGGTTAAATATGAATGAAGGAAATGTTGATTTAGGAAAGTACAAAGACCATGCCTTCACACCTCAACAAAGGAATATGATTCGAAAAGGACTGGCTTTGGGCCTTGATGTCAGTGATTACGCCAATACCAGCTATGACTACCTTCAGATGGAGCAGATACTCCTTTGTAAAATCAAGGGTGTCGATCCCTCGTTGATTTTGGATCCGGACATACCATATAAGGCTATGGAGAAAACCAGGCTGAAGCTATTTGATGAATTGAAGATTTTTGAATTGGAAAAAGAGAAACTCAATTCTAAACGACAAAAAAGAATGATCACTTTGGCCGTCTTTCTAATAATGATTTCTTCAGCTGCACTAGTTTTTTATGCTAATAAGGAAATTATCTTAAAATATTTGGGAACTCCGTATTTGGAGCTAACGACAAATACGGTAAAGATTGGTTTGTCGGAAATCTCAAGCTTTGACAGTATTTCATATGTGAAGGAATATGCCGATGATTTCGAATTGACTCTACCAAAATACAGTTTTAATACTGTAGGGGAATATGATCTTCAATACGAGATTAGCAATGGGGTTAAAGACGAGATTAAGACACTCAATGTTAATGTCTTAGATGACATCGAACCGGTAATCCAGTTGTCAAATACAAATGTTATATTGGAATATGGAAGTAATTTTAATGCAGCAGATTATTTGGTTAAGGCAACTGACAATATCGATGGTGATATACAGCAAAAAGTTCAAATCGATGAAGAGGTTAATACTTCCAAATCTGGAGATTATTTAGTTAGTTATGAAGTTGATGATGCTGCAGGTAATGAAACTCTTGAAGAGTTGATAGTCCATATTAATGAACAACGAAAGGACGAAGTACAAAACACCACCACTCCTGAAATAAGTCTAAATGGTGATAATGAAAATGAAAGCAAAAATATTGAAGAAGATGAAAGTGGGGGTGGAGGATCTAAATCAAATAACACTGATTATAATCCTAGCCAATACGATAAGTACTTCGAAGGTAACAGTGTTGATATATATAATGAGGCAATATTATATGCTAAAGTAATATTTAACAAGTCTCTGGTGAATGGTTATAGTGTGATGCCAACCGGGGAAGGATTTCAAGTTGTTTTTGAATAATATAATTGTTAGTCTATTATAATTCTTAATTAGCTAACCGGGAACCAACTGTAATTGAATTTTATGAAAAGGAGATGTTATGAAACTTCTCGAAGTTAAGTTTAAAAATGGAGTTAACGGGAAAATAAAGGATTCAATGCAGACATACATATTTATTTGTCCATTACAAAATGTAGAGGTAGGAGAATATGTTCTTTTAGAAACTAAACAAGGTAAAAAATACAACAATAATGAAAATTTTAGGATTGCTAAAATTGAGAAAATAATTGAAGATAATCAAAAACTTGTAAGAGATAAGAAACAACAATAATGAAAATTTTAGGATTGCTAAAATTGAGAAAATAATTGAAGATAATCAAAAACTTGTAAGAGATAAGAAACCTTATAGGTATGTTGTCTGCAAACTTGCTGTTGATGATTTTGAGGAAAGATGTAGAACCATTATAAGATTTCGTAGAAAACTACATAAAATATATAGGAAATTCAACCTGGATTCATAGATATATTGTTTAAGGTAGTTAAAAATCTATTTTAGCAAATAGTAATAATAAAATGCAGCTATTTTATCGGGATATATGTAGAAATATCAACATTAGTTTGATACAATGTAACAAATACGAGTATTAGTTCATTGGTGTTTGTTTGGAAAGTAAATGGAGATATAATCATATGAAATGTTTAAAGCGCAAATTTTATTTTGCTATGAGGAAAATTAAAAACATTGGGAGAAAAGGCAAAATAGTAATTACAGAGTTGGACGAAGTATCCGATAGATATGTTGATTTGGCCCCTATTGATAGTACTAATGAAGATCCAGAGTACTCTAAGTCTATTCAAGAATATATTAAGGGGCTTAACTGGGCTCTCAATAATCCTAAAATATTGAACATAGCAATTACGGGTCCTTATGGTTCAGGTAAAAGTAGTTTGATAAATTCCTACATAGATATACACCCAGAATTAAAATTCATCAAAATTTCACTAGCGAATTTTGATGAATCAGAATTCGTTAATGGGGGAAACAATAAAGGTAGTGAGGACGCCAGCTTACTGCAAGTCGCAGGAAATTTGACAAATGAAGCTCCAACTACGAAACAACTTAAATACGAGAGCACCACTGACAACTTAGATGATGAATTGATTAATGGAATTTTAAGGCAATTGTTTTACAAAGTTGATAAAAATGAAATTCCTCAAAGCAGATATAGAAAGCTACAAGTAATAAATAAAGAATTATTATTTTTGAAAATTTTATTGTTTATGATTGTCTGTTTTCTTTTAAGTTTCTATGCATTTGAAAATGCTAAAATGACTTTTTTAGGTTTTTTAAAAAATGCGCAAAATAATTTTGGTATAGATGGCTTAAATATATTCATACTTGCATTATTACTTCTTGTAATGTAAGCGTCAAATAGAAGGCACCTACAAATGAAAAGAGCCCCAGTGTATAATGGGCTCAGTTGGATATTTACGTTGATGCACTAAAAGATCATATTTCTATGATTTTTTAGTGATATACAGTTCTTTTGGCAGTTTTGCCCACGGCATTACTGTTTCCAATGATTTTTCATCAGTTATATCCAGATCCGGCAAACGGTCTAGGATATACTGGAAATAATCATATGGTTTGAGATTGTTCATTTTGGCTGACTCAACCAAGCTGTAAATGTAGGAACTGCTATTGGCACCTTTAACTGTATTCATAAACAGCCAATTCTTGCGGCCGACAGTGAACGGTCTGATGATGTTTTCAGCTGCATTGTTGCTGATATCTATTCTCCCATCACTAATATATGTTCTCAACTTTGATTCTTGATTGTAAGCATAGTTGATTGCTTCGCCTAAATGAGATTTAGGTAGAGCAACCTTTTTAAGTTCATGGATTTTTTTGAAGAATTCATTCACTTTCTTCAATGACTTTTCCTGCCGAATTTTGGTCAGTTTGTCATAATCGCAATCTTTGTGCTTTCTCTCTATGGCGAACAGCTCGTTGATCATTGCGAAACATTTATATGTCTCGGTAGACTCAAGATTGACATTTTTAGGAACCAGATCCAAAGCTTCTTTGAATTTCCTTCTAGCATGAGCCCAACAACCTGCCTGAGTTACACCTTCGACTTTGTCATATGCCTGGTAACCGTCTGATATCAAAACTCCTTTGAAATCTTCAAGGTAATTAACGGCGTGCTTATGGGCGCGGCTTGGCTCGTAGTTAAACAGTACGTATTGATTGGCTTCGCTTCTGCCAGTCATATAGACCCACATGTATGATTTCGATGATGCCGCTTTACCTGGTTCATGTAGCACTTGGACGCTGGTCTCATCGGCATTGATATACTGGGCCTTCATCAGCTGTTTATACATGTAGTCAATCAATGGTTTGAAGTAGTTATTTGATACCCTGATCAGCCAGTTTGACATGTTCTGACGATTCAGATTGATCCTCATTCTTTGATAGGAAACTTCCTGACGGTATAACGGCAACGATTTGACATACTTGTCATTGATGATATTTGCCACCAGTGAAGCTGAAGCAATGCTACCGCTGATCAATGGCGTTGGTCCATTAGCTTTGATAATGGTTGCTTCGATGTCGTTCTTCTCGCAATTGCGGCAGCTGTAGATGTGTTCGACATGATTAATCACTTCCACTTTGGCAGGAACGAAAATAAGTTCTTTGCGAACTTTTTTCGACATCTCATGCAATTCATGATTGCATTTAGGACAAACCTTTTCATCAGCACTCAAAACATAATCAATCGTAGTGTTCTTCAAGGAATCCAAATCCATAATTCTTGATTTCTTTTTGCGCTTATGAGATTTTACTTCGGTGATATTTGATTCATCATTGATCGGTGTTGATTCAAATTCAATCTCATCAAACAAAGACAACTGATCAACATGAACTTTTTCAGACGATTGACCAAACAATTTCTTCTGCTGCAGTCTGACCTGTTCCTTGTACCAGCTGTTCTCTTGAGATAATTGTTCTACTTTTGTATGTAAAGCCATGTAGGATTTTTCTAATTCCTCACGTGACATTTTCTTGATATTAACGGTATTTTTCATATCTAGATTATACCAAAAAATCGGCCAAGTTACTAGATAATAAGCCGATTTTCCATGTTTTTAAATGCATATTTTTGATCGATTTCAAGGCCCTCGAGCAACCAGCGAAACTGTCTTTCATCAATGACTCTGGTGTTTGAATTCTCATCTTCACGAACCTTGAACTTTCCGCTTTCAAGCCGTTTGAGAAACAGCCAAAACCCACCATTTTCGTAATAAAGAATCTTCATCCTGTTGCGAGCCCGGTTGACAAAAATGAACAAGCTGCCGTTCATCACATCCAAATCAAACTCCATGGCCACTATCAAAGACAAACCATCGATTGACTTGCGCATGTCGACATGTCCAGTGGCAAGATAAATATGTTTGACATCATCAGTGTTGATAATCATTTGATAGCCCCAATCACTTTACAAAGCAGAGACTCATCAAATGTCAGTTCCACATCGTTGACAGTGATTGTAATCTTCCTGGTGGGATTGTCAATCAATACCGGGGCGAAGAAACGGCCATCAGACTTAACCGGTTGGCTGAGTTCATCAGTATCAATGATCTTACGCCATTTATAAAACGAATTCTTGTTGATCCCATTTTCCATGCACCAACGGCTAATGGATTTCCCGGAAATCCGCCAATTTTTAACTAGACCATTCCAATAATCATAACGCTCTTGAGCATTCATAAAAAGTACCTCCTGTTATAACTTACAACGAAATTATAACCCGAGGCACTAAATTTTAAAACGTGTCATCTATTTGACGCTTACCTTGTAATTGTGGTTTATTTGATAGAAAAAATTGTATTAATGGTAGTCTCTCGAATTTCAATAAAAGAAATAAAATTTAGTGATAAAGCCGGAGCAACATTAGATAGCAGTGATGAGAACACGATATTTCATAAAAATATGGATGAGGTTGTTTATTTCTTTGAATCCACTGGTTATAATGTAATGTTTATTGAAGATTTGGACCGATTCAAAAATCAAAATATATTCATTAAGTTAAGAGAGATAAATACTATTTTGAACCAATATGAGAATATCAAAAATAGAGTTGTGTTCGTTTATGCTGTACGAGACGATTTATTTAATGATACAGATAGAACTAAATTTTTTGAATATATTATACCAATTATCCCGGTTATTAGTTCTACTAATTCAAAAGAATTATTATTAAAACGGCTAGACAAGGATAATGATAAATATGATGATATTGAAATAGATGAAAGCTATATTGATATGGTTTCGCCATATATTAATGATATGCGATTGTTGACCAATATTTACAACGAGTTTGTAACATACAAAAAGTCGTTGCAAGGTACGTACACTTTAAAGTTAAAAGATATTCAGCTGTTTTCACTAATTCTATTTAAAAATTTATTCCCGAAAGACTTTTCAGATTTGCAAAATGATGAAGGTATAGTTAAAAAGGCTTTCGAAGTAAAGAGATTAATCATAAGTAAACAAAGAATACAGCTCGAGTCTTCTCGAGACAGATGTCTGGATCTATTGGAACGAATCGATAATGATGTTCTAAACAATATGAGGGAAGTCAAAATATCTATGTTATATTTTTTAACTGGAAATAAAGGTATGTTTAAAGAAGCTCATATTTCAGGTAGATGGTATAGTCATGAATATATACTAAATGATACATATGACATTGATAACTTGAGGTTGGTTAATAATGTTCACTACTGGGGTTCAGTACATAATAATCCGCTGTCTTATAATTTTGGTTCGGCAAGCGATTTGGAAGAACTTGACAATTATATTATCCGATGTAAAGAAATAAAAAGTAAATCAGCTTATGAAAAGGAGAAACTTAAATATAAGATTGAAGATTTTGCGAACGAGATTCATAGACTTTCTAGTAAATCTATTAAAGAACTAATTGTTGATTATGGAATAGAATATGTATTACCTGAAGAAATAAGAGAGAATAAATTATTGACCTTCTTGATTAGAAGTGGGTTTATTGATGAGGAGTATTACAACTATATTAACTATTTCTATGCAAACAGTATAACTCAAGGAGAAATGAACTTTATTTTAAGTATAAGAAATCTTGAAGCGTTGGATTTTAACTATTCACTAATTAACGTAGATCAAGTTATCAAGAGACTGCAAGTTTATGAATTTGAGCAAAAAGAAATATATAATTTCGATTTATTAGATTTCTTGCTGCGAAATATGCAGCATGCGGAAAAATTGGATTTATTTATTACTCAACTATCTGATGAACATGAAATATCTTTAGCGTTTATCGATGAATATATTAAGATTTCAAAAGATTTGGAGAAATTCGTTCACATATTAAGTAGTATGTGGCCAAATATGTGGAACTTTATCTACAATAACAACACATTTACAAGTGAGCGAAAGAGTCGGTATTTGGAATTAATATGCAATTATTCTGATACTGACAAGATTGTAGAAATGAATCAAACAGGAGTATTAAAAAAATATTTTGAAGAGCAAAAAGATATACTCATTACTATGCGTTATGTTCCAAAAGACAAAATTACCACTATTATTCAAAAACTCGACATAAGATTTAGCGATATAACTGTTGGCAATTATGAAATCGATTTATTTGATTGGATTTACGAAAATAAACATTTTGTTCTCAATATGGCCATGATTGAAAAGGTTTTTGAGATTAAATACCCTAATGAATTAGAATATTTATTTTTAAGTAATTTTTCTACAATAAATCGATTAGAATGTCACCCATTATTGGATTTAATAGAAGAAGATGTTCATGGGTATATCAAAGATATAGTACTCGGAATTTCGACTAATAATGATGAAAGTATTGAATGTACACTTGAACTAATTAGAAAAGCTGAAGATGTAACTATTGCGCTTGGTCTTGTTGAAAAGGAAAGTGTAATGTTGGATTATTTGACTAAATGTGATTTTCCATATCTTAATGAAGATAAAAGGAATCCACTTAAACTGGTTTGGAGTCTATGGATTACTCTAAATAAGCTGGCTGCTTCGTATGAAAATTTGATAGAATATTGGAATAATTTTGGGTTCGATGATATCATGGACACCTATTTGGCTAATAAAGTAGATGATTTAATTGAAATGAAAATTCCAGAAGATATTGATGAAGAATTATTAAAAGATATTTTAACATCAAATTTGGAATTATCAATATATGAAAAATATATTGCTATATTGCCTCGAATCGGAAATATAATTTCTTTGTCAAAAATTAATCGTGATCACATGATTATACTATTGGAATCAAATTATTTCGAATTTGATGAAGAATTTGCAAAACAACTTAATAAAGAACATTCGGATCTTTATACTTATGGTCTTATCCTAAACAAGGTCAAAGTTTTGGACACCACAACTGGTTACGTTATTAGCATAGAAGATATTACGAAAATAGTTGAATCAGTTAAGTTATCTGAAAAAGAAAAAATAGAATTTATAAAAATTAGTTCGATTCAAGACTATAATACAAAAATTGCTTTGTTTTTGAGAAATACGAAAATCCAAATAGATATTGATATGTTTAATAATGCATGGGAGGTTTTGGAAGTTAAAGACCGATATGAGCTATTAATTAATCAAATTCAAATTTTGGATAATGACGCATTATCAATATGTTTTAGTGAATTGGATGATGAGTATAAAAAATTAACATTTAGAGAAAGAAGTAGAAAGGTGATTTTGACTCTAAATGCTTATAATGAAAAATTAGTAGAGCATTTAAAAGAAATGAAGTATATTACAAGTCATCCAATAGAAAATGGCCACATCGCCTGTTGGGTGAAGAAAGTAAAATAGTATAAGTCTGAACTTTGAAAAACCAAGGATTTTGTCCTTGGTTTTTCATTTAATTAAAGTTCGAAATACGTTCTTTTAAAGGTTCTTTAGTAATGTGGAATGGAAAATGACTTAAATGAATATTTAGATGAAGAGTTAAAGGGATAAACTATTTTCAAAGTTTATCCCTTAATAATTTGAGGTAAGTAAATGAAAATAGCTGATGTAAAGATAAAAAATGGAATTTCTAAAAAAATTGAGCACCAAAATACCTATCGGTTTTTATGTCCGGAAGATTTAGAAGTGGACATCGGGGACTATGTTTTAGTAGACACTAAGCAAGGAAATAAGGAGTATCATAACGAAAATTTTAGGGTTGCCAAAATATTAGCTCTTAAAGAGGTTGATTTTGAAGAACTGATTTCAGATAAAAGCCAGGTTAAACCATATCGCTATGTTGTTGCTAGATTATCAGAAAAAAATTTTGATAGAAGATGCATCAATACAACTAAAATCAGAGCTAAACTATTTGATAGTTATCAAAAGATAGATCAATTGTCACGCATGAGAACGAAGAAAAATAACACGATTATAAAGTCAAAAAACGGAGGTAATAAAAAATTCAAGATTAAATGATGAAAAATACATAACTATTGAAAGGGGCTTACTATGAATGCAGTAAAAGTAAGATTTAGAAATGGGACCAATAAAAAAATTAGATTGACTCAACCTTTGATTACATTTATTTGTCCTATAGAAGTTGAAGTTGGTGAGTATGTGGTAGTTGAAACCGGACAACCACATAAAAAACATAGTGATGAAAATTTTAGGGTAGGAAGAGTGGAGGAGATATTTGAAGGAACAGAGCTGATTAAAAAGGAGCGGCTTTATCACTTTGTACTGAGTAAGATTGATGTAGATGATTTTGATCGGCAGTGCAGGAAAATAAGTATACTGAAATATAAGATTCGGGCAAAGTACCGCGAAGCAAAGAAACAAAAAATTGAAAGCATGAAATCGACTGCTGACAAAGACTAACCTAGTGCAGAAAACGGCCGTTTTTTGCACGGTGTCGCAATTAGTGGTGTGAGTGAGGATTTAGACGATATTAGAGTGCTTTAATTGGTGTTTTTATCAAAGTGCAAAATCGAAAACTAGAATACGTTTTTAGAACAGAGTTGGGAGGTAATTATGATATTTGGATATGCTAGAGTCAGCACTGACGATCAGAATCTAGATTTACAAATAGATGCGCTAAGTAATTATGGGGTTGATGAGATATTTGAGGAGAAAATATCAGGAAAGAAAATTGACCGTGAAAAATTGAATGAGCTATTAATTAAACTAAGAGCAGGCGATACACTAGTTATTTGGAGATTGGATAGATTGGGGAGGACAATCAAGCAACTGTTGGATCTAGCGGAAGATTTTGAGAGGAAAGAAATCAAGTTAGTGAGCCTACGTGAGAACTTTGATACGGCGACACCAGCTGGTAAATTTGCATTTCATTTATTTTGTGCAATGGCTCAAATGGAAAGGGATGTTATATCTGAAAGAACAAAGTCCGGATTGGAGGCCGCCAGGAAAAGGGGACGGGTTGGTGGAAGAAAACCCATAGAAGATAAGACGATTGAAACTGCAATGAAAATGTATTTTTCAAATAGTTTTTCTATTGAGGAAATTCTTTCTGTAACTGGTGTCAGTAAGTCGACATTATACAAATATATAAGGAAATCTAAGGAGAATCTAAAGAATCTATAAAGATTTGAGAATCCTCTTTTATTTTTTTCTCATTTTGTATATTATGTGAAAGCGACTGATTTTTTAGGTAACAGAATATTTTATGAGGAGTGATATAATGATAGCAGGATATGTTCGGGTCTCGACCCAAAGACAAGCAGATGAAGGCGTCAGTATAGAAATGCAAAAGAATTTAATTGCAAAGCACGCACACATGATTGAAATATTAGGAAAAAATGATGATATTGTATTTTACGTTGATGATGGATTTTCAGGATCATCGTTGCAACGTCCCAAAATGGTGGAGTTAATTGATGACATGAAAAGCGGCAAAATCAGTGTTTTACTCGCATACGATCTATCTCGAATTAGCAGGGATCTTTTTGATAGTAATTCTTTTATGAGAATAGCTCGTAAATATGGAGTTGTAATTAAATGTATCTACGATGATATTGATATTGAAACAGCAGCTAATAGATTCAGTACAAATATCAAAATACTAACAAATCAATACGAGCGGGAAAGGGTAATTGAGAGAACTAATGATTCATTAGTATCAATAGCTGATAGTGGTAGATATCCTGCAGGAGGTAAACCGCCTTTTGGATATTATCGCGGTCCTGACAAGATGGTTTGTATCGATGAGCACGATTCCAAAATAGTAATAAAAATATTTGAAATGATGAGAAAGGGCTATGACATAAAAGATGTTGTTAGCTATTTGGGATTTGAAACTGACAAGTTGAAAGCCAATAAAGATACGGTGTTGCGTCTCGTCCAAAATACCAAGTACATCGGTATATACAAGTTCAAAGGCAAAGAGTATGATGACTTGATTCCGCCGATAATTGATAAGAAAACTTTTGAGATCGTAAATCGGTCATTTAAAAAAATTGAAGTCAAAAAAGACGATAATTACCTCTTTGACGGAATGGTTTTCTGTGAAAAATGTGGGTGCTTGACCAAATGCTCACATTCGATCAATCATCAAGGTAAAAAATATTATTACTACGTTTGTTATAGTTGTAAAAAGTCGGTGAGTCAGAGCACCCTAGAGAAACATCTGTTCAGTGTTCATATTCATCATAACCCCATGTGTTAGGATAGTTGTCGTATAGAGGGATTTGGATTATACTTATAAAAACCGATCCAAGGAGACCAAGAAATGACTAAAACATATACGACTGAAGAAAAAATAAAATTGATCAATCAAACATTGCCACCACTCAACAAAACTGTTGTTCAGATTGCTGCTGAAACTGGAATCAAAACTTCGACTCTTTATTCCTGGAAGCGTAGATACCTAAAATGTGCCGTTAATTCCAAAATCAAGGAACGTTACAGCAAGGCTGAAAGATTCCACTTTATCGTCGAATCCGCTTCGTTGAACGAACACGAACTTGGAGAATATTGCCGGCAAAAAGGAATTTATCCTGATGAGCTGACAAAGTGGAAAAATGAATTTCTCAATGTTTCCAGTCAAGATGATTCTGCGAAGGCCGAATTGCACAAGGAGCGAAGAAAACGTAAAGAGCTGGAAAAAGAACTCAAGCGCAAAGAAAAGGCTTTGGCTGAAGCTGCTGCGCTACTGGTTCTTGAAAAAAAGCTCCAAGCAATTTGGGACGAAGAAGAGGAAGATTAACCTCTCTCAAATTGCGTAAACTAATCGTTTCATTGATCAAAGACGCCAACGAAAATGGTGCTCGATTGATTCCGGCGTGTAAAGTGGTTGGAATATCCAAACGAACATATGAACGGTGGACCAATGAAACAGATGTGTTGGCTGACAAACGAACGACAGCTATTAGACCTGTGCCGGCCAATAAGCTAAGCGATGATGAGCGCCAAGTCGTAATTGACACTGTCAATTCTCCTAAATACAATTCTCTGCCTCCATCAACGATAGTGCCTAAGTTAGCTGACGAAGGTAAATATATTGGCTCAGAATCAACCATTTACCGCATTCTAAGGGAAAATAAACAATTGAAACATCGTGGAAGAAGCAAGGAGCCTCAAAAGCAGGTCCCGACAACACATATTGCCAAAGCACCCAACGAGGTTTGGAGTTGGGATATTACTTGGTTGCACCGTAAGGATGTTAGGGGAGTTTATTACAAGTTATACATGATAATGGATATTTTCAGCCGGAAGATTGTCGGACATGAAGTGTGGGAAACGGAAAATGCCGAATATTCCCAAACTCTTATAAAAAGGACACTGTTAAAAGAAAAGATAAGTGGCAGATCGCTTGTGCTGCATTCAGATAATGGTGGCCCAATGAAAGCATCATCATTCCTGGGAACGCTTGAAAAATTAGGTGTGCAAAGCTCGTTTTCAAGGCCGAGAGTAAGTAATGACAATCCATATTCGGAAGCACTGTTCAAAACGCTAAAATACATTCCTAAGTATCCAACCAGCGGGTTTGAATCACTGGAACATGCCCGAGAATGGACTAGTGAATTCGTCCATTGGTACAATGAAGTCCATTACCATAGCGGCATCAATTATGTAACCCCAGGAAGCAGACATCGTGGCGAAGATATCGAGATATTGAAGAATCGCAAAAGTGTTTACGCCCTTGCAAGAATGAAGCATCCTGAGAGATGGAGCGGTAATACTAAAACCTGGGAATATCAAACAACGGTTGCCCTGAATCCAACCGATGAAGAAAAAAACATGATCCAGAAAAAGAAATATCAAACAAACCAAATCTACGCATAATTAATTCAAAAAAATGCGTCAACTATATTGACAAACTCCGATAATGACAAACAAGAATATAAAGATTTATTGATGAAAAGTGTCAAAAATGTAAAATCGAAAATGAAACGAGTCAAAGACAAATATTTGTCGGGTCAATTTAATGAGGCAAAGTATTTTAATGGTATGCGTCAAATTGAGCGGTGGGAGAATATTCGAGGGTAAGTGAAAAGGAATCCGGGGGACAGTTTGTTACCGTCTTGGGATTCCTTTTTTGAGGCCCTTGATCTCCTTCGTGGTCAATTGACGCAGGTATGTTGGCAGTTCCTTATTGTAGGGTAGTAGTTTTCTAATTTCTTCTTCATCAGTAGGATCGATTCCCGGCAGCCTTTCCAGTACGTACTCCATGTACATGTACGGTGACAGCTTGTTTTCCTGGGCGCTTAACAGTATCGAATAGATTATCGCTGCGGCTTGCGCTCCTTTGGGGCTTGTATAGAATTTACATCGATTCCTTGATACGACAAACGGTCGTATAGCCCGTTCCGTGCTTGAATTGTCGAATGGAACTTTCGGGTTATTAAATACCTCGCTGAATTCCTTTTCGTGGTTCATCAGATATTTGATTGCCTTAAGCAAGGTTGGTTTCATATTAACTTCGGGCAACAGGATTATTTCTTTAAGGTACGCTAAAAACTTATCGTAGATTGGCTTTACGACATCATTTCGGCCCTTATGAATATATTGGAAATATTTATCCTGGTTCTTTGAGTATTTTCCCTTAGCAGCCTGTTCAATTTTGTTTTTTGCTTCGAATACTTTTTTGTAATAGCGATAGCAAGTGTATTCGTAACTTTGATTTTTATCGGTGCCTTTTGGCAGTACATCCAAGGCTTCCCGGAAATAGCGAAAGGCATGAACGTGGCAAAAACAGTTGGTGACATTATCAAGCGACTCGTAAGCACCATAGGCGTCTGTTACCAGATAGTGGGAGTAATCACCGATGAAGTCTTCAACAACCCGTTTTGAACGACTAGGATCATAACGGTACAAGATAATTGGTTCGTCATACTGATTGCTCCGTAGAACCCAAAGATATGATTTGCTTTGCGCTGGTTTGCCGTCTTCCTTTAGAACCTGGGTGGTGGTTTCATCGCAGTGGATCACTTCCATGGACAACAAGTCTTTGTGCATGCACTCAAACAACAGGTTAAGATGAACCGATGCCTTGATCATCCAGTTGGCCATATTCTGTCTAGGGATGACGATGTCATTTTCAAGGAAACGTTTTTCCTGAGCAGCCAGTGGCAAACCCTTTAAATATTTCATGTCCATTATAGTTGCAATCAGTGATGGCGATGCAATGCTTCCCTTGATAACCGGTTGTCTTCCAGGAACTTTCTTGTACGATGATTTACCTTCCAAGTTGTGTTCCTGACAAGCAACACATTCGTATACCGGTGTACGGTAAATATTCAATTCAACTTTGGCGGGTGTATAGACAAGTTCTTTTCTTTCATCGTATTTTTTGAT
Organism: Coprobacillaceae bacterium; assembly: GCA_963675915.1. Taxonomy (GTDB): domain Bacteria; phylum Bacillota_I; class Bacilli_A; order Erysipelotrichales; family Coprobacillaceae; genus JAQVDW01. The sequence continues at coordinate 611,745 of OY780959.1, forward strand.
TGTCATAGTTGTACCACAAAGATCGCAAACGTCGAAACCATCAGGAGTTTCTTCTGTAATTATATTGGTTTTGAGATGGTCATAATTGATATGTTTTTCTTTGGGGATTCTAACTTTTCTTTTGTAACCTTTGATTTCCGTAGTTTCGAATTCTTCGGTTTCAGTAGCATTATCAAAATCAACACCGATTAGACTAAACAGATCAGGACCTTGGTTATATTCCTTAATATTGTTGCGTTGGGAGCTGTAGCGGGCGTTTTCCAATAATTTGATGTATTCGTTTTTCTGTTGTAGTTCAAGTTTGCGTTCTTTGATTTCAGCTGCCATTTTATCAATATCGGAAGTCAATTTCTTATTATCGGCAGATAAATTCTTCTTTTCTTTAATAAGTTTTTCTTTTGAAATACGGTCGGATTCGATTTTGGCATAGAGTTCCTGTTCACGTTGTTTGAACGCTTCGATAAGTTCTTCTTTTGTCATATCTTCCATCAATTTGATCACTTGAATACACCTCTTTCCACTAGTGGCATTGTAGCATAAAAAGCCCTGAAAGTCTTGATTTCACGGCAATTTATAAAAGATGTGAATAACTTCAAAAGGCAAAAGATAAACCCACAAAAAAATGTGAATTAATCTTATGCGTAGGGGCTATATCATTACTGAAATGTCCTTGAATGCCCTTTTCTGTTCAATTGCCAATCCATCAAGCAACCAACTCAACTGACGGATGTCAACAACCATTGAAGTGATATCTTCATCACCCTTGGGCCAGAAGAACTTATCTTTATTAAGCAGCTTCTTGGAGTGGATGACAAATCCGTTCTTGTCGAACTCCAGCATCTTGATGCTTTTCTTGGATCTGTTGCAAAAGATGTACAGGTTATTGGCGGTGGGGTCAAGATACAGGCTGTGGGATACAATCGCGCTTAACCCGGCGTAGCTTTTCCTAAGATCAGTTGCCCCAGGAACCAAATAGATATTGTCGAAGTCTTCAAACCTAAGCTTCATTGATCATACCTATCAGTTTAGCCAGAGTTTCCAAGTCTGTCGAGTCGTCAACCGAAATAGTAGCCTTGCCAATATTGACATCGAACCCCTTGGAAACAACTTTACTGTTGCAATCAACAATATCCAGCCTGACAAGAGCTGTAGTAAATCCAGAATCCTTAACTTCATCTCTTGAGCGATTCAAATATGGCTTAGAATACTTGTGGTAGCAAAAAGCATTGTACGAAACATCGTTAGCCAAACACCATTTTTTAATGGTCAGATCACTATTGGCAGCCTCAGTAAATATCACCTGCCACTGATCATCAGAATAATTCAAATCATCACACCTCCAATTCGATGTGATAATCATACCATCAATGACCTCGACAACCTACCACCGCTCTATTTGACGCATACTTTTAATGTGATGACAATGCTTGAAGAGGAATTGTTTGAGATACAATATAAATTGGTTGGCATTAATTTAAATATCAATAAGGACGAATACAAGAATTTGGTGTTAATGGCTGACAAAAAACAGTTTATCCAAATGCACATCAAATTAATTATGATAAATCTAAACAACAAGAAAATATCGAAAATCGAATTTGTTGAATAGAGTATATTTTGTTATCTTTTGATGGCCGACTAATGTAGCCAAGGGGGATTCCCTTGGCTACATTTTTTTGTGCCGGGCATGGAATATAAATTGGTGGTGCAAGGCCACTAGTAATTATGGTTGACAAGAGACAGTTTATATTGACTCATATTAAAATAATTTGTATAAATTTATATAATAAGAAGATTTCGAATATTGAATTGGTTGGGTTTTAAACTTATTTAGATAATGAGTTATGGTTTTTATTATCAACCGGAAAGATTTCCAGTTTATTTATGTAGGGAAATGTATTTTTCTGGAATGAGAGTATGAGCTCTACTCTGTGCCAAGTAGTATTTTCGAACATTAAAAGCAAATATTTTTGCTCATTAGCTATATAAAAACAGTTGTTTTATACGAAGTTAACATGTTTTATGTATAGTTATGAGAATATTGTTGCCCATGTGTTGAGATTCATGTGTAATTATGCCATAATAATTTAGAATATGGTTATAACTAAGGGGATGAATTGATTGAAATTAAGTAAGAGAGGGGCTAGAACCAATGGCAAATGAGAGATTATCAAATGCTAAAAACGCAAAAAAAGACGAATTTTATACACAATATGAAGACATTCAACGAGAGGTTAATGCATATTTGGAATATGACCAAGAAGTATTCAAAGGGAAAACAGTGCTTTTACCTTGTGATGATCCCGAGTGGAGTGAATTTACAAGATTTTTTGCTCAAAATTTTGAAAGATTTGGGTTAAAAAAACTAATAAGTACAAGCTATGCAACAGAAAGTAAAAAGCTGAGAAATTATCAGCTGTCTTTATTTGAAGAACAGTCGCCTCAGTATGATAGTTCAAAAACAAAGACTAATGGAAAGATTTTTACTCTTACTCGCGATATAAACGAATCTGGAAATGTTGATATCGATGATTTGGAGTGGAATTATTTGGAGGGGGATGGTGACTTCAGAAGCAAGGAAGTAATTGAACTCAGAAATGAAGCTGACATAATTGTCACAAATCCTCCATTTTCACTTTTTAGGGAATTTATTGAGTGGATTTTTGAAGAAGACAAGAAATTTTTAGTTATCGGAAATCAAAATGCAATCACGTACAAAGATATTTTTTCTTTAATAAAAGACAATAAGTTATGGCTAGGTAATGGATTTAAAGGAAACATTGGTTATTTCAAATCTGTATATGAGGATATTGCAGTTGCATCTCAACATAAAGAAGGGTTTATTCGTATTTCAGGCGTAATGTGGTTTACAAATATCGAACACGGTAGAAGACATAGGCCCTTACAGCTTATGTCAATGAATGATAATTTAAAATATAGTAGACACAAACAAATTAAGGATAGTGGCTATATGAAATATGAGAATTATGATGCTATAGAGGTACCGTTTACGGATTCGATTCCATATGATTATTTAGGGATAATGGGAGTTCCAATCACATTTATGAGTAAATATTGCCCGGAACAATTTGAAATATTAGGTATGTGTGAAAACCTTGATCTATACGGGTTAAAGACTCGAATATACAGTTCGCAGGAGTGTAGGCAAAGATATTTTGAGATTTTCGGAAGAAAAGGTACTTATGATTTGAATGCATCTGGAGTTATTAATGGAAAAAAGGTGTATCAGCGAATTTTAATTAGACGCAAGGAGATTTAGTAATGAAAACAGTGTTAAGAACAGATATTTCAATTGAAGATATCTGTAAGGGTTTTGTTTATAATGAGTATGAAGGAAAAGGTCTTTTTGGGCTATCAGGAAAACTAACTATTCAACCAGAATACCAACGCAATTATATTTACGCAGATGGAAAAAAGGATGTTGCTGTCATTGAGTCAATACTCAAGGGATATCCTTTGGGCCTGATATACTTCACAAAAGTTGGTGAGGAAAAATATGAAGTACTTGATGGTCAGCAAAGGATCACTAGTTTTGGGAGATTTGTATCTGGTAAATTTGCAATAAAAAATGAAAACGGAATACCACAATATTTTAGTGGTTTAGCTGGGGACATGCGAGATCTAATAATGAAAACCAAACTTACAATTTATGAATGTGAGGGTTCAGAAAGCGAAATTAAAGAATGGTTTAAGACAATCAATATTGTAGGAATACCTCTAAACGAACAGGAGCTGTCAAATGCTATTCATTCTGGACCTTTTGTGACACTGGCAAAAGAAGAATTTAGTAATAGCCAGAATGCAAATATTCAAAAATGGGGTTCTTATATTTCTGGTAATGTAATTAGGCAAGATTACTTGCGCACAGCAATTAAATGGGTTAGTAAAGATAACATTGATGCCTATATGAGCAAACATCGACATGACAATAATATTGACGAATTAAGAGTATATTTCACTAGTGTTATCGATTGGATATCTAGTGTTTTTGTAGATGTTGAAGATACGATGAAAGGTTTAGAGTGGGGAAAATTATATGAGGAGTATCATGGCAATTCTTATAATCAACAGACGGTCTCAAAAATGGTAAAAACATATTTGAAAGATTATTATGTCATTGATAAAAAAGGCATCTATGAATTTATTCTTGGCGGTTGCAAAGATTCAAAACTTTTAAACATAAGAGTTTTTAATGAAGTGACGAAGAAAAATGCATATGAAACTCAGACAGAACAGGCTAAATTAAAAGGCGAATCAAATTGTCCTCTATGCGCCTTGGGAAAAAATAATAACAGTAAACGAATTTGGAAAATTAAAGAGATGGACGCTGATCACGTAACTGCTTGGAGCAGAGGAGGTATAACAGACATTACAAATTGTGAGATGTTATGTAAAACACACAATCGTGCAAAGGGAAACAGATGATTTTAGAGGATTGTATAGCTCTTTTGAATACTTACATTATTTCGGGATAATATCACTACATTAATTTGATTATACCGAATATTTTAATAAAGATTTTGTCAGGGGGTAAGAAATGCCAAGTGAAACACAACTAAAAATTGATGGACAAATACGCAATATTGATAAAGTTATATGCCGCAACATTGATGGTATAGGAAATAGTACAAGAGGGGCGGTATCTCAAGATATTTTGGCACAATTAAGGAACTTCGTTGAACACATAATGCTTAAATTTTATGCTGACGGTCAAGATATAGAAGACAGTTATGATAATATTTGTAGTGCAATTAATTTCGTGAAAATTAAAGGAGAATTAAAGGTGTTGTGGAGGTTTCATGATTATCTTCAAATTGTTGCATCTCATTTCACTCTTGATGAGGAAAATTCGGAACGATTAATGCTAAAATATTACGAGTACCTTTTAAGAATTAAAGGTTTGCTTAAGGAAAAATATGATATTGATGTCTTAGGTAATATTGAGAAATTTCCTGTAAAAAAAGATCCTAACTTGCAAGAATATTATAATAAGATAGCTAAAAAAATTCAATCTTATCAACTACAAAATGTAGAATTGCCAAACAAATATTATATACAAAAAATCAAACCTTTTTTTGTAGGGCAAAATATATTTTATGAGGTCACATTTGCTCCGGCAAATGACTGCGCGAGTAAATTTAACCGGGCTATAGCTTTTACAAGTATAGATATATTAAAAAATTATTCAGTAAGGTTGAATATAGTAGAGGATAGTATTAAAATTTTTGGAAAAAGTATGCCAATTTTAGTTATTGTAGGATGGGAGGTTGCAATTAGAAATTGCGAGTATAAAAATTTTACAAGTTTAATCAGAGGTTACCCTGCTAGAACTAGATATTCAGAACAAAAGGGAGTTTCAATGTTTTTGTCTCATACGGGGTTAACTTTGCTTGAGGTAGTTGATTTTCCGTGTGAAAATTTTCAAAGAGTCAGAAATTGGGCAACACAACATACAAAAGATGTTGTGTTCTTTGATGATTTAGAAGTGTGTCGCCAAATATTGCAAAAAAATAGTCCAGGAAGTAACGTGATAAGATATTTACTTTATTGTATGAATAATAAAGTGATAAAAAATCAATATCATCCCAGTGAAAACCATCTATTATCTGGACTTCATCTGAAAAATGGGTGTATACCGTTTGATAAAATTCCTTTTAACGCTTCTCTCTTAGGACATAATCCTAAACTTATGGATTTATTTGGGTGTATTGAGACTCAAAATAGACAACATGAATTACTGGCGAGATTGGTGAGAAACAATACAGAAATGGAAGGGATTTTATTTACACCTATCAAAGATATTAAGGGATTTGCTGATGTTTCGCATCTAGCGATGTTATATAATTCTAAGCTGTGGTCCGGTCATGTTGAAAATAGCAAATTAGTTATAGAGAATGGTCATATTTTTATAAATGGTTATAAGAATGACACGAGTGTTATTATCGGCAAACTAAAAAAAATGGCTAAGAATGGTGTTCAAAATTATTCTAATTCAGTTTTAGAGTGGTTAAATACTCCAAATAATGGGGTTGATTGTGATGAGAAGAGAGAGGCTTTAGTTCATATGTTTGATAAATCCAGTGTCGCACTTGTATATGGTGCTGCCGGTACTGGAAAATCGACTTTTATTAATCATGTAGCTCATTTTTTTTCAAATAAAAGAAAACTTTTTTTAGCTCAGACTCACCCGGCTGTCGATAATTTGAAACGTCGAGTTAATGCATCCAACTGTGAGTTTATGACGATTGCAAAATTCTTAAATAAACAAATACCTGTGACTAAATTTGATTTGATAGTGATAGATGAATGCAGTACTGTAAACAATAAGGATATGAAAAATGTCTTGGAAAAGGGCAAATGCCAACTTTTGGTTCTAGTTGGAGATTCGTATCAAATATCGTCAATACGTTTTGGCAATTGGTTCAGCATAGCGCCATATTTTATCTCTAAAAATTCAGTTTTGAATTTGACTATGCCCTATAGAAGTAATAGTGAGAAATTACTTGTTTTGTGGAATAGAGTGCGTAAAATGGATGATAGAATTTTAGAGATAATTACTCGCCAAGGATATTCATCAACGTTAGACGATTCTATTTTTGTTGCAAATGAGATAGACGAAATAATACTTTGTCTTAATTATGATGGATTATATGGAATTAATAACATCAATCTTTTTTTGCAAGAAAACAATCCTAACACAGCTGTACATTGGGGAATACAGCAGTACAAGATGGGCGATCCAATTTTATTTAATGACGTTGAACGTTTTTCTCCAATAATTTATAACAATATGAAAGGTCGTATTAAAGACGTTAAGATAATCAAGAGTGAAAACAATGCTGAACGTATACAATTTGATATTGAGTTAGATAAGGCAATAAATGGGATGGATGCATTTGGCCAGGATTTTGAGTTATTGGAAAGCGCAAGTAATGGTAATTCAATTATTAGATTTTATGTAAATAAAGACAAGAGTGTTGACGATGATGATTCTGGGTCCTCAATGTCTATAGTGCCTTTTCAAGTCGCTTATGCTGTATCTATTCATAAGGCCCAGGGGCTTGAATATAACTCTGTAAAAATAGTCATAACTAACGAAGTAGATGAATTAATTACTCACAATATATTTTATACGGCTATTACGCGTGCAAGAAATCACTTAAAGATTTACTGGACACCGGAAATTGAAAAGAGAATTTTAGGTAATATTGAACCTAAAAAAAATAATAAAGATGCTCATCTTTTGAGAAGATACTTATAGAAATATTAACATTTCTTCAATAATATTTGGTTTACCTTCTGAATTTTAATAAGTATATTGATTTGATAGACGAAAGTATCTTTGTAACTTATTACAGAGTAAAAAAATAAAATAAGTATACTATGTAGATCAGTTTAATATTTCCAAAAATACTTTAAAGGTGTATAATGTCAACATAGAGTGTTGTAAAATGCTTATATTTAATATGAGGGGTAATAAAATGATCAAGTTGCTAAATGTCAAAGTAAAAAAGTATAAATGCATTGAAACTGAACAAAATTTTAAGGTAGAGGATGATGTGACGGTTCTAGTTGGGATGAACGAATCAGGAAAAACAAGTGTTCTAGAAGCGATAGCTAAAGCAAATTATTTTGAAGATGACGATATTTTTAAATATAATAAAACTCATGATTATCCACGGAAACAAGTAAAATCAATTAAGAAAAATACAGATGCACCTGTGGCTGTACTCTTGTCTTATGAATTATCAGATGATTTAGTTGCGCAAATAAGCGATGATCTTGGATTGAAGATTGATTGTAAATATATTGAATATATTGCGAAATACGATAATACGTTCACTGTACTTGGGATAAAGCCGTTATTTTCGGTTAGAGAGTTTTTGGAATTGAAATTAGGTGGTATTAATCTCGAAAATGGTGAATTGGAAAAAATCTATAAAGAATTTGAAGTAGTAAAAGATAAAAAAAGTTTTGGCACTACTATCAATTCTTTCAAGAGTTTTTTGCATGAAAATGGGATAACGATGCTGACATCACTAGAAAAATATTTTTCTAATGAAGGTAAATGGGAAAATCCTATAATTTACTATATTTGGAATTCTCATATAAAGCCAAGGATACCCAAATTCATGTATTATGATGACTACTATTCTTTGCCTTCTAGAATACCACTTGAAGATATTCAAAGGAATAATGCTTTAGAACCATCTAATAAAACGGCAAAAGCGCTATTAGAACTTGCCGATATAGACTTAGATAATCTTCTAAAATCGGACGATTTTGAAGATTTTAAGGCTGAACTAGAAGCTACACAAGAAAATATAACCTCAGAGCTTTTTAAGTACTGGAATACTAATTCAAATCTAAGTATTAGGTTTGATGTAGACACAAAAGAAGTCACAAAGCCAAATAATCAAAAAGTAACCAAACATATACTTGATATAAGGGTTTGGAATGATAGAAATAGGGTATCTTTACCATTGAAGAATAGAAGTAAGGGATTTAATTGGTTTTTCTCATTTTTAGTTTGGTTTAAAAAAATCCAAGAGGATGATTCAGGTTCATTTATTTTACTATTGGATGAACCGGGCTTAAACTTGCATGCCATGGCTCAGAATGATTTATTAAGGTTTATTTACGATCTTACTTCTGAATATCAAATCATTTATACAACACATTCACCTTTTATGATTGATTCTGAAAAATTAGATAAAGTTAGGACTGTAGTTGAAAAGTCTGATGGAACTCATATTTCTGATAGCCTGCAAGAAAAAGATCCGAGCACGCTGTTTCCACTTCAAGCCGCATTAGGATACACTTTAGCGCAAAATTTATTCGTTTCACCTAATAATCTTATTGTTGAAGGGATTGCTGATTTGACATTTATAAATATTATATCTGGAGTTTTGGAGGCTAAGGGCAGGTCTGGATTAGATGGTAAAATTACTGTTGTTCCAGTAGGTGGAGCTGATAAAGTTGCAACTTTTGTTTCTTTAATGAGGGGCAATGAATTGAATGTTGTCTGCTTATTAGATACGTTTAGTGATAAATCTGCTGAAGCGCGTTTACAACATTTGGTTAAAGGAAAAATCATATCAGATAAGAAAATTATGTTTTATGATGAATTCATAGATAGTGATTTTGCTGATGTTGAGGACTTATTTACTAAGGATGATTACTTGCATCTATATAACAATAATTTCGGTGAAAGCATATCAATCTCCGATTTGGAACCAGATGAACCCATCCTAGATCAGATCAAAAAAATTAGAGGAGGGAAAAATTTTAATCACTATGGTCCGGCTAATTATTTAGCTAAACATATTCAGGATGTAAATTTATCTTCTGGAACGTTGGATAGATTTGAAAAATTATTAGAAAAGGTCAATAATAAGTTTGTAAAGTAGGATGCAGATTTGATAAAACATTGATAATTTTGCAGCTATTTTTGCTATTCGTGTTACGTATCGTAGTTATCACGATTAAAAAGACGATAATTGCATTGCAATTGTAATATAAAAGTAGAAAAACTACTAAGAAAATAATTGTCTTAACAGGCTTTCTACTTTTATCATGCTTAAATTTGCATGGAAGCAAATTGATGATTATATCTTGCTTGCAGTGATTGAAAGTAAGCGTCAAATAGATACACGGTTTAAAATTGAGTGCCTCGAGTTAGAATATCATTTTAATTTATAACAGTAGGTACTTTTTATGAATTCTCAAGAGCGTTATGATTATTAGAATGGTCTGAGCTTGTCCGTTTGAGGTCCAAAAAACAGCCGCATCCCCAATTGATTACTTTTAGATTAACAGTATGCGTCAAATAGAGCGGTGGTAGGTTGTCGAGTTCATTGATGGTATGATTATCACATCGAATTGGAGGTGTGATGATTTGAATTATTCTGATGATCAGTGGCAGGTGATATTTACTGAGGCTGCCAATAGTGATCTGACCATTAAAAATTGGTGTTTGGCTAACGATGTTTCGTACAATGCTTTTTGCTACCACAAGTATTCTAAGCCATATTTGAATCGCTCAAGAGATGAAGTTAAGGATTCTGGATTTACTACAGCTCTTGTCAGGCTGGATATTGTTGATTGCAACAGTAAGGTTGTTTCCAAGGGGTTCGATGTCAATATTGGCAAGGCTACTATTTCGGTTGACGACTCGACAGACTTGGAAACTCTGGCTAAACTGATAGGTATGATCAATGAAGCTTAGGTTTGAAGACTTCGACAATATCTATTTGGTTCCTGGGGCAACTGATCTTAGGAAAAGCTACGCCGGGTTAAGCGCGATTGTATCCCACAGCCTGTATCTTGACCCCACCGCCAATAACCTGTACATCTTTTGCAACAGATCCAAGAAAAGCATCAAGATGCTGGAGTTCGACAAGAACGGATTTGTCATCCACTCCAAGAAGCTGCTTAATAAAGATAAGTTCTTCTGGCCCAAGGGTGATGAAGATATCACTTCAATGGTTGTTGACATCCGTCAGTTGAGTTGGTTGCTTGATGGATTGGCAATTGAACAGAAAAGGGCATTCAAGGACATTTCAGTAATGATATAGCCCCTACGCATAAGATTAATTCACATTTATTTGTGGGTTTATCTTATGCCTTTTGAAGTTATTCACATCTTTTATAAATTGCCGTGAAATCAAGACTTTCAGGGCTTTTTATGCTACAATGCCACTAGTGGAAAGAGGTGGATTCAAGTGATCAAATTGATGGAAGATATGACAAAAGAAGAACTTATCGAAGCGTTCAAACAACGTGAACAGGAACTCTATGCCAAAATCGAATCCGACCGTATTTCAAAAGAAAAACTTATTAAAGAAAAGAAGAATTTATCTGCCGATAATAAGAAATTGACTTCCGATATTGATAAAATGGCAGCTGAAATCAAAGAACGCAAACTTGAACTACAACAGAAAAACGAATACATCAAATTATTGGAAAACGCCCGCTACAGCTCCCAACGCAACAATATTAAGGAATATAACCAAGGTCCTGATCTGTTTAGTCTAATCGGTGTTGATTTTGATAATGCTACTGAAACCGAAGAATTCGAAACTACGGAAATCAAAGGTTACAAAAGAAAAGTTAGAATACCTAAAGAAAAACACATCAATTATGACCATCTCAAAACCAATATAATTATAGAAGAAACTCCTGATGGTTTCGATATTTGTGATCTTTGTGGCACAACCATGAAAATAAAGAAGTACGATGAAAGAAAGGAACTTGTCTATACTCCTGCCAAAGTTGAATTGAATATTTACCGTACACCGGTATACGAATGTGTTGCTTGTCAGGAACACAACTTGGAAGGTAAATCATCTTACAAGAAAGTTCCTGGAAGACAACCGGTTATCAAAGGAAGCATTGCATCGCCATCACTGATTGCAACTATAATGGACATGAAATATTTAAAGGGTTTGCCACTGGCTGCTCAGGAAAAACGTTTCCTTGAAAATGACATCGTCATCCCTAGACAGAATATGGCCAACTGGATGATCAAGGCATCGGTTCATCTTAACCTGTTGTTTGAGTGCATGCACAAAGACTTGTTGTCCATGGAAGTGATCCACTGCGATGAAACCACCACCCAGGTTCTAAAGGAAGACGGCAAACCAGCGCAAAGCAAATCATATCTTTGGGTTCTACGGAGCAATCAGTATGACGAACCAATTATCTTGTACCGTTATGATCCTAGTCGTTCAAAACGGGTTGTTGAAGACTTCATCGGTGATTACTCCCACTATCTGGTAACAGATGCCTATGGTGCTTACGAGTCGCTTGATAATGTCACCAACTGTTTTTGCCACGTTCATGCCTTTCGCTATTTCCGGGAAGCCTTGGATGTACTGCCAAAAGGCACCGATAAAAATCAAAGTTACGAATACACTTGCTATCGCTATTACAAAAAAGTATTCGAAGCAAAAAACAAAATTGAACAGGCTGCTAAGGGAAAATACTCAAAGAACCAGGATAAATATTTCCAATATATTCATAAGGGCCGAAATGATGTCGTAAAGCCAATCTACGATAAGTTTTTAGCGTACCTTAAAGAAATAATCCTGTTGCCCGAAGTTAATATGAAACCAACCTTGCTTAAGGCAATCAAATATCTGATGAACCACGAAAAGGAATTCGGCGAGGTATTTAATAACCCGAAAGTTCCATTCGACAATTCAAGCACGGAACGGGCTATACGACCGTTTGTCGTATCAAGGAATCGATGTAAATTCTATACAAGCCCCAAAGGAGCGCAAGCCGCAGCGATAATCTATTCGATACTGTTAAGCGCCCAGGAAAACAAGCTGTCACCGTACATGTACATGGAGTACGTACTGGAAAGGCTGCCGGGAATAGATTCTAGTGATGAAGATGAAATCAGGAAACTACTACCATACAATAAAGAACTGCCAAGATATCTGCGTCAATTGACAGCGAAGGAAATCAAAGAACTAAAAAAAGGAATCCCAAGACGGAAATAAACTGTCCCTGGATTCCTTTTCACTTACCCTCGAATATTCTCCCACCGCTCTATTTGACGCATACGATTAACAAATACACTTATTTAAAATAACTTGATGATTATTTATAACATTCACAAGCTACACTTAGAAAACTATATACGTGTAAGTTTGTTGAGCAAGTTAAATAAAATTACTGTTTTTGCAGCGATAGTGTTGTTGTTTATAGAGTTGAATTCTTAATAAATTTTTAAGATTACATAAATATAGTTAAATATTTCTAAAATTGTGCTATAATATAATAGCAAAGTAAAAAGAAAAAACACTTACTTCGTCAAAAGTAAGTGCTTGAAACAGCAATCTATAAGCCTAGATCACTGAATTATTGATGCTATTTTATAGCTTATTTATATATAATTTAGATACAAATTTTGTATCGTTATTATATCATGGATAATAATAATAAATCAAATCCAGTCTAGAAACGCTGTTTCTTAATTGGATTTTTTATTTTGTTGCAGATAAAAACTATATATCTCAACGAATTGCGGTACAAATATTACACAATATTTGGACAACACGTAAAAAATAAAGATGGCAGGGGCGGCAGGAGTCGAACCCGCATCAACGGTTTTGGAGACCGGTATTCTACCATTGAACTACGCCCCTATTTAATTGGTGACCCGTACGGGATTCGAACCCGTGAATGCATGCGTGAAAGGCATGTGAGTTAACCGTTTCTCCAACGGGCCAAATTTCAAGTGCCCATAAATAATAACATGTGATATGGGATATGTAAAGCGTTTTTGCGAAAAAATATTGAAATAATTGGATCGGTTTTCTCCTCTTTTTAAGGAGGTGAAAAGAGCTTTTGAAATTTGGTTGAATCCATCGCTGTTTATTCGCTGAGTGTTTAAAAAGCGTTACGCCATAATTGATGAAATTTTTTTTATGTATCTGTTTTTAGGTGGGATTTTCCTGGACGGATACTTTTTTTGTGTCCATGACAGCGTTTTACTGAAGTAATATAGTTATAATTGATGGATTTACTTTGATTTTATCAATTATTTATGTAATAATACTCTAGATAAAAAACTAGAGGAGATAATTAATGATTTCAACACAAAATATAACATTACGATATGGTGATCGTGCTTTGTTTGAAAATGTTTCGGTTAAATTTACTGCCGGGAACTGTTATGGGATTATCGGTGCCAATGGTGCAGGTAAATCAACGTTCTTAAAAATATTATCTGGTGAGATTGAACCAAATAAAGGTGATGTAGTCATCGAACCAAACAAACGTCTTTCATTCTTGAAACAGGATCATTTCGCTTATGATGAATATGAAGTTGTAAAAACAGTTATCATGGGGAATAAAGAACTGTTCGACATTATGGAACAAAAAGAAGTTCTTTATGCTAAAGCTGATTTTACTGATGAAGATGGTATCAAACTGGCTGAACTTGAAGGTGAGTTCGCTGAAATGGATGGATGGAATGCCGAAGTTGATGCGGAAATCCTGCTTAACGGTTTGGGGATTACCAGCGAATACCATTATATGAAAATGAAGGATCTTGAAGGTGGACAAAAAGTCAAAGTTCTTTTGGCTCAGGCTTTATTTGGAAACCCTGATATCCTGTTATTGGATGAGCCGACCAACCACTTGGACTTAGACAGTATCCGTTGGTTGGAAAACTATTTGCTAAACTTCCAGAACACAGTAATCGTTGTATCCCATGACCGTCATTTCCTTAACAAGGTATGTACGCATATTGCGGATATTGATTATTCTAAAATCCAACTTTACATCGGAAACTATGATTTCTGGTATGAATACAGCCAAATGCAATTGGCTCAGGCTAAAGAAGTAAACAAAAAAGCGGAAGCTAAAAAGAAAGAACTTGAAACGTTCATCGCCCGTTTCTCGGCAAACGCATCTAAAGCCAAACAAGCAACTTCAAGAAAGAAATTGCTGGACAACCTGGAAATGGTTGATGTCAAACCTTCACTTCGTCGTTATCCGTTCATTGAATTCAAAGCGGAACGTGAAGTCGGGAATATCATATTGAACGTTGAAAACCTGACTAAGGTGGAAGATGGACAAACAATCATCAACAATGTTTCTTTCAGTATCAATCCCAAAGAAAAAGTTGCCTTCGTTGGAGATGAAAGAGCGACAACTGCGTTCTTCAAAATCATCACTGGTGAAGATACTGACTTTGAAGGAAGCTTCAACTGGGGTGTTACAACATCTCAATCATACTTTCCAAAAGACAACTCTAAGTACTTCAATAATTCTGACTTGACTTTGATCGACTGGCTGCGCCAATTCGCAAACAAAGACATGTACGAACAAGACATCCGTGGATGGCTGGGAAGAATGTTGTTTAGAGGGGAAGAAGCTTTGAAAAAAGCTGATGTCCTTTCCGGAGGGGAAAAAGTTCGTTGTATGCTGGCTAAGATGATGATGAGCGAAGCCAATGTAATCATTCTTGATGAACCGACCAACCACTTGGATCTTGAAAGTATCCAAGCCTTGAATGAAGGGTTGATCCGTTTCAAGGAAAATATCCTGTTCACATCTCATGACCACCAGTTCGTTCAAACAATCGCGGATCGCGTCATCGAGTTCAACGCAGAAGGTGTTCTTGATCGTCTGGGTACATTTGATGAATATCTTGACTTTAAAGACAGCTTGAAAAAATAGCTCAAATCCTGGGAAACCAGGATTTTTTTATTTGGTATGGTTTCCTGGCGAACTAAAATGGTTGCACAGGAAACTAAATAGGTGTAAGATAAGGCGAGGTGAAAATATGGATACAATAATAATTGATAAATTGATGTTGGAAATCGTCAAATCATATGAGGCAATGTTCAAGGAAGAACTTGCTCGCCACGAAACCAACTTCGACTATAACTACAGTTATTTCAGGTACTTGTTGATTGTGATGAACAATCCTGGAATGACCCAGAACGAACTGGGCTCGGCAATGAATGTGCTCAAATCATCAGTCTCAAAAGCAGTCAGGTATCTGATCAACAACAAATTGATCAATCTGGTTCAAGATGAAAGCGACAAGAGGCGCAATTGTCTTTATATAACAGCCAAGGGTGAAAGTCTCGCCCGGGAGTATCTCGAATTTTTGATTGATCTAAATGCCAAATTGCTTGAAGGTTTCAGCAATGAGGAAATCGAGCTATTCAAAAGGATGCTGGTAAGGATTTATAAAAACATTACCAAATCCAACCAAAGCAAATTCAAGGATGATCTCAAGAAGGAATAACAATGAAAAACAGTATCAAAGTCTTTAAAAATGAAGTGTCTAAAACAATCAAAAACCCGATTGCTTTGATCATCATCATCGCAATTTGCGTGTTGCCTTCGCTTTATGCCTGGGTTAATATAGCGGCTAGTTGGGATCCCTATCTCAAGACCTCATCGATTCCGGTGGTGGTCGTCAATAATGATGAAGGGTGCGACTTCAATGGTGAAACCATCAATGTCGGTGCCCAGGTGGTCGACCAATTGAAACAAAACGATTCGATTGACTGGCAGTTCGACAATGAAAAGCAAGCCAATCTGGGGTTGTATGATGGAACATACTATGCGCTGATTGAAATCGATGAGGATTTCTCCAAAGACCTGACCTCGCTTTTAAGCGAGGATCCGATCAAGCCGACGATAATCTATAAGATCGACAACAAGGAAAATCCGGTCATCTCCAAAATCACCACCATCGCTCAAGAAACGGTGGTTGCTCAGATTAAGACCAATTTCTTGAAAACTGTCAATGAAACGGCCTTTGAGAGCCTTAATGGCGTCGGGGCCACCCTTGAGCAAAACCGGAGCGAGATTTTGGCCTTGAAAGATATAATCATTCAAGTTGACCGCAATTATGACACCATTATCGGTCTTCTTGAAAGCAACGAAGCCCATGCCGGTAATTTCAACAATCTTCTTGCTACCAACGGTCTCCTGCTTGAATCGATGAACGATTTGATTGGTAATTACCAAGACAATTTTGATCAGGATAATGGTTCGTCAAATGGGGTCCTGCCACTCGTTGAAAATAATCTTGATGCAATTGAAGTACAACTTGAAGCGATGATTGTTGAATTGCGATTGGATGCTGATCAAATCAGTGCTGGAAAAACTCAGTCAATTGAGGAAATGAATACCAAGGTTGAAACGATTAATACCATCATTGATGGGCTTGACAATTACCTGGAAGCAGTCAATGTGACCGACAGTGAAATAATCGATAATTACCGCGACTCGCTTGCTAAGATCCAACAATATCTTGACCAGTTAAGCAATTCAATCCAGGATCACAATTCCGATTACAGTAATATTGAAGAATCTCTTCGCGCTTTGGCGAGTGATCTTAGCCAAGTAAAAGAGCGTTTGGAAAAAGAGATCGCTCCAGTTATCCAAACTCTCGCAATTAGTTATGATCAGATTGGCGCTAATGTTGAAAACACCTTGGCGAACTCGTCCGATACCATCACCAGTCTCATCGGCATCAATGATAACCTGATGGCGGCCAGTGACTTGAATCAGGATGTTTCCGCCAGTCTGGTAGGGGAGTTGGAATACTATCATGATATGATCCATAATCTGGCTCTTGAACTTGAATCGGTTGACGATGATGATTTGGCTTTGATTACGGCAATTCTCCAATCCGATCCGAATTTGATGGGCGAATATCTGGCCAATCCATTCACCATTGAAAATGAGGCCATTTTCCCGATTGCCAATTATGGTTCGGGAATGACTCCGATCTACACGGTTCTGGCAATCTGGGTTGGAGCCATCATTCTTACTTCAATCCTGTCGCCTAAAGCGGCTCGTTTTGCCGGGGACGAAATGATTAATGTCAGGCAACGCTATATCGGCAAATTGCTCTATTATCTGCTGTTGGGCTTTTTCCAGGGATTGATCATGGTTTTGGGTAATAAATTCATTTTGGGAGTCCAAACTGCCAATCCAGGTTTGTTTGTCATTTTCGGTATCATTACGGCGTTGACATTCACGACAATTGTCTATACCAATGTGGCCTTGTTGGGTCCGGTAGGCAAGGCTCTTAATATCGCTTTGCTGGTGTTCCAACTGGTTGGATCGGGTGGTTCCTATCCGATTCAAGTCGATGCCTTGGCATTGCGGATGGTTCAGCCGTTCTTTCCTTTCACTTATGCCCTTAGTGGTTTTCGTGAGGCAATCGGTGGGGTTGTCGCCAGTCAGGTGATTGTTGATTTGACCGTACTGGGAGCTTATGTGGTTCTATCTCTGGTGATCGGCATTGTCTTTTATGGAAGAATCCATCATCAGGTCGACAAACTGCATCATCATCTTGAAGATACGGGGTTAATAGAATGAGAAAAAACGTAAAATCAATATTCAAAATATTCCTTCGCGATGTTAAAACCATTGCCACAAACAAAGCGGCCCTGGTTATTTTCGTCGGGCTGATGTTCATCCCCTCTTTATATGCCTGGGTCAATATCGGAGCCAACTGGGATCCTTATGCCAATACCGGAAATATCCCGATTGCAGTAGTGAACAATGACAACGGGGCGGTGATTGACGGAGAATATGTCAACGTCGGGGATGAAATCATCGACCAGCTCAAAGAAGAGGAGGGTATGGATTGGGTCATCACATCCGATTTCGAAGCAGGATATGGGCTCCATATGGCTGATTATTATGCCTTGATCGAGATTCCCGATGACTTCAGCAGTGACCTGGCCACTTTCACCACGGCTACGGTGATTAGGCCGGAAATCATCTATCGTTCCAATGAAAAGGCGAATGCCATTGCCACCAAGATCACCGATGTCGCCAAAACCCATCTCACTGACAGCATCCAGTCGCGGTTGATTCAAGTTGCGACCGGCAAGGTTTTTGGCTATCTCAATGACTTGGGAGGGACGCTTGAAAGCGATAAAAATCAATTGTTTCATCTGATTTCTGTCTTGGATGATTCAACTGAATATCTAAGTCAAACTTCCAATCTGATTATTGATCAGATCGACCAGCTTGAGGACTTGGAAGATAATCTCAACCGTACGTCGACCAATTTGGCGCAAATTGATGCGGCTTTGGGTCAGTTTGCCAAAATTGGCAATGCATCGAATCAATATCTAAGAACAAGCGCGGCACAAAAGAGCTCCCTGGCTAACCGGCTTAACAGCGATATGCTGGAATTTCAAAGTGATCTGACAACCCTGAATCTGGCGGTTGAAAACTATCATCTGGCCCAAAATTCCGCCCCGGCCAACAATCTTGATGATCAAATAGGTGCCATAACTGTTGCTTCTACCAATTTGATTCAAGATATCTATAATCTGAATACGGACCTTGATCTTTTCCATCTTTATCAGCCCATCGGGGCACACGACCAAACTGCCAATCAATTTGCCCAGCTTGCAGGCGATCTGACTGCAATCAATCAGGCCCTGGCTAATCAGGATGGATTGGATCAGGCCGTGATGACAACCCTTGAAGATGCCAATGATCTGGTAACAAGCTATAATCAGACAACCAGACCGCTGACCGACAGTCTGGTCGGGGGTGGGGCGGTATTGCCGTTTGCTAATACGCTTAGCAATACCCGGATGACAAACTCGATGTTGCAGTCTTTAAGTGCCGTTGGATCCAACGGGGTGGCCAATACGATTGCAGATCTGTCAAGTTCCAATCAACTGATTCAAGATTACCAGGACTCGCTTGAAGATATCCAGACCACTCTTGATGGTTTTGATGAAGCATCATTTGATAAGGTTGTGAACATCATGAAAACCGATCCTGATACCATCGCCGATTTCCTGGCCAATCCCATCAATGTGGAAACCGAGGACATTTATGGCGATTATCCTTTCGGGGTGGGACTGACGCCTTTTTATACCGTTTTGTCGATTTGGGTGGGAGTTTTGCTGATGATGGCTCTGGTGACAACCAAAGTTAAACCTTTACCGGCTACTGGCAAACCCAAATTCTATGTCGGTCATTTAGGCCGAATGGGGCTGATTATCGCCATGTCTTTGATTCAAACTACAATTGTTCTATTTGGTGATGTGTTCTTGCTCCAGGTGCCTACCGGAAGCCGGATGCTGTTTTTTGGTGCCGGATATTTCACTTCGCTGACTTTCACCATCATCATTTATACGCTGGTTTCGCTTTTTGGCAATGTCGGCAAAGGAATCTGCGTAGTTGTCATGGTCTTCCAGATAGCCGGAAGCGGAGGGATTTATCCAATCCAAACCAACCCGGAAATATTTGGAGTTTTGCATCCCTTCTGGCCGTTCACTTATGCGATTGACTTGCTTCGTCAGGCAATTGCAATTCCCAACGGCATCAAGGTTGCGGGGGATTTCAGGATGCTTGGCTGCTTCATGGCAATCTTTATGGTCTTGGGGCTGTTTAAGAAGCTGTTCTACCCGCTGACTAACTGGCTTGACAGCGAATTCCATCGAGCCAATCTTTAAAACCACCCAGGAAGCCTTCGGGCTTCTTTTATCTTTCTGTAAACCCTTACATTTTTGCTATAAATTGTCTATGATTTATGCTAAAATGAGGTTATGAACTATAAAGGAGGATTTATATATGGCTCTTCAAAATATTACAAATGTTGTTGTCCTGGGACATAGTGGCAGCGGTAAAACCAGCATAATAGAAAACATGGCTTACCGCAGCAAATTGATTGAAAAACCAGGCAGCGTCCTTAAGGGAACTACCATCTTGGATACCGATCCTTTGGAGATCGAACACCTCTCCTCGAACAGTTTGAAAACACTGGCAATGGAGTGGAACGGGGTCAAGCTGAATGTGTTTGACACACCGGGCTATTTCGATTTCGAAGGTGATGTCGAATCGGCCATCAATGTCTGCGAAAACGCTCTGATTGTGACTACGGCCAAAAAAGAGGTCAATGTCGGGCTGAAAAAGGCGATGAAAAAGGCAGAAAACATGCCTAAGATAATCTATATTTCCCATCTTGATAATGAAAATTATTCTTATAAGGACAAACTTGAACAACTCAAGGCCACTTTTGGCAAGGATATCGCACCGATTCAGGTGCCAATCATGGAAAACAATATCATGAAAGGCTATGTCAATGTGGCCAAAATGGAAGGTCGGCTCTTTGATGGCGATCATACGGTTGTCACTGATATTCCTGAAGAAATGATGGATGAAGTGATGGAAATCAAGGAAATGATCGATGAGGCAGTGGGAAACACCAGCGATGAAATGTTGGAAAAATACTTCTCCGATGACGATTTCACCAAAGAGGAAATCTCGGTTGCTTTGCGTAAAGGGGTCATGGACAAAACCCTGATTCCGGTGCTTTGTGGAACCGACAAAATCGGAATCACCATCGTCCTTAATTCAATGGTGGCTTTCTTCAAAAGAATCGATGATTATTCGAATCATCTGGTTGTCGGTGAGGATCTGATTGATTACGACACCACCAAACCGACCAGTCTCTATATCTACAAAACCAAGTACGATGCCTATATGGGTAAATTGTCGTATTTCAAGGTTTTGGCCGGAGTGGTCAAACCGGGTCAGGTCCTGGTCAACCATATCGACCAGTCGGAAGAAAAAGTGAATAAGATCTATGTCTATAAAGGAAAAGGTCTAGAAGAGGTGAAGGAAATTGTTGCCGGGGACGTTGGAATTTTAAACAAGATGCGCTCGGATACCAATGACACTCTTTCACAAGGGGACAAATTCGTCGATCATCCCAAAATTGTCTATCGGGCTCCCAACTACCTTAAAGGGGTCAAAACCCTGTCGCATGAAGACAAGTTCAATGAAGCAATCACCAAATTGCTTGAAGAAGATCTGACGCTCAATTTTGAATATAACAAGGAAACCTCCCAGTTATGTCTTTCAGGACTGGGGCAAGTCCATCTTGATACCGTTAAACAGCATCTGCTCGACCGCTTCAAAGTCGAAGTGGAATTCGAAGATTTGATCATCCCGTATCGCAGTTCGATCGACGGGACTAAAATCCAGCGGGAACGTTTTAAAAAACAATCAGGTGGTCATGGTCAGTTTGCCGAAGTGGAAATTGAATTTTCACCAAGTCGGGATTTCGATAATTCGATCCAGTTCGACCAGAAAGTATTCGGTGGGGCGATTCCAAAGACTTATTTCTCCGCAGTTGAAAAAGGGGTCAATGAAGCCTGTATCAAAGGACCAATAGAAGATTACCTGTTGGTTGGAGTAAGGGCTACTTTGCTTGATGGGAAATATCATAACGTTGATTCCAGTGAGATGGCGTTTAAAACGGCCAGCTACAACTGTCTCAAATCGGCGCTGCCTGACTTGAAACCTTATGTGATCGAACCATATTACCGAATGAAAGTTTATGTTGAAGAACATTATCTAGGTGATGTGATGTCCGATTTGCAAGGTCGTCAGGCGATAATCGAAGCTACAGATTCGCTGGATGGCAGCCTCATTTTAATCGATGCTGTGGCTCCGCTAAGAAACATTTGCGACTATGCAATCGACCTCAAAACAATTACGCAAGCCGAAGGATTTTTCACTATCGATTACCTTGAATACCGACGTTTAATAAAATAGTTGAAAAATATTGGTTAATTTGATAATATTTATTCACTGGAGGAAGAAAATTTTATGCAAGTCAAATTTACTAAAATGGAAGGCATTGGAAATGACTACATCTACATCGATGGAATCAACCAAGACTTCGAAATAAACCCTAACATTGTTAAAAAAATCTCCAAAAGACATTTTGGTATTGGTAGTGACGGGGTGATTATTGTTCGACCTTCAAATGATTGCGATTTCAAAATGGAAATGTACAACGCTGATGGTTCCCTTGGCAAAATGTGTGGTAATGGAATCCGGTGTTTTTCGAAATTTTGTTATGATCATAAATTAACCGACAAAACCAGTCTGGTAATTGAAACTGATGCGGGGATCCGGCCTGTCGATTTGATTCTTGATGATGATTTTGTCATCGGGGCCAAAGTTGACATGCAAGAACCGGTGTTGACCTGTTCGAAAATCCCAGTTGTCTGCGACAATGAAGAGATGATTGATGAACATGTCCAAATTGGCGACAATGTCTATGGATTGACGGCAATTTCGATGGGAAATCCCCATGTTGTTACCTTTGTGGGAACTTTGGATTTCGATCTGGAAAAAATCGGACCGGAATTTGAAAACCACCCGATGTTCCCGGAATCAGTCAACGCAGAATTTGTTCAGGTTATTGCCCGTGACAAACTCAAAATGCGGGTATGGGAAAGAGGAAGCCACGAAACCCTCGCTTGTGGTACTGGAGCCTGTGCGGTGATGTATGCCGGATATCTCAATGGGTACTGCGACGAAGTTGTTGACGTGGAACTGCTGGGGGGCACTCTGAGAATCGAATATGATTCTTCAAACGGTCATATCTATATGACTGGTGATGCAACTACAGTATTTGAAGGCGTAATTGAAATTTAGGAGGATGAGTAATGAATAGCGCAGAAGAAATAATCAAGTATATCGGTGATGCAACAAAAACGACACCGGTAAAGGTTTATGTTAATGGAAAAGATTTGCCGAAAGCAGACAATATCAAAGTATTCGGATCTAAAAAAAGCCGCATTTTGATCGGTGATTTGAAATTGGTTGAAGAATACTTGGAAGCAAATAAAGATTTAGTTGAAGATGTGCACTTTGAATATGACCGTCGTAATTCGGCGATTCCATTATTGGACACGCGCAAAATCAATGCTCGTATCGAACCAGGTGCGTTCATTCGTGAAAAAGTAACTATTGGTGACAACGCAGTTATCATGCTTGGTGCTGTCATCAATATCGGAGCTGTCATCGGTGAAGGTACGATGATTGATATGGGAGCTGTCCTTGGTGGACGTGCTACAGTTGGTAAAAACTGTCATATCGGAGCTGGAGCAGTGTTGGCTGGAGTTATTGAACCCCCAAGTGCTTCACCGGTAGTAGTTGAAGACGACGTTGTCATCGGAGCTAATGCAGTTGTTATCGAAGGCGTAAGAATCGGTAAAGGTGCCGTTGTCGGTGCCGGAACAATTGTTACTAAAGATGTGCCTGCTGGTGCCGTTGTAGTCGGAAACCCTGCGCGAATCATGAAAGAACAAAAAGATGCCACAACAGAAGAAAAAACTCAATTAATGGATGAATTAAGGAAATTATAATGACATTGATTGATCAAGTTAAAACTTGGCGAGGTGACCTGCACAAGATTCCTGAAGAGGGTCTTCGTGAATATAAAACAGCGGCTTATCTAAAAGAACAGCTGGAAAACATGGGTTACAACACAATCCCGGTATTGGATACCGGGATACTCGTTTATATCGACAATGATGCTGATGCAACGCTCGCTTTTAGAAGCGATATCGATGCATTGGCAATTGAAGAAGACGAGAGTCATGAACTGCATTCTACTCATAAAGGGATGATGCACGCTTGCGGTCATGACGGGCATATGAGTGCTCTATTGGGATTGGCATCTCTTATCAAGGAAAAACAACTGAAATCCAAATACAATCTGCTGTTGATCTTTCAGCCGGCTGAAGAGTCGCCTGGAGGGGCAAGATTAATCGTCGAAGCAGGAGTTTTGGAGCAGTATAATGTAAAAGCTATTTTTGGAATGCATCTGATGCCTTCGATAGCTCAAGGTACAGTAGCCTGTAAATCAGGGCCGTTGATGGCTCAGGCCGGTGAATTGGATGTATTGATTAAAGGAAAATCATCCCATGCCGGTTTGCCTCATCAAGGAATAGACAGTATCAATATAGCTTGCAACCTGGCGACTTTGTATCAGCAGGTTTTAGCCCGGCAATTGCCGCCATTTGAACCATGTGTTTTGAATATCGGAAAAATAGTCGGCGGAACTGTGCGCAATATCGTTGCCAGTGAAACCAAATTGGAAGGAACGCTGCGGGCGTTCAATTCGGATGTTTTCGAGAAAGTTCGGGATACGATTTTCGAATTGAACGATTCGTTCGAGAAAACCTACGGTTGTGAGATTGTAACCACGCTTAGTGAAGGATATCCACCGGTAATCAATGATGACAAGCTTTATCAACAGTTCAAACAGCTTGCCGGAAACGATTATCTGGAGTTAAAGGAACCGATGATGCTGGCTGAGGATTATTCATTCTATCAAACCAAAGTTCCGGGAATCTTTTTCTTCCTGGGAACCAGAACCGAAGAGCTTAACTCGAACTTACATACCTCGACTTTTGATTTCAATGAAGAGGTATTGCTTAACGCGATAGAATTATATCAGAATATAGTAACGAAGATAGATTTGGAGGAGTTATAGAAATGGGATACTATCAAAGAGGATTAGATGCTTTTATTGAAGCATACGGACGTATTGACATTACATTTGATCATGGTGAAGGTGTTTATCTTTTTGACGTCAAAGGAAACAAATACCTGGACTTCTATTCAGGGATCGGAGTTAATTCATTCGGTCATAATTATCCAAAATACACGGATGCACTTTGCAAACAAGTTCACCGTGTGATGCATATTTCAAATTATTTTAACACAGTTGAGGGAATCAAAGCGGCGGAATTGGTTAATGAAGCAACCGGTCTTAACCGTACATTCTTCACTAACTCAGGAACTGAGGCGGTTGAAGGGGCCTTGAAACTGGCGCGTAAATATTATTACTTGAAAACCGGTAAAGATGATTCACAAATCATTTCATTGCACCATTCATTCCACGGTCGTTCAACCGGAGCAGTGACATTGACTGGAAACCCTGGTTATCACAAAGGATTCGGTCCTTTGATCAGCGGTGTTGCTTATGGGACAATCAATGATCTCAAATCGGTGAAAACCCTGGTTAATGAAAGAACTGCGGCAATCATCGTGGAACCGGTTCAAGGTGAAGGTGGAATCCACGTTTGTACCAAAGAATTCCTCGAAGGATTGCGCAAAATCTGCGATGAAAACGACATTTGCCTGATTTTCGATGAGGTTCAATGTGGGATGGGTCGTACCGGGACCATCATGACTTATAAAAGATTCGGGGTTAATCCGGATATCTTGACTTTGGCTAAAGGGATTGGTGCAGGTATCCCAATCGGGGCTTTCGTTGCCAATGAAAAAGTCGGTTCAGCAATGAAACCGGGCGACCATGGTTCAACTTACGGAGGAAATCCGCTGGCGGCAACAGCTTGTATCACCGTGATGCAAATCCTTGAAGAAGACAAAATTCTTGAAAACGTCAATGAGGTTTCTGAGTATTTGTTTGGAAAACTCCATGAACTTGAAGAAAAATATGATTGTGTCAAGGAAGTCCGTGGTTTGGGTCTGATGATTGGAATCGAGCTGACCAGCGAAGCGAAACCAGTTATGAAAGAATTGCTTGAAAATAATGTTATCGTGGTTACGGCAGGAATCAATACTGTCAGATTGTTACCACCACTTATCATCACTAAAGAAAATGTTGATGAATTCATCACAGTTTTCGATAAAGTTCTCGCAAATATCAAATAAGACAGATAATCTGAGCATTAGGGAATACAATGAAGATTGTATTCCTTTTCTTTAGAAAATTTTAAGATTTTTGCGCTCTCAAATCACCTGTTTTGATGTATAATTTACTTTAAAGGAGAAAATGAGATGAAAAATTATAATATTATTATTGTCGAGGATAATGTGGAAATCGCTAATGGAATCAAGATTTACCTGGAGAACAGTAACTACAACGTTTTTTTGGCTCGAAATGGCGAAGAGGGGCTCAAACTGATCAATGACAATAAAATCCATTTGGGGATCGTGGATATTCTCATGCCGGTGATGGATGGGGTGGAGATGGTTAAACAGGTTCGAAAAAACCATAATTTTCCAATTATCATGCTCTCGGCCAAGACCGAAAATGTCGATAAGGTCCATGCCTTGAATATCGGAGCCGATGATTATATGACCAAACCATTTGTACCAATGGAACTGATCGCCCGGGTTTCCAGCCATCTGCGCCGCTATGACATGATTCTTTCTTTGACTTCAAAAGATGATGACGTTTATGCGTTTGAAGGCCTTGAACTGCATACCCGGACTAAAAAAGTTTATCTTGACGGAGATCTTATCAAAGTCACTCCGATCGAATACAAGATTCTCGAACTGTTGATGGAGACACCGGGAACCGTCTATTCTGCTTCTCAAATTTATGAGTTTGTCTGGGATGAACCAGCCATCTCTAACGATACGGTCATGGTCCATATCCGGAATCTACGCGGCAAGATTGAAGTTGATTCCCGAAATCCCCGCTATTTGAAAGTTGTTTGGGGAATCGGATACAAAATAGGAGACTGATATGAAAAAACGACTGATGATGTTGCTTTTTTGCTTCACCATTGTCGCTGCCTCGGTTGCCAGTGCCCATATTCTGGTGACTGGGAAAGATGACAAGTATATCGAGAGTCAATCACAGATATACTATGATATGCTCGGCCACGATGCCATCAACTATGCTTTTAGCACTTATTGGCAAATGGCCATTGAAGAAAATGGCGTTTCGGATGACAATGAAGCTCATAATGAATTGAGCGAGTTTTACAATCAGCTGACGATCAACCCGGTCATCAGATACGAAGCTCAGTATCTTTCAAGCGACAATACCATCTCCAATTTTGCCGATGGATACTATGTCAATGAGATATTACTGAGTTTCGATGACCAAGGTAATCTGGATGTCTGGCGCGGTAAAGATCATTTCGAATTCGGTTTTGCCGCCTATGCGACCCGTCTGGATATCGGAGAAGGTCAGTTTCGCACCATTGAACTGGCTCCCAAGAATTTCAGTATCCGGTTTGCCCAAAGTGTTGATTATCAGGGGAACTTCATTGCCGGAAACAGCTTCCAGAAATCCGGAATTGATTTTCTTCAGGAAAATCTGATTGAATATGCAACTATCATTGTGATAGTTGCAATGATTGCCCTGATTGTCGGCTATCGCAATCTCTATGAAAACTATGTGTTCAAGATTGTTTTGAGTATTCCCACCGAGGTCTTGATACTGCTTTATGCGGAAACCGGATTGGTATGGTACTATTTCACTGAATATATCCTGGTCAATATCGTGACCCTGCATATGGCCAATAATGTTCCTTATTTGGTGACGTTTGGCAGTCATTTCTTTATTTTGCTGGTATTTTTCATTTTCTTTACCATGGAAATGTATGCCATCTTCTACCTGAAGTACTACATCATCGAAGGAATTGGCAATAATTTCAAAAAACACAGTCTTATTTACCGCATCGGCAAAGCACTGTACCGCTTTGTTTACCGCTTTATGACTATCGATGTCCGTCGGGCGGTCTATCGCCAGATGATCAATTCGGCCGTAATCAGTATTTCAGCCCAAACCATTTTCATCCTGCTGGTCTGGCGCTATAGCGATCTGGTTTTATTATGGATGGCGATCATGCTTTTTTTGAACATCGTCTATTTCAAGATGTTCCGTAAAAGGGTCAACGGCTATATCAAGGAGCGAAAACAAACCTATGATTTCATCATGGGACTTTGTGAGAATGATTTCAACCTGGAACTTGATCCGGCCACGTTGAACTATGAACTTGTCAAGGTGCTTGACCGACTCAAAAAATCATATCAAAAAGCAATTGACAAGGAAGTTGCGGCCAACAACATGCGGACCGAACTGATTTCCAATGTCTCCCACGATCTCAAAACGCCACTGACATCGATCATCACCTATATCAATCTGGTGAAGATGGACTGCAAGCCCGAATATCTCGATGTTCTGGATAAAAATGCCAATAAACTCAATCGGCTGATTGAGGATATGTTTGAAATGGCCCGGGTCAATACCGGCGACATTGAACTGACCTTGTCACGGATCAACATCAAAGAGTTGATCAACCAGATTCTTTTTGAGTTTGATCAGGATTTCGAGGCTAACGGTCTCGTGGTCAAAAAGGCCGGTTTTGACCGGAATGTCTATCTAAATCTTGATGCCAATAAAACGGCCCGGATCTTCGAGAACATCTGCAACAATATCATCAAATATGCCATGGGTGACTCGCGAGTTTTTGTCGACCTTGATGAGGATGATGAGAAAGTCGTGATTGCTTTCAAAAATGTTTCCAAGTATGAACAGCAACTCGAAGGAAGCCGCCTGCTTGAACGTTTTGTCCAGGGCGATCTGGCCAGAACCAATGGTGGAAGCGGTCTGGGACTGGCAATTGTTAAAAGCTTCGTGGAGATGCAAGGAGGCAATGTCGATGTCGAAATCGACGGCGATCTCTTCAAACTGACCATAATATTTTTTAAACAGTAAACGGGGCCAAGTCCCGTTTTTTTGTTCAAGTAATCTGTCATAAGCGCCTGTATATCATTGATAGGAGGTAAATATGAAAAAAATCAACTATTTTCGCCAGGATGAAAAACAAAGCTGCGGCAGTTACTGTATAGCGATGATCCTCGATTACTATCATCGTGGGGACGATATCACCAATATCAAAAAGCAGGCCCGTGAAAGCCATGAAGGGGTAAGGGTGGACAACCTGGTCAAAACACTTAAAAACTACAATATTCTCGCCAAGGCCTATTTCACTGATTTCGAGCACCTTGAACAAGAAGCAACGCTGCCGTGTATCGTCATGGTCGAAAATGAAGAGGGCAACCATTATGTGGTCTTGTTCAAAATAAAGCGCAAGACTGTGCTTCTAGGTGACCCGCAATTTGGCAAAGTGGTCATGACCCGGGAACGCTTTGTCAAAATCTTCCAGAAAGTGGTGGTCAATATCGAACATGTCGGAAGATGCCACAGCTCAAACAAAAGCGAAAGTCTGATGGGTCATTTACTGCAAAGTTTCCAATATCACTGGCTGGCGAATGTCAAACTGGCGGGAACTTCACTTATGATCGCCCTGATCACTTTGGCAATCTCATATTTATTCAATCGTATATTCACCACCGGGGAAAATCGGGAAACGTTACTGGTATTTTTGACGGTGCTGGTGGTCATCACCACTATCAAGGCCATCATCTCTTTGCTAAGGGCCCGGATCAGAATCACACTGGAGATGGAAATGAAAAAGCGTTATCTCCTCGACACCGCGACTAATCTGGTCTATCTTGACAATTATCGCTATACCAGCCTCAAAAACGGTCCAACCCTGGCCAAACTGAAAAACCTCGAGTCCTTAGGACGGGTATTGGTCGAACTTCAAGCCACTTTGGTTTTTGATTTGGTTTTGGTTGTAGTGATGTTCGGGGCAATCGGACTGGTGTCGGGCTGGCTGCTACTTGGTCTGATTGTCATGGTTGGTTTGGTTGGCTATTACTTGACTGGACAAGTCGAACCACTGCGGTTACTCGATGGTGATCTTGTTAACAGTCAGGAAAATCTGATGGAAGACCAACTGGAACTGCTGGAAAATTTCCACAATATCAAACAATACCGGATGAACCGTTTTATCAAGCGGAAAATCAATTACCATTTCCAGCGTTTTTTGAATGAGTTTGAAGATAAAACCGAACTGGAGGCTAAACTGGCGGTTTTGGTGGAGCTTATGGTCAGTTTGATGGCTTTGATTTTGATTGGTATTAGCGGCTATGTTCTGGATGACCATGACAATCTGGTTTTGGTCTACCTGCTTTTTTCGTTTGCCATCAACCCGGTCTTGAACCTGATCAATATGACTGTCAACTATCAGGAGCTCAAGGTGATTTTCGCCAAATACCGCCAACTGGTTCCGCCCCCACCTGAAAAGAAGCGCAATTTTAATGAAAAAATCCAATCGATAGAATTCCACAATGTTTCCTTTGGTTATCTAAGCGAACCGGTGCTTAGTAATTTTTCCGGACAAATAAGCAAATCGACCATCATCACCGGCTCGGTAGGCAGCGGCAAGACAACCCTGTCAAAACTGATTTGCTGTGAACTGCGGCCGGATTCAGGTGAAATCCTATTCAACGGCAAAAGCAGCAGCGCCTACCAGGAAAAATCAATCCGGACCAAAATCAAATATCTGGCCAAAGATCCGGTGTTTTTCAATGAGACTCTGACCTACAATTTGCTGCTTGGATGCCAAGAAAAGGAAGCTGAATGTCATGAACTGCTCTGTCTGTTCAACCAGCGAGATTTGCTAGAATATCTTGATTACCCTGTCAATAGCGGGCTGCTTTCGGCGGGGATGGCCCAAATTGTGATGCTGATCAGGACCTTGCTTAGCGGGGTGGAAGTGCTTATTCTCGATGAAGCAATCAGCAATGTCGATGCCAAAACGACCGCGATAATTCTGGGATATTTGAAAACACAGGATTTTATCACCGTAATGATCACTCATCATACAAATTTAGTGAATTTTGAAGATGAATGTGCTAAAATTGTGGTAAAATAATAAATAAGGTGATGAATATGGAAATAGATTTAGCATTAATCAGCCAGGTGGAGACAATCAAAGATGAATATGAAAAAGATCTTAATGATATTGTGGCGACCGCCTGTGAAATATTGAATATTAACGAGGATATCGAACTTTCTTGCATTATCGTTGACGTCGACAAGATTCATGAAATCAACCGGGATTATCGCAAACTTGACCGTCCGACAGACGTGATTTCATTTGCCCTTGAGGACAGTGAACAGATTGTCGGACCGAATCTGCGGGCATTGGGCGATATTTTCATTTGTGATGAGTATGTCTTCAATCAGGCCCGAGAATACGGTCATTCAACCCGTCGGGAGTTCTGCTTTTTATTCACTCATGGTCTGTTGCATCTTTTGGGCTACGACCATATGGATGAAACTGAAGCTGAGGCGATGTACGAGATGCAAAACCGGATTTTGACGAAACTCAATATCGGAAGGGATGAATAAATGGATTATAAAAATTTGATCGAAGTTGCCAAAAAAGCAGCGGCCAACAGTTACAGCCCGTACTCGAACTTTGCAGTCGGGGCAGCCGTGCTGCTTGGTGATGGCAAGACCATCATGGGAACCAATGTCGAAAATTCGGCTTTTGGTTCAACCATCTGTGCTGAACGCAGCGCCATGGTCGGAGCGATATCGGCCGGATATGACCCCAGTGATATCAAGGCTTTGGCAATCTACCATGACGGTGACGAGATTATCAGACCTTGCGGCTCTTGCATCCAGGTGATGGTGGAGTTGCTGGGCAAAGAAGGAATAGTTATCATGGCCTCAAACAGCGGCTATGATGTAAGAGAAGTAATTGAATTAATACCATACGCTTTTTCAAAGGAGTTTTTAGATGTTTAAATCAGGATTTGTATCAATAGTGGGACGTCCCAATGTCGGGAAGTCGACTTTACTAAATAATATTTTACAACTGAAACTGGCGATCACTTCGAATGTGGCTCAGACTACCCGCAATACGATTCAGGGAATCTACAACCGTGATGATGCCCAAATCATCTTCATGGATACGCCGGGGATCCACAAGCCTCAAGATAATCTGGGAGCCTTCATGAATACCACAGCGCTTAACAGTCTTTATGGGGTTGATGTGGTGTTGTTTGTCGCTCCGGCCGATGAAAAAATCGGTAAGGGAGACCAATTTATTGTCGAGAAGCTCAAACAGGTCGAAGGACCGAAGTTTCTGATTTTATCCAAGACCGATCTGGTGACCAAGGACCAACTAGCCAAAAAACTGATGGAATGGCAGCAGTTGCTGGAGTTCACCGAAATCATTCCGATCAGCGCCAAAGCGGATCAGAATGTCGATGTCCTACTCGATCAGGTTGTCAAGTATCTCCCTGAAGGAGTCAAATACTACCCTGATGAACATATCACCGACCATCCGGAAAAATTCATCGTTGCGGAGTTCATTCGGGAAAAAGTTCTTTACTTCACCCGTGATGAAGTACCTCACAGCATTGCCATCGTAATTGAAAGAATGCAGGAGATCGAGGGCGAAATGGAAATCATGGCTACAATTGTGGTCGACCGCAACAGCCAAAAATCAATCATCGTCGGAAATCAGGGTAAGATGATCAAGAAGATCAGACTGAATGCCCGCAAGGACATCCGCCGTTTCCTGCAGATGCCGGTTTATCTGGAGTTGTTTGTCAAGGTTGAAAAGAATTGGCGCAACAAACCCAAGTATCTAAAAGAGTTCGGCTACAATGAAGACGACTACTGATTATGAGCTTGTCGAAGGGATTGTGATCAATGTCCGGCCTTATAAGGAAAACGACAGCATTGTCACCATCTACACCCGGGAGCTGGGAAAAATCAGCTTTATTGGCAAGAGTCTTAAAAAGATTCTCAACAAGAACGCTTCCAGCTGCCTTTTGTTTTCGCTAAGCGAATTCACTTTGATTGTCAAAAAGGGTCTGTCCCGGATGATCAAAGCCCAAAATGTAAAACTGTACCGTTATATCCATGACGATATCGAAGCTCAGAGTTTCGGTTCGTATCTGCTTGAATATTTCTACCGCTATGAAAGCGACAATGTCCCCAATGAACAGCTGTATGAAATTCTCAGGGATTCCCTGGAAGCCCTCAATAACGGGCATGATCCCAAACTGGTATATTTGCTTTTCAATACCCATCTGCTGGATATTCTTGGCAGCAAGATCGAGGTTGACGGCTGTCATGTTTGCGGCGATACCCGGGTGGCGGGAATCTCGCTGGAGGGCGGATTTGTCTGTGAAAACCATCTTAAAGATGCCAGTGAAAGGCATTCGGGAGCTTTTTTGAAATCGTTTAGGCATATTTGTTTGCAAAATGTGAAAAACATTGATAATATAACGGTTGCGCAAGAAGATTATCTTGAATTGGTCAAGATTATTGATTATTATATTGAAGAGTATACCGGCATGAATTTCAAGTCGAAAAAATTTATCAATGAATTTATCTAAAAGGAGTACTAATGAACGAATTATTACCAGTAACTAAAGAAGAAATAGAGGCGCTTGGCTGGAATGAAGTGGACTTTGTTTTTATCAGCGGTGATGCTTATGTCGACCATCCTACATTTGGGATGGCTATTTTGGGAAGGATCCTGAGATCCCACGGATTCAAAGTGGCAATCCTGTCCCAACCTGACTGGCACGACGTTGAAGAGTTCAGAAAATTTGGCAAGCCGCGATTGGGTTATCTGATTTCTTCAGGTAATATCGATTCGATGGTAAACCATTATACCGTAGCCAAAAAACGTCGTCATAATGATGTCTACACCCCGGGAAACATGGCTTTCAAACGTCCCGACCGGGCAACCATTGTCTACAGCCAAATGGCCCGCCAGGCGTACCGCGATGTGCCAATCATCATCGGCGGGATCGAAGCCAGCCTGAGAAGAATGGGTCACTACGACTATTGGTCGAACAAAGTCCGTAAGTCGATTATCATCGATGCCAATGCGGATCTGTTAGTGTATGGAATGGCTGAAAACATCATCGTCGATATCGCCCAGGCGCTTGACAGCGGACTCGATATCGAATATCTGACTTATCTTGATGGGACTGTCTACAAGACCAAGAACATCGATAATGTCTATGATGCCAAAATGCTGCCTTCCTATCAGGAAATCTGCGATGACAAGAAGGCCTATGCCAACAGTTTCTTGATTCAGTCGCAAAATACCGATCATTTCAAAGCTCAAACGCTGGTTGAAACTTATTCGGGATGGTATGTTGTCCAAAACCGTCCGGCCCGTCCGTTGACTCAAGATGAGTTCGACTGGGCTTATGGTCTGGGCTATACCAGAAATCCCCACCCGATGTATCAACAGCATGTACCGGCAATCGATGAGGTCAAATTCTCGCTGATTTCCAACCGCGGTTGTTTTGGTTCCTGCAGTTTTTGCGCGATCACCTTCCATCAGGGAAGAATCCTGCAGACCAGATCACATGAATCGATTATCAGTGAGGCCAAGGAGTTGATCCAGGACAAGGATTTCAAAGGTTATATCCATGATGTCGGCGGACCGACTGCCAATTTCAGACATCCTAGTTGTCAAAAACAGCTGACCCAGGGGGTCTGTGTGACCAAACAATGTCTTCACCCCAAGGCATGTGGCAATCTGACAGTAAGCCATGGCGATTATCTCGATTTGCTGCGGACTTTACGGGAGTTGCCGGGAGTCAAAAAGGTCTTTGTCAGATCCGGTTTGCGTTATGATTACCTGATGTATGACAAGGATGACACTTTCTTCAGGGAATTGGTGCAACACCATATTTCCGGACAGCTGAAAGTGGCGCCTGAACACATTTCCGATCATGTCCTGGACATGATGGGGAAACCGCGTCGTGACCTCTATGAAAAGTTTGTCGATAAATACTATCGGCTCAATAAAGAATATAACAAGAACCAGTTTTTGGTCCCATATCTGATTTCATCCCATCCGGGTTCCCGTCTGGAGGATGCCATCGAGCTTGCGGAATATCTGCGTGATATCCATCACCAGCCAAAACAGGTTCAGGATTTCTATCCGACTCCGGGGACATTGTCGACGACAATCTATTATACCGGAATCGATCCAAGAACGAACCAGGAAGTTTATGTACCAAGAAGTGCCAAAGAGAAAGCTATGCAGCGGGCACTGATGCAATATAAAGATCCAAAAAATTATGATCTGGTTTACAGCGCCTTGACTCAGGCAAATCGTCAGGATTTGATTGGGTTTGGTCCTAAGTGCCTGATCAAACCGAGAACCAAAAAAAGTAATCGTTTGAAAAAAAGAGGATAAATAAATGAGAAATGAAGAAACTTATGTGGCAAGTGGAACTCATGTCCACTTTGCGATTTATCTCCCCAAAATAATGATTCGCTATCGTGGTGTGGTTCAAATCCACCATGGCTTTGAAGAGCACCATGATCGCTATTTGAAATTTGCGACTTATCTGGCCAACCAGGGTTACGTTGTGGTAACCACTGATTTTGCCGGACATGGGAGATCTCTGCGCAATTTCAACCAAGGCAACTTCGCAGAAGGGGATGCCACCATAACGCTGGTCGAGGATATGGAAAGACTCCGGGGCATCATTGCTTCCCGGTATCAGTCGATTCCGTATTTCATTATGGGATACCAGCTGGGATCATTGGTTTTGAAAAAATACATGGCCAAGTACGGCAACCAGATTGATGGAGCCATCTTGCTTGGCACCAACGGACAAAATCCGTTTGGTTCATATCGCGCGCTACTTAAGTTTTATTCACTATTTTCAAACGAAAACAAACAGAACAGTTTCATTCAACAACTGGTCCATCGCAAATTGTCCAAGTTGTCGACTCCGACCACTTATCTCACCAGCGATGTCCTGCAGTTGAAAAATTATTATGACGATCCGTTCAATGATTTTGCCTACACAACCAAGGCATATAAGGAAATCATCCGCATGCTTGATCAGACCGCCTCAACTAGTCTGATCAACAAGATTCCCAAAGAATTGCCGATTTTGATGCTTTCAGGCAAAGAGGACTTCTTCGGTGATTACGGCAGAGGGGTTGAGTGGCTCTATCGGAACTTTAAAAAATCCGGAATCAAAGATATAAAAATGAAGGTATATTCGAAAATGAAAATGGATATTCTCCATGAAGAAGAGAAAAAAAGAGTGTACCGGGACATAACCAGTTGGCTAAATCGCCACACCTATCTATAGTACCCTTATAGTTGGTTGACAAAAATCAACTATAAGGGTATTTTATACTGAGAATCATAATATTAATCAGTTTTAAAATAATAACGGCAGACTTGGTCAAAACCAAGTCTTTCAGTTTCTAAAAGGAGAGTAAAAATGGGTAGTTTTGATATGGATAAATTAGTGGCACACGCAAAAACTCAAGGGTTCGTGTTCCAAGGTTCGGAGATTTATGATGGATTGGCAAACACATGGGATTATGGTCCTTTGGGGGTTGAGTTGAAAAACAACATCAAGAATGCCTGGTGGAAACGGTTCATTCAGGAATCACCTTACAATGTCGGTCTGGATTCGGCAATTTTCATGAATCCGAAAGTTTGGGAAGCTTCAGGACACGTTGATGGATTTTCGGATCCGTTGATTGACTGCAAGTCTTGTAAGACTCGTCACCGTGCTGACAAACTGATCGAAGCTTTCGATGAGAATGTCCACAGCGAAGGCTGGGAAAACGCTGAAGTAATCAAATACATCAAGGATAACAATATCACTTGTCCAAACTGCGGTTCTGCCGACTTCACTGATGTCCGTCAGTTCAAATTGATGTTTGAAACTCACATGGGAGTTGTTGAAGATGCCAAAGATGTAGTCTATTTGCGTCCGGAAACTGCTCAGGGGATTTTTGTCAACTTCAAAAATATCCAAAGAACTTCCCGCAAGAAAGTACCATTTGGAATCGGTCAGATCGGAAAGTCTTTTAGAAATGAGATTACACCGGGTAACTTCATTTTCCGTACTCGTGAATTCGAACAGATGGAACTTGAATTCTTCTGTGAACCGGATACCGATCTGGAATGGTTCGACTATTGGAAAGCGTACTGTCGCAAATTCCTGTTGGATCTGGGATTGAATGAAGACAACCTGAAATTCAGAGATCATGAAAAAGAGGAATTGTCATTCTATTCGAAAGCAACTTGCGATGTCGAATTCAACTATCCGTTTGGATGGGGAGAATTATGGGGGATTGCGGACCGTACCGACTATGACCTGGGACGTCATCAGGAAGTATCGAAAAAGAATCTTGAATACCTTGATCCAACTACAAATAAGAAATATCTGCCATATGTAATCGAGCCTTCAGTAGGGGTTGACCGTCTGTTCTTGGCCTTGCTTTGTGACAGTCTTGAAGAAGAGACTCTTGAAGACGGATCAGTCCGTACTTTGATGCGCTTTGATCCTAAAATTGCTCCGGTTAAAGTTGCCGTGTTGCCACTTACCAAAAAATTGAGTGAAAAAGCCGAAGCCGTTTATGCGACCTTGGCAAAAGAATTCAACTGTGAATTCGATATTACCGGACAAATCGGGAAAAGATACCGCCGTCAGGATGCAATTGGGACTCCTTATTGCGTAACTGTCGATTTCGACACTCTTGAAGATGGTACCGTGACAGTCCGTGAACGCGATTCAATGGAACAAATCAGAATGCCGATTGATTCATTGGCTGATTACTTCGCAGATAAAGTTAAATTCTAGAAAGGCAGGAAGCGATGGCTAGATTACCAAGAGAGAAAATCCAGGAAATAAGACAATCAGTCGATATTGTGGATGTGATTGGTAATTATATTTCCCTGGAGAGAAGCGGCCGCAATTACAAAGGTCTTTGTCCTTTCCACGAGGATTCGAATCCTTCCATGTCAGTATCGCCGGAAAAACAGATCTATCATTGCTTTGTCTGCAATGCCGGTGGTAATGTCTTTGATTTTGTCGTAGAATACAATAAGATTTCGTTTATCGAAGCCGTTAAAATAGTTGCTGATTTGGGGAATGTCGATCTTAGCGGCTACCAATTGGAATATCAGGCTCCCGTTGATGAGCATAAACAGCCCCTCTATCAACTCCAAGACGATGCTTTGAACCTGTATTCCTTTTACCTGTTCACCACTCAGGGTAAACTGGCAAAGGAATATTTGGCCAAACGCCATCTCGATAATGATGTGATTAATTACTTCAATATCGGATACGCTCCTCATGGCAATGTGCTTACCAAAGCCTTCAAACAAAATGGGATTGACTATAAAACAATGGTCAAAACCGGCCTTGTAGTTGAAAGCTATGAAGGAAAAGATCTGTTCGAGCATCGGATCATCTTCCCGATTCACAACAATTCGGGGCAGGTTGTCGCCTTTTCAGGCCGCCTGTTCGATGACAACCCCAATGCTCCTAAATATATCAACTCGCCCGAAACTGAGATTTTTATCAAGGGGAATACCCTGTACAACTATCATCGGGCTGTAAAATCGATCCGTCAAAGCGGTTATGTGATTATCTGTGAAGGTTTCATGGATGTCATTGCCTATTACCGGGCGGGAATCGAAAATGCGGTTGCCTTGATGGGTACGGCGTTCACCAAGAACCATCTTAACGCTATCAAAAGGGTGACAAAAAATGTCTACATCTCCCTTGATGGCGACAATGCCGGGAAGCAGGCGACCGTCAAAATCCTCGATGCGATGAAAAATCAGGGCTTCAATATCAAAGTGGTATCTTTGCCTAAGGGCCAGGATCCCGATGAAATCCTGGAAATCAACGGCAAAGAGGCTTTGGTTTCTTGTGTTGATAATGCCATGGTCGAACCGGAATTCCTGTTTGATTACTATTACCGGCATACCAATATGAACAACTATGAAGATAAAAAGGATTTTATCACCAAGATGGTTGCGGTCATTAGCGAGATTGAAAATCAGTTTGACCACGACTACTATGTTGAAAAACTGGCTGATATCACCGGAGTTTCCTTGAATATCATCCAAAATCAGCTCAAAAACAATCAGCCAATCGTGCCGGTTGAATATGAGCCACGAGTAAAACAGTACCGCCCTTTGAGTGTGATTGACAAGTACAGCCAGGCTCAGCAGGGTTTGCTTTATTACATGCTTCAAGACAAGAAATTAGCCAAGCTGTATGAATTGAAACTGGGTTTCATGGTGGACAAATCATATCAGCTGATTGCGAATTATATTCTTGACTATTATCGAAGCAACGAAAAACTCAATGTCGCGGATTTTCTGGGATTCGTCGATCAAAAACAGTTCCAGAAAACAATAATTGATATTGCCCAGCTTGATCTTCCCAATATCAACGACGAGGATGCCATGGAAGATTATATGGTCCTGGTTAAAGAGAAAATCCAGCTGGAAAAAATAGACTATTTGATAAAATTGATGAATGAAAGTATCGACAATGGTGAGAAACAAGAACTGGCCATTGAGATATTAAACTTGAAAAAAGAGGTAAAAAATGGCTGCAAAAAGTAAAAAACCAACTGCTGTTTCGTTTGACGATCTAAAACAGATGATTTTGAATGAAGCAAAAGCTGAAGATAATGTGTTATCCCAGGATTCAATCGACAACTATATGTCAAACTATGACTTGTCGGATGAGTTGGCTGATGAATTATTGTCTTTCATTTCCGACAATAATATCCAGATTGCTGATGGACTGGACAGTCTTGATGATGATGATGTTGATTTGTCTGACGACAGTGATGACGATGATTTCGAACTTGATGATGACCTTGAAGAAGATATTCCGGAACTTGATTTCGAAGGGGACTTCGACCTTTCTACCGGAGATACTTTCAACATGTATTCAAGCAAGGAAGCTGACGATGAATTCGACAGCACCAAACTTGGTTCGAACGTAAAAATCAACGATCCAGTCAAAATGTACCTTAAAGAAATCGGGCGGGTTGACCTGCTTAGCCAGGAAGAGGAAGTTGAATTGGCTCAGGCAATCATCGCCGGAAGCGAAGAGGCAAAAAGAAAATTGGCTGCTGCCAATTTGCGTCTGGTGGTTTCGATTGCCAAACGTTATGTCGGACGCGGGATGCTGTTCTTGGACCTGATCCAGGAAGGAAACATGGGTCTGATCAAAGCGGTTGAGAAATTCGACTACACCAAAGGGTTCAAATTCTCGACTTATGCCACTTGGTGGATCCGCCAGGCAATCACTCGTGCCATCGCCGATCAGGCGCGTACTATCAGAATTCCGGTTCATATGGTTGAAACCATCAACAAACTGACTAGAATTCAGCGTCAACTGATCCAGGAGTTGGGCCGTGAGCCGACTGCTGAAGAAATCGCGGAACAAATGCCGGGAATGACTCCGCAAAAAGTCCGTGAAATCCAAAAGATTTCCCTTGAACCAGTATCATTGGAAACTCCAATCGGGGAAGAAGATGACTCTCATTTGGGCGATTTCATCGAAGATGAAG
Organism: Coprobacillaceae bacterium; assembly: GCA_963675915.1. Taxonomy (GTDB): domain Bacteria; phylum Bacillota_I; class Bacilli_A; order Erysipelotrichales; family Coprobacillaceae; genus JAQVDW01. The sequence continues at coordinate 652,120 of OY780959.1, forward strand.
GAGCAATGAGTCCCGATGACTATGCTGCCAACGAATTGCTTAAAGATGAGTTGAGCGAAGTGTTGCTGGAACTTACCGATCGGGAAGAAAAAGTTCTCCGTCTGCGTTTTGGACTGGATGACGGTCGTACCCGTACTTTGGAAGAAGTAGGTAAGGAATTCAACGTAACCCGTGAGAGAATCCGTCAAATCGAAGCTAAAGCCTTGAGAAAACTGAAACATCCTTCACGTTCTAAACGTTTAAAAGATTTCTTGGACCACTAAAATGAAACTTTCAAGTAGATTACAAACTTTAGCTGATTTGATTGAAAAATATAAAGAAGGCAGCATTCTCGCTGACATCGGAAGTGACCATGCTTATCTGCCTTGTTATTTGATTGAAAACGATATTGTAGAGTCTTGTTATGCTTGTGATATCAATGCCGGGCCGGTCAAAAGCGCCAAAGAAACAGTCAAAATGAACAATCTTGAAGATCGAATCACCGTGTTGATGGGCGATGGCCTGGAACCGGTGGTCGACAAACGGGTTGATATGATTGCAATTGCGGGAATGGGTTCGTATCTGATCACCGATATTCTCAGGGAAAACAAGAATTTCCTGAGTGGTGTCAAGGTGCTCTTTTTACAACCCAATGCCAATATTGAATATTTGCGCAGTTACCTGTTCGAACATAATTATGTCATTGTCGACGAGGCAATTGTCAAAGACGGCGGCCATATTTATGAAATGGTCGTAGCCCGTCTCGATGTTGAAAAAAGTTCCCTGTTCAGGGGTGGCAAAGACAAGATGCTCCAGAACATTGAATTCGGACCGGTGCTTTCAAAAGTCCAGTCCCCGCTTTTCATTGAAAAATGGAACCGTCAGCACAGGCTGTACAGTGATGTTGTCAAGGGGATCGACAAATCGAATCCCCGTTATGAAGAAATTAAAAACAAAATCAAAATGATCGAGGAGGTTCTCGATGAAAATCTCTACGATAATTGATCATCTTGAAAAATACTTTCCCTTTGCCATTCAGGAGCCTTGGGACAAATGCGGACTTCAGATCGGAAGTCTTGAAAAGACAGCCGAAAAGGTCATGGTCAGCCTCAATTGCGATCTTGCTTCAATCACCAAAGCGATTGAAAATAGATGCAGTCTGCTGATAACCCATCATCCGTTTTTGCTTAACCGGATTGACAACTATGATTTGAACAGTCCTTACACCCAGATGCTTTCATTGGCTTTGAAAAACAATCTGACGATTGTCTCGTTCCATACCTGTCTTGACAAGGGGGTGGGAGAGGAATCGATGAATCATTGGCTGATCAAAAAACTGCCGGTGTCCAATATTACTTCGTACGATGAAACTAAAATCGGTAAAATCGGCGCCCTGGACCGGGAATATGTTCCTGGAGAATTCGTCGCTCTGGTCAAGGAAGTGTATCAGCTTCCCTTTGTCAAAGTTAATAATCCTAAAACCGACAAGATTGCCACTGTCGCAATCTGCGGCGGTTCGGCTTTTGATGATGTCTATCGCCTTGCCGGTCAGGTTGACTGTTTCATCTCCGGAGATTCCAAATACCATATTTCCGGTGATGCGACTGCTGCAGGACTGTTGCTGATTGATGCATCGCACCATCTTGAAGTGGTTATGGAACAGGAAGTTGCACGCTTGCTTGAACCGCTGGAAATCGAAGTGGTTGTAGCAAACAGCACCGATTACCTCGAAGTGAAATAAAAAAATCCGACCTTTCGGTCAGATTACTGAATTGATATCGATATCCGGTTTTTGATGAGTTGTCTGATCCCGGGGATCGAACTGCTCAAGATAATTAATGACCTGTTGGGTCAGATAGGTTGGTGTTGAAGCTCCCGAGGTAACGGCACCAACTTTTTTATCGGCTAAATCTTCAAGGTCGATATCCCGGACCGTTTCAATCATCCGAACCAGAGCCTTTGACTTTTGACTGGCAATCTGGGCCAGTTTCTTCGAGTTGTTGGAATTGGGATCTCCGACCACATAGATTATATCGACACTTGGATCGACATTGGAAATTGCTTCTTGCCGGACTTTGGTCGCGTTGCACACTTCGTCGGCGATGATCAGTTCCTTGAACATTTTCTTGGCCGCTTCTGAGTAAGTGTAGATATCGTAGATCGACATGGTAGTCTGGTTGGTCAAGACATATTTTTTACTTGGATCGAGATTATCCATATCCTCAATCGTGGTGACCAGATGCACCCGTATCGGATCGATGGCGACAGCCCCTTCACTTTCAGGGTGGTTTTTCTTGCCGATATAAATTATCTCATAGCCAAGTTCGAGATTTTCCTTGATAAGATCATGAGTCTTGATTACATCAAGACAGGTCGCATCGACAACTGTCAGACCTTTGGCCTGGGCTTTCTTGATTACATCATGGCTGGTGCCATGGGCTGAGATTATCACAATCCCGCTGTCGACCAAATCGACAAGTTCTTCCCGGCTGGCTCCTTTTTTGTCCACCGTTTTGATGTTCATGTTTTCAAGAGCTTTGACGACATGTTTGTTGTGGACGATCATCCCCAGGATGGTAACCGGTTCGGAATGGTTTTTATATTTTTTTGCAATTTGAATGGCACGGACTACGCCTTTGCAATAGCCGCGCGGTGTAATTGGAATTACTTTCATTTTTTCACCTCGGTTAATTATATCATGTCTTATTTTCAAAATAAATTAATTAGTAAAAAAAGTTGTAATATTCAAACAAAAATGATATTATGCTTTAAGCATAAACAAGGAGGTATACTATGGATTTCAAATATTTTAATTTGAACGAAACCTGCAATAAGGTTATCGAAGAATTGAATTTTAAAGAACCAACCAAAATACAACAAAAAGTCATTCCCTTGGTAAAAAAGGGCCGTGACATCATCGGAGTATCGCAGACAGGTACGGGTAAGACCCATGCATTCCTGTTGCCAATCATGAACAGCATCGATCCGACCAATGAAACTGTTCAGGCCGTAATCACTACTCCAACCCGCGAACTGGCGCAACAGATTTACAATCATGCCCGCATGTTTGCCAAATACGATAATAATATCCGGGTTTCATTGATCACCGGAGGATCAGACAAACAAAAAGCGGTTAATAAGCTGGCTTCCCAACCTCATGTGGTTATCGGAACTCCAGGGCGAATCAAAGACCTTTCAATCGATGAACAGGCCCTGGCGATCACAACTGCCAAAACCCTGGTCATTGATGAAGCGGATATGACGCTTGAATACGGTTATCTTGAAGATATCGATGCAGTGGCTGGAAAAATGCGTGCTGACCTACAAATGATGGTTTTCTCGGCAACAATTCCCCAAAACCTGCGTCCGTTCTTGAAAAAATACATGGACTCACCGGTTTTGGTCGAAATCGATGAAAATCTGGTAACTACCAAAAATGTAAAACATATTATCCTGAATACCAAGCATAAAGACCGTTTTAGTCTCCTTGAAGATATCATGAAAGTTCTTGATCCTTATGTCTGCATCATTTTCTGTAACCGCCGTGATTCCGTTGCTTCGGTTGCCAAAGCCCTTCGTGAAGATGGTTTCAAAGTTGGGGAAATCCATGGAGATCTCGAACCGCGTGAACGCCGTCAGATGATGCGAAGAATCCAAAACATGGAATTCCAGTATATCGTTGGTACTGATATTGCCGCTCGGGGAATTGATATCGATGGGGTTTCTCATGTAATCAACCTCGAACTGCCTGATGATCCTGATTTCTACATTCACCGTTCAGGACGTTGCGGAAGGGGTAAATATACCGGTACCTGCATTTCAATGTACGATACAAGTGATGAAGCCAATTTGGCGATTTTGGAGAAAAAAGGTATTGAATTCCAGAATCTTGCTTTCAAAAACAATCAGTTCGTTGAACTGGGAGCGCGGTTGAAACGTAAATCCCGGGAAAAACAACAGACTGAACTGGAAAAGAAAGTTCAGGCAATTGTCCGCAAACCGCAAAAGGTTAAGCCGGGCTATAAAAAGAAACGTAAACGTGCCGTTGAAAAACTGGTCAAAAAAGAAAAACGAAACATTATCCGTCAGGATATCCGTCGCCAACGTAAAGAGCGTTATAAACAAGCTCAACGTGATAAAAAAGCAGCGGAGGAAGAATAATGATTATCGGTTCCCATGTCAGTCTTAAAGCGCCCAAGATGTTCTTGGGTTCGGTCGAAGAGGCCTTAAGCTATAACAGTGATACTTTCATGATTTATACCGGAGCCCCGCAAAACACCCGTCGCAAAGAAATCAGCGAATTCCGGGTTGAAGAAGCGCTGGAGTTGATGAAAGAAGCGGGGATTGATCTTAAAAATGTGATCGTCCACAGTCCATATATCATCAACCTGGGCAATACCATCAAACCGGAAACCTATCAGCTGGCAGTTGATTTCTTGAAAAAAGAAATCCAGCGGTGTCAGCAGATCGGGGTGTCTTATCTGGTGTTGCATCCGGGCAGTCATGTCAAAGCAGGTGATGAAGCCGGGCTCGACTCGATTGTCGCCGGATTGAATCAGGCGATGAGCGATGATCAGACAGTCACTGTCTGTCTTGAAACAATGGCGGGAAAAGGTTCGGAAATGGGCCGCGATCTGGAACAACTCAAATATATCATCGAAAACTGCAAGTACCGCAATCTTCTGGGGGTCTGTCTTGATACGTGTCATCTTCATGACAGCGGGGTGGATGTCAGCGATTTTGATGCTTTTCTTGACAACTTCGATCAACAATTGGGGCTGGATTTGATCAAGTGCATCCATATCAATGATTCCAAGAATCCTCAAGGAGCGGCCAAGGACCGCCATGAAAATATCGGTTACGGCTATATTGGGTTTGACAACCTGCTTAAGATTGTCAACAATCCCCGTCTGGCTAAGATTCCGATGATTCTCGAAACTCCTTATAATGACAAAAAGGCTCCTTATCAAAAGGAAATTGAAATGCTGCGCAGCGGCAAGTTCGATGACTGGCTGGAAAACAAGGAAATAATTGTAAAATAAAAAACAATCAAGTTTAATCTTGATTGTTTTTTATCATTTCCAGAATTTCTTTTTTCAGTTCGCTGACGAGATCCTCTTGGGGAATCTTGCGGATAATTTTGCCTTTTTTAAACAACAGGCCTTCATTGACACCGCCGGCGATGCCGATATCGGCTTCGCGGGCTTCCCCGGGACCGTTGACGGCACATCCCATGATGGCGATAGTGATATTTGATTCCAAATCGGCAATGAAGTTTTCGATTTCTTTGGCAATCGGGATCAAATCGATTTGAGTCCGACCGCAAGTCGGGCACGAGATCAAAGTCGGTACGCCTTCAATCAGTTGCAACTCCTTCAAAATGGCTTTGGCAACTTTGATTTCTTCAACCGGATTGTCGGAAAGGGAAACCCGGATGGTGTTACCGATTCCCTGATATAGCAGGGTTCCGATTCCAATTGCGGATTTGATGGTTCCTCCAAAGGCCGTACCGGCTTCGGTCACTCCCACGTGAAGCGGGCACTTGAAGGTCTGACTGGCCAGTTCGTAAGTCTTGATAGTCAGCAGCGTGTTTGATGATTTAAGCGAGATGCAGTAATCATAGAAATCCAGTGATTCAAGAATATCGACATGTTTTTGGGCTGATTCGATCATCCCTTCAGGGGTCGGACCACCGTATTTTTGCAAGATTTCGCGTTCAATCGAACCGCTGTTGACCCCGATGCGAATCGGGATGTTTTTTTCCTGGCATTTGGTGACAACAGCTTTGACATTTTCAATCGAACCGATATTGCCCGGATTGATCCGGACCTTGTCGATACCCGATTCAATGGCAATCAAAGCCAGTTTGTAGTCGAAGTGAATGTCGGCCACCATCGGAATGGTCACCTGGGCTTTGATTTCTTTGATTGCCCGGGCGTCTTGTTCGTTCAAGCAGGCCACCCGGACGATCTGGCATCCGGCTTTTTCCAATTGTTTTATTTGGGCCACTGTGGCCTCGATGTCGGAAGTTTTGGTGTTGGTCATCGACTGGATGATTACCTGGTCGTTGCCGCCAATTTGGATTCCTCCGACATTAATTGATCTGGTTTCATTTCTTTTCATTGTTGATTTCCTCGAATTGAGTCAATAGTTCTTCAAAGTAATTGAAGGCATCATCATAGATGGCATCTTCAAGCGGGTTGACACCGGCGATTTTCAAGAGATCGACAGGGGCCATCGAACCTCCGGATTTCAAAAACTCAAGGTAATTATGCACCTGATCTTGATTTCCATCCAGGATTCGTTTGACAATCGCCAGGGCGACAGTCATTCCCAAAGTATATTTATAGACATAGAAGTTATAGTAGAAATGCGGGATATAGTAGCATGAATGACCGGTCAATTCATCGAGATTGACCTCTTCACCGTAATAATCTTTGGAAATCTGATGATAGATGTCGGTGATGGTTTTCGAAGAGAGCGGTTCGTCATTGGCTGCTTTTTGATGGAGTTGATATTCGAAATCGGCGAACATCGGCTGTCTAAACAGCAACCCTACACAGTTTTCCAACTGTTCATAGATGAAATAAGCCTTTTGATTGTCATCTTCAGCGGTGTTGATCATATGATTGATCAGCAGGGTTTCATTGACAGTTGAAGCGACTTCGGCTACAAAGATCCGGTATGAGGCATTGACATATTCCTGATTCTTGTTTGACAGGTATGAGTGGACACTGTGGCCTAGTTCATGAATCAAAGTTGAAAGAGAATTGTAGTCATTGATGAAGTTCATCAAGATAAATGGTTTGGTATCATAACTTCCTGATGAGTAGGCCCCAGCCCGTTTCTTTTCATGGGGCATGTAGTCGACCCATTTTTCAACGCGGGCCAACTCGATGATCTTGAGATAATCCTCACCAAGAGGCTTGAGTGATTCGCGGATATGGTCGAAGGCTTCATCGACATCAACTTCGAATTTGCTTTGACTTACAAGTGGGATGTTCAAATCATAATTGTAGATTTCATCAAATTCCAGAATTTCTTTTTTGATCTTGTTGTATCGGTGGAAAAGAGGCCGGTATTTATGGTTGGCCATTTCCAGGATTTTCAAAAACAGGCTTGAAGGGACATCGTCTTGGTAAACCGAGGCCTCCAACGGTGATTCGAACTTGCGGATTTTGGCATAAACGGCATCTTTTTTCATGATTCCGGCCAATGTGGTCGCAAAGGTGTTTTCGAATTCCTTGTATTTGCCAAAGAAATTATGGTAGGCGCTGACACGGACATCGCGATTTTTGTTTTTCAAAAATTTCGTCAGGGTTGCGGCATTGAGGAATTCCTCCTTGCCATCGACGATAACCGGATCGAAATCGAAGCGGATACTGTCGAAAACCTTTGATGAGATTCCGGTGATCGAATCGAACTGGGCAATCAACTCCTCATTGTCTTTGGAAAGAAGATGATCCTTGAATTTGATCACTTCATTGACTGCATAACGGTAAACAACAAAGCGGTCTTCTTTGAGATACTCAAGTACCTTTTCGCTGTCGGCGATGATCTTGATGTCGACGAAGTTCAACTCGACATTGGTTTTGTTGGCAAAAGCCAGCACCGTGGCCATCATTCCCTGGAATTCCTGGTTTTCCGGATCGACATCGCAGGCTAGATGACAGTAGGTATACAGTTTCTCCAGGGTTCTTGAAAAGACATCCTTGGTTTTCTGGAAAGTATAGAAGTCATCACTTGAATTTGTAAAGGTTGATTCGCTGTTTTTCAAAACTTCGCGCAACTGGTCGACCTTGATCAGGTCATCGTTGAAGCGGTCATGATCACAGTAAATACTGCTAAGATCGAATTTGTAAATATTATCTATATCCGTACGTTTCATATTTCCTCCTATAAAAAAAACTCTATCGATTAGATAGAGTTAACTAGTTTTGCTAATCTAGATTTTTGTCTGCTAGCAGTGTTTTTGTGGTTGATTCCTTTTGTTACTGATGCGTCTAGTTTAGAAGCAGCTACGTTATATGCAGCCATTGCGTCTTCTTTATTACCAGCTTCAACTGCAGCGTTTACTTTTTTGATTGCAGTTTTTAATGATGATTTAAATGAAGCGTTCTTTGCTCTTTTAATATTGTCATTTTTATAACGTTTAATTTGTTGTTTCATGTTAGCCATTATTTTCACCTCCGTTAATATGCCACTTTATTATACTTAATTATGTTTGCAAATGCAAATAGTATTTTAATTTTTTCTTATTTTTAACTCTACACTGATATTTTACCATATTTGAGCTTTTGATGCGACCTTTAGCTACATTGATATTTCTTGTTGTTACTTTGAGCCTATGGTATAATCTTTATATGAAAAATAGGAGGTAATCTTATGGGTATTTTAAAAAGATTTTCCGACATTATGTCGGCCAATATTAACGCCTTGCTCGACAAGGCTGAAGATCCAGAAAAAATGATTGATCAGTATCTGCGTCAGATGAAAGCTGACTATCTTGAAGTCAAAAACGAAACCGCAGTGGTTTTGGCTCAGGAAAAAACTGCAATTCGCAAAGTTGATGAATGCAATGACAAGATCGATTCAATGGTGGCTTATGCCAAAAAAGCGATTCAGGACAATAATGACAGTGACGCCAAAACATTCTTGAATAAAAAGGCATTCTTGCAAACCAAACTCGAACAGTTGGAAAAAGAACGTGACCTTGCCAGCTCGAACGCTAAGAAAATGCGTCAGATGCATGATAAGCTTTTTGATGACATCACCAAGCTGGAAGAAAAACGCGAAGTGCTCAAATCAAAACTCAAAGTTGCCAAAACTCAGGAGAAAATGGCAGACTTAACTTCGAAGTTCTCGGATTCGGTTTCACTGGAAACTTTCGAACAGCTTGAAGACAAAATCGATCAACAAGTTGCCAAGGCAGAAGCTATGGCTGAACTCGGGGTTGGAGATGAAGAGGATCTCGATGCCTTGATGGACAAGTATGACGATGATAATGAAGACGAAAAAGTAGAAGATGAACTGGCGGCTTTAAAAGCTGAAATGGGGTTATAATGATGGGATTTTTTTCAAAACAATTTCAAAGCGTCATCGAGTGGAATGAAACTCGGGACGATGTGATTTTTTTCAAGTGGCAGGACAATGAAATCAAAAAAGATTCCCGACTGATTATCAGACCGGGTCAGGATGCCATTTTCCTGCATAACGGTAAGGTCGAAGGGATTTTTGAGGATGAAGGAAGTTATGATGTTGAATCGGAGATCATTCCGTTTTTGACTACGCTCAAATCATTCAAATTCGGATTCAATACGCCCCTAAGAGCTGAGGTGCTGTTTATCAACACCAAGGAATTTCTGGTCAAATGGGGTACCAAAAATCCAATCAACCTGAAACATCCCCAACTTCCCGGGGGGGTGCCGATTAGATGCTTTGGCACATTTGCCTTCAAAGTCGACGATCGTCAGGTATTCATCGACAAGATTGCCGGAATCCGTCAGACATTCACAGTGGGTGATGTCAAGGAAAGGATGGTTTCCAATCTTAATCCGTTGTTGATGGCGCAAATTTCCAAAGAAGGTCATGACATGTTCAATCTCCAAAGCGATGCAGCAGCCATTGGAAATGGCTTGAAACTGGATTTGGATTATGATCTGCTTAAAATCGGACTTACGGTTACGGATTTTAGAATCGAGAGTTTCTCATATCCTGAAGAAATTGCCAGAATGCAGACCAAAGTGGCCGGACAGGCAATGGTCAACGACATTCAGCATTATCAAAATATCGCATTGGCTGACTCGATGGAAAAAGGGACTGAAGGAAGTATGGCTGGCAGTATGGCTCAGATGCAGGTTGGGATGATGATGGGTCAGCAGATGGTTGCCAATATGAAAGAAAACCAGGAGCAAGGAAGCAATCCGGCCCCTGGAGGCGCTTATCCGAAATTCTGCCCTAACTGCGGAACCAAGACTACCGGAGGAAACTTCTGTGGCGAATGCGGCCAGAAGCTTAAATAATGGAATACAAATGTAAGAACTGTGGTGGCAATGTCATCTTCGACCCGGAAAAACAGAAGATGTTTTGTCCCCATTGCTCATCGCTGGAGTCCCAGGATATCATCAACCATGAAAATTCCAAGTGTCCCAACTGCGGCGCCGATTTGGATGCGACTGCAAAAGCAACCTCATCAAGATGCCAGTATTGTGATACCTATCTGGTTCTTGATGAACATTTAAAAGACAATTACCGGCCTGACGTGGTTTTGCCTTTCCAGGTAAGCAAAAATCAGGCCACTGAAATATTGAACAAGAATTTCGGGAAGCGGATTTTCGTTCCTGACAATTTCCTTTCGCAAAAATCATTGGAGGCCATCCAAGGAATTTATGTTCCGTACTACCTCTATGATTTCAATTCCCACTGTCATCTTGATGCCGTGGGAATCAAGGACCGTACCTATCGCCGCGGTGATTATTTGATTACCGAACATCATCATTTCAATGTGCTGCGGGATATGGATATTCCTTTCAACAAGGTTCCGGCAGACGGTTCCCAGGAACTTGACGATATCAAGATGTCCTTGATTGAACCTTATGATTATCAACAGCTTTTGGCGTTTGATGAGAAATACCTTTCCGGATTCTTTTCCAATCAGGCCGACTTTTTAAGTGATGAGGTGGAAGCGGTGGCTCATCACAAGGCTGATGATTTTTCCAAGACGATTCTGGCTCAAAGCGTCAGTGGCTACACTCGGCTGATCAAAAAGGACGAATCGATTGTTTTGGACATGTTGAATGTTGATTATACCCTGCTGCCGATGTATATCTACAAATACGCCTTCAAGGGTGAAACATATGAAATATTTGTCAACGGTCAAAACGGCAAAGTCATCGGGGAAATTCCAATCTCCAAATCCAAGGCGGTGCTTTATTTCGTCTTGATGGTGATCTGTCTGGTGGCGTTGGCAATTTTAGGATTGAATTTGGTGGAAATGTTATGAGCAAGATAGTAAAAAGATTCATAGTCGGATTTGTGGCAATCGGGATATTGATTATCGCCAATATCTTCTTTTGGTTGCAAAGTCCTACTCAATACACCAGAACCAATCCGGAAACTGCAACCACCCAACGGGTGTTCGATTATGCCAACAAGCTAACTGACATCCAGGAAGCTGAGTTGGAGACAAAAATCGCCAACTATCAAAAACAGACCAACAGCGATATTGTGATAGTGACTTTGAACGAATCGTTGGCAGATTATGCCAAACAATATGATCCTGGTGCCTATGGTAATGATTACACCATGATCTATGCCGACAATTTCTATGAGGAGTATGTCTTTGGCTACAATGAACCATATGGCAACGGTGTGCTGCTGGTGGATAACTGGTATCGTGAGGATACCGGTTCGATTTACTCGTGGATGCTTACCAGCGGCAGCGTTTATGAACGCTATTCTTCTGGGATGATTGATGACACTTTGAATCAGGCTTTGGAAAATGTCGATTTTGACCCTTATGGAGCCTACTCCAAATTCGTTGATCTATTCTATCAGGAAATGACTGGAAACATCCTGATTCCTCCGTATTATTATGCTATTGCAATCGGAGGAGCTTTGGTAATTTCCGGAGTCATAACTTTGATACATCTAAGGAAAAACCGCGGTGAAAGCTCGGTAACGCCTTATACTTATACTTCAAGGGATCAGGCGGTCATGAATATGGACGCGGATACCTTCACTCATACGACCCGGACCCGGGTTTATGCCCCGATTAAAAAATCATCAAAAGGTGGTGGCGGCGGAGGCGGTCACATGTCTGGTGGTGGTCATACATTCGGTGGTGGCGGTCACAGTCGTTAAGGTACTCTAAAGAGTACCTTTTTTAGTACAATTGCTTATTTATGAAGCATTAATGCGTTTAATAGTTAACCAATATATGGTATAATCATACAGTGGATAGGAAGGGGTTATCAATGAATACTAAAATACTATTTATGGGAACGGCATCTTTTTCAAAAGCGGTTCTTTTAAAATTAATAGAAAATAAATATGATGTGATTGGAGTTGTAACGCAACCGGATCGTTATGTGGGCCGCAAAAAGGTCCTGACTTTTCCGGAGGTGAAAACCGTCGCATTAGAACATGATATTCCGGTATATCAGCCGGAAAATATCAAAAAGGATTATCAGGAACTGCTCGATTTAAATCCGGACATTGTCATCACTGCGGCTTATGGTCAGATTATTCCTGAAGTGATTTTGGAAATGGCGCCTTTAAAGGCAATCAATGTCCATGCTTCGCTGTTACCGCAATATCGCGGGGGAGCGCCGGTCCATCAGGCAATTATCGATGGCAATGAAAAAACCGGGGTGACAATCATGTACATGGTCAAAAAGATGGATGCCGGAAATATTATTTCCCAGGCGGAAGTTGTTATCGGTGAAAATGAAACCACCGGTGAACTGTACGATCGTCTTAGCGATGTTGGGGCCGAACTTTTGATTGAAACTTTACCGTCAATCATTGCGGGAACGAACCAATCGATTCCTCAAGATGAGAGTCTGGTCACATATGCACCAGTGATCAACCGGGATAAAGAATTCATCTCCTTTAATAAGGATAGCAAAGCTGTTTTCAACCAGGTGCGGGGACTCAACCCGTGGCCGGGAGGATATGCGAAGTTTGATGAGAAGAATATTAAAATCTGGTTGGGCCGTTATGATGATAATGATACCGGGAAAAAGCCCGGAGAAATTGTGGCGATAACCAAAGATGCCATCGCAGTAGCTTGTGCCAGCGGGATTTTCTATATTACTGACTTCCAGATTCCGGGCAAAAAACGGATGGCGGTCAAAGATTACCTCAACGGAAAAAGTATTTTTGAAGTTGGCGATTCATTCGAGTCGTAATCGAGGTTTTTTCAATGGGACTTAATTATTATGAATTGGGAGATTATTTGCGAAAAAGAAGAATCTTTTTGAATTACTCCCTGGACACGGTGGCAGTTAAAACCGGTATCTCCCGGGCAACATTGGCTCGGATTGAAACCAGCGAGGTGGACAAGATCGATCTTGGATTGTTCCTGCTGCTTTGTCGGACACTTTACCTCGATTACGTTCAGGTGATCGAGGATTGCAAGGAGAATGAAAATGAATACTGATTTATTTAAATATATTGAGGCGAGTCCATCGCCATATCACGCAGTCGGAGAACTTGAGAAGAAACTGAAAAACAATGGGTTTATCAGTTTGGTGGAAACCGAAAGTTGGAATCTTGAAAAAGGGAAGGATTATTATGTTAAACGTAACGGGACATCGATTATCGCTTTTAAAGTTCCTCATACTTTCGAGGATCTCAAGATAACCGCGGCTCATAGTGATTCACCAACCTTCATCATCAAAGAAAACGGTGAAATCCACGAGAATACATTCATGCGACTTAACGTTGAAAAATACGGGGGCATGATCATGTCAACTTTTCTGGACAGACCGTTGTCGCTGGCGGGACGGGTGATGGTGCTTAAAGACGGAAAAATCAAGGCGGAAGTGATCAACATCGACCGGGATTTGCTGATGATTCCCAACTGTGCCATCCATCTTAACCGTGAAGTAAATGAAGGCTACAAGTACAAGGTCAAGGACGATATGTTTCCGATTATCGCCCAGTCGGTCAATAAGCTGGAACTCAAACACATTATTCAAAGCAATACTGATATCGATGGTGAAATCCTCAGCTACGACCTTTATCTCTACAATCGGGAAAAAGCTGGTTATTGGGGGCTGGAAAACGACTTTTTCAAAGCACCACGCATCGACAACCTGGAATGCACTTATGCGATTTTTGAGGCTCTGTTGAAATCGGAAGACCGCAACTCGCTGAATATGGCCATCACTTTCGACAATGAAGAAGTGGGATCAGGCACCAAACAGGGGGCCAATTCGACTTTCCTGATCGATGTGCTGAGCCGAATCAAGGAAAAGTTCGAACTGACCAATGAACAGTATCTTAAAATGGTGGCTAAGGGGATGATGGTTTCCTGTGACAATGCCCATGGATATCACCCCAACCATAAGGAATTGTATGATCTAAAGGCCCCTTGTCTTAACAAGGGTGTGGTAATCAAGCATAATGCCAACCAAAAATATACAACTGACAGTTTTTCCAGTGCCCTTTTCAAGGCAGTGCTAAAAAAACTCGATGTTCCATATCAGGATTTCTATAATCATTCCAATCAGCCCGGCGGTTCGACGCTCGGGAATATTTCCAACAGTCAGCTGTCATTAAATACAATCGACATCGGTCTGGCCCAATGGGCGATGCACTCGGCCATGGAATCAGCCGGATCAAAAGATCTCAAATATCTGGTTTTGGGACTGATTGGATTTTACAAACATGATTTCAAGATCCTAGGTTCTGACATCGTGTTTGGGAAAGAAGGGTAATTATGGAAAAACAGAATTTTTCGAAAATCGTTTGGGAATACCTCAAGGTTATTGTCATCACGGTTGTCTGTGCCTTTATCGTGCTGCAGTTTTTCCAGGTATCCCGGGTCAACGGTTCGTCGATGTCGCCGTCTTATGAGGACGGGGATATCATCCTGGTGAACAAGTACTTCTATCGTCACGACGAAAATCCTCAAAGAGGGGAGATAATCATTGCCGAATATCATTCCGATACTCTAAAAGAGCGGTATATAATCAAACGAATTATCGGAATCGGCGGCGATCATATTGTTATCAAGGACAATGAATTGTTTGTAAATGATGGTTTGGTTACCGAAGACTATATCAAGGAACCGATGATCACCGCCAACCTCGATATTTACGTGCCTGAGGGCGAAGTTTTTGTTATGGGAGACAATCGAAACAACTCTTTGGACTCCCGAGCAATTGGATATTTGGACTTCGATGATCAAATAATTGGCCATGTAATCATGACAATTTTTTAAGTAATTTTTGATAATTCCAAAATATCTTATTTTATTTTGCCTTTTTTAAATTTTTGTTGAAAAAACCATTTTATGTGATACAATATAACAAATTAGTTGAAAGGATGTAAAAGATGGGTTATAAATTTAAAATTACAAGAGGGAATGCAATCCTTAACTTCTCGGAAGAGTACTGTCGCTCAAGAAGTGAAATTGTTGAAAGTGAGTCTTTTTTAAGGGTCGTTCGTGGCTTTGTAAAAGACTGTAAACGTAAAGAAAACACTATATATACTTACTTGAATGTGATCAGTGTAGACCCAACGCAGTTGGCAAAAGATTTACGTACTGTAATCAAGCTGTTGTTGGTAATGACTACTGAAGAGGTTGTCGAAACACATCCTCAATTTGTTGATTATTTCAGAGATGAGCATGAATTTGCGAAAACTATTGAAGAGTTGTATCTGTTTTGGCGACGTTTGCAACGTTACTCAGTAGTATTCAATGAATCAACATCAAAAGGTTACCAAAACGTACAGTTTGGGGCAGCACAAGATAGCTTTTCACAATTGGTTCTTTCTCTTTACCGTACAATCAGTGAAAAATCTAGAAAAAAATCTGAGAGAGTATACCGTCAAATCACTGCTGGTGTCAATGCCGGGTTACGTGTAACTAACACACGTTCATTCCTGCCATATGAATATCGCAATCTGGATGTTATTCCTTTCATTGAAACTGTGGTAATTCATCCACCGTTCATCGCTTATTCTAAGCGTAATAAACGTAGCGGAGTTTTCCCAGAAAGCTCAAGAAATCCAATTGAAGATATGAAATTCGATCCTGATCAATGGTTCTGTTATCCAGCGATGGTAGGAGATTTATTGACTTTCATTTATTTCAATGTTTCTTTCATGGCTCAAGGGGTTGCTTTATGTAACTTGTTCGAGTTGGCGGGAGAAGATGTATATCGTAACCGCAAGCCTGACTGTATCTATGTATATGGATATGAAGATGGTGAAAAGAACCAATGGTTCTACCAAGATGATGAAAACGATATGATGGTTGCAGCCCTTTCTGCATCAGATGATTTCGATTATTTTGGATACATGAAAAAAATGGTTCTGACATTGCACAATGTCCGCAAACTGAACCAACACGAATTGCCAATCCATGGTGCGATGGTAAATATCCTGCTGCACAATGGTGAACAAAAAAATATCGTGGTAATGGGAGATAGCGGGGCTGGTAAGTCGGAAACTATCGAACAAATTAAAGTATATGGTGCACCATATATCCAGGATATTATCACAGTATATGATGACATGGGACTTTTAAGTCTTGATGACGATGGAAATATCGTATCTTCAGGTACCGAAATTGGAGCCTTTGTCCGTTTGGATGACTTGGATGCCGGATATTCTTTCAAGGAGCTTGACCGTTCAGTGTTTATGAACCCAGATCAAATCAATGCCCGTATCATCATCCCAATTGCTGATTACGAAGATGTAATTCATAAACATCATGTAGATTATTTCTTCTATGCAAACAACTATGAAGCAGATGGACCGGAAATCGAATTCTTCGACAAAAAAGCGGATGCAATCGATGTATTCAGAGATGGTGCGCGTATGGCTAAAGGTACAACTACTGAAACTGGTATCGTAAAATCTTATTTTGCGAATCCATTTGGACCGGTACAACGTGAAGAACAATGTGAAGTTATCCTGAATGATTACTTCGATGGTTTGTTCGATCAAGGTATCAAAGTTGGACAATTGCGTACACGTTTAGGAATCAAAGGTAATGAACATGCCGGACCTAAAAATGCTGCTATCGCTTTGTTGAAATTATTGACTGGTGAAGAAGATTTGAAAGAATTGCCTGAACTGGAAGAAATCTAAATAATAAAAAGTTAGCTTAATCGCTAACTTTTTTTGTGTATGTTATCAGAGTGCCCAGGTTGTTGGAATGACATGATTTGATCATCAGCTCGCTAGCGAGTTCGATAATCCGGTTGATCGGGGCCGGTTGAAGATTTTCGAAAGCCAAGAACTGAAACTGGAACCGGGGCTCATTTGGATCATTGGCTATCTGGTTGATTTGAGGGATTTTCGCTGCAATTATCGGCCAACTGGTTTCTTTGAAAATGACTAAATCGAAAGTGTCATCATAATGATAGAAATAAAAACGTTCATCACGGTAAAAATGACATAGTAAACGGTACAGCGAGGATGTGACTTCGCCGCCGGATACATTGATGGAATAGGTTTTGCGATAAAGGACAATAATGGTATTGTCAAAAAGATTGGCAATCACCCCGTTGGGGATGTTAAAACCAACCTTGACTGTTGGGTTTGCACCAGTTTTAAAAGTAGATGAAGCGCCGATAGAGCTAATCGTTTTTTCGGTTCTTCTCTGGCATTGAAGTTTGCTAAAATCAAGCTGGTGGCTGTTACGATGAAAGCATTGGTGGTAATATGTGGCTGATGTTATCCTTGGCATGATATTCCTCCTGTGGTTTTATTTCATTATAGCCTAAAAACAGCATGACGAATAAGAATCAAGCGATAATTTAGAAAGTCTTAATATTCGCTAGAAAGTTGCAAAACAATTTCAATGTTGTTATCATCTAAGTAGTGGAGCTCTTGATGCGGTATTTGAAGATGACTGATCATGCTCAAACTTTTTGGAAAGGGGAGGCGGTCCTATGGTTAACAAAGTTGATTTATCAAATTTCAAATGCGGGATTGCAATAGTGGTTAGCGAAAGCATTCTGGTGGGCTTGTATTTTTTGATTATGGCGCTGATGCAATTGGGAATCAATCACATTGGAATTGTTTTGAGTCTGATAGATGGAAGAGCCGTCCCGTTTCCGGTGATAATATCAGGATTGTTGGGGTGTCTGGGAATCATCTGGGTTCTTACTTTTCGGGGGTGGAAAACCCGATATCCTGAGCCCATCAAGGTATCGTTAACTGGAGCGGCTGTGGCCTTCAGCTATTTTGTCGTCGTTTTTATGGGAATATCGTTTTCTAAGACAGTGCTTGGTCCAACTGTAATTAGCGCTCTATTGATTATTAGTGTAACATTGATCATCCTTAAGCTTTTAAAGTCCAATTGGCAGTTATTCCTTGGAAATCTCTGGGGTGTGCTGGCTTTGGTGATATTTATAACTCGATCTTATCTGGGTAGTTAAGCAGCCGGTTATATCAAACCCAGTTAGCCGGAATATAAATGGTTCGCTGTTAATTGGTTTAAGCAATTGTCGTGAATCCAGGCGGGGTGGCTGAAAATATCTCTTATAATCGAGATTATTTGTTGACAATGACGGCTAATCTAGTATAATAAAGGAGCAGCTTCAACTAGGATTAGAGACCACTCGACTTTAACCTTGGTTTTTGCCGTGAAAATATACCAGAGGAGGATTAGCACATGCTAACAAAAGCTGAAAAAACAGCAATCATGACTGAATATGCAACTCATGAAGGAGATACAGGATCTCCAGAAGTACAAATCGCAGTATTAACTGCTGACATCAACAAATTGAACTCACACTTCAAAGATCATCCAAAAGATTTTCATTCTAACCGTGGGTTAATGAAAAAAATCGGTCACCGTCGTAACTTGTTAAGATACCTGAAAAACAAAGACGTTGAAAGATATGCATCTTTGATCAAACGTTTAGGTTTAAGAAGATAGTCAAACCAAAGTCTGCCATCCGGCAGACTTTTTTTATTGCTCCAAGTAATTTCCCCAGTGAGGGAGTATATCGTTATTAGGAGGGAAAATATGTGCTATCAAGAAAATTTAATCCAACTGGAATCTTATCTCGAAAAGTTGAAAAAAAGCGGAAAATATGATGCTGATGTCTATCTCCGTTCGTTGTTGCAACAAACCAGTCAGCTTCATTTCTATTATTGTCATCTACTCAAAAAACGCGATGAGCGGGAAGTTTTTTACAATATCCGCCGCCGCCCAAAAGAACATCAACTGGCTTATTTCAATATCGGCCGGGGCTATCCCAAGGAACTCTGTGACGGCCACTGGTGCTATGTAGTCAAGGATTTCGGGATCAAGATGTTTATCATCCCTTGCACCTCAATCAAGGATGCGGGGCATCCCGGTAATTTCGAATTGGAAATTAATATCCAGGAGTTCAAAAACGCTACACGGTTGCGGATGCAGTTAGGTGATGCGCGGGTGGTCGATATCCAGCGCCTCGACCAGCGCAAGGAATTTGTCGAAGTATGCGACAGTCGCGAATCGATTGAAAAAATCATCCGACCTTTCTATGTCTAAACATAAAAAAATGCCCGTTATTCGGGCAGATAGTATTGATAAATCTGGATAGCCGCAACTACTGTCAAAACCAGGATTGGATAGAGCAGGGCGTTAGGACCAATGGCGCTGATCAAACCGGTGGCGATAATCGCTCCAATGATGAAAGATACGATGATACCCAGGTAAATCAAACCATTAATGATATTTTGTTTCTTGCGGTTGAAGATTCCCTGGTAAAACTGGAGTGACATCGATTTTAGGTTTCCGGTGCACATGGTTGAAGCAAATGGCAATCCGACCACGTGGGTGAAGGTTGAGACCTGCATTGAACAGATAAATCCGACAATTGCATTGAAAAGCGATCTTGAAATTTCGACTTTCATCAAAGTGGTCAGGACTACAATCTCAACGATGAGAATGACATGGTGGAAAGTCATCATTTCCTGATACGAAAAATGATGGCGGATGAATTCACTGACAAATACCCCGCTCGCAAAGGCAATGATGGGCAGGGCGTACATGAAAACTGAAGTATAGTCGCCCGAGGCGACGCTGTAGGCCATCAAGACAATGTTCCCGGTTTGGGCATTGGCGAAGACATGGCCTTTTAGTATGTAGGTGTAAATATCCAGAAAGCCGCCAACCGAAGCCAAAAGGCAGCACAGGGACATTGATTCAAAAATTTTTGATTTCATATAAAAAAACATGTGGAGACCACATGTTATAAGCTAAGCAGACGTTTAGTGTCTCGGGCAATAACTAATTCTTCATTAGTGTAGATTGCGTATACTTTAACTTTTGATTCAGGAGTTGAAATCAGACGGTCACCTTTACCGTTGACATTAGCTTCCTGATCGATTTCGATACCCAGGGCTTCGCTTAACAAATCGCAGATTTCTTTTCTGGCGAAGAATGAGTTTTCACCGATTCCGGCAGTGAAGCAGATCGCATCTACACCACCTAAAGCGATGAAATAACGTCCGATATAGGCAATAACTCTTCTAAAGAAGATATCAAGTGCCAGTTGAGCACGTTCATGACCTTCTTGGGCTGCTTGTTGAATATCTCTAAAGTCAGATGAAATTCCTGAAATTCCCAGTAAACCAGATTCTTTGTTAAGCATGTGGATTACTTCTTCCATTGAAAGTCCGACATTTTCAACCAGGTAGTCGATTACTGAAGGATCAACGTCTCCTGAACGGGTTCCCATCATGATACCAGCCAATGGAGTGAATCCCATTGATGTGTTGATTGAAATTCCGTCTTTTACAGCTGTCAGGCTGCCTCCGTTACCAAGATGGGCAACGATAACTTTTGAATGTTCCGGTTTTCCCAAAAGTTCGATGGCACGTTGTGAAACATAGTAATGACTAGTTCCGTGGGCACCATATTTTCTAACCATATTTTCTTCATAATATTTATATGGGATTGGATAAATAAAACATCTTTTTTCTAGTGTTTGGTGGAAAGCTGTGTCAAATACGGCAACAGCACCAGCGTTTGGAATCGCCTCTTTAAACGCATAATATCCAGTCAAGTGATGTGGATTATGCAAAGGTGCCAATTTTTTCAATTCATCAATCTTTTCTACTACGTAATCATCCATGACTTGTGAGCTTGCGAAGTATGATCCACCTTGAACAACACGATGTCCAACCCCTTTGATTTCATCAAGATCTTCTACAATTCCTTTGTCAATCAATGTGTCTAAAAGAAGTTTTACCGCTTTTTTGTGATCTTCAATCGGTAAGATTTCCTTTGCTTTTTCCCCTTTGTATTTGATGTTGAAGATTGCATCCTCAAAACCAATTCTTTCAATAACTCCGCTAGTGATTACTTCTTCATTGTCCATTTCAAATAGTTGGAATTTTAATGAAGAACTACCAGCGTTAACTGCAATAATTTTTGCCATAACATTTCCTCCTAAGCAATAGTATTATAACATTATTATGATAAAAATCTATGCAATATGATAAAAAAATTAGTTAATTAAATCACAAAATAGTCGATGGCTGCAACATTAAATTGAACTGGCGGGGACAATTACCGATTTTATTATAGTTATGGCTATGATTTGAGCCTGATTTTGTGTATAATATAATTTGTTTAAAGTGAGGTATTATATGGAAAAAGATCTTTCGGGAAAAAATGTTCTAATTCATTGTTACAAACATAATGGCAGTGTTCATCGCAGTTGGCAGTCAGGCTTGGTGCTTGAAGAAACCGCTGACCACTTCATCGTCATCAACAACCGGACTCTGGTAACAGAATCCGATGGCAGAATGTGGTATACCCGGGAACCGGCAATCTGCTATTTCCCGAAACGTGACTGGTACAATGTGATCTGCATGATCCGTAAAACCGGAATCCATTATTACTGCAATATCGCATCGCCGACAATCTATGACGGAGAAGCTTTGAAGTATATCGATTATGACCTCGATCTCAAACTTTTCCCAGACGGGCGTTACCGCATCCTTGATGAGGAGGAATATCGCCGTCACAAACAACAAATGGGTTACAGTGAACGCCTCGACCAGATTCTCAACCGTCAGTTGGAACTGCTTGTCGAACTGGCTATTAATAAGGATGGACCTTTTAACGAGAATTTCACTAAACACTGGTATCATGTTTACCAGGATTTAAGAAAGGAATAAATATGGAAGTAATTTCAAAATCATTGTCTGAAACTAATGATTTGGGGATAAAACTGGGCGAAAATCTGCAGCCGGGAATGGTTATCACCCTCAGTGGTGATTTGGGTGCGGGCAAGACGACTTTTACCAAGGGAATTGCCAAAGGACTGGGAATTACCAAGGTAATATCTTCGCCAACATTTACAATCCTCAAACAATATTCGGGACGATTGAATCTCAATCATTTCGACGCCTACCGATTAGAAGGTCAGGACGCGGAACTTGGATTTGAGGAATTGATCGACAGTGATGACGTTTCCATCATTGAATGGGCTGATTATATTTTTGACATCATCCCTGACGAGCGGCTGGAGATTGTCATCGAATACATCGATGACACAACCAGAAGATTCCGATTTGTTCCTCGGGGTGAACGTTATAAGCAATTAGTGGAGGTGCTAAAATGAGATCGATAGTAATGGATACCGCCAACCGCTTTTTGTCGTTGGGCCTCTATGAAGATGACCAGTGCATTGCCAAATATCAGGAATTCGGTAATCGGCGCCAATCGGAAGAGGCAATCAGCAAGCTGGAAATGCTGCTGGCCAAAAAGGAACTCAAATTGCTCGACTTCGATGAATTTATAATAACCATCGGACCGGGATCGTACACCGGGGTGCGAGTGGCTCTGACAATCGCCAAAACCCTGGCGGTTACCAGCGATATCAAGATCAAGACAGTTTCGTCACTCAAGGCGTTTGTCACCGGGGGAACCGGGATCTCGATTATTGATGCGAGAAGCAAAAAGGCCTATCTTGGAGTTTATCAAGACGGTGAGGCCCTTATCGCGGACACTCTTGTTGGAATTGACGAGATTGAATCTGTGATAGCCAAGTATCCTCAGTTCGAGGTGTTTGGTGATTTGAATTTAATTGACAAAGAAAACAAGGAAGTTGATTTGGTGGCGAATATCTATTCCTGCTCGAAAACGGAAAATTACGTTGAAGACAGCGATGGGCTGGTGCCTAGATATATTAAGGATGTTTTAGTATAATGGCTATAATGAAGTACAAAAATAAATATTTTGATGATGTGGCTAAGATTTATCATCAGCTCTTTCCAAGACTGACTGAAGATCAGTTGGAGTTTGAGATCAACAAGAACCCCTTTAGCCAATTGTATCTGATTGAAAAAAACGAAAATATCGTCGGTTTTGTCCAGATATATGACCAAGAGGACAATTATGAAATTGCCTATATCGGGGTTTTGAAAGAATACCAGCGTCAGCGAAACGCTTCAAAACTGCTTTCGTTTCTGGTGGATCAGGCCAAACAAAACGATCTTGACAATATCAATCTGGAGGTTCGAACCACCAATGCCAAAGCGATTGGAATGTACAAGAAGTTTGGTTTCAAAATTGCCACAACCAGAAAAAAATACTATAAAAATGGCGACGATGCATATTTGATGATGAAAGGATTTGATTAAAATGAGTCTGATTCTGGCAATAGAGTCCAGCTGTGATGAAATGGCCATGGCCGTTTTGAAAGACCAGCGGGAATTTTTAAGCAGTGTGGTGGCATCACAGATTGATGTCCATGCCCAGTACGGTGGAGTGGTTCCCGAGATTGCTTCGCGCAAGCATGTCGAAAGTGTGGCTTACGTATTGAAGGAAACCCTGACCAAAGCCAATGTCACTATGGCTGATATCGATGCCATTGCCGTGACTAAAGGGCCGGGTCTGGTTGGGAGTCTCCATATTGGGCTGCAAGCTGCCAAAACATTGGCATTGGCTTATAACTTGCCGTTGATTGGAGTCCATCATATCGTGGGACACATCTATTCTAACAATTATGGCGAGGATATGATTTATCCGGCTTTGTGCCTGGTAGTATCAGGCGGTCATACCACTCTGGTTTTAATGGAGTCGCAGTTCGATTTCAAGATTGTCGGTGAGACTCTCGATGATGCAGTCGGCGAGGCTTACGACAAAGTGGCCCGCGTCCTCAATCTGCCGTATCCGGGCGGACCGGTAATCGATAAAATGGCAGGACAGGGTGAGCCTAATTATCCGCTGCCAAAACCGCTTGATGATGGAAGTTTGAATTTCAGCTTTTCAGGACTCAAATCTGCGGTGATCAACTTGAATCACAAATACAATCAGCGCAATGAGCCGATCAATAAAGAAGATTTGGCGGCGTCATTCCAGAATGTGGTCGTGGAATCACTTGTTTCCAAGACAATGATGGCGATTGAAGAATATCGCGTTGGCGAACTGATGCTTGCCGGTGGAGTAAGCGCCAACAGCGCCCTTCGTAAGGCAATGACGCAAGCCTGTGAGCAAGCCGGGGTAAATCTGAGGATGCCACCGCTTTCGCTTACCGGAGATAACGCGATGATGATTGCTTTAGCGGCCAAGATAATGTATGATAATAGTGATTTTAGTGATTTGAAATTAGGGATTAAACCTAATATAGACATTGAAAATGAATCAAGGAGATTATAATGGAAAAAGTTATTTCAAAAGCTACGATGGCGCGTTTTCCGGTGTATTTAAAAGCTTTACGCCAAATGCAGGTGGAAGGAAAAGAAAATGTGCTGTCCAGTGAACTGTACGAAGTCACCGGGATTCAGGATACGACAATCCGTCGCGATCTGACATACCTATCTAAGGATGAAAATTTCGGAAAGCCAGGTAAAGGATACAGCGTCAAGCACCTTATCGGCGGACTGTCGGAAGTTCTTGGAGTCGGTCTCGATTCACCAATCATTTTGATTGGGGTTGGTAACCTGGGTTCTGCGATTTTAAAATATAATCGTTGGCAATATACAGTGGGAAAAATTGTCGGTTGTTACGATCAAGACCGCAATAAAGAAGGGGAACGTTTTGGGGTCAAAGTCCACCACATTGATGATTTGGAGAAGACTTTCCCAAAAGATTGTGAAATTGCGATTTTGGCTATATCAGAGAATGTCCAGGAGACAGTTGACCGCTTGATGGATTTGGGAGTTAAGGGAATTGTTGACTTTACCCATACTCATTTTACGGTTCGCGAAGGTGTCGAAGTCAAACCTGTAGATGTGGTTGCCGCAATTCAGGAATTGGTTTTAAAAATACATACAAATACTAATTAAGGAGAAAAATATGTTCGAATTTAAAACGGTTAGAGAACTTTACGAAATGTTCTTGTACGGAGAAGAGATGGAATTGGAAGGGCTGGACATTGTCGAGCTGGAAGGATGGGTTAAAACCAACCGTAATAGTGGTAAAGTGGGGTTTATTGCGCTTAATGACGGTTCATACTTCAAAAATATCCAATTAGTCTATCTTGAAGAGACATTGGCTAACTACGAAGAAGCAGCGAAGTTGTCTACAGGTAGTGCAGTCAAAATCTTAGGAAAGTTCAAACTTACTCCTGATGGGAAACAACCTTTCGAAGTTGAAGTTACCGAACTTGAAGTTGAAGGTAAATGTGCTGAAGACTTCCCATTACAAAAAAAACGTCATACATTGGAATTCTTGCGTGAGATTCCCCATCTTCGTCCTCGTGCCAACACTTACCTGGCGACATTCAGAGTAAGATCGGTATTGGCGATGGCTATCCACGAATTCTTCCAATCACAGGGATTCGTTTATGTTCATGCTCCAATCATCACCGGGAATGATGCTGAAGGTGCAGGGGAAACTTTTACAGTAACTACAAGAGAAGATAACAATTATGAAGAAGATTTCTTTGGAAAACACGCTTCTTTGACAGTTTCGGGTCAATTGCACGTAGAATCATTCGCAATGGCTTTTAGAGATGTATATACATTCGGTCCTACTTTCAGAGCTGAAAATTCCAACACTTCAACGCATGCATCGGAATTCTGGATGATTGAACCGGAAATCGCTTTTGCGAACCTTGAAGATGATATGGATCTGATTGAAGACTGTGTCAAATTCTGTATCAACTATGTCCTGGAGAATGCTCCGGCTGAAATGGAATTCCTGAACCAGTTCGTTGACAAGGATAAAAACCTAGTTGAAAGACTGAAAGCTGTATATAACAGCGAGTTCAAACGTCTTGATTATACTGATGCAATTGATTTGCTGCTTGAAGCGAAAGTCAAATTCGAAAACCCGGTTTCTTGGGGAATCGATCTGGCCAGCGAGCATGAAAAATATCTGTGTGAACAAGTGTTCAAAGGTCCGATTTTCATTATCAACTATCCAAAAGATATCAAAGCATTCTATATGCGTTTGAATGATGATAATAAAACGGTTGCCGCATGCGACCTGTTGGTTCCAGGAATCGGAGAACTAGTTGGTGGTTCTCAACGTGAAGAACGTTATGATGTTTTAGAAAAAATGATGGAAGAAAAAGGAATCGAGAAAGAATCGTTAGAGTGGTATCTTGATTTACGCCGTTTCGGTGGCGTTAACCATGCCGGATTTGGGATTGGATTCGAGAGACTTGTCATGTTCATGACTGGAGTTTCCAACATCCGTGATGTTGTTCCTTATCCACGTACACCACGTAATCTTAAATTCTAGCCGAGCGCGCATATGAATGATTATGATGTCATAAATGCCTATTTTCATCTGTTATTCAATCAGTCTCGATACTTCTTTCTCGAATTGGCGGCAAATGTTGATAATTATCAGATAATCAAGGAATGGTTGAGTTATAATGATATCCATCTTGATATTCTCGATGAATTCACCGAGAGTATCGGGCGCAATATCCTTGATGACAACAATGAAGAAGATACATTGCGTCATTTCTCAAAAAAAGCAACAAACCAACTGCAAGCTTTCAAATTAATGGAAACAAAGAAATACCAGGCGGTGTTTTTTGCGGGATTGGATGAATCCGATGAGGTAAATTCGGTTTTATCCAATCTGGAATATGTCCGGTCTCTTCAAGACGATCAGGTCAGGACTTTTTCCAGCAGCAAGATTCTTTACGAAAACGAACTGCTGTTTCGCCGTCCCTACGGGGCTTTGATCAAAGGAATCCTGAACATTGAAAAATGGCCGGGAATCCTGATTTTCAAGAATGAAAAATTCCGTTTTATCAAGATCAGAAAAGTTGAAGAAATCGAACATATTTTCGAAAAAATCGCCAATGACAGTATCTTTGATTATGAAATCGTCACTGATGATTCTTACTTTTTCCATCTTAGCGATCTGCATTTTAAAAATAACCGCTCGACTGAAAAGCATAAACTTTTGCTTCTTTCATCAATCGATGGAATAATCAAGCAGGCGGATACCAAATACCAAAACAAGGTGATTATCACCGGAGATTTGATGAATTCACCTAGTACCGACAATATGTATCAGGTTTCGAGTTTTATGAACCTGCTTAAAAAGCGGTATCATGCTTCAGTGGATTTTGTGCTGGGAAACCATGACATTTCCGCTCACGGGCTGAATCTGTTCAGGACCCCGAATACCAAAATAGTTGCTTATCTTTTGGGTGATAGCATCAAGGTTTTTAATGAAGAAAAGATCATCCTTGTCAAGATCAACTCGATGGTTGAGGGGAATTTCGCCCGCGGTTCGGTCGGTCAGATTCAGATGGCTGAAATCGACGAAGAACTGGCAGCGATTGAAAATCTGAAAGATTACACCATCATAGTCATGCTGCATCATCACCTTTTCCCGATCAATCGGGATGAGTTTTTGAAACAAAAGTGGATTGATAATATCTTCATCGGAAGATATATCGATCACTCCAAAGCTTTGATTGACTCTGACTTGCTGCTTTATTGGCTCAAGTCGTACGATGTCAAATATGTGCTTCATGGCCACCGCCATATCCCAAGTTGCAATCGTCATGGCAACATCACAGTTGTTTCGGCCGGATCATCGAGCCAAAGCTATGTCAAAGAAGATGCGCATCATTATCTTAGTTACAATATTTTGAAGTACTCTCATAAGACTCGCAGTATGCGCTACTGCATCAATGTTTATGAGGATGTCAAGAAAACAGGAGGACAGCGTCTTAAAGTGACGTTAATATAAAATGAAGTTATTTGATGGAATGAAAGACGCTTCTTTGGGAGCAGTCATCCTCTATTCTTTTTCCAAGGGATACGGGGAATGTGAGATTGGCCTATACGATTACGTTTTGCCGTTGATTTTTAATGACACTTTCAAAGGTGTGATCCTTGAAAGTGAATCTCTGGAAGCAGCATTCGCCAGTGGAGCTGATCAGGAAACCGGATTTTTGTTGGGGCTGCAACAGGCTTTTCAACAATATCGGGAAACAACCAATTCCGCTTTGGGTTCACTGATGCTTCAAGGTGCGATTGAATATGTCAATCGTGATGGCAAAGTTTTCGGTAACATCAAACCAACCAAGTTCCTTGATGTCAATGAAGCCATCAAACTTGGGGAGTTGGTCAAAGGTAATGAAGAATACCTGAAATCGGTATTTACTTTCAAACCGCTTAAAATCGGGTTCCTCGACAGCGACAGTGTCGGTGCGGATATCGACCTTTCCCGTTTCAAGGCATACGGCGACTTCATTGATTACCACGACAAGTTCGAGGTTGAGGGGGTTGGAAAAGACCTTGATGTAATCATCACCAACAAAGTACAGCTTGATGGTGATTCACTTGAAGGGTTTGATAATCTCAAATTGATTTGCGTAACCGCCACTGGTTACAACAATCTGGACCTTGATTATCTTGAAGCCAATAATATCGGAGCTTGCAATGTCAGAGGTTATTCAACCAAAGCTGTGGCCAGCCATGGCTTGACCTTGATGTTGAACCTCAATAATCGGATTTCTTATTATGACAATTTTGTCAAAAGCGGAAATTACACTTCTTCGGGTTCTTTCTCGCATTTTGAGAACACTTTTTATGAACTTGACGGCAAAGTGCTGACAATCATCGGTATGGGGGCTATCGGTCAGGAAATGGCCAAGTATGCGACGGTTTTGGGAATGGAGGTTCAATACTATTCGACTTCCGGACTCAATTCGAAACAGCCATATCAAAGAGTCAATTTCGAGACAGCCTTGACAACAAGTGATTTCATCTCAATCAATGCTCCGCTTAATGAAAAGACGATGAATCTTTTCGATAAGGCGGCCTTTGAAAAAATGAAAAGCACTGCTTTTATCGTCAATGTCGGTCGCGGGAAAATCATCAATGAAGAGGATTTGGTCGTTGCTTTGAATACCGGAATGATTGCCGGTGCGGCTCTTGATGTATTTGAAAATGAACCGTTACATCCGGATTCATGCCTTTTCAAGGTTGAAGATCCTCATAAAATGCTCCTTACTCCTCATATTGCCTGGGCACCTCAGGAAACCAGACAGCGAGTAATGGACGAGATTCAAAAAAATATCGATAGTTATCTGCTTGGTTCAAAAAGAAACCGCTTATAAAAAGGGCTTAGGCCCTTTTTTTGAATTTTATTCGATAAAAAGCGAATTTTTTGTTTGCTTATTGGTTAATCTGTGTTATAGTATTTAGACGTAACGAAAGGATGTATAAATGAAAAAATTTAATGAACTAGGACTTTCAAGTGAAGTTCTAAATGCAATAGAAGATATGGGATTTACCTCGCCATCGAAAATTCAGGAGGCTGCGATCCCGTTAGTAATTGAAGGAAGAGACATAATTGGTCAAGCACAAACAGGGACTGGGAAAACGTTAGCTTTCGGTGGGGGAATTCTCTCATTGATACATAATAATAATTCTAAAAATCCTCAGGCGATCATTATTTCGCCAACACGTGAATTAGCAAACCAGATTTTTGAAGAGTTCGAAAGAATCGGAAAGTACAACAATGCCAAGGCAACTTGCGTATTTGGTGGAAGCGACATCGAGCGTCAAATCAGAACAATTAAAAAAGGTGTTGATATCGTAATCGGAACACCGGGACGGATCATGGACTTGATGCGTCGTCGTGTGCTTAAATTGCACGAAGTACGTTTTGTCGTATTGGATGAAGCGGATGAAATGTTGAACATGGGATTCGTTGAAGATATCGAAAGTATCTTGGAAACAGTTCCTGAAGATCATCAGACAGTACTGTTTTCAGCAACTATGCCTGATGCCATCAAGAAAATCGCTAAAAACTACATGAAAGAAGATTACGATCATGTCAAGATCCAATCTAAAACCAAAACTGCCAGCACGGTTGAACAATTCTACTATGAAGTCAGCCAAAGAGACCGTTTTGAGGCTTTATGCCGTTGTATCGATTTTGACGGAGTAAGATCAGGAATAATATTCTGCCGTACTAAACGTTCGGTTGACGAAGTTTGCGAAAAAATGCAAAAAGCCAACTACAAAGTTGAAGCGATGCATGGTGATTTGACTCAAAACCACCGTAGTAACACTTTGAGAAAATTCAAAGACAAAACAATCAACTTCCTGGTAGCGACAGATGTTGCTGCCCGTGGAATCGACGTTGATGACGTGACTCACGTAATCAACTACGAGCTTCCTCAGGAAATCGAATCATACGTCCACAGAATCGGACGTACCGGAAGAGCCAACCGTGAAGGGAAAGCTTTATCGATCATCACACCAAAAGAAAGAAATTTTTTAAGACAGATCGAAAAATCAACTAAATCAAAAATCGAACAAGCGGAAATTCCGACTTTGACTCAAATCAATGAAAACAAAGTATTATCATTGATCAGTGATGTTGAAGATGCGATTTTTGCCGGAAAGCACAAAAAATTCAAATCACAAATCAATCAGATTGATGAAAACATGCGTGATGATTTTGCAGCAGCATTGCTTTACATGCTTAACGAATCTAATCCGGGTTATAATTATACTCGTGAAGCAATTGAAGCTTCGAAAAACAATGTCCGTGGGGATATGACCAGACTTTTCATGACTTG
Organism: Coprobacillaceae bacterium; assembly: GCA_963675915.1. Classification (GTDB taxonomy): domain Bacteria; phylum Bacillota_I; class Bacilli_A; order Erysipelotrichales; family Coprobacillaceae; genus JAQVDW01. The sequence goes on from OY780959.1 coordinate 682,803, forward strand.
TGGAAAAATGGACAAGATTTCACCAGCGGCAATTGTCGGATTCTTGTGTAATGAAGGTAAAATCCGTAAGAGTGATATTGGTTCAATCGAAATCAATCGTAAAAACACTTACGTTGATGTCAACAGTTTCGTGGTCAACAAACTGATCAAAAACTGTGCTAAAAAGAAAATCAAAAACCGTCGTGTCAACATCGAAGTTGCCAGAGGTCAAAAATAGTAATTGAAAACAGCCCATTAAAAGGCTGTTTTTTCTTGGGAGTGATTTTGAAGTCGCTAAACGCGTTAACGCTTACATGTATATTAGGTAGTCACAGAGCGTGTAATATGTAAAAAAATATTGAATGTAAGGGGTTTCGGGTGTATAATAAATCTATGGTTAATAAATAAGGAGGAACGTACATGAAGAAATACGTTTACATGTTTAGAGAAGGTAACGAAACAATGAGGGGGCTTTTGGGTGGTAAAGGTGCTAATCTTGCTGCTATGGTGAATTTGAATTTGCCAGTACCTCAAGGGTTTACCGTTACAACTGAAGCCTGCAACGAATATTATGAAGACGGGAAAATCATCAACGATGAAATGAAACGTCAGATTGATGCATGCTTGAGTGAACTTGAAAAAGTAACTGATAAAACTTTAGGCGGGAAAGAAAATCCGTTACTTGTTTCGGTAAGATCCGGGGCGAAGTTCTCAATGCCAGGGATGATGGATACAATCCTCAATCTTGGGTTGAATGATGAGACAGTGGAAATCATGGCTAAAAAAACAAATAATATCCGTTTTGCCTATGATTCATACCGTCGTTTCATCCAAATGTATTCCGATGTCGCTTGTGGAGTTGACAAGGAACATTTTGAAGAAGTTTTGAATGAATTGAAAACAAAAGAAAACTATGAATCCGATCTCGATATCACTGCAGAAGATTTCCGTGATATCGTCATCCCAAAATACAAAGGGATCTTCAAAAAATATCTGGGACGTGATTTCCCTCAAGATCCAAAACAACAGTTGATGGGGGCGATATTGGCGGTATTCTCATCTTGGATGAACAACCGTGCCGTGGTATATCGTAACCTGAATAATATCCCTCACGATCTGGGTACAGCAGTCAATGTTCAGGAAATGGTTTTCGGTAATATGGGTGACAACTCCGGAACTGGAGTTCTGTTCACTCGTAACGCCGCTACCGGAGATAACCATATCTATGGTGAATATTTGATCAATGCCCAAGGGGAAGATGTTGTGGCTGGTATCCGTACCCCACAAAAAATCGACCGTTTGGCTGAAGATATGCCTGACATTTATGATCAGCTGATCAAAATTGTCAAAGGTTTGGAACTTCATTATCGTGATATGCAGGATTGCGAGTTCACTGTTGAAGAAGGCAAACTATACATTCTCCAAACTCGTAACGGGAAACGTACCGGTCATGCAGCGTTGAAAATCGCGGTTGACCTGGTCCATGAAGGTCTGATCAACAAACCGACAGCTTTGACTCGAGTAGAACCTGATCAAGTGGCGCAATTGCTCCATCCAAACTTCAAAAAAGACGCTTTGGAAGCCGGAGAAGTCATTCTTGAAGGGTTACCGGCATCGCCTGGTGCGGCTTCAGGTAAAGTTTATCTGACTGCTGATGGTGCGGCTGATGCGACTGAAAACGGAGAAAAATCGATTTTGATGCGTCACGAAACATCACCTGAAGACATCAAAGGGATGGCGGCTTGTGCCGGAATCCTGACTTCTACTGGTGGGATGACATCACATGCGGCAGTTGTTGCCCGTGGGATGGGGCGTGCCTGTGTCGTTGGTGCTAAAGCACTGAGTATCGATTACAAAGCAAAAACATTCACAATTGAAGGAACTACCTATCCTGAAGGGACTGAAATTTCGATTGATGGTACTACCGGTAAAGTATATGCCGGAAGTCTTGATGTTGAAGAACAGGAACTTACCGGAGATTTCGCTGAATTGATGTCATGGTCTGATGAAATCAAGACTCTTGGTGTCAGAGCCAATGCGGATTCGCCAAAAGATGCTGCAACAGCAATCAAATTCGGAGCTGAAGGTATCGGTCTTTGCCGTACTGAACATATGTTCTTCGAAGGGGACCGAATCGAATTCGTCCGTCAGATGATCCTTTCGGATACACTTGAAGAACGTGAAAAAGCTCTTGATGAAGTATATAAATTCCAGGTGGAAGACTTCCGAGGAATTTATCGTGAAATGGTCGGATTACCGGTTACTATCCGTTTACTTGATCCGCCATTACATGAATTCCTGCCACACTCTGATGAAGAGTACGAAGCAGTAGCTGAAAAATTAGGAAAAACTTTAGCTGAAGTCAAAGCCAAAGGAGCTTCGCTTCACGAAGCCAATCCGATGTTGGGACACCGTGGTTGCCGTCTGGCGGTAACTTATCCGGAAATCTACAACATGCAAGTAAGAGCGATCATCAATGCGGCCATTGATGTCCAAACCGAACTTGGTTGCACTATCGTACCGGAAATCATGATTCCGCTGGTAGGTCAACAATCGGAAATCGTCTATGTCAAAGGCAATATTACGAAAGTGATCGAACTTGAACTGGCTAAACGCAGTTCGAATATGGAATATAAGATCGGTACCATGATCGAAATTCCTCGTGCGGCGCTTACTGCCGATCAAATTGCCAAACATGCTGAGTTCTTCTCGTTTGGAACCAATGACCTTACTCAGATGACCTATGGATTCTCGCGTGATGACGTTGGATCATTCATTCCTGATTACAAGGATAAAAAATTGGTTCAAGTGGATCCGTTCGTATCGCTTGACCAATCCGGTGTGGGCCAATTGGTTGAAATGGCTGCAGCCAAAGGACGTGCAGTCAAACCGAAACTTAAACTTGGTATCTGTGGTGAACATGGTGGGGATCCTGAATCGATCAAATTCTGCCATAAAGTTGGTTTGAATTACGTTTCATGCTCGCCATATCGTGTTCTGGTTGCCCGTCTGGCAGCTGCCCAAGCAGCAGCTGAACAGTTGTTGGTGGCTCATTCAACCGAAGACATCATGGTAAAAGACAAATAAATCTACCCCCAAAAAGGCTTTAGCAATCGCTAAAGCCTTTTTTTTCGAGTAAACTACGAATTTGAGGTCAATATCTTTGGTGAGGTGATTGAAAGTGAATTGGAAATTTATTGTTGGTTTTGCTATCTTTGTTGTCCTAATGTTGACTGACTTGTTCGTATGTTCGGTCGACCTGGTTTTCTATTTGATGGTGATTGCTTTGTGCCTGTATTTAATGGTTTCATCGAGCAAAAAACAGGACTGAGCATGTTTACTTCAAAGCCGAATTCCTTTAAAATATAAGTATTAGGAAAGGAGTTTTTATGAAAAAATTTGATGTGACAGCATTGGGTGAATTGCTGATAGATTTTACGGAAAATGGTTTGTCGAAACAGGGCAATCAACTGTTCGAGGCTAACCCCGGAGGGGCGCCTTGTAATGTCTTGGCGATGTTGACTAACTGGGGTGATAAGACGGCCTTTATTGGAAAAGTAGGAAATGATTCATTGGGAAGAGATTTGAAACAGCGGGTAACCGGCCTGGGAATTGATACTTCGAATCTGATGCTTGATGACAAGGTCCATACCACTTTGGCGTTTGTACATACGTTGGCGGATGGTGATCGTGATTTTTCATTCTATCGCAATCCCGGTGCCGATATGATGCTTGAGGGGGCTGAAGTCAATGACGGCCTGATTGAGGATTCAAAAATTTTCCATTTTGGAACGTTGTCGATGACTCACGAAAAAGTTCGTGAAGCGACAATCCATGCACTGGAAGTAGCTAGAAACAGTGGCTGTCTGATTTCATTCGATCCCAATTTGCGCGAACCTTTGTGGGACAGTCTGGAAATGGCCAAAGAGCAGGTCCTGGTTGGCCTTGGATATGCCAATATTCTAAAAATATCGGATAACGAGATTGTCTGGCTTACCGGTAAGGAAGACTACAGTGAAGGGGTGGCCTGGATCAAAGAGCGATTTGATATTGATTTGATTCTGGTATCTTTGGGTAAAAGTGGTTCAATGGCTTTCTACAAGGATCTGGTGGTTGAAGTGCCTTCGTTTGTCAGAGAGGACACTATTGAAACAACCGGTGCCGGTGATACTTTCTGTGCAACTATCCTGCACCACGTGCTCGAGGTTGGTCTTGATAATTTTGATGAAAGCAGTCTGGCTAAGATGTTGCGCTATGCCAACGCGGCGGCTTCAATCATCACTACCCGCAAAGGGGCGCTGATGGTGATGCCTTCAGTAGCAGAAATTGAAGAGGTCGTCAACGGATAATGACGTTAATAAGACTTGTCGATAATGACGAGTCTTTTTTTAATTATCCAAACTGCAGCTTGAAAAAGTATTGGACTAAAATAGTCGTTTGCACCAAAAATAAGGCCTTTTGGGTAGTATTTTGATGTAAAAATTAGTATAATTATATTTAATGGAAAGGAGTCTGTTATGATAATTACAACCTTGATAGAGAACAATCCGGACGAAAGCGGCAACCTAATTGACGAACACGGACTGTCGTTTCATATTGAATTGAATGGGAAAAACATCCTGTTTGATACCGGCGCCAGCGAGGCGTTTATCCAAAATGCAAAAAAAATGGAGGTCTCACTGACTAATCTTGATTATGTGATGATATCCCATGGCCACTATGACCATGCGGGAGGATTTTTGGCCTTGAAGCCATATCTAAACAATCAGCCAAATATTGTCTTTGGTCAAGGCTTTTTCAACGGCAAATATCGCCATGAAGGCGGTAAATTCCATTATAACGGAATTCCATTCAAACAAGAAGATGTCGGTTTTGACAAGGTCGACATAATCACCGCTGACAAAGACTTCGGTGATTTCATTGTTTTCAAAAACGATGTTGATGTGGTAAGTGAACGCTATGTGGTCGAAAAAGACGGAAAAATGGTTCCTGATGATTTCAACGATGAAATCCTGATGGGGATAAAAAAGGATGATGGTCTTATTTTGGTTATTGGCTGTTGTCATATGAAAATCGAGAATCTGATTGCAACTATCCAAAACAAGGGATATGCAATCAAGGGAATAATCGGCGGAATTCATGAATCAAAAAGTGATGATGTCCGAATTAATGAAATCATTGATTTGCTTGAACCGCTGAAACTAGAAATAATCAGCTTGTGTCACTGCACTGGCGACCGGTTCGTGGAACTGGCCCGGGAAAGAGGCTTGGCTGTTATAAAAAATCACACAGGAAAGAAGATTTGCTTATGAAAAATATTATGATTGTCGCGACAGGCGGAACTATCGTCGGGCGTGGGGAAGTTGGGAAATCGAAACTATATGAGGCTGGCCAGATCAATATCGCTGAAATCCTCAACACGATTGGAAATGTCGATGATTTTGCCAATCTGGATTCTATTCAGCTTTTCAATGTGGACAGCAATGAAATTACAATCGAAAACTGGCTCCTTTTGAAAGATACTATTAATAAGCTGGTCCAGGATGACAAGGTCGATGGGATTGTGGTCACTCACGGTACTGACACCTTGGATGAGACGGCGTTCTTTTTGAACCTGGTCTGCAATACCCCAAAACCGATTGTAATCACCGGTGCGATGCGACCGGCTACCGCAACAAGTCCGGATGGACCACTTAATCTCTACCAGGCAATTGCTCTTGCAAGCAGTGATGATGCGATTGGGATGGGAGTGATGGCGGTATTTTCCAACACTATCTATTCTTCACGGGATATCCAAAAGGATAATAACTTCAAAACTGATGCGTTTTCGCAAAAGGATTTTGGTTGCCTAGGGTATATCCTTGATGAAAAAGCTTATCTGTTTTCAAAAACATATAAGCGGCATACCTACAAATCGGAATTTGCGACCATGGAATTGGCACAACTTCCTCAAGTTGGAATCGGCTATTTCCACGTCGGGGCATCAAGTGAGGATTTGAAACGGGTTGCCCAAGACAAGGAAGGAATGGTGATTATCGGCAGTGGTACCGGTAATTACTCAAAAAGTTGGATTCAGGCAATCGATGAACTGCTCGATCAGGGCAAAATTATTGTCAGAGCATCAAGGGTCAATAACGGAATGGTTTTTGAAAACATCCATTTCGACCCCAGCAATCGCTGTGTCAATGCCAATACTCTTACAGGACCTAAGGCTCGGGTTCTGTTGATGCTGGCAATGGCCAAAACCAGGGATACTAAGGAGATTCGCAGAATCTTCGATGAATATTGATCAATGATCAGAAAAGCTAGTTTAGAGAGCCTTATTCTTCTTGCCCTCACCCTTGAAAACGATATTTTCGATGAGGACCATCTCAGTTTCAAGGAATGGCATACCATAGAAAGAGATTTGCGAATTTACGGCTTTGACTCTCCTGTGGAGTTGCTTAGCCATTCCATGAATTATCTCAAACAGCGCATGAGTCTTAATGAAGCCCTGACGGTCAAAATTGCGAATCGTCTTCAGGAAATTGACAAACTGATTGTGCTGCTTGAAAAATACAGTAATGAAAACATTAATATCCTGACCAAGTATGACCGGGAGTTTCCGGTTTACCTGACCAAACGCAGTCGGGACAAGTCATCACTTTATCTGTATGTGACCGGGTCAATCCGGAATTTGGAGCGGGGGATCCGCCTGTCGGGGCTGGCCAATGTTTCCAAAAACGAAGTTGAGTTGATTGAAAAGATTGTCGACAAGATCAAGTATGAAAACAAAAGTTACATCACTCTGGGGGAACCGGGGGTTGATCAGATCGGACTGGATTACGCCCTGGAACATGATGTTGATGTCATATTGGTTGTTTTCAAAGATTATTTTGAAAATATGAGTAAATATAAAAAACAGATCAAACGGAAAAAAATGACTATCGTATCTCAGTTCCAGCCGGGAATCAAGTATAATCCGACCAATGAAATCGTCGGAGATGCCTTCAGTTCCAAAATGGCGGATTTTAGAATCGTGGTTTCTTGCCGGGTTAACAGCGGGCTGACTTGGTTCAATGCCATTCAGAACATGACCCATCACTGGACCAGGGTTTTGATTCTCGAGAACAATTGTCTTGGTAATGAACGATTGGCCAATTTCGACAATGTGATGCTTTACCAAGGAGATCTCAACTCCAATCATTCTTTTGAATATCTGTTTGAACAAAATCGGAAATTGTCAGCTGAAGAGGTCAAGGAATTCACCCAGATGACAATCTTCGATTTCATTCCAGGAGGTGACGAAGATGAGGAATATTAGAACTGGGAAAATCACCGGAGTTTTGATTGCAATCTGTCTGGATGTTTATCTGGTGTCGGTAATCCGCTTTGGTTTTACGATGACAGCGCAAAATGGAATCGAGTTTGGTGGATTCAATCCGATTTATGTGGTGTATTTCAATGAATATTATCGCCTGGTAACCGCCTGCTTTATTCATTTTGGAATCTTGCATCTGGCATTCAATGCTTATTCTCTGTATGTTTTTGGAACTTTCATGGAACTGATTCTAAAGACCAAAAGATACTTGGTTCTTACTATCGCCGGGCTGCTTAGTTCGACTGTGATTCCCTTGATTTTGTTTTTACTCTTTGGCTTTGGGGCCAATACAGTTTTGGGTGGAATCAGTGGGTTGATTTTTGCCTATCTAGGCGCTTTTACCTATCTTAGCTACAAGTATCGGGATGTGTTCCGGCAGATTTTCAGACAATTGCTGCCAATCTTGCTGTTGAATCTGTTTCTTTCAATCTCGGTACCGACAATCTCGCTGGTTGGTCATTTGGGTGGCTATGTCAGTGGATTTGTAATCATGGCGGCGATTGAATATTTCAGACCGTTGCGGAAAAAGTATTATTGATAAGGAGATGATCTTTCAGTGAAGAAAAAAGTAAGAAAAGCAATTATCCCAGCAGCCGGTCTGGGTACCCGTTTTTTACCGGCAACCAAGGCATTGGCCAAGGAGATGTTGCCGATTGTCGATATTCCGACAATCCAGTACATCGTACAAGAAGCGGTTGCCAGTGGTATCGAAGAAATTCTGATAATTACCAACAGCAACAAACATTCGATGGAAAACCATTTCGACCGCAATTACGAACTTGAAGAGCGACTGAAGCAAAGCGGCAAGATGACCGAATTCGAGATGATTACCGATATCGCCAATATGGCCAATATCTATTACATCCGCCAAAAGGAACCCAAAGGACTTGGGCATGCGGTGTTGTGTGCCAAGTCGTTTATCGGTGATGAACCGTTCGCGGTGCTTCTTGGTGATGACGTTGTTGTCAATGATGGTAATCCGGCTTTAAAACAGCTGATTGATGCGTATCGTCAAACCGAAGCTTCGGTAGTCGGGGTTCAAACGGTGGATCACAATTTGGTCAACAAATATGGAATTGTGGAACCTTCACTTTCCCATGCTCCAAAAGGCCGTCTGGTCAAATTGGCGGGGATGGTTGAAAAGCCGGAGATCGACAAGGCCCCTAGCGACATGGCGGTTTTGGGACGCTATGTGCTGACTCCGGAAGTATTTGATTTGCTTGAAACCCAGGGAAAAGGGGCGGGCAATGAAATTCAGCTGACCGATGCCATCACCAGACTGATGGATCGTCAAGCGGTATACGCCTATGATTTTGAAGGGCTTCGTTATGATGTTGGGGATAAATTCGGATTTATCAAAGCGACAATCGACTTCGCTTTGGCAAGGGACAATCTCAAAGACCAAGTCAGCGAATATATTAAAAAGAAAGCGGAAGAATTATAATGAGTTTCAAGGAAAAATTCAAAGAGTATCAGCAACGAAGAGAGGCCAAGGCCTACTTCAATAAAAACAACAGTTACAAGTTTTCGCAAATTGATTTTGTGGTGGCTTTTGGGATAACTTTGGCAATCGGAATTTTTGGCCTGATTGCCCTAAGATATATCACCACAACCATCAGAATCAATTTCAGTTTTCTCTATGTGATTCTTGGTTATCTGGGGGCCCAAGGGGTTCTTAGATACAAGGGGAATGGAGGAAATGTCGAGGCAGCGCTTGTCAGCGGGGCCGGAATGTTCCTGGGAATGATCATCGGGGATGCATTTTATCTTGCATCAATCGTCGGAACTTATGGTCTTAGTGTCAATTTACTTGATTTGGGGCTGTATGTTTCAAGCTTTCAAAGACTGTTCACTTCGAACATTATCCAGTCGGTATTTTGCATTTTGGGTATATTTACCACATTCTACTTAATTCGTAACAATTAAAAAACAAAAGGCTTGTTAAACAACATTTTTACTTTTAAAGTTTATTAAAAAGTAGTATAATTTACTTTAAGATAGAGGAGGAAATAGCAAATGGCTAAAAAGTTTTTATCAATGGACGGTAACCAAGCGGCTGCTCATGTTGCGTACGCGTTTACTGAAGTTGCAAGTATTTATCCAATTACACCTTCTTCACCTATGGCTGAACATGCTGAAGCATGGTCTGCACAAGGAAAGAAAAACATTTTTGGAACTCCAGTAAATGTCATTGAAATGCAATCTGAAGCAGGTGCTGCAGGTGCTGTTCATGGTGCTTTACAAGGAGGAGCTTTATCGACAACATTTACAGCTTCTCAAGGGTTATTATTAATGATCCCTAACTTATATAAAATTCAAGGTGAATGTCTGCCGGGAGTATTCCACGTTGCAGCTAGATCTTTGGCTACAAGATCATTAAGTATCTTTGGTGATCATCAAGATATCTATGCTTGTCGCCAAGTCGGGATGCCGATGATCTGTTCGCATTCGGTACAGGAGGTTATGGACTTAGGTGGGGTATCTCACTTGACTGCCATCAAAGCTTCAGTACCAGTGATGCATTTCTTTGACGGTTTCCGTACTTCACATGAAATTCAAAAAGTTGAAGTGATGGATTATGATGTTCTTGAAAAATATTTGGACAAAGATGCCGTGGCTAAATTCAAAGCCAACGCTCTTAACCCACATACAAACCCTGTGGAACGTGGTGGGGCTGAAAATGATGACATCTATTTCCAAGGACGTGAAGCTCAAAACGCTCACTACGATGCAGTAGTTGAAATCGCTGCTGATTATATGGCAAAAATCTCTGAAGAAACTGGAAGGGAATATGCTCCGTTCACTTATTATGGTGCACCAGATGCTTCTCGAGTAATCATCGCTATGGGTTCAGTAACTGAAACTATCAAGGAAACAATCGATGAAATGAACAAAAAGGGTGATCGCGTAGGATTGATCAAAGTTCATTTATATCGTCCATTCTCAGCTAAGTACTTATTGAAAGTATTACCAAAAACTGTAACAAAAGTGGCAGTATTGGACCGTACTAAAGAAATGGGTGCAACTGGGGAGCCATTATACTTAGATGTAGTATCTGTACTAAAAGATGTCGACCACATCGATTCAATCGTTGGGGGACGTTATGGATTGTCTTCTAAAAACACTCGTCCACAAGACATCAAAGGTGTTTATGATCATCTGTTAAATGACGCTCCATTCAACGGATTCACTATCAGCATCACTGATGACGTGACTAACTTGTCGGTTCCTAGTGATGAATCATTCAAAGTATCTGCTGATTACACTGGATGTCTGTTCTATGGTCTGGGTTCTGATGGTACGGTTTCAGCCAATAAATCATCAATCAAGATTATCGGTGACCATACTGACTTGTATTCACAAGCGTACTTCGCTTATGACTCTAAAAAAGCCGGTGGGGTAACCAGATCGAATCTGCGTTTTGGTAATTCACCAATCCGTGCTACTTACTATGTTAACCAAGCAGACTTCATTTCTTCATCTTTAGACAACTACGTATTGAAATACGATATGCTTAAAGACTTGAAAGAAGGCGGAACATTCTTATTGAATACCGAATTCACTCCTGAAGAAATCGTTGAATATCTGCCAAACAGAGTTAAAAAACAATTAGCTGACAAAAAAGCTAAATTCTATATCATCAATGCCAATGAATTGGCTGAAGGTATCGGAATGGGTCGTCGTACCAATACGATTCTTCAATCAGCGTTCTTCGCATTGAATCCACAAATCTTACCAATTGAAGATGCTGTTACTTACATGAAAGAAATGGCTAAAAAATCATACAGCAAAAAAGGTGACGAAATTGTAGAAATGAACTACAAAGCAATCGATGCCGGTAAAGATCAAGTTGTTGAAGTTGCTGTAGATCCTTCATGGTCTGACTTGACAGTTAAAACTGTTAAAACTGACACTGGAGATGAATACTTCGATGAATTCGTATCAATGATCAACTCATTGAACGGTGACAACCTGCCAACTTCAGCGTTCCTTGACAAATTGGATGGTTCGATGAAATCTGGTGTTGCCTTCAAAGAACACCGTGCTATCGCAACTCAAGTACCAAAATGGTTGAAAGATAACTGTATCCAATGTAATACATGTGTAATGGTATGTCCACATGCCACTATCCGTGCGTTCTTGCTTACAGATGAAGAAATGGCAAATGCTCCTGAAGATATTTCTGATGACGTTCTTGCACCAATGGGTAAAAACGTTGAAGGATTACACTATCGTATCCAAATTTCACCTGATAACTGTGTCGGATGTGGAACTTGTGTGGTAGAATGTCCTGGTAAAAAAGGTGTCAAAGCCTTGGAAATGACTCCAGTTAAGGAAGAATTGATCCATGCACCATTAGCAAACTATCTGTATCAAGATGTAGAATACCGTGATGACCGTTACCCAACAATCGTTGCCAAAGGTATCGGATTCATGCGTCCATACTTCGAAGTATCAGGTGCTTGTGCTGGGTGTGGGGAAACTCCATACTACCGTCTGGTAACTCAATTATTCGGTAAAGACATGATGATCGCCAATGCGACTGGATGTTCTTCTATCTACGGTGGATCTACTCCATCAACTCCTTTCACTGTTGACAGTGACGGACAAGGTCCTGCATGGGCTAACTCATTATTCGAAGACAATGCTGAATACGGATTCGGTATGCGTTTAGCAAGCAACTATAAAGAAGGCTTCATCTTGAAAATCATGGAAGATAACTATGATGCTTGTGAAGATGAACTTAAAGCTGCTATCGACGAATATCGCACCAACAAAGGAAACCGTGCCAAAGAAAGAGAATTGGCTCCTAAACTGATTGAATTGGCTGATGCTTCTGCAAACGAAGGAATCAAAGCCTTGAAAGACGTTGAACGTGATCTTGTGTCTAAATCACAATGGATCGTCGGTGGAGACGGTTGGGCTTATGACATCGGTTATGGTGGGGTTGACCACGTAATCGCTAATAACGAAAACGTAAACATCCTGGTATTGGATACTGAAATCTATTCTAATACTGGTGGTCAGTCTTCTAAATCATCTCAAGCTGCATCTATCGCAAAATTCACTGCCGGTGGTAAAGCTGGAGCTAAAAAAGACTTGGCTCAAATCGCAATGGCTTATGGTCATGTATACGTAGCACAAATCGCTATGGGTGCCAACATTGCTCAAACAATCAAAGCAATCAAAGAAGCGGAAGCATATGACGGACCTTCATTGATTATTGCATACTCTCCATGTCAACAACATGGTATCAAAGGTGGTATGTCATTACATCAAAGACAAGAAAAAGCTGCGGTTGACTGCGGATACTTCAACTTGTTGAGATATGATCCACGTTTGGAAGAACAAGGTAAAAACCCATTACAAATGGATTCTAAAGCTCCTGACTTCACTAAATTCCAAGACTTCCTTGAATCAGAAACTCGTTTTGCTCAATTGAGCAAAATCAATCCGGTTCATGCTAAAGACTTGAAAGAAAAATGTGAAGCTGATGCTGCAAAACGTCGTGCACGTTTAGACAGAATGGCTACAGAAGAATTTTAACCTAAGTTAATGAATCAATTTAATGATTTGAAATCCCGGTGATTGCCAGACAATCCCGGGATTTTTTTATTTCTGGGGCTGATATGGTATCGGAAAAGACTAAATATCAGGGTAAAAATGTAAGCGTTTTCCTTATTTGTTTTCAAATTGTAAAAACATCCTGGAATTTAAGTTTTTTTCCTTTACAATTCAAAAACTTAGTGCTAATATATTATTGCGCTCTAAATTAGATTAGCTAGTCGCTAAATTAGTTAAATTAATTTCATAAAAGCCTTGACTTATGACATCTTATGGTGTAAGATAATCAAGTCGGCTCAAGAGGGCCACAGTTCATTGAAAACTAAACAGAATTAAAAACACACGTCAATATTCTTAAGGAATATAAAGTAAATTAAGAGCTAAACAAACACAATTGTTTGTACAATAAACAATGGAGAGTTTGATCCTGGCTCAGGATGAACGCTGGCGGCGTGCCTAATACATGCAAGTCGAACGCTTCGATTTATCGAAGAGTGGCGAACGGGTGAGTAATACATAGGTAACCTGCCCTTAACAGGGGGATAACTACTAGAAATGGTAGCTAACACCGCATAGGTAAATGTTCCGCATGGAATATTTATTAAAAGACCTTTCAAGGTCTGGTAAAGGATGGACTTATGACGCATTAGCTAGTTGGTAAGGTAACGGCTTACCAAGGCGACGATGCGTAGCCGGCCTGAGAGGGTGAACGGCCACATTGGGACTGAGACACGGCCCAAACTCCTACGGGAGGCAGCAGTAGGGAATTTTCGGCAATGGGGGAAACCCTGACCGAGCAACGCCGCGTGAAGGAAGAAGGATTTCGGTTCGTAAACTTCTGTTATAAAGGAAGAACGATATCAGTAGGAAATGGCTGGTAAGTGACGGTACTTTATTAGAAAGCCACGGCTAACTACGTGCCAGCAGCCGCGGTAATACGTAGGTGGCAAGCGTTATCCGGAATTATTGGGCGTAAAGAGGGAGCAGGCGGTAACAAAGGTCTGTGGTGAAAGCCTGAAGCTTAACTTCAGCGAGCCATAGAAACCAGGTAACTAGAGTGCAAGAGAGGATCGTGGAATTCCATGTGTAGCGGTGAAATGCGTAGATATATGGAGGAACACCAGTGGCGAAGGCGACGATCTGGCTTGTAACTGACGCTGAGTCCCGAAAGCGTGGGGAGCAAATAGGATTAGATACCCTAGTAGTCCACGCCGTAAACGATGAGTACTAGGTGTTGGGGGTCGAACCTCAGTGCCGCAGTTAACGCAGTAAGTACTCCGCCTGAGTAGTACGTTCGCAAGAATGAAACTCAAAGGAATTGACGGGGGCCCGCACAAGCGGTGGAGCATGTGGTTTAATTCGAAGCAACGCGAAGAACCTTACCAGGTCTTGACATATATTTAAAGGCTCTAGAGATAGAGAGATAGTTATAGATATACAGGTGGTGCATGGTTGTCGTCAGCTCGTGTCGTGAGATGTTGGGTTAAGTCCCGCAACGAGCGCAACCCTTATCGTTAGTTACCATCATTAAGTTGGGGACTCTAACGAGACTGCCAGTGATAAGCTGGAGGAAGGCGGGGATGACGTCAAATCATCATGCCCCTTATGACCTGGGCTACACACGTGCTACAATGGATAGTGCAAAGGGAAGCGAAGCCGCGAGGTGGAGCAAAACCCATAAAACTATTCTCAGTTCGGATTGTAGTCTGCAACTCGACTACATGAAGTTGGAATCGCTAGTAATCGTGAATCAGCATGTCACGGTGAATACGTTCTCGGGCCTTGTACACACCGCCCGTCACACCATGAGAGTTGATAACACCCGAAGCCGGTGGCCTAACCGCAAGGAAGGAGCTGTCTAAGGTGGGATTGATGATTAGGGTGAAGTCGTAACAAGGTATCCCTACGGGAACGTGGGGATGGATCACCTCCTTTCTAAGGAGAACCGTTCAACCACCCCGGTTGAACAAAAACAAGAAGTGTTGTTAAGAAATTCTGTTTAGTTTTGAGTGAACTGAGATTTACTCAAAGATCATTGAAAACTGGATAATAATCGAAAGATAGAAAAGAGATCGAGGAAATGAAAATTTCCAAAATTTATAACCAGATAGATTTAATTAATTAATTTATGTGGTCTTTCTAGAAAAAGTCGAAAAAAAACTAAGAAAAAACTAAAATTTTACAACAGTAAAAGTTTAATCAAACACCAATAGGTAAAGTAAGAAAGAGCGTATGGTGAATGCCTAGGCACAAAGAGGCGATGAAGGACGCAGCGAACGGCGAAACGCGACGGGGAGTAGTAAGCATACATTGATCCGTCGATGTCCGAATGGGGGAACCCAGTTAGTTTAACCGCTAATTATATATAAGTGAATACATAGCTTATATAGGCAAGACGCAGGGAACTGAAACATCTAAGTACCTGCAGGAGAAGAAAATAAACAATGATTTCCTAAGTAGTGGCGAGCGAAAGGGAAAGAGCCCAAACCTGACAAAGTCAGGGGTTGTAGGACTACTAATAACGACACAGACATCATTATAGAAGAATCAGTTGGGAAGCTGAGCCAAAGAGAGTGACAGCCTCGTATTTGAAATAGTGACGAAGTCAAAGTAGCACCTGAGTACGGCGGGACACGAGAAATCTTGTCGGAATCTGCCAGGACCATCTGGTAAGGCTAAATACTCCTTTGTGACCGATAGTGAACCAGTACCGTGAGGGAAAGGTGAAAAGAACCCCGGGAGGGGAGTGAAATAGAACCTGAAACCATATGCTTACAACAAGTTAGAGCCCGTTAATGGGTGATAGCGTGCCTTTTGTAGAATGAACCGGCGAGTTACGATATGCAGCAAGGTTAAGTAGGATATACGGAGCCGAAGCGAAAGCGAGTCTTAATAGGGCGAAAGTTGTATGTTGTAGACCCGAAACCGAGTGATCTAGCCATGACCAGGTTGAAGTTGGGGTAAAACCCGATGGAGGACCGAACCGACCCCCGTTGAAACGTTGGCGGATGAGTTGTGGCTAGGGGTGAAATTCCAATCGAACTCGGAGATAGCTGGTTCTCCCCGAAATAGCTTTAGGGCTAGCGTCAAGGTAGAGTAATATGAAGGTAGAGCACTGAATGTATGATGGCCTCATCTCGAGGTACTGAATATAATCAAACTCCGAATGTCATAATTATATACTTGGCAGTCAGACAGTGGGTGATAAGGTCCATTGTCAAGAGGGAAACAGCCCAGACCATCAGCTAAGGTCCCAAAATATACACTAAGTGGAAAAGGATGTGGAGATGTCCAGACAACTAGGAGGTTGGCTCAGAAGCAGCCACCCTTTAAAGAGTGCGTAACAGCTCACTAGTCGAATGACTCTGCGCCGAAAATTTACCGGGGCTAAGTGTAATACCGAAGCTATGGATTAGAAATAATGGTAGGGGAGCGTTCTATATGCGAAGAAGTCAGATCGAGAGGACTGGTGGAGCGTATAGAAGAGAGAATGCCGGTGTGAGTAGCGGAACGAGGGTGAGAATCCCTCGCACCGAAAACCCAAGGTTTCCAGAGGAAGGTTCGTCCGCTCTGGGTAAGTCGGGACCTAAGGCGAGGGCGAAAGCCGTAGTCGATGGACAACAGGTAGAAATTCCTGTACTTATTATACTAGTGATGGAGTGACGGAGAAGGCTAGCTGAGCATGCTGATGGAATAGCATGTGCAAGTAAGGTAGCAGGCAAATAGGAAAATCCGTTTGCCATAATGCGAATATGCGATGCGGATGGAAAGCTACGGCGAGTACAGAAGTTAGTGAGGCCAGCTTCCAAGAAAAGCTTCTAACGTTAAAGTATGATAACCCGTACCGAAAATGGACACACATGGGTAAGGAGAGCATCCTAAGGTGAGCGAGAGAACTATAGCTAAGGAACTCTGCAAAATGACTCCGTAACTTCGGGAGAAGGAGTGCTTATAGAAATATAAGCCGCAGTAAAACGGCCCAAGCGACTGTTTACCAAAAACACAGCTCTCTGCTAAGTCGAAAGACGATGTATAGGGGGTGACGCCTGCCCGGTGCTGGAAGGTTAAGAGGAAGAGTTAGAGCAATCGAAGCTTAGAATTGAAGCCCCAGTAAACGGCGGCCGTAACTATAACGGTCCTAAGGTAGCGAAATTCCTTGTCAGGTAAGTTCTGACCCGCACGAAAGGCGTAACGATTTGGGCGCTGTCTCAGCTGTAGACTCGGTGAAGTCTTAGTACCTGTGAAGATGCAGGTTACCCGCGACTAGACGGAAAGACCCCATGGAGCTTTACTGTAGCTTGATATTGGATTTTGATGCAAGATGTACAGGATAGGTAGGAGACTAAGAGATATGCACGCCAGTGTGTAAGGAGTCGCCGTTGGGATACTACCCTTCTTGTATTAGAATTCTAACCGGATGCCATAAGCTGGTGACGGGACAGTGTCAGGTGGACAGTTTGACTGGGGCGGTCGCCTCCCAAAGAGTAACGGAGGCGCCCAAAGATACCCTCAGCTTGGATGGAAATCAAGCGTAGAGTGCAAAGGCATAAGGGTGTTTGACTGCGAGACCTACAAGTCGAGCAGGGACGAAAGTCGGGCTTAGTGATCCGGCGGTACCGAATGGAAGGGCCGTCGCTCAACGGATAAAAGCTACCCTGGGGATAACAGGCTGATCTCCCCCAAGAGTTCACATCGACGGGGAGGTTTGGCACCTCGATGTCGGCTCATCGCATCCTGGAGCTGAAGTCGGTTCCAAGGGTTGGGCTGTTCGCCCATTAAAGCGGTACGCGAGCTGGGTTCAGAACGTCGTGAGACAGTTCGGTCCCTATCTGTCGTGGGCGTAGGAAGTTTGAGAAGATCTGACCTTAGTACGAGAGGACCGGGTTGGACATACCAATGGTGCACCAGTTGTCACGCCAGTGGCATAGCTGGGTAGCTAAGTATGGAAAGGATAAACGCTGAAGGCATCTAAGTGTGAAACCTACTTCAAGATGAGACTTCCCATTACGCAAGTAAGTAAGACCCCTTAAAGACGATAAGGTTGATAGGTCAGGAGTGTAAGCATGGTGACATGTTCAGCGGACTGATACTAATAGGTCGAGGACTTAACCAATTGGACAAAGACAACAAAGTCGATTATTATCTAGTTTTGAGTGATCTAAGGAAAACTCGATAATCTGGTAACGATGGCATGATGGACACACCTGTACCCATCTCGAACACAGAAGTTAAGCATCATAACGGCGAAGATAGTGCGTTAGCGTGACAATAGCAAGTTGCCAGTTTAGCAAGGAGGAACGAAAGTTCCTCTTTTTTATTTAAGCTTCCCAAACCGCTGGATATAGGGACAAATATCCCTTAAACCCTTTAAATTTGAGCGGTTTTATACTATAATTAATTAAGGTGATTATAATGAAAATAAAACTATATGTTGGTAATGAAGAGATGATAAAACTCTCGGGAATCGGTAAGGCCTTCTTGCATCAGCAGCAGGCTCTAGCGCTTAATGATATCCCTTATACCACTGACAATAAAGATGGGGATTGTGATCTGGTCCACATCAATACGACTTTTCCAAACAGTTATTTTGCTGCTCGAAAAGCTAAAAAATCTGGCAAAAAGGTGATAATGCATGCCCATTCAACCGAGGAGGATTTCCGCGATTCGTTCATGTTTTCGAATTTGATTGCACCGCTCTGGAAAAAATGGCTGATTTTTCTCTATACAATGGGAGATCAGATCATCACCCCGACGCCATATTCGAAAAGGATTCTCGAAGGCTATGGAATCGATGTGCCTATTACGGCGATTTCCAATGGGATTGACCTGGATGCATTCAAGAATTCTGATATTGATCGACAACAGTTCATCAATAAATTCCAGATCGATCCTAGTGATAAACTTGTTATTTCGGTCGGATGGATCTTCGAACGGAAAGGCTTCGATACGTTTGTCGAAGTTGCTGCTCAGTTGCCGGATGTCAAGTTCATCTGGTTTGGAGATGTAAACAAATCGGCACCAACAGCTAAAATTAAAAAGCTGCTCAAAAATCTTCCGGATAATGTCCTGATGGCGGGATATGTCGATTCGAAGACTTTGATCGGGGCCTATTCAAGATGTGACGTCTTCTTCTTTCCCAGTCGCGAGGAAACCGAAGGGATTGTGGTTCTCGAGGCTTTGGCTTGTCGTTGTCAAAACATCCTTTTGCGGGAGATTCCGGTTTTTGAAGGATGGATGAATGACACGAAAAACTGTTATATGGGACATGACAACACGGAGTTTGTTTCAATAATCAAGAAAATTCTGGCAGGGGAGTTGCCGTCTTTGGCAGTTGCCGGATATCAGACTGTTAAAGAACGTGAAATAAGAGAGATTGGTAAACAACTGATTGAGGTTTATGAAAATACCTTGAAGATAGGATAATATTATGACAAATCGAAAATCAATATTCAGAAATTTACTGCTAGTACTCATTGTATCAGGTGTATCGATTTATTTCCTGTTTGGAAATAATCTCAAAGAGGCATTTCAGGCCTTCAAAGAGGCGAACTTGCTTTATATCGTTTTGAGTTTCGTTGTGATGCTGTTTTATTTTTTGATAGATGCCTTCATTTTGACCAAATTTTCAAGATTGTACAACCGCGGATATCGATATATCCAGGGACTGAAAAACTCGCTTTCAGCGGCTTTTTTCAACGGGGTTACACCTTTTAACAGTGGCGGTCAGTTTGCTCAGGTTTATGTCTTCAATAAACAGAAAATCAAACCTTCTGACTCAGCCAGTATCCTCCTGATGGGCTTCATTGTCTATCAGACTGTTCTGGTGTTGTTTTCAATCGTCGTTATGATTTTCAGATTCAGTACTTACCGGGCATTGTACTCTGATATCTTTCTCTTGACATTGATCGGATTTTCGGTAAACTTTTTTGTAATCGTCGGTTTATACCTTGGAGCAAGTTCTTCCAAGTTCCAATCGTTCCTTTCCAATTTCGGGATCCGGATGCTTGCGAAACTCCGCTTGGTGAAAAATTACGGAGATACTAAAGTCAGATTCGAAGTCCAACTGAACAATTTTAGACGTGAGGTCAAACACCTCAGATCAAATCGTCGTATTTTGGTTGTGGCATCTCTTGGGAATGTGCTTAAACTGATGTGTATTTATTCGATTCCGTTTTTTGTCGGAAGAGCATTGAATATCGATCTTGAAATCGGACAACTGTTCGAGTTCATCGGAATTTCATCATTTATTTATATGGTTACTGCGTTCGTTCCGATTCCAGGGGCCAGCGGTGGTTCCGAAGGGATTTACTTTGTACTGTTTTCGCCGCTTCTTGGTGGAGTCTTGACTCCGACCACAATGTTGCTCTGGCGGATTATCACATATTATTTGGGATTGATTTTGGGGGGATTGACTTTCGCAATTGACCCGGAAATCAACAGATAGGAGAAATGGTTTGAGAGTTGCTTTATTTTCAGATACATATTTGCCGGACCTCAACGGGGTGGCCACAAGTACGAAAACTTTGCGCGATGCGCTGGTAAGAAACGGTCATGAAGTGATTGTGGTTACTAGTGAATTGCCTAGTGACAGCGATTACGTTGATGGCCCTGATGGTTATATTGTCCGGGTTCAGGGATTGGAACTTTCGCTTTTGTATGGGTATCGTGCCTGCAGCATCTACTCTTATTCAGGTATGCGTGAAGTTCGGGACTTCCAGCCGGATATCGTCCATGTTCAAACGGAATTTGGAATCGGTATTTTTGGCCGTCTGGTTGCCCAGGAACTTGACTTGCCGATAGTTTATACTTATCATACAATGTATCATGATTATTCCCATTATATCAATCCAGTGAAAAGCGAAATGGTTGATGAGTTTTTGAAGGCGGTTATTTCCGGCCTCACGCGGATTTATACCAACCGCTGTTCTGAGTTGATTGTCCCGTCATGCAAAACGGCCAAGGCGCTGGTGAAATACGGTTTGAAACAGGAAGCTCATATCATTCCGACCGGTCTGGAACTTGAGCGGTTCCATCCGCTAAACGGTGATCTTGATCTTGAAAGCAGCCTGGTTGAAAAATATCAGCTCAAAGACAAATTTGTAATGACTTATCTTGGCAGAATCGCCAAGGAGAAATCAATTGAAACAATTTTTGATGCAATCGCAATTCTCAAAGACAAGCGCCAGGACTTTGTCTTGATGGTTGTCGGTGGTGGTCCGTATCTGGATATTCTTAAAGATGCGGCTAAAGAAAAAGAGATTGAGGACTATATCATTTTTGCGGGGCCGCAGTACGGTGAATTGGTTCCGGCTCATTATCATATCAGTGATGTCTTTGTTTCGGCTTCACTCTCGGAAACTCAGGGACTCACCTATATCGAAGCGATGGCCAGTGGGATTCCGGCTCTTGCAAGGTATGATGAGAATCTCGAAGGTGTTATCAAAGATGATATCAATGGATATTTCTTTGATGATATCAATAATCTGGTTGAAATCGTCCTTGACATGATGGATGAAGATATAACCTGGCTCCAGGAATCAGCTTTGGAAGACAGCAAGAACTTCGGTGCTCAGAAGTTTTATGAGGATGTTCTGGCTGTCTATGATATTGCCATCAAGAACAAGACTTACAACTATGAAATAGTAGCAATCACCTCTTCAAGAAAAAACTATGTCGACATTGATTTCAAAGTCGATCATACCGTGATCACACTTGAACTATCACTCAAATTTGTCGAAGAGTATAAACTCGAGATCGGCCGGGTTATCGATCGGACCCTGTTTGATACCCTTAAAGATCTCGAACAGATTGTAATTGCCTATAACAAGGCGCTTAAGTGGCTGGCTCTCAAGGATTATTCGGAAGCGGCCATCAAGGACAAGTTGAGTGATGCCGGCTTCTTCACTGACGCTCAGATTGAAGCGACTGTCGAATATCTCAAAGAGAGAAACCTGGTCAACGATGAGAAGTATGCAAGTGAATATATCGAATTATGCAACCGCAAATCGATTGGAATCAATCGGGCAATCTACAATCTAAGAAAGAACAAGGTTCGCCTTGATGCGATCGACTATGCAATTGAGAATATGGATCAGGAAAAGCAGGTCGAAAGCGCCAAGCATATGATTGAAGATATTTATGCCACCCGCTCGACCAAGTCTTATCAGGCTTTGATCAAAGGAATCAAAAACCGGCTGTTCAATCGCGGTTTCACTCCAGAAACAATCGATTTGGCCATGGGTTCGATCAACTTGCGTTTTGACGTTGTAAAAGAAAAAGACTCCTTGGAAAAAGAGTTGCAAAAATGCATCAGACGCTATCAACGAAAATTTGATGGGGAAGCACTGGTGCAAAAATGTATCGACGGACTGCTTAGAAAGGGTTATCGGTACGAAGATATCAAAGAAATAGTAGACAAAGGAGAAATTTTTAATGACGAGTATTAAGGAACTAAAAGCAGGTGACTCGAATGTCACGATCAATTGTTTGATCAATCGGGCGATTGTAGGAAAAACAAACGGGGCCAACCGGACCAATTATATAACTTTAACCCTTCAGGATTCGAGTGGAACCCTGGATGCGAAATTATGGTCGGCCAGTGATGAACAAATCAGCACTTTCGTAGCGGGAACGGTAGTCAAAGTATCCGGAGACGTAATCAGATACAATCTTGACCGCCAAATGAAAATCGCTAAAATTGCGTTTATATCCAATGATGAAGCCGAGGCAGTCAAGTATGTTGAATCGGCGCCTGAGGATGCCGGGATCCTGGTTGATTTCATCAAGGATTACATTGCCACAATCAAAAACGAAAACCTGCATAAGTTAGTTTCGGTATTATTCGAAGAAAATGAAGATCAATTAAGAATCTATCCTGCTGCCAGCAAGAATCATCATGAGTATGCTTCGGGGCTGGTTTATCATACAGTAACCATGTTGAAAATTGCCAGATCACTGTTGGATATCTATCCGGAACTCAGCGGCGATCTGCTTTATTCGGGAATCATTCTCCATGACTTGGGGAAAATTATCGAACTTTCAGGACCGATTGTGCCTCAGTACACAACCGAAGGACGATTGGTTGGTCATATTTCAATCACCAATGCGATGATCAAGTCCAAAGCTGATCAGCTGGGAATCGAAGGCGAAGAAGTATATCTGCTTCAACATATGATCCTTTCTCATCACGGCAAACAGGAGTTCGGTTCTCCGGTACTGCCTCAGTTCAGGGAAGCGGAAATAATTTCCCTGATTGACAACATCGATGCCAGAATGGTAATGATGAACAAGGCTCTTGACAGTGTTGAAGAGGGTGAATTCACCAAACGGGTATTCTCACTTGAAAACCGCAGCATGTACAAACCGAAAATCAAATAAGAAAAAACCTCATCAGTTGATGAGGTTTTAATTTACATTATTTCCGCAAATATTTCGTCGAGATCGACTGAATCAGAATTATCGGTATAGTTTATCTCGAAAGTGTCTTCTTCGCTGTAGCGAGGAATAATGTGGAAATGGAAGTGACTAACCGACTGACCGGCAATCGTTCCGTTGTTGGAAACGATATTGATGCCTTGGGCATTCAGTTTGACCTTTAATTTGTTGGCGAGATCTTGAGCGACTTTCGTAACATGAGCGAGATCATCTTTGTCGACTTCCAAAAAAGAATCGGCATGTTTTTTGGGAATGACCAGGCAATGTCCTTTGGTAGTCTGGCTTAGGTCCAAAAACGAGATGCATTTGTCATCTTCATATAAGATTTTTCCAGGGATATCATGATTGGCAATCATGCAGAATATACAATTTTCCATTTTTCTCTCCTTATATCAAAAGACTAGGATATCCTAGTCTTATTTTAATCTGTGCTTAATGTGTCCAGGATTGCCTGTTCAATCAATGGTTCGTTGACTTTGAATCCGTAGGCATCAAGATAATGGTTTTGAACTGTCAGGGAAATTCCAGTTACAGTTTCAAGTTTGTCTTTGATTTCCTGAGTAGTTGTGTCATCAGGTTCACTGTTGTAAACATAGACAACAACGATGCTTTCATCAGTCAGAATGATTGGTTCTTGGTAAATTCCATCTTCAGTGAATTTGTCCAAAAGCGCAATGATGTTTGCATCAACAGTAGTGTCGGCGTTGCTTACGAGTCCCACGTCTTCACCTTCGTTGTTTTCAAGCGCGGCATCAAAATCTTCTACGGCAGTTTCCGCAATGAAATTTTCAGCTTCGACTTCAGTATTGAAAGTGATCGTTTTGATGTATTTTACCTGGTAGTCGTCGCGAAGACTGGCGAAATTATCATCGATATACTTTTCAAGCAGCAACTGTTGCATTACAGAAGGCAGCAAGGCTTCTTGTTTGTATTGTTCACCAGATTCGTATCCTAATTGGACCGCATAACTGTCAAGATCAGTACCGGCATATTGGATGTATGTATCAACAGTCTCCTGCAGGGTGCTGTCGATTTTGTCCTGATCGGTGATTTCTTGAGTTGCGATATAATCCAATGCGGAACTCAACACTTGTGATGAACCATAATTGTCCAGATAATAATGATAGACATCATCCTTGGTAATTGCTTCTCCATCAACTGTCACTAAAGTTGTATTACCATCTGAAAGTGATGTTATGTAACTTGCCTGGGAAGAACACCCAGCCAACAGCGTGGCCATCAGAGTAAGACTAATTAACTTTTTCATTAGTTTTCACCTCTTTCTGCTGCACGGGCATCCATTGCATCAGCAATCATATTTTCGATTAACTCCTGAGCATGTTCGTCATTGTAAACAATGTCATAAGTCTGGAATGCCAGGTATTCCAAGTAGCTGTCGTAGCTAAGCAAAGGTGAATCCATTCCGGCATCGACTACTAATTTCTTGATTTCATCAGCATTGTCAGAGTCGCAATGGAAGATTGAAATCATGGTACTGTTTGCCACCCAACCACTGGTTTGACCAGCTGTGAGTCCGGTAACGTCGCCAGCGTCAGCTCCATAAGTGGTAGCTAAATCCGTATTGGTGTCAACAACCCCCAGATAACCTCCTGCAGTTGCTGTAGAATCTTGCGAATATTGTTCGGCCAAAGTTGCAAAATCCTCACCAGCGGCGATTTTTGCGTCGATTTCATCCATCAGTGCTTGTTCTTCGTCAGTCAAACTGTCGGAATTTTCAACGGAAATCGTAATCACACTGGCAACTTTAGGTTTTGTCAGCTCGAAATAGTCTAGGTAAACCTCATCAAGGTTAGCATCGATGTAATCTTGAAGGTATGCAATGTATTGATATTGGGAAATTAGCGCATCACGGTAATCATCCATTGATTCGTAACCGTAATATGCCAGGGCCTGGTTGAGATATTCTTCAGCGAGATCTCCATAGCTAGATTCATAACTTGCCAAGATTGAATCAGTGGCAATTTGAGCATCTTTAGTCATATCTTCGGTTACCGGATAGTATTTGTTGATGATCGTTTGGATTACAACCGCATAGTATGCGGTTTCCCCATTTGTAGTGTCCGCGATCTCAGTGAAAATGTCATCCGCAAAAATATTATAGTCAGTCAATGAAGCGACTACATCTTTACCGTCGACTTGAGGGACTGAACCGCTTGTTTGACAACCTGTCAAGAGCACTGAGCTCAACAAGATTGGCAAACCAACTTTTTTGAAATTCATATTTTTCCTCCTTGTGTAACATTATGATTATACTATTATTGAACCTTGATTTCAATTATTTTGTGGGAGTCTATTTTGTGATTTTATGGTATAAATGTCGTGAACTGTCTTGATGATTACCATAGCCGGAACCGATATCAGGATCCCAAGTGGTCCAAAAATTGTATTTCCTGTCAGGATGGCAAAAAGAATTTCGAAGATCCCAATATTGATCCGTTTCGAATAAATCCGGGGCACTACTACATAACCAAAGATGTTTGACTGGATAAAAATAAGTGCCAGAAGAATGATGATCCGGTCGAGACCAAGATTCAAAGAGAGGATTACTCCCAGAATGTTGATGGCAACCGGTCCGAAGTAGGGAATGATTGAAGTCATTCCGGAGAGAATTCCCAGAATGAGAAAATTCTGATTACCTATTGCCAGATACATGATTGCGGTGACGATACCTTGATAAACAGCAGTGATAAAGAAGGCTACCAGCCATTTATGCAATGAGTCGTTGATGGCATTGATATAGCGGGGCAATTTGCGGTCAATCTTGTAAGAAAGCATATAGAGGTAGTATTTGACTCTTTTATAGTAGATTGAGATGTAAATACTGATAATGAAGAAAATGATGAATCCGACAATGGTCGAAAGAACCTGGTTGAAGATTCCAATTGTGGTGTCGATGACCGATTCATTGGTGAAGATGTCGGCGACGTTATTTTGGATTGAATCAACAGTCTGGGAGATGTCCAGGTGTAGATATTGGAGTACCAGGCTTTGGAATTCAAACAGCCCTTGGTTGAAGCTGGGAATCAGTTCGATGATATGGGAATAGAAAACCGGTATCGAATATGAAAGCAATACCAGGATAATAAAAAACGAGACAACATAGACGACAGCTACGCTCAAGTTTCGATTCCGGTTGTATTTGTAAAATACCTGGATAAAAGGTTCGAATACAAAAGCGAGAACCGCTCCGAAAATAAAAGGTCTCAGGATCTCGTAAAGCAATGAAAAAATATTCGAAAAGACATTGGATGTAAGCTCCAACAATAAAATGATCAATAAAACGATGATCAAATTGATTCCGACTCTTGTCAGTCTCCGGGATAAAAAGTTTTCCACAAAGTTCCTTAAAATGCGCATATAATCACCTCAGTATACTTATTATAACATATTTAAACCTTTGTAAGATACCACAATTGTGAATAATTCCCTATTTATCGGACTATTTTTTATCATTGTTTTAGGTGGCTTAAATTACCGGGCATATTTTATCGTATTAGTTGTAATTTCAGCCTAGTTTTAGTATCATTAATAAGAACGAAAGGGGCAGTAATATGGCAGTTTTAAAAATCAAAGACCTTCATGCGGAAGTTGAAGGCAAGAAAATATTAAAAGGGGTTGATCTTGAAATCAATCCAGGCGAAGCACATGCATTAATGGGACCTAACGGTAACGGAAAATCAACTTTGCTTTCTACCATTATGGGTAACCCTAAATATACTATTACACAAGGTTCAATCGAACTTGATGGTCAGGATCTTACTAAGATGAGCGTTGATGAACGCTCAAAGGCCGGACTTTTTTTAGCTATGCAGTATCCTCAGGAAATACCAGGAGTCACAACTTCTGATTTCCTTAGAGCGGCGATGAATTCCCGACGGGAAAAACCGATTTCCCTGTTCAAGTTCATCAAGGAACTCGATGTAGCTATTGATGAATTGAAAATGGACGAAAACCTGGCTCACCGTTATCTAAACAGTGGCTTTTCGGGTGGTGAAAAGAAACGGAATGAAGTATTGCAAATGAAATTGCTGCAACCAAGCATTGCAATGCTTGACGAGATTGATTCCGGACTTGATGTCGATGCGCTGAGAATCGTGGCTGATGCCGTAAACGAAATGCGCAGCGATGAATTCTCGTTGATCATGGTATCCCACTATGAAAGAATGTTCAAATTGGTCGAACCGACTCATGTTCACGTTATCGTGGATGGAAAGATCATTCTTGAAGGCGGGAAGGAACTGGTTGACAAGATTGATGTCGAAGGTTATGAATGGGTTAAGGAATTGGGAGTAAAAATCGCTGGAGAAGAAGAAGAAAAGAAACCAATCTTATTGGAAAATTGCGCGCATGCAGGTAAATTCTAAAATGAACGGCGCTATTTCCAATGTTTTGATAGTTGATGGTACTCTTTCGCTGACTGATTTTGATGGTAATATTGAAATCACTGGTGATGATGTTATTGTCAATGACAAGACTTCTTTGAAAGTTATCTACAAATCTTCAACCAACTCCAAAAAACTAAACTTGAAAATCAATGCCAGTCTCGACCTTTATGAATTTTATGATACAACACAAGATCTTGAACTGATCAAAACGGTTGATGTTTCCCCAAATGTCAATTTGAACCGTTACGTTGAAAACAGAACCAAAGACAACCCGGTAATCGATATTGAGGAAACTGTGGAAGTTCATGGTTCCAGCGTCAAATGCGCTTATCTTGATCTGGGAGTCAATTCAGCCAAGAACAAAATCAAATATGTTTTAAGCGAACCAAACAGCCATGTCGACGTCCATTTGGGGGCTTTGAGCGATGGTTGCAAAAAACATTATGATATCGCTATGGTTCATACCAGCGGCCACACCTATGGTAATATGGACAACTATGGAATCGTCAAAAACAAAGGTAGTCTGATTATCGACGGAACCGGCAAAATCACTAAAGGTTCGGCCAAATCGAACACTCATCAGGTCAACAAAATAATTGTATTTGACCATAAATGTCAGGCTCAGGCCAATCCGTATCTTCTGGTCGATGAGTTTGATGTCAATGCCTCCCATGGGGCCAGTGTTGGAAAGATTGATGATGAACAACTGTTCTATCTTCAATCAAGAGGACTGTCTTCTCATGAAGCGATGAGCCTGGTTACCATTGGCTATTTCATGCCGGTAATCAATTATATCAATGATGAAACAATCAAAGAAGAAGTGACAAACCTTTTAAAAGAGAAGGTGACTTTCTAATGTTTGATGTTGAAAAAATCCGCCAGGACTTTCCTGTCCTGCAAAATGCAACCATGCAAGGAAAACCGGTTGTTTATCTTGATAATGGAGCGACAACCCTCAAACCGCAATGTGTCATCGATGCAGTTGTCAACTACTACAGCAATTTAAGTGCCAATGCCCACCGCGGGGATTACGACCTTTCTTTGCAGGTCGATGAACTTTTTGAAGGAGTCCGCGACAAGGTGGCTAATCTGATCAACTGTGACCGTGATGAAGTCATTTTCACTGCCGGAACGACCGACTCGATCAATATGGTGGCCTATGGCTACGGTCTCACTCACCTTAAGGGCGAAGATCAGATGCTCCTCAATTTCGGGGAACATGCTTCTAATACGCTGCCTTGGTTCGATGTCTGTGAACAGACTGGATGCCAACTTGATTATATCGAGTTGGATGATCAGGGTAAGGTCACCCTGGAAAATGTCAAAAAAGCCGTCAAGCCCAATACCCGCCTGGTGGCGATTGCCCAGGTGACCAATGTGCTAGGCTATGAAATAGATTTAAAAGCGATTATTGAATATCTCCATGAAAAGGATATCGTGGTCGTGGTTGACGGGGCCCAATCGGTTCCCCACAACCAGGTTGATGTTCAGAAACTCGACGCAGATTTCCTGGCTTTCTCGGCCCACAAGATGTGCGGTCCGACTGGAGTCGGAGTCCTTTATGGAAAAATGGAACTGCTCGAAGCAATGAAACCAATCCGTTATGGTGGTGGTTCAAATGCCCGTTATGATAAGGAATGCAACCTTAAACTTAAAGATATTCCGACCCGATTCGAATCAGGGACGCCCAATATTGCCGGAGTGATCGGTTTTGGAGCGGCGATCGACTATCTAAACGAAATCGGTTTTGCGAATATCCATGAACATGAAATAAAATTGCGTCAGTACGCAATCGATAAATTGAAACAAATCGACAAGGTTATCATCTACAATCAGGATTCGACCGGACCGATAGCATTCAATATCAAGGATGTCTTCGCTCAGGATGTCGCATCTCTTTTCAACAAGGAAGGGATTGCGGTTAGAAACGGTAACCACTGTGCGAAAATCCTCGACAACTTCCTGGGAGTCAACCAGACTCTTCGGGCAAGTCTGTATTTCTACAATACCTATGAGGATATTGATCGATTTGTAGAAGTCTGCAAGAAAGGAGATGACTTTCTCGATGCCTTCTTTTAATGAGGAAGAATTGTACAAGGCGATTATCCTGGACCATTACAAGGATCCGCGAAATCACAACCTTGTCGATGATGAAAACTATAAGCAAGTAAATATGGATTCGGCTACCTGTATCGATAATATCGATATCCAGCTGCTGATGGATGGTGATGTGATCAAGGATATCCGTTTCGACGGAGAAGCCTGTGCCATCTCGACCGCTTCAACTTCAATCATGACTGAATTGCTGATTGGCAAAACCCGTGAAGAAGCTCAAGTCATAATCGATAATTTCAACAATATGATTTTTGAACGCGATTATGATGAAGATGTGATCGAAGAGGCGATTGCCTTCAAGAACACCCATAAGCAGGCCAGCCGGATCAAATGTGCAACCATTGGCTGGAATGGAATCGAAAAGTTGCTAAACGAGAAATAGGTGGTAAATATGGAAAACGAAGAAAACAAGATCCCATTTGAAACCGAAGATTTCGGCGCGGCTGATGAGGTAGACAATTATTACACTTCGATAAGGGGACTTAAAGAAGAAGTAGTGATTGAAATGTCGAAAATCAAAGGTGAACCCGAATGGATGCTGGAGTATCGTTTAAAAGCGTTACGTAAATTCAAGGAGATGCCAATGCCCACTTGGGGTGTTGATCTGAGTGAATTGGATTTTGAAGATTACATTTATTATATCAAACCGTCGGAACGTCAGACGGATAAATGGGAAGATGTACCTGACACAATCAAAGATACATTCGACCGTTTGGGGCTGCCGGAGGCGGAACAAAAATTCCTGGCCGGGGTTTCCACTCAATACGAATCGGAAGTTGTCTATCACAACATGATTGAAGAGTTGAATGAAAAAGGCGTGGTCTTTTTGGATACCGACTCGGGACTTAAACAATATCCGGAACTGTTCAAAAAATACTTCGATACGGTAATTCCGTATACTGACAACAAGTTCTCGGCTTTAAACGGAGCTTTCTGGTCGGGCGGATCATTTGTCTATGTTCCACCGGGAGTGAGTCTTGACAAGCCGATTCAATCATATTTTAGAATCAATACCGAAAGTTCGGGGCAGTTTGAAAGAACCTTGATCATCGTTGATGAAGGGGCGGACATCCATTATGTCGAAGGCTGCACCGCACCGGCATTCTCGAAGGATGCCTTGCATTCGGGAGTTGTGGAAATCGTGGTGCTTGACAACGCCAAGTGCCGTTATACGACGATCCAGAACTGGTCGCACAACATCCTCAACCTGGTAACCCAAAGAGCGAAGGTAGGAACCAATGCTTCGATGGAATGGGTTGATGGTAATATCGGTAGTGGCAAGACCATGAAATATCCTTGCTGCGTCTTGGCTGGTGACAATTCCAAGGGAAGTGCCATCACCGTAGCTGTGGCCCGTCAGGGTCAGGTGATCGACTCGGGAGCGAAAATGATCCACTTAGGCAAGAATACTGCCAGTACGATTATCTCCAAATCAATTGCCTTAAACGGCGGTAAAGCCAACTATCGGGGTCTGGTCCGTCATAATCCGACCGCCCACAAGGCCAAGACCAAAGTCGAGTGTGATACGATGATCATTGATGCGATTTCGACTTCGGACACCTTGCCGACCAACCTGTCCTTGAATGATGATTCGATCATTGAACATGAAGCGACAGTTTCCAAGATTTCCGAAGAACAGCTGTTCTATTTGATGTCAAGAGGACTGAGTGAAGCCCAGGCGTCGGAAATGATCGTCATGGGATTCATCGAACCGTTCTCAAGGGAACTGCCGATGGAATATGCAGTTGAACTTAACCAACTGATCAAGATGGACTTTGGAGACAGTAAAATTGGATAAGACTGCCATTCGCAAAGAAATGTCCAAGCGGCGTTTATCAATGCCGGCTGCTACTTACCAGGAATTATCGGATTTGATTTTCACCAAGGTGATCAATGATGAAAATTTCAAAAGGGCTCAACATCTCGGTTTGTATGTCAGCTTCAGAAATGAAGTCGAAACCCGCCAAATCATCAGATATTGTCTTGAAAACGGCAAACGAGTCAGCGTGCCACGGGTTTTGGGCGAAACGATGGAATTTTTCGAAATTGACAGTGTCGCCCAATTGGAAAGTGGTTTTGCCACAATCCTCGAGCCGACGACCAAGCAAATGACGGAAAAAAACGAAATGGACATCATTTATGTGCCGATGCTGGCCTACGACAAAACGCTTAACCGGATCGGTTATGGCAAAGGATTTTATGACAAATACCTGAAGGGTTATTCCAACCTGACAATCGGGCTGGCATTTTCCTTCCAGGAAATAGATTATATCGAAACAAATAACTTTGATTTTCCTCTGGATTTCATTTATAATGAACTCTAGAGGAAATTTTTTATGTCTAGAGAAAAGAAACTGTTATTTAATTCATTCATATTAGTATTGGGGACCTTTTTGCCCCGATTAATCAACTTTTTTACAACTCCATTAATTACTGCAAACACGACCACTTTGGGATATGATACAATTACATTGACAACATCAACTGTTATTTCGATGATTGTACCGGTTATCTCGATGCAGATCGAGCAGGCAATCTATCGTTTTTTGATTGATGCCAAGTCGGCTGACGAACAAAAAACAGCGATCACCACGGGGATTAGTTATATCTTTGCCATCATGGCGGTTGTGATTATCGTGGGAACTCTGCTTCCAATCCCGGTTTTTGGCGGCGTTTGGAAACTGGTCCTGATTGTTTACGTCTTGAGTGAAATCATGGCCTGTCAGTCCCGATTCGTTCTGCGCGGCTTTAGCAAGTATCGCCAATATTCTTTCCAGGCGGCTTTGATTGTCATTCTTAACTTTGTTTTCATTTTGATTACCCTGGTTGGGTTTGATCTTGGATATGGCGGAGTCGTTCTGTCATTAACGCTTGCCAATGTTTTCGGGATTCTTTATGTCGTGCTCACAGGTAAAATTTATCAATACTATCGCTTTAAATATTTCAATGGCGATATTCTTAAAAAAATGCTTCAGTACAGTTTTCCGTTTTTGCCAAATAACATCGCCTGGTATATCAATACCACTTCAGACCGTTGGTTGTTGAAAATCTTTGTCGGCGGAGGAGCGGCGGGAATCTACCAAGCCAGCAACATCATTCCTTCATTGGTCAATCTGATTTATCCAGCCTTCAATATGGCCTGGATGGAATCAGCTATCAAAAGTGTTGATGATGATGATCGGGAAATTTATTACCGGAAAATGTTCAGGATTTTGTTCAGGCTTCTGGCGGCGGGATCGGTGGCTTTGATGATTATCGCGCCTTTACTTTATCGGATCCTGATTCGCAATAGCGAACTTTATGAGGGATTTGTCTATACATCGCTGCTGATTGGGGCGGTCTTTATTTACAGTCTGGCCCAGTTTTTGGGAAGCATTTATGTAGCTTTGAAAAAGACTCGCAATATGACCATTTCGACAACCATTTCCGCTGTGATCAATGCTTTGATCAACTTGGCGTTAATGCCGTTTTTCGGATTTGAGATTGCGGTCTATTCGACCTTCATTTCCAATGCATCATTGCTGGCGTACCGGGTTTATGATTTGAACCGTAATTCGATGGTGCTGACCATCAAGCCAAGACAGATAATTTTTACCGTCGTGACGATGCTGATTGTCGGTTATGCGATGGTCTCAACCAACCTGATTTTCATTGCTGTCGGGGTGGTAGCTGGATTGTTTTTCATCTATGTAATGGCCTTGGATCTGATTATTGATTTTGTCAAAAAGGTCCTTAAAATCAACTAAATTTCATGAGAGTCCAGTGGGACTCTCTTTTTTTAGCTTCATTTGCCCCAAATAATCAAATGAAAGGCGTTACATTTTACTAAATATGAATATAAGTTGTTATCTGAGTATATTTATGTTATTATCTAAACCATACTGATAAATAAGGAGTTAAGATGAATATATTAAAAGAGAAATTAGACAAGTCTTTTAAAGACAACGTTCTTTCAGGGGTTACTGTCGCATTGGCATTGGTTCCTGAAGCGATCGCATTTTCATTTGTTGCCGGTGTTGATCCGGTAATTGGATTATTTACAGCTTTCATAATTGGTTTGATTACTGCAACGCTAGGTGGCCGTCCTGGAATGATTTCCGGAGCGACTGGAGCAATTGCGGTTGTAACTGCTGGATTGGTAGTCACTCATGGAGTTGAGTATCTTTTTGCGGCAGTTATCCTGATGGGGCTATTGCAGGTGCTCGCCGGAGTATTCAAGCTTGGTAAACTGGTTCGGATGATTCCTCATCCGGTTATGATCGGATTTGTCAACGGCCTGGCTATCGTTATTTTCCTGGCTCAGATGGAACACTTCAAAGTCGGTGAACATTGGATGGCAACCGGTGATTTACTGGTTATGGGTGGACTGATTGCCCTGACAATGGGGATTATCAAACTATTCCCAAAAGTTACCAAAGCCGTACCGGCTACTCTTGTTTCGATTTTAGCGACAACAGTCCTGGTTGTAGCTTTGAATATCGATACCAGAACAGTAGGGGATCTCGCCAACATTTCCGGTGGAATTCCTGGTATTTCAATTCCAAACGTAGCTTTAAGTTTTGAAATGCTTAGCATCATCTTCCCATATTCTTTGATTATGGCGATTGTCGGATTGACTGAGTCATTGATGACCTTGACACTGATTGATGATATTACCAATACCAAAGGAGACAGCAACAAAGAGTGTGTCGGACAAGGTATTGCGAACATCGTTTGTGGATTGTTCGGTGGTATGGGTGGCTGTGCCATGATTGGTCAAAGTATGCTTAACATCAAATCCGGAGGAACTAAGCGTCTTTCAGGAATTGCAGCATCACTGGGATTATTGGCCATCATCTTGTTTGCATCTAACCTGATTTCCATGATTCCAATGGCGGCCTTGGTAGGGATCATGTTCATTGTAGTTATTGCGACTTTTGAATGGACATCATTATTCAAATTGAAACAAATTCCTAGAAGCGATGCTTTGGTGATTATTGTTGTTTCATCTGTGACTGTATTTACCAATCTTGCGGTTTCGGTAGTAATCGGCATTGTTCTTTCAGCCTTGGTATTCGCTTGGGAAAAAGGTAAGAAAATCGAATCTACTGTTGCCAGAAGTGTTGATAATAAAAAAGTTTACCATCTTAATGGTCCACTTTTCTTTGCATCGGTAAAAAGCTTCAATGAACTTTTCGATGTTGAAAACGATCCGGAAGCAGTTATTATCGATTTCACCAATACCAAAGTCCATGACCATTCGGCAATTGAAGCGATTGACCAATTGGCGGGCAAATATTCCCGTTACGGTAAGGAAATCTACCTGATCAACCTTTCACATGATTGTGCGAACGTAATTAATAATGCTCACTATGTCAACGTAAATATCGTTGAAAATTGTGATAAGCACAAACTTAACAGCGAATATGTATTATAATAAAAACGAGGATAGAATCCTCGTTTTTTGTGTGTTATGACAAAGAAAAAAAGTGATAAACAGGCGGTTTATCACTTTAATATAAGTTTATAAAATTTTAGGTAAAATCAATACCGATAAAAGTTAAATGGTGACCCGCAGGCGACTCGAACGCCTGACCCTCTGATTAAAAGTCAGATGCTCTACCAACTGAGCTAGCGGGTCAAAAATGGCTGGGGTACCTGGATTCGAACCAGGGAAATGACAGAGTCAAAGTCTGTTGCCTTACCGCTTGGCTATACCCCAATAAAAAAATGGTGGAGGAGGGCGGATTCGAACCACCGAACCGAAAGGAACTGAGTTACAGTCAGCCGCGTTTGGCCACTTCGCTACTCCTCCGTATATGGTGCCGGCTAAAGGACTTGAACCCTCAACCTACTGATTACAAGTCAGTTGCTCTACCAATTGAGCTAAGCCGGCATTAAAAATAAAATGGTGGAGGTTAACGGGCTCGAACCGCTGACCCTCTGCTTGTAAGGCAGATGCTCTCCCAACTGAGCTAAACCTCCACTTGTCAGTGCCTATTTATAATAACAAAATCCTTCTTTCGTGTCAACAATTTTCCAGGAGAAATCTCGAGTTTTCTTGGAAAAAATCCCAACCCATTTGCGTTAGCTTGGCAGCTGTCAAATGGTGTTGATTTTCTCGAGTGACGGGTTATATAGTTTCTTTATGGAAATAAAAAAAGCGTGGTGTCAAAGTGATCCTCTGACAGCCACGGCTTTATATTAGCATCCAGGTTTTCCTAAAAGTTTGAACATGTTTGCTTTGTAAACTTCAACACCAGGTTGGTTGAATGGATTTACTCCTAAGAAGTAGCAGCTCATACCGCAAGATAATTCGAAGAAATAAACCATGTATCCAAATCCATAAGCATCCATTTTTTCAAGGTTAACTAAGATGTTTGGCACGTTACCAGTTTCAACGTGAGCATCGATAGTTCCTTCGCAAGCTTTTTTGTTTACATAGTCAACTGATTTACCAGCAAGGTAGTTCAGGTTGTCAAGGTTACCTTCATCGCTAGGGATTTCGATATCCAAAGCTGGTTGTTCAACTTGAAGGATTGTTTCATACAATACTTTTGAACCATCTTGAACGAATTGACCAAGTGAGTGCAGGTCAGTTGAGAAAGTTCCTGAAGTAGGTAAGATACCTTTTTCATCTTTACCTTCTGATTCACCGTATAATTGTTTCCACCATTCAGCAACCATTGCCAATTGTAATTCGTAAGTTACGAACATTTCAGCAGTGTATCCTTGTTTAGCCAATAATTGACGGGCAACACCATAACGGTAAGCATCATTTGTGTTGATATCTGCATCATCATATTTTTTGCAGGCATCCAAAGCACCTTGCAGCATTGCATCGATATCGATACCTGCCATTGCAATCGGGAATAAACCTACAGCTGTAAGAACTGAGAAACGACCACCAACGTTGTCAGGGATGACGAATGTAGTATATCCTTCTTCAGTAGCCAAAGTTTTTAAAGCTCCGCGAGCTTTATCAGTAGTAGCGACGATTCTTTCACGAGCCATTTCTTTACCTTTAGCTTTTTCCAGCATTTCTTTGAAAATTCTAAATGAGATAGAAGTTTCTGTAGTTGTACCAGATTTTGAGATTACATTGATTGCGAATTCTTTATCTTTTACATATTCTGCCACTTGTTTGATGTAAGTAGATGAGAAAGTGTTACCAACGTAAATGATTTCCATTTTGTCTGATCCGTAAAGTCCATTGACAGCATCGATTGCCGCACGAGCTCCCAAATAAGATCCACCGATACCACAAACCAATAATACATCTACTTCTTCTCTTAATTTAGCAGCTGTTTTCTTGATCAGTTCCACTTCAGCTTTGTCATGATCTTCAGGTAAAGTAAGCCATCCTAAGAAATCACTACCAGCTCCGGTTCCTTCCTTAAGCATTGCATGAACGTCTGCAACCTTTTGAGCGTAGTCAGACAAATCTTCAGTTAATTTTGCTTTTGATAAATCTAAACTTATCATTTTTTTTCCTCCACTATTCCTTGTTCAATCCAGTCGTCTAAAAGCGCTGCCAATGAGGAGAATCCTTTTGGCGTTTCTTTTATCAAACGTCTCGGGTTTTTATAGTATACGCGATTAGACCGACGGGTACGGCGGTTGACCGCTTTAAGACTCAATTTGGCATGACCATCTTTGTCAAAATCCAGTACTTTGACTTTGACGGTATCATCGACTTTGACATATTTCTCGATTGATTTGACAAACTTGTCGGAAATCTCGGAAATATGAATCAATCCAGTAGAATTGTCAGGTAACAAAGCAAATGCTCCATAGGGTTGAATGCCGGTTATCTTGACTTCGATGATGCTGCCTCTTTTAATTGTCGTATCCATATAAACCTCCTTTGGCAATTATATCATATTCCCTTAGGCATATGAATATTTTTTCATAAAAGAAAATTAAATTTTGTTTGGACACGAAAAAAAGGGGCAAGGCCCCTTATTCACATTTCAATAGTTGTTTTTTCAATATTTCAACCAGCTCGGTCATTGTATTTTCGGTCTGTTTGTCGAAGCGGTTAAACTCGATTGAATCGAGATCAAGCGCTCCGATTCCAGTATCGTCCAGATAAATCGGCAACACCAGTTCGCTGTTGGTAGCACTGTCGCAGGCAATATGGTCCGAAAACACGTGGACGTCGGGGACATTGAGGATTTCATTGGCTGAAAAACTCGCCCCGCAGACTCCGCGGTTTAAACTGATTTTGGTGCAGGCCACTTTGCCCTGGAACGGTCCCAGATGAAGTTCGTCGTTTTTGACGAGGTAGAATCCGGCCCACGAGATATTCTCGAAACTATGATAAATGAAGGCGCAGGTATTGGCATAGAGCGTTATCTTATCGTCAATATCCTCAATCAGCGCTTCGTATTGGGTTAACAGTAAATTCATTATTTTCTCCTATCGATCAATTGATAAATCTTGGCAATTACTTTCTGGCTGGCGATGATTATCGCCCCGCAGGTAGCCAGTGACACCAGCAGCAGCAACAGCCCCTGCAAGTCAAACATGGAAGTTTCCATTATATTTTGCAAAGCAATGGCGGTTATGAAAAAGGCCCCGGCACAAAATGCCAGAATCACTTTTCTAAAGCGGTTGAGCGGTTGGTAAATCCGGTAAAGGGTGAAGAAGTAATTCGCAGAGTTCATCATAACACAAATCATTGCAATCTCATAGGGATCAAGATTGATCTGATTGCCCAGGATGACGATTGTCAGCGATCCAAAACAAATGGACAGGGCCACCGGAATTGAACGGTAGAATATCTTCTTGAAAAAGTCATCGGTTACCGGATGGAAATTAGGTTCGTAAGTCAAAAAGAAAGTTGGGACTCCGACTGCGAACATCGAAATGACAGTAAGCTGAATCGGTTGGAAGGGATAGCGGACCCCGAAGATGATTGTCAGGATCGTCAACAGTGATGAAAAGAAGGTCTTGATTAGATAGATCACCGCCGAATTGGAAATGTTGTTGATAACCCGGCGGCCCTGCATCAAGGCTGAAGTCAGCGATTCAAAATCATCATCAAGTAAAATCAAATTCGAGATGTTCTTGGTTGCCGGCGATCCGGAACCCAAAGCAATCGAACAGTCGGCATCTTTTAAAGCCAACATGTCGTTGACACCATCACCGGTCATCGCCACTGTTTTGCCTTCTTGTTTGAAAAGATTGATCAGCTGACGTTTTTGGTCGGGCGTGGTCCTTCCATAGATATTGTAGTTTTGATAAACATTTTCGAGATCCTCTTTGCTGAGGGTGGCACAGTTGACTTCATGACAGTGATGCAGTCCGCATTTCTTGGCAATATTGGCCACGGTCACCGGGTCATCGCCACTGATGATTTTGAGTTCGACATGCTGTTCATTGAAGTATTCGAAAATGGTATCGACATTGGGCCGCAAGACATCCGACAAGATGATAATTGCTACCAGGTGGACATGTTTGTCCTTTTCGCCGTGATACATCATTGGTGAATAGCCAAGGGCGATCACGCGGTAGCCTTCGCTGGTGTAGTTATTGATCAGATGGTTATGTTCATCAGCGAGTTGATCGAAAATCGCGGTAGTTGCTCCCAGGTAGTAAGTTCCGATATCCCTGAAACTGACAGCGGAATATTTATTGGTTGAATTGAAGTGGAGCACCGATTCAACCTGGTAGTTGGAAAAGTGGGGGAAATGTTCACTCAAAGCCTTGCTGGTTTCGTTGACATCTTCAAGGGTGTTAAGCATGTTCCCGATAATTTCCTTGGTATCGACTTCGACTAATTCGATATGGTCTTTGACGGCGATTCTTCCCAAAGTCAAAGTTCCGGTCTTGTCAAGACAGAGGGTATTGACTCTGGCCAGAGTCTCGATTGAATACAATTCCTGAACCAAAACATTTTTTCTGACTAGAATCATCGTTCCGATTGTCAGGGAAATCGAGGTAAGCAAAACCAAACCCTGGGGAATCATTCCAATCTGGCTGGCTGTCATCGAAATGATGCTTTCATTGATACTCAAGTGCAGATGGAAATAAGATTCCATAAACAGGGCAATTCCCAGCGGTACAATGATGATTGAAACAATTTTCAAAATCCGGTTGAGATAATGATAAAGTTTCGAAGTGTGGAGCCGGAATTGGCGTGCTTCACTGATAAGTTGGTCGATATAATTGTCCTTGCCGACGTGTTCAACCCGGCAATAAGCCCGGCCGGAAATGACCACCGATCCTGAAAGAATATGGTCGCCGACGCCCTTGGTGATGCCGTTGACCTCCCCGGTAAGCAATGATTCATTAAGTTCGATTGCGCCAGAAACAATGATTGAATCAACACTTATCTGGTCATTGGTTTCAAAAATAGCCAAATCATCAAGTACGATCTGCTCATCGGGAATCGCGGTGGTGAATCCGTCGCGAACCACACTGGTGAACTTGCTGTTCTGGATGGCGATTTTGTCGAGAATCCGTTTCGCCCGGATTTCCTGGACAATTCCAATCACCGTATTCATGATGAAGGTGAAGCCAAAAAATGCATTGCGGTACGATTTGGTATAAAGAACCAGACAAAGCAGGACAATATTCAAAAAGTTAAAAAAAGTCAGAAGATTGTATCTGAAAATTTCCTTATAAGTTCTCGAGTTGGTTTCGTGATTAAAATTTGTTTCTTTGCGTAAAATCCGTTCATTTACTTCTTCATTTGACAAACCTGCCAGTTTGTTTTCAGTCATATTAATCACATCCTTGTATAAATTATATCATAATGAAATTAATCTATAAAGTTTAAATAAATTGTATACAATTAGCGGTTTTTTTGCTATAATAAATTGTATACATTATGGTGTAGGAGGTAATTTATGAACAAAAACATTCGTGAGTTTTATGAAAAAAGCCTTGATATAAATAAAATTGATGATAAGTATTATGGGATGTACGACGTCAAAAAAGGGCTTCGAAACGAAGATGGAACCGGGGTTCTGGTTCGACTTACCAAGATTTCCGATGTTGTCGGATATGTGAAATCCGATGATAAAAAAATCGATGTTTCGGGAGAACTTTTCTATCGCGGTTATTCAATCGAGGACCTGGTTAGAGGCGGGCAAGGGCGTTGTTATCTTTTTGAAGAAGTATGTTTTTTGATTTTGTTTGGTTATCTGCCAAACAAAACCGAATTGGAGGATTTCAAAAAAGATATCGCATCAAGATACAAACTTCCCAAGAATTTCCTGGAAAGCAATATCATTAATACCGAATCTTACAATATCATGAACAAGTTGCAGCAAGAAGTTTTGATGCTTTACAACTTTGACAGCAATCCTGATGATGTGTCAATCGAAGCTACGGTTGACAAGGGACTTGACCTGTTGGCTAAGATACCTTATCTGGCTGTTTACGCATATCGTAACAAATCATATCAGATCGACAAAAAATCGCTGGTAATCCATCATATCAATCCGAATCTTTCAATCGCGCAAAATATTCTCTCACTGTTGCGTGATGACGGGGTTTACACGGCTAAGGAAGCGGAAATTCTCGACAGCTGTCTGGTTGTCCATGCTGACCATGGTGGGGGGAACAACTCGACTTTCACCAATGTCGTGATTTCTTCGACCGGTACTGACATCTATTCGGCCTTTTCTGGAGCAATTGGTGCTTTGAAAGGACCACGTCATGGTGGGGCCAACCACTCGGTCTTGCATCAGATAAGATTAGCGGTTGAAAAACTCGGACTCAATCCAAGTGACAAAGAACTTGAGGACTTGATTCTCGACATTCTTGGAAAGAACTTCAATGATAATTCCGGATTGATCTACGGAATCGGACACGCAGTCTATACCATTAGTGATCCGCGTTGCCGTATTTTGAAAAAGAAATGTTATGAACTTGCCAAAGAGAAGAATCAACTGGACAAATTCAAATTCTATGAACGATTTGAAGAAATCGCCATCAGAACTCTTAAAGAGAAAAAAGGCATCAATGCCTGTGCCAATGTCGATTTCTATTCAGGATTCGTTTATCAGATGCTTGATATCCCTGAAGAGTTGTTCACGCCATTGTTCGTAATTGGAAGAACAATCGGATGGCTGGCTCACAATATTGAAAACAAGATGTCGACAAATAAAATCATCCGTCCGGCGGCCAAGTTCGTTGGTGAAAGTGGCGTTGACAAATATGTCCCACTTGAATTAAGAAAATAAAGCCCTGGAGACGCCCTTAGTGGCGTCTCTTTATTATGGATAAAGAAGCGATAAAAAAACTCTAGGATGACCTAGAGTTAGATTATAATTTAACTTCGTGATTCCAGTTGAATTTGTCTTCAACGTTACCCCATTGGATTCCAGTAAGGGTGTCATAAAGTTTTTGAGTAAGTTCACCGGTTTTGAAATCATTGATTTGGACTTCTTCACCTTTGTAGCAAAGTTGACCGATTGGTGAGATTACTGCTGCCGTACCGGTACCAAAAGCTTCGGTAAGTTTGCCGTTTTTGGCTGCATCCATCAATTCATCAATAGAAAGTTTTCTTTCTTGGACTTCAATACCCCAGTCTTTCAGGATGTTGATGATCGAATCACGAGTTACTCCTGGAAGCACCGAACCGTTGATCGGCGCAGTAACAACTTTTCCGTCGATTACAAACAAAGCGTTCATGGTTCCGACTTCTTCGATGTATTTGCGTTCAACCCCATCAAGCCATAATACTTGAGTGTATCCTTCTTTTTCAGCTTTTTCCTGAGCTGCGATACTGGCTGCGTAGTTACCACCGCACTTTGCGAATCCGGTTCCACCTTTTACTGCTCGGACA
This sequence comes from Coprobacillaceae bacterium, assembly GCA_963675915.1. Classification (GTDB taxonomy): domain Bacteria; phylum Bacillota_I; class Bacilli_A; order Erysipelotrichales; family Coprobacillaceae; genus JAQVDW01. Next base: position 725,443 of record OY780959.1, read on the forward strand.
TATTCATCTTCAACCCAGATTTTTACCGGATTGACCCCTTCAGGATAGTATGCCCCAACTGGTGTCAGGATAATTATGAAAGTATATGATTTTGCTGCGTGTACTCCGACTGATTTTTCAGTGGCGAACATGAACGGACGGATGTATAGAGAAGTCTCCGCCAGGTTAGGAACCCAGTCCTGTTCAACTTTTACCAAAGCATCGATAGCTTCGATGAAAGTGTCTTCGTCAATAGTTGCCATGCATAGACGTTCATTTGATTTGATCATTCTGCGGGCGTTCATTTCCGGTCTGAATAACGTGATTTTACCGTCTTTATGACGATATGCTTTTAGTCCTTCGAATGTTTCTTGAGCATAGTGCAATACCATGGTTGCCGGATCAATTGCCAAAGGAGCATAAGGGACGATCCGGGGATCATGCCATCCTTCACCTTCAGTGTAGTCCATCAAGAACATGTAATCTGTAAAATATTTCCCAAACCCCAAATTTTTTTGGTCAGGTTTCGGTTTTAAGCTTTTCGCTTCCTCAAATTTGATATCCATCTGATAACCTCCAAAATTAACTATGTACAATATACACCGAAACGGAATATAATACAAGATTTTTTAACCTAAACCAAAATTTAAATACGGTTATTTAAGATATGTATAAAAAAACAAAAAAAACAGGAATTGCTCCTGTTTGGCTGTTAATGGTTCTTGTCATAGATGATTTTCAGACCGCGGAAGGTCAGATTTCGATCGTAGATATCAATCAAATCAGTTTCACTTGAAATAACCCGTCCCATCCCTCCGGTTGAAACAACCATCAGGTCTTCACCGTATTCTTTTTTGATTTCGGTAATCAGCTTTTCGGTAAGGCCGATATAGCCCATTACACAACCGGCCTGCATTGAAGGCACGGTTTCCTTGGCGATGGTGCTTGATGGTAGGGCGATTTCGAACTCGGGAAGCATTGCTGCTTGGGACGACAACGCCTGGCACATTACCTGTACCCCGGTCGAAGTTGCTCCCCCTAAAAAGCAACCTTCATGATCGACTACATCGAAAGTTGTCGCGGTACCAAAGTCAATCACCAGACAGGCTTTGTTGTACGTGTAATAAGCTCCGACAACATCGACCAATCGGTCGGTTCCCAGACCTTTGGGATTGGGAATCTTCAGTTTGATTCCGGTTTTGATTCCCGGCCCGACAATAATCGGTTCTTTCTGGAGATATTTTTTGATGGCATTGGTGAATGCGTGCATTATTTTGGGCACCACCGAAGAAATGATTACATCAGCAATCTGATCAACCTCGACGTGGTAGACGTCAAGAAAACTGTTGATCATGAATCCATATTCGTCGGAAGTCCGTTGTAGTTTTGTGGTAAGACGGTATTCAGCGATGATTTCATCGCCATCGAAAATTACTAGTGTAATGTTGGTATTGCCCATATCTACTGCTATTAACATGTGATTTTCCTACTTTCTTAAATATTTGATGATTGGATTGGCGACCAGGGTCGCAAAGATTCCGGCAATGATTGCTTCGATGATTCCGTTGGAAGCAAAAGTTCCCAGCAATACCAGCGGCACGACGCTCAAGTCAGTGTTGATCAAATCCGCATATGACTGACCGAAAATAATGTATATCAGTCCCAGGACCATAACCGAATGGACCAGGGTGCTGATGACTGCGGCGATTGGGATATTCAAGGCGAAATCCGGTTTGATCTTCTGAGCTGTTGCAAAAAACAGTCCCGAGACGTAACCAAGAATGATTCTTGGCACGATTGCCAAAACAGCGCTAAGAATGTTGCCTGAAATAAAAGGACTAAACAAGAATGACGCCACCGTGACATTGATGGTCGCATTGGTCAGACTTGCCAGACCGAATACCAATCCCAGCAGGGCCCCGCGATTTTTGCCAAGCACGATTCCGCCAATGATGACGGGAATATGCAAGGTGGTCGCATTGATTGGTCCGATTGGAATAAAGCCTAAAAAAGGGACAAAAAACAGCAATAGTTCAATTGCGATGAACATTGCGGTCAAAGTCAAATTCTGTGTTTTGTAGTTTCTCATAGTTTCCTCCACTACCGATCCTGTTCGGTGTTATATATAGTAAACTTAAACGTGTGCATTATATCATTATCATTTTCAAAAAACAACCTGAATTTGAAACGTATTTGTGCTAAAATGGATAGGAGGTGATAATGATGAAAATTGCAGTACTTTGTAAAGACGGATTTGAAGAATTAGAAGCATTGGGAATTGTCGATATGGCAAGAAGAATGAAAGTCACTTGTGACATTGTCGGATTTGGCAGTGACCACGTTCATGGTGGACATGGCATCGATATCAAAGCTGACAAAGATTTCGGGGAAATGGATGACAGCTATGATGCTGTAGTGATTCCCGGGGGAATGCCAGGAGCGACCAACTTAAGAGATGATAAAAATGTCACTGATCTGGTCAAAAACTACTATGACAATGGCAAGATTGTTGCAGCTATCTGCGCCGGACCGATCGTTTTGGAAAAAGCCGGAGTTCTTGAAGGACAGGTAGTAACCTGTTATCCCGGTTTCGAAGACCAGCTGACTCATGGTAATTACAAGGAAAGCATTGTTCAGGTGGATGGTAAAGTTATTACCGCCAAAGGGCCGGCAGCGACATTTGCGTTTGCCTTTGCGATTCTAGAAGCGTTGGGTCTTGACACCAAATCGCTCCAAGATGGAGTTCAGTACACTTATTTGAAAAACAATATATAAGAAAAAAGATGATTTGATGATCAAATCCGAGTTTGAAGTTGTCGGAGGATGTCATCAAGTCATCTTTTTATGTTCCAATATTATTTGATCTTGAACTGATATATTTTGGATTCTTCACCCCAAGGGTGATAACCGCGGCCAAAGTAAGTCAGACCGTATTTTTCGTAATAGTTATCGAGATTGGTGCAAAGATAGAATTCCTTGAAATTGTTTGTTTCGAGATCATCTTTGATCCGGTCAATCAAAAAAGCCCCATAATTGTTGCCTCGTTTTGATTTTTCAATGTAAAGTGAACAAAGCCATGGTGAAAGATCCATTCGGGAAATGAAATCATTGGGGACCACTCCGGCACAACCGACTATTTCGTTATCTTCATAAAGAAGGTACCAATCCGGCAATATTCCTTCGAGCGAATGTTCGATGCAGTCGCGATATAGCATAATGTTGTTATCCGTACCCCAAACTTTGGAAATATATTCAATGAATACTTCCTGATCAATTTTCTTATCTTTTATTGAAATAACTTCTAACATTTCAATCACACTCCTTAATCCAATTATACTAAATAATTGCAATCAAGGAAACATTATTTATATAATTTGATTATTTTTTAAGATTTTGCGCAAATACCAGAAATTTATTATGATGAACACCAACTCGACCAGGGCGGTATAATAGCCGGTATATACCAACAATATCGCCAAGGTCCCGATCATATAGGTATACATATGATCCGAGCCCAGATAAAACTTTAATAGACAAATCAGTCCAAATGCACTAAGATTAGGTAATGCAACATGCAAAACATTGAAGATATTCTCACTTTCGATACTATATGGGGCCAAGGCTCCCAACAGGCCGGTGATCCAGATTGCCAGTGCGGCGAGTTTCAGTTGGATGCTGTAACCAAGCTTATAGAGAACCAAACAGGGAAACGTACAAAGCGTGGTAATCCACACAGTATAGACAACCTGGTATTCTTCGTGGTAGGAAAGATAGGTATAATTGTCGAAAAGCGGGTCGAAATAGCGCATCAGATAAAGCGAAAACAGCACCAGCGTCGTGGCAATCAGGTCATAGGATTCGGTTATTTTTAATGTAAATGTTTTCATAATGAGATTTTACATTATTTGGATTCAATAATCAAAGTAAATCAGTTTCACAATTTATTTTTTCGCGAAAATATGTTATGATGTTTTAAATGTAATGTGTACAACTAATATAATATGAAGAGGTAATATATGAATAAAAATTTAGTTAAAATACTTCCGCTTGGCGGACAAGCCGAGATGGGTAAAAGTATGTATTGTATCGAGATCGATGATAAAATTCTGATCATCGACTCAGGAATCAGATTTCCTGAAGTAAGCAAGCTGGGAGTTGATATTATCATCCCTGATCTTAATTACATCAGCAAAAACAAGGATAAAATCGTCGGGATAATAATAACTCACGGTCATGACGATGTCATGGCGGCGTTGCCTTACGTACTTGAAGAAATCAACGTCCCGATTTATACTCCGACTTTGACCGGACATTTCATCAGACAAATGTTGGATCGCTTCGCCAAACAATATAATAAAAAGGCGAACTATAAAGTAATCAACGTCTCAAGAGTCGGATCAGCTGACATCAAGGGAATCCACGTTGAATTCTTCCCGGTAACTCATTCAATTCCCGGAGCAATCGGAGTGGCAATTGAAACCAAAAGCGGATATATCGTTTATGCATCCGAAGGTTTGGTCGATTTGTCGGCACCGCTGGGATTCGGTCTGGATATGACCAAAATGATGAAAATCGGAAACAAGGGAATCCTGGCTTTGATGGTTGAAAGTTCTTACTCTAAAAATGAAGGCTATACATCGCCAAAACATAAACTTACATCGCAAATCGAACATACGTTCGAGGAAGCTGAAGGACGGATTATAATCACGTCATATGCCCAAAATGTTTTTAGAACTCGCGAGATTATCGAGCTTTGTCGCAAGTACCGCCGCAAACTGGTATTCTATGGTCGTGACAATTATGACACAACCAACACGATTCTAAGAATCAACAACAAATTAAAGCCGCAAATATTAGTCAAACTTAAAGATGTGGTGGTCGACAAATCCCATATCAAAACCGATGACAATATCGTGGTCCTGCTTACCGGAGCACCGCATCGAATCTATCATGATTTGGTTGATTTGGTTGACGGTGGTGACGAACTGCTGAAATTCACCAAAGAAGATTCAGTGGTAGTGGCTTCACCGGTTATTCCGGGTACGGAAAAGATTGCGACCAAGGCGCAAAACGAACTTTTCAAAACACCAGCCAATATCAAAATTTTGAAAAACAAACAGTTGCCATCGATGCATGCGTCGAAAGAGGACATCAAATTCCTGATTCAGCTGTTCAAACCTAAATATTACATCCCAATCAAGGGTGAATATCAACATTTGATTGAAAACCGCAATGTGGCGCTTTCAATGGGAATCGAAGACAAACGGATTGTCATTATCGACAACGGTGAACAAATCACTTTCGAAGACAATCATCTTGCCAGCTACCGTGATACCATCGATGTACCTGATGTGATGATTGACGGAATCGGAATCGGTGATGTCGGAGAAAAGGTAATCGACGATCGGATTCAGCTTTCAAGCGACGGAGTCGTGATTATCGGAATAACTGTCGATGCTAAGACTCGCAAAATAATCGCCAATACCGATATCCAGACCCGGGGATTCATTTATCTACGCGACAGTGCCCATGTCATCAATGCGATGATGGATATTTCGAATAAGACCATGGAGAAATATGAAAACAAGGCAGATGTCGAAGTCAATACCATCCGCGGTCAAATCAAGGATAAAGTAGGGAAATATATATCAAAAGAGACTGGAAAAAGACCGGTCATCTTACCAATAATCATTGAAATCTAGCAAGTTCTACTTGCTTTTTTTTAAAAGGAGATAATAATGGCAAAAAAGAGAAGGACAAAAATAAAAAACAAAAAAATTCTAAATCAGCTCTCAGATACTTTGCTTATCAGGATCATCGGATTGACAGTGGTTTTTTTGACGATTATCAGCTTGTTCAATCTGGGACTGGTTGGAATCGCCCTTAACAGTGGAATGATGTTTTTGTTTGGGAGTTTCAGTTATGCCGTCGATGCGATTTTGTTTGGCTATGGCCTTTACCTGGTTTACCGGGGAAAACAGATCCACTACCTCGAACTAAAAACAATCGGATTCCTGGTGGCGTTGATAGCCGTCTTGATCCTGGTAGCCATCCCGTCAAATCTCGAGGGCCTGGCGACCATTTCCAGTTATCTGACCGGCGATGTCACTAGCAACGGAGGTCTGGTCGGAGTTGCATTGTTCAGTTTCTTTGGCGTATTATTCGATGCAGTGGGCACCGTGGTTTTCGCGGTGGTGTTGCTGTTGATTGGAATTGGAATAGTTGCCGGTAAATCACTGGTTGAATATCAAACTCGGGTTACCCAAAGAGCCAATATGCTTAAACAAAGTGTGCAAAAGAGCCGCGAAAAGAAAAAAATGAGCCAAAAATCCAAGGACAATCTCGTCAAGATGAACGAGAAGATGATCAAGGATTTTGAAAGCAAGAACGAACCGGCCAAAGGTGATCAAACTGGAGAGATTCCAGTTGCGCTCCCACTGGCCCAGGAACCTTCATATACCAAGTTTGAACAGAACACTGAAAAGGGGCTCAATGTCTCAATCAAAGAAGCCAATCTTCAAAGCGATGACAGCGGTGAAGATGAGCAGCCGATTTTTTCATCAACCCCTTCAAAAGCAAATGTGAATTACAAATTGCCGCCGCTTAGTCTGTTGAATACGGTCAAAAACCAGAACTCGGGCCGCAATCGCGAGCTGGCTTTGAAAAATGCCGACCGGCTGACCGAGGTTTTACGGGAATTTGGAGTCAAGGCGACTGTCAGCGATATTTTTATCGGTCCGGCGGTAACCAAGTTTGAATTGACATTGGAACCGGGAACTCGGGTTAACAAAATCACTTCATTGCATGATGATATCAAACTGGCTTTGGCGACCAAGGAAATCCGGATTGAAGCTCCGATTCCAGGCAAAGCTGCCATCGGGATTGAAGTTGCCAATGATGTTTCGGCGATGGTATCGTTCAAGGATGTCCTCAAGGATATTCCAGTTGCGATGCGTTCTAAAAAACTGCTTGTCGGTCTTGGTAAGGATATCACCGGAAAATCGATTTTCATGGAATTGAACAAAACTCCCCATCTTCTAGTAGCCGGAGCGACCGGTTCCGGGAAGTCGGTATGTATCAATACAATTATCTGTTCGATTCTGATGCGGGCTACTCCTGATGAAGTAAAACTGATTCTGGTCGATCCCAAGAAAGTCGAACTTTCAATCTACAATGACATTCCCCATTTGCTTTCCAAAGTGGTCACCGATCCCAAAAAAGCGGCGGCGGTGCTCCATGAGCTCGTGGCCGAAATGGAACTTCGTTATGACATGTTTTTGTCATGCAATGCCCGCAATATCGAATCATACAATGAGTATGTCAGCCGCGGCGTGATCAAAGACAAGGAAAAAATGCCTTATATCGTAGTCATTCTCGACGAGGTTGCCGATTTGATGATGGTTGCCAGCAAGGATGTCGAAGACTGCATCATGCGGATTTCCCAGAAAGCCCGGGCAGCCGGAATTCATATGATTCTGGCGACTCAACGGCCTTCAACCGATATCATCACCGGGGTAATTAAAGCGAATATCCCTTCGCGAATCGCTTTTGCGGTGTCTTCAAGTATCGATTCGAGAACCATTCTCGATACCGGTGGGGCCGAAAAACTGCTTGGTAAAGGGGATATGTTGCTCTCACTTCAAAGTTCTTCATCACTGACCCGTTTGCAGGGGTGTTTCGTTTCCGACAGTGAAGTCAAGGCAATCGCCGATTTCACCCGTGAACAACAAGAAGCCCAGTATATCGAGAAATTCGATCAGGTCAAGGTGACGACTGAAAACAAGAAAACCGAAGACAGTGATGATGAAGACTATGAAAAATGCAAGGACTTTGTCATCCAGGTCCAAAAAGCGTCGACCTCATTGTTGCAGCGCCATTTTAGAATCGGTTACAACAAAGCGGCGCGGATCATCGACCGGCTTGAAGCCGAAGGAATCATCGGTCCCCAAATGGGATCGAAGCCCCGCGAAGTTTACATCCGGGCCAATGTTCCGGAAAATTAGGAGAATTTATGGAAAAATACAATTTCAATGGATATAGTCTCAACGTAATCAGAACCAAGAAATTCAAATCTTCGACCATTGTGGTCAGATTGGTGGCGCCGCTTTCAAGAGCGACAGTGACAACCAGAAAGCTGCTTTCAATGCTGTTGATTGAAGGTACCAGCAAGCATCAGGGTTTGCAGGAGCTGGTTCGTTATGCTGAGGAACTTTACGGACTGAACGTTTCAATCACAACCGGTTATCGTGGCAGCGATCATTTCATTTCGTTGTACTCGACGGCAGTCAACCAGGAATTTCTGCCAGTTGAATTCAACTTGTTAGAAAGACAGATTGAATTGCTCAATGACATTTTGAATGATTCGTTTTTGAAAATGGAAAGTTTCGATGATGACAAGATCAGAATCGCCAAGACCAATCTGGCCAACCAGATCAAGAGTCAGCGCGATGACAAGATTGTCTATTCGATGAACAAGCTTTATGAAGTGATGGGCGGGGACAAGCCTTTGGCTATCAGTCCGACCGGATATCTTGAAGATATCGAGGCTATCACCAAACAGGACTTGCTGGATTGTCTTGACGACATTATTGCCAATGATCAAAAGTTTGTCTTTGCCTGCGGAGACTATGACGAAGATGTCACTAAAACATTTGAAAAGACGTTGGTGTTCACGCCTAATAGCAGCAATTATGAAGCGGTCGAGCCGTTTGTCTCACCACGGATCAAGGTGCTTGAGGAAGTTGAAATCCAACAGTTGGCTCAGGCCAAAGTCAATTTGGGGTTCACCTGCGACATTGATGTCTACGATTCCCGCAATTATGCGATGAAATTGTTCAACTTCATTCTTGGCGGTTACAGCCAGTCCCGGCTGTTTCAGGTTGTCCGGGAAAAACACAGCCTTTGTTATTACATCGGATCGGCTTATGACAGTTACAACTGCGTTTTGACAGTTTATGCCGGGGTTGACAATGACAAGACCAACAAGGCCAAAGAGCTGATGATTCAACAGATTGAAGAAATCCAACACGGTAACCTTCTCGATGGACATATCGATCTGGCCAAGACTTATTTCAAAAGCCAATTTTTAAAAGGTAACGATGAGGCTCATACCCTGATCAACCGCCAGTTCAACAAGGTTCTGGTAAATCAGGATTATACCAATGAAGAGTATCTTGAAAAAATCTTGGCAGTGACAAAACAAGAAATAATCGAGGTTGCCAATACGATAAACCTGGATACAATATTTATTTTAAGGGGTAATACTGGAGATGGATAAACAATACTATGAAACTTTAAAAGAAACCCTGTACCACGAAAAACTGGATAACGGTCTTGATGTCTATCTTCTCAAAAAAGAGGGCTTCATCAAAACGTACGGGATTTTCAATACTAATTTTGGTTCCAATGATCTGGTCTTCATTCCCAGAGGCGAAGACGAGTTCTTGAAAGTCAATGACGGGATTGCCCATTTCTTGGAGCACAAGATGTTCTATCTTAAAGATGGCAGCGACGCCAATGAACATTTCGCCAAATTAGGAGCAAGTTCGAATGCCTATACGACCAACACCCGTACGGCTTACCTGTTTTCGACCACCCAGAATCAGGATCAGTGTATCGAACTGCTGCTTGATTTTGTGCAGGAACTCGATATCACTGAAGAGTCGGTGGAAAAAGAAAAAGGAATCATCGCTCAGGAAATCAAGATGTATGATGATGACCCGTCATGGCGTCTTTACTTCGGTTCTATTGCCAATCTTTACGTAAATCATCCCATCCGCATTGATATCGCCGGAACGGTGGAATCGGTTTATGACATCACCAAGGCTGAATTGGACAAATGTTATAACACATTCTACCATCCTGATAATATGATGCTTTTTGTGGTCGGGAATATTGATATCGAACATACGATGGAACTGATCAAAGCCAACCAGGCGGCCAAGACATTCGCCCCCAAACAGGCAATTGTCAGAGCCAAGATCGATGAACCGGAACACATCGATGTACCAACTTCTGTCTTGAATATGGATGTCAGCGTCAAGAAACTATATGTTTCAATCAAGGTGAATGAAATCATTGAAGATACCATCAAAAATCTGCGCCGCGATCTCGCTTTTGATCTGTTTTTCGATTGCGTCTTTGCAAAATCATCAGATTTGTATACAGACTGGATGAAAAAGGGCGTCATCAACAGCACTTTTGGATCCAGCTATACCCAGGAAAAGGATTATGCCTTTATCCAGCTGGGCGGTGACTGCGAAGATCTGGAGCTTTATCAAAAAACATTGACTGATTTTGTCAGAAATATTGATGATGTAGTGGTCGACGTGCCAACTTTCGAGCGTTTGAAAAAGCGTAATATCGGTCAATATATTCTTGGCTTCAATTCCAATGAATCAACTGCTTCGAATTTCAGTCGCTACTACTACGATGGAGTCAATGCCTTCGAGGTTGTCGATTTGATGCAAGAGATCACCCTTGAGGAAGTCCTGGATGTCCGCAAGTATTTCAAAGAGGAATTGATGTCTGTAACTATCATAAAAAAATAAATGTCAATACTTTAAATTCAAAAATTTCGTGCTATAATGAAGTTGACCGAGGGGTATATAATTTCCTACATATTGAATAAGGGAATCTGACTAGACCAGTGGTGTTGAAAACCCACCTTTGAGTGGGGATCCTAAAGCTGTGCTCAAGAAACCCACCTGTACATAACAGGGATAATTCAAAACTCCTTGGTCACATATATAAGGAGTATTATGGATAAAAAACTGATTGATCGAATCAATGAATTGGCTCGCAAGAAAAAGACAACCGGACTTACTGAAGAAGAAATTTCGGAACAGACTGAACTTCGTGCCATCTATTTAAAAGAGTTCCGCGCTGGATTCAAGCAGCAACTTGACAATGTCAAAGTGGTTGATGAAGAAGGTAACGACGTTACCCCAAAACGCAAGAAACTCCACTGATAAGATTAACTAAATAGATTATTACGGCGCCCAAATCGAATAAATGGGGCCTCGGATAGGCGACTGGAAATCATTAGAGGACCAGTCGCTTTTTTGTTTGGTTTAATTGAGCAGGCCTATTGAAGTCAACGTTTATACAAGGATATGATTTTTACATAATTGAGACTAAAAAAACACAGCCTTTAATCACGCTTGAGCAAAGTAGATTAGCTGTGTTTTTGATTATTATTCAAATTGTAAGTAGAAAAAATTTTATAATCCGCTCTTGATTCAAGAATATCGTAAGATAATTCGAATTGTTTACGCGGCAGAGTTAATAGCCGGTTACACCGGTATTGTCAAAGTTGACTTCTTCGAGATTTTCCAGTTCTGCCAAACTATTGCAATCGCCGGTCACATTGGTTTCGCCAAGATTGACAGTATTAAGTTCATCAAGGGAAGCCAGACAACTAATGTCGCCATGAACATCAGTTCTTTGAAGATTGAAAACTTCCAAATTTTCCAGGGTGGCTGCCATTTCGCAGATGTCGCCGTAAACCAGAGTATTCATAAGCGAGAATATCTCAATTTCTGACCCGGAAAGGGAACCGATATCGCCGTTTACGGCTGTATTGGCGAGTTTGAATTCGGTTAGATTAACCAGGTTCGCAAGTGTGCTGATATCGCCGCTGACTTGAGTGTCTTCCAAAGAAAAATCGGTCAGCTTGGTTATTGGGGCCAAATCACCGACATCCCCATAGACATTGGTATTGTCCATCGAGAAGTGATCCATGTTAGGCAGATATTGAAGATATTTGATATCTCCGGTAATTTCGTTGTCATCGAGATTCAACTCGGTCAAATTGACCAGATCGCCAAATTCCTCGAAGGCACTAAGGTTACCGCCCTGATTTTTGTTCCATCTGAGATCTTCAATATTGATGAACCACTTGAGATCGCTCAATGAGCTTATTTGACCGTCAATTTTTTGATATCTCAAGTCGAGTACAGTCCGGTATCCGATATCTTTCCAGCGAATTTCTCCCGAGTTGAGCTTGTAATAACTTCTAATAGCATCTTCGAAAACGGGATCTTCGAATTCGATTGTCAACTCCGGATTGGAAAGTTCGCTTGAAGGAAGCGGTTGGTCAGCAGGCAATGAGGAAGCTAATGTGAAAATTCCAATCCCGCCGATTGCTGCGACCGCAATCATGATGATGAGCACTTTAGCCGGTTGTTCACGGGATTCGTAAAGTCCCAGCGCCAGCCCGATTGAGGTTCCGATTCCGGTTATTCCGATGGCAAAAATGATATCGGAATAACCGGAATCGCGGCATTAAGAATCCCAAATAACAGTCCCATTACAAAATAAATCGGAGCGAAAAATTTCCATGAATTCTTGCCATAAAGGAAGGCGCCCAGAAATGTTCCTCCCCGGTGTGCAATATCACCATGAAAATTATCCGGGATGCTTCATGGATATAGGCTCCGGCCAGGGACATGACTGATTCAACCCCAATTAGAGTCCCGACCAACCAGAGAACGCCAAACACCAGAGAGAACATAAAGCCCTGAAAAATAAAGCGGAGAAGGTCTTTGACTTTAAGATTTCCAAGCAAAATCAAAAATCCCATAATTAAAAAAGGGATGATAATCAAATAAATCGAATCCAAAGTATATAGCAGATATCCGGCAGCCATGAAGATGACAGATCCAAGCGCTGTGGAAATCAAGGGATAGAAGACGTTTTGATGAAATTTATTAAGCATGAAAATCTCCTCCATTCGGTGATAAGGCTAAGTTATTTACGAGTTGCATAAATGTATTTGAAAAGAAATTCAAAACATGTTCAAAACTATTATATTGGATATTTCCACATCTTCTAATAAACAGGATATCTGGCTAAGACAACCTATTTTGGATCCATTTGATTCAATATATATATAATTATAAAATATATCCATAACGCAAGAACAGATGATTTTAATTTGAGAAAATTACGCCAAATTGGCCGTTTTGATGATTTTTTTTGAGATTGGTTGAGTAATTATTGAAGATGTTCTCAATAAAGTCTTCTTTTGAAACTACTGGTGGAAACTAGCTGTTCGATTATCAGGCTGAATCAAGTTGGTCGTGAACATTTGAAATAATACAGTTAATTTTGTATAATGATGAGGACTGTAACCTGTGGCGGTTTGGTGAGAGCATTTGCGTTATGGAGGGCTAAGATGGATTTGGTGGAAAAAGAAGTGTTTGTCGTTGAAGGAAAGAGAAATCATCACTTATATGTACGAAGGTATTCAGGTGTGTCTAGAAACTCCGGAGTTGTCCAGATTATTCATGGGATGAGTGAACATGGCGGCCGTTATGAGGATTTTGCGGGATTTCTGGTCGCCAACGGCTATGTGGTCTACTGCCACGATCATCGAAAACATGGAAAAAGTGTCCATCAGCATTTGGATTTGGGGATTTTCGACGATGATGAATGGTCCGATTTGATTGATGATGTCAATCTTGTTCAAGATGAAATCTTCAAAAGGGAAAATACCGATAAGATTTCCATGCTGGGTCATTCGATGGGATCAATGGTTTTACGAAGTTTTCTGATTGAATATGGCGACCGAGTTGATAAAGCGGTAATTATGGGCACGCCACAAGTAAGCCGGTTGTTGAATTATCCGGGAATCCTGTTGAGTCGGATTCTGGAGTTGCTCAACAAAAACCGAAGAAGCGCTTTGCTTACAGCTCTCTCAATTGGATCTTATCAAAAACCCTATCAGCCGGAAAACACCGGAAAGGAATGGCTGACCAGGGATCCAGCCTATCAACAGAAGTGTCTTGACGATCGCCTGGCGGGATTCCATTATTCACCACGATTTTACAATCAGATTCTAAGAGGGTTTAATCATGCCAGCAGCAATTTTATCAGATCACCGGATATTTCTTTCCTGTTCATTTCGGGCCAGGATGACGTATGCGGGGGATTGGGCAAGGGGCCGACTCAGGCATATGAAAAGTATCAAAGGGCCGGATACGACTGCCAGTTGGAGTTGATTGAAGAATTCCGACATGAAGTGCTTAACGAAATTGGCAGTGAATATGCCTATAACAAGGTTTTAAGTTTTTTAAACAAATAATATCAAGGGGGGAACATTTATGAAAATTGCAATAGTGGGAGCCGGAGCAATGGGCTGTCTTTACGGGGCGAAACTGGCCGTCTCTGGTAATGAGGTTACTATGGTGGTACGCAGAAAAGAAGTTTGTGATATCATCACTGAACAGGGATTGATGCTTGAACAAGGGACCGATAAGTATAATCCCAAGGTGCAAGCCGCTCTGGCCCAGGATTTATCCGGTAGTTTTGATTTGATTATTCTTTTTACTAAAACCAAACAGTCGCATGCGGCGATGGAGTCAGTGAAACATCTTATTTCTGCTGATACTTACCTGTTGACCTTGCAAAACGGGCTTGGAAATGAGGAGGTCTTGCTTGAATATGCATCGGCTGATCATATTCTCGTTGGAGCAAGCATCATTCCCAGTGACCTGGTTGGAATTGGTCAGGTAAAATCGGTTTTAAGCGGAAATACCAAGATGATGGTATTGGATGGAATTATGACAAAGGATATTGCTTTGATTGGCGAGATATTCAATGAAGCCGGACTGGAATGCATTTTGGATGAGTTTGTCTTTGCGACCATCTGGGAAAAGGCAGCTTTCAACTGTTCACTAAACTGTCTGGCAGCAATCTGTCGGATTCCGGCCGGTGGGATTCTTAAGGCGCCTGAGGGCTTGATTATGGCTAAAAGAGTCATTGAAGAGGTTTTGGCAGTGGCCCGGGCGTATGATATCGATGTTTCATTGGAAAGGGTCATGAACAATGTTCATATGGGTCTTAAGGAACATGCCAATCATTATCCTTCGATGGCCCAGGATATCCTCAACAAAAAAGAAAGCGAAGTCGAAATGCTTTGTGGCAAGGTTATTGAAAGAGCCAAAATGAAAGATTTACCGGTTGCAACTCTGGAAACATTTTATCAGTTGGTCAAACTGATCGAAGCCAACTATTAGATAAATTCAATCCAAACAGTCAGGGAATTAGTCCTTGGCTGTTTTTAATTTGCAAATTCGGATCTAATGAAGTCACTTTTAGAATACTAACTTAACTTTATTTGATACCTAATTATCCTCTTATTTACAATATGTAACGTCAAGGTTAAGACAATTTATCAATTCTTAATATAACCAGAGTGAATACGGTTTATGTTAATATAAGGAATAGTTATCGCGCCGATTCTTTACAATTATTAACCTGAAAAAGATTTTTACAAATAAGATAAAAGTTTATTATAGACCTATCTTAAATAGAAAGAGAAAGGGATTTATCAATGAAAAAAATTATTACTTTAGGTATGACATTAGTTATGGCAGCAAGTTTGGCTGGATGCAGTTCAGCAGATACCGGAGCTGGAACTCCTGATTCGGTAAGTGGGACAGTTAAACTGGATGGTTCGACTTCAATGGAAAAACTGGTTGGAGCCTTATCGGAAGCAATTCCTGAAACTTATCCGGAATTATCGCTGGAAGCCCAATTTACCGGTTCTTCTTCAGGAATCAAAGCTTTGATTGCGGGAACTGCTGAAATTGGAGACGCTTCACGTAACTTGAAACAAGAAGAAATCGACCAAGGGGCAGTGGAAAATATCGTAGCTATCGATGGGATCGCAGTGGCGGTCAATCCGGCATTAACTGTTTCTGACATCACTTCAGAACAATTGGCTCAAATTTATACAGGTGAAATCACAAACTGGTCCGAATTAGGCGGTCAAGACGAATCGATCGTTGTGATTGGACGTGATTCAGCTTCAGGTACCCGTGGGGCGTTTGAAGAAATTCTTGATATCGAGGGGGCCTGTGTTTATGCCCAAGAAATCGAATCAACTGGTGCGGTAATCGCTAAAGTTGCTCAAATTGAAGGAGCAATCGGATATGTGTCTCTGGACATGATTGACGATACAGTTGCGGCATTGTCATTAAACGGAGTTGTTCCAACCAAAGATACTATCGCTGATGGTTCATATACTTTGGCCCGTCCATTTGTAATGGCGACTATGGGACCGATTGAAGAACAGTCAAAAGCAGTCCAAGCAGTGTTTGATTACATCAATTCAGATGCAGGAAAAGCAGTATTGGAAGCAGTTGGTCTGGTAGCTGCAAACTAAAAACTAGATGATATTAGGTCAGTCACTTATAGGTGGTTGACCTTTTTTTGTCTTGCAATCAACATGAGCGGTCAATGTAATCCTATTAAACGAAAGATCTGGGATTGCTATCTGTCGGTTTTAAAAATAAGTTCAGGGAGGCAAGTTCAAGCATGTCGCGTTTTAATTTTCCTGGCAACCAAGGAATCAACACTATTGATATTGTTGATAAGGACTTGAAAACATACAGTTGTATCACTGGAGTGCTATCAAATCCGCTAAATAACTCGACATTGTCAGGGCAGAGACTTATCAAATTCAATTGGCATGACAAAGCGAAAAAAGATTGATTACAAGTCAAGAGACATTGAGGGATCAAGTGTATAATACAACAAATATGTCAAACTATCTTTACATTTGTCTTTGGCAGGGGTATACTGACAATGTAAATAAGATTTGACATTATAGGAGGGGATTGAATGTTTGATGAATTTAATGTAATTGATGAAATGGATAAAATGAATTTTTTGAAGGCGACCAGAATAGTCTATTATTTTTCCATCGCAGTTGAAGTTTTAATGATTTTGTTATTGCTGCCCCAGTCATTTTTGACTCCTGAGGGCTTTGTCGATTCTAAAATTGTCTATATTTCTTTGATAGGTTTGATGGGATCCCAGCGGTTATTGTTGACGGTGACTCGCAGTTATTATCAGTATCAATCAGGTGATTTAAAGCAAAAAAGGAACCTGATAATCAATATCTTATTGATGGTGATACTTTTATGCATATTCTTACTTGCAATCTGGAAGATCACAAACTGGAATTCTGCTATTATGTGATGAAAGCAAGAACCAATATTCTGGAAGTTTAAATGAAAGGGAGGGCATTGAATGGATAATATAATCAAACAACTTCGAAAACTTCAGGGAATGACCCAAGAAGACCTGGCCAAATCATGCAAGGTTTCCCGACAAACAATCAATGCGATTGAAAACAATAAATACGATCCGACCCTGCCCTTGGCTTTCAGTTTGGCCCGGGTGCTCAACACCACGGTAGATGAATTGTTTTTAGCTGACAAGTGGCGACGTATCGAAGTTAAAAAATGATATTCTTGATCAAAGAAAACCGAAGGCCGAATTAAGATTCAAACCAACTAATTACTTTTTTGACAAATGATATTTAAGATTTTAACAAATATGTTGATTGGATGAAAATATTTATTCAAAAAGAGAAGTCCACTAGTGAGATGCGGACTTCTTTTTCTTATTAGAAAATTGTCAATTTCAAAGGATAAGGCTCTAAGTGAGCCGTAGTAATAAAAAGTCAGTGATTTTTTGATCCTGATATCTTTTATTCATAAATTAGATTTCGATAATTATTATACCAATATAATTAATAGTACATATTAATAACTTTTAATCATAATGATAATATTTTATTGAATATTTGGCTTGGTTTGTTATAATAAGCGTAATATACAAAGACAAGAGGGGATTAAATTATGGAAAAAAATAGATTTTCAAAGAAATTTGATAATGTAGGAACAAAAGGGATGAACAAAATCCTGGAAACAAGCTTAAAACCGGGAGCGATTAACTTTTCGTTTGGGTTTCCGGCTCATGAAGCTTTACCGGCACAACGGGTTCAAGAGCTTTCAAAAATGGTTTTGGATGAAAACCCATATGAGATTTTACAATACTCATTTAGCAGTGCACATCCTAAGCTGGTGGCTGAACTGGCAAAATTCTTCAACGGAATCGAGTATGTTGTCAAAGAGGGCGATGACATCATGGTAACTTCAGGTTCAGGAGAAGGGTTGGAATTATCGGCAAAAGTATTCTGTGACGAAGGGGATTCGGTCATCGTTGAGGATCCGACCTTCATGGGGGCGTTGAATGGATTTAAAAGTAACGGGGCAAAACTGATTGGGGTTCCTATTGATGAAGACGGAATGAATCTGGAGCTTTTGGAAAAGGCTTTACAAACCAAGCCGACCCCAAAGATGATGTACATCATTCCGACCTTCCAGAATCCAACCTGCATCACGACACCATTGGAAAAGCGAAAAGCAATTTATGATCTATGTGTGAAATACGGGGTTACAATCATTGAAGACAATCCTTATGGAAGTTTACGGTTCAAAGGGGAATCAGTACCTTCTTTTAAAGCGATCGATACGGAGGGTATCGTAGTCTACCTGGCCAGTCTTTCAAAGATCATTTCACCGGGAATCCGAATCGGGACTGTTGTTTCAACCAAGGAAGTTGTCTCAAAATATGCAGCAATGAAAAACGCCAGTGGTGGGGCAGTCAACAACTGGACCCAACATTTGATTACCAAATTCCTGCAGACTACTGATATGGATGAACATATCAAACAGATTACTGCAGTCTATGAAAAAAAAGGGACCAAAATGTTTGATACCATGAAAGATACTTTCCATCCTGATTTTAAAATCACGGAACCTGAAGGTGGGATGTTCGTCTGGTTCGATGTACCTGACTATGTTGATTCTCAGGATTTCCTGGATCGGGCTCTTGAAGAAAAAATTGTTATGGTTCCAGGTGAAAGCTTCGCGACTGATTACAAGTCCGATGGATTCAGGCTATCTTATACAACAACAAGCTTGGAAGAAATTGAAGCAGGAATCAAAGTGCTGGGAGCAATTTCTCACGAAGTTTGTGCCAAATAAAAAAACCAGAAAATGGTTTTTTTATTATCTATTACAGCAATAACCAAGATAATTTAGGGAGGAACACATGAAGCAATTATATTATAATGGATTGATATATGCCACAGCAGATGAGCAGCCAAAATCAGCGTTGCTGATTGAAAACGATAAAGTCCTGGCAATCGGTGACTATGAGGAATTGCAGGCAATCGCCGGAGAAAAAGCAACGCCTTATGATCTCGAGGGAAAATGCGTCTTGCCGGGATTTCAGGATTCCCACTGTCATCTTTTGTTCACGGGGATGCAGCAGGATAATTTCGATTTGACTGGGGTTACTTCGCCTGAAGAACTGATCAAGCGCGGCCGCGAATTTATTGCCAGTCGAAAGATTCCCAAGGGTCAATGGATAATCGGCCGGGGCTTCAACCAGAATCTGTTTGCCAATCCGGTTTTGCCTGACAAAACAGTGGCTGACGCGATTTCGACTGAGCATCCAATCCTGCTCGACCGGGTTTGCGGCCATATGGGGGCTCTTAATACCCTGGGGCTTGAAACCCTGAAAATCTCCAATGAAATGGTTATACCCGGAGGTGAAATTTCCAAAGGTGAAAACAATGAACTTACCGGAATATTTTATGAGACGGCCTTGGAATATGTCAAATCCCAGGTTCCGGCTCCGGATGGTGATAAACTGTATTCAATCATGAAAGATGCCTGCGCCTGGGCAAATTCATTGGGCCTGACTACGGTTCATTCAAATGATGTTACAGTTAAAAATATGAATTTGTTTTTGGAAACTGTCAGAAGTTTGGAAAAAAACGAGGAACTTTCGGTGCGGATTTTTGAAGAAATTCAAGCCACATCATTAAATGATCTTGATGAATTTGAAAAATTGAGCCTGAGAACCGGTGCTGGCAGTGATTATTTCAAAATCGGGAACATCAAGATGTTTGCCGACGGATCATTAGGAGCGCACTCGGCTTACATGATTGAAGATTATGCCGACGATGCGGGAAACAAGGGAATCAGGGTTCATGAAGATGAAGCAATCAAGTCCATGATTGCCAAGGCTGATTTGATGGGAATGCAGGTGGCTTGTCATGCTATTGGTGATGGGGCTGTGCTTCAGTGCATTGAAGCGATGGAAGCAGCCCAAAACACTAATCAGACTGGAAATTTGCGTCATAGAATTGTTCATTGCCAAATCGCGGATGATACCTTGCTGGAAAGAATGGCCACTGCCAATATTGCGGCCGATATCCAACCGCCATTTGTGGCGACTGACTGGAAAGTTGCGGAAAAAGCGTTTGGCGACCGGGTTTTCGCTTCGTACCGCTGGAAAACAATGTTGGAAAAAGGAATTCATCTGGGTGGCGGATCGGACAGTCCGGTGGAATCACTAAGCCCAATCTGGGGAATCCACTGTGCAGTAAACCGCACGGATACTGAGGGGCTGCCACTTGGCGGTTGGCATCCCGATGAAAAGCTGTCCGTAGCTCAGGCAGTTGATTTATATACCAAAGGAACTGCATACCTGTCATTTGAAGAAAATACCAAAGGAGCGTTGTTGCCGGGATATCTGGCGGATTTCGTGGTCCTTTCAGAAAACATTTTTGAAATCGCCCCAGAAACAATTAAAGATTTGAAAATTGTCATGACTGTTGTCGGTGGTAAAAAAGTATTTACCAAGAAGTGATAATAATCATTTTTATAACTCTTGGTTGGCATGATTTTAAGAATGATATCTTCCCGCTAAAAACGGATAGCATAAGCAAACGCCATTTTATTATGGCGTTTTTTTCTTTTGGACGTTATTCAATAGTTTTACAAAGATAATCTGGTGAAATAACAAGTTGCGATTATTTATCTGACTGATTCCAATATATTTCATTTTCAATAAAATCAATCTATCGGTTAATAGAATTACACGGTGTGGGTTGTAAAATATTCCGGTTTTAAGATATAATATATTCATAGGTTGAGTGCAGTTAAATTAGGCAAATCCGCTTTTATATAGGTTGTTTTTGATAGTTGCCGTCCCACTTAATATAATGGAATTGTTGTTAAACATGGGTTTATTCAATTTCAAAATGGTTAGTCCTGGGGCTGTCATCTTAATAGTATCCGTTATAATCGCAGCGGAGCGTGCCTCCAGTATCGGATTACCTTCCCACGCAAAAAAGAAGTGGGAAGGTTGGATATGTTCTTCTAATGCATTACCTCATTGGCCAGGGCAAAGATGAAGAGTTAAAACAGGCGATAAGTGTCATAATTGAAGTCCGGATCCTTGCTGAATAATCGACAAGTACCCGGGTTTGGTTGCAATTGTTTTATTAACTTACTTTTCGGATTTGATTTTACCTGATTATTGGCTTCTTTCGGGCAGAGATAATTATCGGAGTTTTTTAGAGAGGATGATAAGAATGCGTTTTAATTACGGATGGCGGGTAACATTCCTGGTATGGGCAGCCACTCCCATTTTTTTCATAACAATCGGGCTTATGGCTAATATCGATAAAATGGCGTTTAGCGATTCGGTGGTTAAAAATGTCGTTTATAATTCCTTGTTCATGTTTTTTTTCACTTTGATACTGTGGCTGCCAGCCGGTTATCGGGCGTCAAAAATTTACCGAAAAAAAGGGAAGAAAGCGGCCCTGGTATGGGACCTGAAAATTTTATTGATTGTTTGCGTTCTTGTGATGATGATATCATCAATAATGTGGTATTAGGTTGTATTGGTGGAATTAGAAGTTAAAAACGGTTAAAGACAAATTGTCCCTAACCGTTTTTAAACTGTTTTGAAATATATCTATTCTGTTCGATTGCTCAATAATTATTAGGCAAGATCGTCCATTTCATCCCAAGTCTTGTCGAATTCCTGGAATCCTTTTTTCTTTTTGTTATTGATAATAGCCCGCATGAGAAAGCCACTAAGAATTACCAAGATAGAAATTACCCAACCACCAAGGAATTCGGCCCATTGCGCGTAACCGTATACAGCACCTGCTGAGAAATAAGAATATAAATTCCAGCCAAACAATCCGATTAGAACCGCTGGTGAAACGTATTTGATCGACAGATTGAACCACCATGAAGGCATCTTGAAGTTCTTTGTGTTCGCATTGACTTCATCTAGCACTTTTCTAGTTGAGAAGAACCACCCGATGGCAACACATTCCAACACTCCGATGAAAATCAGGTTGATCATATTGGTCCAGTGATCAACGATGTCCAACCATGCCAGACCAGCTCTTGTTGCAAAAAGCAACGATATGACACCGGCAACCATACAAGTATAGATTGTTGTTTTGTGTCTGTTGGTTTCAAATTTATCTGCAATTGCAGCAGAAACTCCTTCAATGATCGAGAAAGCCGAATCGATTGCAAGGGTTACTAAAGTAATGTAGAAGATAATACCGAAAATAACATTAACGATTCCACTGTCAGTCAGATTGACAATCGTCATCGGATATACGATAAATGCAGTTGCAATTCCTGAAGCACTCATAGTATCAAGGGCACCAACCCCGGCCATTGTCGAGTACATAACAATTCCCGAAAGGACGCTGACAGATAAATCCGCGAATGCAATGATCAAAGCGTCTGCGGCGATGTTGGAATTGTCATCCAGATATGAACCATAGGCAAACATAATCGCCATCATGATTGACATACTGTAGAATACCTGTCCGATTGCATCAATCCAAAGATCGGCAGTACCTAAAGCTGATAGATCAGGGATAAAGAAGGTTGTAAGTCCTTCAATTGAACCAGGCATTGAAATACCTTTACCTGCCATTAAAACCAGTAAGATTACTGGAACGAATACCGTGTATTTTACTACTTTTCCAACACTTTGAGCTCCGTTACGGATACAATAATAGATTGCGCCCCAACCGACAACCAAAGCCATTATCATCGGTACCGGAATCGTGTAGCCTGTAACATCCCAGGTAGTCTGGGTTATATTTGCCCAAACTTGACTGGCTGAATCCGCATCACCGGTCATGTTTATAAATTGCAGTGATCCGAAAATCATAATCAGAACCCATGCAAATACTACTGCATAATATGATGCGATTACAAAGGCATTAGATGTAGCCATCCATCCGATTGCTTCGAATTTCTTATTCAATCCACGCAAAGCACCTGGGGCAGACTGTCTCATTTTTCTTCCGATTGCAATTTCCATTGTCAATAAAGGAACACCAATAATTACCAGGGCCACCAAATACACTAGCAAGAACGACCCGCCACCATGTTTGGCTGCAAGTCCTGGAAAACGCCAGGCGTTTCCTAATCCTACTGCAGAACCAACCGCAGCCAGGATAAATGTCGATCTTGACGACCATTTCTCTCTACTCATTAATCATTCTCCTTAAATTTTTAAAACAGCCTCAAAAATACAATAATAAACGAAAGCAGGCTGATCCAGCCCCTGTTCCATTTCAGGGATATTATCATATGGTTTGGTATGGCTGTTGTGTCACAAGATTATAGCACAAGGAAAAGGTGGATTCAATGGCTGTTTATTAGGTTTTTTGATGAAAATATGAAGATTTTTTGGGCGCTGGACACAATCATGTTTCTAAGATATGGGCTTAGCGGTTCAATCACGTCGGATTGATTAATCAAATGGCACCAATCACATCTAAAAAAGTTTAATTGGTACTTGATGTGGTAGTTTCAAGTAACGTCTTTTTCAGGGTTAAAAAGCCTTGAATTGGCCGGTTTGTATTTACATTTTTTCAAGACATAGTACAATATATGGTAATACGTAATATTTTTGTTGTGATAAAAAGAGGACTGGAGATATTTAAATGGCGGAACGAATTACTGGTTACACTGAATTGATCGGTTTGATTGCTGATCCGATAAGACATTCGAACTCACCAAGAATGCATAATGAGGCTTTTGCCAAGTTGGGACTTGACTACGCTTATCTTGCATTTGAAGTGGATAACGAAACTCTCGAAGACACGGTTCGGGGGTTTAAGGCAATGAAGGTTCGGGGATACAATGTATCCATGCCAAATAAGACCGTTATTAACAAGTATCTCGACAAGCTGTCACTAGCAGCACAGATGTGCGGAGCGGTCAATACAGTTGTCAACGATAACGGAGTTCTCACCGGCCATATAACTGATGGTATCGGCTATATGGCTGCCTTGCAAGATGCGAACATTGATGTTATTGGTAAGAAAATTACAGTTGTCGGAGCCGGAGGGGCGGCAACAGCCATTGAGATTCAAGCAGCATTGGATGGAGTGGGAGAAATTTCGATTTTCAATCCGAAAGACAACTTCTGGAACAGAGCCCAAAAAACTGTCGAATATATCAACACCCAGACAAAATGTCAAGCAACCTTGCATGATTTGGCCGATTTGGAGGATCTTAAAAAAGAGATTGCTTCAAGTGTTCTTTTCACCAATGCAACCGGAATGGGAATGAAACCGTTGGAAGGGAAAACGTATATTCCCGATAAGTCATTTTTCCGACCTGATTTATATGTGACTGATATCGTTTATTCGCCTCAGGAAACAGCAATGCTGAAAATGGCCAAGGAAGTTGGCTGTAAAACCATGAACGGATTGGGAATGATGCTTTTTCAGGGGGCTGCGTCTTTCAAACTTTGGACCGGTCAGGATATGCCACTTGATTACATCAAAGAAGTAATGGATATAAAATATTGAAAATAAGTAGTAGCTAAAAAATACGGATCAAAACGGCCCGTATTTTTTATTAAATCTTTATCTATGTCATTTTGGCTTTAATGATGCTATTTTTTAGATTATTAGGTAATAAACTCATTTAAAATTGAATCCGATCCGGTAAAAAAACGCTGCTAAGTTGCAGCGTTTTGACTAGTTATTTAAGATACTCCATCACTGATAAAGCGTTTTTCAGGATGGTTTTGGAAATAACTGATGTAATTGTACATTCCCACATTATCTACGTTCATTTCGCTTGCTCTGATTCTAGGAATATTGGTTGGATCAAAACTCTCACTGTATGGTGAAGGGGCCGGATTCCATCCGACGTTAAGCGCAATGACATTGTGATATGCTTCGCCACCATAAGTTCCATCCATCAAGTAAGTATCCAAGGCATCGTCACTAGGTCGTTGCCCATAGGGAATCGACAGGGTGTTGACCACATAGCTTGAATCATTGATCAACGATTCCAACTCTACTTTTCTCGCGCCAATTGCTTCTTGGAGTTGCGAAGCTGACATTTCTTTCAAACTTTTATGTTCCAAGGTATGGTTTCCGATATCCAGACCCAAGGCCAACAAGTCGTTGACCATTTTTTCTTCGTTGGCTGAGGAACCAAAAGCTGAGGGTCCATCAGAAAAGAAAGTGGCTTCCAAAGGGAAATCCGGATGGGATTCGTGGAAGTCGACCAGAACTCCGACAAAACAAGTCGGATCGATTTCGCCATTGTCAAGATACCTGAAATTATTTTCGTTGGTATCATCAATAGTGATCACTACTGGAGTATAACCCTGGGGAGTAGTGATGTTCCCGGTGGCATAATCTTCCAGTGAAATCGGACGATATCCCTGATCATAAAGAGTCTGAAGATCTTTTTTCAAGTTTTCCGGAGTTCGAATCCAAGTATCTTCCTCGTCCCCGACGTTATGATACATCAAAATCATTATCTGGCCCATCTCATTTGGGGCCAGTCCCAAAGGATAATCCTCAGGAGTTATCTGGTCAAGTCCCAAATCGGAAATTTTGAAAACTCCGTCCTCCATAATGATATCGACTGTCATGTTTTTAATAACGACATTTCCGTTATTGTTGTTGAAGTTCAGATCAACACTTGCTTGATAATGATACTTGCCGGCAGTGTTGTCAACTTGATTGATGCTGTTGATTGTATAACTGTTGACTATAACACCCGATTCTTCAAAACCGGCCGTGAAATCATCATAAGAAGCAACCCGGTCGCCTCTTGGAGTCAGTAAGTAAAGATGACTGGTTTTGCCATATCGCAACGCTTTTAAATATCTTTCCAAAGCCTGTTCCGGTGATCTTTCCCGGACATCTTCTTCACTGTTAGGTAAAGTGGCTGAATTTTGATCAGATGAATAGAAAATCATCGGATCATAAGTGTTTTGGGAATCCCAAATGATATATTCGTTGATGCCATAATCTCGAATGGCACTGATCTGTTTGGCGATGTTTTGGGCGTTGTAGTCGATATGACCGCTGACCCATGAGGCTGTAAATCCCTGAATCCAAGCCCGGATATTGGCCGGGTTTTCCTGGGCGCTGTTGCGCTCCAAAGCTTCCCCGATCGCATTGTGCATCACTTCATAAGGGTGGGCGTCTGGAACATTGAATCCGTAGACACCAGTTCCGTAATGACTTGGATAAATCATTGGGCAGATGGCATCGGATAAGTTGGCCATCTTACGCCATGTTTGTCCGATATCTTCAGGATAATCATCCCATGACTGGGTTGCCTGAGCAAAGACATCAACCCCGATATTCACGTTATAATCTTCCAATTCTGAGTTGGCAAATTCCAGGAAGTCTTCAATGGCTTCGTCTTTGCTACGGTCATTTTGATTTTCAAAAACAACAATTGGATTATATGATGCCGCATTAGCCGGGAACCGCACATAATCGTACTGAATTTCCTCGAACCCTCGCAAAGCTGCTTCTTTTGAAATTGACAACAGATAATCCCAAATATAGGTATCATATGGGTTTACCCATGAAATGCCGGCACGGTCGCGATAAACGCCACCGGCAGCCAACTGAATGGTATGTTGAGGCTTCGCTTCTGCAAAAAACGGATCCTTGAAAGCGACGATTCGCGCAATCGGATAAATATCATTGGCTTTTAGATAGTTTAATAACGGCTCGTAATCTTTGAATGGAGCATTGGCATCGCTGGCCACATTATTTACGGCTTCGATATCACTGTTCCATTTTACCAGCCCGTCATCATTTTTGACGTCAATTACTAGCGAGTTGATCTCGGTTGCTTTGCATATTGCCAATATTTCTTCAAGCCGGTTGACATCTCCCAGTTGGGAATCGGACACAGCTTCATCGGATTGGCCGCTCTTGTATAAAATATATTTGCTGTACAAATCAATATCTTGTTCAGAGAAACTGAAGCCGGCGATATTTCCAGTCACATACAATGCTCTGGCTTCTACCCGTTGGGTAGTTTGGTCCACATCTTCAATTGTTTCAATCAGTGGCAACGGTACATAAAACTCGCCGTCTTCAGACTTGTTCAAGGTATCCTGTTCATCTCTTTCCTGCTGGGCGATTGCCAGGCGCTGTTCATCAGTTAAAACAACTTCAGTATCATCATCGGTAACTTCTGGAGCACTTGTTGACTGACAACCGGTCAATATCGCCCCGGTAACACCCAATGCCAGAAATAATCCTATTTTTCCTCTCATCCTAATCCCTCCTAAATCCTAAGTCACCTAATCGAATAACTTATAACTCTATTGTAACATTATTTAAGGGATTACTACACACTTTTCCGTTTTTATTGAATTAATTTGTGATTTATGAAGATTAAAGACTGATTTTTCTTGAATTGATAGGTAAATGTTTATTAGGTTACAAAGTTGCCATGGCTATTTTTATTATAAAATTGATAATAATCATCTTGATTGGAACACTCCAGATAAATTTAAGAAGCGCGGGGCATTGATATTTTTTTAAGCGATTTCAATTTAATCTCCAACTTTTGGTTTTTTGGGTTATAATTTAATTAGATAGACAAATTGCAATCCGGCTATCAAATCCTAACTGGTGACGATTAGCAAGTGTGCTTTAATAATTGTATTAGATGTTTTTTTAGAAACAATGGTAGTGTCAAACAGGTATGAAAAGTATGATTAATTTGTTATGGAGTTGTTGATGATGTAATCATTGGCCATAGCGATAATCATATTCCATTTTCTAGGCATGTTGGTCACACCTTCGAATGATTCCAGTTTAACTGGAGGACTGTATTCCAAAGAACTATGCTTCCTGAGGAAATTAAAGTATGTGGTAAACAGACACATGAATTCATTTGCTTTGTTTAAATCCGCAAATCCATTCTTTACGTAATAAGAAAACTTGAATGTTCTGTTCAATCTTTCAATTATCTGCTTTTGAGGTCGGTAAATCTTTGAAGCTTCATCCTTGTTTTCTAAACCTATTACCTGATGGACTTTGAATTTCCTGTCTTGCAATAGGAAATATTGTTGAGCGGCAAGATAGATTGGATTGCCATCAACTACAAAACTCAAGCCTTCGGGAATGGCGGTAAACTTTCTGAGTACTGAATAGTAGGCTTGGATAGCTGAAAAGGTATCTCTTTTCATAAAGATATTATATGAAGTGATTATCTTCTTGATGCTGTCACACATGAAAAAGACATAGGCTTTGTTACCGTTGATTTTAACGTAGGTTTCATCACCGCATTGATCTGGTGTCAATTCACCGTATTGGTAATTGTCTAACCAGGGGTTGATTAGACAGCTTGCCGCTTCGGCGTAATTGGCAACGGTTTGGTGAGATACATCGACATCATGTACTTCTTTGAGAATCAATGCAGTTTTTCTTAGGGATAGTCCATAATTGATGTGATACGTGAGGATTAAACCTAGTATTTCCTTAGAATTTTTGATTCTGGATAGTTGAACTCTTGAAGGGGTAATAGTCGCCTGGAGCTGTTCTAGTTGTTCTATGGACGCACTAAAAACCCTAGTAATATAGCGAAGTTTGAAAGCGGATGGATTCTTCTTGTATAGCTTTTTCTCTTGTTTACTAAGGGAGCGGATATTGTGTTTGTAGTAGGTGCATTCCCTGTTTGAGCATCGATATACTGTGAAATGATCTCTGACATGATGAGGGTCGAGTTTCCGACCGCAGTAAGGACAGTGATGTGCAACTTGTTGGATATAAGGTTTCCCGGGAATAAAAGTTGTATCACAAACCTTGCAGCGACACTGCTGGGAGATTTTTCCGGATCTGTTGTCATAAAGATATTCGTAAGGAGCACCGCAGTGAGGGCAGACAGTATCTTTGGGTATGTTTAAAGGAACTCGTCTATTTATAGGTTTGGGCGAGCGACCGTTATGCTTTGATTTGTAGATTTCAACAGCTTTAGAGAATGTGATTGGAAGATTTTCTTCTTTGATGAGAGGAACCGGATCAACTTTGAATTTGCGGTATTGTTCGCCCATTATTAAAGTATCAGGATCTTTGGGAAGAAATTTCATCAAAAAGCATTCGAATTTGAAAGAAATTTTATTGACAATATTCAATAATTTGATAATTAGTGATATAATCTTAGCCATGGTAATAGTTCTCCTTTACTTGTGGTTTTGTCACTTACAATTATAGGAGCTATTACCTTTTTTGTATATTGAAATGGCTAAGTTATATGTCGATTCCGGAGGGGAGCGACTAAAATAGATAAAAAACCTAGGTAGAATGCGGTTTACCAGTTATTTAAAGCTATAAATAACTAACTGGTTTTGACACTACCGAAACAATTAGGAGGTTTTAATATGAAAAGAAAACAAGGTTTGTTGATGGCTGCAATTGGAGTGGGAATATTGATAGTTTCGGCAATTGGTTTTTTTCTGGACTGGGAGTTTGTCAATCCAATCTGGATTGTTTTTGGGGTCGTTTTTCTTGGCGGGGGATTATCTTTTTTGAAAAAATGATCTGGTTGCTGGGGGCGGAAAATCATGATGCCAGGATGTTTTTAAATTGATAAGTGATAATGATATTTGATTGATAACCGGATTTTACAAATTTATTTGGAATTGCCAGGGTTATTCAAAGAGTAAGGAAAGTTGATGTGACAAAACTTTTGAGGATAGGTCAGAATCAAGGTATCGAGAAGGAAAAATAATTACAGTATAAAAGGAAATTTTAAAATGAAGAAACTTTGGAAGATTTACAGTAATGAGATGCCGGGATTTATCGTAGAATTTGCGAAGGTCAAGGAAATGCAACGTCTCAAAGATGTGGGAATGAACTGCGGGTGCGAGTACACCCGTTTTGACCGTTTTAAGAATTTGCGGCCTTACTCCCGATTTGACCATTCAATCGGGGTTGCCTTGATAATCTGGAATTTCACCAGGGATCAAAAACAAAGCATAGCCGGATTGCTGCACGATATTGCCACGCCGGTGTTTGCTCATACCATTGATTTTTTGAATGGGGATCATGAAAAACAGGAATCCACCGAGACGGCAACTGCCTCATTGATCAATTCATCTCATGAAATCCAATCGCTGTTGGCTAAGTACGAGGTTGCTTTGCCTGATATAATTAATTATCATCTTTATCCGATTGCGGATAATGATTCACCAAAGCTGTCGGCCGACCGGTTGGAGTATACTCTTGGCAATATGTACAATTATGGGTTCGCGTCATTGGCTGAGATAAAATCCATCTATGAAGACCTAGGGGTTGGAATCGTCGAGGGGCAACATGAGCTGCTATTCAAATCAAAAGCAAAGGCATTGCTTTTTTCCGAATATATGGTCGATTGCTCCAACATCTATATTTGTGACGAGGATCGTTTTGCGATGCAGGCTTTGGCAGACCTGATTGCCAAAGCAATCACCAACGAAGTGATAACCAGAGAAGACCTGTATCTTGATGAAAAAACGATTATTGGAAAATTTGAGAGCGATGTTGAACTTTTAAGAGTTTGGAATGAATACAGATCATATTCAAAAATCCATAGCAGCGCTTATAAGCTTTCGGATCGATATTCAGTCAAAGTTTCGGCTAAAAGAAGATATATCAACTCCATGATTGAAAACATCGGGAGAGTGATGGATATCGATGCAAGTCTGCAAAAACAAATTCGCATGATTGAAGAGAAAGATTTTTCTGTTTGGCTTAGTGCCGATTGAGTTTGGAGGCTATGACCGACTTTTAATCAACTATTTGACCAAGTTCCCAAATAAATAAAAAAATTAGCCCAATTGCTTTTTGAAGGTTGATTTTTGTCGGGATAGGTATATAATGCAAGTCTAGCGTTACTCGTATCCAATTATTTTATAAAGAAAAAGAAAGGCGAACTTCTTGAAAATAGTGATTTTCAGGAGGTTTTGATTATTTGATTTATTATGAACTCCATCTTTAACTATAAGAATTTACGTTCTTTTGCCTTGATAGCCGTGTCTTCTGTGATTATGGCAATTGCTACCAATACCATGATTCAAAATTCCATGATCTTGTCAGGTGGTTTCATGGGGGTGTCGCTGCTTACCAATATGGTCAGTTCCAACCTGGGATTTGAAATACCTACCTATGTCATCTTGCTGACTCTTAATATTCCGGTGGCGATGTTTTGTTATCGCGAAATCTCGCCGCGGTTTACGCTGCTGTCTTTGACTCAAGTTGTCATCACTTCAATGCTTTTGCGGGTTATTCCTGTAGTAGAACTGGTTGATGATATCTTGTTGAAAGTCGTCTTTGGCGGTTTTTTCTTCGGGATTGCAATCACACTTGCCTTATGGGCCGGAGCCTCTTCAGGAGGGACTGATTTCATTGCTCTTTATGTGTCAAACAAATCGGGCCGGGAGATCTGGAACTATGTGTTTGGTTTCAATATCGTCATCATGATTATTTTTGGGGTTTTGTATGGAGCTGATGGGGCAGCATATACGGTTTTGTTTCAATTCATCTCAACTCAGACCATTGGAAAGTTCCATACCCGTTATAAGAGGGTTCGGATGGAAATCATCACCAATTGTCCTGACGAGATCAAAACGGCTTTTTTCAAAACAACTCGTCATGGAATTACGGTTTTTGACTGTATCGGGGGCTATTCGGGAAAACCATTTGTAACTCTGGTATCGGTTGTCAGTTCCTATCAGGTGCCGGAAATAATTGATTCCCTGGTCGAAGTTGATCCACATGTCATTGTCAACACCACTAAAGTATTGGATTTTCAGGGCCGGTTTTACAATGCTCCAATTGAATAAGGTTCGTTAAAGATTCTGGAAGCAGGATCTTTTTTGATAGCGAAAAAGTTGCTTGTTGGAGGTGATTTTATTACCTAAAAAGTTGTTTCGAGCAGGGCGCGAAAACACAATATCTCAGCCAAGATAGCG
Source organism: Coprobacillaceae bacterium (assembly GCA_963675915.1). Taxonomy (GTDB): domain Bacteria; phylum Bacillota_I; class Bacilli_A; order Erysipelotrichales; family Coprobacillaceae; genus JAQVDW01. The sequence continues at coordinate 757,357 of OY780959.1, forward strand.
GATTGATTTAAGTCACGTTACTTAAATTTCGATCTGATTATTGCAATCTTCGAGAAACGATTTGAACTTGAAAAAGTGTGCGGGTTTAAGTGCCTGGATATAAATAAAATGTATTTTATTTTTAGAATATTTATGATATAGTTATTAGGTAACTAAATGGGAGGTAATCAAATGGAATATGTATTTTTAGCTGTGGGGCTGATTTTGGGATTGGTAGCTGGATTTTTTGCTGCCAGATATTACTTCAAACGTCAGTTGAAAAAAAACCCACCTATCAATGAACAAATGATTAGAGCAATGTATATGCAAATGGGTCGTAAACCTAGCGAAGCACAAATCAAAAAAATCATGCGTGACATGAATAATCAATATAAATAGAAATGCGTTTATTGATTACAAGGCATTCAAAAACGCTTTGGAATGAGGAACGGCGTCTTCAGGGACGGAAAGACTCTAAGTTAACAGCCAAAGGAATCAAGGATGCCCAAATTCTAGGAGAGTATTTGGATAATGAACATATTGATGTTGTTTATTCTTCACCGATTCCTAGAGCTAAAACAACAGCCAAAACCATCTTCCCGGAACACAAAGTCAATTATGACGTAAGAATTCAGGAAATGTCTTTTGGCGATTATGAAGGTGAAAATGTTTCAAAATTGATCAAACAGGATGATTACTACAATCTTTGGCATAAACCAAGAGGGGATATGTCATTGCCTAATGGGGAAACATACAATCAAGTCAGAACCCGGATTGGGGAATTCTTTGATGAAATCAAAACAAGACATCAAAATGAGACGGTCTTCGTGGTTACCCACGGAATGGCCTTCATCGTCTTTCTTTCTATCATTAAGAATCTTCCGGTGGAAGAGTTGACTAAAATCAACCAGGAGGTTGTCAGAGGATGCTCTTTGACTGAGATTGAAATCAATGATGATTCAATTGAAATAATCAAAATTGGTGATTCTAGTTTTCTTCCCAGTGACAATTCAATCAGCTTCAACAAATAGATATCTTCGGATATCTTTTATTTTTCCCTATTAAAACAACCTCAGTTTCCAAATCGAAGCTGAGGTTGTTTTGCTTATCCTTAGTCTATCTTTCGTGACAAGATCGAGTAGAGCTGATTGCCCACAAGGTCCATAAGGGGGGGAATCAAATCGAGAGTTGAGATTATGAAAATCCGAGGGCCGACATAACCGAGTAAAAAGAACACTATGGCGCCAAAAAAGAATAAAAGCCGGCCAATCACAGTGATAATGAAAAATTCCCTGAGATTATTGAAGTCGGGCTGGAGTATCTAATTAAATCATATTCCTATTGTCGAATCTGGTCAATCTATCAAGAGAAAAGCTAACTGACAGAATTTTTGGCAAAAGAAAAAGGCCAGCGGATTCGCTAGCCAAGGTATGTAACTTTAGATTCAGTATGGTTGAGCAGCCTTTTGATGTTGGCGTGATGACGGTAGATCAACAAAAGCATCACTGCAATGTTGCAGAATTTCCCGACAATCGAGATATCCATGAAGAAGGTACAGACAATCATGTATGAAGCTGCCGCAATTGAAGACAAAGACACGTATTTGGTTTTGTAAAGTACGCCACCAAAAATCAACGCTCCCACCGGTACGTATGGCAGGGCATATGCAAATGTCAGCCCGACTGCAGTGGATACCGCTTTTCCGCCTTTGAATTTGGCGAAAATCGGATAACAGTGACCGATTACACAAGCCACTCCGGCCAAGTATTTCAGTTCGCTGTAAAGGTTGAACCGATTGGCCAAATATCCCGCCACCAAGGCCGAAACCAAGGCTTTAGAAGCATCGAGGAAAATTACCAGGACACCGATTTTTTTACCGAGAACCCGCCCGGCATTGGTACCGCCCAAGTTTCCTGAACCGTAGTTGCGGACATCTTTTTTGAAGAAGACTTTTCCAATCACCAAAGCAAAAGAAACCGACCCATATAAATAAGCTAAAAGTATTATTACTATTTCTATCATTTTATCACCCAATGACAATTATAGCGAAAACTGTTATAATTGCAAATACCTTTTGCAAAAGGGCCTGGTTTTTTATATAATATATTAGTTAAGGAGTGTGATTTCGTGGTAGCTAATCGTTATGATGAATCGAATATTCAGATCTTAGAAGGATTGGAAGCTGTCCGTAAGCGTCCCGGTATGTACATCGGGTCTACTGACGTGTATGGTCTTCATCATCTGGTCTGGGAAATTGTCGATAATGCGATAGATGAGGCTTTATCCGGTTATGGAAAAGAAATAATCGTAAATATAAATAAGGATGGCAGTGTTACTGTCCAGGATTTCGGTAGGGGAATGCCTACGGGAATGCATGCCAGTGGACGTCCGACTTTGGAGGTCATTTTAACTGTTCTCCATGCAGGGGGTAAATTCTCTGAAGATGGAGGTTACAAGACCTCAGGAGGACTCCATGGGGTTGGTTCATCGGTGGTGAACGCCCTGTCAAAAAAATTGGAAGTGACTGTCAACCGTGACGGTAAGATCTTTCATCAGGTTTTTAAAAACGGAGGAAGTGAAGTAGGGAAACTCGAAGTTGTCGGAACCACCAAGAGCACCGGAACGACCGTGACATTCTGGCCGGATCCGGAAATTTTCTCGACCACCAACTTCAATTATTCGACGATCAAAGAAAGGCTTCGCGAGAGTGCGTTCCTTTTGAATGGAATCAAGATTGCGGTCAATGACCTTAAAAACGACAAAGCAGTCGTCTATCAGTATGATCAAGGACTCAAGGAGTTCATCAATTATCTCAATTTTGACAAGACTGCAGTCAGTGATATCATTTATCTTGAAGGCACAGCCGATGAGATTGAAGTCGAATGTGCCCTGCAGTTCACCAGTGGATTCCAGGAGAACACCCTGGGGTTTGTCAATCTGGTAAGAACGCCAGAAGGGGGAACCCATATCACCGGATTGCGTTCAGGACTGACCAAAACCTTCAATGAATTTGCCCGAAGTTTCAATATCATCAAGGAAAAAGACAAAAACCTTGAAGGTAACGATATCCGAGAAGGTCTGACTTGTGTCATTTCATTGAAAGTACCTGAACATCTTTTGCAGTTCGAGGGTCAAACCAAATCGAAACTGGGAACATCCCAGGCCCGGGTTGTGGTTGAAAACATCATCAGTGAAAAACTTTATTTCTATCTCCAGGAAAACAGCGAGGTTGCCAACGAACTGATTGAGAAGGTTCAAAAAGCAGCCAAAGCCCGTGAAGCGGCCCGCAAGGCTCGTGAAGCGGCGCGAAAAGGCAAAAACCGGCGAAATGAACGAATTCTTTCAGGTAAACTGGCTCCAGCCCAATCGAAAGATTCCAAGAAAAAAGAATTGTACATCGTCGAAGGGGATTCAGCCGGCGGTAGTGCCAAACAGGGCCGTGACCGGAAATATCAGGCGATCCTGCCTCTTAGAGGTAAGGTAATCAACACAGAAAAAACCGGAATGGAAGAAGTTTTGAAAAATGAGATTTTCGGAACGATGATCACAACAATCGGAGCTGGAGTCGGAAGCGACTTCAATATCAAGGATTGCAATTACGATAAAATCATCATCATGACCGATGCCGATACCGATGGAGCTCATATCCAGGTATTGCTGCTGACGTTCTTCTATCGCTACATGCGTGAGCTTTACAACGCCGGAAAGATTTATATCGCTTTGCCGCCGCTTTACAAAGTGTCGAAAAAGTCCGGTTCCAAAGAAGAAGTGGTTTACTGTTATGAAGATGAGGAACTTGAGGCGGCCAAAAAACAATTCGGCCGTGGATACTATATCCAGCGTTACAAAGGACTTGGGGAAATGAATGCCGAACAGCTTTGGGATACAACCATGAATCCTGAAAATCGGACTTTGATCCAGGTCAATATCGAAGATGCCGCCCTGGTGGAACGGAGAGTATCGGTTCTGATGGGAGAAAAAGTAGCTCCAAGAAGGGAATGGATTGAGGAAAACGTTCAATTCTCCCTTGAAGATGATTACTTAAGCGAGGTGTCAAATGGAAGATAAGAAAATAACCGTCAGTCTCGACAATATCATGTCGGACCGTTTCGGCAAGTATTCCAAATATATTATTCAAGAAAGAGCGTTGCCGGATGTCCGCGACGGTCTAAAACCGGTACAGCGAAGAATTCTTTATTCGATGTACAAAGAAGGCAATACGGCTGCCAAACCGTACCGTAAATCGGCCAAAACAGTCGGTAACGTAATCGGTAACTACCATCCCCATGGGGATTCTTCGGTTTACGAAGCGATGACCCGTCTTTCCCAAGACTGGAAAATGGGAGCGATTTTGGTTGATATGCAAGGTAACAACGGTTCAATCGATAACGACCCGGCTGCGGCGATGCGTTATACCGAAGCTCGGCTTTCGCCACTGGCTGCGGAACTGTTGAATGATATCGACAAGGAAACCGTTTTAATGGCGCTCAACTTCGATGACTCGGAGTATGAGCCGACGGTTCTGCCGGCCAGCTATCCAAATTTGCTGGTGAACGGTTCAACCGGGATTTCAGCCGGTTATGCCACCGATATCCCGCCTCACAACCTGAGTGAGGTAGTTGATGCGACTATCTATAAGATCAAGCACCCCAACTGCAGCCTTGACAAACTGATGCATTTTATCAAAGGTCCGGATTTCCCGACCGGGGGAATCATCGAAGGGGTAGAAGGAATCAAACGTGCCTATCGCAAAGGTAAAGGCAAAATCGTCTGCCGTGCCAAATGTGAGATCGTTGAACAAAAGAAAATCAACCAGATTGTCGTCAGTGAAATCCCATATGAGGTAAACAAAGCCGAACTGGTACGTAAAATCGATGAAATCAATTATAACCGCGATGTTGAAGGAATCATCGAAGTCCGTGATGAGTCGGACCGTAATGGTCTTCGGATCGTCATCGATCTAAGCAAGGACATCGATGCCAACAATACGCTGAATTATTTCTACAAGAATACCGATTTGCAAAAAAACTATAATTTCAATATGGTTGCCATCAAGAACAAACGTCCAGAACAGCTGGGGCTGATGGCGATGATCGAAGGATATATCGACCATCAGATCGATGTAATCACCAATCGTTCATTGTTTGATCTAAAAAAGGCCAAGAAACGTTATCATATCGTTGAAGGTCTGATCAAGGCAATTGATATTCTCGATGAAGTTGTCAGCGTCATCCGTCATTCTAAAAACAAAGGTGATGCCAAAGAAAACCTCAATGTCCGTTTCGGGTTCACGCCTGAACAGGCAGAGGCAATCGTAATGTTGCAACTTTACCGATTGACCAATACTGATATTACGACTTTGCAGGATGAAAAACAAAGTCTTGAAGATAACATCAAAGAATTGAATTCGATTCTTGATGATGACAACATTCTTCGAAAAGTAATCGTTGAAAAACTCAACGAAATTAAGAAAAAATACGGTTTCAAACGCCGCAGTGAAATCAAAGAAGAGATTATGGAAGTCAAAATCGACAAAAAAGCGATGATTCTTGAAGAAGAAGTTTACGTGTCGATTACCCGTGATGGTTATATCAAGCGGATTTCGCTACGTTCATTTGGAGCCAGCACCAACATTCCTTTTGGTAAAAAAGATGAGGATTATCTGGTCCGGCTGGAAAAGACTTCAACTTTGAAAACGATGCTGCTTTTCACCAATAAAGGTAATTATCTCTATGTCCCAATCCATTTGATCGAAGAGTTCAAGTGGAAAGATGTCGGAAAGCATATCAGCTACCTGATCAAGCTGGATGCCAGTGAACAGATTATCGACTCGATTGTTGTTGATGATTTCAACCGCGAATTGTTTGTTTTGGCGGCATCAAAAGGTGGAATGATCAAAAAGACCCCGCTTAAGGACTTCGAAGTGACTCGATTCTCGCGTCCGATCAAATCGATGAAACTCAAAAAAGGCGATGAAGTAGTTTCCATCAAACTGACTCCGGGCAATCTTGGGGTGGTCATCGTAACCAAAAACGGTTATTGTGGAGTCTACTCGGAAGAATTGGTTTCGCAAGTGGGACTCAAGACCGCCGGAATCAAATCAATCAATCTCAAGGATGATGAAGTGGTATCCTGCGATGTCTTCAATCCGATGATGAATCAGTCATTGATGATTGTTACTGATGATGTAAGAGTCAAACGGATCAAACTCAATGATATCCCGACTACGACCAGAACTGCTAAGGGAAGCATGCTTTACAAAAATCTCAAATCCAAAAACTTCACTGTTAACAAGGCTTTTGTCGTTGATTACAGCGATGAATTCATTGTCTACACAACTGAAGGGGAATATGAGAATGTCGTTAAGAATTATTCCAATTCCAACCTTGCTGCAAAACCATCGCAGCTGACCAAGAACAAAGAAGAGACCGTAGTGTTCGTTTATCTTGATCAGGATGTCAAAACAAAATTCTATGATAATGTGATCTTGGATGATTACAGCGCCTGGTTCGCCAAGGAACAAAGCGGCGCCAACTCAAAAAATGATGAAGATTTCGAACAGTTGTCTTTGGATGACTTGTTGAATATGGAGGAATAAATTTGGATGAATTAAAATGTTATGGCTGTGGAGCGACAATCCAGACAACCGCTCCCGATGAAGTCGGGTATGTGCCGGAAAACGCCCTCAACCGGGAACATGTGCTGTGTCAGCGCTGTTTCAAAATGAAAAACTATCATAAACTGACCAAAACCAAGATGGAACGGGGAGATTTCTTCGAAATTTTGGATAATATCTCTCAAAATGACAATTTATACGTATATTTAGTGGATATTTTTGATTTTAATGGTAGTATGATTACAGGTTTGAACCGTCATCTTAACAGTGATGATGTAATTGTTATTGGAAACAAACGGGATGTTTTGCCCAGATCACTTAAAGACCGCAAAATCGAACATTGGATCCGCCGTCAGCTTCACAAGGAAGGAATCCGTTGTCTTGATGTCATTCTGGCTTCAGGAAAGACGAACTACCACCTTGACGAGGTTATTGAAAAGATCAACGCTTACCGCAAAAACCGCAATGTCTATGTGGTCGGGGTTACCAATGTCGGAAAATCTTCACTGATCAATGCCTTGTTGAAACATTATGCCAATGTTGACGAACATCTGATCACGACCAGCGAGTTCCCGGGAACAACACTGGGGGTGATTGAAATCGAACTTGATGAAAAATCAAGCCTGTTCGACACACCGGGTATTGTCAATGAACATCAAATGGCCAATTTGGTTGAAATCGAGGATTTGCCAGTCATCGTCCCTAAAAGCGAATTGAAGCCGGTCAACTATCAGTTGAATACCGGACAGACAATTTACTTTGGCGGATTGGCGCGAATTGATTATCTCAAAGGTCCCAAAACCCCATTTGTCTGTTATTTTCCAAGACAAATCAAACTTCACCGCACTAAAACAGAAAACGCCAGTCGCGTTTATCGCAACGATAATACCCTCGTCCCTAGAATCAAGGGGATTGAAACCGATAAGCAGATGCAGGTTTACACCTTCAATCTTGACGGTTCGAAACAGGATATCGTTATTTCCGGCTTAGGTTTTATTACGGTTTCAAGCTCACAAGGCCAAGTCAAAGTCATGGTGCCACCGGGAATCGGTGTGTTTATCCGCGAGGCTTTAATCTAGAAAGGATAATTATGTTAACAGGAAAACAAAAAAGATATTTACGTTCGGTTGCCCACAACCTTAAACCGTTGTTTCAAATCGGTAAGGAAGGGATAACTGCAAACCAGATCGAAGCGATCGATGAATATCTTGAAAGAAAAGAATTATTGAAAATCAAGCTGTTGGAAACATGTCCAGTCAGCAAAAACGAAGCTGCTATCGAATTAAGTGCCCAAACAAACAGTGATGTAGTGCAAATTCTGGGAAGAACGATTGTTCTATATCGTAAATCTCCAGAAAAAATCTACAAACTTCCATGAGAAAAATAGGGATTTTTGGCGGCAGCTTTGATCCAATCCATAAAAGCCATATCAAAGTAATCAAGAATTCGATCAAACAGCTCGAACTTGATACTTTGCTGGTGATTCCAACCAAGGAAAATCCCTGGAAGGAAATGAGTTATGCTACAAGCGAGCAGAAAAAAGCGATGATTGAAATCGCACTAAAAAAAATCAAGAAGGCAAAACTGGAAACCATCGAACTTGACAGTCCTCACAGCGGAAAGAATTTCACAATCGATACCATCAATCAGTTGAAGGAAAAATATCAGGACAGTGAATTCTATTTGATCATGGGAATGGATCAGGCCAGTGATTTCCATAAGTGGTATCAATGCGATTTGATTGCCCGCAAATGCCAACTGGTTTGTTTTGACCGGCTTGGTTATGAAACCAACCTCAATATCGATAAGTTCGACTTCATCACTCTTGATATCGAACCGACCAGTATTTCAAGCAGTGATGTGCGCGATGGCCATATCGAGTTTTTGCAAAAAAGCGTGCTTAGATACATATCGAAAGAGGGATTGTATCTCGATACAATGATCAAACCGCGGATGACCAAACGCCGCTACGAACATACTTTGTCGGTTGCCAAACTGGCAAAGGAAATCGCCATGGCCAATGGTCTTGACTCGAAGAAAGCATATATTGCTGCTATTCTTCATGATGTGACCAAAGAGTTGCCCCGGTCGATCGAAAAAGAAATAATGGAAAAAGAATACGCCGCCAAAATGAGCCTGCCTCATGTGGTCTGGCATCAATACAGCGGTGAATACATTGCCAGAGAAGAGTTTCTGGTAGAAGACAAGGAAGTGCTTCAGGCGATTCGCTATCATACCACTGCAGATGAAAACATGTCCAAACTGGATATGGTCATCTACGTGGCTGACAAGCTGGATCCATTGCGCGATTATGATTCAACAGCGCAAATCGAACTGGCCAAACAAGATATCGAAGCCGGATTCGCCAATTGTCTAAAAGATTTCTATGAATTTTCGAAACAGAAGAATCGAAAAATTGATAAGGTCTTTTTTGGAATATACAAAAAATATATAGGAGATTTTAATGAATAAATTAGAAGTAATTGTTAAAGCTTTAGATGAGAAACTGGGATCGGATATTGTCGCAATCGACATGCGTGACGCTTCACCGATTTATGATAATTTCGTGATTGTTTCAGCAAACAACGAACCGATGATGAATGCCATGGTTGACAATGTTGAAGACCGGGCAGCTGAAAACGGATTCTATGTTAAAAGCAAAGAAGGTAAGAAAAAAAGCAAATGGATCCTGATGGATTTCGGTGATATCGTGGTTCATATCTTCGATAAAGACGAACGTGAGCTTTACAATATTGAAAAACTGTGGGCAGATATGCCGCGCATTGATGTAGATGGGATGATCGACTAATGTCTTACGAGAATTTTGCCTTCTATTATGATAGTCTGATGGAAAATAAATTCTATAATGATTATTACCGCTTTATTTCGAAGCATGCTTCGTATGAAACGGTATTGGAACTGGGCTGCGGTACCGGTTCGATGGCTATCAAAATGGCTCGGGCTAAGAAAGTGGTTTATGCAACCGATTTGTCGGCTGATATGTTGGAAGTTGCCCGTCTCAAGGCGACCGAAGCCGATGTCGACTTGCTTTTAAAACGGATCGATATGCGTGATTTCAACGTGGATTTCCAGGTTGATCTGGTGACTTGTCTTTGTGATTCGTTGAACTATGTTTTAAAGAAAGATGAAGTACTCCAAGTATTCAAAAATGTTTATGCGTCGCTCGAAACTGGAGGAACTTTCATTTTCGACGTCGATTCGATGTATAAGATGGAACATATGATCAACGACTATCATGAAACCCAAAGTGATGAAGAGTTTGATTTTTCCTGGGATACCAATTATCTTGGTGACGGAAAAGTTGAACACTTTGTCAAAATCTTCAATAAGGAAGATAATGAAAAGGTTGATGAGCATCATATCCAGAAAACCTTCCCCGTGGAAGTTTATCAGGACTTGCTTGAACAGGCCGGTTTCACAGATATCGAGATGTATAGTGATTTTGAAGAATACAAGGAAGAATGCGAAAGAGTTATCTTTGTTGTAAAAAAAGGAGAATAGTATGATTGGTATTATTGGTGCAATGGATGAAGAAGTAGGGGCAGTATTGGAGCATCTGGATGCGAAAAAGGAACGCATGATTCATGATGTGAAATTTACTGAAGGAAAAATAAACGGCAAAGACGTAGTAGTCTGTCAAAGTGGGATCGGTAAAGTCAATGCGACATTTTCAACAACTTTGCTGATGACAAACTACGATATTGATTATGTAATCAATGTCGGAACTGCAGGTGGGCTTAACAGTGACGAAAAACCGGGGGATGTTGTGATTTCAACAGGAGTTTCCAGTCATGATTTCGATTTGTCGGCTTTCGGTCGCGAAATCGGACAGGTCCCTGATCTGCCAAGAATTTTCGAGGCGGATGGAAATCTGGTTAAAAAAACCATGAATATTCTTGATCAAGAAGAAGTTAACTACCATATCGGATTGATTGTCAGCGGCGATCAGTTTTTGAACAATCAAAGTCAGGTCGACAAGATCAAGTTCGACTTTCTAGAACCGCTAGCCGGTGATATGGAAGCCAGTGCGATCGCTCAGATCTGCCATAAAACAAAGACGCCGTTCATTATCACCAGATGTCTTTCAGATGTTTTTGGTATCGGTGATGAAAGCAGTCTTCAGTTCGACGAATATTTGAAGTTGGCTTCAAAGATTTCAGCCGATATCTGTGTAGGCTTGGTAAACCATGAATAATATCGAATTATTAGCTCCAGCGGGTAGTTTTGAGGCTTTAGTAGCAGCAATCCAGAATGGAGCTAATGCTGTTTATATCGGAGGTTCGAGCTTTTCGGCCCGGGCTTTCGCCACCAACTTCGATGATCAGGAAATAATAAGGGCGATTGAGTATGCTCATACTCATTTTGCGAAAATTTACGTTACAGTCAATACTTTGTATTACGATGAGGAAATCGATGACCTGCTTGAATATATCGCATTTCTTTATCACCAGAATTGTGATGCCATAATTATTCAGGATATCGGGTTATTTGATTTGATCAAAGGCCGGATTCCGGGAATGGAAATTCATATCTCGACCCAGATGTCAGTCAACAATCTTGATTCGGTTCGTTTTTTCGAACAGTATGGAGTTGAACGGGTGGTTTTGGCCCGGGAAAATACGATTGAGGAAATTCAGGAGATTGCCGCCAATACCAGCGTCGATCTTGAAGTTTTTGTTCACGGGGCAATTTGTGTCAGTTATTCCGGTCAATGTCTGATGTCTTCGAATATCGCCAAACGTTCGGGAAACCGCGGTAGCTGCGGTCAACCGTGTCGGCTTGGATATGAACTGATCAAGGATGGCGAGGCTATCAGTGAGAATGCTTACTTGCTTTCGCCCAAAGATCTTTGTACAATCGAGAATATCGGCCAATTGATTGATGCCAATGTCAAATCGTTCAAAATTGAAGGTCGGATGAAACGACCTGAATATGTGGCAACTGTTGTAGCAGCCTATCGCAAAGCGATTGACAATCATCTTGCCCACAAATATGAATCGCTGGACCAGGAAATCCTGAAGATGAAGAAAATGTTCAACCGGGGCTTTTCCCAGGGATATCTATTCAATGACGAAAGTAAGATGGAACCCGACTTTCCCGGAAATCAGGGTATCAATGTCGGTGAGGTGGTCGGTTATAACCGTAAGACCCGCAAAGTGGCAATCAGGCTTAGCGAAACTTTGCATCAAAACGACCGGGTGGAATTTTTGGATATTCTCCTCAAAAGGACCATTACCAAACTTTATCTCGACGGTTATCTGGTTAATCATGCCGAGGCCGGTGAGGTGGTTGAAATCGAACTTGATCATCCAGTCAAAGTCGCAACCAAGGTTAATAAGATTTATGATGTTGAATTGATCAAGGAAGCCAACCGTTCTTATCAAAAGGAAAATGTTGCCAATGAATTGAATCTTAAATTCGAAGCACATATCGGCGGTTATCCTGTTCTGTTCTACCGGATCGGAGCTTACCAGGGGATGGTAAGTCAGGGATTTGTGGTTGAAAAGGCCCGCAATCGGCCAGTCACCCCAGCTGACATTCACAAGCAACTTGCCAAACTGGGCAATACCCCGTTTGGACTGGGAAAATTGGAAATCGAAATCGACAACAATATCTCGATGCCGCTAAAAATTCTCAATCAGCTGCGTCGTGAAGCAATTGAGGCGCTGAACAATCAGCTCACCGCCAAACGTTCAGTGATTGATTTAAAAGCCCAGTGGCCCGAATCAAATTCTCATGTACTTGAAGGGCTTATGGTAAAGGTCACAACCCTTCAACAGGCCCAAGCGGCTTTGAAACATACCTCGAAAATCGCTTATCCGCTGGATCAGACCGTCTTCGAAATGTTCGAACTCGCCCAAACTTGCAATGTCGAGCTGGCGCTTTACACAACTTATCGCTATGAAAGTGATTTGATTGAAAAGGTCAAAGCGCATCCGTATTATTCTCAAATCATGGAGATCTTCGTAGGCGATTACCAATCTTGCACCAGCTTTAAAGACAAGAAACTGATTATTGATAGCAATATGAACGTTGTCAATAGTTTCGCCGCCTCGTTTTTCCCTGAAGCCACCATCAATCTTTCAACTGAGATGTCGCGTAAACAGATCAATCGTCTTAAGACAACCAATGAATTGATGTTCGAGGTTTATGGCCGTTCAGTCAATATGACGACGCGTCACTGTGTTATCTCGCAGCATTACTTTGGTAAGAAAGTGGCAGGGTGCAACCGCTGCAAGAGCGGTAACTTTGCGCTGAAGGACCGAATGGGCGAACATTTCCCAATTGGAACCAATGAACTTTGCGATAATATCATTTATCACAACAAACCAACCCTGATCAGTGATATTGCCAGTCTCAAGGTTGATCGGATTTTACTCCACTTCACCATTGAAACCGTGTCTGAAATAGAACAAATAATCAATTATTATCTAAATCTTCTAAATAACAAGCCGGTTGAAGAGCTTAATTTTAGTAATTACGTAAAATTATATTACAACGATTGATAAATATCATTGAATTGTTTGTCCGTTTTTGCTAAAATAATATTAGGAGGAATCGAAATGGCAATAGATATGGAGTTGGCTAAACGTCTTAAATCATATCGTAATTTCAAACATTTTACCCAAAAAGATGTTGCTAAACATTTAAATGTCCCCCATTCAGCAATTTCTGACATAGAAAACGGCAAACGTGATATCACTGTAGGAGAATTGAAAGTATTTTCAAATCTATATGGACGTTCTGTTGAAGAAATCATGAGTGGAAAGAAGTACGATTATTATAATATTGCAAACATTGCACGTCTTTTGACAGAATTACCAGATGATGATTTGAAAGAAGTTATGTTCTTGATTGAGTACAAACGCAAACGCAATGAAGAACGTTTGAGTGAACACGGCCAAAACAAAAAACAAGGTTAATAGCCTTGTTTTTTTGTGCGTCGATAATGTCGATTGATATCGGCTTGGCTTTTGATGTCTCAGTAAAGCAACTGTTTGATTTCTTCAAACAGTTTTTTTCCGTCTTCAAGAACCTGGGCAGTGACATTTTCATGAGTCAGATGATGATGATAGGTCACTAAAATCGTATCGGATATCTCAACCAGGGCATAGGTTCCAAAACCGTATGAGCCGCGATTGATCATCAGACTGCCGGGGTTGATGAAAACAAGTCCGTCTTCCTTGATGAAAGTCGCAATATGGGTGTGACCATGAAAGCAAATGGATATGTCGTTTTCTTTCATATATTCTTTCAAGCGGGTATAGTCATGATAGACATCCCACAAATGCCCGTGAACCACCAGAATCTTGACTGTAGCAGCGTCTATTATCTGTTCCAGGGGGAAAGTGTCATTGTCGTGATTGCCGCGCACAGCGACAAAATGGGTCAGCAGGGGACTGCCATAGTCAAGGTTGCTGTCGCCGCAAAATATATATTGATTTTGTCGGGGATAACGCTGGTAGAGTTTACCCAACTGACTGTTATCACCATGACTGTCACTGCATACTAAAAGTTTGATTTTTTTCATTTTAGCCCTCCATTAATATTATAAGTTTTAATCGACGTTTTTTCAATAGTTACCGCTTTACTGTTTCATAGGTGGCTTTTTTTTGCTAGGAAAGTGTTTACATTTTGTTTTAAAAAAGGTATAATTATTTCATAAATGAAAAAGGAGTGTACAAAATGAAAAGTATATTATTAGTATGTGCGGCAGGGATGTCAACAAGTTTATTAGTAACAAAAATGGAAGCAGCAGCTAAAGAACAAGGGATCGAAATCAAAATTTTCGCATTACCTATCTCTGATGCTCCAAGAGTTATCAATGATGTAGATATCGTGCTTTTAGGGCCACAAGTTAGATTCCAAAAACCACAAGTTGAAAAATTAATTGCTGATCGTACAGCTGGACCAATTCCTTGTGAAGTAATCGATATGCGTGATTACGGAACTATGAACGGTAAAAAAGTATTCGACAACGCAATGAAATTAATGGGGTAATCTTTAATGCTAAATAGACGGGTACTACCCGTCTTTTTGTTTTTTGTCATAATAGGGTGGTAGTGTTTACAATTGCTCTATTTTTAGGTATAATGTATATATGAAATAAAAAGGAGAGTCAAATATATGAAAACAATTTTATTGGTATGTTCAGCTGGGATGTCAACTAGCTTATTAGTAACAAAAATGGAAGCAGCAGCTAAAGAACAAGGGATCGAAGCTAAAATCTTCGCATTACCTTTCTCTGATGCTCCTCGCGTTCTTGAAGAAGTAGATGTTATCTTACTTGGGCCACAAGTTAGATTCCAAAAAGCAGCAATCGAAAAATTGGTTGCCGGACGCAGTGGGGGACCTATCCCTGTTGATGTAATCGACATGCGTGATTATGGAACTATGAATGGTAAGGCAGTATTTGGTACTGCATTAAAATTAATGGGAGAATAAAAAACGGGCGAAAGCCTGTTTTTTTGTCGAAAACACCGATATAATCGGACTATTTTCAGTTAGGTGTTTTACACTTGAAACGAATCGCCCGATAAATGTAAGTTAAACTTAAGATTGTATTCAATTTTTGTTTATTTTTTTTTCTCTTATGATATAATGGTTTAAAAATGGAGGTATATGTAATGGAAAAAGGCGTTATTACGGTTGTAGGAAAAGACCAAATTGGTATTATCGGTAAGGTATGTACTTTCTTGGCTGACAAACAAGTCAATATCTTGGATATTTCACAAACTATCATTGATGATTTCTTCAATATGATGATGATTGTTGACATCACTTCAAAAGGTGAAGAACTTGGCGATATTGCAAATGAAATCGCAGCTTTAGGTGATGAAATTGGCGTAAATATAAAACTTCAACATGAAAACATTTTTAATAAAATGCATCGTTTATAGGAGGACACATGATTAATATTTTAGAGGTTACTGAAACAAATAAAATGATCGAACAAGAAAACCTGGATGTTCGTACAATTACAATGGGGATTTCCCTTTTGGATTGCATGGGTCCAGATGTTGATGTTGTTTGTGATAAAATTTATGAAAAAATCATGCGTCTTGCTGGAAACTTGGTCCCAACAGGGGTAGCTATCGAACACAAATACGGTATCCCTATTGTCAACAAGAGAATTTCAGTTACACCGATCGGTTTTGTCGGAAATGCATGTTGTAAAACTACTGGTGATTTCATTAAAATCGCCAAAGTATTGGATAAATGTGCAGCGGAACTGGGAATCAACTTCATCGGTGGTTACAGTGCCATCGTTACTAAAGGGATGACTCCAAGTGATGAACTTTTAATCAGATCTATCCCTGAAGCATTGAGCGTTACTGAAAGAGTTTGTTCATCAGTGAACCTTGGTTCAACCAGAGCTGGGATGAACATGGATGCGATCAAACTTATGGGTGAAATCGTCTTACAGGCAGCTGAATACACCAAAGACAGAGATTCAATTGGATGTGCTAAATTGGTAGTATTCACCAACGCTCCTGATGACAACCCATTCATGGCTGGTGCTTTCCACGGGGTGACTGAAGCTGATGCGATTATCAATGTCGGAGTTTCAGGTCCTGGAGTAATGAGAAAAGCTATCTCAAAAACCAAAGGTGAAAGTTTCGATGTATTATGCGATACAATCAAGAAAACTGCATTCAAGATCACTCGTGTAGGTCAATTGGTGGCAATGGAAGCTTCTGAAGCTTTGGGTGTTCCTTTTGGAATCATCGACTTGTCATTGGCTCCTACACCTGCAATTGGGGATTCAATCGCTGATTGTCTTGAACAAATGGGATTGGAATCTGTAGGATGTCCTGGTACAACTGCAGCTTTGGCAATCTTGAACGATCATGTTAAAAAAGGTGGGGTAATGGCAGCATCTCACGTTGGTGGTCTTTCTGGAGCGTTCATTCCTGTTTCTGAAGACCAAGGAATGATTGATGCGGTACTTCGCGGATCATTGACTCTTGAAAAATTAGAAGCAATGACTTGCGTATGTTCAGTTGGCCTGGACATGATTGCAATTCCTGGAAGCACTACAGCAACAGTGATTTCTGGTATCATTGCTGATGAAATGGCAATTGGTATGATCAATCAAAAAACTACAGCAGTAAGAATCATCCCTGTTATCGGTAAAGATGTCGGTGACACAGTGGAATTTGGTGGATTGTTAGGATATGCACCAATCATGCAAGTAAACAACTTTGAACCAGCGGACTTCATCAACAGAGGTGGACGAGTTCCCGCGCCAATCCACAGTTTCAAAAACTAGGGAAACGATTTGGAAAATTTATTAATATATAATGATTTTTTAGCAGCTGATCTTAATGTTCTAGCTGCTAAAATAGCTAAAAACGAAGTTGATATAACTGATGTAAAAACCTTACTTGCAAAATGTGATGAATTGAATCTTAATGGAAATCTATGGCAATCACTGCTTACCATAGAATTAATGAAGAATGAAAACGTCTTTTCATTGGCACTGGAAAGAAAACATGATATATCGCCGGAACTAAAAGCGACGACATTGGCTGACATCAAGTCGATTTACGAAGCTTTCAATTATGAATTCGATGATAGCCTGCCGGGAGTTGCGTTGGTTAAAAACTACTGCAAATCAAGACCGGTGGTCAATATCGAAATCGATGAGATTTTTGTGAACCTGCAAAAGGCCCTTGGTGATGCCAAGGATCATCTGGAGTTCTATGAGGTCATCCACGACCACTATCTGACATATGGAGTGGGTATGTATGGGCTCAATAAGGCTTTTAGATACAATCAGGATCATATCGAATCAATCAAATATGTCGGTAACTTCGATCTTGACGAGATCGTGGGAATGGACCTGCAAAAAGATCAGTTGATTTCCAATACCAAGGCTTTCCTCGAGGGGCAGATGGCCAACAATGTATTGCTGTATGGTGATGCCGGTACCGGAAAATCTTCATGCATCAAAGGTCTGCTGAACCGTTACTATAAGGACGGTCTTAGAATTGTCGAAGTATACAAACATCAGTTTATTCATCTGCCGGAAATTATTCAGGAGCTTCAATCGCGAAACTTCAAATTCATTCTGTTTATGGATGATTTGTCATTTGAAGAGTTCGAGATCGAATACAAGTATCTCAAAGCCGTAATCGAAGGCGGTCTTGAAAAGAAACCGGAAAACGTGATTATCTACGCTACCAGCAATCGCCGTCACCTTGTCAAGGAAACTTGGTCGGAGCGTGAAGGTGACGAAGTCAGCGTCAATGATGCATTGCAGGAAAAAACCTCATTGGCAAGCCGTTTTGGTGTTACAATATACTTTGGAAGGCCCAACAAAAAGGAATTTTTCAATATTATTGATGGACTTTATCTGCAGTATCAGTGTACAATGGATAAGGAAAAAGTTTATCAAGAAGCAATCAAATGGGAAATGCGTCACGGCGGATTTTCAGGCAGAACTGCTCGCCAGTTTATGATGAATTTAATTAGTCTACAACAAGGAGATAGTAATGAATAATTTTGATCGTGAATTACATGAAGAATGTGGTGTTTTCGGTGTGGCCGGAGTCGATGGTGCGGCTTCATACACTTACTACGGATTACATTCTTTACAACATAGAGGCCAGGAAGCTGCCGGTATTTTAGTAAGCGGTGAAGATGGTTTGACTATTCGTAAAGATGAAGGATTGGTTTCTGAAATCTTTTCTAGGTCAAGACTGGAACGTTTGCCAGGTACATCAGCTATTGGTCATGTCCGTTATTCTACCGCCGGAGGTGGGGGGATTGCCAATGTGCAACCATTGCTTTTTAGAACTAACGAAGGATCAATGGGGATTGCGCATAATGGAAATCTAGTTAATGCGAACGATCTTAAATCGGATTTGGAAAAACAAGGAAGTATTTTCAACTCGACTTCGGATACCGAAGTGATCGCCCATCTGATCAAGAGAAATTATGGAAAGATGATTGATCGTATCTGTAATTCTTTAAGAGCAATCGATGGTGCTTTTGCGGTTTTGATCTTGTTTGAAGATGCTTTATACGTTGCCCGTGACCGTTACGGACTGCGTCCGCTTTCAATCGGACAATTACCTAACGGAGCTTATGTTTTCGCATCGGAAACATGTGCTTTTGAAATCATCGGAGCCAAATTCATCCGTGATGTTAAACCTGGTGAAGTAATCAGGGTTAAAGACGGTGAAATGAAATCAACACTATACTGTAATTCTACTTGCGACAATATGTGTGCAATGGAATACATTTATTTTGCCAGACCGGATTCTGACATCAATGGAATCAACGTCCATATGTCAAGAAAAGCAGCCGGGAAGAAATTATTCGAGGAAGCACCAGTCAAAGCTGATGTAGTCATCGGGGTGCCTGATTCATCAATTTCCGCAGCTATCGGTTATGCCGAAGTATCGGGAATTCCTTATGAAATGGGTCTGGTAAAAAACAAATATGTCGGACGTACCTTCATCCAGCCAACTCAAGAACTTCGTGAGCTTGGGGTAAGAATGAAACTGTCGGCAGTATCAACAATTCTTAAAGACAAAGTAGTTGTCATGATCGATGATTCAATCGTTCGGGGAACCACTTCAAGAAGAATTGTCAAACTGTTAAAAGAAGCAGGGGCCAAAGAAGTGCATGTCAGAATCGCTTCTCCGGCAATCAAGTTCCCATGTTTCTACGGGGTGGACACTTCAACAGTGGATGAACTGATTTCACATCGTTTATCAGTTCAACTGCTCAAAAAACATATCGGAGCTGATTCACTTTACTTCATCTCTGAACAAGGGATCAAGGACTGTATCTATCCGGATAATGGTCGCGATCTGTGCATGGCTTGTTTCAACGGTAACTACGTTACTAAACTATACGAAGATTATCACAAAGCCAACCGCGAAATCAAATAATGAAAAAGGAATGGAAACATCCCTTTTTTTGTATATCTGATGATAAATCTCATAATATTTATAAGTTCGCATAATGTATATTATGCAAAATAGCAACATTTTGACAAATAAAAAAAGCGGTAAAAACCGCTCTTAGATAATTGATATGGTCAGGAATGTAAAAATCACCCCGACAAAGATATTGATGATGATCATGAATATGTATAAGGCAAACCGCTGATTCAAGTAATTGTTGAACAGTGCCAGCGATCCAACCACCAGCAAGCCTATTCCCAAGATGTAGAAAAACAAAGTCGGGATCAAAATATCGATTTGGATGCCTACATAGAAAAACACCATCGAAAACAGAGTCGTGAATAATGATAGATAAACCAATCGTTTTGCTTCGTTCATCAGTTCAGTTTCTCCAATAATGAGTTTTTCTTGTCAACACCGGAAATTTCAAAATTTTCACCAATGGTATTGCCGATATGATAGAATCCTTCAAATTCACCGAGATTACGCGGTGATTTGAATTCTTTGGAATAAATGATCAGAGGGACGTTCTCACGGGTATGATCGGTTCCTATCCACGTCGGGTCGTTACCGTGGTCAGCTGTGATGATCAGTAAATCATCGTCTTCCAGTTCCCCAAGCAAAGTTTCCAGTTCCTGATCGAATGTCTTCAGGGCATTGAAATAACCTTCACGGTTGCGGCGATGACCATACATCGCATCGAAATCAACCAGATTGGCAAAGACAAGTCCGTTGAAATCACGGTTTTTAGCCAGGTCAGTTACAATTTCCATTCCGTTTGAATTAGAAATTGAATGGATTGCTTCAGTGATTCCATTACCGTTGAAGATATCGTTGATCTTTCCAACTGAAATCACATCCAGTCCGGCTGCTTTTAAGTTGTCAAGCATGGTTGTTCCAGCTGGATCCAAAGCATAATCATGACGATTTGGAGTTCTTTCAAACAAGCCTGGTTGGGTTTCCTTATATGGCCTGGCAATCACTCGAGCCACTTTCCATTCTTCCTTCATCAGTAATTCACGGGCGGTTTTACAGGCAGCGTAAAGTTCCTCAAGTGGAATGATGTCTTCATTGGCGGCAATTTGGAAAACGCTGTCCGCAGAAGTGTATACAATCCAGTCACCGGTCTGTTTTTGATGTTCACCGTACTGTTCCAGAATTGTGGTTCCGGAAATCGAAATATTACCAACGCATTTTCTTCCAGTTTTTTCCTCAAAAAGTTTGATGAACTCATCCGGGAATCCGGTGTCAGTGAAGGTCTTGAATCCTTTTTCAGTCACTATCCCCATCATTTCATGATGTCCGGTTAACGTGTCTTTGGCATTGGAAACTTCTTTCAAAGTCGCTGTGTATCCCATTTGACCGCTAAGACGGTAAATTCCATTGAACTCCCCTAGCGATCCCAGTCCCAATCCTTCAAGTTGAATCAGATTGACGTCATCCGGATTCTCACCGGCAACTATATGTTTTAATGTGTTGGCTCCTTCATCGTTGAATTTGGCAGCATCGGGTGCATTGCCGATTCCAACTGAATCCATCACGATTAGAAAAATGCGTTTAAATTTCATTTGTTACTCCTTTTTCGCTTAAAAAATGTTTCATACTCGTTTTTTAGTTTCTGTTTGGAAACGTGAGTATAGATTGTTGTGGTCGTGATATCACTGTGGCCGAGCAGTTCTTGAATTGAACGCAAATCCGCCCCATTTTCCAGGATGTGAGTTGCAAAACTGTGCCTGAAGGTATGCGGTGAAACTTTCTTGGTCACTCCACTTTGGTTGATACAAGAGGTGAAGATGTAATAGAAGTCCGACCTTGATATTGCCCCGGCTCGGTTTACAAACAGCAATTTGCTTTCATGGGCATGTTTGAAACCAGCCCGGATTTCAGTGATGTATTGATCGAGCAGCTGACAGACCAGCGGACTCAGGGGTACTATTCGCTGCTTATCCCCTTTTCCAACTATTGTCACCAATCCCATCCGGGTATTGACATCGTTGATTTTCAGATTGACCAGTTCGCTGCAGCGCATTCCAGTGCAATAGAGCAATTCCATCATGACTGAGTTTCTAAATCCCTCAGCAGAAGTCGTTTCGATTGATTCGAGAATCTGTTTGACTTCCTGGTAACTCAGAGTCTTTGGCAGCCGTGATTTGCGTTTGGGCATTTCAAACTTGTCCATCAGATTGCTGACAACCAGTTCTTCTTTGACCAAAAAGCGAAAAAAAGTCCTTAAGGACGTCATTTTACGGGATTTGGTCAGGCTCGAATACCGGGAAAGTTCCTTGATGAACAGCCGGATATGCTCGTAACTGATATCTTCAGTTTGGAAAATTGACATCTTGGATAAAAAATGGTTGAACTGACGCAGATCGGTTTGATAAGCCAAAACCGTATTTTGGCTAAAGCCCCGTTCAACAATCAGATACGTGGTAAATTCTTCCAATCCTTCGTTCAATTTCATTTTATCACCTCCCACATTATACAATGACTGGTAGTAAAATACCAATCAATTGATAAAGAAATTGCTTAGTCCTTATTGATGAATTCCTTCTCTTCAACTTCCAGTGATGATGCTTTGACTACTTTGACAGAAGATTTGGTGTTGATTTCTTTTAACAATTCGTCTATTTTGGAAGTTTCGTTTGGTTCGGATTGCTCTTGTTCAAACAGCGAAAGCTGCATTTTCAACTTTTTCTTTGCAACCGTGTTGTTAAGCGAAACTCCAAGCAGCCTTACCATGGAGTTGTCATAGTTGTCGTCAAAAAGCATTTTTGCTGTCGAAATGATATCTTCATATTTGTTGGTGTATTTGTTGATGATGGTCTGGCGCGAGATGCTCCGACCATTTTTATATTTGATAGTAATCGAGATTGAATTGGAAACCAGGTCTCTTTTATGGGCTCGGGTTGCGACATGATTGGCCAGTTGGGCCAAGGTATCGTAGAGATAATCGAGGTCACTGGTAATCACTTCAAGGGTGGTTGAATTGCCAACTGAACTGAGTTTATCACGGCTTTGAACTTTCCGGGTATCAATTCCGTTGGCCTGACGGTAGATAATAAAGGCTCGATTTTTGAAAATTGTAGTCAACAAATCGTAGTTATGGTAGTTCGCCAGATCCTTGATGGTAGTGATATTGTGCTTGCGCAACACTTCCTGGGATTTTTTGCCGATACCATGGAATTCCTTGATATCCATCGGCCACATCAATTCTTTAAGGTTTCTTTTGGTAAGAATCGTGATTCCCATCGGTTTTTTCATATCGCTGGCCATCTTGGCCAAAAACATGTTATGACTGATACCGATTGAACACTTCAGGTTCAAGGTTGCATAAACTTCGTTTTGTATTTTCAACGCCAGTTCATAGGGATCCTGGTAAGTGCCATCTTCAAAGCCGGCAGTAAGATCAACATAACATTCATCGATTGATCCCACCAGCAACTGTTTGGAATAAGTGGCAACAATTGCGAAAAACTGATTCGACAGTTTGTTATAAAGTTTGAAATCCGGTGGTCTGACAATCAGGTCCTTGCATAGCTTGCGGGCTTGAAATAAAGGCATTGCAGAATGAATTCCCAATGCCCGTGCTTCATAAGATGCAGTTGTTATTATCGCCCGGGGGCTGTCTCTGGTGATCACCAGGGGTTTGTCAGCCAGCGAGGGTTCCTGGCAGACTGCCGCCGAAGCGAAATAAGCGTTCAAATCGATATGGAAGATGATTCTCATCCGATTTCCTCTTGGGCCTGAAGCAACAGATTGCGGGCATGATCAAGTGATTCGGGCGAGAGATTTTCCGAAGAAATCATTTTTGCCAACTCTTCGACTTGACCCTCGAAATCAAGCTGTTGCAAAACAACCTGAGTCTTTTTGCTTTTGACCTGTTTTTTGATGAAAAGATGCTGGTTGGAATAGGCAGCCACTTGGAAAAGATGGGTTATGGTGATTACCTGGCAACTTTTGGCGATACTGGCCATTTTGCGGCCGATTGCCGCCGCCACTTTTCCACTTACGCCAGAATCCGCCTCATCGAAAATGATTGTTTCAATGGTGCTGTCTCGAAGCGTGATAACTTTGATTGCCAACATCACGCGGGACATCTCCCCTCCCGATGCCACTTTGGCCAGCGGTTGGAGATCCATGCCGATGTTGGTGGAAATCAAAAACTCCACTCGGTCGAATCCGGTTTTGGTCAGCGGACCTTTTTCAAAATCAACTTTGAAATTGACATTGACCAGATACAGTTCCTTGAGCTGCTGTTTGATATCTTTTTCAAACTTAAGACTTGCTTTTTTGCGGGTTTTCGAAATCTTCTCGGCCAACTTTTCAAGCACTTGTTCCTTCTCCTTGATCAGGGATTCCAAGCTGGTGATTTGTTCATCGCGGTTAGTGAAAGCTGCGATTTTTTCAGCAAGTTCTGCTCTGGCTGCCAAGATTTGGCTTTGTGAGGGACCGTAAATTTTTTTCAAATGATTGAACTTCGCCAGGATATCCTGAATCTCGGTGATGCGATATTCATCGACGTCGACAGTTGTAATTTTCTGTTCAACCAATCCGGCGTGGTCTTCAATTTCATAGAGTTTGTTGTAAATTTCATCGTATTCCTGGCTGTAATCACCATAATTGTTGAGCTCGGCTAGATAATTCAGGCTCTCGTTCAATGATGAAATGCTGTTTTGGATATAATGTTTGAAAGCATCGAAATTATCCTGAATCTGGGCATAATTATCGATTGCCGACTTTTCTTCAAGCAAAGCATCGAAATCAATGTTATCGATGTCAATTTCATCGATTTTGGTCAGACGGGCTTCGTAGAATTCCAATTGTTCGTCTGAATACTCCTGCGATTGGAGATTATTAAGCTTGCTGTGAAGTTCGACATATTCTTGATAGATGCTGGTATATTCGAGCTTGTATTTCTCACTGCTGTCATCAAGTTTGTCGATAATCCCAAGATGATTGCGGGGATTGAACAAAAACTGAGTGTCGAACTGATTGTGAATCTCGACCATCAATCTGCTTAAAGCTGAAATCAAGGATTGGGTCGTAGTGCGGTAATTAAGCTTGTAAACTGCCCGACCGGTTTTATAAATGGTTTTGGAGATGACAATCTGATTGTCAAATTCAATTCCGGCTTCATCAAAAAAATCAACGATTTCTTGATGATTTGAACTAAATATTCCCTCAATTATCGCTTTATCACAGTCATCTCGGACGAAACCGACATCAGTACGGTTTCCGCTAAGTTGACCGATCGCGTCGATAATGATTGATTTTCCAGCTCCGGTTTCCCCGGTCAGCACTGTCATTCCTGATGTGAAGTCGATATTAAGTTTTTCTATGATCGCAAAATTCTCAATATATAAACTCTCTAACATAATTTACCCTCTAAAAGTTTCATGAGCTTTTAAAACTAAAGCTTCAATATCCATCTCTATGTTTGATTCACCTTTTTTGAAATAACTTAAAAATTCGATATTGCCGTGGCCTCCGGTAATTGGTGAAAAATCCAATCCCTGGAGACCGAGGTCGTTGTCGTTTGCATATTTGATTACATTCTCAATTGCTTTTTGATGAACAGCAGGATCTTTGATGATTCCTTTTTTTCCAATATCTTCGCGGTCCGATTCAAACTGCGGTTTGATTAAAGCAACCACTTCACTTCCTGGTTCCAGGATGTCTTTAAGCGGTTCGAAAATCAAACGCAATGAAATAAAAGAGACATCGGTACAGATAAAAGATGGAATCCCTTGTTCAAATAAATCTTTGGTGGCATACCTGAAATTGGTTTGTTCCTTGACAATCACCCGAGGATCATTGCGTAGCTTCCAAACCAACTGATTGGTTCCGACATCGATTGAGTAAACAAGACGGGCCCCTTTTTGGAGGCAACAGTCAGTAAAACCACCGGTAGAAGATCCAACATCGCCGACAATTCGGTCAGTCACGTCGATATTGAACATTTCCAAAGCTTTTTCCAGCTTCAAACCACCGCGGGAAACATAGGGCATTACATTGCCTTTTACCGTGATTTTCGAATCAACCGGTACTTTGGTTCCCGGCTTTTCAATCCGGTCATACTGGTCATAGACAATACCCGCCATGACAGCCCGTTTGGCTTTCTCACGGGAATCGAAAAATCCCTGTTCTACAAGTAAAACATCAATTCTTTCCTTTTTCATTGCCCATGACCTCCTCCACTAGATTCGCTAAATGCTCAAGACTGATTTTTTCATGATCCATAACTTCGCTGATGGTTCCCTGAGGCGGATAGCAGTCATTGATTCCCATGGTTTCAAATTGGCAGCTGGACCCGTTTTTCATCAGATACTCACCGATATTTGTTCCAAGCGAATTGCAAAGCAGATCCGTTTCATAGACAATCACCGGTTTGGTTTCGCCGGCAAGAAGCTCCAGGATATTGAAATCCATCGGTTTCAAGAAGCGGGCGTTGATTATTCTTATATTATAGATATACTCCCCGAAGAAAGAATATACTTTATTGACATTATCACCATAGCAGATGATGGTCAGATCGTAATTTTCATCATTAATAACTTCCCAAGTTCCAATCTCAATTGATTGGTCGAGACAGCATGGGATATTGTCAACCGAATTACGAGGCAAGCGGATAAAATATGGATGGTCATTTCGTTTGAAAGCGGTATTGATATAAGCTTTAGCTTCGAAACTATCACGCGGCGCAAAAAGAACAATATTGGGCAGCGGCATTAAAAATCCGATATCAAAAATCCCCTGATGGGTTGAACCGTCGCTCCCGACAATTCCCGCCCGGTCAATTGAAACCAGACAGGGAATATCCATTCTTGCCAGATCATGATTGAACTGATCATAACTCCGTTGCATAAAAGATGAATAGATCGACAAGAACGGTTTTTTGCCTCCTAGTGCCAAACCGTTTAACAGGGTTGTTGCATGTTGTTCGGCGATTCCCACATCGATTGAACGTTTAGGGAATTTGGCAAAAATATGATCAAGACAGGAACCTTTGATCATGGCAGGAGTGACTGCAACTATGTCCTTGTCCTGTTCCATCAAAGCTTCAAGGTGTTCGGCCACCACACAAGACCAGGAAGTCTTGTCGGAAGTGACGCTTTTGATTTCACCGGTATTGACATTGAACGGACCAATCCCATGCCACATTCCAGTGGTATCGCACTGGGCATGTTTGTAACCCAAACCTTTTTTGGTATTGAAATGTAAAACAATTGATTTTTGCGATTTTTTGGCGATATTGAGCGCTTTGATGACTTCGTTGATGTTATTGCCGTCAACTGGACCATAATATTGCAGATTAAAGTTCTGAAAAATAGAATCAGTGATTAGACTTCTCCTAAATACATCCTTGATATTCTTGAAAACATTGAACAATGCTCGGCCAAAGCGCCCCCGACGGGCCATTGGTCGCATATCGTCTTTCAAGGAATTATAGCGGTTGGAGATTCGGATTTTGGCTAAAAAATCATGGAAGCCCCCCACCGGTTGCGAAATTGACATCGCATTGTCATTGAAGATGACAATTACTTTGTTATTGATTGATCCCAAATGGTTCAAAGCTTCCAGCGATTCACCCGAAACAATCGAAGCATCACCGATGATTGCAATCACCTCGTGACTCTCATGATTCAAATCACGCGCAATCGCCATTCCGATTGCTGCTGAAATGGACGTTGACGAATGACCGGCTTCAAAACAGTCATAGACCGACTCGGATCTTTTTTGAAAACCGGAAAGACCATTAAATTGTCTCAAGGTATCAAAACGGTTGGCACGGCCGGTGAGAATCTTATGGATGTAAGATTGATGTCCGACATCAAAAAGGAATTTGTCATAAGGTGAATCGAAAACATAATGCATTCCGACAGTCAATTCGACAATACCCAGATTGCTCGATAGATGGCCTCCGGTTTTGGAAACCGAGTCAATTGTGAAACGGCGGATATCGCAGCATAACTGTTCCAACCCGCTTTTAGAAAGTTCTTTTACAAAGGAGGGACTTTTTATTTCTTCAATTTTCATATCTAGTGATCACGTCCCCTTATCAGATTTACTATTTTTTCAAGATCCCCATTCTTGCTGTCATGCACTTCAAGCATGGAATCGATTGCCTGGAAAAGTTCATCCAGCTTCTGATTCGACTCTTCAAGGCCGAGGATGCTGACATATGTCGACTTTTGGTTGTCAATGTCGGAACCGACTGCTTTACCGATTTTTTCAAAGCTTCCGGTGACATCGAGAATATCGTCTTGAATTTGGAATGCCAATCCCAAATCCAAACCCAGTTTTTCATAAGGTGTTGGTTCGACCTTGGCAATGAATGCGGCCATTTTGAAACTTACGGCAATCAAAGCACCGGTTTTAAGCGAATGCATTTTTTCCAGGATTGCGGTGGTGACTTGATGATTCTCATTCAAGATATCGATTTCCTGTCCCAAAATCATTCCATTGATTCCTGAAGCCTGATAAAGACTGTCAATCAGGTCTATTTTGGTTTCACTGTCTAATTTGGGATTGGCGATAATGATCCGGTTAGCCTCGTTTAAAAGGCTGTCTCCAGCAAGAATGGCAATCGCTTCGCCAAAGACCTTGTGACAGGTCAGTCTTCCCCGGCGGTATTCATCATCATCCATGCCCGGAAGATCATCATGGATCAAAGAATAGGTATGAATCATTTCGATTGCGCAGGCGATATCAAGATAATCCTGATAATCGATTCCCAGTGAGTTCAGGGTTGAAATGAAGATCAGTGGCCGGATCCTTTTCCCTTTTCCGTTCAATGCATATGCCATTGCTTCAGCAGTTACGCTTTTAGGCAATTGATTGACGATAACATTTAGTTTTTCATTGATTTGATTTATATAAAGCTCCATATTTTATCCCTCTGGAGTATAATCCTCTACTCCGTTTGAAGTCATTATCTTGGCAACCCGATCCTCGATATTGGTAAGTTTGGAATTGCAGATTTTTGACATTTCAATTCCTTCCTGGAACAGTTTAACACTGTCTTCCAAAGAAGTTTGTTCGCTTTCAAGACTCTTGATGATTTCATTGAGTCTGGTCATTGCTTGTTCAAATGTAATTTTATTTTCCATTATTCTACCCTCGCTTTAACTTTTCCATCACTAAGTCTGATGGAAACTTCGTCATCCTTGCTTAGCTGTTTTACCGATTTGACCAGCGAATCGTCTTTTTCGACAATCGAATAGCCCCGGGTCATTATCTTAAGGGGGCTGAGATTGTCAAGATTGACAATCGAGTGATCCAAATCGCTTCGAGACTTATTCAATTTGGCAGCTAGAAGCTGGTTCAAAATCAGTTGATTGCGATCAACGATGTTTTTTTGTCTCGATACAAATCCTGAAGAAATATTGACAAACCGATTATGCATTTGTCCGTAATTCGAACGACTCTTGGTCAGTCCCAAATCCATCAAGTTGAAAAGCTTATTGGTCAGATGGTCAAGGGTCAACCTCGAAGACGCGTAGATCTTGTCAGGATTTTTAAAGACGTAACTGTTTTCCAGAATGCGCAATTGCTCTTTGTTTTTCTTGATAAGCCGGTCCATCAACGTCAATAACATGTTTTTGTTGGAATTGATTTCCACCAACAGCTTGTTGACATCGACAGTCGCTGCCACCGCCGCAGCAGTTGGCGTTGCCGCCCGCAAATCAGCGACAAAATCCGCAATCGTCGTATCGGTCTCATGGCCGATTCCGGTGATTATCGGGATTGGATAGTCATAGATGGTCCGTGCGAGTCTTTCATCATTGAAACAAAACAAATCCTCGAAACTGCCCCCACCTCTGGATATGATTACCAAAGGGAAGTTGTATTTCCTGATATTGTTCAAAGTGGTGATGATATCCTCTACTGCCTGTTTACCACTGACCTTGACTGGAAAGAAAAACATCTGGCAAAATGGAAAGCGGTTTTTGATGGTTCGATAGATATCCGCCTGAGCTGCAGTTGGTGATCCACAAAGAATTGCCACTCTTGAAGGCATGCTTGGGATGGGAAGTTTATGACTTTGATCAAAAAGTCCTTCCTGAGCCAGCTTTTTTTTCAAATCTTCAAATTGCTGGTAAAGCGCTCCGATTCCATCAAGCTGAACATCTTTGACATAGATATTGTATGTACTTGAACCTTCGTAGATTCCGACTCTGCCCTCGACAAAAACACTCATCCCATCTTCAAGTTTGAATTTTATTTTGCTGGTCAGTGAACGGAAAACCACACATTTGATAACGGAATTGTCTTCCTTTAAAGTGAAATAAATGTGGCCTTGTGAAGTGTAGGCAACATTTGAAAGTTCGCCTTTGACCAGGACATTGTTTAATTGGACATCCTGGGCGATATAAGCTGAAAGATAGCGATTTAATCCGGAAACTGTTAAATAGCTGCGCGAGTTTTTATTATTGTTCAATTTTGTTGAGAACTCCATTGATGAACTTGAAAGAATCATCGTCACAATATTTTTTAGCCAGAACGATTGCTTCGTTCAAGGCAATGTTTCTTGGAGTGTATTCATTCACCATTTCACAAACAGCTATCAACATAATCGCCAGTTCCATTTTCGACAATCTCTTGATTGTCCAACCTTTTTTAAGGTTCTTATTGATCAAAATTTGATAATCTCTGAAATTATCCAAGGTTTTTTCAACCAATTTCATAGACTCGTTCATTTCGGTCTCTTTATTTTTGAAGCTTGGGTCATTGACCAGATTATCAATTACATCAGCCCGTTCGTTAGGTTTCATCAGGTATTGATAAATCGCGATAACCGCCTTTTCACGGATTACTTTTTTTCTTACTTTAACTACTTCTGTCATTTTATTCTCCTTTAAAATAAAATGTTTGATTCGCATCAAACATTCTAAAATTTAACCGCTTTTACATCGATATCCACCAGAAGGTTGTTGATACCGGTCATTTCATAAGCGGTGTTGTGAATTTTGGTTTGGAGTTCGCTGATTACGTTCGATACGTTCATTCCGTAATTGACGCAAACTTCAACTTTGATATTGACCTGATTGTGTTTGTTAACCTTGATTTCAACCGGTCCGGTTACACCGGGTACCCTGATTGAACCAGCTCCTGAAAGGTTTACTCCGTCGATTTCCCTGACACTTTTGGTCACAATCGATTCGAACACATTCTGAGAAATATTCAATTCGCCATAATTATTTTCTTTTTCAATTTTATAATAGTCTACACTCATATTTATAGCTCCTTTAATATAGATATTTTACCAAAAATACCGATTTTTAACAAGCAATATCAATTATCCGCTCAAACAAAAAAAAGACACAATGAGTCCTAAAAAGTTTATCATTGTGTCAAAAATTATTGATTAACTTGTTTAGATCTCTTGGGTATTCTAGCAAAACCAAACCGGTTTGTAAACTAGAATTGTTTTATACTTTTAATAAAGAAAACCCCTTGGCAGGGGTCTTGATTAAGCACGTCCTTGGTATTTTCCATCAACTGTTGAAACAACCACGATTTCACCCTCTGATATGAATAATGGAACTTTGATTTGGTATCCTGTTTCAATAATTGCATTTTTAGTTGCACCAGTTGCAGTGTCACCTTTGACTGCTGGTTCTGTTTCGATGATTTTGAAAGGTACATTGATTGGCAATGATACACCTAATACTTCACCTTCAAATGAAGTTACTTCAACTTCATCAGTTTCTTTCAGGAAGTTGATTTCCCATTCCAGGTTTTCAGCAGGAATTTCGATTTGTTCGTAAGTACTCAAATCCATGAATACCAGGTTGTCACCATCTCTGTAAAGATATTGTTTTTTATCTTTGTCGATGTGAGCACGAGCAACTTTTTCACTGTTTCCGAAAGTAACTTCGGTAGTTGATCCGGTTCTCATGTTTTTCATTTTAACCCGAATATTTGCAGCTGCACGAGCTGTCTTATTATGTGAGTAGTCTAATACTACATACAGGTTACCATCATATAAGAAAGTAATCCCTGGTCTTAAATCTCCAACATTAATCATATATAATTCTCCTTTACAACGTTCCGTACTATTATATCAAAAATGACTTGTAATTGTAAACATATTATTCCAATATTTCATATAATTCAACGGTGTTGGCCACTTTGTCTAGGATTATCCGAACTGAATAAGAACTTGCGGCGTTGTCAATATCCACCATAATCTCAATCAAATCCGATTCCGGCGATGATAAGGTGGTGTAACTGTAACTGTATTCCTGATACTCAATTGTGCCGTTTTGAAGTTCCCCAAGACTGATTTCATTTTTAAGACTGGCCACCAGATAATTCATCCCCACCCTGGCATCGGCTATTTTTTCATTGGTCGTTACCGCCCGACCCATTATCTCAATGTCATTTACAACAAATGAAATTGCTGTTATTGTCATCATGAAAAAGATCAAAACGACAATCAGGACATTGCCATTGTCATCTTTCATAATCGCTCCCGACAAGATAGATGTTATTTTGGCCTTGAGTTTTAAGCTGTAAATAAATCAAAGAGTCAGATACGTAGAACCGAATATCTTCAATATTGCTACAATAAACCACATATCCCGGGGTTCGAATCAATCGGTCGCCATCAAGTCTAATCTGGTTTTCCTGTCCGGTATGATCTTGATAAATCAACCTGGCACCATACTGAATCTTTCTGGCGGTAACCAGGTCATTTCCAAGCTGGATCAGACCGGCTTCAAGGTTGGAGCCGACTGAAAAGTCATGGTTTATCAAAGTCAAAGAACCAAAAACCGGAAGCAACGAGACAATCATCAGGGTGATTGAAAATGACAATAACAGCTCCACCATGGTAAATCCGTCAGACAAGTTTAATAATCGCAGTTTCATCAACAGGCACCTTCTGTAATTTTTCTTTGATTTCCACCGCTTTGTGAATAGTTTGACTGTAAGCTCCCATCAGTGGGATCAAGACCCCCACCATGATCAAAAAGGCCAGCAAACTTGCAATCAGGGAATTTCCCGCCTTATTTGACATAACAATGACCGGTGCCAAGGTTGATTACGATCTTTTGGGTTGTCGTCCCCTTGACCAAGTTGATTGAATTGGCCTGGCTGATGTTTCCTGATTTATTGAAGTACAGCTGGAGACTCTTGTCAAAATGGCTGTTTGAAAGCTGGTATTCAATTTCGAGATTATCATGGTCAGTAACGGTTAGAGCGTCATAATCAAAATCCAGATAGGTTTTTTCATGGTTGATCAATGAATTGCTTTTGGCATAGTCGATATAGGCCAATACCTGGTGGGCCTGCTTTTTGACGTCACGACTCAACGGTCGAGTTAACAAAGGCAAGGATACCACACTCAGGATCAGGGTGATTGCAAGACAAAAAATCATCTCAACCATGGTGAAACCTTCTTTAGCGGGCATAGGCTTGGCCGTTTTGAATGTAAATTTCCTTGCCGTTGGGACAAACGGTCTGTTTTTCAGTCAGATACGGCGGATTGGTGGCAGTCAGTTCGTCAATCGACGTTGGCAGGTGGCCCGTTTCAATCTCATAGAGCAAAATCTGGGAATTTACCACTTCCAACAAAGCTTCGGTGCCTTTGTCCTTGACCGTATTGTTTTTGCTGGTGACATTGGGGATGACTAAAAGCAGCAAAATCAGGACCACCGAAAGGCAGAAAATCATCTCAATCAAAGTAAATCCTTTTTGGTTCATAATTCCTCCTTATATTATTTTGATGACGTCCATCATCGGAATGACCACAGCCAGATAGATGCTGATAATAAAGAAGCCCACAAATCCGAAAGTCAGCGGCTGGATTATCCTGATAAACAAATTAATCCGGTTGTCAATCAGCTGTTTTTGGGATTCGATATACAGATTAAGGTTCTTGTCATTTTGGTTGTTCTGGATCATCAAATAGAAATAACTTTTCAAATAATCATTGAAGTAATCGAAGTTGGTTACAACATCCTCGACCGCATTCCCCTTCTCGATTTCCACCTTCAGTTCATGTACCAGCATTTTAATATCGTTGTCACTGATCTGGTCATATAGAATGGTGATGATGTTGGTGGTGTCATAACCGGCTTTCAACAATTCGTTATAATAGATTGCGAATTTCAAAGAATAATAGCTTTTGATAGCTGATCCGATCAGCTTGACTTTGCACAGGATATCAATTATTACAAAAGAGTTGGTCTTAATACTAGACCAGATCACTACCGCCAAGATAATCACTGCCATGGTCAAAATGACCATCAGATACGGAAACCAGTTTAAAAAGCCAAAGACCAGCCGCGAAAAACCGGTGCTCGTAATTGAAAAGGATGTGAACAGACTGTTGATCTGGGGAATCAGGCTGATGATCAGAAATATCGAAAAGGCCACCAAAAAAAGCAGCAACAAAAGCGGATAGGCACTTTTTTTGATAATCATCATCCGGGTATTGTGGTGTTCGCGAGCCAGTTTAACTGCCGTTGTTATCGCCTGAGCAAGGTTGATTCCTTTGTTGAAAAAGTAAAAATATTCCAGAAAAACCGGAGGCAGCCGGACTTGACTGATTACTTCGCTTAGTGGCGTTCCTTGTGCGACGCCAACAGCCATCTTTTTTGTGACCGGAGTTTTATATACTTTGAGAATGATTTCAAACACATCATCGACGGGATAGCCCTGGTCAAGATAAAGAGCAATGGTTTCAAGGGCTTCAAGATCAGAGTTCATCAAGCAGCTCTTCTTTTTGCCTCTGGCTCAAAGCCCCGGTTTTTACGAGTTTGGCGATATTCTTCTGAAAACTGTATGTTTGATATTCCTGGCGGCTCAGGTACTTGACGATATTGGTCCGATCAATGTATTCGCTGATTAAAACAAGTTGATCGGCATCGTTGAAGACAATCTTCAAACAGACCACCCCTTGAAGCGTTTCTTTAAGGTCGAAAGCGGTGACTCCCAGATTCAAAAGTCGGACAATTCCCTGGGTACATCTGGAAGCGTGGATTGTGGTACAAACCAGATGGCCGGTCAAAGTAGCCTGCACAACCGCATTGGCAGTTGCTCCATCCCTGATTTCACCAATCATGATCACGTCAGGATCATGGCGGAGAATCTGGGCCAATGTGTTGCCATAATTAATTTCCAAAGCCGGATTAAGTTGAATTTGAAGACAGTAGTTTTTGGCTATCTCAATGGGATCTTCAATTGATATGATATTCTTGTCGTAGTTTTGATTGATATAATCAAGAATCGAATATAAAGCGGTTGTCTTGCCCGATCCGGTTGTTCCACATAATACAACCAGCCCCTGATTTTTTTTAGCTAAAGAAATGAAGTACTCATTAATTGTCTCATCAAGGCTCAATTGATCGATTCTTACGGTCTGATGGTTGTCAAGAATCCTAATCACCAGGGAATCTTTCTGCCTTGAGGGCATCGAAGACACCCGAAAACTGTAATTTATTCCCTCAAGTGACAGATTGAAACTGCCAGTCTGGGGTTTCAGTTTGAAATTGGTATCAATCTTGGCGATGTAACGGATATAATTAATCAGTTTTTCACCTTTAAC
Organism: Coprobacillaceae bacterium; assembly: GCA_963675915.1. Classification (GTDB taxonomy): domain Bacteria; phylum Bacillota_I; class Bacilli_A; order Erysipelotrichales; family Coprobacillaceae; genus JAQVDW01. The sequence goes on from OY780959.1 coordinate 792,449, forward strand.
TTTACCAAGGCTCCGATAGGGCGTCATCTTCCCTGCTATCCTGAGATTGATCTTGCAGTTCTGGCTGCAGACAAGATGGATGTCGCTGCAGGACATGCTAAGGGCATAAAGAATCAGATTGTTTAGGGTCGTTTCCACGCGATCACCTCCTGTTATATATATTCTCGCAAAACAAGACGATTACTTCATAACATTCAAAATGTGAAAAACCGTCAATTTAATTTTGACGGTTTTGGTTATGGTTTATTTTATTATTCTCCGGAAATTGATACTTCTTTGAACAAGATTGAAGGTGCACCAAGACCACTATATGAAAAATAGAGGTCGCTGGCGATTTCGTCAATTTGCTCATCAAGTAAGGTGAACAGATTTCCAGCAATCAAAATCAGGTTGATTGGAGTGGTTTTCGCTCCATTTTCGACTTGATATCCGGAACATTGAAGAGAAAAATCTCCAGTCAGTCCGTTCATCCCGGCATGCAACCCGGCAATTTTAGTTATCAGCAAGCCGTTATCCAGCAAATTAAGCAATTCATCTTGGCTTTTGTCCAACGGTTGAATATAGAAGTTGGTCGGATGGACATCCACCGCTTCGCGGTATCCCGGTTTGAATCCGTTTCCGGTTGATTCAACTCCGGCTTTTTTGGCAGTCTTGAGGTTATGCAGGAATGACTTGATCACTCCGTTTTCAACTACAGTCTTTCTCAAACAAGCTGTCCCTTCGTCATCAAAGCTTGAAGAGTTGACCTGATTTTCTTTTAGCGGGTCATCGATAATCGTCAGTTTGGAGCTGAAAGTTTTTTGACCAAGCTTATCTTTAAGTTTGCTCAATCCCTTATTGACACGATCACCGCTGAAACTTGAAGAAAGGGCCCCGAGCAGGGAAACCATCGCTTCGTTTTGGATTATCAGATCATACTTTTGGGATTTTACCTTCTTGGCCTTCAACATTCCGGTCGCCTCACTGACAACCTTGTGAGCCAGCTTGTCCAAATCGAATTCTTCAACTGCAAATTTGATTTGGTAATCGAATCCGGTTTTGACATCCCCTTCTTCTTCGACCATGATTGAAGTCGTCATTACCGCATAGTTGGATTTTTGGGCCAAGTCAAGCCCATAACTGTTGATCAGTTTGACCTCTTTTTTGGCCATTGAGAAGTTGGTCGACATCACCTGTTTGATCCGCGGATCCTGCTTCAGGACTTTGCCTTCAAGTTTTAAAAGCAGATCGATGATTTCCGGAGTTTTGATTGTTTCAAGGTCCGGATAGTACATCTCCACGTCTTGATATTCACCGGCTTTTTCATTGAAAAGTACCTCATCATCACTATCAATGATTTTGGCACTGGTGATTATTTGGTAAAGCAGATCGTCGATTTGGGAATTGTCGAATTTCTCCGTAAAGGTGTTCCCCTGTTTTCCGTTGTAGATGCCCCTAATCGAAAGACCGGTAACTTCACTGAGGTTGTAGTCATCAACCTTTGATTGATATATTCCCACATCAAGCGATTTGCGGGTTGACTCGTATAGTTCCAAAGAAGTTATTTTCATTTCTTCGGCTTTTTTCAGCAATAGTTCATAGTTCATCAGATTTGTCCTCCTCTTCCACCGACTGACATTTGGGTTACCCTGATAGTCGGTTGTCCGACATCGACTGGAAGCGATCCGCTGACAGATCCGCACATTCCCTGAGCCCGGGAAAGATTGTCACCCACCATGTCGATTTTCATCAGAACCTCGGCTCCATTTCCGACCAATGATGCACCCCGAACCGGTTTTGTGATTTTACCATCTTCAATTAAATAACCTTCCTGAACAGCGAAGTTGAAATCACCGGTAGCCGGATTAACCGATCCCCCGCCAAGACTGGCAGCGAAAAGTCCGAACTTGGTATTGGTGATGATTTCATCAAACGTGCTGTCGCCATTACAGATGAAAGTATTGTTCATCCGTGAAGTCGGCTGATACGAATATGATTGTCTTCTTCCGCTTCCAGTTGAGATGGCCCCCATTCTCCGGCCATTAAGCTGGTCGACCAGATAGCCTTTGAGAATTCCGTTTTCAATCAGCACATTGCGTCCGGTGAAATTCCCTTCATCATCGATATTTGAAGAACCCCAGGCGTTGGCAATGGTCCCATCGTCGATGGCGCTGACCGCATCGCTGGCAATCTTCTGCCCGATTTTGTTGGCAAAAACCGATTGGTTGCGGGCTACCGCTGTTGCTTCAAGAGGATGACCGCAGGCTTCATGGAAAATCACACCGCCAAAACCGTTGTTGATGACAACATCCATCACGCCGCTAGGACATTCCTGGGCATTGAACATGGTGATGGCTTTTTTCGCCACTTCGGCTCCGATTTTTTCCAAATCGATTTCATCATAGAATTCCAATCCTTTGGCTGCTCCGGGTGCCATATGGAAATCCTGAATCTGACCATCTTTTTCCACGATTGCCGTGATTGAGATCCGAGTCCGCACCCGACGGTCTTTGATGTATTTTCCCTCACTGTTGGCAATCAAAACATCCTGGTGACTGTCAAGATAGGTCACATTTACTTTGGAAATCATCTCATCGTAGTTTTTAGCACTAAGATATGCCTTTTCGATAATACCTTTTTTAAAATCGACACTGTAGTCGTCGGGCATTTTCAAGATCCGATGGCGATTTTTATAATGAATTTTCTTAAGAGGAACCGCCTGGGTTGTCGGCTCACCGGTGAAGTTGGCCGCCAGATCCCGGGTTGTTTTTAAAAGATGATTAATGTCATTGTTGTTGGTATTGGCATAAACACTCATCTTGTCATGATAAATCCGGATCCCAATTCCATAGCTGGTACCGCTGTTGGCTTTTTCAATTTTACCGTCAATCTGGTTGATTGCCGTGGTAAATTTGTCTTCTTCAAATATTTCAACAAAATCTGCTCCAGTTGCCAGTCCTGCAGCGATTATTTTTTTACACGCCTCAATATTAAGCATTTTGAAACCTCCATTTCAGTATCTTTTCTCTCTTTTACTATCATATTTCACAACTTAACACAAAATGAATTTAATTGATAATGAAAAGTATCATCGCTTCAAAATCATGGTTAAAAAACAGCTGAATTCATTTATGTTCCTTTAATTTTACAACTATTTTTTCCTGAATTCTAGAAAAAATTTTAATGGTGATTCAATTATTTTTATAAGTCTTATTAAAACTTTTTATCAAAAAAAACAGCCAATTTAAAATTGGCTATATTAATCTTAGATATTTTGAATTGTCTTATCCACTCCATACATATCATGCCAGTCGGAATTGAAATCCTTGACTGCCTTATCAATGTTCGGATTGGCAAATATCGCCTTTAAAATGGCAAAGGGGGCAGTAATTGCCTGGGCGTTGGAATTGAATGAATCCCTTACTTGACGAACACCCTTGAAACTGGCTGCCAGAATTTTACAGTCATAATTGTCGTCTTCGATTCTTTTGGCCAATTCAAAGATCAACTCTTGGGGATCACCACCGAGATTTCCAATCCGATTTACATATGGTGCGATGTAATCGGCATCAGCCTCAAGGGCCATATATGCCTGCATCAAATCGTACACTGCAGTAGCGGTCACGTTGATTCCTTCGGTTTTGAGTTGCTTGATGGCTTTGACCCCTTCGTATGAAACAGGGACTTTAATGTAGACCTGGGCGTCGATTTCGTCGATGATGCGGTGGGCTTCAGCGACTATGCCGTCACATTCAGTGGCGATTACTTGAACGTGCAAACTCCTTTCATTACCGATGATTTTGCGGATTTCTCGCATGTGGTCGAAAAAATTTTCCGGATTGGTCTTTTTAACAATCGAAGGGTTACTGGTAACTCCGGAAATCGGCAGATATTCGACTGCCTCCTTGATTTCTTGCAAATCAACTGTGTCAATAATAAATTCCATGATGGTTCTCCTTTTATTTTATAATATTGATTATTCCGTTAAGGCTCAAAATCTTGTAGAACTGCTCCATTTGCGCTTTGGTAAAACGTTGCAGTTTGGAATCAAGCGGGTACTGCCGGTCCAAGCGATCATACTTGGCACCAGCAAGGTAATTGTAGTTGAGCAGTTCGTATTTCACCTGGGGATCAAGACTGATCAGAAAACGACTGATCGTAGCAAGATTTGAAGATGTTGCGGTAATATCAGGAATGAGAGGGGTGCGGATAGTCACCCGCTCATGATAAGGACCACAAAGCAGTTTTTGGATATTGGTTTTAATCAGTTGCGACGACACACCGGTGTATTTCAAATGTTCATCATCATCGAATATTTTCAAATCGACATATATTTGGTCGACCAAAGGGATGATTTCCTCGATCACCTGAAATGGCGCATGTAAAGAGGTTTCCAAGGCGGTATGGATATTTTCGTGGCTGCATTTTTCCAAGACGGATTTTAAAAAATCCGGTTGAGCCAGAGGTTCCCCGCCCGAAAAAGTAACTCCCCCGCCGTATTTGAAGAAAACCTGGTCCTGTTTGATAGTTTCCATTAGTTTCGCGACATCATATTCTTCGCTGTCATAGCGCAGCGCCAGCGCCGGGCAGGCTTCAATCAGATTGTCGAAATCGCCCGGGTAGTCATAGTTGAGATATGGTCGGCCCCCTTTAAAAAGCATCTGACCGGGTCGGGCCTGGGCGGCGCATCTGCGACAGGAGATGCACTCGCTGATAATGAAGAGCGGCAGGCGCTTGAAGGAAATTCCTTCAGGATTTTGACACCATTGGCATTTTAACGGGCACCCTTTGAGAAAAACCGTGGTCCGCAGTCCATCACCATCGTGAATTGCGAATCTCTTGATATCGAAGATAAGGGCCTTAGATTGAGTCATAAGCATTCCTTGCGATGATTTCGTTTTGAAGTTTGTTGTCGAGTTCTACAAAATAAGCAGTATAGCCAGCCACCCGAATAGTCAGTGACTGATGATTTTGGGGATTTTCTTGGGCATCAAGCAAATCATCGCGATTGACAACGTTGAACTGGATATGCGGTACCTCAAGATCGACAAAGGCTCGCAAAAACGACTCGAACTTCTCTTTGCCTTTGGTACTGGTAAAAAAGTCAGGCAGGAATTTCATATTCAACAAGCCGCCGTTGGTTGTAAGACTGTTATTCATCCGGGCGACAGATTTCAAGACTGCAGTCGGGCCGGAACGGTCACGGCCGTAGACCGGCGACATTCCCCCGTCGGCCAGCGGTTCCAAGGCATTACGGCCATCAGGAGAGGCTCCGACATTTTCTCCCATAGGCACATGGGCGGAAACCGTGTACATCCCGGTATGATATTTGCCACCTCGATAATTGGTAAAGTCCTTCAACCTGGTGTTAAAATACTCCGCCCATTTTGCTCCCATTTCATCGACCCATTGGACATCATTACCGAACTTGGGGGTTCGTTTCAAAAGTTGGGTCTGGATTATCTCATGACCTTGGTAATCAGCTTTCAGGGCCTTAAGAAGTTGGTGTCGGGTAATCATTTCCTTGTCGAAAATCTGATCTTTCAGGGCACTTAACGAGTCGGCCAGCGAAGCAATCTGGATCATCTGAATTCCCGACAGATTGTATTTGGCCCCTCCTCTGGTCACATCGATACCTTGGTCGAGGCAGTCAGCGACTACGGTTGATAAAAATGCTGATGGCAGGCAGTCCTGATGGGCTTTTTCAACTTTGTTTTCAATATCGATCATCTTTTCAATGAAATAGTCCAACTGTTTTTGATAAGCTGCTTCAAAGTCTTGATAAGTTTTAAAATCTTCGAGATTGCCAAGATCCAAACCGAGCTTGGCACCGGTGATCAAACAGCGGCCGTTGTTCAATGTCAGCTCAAGAACTTTATTGAAATTGAACATGGCGGCATCGCTCCAGCCCAGATTATTGCCCTGGGTCGTCAGTTCGACACATCCCACAATCGCATAATTATAGGCATCACCGGGTTCGATCTCCAGATTGGTAATCAAGGGTTCGATAATCGCCTCGTCATTGAAGAATTGGGGCATTCCCGAGCCCTGGGCGACCACTTCAATCGACTTTTGAATCAGTTTTGATGATGACTGGCGGTTCAGTCTGACTGAAAGGTTCGGTTGGGGCAATCCGATGTCTTTTTGAGCCTGTAACAGCAAGAATGAAAGATCATTGGCATCATCCTCACCATCTTGATTCAGGCCTCCGATAGCGACATTGAAACCGATTGGAAAACCGGCGAAGTATTTGGCACTATGCTCATTGCGCAAGTAGACGATCTGGTTGAACTTCAAATAAAGAGCCTCGATTATTTCCAAAGCTTCGTTTTCGCTTAGGATGCCTTTTTCTATATCATTACGGTAGTAAGGATATAGATACTGATCAACCCGTCCGGGCGAAAATGATGAGGCATTGGATTCCATATGGAGAATCACGAACAGGAACCAGAGAGCCTGAACTGCTTCATGGAATGTTTCAGGGGCCCTTTGAGTCAGGTTGCGACAGATTTGTCCTACCTGGGTCAGCGAATCTCGATAAGGATGCTCCTGTCTTGTCATCTTGGAAATCAAATCATGATAACGCCCGATAAACTCAAGCGCCCCTTCAAGGGTGATGATTGTACATTCATAAAATTCTTTTTGGGATTCATCTGCCTTTTCCAAATGGCCTTGCGCAAGTTGGAGCAGTCCCTTTGGACCTAATTTCAGCCAAGTAGCCACATCGGGACAGATATGTCCCTGAGCATGGTCTTTCTGATTGATCTTGACGACCTTGGCAATAGCTCCGATTTTATCGCCATAGTTGTTTAAAATCTCATGCTCGAGCGATTTGTCATGCCAGAAAGGATAAATATGCTTTTTGAAGTAATCGATATCCTCAAAATGAACTTTGAATTTATCCTGGGGGCGGGATTCGAGAGTCTCGAATTCCTGCATGACCCAGGCACAGCCGCTTTCAGGAAAGACTACCCCCGAACGGACGCCTTTGGTCCGATTGGCGACAATCAGCTCCTCTTTTTCCACGCTTATTTCCATTCGCTCCAAAGCCGCTTTCAAGGACAAAGCTCTTTTTTTGGCTCGGGTTTGGTCGGGATTGTTTTGATAGACTTCAGTGATGATCTTGGCTTGTTCAATTGAAACGTAACGCGGCTCCTCCAGCATTTTTCTCTTGAGGATGTCAATCCGTTCGAATTTGGGTGGATTTGTTTTTGTCATATTGTGGTTATTCCTTTTTCTTTGATAATTTCATTTTGTTCATCAAGCAATTCATCACTGATTATCAGGGCACTGACATCTTCAAGCGCCCCGAAGATATAATTGCCGTATTCACTGAATTTGCGCTGCTCGCAAATCAGATAACTGGCTTGGCTAGAAGCGATAATCTGTTCCTTGAAGTTGCCGTCCTCGATATGATAGGTTGTCAGCTGATCCTGGATCAGATCGATTCCCACCACACCCAGAAAAGCGCGGTCGATTTTAAACAGTCTGATCATTTTAAGTGCGACACTGTCCCAAAAACCATCCCGTTCCTGGTTAATCTTGCCGCCAATGAAAATCACTTCGATATTCCGGGCTTGAATGAGAGAATTCAAAACATCAATCATATTGGTGACTACAGTCAGATTGAAGTCTAGTTGGCTGATTTCGCGGGCCAGTTCGATATTGGTGGCCGAAATATCGAGAAATACGGTTTCATCAGGTCTGATCAGTTCTGCGGCCTTTCTGGCAATAATCAAGCGTTGGGGACCGGCAATTTCCTTGCGCTGTTCCAAAGCGAAAAGATGTGGATTTTCCTTTAGTGCCACCGCCCCGCCATAAGTTTTTTTAAGCAGTCCCTTGTGCTCTAATAAAGTGAGATCCTTACGAATGGAATCTTCGCTAATATCAAACCGTAAGGCCAACTCCTTGACAGTCACCCGACCCGATTTGGTGATCATTTCCACTATCAAATCATGTCTTTCACTCGCAAACATCTCGACGACCTCCTATTATTATTTGGTATTGTTTTATCCTGTTTGTTATTATTATACACCTATTCGGCGAGATTAACTCGGATTTCATAAATATGAAAAGACTCCGTTATTATAACGGAGTCATGATAATTTGACTTATTCGCTTCGTAAAGCTTCGACCGGATCTTTTTTGGCGGCCATTTTGGCGGGAATGAAGCCACCGATAAAGGTCAATACGATACTGATGATTACCAGTCCGGTCGCATGGACAATATCAAGCTGAGCCACGTTTTCCAATTCAGTCATTTCATAGAGCACTGCATTGGCAGGGATGGTCAGAAGATATGCCAGGGAAATCCCCAGCAATCCCGAACAGGCTCCAATAATGAAGGTTTCGGCATTGAAGACCCGGGTGATATCTTTCCCCCGCGCTCCCAATGCCCGCAGGATTCCAATTTCCTTGGTTCTTTCCAAAACGGAAATATAGATAATAATTGCAATCATGATCATTGAAACTATCAGTGAAACCGCGGCAAAAGCCACCAGGACAATAGTCACCCCATCCATGATGGTTCCCGACAGATTGGTAATAGTTGCTGCCAGATCAGTGTATTCGATTCGAGCATCGTCATCAAGTCCTTCATTCCATTGATCGAGATAATCGATCAGTTCTTCTTTGGCATCGAAATTGACGGGATAGATTGAAATTGATTCGGGAATATAACTGGCTCCCAGACTGGCCATCATTTCATCTTTGGTGATACTCGCATTCAGGGAGAATCCGGCTGAAGGCATCCCACTATATTGACCGGGATATCCCGAAGTGCTTTGAGTCGCAAAACGGCTGCCATCCAGGACATTATAGTCAAGTTCCTGTTGATCTAGAACAATTTGCGAGTTTTGGGCAGCGGCGATATAATCAAGAGCCAAAGCATCGCTGTAGGCAATTCCCGAATCGAGAATCGAGATCGCCGAATCCGATTTGATTCGCATCACAGCAGTGATAGTCAATGTTGTGGCATTGTCGCTGTCATACAAGTCGGAAAGATCCCCGGCGGAACCGTTAACTACATAATAGTTGCCGGATTTTTGATAGTAATCGTCATTATCAACAAGTTTATAACTTGTCCCCACTATCTCATCAAAACTGATGGTTTCATTGGAACTGTCAAATCCCAGTTCGTTAAGGATGGTTTTATCAAGCTGGTTGTATTCATCGACAATTAAAACCAGATCAGTTTTTGAATGAGGCAACTCTCCGGCCAAAACGTCATAGTATTGCGAAAAGTAATATCCGCTGTCCTGATTGTCCTTGGCAGGATAACTGAAGAAGTTGGCAGTGCTGGTATTGATAGTAGATACTGTTTGGTCGACTTCTTTTAGAATGTTCATCTCCACACTTCTGGAATAAGATATTCCATCATAAAGGTTTTCGTCAATCCCATTGATGTAATCAAGATACTCAGAGGTTATCTCGTTGGTATGGACCACCAGGTTTTGGGATGAATCATAGACATGGACTGCCTCATCATCGGGAAACTCCTCGGCTTCGCTTTGGGTATTGCGGCCCATAGCGGATATCATCGAAATCGCATTACGCGAAATTGTGATTGGATAATTCGATAATGAGTTTTTCTCAAAGTTGTCTATTTGGATATCAAAACCGTTGGAAAGTGACAGCACCAGAGCGACCCCGATAATCCCGATACTCGAAGCAAAGGCAGTCAAAGCAGTCCGACCTTTTTTGGTCATGATGTTTTTTCCTGAAAGTTTCAAGGCAGTGAAGAAACTCATGCTGGTCTTGTTGGGACGATAATTGTCTGATTCGCTGTCAATTACTACCGGATTCGAGTCCGTGAGGATATGACCGTCCTCGAATTCCACCACCCGGTCGGCATAACGGTCAGCCAACTCCGGATTATGAGTAACCATAACTACCAGCTTATCCTTGGAAATTTCCCGGATCAGCTGCATTATCTGTTCGCTGGTTGTGGTATCCAGGGCTCCTGTTGGTTCATCAGCAAGAATGATATCGGGATCATTGGCCAAAGCCCGGGCGATCGCCACCCTTTGCATCTGACCGCCGGAAAGCTGGTTGGGTTTTTTGTGGATATGGTCGGACAATCCGACTTTTTCCAGCAGTTCCATCGATTTGCTGCGTTTTTGAGCACCGGAGATTCCCGAAAGGGTCATTCCCATTTCGACATTGTCAATCACACTAAGATGGGGAATGAGATTGTAACTTTGGAAAATGAAACCGACACTGTTGTTGCGGTACGCATCCCAGTCGGAAGCTCTGAACTTTTTAGTTGAACGGCCGTTGATGATCAAATCACCGGATGTGTATTGGTCCAAACCACCCAATACATTCAAAAAGGTGGTTTTTCCAGAGCCACTTTGGCCCAGGATAACGACGAATTCCTGTTCTTTGAAATTGAGCGATACCCCATCCAATGCTTTTTGAGTGAATGTACCGGTTGTATAAACCTTGGTAATATCTTTTAACTGAATCATATGTTACTCCTTGTAAGTTTGCTTTTGATACAAAAAATTGATTTCCTGTACAGTATATCACATCCACTATGAACTGATTATGACAAAAGCAAAATAAAGTTAGCTTACAATAAAGACGGACCGATTCCGGTCCGCCCATTGTGATTGATTTATTTCAAGTCAAATCGATCGGCATTCATGACTTTATTCCAGGCTTTGATAAAATCAGCAACAAGCTTTGGAGTTCCATCATCACTTCCATATACTTCAGCGATAGCCCGCAAGCGCGCATTTGATCCGAAAATCAGATCAACCCGGCTGGCTGCCCATTTCTTGGTTTTGCTTTGACGGTCGAATCCGGTGAAAGTTTCGCTTTTTTCATCGTCCGGTTTCCACATTGTCTCCATATCAAGGATATTGACAAAAAAGTCATTGGAAAGAGTATCTTTCTTGTCGGTCAACATACCTAGAGTCGAACCGTCATAGTTGGTATTAAGCATTCGCATTCCGCCAATTAGAACCGTCATTTCTGGAGCGGTAAGATTGAGCAGTTGCGCTTTGTCAATCAACAAGTCTTCGGTGCATCCGCCAAAATTGGTTTGATGATAATTCCTGAAGCCATCGGCAAACGGTTCTAGAACTTTAAAGGATTCGACATCAGTATGTTCGATTGTAGCATCGTTGCGACCAGGTGCAAATTCGACTGTAGCAGTCACTCCGGCGTTGGCAGCCGCTTTTTCAATTGCTCCCGCCCCGCCAAGGACAATCAAATCGGCCAGCGATACTTTTTTGCCTCCGGTCTGTTTGTCATTGAAGGCTTTTTGGATAGTTTTGATGACACCAAGGGTTTTCTCTAGTTTTTCTGGATTGTTGACTTCCCAGCCATTTTGGGGTGCCAAAGCAATTCTCGCACCATTGGCGCCACCGCGATAATCCGACCATCTGAAAGTTGATGCTGAAGCCCAGGCAGTTTCCACCAGGGTTCCCACATCCAGCATTTCCAGCAGTTTGGTTTTGAGTTCTTTGATATCATTGTCATCGATAAGCTCATAATCCACCGTCGGAATCGGATCTTGCCAGATCAGATCTTCTTCGGGAACTTCTGGACCCAAATATCTTGATTTTGGCCCCATGTCCCGGTGAGTCAGTTTGAACCAGGCTCTGGCAAAGGCATCCGCGAATTCTTCGGGATGTTCATGGAAATGTTTGGCAATCGGTTTGTAGATAGGATCCATCCGCAATGAAAGATCGGCAGTCGTCATCATTGGTGGGAAACGATCCTTGGAACTTTTGCTTCCCGGAACGGTATTGGCCGCCTCAGGATCCGAAGGAATCCATTGGAAGGCCCCGGCCGGACTCTTTTCCAGAATCCAGTCATATTTGAATAAGGTATTGAAATAGCCATTATCCCATTTGATTGGAGTTGAATTCCAGGCCCCTTCGATTCCGCTGGTGATTGTGTCAGCACCATGACCTTTGCCAAAGCTGTTTTTCCAACCCAACCCCATTTCTTCAAGGGGAGCTGCTTCTGGTTCCGGTCCCAAATGACTGGCCGGTGCGGCTCCGTGACATTTACCGAAAGTATGACCTCCGGCTACCAGGGCGACTGTTTCTTCATCATTCATGGCCATTCTTGCAAAGGTGTCCCGGACATCCTTTCCAGATAGAATTGCATTGGGAACGCCACCTGGTCCTTCGGGGTTGACATAAATCAAGCCCATTTGCACCGCAGCCAGTGGATTGTCGAGTTTATGATCGCCTTGATAACGACTTTCCCCCAGCCACTCGCTTTCTTTGCCCCAGTAGACATCTTCTTCAGGTTCCCAGATATCTTCACGTCCCCCGGCAAAGCCAAAGGTTTTGAATCCCATAGACTCCAAAGCGCAGTTACCGGCGAGGATAATCAAATCAGCCCAGGAAATGCTTTTCCCGTATTTTCTTTTGATTGGCCAGAGCAACCGGCGCGCTTTATCCAGATTGGCATTATCAGGCCAACTGTTAAGCGGCGCAAACCGTTGGTTCCCGGTTCCCCCGCCCCCGCGACCATCCATCATCCGATAGGTTCCGGCACTATGCCAAGCCATTCTGATAAATAGCGGTCCGTAATGACCATAGTCAGCCGGCCACCATGATTTCGAATCGCTCATCAGCGCGATCAGATCTTCTTTAACTGCGAAATAGTCCAATTTCGCAAATTCTTCTTTGTAATTGTAGTCAGGTCCCATCGGATTCACTTTTTGGGAATGCTGCTCAAGAATTTTCAAATTAAGTTGATTGGGCCACCAGTCCCGATTGGTGGTTCCGCCCATTTTGCCCTTGCCGCCGCTTGTGGCTCCGGTTACCGGGCATCGTCGTTGTTCACTCATTGCAATCTCCTTTCACTTGTTCGATATTATTGTATTATTATAAAGTGATAACGCTTTCATCTATCATCATTATACACTAAGATTGAGTAAATAGTATCATTTAATCAATCTTTTCAGTTTTTTAATGTGATTAAAATGTGACTAAAATCAAAGAATTTCAGCATAATCCGCTTTTTAAACATAAAACGGATGCCTTGATTCAACTTATCCAAGATTGTTATTCATGTTATTATCAACTTTACTTCAATACATGGAAATGCAAATATTTACAACTGCCAAAGAATATCGGGCTGATTAAATTTGTTTAATATTCAAATATCAATTCCTCAATCCAAATACTTTCACAGGAACATATAAAAATAGACAAACCTCAGTTTGTCTAAAATAGATTGGATTATTTAAACCAGATAGTAGTTCGAAGCCAACTCTTCCTTTAAAGTTGTGAACTCTCCATGTCCGGGATAGACATTGGCATCAAAATCCAGTTCCTTGATTTTCTTGATCGTTTGTCGGGTATCATGTTTTGATGAGTTCGGGAAATCGAAGCGCCCGATGGCTCCCTTGAAAAGCACATCACCGGCAAACAGGGCGTTTAAATCAGTAAAATGAATCATGGATGAACCTGGGGTGTGACCTGGCATGTGCAAATACTCGAATTTGAATTCGCCGATACCCTTGATTTCATCGGCAATGGTGAGCGCTGCTTCAATTGCCATGGGACTTGAATAAACCGATAGGTTTAAATTCGGATCACTGGCGGTAGCTATCCCTTCACTGTGAATGTAGACGGGCATTGAGAAACGATTGACCAGATAGTCAACTGCACCAATATGGTCATAGTGGCCATGGGTCAGCAGGATTGCCAACGGCTTCAATTCATTCAATTCCAAAAAATTCAATACTTTCTTTCCGATATCTCCGGGATCGATGATCAGGCAGTTCTTTGTTTCCTCGTTAAAAACGACATAACAGTTGACCGCCATTTGTCCTAGAATCAGTCTTTTGATCTTCAAATTTTCCTCCTAACAAAAATAAGCCTGAATAGGCTTATTTTTTTTCTTTATGAACTGTTTTTTTGTTACATCTTGGGCAGTATTTATTTACTTCCATTCTAGTAGGGTGATTTCTTTTATTTTTAGTTCCAATATAGTTTTCTTCACCACATTCAGTACATTTGAAAATAATATTATCTCTCATGCGTTTTACCTCCTAGTCGATAAGTCTTACTGATACATATTAGCATAATCAAAGTATTAATTCTAGTGTTTTTTTCTAAATTCCATATAATTCGACGTATTTGTCCAAAACACCACGGACAACGTCTCCAGCCGAGTGACTTGATGAGTTACCGGACACATTGACATCCTGACGATACGCGATGCAGGCAAATGCCACTAACGGTTCGTCATTTTCATCGACAATGTAACCTACCAACAAGTGGTTAGGATGATCCTCGCCGGTCGAATAATCGTAAACTTCGGCAGTTCCGGTTTTGGCGTAAACTTTGTACGGGGTCCCTGCAAAATACCAGTGAGCCGTACCATCAGTCCGGTCCACACAGGCTTCCATCCCCTGCTTGATCTGTTCAAAAGCAGTTGTCTGGTTGGAAACGTCATCAAGAATCTCAGTTTGATGTTCATAGATGAAGATTCTTTCTCCAGTATCGTCATAGACATAGGCGTCCTGTAAAAAGTGCGGTTGAACCCGATAGCCGCCATTGGCCAATGTCGAGACATACTGGGCTACCTGGATCATCGTATACGAGTCATATTGCCCGATGAATTCATCGAGCAGGAATCCTGGGGATGTTGAACTTCCCACATATCCCAGCTGTTCGTTGGGAATGTCAATCCGGGTTTTCACACCGAGTCCCAGTTCTCCTTGGGACAGCCGAGCCATCTGGAAAGCCACTGGATTGATGTAAAGTGCGTCACCATAAACATAGTTGGCACCGCCAAGCATCATGGCCACCCGGAACATATAAACGTTCGATGACATCGCCATGGCGTCGACTTCATTGATCAGTCCCATGTTTTTCCACGAACTTTTTTCCGGAGTACCCTTGATTTTAATCGGGGTGTCCATCAGATACGTATTTGGCAGAATCAGGCCGTATTTGAACCCGATATAAAGCGAAGAACCCTTGATGGTCGAACCGATCAGATTGGTATCCAGGTAGTTTCCTGAAGCATAATCATAGACATCTCCGGTTTCCTGATTGATGGTTTTCCCACTCATGGCCAGAATCGATCCATCATTGGGGTCCATCAAAGTCAAAAACATCTTTGAGAAGTATTCATTGCTGGTGCGGTTTTCAACCAACTCCTGAGTGATCAGATTGTCGGCATATTGCTGGAGCTGCCAATCGACGGTCAAGCGAATATTGGCTCCGGATGAGCCGTTGGACAGATAGTCGATTGCTGAGTTTCCGTTAAGATCGTATGAAAGGGTATATTGGGAATCGGTTCCCCTTAAAATGTCTTCATATTGTTCTTCAAGTCCAGAAACCCCTACTCGTGAATCCCCTGAATAGCCAAGAGCAATCAGTTCATCCCTGATTTCATAAGGGAGCCCCTGCTTTTTGGTGGTTACTTTTCCCAGTACCTGACGGAATTCGCTGCCATACTCATAAGCTCTAGTCCAGTCTTTGGTAACCTGAATCCCTTCAAGCATGTCCAGTGATGAAGCGATGACACTGGCTTCTTCAACCGAAATGTCCGAAATGATCACCGATGAAGATCCGGTATAATCAATCAGATACTTCAGCCGGGCTCTTTCAAGCTCGTCGCTGGTCATGTTTTCATCAAGATAATCTTCAGTTATTCTTTCAAGCAAAGTCTTATAATAGTTGTCATCGAAGTTCTCGCTGTCACGAAGCCGGAGTTCCTCTTTCTCTTCTGGAGAAATCAGATTGTCCAGTTCATCGGCAAAATAGTAGATGTAATAATCCTTTTTCTCGCGCAAAGTTATTTCCGAGTCGTCGAAACTGACATTTGCAGTCAGAAAATTGATGATTGTTTCTATTTGAGCCGGGACCTGGTCACCGTCATAATAAGTCACATTTATAATATAAGTGTTGGAAACCAACGTGTTATAATTGGCATCCACGATATTGCCGCGAGGTGCATCATTGGTGTA
The DNA here is from genome assembly GCA_963675915.1 of Coprobacillaceae bacterium. Lineage (GTDB taxonomy): Bacteria > Bacillota_I > Bacilli_A > Erysipelotrichales > Coprobacillaceae > JAQVDW01. The sequence continues at coordinate 808,380 of OY780959.1, forward strand.
AACCCTTCGGCCATATGTGTCCAGGACGGTCAGATAATGTTCGTTCTCCACCAGTTGGACATAGCCCAGCCGGACCATCAGGATGGCTATTAGCACCGTTGCAATGGTAATAATCACCTTAAGCCGGAAGATTACCAGATTGTTGATCTTGGTTCGCTCTTCATAATTGGCTTCGGAGAGCCCTTCGAATGCATGTTCCTTTTTTTTCTTTAATTTCATTTTATCACCGTTTTTAATTATAACCCAATTCAATATTCAAGTAAACGAAATAACGATCTTGAAAATGTAAAAATATGGGACAGGTTTTCGCTCACTTGTTTAATTTGGACTTTCCAGGTTTTTTTTTAGCATTGTCAGTTATTAAATTCTCCAGTATTTTATCGATCCGTTTTTTTCTGGTGGCCGGAGTCTTGGCCTGATTTAGCCAGTGGATCAGCTGAAGTTGCTTGGAGTTGGACAGTTTGATGAATTTTTCATATTGGACGCGGTTTGCTTTTAGTTTTTTGGCCAGATCATCTGGCACTTCGATATCATCCAAAGCGCTGTAGGCCTGTTCCCACATTCCGTTTTCGTGGGCCAGCTCCACTTCTGACATCCCGGCAGGCTTCATTTGACCTTGATCGATCAGCATTTGAGCCCGTTGGCGGTTTTTTAGTGACCAGATGCTGTTTTTGCGACGGGGAGTCAGGCGGATGATGAACCGATCATCATCAATACTGAACATCTGACCGTCAATCCAGCCAAAGCGAATTGCTTCAATTACCGCTTCATCAAGTCTGATTCCTTGAATCCGGGACTTGGCTTTCTTGATTTCCAGCCAGACCATATCCTTTTTTTGATGATTTTTATCCAGCCAATCGGTCCATTGGTCCAGATTCTTGCATTTAAGCCACTTATCGGGTTTGGTTACCATGAATATCACTCTCCTGTTTTAATGCGACTATGGCTAAATAAATTATATCACAACAGCTACAAAAACAAAAAAACTCTGCAAAATGCAGAGTCTATTCGTCAACAGATAATATAGCCATGAATGCTTCTTGTGGAATTTCCACCGAACCAACGGATTTCATCCGTTTTTTACCTTCTTTTTGTTTTTCAAGAAGTTTTTTCTTACGGGAAATATCCCCACCATAACATTTAGCCAGAACGTTTTTACGCATTGCCTTGATTGTGGTCCGGGCAATGATTTTTCCTTGAAGAGCCGCTTGAACCGGGACCTCGAACATTTGTCTTGGAATCAGCTCTTTTAGCTTCTCACAGATAATTTTTCCTTTGTTGTAAGCGAAATCCTTATGGACGATTGTCGACAAGGCATCAACCACTTCCCCATTCAAAAGAATATCCATTTTTTGAAGTTTGCTTGTGCGATATCCGATCATCTCATAGTCGAAAGAAGCGTAACCTTTGGTTGATGATTTCAGTTTGTCAAAGAAATCGTAAACAATTTCCGATAACGGCAGATTGTAGACTACGTTTCGGCGGGTATCGTCAATATACTTGATATCAACATATTCCCCTCTTTTTGCCTGACAAAGTTCCATAATCGAACCGACGTATTCATCCGGTGCCATGATTGAAGCTTTGACATAAGGTTCTTCAATATGCTTGATTTCCTGAGGCGGTGGCAACAGCGAAGGGTTGTCAATGACAACCATTGAGTCATCAGTCATGAAAACATGATAACTAACCGATGGTGCGGTCGCAATCAGTTCCAGGTCGAACTCGCGTTCAAGACGTTCCTGAATTACATCCATATGCAACAATCCCAGGAATCCGCAACGGAACCCAAATCCCAATGCTTGTGATGTTTCCGGTTCGAAAATAAGAGCTGAATCGGATAGTTTCATTTTCTCCAATGCTTCACGTAAATCTTTGTAACGGGCATTGTCAATCGGATACAATCCACAAAATACCATCGGATTCAACTGACGGTATCCCGGCAACTGTTCCTTGCTTTGATTTTCCAAAGTCGTGATTGTATCCCCGACATGGACATGTTCGATATTTTTAATCGAAGCACTGATCCAGCCAACTTCACCGGTAACCAGTTCTTCCTTTTTAACTTCTTTTGGAGTTCGAACCCCAACTTCGATAACCTCATATTCAGCTCCGGTTGCCATGAATTTAATGGTATCCCCGACTCTGATTTTACCTTCCTTGATTCGCACGAACACCAATACCCCGCGGTAGGCATCGTAAAGCGAATCGAAGATCAGGGCTTGAGTCGGATTGTCAACCGACCCGCTAGGAGCCGGTACTTCACTGACAATCATTTCCAGAACATCTTCGACATTCAACCCGCTTTTGGCTGAAATCAATGGTGCGTGTTCAGCCGGCAAGCCGATCACATCTTCAATTTCCTGAATCACCCGATCCGGATCGGCACTTGGCAGATCCACTTTATTGATAACCGGAAGGATTTCCAAATCATTATCCAAGGCCAGGTAGACATTGGCCAAAGTCTGGGCTTCAACTCCCTGTGCGGCATCGACAACCAGGATGGCCCCTTCGCAGGCAGCCAGCGATCTCGAAACTTCATAAGTGAAGTCGACATGGCCCGGTGTATCTATCAGATGGAAAAGATAAGTATTTCCATCTTTGGCAGTATAGTGCAACTGTACTGCATTCAATTTTATTGTAATTCCACGTTCTCTTTCCAAATCCATACTATCTAAAAGTTGAGCTTTCATTTCTCTGTCACTAACTGTCTTAGTTAACTGCAGAATTCGGTCAGCCAGTGTACTTTTACCATGGTCGATATGAGCAATAATTGAGAAATTACGAATTTTACTTTGATCTAAAGTCAATATGTTCACCCACTTTCACATAGTGATTATAACAAAAAACCAAAGTTAAAACAATGAGATAATGCACAACGTTTTGCGATAATTCAGCCGTCCTGACCGGTGAAAGAATATTTATCCATGAAAGAAATTTTTTCACATATGATATTGAATTTTTCCGCCTGGTTGTAGTTGATTCTTCCCTTGATTCCAATCATACTTCCAATCGTGCAGACATCAATCATCATTTTGGCAATGGCTTCCCACAGGATCACCGGAATAAAATCATATTCGTGTTTTCCCCCACTTATCAGCATATTACGCTGAACCTTGAGGACGATTTCAGTTTCTTTCGAACCGTTGCAATTTTGGTACATCTCGGAAATTTTGGCAATCTGACCCACAATGACTACTTCGTTCATCATATCGACACCCCCTTTTGCTTGATTTTATCGTAACATTAGTCTGAAGGCAAATTTCCTAAATTCCTAATTTCTCAGTAACGAGAATCCAGGCCGCTATTTTATTCATTAGCGGACACCAGTCGCCAGTGAACATCAAACATTGCCTGAAATCAGGAAAATTGATTGAATCCTGCGATTTTTTCAAAATAAAAAAAGAGTAAGTGCTTACTCTTCAATTATTACATATGCAATTGCAATATCATTTTCATGTGAAATCGATACATGAGAATTAGGAAAATTCAAATACGGTTTGCCCGATTCATCATTGAGGACTGACAGCGACTTGAATGTATGCTCGAGTTTCTGGTCACTGGTAGCTTTGTAAAAAGCCTCCTTGACGCAAAAGCGCGATCCGAGATACTGCCGTTTCGATTTGACAGACTTTAAGCCGTTATATACTGCCAGTTCCGGATCCGAAAGGATCTTATGGGCCAGTCGGTCGTTTTTAACGTTAATCCGATTCAAATCAACGATATCGCATCCAATGCCCCTGATCATCAGTTTTTATATTTGTCGTACAGGTTCATCAATTCTTCAAGGGAAGTATCATCTTTGATCTCCTCAGTAACTGAGCCATCAGTTGATGAATGGTCCTTGAAGTCCAGGCGGAATTCACCGGTACGTTCTTCAATAATTTTCAAATCAGCATCCGTATCATCGATAAGTTTGGCGATGTTGCGGATATTGTCTTCCACTGTCTGGGCTTTTTGAGCTTCGGCAGATTCCTTGGCTGATTGGATCATTTCTTGTTCCAATACGCTTTCAAAACTGCTTTTAACTTCGGGATCAACCTTGACCGCTTCATCAAGTTCCATTTCATCATCACTTTCAACTGGAACATAGAATGGTGAAAAAACGTTGATCAAGCCATCATCAGGATGGACAACTTTCTTTTTTTTCTTGGCCGGACTGGCTTCGACGGTCCCATCACTGTCATTTTTCGCACCAAATATCGGTGAGATGACCTGAGACATTTTATACTCTTCCTCAACCTCTTCTGTCTTTTTGACAGGAGCGGTCTTTTTAATAGGTGCTGATTTTTTGGCAGGCTTGGCTGCTTTTTCCGGCTCTACGGCTACTGATTTTTCAATCACAACGTCTTCAGGCACCAAGATTTTAGGCTTGGTTTTGGGTGCCGGATCAACCGCTACAGTCACATCAGTGACTTTTTCCTGACGTCTTTTTTCAACTATGTTTTCTGGAGTCCCCTCATCTTCATCTTTGAAGAGATTGAAAAAGTTCTTAAGCATTTAACTCACCGTACCTTTTATAGAAATGTTGACCAATCGAATAATCACTTTCATCCAATATCAGGATGCCATTATAAGGCAAATTATGCAAATTCAATTCCGGGGCTGAACAAAGCATTCCTTTGCTTTCTTCCCCGCGAAGTTTTGAAGGTCTGATAATCAGGCCGCTAGGCATAACCGCATTGATGTCAGCAACGACAACCAACTGTCCTTGGGCAACATTTTTAGCGCCACAAACAATCTGAACGGTCTCAAAACCTTTGTCAACCTGGCAAATATGGAGGTGATCGGAATCGGGATGCTCGACACATTCCACAACTTTCCCCACCACGATATGGTCATCGAAGTCGCTGGTGACCGTAGTTTGATTTTTTACTTCAAGAATCCCATTTAAAGTCTCAACGAACTCCGGAGTAATTTCAATTTTTCCATTACCCAGTTTCCCGAATTCCTTAGTGGCATTCAAAATGTTGTAACCAATGACATTGTCTTTCGCATCCTTCAAGATTACCAGATTGCCATCGGTATCGAAATGATTGCAAGTACCTTTTCCCAAACGAACCAGCAATACGTCACCGGCTCCTTTATAATTATAAAAAGCGTGTAATATCATAATTATCCCTCCAATTTATCAATGAATTCCTGAATCTGTGCTTGGGTTTTGCGATCTTTGGAAATAAAAGTTCCAATCTGATTACCGTTATTATAGGCGATAAACGATGGAATTCCCAAAATATCATTATCGATGCAAATATCAAGCAGTTTGTCACGGTCGACATAGAACCAGGTGTATTTTTTGTTTTGAGCTACCAAATCTTTAATGAAGTTTTTAACGAATAGGCAATCAGGGCACCAATCGGCACTGAACATCACGATTGCATTTTCAACCGAACTGATTTGGTCATAATAGGTAGCTCCATCGGTTATCTCAATTAATGAATCCATACTAATACCTCACTATTGCTTTGTATATTGGTCCATGGACTGAGAACTTTACTTCGTATTCAGTCTGGATGTTGTCTTCATTTTCCGGGGAGCGGTGGAGATCCAAACTCACATACTCCAGCTTGACCGGATATTCATTGAAGGTCATCAAAGAATATTCAAACAGCCCCTGATTATCGGTTTTAAACTCGATTACAGCATCATCTCCCAGAATACTTTGATAGATTTTCAAAAAAGTCTCAGATGTCAATCTTCTTTTGGCATGGCGGTTTTTTGGCCATGGATCCGAAAAGTTCAAAAACAGTTTGTCAACTTCCTTCTTGGCGAAGATTTCTTCAAGCAAAGTCGCATCAAATTTGATTAGTCGCAAATTGTTCAGATGCTCCATTTGGTTGAGTTTGTTGACAGCAGCGGCAAGAACAGAAGGATAGCGTTCAATCCCGATAAAATTTATTTCAGGATAACGACGGGCATTTTCATAAATGAAATCGCCTTTCCCCATCCCCACTTCAATATAGAGGGGATTATCGTTGCCAAACAGCTGTTTCCATTTTCCTTTATTTTCTTCCGGATTCATTACTACCATATCCGGGTTTTCTTTTAAAATATCCAACGCTTTCGGATTATTTCTAAGTCTCATTTGTTATTCTCCTTAATTTCAAGTATATCACAGATTTTCTTTCAAGTCGATTAATTCTTGTTTTGTCAGTTCACGAAATTCACCCAACTGTAGATTTTTATCCAATTTGAGATTCCTGATCTGGGTCCTTTTAAGGTAAAGGACTTCCGATCCGATTGCCATGAACATTTTTTTGACCTGATGGAATTTTCCTTCGGTTATTTCGACCTCGATTGTTGAGACATCATCATCGCTGTCTAAAATCGTCAAACGGGCGCTCTGACACTTGTAACCAGTGTCGATAACCACCCCTTCTTCAAATTGTTTCACATGTTCATCTGTGATCCGGCCCTTGACATGGGCGAAGTAAATCTTGGCGTGCTTTCTTCTAGGCGCCATCAGCAGATGGGCGAACCCGCCGTCATTGGTAATCAACATCAACCCTTCAGTATCCTTGTCGAGTCTTCCAACTGGAAACAGTTCGTAATTATCATATCCTTCAATCAGGTCGATAACTGTTTCGTGGAGCTGGTCGACTGTCGCACTGACGCATCCGGCCGGTTTGTTCAACATCAGGTAAACAAACGGTTGATAACCAACGAGTTCATCATCAAGATAAACTTTATCTTTATCGGTATCTATTTTTAAATCATCTTTTTTTACAATTGTCGAATTGACCTTGACATGACCTTTTCTAATCAGAAGTTTAACTTCTTTTCTAGTCCCATATCCGGTATTCGCCAATAGTCTGTCTAATCTTACTTTCATGTAACCACCTTTTAAAATTATGTCAATATTATACCAAATATCCCTTGTCTTTTGAATTGTATTTTCCCAATTATATGATAAATAATCAAAAAAGGCCATCATGGCCTTTTGGTTGGCAATTATTTTTCCAAATCAATTGAAACGGTAAAATCAACGCTATAACTACTAGCTTCTTCTAGTTCAACGATGCTTTCTTTTTCCTTGAATTCACCGGTGAACCCTTCATAGTCGATATGTCCGACCCAAGGCTCGATGGCAATCAGACCACCGACATGCTTGCTGGCCCACAAACCAACATGATCGAATCCGTTCATGGTCACATGAATGGCTTTGTCATGATCGATTGATTTCAAAGAAACAGTCTTCGATTTGAAATTTTTAAGGACGATCGCATCATTGGCAAAAAGACTTTGACGGACGAAGATACGGCGTTCATTTTCGAAAAATGGTCTGGTTTCCCAAGACATGCAGCGTTCAGCCGGTTTGAGAACTTTTTGTTCCAATGTTTCAAACTCGCTGAATTCCAAATAATAACTGTCGCTGCTTTCGCCCTCATGGAACGGACAGGCAAAAGCCGGATGGCCCCCAATTTGGAAATAGATTGCCTGCTGATCGATATTTTCAACTTTGCAGGTACATTTGAGGCTGTTGGCAATCAGTTCATAAGTGACAGTCAGTCTGAACAGGTAAGGGTATTGCTCTTTGATTGTTTCATTCGATTCCAAAACAAACTCCAGTTTGGTGTCGGAAATCAGATTGGTCGCGAATTCGTTATGACGGGCAAATCCGTGTTGAGTCAGATGATAGGTATCTTTTCCAATCCGGTAAGTGTCGTTGGTGACCGCACCGACAATCGGGAAAAGAATGGGCGCTGAAGAACCCCATAATGATGCATCCCGTCGCCACATGTAATTGGTATCGTCATTTTTACCGACAATGGCAATTATTTCCGCTCCTTTTGGATTCAGTTCTACTTTCAATAATTCATTTTCTAAAAATGGCATAATAATCTCCTCTACATAATTTAGTTACATTATACCAAACTGTAATAATTATGTTAAGAAAATTCCAAAATGTGTAAATTAAAAGATGGCAGCGCCATCTTTTAATTGTTCGATTAATCCTTGTTTTCTTCTTTATGAAGTTCACTGATTATTTTTTCGATTTTATTTCCATATTCAACTGATTCATCGATTTTGAAAATCAGTTCCGGAACCTTGCGGACTTTCAGTTTCTTTGCCAGCAATGAACGGATGTAGCCACTTGATTTTTCCAGAGCTTCCATCCCGCGACGTTTGTCGCCTTCATTACCCATGAATGTGACGAATACTTTGGCAAATGACAAATCATTCGTAGTCTCCACGGCAGTAACTGTGACAAATCTAAGTTTGGCATCACGCACTTCATTAAGGAATATCAATGATAATTCCCTTTGAATGGTTCCGTTTAATTTTTGTATCTTAACAGATGACATGTTAACACCTATCTTTCTACTTCTTCCATTACGTATCCTTCAACTACATCGCCTTCTTTGATATCGTTGTAGTTTTCGATACTCAAACCACATTCGAAGCCTGAGTTCACTTGCTTCACATCATCAGTGAAACGACGCAATGAACCTAGTTTTCCTTCGTAAATTACGATTCCATCACGGATCAGACGGACACCACTGTTTCTAAAGAGAGTTCCTTCAGTAACATAACATCCAGCAACATTTCCGACTTTGGAAACTTTGATAACCTGACGGATTTCCGCTTGTCCGGTAACTTTCTCTCTAAATTCAGGAGCCAGCATTCCAGTCATCGCCGCTTCGATTTCTTCAATCATCTTGTAGATGATGTTGTGAAGGTGGATTTCAACGCCTTCCTCTTCAGCTTTTTGACGAACTTTAGAGTTTGGACGGACATTGAAACCGTAAATCAAGGCTTTTGATGCACTTGCAAGCAAGACATCCGATTCAGTGATTGAACCGACAGTCGAACGGATTACGTTGACACGAACTCCTTCAACACTGATTTTGTTCAGGGAAGCTTTAACCGCTTCGGCAGTACCTTGAACATCAGCTTTGACAATGATGTTAAGATCGATGATTTCACCTTCTTTGATTTGAGAATACAAATCATCAAGGGACATCGCTGTATTGGTGCCACGTTGTTCTTCCTGTTTCGCTTTAAGACGAGTTTCCCCGATTGAACGAGCTTTTTTCTCTGAATCAAAGGCTTTGAAACGGTCTCCGGCTACCGGTACATCATTAAGTCCGGTAATCTCAACTGGAGTTCCCGGCAAAGCGGTTTTGATGATCTTTCCACGATCATCAACCATCTGACGAACCCGTCCGAAAGTAGTTCCGACAACAATCGGATCTCCCGATTTCAAAGTTCCGTTTTCAACCAGCAAAGTAACTACCGGTCCACGTCCTTTGTCAAGACGACCTTCGATTACAGTACCATAAGCCAGACGTTTTGGATTGGCTTTGTAATCCTGCAATTCAGCTACTACTGTCAGAGTTTCCAACAAGTCTTCGATCCCGATGTTCATTTTAGCTGAGATTTCACAGTAAACTGTGTCGCCACCCCAGTCTTCAGGCATCAGGCCTTCTTCAGACATCTCACCTTTGATTCGGTCGACATCTGCGCCTTCCTTGTCAATCTTGTTTACAGCAACCACGATCGGTACTCCTGCCGCTTTGGCATGGTCGATCGCTTCTTTTGTTTGAGGCATAACCCCATCGTCAGCTGCTACGACGATAATTACGATATCGGTAACCTGAGCTCCACGAGCACGCATCGCCGTGAAGGCTTCGTGGCCCGGTGTATCCAGGAATGTAATTTTTTTACCGTCTACTTCAACTTGATAAGCACCAATATGTTGAGTGATTCCCCCAGCTTCGCCTTCGGCTACTGCGGTTTTTCGAATTGTATCCAATAATGTAGTCTTACCATGATCGACGTGACCCATGATAGTTACTACCGGACAACGAGGAACCAAATCTTCCTCATTATCTTCTTCAATGAATTCTTCAAAATTATTTTCATCCACTTTGACTTCTTTTTTACACTCGAAGCCATATTCCAAGCAGATCAATTCAACTTGTTCATCGCTTAAAGTAGTATTGATTGTTACCATGATTCCCAGTAAGAATAAAATCTTAATTACTGCAGCTGGTTGCTGACCAACTTTAGCCGCCAAATCATTTACAGTAATCCCATCTTCATAAACGATGAAACCGTCAACCAATTGTGGTTCCAGTTTTTTAGGAGCGGCACTTTTTTTACCTTTTCCTCCCCGTTTATTATGTGTGTTTCGATTCTTCTTGACTTTAGCCATAATATCACCTACCCATTTCTTTTTTTATTTTAGCATAGAATCCCTTATCCATAATTCCAACTGCCATTCGATTAGCTTTACCTATCGCATTTGAAATTTCCTCGCTTTGATATTTTTCTACATACTCTATGTTGTAAAACTTACATTTGTCGCTAATTTTCTTTTTAGTATTATCACTAGCGTCGGTAGCGATAATCACAAAAAACACTCTCTGTTTACGGATATCTTCAATCAATGTCGATCCCGTAGATAATTTTCTTGCCCGAGCACATAATCCAAGCGTCCCTTTGATCTGGTTATCCATTGGCATATTTTTTCAATTCCTCATATACTTCTTCAGGAATTTCGCAAGAAAGAGCCCGGTTGAGACTGCGCTTTTTCTTGGCGATTTCAATTGCTTCGAGGGAACGTTTGAGGTACGCACCACGGCCGTTTTTCTTTCCGCTTGGATCGACGCTAACTTCGCCTTCCTTGCTTTTGACAACCCTGATCAATTCCTGTTTGGGAAGTTGTTCACCGGTAGCCACACATTTTCTCAACGGTACCTTACGCATAGAAATTCTCCTTAGTCGTAGTATTCGTCATAAGCATCATAGTCGATGTCTTCATCGTATTTGCTATCATACTCATAATCTTCATTTCCATCTTCTTCTTCGATAATGACAACCGCTTTTTCTTCACATTGACCTAGACCGATTTCATCCTGGTGCGAAGCCAATTGTTGAAGAAGTTCAGATTGTTCAACATTAAGCTGTTTACGTTTTTCCGGAGGTTTACGAGTTACTTTGACTTCCTTAGCCGGTTCCGCTTCTTCAGCTGGTGTTTCTGATACTGGAGTAGCAGCTGGTGTTTCAACCCCAACTTCCACTGGTTCATCGACTGCTTCTTGAGCGACTTCTTGAGCCACTTCTTCAGTTGTTTCAGTTTCCATCATCAATTCTTCGAATTCATTGTAGAATTCATCCTGTTTTTGAGCCGCTTTGGCAAACAGTCCCATCTCGTTGGCTTCTGTCAATGATTTGATATCGATTTTCCATCCGGTCAGATGAACTGCCAGACGCGCATTTTGTCCTCGTTTACCGATAGCCAATGAAAGTTGGTTATCCGGCACGATAACAGTGGCACTGTGATTTTGTTCGTCGAAAAGAACCGATGTAACATCACTTGGCGCCAAAGCGTTGGTGATGAATGTTACCGGATCGTTAGACCATTCGACAATGTCGATCATCTCACCGTTAAGTTCTTCAACCACGTTTTTGACACGGGAACCACGAGGTCCGACACATGAACCGATTGGATCAATGTTGTCATCACTTGAATAAACCGCGATTTTTGAACGGTCCCCTGCTTCACGGGCAACTGATTTGATTTCAACCAGGCCGTCGAATACTTCAGGAACTTCAAGTTCAAAAAGACGTTTAACGAAATTCGGATCAGTACGGGAAACAATCAGATGAGTCCCTTTAGTGTCGCGGTCAACTTCGCTGACATAGACTTTAAGTTTGTTTCCTTCAACCAACTCTTCATTTGGGATTTGGTTGTTTTTTGAAAGGAAAGCTCCGATTTTACCGATTTGAACAATTGCGAAGCGTGGCTCCACCCGTTCAATCGTCCCAGTCAGGATTTCGTCTTTTTTATCATGGAACTCTTCATAAAGAGCTTCTTTTTCCGTTTCACGGATTTTTTGTCTGAAAAGCTGTTTGGCTTGGTTGGCCGCCAGACGAGAAATGATATCAACATCGATTTCAGTTTCGATGATGTCACCTACTTTGTAGTTCTCATCGATTTCGTGAGCTTCATCCAGGGAAACTTCGATATCTTCATCTTCAAGGTTGTAAACAACTTTTCGGATTTCAAACAGTCTGAACTGCCCGGTTTTGGCATTGATTTCCACTCGCACATTGGCTTCGGGGTTCAGATAAATTTTCTTATATGATTTCTCAATTGCCTCAGTAAGCATGCTTAAGAAGACGTCTTGTTCGATTCCTTTTTCTTCACACAATGCATTCAATGCATTCATAAATTTTTTACTAGCCATACTTCCTCCTAAAATTTAACAGCTAATCGGATAAACTTGATATTATCATAGTTTACAGTACATTTTTTCTTGATATTTTTAACTAAGTATTCAAACACGATATTCTGGTCTTCATCGACGCTTTTGATTGTGCCTTCGATTTCGTCCATCCCGCTAGCCGGGTTGTTGAATTTCGCGTAGATATAAGAGCCGACATTTTTACTTACAGCTTCAAATGTTTTCAAGGGTTTCTCAACACCTGGAGAAGACACTTCCAAATAATACTCGTCTTTGATCGGGTCTTTTTCGTCAAGACGAAGGGAAATAGCTTCCGATACGGCTACGCAGGTATCCATATCCAAAGAACCGTCATTTTTTTCAATGAAAATACGCAGGAAATAATCGTTGTTTTCTTTTTCATATTCGATATCATCCAGATAAACATCATTCTCTTCGAGAATATCACTTATCATTGATGTGATATTGTCCAATAAACTCATAAAAACTCACCTCTTTTCAATAATAAAGAGTGGGTTTCCCCACTCGCGCATTTTATTCACTAGATGTATAATAACATATTGGCATTTATTAATCAACACAAATCATAAATATAATGGTAAAAACCGTTAAAAAAGACTCATTTGATTTCGTTCTTGGAGATTACCGAAAACACCCATGTTCTCAAGTGTTTTTACATGTGAATTGTTCAGTTTGGTCCTTTTGATAACATCCTCTTTCGAGATGAAATCACCATGGCTGCGGGCCTCGACCACAGTCTTGGCCACGTTGGCTCCCAGCGCATCAATGGCACTAAATGGCGGAATGATCCCCATCTCGTCTTCAGGGTCCAGGATAAAGCGGTCAGCCGATGAATATTTGAGACTGACAGGATTCAAATGATAACCCCGTTCAATCATTTCCAAAGCTATTTCAAACATGTCATACAGACCGATTTCCTTGTTTGAAGCCTGATTGGATGATTTCAGTTCGGCAATCTCATTATGCCGTTTGATGATGGCATCCTTGCCATTGACCATCGTATCGATTTCGAAGAAATCACAGCGGGTCGACAGGTAAACTGCATAATATTCACGAGGGTAATACACTTTCCACCAAGCCACCCTGATTGCCGATAATACGTAGGCAACCGCATGGGCTTTGGGGAACATGTACTTGATTTTCTTACAAGAATCAATATACCATTGCGGAACATTGTGATCCTTCATCAGCTGTTCATAGTTTTTCTCCGGGAAGACCTTCGGCGATTTCCCTTTACGGACACACTCCATGATATCGAAGGCATCCTTGTTAGGCAATTGTTTGTCGATCAGATAAGTCATGATATCATCACGACACCCGATTACCTCAGAAAGGGTACAGGTCCCCTCCTTGATCAGCTTTTCAGCGTTGCCAAGATAGACGTCGGTACCATGCGACAGACCTGAAATGATGACGAGGTCATTGAAGTTATTCGGTTGGGTCTGTTTGAGCATTCCCCGAACGAATGAAGTTCCAAACTCCGGCAGTCCCAGCACGCCTGAATGGACATTGATATAAGAAAGATCGATTCCCAGACTTTCAGTGCTGGTAAACAGTTTCATTACTTTTTCATCATTGGTTGGAATCGTTTTGGGATCGATTCCAGTAAGATCCTGCAAAGCCCGAATAACGGTCGGATCGACATGACCTAGGATATCGAGTTTCAGGACATTGTCATGGATGGCATGGAAGTCGAAATGGGTGGTTCGCCAAGCAGCCTTGAGATCATCAGCCGGAAACTGAATCGGCGTAAAGTCGTAAACATCCATATAGTTAGGAATAACGATGATTCCCCCGGGATGCTGTCCGGTAGTCCGTTTGACACCCTGACAGCCTTGGGCAATCCGTTCAAGTTCAGCCGAACGGATGTCGTCTTCCTTGCCAAGCAGTTCGGCATAACCTTTGGCATAGCCATAAGCGGTTTTGGCGGCAACGGTCGAGATGGTTCCAGCTCTAAAGACATTGTCAACGCCGAAGATCTCTTTGGTGAATTCATGCGCCTGAGGCTGGTATTCACCCGAGAAGTTCAAATCGATATCAGGAACCTTGTCGGCATTGAATCCCAGGAAGGTTTCAAACGGGATATTGTGGCCCTCACCTTTGAGATTCTGGCCACAAACCGGACATTTCTTGTCAGGCAGGTCATAACCGGAAGCAACACTGCCATCCTCGATGAATTCACTGTAGTTGCAATGATAACAGACATAATGCGGCGGCAGCGGATTAACTTCGGTGATGTTCGACATCGTCGCAACAAACGAAGAACCGACCGATCCCCGCGAACCTACCAGATAACCATCCTCATTGGATTTTTTTACCAGCAGATGGGAGATATAATAAATAACTCCGAATCCGTGTTTGATGATGTTGTTAAGTTCTTTTTCCAACCGCTTTTCGACGATTTCGGGCAGATTTTCTCCGTAAATTTCATGGGCGGTATCATAACATATCTTGGTGAGATTCTCATCGGCTCCTTCGATTTTCGGGGTGAACAGCTTGTCGTGAACCGGTTTGATCACTTCAGTGAGACTGGCGATGTAGTTGGTGTTTTCAACAACCAGTTTGTAGGCCAAATCTTCACCCAGCCACTTGAACGCTTCAAGCATTTCATCAGTGGTTCTAAACATCTGATTAGGAGTCCAGGCGTCGGGACGGCCACGGGCACAAAGGTAGTGAGCCCGGTGGTTGAGCCCGATAGAAGGATTCGAGATGAACACATCCCGGAAGAGTTTGTCTTTTTGATCGAGAAAATGGACATCTCCGGTGGCCACGACGATTTTGCCGAGCTCATCGGCCATCTTGATTACCCGCAAAATTGATTTTTTGACATCATCCATTGAAGCAAGCCGACCCCGGTCGACAATATGATAATAATCCTCCAGCGGATTGATTTCGATGTAATCATAGAACTGCATCGCTTTGTAGAGTTGTTCATCACTTTTATTCAAAGCCGCTTCGAACAAATTCGAATTGAAGGGACCGGAACCATAAAGGATTCCCTCATGATAGAACTCCAACCGGTCTTGAGGAATCCGGGCCGTTCCATGAAGATAAATCGTATTCGACTCACTGACCGCCTTGAACATGTTCTTAAGCCCATCTTTGTTCAGGGCAATCGCACTCATCGGATTGGCGAATGCCAGCTTGTTGAGGTTTTTGACTTCGATGGCGGCAATATCCTCGAGATTGTATTTGCCGCTTTGCATGAACTGATGGAGCAAAACATTGAGCAGATGTCCCAGAACTTCGGCATCATAATCAGCCCGATGGGCTACCCCGTCATCATATGTGATTCTAAAAACCCGACAGCATTGTCCCAGCCGATAAGACTTCATTGATTTTAGATAAGCCTTGCACAAGTTCAGGGTATCTATCACCGGATTGACGATTTTACTGTAGCCATTTCGCATCAAGGCTTCGTTTAAAAAGCCGATATCAAACGGTGCATTATGAGCTACCAGGATCGCGTCACCGAAGAACTCGAGAATCTGTTCCAGCCGCTGTTCGATTGGCATCTCGTCCTTGACCATCGCATTGGTAATGTTGGTCAGCTGGGAGATCTGGCTGGGAATCGGTTTTTGAGGATTGACGAAGAACTGCAGACGGTCGACAACCTCACCGTTGCGAATCTTGACCGCTCCAAATTCGGTGATGCCATCATGAACAACTGAAAGACCGGTGGTCTCCAAATCGAATGATACATAAGTCGCATCTTCAATCGACATGTTTTGGACATTATGGACAATCGTGAATTCCGGATCGTACATATTGAACTCAACCCCGTAGAGAATCTTGATCTTGTCCCGGGCTGCACTTTGACATTCCGGAAAGGCCTGAACATTGGCACGATCGGTGATTGCAATCGCCGAGTGGCCCCACGAAATTGCCCTGCTGATATATTCACTTGCTTCGGATACCGCATCCATAGCCGACATTTTTGAATGAACCGACAGTTCGACCCTTTTGGTTTTAGCCAGGTCCTCGCGGGGTTTGGGTGATTTGATGATTTCGATATTCTTGGCGAAGATGATAGTCTCCTTGGCAAAATCATCGTAGCGAACCTCACCGAAAACCTGAACCCAAACCTTGCCTTTGGAAAGAACCTTCATCGATTCCGAATTGCTTTTGTTTTCAAACCATTTGACGATAATCGAAGACGTATAATCGGTTATTTTCAAAGTTTGGATCTTGGTTCCCTTACGGGTAGAGATTTCTTCAACGGCGAAGATATAACCCTCGATGACAACATTTGGTTCCATCGTTCCGGCGTTGATTTCATCAAGCCGGTATTTGGTGGCATTTTTTTGCGAATAACTGTAGTAATTCTTGCGAGCCGGTTTGGCCGGAGCCTCTTCCTGTCGGGGTTGAATTACTGCTTTTACTTCGATAGGTGCTGTCATCTCCTTGATCAGCTCTTGGTAATCCTGGTCCTGAACATCGAGGACAAACTCCACCGGCAAGCTGATTCCAGCCGCCTTAACCCGGTCCTTGAAAAAACCGCCAACTGCCTGAGACTGATCCAGAATCAATTCATTGAACAGTTTGACTCTAATCGAGTCCTTGATTTCAATATTCTTCAACGAAAGGTTTGAAAATGATGGAAACTCGGCTGAGAATTCATTAATGAAATAACCCAGATACAACTCCAGATTGCGCTTGTCATAATCCTCGTTAACACACTCGAACTCGAACTTGACCGGATACGGGAAATTTTCCCGATGGGAATTCAATTTGAAATATTCATCGAAAGGCAGCAGTTTTTCACTGGAAATGAAGAACTGGAAATTATTTTCCTGATCGACATAAACCCGACTAAGCATTGCGCTGTAGAGGGCATCAACCTTCCCATCGATTTTTAGTTGTTCAAGCAGTACGTGTATCTTGTCTTTCATTTTTAACCTCCTATTAAAAAAAGGGATATACCCTTTAATTAAACAATTTTGAAATATCGTTGATAGTGATGAAAATCATCAAGCCGAACACCAACGCCAGCCCGACAAGCTGAAGTCCGTAACGGACATTGATTGGTATTTCTCGCCCAATCGCCTTTTCAATCAAAGCGAAAATAACCTGGGATCCGTCCAAACCTGGAATCGGAAGCAAGTTGAATACTCCGATATTGGCCGAAAGCAGCGCCACCACCATCATCAGTTCCGTAAATCCCTGAGCTCTTACCTGGGATGTGATGTTGAAAATTCCAACCGGTCCTGAAACTTGGGAAATCGTATGGGTATCCCCGGTTATGATTCGACCAAAGGTATCGAGAACCATGGTCGAGATGTACCATAATCTACCACCTGAAGCAGTAAATGCCTCGATTGGTGACAGTTTTTGCGTCAAGGCATTGATACCAAGCTGGTAGACCCCGGTATCGTTATTGAAAACGGCATTGACTGTAGTTGCATCTTCATTTCCATCGCGAAGATAAGTGAAATCCACCGCCAGCGAATCAGTTCCGTTGTTCTCGTAGGATTGAATGAATCCGACCAGTTCCTGGTAAGTTTCCGGAGCAATGGCATCCTCACCGACAGTCGCGCTCAAAATTTCATCTCCGGCTTGAAGCCCGGCTTCACTGGCTGGATATTCCGCCACCACCGAACCGATAACCGGCACATCGACAATCGATGGTTGGGTCGAATAAACAGTGAAGATGATCACAAAAGCCATGATAAAGTTCATGATGACTCCTGCCAGCATGACCGCTACCTTTTGCCAGGTTTTGATATTTTTCAGACTGCGGCTGGGATCGACCCCTTTGAAGACTTCGTTGTCTTCCTGGTCGACTTCACCATACATCGCCACAAATCCTCCGACTGGCAGCGCCCGCAGGCAGTATTCAGTTTCTTTGCCCTTTTTGCTTAAAATCTTAGGTCCCATCCCCAGTGCAAACTCAGCACAGTAGACCCCAAAAAGTTTGGCCACCATGAAATGCCCGAGTTCATGAATGAAGATGATTGAACCTAGAACAAGTACAAATACAATAATATTTAATAAAGAATCCATATAATCTCCTTATTTTATTCCCCACATAATCAGTCCCAAAACGATGGAATTCAAAACGAGCGAATCGATCCGATCGAGTATCCCCCCATGTCCTGGAAGCAGATTTGAAAAATCCTTGGCATTGAACTCCCGTTTGATATATGAGAACGTCAAATCACCGATCTGACTGGTAACCGTCAAAAAGAAGCAGGCAAACAAAAGTCCTGGATTGTTGGGAAGAATCCCGACATAATATCCGTATCCCAGTGCCATCAATGACCCCAAAGCCATTCCCCCGATTGAACCTTCAATGGTTTTTTTCGGTGAAATCTGCGGAATCAGTTTGTTTTTACCAAACTTCATTCCGGCAAAATAAGCCCCGGTATCACAGCCATATGTCGCCAACATCAGGAAGATGACATATTCGATGCCCAGGTCCATTCGAAGATGGTAGAAATAATGAAGTCCCGAAAATACCAGGACTCCGGCAAAAAACAGGTAACATACTCTGGTTAGATCAAGCGTGTCGTCAAGCATGGCACTGAATGCCAGTACCAGCAGTAAAATCAGAAAATATGATACATCGACTCTTACGGTCATTGAATAAAAGAGGAATCCGATGCCCAAAAACACCATCATCAAGGGATAAAGATAGAATTTGAATCTTGGTCTGGTGGCGATATGCACCATTTCATAACCGGCGATAATCACAATCGCCATCATTAAAAAATTGAAAAAATGTCCTCCGTAATATAAAATCGGCCC
Organism: Coprobacillaceae bacterium; assembly: GCA_963675915.1. Taxonomy (GTDB): domain Bacteria; phylum Bacillota_I; class Bacilli_A; order Erysipelotrichales; family Coprobacillaceae; genus JAQVDW01. The sequence continues at coordinate 827,342 of OY780959.1, forward strand.
GGCTACAAATAATAGTATGGCCGCAGTAATAATTCGACTTCTCATCAGCTTAATCCTCCAAAACGTCTGTCACGAGATTGATACTCCAATAAACATTGACGGAGGATTTCTTTATCAAAATCCGGCCAGTAAGTATCGGTAAAAATGAATTCGGCGTATGCCAGCTGCCATAACATGAAGTTTGACAGGCGCTGTTCCCCTGAAGTTCTGATCATCAGATCGCATTCAGGCAAATCTTTGGTCATCAAGTAGCTATTGAAAAGATTCTCATCAACGCTCTCCAAAGCGACGTGATCGCTTTTTACATCATCAGCCAGTTGTTTGGCCGCGGCCACAATTTCATCACGTCCCCCGTAGATAAAGGCGAAACAAAGCACCAGTCCGGTGTTGTCTTTGGTTCTTTCGATAGCCCGGTTGATGATATCCTGGGTTGCTTGAGGAGCCTGGTCAAGATGGCCAATCAGGGCGATTTTGACATTGTTTTCTTCAAGTTCCTTGAGATAGGTATCAAAAAACTCGACCGGAAGCTTGAAAATGAACTGGACTTCCTTCTCGGGACGCGAGAAATTTTCGGTTGAAAAAGCGTAGACAGTCATTGCTTTGACCCCGAGACGATTGCATTCCAGAGCGATATTCCTGATTGTTTTAATGCCTTCATGATGTCCGAAAGTCCGTGGCATATTCCTTTGTTTGGCCCACCGGCCATTGCCGTCCATGATAAAAGAAATATGTTGCGGAATTTTCTGTAATCGAATTTTATCGTTAATTTTTTTGCGTTTTTTAAAAAACATTATTTCCACCTCGCTTACGACATTTTACCATAAATACGCTTCAAAATAAATAAAAAACTACCCGATTTACGGGTAGTGTGATTATACAGTAAGAAGATCTTTTTCTTTGACTTTTCCAAGTTCGTCAATTTCTTTGACATATTTGTCAGTCAATTTTTGGATTTCATCCTGTCCATATTTGATGTCATCTTCCGACACATCCAATTTTTTAAGTTCATTGTTGCAATCACGACGGATATTACGCAAAGCCACGCGGGCATTTTCTGCGAATTTCCAAACGTCTTTAGCATATTCTTTACGACGTTCTTCAGTCAATGGTGGAACATTGATTCTGATAACATCTCCGTCATTTTGCGGAGTCAGACCAAGATTCGCTTCGAAGATACCATGTTCGATATCTTTAAGAGCAGATGCATCGTAAGGTTTTACAAGCAACTGACGTCCTTCAACCACTTTGACACTGGCAACTTGGTTGATTGGAGTAGGTGCCCCGTAATAATTCACGTTTACACGATCAAGCATGCTTGGATTGGCTCTTCCGGTACGGATTGTTGCCAAATCACGGTTGAATGCATCAATCGCTTTGATCATTCTGTCTTTCCCATCTTCGATAATCATGTCAATCATAGTTATTCACCTCGATATATTATAGTACCAATTTTTTTTCCATCACAGGCTTTGGCAATATTGCCTTCTTCCTGCATGTTAAAAACACAAATGTCAATGCTGTTGTCTTTACAAAGAGTGATTGCAGTCTGATCCATGATTTGCAATTCTTTGTTGATAACTTCATTGTAAGTGATTTCCTCATAGCGACGAGCTGTCGGATCAACTTTAGGATCAGCCGAATATACGCCGTCAACCCCGTTTTTGGCCATCAACAGCACATCAGCGTTGATTTCAGCTGCCCGAAGTGATGCAGTCGTATCAGTTGTGAAGAATGGTGAACCGGTTCCGGCTCCAAAAATAACAACGCGCCCTTTTTCCAAGTGACGAACCGCACGACGACGGATGAAAGGTTCCGCAATCTGACGCATTTCGATTGCAGTTTGCATTCTGGTTTCAACTCCGATTTGTTCCAGAGCGTTTTGGACAGCCAGACCGTTCATCACGGTTGCCAGCATTCCCATGTAATCGGCAGTAGAACGTTCCATTCCCATGTCGGAACCGACTTTACCACGCCAGATATTTCCCCCACCGCAGACAATGGCGATTTCAATCCCCAAATCTTTGGCATCTTTGATCTGTTTGGCGATGTTTTCAACAGTTTTGGCATCAATTCCAGTTCCGTTTTCACCAGCCAACGCTTCACCGCTTATTTTCAATAAAACTCGATTGTATTTCATATGCATTTCCTAAAAAAAGACACAGTGTTAGTGTGTCTTTTATCCTTTCAGCTGAGCAGCTACTTCTTCAGCAAAGTTCTCAACTTTCTTTTCGATACCTTCTCCAACTTCGAAACGGCTCATTTCAACGACTTTACCACCGTTTAAGTATTGAGCAACAGTTTGGTCTGGGTTTTTGATGAATTCTTGATCAACTAAACAGATAGCTTTCAAGTTTTTGTTCAAACGACCTTCAACCATTTTTTCGATGATGTTTTCAGGTTTAGGTTTTGCAGCACTAGCGTTTTCTTCTTGAGCTTGAGCTAATAATACAGTTTTTTCGTGTTCCAATACTTCAGCAGGGATAGCAGTGCTGTCGATGTATTGTGGATTTGATGCAGCAACGTGCATAGCAACATCACGAGCAACTTCGTCATTAGCACCAGTTACTTTTACTAAAGCAGTCATTTTACCACCCATGTGAGAGTAAGCTCCGAATGCTTCTTCAGCAGCTTTTTCCATAACAGTGAATCTACGGAAAGATAATTTTTCCCCGATTCTTCCTGAAGCTTCAGCGATGAATGTAGCAAGGTCTTTTCCTTCTACGTCGATAGCCAATGCTCCTTCAAGGTCAGCTGGTTTGTTTGCAGCAACGATTTCTGCGATTTTTTTAACTAAGTTGATGAATTCATCATTTTTAGCAACGAAGTCAGTTTCTGAGTTTACTTCAACCATAGCAGCAACGTTTCCGTCTACTACGAATGCAGTCAATCCTTCAGCAGCGATACGGTCAGCTTTTTTAGCAGCTTTCGCGATCCCTTTTTCTCTTAACCAGTCAAATGATGCTTCGATGTCACCATCACAAGCTTCTAAAGCTTTTTTGCAGTCCATCATCCCTGCACCAGTTTTTTGACGTAATTCTTTTACTAATTTTGCACTAATTGCCATTATTATATTCTCCTATCCTTTTATAAAAAAGAGAAAGTTTAGTCTTTCTCTTTGAAAACATTTATTCCTACAACAAATATGAACTAGTCAGACTGAACTAATTGCTTTTAGGTCTATTATTGTTGTTTCTACGGTAATTTCCGCCACCAGCTTTGTTTCTTGGTGTTCTTTTTGGACGTCTACGGCTATTTTCTACTGATGAAACAGCATCATTCATTGTTACTTCTTTTTCATCATCTTCTTTAGCGTAAGCTACTGTAGTTGGTTCATTGTTTGCTTCACAAACAGCATCAGCCATAGCAGCAGTGATTAATCTTACTGCACGGATAGCGTCATCGTTTGCAGGGATTACGAAATCAACTTCATCAGGATCACAGTTTGTATCAACGATAGCGAATACAGGGATTCCTAAGATTTTTGCTTCTGCAACTGCGTTGTGTTCAGCTTTTGGATCTACCACGAACATAGCCGCTGGTAAACCTTTCATTTCTTTGATACCACCTAAGTTCTTTTCTAACTTAGCAGCTTCTTTACGTAATAAGATTACTTCTTTTTTAGGAAGAACTTCGAAAGTTCCGTCTTCTTCCATTTTTTCAAGTTCGATTAATCTTTTGATTCTTTTTTGGATAGTTTTGAAGTTTGTTAAAGTTCCACCTAACCAACGTGAATTTACGAAGAAAGAGTTTGAACGTACAGCTTCTTCAGCGATTGCTTCACGAGCTTGTTTTTTAGTACCAACGAATAAAACTTTTCCGCCTTTAGCAGCGATTTCGTTTAATGCTTTGTAAGCTTCGTCGATTTTTTTAGTTGATTTTTGTAAATCGATAATGTAGATCCCGTTACGAGATGTAAAGATGTATGGAGCCATTTTTGGGTTCCATCTTTTTGTTTGATGTCCGAAATGAACACCGACTTCTAATAATTTTTTCATTGAAATTACTGACATGTAACTTCGTCCTCCTTTGTTTTTTCCTCCATTACTTCGAACGTATGTCACCAAAAAGCAACCTTTCTGGCACTGGACAAACGAATCCATAATGTGTGTATTTTAAATACCGTAGATATGATAGCATGAATCAAAACAAGTTACAAGGAAAAGTTGATTAATCTCCCTGTTTATTTCGGATATTGCTTTTAAGATAGATTTCTTTTAAATGTTCCTTGGATACGTGGGTATAAACCTGGGTGGTCGAGAGGTTTTCGTGGCCCAGCAGTTCCTGGACAAAGCGGATATCTGCCCCGCTATCAAGCAAGTGGGTCGCCAGGGAATGACGGAACATATGAGGATGGAGCCGTTTGGTCGAATCGAACTCCTTCCCGATTTTCAAAACAATCTTTTCCAAGCCCCGGGTGGTTAGTTGATTGCCCAGGCGGTTGACAAAGACATAGGAATGATTGGTGTCACAGCTTACCAGCAGAGCCGGACGGACAAATCGCAGATATTCTTCGAGCAATCCCTGGATATGGTCATTAAGAGGTACAAACCTCTGCTTGTCCCCCTTCCCCACAACCGCCATCAGACCATTGGCAAAATCAAGGTCCTGGATTTCCAGGCCCACCAGCTCACTAGCCCGCAATCCACAGGCGTAAAGAACTTCAAGCATCACCTGGTTGCGCTTTTCCAAATCGGTGGTTGTCTTGAGACTATCAAGAAGTCCGTCCATCTCCTCTTGATAGAGAAAATGAGGATTGCGCCGGGGTGTTTTGAGCGAATCAATCAAAGTGAACGGATTGTCACCAAGATAATCCTGTCTGGTCAGATAGTTGAAAAACGAACGTTGGACCGAGAGGCGGTGGTTGATGCTGGATTTTTTCAGTTTCTTATCACTAAGATAAACCAGATACCCCCGGACAAACTGATAGTCGACTTCATCGAGTTCTACAGTCTCTCTGGCGCAGTAATCGAGAAACTCCCTGGTTTCGCGATGATATGATTCGATTGTCTTTTGCGAATAACCCTTTTCGTGGGTCAGGTATTCCAGAAATTCATTCTGGTAATCATGCGAGTTCATGGTCTTTGACAAACTCGGCCATCACTTCAAGAGCCCGAGATGCATACGCTTCCTTGCGCAGCTTCTTTTTGACACGGACTTCAAGATCCTTGATGATGCCAAAATTGGCTTTCATTGGTTGGAAATCTTCGCTTGAAGCATTGGTGATGTAATGGGCAAGTGCTCCCATCACAGTTTCTTGTGGGAAGACAATCGCTTCTTTTTGGTTCAATTGGTTGTACATGTTCAAAGCAGCCGCCAGTCCGGACTGGGTTGATTCGACATAACCTTCGACTCCGGTGATTTGTCCTGCCAGATACAGCTCGTTTTCACCTTTGAGACGGTATGTTTTTTCCAGATACTTGGGTGAACAGATATAACTGTTGCGGTGCATCACGCCATAGCGGACGAAAGTCGCATTTTCCAGTCCGGGAATCATCTGGATGATCCGTTTTTGTTCCGGCCAGGTCAGATGAGTCTGGAAACCGACGATATTGTAAAGGGTTGCCTGAGCATTGTCCTGACGGAGCTGAACAACTGCATGAGGACGGGTTCCATCGGGAGCCGTCAGTCCAACCGGTTTCATCGGACCAAATAACAATGTCTGTTCCCCGCGGCGGGCAATCTCTTCAAACGGCATGCACCCTTCAAAGAATTTTTCTTCGAATTCTTTGGGTTTGACCACTTGGGCATTGATCAGTTCATGATAGAAAGCTTCAAACTGTTCCTTGTTCATCGGACAGTTGATATATTCTCCATCACCTTTGTCATAACGCGATTTGTAGTAGGCAATATCGAAATTGATGCTGTCCTTGTTGACAATCGGGGCAGCCGCATCAAAGAAATAGAAATAGTCACTGCCGATTTTGGCGGCGATGGCTTCAGCCAGTTTCGATGAAGTCAACGGTCCCGACGCGATGATGGTCGGTCCTTCAGGAATTTCGGTAACTTCCTCATGGATGACTTCAATATTTTCATGGTCATTGATAAGTTGGGTCAATTCTTTGGCGAACTCGTCACGATCGACTGCCAAAGCCCCTCCGGCTGGGACGGAATGCTTGCGGGCGGTTTTGATGATGATGGAATCAAGCATCTCCATTTCCCGTTTCAAAACTCCCACGGCATTGGAAAGGTTGTCACCGCGCAGCGAATTGGAGCAAACCAGTTCTCCGAAATAATCAGTTGAATGGGCCGGGGTTGATTTTACCGGACGCATTTCATAAAGTCTAACCTTGATACCTCTTTTGGCAAGCTGGTAGCTGGCTTCGACACCGGCAAGACCGGCTCCAATCACATTTACATATTTTTCCATTTTCTTTCTCCTATAAAAAAACAATCATAATTACTTTATGATTGTTTTGCATTCCGGATAATTTGAGCAAGCTTTGAATTCGCCAAATCGTCCCTGTTTGATCACAATCGGAGCACCACAGTTAGGACACTTCTCATCTGTCATCACCGGTTCTTGTTTTACCCGGGCTTTCTTTTTGATATATTTGCAGTCCGGATAGTTCGAACAAGCTTCAAACTTGCCAAATCTTCCAGTCTTGAAAATCATTTTCGATCCGCATTGCGGACACTCTTCACCGGTCTCTTCAACTTCAACCGGTTCTTTTTTGATGTATTTGCATTCCGGATAGTTTTCACAAGCCACGAATTTTCCATAACGGCCATTCCGTTCAACCAAGTCATGACCGCATTGCGGACATTTTTCTCCGGTTTTCTTTGGCGGGATGACTTCCATTTTCTCATAGGCATTGTCAACCAGCGGTTGGAAACGATCCAGGAAAATCCGCAGGGTTTTTTCGTACTCGTTTTCACCTTCGGCGATTTCATCAAGTTCATGTTCCATTGACGCGGTATATTCGACATTGATGATGTCATTGAAATATTCGGTCAATTTATCATTGGTCAGCAATCCGCTTTCAGTCGGGAAGAACGCTTTGTTTTCAACCTTGACATAACCGCGGGCCTGAATGGTATCGATAATCGTCGCATAAGTACTTGGACGACCGATTCCCAACTCCTCAAGCGTCTTGATCAGACGAGGTTCCGAGAAACGTGCCGGCGGTTTAGTGAAGTGTTGGGTCTTTTCAATTGACTGACTGTCAATTGTCTGACTTTCTTCAAGTTCGGGCAGAATTTCATCATTTTGGTTTTCATATGGTCCGTACAGTTTCAAATAACCGTCGAATTTCAAAACTGATCCGGAACTGTTGAACTCGTAACCATTATTGTTGAGAATGATTCTAGTCGCATCGAATTTGGCCGGTGCCATCAATGATGCCAGAGCCCGAGCGTAGATCAATGAATATAATTTGTATTCATCTACGCTTAGATGCGATTTGACTGATTCAGGAGTCCGCAGCACTGAAGTCGGACGGATCCCCTCATGGGCATCCTGGACATTTTCAGTCTTTTTGGACTTTTTGACTGTTCCCACATAGTCTTTGCCATAAGTGTCTTCAATGAAGTCGTTGGCACTCTCGATAAAGCTGTCGGAAAGTCTGATCGAATCTGTTCTCATGTAGGTGATCAAACCGACAGTCTCATCGTCAAGGGTGATCCCTTCATACAGTTTTTGAGCTACCGACATCGTTCTTCTAGCCTTCATGTTCAGCTTGCTGGAAGCTTCCTGTTGCAAAGTGGAAGTGATGAAAGGCGGTTTCGATTTTTTCGAACGGCGTGATTTCTTGACTTGAGCCACTTCGAACTTCTTGTCAATTGCATTATATACTTCCAACGCCTGTTCTTCGTTGGTTATCTTCAACTTCTTGTCCTGGTATCTGTTCAATTCCCCTTGAAATTCGATATCCTGTTCATTGAAGGTCGCGATAACACGCCAGTACTCTTCAGGAACGAACGCTTCGATTTCGCGTTCCCGCTCACAAATCAGGCGCAAAGCAACCGACTGTACCCGTCCGGCTGATTTCGATCTGATTTTACGCTGAAGCAGTTTTGACAGCTTGAAACCAATGATCCGATCAAGCACCCTTCTGGTTTCCTGAGAATGGACCAGATCCATATCGATCTTACGGGGATTGTTCAGCGCTTTGACTACCGCATCTTTGGTAACCTCGTTGAAAACAACCCGATTTTGTTCTTCGACATCGATTCCCAAGACCTGAGCCAGGTGATATGAAATCGCCTCCCCCTCACGGTCGGGATCGGTTGCGAGATAGACATAATCCGTATCTTTGACAACTTTCTTCAATTCTTTTACTGTGTCTTTTTTCCCTCGAGAAACAACATATTTAGGTTCGAAATGATTTTCGACATCCACACCAAGACCTTCTTTGCCAGAAGTGGCCAGGTCGCGGATATGACCTTTGGATGATGTTACTATATAATCAGAACCTAAATAATGTTCGATTGTTTTAGATTTCGATGGAGATTCGACTATAACTAGTTTTTTACCCATTTACTTACCTCCGTACTATTTATAATAGCAAGAGTTCTCAGTTTGTCAAATAAAAAAATTCATTCACCCGACTAGATCCCGGACTTCTACCACCAGTCCGGCCCCCTGCTGGATCAGGCGATTGGTGCCTGAATTGTCATTGAAACGGCCCGGAATCGCATAGATATCCTTGCCCTGGTCAAGACCGTAACCTACGGTTATCATCGTGCCGGAACGGACTTTGGCCTCGACTACCAGAATCTTGTCAGCCAGCCCGGCGATAATCCGGTTGCGCTTGGGAAAATTTATTGCCAGGGGCTTGGTCAGATCAGGATATTCGGAGATGACCAGTTGAGACTCTTTTAAATTTTGATACAGTTGTCCATTACTTTTTGGATAAGGACAGTTGATTCCCGAGCCCAGTACCGCAATGGTACGGCCCTGTGATTTGATTGTCTGGCTGTGGGCAATGGTATCAATCCCCCGGGCCATCCCGGAAACGATTGTCCAGCCTTCTTCGACCAGCTTGGCGGTAAAATGAGAAGCCGCCAGAGCGCCATATCCGCTAGGCTGACGCATCCCAATCACGGCGACAGTATTTCTATCCAATAAACCCAAATCACCGTGATAGAACAATACAAAGGGCGGACAATCGATATTTTTAAGTTTTTGGGGATAATTCTCATCAATAATGGTAACAAAGTTTGATTTGACCTTGGAAATCAATTCTTTTTTGGTTTCCGGCTCGACTTTTTCATGATGTTCGAGTGCCCGGTAGATTTTTTTGAAGTCGCCTTCATATTTCAAGGCGAAGTAAAGTAAAATTTCGCGCATATCCATAACCTCCTATTATCGATATACGCGAAACCATTGTTATTTACTTTTATTATCAAGTTCCAGTTGTTCAATCACCGGTTTGAAGCTGCGGCGATGAATCGCACAGACCCCATGACTGTGCAGCGCTTCCTTATGGGCTTTGGTGACATACCCTTTATGTTTTTCAAATCCGTATTCGGGATAGGTTTTGCCATGCGCTGCCATCAGCCGGTCCCTAGTCACTTTCGCTAGAATACTGGCCGCGGCGATTGAAATCGATTTGCTGTCGCCTTTGATGATGGCTTCATGCTCACAGCCGTCAAGTGGCATTGCATCCGAAAGGACGAACGTGTTGGAACGGGCAATGGTCGCTACGCATTTTTCCATGCCCAGTTTGCTGGCCTGATAAACATTGAGTTTGTCGACATCGGCCACGCTGATCACTTCGATATGATAAGCCAGGGCTTTTTCAATGATTTCATCGAAAAGCAGATTTCTTCTCCGTTCAGTCAGTTTTTTGGAGTCATTGATCATCTCATTTTGATAATCATTGGGCAGCATCACCCCTGCCACTACCAGCTCGCCGGCCATCGGACCGCGTCCGGCCTCGTCAAGACCGATGATGTAGTCATAGTTTGCTTCAAGATATTTACATTCGTATTCGCGCATCATTCGAAACTTAGCCTCCCGATTGATCCGTCATTAATCTCACTGAAAACCAGTTCCATCACCCGGTCGTAATCGACATCACCTTTGAACGGCTTGATTTTCCGGACACTGGCAATATCCTTGCAGGCTTTTTCAATCCATTCGCTCTCAAGATCGATAGTCAGATTGTATCGCTCCTTGAGGATTTCCGGATAGTTGGTCGCCAGATACTCCATCAGATAGATAAACAGGTCGTCAAGTGGCAGAATCTGCTGCTTGATCGAACCGATGATGGCAATGTTTCGTGCAGTGGTCTCATCATCGAAACGGGGCCACAGCACTCCTGGTGTATCAAAAAGTTCGAAGTCCTTGTCAACTTTGATCAGCTGCTGGGCTTTGGTTACCCCCGGACGGTTTCCGGTAATCGTCGCCTTGCGTTTTGCTATTTTGTTGATAAAAGTCGATTTCCCGACATTCGGGATTCCAATTACCATCGCCCGCATCGGACGGGGACGCAAGCCACGCTGGGCTTCCTTGGCCATTTTATCCTTGAGGATGTCCTTGGAAAGGTTGATGATTTTCTTGTACTCATTGAAATTTTTCAGGTTGACCGTGATGACATGGTAACCTTGTTCACGATAATAGTTTTCATAATACCGGACTCTTTTTTCATCGGCCATGTCCTTTTTGGTCATTACAATCAAGCGGGGCTTGTTGCTGATCAGTTTGTCGAACATCGGGTTTTTCGAAGAAACCGGCGCGCGGGCGTCGACAAGTTCGATTACGATGTCAATGATTTTGAGTTTCTCGCTGATTTCCCGTTTGGCTTTGGCCATATGGCCGGGATACCATTGAATATTCGCCATAATCCTACCTCCTTTGATAATGAAAAAGGAATGGTTCCCCATTCCTTGTTGAAATTATCTTCTAACTTCTTTAATTCTAGCAGCTTTACCAGAAAGACCACGTAAGTAGTTCAATTTAGCACGACGTACTTTACCAACTTTAGTTACTTCGATTTTGTCAATCAATGGTGAATGAACTGGGAAAGTTCTTTCAACACCTACACCGTAAGAAATTTTTCTAACTGTATAAGTTTCAGAAATTCCTTTACCTTGACGTGCAATACATACACCTTCGAATAACTGGATACGTTGTTTGTTTCCTTCACGGATTTTAACGTAAACTTTTAAGCTATCCCCAGCTTTGAATTGAGGGATATCATTTTTTAATTGTTTTTTTGTGATTTCATCAATAATTTGTAAATTCATTTTGTTTCTCCTCGTAACATATTTTGTCTTGGTAGTTCATTCGATTAACCAGCGGAACTATTGCAGTCTCAAAAGACTTGAACATTATTACATAAATAACGTCATAAATCAAGAAAAACTAGAAATTTTCTTTCTTTTCAATTATTTCAGCCAGCATTTTGCGCTGTTCGGCGTCCAAGTCGATCTTTTCAAGCAGATCGGGACGATAATTATAGGTTTTTTCCAGCGATTTGTACAATCGCCACTTGCGGATATTTTCATGATGTCCGGAAATCAAGACATCGGGAACCTTGTTGCCGTCATATTCATAGGGACGGGTGTATTGGGGATATTCCAGCAAGCCGTTGGCAAATGAGTCATCCTCGTGAGAACTTTGCCTAATCGCCCCTTCAAGCAGTCTAATGGTCGCATCGGCAATAACCATGCTGCCCAGCTCGCCACCGGTAAGAACATAATCACCAATCGACACTTCCATATCGATATAATCGCGCACTCTTTCATCAAACCCTTCATAATGACCGCAGATAAGGACCAGATGTTCAAGTTTGGAAAACTCGGTCGCCACCTGATGGGAGAAGGTTCTTCCCTGAGGTGACATCAAAACCACGGTACTGCTGTCAGTCGTGATGCTTTTGAGACATTCGACAATTGGAACCACCTGAAGCACCATTCCCTGACCACCGCCATAAGGGGTATCGTCGACATGTTTGTGTTTGTCGTGGGAAAATTCCCGGAAATTATGCAATTTCACCTCGGCCACCCCGTTTTCAAGCGCCCGTTTGATAATCGAAGTATTCAAAAAGCCTTCAAACATCTCCGGAAACAGGGTCAGGATATCAATCTTCATCGACAAGACCTGCCATGTTTTCGATTATGATCAATTCCTCATCCAAATCGATTTCCTTGATGAAAGCATCGACATAAGGAATCATCACCTTTTTGTTTTTCACTGATTTCATGATCAGGATGTCATGGGCGGCGGTTTCCATCATGTCAGTAACCTCGCCAAGCAGCTTGCCTTCAAGGTCTTCAACTTTGCATCCAATCAGATCATCATAGTAAATTTCATCTTCATCGAGCAACGACTCGTCTTTCAAACCGAAGACATCGATTCCCTTGAACTGTTCGACCAGATTGATGTCCTGGTATCCGACAAAACTCACCAGATAATTACCTTTGTGGACTCTTGAAGTGGCGATCTCCAATTCCATTTCACGCTTGTTGAAAGTCAAAAAGAGCTTGGCTCCTTTTTTGAATCTTTCCGTCGCGTAATCGGAACTGGATTTGATTTTGAGTTCCCCTTTTAATCCATGTGTCGTTAAAATCTTCCCGACTTTCAGTTTTTCCATTATTACCTCCAAAAAAAGTAGATGTTTTCACACCTACTTTTAGTACTCATATGATTCAAACTTAATATCTAATTTCTTGTCGTCCAAACGACCACATACCGACATTACCTGACGGATAGAATTAGCAATTACTCCTTTATGCCCAATCAGCTTTCCTAAATCTTCTTTAGAAGAATATACGTGGAGCACCACGGTATCCTCTTCCAATGAAGGCATTTCGCGCACATCAAGCTTATCGCTTTGTTCAACTAAACCTTCTGCAATTGTTTTAAGAATTTTGGCATAATTCATAATTATTTACCTTGTTTTGAATCTGCGAATTGTTTCATGATACCTTCGTTAGCTAAAAGGTTTTTAACTGTGTCAGTAGGTTGAGCACCGTTTGATAACCATTTTAATGCCAATTCAGCATCGATTTTCACTGCAGCAGGTTTTTTAGTAGGATCATAAGTTCCTAATAACTCGATATATTTACCATCACGAGCAACTCTTGAATCAGCAGCAACTACTCTATAGAAAGGAGCTCTTTTAGCACCCATTCTCATTAATCTTAATTTTACAGCCATCTATATTTCCTCCTTGTATTTTTAAATTATGGTGTTAAGTGAATTCACTTGACACACTTAATCCTCAATCAATTTATCATATCCCCGAATTACTGTCAAGTGTTTTTACTTAACAGATTGAAAAAATTTAATTGTAATTTGAAATTCCACCCCAGTATATTTTAGGGGTGGAATTAATTTATACAAAACTCACATGGAACTTAACCTTACAAATATGAAGCTGTATAATTTAAGTATAGATTTCCCTGAACCATTGAAGGGAGTGTTTCTGATGAGAAACAAACATTTACTTCTAGATGATCGCAAGATCATTGAGAATTCTCTTAATAGCGGTTGTTCTTTTAAAGCCATTGGTATTCAACTTGGCAAGGACTGCACTACCATATCTAAAGAGGTAAGGCGTAATTTCACAATTAAAAATACTGGCAGGTTTGGCTATGGTTTCAACGACTGCATTAATCGATATGATTGTTCCGAAAACTTCGCTTGTCAAACTTGCAATCGACGAAGAAAAATTAAGTGCAAATTCTGTGGGTTATGTGTCACTCAATGTTCAAAATACCAAAGAGAATCCTGCCCGACGTTGTTGAAAGCACCGTATGTCTGCAATAGCTGCGATAGCAAACACAAATGCCCATTGTCAAAGCATTACTATTTTAGCGAATCAGCTCAGAAAAAGCATGATCTTAGATTAAGTGAATCAAGATCCGGATTTATTATTGATGAAGCTCAAATTGAACGATTGAACTCGATTCTCGGTGATCTTGTAAAAAACAAGCATCAGTCCATCCATCACGTTTTCATTAATCATAAAGATGAACTGATGGTTAGCGAAAAAACTCTGTACAATTTGGTTGATGCCTGTATTTTAAATATCCGTAACATTGATCTTACTCGAAAAGTCAAGTTTGCACCTAGAAGGAAGAAATCCAAGCAATACAAGGTTGACAAAAAATGCCTTGAAGGTAGGACCTATGAAGATTATCAGAGTTTCATTGAACAGCACCCTAGTGTCGCCGTAGTTGAAATGGACAGTGTCGAAGGAACCAAGGGTGGCGCCTGCTTGCTTACCCTCCACTTCAACAATTCTTCTTTCATGATCGCCATAAAACGCGATTTTAACGATTCGGCCTCAGTTACAAACTATTTCAATCATATCTATGAGGTGCTGGGTCATGATCAGTTCAAAAAATTGTTTCCGATAATTTTGACAGACAATGGGTCGGAATTTTCAAATCCTGCCGCTATTGAATTCAATGACAAAGGTGAAAGAAGAACCTACATTTTCTACTGTCATCCATCAGCGCCTGAAGAAAAAGGTGAATGTGAGAACAATCATAGGTTCATTAGATATTTCGTCCCCAAGGGCAAATCCTGGGATGAATACAAGCAAAAAGACATCAACTTAATGATGTCTCACATTAATTCTTATGCACGAAAGTCTTTGAATGATAAACCACCATATTTATTATTCACGACACTATACTCGATTGAAGCAGCTACAAAATTAGATGTTTCATACATAAGACCGGATGATATCACTTTATCACGATTATTGATATCAAATAAATAAAGAATCTATCCAGGGAAATCAAACAAACTTGATAACACAAGGGTGGAATTTCGCAATTCAAAAAAAATTCGAAAAATCACACTGATTTTTAGTGCGCCCAAAAATCATTCAATTCTTATTTACTAATTCAATTATATCTATATATTGGTAAAAATAATAGATAAAATTCGAAATATTCGGATATCAATTTTCAAACAAATACTAAGAGTGGAAGTTAATCAAACAAAGTGGAACTTCAGTTTTCAATTAACCACAGATTGAAAAATATTAAAATTCCGGCAAGAGGACCCTGCCGGAACGAGATTATTTGCGTTTTTTCTTTTTATGACGGACTTTTTTACGGTTAGGATCCATATTGATGTTCCGTTTTGGTTTTTGCGATGGCATTCCAGTCGCCGGATCGAGATTTCCCATCATCTTCATCATCTGTTTCGACTGTTCGAACTGTTTTAACAGTCGGTTGATGTCAGCCACAGTTTTCCCACAACCTTTGGCAATTCTTTGCTTACGGCTGGAATTGATGATTGACGGGTCACGACGTTCCTGAGTCGTCATCGAATAGACGATCGATTCAAACATCTTGAGACGCTTGTTGGTATCGTCATCGTTCATCTGAGGAATTTTTGGCATTCCCGGGATCATTTTCATGATTCCTGAAAGCGGCCCGAGTTTCTTGAGCTGTTCCATCTGTTTGAGCATGTCATCAAGACCGAAATTGCCTGATTGCAATTTCTGAATGGTTTTCATGGTGTCTTTTTCATCATAGACATCCTGAACTTTTTCCACCAGGGAAACAACATCCCCCATTCCGAGAATCCGATCGGCCATCCGATCAGGATAGAAGAAATCAAGCTGATCCAGTTTTTCACCAGTCCCGATGTATTTGATTGGGACTTGGGTGATATGACGGATTGACAGGGCCCCACCACCGCGGGCATCCCCATCGAGTTTAGTCAAGACCGCCCCGGTGATATCAAGCTGTTCATTGAAAGATGAAGCAACATTGACGATATCCTGACCAGTCAGAGAGTCAACAACCAACAGGATTTCACTCGGAGAAGCGATTTCCTTGAGGTCTTTAAGTTCATCCATCAAAGCCTCGTCGATATGAAGACGACCAGCCGTATCGATGATGATGACATCATTGTTGTTGGCCTGAGCCTGAGCCAGACCTTCTTTTACGATATCCTGAGCTGATTTGGTGATTCCTTGCTCGTAAACCGGAACATCAATCTGCGCCCCTAAGGTTACCAGCTGGTCAACCGCAGCCGGACGATAAATATCGGCTGCAATCAGCAATGGTTTTTTAGCATCTTTTTCTTTGATATATTTGGCAATCTTACCGGTTGTCGTAGTTTTTCCGGAACCTTGAAGACCGACCATCATGATTACTGTCGGTTTGGCTTCAAAAGAAACTTTGGCAACTTCGCCACCTAAAAGATCAACCAGTTCATCGTGGACGATTTTGACAAGTACTTGTCCTGGTTTAAGAGATCCGACAACATCCTGACCGATCGCTTTTTCTCTTACATTGGCGATAAATTCTTTTACTACATTGAAGTTGACATCAGCTTCCAGCAAAGCCAGCCGGATTTCCGTCAACATCTCCTGCATATTCTGTTCCGTCAGTTTACCCTGACCGGAAACTTTTTTAATCGTCGATTGCAATCGATCCGATAATGATTCAAATGGCATATTTACAACTCCTATACTTTCCTTAACATTTCAATGTACGCTTCAATTTCCGGGTTCTTCTCTTCCAGTGATTCATCAAGCTGGTCAAGCAACTCGAGTCGCTGGATATGACGTTCCAGGAGTCCGAGTTTGTCCTCGTACTTTTCTAATAAAGCGACTGTTTTTTTTAGATTATCATAAACCGCATTGCGGCTGACGTCAAGTTCTAATGCGATTTCCGAAAGCGAAAGATCATCCTGATAATACAATCTCAGGTAATTTCGCTGCTTGTCGGTCAGCAGTTCTTCGTAGCAGTCCATCAGCAGGTTGACGCGGGCGCTTTTTTCCAGACTATCAGCCATTGTCGACAATTCCTTTGCAAAGACCATAGATATACTGCTCCAGATCGAATTCCTGCAAATCGTCGATTCCTTCGCCAAGTCCGATATATTTCACCGGAATATTGAGGTTGTCCTTGATTGAAAGGACGATTCCCCCTTTGGCAGTACCGTCCATTTTAGACAGGACGATTCCGGTGATATCGGTGATTTTGGAAAACTCGTCAGCCTGGGAAACACCGTTTTGGCCGGTGGTTGCATCAACCACCAATAAAGTTTCATGCGGACCATCTTCAACTTCTCTTTGGATGATGCGGTTGATTTTTTCCAGTTCCTTCATCAAATTGACCTTGTTTTGCAGTCTTCCGGCCGTATCACAGATCAAAACATCGAATCCGCCTTCTTTGGCCTGTTTCAAGGCATCGAAAACCACTGAAGCCGGATCGCCGTTTTCCTTACCACGGACAATCGGCACATCAGCGCGGTCAGCCCAGACCGCCAATTGGTCGATGGCCCCGGCTCTGAAGGTGTCTCCGGCTGCCACAATCACTTTTTTGCCTTGGTTATGGAGAATATTGGCCAGCTTTCCGACAGTTGTCGTTTTCCCGGCCCCATTGACCCCGACCATCAAAATGACAGTCAGACCTTCTTTGGCAAAATTGATTTTGGTTGACATCACACTCTCGTTGGCGTAAATCAAAAACATCTTGTCGATGATGATTTCATTGATTTCACCTGGATCGGTGATGTTTTGCAGACGGACTTCATTCTTGATCTCACCGACGATTTTCATCACCATGTTGACTCCGACATCGGACATGATCAGGATGTTTTCCAACTCCTCGAAATATTCGTCATTGATTTCCCTAAAACGGGCCGCCAACTCATTGATTTTGGTTGAAAAATTACTGTTGGACTTGTCGAGTCCGGCAACGTATTTTTCATTTTGTTTAGCCGATGTTCCCACGAACATCTCTTTTATATTTTTAAATATTCCCATATTTACTCCTCACTATCTTGATTTTCACCCAGAGTCAAGGCATCTTCCAATTGTACTGATACCAGTTTGGTAACCCCTTGTTGCTGCATGGTCGCTCCATATAAAAGATCGCATTCTTCCATTGTTCCTTCGCGGTGGGTAACCACGATGAATTGGGTAATTTTGGAAAAACCACGCAGATATTTGGCAAACCGGTCGACATTGGCAAGATCCAACGCCGCTTCCACCTCGTCGAGGATGCACATTGGAACCGGACGTACTCTTAGAATCGCAAACAGACAGGAAATCGCAATCAGCGCTTTTTCCCCTCCGGAGAAAAGACTGATGTTCTGGACAGCCTTGCCTGGTGGTTGAACATTGATATCAATTCCGGTTTCAAGCAGGTCGTTTTCATCCTCGTAGATCAGTTTGGCGCTTCCGCCCCCAAACAGCGAACGGAAAACCTGATTGAACTCGATATTGACTGCATCGACGGTTTCCTTGAACTTCTCAATCATGATGGCATCCATCTGTTTAATGGCAGCCAGGAGCGAATCCTCACCTTGAATCAGATCATCACGCTGTGAAGTGAGATGCCCATAACGCTCTGCGGTTTTTTCATACTCCTCGATGGAATCAAGGTTGACATTGCCCAGGGACTTGAGGTCCTTGCGCAGTTCATAAACGGTCGTTTTAGCCTGTTCAAGATCAATCTTGGCCGTGAAATTTTCCGCGGCAAACTCGAAAGTCATCTGATATTCCTGATTTAGCCGTTCAAGATAAGAATTGAGTTCATAGTTGACCTTGGTCACTTGAACATCGAGATCGTTTTTCGCACTTTGAACGTTTTTGAAATCACTCCGCAACCCTTTGAGGGTTCTTTTGATCTCTTCGCTTTGTTCAAGCAGATCCATCTTTGATTTCCGTTTTGCTTTCAAGTCGACAATCAGATTATCGCGGGTTTCAATGGCTTGATTGAGTTTGGCGACAATTTCATCACCGGCTTCATTGGAAACCAGGGACTCGAGATTCATCTTTTCATTGGAAATCTGTTTGTATTTGAATGTCAAATGCTCCACTTTCTCTTTGAAGTCGCTCACTTCATCCTTGAGTTTGGAATATTGGAGCTGCTTTTCAAACATTTCATTGGCCAAAGCTTTGGACGTGTTTTCCAGTCCATCTAGCTCATTACGGTCTTTACCAATCAGACTTCGGATTTCTCCTATTTCATTTTCCAATATTTCTAAATTGTCCTGGCGGTTGATATTGACCTTGGGATTTTTCAGCCCTCCCCCTGTCAAAGAACCGCCGATATTGATAACATCACCGTCAAGAGTGACAACTCGATAACGGCTGAACAGATCTTTTGAAAGATCGTTGGCATGATGAATATCGGATGCAATTATGATATTTCCTAAAAGATTTTTAATGATTGGCGAAAACTTCGGATCGTATTCCACAAAATCACTAGCCACACCCAGAAAACCTTCCGACTGGTTGGCCACCAACAGGTGTTCTTCCTTGACGTTACGTGGTTTCATATTGTCAAGGGGCATGAAGGTCGCTCGTCCCGAACGGTTCTTTTTCAAAAAACTGATGGCTTCTTTGGCAGTCCGGTCATCGAGTGTGACGATATTTTGATAACTATTGCCCAGCGCAGTTGAAAGCGCCAGTGAATACTCGTCCTTAACTTTGACCAACTCGTCAATGGTACCCACCAGATTCCGGAATGAACCCCGGGCATTTAGAATCGACTTGACTCCGTGATTATATTGACTGTAATTTAACAGATCATCTTTAAGTTGTTTGAACTCGTTTTCCTTGGAAATCAGTTTTAGTTGGTTTTGATTGATGGTATTGTTGAACTGCGAAATTTTTCCATCAAGTTCCTGACGCTGTTTTTGAGCTTCCCTGATGGTATCCCCCAGTTTTTTCAACCGGGCCACCCGGTCGTTGTAGTTGGTCACCTGACGGGAGATATCACCCTTCAAAGTTTCGATTTGAAGTTCCAGGTCATCACCATTAGCGTTGTTCAAGGCCTCTACCCGCTGCATCTCGATATCTTTTTCCATCAGCTGGTATTTCGACACTGCTTCAGTTGCTTCAAGATGTTCGCCTTGAAGTCGTTCAACTTCACGGTCGATTGCTCCCATCAACTCCTCGAGCTTGTCGTTTTTGTTTTCATTGATGACAATATCTGCTTCCATGTCGACAAGTTGCTGAGCAAGAGTACCGATTTGCGCTTCAAACTGCTTTTTGTCGGCTGAAGATTTTTCAATATCCGCAATCAACACGGATACTTCGACTTTGGTCAGCTCTTCCTTGATGGCCTGATATTTGATGGCCTTGTTGCGTTGCCGTTCGAGCGGTTTGAGTTGGGATTCGATTTCCAAAATGATATCGGCTATCCGATCCAAATTTTCTTTGGTTCGCTCCAGCTTGCGGATGGTTTCCATTTTCCGTTTCTTGTACTTGGAAACTCCGGCCGCTTCTTCGAAAGTAACCCGGCGTTCCACCGGACGGCTGTCAGCGAAAGTGGAAATGTTTCCCTGAGAGATTATTGAAAGGGAATCGCGGCCCAGACCGCTGTCCATCACCAGATTGGTGATATCTTTCAGGCGGCAGGGTTGGCGATTGAGCAGATATTCAGACTCGCCGTTTTGACGGTAAAGTCTTCTGGTAATCTCAATTTCCTGATAATTGAGATCAAGATAGTTGTCATGATTGTCAAATACCAGCGTCACTTCAGCCAGATTTTGCGCTTTTCTAGTCGAAGACCCGGCAAAAATGACATCGCTCATCGAAGAACCACGCAGACTTTTGGCCGATTGTTCACCCAAAACCCACCGAATTGCATCGGTGATATTAGATTTACCACAACCGTTGGGACCGACTATTCCTGTTATTCCATTGTTGAATTCAACCACGACCTTGTCCGCAAAGGACTTGAAACCGTGAATTTCAATTCTTTTTAAATACATAAGTTTCCCCTATCTTCTAATATTTAGGCGTTCTCTGACCTTGGTCAGATTGGTTGGTAAGGTCACGGTGAAAATCGAACCGACATCAACAGTCGACTGAACATCGATTTTACCATTGTGGAGATCGACAATTGATCTGACAATGGCCAATCCCAGCCCGTTGCCCTCGATGTTGCGGGACTTGTCTTCGCGATAGAAGCGCTCAAAAATATGCGAAACAACTTCACTCGACATTCCCTGGCCGGTGTCTTCGACACTTACCTCAACCGTTTTGGGATTACGGCGTACCGAAATGGTAATCAGACCGTGATCCTGGGTATATTTGATTGCATTGGAAATCAGATTGGTCCAAACCTGTTCCAGTTTGTTTTTGTCACCATTGATCATAATCGCTTTTTTCGGGAAATCGAATTTGATCTCGATATCCTTTTTCAAAGCATTGGATTCCAAGGAATTGGCCACAATGGCAATCTGTTCCAATAATGAATATTCCTCGTAGTCCAGTTGATCCTGCTCGTTTTCAAGCATTGTCAGCTGGAGCATGTTTTTAGAAAGTTTCGAAAGCCTGGTCGAATTGTAAATGATGATATCCGCATATTTTTCCACCTGTCCCCGAGGCAATTCAGCTTCATCCTTGATAATTTTCGCAAATCCCTGGATTGAAGTCAAAGGAGTTTGAAACTCGTGAGAGACGTCGGAAATGAATTTTTGCCGATACACTTCCTGTTTTCCGAGTTGCACCGCCATCTGATTGAAAGCGCGGTTGAGACGGGAAATTTCATCGTCACCGATATAACTTACCCGAACATCGTAATTACCGTTGGATACGTCTTTGGTCGCCTTGATTAGCTTGGTGATAGGACGGACAATTACATCGGCAACTACGAAAAAGACAATCGTCCCCATCAAAAAGATTCCCGAGAAGACCACCAGCATGGAATTGAGATACGATCTTTGCCGTTGCAAGGTATCCTTTTGCAACAAGAGATAACCCTCATTGCCCTCAATATCAATCGGTTTTCCCAGCACCACTTCCGAACCGGTCGATTCGGCTAGTTCGGTTCTTGATGCATACAGCCGCGAGATCGAATCCAGGTCGATTTTTTGATGTGGCGACCCATAATAATAAACCTGGCCATTCACATAGAAAGTGATGGCACTGCTTGATGACTCGGCATAGGAATTCAATAATGTGAAGTTTTCATTTCCACTGATTGAAAACTCCATGGTTGAAACCAGAAAATCGAATTCCTTATCCAGTTCAACCGAGACTTCACTGTTTATTTCCGAGCCGTTCATATTGAACGCCACAATCCCGGCAATCGGGAAACTCAGCAAAATCGTGATGAAAAAGCCCAGGATCAGCTTGCTGTAAATTGATTTCATCGGTTAATCGACCTCGGCTTTGTAACCCAGACCCCGAACCGTAACAATTTTGAATCCCGGCACATCCTTGAGGTTTTCCCGAACTCTTTTGATGTGGACATCGACAGTCCGGTCGAAACCATCATAATCCATTCCCCAGATCTTTTCAATCAGCTGTTCTCTAGAAAAGATATGATTGGGCGACTTGATCAGTTCGAAAACAAGTTCGAACTGCTTAAGTGGCAGATGAATCGTCCCGCCGCTGTAGCGGATTTCATATTTGTCACCGTCGAACTCAGTCCCATTGAGCTTGACAATGTTCGAAGCATTGATTGAATATCGCTTCAAAATCGCTTTCACCCGGGCTACCAGTTCGCTGGCGTCAAACGGTTTGGTTACATAATCATCAACTCCGGCTTCAAAACCGCGGAGTTTGTCCTTGGACTGCGATCTGGCGGTAAGCATGATTACCGGCACATCCTTGATACCTTTCATTTCTTCAACAAGTTCAAAGCCGTCCATCCCCGGCATCATGACATCGATAATTCCCAAATCTATATATTCGGACTCGAATACTACCAAAGCTTCGGCGCCATTGGCGGCCTCAAGAACCTCGAATCCTTCTTTTTTCAAATAGAATTTGACCAGCTCGCGGATATCCTGCTCGTCATCTACTACCAATATTCTGGATTTCATCTAAAAACCTCCTAGTAAAGTAATCTGAAACTACACTTAATTAATTATACCAAAATGACGGGTATCTTACAATTATTCTTGGAAATTATTGGCCAAAGCTGCCCTTGTGGCAATCTTTTTCCACCTGTTTTAAAGCCGCAGTTGAACGAATCAATCAAGATTAACTAAATCATTGTCATCTTGAAATCAAAAGACTTGTAAAACCGTTGAAAGCCCAAAAGGCTTTTATTTTTAATACCTGGAAACAAAAAAAGCGGGACTAACCCGCTTTTGAGTTCTAAAATATTTCGATTCCGGAAATCACAACTGAAGTTGAATCAGTCGGAATATATGTCACTTCAACCTGATCATCGACATTCATCAATGGCAAGCCGTTGTTTAGTGAGATGTCTGCGATGTAAATAAGATCCTCATTGTCAAGTTGGAAGTAATAGGTACTGTTACCGTCAATTACTGCTTCCTGGACATTGGTGATGGTTCCCTTTACGGTATTCAACTCACCCGAATTGATATTATCGATCAATCCCTGTTCTTTAAGAAGATTCAAATAAGCTGTTTGAGCCGCCAAAACGCTGTCGCCAGTGGCGACAATCTGATAGTTCTTGACTGATACAAATGCATATTTTTTAACCAGATTGGCATTATCTTTCAATGACAGGAAGTAAGTCGGTTCCCCGCCGCTGTTGATCAGAATCGGGAAGGTCGCATTGTAACCGAGGTTTTGGACCTGTCCTTCGGCTGAAGACATCGCTGAAAATTCCTCGGCTCCGGAAATGCCGTAGTATTTGGCGGCTTTGGTTCTCAAATTGACTAAAGCGAACCCGACATTTGAAGCATCGGAAGTGGCTGATGTCAAACCAGTGTAATAGTAAACATCATCACCAAGGGCAACATAATTGTAACCATCAGTTGGTTGGAGCACCCCTCTTTGGGAAAGTACGGAATTGAAATATCCGTTTTTGTATCTACCCCAGTTAATCAGCTGTTGTTGAATCAAATCAGATGGATAGACACGGTCAACCCATGATGGGACTTCAGCAACATCATAATATTCTGAGTCTCCGGTTATGGCATTGACCAGAACCGCTCCGACGATATCTTTCCCGCCAAAAATTCCGATTTCGAAATTATAGACCGAAGCGATATAGTAAGGATCACCATTGTCGTCAATTTCAAATGAAACCTTGTCGAACATCAACGTTGGATAGTTGATTCGCAAATGACGGTTGATATTCCGGAAGAACAGTTCCGATTCGGAATACTTCATTCCCTCATCAAGTTCGACCACATCAACTTTCTGGGTAACCATATTGACCGTGATATAAGCCGGCAACCCATTAGCCCGGTTGGTGAACCAGCGGATGATGTCGGTATATTCAAGCGGGGTAACCCGGTAAGGCGTATTTTGATAATTGATCTGGAAATAATCCTGATTGACTTCGAATTGAGAAACGTAATCGACAATTTCCCCCATCTTCCGATCCCCTAGCACGATTGATGACTGACGGTCGACTACCGGAATCGAATCAAATGAGATTGCCTGATTGTCACTGTAGAAATCCGCGGATTCGTCGAGATACAGTTGACTTTGATAACGGTCAGCATTGAATACCCGCAAACTGGTCAACCCACCC
Organism: Coprobacillaceae bacterium; assembly: GCA_963675915.1. Classification (GTDB taxonomy): domain Bacteria; phylum Bacillota_I; class Bacilli_A; order Erysipelotrichales; family Coprobacillaceae; genus JAQVDW01. The sequence goes on from OY780959.1 coordinate 851,687, forward strand.
AGGACATTATATAGGAAAAGTACCACTGCCAGAATCAGCGGCAGTTTTACAAACATGTTGAACCGGGCCGTGAAAATCAGGGTCAGGAAAATATAAATCACCAGCAAGAAAATCAGAAAGCCGATGAATTCGACACTTCTAATGTTAAACGGAACCAGAATCACCCATTCGACCAAAGCGCCAAAAATAAGCGTGATGATCAGAGCGATAAACGGACCGGCACTGCGTTTTTTCTGCCAAGACTGTACAAAGGTCAATGATTGGACCCATTCATTCAATTTTTCACCAAAATTATCCATTAGTAATCAACTCCTTTAATTTTTCAATAACCTGGGCCACCTCTTCAAGATTGGCCACCCGGGCACCCGATGCCAATAAATGACCACCGCCATTGAACATGGTTGCCACTTTCTGGACATGATAGTCTCTTGAGCGCATCGAAATGCGGTAATTGTTGTTTTCAACATCCTGGGTGATCGCCACCCAGATCTTGTATTCGCGGACTCCCGAAAACAGGTTGACATAATCGCTGCCTTTTGATCTTGGAATATTAAGAGCATCCAAGTCTTCCTGGTTCAGGATGTAATACGCGACATTGCCATCAACCTGATAGATATTGTAAAGATATTTTTTGACCTCCAGATCCTTGGCTGATTGGAGATACATGTCGTTATAGATATCGGTGATGGTTATCCCGGTATCAAGAAGCCGCATCGCCGCCTTGAAGGTGTTCTTGGTGGTCGAATCATACATGAAACGGTTGGAATCACCGACAATCCCGATATAGAAATTCCGCCCGGCTTTGGTCGACATCTCCAGTTGATATCCTTCAAGGAGATTGACCAGAATTTCGCAGGTAGAACTGCTTGAAATTTCGATATTCAAATCGCCGTAGCTGTCAACGACGATATGATGGTCAATCTTGATTGTTTCCTGCGCTTTTTCGTGGTTGCCATCGATTCTGCCGCTGTTGGCGGTATCTAGACAGATTGCCAGATAGTTTTCCAGACTGTCATCAAAAACCGGAAACTCTTCATAATTGAAGACATCGAAGACATCATAGTTGAAATCACCGGCAAGATAGATGTTTTTGCTAGGAAAATTATCCTTGAGCCATTCATACAGTCCCATTTGGGCCCCGAGACAATCGAAGTCCGGACTGACATGACGGAAAAGGACAATATCCTGATATTTATTTATTTTATCAAAAAATTGTTGTTCCATTAAATTTCCTCCACCTCCATTTTACCAAAAATGACCCGATTTTTCACTAAAAAAAGCCTATTTGCGCAAGTATGGATTGATAGTCAAAATCCCGACCGGCAACCTTGCTCCAAATAGCTAGATTTTATCGAGGTATTTTTGACATTCCAGATTGTTGAAAGAACCGGTCTTTAGGAAATCTTTAGAACAAAAAAATCCCCAGGAATAATCCTGGAGATCAAGTTTGTTTATTTGATATCGTAAATTCGGCAAACATCACGGGCAATCATGATTTCCTCATCAGTAGGAACGACCATGATTTCAACTTGTGAATTAGGTGTAGAAATCACCCGCATTTCTTTCGAGCGGATCTCATTAAGCTCTTCATCAAGTTGTGCTCCCAAAGCTCTGGCAACATTGTCGATGATGATCCGACGCAGATATGAAGCGTTCTCTCCAACTCCGGCGGTAAAGGCGATTACATCCACCCCACCAAGTTCCATCACATATGAACCGATATATTTGGAAACGATTCTTGAATACAACAACCCAGTCAACAAGGCTCTTTCATTACCTTCATTGAACAGAGCATTTTCAATATCGCGAGAATCCGATGAAATCCCCGAAACTCCCAACATTCCCGATTCCTTGTTCATGACATTAAGGAATTGATCAGGTGTCATTTCCAGTTTATTGCACATATAAGGAATGATTGATGGATCGATGTCCCCTGTTCTGGTTCCCATCATTACCCCGGCCAATGGCGTGAATCCCATTGAAGTGTCGATGCAGACTCCGTCAAGAACCGCTGAAAGGCTGGCTCCGTTTCCAAGGTGACAAACGATGATACGAGAACTTTTTGGATTCCCCAAATGTTTGATTACTTCCTGAGAAACATATTTGTGACTCGTTCCATGAGCTCCGTATTTACGGATTTTGTATTTTTCATAGTATTCCAACGGAAGTGGGTATAGATATCTTTCGGCATCCAGTGTCTGATGGAATGAAGTGTCGAAGACGAAAACGTGTTTTGAATCTTCACCCAAAGCCTCTTTAAAAGCTTTATATCCGGTCAGATTGGCTCCATTATGAAGCGGTGCCAATTCAATCAACTCCTCAACCTTAGCTACGTTTTCCGGTGTGGTGACAGCGGCATCACTGAAGTAATCCCCGCCTTGGACAACCCGGTGTCCGCAAGCTTCAATTTCATCAAGAGTGGTAACCGCACTATAATCTATCAATGATTTCAACAACAATTTAACCCCGGCTTCGTGGTTAGGAATTGGTTGACTCACTTGATGTTTTTTATTATCAACTACTATTTCAAAATTTCCCATCTCCTGGCCGATTCGTTCAACGACCCCCGATGAAATAACTTTTTCGCTCGGCATGTCGATCAATTGAAACTTCAATGATGAACTGCCGGCATTTACTGCCATAATTTTTGTCATATATAAACCTCCGAGTCATATTATACCAAAATACACATTCACACTTCAATAATAATGTGTAAATGATGTCGATTTTTATTCACAAAAACACCCTTACTAGATAATAAATTCACAAAAGTCGTTATAATAAATCATCATATAATGATGATATGTCAATTATTGCACCATGGGTGTTTGAACCGGCGATTAATTGAGTCACAGTAAAAACAAAGCTTGTTTGACCAAGCTTTGTTTAAGTCAAATTATTTGAATCTTGGTTTTTTAGAGTAGTGAGTATGGAGATAATGATGAGCTTTCTCGCTGTTAGGTTCCCCTAAGAAATCTCGGTAGAGATCTTGGACCTGAGTATTGAGATGCGACTTACGTACCGGCATCTCGATATCTTCATCATAAAGCGCCCGAGCTCGAGCTGCTACGTAATCAAAACTGCTGTTGCGGATTGAGGCTGGCACATATGATTGTCCCCCACCATTGATACATCCGGCAGGACAACCCATGATTTCGATGAAATGATATTTTGAAGTACCGTTCTTGATGTCCTCAAGCAATGGTTTCGCCAGTTTCATTGAGTGGGCAACCGCCACATTCAAATCAATTCCTCCGACTCTAACAGTCGCTTCTTTGAGCCCTCCGGCTCCACGGATCATCCGATAGTCGATATCTTCGAAATCTCCTTCATCAAGAACATCTTTTGCTGTTCTCAAGGCCGCTTCCATTACCCCTCCGGATGCCCCGAAAATAACCGCAGCACCGGAATATTCACCAAACAAGTCTTGGTCGAATTGTTCATTTTCAAGGCCTCTAAAGTTGATTCCGTACATTTTGATCAACTTACCAAGTTCTCTGGTTGTAATTACATGGTCGATATCAACTATACCATCTACACTGCTTCCTTCACGTTGAGCTTCGCCTTTTTTGGCGATACAAGGCATAATTGAAACCGTAACGATTTTTTCAGGGTCAATATCATTAGCCTGAGCAAATCTTGATTTGAGCATCGCTCCAAGCATTTGTTGAGGCGATTTACAAGTGGAAACGTAATCCAACAGGTCAGGATATTCACGTTCCACATAATTGATCCATCCTGGTGAACAAGATGTGATCAGCGGTAACTTACCGTTATTTTGAAGCCGACCGATAAATTCGGTTGCTTCTTCCATAATGGTCAAATCGGCTCCGAAGTTAACATCGTATACCCGATCAAATCCCATCAGTTTCAACGCAGCCACCATTTTACCGGTGACTCTCGTTCCGATATCATAACCGAATTCCTCACCCAGACTCGCTCTTACTGCCGGAGCAGTCTGAACCATAACAAATTTGTCTTCATTGTTCAGGGCTTCAATGATGTAATGGATATCTTCTTTTTCATGTAGAGCTCCAACCGGGCAGACATTGATACATTGACCACACTGGATGCAGTTTACATCCGCAAATGACTTGTCATATACCGGTCCGACTTTGGTCTTGAAGCCACGTTGCTGATAACCCAAAATCCCAATTCCCTGCAGTTTAGAGCAAGCTTCGATACAACGGCCGCACAGAATACATTTTGAAGTGTCCCGGACTATTCCCGGTGCCACATCATCGAATGTAGGCTCTGTTTTGCTTCCGGCAAACGCATCTTCACGAACCCCTAGTTCCTGACATAGGCGTTGCAGTTCGCAGTTGGTATTACGAATACAGCTCAAACAGTCTTTCGAGTGATTGGAAACAATCAGCTCAAGCACGTTTTTACGGGCTTCGAGCGAATCTTTGGAATTGGTCAAAACTTCCATTCCCTCGGTTACCGGATAGACGCATGAAGCCACCAGTTTTCCGGTCCCTTTAAGTTCAACCTGGCATACCCGGCAAGCGCCGACTCCGGTCAAATCTTTAAGATAACATAAAGTGGGAATATGAATATGATTTTCACGAGCAACTTCAAGAATAGTTTGTCCTGGATAAGCTTCCACTTCCCGCTTATTGATTTTTAATTTAATTTTAGACATTCAATCTATCTCCTTTCAATTGCCCCAAATGGACAAGCGCTGACACATTGGCCACACTTAATACATTTGTCCTGATCGATTTCAAATACAGTTTTACCTAATTGACCACTGATTGCACCAACCGGACATTGTTTAGCACAAAGCCCGCATTTACGGCATTTATCAGGATCGATAAAGTAACTAAGCAGTTCCTTACAAACCCCAGCCGGACATTTTTGGTCCTTGATATGGGCTTCATATTCATCTGCGAAAAGTCTCATGGTAGAAAGCACCGGATTTGGCGCAGTCTGTCCCAGACCACAAAGTGAGGTTGATTTGATGGTATGTGAAAGAGTCTTAAGTTCATCAAGGGTCCCCATGGTTCCTTCACCTTCACAAATTTTGCTTAACAGTTCATAAAGTCGTTTGGTTCCGATCCGGCATGGAGTACATCTACCGCAACTTTCATCCACGATGAAGTCCAGATAGAAACGGGCCACATCGACCATACAGTTTTCTTCATCAAGGACAATCATCCCACCAGAACCCATCATTGATCCCAGTGACAACAGTTCATCAAAACCGATTGGGGTATCCAGATGTTCTTTGGTCAGACACCCGCCAGAAGGTCCACCGGTCTGCACCGCTTTGAATTCCTTGCCATCAGGGCATCCGCCCCCGATATCATATATGACTTCACGCAAGGTGGTTCCCATTGGAACTTCGACCAATCCGGTATTCTTGATTTTACCACCAAGGGCGAACACTTTGGTTCCCGGAGAAGATTCGGTCCCGATTGAGCGGAACCAGTCGGCTCCATTCAGGATGATTTGACCGATATTGGCATAAGTTTCCACATTATTGATGATTGTCGGTTTGCCCCAGACCCCTTTTACCGCCGGGAATGGTGGTTTGGGATGCGGCATCCCTCTTTCACCTTCAATTGAGCTAATCAAAGCCGTTTCTTCACCGCAGACAAACGCCCCGGCTCCAAGACGGATTTCCAGATCAAAATCAAATCCGGTTCCAAACAGATCTTTACCAAGCAGACCCATTTCACGAGCCTGATCAATTGCTACTTTCAAACGCTCTACTGCGATTGGATATTCAGCCCGGATATAAATATACCCGTGGTTGGCTCCGATTGCATAAGCCGCAATCGCCATTGCTTCCATGACACTATGAGGATTCCCTTCGAGAATCGAACGGTCCATGAAAGCCCCGGGATCTCCTTCATCGGCATTACAGATAACATATTTTTGTTCATTGTCCTGATTATAAGCAAACTGCCATTTGCGACCGGCCGGGAATCCGCCCCCGCCACGACCGCGAAGACCTGAAGCACTGACAACATCAATGACTTCCTGACGGCTCATTTCAGTGAGAACTTTGGCCAAAGCCTGATAACCGTCTTTGGCGATGTATTCTTCAATATTTTCAGGATCGATAACCCCACAGTTATTCAGGGCGATCCGTTTTTGTTTGGCATAGAAAGACGAGTGGTTGATATCCACAATTTCTCCGTCTTTGACATCATTGAGCATTTTTCTTTCAACCGGACGGCCTTTTAGGAAATGCTCAAGAACGATTTCCTTGATATCCTCGACACTGACAGTTTTATATATGATATTATCCGGATAAACAGCGACGTTCGGTCCGACCCCGCAAAGACCCAGACAACCGGTTTTCAAAACACTGATTTCATTTTGCAATCCGGCATGTTTGATTTGTTTTTTGAATTCTTCTATCAATTCTCCGGAGTTTCCGATAGTACATCCAGTACCCGCGCAAACTACAACTTGGATTCTTTCCATTCTATCCTAATCCTCCTTTTTCAAATATTCTGTGACTACCTGGCCATTTTTCAGGTGTTGGTCGATAATGATGTTTGCCCCATTGGCATCGACATTGGCATAAATTGTTTCGTCACCTTCCTTGGTGACTATTTTAACTAACGGTTCCATTCCAGTAGGTTCGATATGACCATCCTGCATAACTAAAACCGGCAATTTCTGTTTAGATACTTCATCTACGAATTTTAACAATACATTACGGGCTCCAGAAGTGATTCCGACTGTCCCCATAGCTACAACTACAAAGTAGTCATGACCATCGTCCAGGCGCATTTCCATCTTGTTTCTTGCCCTAGTTCGCAGTTGATTCAATTCTTCAACTGTTTTCATCTCTTAGCTCCTTTATCAATTGTGTTAAGTTTGACTTATCCTTTTTCAGGTTGTATTTCTTTCCATCGATAATATACGTGATTTCGACCGCGCTCACTGTACAAAACGTGGTTATCATCGTTGCGTTCAAATCCCCGATCACAACATCACAGTCAAATACGGCGCTGACCTTGGTACCCTTTAGCATCGGTACAATCGCATAAGAGCCCCGTTCTTTCATAAAAAAAGAAAATTGGCCTAAACCATGGTCATTTTCAATCAACTCATTATTATAAGTTTTAAAAATCGGACAGCCATTGTCGATTACTTCAAATCTCAGGGGATTGGTATTGATGACTACAACTACCCTGGTAGCTGATGCGTTGATGCTGTTGATAACCAGTTCCAACAGATGCAAAGAAAAATCCTTAGGCTTCGCCACGTTCTTCTTTAATATAATCAAGCACTACCTGTTTCAATTCTTCCAGCTGTTTTTTACAACCGAAGACGGTCTCATCAATACTGACAACCGGTGCCAAACCACAGGCACCCACACAACGGGTTGCATCAATTGAAAACAGTCCATCGGTGCTGGTTCCGTTAACCGGACAACCGGTGATTTCACTCAATAAATCAAGAATTGTCTGCGATCCGTTGACATAACAAGCGGTTCCAAGACATACTCCGATTACATGTTTACCTTTCGGTTCTGTAGTGAATTGTGAATAAAATGTGACTACACCGTAAATGTCGGCCTCGGATTTCCCGGTTGCTGCGGCAATTGATTTCATTGCTTCAAACGGAATGTATCCCAATTCTTCTTGAATATCATGAAGCATCAGCTTCACTGGTCCCATTCGATCTTTATGACGTTCGACGATTTCGTCAATCTTCACAAGATACTCCTCTTTTAATTTTTTCATTATCTCACCTCTTTAAATAATTCTACCATAAACTGTAACCGCTATCAATAAGATTTTGTGTCCAAGCCCAAAGGTTTGTGAACTTATGGATGACTAGGCGCATATGTAACCAAATAAAAAAAACCAGGGGTTACCTGGTTAGAAAAATTCGTCGTCTTCTGTTTTAAAATAGTCATCGTCAATGACAATCAACTCCGCATTTTCAACACATTCATCGACCAGCGCATCGAAATCGAATTTGGCTTCGAATTCCTGAGCGATATGAGCCCGCGGCTTGGTTGCCGGCTGTTTTGGAGTGAAAATTGTACAACAATCCTCGTGAGGACGGATTGAAATATCATAAGTGTCGATTTTTTTGGCAATATCGATAATTTCCAGTTTGTCCATACAGACAACCGGTCTGATCACCGGCATTTTGATGACTTCATTGATGGTTTGCATCGAATGAAGCGTCTGAGATGCCACCTGTCCGATGCTTTCCCCGTTGACCAGGGCCAGACAATGGTTTTTGTGGGCCAGTTTCTCTCCAATGCGATACATCATTCTTCGCATGACTGTCATTGCATAAGACTCATCGCAGTTGTCATATACCGCCAGCTGCAATCTGGTAAAAGGAATGACGAATACCCGGATCTTATTATGGCCATAACGGCGCAGCACATTGGCCAGATCAACCACCTTGGCTTTGGCATGTTCGTTGGTATATGGCGGTGCCGCATAATGGATACAGTCGATATCGACACCCCGCTTCATGGTCAGATATCCGGCCACCGGTGAATCAATTCCTCCTGAAAGCATCAGCAAAGATTTGCCTCCGACTCCCACTGGATATCCCCCGGCCCCCCGGATGGTATTGTCCATGACGTAAATGGCATCATGACGGATTTCAATCCGCACCAGAATTTCCGGATTATGGACATCGACCTTGACATCGCGGTCGACATGATTGAAGACATGACCGGCAATCTGACGGTTTATCTCCATCGAGCTTCCCGGGAAGTTCTTGTCAGAACGGACCGTATTGATTTTGAATGTGGTTCCCGGATTGTTGTTGATGACAGTTTCCGCTGCCATTTTGGCTTCTTCAAGATCCTTATTGACCTTGTAGGCCACCGAGAACGAATAGATACCAAAGACATTTTTCAACTTGGCGATAACTTCATCCTTGTCTTCCCCGTTAAGCATCACATACATGCGGTCATGTTGAAGCTGATAAGTCAGTTGGGCGAACTCACCGAGCATCTCCTTGGTGTTTTTCAATAGTTTCTGAGTGAACAGCTTGCGGTTTTTACCTTTGGTAGTCAGTTCACCGAATCTGATCAATATATAATTTGCTTCCATTTTTACCTACTTTTTCTAATATCTTTCAATGTATCTTTCAAGCTGGCGATTAGATAATCGACATCCTCTAACGATGTCGCCAGATCGAAGGAAATTCTAATGGCGCTTTTAGCCACATTTTCATCAATGTCGAGATTGGCCAACACCCGGGATACTCCCGCCAGCTTCGAAGAACAGGCTGATTTGGTTGAAATCAGGATGCCCTTGCTTTCAAGCTGATGGAGAATGACTTCCGGCTTGTATCCGACCAATGACAGAGAAATTATCGACGGCAGACAATCCCCGCCGCTGTTGATGACCAGATCTTCGATGGTCCTGATATTTTCAATGAAATGATCGTGAAGCGCCTTAGTGTGGCTTAAATGACGCTCTTGGTTTTGCAGGGCCAATTTGAGCGTCTTGGCAAAGATAATATTGGCCGGAGAGTTATGGGTTCCCCCCCGGACGTTGAATTCCTGAGTCCCGCCATGAATCACCGGTTCAAGGTTAATCCCCTGACGGCGATAAAGAATTCCCGAACCCTTGAGGCCGTGAATCTTATGGGCCGAAAATGTCGCCAAATCAATCCCATCCAGTTCAACTGGCAGCTTGCCTAGCGATTGGACCATGTCGACATGGAAGAAACATTTGGGATATTTAACAACAATTTCCTTGATTTGTTCAATCGGATTGATTGAACCGACCTCATTATTGACATGCATGATCGAAACCAGGATGGTATCCTCGCGGATACTTTTTTCGAGAGTGTCGATTGGAACATGGCCGGTGGAGTCGCATTCCAGCCGGGTAACTTCAAAACCGTGAACCCGTTCGAGAAAATCAAGTGTCGATTCCACTGATGAGTGTTCGATATTGGTTGAAATTATATGGCGACCGCGAGAAGCGTATTTCAAAGCGATACCCTTGATGGCCGTGTTGTTGGCCTCGCTGCCACAGCTCGTGAAGATGATTTCCTCACTTTTTACCTTGAGCATGGCGGCGATATTGCTCCGGGATTTTTCCTGCAGGGAGTTGACCTTGATACCTTGGCCATAGAGACTTTCGCTGTTATAGAAATACTGGCTTGCCAGTTTATGGTATCCTTCGATGATTTCATCGTGGACCGGTGTGGTCGCTACATAATCTAAATAAATCATTTACTTTCCTTCTTTTTTAAGAATTAATTTTTCGTATGAACCCGGAGCTATCTTTTCAATTATCTCGACAGCTATTTTCAGGGCATTGGTATATTCGCCGTTTTTAAAAAGCAGTTCGGCTTTGGTAAGTTCCGTATTCACTTCCAGATAAGAAGATCGGTATCGGTTACCAAACATGATTGCTTCTTCGACCATCTGAGCAGTGACGATCAGATGATGAACATTGTCATAGAGCTTATAGATGACATCGCGGGCCGCATCGACCTGAAGCGACAGTTCCTCAAGATTGATCGGACGGATTTTGGTCACTTTCATGATTGCATCAGCCTTGGCATAAGAATCCTCGATATAATCCTTGTAGGAATCGTTGATCATCGGCAGATGATTGTTCGAAATTTCCGATTTGATTTCCAACAAGACAATACTGATATTGTCAAGTTCGTCAAGAGCCCGTTTTTCCTGAATCCGCAGGTTCTCATCGAGAATATAATATTTTTCAATATTGCTGGCGATATGATTGCAGTGAGAAATCAGATCATCAAAATCACGAAGCATTTTCGAGAATGAGAATTCCTTTTCCTGAATCACTTTTTCCAGCTGGTTTTTGCGAGCGACAATCATAGTAATCTCCTTGAGATCCTTGTCCAAGGTGATTCCATAACCGTCGAGGACATAATTTTCCTTCAACAGTGCATAAGCGCGGGTCGCCTTGCGGGCTTCCTTGATCAGTTCTTCGACAGTTTCAAAACATGTGTCCTTACGGCTGGCATAACCATCGAAAGCCACCTGTTCTTCAGTGAAGTCAGCCAACAGCTGGTTGACATCCTTGCTGGTAAGTTCGATTTTTTCTTCCAGACCTTCCAGTTGCAGCTCTTTTAACAACTTGCACTGCTCATCTAGTTCGTTTTGGATCTTGTCGAAACGGTCATTGGCATCAAGCAGATTGATCGCAAAACCGCGGGCAACAAGCTCGTCCCTTCTTTTCTTGACCAGTTCGATCTGCCCGGGCAGATAATTCTTGCAAAGACCAGCCAATTGGGCAATATTGTCGATATTGTCAACCAGGAAGTTTATTTTCACTCCCAGCTCTTCATTGAAATCCTTGGCTTCAAGATATTTTTGATAATTCATCAATTCTTCCAGGGCAACAAAGTCACTGTCGATTTCCTTGATTTTTTCACTAACCATAGGAATGAACTCCTCAATCTTATAACGCAAAGAACCATACTTGTCACAAAGTGACCGGTATCTCTCTTTGGTCGCTATGATGATCAGTCGCTGATCATTCTCGATTTCCGTGATGTCTTCGATTTTTTCGAGCAACTTCTGTGAACGGCTGTTGTAATTTTCAACCATCTTCCAGAGATTCTTGATTTCTTTTTTGACTCCGGAAATTTTCCGGTAATAAGTCTTTTCATCAAGATCGGCCAGCGTTGTATATATTTCGTTTTGAGCATAGGTTTCCAGCTCTTCGAATTCGGTTTCCAGTTGGTCATACTGATCCCTGATTTCCGGTGCGCTTTGGCCGATGGCCTTAACCCGCCCCAACCGATATCGAATCGGCAAAGTTTTGATTGCGTTGATTTCATCCTCGAGTTCCAGCACCTTCTTGCGGTATGACTTGATCTTGACTGCTCGGTAAAACAGAATCAAAGCCACCAGCACCGCAACCACGATTCCTCCAACGATCATCCATGTCTCATTACTGAAATTAGAAACATTATCCAAAATTTGTTCCATCACCATTCCCCCTTGTCGATAGTCTCACGGTCTTGTCGCAATTGTCTAACAAGTTCGTCCAAACTACTGAATTTTTTCTCTTCTCTGATATATTTAATGAATTCTACATCTACTATTGTATCATAAATATCCTGATTGAAGTTGAAAATATTGACCTCGAGAGAAGGAATATTCAAAATGCCGATGGTTGGATTGAAGCCGATATTACCCATACCCAGGTATTTTTCACCACTGACTGTGATTTTAACCGCATAAACTCCGTTTTTTGGCAGGAGATAATTACCGTAATCGATATTTGCTGTCGGAAATCCGATTGTCCTGCCCAACTCGCGGCCATGGATGACCATCCCTGATATTTTAAATGGTCGGTCGAGAAGGAGATTAGCGGCTTCGATATCTCCTTGTTTTAGCAGGTTTTTGATATATCTGGTGGCAATCTTGTGTTCATGATAGTTCATTTTGGCAATCACGCTGACTCCAAAATTCGAGTCATATTCCTGAAGGGTCTGACTGGTTCCCTTGCCAAAACGGCCGAAGCGATAGTCAAATCCGCAGACCAAATGGGCGAACTTCATTTCGATGAGATAGTTGGAGATGAAATCCTCCGGTTCCATATCTCTGATTGTCTCATTGAATTCGAGTACGATGAAGTAATCGATGCCCAGATTTCTAGCCAACTCGATCTTGTCTTCAAGCGAGGTCAGATAATGTTCTTCCTTGTGGCTTAAAAAACTTTTTGGTTGCATTGAAAAAGTCAGCAATGACTTCTTCAAACCCATCGTCTTCGCAATCCGTCCAACTTCTTCAATCAAGGCCAAATGGCCAAGGTGCATCCCGTCGAAATATCCCAATGCGACCACCGAAGGCAAAAACGGATATTCAATTTTTCCGTTGATATGAATTATTTCCATCAAAACAGCCCCCGTACGCTTTTTAGATAGCCTTTTCCGGTTTGACGGTAAATCGCCAGGATTTTGCCCTGGTCATTGTAAATCGCCACATCACCGGGCAAATCGGACTCAATCTGTTTGCCGTGGACAACAATTTTCTCGTCGACAACCAATTTCGGATACCCCTGGAGCGCCGTTTCCAGCTCCAAGACATCGACTTCGCCGTTTTTGAGCTGTTCAATTGAATAAGCGTCCTCGAGGCGGTAGTTACCTGATTGCAGTCTGATTAAATCCGCCATCACCCCGGGATAACCCAGTTTTTTGGCAATGTCGACGCAAAGCGAGCGAATGTAGGTCCCTTTCGAACAGGCCACTTTGAACTCAATCACATCATCCTGATACGAGATCAGTTCGATTTTTGTAATCGTGATATCACGAGGTTCGATTTCCACCTCTTCATTGTTGCGGGCATATTCGTACAGTTTTTTTCCTTTGACCTTCAAAGCCGAATAAATCGGCGGCACCTGTTTGGTGGTACCCAAAAACGAATCGAGGACTGCGACAATTTCCGCTTCATCGATTTTTTCAACCGGACTCTCTTTTAAAACCTCACCCTCGAGATCATAAGTGTCGGTGCTTTTACCAAGCAAGAGTTTGGCCTGATAGACTTTCGAATCACTTTGGATAAACTGCAGGGCTTTGGTCGCCTTGTTGACGCACAAAACCAACAGTCCTTGAGCCTGGGGATCAAGCGTTCCGCCATGACCGACTTTTTTAGTATGTAACGCTCTTCTTGCGATATTGACAACATCGTGCGAGCTATAACCTTTTTCTTTGTTTATTAATATTATTCCGTTCATTTTATCACCGTATCCATTCTAACAAAATCCAGCTGTTATTACAATTGTCTTGATGCAAACTTTCCAATATCATCACTACCTTGATTGTCCTCCAAGATGTTTTTACTAAATTGTTTGACCAAATCGAGTTTCTTCGATATCATGGTACCGGGTGATATTATGACAATGAGAAAAGTATTAGGCTGTATCCGTAAAGCCGATGAAGAATTCAAACTGATTGAAGAAGGCGACAGAATCGCTGTCGGGGTTTCCGGCGGTAAAGATTCATCCCTTTTATTGTACTGCCTTGGTTTGTACCGCAAATTTTGCAAAGTGAATTTCGAAGTTGTTGGGGTCCATATCGAAATGGGCTTTGGCGGGATGGATTTCAGCGAGGCTGATGCCTTCTTTGCCAAGATGGAGATACCGTTGTTCCATGAACCAAGCAACATTTATGAGATTTTAAAAGCCCAGGAGACCGAAGACGGTCGGCTCAAGTGTTCGCTGTGTTCGAAACTGAAAAAAGCCACTGTAATCGAAGCAGCCAAAAAACACGGCTGCAACAAGGTGGCGTTTGGCCATCATGGTGATGACGCGGTGGAAACTTTGTTTATGAACATGATCTACGGCGGGGCGATTGCCACTTTCGTGCCCAAGATGTATCTTGACCGCACCGATGTGACCTTCATTCGACCGTTGGTTTATGCCTATGAGTCTGATGTGATTGCTGCGAGCAATCAAGCCGGAGTACCAGTGGTCGAATCGACCTGTCCCGAGGACAAACACACCAAACGTCAGGAGTTCAAGGAACTGTTGGCCGACTTATACGAGAAATACCCGATGGCCAAAAGCAACCTGCTGCTGGCGCTGTCAAACGAAGAACAAGTCAAACTGTGGCATAAGGAAGATTATTAATCTTCCTTTTTGTTTTGGCAAGAAAAAAAGCATCTTTACAGATGCTTGATTACGAAATATTTTTTCTTTCCACGACGGATAACTGTCGCTTGGTTGCCAAAAGCAGCTTCCTTGGTTACCATGAACTCAAGATCCTGGACTTTAACCCCGTTGATCAACACGGAACCGTTGTTGACAAATTCACGCGCTTCCCGTTTTGATGAAGCGGCTTTGCAAGTCACCAGGGCATCGAGAATCATCATATCTTCACTAACTTCCACACTTGGAACATTGGCAAAGGCACTTTGGATGACATCGAAACTCAATTTCGAAATGTCGCCGCTAAATAGCATTTGACTGATTTCAATCGCTTCATTGTAGGCATCTTCACCATGAAGGTAAGTGATTACCTCGTGAGCCAGAGCTTTTTGAGCGATTCGTTTATGTGGTGCTTCGCCTTGCTGCGCTGCGATTTCTTCTATTTCCTCTTTTGAAAGGAAGGTCAGGAATTTCAGGTAATCGATGACTTTGTCATCTTCAGCATTGAAGAAGAATTGGTACAGTTCATATGGTGAAGTTTTTTCCCGGTCAAGCCAGATTGCTTTTCCATCAGTTTTCCCGAATTTGGTTCCGTCTGATTTGGTCAAAAGCGGCATGGTGAAACCGTAAACCTCATCCCCTGAAGTTTTTCTGATCAATTCGATTCCGGCAGTGATATTCCCCCATTGGTCCTGTCCGGCAACCTGCAGGTCACATGACTTGTTTTCGTGAAGCCATTTGAAGTCCATCGCTTGTAACAGCATGTATGAGAATTCGGTGTAAGTGATTCCCGAGTCCAGACGGCTTTTGATGATTTCTTTTCCCAACATATAGTTAATATTGAAGTATTTTCCGATATCTCTCAAGAAATCAACGAAGTTGACATCTTTGTACCAGTCATAGTTGTTGACTACTTCGAATCCAAACAGCTCAACCGCTTGTTTTTTAAGACAATCGAAATTGTGTTGAACTTGTTCTTTGGTGATCATCGGTCTTTCACTGGTTGGTTTAGGATCCCCAATCAATCCTGTTCCCCCACCAATCAAAAGGATTGGATTATGACCGGCATCTTTTAGACGTTTTGAAATCAAAAAAGACGAGAAATGGCCGATATGCATACTGTCCCCAGTCGGATCGGTACCGATATAGAAAGTCAAACCGCCTTTGTTCAACTTTTCTTTCAAATCAGGTGAACTAATATCCTTGATTAATCCACGCCATTCTAATTCTTCATAAATATTCATATATCCTCCTAATAAAAAAGGGGTCATATTGACGACCCCTTCCATCAACTATACCCTAGTATAGTTGAAATCAGCTAAAAAAACAATCTTATTTTGTAGAATTTCGCTTGATCAGCATATGTTTGACGATTATTGCATTGCTGTCAACATCCTCATTATTCAAGAATTTGGTCAACAATCTGACAGCCAAAGCACCCATGTCATAAACCGGAATGTTCAGTGAAGTCAGAGTCGGTCTTGAAATAACCGAGTATGATGAATTCAACATTGCGACAACTTCTGTCTCTTCAGGAACCTTGATTCCCGCTTCATCTAGAGCATTGACGATGGCAACACCGTCTTTATCGTATCCACAAAGAACAACCTGATGTTTGTTTTGTTTGAAATATTCAACAAAATCGGCATAGTTCTTTTCGTAATGTTCAGACGAGAAAACACTGTTGGCATCGTTGAATACCAGATTATGTTCCTGGTAAGATTCGTTGATTCCTTCCATGATTTCATCGTTATTGATCAGGTTTTCTTGAGGATGGACATAGAGGATATCCTTGATGCCATTATCAAGATAACTGTTGACGATTTCTTTTACCGCTGATTTGACATCAATCGAAACCGATCCAATATCTTTGTCATCGATTTTCTTTCCGATAACCACAGTCGGCAAGTTGTACTTGTCAAGAGCTTGGATTGTCTCTTCGATCTTTTCATTGTTGAAAAGAATAACTCCGTCAACTCTTGATTTCACAACCCGTTCAACTACGTCTCCGATGGTATTCTTGTCGCCAAGATCATCGGTAGTGAACATGTTGATGTTGTACTCGAGGTGACGTCCGGTATCCCCGATTCCGCCAATCATGTCTTTGACATTGGCAAAAAGCGATTGCGGGAACAGGATTGCGATTGTCGTAGTCTTGCTTGTTGCTAGACCACGGGCCACTTCATTAGGTTTGAAATCCAGCCGTTCGATAACTTCCTGGACTTTGTTTTTGGTTTTTTCTCTTACTACCGGGGAATTGTTGATAACTCTCGAAACGGTTGCCAGTGATACCCCTGCTTCACGAGCAACATCATATATAGTAACTTTTTTCATCTTAATCTCTTAAATCTTTTAGATCCACTCGTAATTCTTCGGAATCTTCTTTCATATCTTCTAAATCATCTTCAATATCATCATCAACGCCTTGGATTTTAAATCCGCCTAAATCTTCAGCCATGGTTGTAGATTCATCGCTGTCCACAGCGAATTCCTTAAGGACGTCATCATAATTGGCATCTTCACCTTCAGTATCGATTTTCAATCCGCTGTAAATGTCATCGACGCTGGTGTCGACTTCCGCACTTGCAACAACGTAGTCTTCTGGAGCATCAGGAAATTCCTGAGTTTCACCTTCGAACTCTTCCAAAGCTGCATTCAAATCAAAATCATTCACAGTTTCTTTCACTGATTCCATTTTGGCAGTGACGTTGTCTTTGATTTTGTTGAACTGTGGGGATTCGCTTACTTTGGTTTTTACCTCGGCATAGCGTTTTACCGCTTTATCCTTGGCATCTTCATAATCGAATTCATCAATTGATTTTTTTACATTTGAAACGGTTTCGTTGAATGTTTTTTCAACATCTTCCTTGGATAGGTTTTTTAAAGTAGTTGAATACTCGTTATAGTAACTTTTTAAATCTTCAACTGTTTCTTTCCCTTTTTTTGGAGCAAGCAACACGCCGGCAGCAGCACCGATGATGGCTCCAAACAATACATGATTCAATTTCATAGCCTATTCTCCTTTTTTCTTATGTTTTCTTCTGCTTCTTATCAAACTGGATGCTGTCTTGGCCGCAATATCGCTCGGATTAAATCTTGAATGTTTCGGTTCAAACAGCCGATTGATTGTCTCAATCGGAGCATTCAAAAGGTCCAGTTTATAGTTGATATCATCTAGAATTTTATTGACACGCTCAATAGTTTCCGGCAAGTTTGCAGTTATCTGGTTGATCGATTTGATCAAGGCAGATGTCCGCAAAAACACCATTCCTAAAGCCATAATCGCAAAAGCACCGGCAAGTATGAGAATACTGAAACACAAATCCATAATACTCATAGTATCAACACTCATAATATCACCTCTTCTCCCTCTATTTTACCACATTTACGGGTCCTGGTGTAGTTATTTTTTTAATTCGATGACTTTATCCTTCAATTTATAAATATCTTTGGAAGACATGAATAAAAACACCACATCGTCATATTGGCTCAATTCCTTAGCTCCGGTGTCATCAGCTTTGATAACGACCGATCTAGGCGCCAACGTGGCGATATCATAAATATCGATATCAATCCCCGGTTCCTTTTTGGCGTTGTCAGGGAACGGAACAAAATACGGATAATCGCATTTTTCCAGCGCCTGAGCAAATTCATGTTTGAATTCCAACCCTCTTGAGAAACGGTCCGGCTGGAAGATTCCGACAATTTTCTTGCCTGGATAACGCGAACGGGTCGCATCGATCACATAATTGATTGCCGTTGGATGGTGGGCATAATCATCGACGTAAATATTATTTCCAATTTTTTGAACCGAATAACGGCGTTGAGTCCCCTCGAATGTCGCCAGTTGTTTTTGCAAGAAAGCGGCATCCATGTTTTCAAGATAACCCAAAGTGATGATCGCCAACGAATTATAAAGCATATGATTGCCAAAGAACGGCAAGTTGAAATGACCGAACAGTTCTCCGTGGATGGTCACATCAAAATGCAGTCCGTCGCTTGACTGAATCACATTTTTGGCAATCACATCATTATCGCTGTTGATCCCGAAACGGATCACATGATTGTCGAAATTGATTTTCCGGATGTTCTTGTCATCACCCCAGACAATCACGGTATCCTTGACTTGTCTGGCGAATTTTGCGAATGATTCGATATAATTTTCCAGGGTATGGAAATAATCAACATGATCCAATTCGATATTGTTGATTATGGCATATTTGGGATAATAAGAAAGGAAATGATCCTGATACTCGCAAGTTTCCGCAATGAAATACTTTGAGTCCTTGAGACCATGACCCACCCCGTCACCAATCAAAACCGAAGTCTTGTCAAAATCTTTGAAGACATGATAAGCCATTCCGGTGGTGGTGGTTTTACCGTGAGTCCCGGCAATTGCAATCGATTCGTAGTTTTCCATGAATTTTCCTAAAAAACTGAAATAACGGTCATAAGTGACATTGGGATTTTCCAAAGTCGCTTTGACTTCCTCGTTGGTATCGTCGAAGGCATTCCCGATAATGACATGGTAACCATCCTTGATATTGTTTTTATCAAAAGAGTAGACCGGAATGTTCCGTTTCTCCAGTTCCGCCTGAGTGAAAATGTATTTGTCGATATCACTTCCGGCCACCTCATGCCCCAAATCGTGCATGATACAGGCCAGGGGTCCCATTCCCGAACCCTTGATTCCAATAAAATAATCCATATTCTATCTCTCCTTTAAAATGATCAGTTCTTTGGAAAAACCATTGAGACTGACCGCCCCTTCTTGGGTAACCAAAACCAAATCTTCAATTCGGACCCCCAGTTCATCTTTGAGATATATCCCCGGTTCGATTGAAAAAATCATCCCCGGAGTCACTTCAGTTTCAAAACTGGCGGAAACATCACCATATTCATGAACATCACGGCCGATGAAATGACCCAGCCGGTGATTGAAATATTCACCATATCCAGCTGCCTCGATATATTCTCTAGCCACAGCGTCGATCTCCTTGAGTTTTACCCCTGGTTTAATCATCGCCTGAGCTTTGAGGTTGGCTTCTTTGACGATTTCATAAATCTTCCGGTGAGTCGGTTCAACCGCTTCAAAAAAGAAAGTTCTGGTCATGTCGGAGCAGTAGTCCTGATAGCGACATCCGATATCAACAACGATACTGTCACCGCGTTTAAGGGTGCTGGAATCCAATTCATGATGCGGATTGGCTCCGTTATGGCCAAAGGCGATGATTGGTTCGAAACTGAACCCGTCACTGCCAAGTTCCCGGTAAATCTCATCCAACTTGTCTTTAAGTTCAACTTCACTGTAGGCCCCGGTGGCAATTTCACGCGCCAAAAGTTCCATGGCCTGATCATTGATTTTCGAAGCAATCACCATTTTTTCGATCTCAGTTTCATCCTTGACCATCCGTACTTCATCAACGCACGATGATCCCAAGGTGAAATGAATCTCATCGAAAACAGTTTGCAGTTCAAGCAGGAAGCGGGCCGGAAGGTCTTTGTCGACTCCGATTCGAGTAAGCTTGTTAAACACCGGTGACACCACCGAAGCCAAAGCATCGGTGTCGTCATACCAGACAATTTCCAGATCCAACTTCATATCAAGATAGAACAGCCGGTTCATGATCAAAGTCAGTTTCCCGGTTTTAGTGACAACAAGGCCATAAAACCGTTCCCCGGGATGATTATGATAACCAATCAAATAAGCAATGGTTTTAGGATCAGTGATCAAAATTGCATCAAGCTGGCCTTTGACAATTTTGTCAACGACAGCAACAAGACGATTATTCACTTTCCTTCACCTGAATTCCCAGTTCATCTAGTTGGTCACTGCTTACCGGTTGAGGAGCTTGAGTCATCGGACATTTGCTGGCGGCATTTTTAGGGAATGCAATAACATCACGGATTGAATCCGAATTAGTCAGCAACATTGCCAGACGGTCAAGTCCCAATGCGAATCCCCCATGAGGAGGAGTTCCGTATTTCAAGGCATCGACAAACCAACCGAATTGGCTGGCAATCTGTTCTTTGGTGAATCCCAGAGCTTCGAAAGCTTTCTGTTGAAGTTCTTCTTCATAGATTCTTTGTGATCCCCCACCAAGTTCATAACCGTTAAGGACGATATCGTATGAATCAGACAGACAAGTGTCCTTTTCGATCAGCATTTTGTCTTCATCGCTCGCCAATGGACGGGTGAACGGATGGTGTTTTGCATAGTAACGGGCAGTTTCTTCATCGTACTCGAACATCGGGAAGTCAACCACCCAAGTGAAGGCGTAAGTGTCCGGTTCATAAAGTTCCAGATCTTTAGCCAGCTTGTTGCGGAGGTTACCCAGGGCATCACAGACAATTTCGAACTTGTCAGCGCCAAAGAGCAACAAGTCGTTGTCCTGAGCATCCATTTTTTCCAACAACGATGTCAGTTGTTCTTCATTGAAGAATTTGACAATCGGTCCGGCTGGTTTGCCATCAGTCATTTTGATATATGGCAATCCTTTGGCTTTGTAGGTTTTGACAAAATCAGTCAGTTTGTCCAGCTTTTTGCGGGAATAATCCTTAGCTACGTTTTTGACATTGATTCCTTTGACAAAACCACCGTTTTCAAGGGCGCTTTCGAATACCTTGAATTCCACTCCCTTAACTGTTTCATTAAGATCAACCAGTTTAAGGTCGAAGCGGATATCCGGTTTGTCAAGTCCGTAATTGTCCATCGCTTCTTGCCAGGTCATTCTTTGGATTGGCAATTCGATCTCAATTCCTTTGACTTCTTTCATGACTTTGAATAACAGTCCCTCAGCCATGGTCAGGATTTCATCGGTTGTCATGAATGACATTTCAACGTCCACTTGAGTGAACTCCAGCTGACGGTCAGCTCTTA
This sequence comes from Coprobacillaceae bacterium, assembly GCA_963675915.1. Taxonomy (GTDB): domain Bacteria; phylum Bacillota_I; class Bacilli_A; order Erysipelotrichales; family Coprobacillaceae; genus JAQVDW01. Next base: position 873,155 of record OY780959.1, read on the forward strand.
AATCCTCATCACGGAAACAACGGGCGATTTGATAGTATTTTTCAAACCCTGAAACCATCAGCAACTGTTTGAACAGCTGTGGTGATTGGGGCAAGGCGTAGAATGAACCGTTATGGACACGGGAAGGAACCAGGAAATCACGGGCCCCTTCAGGAGTTGAAAGGTTCAGATATGGAGTCTCCACATCGACGAAATCCAGATTATCAAGATAATTTCTGATCGTTCTGGTGATTTTATGTCTGGTCATGATTTTTTGTTGCATCACCGGACGACGCAAATCCAGATAACGGTATTGCAGACGCAATTCTTCCAAAGCATCAGTTTTGTCGTTGATGATCATCGGTGACAATTTTGCCCCATTGATGACAGACACTGCAGTAGCTTCGATTTCGATATCACCGGTTGCCATATTCGGATTTTTTGATTGGCGTTCGATAACTTTACCGACTACATGGATGATATATTCGTTTTTGATTTCGCGAACCGTTTCTTCAAAAGATTCATCGAAGACGATTTGGGTGATTCCATAGCGGTCACGCAAATCCAGGAATAACAATGATCCCAGATTTCTTTTTTTGGCAACCCAGCCTTTAAGTTCGACTGTCTCGTTGACATTAGCGATTGTAAGTTCGCCATTATTATGTGTTCTATTCATGATGATGATCTGCTCCTCCGATTTTTTCTTCCAAATAGCTTACCATGTCCCCAAGGTCAACTTCTTCCTGGTCTCTGGTGCTGGTATTTCTGAATATTACTTTTTCCTTTTCAAGTTCACTGTCCCCGATGATCATTGCGAATTTAGCATTGAAACGGTCAACTGACTTGAACTGACCTTTGAAACTACGTCCTTGGTAGTCAAGATCAATCTTGAATCCATTGGCACGAAGCATGGCCGCAATCTGCACAGAAAGGTCCAAAGCCGCTTCGCCCATCGGCATGATGTAGCAGTCAAGTCCTTCATCTTCACCAAGGTCATCGCCTACTGCCAGCATGATCCGTTCCAGTCCAAAAGCGAATCCTACTGCCGGAGTTGGTGCTCCGCCCAGTTCACCGATTAGACCATTGTAACGGCCTCCTCCACCGATGGTCGCTCCGTTGCCAAGCCGTTTGTCATCACTGATGATTTCAAAAACGGTATGGTTGTAGTAATCCAACCCTCGCACTAATGAAGAATCGACTTCATATTCGATTTCCAAATCATCAAGCAATGAACACACTTTATCAAAATGCGCTTTGGCCGATTCACTCAGGTGATCAGTTGTTTTGGGGGCGTCTTTCATGATTGGGTGATCATGGTCAACCTTACAGTCAAGAATTCGCAGGGGATTGCTTTCAAAACGATTTTGACAGTCGCTGCAAAGCTCACCTAACGCCGGGCGGAAATAATCTTTCAAAACTTCGCGATAACGATCACGGCTTTCGATATCTCCAAGCGTATTGACGTGCAGTTTGATATCTTGAATTCCCAGGGTTTCCACCAAAGTGATGGCCATCGCCATGCATTCCACATCAAGATATGGCGATTCGTATCCGATCATTTCCACACCGAACTGATGGAACTGGCGCTGACGTCCTTGTTGAGGACGTTCATAACGGAACATCGGTCCCATGTAGAACAGTTTTTGAACTTTTTCCGGATTGGCATAAAGTTTGTTTTGGATATAGCTGCGGGCTACCCCGGCTGTCCCTTCAGGCCGCAAGGTCATTGAACGGCCTTTTTTGTCGTCGAAAGTGTACATTTCCTTATTGACTACATCGGTAGTTTCTCCCACTGAACGGACGAACAGTTCAGTCTGTTCGAAAATCGGCGTACGGATTTCTTCAACATTATAGTATGAGCAGATTGATCTGATCAGCTGTTCAAGTTCCTGCCATTTTTTGGATTCTTGAGGTAAGATATCAACTGTACCTCTAGGTGCTTTTATCATAACTTCTCCTTTTCTTAAACAAAAAAACGCCCTTGAATAAGGACGTAATAAACGCGGTACCACCTTAATTCGTGCCAATTGGCACGCTCTCTTTGTCTTAACGCGACTAACGTTTACTTCTACTTATTTCAAAGTAACTCTTCACGAGTGTCCCATAGTTTCCAAATCAATATTCTCACCAGCCATATTGTCTCTGCAATTTATTCACTATTTAATCCCGATCATTAGATTAAGTTCATTATATAAAAACCACTGATAAAAATCAAGTGATATCAACCCCAGACCCCAATAATATTTGGGCCGGTTAAAAGGCGAATAATCACTTACCAAAATCGGTCCTTAATTTAAACAAAAATGAAATCACCCCACTTTAAAAGCCACCAATCCTGCCGATAAGCACTTTTAAAAACGGTTGGAAAATTAATGATGCTAGAACCTTCAAGGTCCTAGCACCATTTTGGTATTACAAGAAGACTGTCTTTTATTCAAAGCACCACCTCCATTATAATCATAATTCAATTGAATAGTTGAATCCCCAGCTAAACAGTTTTAAAATCAAGCTATTTATCCAGGTCTTCTTCCTAATCACATTATATAACAATAATTGATAAAAATCAAGTGTCGCAATCCCTAATCCCAGTGCTTAGCCGATGGCCCTAAAAACGGGATTTTATTTGGCAAAGAAAGAAATCGATCCGATTTGATAAAGACTGGCCTGGTTGTCGAAGCGTTCCTGCGGTTCGCCCTCCGGTTTGGCCTCAACCATGATTTGGGCCGCTTCTTTGATTTTTGTGACAATCGAAGCCGGATAACTCAAATCGTGATGGCTGGCATAGACAATGTCGAAACAGTTAGCCATCTTTTCCAGTTTAGCCATGCTGGCAATCAAAGCCTCGAAGTTGCGGCCGGGACCAAACATAAAGATCGGGACTTTTTGGATTGAATCTCCACCAATCAAAAAACGTTTGTCCCGTTCCAGCAAAGCGATGCTGCCAGGAGTGTGGCCTGGCAGATGAAGCACCTCGAAACGGTAAGCTCCGATTTCGATTAAATCGCCCTCCCAGATGGGCTGCATTGCAACCGGGTTGACATTTTTGGCTTGATAGTAATCAAACTCACTTGGATGCATGAATCGGATAGGAAAGTCCTTGGAATCACCGACATGATCACTGTCGCCATGGGTGAACACCACTTTGACAGGCAAGTTTATAAACTGTTGAATTTGACGGGCCAGCTTGTTGCCGCCAACCCCGGTATCGATCAGCACCATTTCTTTGGCACCCACCACCAAAAAACTGCGGACAAAACCCATCTCGATACTGTAAAAATTTTCCCTGATCAGGTTGAATTGATATTGTTCCATCTTTTTTCCTCCCGGTTTTCCCTTTTGCTTATAGATATTGTAGCATGTCCAACCTAACTGTCCTAACATTCTTATTATTGATGTTGCAAAATATTTCCTAAAATTAATGGTGCTAGAACCTTTAAGGTTCTAGCACCATTTCTATATTACAAGAAGATTTACTTTTATTCAAAGCACCACCTCCGTTATAATACCCATTTATTTGATTCAATTAATACTATGATGACTTGATGTCTTTTTTTTCAAACAGACGCGGCATATAGGATATTAGAATCATCAGCGCAACCAGTGAAGCCAGAGCGATTTTTCCCTCGAAACTGACTACATAGACTGCCACATATCCCAGATATGGAATTGTGAACATCGGCACCCCGACAATGTTGTTGAAGGCAACCGGTTTGAAATCCGGTGTATTGTTTGCATCACCTTTAGTGGTATAAAGCATATTTTCTTCATCTATTTCAATCACTCGGTGAGTCACTAGAGTGTTGGCATTCATATAGAATGTAATCGAATCGTTCACTTCAATCTTGTCGAAATCCTCATCTACGAAAATCAGACTTCCAACATGATATGTGGGTTCCATGCTGCCCGAAAGGACAACATAAGGAGTCACGCCAAACAATCTTGGAACATACATCATTGCCATAAAAGCAATGATGATAACTATTACAGTATTTGTTGCTATATTGATAACTTTACCAGTCATTACTCTTGGTCTCTTCTTTTCTTACCAAAGAATAAGAATCTAATCAAAATTGCCAGCAACAATAATGAGAAAAATCCAACTACTGCGATAGTGCTTGTATTCCAGAAACCGCCTGATGTAGGGACATCGTCATCGTCGATATCGATATCATCGTCATCATCAACGTCAGTTCCATCGTCATCATCAACATCAGTTCCATCATCACCTGTACCGTCATCGGTTGTCGGCACATCATCATCATCGATATCTGTACCGGTATCTCCTTGGTCAGGTTCGACTACAGTAATTCCAGTTCCGGTACCCGGATTGATAATAACTGTGGTTCCATCACCTGCGGTATCGTCAGCGTCACCACCACCGCCACCTCCACCGATAAGGGTGTAGATGAAAGTGATTTGAACTCCGTCTTGGTCGATAGTTGCCGATTTAGCTGCGGCATCAACAGCATAGTTTTCAATCTCTTCTGCAATCACACTGACCAAGGCTCCTTTTTCAGTAACCTTTACCAGTGGGGTTGCCAATTGATTTCCTTCTTCATCAAGGTAGTTTACCTGATATGTGACTTGATCGATAATTAATCGATACTGCGCCACGAATGTCTCTTCACGGGTGACTTCATCTGGAAGTTCCGGAGAATATCCAGTGAAGTAGTACCCTTCTTCAGGCATTACCAATGCATTAAGCAAATCTTTTTGAGTTTCATCAAAGACATCGCCGTAATCATAAACTGCGATCAGCTCATCATCATCAAGGATCATTCCATGACTTCCGGCTTTAAGGATAATGTTATAACTGCGTAACGCATCGACTGGGGTAAAAGCCATAAACATCATTACCAGTGCACTGAGCATTACGAACAATGATTTACTTTTCACTTTTACCACCCTTTCTAATTAAGATGAGTACTGCAGCCGCCCCGACAATCAAACCACCGTAGATAATCGGTGAAATCGAGTTGTCGCCAGTTGGCGGAGTATAAGGAATAACTTCCTCAACCGAGAAGACTATTGCAATCTCTCCGGTTTGACCTTGATAATCGTTGTTTGCGGAATCACCATCAAGGTAAATATTGATATTGACTGTCATTGTTTCACCCGGCATCAAAGCACCAAGCAAGATATTGTTTTCAACTACCAGGAATTCAGATCCGATAGTAACTTCATTGTTACCGATAATCGCCTGGAAGATATCTTCGCTGCCATCATCGATTGTGAATTCATAAACAGCAGTTCCATCTCCTTTTTCAGCGATATTATCAAGAATTTCACTGGCTACATAGAAACGCATTTCATTGTCACTGTCATTTACCAGATCAAATGTTGCAGTTCTGGTTTCACCAGGGAACATAGTTGTAAAATCAATTGCCCCACCTTCAAGAGAAATGAAATCACCAGCTTCTCCAAGATAGGTAATCGTATCCGCTGCGGCTACATTGCCAATTGACATAAAACATATCAGACAGATGGCTAATCCAAAAATTAATTTTTTCATTTTCATCCCTCTTTCTATAACTCTACTGAAACAATATTATCATCGTCAAATGTTGCAACTACGCCCCATTCAGCCAACAAGGCATCTTGACCAGCAAATGTTTGCACCGCATCAGCGTAGAATTCCAAATGAGCGATTGTATTGGCATATAAGTTATGATTTTCATCAGTATCCAGATATGAATACTCTTCCAAGATCAAAGCTGATTCGCCAGGTTTTAACGGTTTGGTGTAGTAAGCATAGGTAACTTCGCCATATTCATCACCAGGCAAAACAATCCAACCATCTTCGATGGTAAACTTGATTTCTTCAGGGTCGAGGTAATTATCAGGATCATCAGGTGTTGTCATGCTTTTGTTGTCTTGAGCGTCAGCCCAGTAACGATAAATAGTCACTCTGACATATGCATCATAATCTTCGGTGTTTTCAATCGCCACACTTTTGTCAACAACCTCACCAGGTACAGCCACTCCATCATGGGTGCCGGTAACATTCAAATTGATGCCAATAGCGGCAGTTGTAACATCCTTAGTGGTTTGAAAACTGCTTTCGATCACACCGTAAGTTCCACGAATACCAAAACCAACCCCAATCAATAAACATAATATTAATCCCATTGTTATTTTCTTCTTCATATTTCTCACCTCTATATCACTTGTATTTTAACTTTATCCAGTCACATAGTAGTCACAATATTGGAATTTTAATATTTTATTGACTATTGGATAAATTCTTTGCGATAATCGATAAATCTTGTATAATTAGAAAGTGAGGTGAAAAATGATGAAAAAATGGTTACTAGTGTTACTTGCTTTGACACTTACAGGATGTAATGGCGCCATGGCGGCCGAAGATGTCAGTCCAATCCAAGCGGATGACCCAATCGAATATCTCGACAATACCCCGGTATTGCATCTTACCAGTTTTGATGAAGCCAAAACCGAAGGTAATGATTTGGTCCGTCTGGATCTTAGTCATACCAGTGAAGGTTACATCGGTGTTCATTATCTGGGCGACAATATCAAACCTAAAACCCAGATAACCTTGCCCGATGGGACGGTCTACACTTACAATCTGACTGGGAACATCGATTATTTCAACCTACCCGAACCAAGTGGTGAATATACGGTCTCCATCTATGAAAATACGACTGGAACCAAGTATTCAAAACTGTACAAAACCACCTTCGATGTTGAACAAATCAACGATCATATCGCATTTTTATATAATAACCAATTCATCAATTTCAATGAAGATACCCTGGCAGTCGCTAAATCCAGCAAGGTTGTGGCAACGGCCACCAGTGAACTTGACAAAATCCAGTTGATCTTCAATTATGTGGTTTCCCATCTAGACTACGACCATGATCTGGCCAAGACGGTAACTTACGGTTATATCCCCGACCTGGACGACGTGCTCGAAAGCCAAACAGGTATCTGTTTTGATTATGCGGCTTTGATGGCCAGTATGCTAAGAACCCAGAATATCGCCACCAAAATGGAATTTGGCTATGTCAATGAAGTCTATCACGCCTGGATCAGTGTTTACACTGACGAAACCGGATGGATCAATAATTTCATCCACTTCGAAAACGACACCTGGCAAATGATGGATCCGACTTTCGTCTCCCAAAATCCCAACAGTTCCAAAGTAAAAGAGTTCACTACCAATACCAGCAACTATCAAATCAAGTACATCTACTAAAGAAGGTGATCATATGAAAAATCAAGACTATGATTTAATAATCAGTTTTTCCAAACAACTTTATCTGATCACTTCCACCGGCGAGGACATCACCGGTGCTTTGAACATTCTCCTCGATTCCTGCGATGATGCCAAAATGAAAGAATTGATCAGCTCAATCACCGGAGCCCTGGACTCGACGACGTTGACCGATGCCTTGAAAAATACCGGTTTCTTCGATGACCATTATCTAAGTGTCGTTGATATCGGTCTAGTCTCAGGTAACCTCGACAGCATCTTCTTATATCTTAGCGACTATTACCAAAACGAAAAAGACAACCAGAACTTGCTTTTTAAAACGCTTAGCTATCCTTTGACAGTCACTGCCGTGATGGTTGGAGTTCTAGTGATCCTGGCAACTCGGGTTTTGCCGATCTTCAATTCAATTTATCAGTCAATCGGCTCAGAGTTGTCGGGAATTGGTAAATACACTTTGTACTTTGGCTACTTTATCAATGATTATTTCATCTATATCCTGGCAATCGTAGCGATTGCCTTTATCATCATCTTGGTCTTGATGCGCCTTGGCAAATTGGACTTTTTCAAGTCTATCCGCCTGGAGCAGCAAACCGCCAATGAGCTCTATGCCCTTTATAACCTGCTAAGAGCCGGAATAATTCTCGACGAGGCAGTCCGACTGACCTTCGGCAGCCCGGTGGAATTGGATCAGGTCATGGCTAAGCGGTTGACTCCATTGGAATTGCAATTGATCAACGTAGCGAGCACCACTGGTAACTTCGACCAGGTCCTGGAAATCCTGCACCAGGAATATGCCCGCAAGACCAGCACCAAAATCGATAATATCGTCACTACATTTGAAATGAGCTTTATCGGCGGATTCACGGTGATCGTGGCAATCATCCTTTTGTCGATAATCCTGCCGTTGTTTACGATTTTGATCAATCTATGAAATATCTAAAACTAGCGGCTTTGATCTGCATTCTTGCCACAGCCCTGTATGCGTTCGACCGCTTCGCCGGATTTGAAAAACGGACTTCGATTGACAATCTCGAACAGACCATCGATTACAAAATTATCCAATGTTATATCAATGAAGGCCGGTATCCCGGGTCCCTTGAATATCTTCAAGAAAACTATCAGCTGGATTTCGACAACCAAAAATTTCAGGTTTATCTGATTCCCTTGGGGGGAAATCTCAAACCGGATGTGACGGTGATTGAATATGAATAAGAAAAATTTACTTATCTTTGCGATTACAAGTATTTTTGTCGGGGCAGCCTTGATGGTGGCATTGTTGATTGTCAACAACTACCAGACCACCTTAACCACCAATCAGGACATTATCAACAACCAATTGGCCTTGTCATTCATCAATGAAAACACCAAACGCTACGATACGGTTGAAGTTATCAAGAACCCGGAAGCCAGTGTGCTAAAACTTGATGATGGCAGTGGCTATTCCACCTACCTTTACACAATCGAAGAGTATCTTTATGAAGCTTATCTGGCTGACACCATGGCGTTCGAACCTGATTACGGCAACCAGGTTATTGCCAGCAATCCAATCGATTTTGCAATCGAGAACGACATGTTGATTGTGACTGACAGCCTGACTTCGAATTTCATTTTGATCGATCTTGGAGGTAAATTATGAGACGAGAATTTTCACTTATAGAACTTACCATCAATATTTTCATCTTCATCATCGTCATCGCCGTGGTCTTGCAACTGCTTATTGCCACTAACGAGATCAATACCACCAACGAGATTGATGCCAAATCGACTTTGCAGCTAATCAACATCACCAGTATTCTCGATAATCCTGACATCGAGTTGGACGACTACTATACCCTCGACAATGACAAAATCTACTTCGATGAATTTAACCGAAATGTGACCCACGATAAAATGCTTTATTACATCGAGATTATTTCCGAAAACAAAAGTTACACATTGGGCATTTATGACAAATATGACAATGTAGTTGATTTATTAGACTATGAGGTGGTATTATGAGAATAAGACCAGGACTGATCAGTCTGTTCAATATCTTCATTGTTTTGATTCTTATTATCCTCAGTCTGATTGGATACACCAATAGCCTCAACGCTCAAGAGATTATCCTCAACAACAAAGAACATAATCTTACCTATCTTCAAGCTAAAAGCCTGGCTAACGGGTTCATCAATAATCTGGAAACTTCCGGACTCGAAGAACTCGAAAATGAATATCAGTTCGACATCGATGGCTTTGTCATTACTTATGATATCGAACTTGATTATCAACAATATCTGCGTCTGGTCTACAATTACCAGACTCATGAGATTCTTCGTGAGACTCTGATCAATGAATCGGACTATCAGGTTGATGACACGATACCAGTTTTCAAAGGAGAGTAATATGGATAACAACAATATGAACATAGCAGCCCTGCTTCAAGAAGCAATCCGGAAAAATGCTTCGGATATTTTTATCGAAGCCAATACGCCGGTAAAATTCAAACGCGACAAGGTATTATACGAACTGAACAATCAAAAGCTCAATATTCGTGACACCCGCGAATTGATCACTCAAATCTACAAACATTCAAACCGCAGCATGGATACTCTGCTGAAAAACGGCGATGACGACTTCGCCTTTTCAATCAACAATTTATCCCGCTTCAGGGTCAGCATGTTTTTGCAACGAGGTTCTCTGGCTTGTGTAATTCGAATCATTGCCTTCACCCTGCCTGATTTTTCCCAGCTGCATATTCCCAAGGAAGTTATTGAACTTGGTGATTATTCAAAAGGATTGATCCTTTTCACCGGTCCTTCAGGTTCCGGTAAATCTACCACTTTGGCTTGCATTATCGATTATATAAATCATAATTTCGCCAAACATATCATCACCCTTGAGGATCCAATCGAGTATCTGCATTCCCATGACAAGTCGATCATCTCCCAACGGGAAGTGGGAACCGACACCAAATCATACATCAAGGGGCTGCGTGCTTCTTTGCGGCAATCGCCAGATGTCATCTTGCTTGGTGAAATGCGTGACCAGGAAACTGTGGAAGTGGCGATTACCGCCAGCGAAACCGGCCATCTAGTGTTGTCAACCCTTCATACCATTGGAGCGAGCAACAGTATAAACCGGATCATCGATTCCTTCCCGGCCAGCGAGCAACAACAGATTGCTTTCCAATTGTCATTATCTCTGACTGCAGTCGTTTCTCAACACTTGATTCCAAGTATCGAAGGAAATTTGATTCCAGTATTTGAAATCATGGTTGTCAATCCAGCCATCGCCAATTTGATCAGGGAACGCAAGATTCATCAAATTGATACGATTGTTTCTTGGAGTACCGAGGACAATATGGTTACCCTCGACAAGGGCCTGATCAACCTTTACAATGATGAAAAGATTACTCGAGAAACAGTCTTGAAATACTGCAACAATCCCAAATTTGTCGAAAGCAAAATCAAATAACATAAAAGACATATCGTTTTTGTTTCAATAGTTAATACCTATTGTAAACTAATTGCGATATGTCTTTTGTTTAGTAGAATCTATATTTAGTTTTAAGATTCGTCAAGTTTAGATCTCAACCTATTCTTGTGCTAGTAATTTTATCTATGGTTTAATAAAACTTTATATTGCACTTGTTATGGATCACAGTATAAGTGTTTCTCGTTCAAATATGATTATTCATATGATAAGATTTGAACACTATCCCAATCATCAATTCTAGGTGGAGTCCCACCGTCATTATCAGGTGTAAAGTTATCTGCTTGGATAGCTTCAGCTGTCATAACGATTGAATATTCATCGTCAATATTGTAATTATTTAAGTCCATTCCAGGGAATGTTACAGTGGTAAACAATGTAACGTCTTCTGTTGCGCTTAAGATTGCATCTGAGGATTCAGCATCGCCAGCATCATAGTATGCAGTAACTTCTAATGTTTTAACTACTGGATCATCAGGAGCTGCCGGTGCAGTTTCAACAGTTCCAATAACTAGATTCCATTCATTTACTTCGTCGATATTCAACCAAGATAGAACATCATCAGGTTCAACATCGAGTGCAGTATTCATATCATTATCACCATTTACATCAGTAACAGTGATCAACATTTGAATTCGAACGTATGCATCTTGTGAATCTGTTTCAACAGTCACGACAGGTTCTTTTGAATAGACATCACCTGGCATAACATCAGTAAATGATAACCCGGTAAACACTTCATCAGGTTCTTCACCAGTAGTAGTTTCTTCACCGGCTAAAACACCTTCACTGGCTGCTGAAGTTTCAGTAAAAGAAATGTCGACATGACCAAAAGTTACGGTATTGGTCAAATCACCTTCAGTATCGGTAAAGTAAGCTAATGTGAATCCTGTCGCTGCACTAAGAGCCAATGCGATAGCCGCCACGCCAGCAACAACTTTTTTGTTAAATTTCATTTTTCTTTCCTCCTATAAATTTTCTTGTAATATGGTTTTTGTATTTTGAGAGTACAAGCCCTGTTGTCATTGTTAAGGAATCTATTCTCCATAATCTGCGAAGCTGATCAATTCAGCGGTATGATTATCAACATTGGCTGCTTGAATCGCATAGGCTTTGACATCGATTCTAAGATTAGGATAATATCCATCTTCGTCAGGTACAATACCAGTTCCGACAGTGTTATTGAATCCCACTTGCATTTGAGCAAATAATGCTGTAGTCATATAATCAGTGTCAGTCAAGGCATTATTGTACACGAAGAAATCACCTAGTTGATCATCAAGCGGTACGATTATATCCGAATTATCTGTCCAGTTAACCAGATCATAGTCTAGAGGAGTAGCCAGATAAGCTTCAAAATCTGTTCTGGTCATTTCCACTTCATCTACCGAATAGATCAACTCAAGAGCCACATAACAATCAGCACTGGCTGCTGTTTTGGCAATTGTCGGATCTTTTGGAATCATATCACCTGGCAAATAAGCATGAGCTAAATCAAAACCCAAATCAGCTTCACCAATATAAGCTGGATTGGTTGATAAACCATGGTTCCAACCATCGATTTCTGGGGAATCCAGATTGTCGTCAGGATCAGTAAATGCATATCCATCCCAAGTTTCTTCCCGCAAAAGAATTTCAACTCCAGAAGAAGCAGTAAATACATTCGTAATTGGCCCTTCAGAGTCAGTCAAAAACGCATAAGACAGAGACAATGAGAAACCAAAAACAAGCAATGCCGCCATAAAGAACATTAAGATTTTCTTCATATATACCTACATCCTTTCATTTCTCGTATGAATAATAACAAACAGCGGTAATACCTAGGTCACAAAATTTGTTCAACCTATTTTTTAACATATGTTTGTTACGTGTTTCTTCATATCTTAATATATTAATCTCTTACTATCTAAATTGTAGAAATATCCTGTCACATCAAGGTAACAAGGACTAAATTTAACCGGATATTTTCCGGTAAACAAAAAAATCGGGAATCAATCGATTCCCAATTTTCGTGTCGTACAGGTTATGTAAATATCCTTTTTCTTCAAATTGCGGTAAAACAGTTTTTCAATCCGGCTGATTACGATTTTACTGTCATCCAACGAGCACATGCTTAAAAGACAACTGTACTGGTTAGGCGACACTTGAGAAATCGAATCGCAGCTGCGCAGATAGTTCTCAAGAACATTTTCCAGATATCCCATCCCGCCATTGACAATTTCCCGGTATTTCGGTGAATCGCAATCAACTGCCTTCATCATCTTGACTGTCACCAGCATCAAACTGGATTCAATTCCGCTTCTATTCGACAACCTTACTCCCAGATTGCATAAATTCTTAAATGCCCCATATTCGCATACCAACGCATGTCCGACTTCCTTGGGAATGATATCGAATGTTACATTATCGATATTTTCACTTTCAGGCAGCAGCTGGCTTAAAACTTCCTCATATGTCCGCATCAGTTCATTACTGGGAAGCACCCCTAATTCATGGTTTAAAATATATTTAGCAGTTTCATATTTCACTTTTGCGAGTTCAAATTCGCGATTTTCCCCCAACGCCAGAATTTCATAACGATAGAAGTCTTCCTCGGTATGGTCAAGCGTCAAAGCATTATTGCTGTAAAAATAAAGATCATCAAATAACTGTTCATTGTACAGTACTTGCAAAAAATCTTTGGTCATTTTCAAGAAGACATTGTGATAATACAATGAATTCTGCATAATCAAAGAATCATAATCAAAATGAGCAAACAGACGTTCCCGATAAATCTCGGTAGCCTTTTTATAATGCTCGATTTTGATTGGTGTTGGCATATTCTCATTGATTCTAGTGATGGTATCATAAAAAATTTCAAAATCAATAATCAGTTTGACATTGGAATTCCAATAATAAGTTCCCGAGCCGGTCATGATCAGTTCGGCATCAGGCCAAACTTTTTTCATTACCGTCCTGAGTCGGTAAACCAGATTTTTCAAAGCTCCAATCGGATTGGAACTTTCGTTGTTCTCCCAAAGATAGTCGCATAAATCCGATGAAGAGATGATGCTGTTATGATGACTTACAAAATAATAAAGGAGTTTTGTAAGTCTTTTTGATTTCAACATCGATAAATTTAGTTCACCTTGCTCATTGCTGATCTTAAACTCACCAAAAGAATACACGTTCAATACACAAGTATATTCCATCATATCACTCCTAATCTTAAAACACTATAAATCTACTAAACGGTAAGACACGATAAATCAATGAGGATTACGGAATTTGATACGCATATGTAAAATATAAGTGCTTATAAATTTTTTACCTAATATTATGCTACTACAAATCAAGTATTTAATCAACAAAAAATGCCATGTTATCGAATTAATTCACTTAAGCAACTAAATACCCACCTGTTATTTAGCGACTAGAATTTGATTCTCAAATAAAAAAACTAACCCCTTGCGAGGTTAGTGGATGATTCTTTTTACATCGTAAATACCGATGATCTTGTCGAGGTTTTTGAATGAAACTTTCAACGCCTCATTGTTGTCAACAGCTACGGTCAGTTTGATAAACGCCTTGCCATCTTCGGTATCGGCATTGATCTTAAGAATACTGATTTTGCTTTGGCCCAGCACATTGATGATTTCATTGAGCAAATTAGCCCGGTCAAGCGCCCGGATTTCAATATCAGCATCGAACTTGGTCGCCGCCGTCTGGGCGTTGTCCCAGTAAACTTCGATCAGTCGCTTTTTGATTTCCGGATTTTGGACATTCGGACAAGATGCCCGGTGGACTTTTACCCCTTGGCCTTTGGATACGAATCCTACGATATCATCACCGGGAATCGGATTGCAACATTTCGACAGGGTGATTTTGATTCCGTCGATTCCGGCCACCACAACCCCGGTCTTGGATTGCTTCGCCTTGGCCTGGCTGGCCTGGATATTGTTGTTTCTTTGAAGAATCCGACTGAGATTGTCGATAATCCCGGTCTTTTTCGGGATAACCTTGTCGATGACATTCATCGGCAAGAGACTCTTTTTTCCGATAAAGAAGAGAATATCGTCAAAACTTTTGGCCCCAAAAGCCCCTAGATAAGTCTTATATGTTTCCTCTTTAAGGAATTTCTCTTCATCAAGACGGCGCTTTTTGATCTCGTCTTTAAGTATCTTACGTCCAGTGTCAATCATCTCGCGGCGGCTTTGAGCCTCCTCTTTGGTGATGAATTGACGGATCTTGTTGCGGGCTCCGGTGGTCCGGACAAACTTCAACCACGCCCCGTTTGGCGTTGAGTTCTTGTTGGTTTTGATTTCACAGACATCTCCAGTGTTCAAGATGGTATCAATCGGTACCATCACGTTATTAACCAACGCACCCACGCAGGTATTTCCGACCTCGCTGTGAATCCGGTAGGCAAAGTCAATTGGTGTTGACCCATTAGGCAGCTCGATGATTTTGCCTTGAGGTGTCAAGACATAGACATTGGCCTCGAAGATATCCCGTTTAAGGCTGTCATAATACTCCTTGGCATCACGGTCCTTGATATCATCAGATAAAGTGATGAAGTCCCGGAGCCATTGTAGTTTTTCCCCGATTTCCTGTTGTTCTTTTTGCGAAGAATAACCACGGTTTTCCTTATAACGCCAGTGAGCCGCAACCCCAAGCTCCGCTAGTTCGTCCATTAGTTCGGTTCGAATCTGGATTTCATAAGTATGGCCGTCATCCCCGATAATCGAGGTGTGGAGCGACTGATACATATTCGGCTTTGGCATGGCGATGTAATCCTTGAACCGGCCGGGGATTGGGCGGTAATTTTCATGGATCAGACCTAGAATCGAATAACAAGACAACTTTGTGTCCGTAATGATCCTCAAGGCATAGAGGTCGTAAAGTTCATCGAAACGCTTGTTTTTGATGAACATTTTTTTGTAGATACTGTAAATCGATTTTGCTCTTCCGACAATCCGGTATGAGAATTTGTTGCTATCAAGCAGGTGCGATACATCACTAATCATTTTATTGACGTATTTTTCCCGCTGCACTTCTTTCTCTTTTAAGAGCAAAACAATATCATTATAAGCAATCGGATCAAGATACTTCAAAGAAAGATTTTCCAGTTCGACCTTGATATCAGCCAACCCCAAACGGTGTGCAATCGGAGTATATACCTCCAGAGTCTCTCTGGCAATCCGTTTTTGTTTCTCCGGTTTCATATACTGGAGCGTACGCATATTATGAAGACGATCCGAGAATTTGATTAAAATAACTCGGATATCCTTGGCCATCGCAATATAAATCTTGCGGTGGTTTTCAGCATAAACTTCATCTTCATCCTTAAAATTCATTTTGTTGATCTTGGTAACCCCTTCAACCAGGGTGGTGACTTCGTCGCCGAAGCGTTCAACCATTTCCTCACGAGGAACATGGCAGTCTTCCATAACATCATGAAGCAGCCCCGCAGCCAGAGTTTTTGGACCGGTCTGCAAAGTTGACAGGATGTAGGCAACCCAGATCAGATGAATCGTATAAGGCTCACCGCTTTTGCGTTTCTGGTCGGCATGTTTGATCATGATAAAATCATGAGCTCTGTCGATCAACTCCAAATCTTCCTTATTGGTGATGTATGTTTTGGCGACATCGATGACGTCCTGATAAGTTACTTTGTCATTGGCGCCCTTGGCATTTTTTATCATAATTCACTGCCTCCCTTCCGATATTTGTTTACAGATTAATATTTCAATAATGAGATGACTTCGTAACCGTCAAGATGACTGATTCCATCAAGAGCTTCCAGTTCGATTACAAAACCGATTCCGACAACTTTCCCGCCAAGGCGTTCTACCAGTTTGACAGTTGCTTCAACAGTTCCCCCAGTTGCCAGCAAGTCATCGACGATAATCACGTTTTGTCCTGGTTTGATTGCATCTTTGTGAACATGGACTTCATTAGTCCCATATTCAAGTTCATATGCATATGATTCGGTTTCCCGAGGCAGTTTGCCTGGTTTGCGGGCTGGAACGAAACCAGCTCCGATTTCATAAGCAACCGGACATCCGAAAATGAAACCTCGTGATTCAGGTCCCACTACGACATCGATTGGTGCTTCTAATGTTTTGGTCCAGTCAACGAATTTGGTGACTGTCTCTTTGAATGCTTCACTATTTTGTAACAGTGGCGTAATATCTCTGAATAATACCCCTTCTTCCGGGAAATCCGGAATATCTGCAATATATTTTTTCAAGTCCATTTATATGTTCCTCCCTTGAAATATTTTAACATTTTATTGATTTTTTTCAAACCCCTTTTATCCCGCTTAAGCGGACATTGATGGTCTTTTTGTTTCTGAATTCATTGATTGTCAGTTTCCCAGCGAAACTCA
Organism: Coprobacillaceae bacterium; assembly: GCA_963675915.1. GTDB lineage: Bacteria > Bacillota_I > Bacilli_A > Erysipelotrichales > Coprobacillaceae > JAQVDW01. Next base: position 890,209 of record OY780959.1, read on the forward strand.
GGCTGGTCTGATTGGAAATCTCCGAGATCAGATGGCCGTGATTGAAAAACAGGCAGTCGATCTGACCAACTTTGAATTTGAGATGAGCCCCCTTGGAAAGGGTGATCATATTGGTGAATTGGACATTTTCGAAATAGAAATCAACACTCTCAAATCCCGGACCGAAAGGTTCGAGCAACTTGAGATCGTCGATATTCCCCATCGTGATATCACCACTGGTGACTTTGATGGCGTCCTTGCGTTCGACTTCGAATTGATGTTGTTTCAAAAATGAAGAGATTCTTTTCTGAAATTCACCTAAATTGGCTTTTTCCAGCGAGAAGCCTCCTGCCATTTCATGACCGCCAAAATGATCAAGCAAATCTTCACTGTAATTGAAGATTGCAACAATATCGATTCCCTTGACCGAACGGGCCGATCCTTTATAAAGATTCGACTTCTTGTCATAAGTCATTACAAAACTTGGCCGGTTATAGGTGTTGGTATAGCGCGAGGCAATCAGCCCGCTGATGCCTTGATGCAGTTCATCGTTGGCAAGATACAGGAATTCACCTTCAAGACTTTCAAACGAAATCTGGCTGTAGAAATGTTTGGTCATGTCTTTGCGTTTGTCGTTGACTTCCTTGATTTTTGCAGCCAAAATCGGATACTGGTTTTCCGGATCAAGCAAGGCGAAATAACGGACCAGCTTGTTTGGTGAAATCAACTCCGGTATCCGACCGAGCGAATTGATTTTAGGAATAACCTGGAAATTCAAAGTAGTTCCGTCAATTGGCTGGGTAGAATCCTTAAGCAGTTCGATTGTCTTAAAACGCGATTCATTCATGAATTCCAGCGCTTTTTTGACCAGCGCCCGATTTTCATCAATCATCGGCATCACATCCGAGAAGATAGTGATCCCCGCCAATGAAAACAGGTACTTATCGTGCTTTTCCAGCAAAGCGCTGGCTAGTTTATAGGCGGTGAAGCCACCGCTGATTTCCTTGAAAGGATAATGGGGCGAAGTTTTAGGATGGACAATACTCATCGCTTCAGGCTGAGTGGTTCCCACCGCATGATGGTCAGTGACAATCACATCAATCCCCAACTCGTTTGCCTTTTCGATGGCTTCAAAAGCCTGGATCCCGTTGTCGACCGTGATAATCAACTGATATCCTTTGGAAGCTATCTGCTCCACCCGGTTAACCGTCAATCCATACCCGTCCAAAAAACGATTGGGAATGTGGAATCCGACTTTGACCCCAAGTTGTTTAAAAGCATTAACCAGGATTGAAGTTCCCAAAATCCCATCACTGTCATAATCGCCATAGACGCAGATTTTTTCATTTGCTGCGATGGCCTCCTTGATTCGGTCAACTGCCATTTCGCCCTCATCGAACAAGTCGAAACTATGGTATTTGAGCCGGCTTGATGTCAACTCCTGGTATTGGCTGCGATCAATCTGATGGTATGCCAGGATTTTGGCCACCAAGGAGCTGACCTGGTAGTCTTTCATATATTCAAGATATTTATTGCTGTCAAATACATTAAATTCCATAACTTTCCTTTCAATTAAAAAGATAGTTGTTTGACAACTATCTAGATATCAAATCATCGAAATCGGAAATTTTAAGCTTCCGAGCTTCCTTAATTACTTTCAGGCTAAGATAATCATAAATTGTTGAAAATTCCAGGCTCTCGATCTGATCAATCAACGTGCAAAGCGGAAGATCTTCTACATCTTTCCATTCCACTTCGACAAAATACTGTCGCAATTGGTCCTTGGTGATCTCAACTTCTTCAGTTGATAGTTCCCGGGCTTTCAGTCTCAATAAAAAGTTCAAATCTTGCTTGGAGAATACGTTTTTATCGTTCATACGTTTCCTTCCATAACTACTTAAGGTAGTTATTAATTCTTTTAAATATTTTGCTTATACTTTCAAGCGGTGGATTTAGTTTATCCAACTGGTCCAAGGTTTCATCGAGCTGCCGGTTCGTGTCTTTCACCGATTTATCCAACTCTTTGATTTTCTTTTTATTTTCGATGCTGGCACGATCAAATTTCAAAATCAATGTCGCTCCGATATAGATAACCAATAATCCAATTATAATAACAACCAAGCCCAGAATTATATCAGTAACCATCATACCCACCTCACTTAGTACAAACAATATTATACTAAATTTTCAATCCAATTTAAACCTTTTTGAAAATAAAAGAAAAAAAGATGGGTATTTATACCCATCCTTAGTACATCTTGACAAAATCGTCAAATTCCTTGCGGGCCGGTTGCACCATTTTAGTGCTGCCATACCCGATTGAAATTACAGAAATAATGATTTCATTAGCCGGAATTTCCAGCATTTTTCGAATTTGTTTTTCATCACGGATTCCCATGACCAGAGTCCCCAGACCCGCTTCAACTGCTGCGAGCATCAGATTCTCACTGGCCAAACCGGCATCATAGGTTCCCCAACCATTGCCAAATTCATTGGTCGGGCTGCCATTGCGGTCATATCCAGCCCGGTCTTTGACAAAAGTCACCACTACCAGTACCGGAGCATTTTCAACGTTTTTGGCATTGAATTCAGGCAAGCAATTTTTTTTGAATTCCGCCAGCGTTTCTGGTGTTTTGACTACATGGTATCTTGTTGTCTGGGCATTTTTCCATGAAGGAGCCAGCGCTGCTGTTTCGAACAGTTCTTTCAATGTTTCATCACTGATTTCCCGGTCTTCATAGGTACGAATCGATCTTCTAATTTTAACTGCATCATTAAATTCCATAATTTACTCCCCTTGTATTATTTATTGGCTTCAACCATCAGCTCACAGATGCGGTTCGAGAATTCAACTGGATCTTCCAGTGTGAATCCTTCAATCAGCAATGCCTGATCATAAAGCAATGATGCATAATCGGATACTTTGGCCGGATTTTTGGCATATACCGATTGCAATGCCGCGAAAATCCCGTGATTTGGATTGATTTCCAAAATCCGTTTCGCTTTGACATTTTCATTGCCTTCATTTGGCATCTGCGCCAATACTTTCTCCATCTCAAATGATACACCATCGCTTGAAACAATGCAAACCGGATGTGATTTTAACCGAGCTGAAATCTTGACATCTTCAACCTTGTCAGCCAAAGCATCTTTAAGGGCGCTTAACATATCGGTATTTTCTTTGGTTTTTTCTTCCAGTTCGGCTTTTTCTGCTTCAGTTTCTAGATCAAGATCCCCGGCTTGGACGTTCTTGAAGGTTTTTTCATCATAGTTCATCATCATTTGCAAAGTGAACTCGTCAACATTGTCAGTCAGATAAAGAACATCATAGCCCTTATCCAGTACCAGTTCCACTTGGGGCAGACGGGCGATTTTTTCGTTTGATTCTCCTGAAGCAAAATAGATGTCTTTTTGATCTTCACCCATCGCTTCAACGTATTCTTTCAATGTGACCATCTTATCTAGTTTGGCCGAATGGAACAGCAACAGATCCTGAAGTTTGTCTTTTAACATTCCATAACTGTTATAGATCCCAAATTTCAACTGCACTCCGAAGCTCTCAAAGAATTTTTCATAATCTTCACGTTCTTTTTTTAGCATCGTTTCCAGTTCCCGTTGGATTTTTCGTTCAACCGAAGTAGCGATTGATTTCATTTGACGGTCCTGTTGCAGGATTTCACGGGAGATGTTGAGGTTCAAATCTTGTGAATCAACCAGACCTTTGACAAAACGGAAATGTTCCGGTACCAGGTCACTGGCTTTATCCATGATGAATACGCCCCTGCTGTAAAGTTGCAGACCTTTTTCATAATCATTCGAGAAGTAGTTCATCGGTGGTTTTGATGGAATGAAGAACAATCCGGTGTATGAGATGTTCCCTTCAACTGAAGTATGAATCACTTTCAACGGTTCATTGTAATCATGGAATTTGTCTTGGTAGAATTCACTGTACTCACTTTCAGTGATATCGCTTTTTGAACGTTTCCATAAAGGTACCATTGAATTGAGGGTCTTCATTTCAGTTACATCCTCATATTCGCTTTCAGTCCCTTCTTTTAGCTTGGACGTGGTGACTTCCATCTTGATTGGGTAACGGACATAATCCGAATATTTTTTAACCAATGATTCCAATTTGTATTGATCAAGATATTCATCGAAGTTTTCATCTTCCGTGTTGTCTTTTAGATATAAAGTGATAGTTGTTCCGTTTTGAGGTACGTTGGTTTCGAAGATTTCATAACCATCGATAACTTCGGATACCCAGGTATAACCTTGGTCTTCACCATATTTTTTTGAAGTTACTTCCACTTTTTTAGCTACCATGAAGGCCGCATAGAAACCAACTCCGAATTGACCGATAATATCGATGTCTTCGTTTTCCTTGTCATTTTCCGCTTTGAATGCGAATGAATCCGATGAAGCGATAGTTCCCAGATTTTTTTCCAGATCATCCCGGTTCATCCCGATTCCGCTATCTTTTAAAGTAATGGTTCTTTTTTCCTTATCAAAAGACAGCTCGATTGCCAGATTTTCTTTTGCGATATCAGAAATATTTTCTGTCAATGCTTTGTAATAAAGTTTATCGTTAGCATCAGAAGCATTTGAAATCAACTCCCTTAAGAAAATTTCCCGATGAGTATAAATTGAATTGATCATCAAGTCCAATAATCGTTGCGACTCGGCTTTGAATTGTTTTTTTTCAGCCATTTCATTTCCTCCTTAGCACTTGTGTGTTTTAATTGCTAAAGATATGATACAACAGTCTATTAGCACTGTCAAGGCAAAACTGCTAAGAGATAGAAGCAAAAAAAGAAGCTGTGAATTCAGGTTTCCCTTTCATCACAACTTCTTGTCAGTATTTTATGGTGTCAATGTGACTCCCCAGATATCGAGGATATCTGCACCAATGCTATTTACTTGTCGAGATGCAATTCCTTCAGCCAAAACTGAGACTTCCAGAACATCATCGCCAGGTTTATCCATATTGATGACTAGTTGCCCAGTCATATCTTCTGGATCCACCGGTAATGCATAGTAATAATAACCACCAATTTCTTGCCAATTTCCATCGCTTGCACCGACATTAAATTCAATATAGGCACTGCCGTCAATTGGTTTGACATAGCCACCTTCATCTTGAACTGTTGCTACTACCGCAACGCGGATATAAGCAGCAGTCAGATTCAAATCAGGATCATTGGTTTCATTGCTGTTGGCGATAGTAAACACCTTTTGTGCAGTAGTTTCGGTTTCATAAAAATCCCCACCGCTGGTTTCATAATAGGTACCATCTTCAACAACTTGAACATCGACGTATGATGGATTGAATTCATTGATTGCATAGTCTTCGTCGGTAAAGAATGCGAATGTATAGGCAACGGAAAGTCCAATTATAACAAGAAGAACAGATAATCTAAGAAATAATTTTTTCATTTTATCTTCACCCTCCTATCAATCTAACCCAATGACATGGTTTCTTGCGACAGCCACATCACCGATCCATGGATATTGTGTCAATGTTTTGGTTGTGAAATCAAATTGATGAACATCATCAGTAACCTCATCATCAACCAATCCAGTACCATTTTGATCGTACCAGTTATTTACATAGTAGAAGACTGCATCTCCATTAGTACCGTCGCGGCCTACGAAGAATTGAGTAGTTGCCGGTGAATCAGGAGTATATTTATCTGCCCAATCATCAACTTCAGTCACTCGATAGAAGCCTTCTTCAAGATACTTGATTGTTTTAGCATCTTGAGCATTATCCAATGTTACGTAGAATGTTCTTACTTTAGCACCAACAGGATCATCAATATTTTCACCTTCGAATTGTTCAATCATGAATTTGAATCCTTGATTAGATTCGATTGGATCCAAACTTGAATATTCAGTGCTTGTTTTGTAAATTGTGAATTCACCATCTACGATAGTCAGATAGAATTCATTCAAATCACTTGGAATATCCTCATTATGGTAAGCAGCCCTCGATGTGATATCCACATCAGTTGGCAAGTCAGCCATAACTTTGGCATGGCCAAGAATCGGTGATCCGATTACATCGTAGTCACCATCAAATGGAACCCAGCTGTCATCTACAGGTGTTATTAACAAGTCAGGCATTCCAGTTGCAGCTGCCAATGGAGTTGTTCCATCACAGCCAATATAGTCAGCATCAGCAATCGGTGGCCAGTATACACTATCCACGAAGTCTTCATATTCAGGAACTTCACCGAGGAAGTTGATTGAATTTTGAAGATTGATTGTCGAATCAATAACTATAATTTCAGGATAAATATCGAATGTCAACGGATTAGGTGTAATCGTACCTGAATATATAGGAGTTACGGTCACCCTTACAGTTACCGTTTTGGTATCTAACAATTGGGTAAATCCACTAACAGAACCATCGATTGTGGTTGTGCCAGCATCAATAGTCAATGTTCCCAGGTGAGTGCCGCCTCCATCAGGGTCACCATCATAGAATGCATATGAAACATCAACATAGTCATTGCGGTGCCCACCTAATGTATAATCATCTGGAACTGGATAATAGAATCCTTCTCCTGGATCATTTTGACTGTAGTTTACCACACCAGCGACGATATCCGCCAATACTTCAATGCCACAGGCACCGTTGGTAATATAGACTTTCTTATCAACAGGAGTTACTACATATTGAAGTGGTACATCAATTGTCGGCACTTCGAATCTGTTGATTGGATATGAAGAGTCAGAATCAAGATAGAATCCACTGTTAGTTTCGTTGGTTTCTACCATATTACCTCCGATGAATCCAGGAATCAAATCTGTTGTAATCACGATAATCAGTTTCATACCATGATCAATTTCTTCATAATCTGTGTAACACAGATTTTCTGAATAATCAAAGCCAGAAACATAGACTCCATTGTTAGTTCCATCTACTACCAAAGTTACATCACCCGGATCCAATTCGGTATAAGTTGGATTAAATGTATATTCTTCAGTCGGAAGTCCTTCATCGAATATTCCAGTAAATGCCGAAGTGTATACTCTTACACTGTCGCCATCGGTGCTGGCATTTGCCAGGCCAATGTCCGATACTTCCGGAGTCATAATAACTTCAGTCAAATAATCTCTAACCTGTGTGGTAACACCATAATCAGGTCCTTCGATATTTTCTTGAATGATAGTTTCGAATGCCGCAATCAATTCATCATCGAAATTTTCATTACTAAATACGTATGCGTATTGGTCATATGGGGTTGTGTTGGTAGTCGCATCATAATTAGATGAAATAACCTCCGCGAATTCCCATCTTGAAATATTTTTTCCATCTCCATAAGGATCAGGGAAATTAGCATTGGAATAAACATCCGGGCCATCCAATGTCATTGCATAAATCTTGTTGTCAGTAGCTTCAACACTTTTCACAAATTGTGAATTGTCGTAGGTTTGTTTGAATTTGTTGGTTGAGTCCTTGAATTCAGAACTACTTTGACCAGGCAAACCATCAGTGTATAAGATTGTAATGCTGTCTTCACCAATTACATTTGGATTTTCGACAATTTGCAATACTGCATTTAGACCTTTATCAGCTCTGGAAACTCCATAGTCATCAATAGCAAGATTGTTGACGATGTCATAAGCAGCATCAGCTTCTTCTCCCTGCCCTAAAGCAAAAAATAAGTTTTTGGTCACGTAACTGTTAGAATATTGGGCATTACTGTCGTACATTACGCTGTAATTATTGTAACCATCATAATAAAGATTAGGTTCCGCTGATAAATTGATATAGTCCTTATAATAAAGACCAGTTACATTATTGTCAGAGAATTGAGTGAACGCTACATTCACTGAAATATTGTTAAGCATAATGTAATCAAGAATATAGATAACACTATTCTTCAAAACTTGGAATCTTGTCAAATCATCACTAGGATCTAGCGGATCAGCTCCGGTCCCCGGTACTGTTTCCTCCATACTTGGTGACGTATCTAAACAAAAAATAATGTCTGGTAGTTCCGCATAGCTTGTATACTCTGCGGTAGCATATGTTTCTAATGTTATTTCCACTTTCCCATTATCCAAGAAATCTGCCGTTTTATACAGCACAACACTTGGGTCCATATCACCTTCGACTGCTGTTACAGTACTAAAGGCGGTAAATGTTGCCAGAACCATGGCTATTGCTACTAAAAAACTTAGTATTTTTTTATACTTCATATATCATCACCTCTTCAAGTTATATAGAAACATATATATTCTTACTTCATAAACATTATATTTAAGCAAGGTAACATAACAGTCACATAAAAAAAAATAGATGATATAACTAAAAAGACTCGGACAAAGATTTACCGTCCCTGATGGACAACAGTAAACTTAACTCGAGTCAATTTTATTAAATTTTAACAGTAGTCGTCCCCGAAGCAAACTCCGATAGCTTTGGCTGCTTTAACCAGCTCCCCATTAGGGTCGACATGTTTTTGTTTTCCAACCCGGGCTTGGCCAATCACTTCTTCGAGTGAGGCATAACCCATGGTGTCCCCTTTGATGGTAACCACATTGCCAAACAACCCTTCACTAATCAGTTCTACTGCCTTGATGGCATAGCGGATTGAAAGGATCCGGTCGTAAGCTTCAATGTCGCCACCCCGGATAATATGACCGGGATTGACCGAACGGACCTCGTGATTTTCAATCGCGTTTTCAAGATCATCAGCCACCTTGGCAGCCAGTCCCGAATAACGGATCGGATCTGGTGAATCTTCAACGATTTTACCGATTACTTTGGTTCCATCGGCATATTTGGCACCTTCCGCTACGGCGATGACCGTATATGGCAATCCTTTTTCATCACGTTTTTTGACGTGCTCGACAATACTTTCGATGGTAAAAGGAATTTCTGGAATCAGGATACATGATGCATTACCGGCCAATCCGGCATAGAGGGCTATCCATCCGGCATCACGTCCCATCAATTCACAACAAATAACCCGATGATGTGATTTCGCGGTCGTATTGAGTCGGTCGATGAATTGGGTCCCGACTGTCATTGCCGAAATAAAGCCGTAAGTGACATCAGTAGCCGACAGATCATTATCCATGGTTTTAGGAATTCCAATGACATTTACCCCTTTACGTGAAAAATCGCGGGCCGAAGTCAAAGTTCCGTCACCTCCGAGGATTACTAAGACATCAACACCGTCTTTCTTGAGATTCTCAACCCCTACATCAGACAAGTCTTTTTTGACGATATTGCCGTTTTCATCTTCAACCGGCATTTCAAAAAGATTTGTCTTGTTTGAACTATACAGGATAGTTCCACCCTCTTTGTAAATTCCCTCTACTTTTTCTTCTGTCAGTTCGATGTATTCATTATTGTATAAACCCCGATAACCATACACAAAACCGATTACCTCGTAGCCATAGTTGTTAATGGCTGCTTTGGTCACTGCCCGAATTACTGCATTTAAACCTGGGCAATCGCCCCCACCCGATAATAAAGCAATTTTCTTTACTTTTTCCATATTAAATACCTCCAAGCTCCTTCTTATATTATACTTGGAATTACACTCAATTTCAATCACAAATGTAAACGTTTTCAATTATCCGACACTCAGTTTAGAAATAACCAACACTTAGACAACTAGTTATGCTTTGCTCTGATTATATTGAATCAAAGAAAAGAATCCGCCAATAGCAGCGGATTCAAGAGATTATTACTAATTAGTTGTGGTCTTTATGATCTTTCTTGTCATGATGACCTTTATGATCTTTGTGATCTTTATTATCTGAATTGATTGGTTTTGGCAACAACGCCTTAGCCGAAACGTTTACACGTCCTTTTTCATCAATTTCAGTTACTTTTACTTTTACGATATCACCGATTTTTAAGACATCCGCCGGATTGGCGATTCTTTCATGAGCGATTTTCGATACATGCAACAATCCATCAGTGCTTCCAAACAGATTTACGAAAGCTCCGTATTTCTCAACCCGGACAACTTTGGCGTCATAGATTTCACCGACTTTTGCTTTTTTAACGATTGCTGAAATCAAAGATTTTGCTTTTTCGATTGCTTCATAATCGTAATGGTAAATCAAGACAGTACCATCTTCTTCGATATCGATCTTGACATCATCAGATTTTTCAATGATTTCGTTAATGACTTTACCACCTTGACCGATAACATCTTTGATTTGGTCAACTTCAATTTTCATCATTGCAACCTTAGGTGCGTATTGAGACAGTTTTTCACGTGGTCCTTCGATTGCCGCCAGCATGTTTTCCATGATTTGAGCACGTCCGACTTTAGCTTGCGCCAAGGCTTCTTGCAGGATTTCTTTAGTGATACCGTCGATTTTGATATCCATTTGTAATGCACAGATACCTTTGTCAGTACCGGCAACTTTGAAGTCCATATCGCCAAGATGATCTTCCATCCCCTGAATGTCAGTCAAAATTGTATAATCGTCACCTTTTTTTACCAGACCCATGGCGATTCCGGCTACTGGTGCACTGATTGGCACTCCGGCAGTCATCAAGGCCATTGAAGAGGCACAGATTGAAGCTTGTGAAGATGAACCGTTTGATTCCAATACCTCAGATACTACCCGGATAGTATATGGGAAAGTTTCCTCACCAGGGATTACTTGAGCCAAAGCTCTTTCACCTAAAGCTCCATGACCGATTTCACGACGTCCCGGTGCCCCAAATCTTCCAGTTTCCCCTACTGAGTAAGGTGGGAAGTTATAATGATGCATGAAACGTTTTTGGTCTTCAAGTCCCAAACCGTCGATTTTTTGGTGTTCATTCAAAGCCCCAAGAGTTGCAATTGACATTACTTGAGTTTCCCCACGAGTGAACAGAGCTGATCCATGGACACGAGGCAATAAGTCTACTTGAGAATCAAGTGGTCTTACTTCATCGATTTTACGTCCATCAGGACGAACTTTGTCTTCTGTGATCAGACGACGTACTTCGTCTTTTTCCAAGTCATGTAAGATTATGTTGACTTGTTTCATTACGTTAGCTTTTTCAGTTTCGCTTTCGTATTCTTTTTCTTCGAAGATGGCTACATTGCGATCGATAACTTCATCGATAGCTGCATATCTTTCCAATTTACCTTCAATTGAAACTGCTGCCACCATATCTGCTAAAGCCATTTCTTTGACGTGTTCAACCAATTGGTCATCCACTTCAAATAATGGGATTTCAATTTTAGCTTTTCCGCATTCCAATACTACTTTTTCCTGGAATTCGATCAATTCTTTGATTTTTTCATGTCCGAACATCAAGGCATCCAACATCACTTCTTCCGATACTTCTTTGGCATCAGCTTCAACCATGTTGATAGCTTCCTTAGTCCCGGCAACTTCCAGGTTAAGTTCGCTGTTGGCAAGTTGTTCTGGCGAACCATTGACAATGAATTCACCATCGACAAGTCCGACATTGACACCGGCGATTGGTCCGTTGAACGGAATATCCGATAAACATAAAGACAATGACGCACCAAGCATTGCTGCCATTTCCGGTGTGGCATTATGATCCACTGATAATACTGTGTTGATTGACTGAACTTCATTTCTGAATCCATCCGCAAACAACGGTCTGATTGGACGGTCAATCATTCTTGATGTCAGGGTTCCATGTTCGCTAGGGCGCCCTTCTCTTTTTAGAAATCCCCCAGGAATTTTCCCTACTGAATACAGTTTTTCCTCATAAATCACTGTAAGCGGGAAAAAATTAACGTCTTTTGGCGTTTTCCCGGCAGTTGCTGTAGATAAAATTACTGTATCGTCATAACGTACTAATACTGATCCATTAGCTTGCTTTGCAAGCTCTCCGACTTCTACTGACAGTTTTTTGCCATAGAAATCCATTGAATATACTTTCTTTGTCATCATTCCACCTCGTTTTTCCGTATTATTATATCATATTTCAAATAAAGAAAAAACATTTTTATTTTTACTTAGGAATTATTGTAAAAAAATGCTATAATAGTTATCGAGGTGAAAATTATGAATGAAAACGAAATCAAAAGTATTGAAAAATATGAAAGGAAATTTGAACAAGATCCAGCATCTTTCAACGATTACGAAGCCAACGACTTCGTTAAGTTATTAAAATCAAATAATAACAACGATCGTGCTATTGAAGTTGGACGTATTTTCTTAAGTTCTTCTCCAAGTCTTAAGATGTACAAAAACCAATATGGTTACGCATTATACAATAAATTCATTAATATTGCGGATGAAAAAATTGCGGAAAACGAAGAATTGTTCTTCTCTGTACTTAACGATATCATCGATTTGTGCAAACAAGAAAGATATTCTCCAGTTGAAGCAACTGTCAATCGTGCAATCAAGTACTTGACAAACAAATCAGACGTCGATACCAATAAAGTAATTGAGTTGTATGATTTATTGGACGTAAACATCATTTCTGATAAACCATTCACATCTGATGACGGTAAAGAATACGAATCTAAAAAAGAAAGACATTACCGTTTGAAAGTTAAAGCTTTGTACGAAGCAAAAATGTTCAAGGAATGTGTTGAGTTCGCTAACCAAGCATTGGCCAACATCACAAAATTCCATTTCAACAACGCACAATGGGTAAGCTATTACCGTGCTGCTTCATTAGTTGAATTAGGGGAACACGAAGAAGCTAAACAAGCATTCTTGAAGCTGAACAACCGCATCCGTGGTATCAACTTCCTGGAAATTCTTTACAAAAATGAATTAGCTTTAGGTAATGACAAAGTTGCCAATGCCTATTTGATCTACGAATTCTTCCTGTCAGGATATAAAGAAAGCTTAACTTCTCTTTATACCAGAATCATGGAAATGGCTAAAAAAGCTGAAGCTGAAGAAGTTGTTGCCGTAGCTGAAAAATTCCTGGCTGCTCTGGCTAAGGAACCTGTTGAAGCTGAAGAATCAGCAACTGAAAAAACTGCATCAGAATTATATGATGATTTCTACAACAAAATCATGGATAACATGGGTAAATTTGTAGAACGCAAAGAAGGATCAATTCTTCACTACAACCGTAACAACAAATATGGTTCAGTATCTAACCCTGATGGAGATTCAATCTTCTTTAGACAATCTGATTTCATCGAAGATGAAGAAGTACGTCGTCGTGACCACGTAAGCTACACAGTTATCGAAACTTACGATCACAAAAAAGACCGTCAATCATCACGTGCAATCCTGATTGAAACAATCGAACCTGAATTCGATTTCGGATTTTAATCAACCCGATTGACCAACTATATATAATAAGGATGAACTGCCCTGCGGTTTGTCCTTTTTATAGGATGAAATCAATAAAGTTGATTTGATTTTTATTCGCCAATTTTCTGGATAGAAAAACCGGGAACTCCCGGTCATGTTCAAACATATCATCATTTGCCGTCCTGGACTTTCAGGCCGGTTTTTTGTTTAGAAACAATAAAGTAGGCTAACTTATTTCTAAGCTAGCCCCTTATCAAACCGCACATGCGCTATTAACGCATACGGCTTACCAATTTACTAAATCTGATTTTATGAATGATTATAGTCTACTTGCTAAAAGAGTAGGCTATTTTCTTGTTTCTTTCTTTCGTGTAATACTTGATTCCGGCTTTCCTGCACTGTTCCACTCTGTTTTTCGTTACTTCTTTGTTGATACCCTGTTGTCTTTGAACATATATTTCAATTGGATATCCATACATGGTATTGAAATAGTGCCAGTATGCCGGTTTCAAACCAATCATCGCAAAGAATGCTATATTCCATTTAACCGTCATTCCAAACGCTTTCCTGATTGTCGGATGTTTATGCAGCATGCACATTCTCAGCCTTTGGCGTATATACTTGTCAATTGTATTTAGTTCCCTTCCCATTAGATTTATGTCGCAATGGGTTTTGTAGTTGTGCTTCTTGAATATTTTAAGTGCTTTGTAGACGTTCAGGTAGTAATTGACTTTACCAACTATAATCGGATTAAGCATGCTTACCCATTTATCCTGAGAAAATGTCCACTTTCTTTGCGTCTTATCCTTGATTTTCTTTTTGAAGTCTTTGAGCGACTTGGCGGTGGGAACTATGAAATAGTAGTCTTCACCTTTCTTGTTTTTCCTCCAGTGTTTGAAGTCAAATCCAAGAAATGTAAAATCATCATTTTTAAAGTCCACCACTTTGGTTTTGTCCATAGCCATTTCCAATCCCAATGATTGAATCACTTCTCTGGCTATCTTTCCTGCCCTCTCAATTTCTTCTTCTGTTTTCGCAAACAAGAGAAAATCATCGGCATAACGCACGAAGTGAATCTTTGCCTCGTGCAACTTCCAATCCAGTTCGTTCAGGTAGATGTTTGCAAGTAGAGGTGAAATAACGCCACCTTGCGGTGTTCCACTTTTGCTTTGCATATGTTTTCCGTCTTCCATGTATCCCGCTTTGAGCCATGACCAAATCAAATCAAGAACAGTCCCATCAGCGATGCATTTATTCAATACCTTCATCAACTTTTTATGGGGAATGTTATCGAAGAACCCTTTGATATCACAATCGTATATCCAGTTTCTTCCTTCCTCGATGTTCTTGATGATAATCTGCATGGCACTGTCGACACCACGATTCGGGCGGTAGCCAACTGACCAGTGATGGAATATACCGGCCTCATATTTTGGGGTTAGGATATTGGTTAGCACCTGCTGAACTATCCGATCTTTGACTATTGGTATTCCCAATGGTCTTCTCTTTCCGTTTTTCTTAGGGATATATACTCGCCTTACAGGGGTTGGTCTATATTCCTTTAATCTCAGTTCTTCCAGTAGCTTGTCCAGATTGTCTTGTTCATTTTCCATGAAGCGTTCAATGGTTACCCCATCAATCCCTCCACTTCCATGATTTGCTTTTACCTGCTTCCATGCTTCTAGTATTTTCCTGTCCTGGAGTATTTGTCCATACAGAGAATGCCACTTCAATTTCAACGGTTCATTCATAATTTCAAACCTCTCTTTCTATTTATCGTTCTTTGAATTCGTTTGTACCTAAGTACCGTCATTCTTACCATTACGATTAAACACAGTAAGAATTGTAAAAGGTCAATCCACTTCGCTTCGCCAAACGTTTGGTCGCATGACTACTTCACTACTATGAGATTGTCTGACTCCTCTTCATATAACCATCACTTCGAATGACTCTTATAGATGATTATCCTTTCGGTGGATGAAGAGGTCTCACAGGGTCATCAACTACGCCCTTGTTGACATGCCAATCACCTTCACAATGGAGTGCCGGCATATTCGACTAGTTCTTAGAATATGTCGTGAATAGACTTCCGCACCTTTCGCAACGTCGTCACATTCTCCACTGCCGCAACATGTGATTCACTTTTCGTTTCGGCCTGCCAACTCATCTACAGGTCTCTCGACTACTGCGTCTCCTTCAAACACAATCTCACGATTATGCCCTAGACTAGATTTCCCGAATAGCACCAGTGCGCACGGGGTAGGATTTGTACCTACGGGGTTTCCCTATTCCATGATATTTACTGTATTGATAGCTAACTATTACAGGAACTCATTTATAAAAGGAAAATGCCATGTACCTGTATACACGACATCTAAGCGACTGCCTGTCGCACAAAAAGAGAGTCGCCTCGACTCCCTGTTATCAGTTATTATCAGTTTTTTCCAGATACTTTTCAATCGCTTCGACCGCATCTTGAGAAATAACATGTTCAATCCTACAGGCATCATCATCGGCCATCTCTTCTTCCATCCCCAGCACATTGACAAAAAGTTTTTTGATAGTCTGATGCTTCTTGAATATTTTTTGGGCTTGGGATTCTCCAATGTCAGTAAGTGTAATATCCCCATAGCGCTCATAATTGACAAAACCCTGTTCTTTCAGGACGTTTAGGGCATTATTGACACTCGGTTTGGAAACCCCCAATTTTGAAGCCATATCGGATACCCGGACCTTTGCGCCCGCCAGATTGGTTTCATAAATGATCTCCAGATAGTTTTGCATAGCAATCGACATTTTCATTTCATCAGCCCTCCTATAGGGTATAATAGCACAATTAGACGCACCTAACAACCCGGATATAAAAAAAGAGAGTTACCTCTCTTAGTCATGTACGAATACAACTGAAATAATATCTATTTCGTAAGGGTTCGCAACCCCGACAGTGATTCTTTCGCCTTCACCTTTACCGAACAATGCTTTGGCAAGTGGTGATTCGTTTGAAATTTTTCCATCAAATGGATCAGTTTCGAAAGAACCTACGATTTTATAAGTATAAACCTCATCATCTGACAAGTCTCTGAAAGTTACAGTAGCTCCAGGTCCGGCAATATGAGAGTCAAGATTATCTTCAGAAATGATTTCCGCATTTTGAATCATTCGGTCGATTTCTTTGATTCTTCCTTCCACCTCAGCCTGACGGTTACGGGCAGCATCATAATCCGCATTTTCGGACAAGTCACCTTGAGAACGGGCTAATGATAATTCATCAATAACTTTTGGACGTTCAACATTGATTAAATGTTCACGTTCCTGTTTTAACTTTTCTAAACCCGATTGGGTAAGTAGCACTTTTCCAGTTTCCATTTTTTCACCTCGTTATCTAAATATAACACAATTGATTTCAAATCTCAATATTTATTTTCGCAATTTTCGCGCCATATCATGGACATTCAACTCGAAATCGACCTTAATCTTCATAAGTTCCATCGGATGGTTCGCCACTTCGACACTTTCCCCGTCTTCATTGACGATATTAGTGATAGTAGTGGTGATATTGTCATGGGACGGCGAGAAAAATTCGACCGTATCCCCTACTTTGAAATAATTGCGCTGTTCAACAGTAGCCATCATTGTCTCCTTGTCAAAGTCAACAACTCTCATGACAAAATCCTGTGTCGGATGTTCATTGCGTAGATTGAAAAGCTGATAATCTTCGTTGACATCACCATGGAAGAATCCGGTGCAGGTTGCCCGGTTGGCTGCTTTGGCCAGTTCGTTCCGGTAGAAATCAGTCAGTTTGAAATTGTCAGGATCTTCACAATAATGATCGATCATCTTGCGGTAGGTCGAAACAACCGTTGCGATATAGTGGATTGATTTCATCCGCCCTTCAATCTTGAGCGAATCAACGCCTAGCTCGATCAGTTGGGGAATCTCATTAATCAGGCACATGTCTTTAGAAGACATTGAAAACGGCGGCAGTCCTTCACCGTTTACCTGCCAGTCGTTGAAGTACATATCATAATACCAGCGACATGACTGGGAACAGCCGCCGCGGTTGGCATCTCTTGATGAAAAATGATTTGAGAGCATGCAGCGCCCCGAATAGTTGATGCACATTGCCCCGTGGATAAAATATTCAATATCGATTTCACTGTTTTCCAAAATAGCTGCCAGATCCTTGGCCGTAGTTTCCCGACCCAGGACAACCCGGTCAACCCCGAAGTCCTGGTAGAATTCTACTGCTTTAGAATTAAGTGTCGACATTTGGGTCGAAACATGGATTTCCAATGAAAGGTTCAACGCTTTGGCTATTGCCATGATGTGGATATCCGCGACAATTATCGCATCAACCCCGATTTCATCAAGGGCCCGAAGATAATCTTCGATCCCTGCCAGGTTGTCGTTGTGGAGCACGATATTGCAGGTCACATGAACCTGAGTCCCATGGGCATGGGCGAATTTGACTGCTTCTTCGATATCCTCAAGAGGGAAGTTCGAAGCCAGTGAACGCAATGAGAATTCCTTGCCGCCGATAAACACAGCATCCGCCCCGTAAAGAACGGCGACTTTGAGTTTTTCCAGATTTCCCGCCGGAGCCAGCAGTTCCGGTTTTTTGACGATTACCCGCTTGTTATCGATAATTTCACTGATTTGTCTTGGCATCGTCAATTCTCCTTACATCATCTATTTTGTAGACTGTCTTGTCGAAGGTGAAACTCTTGAAATAATCGATTTCCTCATCGACTTCAAGCAACTTCTCAACCAGATTTGGCTCCCCTTTGGCGGCTCTTAAATAGAGCGCAACAATCTTAACATAACTTGCATCATCGACAAACTGGTTGTCGATTATTCCATAGTCAAACGGTTCGAACTTGTCGATGATATCGATAGTCTGCAACTGGTTTTTGGTCATAATATGAGTCCCGTAATCATCTTCATAGATATAATCGAGCGTCTCCTGGTTATTGGCCTTGATTGTGATTCCGGCACTTTTATCAACCGGGATATCGACCCCGACCACTGTTAGATAGTTGGAAACAAGTTTTCGTTTCGAATAACCCATATATTCGCTGCCATGGACCTGAACCAAAGTTTTCAGTTCAGTCTTTTCATTGATCAGCAATTTTTCTTCAAGCGAAATTTCCCGCGCCAAAAAGGCCCCCTTGATTCCCAGGGCATGATACTGGTTCAAGGATGCATAATTGGTATTCAAGGTGTCCGGATCATAGATCAGATCCCATTTGTAATTGTTGTTTTTGGTAAGCTGATATACGGCAAAGTCCTGGAAGATGATTCCATCGATGCCAATTTCATTAAGATTGGCCAACAGTTTACCCAACTTGATCAGGTAATGTTCCTCGATCAGGGCATTGACATAGACATAAACTTTCTTGTCTTTTTTGTTTTCAACCATTTGAGCCAGCTGGGCGAAACTCAATTTCGGTTCGCAGCGCAGCGAGAATTCTTCGACTCCCGCCAGCCAGATGCCAATCTTTTCATCATATATTATTTCATCATTCAAACTCACCGGAGTAATTGCGAATTTCATTTATTTCCTCCTGATAACACAAATACCATCACCGATTTGATAGTATTCCACATCGTATAATTCATTGTTGAAAATCCAATCCTTGAAGCGTTTGATTTTCTTGACCAATTGCTTCGTATTGCGGTTTTTGATATTGTCGATATCAAAGATCATCCCATGGAAATCGAGATTGTCGACAATGCAGAATCCGCCCGGCTTGACATTTTCCATATATTTTTCAAAAAATTTCTGATATTGGGCCTTGGCCGCATCGATAAAGAGGCAGTCATACTCCTGCAACACCAGTTCTTCGTTTTTAAATTCCAAAGCATCCCCGAGATGCAGGATAACCTGGTCTTCAAGTTCCAGTTTGGCAATATTGGCCTGGGCCTGAGCAAACCGCTCGGCGTTTAGTTCGATTGTCTCCACCTGAGCCTCGAGATTAAGGGCCATCATTGCAGCCGAATAACCGACTGCCGCCCCGATTTCAAGAATCTTCTTCACATTATTTTTAGCACACAGATCAATCAAAAATTCCAGACCTTCCCGCTGCATGATGGGAATATTGTCTTCAAGTGCTTTTGTTTCTATTTCTTCCAAGTAAATCATCAATACCACTTATTCTCCTCTATCACCCGCAGATGTTCGCTGTAAGAACGGGAATAAATCACGGTTCCGTCCTGAGTCGCGAAAAAATAATAATAATCATTTGGCGTGTAATTCAACACCGAAACGAAGATATCCTTGTCGATAGTCGCAATCGGACCGACCGGCAAGCCGCGGTACATATATGTATTGTATTTTGAATCAACCTCAAGATCATCATAGGTCACGGCGACCTTGACCACCTCATTGGCATAATTGACAGTCACATCCGATTGAAGCGGCATGTTTGCTTCAATCCGGTTGACAAACACCCCGGTAATCATCAAAGCATCCTTGGCATTCAAACTTTCACTTTGAACAATCGATGCCAAGGTGACAAACTGATGCGCGCTTTGGCTGGTGCCGTCGATTTCAAAGTTATCAATCGAATCTTTCAGGGGCGTGAGAATCTTGTCAGTCTGAACCAGCATCGCTTCGACCAGCTGTTCAATCATCCTGTCACTCTCTTGAATCAGATAAGTATCCGGAGCCAGATAACCTTCAAGCGGATATCGGATTCCATCTTCCAATATTTCATCGCTTAACCACCAGTACTCCTCAATCCAACCTTTCAGATTGTCCCGGTCATTAATATAACTCATAAACTCTTCACTGTCAATTGAGGCAGCTTCGAGGGCTTTAGCGAAATCACTGATCCGGTTGCCATCAAGGAGGGTAACCTGAGCCATGATCACATACTCGGGATCACCCGTTGCAATGATATCCAGAATTTTTGCCAGCGACATGCTTTGGTTCAACTCATAGCTGTTGGCCTGAACGCCCGCAACATCATTAAGGCGGCAATAAATCCGGGCCACCATTTCATTGGAAATCAACTGAGCCTCTTCCAGGTCAACCAGCACGCCGTTCAAGGTCGCTCCGCTTTCCACGGTGAAAACAACCATCTGGTCATCATTACTGACGGGATTGATATTGCTTTGGTAGAAAAAAACCGCAAACAAGCCGCCCGCAACTATTATGGTGGCGGCGACAATCAAGATTACTTTTTTCATTATATGACTCCTTATCCAAACAGAAGCTCTAAAGCCTCTTAGAATATTTCTTATTAACTATATGATTATACCATAAAGATAAAAATATGTATAAAAAAACTAAATTTTTAACAAATTTAGTTTCCCTATTTTCTAAAGTTTGGCAATGAATTTGGTCAGACATACCGGTTCATGAACCTGATAACCATGACCAAGATCCTGCAGGATCACCTTTTTACCTTCCAAAACCCGATATGACTCGATTGAAGAACCATCCGAGCAAGCCACTACCGCCAGGGTATCTTCATAGATAATCAAGTCAATTGGATCTTTTGAAGTATCACAGAAATCACGGTAAGCCAGAGTACAATCCTCATTGATATCGAACAGGACGATACTATCATCACCGCTGTTAGTTACAAACAAATGGTCTTCCTTATCATTGATTGCAATATTGGTAGCGATATTTTGGGCTTCCCCAATTTCCTTATTGTACGAATCTACTGTCTGGATCAGTTTGAAATCATAACCGTCAACCTCGTACAATTCGACAGTTGACGCCACCTGATTCAGGATATATGCATGACGGCCATCCTTGGTGAAAACCATCTTTTTAGGACCGTTACCTGGTTTGACCTTGAATGAATGGGTTTCATCTTTGGTGAATTTCCCTTCTTCGTCATAATCAAGGAAAACAACCTCGTCAAGTCCCAAATCAAGATAGACAATCTTGTTTGTCCCTTCATAAGCATGAACAAAAACCGGATGGGAACCTGATTGATATTTATGATCGACCGAAGACCCTTCCTGAGCGAAAGTATCTTTGATTTTTACCAGTTTCTTTTTGACAATCTTGATGCTGGCAACTTCCCCGTTGTGATAATCGGCAACGAAAATATAAGTCGCGGTGGTATCATCACCATTGGCGCAACCATGAACATAAGTCTTCCCTTGGTCGCTGGCACGGGATACCAGAGCCAGCAAGTCCGCTGAAGCCGTATAGGAATTGATTCCTCCCTGAGCTCCGACTCCCTGTTGATTGCGGTAAGTCACACAGACAAAACGCCCATAGTTGAAAGCATAATTTGGATCGACCGGAGTCGAAAACAAGTGCTTTGGTAAAATTTCTCCTGTATCTAAATCTACTTGGAAAGTATGAATTCCTCGTGTTTGTTTATTACCGTGCAGACAGGCAAAAAATGAATCCGTACGACGACGTTGGACCAGCCTTTCCACACCCATAAATGCATCAAAAAATCTCATTTAGCGAATCACTCCTTTTATTAGTTATCACCAATTATACCATACTTTTAAGCGATAACTATGATTTTCGCATTTTTAAAAAAGTTTTTGTAATCGCTTAACCCGAACCACTTGGCTTGAAAACAAAAAAATCCGGAAGTTATCAGGATAAAACAACTTCCGGTGATTTTCTTATTCGCCCTCGAAAAATTCAGCCACTTTGGCCAACTGATCACGAATCGCGATATGTTGAGGACATTGCGGTTCACATTTCCCGCATTTGATGCATTTGCTGGCCCTTTGCTCGGGTTTGACTGAAGCCAAGTATGATTCCTTAACCCCTTCAGGA
Source organism: Coprobacillaceae bacterium (assembly GCA_963675915.1). Lineage (GTDB taxonomy): Bacteria > Bacillota_I > Bacilli_A > Erysipelotrichales > Coprobacillaceae > JAQVDW01. Next base: position 912,176 of record OY780959.1, read on the forward strand.
TCCCCGAACATGAAAGCCCGGTTATAATATGAGAAGTTGCGGGGAATATCCACTCCGACCGGACAAGGCATGCAATATTGACAAGCGGTACAGCTGACTTGCATTTTAGATTCGAAGACAGCTTTGACTTTTTTAATCATCGCCTTTTCCGCCCCGTCAAGACAACCCGGTTCCATTTCGCTGGCTGTAGCGATATTGTCATCAAGCTGTTCAATCGAGTTCATTCCGCTTAAAATGACTTTGACATTGTCATAATTGTAAAGATAACGCAGTGCGAAGCTTGCCGGTGAACGGTCTTTGTCGATTGATGCAAACAGATCCATGATTTCCGGGGCGATATTAGCCGCGAGCGAGCCCCCTCGCAGCGGTTCCATGATGATCACTCCGATATTGCGGTCTTTGGCATATTGAAGTCCTTCCAATCCGGCCTGATAATCCTCATCAAGGTAGTTAAGCTGAATCTGGCAGAATTCCCAGCTATCGTATTCATCGATGATCTGTTTGAAAACATCCAAGGTATCATGGAAAGAAAAACCGATGTGTTTGATTTTTCCTGACGCTTTGGCTTTTTCAATGAAATCGAAGACTCCGTTGGCTTTGTAATTTTCCCAACGTTCCTTATCCAAGGCATGGAGCAGATAGAAATCGATTTGATCGGTTTCCAGCCGCTCGAGTTGTTTGTCAAGATAGGTGTCCATGTCTTCCCTACTTTTGATCAGCCAAGATGGCAATTTGGTTGCCAATTGGACTTTTTCCCGGTAACCATACTTCAGCGCTTTGGCTACCAGTTGTTCCGACATTCCGTCATGATATGGCCAGGCCGTATCGATATAAGTGATCCCCTGATCGATCCCATAGCGGATCTGGGCGATTGCATCAGTTTCATTGATTGTCCCATCTTCGTTTTTAGGCAGCCTCATGCAGCCAAATCCCAAAATGGATACTTCTTCATTTGCAAGTTTGCGATATTTCATAATTCCCTCCAAATTTCCTTTTTTACATATATTTCCAGTTTACACCTTAAAGTCCTGTCCAAGTCAAGGTTTCCAAGGCAACTTTCACAACTTGAAACACCGTAGTTGCCACGAAGCAAAAAAGTGTACCGTTACCGGCACACCTGGTTTTACTCTTTTTCTTCGCTTTGTTCTGGTCCACCTTTTAAAGACCCATCATCGCCAAAAACAGCACCAGAACCACATTCAACATGATAAAGGTAGTTTTGACGATTTTAAACGCTTTTTTAGCACCTTTGGTCTTGGCAGTTCGTGAAGCCCAAAATCCTACTGGTACCCAGATGACCGTAAAATAGGCAGCCCGGACAAAAAAAGACAAAACCATTTCCATAATAAGATCAAAACCAGTCGGCAAGCTTTCCCCGTACATTATCATCAGGGCAACTGTCGGAATAACCGGGGTTAATACCCAAGCAATCAAGCTGATTTTCCAGCCATAGTTGATTTTCATATTATTATCCTCCTTAACAGCATTTAATCGGCATTACTAAATAACTTGAAATGGAACGAGGTGAAATTAGCGACTTTCTAGTCAGGCTTGGCAATCTATTAGCAACAAGGCTTAAGCTGACTTGGAGAAATTATTATCGTCAATTGTTTTACCTCAATATTTTGTGCACTCTTTGCGATAATATCGACCTGATTTACTTATAATCAGCAAAAATAGGACAAAACCACTTATTTAATCGCTGATTCCCTACACAAATTATATCACTGTGTGGTTTTATTTACAATAACAACAAATATTTGCTATAGCAACTTCCCTACGACTGCGTCCCCTCACCTTAACAATTTTTTAACCAACTATCCTGAGCCTCCATAACTTGATTAAAACTATTTCATGAAAGCAATACAGCAAAAAAAGCCCGCAAAAAAAGTGCACCGTAACCGGCACACTTGATTTTACTCTTCGTCTTCGCTTTCGTCTTCAGCCATGTAAGCTGAGAAAACTTCTTCGATGAAATCCCACTCTTCAGGAGTTTCAACATCATCAAGAGTTCCGTCTTCAAAGAACACGCTTGTGAATACTTCACCATCTTCGCTTTCAGGATCAAAGTAAAGAACATAGCTTTTTCCCAGTTCATCATTGGTAACTGTGAAAAGAACTTCGTACTCTTTTGAGTTTCCTTCAGCATCTTCGATTGTGATGATTCCTTCATTCAATATATTATCCATCTTTATACCCTGTTTGAATCGAGATATCCTTGCAATATCGCGACTGCAGCCATCTTGTCGATGACTTCCTTTCTCTTCTTTCTTGAAACATCGGCGAAAATCAAGGCATCCTGGGCGATTTTGGTCGTCAGACGTTCGTCTTCTAGAATCACATTGATTCCTTCGATATTCTCTTCCAGCATTTCCTTGAACATATCCGAAATTTCGCAACGGATTCCGACATCATTATTCATGTGTTTGGGATAGCCCAAAACAATATCTTCAATTCCGTTTTGTTCAACCAGTTCCTTGACGCGGGCAAGCACTTTTTCGTATTGACCTTCTCGAAAACGGAAAGTCTCGACACCGTGAGCCAGCATCCCCAGCGCATCGCTCATTGCGATGCCGCAGGTTCGGGAACCTAAGTCCAATCCTAAGATTTTTTTCATTTATTTCTCCAAATAAGCTTTAACTAACTCTTCGATAATTTCATCACGATCAATTTGTTGAATCAGATTACGAGCATTGCGATAACTAGAAATATAAGCAGGATCGTTTGAAATCAAATATCCTGTTATTTGATGCACCGCATTATACCCACGCTCGTTCAATGCTTCAATCACTGTTTCCAAAGTGTTTCGAATCATCTCACGACGCATATCATCAGAGCTAAATACTTTTGTTTTTCCAATATCCATCATTACTGCGCCCTCCAAATCTAAAAAAATTATAGCACAAATAAGTAACTAATGAAACAAATTTTATGTAATAATTATCTTTTCAAGTCCGCCTTCAATCACATCAAGCTGACTTGCTTCCTGGCATCCACCTTGAGCGAAGTCCGGTTTCCCGCCTCCACGTCCGTCAGTCAATCCATTGATTGCTTTAACGATATTTCCGGCTTTATAACCAGCTTTGACCATATCTTTGGTAACTCCGACATAGTATGAAGCTTTTTTACCGTCAAAGTTGGTCATAACCACGATTCCTGATTGGATCTTGTCACGAAGATCAAGCGCCAATTGTTTTGGTTTACCACCATCAAGTTGTTGAGCGGTGAACAGAACTTTGACTCCGTTGATTTCTTTAACTCCATCAAGCAAGTCATTGGCTGCCAGGGCATTAAGTTTTCCAGTCAGCACTTCGATTTCTTTTTCACAGTCACTCAGTTTTTCCAAAGTCGATTCAACTTTGACAACTACTTCATCACGGTTTTTGATTTTAAGAGTTTTGGCAACTGCATCGACAGTCGCTTTTTCTCCTTTGAACGCCTGATAAGCCAGGTTTCCAGTCACGGCTTCAATTCTTCTAATTCCCGAACCAACTGATTCTTCGCTGGCCAGTTTGAAGATTCCGATGTTCATTGAATTTTCAACGTGGGTCCCCCCGCATAATTCTTTCGAGAATTCTCCGATTGAAACAACACGGACCACATCACCGTATTTGTCATCGAACATTGCCGTAGCCCCTTCACCCAAAGCTTCTTCTTTAGCCATTTCCAGAGTCACTACCGCCATCCCTGACATGATTACTTCATTGACTTTGTCTTCAATGACATTAAGCTGTTGAGCGGAGATTCTTTCAAAGTGAGTGAAGTCGAAACGCAGACGGGCATCATCGACATATGAACCGGCCTGACCGACATGATCACCGATGACTTCTTTTAGCACTTGGTGCAGGATATGAGTTGCCGAATGGTTGGCTGCAATTTTAAGACGACGGGCTCCGTCAACTTTCAAAGTAGCCAGATCATCAAGTTTGACTGTCCCTGATTTGACTTCCACGATATGCAGGTGTTGGCCGTTAGGAGCCTTGATTACATCAGTGACTTCCAGTTCAAATCCGGCACCACTTACAGTTCCGGTATCACCACATTGCCCCCCCATCAAAGCATAGAAAGGAGTGCTGTCGAAAATGATTTCACCTTTCCCATCCAGGCTATCAGTTTTGACACCATCTTGGAACAGTCCGATCACGGCAGCCTCTTTACAAAGAGTGCTATAGTCGAAGGTTGATTCCTTGGTGAACTCCATCAAATCAATCTGTTGTGCTTTCATTGAATCCATATCATCACGGGCGTTACGTGAACGTTCTTTTTGGGCTTGAAGTTCTTCCTGGTAACCTTTTTGGTCAACTTGAAGATTGTTTTCTTCAGCGATTTCCAAAGTAAGTTCATAAGGGAAACCATAAGTATCATATAATTTGAAAGCATCGGCCCCAGCGATAACACCGCTGGTGTTTGAAGCAATCAGTTCATTGATCAGTTTTTCCCCGTGAGTCAGAGTCTTATGGAAAGCCTCTTCTTCTTTTCGAACCAAAGTCGATACGAAATCAACTTTTTCGGGCAGATATTCGTAATATTCTTTCATGATATCCGATACGATTTGCACTAAAGAGAACATGAAAGCTGTCTCGATTCCGATTTGTTTTCCATAACGAACCGCTCTACGTAAGATCCGACGCAGGACGTATCCTCTTCCGGCATTATCGAACATCGCGCCATCACTTAATGCGAAAGTAACGGTACGGATATGATCGGCGATAACCCGGTAAGCCATTTTATTGTCTTGGTAGGCAACATTGGCCATTTTTTCCACTTCATGGATGATTGGCAGGAAGAAATCAGTATCAAAGTTCGTTTCTCCACCTTGGATGATGCTGACTAACCGTTCAAGACCCATCCCGGTATCGATATTTTTTTGTGGTAATTCCTGGTATTCCTCACGGCTAACCCCTTCTTGGGCGTTATATTGTGAGAAAACCAGGTTCCAAATTTCAATATAACGGTCGTTTTCCAATTCTTCATAGAACAGTTTTGTTCCCAGACCTTCAGGATCATATTTGTCCCCGCGGTCATAGAAGATTTCACTGTCGGGACCACATGGTCCTTCTCCGATTTCCCAGTAGTTGCCCGGAGTTTTAAGCATATGATCAGGGCTGATTTTTTTGACATTGACCCAATAGTTATAAGCTTCTTCATCCTTGTCATGGACAGTGATGTAAAGTTTATCCTTGTCAAAAGCCAAATATTTTTCATCAGTTAAAAATTCCCAAGCAAAGTCGATTGCTTCCAATTTGAAGTAATCTCCGATTGAGAAGTTCCCCAACATTTCAAAGAAAGTGTGGTGACGGGCAGTCTTTCCGACATTCTCGATATCATTGGTACGGATTGATTTTTGGGCGTTGCAGATTCTAGGGTTTTCCGGTTTCACCGAACCATCGAAGTACTTTTTCAAAGCGGCAACACCGGCATTGATCCAAAGCAGGGTCGGATCATTGTCGGGAATCAATGAGTGTGAAGGTTCGATTTTGTGACCTTTACTCTCGAAAAATTCCAAAAACATTTGTCTAACTTGATTACCTGTTAATTCTTTCATAATTCCTCCATAAAATATAAAAAGTCGTTCCTAAATCTAGGAACGACAAAAGTCGCGGTACCATCCTAGTTCACCAGTTGTGGTGCACCTTAATTAGCCGTTAACGGGGCTTCGCCGGTAAGGGTTAGTTACTCTCGAAAGTAGCATTATTCCAGTCCTGTTGAATATTTGCACCAACCATATTCTCTCTTGAAACCAAACCGGATAAATTCTTTCTCATAGATTTCTATAATATTATAACGAATTCTTTTCAAATTACAAGAATTTAATAAAAATCTTCCAAAACCAGGGTGTTGTTATAGCGCTCCTTGAGCGATGTCAGCCGGTTGAGGTCCTGATTGCGGGCCAGACCCGCCAAAAAAGCCTCATATTCCCCCAGCAAAAAGAGTGACTGTTTCGCCCGGGAAAGTCCGGTGTAAAGGAGATTCTTGCGCAACATGATCCGATAATCGAACAATATCGGCATGATTACTATCTTGAATTCACTCCCCTGGGACTTGTGGACCGACATGCAGTAAGCATGGGTCAGCTGGATAAAGGTGCTTGAGTCATATTCAACCAGTTCATCATCGAAACTGACGATGATTGTATCCTTGAGATAGTTGAAGTTGTCTTTTTTGTTGATCCGGTAAATATACCCGATATCGCCGTTGTAAACCTCATCCTCGGGACGGTTTTTCAGTTGAAGCACCTTGTCCCCTTCCCGGAAAATCCGCTTGTGGACTTTGAGTTCGTGCTTGTCAGCGGTTTTGGGATTGAACAGTTCCCTGATAGCCAGATTGATAGCATCGATTCCAGCCACTCCCTGATACATTGGAGCGAGAATCTGGATATCATTATCGCTGTAGCCTTCATCGATTGCCTTGGCAATTATGGTTTTGACATTGCGGACGATATCCTGAGCCCGACAGCCAAAGAAATTGATATCCTTGTATTCCTGGAACTTCGCTTTTTCAATCGGCTCGTCAATAATGATCTCATGGGCAAGATTGACAATTCCCGAATTAGCAGCCTGACGGAAAACCTCGTCAAGACAGACCGCCGGAATATCGACTTGCATCAGATCGTTGAGGACATCACCAGGCATAACCGAAGGCAGCTGATGATGATCGCCGATCAGCAATATCTTGAAAACATTGGCACTCGCCCGCGCCAAAGCCCCAAAAAGCAAAGTGTCGACCATTGAAAACTCATCGATGATCAAAACTTCAACCTCAAGCGGATTGGACTGGTTGTAGCCAAACTTATTGGTATGAAGATCCCAACGCAACAGACTGTGGATCGTGGTCGCCTTGATTCCAGTCAACTCTGTCAGCCGCTTGGCCGCCCTTCCAGTTGGCGCCACCAGGGCAATCTTGTCACTGGGGAAAAGCTGTTGATAGATTTGAAGCATTCCTTTGACAACCGTGGTCTTCCCGGTTCCCGGTCCCCCGGTTAAAATCGACATTGAATTGTTGATGAAAAGATTGATTGCTTCAAGCTGCTTGGTCGCATACTCGATTCCATGTTCACTCTCGTACTTTTCAATCTCATCTTCAATGGTTTCTTTGGAAATATCATTGTTCGAGATGGTGTTAAGCCGTTTGGCAAACTTGGCCACCTGGATTTCCGCCATGTAAAGATCGAAATCATAGTAGCGGTCCTGATCGACAATGATTTTCTTTTCATCTTCAAGTTCGTCCAGATATTCGTCGAACTCGTCTTCATTAAAACCATAGACATTGCGCAGGGCGATTTTTTTGAGGTTTTCATAGCTGGTGTAGACGCTGCCCGAACTGTAACAATATTGCTTGAGCGCATAGGTCGTAGCCGCCTTAAGCCGTTCTTTGTCCTGATAGTCGAATCCGATTTTCAAGGCCAGCTCATCACAGGTCTTGAAGCCGATTCCTTCGATATCATACATGATCTGGTAAGGATACTGACTGAGCATCTCGAGGGTCCGACCTTCATAAAAAGCCTTGATAGGGGCCAAAAAACGGAGATTGAGATCATGGTTGTAGAAAAACTGCATCAACTCGCTGTCTAAACCGCTATTTTTCAATCCCCCGATGATCGTCTCCTTCTTGGCTTTGGACATCCCTTTGACCCGATCAAGCAGGCTTTCGTCCTCGATGATCTCGTTGAGACAGTTTTCCCCCAGGGTCTCGACAATCAACTCAGCCTGTTTTTTTCCAATACCTTTAAAAAGAGGAGACGCCAGATAGGCAATCACCCCTTGTTGTGTATCAGACAGGATCACCTGGTATGATTCCAGTTTGAACTGAAAACCGTATTTGGGATGTTCAACGTAATCCCCTTTGATCCGGTAGTAGTCATACATGTTGGCATCAACCATGATTCCTGAAAATGTAATTAAATCAAGTTCTTCATTAGCTTCGAAGTCGGCGACAATAAAATTGGAATCTTCCGAATAAAATCGGATCTTTCTGATATAACCAGTGTATTCTTCCATTTTGTCTCCTTTTAATATTAGTATTCGCTTTGGTAGTCTTTCAATTCAAGATCAAGATCACCGAAGTATTTGTCGAAATCAACTCCGACAAACTCCGCCAATTGCGCCATTTCCGCAACTGTTTTGGTATCAACATCGATTCCTTCTTCAAGACGGACTGCATAAGACAGTACCTCTTTTTGACCGTGAGTGAAAACTTGGTCTTGTCCGGCAACCGGTTTGGTAGCTCGAAGTTCTTCCAGGAAAGTTGAAAGATGGTCTTTGATCGCTGTGGCATCACCGAAGATAGCCGGATCAATGGCGATGAACCCATGACAAGTTCCTCCGACATTTCCGATATGAGTATGGTTTGAAGTAAGTCCCAAAGACAGGATTGAAGTGAACATTTCGGCAAACATTCCATATCCGTATCCTTTGTGAGAACCGGTTTGTTCGATTGCTCCACCGATTGGCATGATTCCCCCACCGTTTTTATTGGCGATATTGTCAAGAACGTAAGGAGCGTCAGTTGAAGGATTTCCATCCTTGTCAAGCGCCCAACCTTCAGGCAGTTCTTTTTCCGCTTTACGGTACATTTCCAATTTTCCGCGAGTCACGACTGTAGTCGATGAGTCGAAGAAGAATGGATAAGGATCAGCTGGTGCCGCAATAGCGACTGGATTTGATCCCAACATTGCCATTGTTCCAAATGTCGGTACCATGATTGCTTCCGAGTTGGTGAAACTCATCCCGATCAGCCCTTGGTCACAAGCCATTTTGGCATAGTATCCCGCGATACCATAATGGTTCGAGTTGCGGACAGTCACGATTGCGATTCCTGATTTTTTAGCTTTTTCAATTGCGATATCCATTGCATCTTTGGAAATCAGTTGCCCCATCCCGGCATTTCCATCGATTACTGCTGAAACCGGAGTTTCAAAGACAACTTCCGGTTTAGCATCGACTTTGATCATCCCTTTTTCAATTCCCTTGTGGTAACGTGAAAGACGTTGCATCCCGTGGGATTCGATTCCATATAAATCCGACAGTAAAAGAACGTCAGTTATTGTATTTGCCTGTTCTTTGGTGAAACCGAATTTCTCAAAAGATTCCAGACAGAAATTTTGTAAAACTTGGTGTGGTAATTTAATATGTGCCATAATTATCTCCTTGTATTCAATTTGTGTCTATAATATCATAAAAGCGCAAAAAAACAAAGAGGCAAATAGCCTCTTAGAGATGAGATTTCACCAGCATTGCCGCGCCGATAGCACCGGGCAATTCCAGGGTTGTTTTGAAGATCGGGGTCTGGTTGACCATCCCCGGGTAGAGCTTGTTGTTGAACTGGATTTCCATGGTGTTGAAGAAGTAATCAGCCGATTTCATCACCCCCCCGCCCAACACGAAACAGTGGGGATCGATGGTATGGGCGATATTGGCCAGCATGTTCGAATAACAGACAATCGCATTGTTGACAATCGCGATGGCATCGCGGTTGCCTTCACCAGCCAGTTTGAAGACATCCCCGGCATTTTCAACTTCCAGACTGATCCGGCTTTGGGCCAGTTTGGTCAAAGCGGTCCCACTGGCGATTGTCTCAATCGCTCCGGCATTCATGCCTCCGATTTTGGGCGCATTGGAATCGACAATCATATTGCCGACTTCACCGGCATGGTTGCGGTTGCCGCCGATAACTTTTCCCTGATAAATATAAGCGCCTCCGATTCCAGTCGAGATGGTGATGTAATAAACAGACTCATAGCCTTTTCCGGCTCCCAGCACCGCTTCAGCCAAGCCGGCCACATTGGCATCATTATCGATATAGCAAGGCAAATTGAATTTTTCCTCAAGCTTGCCACAAAGATTGAAACCCTCATATCCTTTGAGATTGTTGGCGGTGGTGATTTCCTTTTTCTTTACATCGACCAGACCGGGAACCCCGATTCCAATCCCTTTGGTGTTGGCCATCGAGCCACAGCAACTGTAATCAAGACTTTCCAACTGGCTGACAATCACTGCCAGACTCTGGTCCAAGCCTTCATTTGCATATGAAGGTCCGCTGATTTCGCTGTGAATGACACCTTCATCATCAATCAGAATGGTTCGAACGTTGGTTCCTCCCAGGTCGATTCCTAGATAATAGTTCATAATTTTCTCCTTTATTATGGTTGTTTGATTATATTGTAATTTCCAAACTTTTGGGATTCAAGACTGCCTTCCCACTGATTTGCACCTTTTGATGATTGTCGATTCTTTCGACATGACCGTAAACTGTTCCGGGCCGGTCAAGCTGGGCTCCCTGATGGATCGTCACGACAACAGGGTCATCGTCAGGATAGAGAACATCCTGGAAATAAGCCGTCATCACTCCTGCTGCAGTTCCGGTCACCGGATCTTCAATCACTCCCGAATCCGGTGAAGCAAAATGGCGGCCATCGAATTCTCGACTTTCAAGTGACTCGATATAAAACGGATGGATTGAACTGGTTGGAACTTCAGTTAAAACTTCCCCAAAGGCTGAACTGTCAGGTTTCATCCGCTCCAGAACTTCCTTGTCCTTTACCGGCAGCAACAAGGTCCACGAACCGGTATTGCCGTAGCGAATCGGCAAAGTCTCATCGAGGTCCCCCGGAGTGATTCCTACGGCCTGAGTGAGCTTTGCCACCGACTGGTTGAATTCCTTGAATTTTGGCTGGTCCTGTTCCATGGTAATCAGACCATCTTTGATTGTGACTTTGAGAATCCCCACTTTGGTTTCAATGGATAACTTCGATTGAAAAAAATCTTGAAGCCAGAGATAATAGGCAGCCCCAATGGTGGCATGACCGCAAAGCGGCGTTTCCTTGGCCGGCATGAAATAGCGCAGTTTGACATCGGCCCTGGTACTTTTTTGGATGAAGACCGATTCGCTAAAGCCGGCCGCCCGGGCAATTGATTGCAGCTGATTCTCATTTAACGATGATTCTTGCAAATCATCAACCACACCGGCGGGATTGCCGGTATCCGGAACTGTTGTAAAGACATCAACAGTATTGACTGTAACTTTCCCCATCTAATTTACCCTTTTAATATCGCCGGTGCAATTATTAAAGATTGAACTTGGCGTTTTTATAGATCTTCTTGATGATTGCCTCGAATTCTTTTGGCATCGGGGCGGTGATTTCCTTATCTGCAAGGTAATCGAGATCACTCCATGTCTTGACGAATTTGATCCGGTAAGCATGAAGCAGCTGGTTACTTAGATTGAACTGCGCTTTGACTGTCTTATTGGCATGGAAATCACCATATTTGCGGTCACCGATAATCGGATGGTTGATTGAAGCGAGATGAATTCGGATTTGATGCATTCTTCCGGTTACCAGTTTTACTTTAACCAACGAATAATCCTGATTATACAACACCGGAGTGACGATCGTTTTCATCATCAAAGCCCCTTTTTCATCTTTGGGGACAAACCGGACTCTCGCCTCATCAGGAAGTTTTTTGATATAACCGACCAACTCCTGTTTGCGATCAAGCTGTCCGGTGGTGATGGTCACATATTCCTTTTCAATACAGTGACGCTGTTTGATCATCTCATTGAGAATCTGGAGCGCTTTTAAAGTTTTACCGAAAATCACGATTCCAGAAGTATTGCGGTCCAACCGATGGACCGGACCCGGCAGGAAGCTCGATTCCCGCGAGAGATCCAACTCCCCTTTGTCTTTGAGATAAGTGAGCACCTGATTGGTCAGGGTGTTGACATTTTCATTGATGTCCTCATGGACCAGCAGTCCGGCTGGCTTGAAAACCACCAGGACCTTATCGTCCTCATACAAAACGTCAAAGTTCTTTTTGACTTCGACAATTTGTCCGACTTCAGTCATTTCCTGGAACTTGTCTTCATATAAAAACAGGGAAACCAGGTCCCCTTCTTCAAGGATGTAGTTTTCCTTGACCTTGACTCCATTGACCTTGACATCCTTCTTGCGGAACATTTTATAGATGAAACTGTTTGGTGCGTTGACCAGCACCTTCTTTAAATATTTATCGATTCTTTGATTGGCATCATTGCCCTTGATTTTAAGTTCTTTCATATATCTACCTCGCGAACATTATAGCAAATTATCCAAACATCTACAATTTGGATTTAAAAAGTTGTATAATGAGATAAAGGAGAATTTATATGGAAACAAAAGTAAAAGGTGAAATAATTTACAGCGGAAAAATCATAAAAGTGGAGAAAGACAAAGTCTTGTGTGAAAACAACAACTTGGCCATCCGGGAAGTGGTCAGACATAACGGCGGAGTCGGAATCCTGGCAATGGCCCAGAACAAGATCATCCTGGTTCGTCAGTTCCGTTACGCCTACAATGAATACACTTTAGAAATACCGGCCGGAAAGCTGGAAATCGGGGAAGATCCCAAAAACTGTGGGATTAGGGAACTCGAAGAAGAGACCGGTTATCGAACTCTTGATCTCAAGCGGTTTGCGACCATCTATCCGACTCCGGGTTATTGTGATGAGATCCTGCATCTGTACGAAGCCGATGAGATCGCGTTGGTCGATGATCCGCTTCCAGCCGATGATGATGAATTCATCGATGTGATCTATCTCGATATCAAAACCGCTCATGACAAAGTTGTCACTCAGGAAATCCGGGATTCAAAAACCGTGATTGCCATCAATCACGCCTATATCCGGTATCTTGAAAACAAACTCAAATAATAACTTATCAGTTCAAGCCACTTTTACCATTACATCATTGAGGGTTGATACTCGGACCAGGTCCGTTAGTACAATCATCTAACATGCGGTTAAAAGCGGCTTTTTTGGTTACATCCATTAAAGGAGGAAATACTGATGGCAAACAAAAACAAAGCGGCCCTGATCAAGCCAGGAATCATTATCCTGGCAGCGATTATGATCATGTATCTGTTTTTGGGACCGGCTCTGACCTATGCAGGTGGGCTGGCAATCCGGTTTTATCTGATTGGAGCAACGCGCTATTTGGGAACCATCCCCTTATGGCAATATCTGATTTTCTGGATCATCGATCTGGCTTTGATTGGACTGATCGGTTGGTTTGTTTTCAAATCACATATCAAAGATCTCTACAAAGCCATCTATCTGGGGTTGCCACTGGTTTATTTCAATATTGCCGGAGGCTACACCATTATCGGGCTGGAATTCATGAAAAATCCACTTGGAGCGGTCTTGATCATGGTGGCATTGAATCTGATCATTTTGGCCGCCATTATCTGGTTTGTCCAAAAATTCCAACTTATTTGGTACTATTATCTTGCCGGTATTCCCAATTTGGTCATTTATCTCTATCTCCTTTTCATGTATCTCGTCTTTGGCGGCACTTCATGAGTGCTTGGTCGAACCAGTGAGATATCGATAAATCCGAACACTTTATTAGGATATTGACAACAACCTGTTAGGAGGGCTGATCATATGTCAAAAAACAAAACCGTTTCACCGTTTCAGGCAATCTCAGTTGCCCTGGCCACCTTGATCATGTATTTTTTTATCGGCGTGGTCCTGATGAGCACCGGCGGAATCACGATGTTCATCTATACCTTGACTGCAACGAGCCAATTCCAGGTCATTCAGTTATGGCAGTTCATTTTGATGGCAACCATCGATTTGGCCCTAATTTCGGCTTTGGCCCGGTTCGTTTTCAAATCGAAACTGCCTGATATTCTCAAGGCAATCTATCTGGCCTTACCGCTGATCTATTTCAATACCGCCCTGGAAATCGGATTCTTGGGAATGATGATGGCTTCAAACCCGACTACTGTTATCGCCATTCAAACCGGGTTGATCGGACTCCAAGGAGTAATTGCCGTCTTATTGATCCGCAAACTCAGCCTGTCCGGATTGTACTACATTCCCGTGATCACTGTTTTGGCAATCAAACTGTTAAGTCCGATGCTCTTACTCTAAAACGATCATTATCGGTTTTAACCAATATATGTTTAGGATTATATAAAATTAGAGGCCTGATGATATCAATATTGGAGGTGTTGCAATGAAACAGTCTTTTTCATTAACAAGAGTGCTTGAACTGATGGCAATTGTTCTGGGCTCATTTATCATTATGTACCTGGCGATGATGGTTATCAACACCACGGGCGGATTATGTCTGCTGCTGTTTTCGACTATTCTTGGTGGCAATCCGGCCCAGACCGGTCCGATCATGACTTTGAGCTGCGCCCTGATCGATCTGGCCGGTTTGGTGGCAATTGCCTTTGTCATCATGAATTTTAGCCTGCCCCAAACTGTCAAGGCTATCGCAGTCGCCACGGCATTGATGTACCACCATCTCAGTTTGATTAATCTTAGCAGCCAAAACCAATTGCCTTTTGATCAGGGCAGTTTCGGTCTGATGGAAATCTTCGCATTGGCGGTGGAAGTGATTGTGTTCAGTCTGATTTTTAGGGCCAACAAAATGTCCAGTCACTATTATCTGGCTTTGTTTATCAGTGCCCTGATGCTAGTAGCAATGATTTTTGGCAGTTAAGCTGCCGATGATAAATGTAATTTGCATGTTTCTTTAATAAGGTGATGAATATGAAAAAAGAAAACTTATTTGCAATCCTGCCCCAACTGATTTTTTTGATGATCGGCTTGTTTTTTGTCGGTTATGTGGCAATCTTCATTGTCATGCTGTTTGGCGGAATCAGTCTGGGAATCTTCAACTATCTTCCATTTACTAGGCATAACTATTCAATGAGCATCTTTATAGCCTCGGTCTTGCTCGACCTGGTGATCATGACACTGATCTGCTTTCCCCTTTTCAAATCCAAAGTCTCCGACCTGATCAAATCAATCATGCTGGCCTTTGTGCTGATTTACTTCTATTTTACTTTGATCGGCCCGGTGGCATCGATGTTGGCCAACCGCTGGATGATGGCAATTGGCGGTTCCCTTACCCTGCTGGGGATTATGGTCGGCTTGATTGCTTATTTCAACTACAAATCAATGAGCTGGCATTATTACGCTGCCTCAGTTGCGATTCTAGTGGTTGCCATTACCAGTATCGTTTCCCGTTCTGGAGTGTTGTATTAAAAAAATTGACCCGAGGGTCAATTTTTATTTATGTCCGCTTTCAAGATAATCCAAACTCAACCAATCTTGAAATTCCAGTTGACCTAACTGATTATTGTTCCACCCCCGACAACAATCTCACCATCATAAAATACGATGGCCTGGCCCTTGGTGATAGCTTTTTGGGGCTCGTCAAAGACCACTTTCACTCGGTCGGGACCATCATTTTCAATGGTCGCCCACTGTTCTTGATGATTATAGCGGATTTTGGCTTTCAGACGCAGCGGTTGGGTGATTTTGTCTATCGAGATCAGATTGATTCGATTGTCGCAACTGACATTCAAACCTTTAATGTCAGTTGCGACAATCTAGTTTTTATCAGGAAGGATTTTGGCGACGAACTTCTTTTCATTGCCTGTGAGATTCAATCCTTTGCGTTGTCCGATGGTGTAGTGAATGATTCCCTTATGGGTTCCAATCACGGTGCCGTTTTCATCAATGATCTCGCCACCAGGGTATTTTTCATTGGTGTATTCCTCGATGAATTTGGCATAATTTCCGTCTTGAACAAAGCAAATATCCTGACTTTCCTCTTTTGAGGCATTGATCAGATTATTTTACTCAGCGATTTTACGGGTCATTTCCTTGGTCATCTCGCCCAGCGGGAAAATGGTATGGGCGAGTTGTTCTTGGGTCATTGCATACAAAACATAACTTTGATCCTTGGACTGGTCCCGGGATTTTTTCAGTTCATAGCGGCCGGTCGCTTGATTGTATTCGTTCTTGGCGTAGTGGCCGGTAACTACAAAGTTGCAGTCAAGTTCCCGGGCCCGGTGGTACAATTGATCGAATTTGAAAAACCGATTGCAGTTGATACAGGGATTTGGGGTGATCCCTTGCCGGTAACTGTCGACAAAATCCTTGATCACCACTTCATTGAAGCGGTCGGAAAAATCAAACACATAATAAGGGATGTTCAGAGCGAAGGCTACGTTGCGGGCATCTTCGATATCTTCAAGCGAACAACAGGAATGGGCTTTGGGGATACACACATTCTCATTGTGAAACAGCTTCATGGTTACTCCGGTGCAGTTGATATTCTGATTTTTTATAAGCAAAGCAGCAACGCTCGAGTCCACGCCGCCGCTCATTGCAATCAAGGCACTGTTTTGTCCCATTATCTCACCTCCTATAAGTCTTCAAATGCAATTTTTAATTGTTCCAGCGATCTTGCCAATAATGATCTCGAACAGGCGATATTGATCCGCTGGAAAGAAGCCCCAGCCCCTCCAAACATCAAGCCATCATCAAGCCAGAGTTTCGCCTCTTGTTCAATGATTTCGCTAATCTGATGGGGCTCCAATTTGTAAGAACCAAAATCAAGCCAAACGAGATACGTCCCTTCCAGCGGAGTCACTTTGATTCGGGGGATGTTTTCGCCAATGAATTTTAATAGATAAAGATAGTTATCATAAATATATTGATTGACCTGATCGAGCCAGACTTGGCCTTTTTCATAGGCTACCTGGCAGGCAACAAGACCGGGCAGACTCAGTTGGGAATAACCATTGGCGCTTATCTTGCGGGTGAATTTTTTTCTTAAAGCTTTGTTTTCAATAAAGATATTGGAAACCTGCAACCCGGCAATATTGAAACTTTTACTAGGTGAGGTACAAATAATCGCATTGGTCCCGAATTCAGGTTTCAAGGTTGAAAAAACATAATGACGACCTGTATGGACAAAATCGCTATGAATCTCATCAGCAATCACCAGGACATTGTGCTTCAAACAGATTTCACCGATTCTGATCAGCTCTTCTTTACTCCAGACTCTCCCGATTGGGTTATGGGGTGAACAAAGAATCATCATCTTGACTTGATTGGTGGCAATCTTGTTTTCCAAATCGGCAAAATCAATCTGATAGCGCCCCTGCCAATCACGGATCAACTCGGTGGCGACCAGCTTGCGGCCATTATCTTCGACCACTTCAAAAAATGGATAATAAACCGGCTGTTGAATCAAAACCGCATCGACTTTTTTGGTAAACGCCTGGACCGCTGCTGCCAGCGCAAAAACAATTCCCGGAGTCTTGACCAGCCATTCGGACTCAACCTGGTAATCATGCCGGATTTGCATCCAGTTTTGCACCGCTGCAAAGTAACCGGCGTCACTTTCGCTGTAGCCAAAGATGCCCTGGTGATTGATTTGATCAAGAGCCTCAACTATATAAGAAGAAACCTTGAAATCCATATCGGCAACCCACAACGGGATCAGATCAGCTGGCTTGTTGCGCTGATCGTGGAAATCATATTTGAGACTTTTGGTGTTGGTCCGATCGATTACCAGATCGAAATTCAGGTTCTTTTCACTCATGGTTTTCCTCCTAATCCAAGACCCGGTCAAAATCTGCAATCAAATCCTTAACCGCTTCGATTCCAACTGAAAGCCGCAATAACTTTTTAGTGATTCCATTGGCCTCGAGAATGGCTTCAGGTACGTCGGCATGGGTTTGAGTCACGGGATAGGTGATCAGCGTTTCCACTCCCCCCAGACTCTCGGCGTACTGGATCAGTTGGAGATTTTCCAACACCTTGGCCACCGTCTCGAACGAATCAAGTTCGAAACTGATCATTGCTCCGATTCCCCGAGCCTGCTTTTTGATAATCTGATAACCCGGATGGGATTCCAGACCCGGATAGATTACTTTTTTCACTTGTTTTTTGGTTAAAAGATACTGGGCGAGTTCAATGGCATTGGCCTGGGCTTTTTCCATTCTCAATGCCAGAGTTTTAATGCCCCGCAAGATCAGCCAGGCATCAAAAGGAGCCAAAATCCCACCAGTGGTTTTAGCCAGGAATTGGATTCGGGTCAGAATTTCTTCATCTTTGGCCACGGCAAATCCGGCCAAAGTGTCATTGTGACCACCTAAGTATTTTGTTCCGCTATGAATGATGATATCGACCCCATAATCAAAAGGATTCTGGAAGTATGGTGATAGGAAGGTGTTGTCGACAATCACCAGTAGATTGTGTTGTTTGGCAATTGCAGTTACCGCCGCGATATCGATGACATTCATCATCGGATTGGTCGGGGTTTCAAAATAAACCGCCTTGGTATTGGGGGTGATCAGCTCCTCGAACGAATCCTGGGCCAGATTGACCCGGGAGATTTCTATTCCATTTTTGGTTGCAACATGGTCAAGTAACCGAACACTGCCGCCATACAGGTCAGCGTCCACGATAAGATGATCGCCGGGATAAAACAGTTCAAAAACAGTCGCAATTGCCGCCATTCCGCTGCTAAAAGCCAACGCACCCGCACCGTTTTCCAGCTCGGCTACGACTTTTTCCACTTGTTCCCGGGTTGGATTTTGCAGGCGGCTATAATCATAGCCGCTGCTTTTATTCAATCCAAGATGGCCAAAGGTTGCACTCTGGTAAATCGGGAAACTGATCGCCCGGGTTTTATCACTTTCGTTTTCATGGGTGTCCAGATGAAGACACTTTGTTTCGATGTCGTATTTCATAATTTTCCTGGCTATTGAAGTTAATCCTGGAATAATGGAGTTGAGAGATATCGGTCTCCATTATCAGGAAGAAGTGCTACAATAGTTTTTCCTTTATTTTCTGCTCTTTTTGCTACAATAGTCACTGCTTTAAGGGCTGCTCCTGAAGATATTCCCACCAGGACCCCTTCCTTGCGTCCGAATAGTCGGCCGTATTTGAATGCATCATCATTTTCAACCGTGATGATTTCATCATAAATCTTGGTATCCAAAGTGTTGGGAACGAATCCTGCTCCTATCCCTTGGATTTTATGAGGACCCGGTTTTCCTTCAGTCAAGACCGGACTTCCCACCGGTTCGATTCCGATGATCTTGATGTTCGGATTTTTTTGCTTCAGGTATTCTCCCACCCCACTGATGGTTCCTCCGGTCCCGATTCCGGCGATGAAAATATCAACTTTCCCGTCAGTCTGTTCCCAAATTTCCGGACCTGTTGTTTTGGTGTGGATCAACGGGTTGGCCGGGTTGTCAAACTGACCTAGAATAATCGAATTGTCGATTTCCTGATTCAGTTCAGCCGCCTTGTTGATGGCCCCTTTCATTCCTAAGGCTCCATCGGTCAAAACCAACTTTGCCCCATAGGCTTTCAAAAAGCTTCTTCTTTCAATACTCATTGTATCCGGCAAAGTCAGGATCGTCTTATATCCAAAGGCTGCGGCTACTGCAGCAATCCCGATTCCGGTATTTCCACTGGTTGGTTCAATAATTGTCGTATCATCATTCAATAATCCTTTTTGTCTGGCATCATCAATCATTGCAAAGGCAATTCGGTCTTTGACCGATCCCGACAAGCTATATCCTTCCAATTTCGCAAATACGTTTACATCTTCAATTCCTTCACTTTTAGCAAAGCGACTGATTTTCAATAATGGGGTTTTCCCAATCAGTTCAATTGCACTTTCTACTACTTTACTCATTTTCTATTCCTCCGTTTACTTGTTTTTTCTTTCATGGTTATTTATTTTTGATTGCAGTTAATTGCTACAACACATCATCTTCATTTTTACTGCCATTCCAGGATCGCCCCTTTCATTCCATACTAATTCAGTAGGTTTAGTATGATTACACTGTACACCCTCTTTTCCCATTCGTCAATAATGATGATAATATTTTAATATCCGGATTTTGGATATCTGGTTATCGGCTGGTCTGATAACCAAAAAAAGAACATGAGTCCCTTTCATGTTCTTGATCTTAATTTTGTGATTATCCCTTTTAGCACTTCAACTGCATAATCGAGCTCTTCAATTGTAGTTTCGCCACTCAAGGTGAACCTCAGCGACTGACGAGCCCGATTAGAATCGTTGGCAAGGGCCATCAGCACATGGGATGGTTCCTGGGAACCAGAGGCACAGGCAGAACCGCTTGAACAACAGATATTCTTGTTATCAAGCAAGACTAGGGCGGTTTCAAGATTGATTCCTTCGAGCCAGACATTGATATTGTTAGGCAGACGGGATTGTAGTGAGCCGTTAAGCCGGACCCTTTCGCATTCCCCAATAAGCCGGTTGATGAAGTGATCACGGAGCCTGGTTATGGATTTCATGTTTTCATTCATATTAGATATCGCCTGTTTGACCGCCATTTCGAAGCCGACCACCCCGGGCACATTAACCGTGCCGGCTCGCATGTTGCGTTCCTGTTTACCGCCGGTAATCAGCGGTCTTATCATGCGGGGATCTTTGACAAAAAGCGCCCCGACTCCCTTGGGGCCATGGAGTTTATGGGCCGAGAAGCTGCATAAATCGATATTGGCGGCTGCTACGTCCAGGGGAATGTGCCCGAAGGACTGGACACAGTCGACATGGAAAAGGATCTTGTGTTCGCTGGCAATTTGCCCAATTGCCTCAATATCCTGGATTGTTCCGATTTCATTATTGGCATGCATGATTGAAATCAGCAACGTATCCCTCCGGATTGCCTTGATCAAATCAGCAATTCTTATTTTACCGGTTTCATCGACATCAAGATAAGTCACCTCGATCCCATCCTTCGCCAGATCTTGACAGGTGTTCAAGATAGAATGATGTTCGATTTTCGAAGTGATGATATGACCGTTTTGAAACTTGGCAGCCTTGATCACACCCCGCAAAGCCCAGTTGCTCGATTCGCTGCCGCCACTGGTAAAACAGATCTGGGATTTTTGGGCATTGATGGCCGCCGCGATGATCTGGCGGCTGTTCTCCACCGCTACTTTCGCACCTACGCTAAACTGCGAGGTTGCCGCGGGATTGCCGTATTGTTCGAAAAAATACGGCTTCATTGCTTCAAAAACCTCAACGCTCAACTTGGTCGTGGCCGCATTATCTAGATATACCAGGCCACCCATTGTTTTGAATCTCCTTCATGATGCCATTCGACCAGATCCTGGAGGGTGATATTGTCGACCACATTATTGATGGCATCATCGATTTTGCGCCATACTTTCTGAGTCACGCATTTCGCACTGCGATCGCAGTTTTCCCCTTTACCCAAACAGTCGACCGGACTCAAACTCCCTTCGATTAGCCGCAAAATCATTCCGACCGTGTATTCATGAGGTTCTTTGGCTAGAACATACCCGCCTTTGGCTCCCCGGATGCTGTTGACATAATTGGCTTTATTGAACGTGGCAATTATCTGTTCCAAATATTTTTCGGATATTTCCTGACGTGCGGCGATATCTTTAAGTTTCACCGGATTACCGGTTTCATTCAAAGCCAGATCAAGCATCAGTCGCAAGGCATAACGTCCTTTGGTAGAAATTTTCATAACACACCTCCTGCTTTTATTTATTTCCTATGGGTTTACTATACAATGGAAATATTTGCTTGTCAATCAAACCGAATCACCCAGTCAATCATCTCATCATCAATATTAATAACAATGGGTTCAACGAAAAAATTGACCGTTAGGTCAATTTTGGTTAGCTTTGATCAGATTGATCATGATGGCCTGCTGAACACTCAACAGGGATTGTTTGAATTCATAGCCGACAAAACAGTCACTGGCGATGACCTGGTCGCTAACTTCCTGACCCCGGAAAAACGGAGGACAGGGATTAAGCAGCGCCCCCGGATTGGCCTTAGCCATCAGCTTAGTTGTAATCTGATGGTTTTTGAAGTCATCAAGTTCCCTGACGCCCAGTGAATCGGTGCAGACGATATCGGTATTGATTATTGCCTTACTTAGATCCGCTTGATAAGGACAATCAGGGATTCGATAAGCAGGCGGACAGCTTTGAGTCAGTTTGAATCCCAGCACTTTGCTGGCATTATACCAGCTGGAAGCGATATTGCCTTTTTTGGCGACAATAAGATAATTGGACTCCAGATAATCAGCTCGAAGTTGAAAGAGGCTGAATAAATCGCTTAAGATTTCACAAGGGTGATTTTCACTGGTCATCGCATTGATTATTGGCATTTTGGCATGTTGGGCGATTTTTTCAATCAGATTGAGATCATGGTGACGGACAATCAATAAATCGACCCAGTTGTTGAGATAACCGATCACATCTTTGATTTCTTCTTTGCCTTCAAGAGTCTCGCTTTCAAACAGAATCCCCTGGCCGCCCAGAAGGTTGACACCCTTTTCAAAAGTGATCCGGGTTCGCAGGCTGGTAGCCGGAAAAAACATTACAACTGTCTTGTTTTCAAGTTCGCCAAAACGCTGACCCTGTTCAATTTTGGTGGCGGTGGCAAAGATATCCTCGATATTTTGTTTAGTCAAATCAGTAATTCTAATCAGGTTTTTCATATTGTTATAATTAAAAATAGTTACTTGAGCAAGTAACTATTTTCTTCTTTCTAGTGAGTTTGAACCCTTGAAAGGAACTGTTTTGTTCTTTCATTTTTAGGATTTTCGAATACTTCTTTAGGTGAACCTTTTTCCACCACTACGCCACCTTCCATGAAAACCACTTCATCGGCAACTTCGTAGGCGAATTGCATTTCATGAGTCACCACGACCATGGTGATTCCTGAACGGGCTACTTCTTTCATTACTTCCAGCACGTCTCCTACCAATTCCGGATCCAATGCAGCTGTCGGTTCATCGAACAGGATCACTTTGGGATTCAAAGCCAGTCCCCGAGCGATTCCAACCCGTTGTTGTTGTCCTCCAGAGAGCCCTGATGGATAGTAATCCATCCGGTCAGCCAATCCGACATTAGTCAAAGCCTGAACTGCGATTCTTTTGGCTTCTTCTTTGGATTTCTTTTGAACCGTCACCAATCCTTCCATGACATTTTCAAGAGCTGTCATGTTTTTGAAGAGATTGTAGTTTTGGAAAACCATGGTTGTCAGTTGCCGGATTTCATGCACTTCCTTTTTAGAAAGGTATTCGCTGTCGATAATCAGATTATCCAACTGCACTTTCCCCTTGGTTGGAGTTTCCAAAAAGTTGGCACAACGCAGCAACGTTGTCTTACCAGAACCGGATGGTCCCAGGATTACCGTAACTTTACCGGTCGGTACCGTCAGGTCAACCCCTTTTAGCACTTCGTTCTTGCCGAAGTATTTATGTATATTATCAAATCGTAACATCTTGTCTTCCTCCTATGAATTTTCCGCGAATTTCGCTTCGATCATTTTTTGAATTCTTGTGAAGATAATGTTCAGTACCCAGTAAATAACCAGGATATCGAGATAGTATTCCAAGAAATGGTAATCCATCGCTGCCATCATCTGAGCTCTCAGGAACATTTCAATTACCCCGACAGTCGCCCCGAATGAAGTCCCTTTTAGGATATCCAGGAAACTGTTTGAAAGTGGCGGAACCGCTACTTTGATTGCCTGAGGCAAGATTACCCGGCGCATTGCCTGGAATGTGGTCATCCCGATTGAAAGACATCCTTCCATCTGACCTTTGTCAATCGACAGGATTGAACCCCTGATGGTTTCCGACATGTATGATGAAAACGCCAATACCATCGCGATGACGAACTGCGCCCCCAAAGGAATGATTCGATCCATATGGATAACCGGAAACAACCCGTACAGGAAGAAGAACAATAATACCAGAATTGGGATCCCACGGAAAAATGAAATCCATACGCCTAAAATAAATTGAACACCTCTGTTTTTTACTAAAGATAATAATGCCAGGATAATCCCCATTATAATTGAGAAGAAGAATATTAAGAATGTATATTCCAAAGTGACTGGCAGGAATTTCAGGATTGGCATGAAGCCTCCTGTGAATTTGTCAAAACTTACGATCATGTGACACCCCTCCTTGATATTTATAAATAAAGCCTCCTGTTATTTTACAAGAGGCTGTGTAAAACTATTCTGCTGGAATGTTTGTTGTCAAATCAGTGTTGAACCATTTTTGACATAATTCTGCAACAGTACCATCTGCCAGCATATCAGTGATTGCTGCTGAAACAGCTTCACGTTTTGCAGTAGCTTCTTCGTTATCTTTTTGGAATGGATAAGCGATTGGCACCCCTAAACCAGTTGGAATTGTTTGAAGTCCTAAACCTAACTCAGCGATTTGTGCTTCAGTTTGAGCTTGGATTCCCAAAGTTACATCATATTGTCCTGATGCGATTTGAGCTAATAAACCTTGTGTGTTTTTCAAATAAGCAATGTTGCATTCTTCCACATCGTATCCTGTATCAGTCAGGATTTTTTCTAGAATCAATCTTGGATTTGTTGCCGCATCTACTGCCGCTAAGATTGTTCCATCATTGATTGAAGCCAATACGTTGTCAAGATCACCGTAATCAGCATCATCACGAATTGTCAACAAGTAAGAATCGAATGCATAGTATTCTGAGAAATCATATTTTTTACGACGTTCCCCTTTAGCATCATTTGGAGTTACTTCGTTGGCGATTGTATCAATTGCCCCACTGTCGATCATCCCGAATAAAGCTGAGAACTCAGCGATTTTGTACTCTACTTTGTAGTTAGCACGTTCCCCGATTTCTGACCACATATCCATTTCGAATCCTTCCAGATCATTATCCAGATTTGTTTGGGTCCATAAGCTGTAAGTTCCCGAAGTTCCTACCACGATTGTTCCGTTTGTGTCATCAGTTGCTTCGTCTGCAGCTGAACTACAACCGAACAACCCTACTGCCATTGATGAAACCATCATTACCTTTAAAAATTTGTTCATGTAAATCTCCTCCCATATTTCCTTGTTTCTAAATTTTATTTATAACATTGCTTAGAAAAACCACAACTTTTCCAACCGCTGTTACAAATTACGTTCATTATACAATAAATTTGTATCATGTCAATAATTATTTATCATTATTTTTGAGGTATTCAAATGCGTAGCCCACCGCCGCAGCTACCCCGTATTTCAAAGCATTTTCGTCAAGATCGAAATCCGGACTATGGTGTTCACCACCAGAGCCTACAGCTTCATTTTTGATTCCCAGCAGGGCCATTACCCCGGTGTATTTGTCAAGATAAACCGAAAATGATTCCGACACCATCCAAGGATCGGCGTGAATCAGATGATCCTCACCCAAATATTTCTTGATCACATTTTGACCAGCCAGGGCCAGTTTCTCGTCATTGACACAGCAAAGTGAAGGTGAAAATCCTCCGGTTTCCGTACATTTAAGGCTGTAAAGTTCAGCCAACCCTTCGACATGATTGAACATATCCTCGCGGAATTTGGCTCCGGTATCGGTATTGAAGAACCGACAGGTTCCCCCAAATTGCAGCTTGCCGGGAATTACATTGGCTTTATTTCCCGCTTCCAGGGTCCCGATTGAAAAAGCCAGTGAATCAAACGGATTGACATATTTCATCCGTAAAACACTAAGCGACTCATTGATGGCCACAAAGCAGTCAATTGGACTGTTCGACATATCCGGACGGGAACCATGACCGCCTTGACCTTCCAGGATAAAATTGAACCCAAAGGCTCCAGCCAAGACTGCCCCTGGCTCGATTGATACTTTTCCGCTTGGCAATGATGACTGAACATGAGCCGCGTAAACCGAATCCGGAGCAAGATCATGGTCATCGATGTATTTTAAGATATTGACGAAGTTTCCGGTTCCTTCTTCCCCCTGCTCAAAGCAGATAATCACGCGACCGTCAAGCTGGTTTTCGATCTCTTTGAGGATTTTGGCTTCCATCAGCAACATCGCCGTGTGGCCGTCATGGCCGCACATATGGCTGACTCCGTCGATTTTTGAAAGGCAGACTTTGGCCTGATTAAGGTTTTCCGGGCTTTCCACTATTGGCAAAGCATCGATATCACCGCGCAGCAAAATGGTCTTCCCTTTGGCTTTATCCCCGATAAACCCGATAATCCCTCCATCCGGGATATGGATGAATTCGATATTCATCTTTTTGAGCTCCGCCTTGATGGTGTTCAAAGTTTCATATTCCACTCCGGAAAGTTCCGGATATTGATGGAAATGACGGCGATAATCGATCAATTGTTGTTCTTGGTCTTGAATCATTTTTAAAAAGTCCATACTACTCCCCCGCTTTCTTGTTCAAGAATTCGTAGGCAATCCCCACATGGACCATTACCCCTTTGATCAGGACCGATTCATCCAGATCGAATTCCGGGGTATGATGATTGGCTCCGGTTCCCAGCTCTTCGTTTTCAATTCCGACAAAAGCGAATACGCTTGGCGCAATCTTGCTATAAACCGAGAATGTTTCCGAGCCCATCCAGGCTTCATCTTCAACCAGAGTGTTTTCACCGTTGTATTTGACAATGGTGTCCTGAACGAACTTGGTATATTTTGAATCATTGACAACACTTGGGAAAATGTCGGAAAGTCGGTTGTAGACCACCTCACAACGGCAGGTTTTGGCCATGTTTTCGATGATTTCCAGAATATCTTCCTTGAAGGCGATTCCGATATCGGTATTGAAATAACGGACCGATCCCCCGAAAGTCAGTTCACCCGGGATGACATTGCGTTTGCCGCCGGCTTGAAGTTTCCCAACCGAGAAAGTCAGCGATTCGAACGGGCTGATCCGGTTCATACGCGCTGCATTCATCTCCAGATAGATTTTTGAGAAACAGTCGATTGGATTGATTGAAAGATCGGGACGGGACCCATGGCCCCCTTTACCGACCAAAGTCACGTCAAAGACAAAGATTCCAGCCATTACCGGTCCAGCATTGGCTGATATTTTGCCACTTTCAAGACAGTGACGCAGATGCATTCCATAACAAAAATCGATTTTGATTTGATGTTCCTGGATGTACTTGATGATGTTTTGAACCAGGTTGGCTCCTTCTTCCCCTTGTTCAAAACAAAGGATTACCCGGCCTTCGAGCTGGTCTTCGATTCCCTTGAGAACCTTGGCAGCTCCCAAAAGCATCGCCGCATGACCATCATGGCCACAAGCATGGGAAACTCCGGGATTTTTGGAAACCGAATTTTTGGGACCGGCAAGGTTGTTTTCACACTCGTCAATCGGCAAGGCATCGATATCCCCTCTTAATAAAACGGTTTTCCCTTTGGCCTCTTCCCCGATATAGCCCAGGATGCCCCCGTTTTCAATTTCCTGATATGGTATCCCCATGGCAGTCAGTTCCTCTTTGATGAACGCCATGGTTTTAAATTCTTCACATGAGATTTCCGGATAATCATGGAAATGACGCCGGTACTCAATTACTTTTGCTTCTACTTCTTTTACTTTTTCTCTAATCATATAATTCCCCCTATGCCTCAATCTTGTTTTTGAAATTGAGGACTAATCCACCCAGAAGCCCCAAGGCCCCCAGGCATATGACAAATGGCAAGATGGCACTTATGGAAAAAACCATTCCAGCTACCAGTGACCCGATCACTCCGGCCACGCCTTCCATTGTATTCAACAGGCCCAAATAGACCCCGTGATCGCTTTTTTTCGCCCTTAAAAGCACCAAAGCGGTAAATATCGGTGGCACGGCTACTCTGATGGCAGCATAAAGCATCATCAACACCAGTGATAAATTGACCTGGTCTTTTAACAGCAATGACAACATCATGAAACCCAGACAAGCCCCGATTCCACTTACCAGCATCCAGAATTTGCTCAGTTTGGCAGTAAGATATCTGATAATCGTATAATTCAACAGCAAGCCAACCAATCCCACCGCCGCCATATAAAATCCAATCAATGAAGGATTGAGATCCAATACGGTCGACAGGAAATAGCTGATCGACGACATATACGTTTTCCAGGCGAAGAACTCCAGAAAGTACAGCCCAAACAAAACGGCAGCTGATGACATCAAAATCCGGGCATAGCCCTTGAAATCCACCAGCTGATTTGGCTTGATGACTCCGCTTCGACGCTGTTGGGGTGATGGTTCAAGAACAAATACCGCATATACCATCAACACCATCATCAAAAACACCTGCAGATAAAATGTGTAGACAAAGTCAATATCGCCGACAATCCCGGCAAACAGATAGCCAAGATTGGTCAAAAAGGCAAACATCGACATGGCCATCGACAAAGTCCGCATTGAATTGGTCTGGTCGCACCAGTCCGCCAGATTGGTGTAAACAGTTGAAAACAGAGCTGCAGTGCCAATTCCGCTAAAAAAGCGACACAGACAGACCAGCCATTCGTTGGCAATAAACATGAACCCGATCTGGCCCAATGCATATATCAGCGGTCCCGCAATCAGGGGAATTTTCCGACCGTAATGATCGGAAATCTTACCCCAAATTGGCGAAAACAACAGCGTCGCCAACGACATGAAAGCAAACAGGACCCCGAAGATATAATCAGGCCAGTCCCGCAGGACAATCAGCTTGGGTGTCACAACGTGAGCCATATTGGAACAAAGTGCCAGAATTGCTACATAACCTAAAGATTTGGACAAACCTTTAACCATATGTTTCCCCCTCTATTGATTCAGTATAGCCATCTAAGATGGCTAAGTCAATAATTTATTTTTATAGTGATAATTAATTATCTGGAGCCCTAAATTTTTTGATTCCCAAACCAAAAATAATCAGTCGAAGAATTCAACACAACTCTTGATTCCCAGCTCGACCATGTCACTTACCGCCTGCTCGGTGAAAAAAGCCACGTGAGGCAGGATGGTGACATTTGGCATCGAGTTAAGAATCGCCATTTCATGATGACCAACTATCTTGCCCCGATAGTCCCGGTAGAATATTTCGCGGTCCCCTTCAACCACGTCCAATCCCGCTCCGGCCAGTTTTCCCGATTCCAGACTCGCAATCAAAGCCTTGTTGTCAATCAACGGTCCCCTGGAAGTGTTGATCACCACAGCGCCGTCTTTCATTTTCGCAAACGCCGCCTCGTCCATCAGATGATGATTTTCCTTGGTGGCTGGAATATGAAGCGTGATCACATCACAGTTTTCAAGCAGCATCTCCAGTTCAACGTAATTAAACGGAGCATCAACGCTCACATAAGGATCGTAAGCCAGAATCTCACAGCCAAAGCCCTGCAAATTTTCAATCACCCGTTTCCCGATTTTTCCGGTCCCGATTACTCCGACTTTGGATTTGGAAAGATCCCGACCACGGTTACCCGGTAAAGTGAAATCATTAGCTGCAGTTCGTTGCATGATCTGGCGGGTCTTTCTTAGTGTCATCAACATCAGCATTACCGCAGTTTCAGCGACTCCGTCAACCGAGTAAGCGACATTTCCCACTCCGATTCCTTTGGAAGCGGCATAATCAAGATCGACATGATCGAGTCCGATTGTTCTTGATGAGATGAATTTGATCCCCAATTCATCATAGGCATCGATCATTTCCTTGCCTACATAGACATCGGATGTCAGCGAAATGCAGTCGCAGCCCTGCGCCATAGCGACGGTATCCAGACCCGGACCTTTGAAAATCGGTACGATTTCGACCTGATACTGGTCCGCAAAGAATTCAAACAAATCCTTTTCATCAGCACGGTAGTTATAAACAGCAATTTTAATCATTTCCAAGCTCCTTTACGAATTCCTCAATCAGATCAAGTCCTTTGACGATGTTTTCCATCGAGGTCGCATAAGCGAGTCGGATATGTCGAGTCGCATTGGGACTAAACGTATTGCCCGGAACCACCGCCACATGTTTGGCATCGAGCAGCTGGTTGCAAAACTCGCTGGCACTAAGTCCGGTTTGGGAAATATTGATAAAGGCATAGAAAGCCCCCTTGGGTTTGATACAGCTCAGCCCCGCGATTGAATTCACTTTTTCATAGACGTAATCACGGCGTTTTTGATATTCCCCAAGCATGTATTCACGGTACTTGGCTCCATTGGATATCGCTTCAATTGCCGCAAACTGGCTGATCGAGCTGACACATGAATAAACATTTTCAGTAGTTTGGACAATATGATTGATCAGTTTTCGCGGTCCAACGGCAAATCCGACCCTGAATCCGGTCATCGCACAGCTTTTTGAACAGCTGTCGATAATCAGGGTTCGCGAGAACATTCCCGGCAAAGTGACGATACTGGTGAATTTGATATCATCAAAAAGAATGTGACGGTAAACTTCATCGGAGATGACAAACAAATCGTTTTCCACGGCAATCTTAGCGATTTTTTCAAGCGAATCGTCATCAATCACGCTTCCTGTGGGATTGCAGGGTGAGTTGAGCATCAGCACTTTGGTTTTTGGGGTGATGGCCGCTTCAATCGCTTCAGGAGTGATGACAAACTCATCCTCCTCTTTGACATCGACCTTGACTGGGATCCCATGAACCATGGTCACCTCAGCTGCATAATTGGTGAAATACGGAGCGGGCATGATAACCTCGTCGCCGGGATTGACAAGACTTAGCAATCCCAGATACAAAGCCGCCATTCCTCCGGCGGTTACTGCTACGTTTCCGGTATCATAATTGCTGTTGATATGGTCATTCAAATAATCGATATAAACTTCGCGCAACGGCAGAATTCCGGCTCCATCGGTATAACGGGTTCCTTTTTCAATCGATTCGCGAGTGACATCTAAAACACTTGATTGAGGGAGGAAATCCGGTTCCCCGACACTAAATGAAATTACATCATCTAACAGAGCCGCGCGGTTGAACATGTCCCTGATCGGTGATGGTTTGATACTTTTTACAACATTTGAATATTCCATTGCAATTTCTCCTTGACAATAATTTTTTCTTATCTTACTATATTTTTATCTATAAGTATATTTAAAGAAATTTATATTATATATAAATACAGTTAATTGAAAGGAGCTTTATGGAACTACGAAATCTATACACGTTCATCGTCGCCGGCGAGACCCTGAATTTCTCCAAAACCGCGAAAATTCTGGGCTACTCTCAGGCCGCAATCACGATCCAAATCCAGAAACTTGAAGAAGAACTAGGCATCACCCTATTTGACCGGATTGGGAAGAATATCTACCTGACCGAGACCGGGAAAATCATTCTCAAAAAAGCTCAGGAGTTGAAAATCCAGATTGAAAACCTCTCTGAAAGTGTTGAAAAGATGGAACTCACTTCAGGTACTTTGCGAATCGGTCTGTCCGAATCAGTTCAATCGGAATACTTCCTGCCGGTACTTAAAGCCTTCCGCCAAAAGTATCCCAATATCAAACTGATTGTCAAAACCGGGATCCGCGATTATCTGTTTGAGTGGATGATCCATAACGAGCTCGATTTCGCCTTTATCATCGATCAGAACGTAATCGCCAACGAGTGGGATGGCAAGATTGTCAAGACCGTCAAAGTAAATTTCGTCGCCAATTCCCAGCATCACCTATTTAATAAGGATGAACTGACCCTCGAAGATGTCCTGCAAGAGGATCTGGTCATGACCGAAACCAACCTGGGCTACTGCTATGAACTGGCCAAGAAACTGGCCTTGGAAAATCAGGACCTCGAACCGTTTCTCGAACTGGGCGACACTGATTTCATCTGCAATATGCTTAAAACCGGTGACTATGTCAGCTACCTGCCGGAGTTCACGGTCAACTCAAGTTTGAACCATGGCAAGCTTAGATCAATCGAGCTGCCCCAATACCAGACCGATGCCTATATTCAGTTTCTTTGGCATAAAAACAAGTTTTTAACCAAGCCGATGCGTTATCTGATGGACTTGTTGGAACGGCAATTTTAATATAGTAAAAGAGAGATTCAATTCAATTAGAATCTCTCTTTTTTATTGCTGTTATCTGATGAAATTGGTGGATACTTTTGGCAATGGTTCGGGTGGATTGATTCCCGCGGCCTTGGCTGCTTCTTGGATTCTTAGCTGATAGGCCATGTTACGCGCTAAAGTTTTCATGGTATGAATCCCTTCAAAATCCTGCATCACTTCCTCAGGCGTATTGCCATGGACCATATTCCAGTAGGTCGATGAGATGATTGGCATTTGCGAAATCGTAAAGTATTTGTTTAGCTGATCAAAGGCCGCTGTCGCTCCGCCTCTTCGACATGAAACGATTGCAGCGCCGGGTTTATGGGTGAACAGCCCCTGTGATTTGGCGGCAAAAAAGAGCCGGTCAAGAAAAGAAGTCACGCTGCCCGAAGCCCCGGCATAGTGGACCGGACTACCGACGATAACCGCGTCCACCTCACCCAGCAACTCGAGTGCCCGATTGACCCCGTCATCACCATAAATGCATTTTTTAAGATTGTAACAAGAACCACAGCCATTGCAACCTCGCACCGGTTTATGTCCGATCTGGAATATTTCCCCTGCGATTCCCAGACTTTCAAGTTCTTCCTTGATGATATTTAAAGCGGTGTAGGTGCAGCCTTTTTCTTTCATGCTGCCGTTAAAAAGTAACACTTTCATATTCTTACCCTCCTGTTCCCTTTTTCCTTATTATCTAGTGTACCCCAAAAAAAGCCTCAAAATCAAGGGTTGATGACAATTGGAAAAAGAGCGCCGCCATTGATGACGACACTCTTACATGGTTATTTGATGACGATCAGGTCATATTCCCGAGATCCGACTCCGATTTTTTGACAGTGCTCCAGACAGGTTTCATACTCTGAATTAGGCGTTGTATTGACAAAGTGGTCGCCGTGATCATGGAAATCAGTTTTCTTTAGATTATCTGACAAGATGCTTCCTGGCAACGGCGTTGCCGCCAGACAGGCATCGACACAGGCCTGATCGAGAGCCAACGGATCGAATGAGGCAAACATACCGATATTGGGGAGAATCGGAGCATCATTTTCAGCGTGACAGTCGCAATATGGTGAAACATCGACAATCAGGGAAATGTGGAAATGGGGTCTTCCGTCGATTACCGCTTTGGTATATTCGGCCATCCGCAGGTTCATCTCCTTTGGTGCCGCCCAGTTGGAAAACTCGATGGCATCGTAATTGCAGGCTCCGATACAACGGCCGCAGCCAACACATTTTTCGACATTGACTGTCATTTTTCGGGTGATTTCATTGAATTCCAAAGCATCATTGGCACACTCGCGCAAACAGCGTTTGCATCCGACACATTTTTCATGCAGAATGAACGGTTTGCCGTTGATATGCATGTCTTTTTTACCAGCCCGAGAACCGCAGCCCATTCCGATATTTTTGATTGCCCCGCCAAACCCGGCCATTTCATGACCTTTGAAATGAGTCAGCGAGATGAAGATATCGGCATCCATGACCGCTCGTCCGATTTTGGCTTCCTTGATATATTCGCCCCCGACTACCGGGACATCGATATCATCGGTTCCCTTGAGCCCATCACCGATAATCACCGGACAGCCAACTGTCAACGGGGTGAAGCCGTTTTCCCAAGCACATTCAAGATGTTCCAGGGCGTTTTTCCGTTTGCCCGGGTACAAAGTATTGCAGTCAGTCAAAAACGGTTTGCCGCCAGCTTCCTTGACCAGATCAGCCACCGCTTTGGCATAGTTAGGACGGAGGAAACCCAGATTCCCCAGCTCACCAAAATGCAGCTTGATGGCCACAAATTTGTTGTTCATCTCGACGTCGCGGATTCCCGCTTTGTCCATCAACCGCTTCAGTTTGGAAGGAAGCCCTTCGCCCAGTTTGGTCCTGAAATCAGTGAAATAAACTTTAGACTTTTCCATATCCATTCTCCTTCTTTATTTGTTGAAAATCATCTGAGTAAATTATACCATTAATAGCGCTTTCAAAATATAACCGATTCCAATTTGCTGATAATTTCAAACCAGTCCCCATCAGTTTATTCGCAAAATAAAAAAGATGTCTATCAAGTCTGAAGGGACATCTTTTTTGCTTGGTTGCAATTTTCTATTTTTCGATATTTTTGAGCAGGTTGACCATTTCAATGGCACCCATGGCACAGTCGAAACCTTTGTTTCCGGCTTTGGTTCCGGCTCTTTCAATGGCCTGTTCGATGGTTTCGGTAGTCAGGACTCCAAACATCACCGGCACGCCACTATCAAGAGAGACCGAAGCGATTCCCTTGGATACTTCCGAGCAGACATAATCATAGTGTGTGGTGCTGCCTCTGATTACGGCCCCCAAAGCAATGATTGCATCATATTTCCCGGTTTTAGCCATTTTGTCGGCAATCAGCGGGATTTCAAAAGCTCCTGGCACCCAGCAAACTTCGATATCATTTTCGTTGACATCATGACGGGTCAAAGCATCCATGGCTCCCCCTAACAGTTTTGACGTGATGAATTCGTTGAAACGAGCTGCGATGATTCCGATTTTGATTTCTTTGGCAATCAGATTTCCTTCATATGTTTTCATTGTATTTTTCTCCATTTTTCTACAGGTCCAGATAATGGCCCATTTTTTCTTTTTTGGTTTTGAGATACTTGATATCAAATTCGTTCGGTTCGATCTTCAAATCGACCAGATTGGCAACGGTGATGCCGTATTTTTCCAGCTGTGCCACCTTGTCGGGATTATTAGTGATAAGGTCAACTGATTCAATGCCAAGATCCTTGAGGATCATCGCACTCAAATGGTACTCACGCAAGTCTTCTAGATAGCCCAAAGCCAGATTAGCTTCACAGGTATCCAGGCCCTGGTTTTGTAGCTCATAAGCCTTGAGTTTGTTGATCAGCCCGATTCCCCGACCTTCTTGACGCATATAAAGCAAGACCCCGGCTCCATTGGCGGCGATTTGACGCAAGGCCCCATCAAGCTGGTCACCGCAATCACACTGCATCGATTTGAAAACATCGCCGGTGAGACATTCCGAATGCACCCGGCAAAGGATGTTTTCCTGATCCTTAAGCTCGCCTTTGACAAAGGCGACATGATGTTCGCCGCTGATCTTGTCGACATAGCCATAAGCTCTAAACTGACCATAAGCGGTATTGATCAGGGGACTGGCCATCTGCTCAACGATAACTTCATGCTGGCGGCGATATTCCTGCAGGGCTTTGATGGTGATGAATTTGAGGTTGAACTTGTCAGCCAGTTCGTGAAGTTGATCGGATTTCATCATGGTGCCATCAGCTGCCATGATTTCACAACAAAGACCGGCTTCGCCCAACCCAGCCAATTTCACCAGATCAACAGTCGCTTCAGTATGGCCGTTTCTTTCCAGGACACCATTGTCTTTGGCTAAAAGCGGGAACATATGCCCCGGTGCCCTAAAATCTGCTCCGGTGCTGGTTGGGTCGGCAAGTTTGATTGCGGTGAGACTACGCTCGTAAGCCGAGATTCCCGTAGTCGTAGCGACCGCATCAATCGATACGGTAAAGGCGGTTTGATGATTGTCGGTATTGACTGCCACCATGGGGACCAGACCCAGGCGCTGATTGATTGCCGTTGATATCGGCATGCAGATCAGTCCCTTGCCATAGGTAGCCATGAAATTGATGTTTTCTGGAGTGGCATGATTGGCAGCACAGATGAAGTCACCTTCATTTTCCCGGTCTTCATCATCGGTTACAATTATTATTTCACCCAGGCGCAGCGCCTCAAGCGCTTCAGGGATGGTATTGAGTTTCATTTCTTCTTTTCTAATATCCATTTTTCAACATCTCCTCCAAGGTGTTTTTTTGAGTTTTTTTCATCAGGAATTTTTCGACATACTTGCCGATTACGTCATTTTCAAGATTGACCTGGCAGCGCAAAGGCTTGGTCGTCAGAGTGGTGTGCTTGTTGGTGTGGGGAATGATCCCGACCGTGAAATCATCCCGGGCGACTGCAATTACAGTCAGGGAGATACCATCAATGGCAATCGAACCTTTTTCAACAATATACTCAAGCACTTTAGCTGTGGTCTTGATCGTATACCGGACCGCGATCCCGTCGGGCTGGATTTTGACAATCGTTCCGATTCCGTCGATATGACCTGACACGATATGACCGTCGAAGCGGCCATTGGCCGGCATTGCCCGTTCCAGATTGACAGTGCCGTTGACTTTGAGATTGCCCAGGGTCGAGCGGGCCAAACTTTCATTCATCACATCGACTCCGAAGGTCTGATTGCTCAGTTCAGTCACGGTCAGACAAACTCCGTCAGTCGCGATACTATCACCAATCTTGACTGTATCCAGGATTTCGGGCGCCTCGATGACCAATCGGGCATAGTTGCTGCTTTTGACAATCCGTTTGATTTTTCCGGTTGTTTCAATTATTCCGGTAAACATCGATACTCCACCTCGCTTTCAATCAGGATATCCCCGTCAAACTGACGGATATCCGCATTTTTCAATCTGATCGCATCATTCATCATCTTGATTCCTTCACCCCCGACAGGAGTCAAAGCCGCTTTGCCGCCAATCATCTTCATCCCGATATAAGTCTGGATTTTGGTGACTATTCTAGCTTGCAAGGCTGCATAATTCAAAGTGGCGCCCCCTTCAAGGTAAATGCTGTCGATTCCCTGGCGACCCAGGATTGCCATCAAAGCCTGTAAATCGACATGGCCGTCTTGTTTTGGGACTTCGATAATCCGGCAGCCCGCCTGTTGATATGGCAACTTGAGGCTGCGGTCAGCCACGCAAGTGGCAATGTAGGTGGGCACCTGTTTGGCAGTGGTGACCACCTGGCTGGTTAAGGGTGTGCGTAAATTGGTGTCGCAGATGATCCGGATGGGATTGCGGCTACCTTCAATCCGACTGGTCAGCTCACAGTCATCATTGATCACGGTATTGACTCCGACCATGATGGCCTGATAACGGCTGCGGTCGCGGTGAACCTGATGGCGGGAAAGCTCATTGGTGATCCACTTGGAATCACCGGTCTGGCTGGCAATCTTGCCATCGGCGGTCATCGCATATTTCATAATGACTAAAGGACGCTTGGTGGCGATATAATGGTAAAACACTTCATTTAGCTTGAGACACTGCTCCTGTAAAACTCCGACTTCAACTTCAATGCCGTGGGCCTGAAGGATGGTTACCCCCTGACCGGCCACTAGTTCGTTGCTATCAAGGGCCCCGATCACCACCCTACCTATTTTGCTTTCAATGATAGCCTCAGTGCACGGTGGGGTCTTACCGTAATGGCAGCACGGTTCGAGATTGACATACATTGTCGCTCCTTTAGGATCTTCCTGACAGTTTTTAAGGGCGTTGCGCTCCCCATGGAGTCCGCCGTAGTATTCATGATGGCCCTGGGCGATGATTTTTCCGTCTTTGACGATTACCGCTCCAACCAGGGGATTGGGACTGGTCTGGCCCCTGCCCTTGCGGGCGTTTTCCAGCGCCAGTGCCATATAATCTTTGTCGTTCATTGTTTCCTCCTCACAAAAAAACCCTGAAATTAAATTCAGGGCGTGAAAAAGCGTGCAAAAAATGTCCGGGGATAAAAAAACTGGAATAAAATAAATTTATTCCAGGACATTTAAAAACGACACAAAAAAGTGTACTATCTTCTTTCATCCAGACTATACTGTCGGCCTTGGAATTACACCAAGTCAGCCAAGAAGGCTCGTGGGCTATGACCACCGGTAGGGAATTGCACCCTGCCCTGAAGATAACTATTCAATTGATATAACTATAGCAAAGCAAATTGACCTTGTCAACCGCAAATCAAACCGGGCGGCTTACTTAGCCAAAGCCAAAGAAGCGACTGCCCCTTCAAGCCGTTCCAGCGATTCCTGGAGGAGGCTGCGAGGCATGGCAACGTTGAAACGTTCGAATCCAGCTCCACCAAAACCAAAAATATACCCTTCATCAAGCCAAAGTTTGGCTTTGGTAAGCATGAAGTCTTCAAGTTCTTCGTGGTCCATATTCAAGGCTGAAAAATCCACCCAGGTTAAATACAGTCCTTCAGGACGGACCAATTTGATTTGGGGCATTTTCTCTTTGAAGAATTTATCCATATAATCAATATTTTCCGCCAGATATCCCACCAAAGCGTCAACCCACTTATCACCATGGCTGTAGGCTGCTTTACAGGCTTCCAAACCGAAAATATTCGGCTCAGTCGGATATCCGACCGCACTTTTGGTTTCCATAAACTTCGCTTTCATCTTCTCATCGAAAAACAGGATATTTGAAGTCTGCAATCCCGCCAGATTGAAAGTTTTACTTGGTGCGGTGCAAATCAGAGTGAACTTTTTAAAAGATTCGTCAACATTGACAAACGGGATATGTTTATACCCCTCATAAACGAAATCTTGGTGGATTTCATCGGATACGACAATCACATGATGTTTCTTGCAGATGTCTCCGATTTGTTGCAGTTCAGCGCGGCTCCAGACTTTTCCTAGTGGATTGTAAGGATTGCATAAGATAAACATTTTAACGTTGTTGGCGACGATTTTCTGTTCGAAAAGGGTGAAGTCCAATTCATAGTGGTCCTCCACAAATGACATCGGACACTCTACTTTTGGTCGGCCGTTGGATTCAATCGACGAGTCGAACGGATAATAGACCGGCTTGTTGATCATCACGGCATCACTAGGCTTGGTATAGGCATTAATGGCGATTCTAAGCGCTGTAACCACCCCGGTGGTCGTAACGATATCATCGAGTCTGACCTCAAGATCATGACGGCGTTTCATCCAGCCAGCCACGGCCTCATAATAACTTTTATCGGCCATGGTATAACCGTAAATGTCATGGCTTGCCCGTTTGGCAATTGCTTCCTTGACCTCAATTGGTGTCCTGAAGTCCATATCCGCCACCCATAAAGGAATGACATCTTCAGGCTTGTCCATGGTTTTCCAACCATCCCATTTAGCGCAATTGGTATTTTTGCGATCAATAATTTCATCAAAATTAAACATTATATTTTCCCCCTTGTTTGATTATCTATTATACTTACCGAATGATATTTGAGCAACAATTATCAACGAATAAAAACATTGTTTCCAAATGAGTGACAGTATTTGAAAACAAGCCCGTCACTCCTATCGGGGCTTTGGCTGACTTTCCTATTGAAATCGGGGCAAACGTAAAAACTCCCACGTGTTATCAGGTCCCAAACTGATAACACATAGGAGCTTTAAAAATGTTTTAATAAATTTAGTTAATTAAATGAAATTAAGTTTGTTTTTTATTCAATGAATAAACCTTGAAACAGATGCCCACTCACAATTTGGGCAAATGTTTATGCATACATACGCTATTTGCGTTTCCCGTATAAGGTTCGAAGTTATCGATTGGATTGTAACCGAGCGTCTCGAACAAGGAAATCGAAGGTTTTTGCTGGGATCCCGTTTCCAGCAAGACTTCCTTATAACCGTATTCCTGTCCGTATTTTTCGAGCTCTTTGACAATCTGTTTCGACAGCCCCTGCCCTCTGTATTCTTCTTTGACGAAGATTCTTTTCAATTCGATGGTTTTGCCATCATACTCTGTTAAGGCCCCACAGGCGATTGCTTCATCATTACTGTAGATAATCACCACTTTATCGAGAAAATATAGTTTGTTGAACTGATAATACTGTTTGATGTCTCCATAAAGGGTATTGAGATACTCTTCCAATAATGTCGCCAGTTCCAGAAAATCGAAATTGGAACTATCTGTGAATTTGATGATCGTTTCCATATTAATTCCCCCTTTGTATCTTAATTCCCATATTAAAGTAATTATAAGGGACAAATGTTAAGTGAATATTAAGCGGAAATCATTGCTAGAAAAAATCAGATAATAGTCTAAAGCAGCAATTCATACATATTAGTGAAACCGTCGTTATGTTGATAACGTCCCACCGGGTTGAAACCGGCCGAAAGATACAATCGGTTGGAATAGGGATTCTTATCGGAGGCATCCAACCAGATCGCCTGACAACCACGTTGCCGGGCGTAAGCTTCTAGAAGCATTAAGCTTAGTCTCCCCATTCCCCGATTCTGGATATCCGGTTCCACACAAAACCGGTGCACCACGATGTAGTCGGTCCCATGATATTGGAAATCACCCTGTCTATACCTCTCATCAGTTTCCTGATTCAAGGCAAAGCAAGCGACAAGGCGGTCCTTATCAACGACCACAAAGAGGTTTTCCCTGTCAATATCCTGTTTGAATATGTCTTTTGAAGGGTAAGTGTCATTCCATTGAAAAATATCCTGACTTTCCATCTTCAAAATCGCCCTTTTGACCATATCTACAATCAAATTAAGCTGGCAGAGATTGGCTTGTTGCATTCTCATAGGATTTTTTCCCTTTTTTAGCAACTTTTTCCTTTTTTTTCGTTGTCTTCAAAGAATCAACGGCACTAGCAAGGCGTTCCAGTGATTCTATCAGCAGACTTTTGGGCATAGCCACATTGAATCTTTCATATCCAGCTCCACCGAATCCGAAAATATAACCTTCATCAAGCCATAATTTCGCTTTGGTAAGCATGAATTTTTCCAGTTCATCGTGATCCATACCCAGGGCTCCGAAATCAACCCAAGTGAGGTACAGTCCTTCTGGACGGATCAATTTCACTTCAGGCATTCTTTCCTTGAAGAAATTGTCCATATAGTCGATATTTTCGCTCAAATACGCTACCAAGGCATCAACCCATTTGTCCCCATGAGTGTAGGCTGCCTTGCAGGCTTCAAGACCGAAGATGTTCGGTTCACCCGGGAATCCCAGGGCGCTTTTGACTTCCACGAATCTGTTTTTCAACTTGTCATTGAAAAAGAGGATGTTCGATGTCTGCAACCCAGCCAGGTTGAACGTCTTGCTAGGTGCAGTACAAATCATCGTGAATTCTTTGAAAGTTTCATCGACATTCACAAAAGGAATATGTTTGTGTCCTTCATAAACGAAGTCTTGATGAATTTCATCAGATACGACAATAACATGATGTTTCTTGCAGATATCTCCGATTTTTTGCAATTCATCGCGAGTCCATACTTTTCCAATTGGATTGTATGGATTGCACAGGATGTACATTTTGACATTGTTGGCAACGATTTTCTGTTCGAAAAGGGTGTAATCCAACTCATAATGATCGTCCACGAAAGCCATCGGACATTCGATTTTCGGACGACGGTTCTCATCGATTGAGAAGTCGAATGGATAATAAACCGGCTTGTTGATCATGATGGCATCGCCTGGTCTGGTAAAAGCATTGACTGCCAGTTTCAAAGCGGTAACCACTCCGGTAGTTGTAATGATATCATCCAGTTTCACGTCAAGATCATGACGTCTTTTCATCCAGCCTGCCACAGCTTCATAATAACCTTTGTCCGCCATTGTATATCCGTAAATATCATGTTTAGCCCGAGAAGCAATTGCCT
Source organism: Coprobacillaceae bacterium (assembly GCA_963675915.1). Classification (GTDB taxonomy): domain Bacteria; phylum Bacillota_I; class Bacilli_A; order Erysipelotrichales; family Coprobacillaceae; genus JAQVDW01. The sequence continues at coordinate 953,255 of OY780959.1, forward strand.
CGGAAACTTCCTTTGGAGTTCTAAAATCCATATCCGCTACCCATAAAGGAATAACGTCTTTCGGTTTGTCCATGGTTTTCCAACCATCCCATTTAACACAGTTCGTATCTCTGCGATCTATTACTTCATCAAAATCAAACATACTAAATTCCTCCTTGAATAAAAATTATCTTACTGCAATGTTTTTATTAAGTCAATGTAATGACAGTAAGTAGTTAAATTGCTTTTTTGTGAAGGAAAAAAAGGGTTTTACTTAATTAAATTAAGTTTAAGACCCATCTTACTTAATAAAAGAAACAGGCATATTTTCACCATCAAAAAAAGGCATCGTGAACCGGCAGGATATTCCCACTTCAATTCATGACGCCCCATATTTCAGGCTCGTTTTCGATTGACAATATAGATCCCAACGCTCACCAAAACCAGGGCCGCGATGGTAAAGATATTGATGCTTTGATGTTCGCCCAGCAACACCGCCGCCAGGATTACCCCCATCACCGGAGTGACAAAACCATAGATTGTCACGCTAGAAACATCATTGTGTTTTAGCAGGGTGCCCCAGATGGTGTAGGCCACTGCCGAAACAAAGGCCAGATAGACCAGTACCAGAAGACCCGCCCAAGAGTCAAAAGGAACCACGCCACCTAAAAACATCCCGGCTGCGCTCATCACCAACCCGCCCCAGATAAACTGGTACGAGCTAAGAACCACGGTGTTTTCCGCTTTGGCATAGTTTTTGATCAGGATTGCCGAAAGGCTGTAAAGAACCACCGACAGGAATATAAAACCATCCCCGATCAGGTTGAATTCGAACACGCTCCCCAGATTTGAGAGATTGACCAGAACAATTCCGACAAAACCGATCAGACAGCCAATCGCCTTGTTCAAAGTGAATTTTTCCAGAGAAAAGATAATGCTGGAAATCACAATTGCCACAAAGACGTTCGAGCCTTGAATGATCGCCGCCTTGGCTCCGGTGGTATTGGCAATCCCGATATAATAGAACAGGTATTGACCGGTAGTCTGGAAGATGCTCAGTTTGAAGGTCATTCCCACTGTCGCTTTGCTCGGTCGCACCAGATTGCGGTTTTTCAAGGAAAAGATGACCACAATCGCCAACCCGGCCAAAGTGAATCTGATTCCTGCAAAGAGAATCTGGCTGCCGTAATCAGTTGGTGATATCGCCAAAACAGCATATCCGACTTTGACGACAGAAATCGCACTTCCCCACAAGAAACAGGCAGTCGAAGCCAAGACCATGATGACCAGTCGGTTGGTCAAGGAAAAATCAAAGCGCGACTTCGCCCTAGTCAAAGAGTTCATCTTTGATGTCCATGAATGGTACGATCTCCGGCGGATTGTGCATGTGTTCTCCCAGTGATTTTTCCATCCAGATCATGTCGATCCAACTATCGAACTTGTATCCGATCTGATTGAAATGAGCCACTTTTTCATAACCCATTTTTTCGTGGAAACTGATGCTGCCTGGATTTGGATATGAGATGCAGGCATTCATATTCAAAATGTTCATTTTTCGACAGACAACTTCCAAAATTTCATACAGTTTGCGTCCGATCCCCTGACCCTTGCATTTTTCATCGACATAAACTGATGTTTCAACACTCCATTGATAAGCCGCCCTTGATTTGAAAGCTGAAACATAACAATAGCCACAAATCTCCCCATCGATTTTGGCTGTGAAATATGGAAACTTCTTCAAGGTGGTGGCAATTCGATCTTCGAATTCCTCCAGACTTGGCACACTCAATTCGAACGACACCGTGGTGTTCAAGACATATGGAGCATATATCTCCAACAGTCTTGGTGCATCCTTGAGTTCGACTACTTCGATTACAATTTCACTCATTTAAATTCCCCCTTGTATTTTATTCACCCATTATAGCACCAAATCGGCTGTTTTCAAGTCCAATTTAGGGAAATATTTGCACCCTGATCAGACTCGATATCCCCCATCAATTCATTAAAAATCCAATAAAAGTGATTACATCATGATAAATTTTATGTATAATAATAAAAAACTATCATTCAAGGAGGACTGATCATGCTGGAAATTTTGCGCAAGGAGCTCCATCTTAATCCCGAGTTGTCCAATCAGGAAACCAGGACAATCAAGATTATCCGAAATTTTTTGACTCAAAACACTGATTTGGAAGTAATTGAAACGGCCGGGTTCATCTACGCCCGTCATATTGAAGGCCCCGAGTTTCCCACTATCGCTATTCGCGGCGACATGGATGCCATTTACAACAGCCACGGTGAAGTTTATCATGGCTGCGGTCATGACGGCCACAGTGCCATCATTGCCGGCCTGGCTGTGGCGCTTAAAAATATAAAAATCAACAAGAATGTGATTTTGATTTTCCAGCCGGCCGAGGAAGTCGGCAGTGGAGCCAAAAAGGTGCTCGAAACCATTACGACTCGAGAACAAATCGATGAAATCTATGGGATTCACAATATCCCCGGTTACCAGGAGAATACAATTTTGCTGCGACCCCAAACCATGGCCTGCGCTTCCAAAGGAATGATTGTCAGTCTTGTCGGGAAACAGTCCCATGCCGCCTATCCCGATCAGGGCATCAATCCGGCCCCGGTGATCAGTGAGCTGGTTCTGGAGTTGCCAAACCTGATCAAACGGATCTCTGATGATCAAACCCGGCGGCTGTTGATGGCAACCATTGTCAATATCAATGTCGGTGAACGCAACTTCGGTGTCAACGCCGGAACAGGCGAACTGGCTTTGACTTTGCGGGCTTATTATCAAGATGACATGCTTAGGTTGCAAGAAGCAATCGAAAAAGCAGTGATTGAAAAATGTTATCACCTCGAAATTGACTACAACTTTACCTTCGAGGATGAATTCCCCGATACCATCAATGACGAAACTATCCACACCAAACTGATCAGCCTGTTTGATCAAAAAGGCATCGCTTATCAACTTCTTGAAGAGCCGATGCGCTGGTCCGAGGATTTTGGTCATTATCTTCACAAGATTCCCGGAGCATTTTTGGGAATTGGGGCCGGAGCAGACCAGCCGGGACTCCACCTCGATAATTACGAGTTCAACGATCAAATCATCAATCCGGCGATATCTGCCCTGATGACCATAATTGAAGGATAAAAAAAGGAGTTTGACCAATTATTGGTTAAACTCTTTTTTTATGAATAAACCCGTCCTTCGACAACGGTCTGGAACCGGCCTCTAAAGATATGGAGGAAGCGGTCTTTGATATAGGAGTTCTTAAAGCCAAGATAATAAGCCGTTCCCATGATCCAGTATTTGATACCGGTCTTCAAAGCTGTGTTGACAATCCGGTAACGTTCAATTTTTTCAAGTTCGAGAATCCGACTGTCATAAACAATGACTTTTTTGGTGACATAAAAGGCCTCATCGATGATTTCCAGATACAGACAATAAACTCCGCCGACCAGAAGCAGTCCCAGATAATGCCCCAAGACGACCAATCCCGCCGCCAAGACAATCAAACAGGCACTCAACAGCAAAGCAATCACCCTGATTTTACTGCCATAAACCCAGACTTTCTTATAGTCATTTTTACCAAAGAAATGATGAATCTTCTTTTTCAAATAATGTTCCCGGATCTTCAGCCCAATCAGACAAACCACCATGGTCACCAAAGCCAGAATAACCTGGAGAAGACTATGATGAATCTGCGTGGTCACCACCACATACATAATTGCACAGATAACCTCGACCGTAAGATAAAGCTGATTGCGGGTTAACCCTCTTATTTTATTCATTTGATTCCTCCTTGATCTGTTTCCCTTGTTTGTTTATTTCATTGAATTCGTGATAATATTTGACAAAATCTTCCTGTTTTAACGGCTTGGAGTAGTAGTAGCCCTGAATTTTGTCACAGCCAAGCCGCCTGAGAAAATCTATTTGCTCTTTTGTCTCCACCCCTTCGGCCACCACCTGATTGGAAATCCGATGGGAGGCCGTAATCAGATGCTCAATCAGCACCTGCATTTTGGGCTGGTCAAAGCGGTCGATGAAGAACTTGTCAATCTTGATGATATCCATCGGAAACTTCCCGACAGTCATTAGCGAATTGTAGCCGGTGCCAAAATCATCAATGCAAATGAGATAGCCCTTTTCCTTAAGCATTGCCATCATCTCACTCATTCCGGCCTCATCACGGGCCAAGACCCGTTCGGTTATTTCAATTGCAATCTTGGAGCGATTAATATTGTTGATTTCAATCAATGCCCGGGCCCAGTTGATAAATGATTCATCCATGATCTCATCGCCGGTCAGATTGACTGAAGTGATAATGTCGATACCCTGGCTTTGCATCTTGCGGACATTGACCAAATTATGGACTACAACCCATTTGGATATTTCGGTAATCAACCCGATTTTTTCAGCAATAGCGATAAAAACTGCCGGACCGACTGGGGTTTTCTCCTTACGGTCCCAGCGCAACAATACTTCGGCACTGGTAATCTCATTGGTTTTTAAATCGACGATTGGCTGATAGACCAGATAAAAATCATCGTTTTTGAGCGCCTGTTTCAAACTTCCGGCAATCTCGTAAGCCTGAATTGTTTCTTGTTCATGTTCGGGAGTATAAAAATAAATCCCCGAGCTTTCATTGATGCCCATATCCAACGCAATCAAAGCCCTTTTAAGCAGTTTGGCCACTTCGATCTCGCCCCCTTGATAAGCGACGATTCCAAATTTCAACTCCAAAGCCAGATGAAAATCATCAATGCAAAAAGAGGAGAAACTCGAAGATACCAGGTGATGCAATTTATCTTTGATGGAATCGGGGTTATCTTTTTTGACGATAAAAGCATAAGTGTTGCTTTTTAGATAATAAACGGTCGATCCCTTGAAAGTAGCCGTGACCCGGGCCAAAAAATAGTCAATAACTTTTTTGACCAAGGTTTCACTGACATAGTGTTCGATGCCCTCAAGATTATTCAAATTGGCAATGATCAGATTGAACTGCTGGCGCTGCTCGATCAGACTTTCCAACAGCGGTTCCAATTTGCGCTCATTGTAAAGTCCGGTAAATGAATTACGGACAGCTTTATCCTGAACCAGCCGGGTCATTTGGCGATAGCGTGAAAACATGATTGCAAACCCAGTTCCAATCAAACCGTACATCACCGTTCTGACCACACAGTAGCAGGCGTCTTGAGGATAGCCGAGCGCGACTATCTGAGGCATCATCGGTCCTGAAAGGATTCCACAAATAATGGCCACAACCAACGCTCCGATAACTTTCCAGAAATATGCCGCCAAGGCAATCGGGATGATATTGAGGATGCTCAGGGTTGTATGGGATCCGCCCAAAAAATACATAAGGTGATAGATGATAATAATAATGAGCTCGATTAGCAAAATTTGAACCCACCTGTTTTTGATAGATGTTTTTCGAAGTCTCGTAACTATTTCCATAATTAACCCGCTTTCAAATAAAATAGACATGTGTAACTAATTACTTTATCTTTATTACATTATATACAAAATGTGTCCAATTAACAACAAACCAAACCTTAAGATTTTCTTAAAAATGGCTCGTATTTACACATTCCAGTAGATTGAATGTTTAACGGCATGTCAATCTTCAGCCAATAATAAAGAACTTAAAATTTCTATTAAGAACTTCTAAATAATTCCTAAATATTTTCTAAAGATTGTCGGTCAAATCTAACCCCATCCAGGATTCACGTTATAATGGTTCAACCGGCTTTGACAGATAAATACTTTGACTGCGCCCTGCCTAAAATTAAGTGGGACTATGATAAATTAGGTTTATCAATCTTTAAAAACTGTTTACGAATGTTTAATGATTTTAGATTTTGCCATATTTTCAGTAGCGTGATAAAGGTGTAAAATATCCTACAGGAAAGTGACTGTTGAACGCAAAACCGGCGCGATAAGGAGAAATTGAGATGAAGAAAAGATGGATAATGATGATGGTGTTTTTTGTTGCAATGATTTTATTTTTCACCATCATCTGGAACAATAACAATTTTGCCCGAGGCACCATCAACCAGCTGATTTATCATACCAAGTTCACGGGAAAAGGCTCGGATGAAAGTGTCTGGTTGCACTATCTCATCGAGGTAATCTCCCCCAGTGCTGGAATCACCTTCCTGGCGGTGATGCTGGCAGCCCGGTTTCCCCGTTTGGCGCTGATCAACTCCAAAGTTCGCTTTGTCAATCTTGCCAGTGTTTCGGTAGTTGGTTTGATTGTCTTTGCAATGGTCAACTATGATGTCGCTCAGTACCTTTATACGCTCACCCAGACAACCACAATCTATGAAGATGAATATCGTGACCCCCACAATACCGCGATTTCTTTTTCGCAAAAACGCAATCTGGTCTACATCTATCTCGAGTCGGTTGAAAACACCTACTTCTCCACCTCCAATGGCGGAATCAATGAAACCAGCCTGATGCCCGAGTTGGAATCCCTGGCACTCAAGAATATCAATTTTTCCAATACCAATCAGCTGGGGGGCTGGCTGACTCTCGAAGGGACCCAGTGGACCATCGCTTCGATGATTGCCCAGAATTGCGGAATTCCCGTAACATTGAAAATTGATGATGACAAATACGAACCGGGCGAACCCTATCTCGCCGGAGCTGATTCCCTCGGTCGGATTCTCAATGATTTTGGCTACAACAATGTTTTGCTTAAGGGATCGGATGTCGATTTTGCCGGGACTTCAAACTTTTTCGACTGCCATGGCGACTACACCATCTATGATTACAAAACCGCCCTGGCCGAGGAGTTCATTCCCGAAGGATACAAGGTGTTTTGGGGCATGGAAGATTCCAAAACTTATCAGTACGCCACCACAATCCTCGAAAAAATCTCCCAGGAGGACCAGCCGTTCAACTTTGTGATGGAAACTGCCAATACCCATACTCCTGCAGGTTATCTTGAACCAGGAGTCCCGGAACCCTACGATGATCAGTATTCCAATGTCATCGCAGATGCATCAACCCAGATCATGGCTTTTCTTGATTACCTGAAAGATCAGGACTATTATCAAAATACCACCGTCATCATTGTCGGTGATCATCTGAGCATGTATGACGAGTATTTTGACGACATTGATGAAACCTATCTTAGGACCCCGGTCAATCTGATCATCAACTCCCCGGCTACACCTCAGTTAACCACCAACCGCCTCTTTAGCGCCGTTGATATGTTTCCAACCACTATCGCGGCCATCGGCGGAGTCATTGAAGGCGACCGTCTTGGACTGGGCGTCAATCTTTTCAGTGATCAAAAGACCCTGATTGAAAAATACGGTTTTGGTTATCTTAACCGGGAAATCCAGAAATCATCCGATTTCTATGAACGAAACTTTGTCGCTCCAGACTGTTGTCCCTGCAAGTAAGCTTAAAATAGCCAAGTCCCTTTGGATTTGGCTATTTTTATATTGATTACCAATCACCAATCAATTATGATGTAGGTAACGAATGTGAATTTAATTACAGCCAGTGATTATATTCCAGTTAGGAAAGGTGGAGTGGCCAATGATCAAGAATACATATCACGGTATTGATTTCATGAAGTTCATCTGTGCCTTTTTGGTAATAGCCGTCCATACCGATATCTTCAGCGACATCAATCCCGACCTGCGCTTTGTGGTAGTCCATATTCTGGCCCGGATTGCAGTTCCCTTTTTCAGTGTGTGTGCCGGCTATTTCTTCACCGCTAAGATGGCTCGGGTCGAAAACCCGTCCCGGTATGCCAAAACTTATCTCAAACGGCTTTTGTTGCTTTATCTAGGCTGGAGTCTGGTCTATTTCGCCTATGACTTCATCTATATCCTCAATTACATCGATCCCCCAGTAGTCTTCTATAGTGCCAACAGTTTCATTGATGCCATCTTGAAGTATCTGGTTTTGTTTGTGTTCTTCGGCAGCCATTATCATCTCTGGTTCATTCCGGCTTTGATTTTGGCAATTGCTTTGCTGTATCTGGCTATCAGATTCAATAAGATCGCCCTATTTGCAGTTATTTCAGGTCTTTGTTATCTTTTTGGCTTATCAGGCAATTCCTATTATGGACTAAACGGGCAGATCAAAGGGCTCCGTCCGATTTACGAGACTTATTTCCAGGTAATGTTCACCACCAGAAATGGCCTTTTTTTCGCCTTTGGCTTTGTCATGATGGGGGCATTGCTCTATTATTTGCCCGCCAAGTTAAACAGCAGAACCTATCTCATTGGCTATCTGGTTGCAACCGCAATGCTTATTGGCGAGGTTTTGACGTTACGGACATTCGGGCTTCTCTATGATGTTGACATGTATGTAATGATGATCCCGGCGGCCTGGTTTGTCTTTAGGTATCTTGCCTCTTACAACCCCGAAAAAAGACTCCTGGAACGGTTTGACTTCCGGCGCTATTCAATTGGAATATACTTTATCCACGGCCTTTTTATCATCCTGTATCACCAAATCTTGGAACTGGCGGGGTTGGAAAACGCCGGAACCTTGGTTTTCCTGTTGGTATCGCTTAGCTCAATGGGCGTTATCTGGCTTACTCAACGATTCCAGATTCCCTATCTGGTCAAACTGGTCCAATAAATCAAAAAAAGTGATTGGAGATCAATTAAAGATCAGCCAATCACTTTTTCATTTGCAGTCGCTCAAGTTTGGCGGCCAGTTTATGTTCGAAATCATCGATATTATCTTCGAGAAAGTCATCCATTTCCGTTTTGGTCAGATACCGATATTCGCGGTTTAGATCCCGGATGGGATGGTCATAAAACTTGACGATATATTCAACTTGTTTATATACCGCTCCTTTAGGATAGTAGTCAAGATAATCCGGGAAGTCCGTGATTTGGCAAAAAACCTGGTAAAACAGACTTGAGGGATTATTGGCGAAATAAAGATGATCCTGATCATACCAGTCCTTCTTGATAGTCCAGATAAAATCATTATTCTCATGAAGCGGAGCATAACAAGGATCGTTATCGATTTTGCCCTGGATCAGATAGGAAAATTCCTTGTCCGTGAGCAGATGGACATAATAGCCCAGATAAAACGACATCTGTTTGATATCGCCGCTGAATTCGACCAAATATTCCTGGGCGAATCTTTCGGCTTCAATATTAAGCTTGCTGCCATCACACCAGTGCGAAATCTGAGGCGGGGGATCGAAAACGGTGAAATCCTCGTTGGGAATCCCGCAGTCCGGTCCGATATTACCGACCAGAAAACTCTCCCGATCAAGCAGATAACCGTTTTTCAAAATCCGCTCGGCAATGCGCAAATGTAAACCCCAGGTTGCCATGATATCCCTCCTCGCCTTGAAAGTTTATCAATATGATAGCACCAAATCCCGGATTTTTCCACTGATAATAACGATGAAAATCAATTTATCATAACTTATGGTAGCGCGGTTCCATTCCTTCGAAGGTACAGTGATACTCAAAGCCCAATTCTTTAAGCAGGTTTTTGACATGATCGATATTGCTGCCCAGATGGTCTTGGTGATGAGAGTCACTTCCGATCGTCACGATTTTCCCACCCAAATCAAGATACATTTTCAATATCTCGGTTGAAGGCATCAGATCTTCGAAACCATAGCGGAAGCTTGAAGTGTTGACTTCGATTCCTTTGCCATCTCCAACCACAACCTGCAAAATCTCCTTGATGATCGGTTTGACTTTTCTAAACGGATAGAGTCCTTTTTTGTCGTAGCGCTTGATCAAATCAAGATGGCCCAGAACACTGTAGTTTTTGTAGGCCTTGACCACTTTGAGTAGTTCATGATAATACCCCTCGTTGTACTGTTTTTGACTTTTCCCTTTTTGGAAATCCTGAGTCCAGAACTCCAGGTTTTCCACCTGATGACATGACAGGATAATGAAATCAAAGTCATATTTGTAGAACAATTCCTCATACAATGGAATCGTATGGGTCTGGACCCCAAATTCCAGACCTTTTTTTATTTTGATTTTCTCGCCATACACTTTGGACAACTGGTCGATTTCCTCAAGATAACTAGGATAATCGACATTCATGATGTAATTGATTTTGTCGGCGATACTTAGATTATGATGATCAAGTTTGATGCCGTAATCGACGTGATCGCAAAAACAGATTTCATCAAGCTGCAAATCAATCGCATCCAGGACCACATCCCGCATCAGATAATTCGAATCATCGCTGTAATTACTGTGAACATGATAATCAGATCTCATATAATTCCCTCTTTCCTTATTTTCCCATAATTTTTAGTACATAAAATAATTATATCATAAAGAAAAACAAAAATTAACAAGTTACCTTTTTTTGAAAAAAAATACCCGTAAAATCGTTTACATGTTTCGTCCAAGGCTAAATTATAAAAAATAAAAGAAACAGCTAAGCTGTTTCTTGGAGTTTCCTGTCAGTCTTCCTTGAACCTGAAGGCGAAGATCACTGAAATCAGGGTCGCAATCATTGAAATAAGATAGATAATTCTGAATCCTTCGGTTCCCGGGAAAGTATCCAGGATTCTTCCGGCCGCCACAATGAAAGCCAGAGCGGCCACCCCACGGGCAAGCATAGCCGAAATTCCATAGGCACTGTTGACATATTTTTCATCAACGATATCGAAGATGATTCTAACTGCGGTAAGAACCATGACAATGATGGTCATCCCCTGGAAGAAAAAGACTATCATAATCAAAAACGGCGATGGCAAAGTTGCATACCAGACAAAGCGGATAACCTGGATAATTCCGGCAAAAATCATCAGATTGCGGTAGCTGAACTTCTTGAAAATCCGATCCGAGAATAGGATGGTCGGAATTTCCGAGAGGACACTCAAAAACAAAGTTGTTCCCACAATGGTGGTGCTTCCGCCAAGTTCCTGGATGAACAGCGGGAAGTAAGTGAACTGGGCAATAAAAGAGCCTTGGAAAAGACAAAGAATCCCGACAAACATCAGATACTTCTTATTATGGATCAAGGCATTGAAGACTTCCTTGGCCGTAACCTTTTCGTCTTCATGAGCAGTCTTGGGAACCGCATCGATCATCCCGATAAAGCCGATAATAGTGATTCCAATCGCCCCGGCGAAAATGTAGTAATTTAGAATCGTCGAGATATTGTCATAAATATAACCGGCAAGTTGGGCGGCGATGGCAAACATAACCGAACCCCAGACTCTGATAGTTCCAAATGAGTATTCGCTTTCCAAAGCCAAGCGGTCCGACAGGGCAACAGTTCCGTTGAAAAAGCCCTGAGTGAAACCATTCATCAAAAACAGGAAGATGAACGACTTGGTATGGCCGAAAATCAAACCACTGACAATCGCCATTGCCAGACAGACGATTCCGACCTTTTTAGGCGAGCGAATCTTGTCGGCGAAAAAACCAGCCAAAGGCTGGAACACCAGCGAGAACAGGGCCGCGGCCGAGGTAATCAAAGAAATCTGGGTAGCTGAACTTCCTTTACCGGCCAGAACTACCGAAATAATGGAGATGAACATCCCAAACGAAAAATAAAACATTCCATTGGACATGGCATAGTAAAAATAACTTCCTCTTTTAAGCATCGCAATCTCCCTCGTTTCCAAAACCATCCCCGATGATGATTTTTGTGTGTATTAATATTAAATCACACTTCAACTCAAGTAATCGGTTATTTTTTGATTTTGAAAAACAAATGACAACATATTGTCTTATATGTCAAAAAAGCGTTCTGCCATGAGAATCGGCGGGACGCTTTAAAAATATTATGAACCCGGTTAATCCTTAACCTCGGGCTGGAAAATAATTTTTAACCCCCAATCAAAATAGATAATCAACGAAGCGAAGCATTATTGATTTGATTATAAAGCTCGCTCAGTTCCCCAGAATCAATGTACTCGCGGTCATTGGATTTGATCCAGGCTGCCAGTTCACTGTCACGGAGTACTTTCGATCCGGTTTCGACTTGCATATTGGCTCCCCGACCGTAAACCACCACCGGCATAAAATAGTGATTGGGCGCGTTGGTGATTCGCTCAAGGTTGTCAATCTGATCATAAGCGACCTTGATGGGATTGCGCATCCTGGTCTGTTCATGGCGAGACTCGACACTCCAGGAATCGGCATATTCGCTCCCCTGAACGGTTCCGCTTTGATCAAAAGCAACTATCACAAAAATACCGGATTTAGAAAAGACCACCCCATCGAGTTGGGAAACTCCATATTTGTCTTCTAGCTTCAAATCGGTAAGAATCCGGTAGTCAGATCCGGGAAGCTGGTTGAGCCCGCCAAGCAAGGGATGATGATTGCCGATAGTTGTTTGGCTGTAACTGCTTGGTCTTTTGGTCATATTGGCATACTCCCGGGTTTTGGCCAGACTCTCCTTAATCTTGGTAAAATCACCTGATTTGCGATTGCTAAACAGTTTTAGAATCCGGCCCAGGATAATTACGAAGAAAAAAGCCGAAACCAGTTGAAAAAGAATCGGGATTAGAAAAAAGCCCCCGTTGAAAATCGGATTTATGTACATCTTGATTCCTCCTTAATTGCGAAAAGGCAATTTTCGAATGTCCGCCAATCAAAAATCACCTAATCGTTATGTTCTATTTGTTACCAAAGTTTTTCAGGGTATGCGCCCTGAGCAATCAAATCATTAAGCTGTTCGATTACCGAATCCTTATCGGCCTGATAAGTTACACCGAACCATTTATCCCGCGTTTCCAGCATTTTCACATCAGCTGTTTCGTTTTGAATCAACTCGTCGATGAAAATCGGTAACAGGTATTCTTCAGTAAGTTCATCCTTGTCTTCTTTAGCCAAGAAATCAGTGAAACCCTGATCCAGTTTTGCGATGAAATCAGGATAGCCACCCCACATGTTCATTGACACATGGCTGTCCATTTCCACTGCCACATCGGTTCCATTGCCGTTGTGTTCAATCACACCTTGGGAATTCTTCATGATTCCTTTGGTTTCAATTACTTGTGAAAGCAAATGGTATTCATCCACCACACATACGCCACGGGTAACTGCCCCATTGTCGCTTAAAGTGTTTTTCAAAATGAATCCGGCCATGCACAGATTGATCTCCTTGTCACTCTCACAACCGTTGGTAAGGTGTTCGTAGATCAATTTGAAGGCAGTTTTACCATAGTAGTCATCGGCATTGATAATGACAAAAGGTTCCTTGACCACGTCCTTACAACAAAGGACTGCCTGTCCGGTTCCCCATGGTTTTTTTCTTCCCTCAGGAAGAGTGAAACCATCCGGAAGGTCGTCAAGTTCCTGGAAGACATACTCAACATCGATCACTTCGCTTACCCGGTCCCCGACAGTCTTTCTTACGATTTCTTCAAGATCCTTGCGGATGATGAAAACGACTTTGTCGAATCCAGCTTCTTTGGCATCATAGATTGAATATTCCATCAGAATTTCTCCGCTTGGTCCCATTTTCTCCAATTGTTTGATACCTCCGCCATAACGGCTTCCCATACCAGCCGCCATGATGATTAATGTTGCACTCATACTTTACTCCCCTTCTATTTAGATTAACTCCTATGGTATCACAATGTGGGGTAAAATACTATCCAAAATTACACTATTGTACAATTTTTCCATCAATATCCTGTAAGTGCCTATTATATCTTAAGATTTACTTAAGAGTTTATTAAGAGGTCCTGAAGCAAATTGCTCGACTGAACATCTCCCCTAAAGCTCACTTTTATTGATTTTGGCTAGTCCCCGATAGCCCAGAATTCCCACCAAGGCTCCGGCACTATCGATCAATACGTCAGTGACTCCCGGACCCCGACCGGGGACAAACATCTGATGGACTTCATCCGATATGGCATAAATGATACAAATCAAGACTGCTGTTTTAATGCCGCTGATCCCACTACGAGTCAGGGCATTGACAACCAACAAGCCCAGGATCAGATAACTGGAGAAATGGGCGCATTTGCGAATCAGGTGATCGGTGATAATCCAATCGAAACCCATAGCGAGCTGATCGACGATTTTCACGATTACTTGGGTGAATGAGTTGCTAAGACCCGCTGATTGGGCAGCCACTTGGGCTGAAAGCTTAAAAATCAGCAGCATCCAAAACAGTACCGCCATCCATGACAGGGCAATAATAATATGGTTTTTCTTCATGTAATATTTTCCTTTTCGTTGATATTTAAGGTTTGGTCTTCCCGCCAGTTACACTTACAGCGAAGGGAAAACCAAGCGCCGGATTTACGACCCTATTTGCCAATCAAATCCTTCAAGCCTTCGTAGATCATCACCATCGCCAAGGTGTCCAACTCGCAATACCGCAGCAACGCCTGTTCAATCTGGGTCCTTTCAATCGCGCTCATCTGTTCAAACTGCATCCGGGCATAGGCAATCAAGGCCGCTCCGCCGTTTTGGAGGCGATCGTTATCGACAAGCAGTTCCAGCTCCTCAGGATCGATGTCTTCGAACATCGATGGCAGCAGTTGGTAAGGGTCGATCACCTGATCACCGTCGAACTCGACCCAGATTTTATCCTGGTAGTTCAAACTTTTAATCCCCCCGACGGCACCATAGATTGGCTGGGCGTATTTGGTTTGAAGATAAGCGGAGCTGTTTAGAATCGCCGGCAGGACATATTTGATTGAATTGGAACCCTTGGTGAACGGGTCATAATAATACTTTTTGATCACAACGCAGAGATCGACCATATTGCGTTCACCTTCCCAGCTTCCGTTACTTGAACCGCTCGATTTGGTGATTGTCTTGATAAAGGCGCTCAGTTCCTCCCGGTCTGGGACCGTCTTATCCCTTTGAAGCTGGGAGTAGATGAAATTAAGATAAGTGTTTTCATGCGCGGCATACCTGAAGATTGTCCCCTGATCGGTTTCGAGTTGTTTTTTCAACTCCCGGACAAATTCATAGTTGGGGAAAAATCCCGGCGTGGCATTGAGATATTCGCCCCTGTGTTCGATGGTGCCGTCTTGATAGATGACATGATGGGAAAACTGAAAGGCAATCGCCTCATAAGGGTGGCGCCCCTTGGTGAAGGGTATCGCCACTGCTGAAGTTTCAAAATCAATGAAATGAAGCGGGAATTTCCAATGGTCCATTTCTGCTTTGATTCGCTCCTTGTTGAGCCAGGGACTTTTGTCATTGGTTTTCACTTTTTCAATCTGGAGCCATTGACGCTGGCTGGTAGTCAGACTTGAACCATCAAAAGCTTCAACCCCGAGGTCCTCAGCCTCAATATCCTTGAGTTTGATCAGGCCCTCCTGGAAAAACCTGTCTTTATAACGGAAGTTCCACAGTTCCAGGACTGTCTGATCATTGAAGTCTTCATCGCTCCAGCCCAGCTGCTCTTTAAAACACTCATGATAGCCGCTAAGATGGTTCGCATCAATTTGATCAAGGCCACATCGAAATTCGCAATCGCCGCATTTTTGGCCCAGTCCGGTGGCAATTTTGGTATTGGTTTTGAGCTGGGTGGCCAGATAACTGATCCGGCCGTGATAATCAAGATTTTCCTGATTGATTCGATATTTGGTGTCATAGATAATCCGGCACGCCTCTTCAACGTTAAGCTTGATTAAAATCGGTGTGGCCAGATCTTCATCATTCACCAAATCCAAGATGGTCACCTGAGTGCGCCCCCGGTCATCTTTGGTCAATCTGAATTTCTGGTTGAGTCCGGATACCGGACAACGGGCCGATTTGTCGACCACCATCAAGTTGGCGCTGACATAGCTGTCGGGATAGGCCTGTATGACCACATGTTTCTGGAATGCGATATCCTCGAGATATTCCTTCCACGCGCTTTTGAGGCCACCTTTTTTGGTATAGAAGCTGTCACGATTGGGATTGAAGGACTTGGCCTTGACCTCGATCAATTCCAGCTGATTGCCGTCCTTTTTAAGGATATCAACCCGGACCAAAAGATTGTCGAATCGAATTGCCGCTTCATAGATGATGACTTGATCCTGTTCTAGCAATTTGGTGGTCTTACTAACGGCCGCTTCGATATCAAGGGTTTCAATCATCACTCCCCCGGGGATATAACAGGTAGCCAGCGCCCCCACTTGAAAGCCACCTTCAGCCAATGACTGCAAAAACGAGTCCTCGATATTCTTGTTGACATATTCGCGGTTGGTCGCATAGTACAGTTTGGTCGGACAGGTCAGCGCCTGTTTGAAAATAGATTTGGTCAGATATCTGGTCATTTCAGCTTCCCCCTTGTCGTCTTTTCTTAATTTTACCCACTAGTCTGCTATATTGCAACCTTCATCGCCAAAAAGAACAAGATTTTACCCTTGTTCTTTCCTGAAATATTCATTCATTATTGCTGCTAATCGCGTTTGGCCGGAACCAGGAATACCGGTGCGTCGGCATGGCGGACCATATTATGGGACAGGCTTCCCAGGCTGACTTCTTTGATAAAGCCGCTACCTTGAGAGCCCATGACCACCAAAGATATTTCCTTGTCATCAATCAGATGCAGCAGTTCCTGAGCCGGATTACCGTGGAGCACCAAAGTATCCACTTCCGGAACCTGAAGTTGAATCAGTTCATCTTTCATGGCAATCAGTTTTTCCATGGCAGTTGTTTTGAACTCCCCGATATCCCGGTTGAGATATGGGTCGAGCCAGGTCTTTTTGATGACGGTGACCAAGGTCACTTTGTCAATTCCAAAAGCGGCCAATTCTTTTAGCTTTTCGTAGGCCAAACCGGCATTATCGGAAAAGTCGGTCGGGAAGAGCACATGACCGTTCATCTTGCGCATGAATGGGGTCGAATCATCGGTTTTGAAGACGATGACCGGCAATTTGGCTTTGTGGATCACATCATAAGCCACTCCGCCAAACATGAATTCACCGATCAGGTTATGGCGTTCCGCTCCAACCACAATTGCCTTGCAGCCGGCTTCCCGGGCCACGATATCGATTTCAGTATGGATTTCGGTAGCGATGATTTTCAGAGATTCGACCTCCAAACCTTCATCTTTGAGGATTTGGACCTGTTTGGCCATATTTTCATTCAGGTATTCACTGAACTGAACCGACATTGCCGATACTTCCTCAAGACTGGCGATACATTGAGCCAAGACACATTCTTTGACTCCGATGTCTTTGAGATGTTTGGCTTTTTTGACCAACTGGGTTTCACTAAATGGTACTTGGGCGACAATCAATACTTTTTCAAACATATTATTCACTCCTCTTACAAGTACGAATCATACAAATTGTCTAAATATTTGGTTAATCAATAATCGGGGTGTTGCGAAACACTCCATTGCCAAGATGATGTGTAACCTAATCAACACTTCCTTTGTAATTTAATTATAATCTCAAAGTTTCCTTTTGGCAAATCAATTCCCTGACCGAAGTTAAATTTATCGAGAAAGACAAAAAACCGCCTGTTAAGCGGCTTTTTTTAGCAACTGTTGTAACCTTATCAACCTGGTTTGACCATTTCTTATCCTTAGGGATAGGAACATCAGTTGCCTAGACTTAGTTTGTAAGAACCTGGTACTCGAGCTTGGTCACGGTGGCGGTTTGGTTACCGGTCACATACAGACCGGTAACCACTCCGGTAAAGGCTGAGAAACTGGATTCACTGGATAGGTGTTTGGTATAACTCCAATCGAGCTGAGTCCACTCTTGATTGCAGTCTTTCAACCAAAAATGATATTTATCCTTGGAACCGTTGATTTTAAGTTCCAGCGGCTCTTCTGGATGAATCAATTCCCATTTTCGTTCGGCCACGATATCTCCGACCTTTTTTCGAAGGACCAATACTTTTTTGTCCCCTCGAGCAGTCACCACAAACTCGAAATGATGTTGATTATCGAGCACCAAAGCCAATCCGGCTTCTTGTCTGGCATTTTCCGGCTCGAATTCAAAAGATGTGGTCATTTCAAAATCATAGGAGCTTTGTCTTATCCCCAGGAACACCGGATTATGAAGATCATCCAGGGTATATTGATTGCCGGTAACTTTCAGCGAATCTTCAAAAGACAGGTACTCACCAATATTGCTGTGCAAGGTTGTCATTTCAACAGGCAGTTTAGTGGCATTTGGTCCAATCGTAATCGGATTCTTTCTTGATTGTTTGACTTTAACATCAATTTCAACCTCTTCAGGCATGTAACCCAACTTACTGTGCAACCAGCCAGGCATTGCCAGCTTCGTCTTCAATCAAATCAGCATGACCGACTGACTGAATCAAAGCAGTTCCCAAATCGCGGTTGGACAAAATCGGATTGAAAGGACAAGCTTCAAACGGTCCCCAGAGCGATTCACTTCGCGCCAAGGTAACCATATGACCTTCCCTAGTCCCGCCTTCAGCCAGCATCAGATAATACCATTGTCCTCGTTTGAAAATATGGGGCGCCTCAATATCCCGACCACCACAGCCATGACTGATAATCTGAGGGCTACTTAGCAGTTTCCCGCTCTCCAATTCGATTTCAACCTGTTTGATGATTGAGATCCCGGTACTGTAATCGGCATATTGGACATAGGTCCTACCGGCTTCAAAATAGAAAGACGGATCAATCCCCGGAATATCGATAAATACCGGCTCCGACCACTCCTCACGGGGATCGTTAGCTGTGACATAAAATGTTTCAATCTTGCTGCCGACATTGGTGGTAATCATATAGAATTTATCATCGTGATGACGGATAGTCGGCGCATAGATCCCTTTTGAACAACCACAGCCATCGAGATCCAACTGTGATTTTCTAGTCAGGCAATGCCCGATTGGTTCCCAATTGAACAGATAACTACTGTAAAAAATCGGGGCTCCGGGAAAATATTCAAAGCTTGAAGTTACCAGATAGTAATCATTCCCTTTTTTACAGATTGACGGATCAGGATAGTAATCCGGGATAATTGGATTTTGATATTTCATATTACTCCTCTTTGCTAATAATTTTATTTGTTTTCTTCAAGCATTGAATCGTCAAAACCGAAGAAATATGTCAGTATCGTAGCTCCAAAGAACCCTAAGAATGCCGAAATCAAAACACCCATACCGCCCTTCATCAACGCCAGTGTTGGAAGAGTCAAGACACATACTGTCATCAGCCCCGGCCATTGAGCTCCGGCAATTCCAGTAATAATTCCCCCGATTCCCGAAACCGCACAAGCGATGTAGAATGGTTTTTTATATTTGATGTTTACTGCATAGATGGCTGGCTCGGTTACCCCGCCAATAAGAGCTGAAATACAAGATGACATTGAAACTTCTTTCAACTTTGTGTTTTTAGTTTTCAAAAATAATCCCAGTACCGCTCCAGCCATGGCAAAGTTGGTCGCGATGGTAACAGGTAACAAAGTATCATAACCATATTGGCTCAAGTTATTGAACACAACTGGAACCATCGATGACCAAAAGGTAATCAAAATCACCGGACTGGAACCGCACAATCCAGACATTACCATCCATAACGCTCCGATTATAGTCAAAAGACATTCTCGTTTTCAAGAATTTCCGATGCATTATCACGATTGGATTGAGTTGATATACGTTTATTCGGGGACTTCCACCCAAGTGATCAATAACCGCAAGTATGAACTGCCAGAGGGCTGCACCCTGGTGCTTGATTGTGATACCATGCATACAATTGAACCGCTTGAGGAAATGATATTCTCATCAATATCTTCATCAAGAAAGAATACCTCAATTCGCAGTTTTTTAGCCGCCTGTCAGCGCAGAGTATCCTGACTAATTTCTTCTTGAATTCGATCATCTCCGACACGTCTCACAACGACTTTATCGTCTTCAAATCCCAACATAGTCAACGGCTGCCGTTGTTTATGAAAGAATTCCTCTGTGAATGGTATGACCCGTCGTATGCTTCAACCGAAATCCTTAATAGTCTTTTCACCCTGATAATTTCAGAGCTGATGAATATCTATCGTAGTGACCTGGAAAAAAGTTCCAATCCGGCCAAGAAAAATTCAGTCATCCCGATCTTGAGCTATATTGAAGAGAATTACCAGACCTGCACTTTACGTTCCACGGCCGCTTATTTCAACATGAATGCCAACTATCTTTCAAGCGTCTTGAAAAAACATACCGGTTCGTCTTTCAAAATCCTGCTTCAGGAAAAGAGAATCAGTTATGCTACCCAATTGCTTAAAAACACTGATTTGACCATCACGGAAATCGCCAATCTGAGTGGATATGAAAATGTCAGTTTCTTCTATAAGAAGTTTCAGGAAATATGCGGCTGTCTGCCAGGAAGCTATCGCGATCAACACAAAGCTTCAAACAATAATTTCATTTAAAGATAATTAAAGAGCCTTCAAAAAAAGCTGAACCTCCTCAAAGGATTTTCAGCTTTTTTCGGTTTCAATCTTATTTGATTTGACTTGGCGCAGATAAGCAACTGGCACAAACTCGATCAGCCAGATCTTGTTTTTCGAAAGGTAGAACTGATAGCCGTCTTCTACCATTCTGGCACAGTCAATTTGATAGACACACGGTTTGCCGTGGCGCTTACCGACCTGGATGGCTGCCTCGATTGAGGTGGACAGGTGGACATAGAGGCGGCCGTTGCCTTTTAACCCCTCCCGCTCGATGTCAGCCACTGATTTGACTGCGGTGCCATGATCAAGAATCTTCGGGGGGATGGCGGCTTTTAGTTCGACATCGACATCCAGCGAGTGGCCCTGATTGGCCCTGATTTTGGTATGGTCGTCATTGAAACTGTAGCGGTTCTTGGGGTCGCTGGCGACGATTTCTTCCAGGATAGTCAAGTCGATGGGGTATTGGCTATTGATTCCCTTGAGCAAATCGCCAACCTCGGCCCAGCCGTGCTGGTCAAGAGTGATCCCGATCACTTCGGGTTGATGGCGAAGAATCAGGGACAGGAATTTGCTTACCCGCTTCAAATTCATCTTAACTCCTTGCCCGAATCGAGATTCCGACTGGAATGGCAGATGAAATAGATGACCTGATAGTTCGTGGCAATCTTTTTAAGCAACTCCAAGGCCCTTTCCAGGCGGACATTGTCAAGATTGACAAAAGGATCGTCAAGAATCAAGACCGGTTTGGTCACATCTTTGAAAACAGCATCGACCAAGGCCATCCGCAAACAGACCTGGATCAGATCTTTCATCCCGGTACTCAACTCGTCACTGCCATGGAGTTCACCTCCTGCTTCCATTTTGACATTGAGACGGTTGTCGACTTGATAGTTCTCCGGAGTTAGGGCATTGAGTTCGTCGAGATACTGCTTGAATGATTTTGAAACATCTGCCGTATAGCGGGATTGGAGACTCTCCTGGGCTTGGCGCATCGCTGCAAGAGTTATTTCCAGCAAGTGTTTCTCCTTGGCCAGGTCCTTTTTCTTTTCAGCCAGATTGACAACCAATGATTCAAGATCCTCAGTCTCATCAGCCTTGAGGGCCAGCGTGACGATATCTTTTTGATAGCCGGCAATGCGCCTCATGATCTCTTCTTGGGCTTTAGTCAGCTTTTGCCGGGTTGAATCAATCTCCCGAGTGATTTTTTCGAGATCAACCTCATCGATTTCCAGCCGTTTCAAAGCGGCAATATCATTATTCGATTCGAAGGAGCTTTTTTTGAATTGGAGCTGGCGCAACTGGGTTTGGCTGGTTTGGTAACTGGCCAGATCGAGATTCAGCTGATTGAACAGTTGGTCGAACGGCTGGTCGCTTTTGCCATAATAGCCCGTAAAAATTGCTTCCAATTCCACTTGAAGCCCTTCTACCTGGGTTCGAGCCTGAAGATAATCGCTTTGGCATTTTTGCAGGGTCCGGTATTCGGTGACGGCATTACGCAAGGTCTTGACCAACCGGCCATAATCGCTGTCTTCAAGAAGTTTGAGATATTGGGCCAGAAAGCCGCTGATTTGCCGCTCCAATTTTTCAATAACCGCTTTGGTTTCGAGATATTGACTGCTTTTACGGGCGATTTCGTCTTTGAGTTCCAGATAATCTTCGTATTCCCCCTTGGCGCTGGTTAAAGCAATCGGGATATTGTCATCATCCAAGCCGATCGAATTTAAAAAGGCCAGGTAGCGCTCTTCCAGCGTTCTTCTTTCGCTTTCGAGATTGGCTTTCTCCATAGCGAGATGTTCATTGGAAGTCTGTGGCAAATCAACCGGCAACTTGGTAGCCGTGCGGCGCTCTTTGATCATCATGAAGGCAGCCAGAAACAGGATTGCCAATCCGGCTCCAAACAAGACCGTCCCCAAAGCCTGGCTGGTACTTAAAGCGATAAAGCCGCTGACAATCACCAGGAGCCCGACCACCAACAAGGCAATTTGGGGAGACCTGATTTTTCTGGGTTGATAGAGTTTGTTTTTTTCCATATCGTAGTTGATCTGGACAATCCGGTGGTCGATCCGGGTCACCCGGTCGAAATCCCGAATATAACCTTCAATCACGCCGCTGTCAATGGTCAGATTGCCATAGCGCTTTTCCAATCTTTCTTGGAGATCCAACTCTTCAGGCTGAGAGATGTAGGAATCGAGATCCCTTTTTAGCTTGGCCAGTTCCAAGGCATCTCCTTCGCTCTGGTCCAGTTCGAAACTGCTCGGAACTCTTTGGGAAAATACCTGGGCCAGTTTTTGGTATCGTTGGCTGTCGTCTTCACTAAGTTGGCTTTGATTGGCAAGAGCCTCGGCTTGGTAATAATCCCGGACTTTGGTCGAGATTGATTGGAGTTCTTCTTTTATCGTCGCCAGATCCCTGGTGTCGCCAGCGAAAAGCCGGTTAAGCCGGGTATATCTTTCCTTGACGATATTGTATTCGCCAAGAAGCTCCTGATAGCGGGTCTTCCGGTCAACCAGATTCAAGGAACCCTTCCGGTCTTCGAGTTGGGCCAACTGCTTTCGGTTATTTTGGAGACTGGTTTTTTCAAGTTCAATCTGCTCTTCAAGCTCTTCAATTTGAGCCTGGGCGATGCGAGCGTGTTGGAGCTGGGTTCTTACTTCATCGCGGCGAGCCTCCAATTGCTGGATTCTTCCTTTATTGCCCCGGGAGGAACTGATATTTTTAAGAGCGGCTTCGATTGTGGCCAGCGCCTGACTGGCACTATCGAAATCAGCTTCACTAGTTGGAAGATCCCCGAGTTTGCTGGAAATCAGATCAGTGAAGAGACTTTCCCCATCAAGAGTGATAAAGGCAGTCTTGTCATAGGAATCCCGGTCCAGCTCCCAGATTTGACCCCCGATATTTTCACCAAAATCAGCGCAGGGCTGATTTAGTTTGGCATTGTAAAGTTTGAAACTGTCTTCTTTTTCGCGGCGCCCGAAAAAGCGTTCAATCCGATAGTGGCGCTCTTGGTATTCAAAGACCAGATTACCGCCGAATTTGCCGCCATTCCAAGGATAGTAGCGTTTGCGGTCGGTCATTTTCCGGCCTCGGGAATACTCGAGACCATAGAACATCGCTTTGATAAAAGCCGCCAGGGTGGTTTTGCCCCAGCCATTGTCCTCTTCAATGATATTCAGCCCCTCATCAAAGCGGTATTCGAATTCATTGAATTTACCGAAATTTTCAATATAACAGCTGATCAGTTTCATTATCCCACCTCTTTTCCCATGATGGCATTGATTCCCATCATGATGATCCGGTTTTTATCCTCATCGTTTAAATCCAGCGCTGCAACGGTTCTGATGAATTCCCCTTTGAAGGAAATATCCTGGGCATATTTGGTGTAATCGATTTTCACTTCAGTCAAATCGGCCAATTTGGCAAAATAGAAGCGATTGGCGATTTTATGTTCGAGATAATCCCAGTCAAGTTCGGTCTCTTCATCAACAGTTCCGGTGATGATAACCTTGACGATATCCTCAGCCAAGATGCCTTCAAGTTGGCGTTCCACTAGTTTGGCAATCTCCCTGGCGTCAAGCGCTTTGGAGATATCGACAGTCACTTCATGGAAGGTCCGCTTGGCTAAAGAGACGAATTCGCGGGTACTGCTATTACCTTGGATATCCAGGAGGTAGAAGCCTTTGGTGCCACATTCATCAAAGCCCCGGCCTTCCAGACAACCCGGATAGCACCAGACGCCCCGGTAATCAAGTTTATCACAGCGGGCTTCATGGATATGCCCCAGGGCCAGGTAATCGATATCCTTGTTTTTGAGTTGTTCAAGATTAATGGTTTCAGCCTTGTTGTCGGCCTGGTAGCTGACAATTTGGCCATGGAGCATCACAATATTGAAGTCATTTTCATCAAGGAGCAACTCCTGATAAAAATCACCGGACTGGTTATTGGAAAACTCCCGTCCGGCAATCACCACGTTGCCATAGCGATAAGCGCTCCAGTTGGTGGTAAACAGCTTCAGGTTGCTTGGTCTGGGATCAAGCTTCTTGAAGTAGTAATCCCGATCATGATTGCCCTGAAGGTAGATGAAGTCAATCTGGTCGTTTTCGCTGATAGTATCCATCACCCGGTTTTTAATGGTTTTTTGTTGACTTTGCGGGGTGTCGAACATGTCACCGGAAATAATGATCACTTCGACTTGATGGTCACTGGCATAGCTGACCATTCGTTCAAAAGTAGCCAGGATTTCATAACGGCGCCCCTTGGCCTGTTCGGGCGAAAAGTTGGTCTCCATTTTCGAATCCAGATGCAAATCGGCACAGTGAATTATTTTCATATTGTCATCTCCCTTACTAGATAATGGTCTCTATTTTGTCTAAGTTCAATCTACTTTCCATTATCTAATTATAACATTGACCCTGCCCCTTTTCTAACAATTATTGCATTTGAATTTGATAATGAGGTTTTAAACCCGTTTAAGTGGTTGGTTCGTTCTTAAATAAGCCTTGTTTTTAGTTCAATCAAAAAAAGACTCCAAGGAGTCTTTAAGTGTAAGTATTACTAATGCCCAGCCATCGCAGCCTTGATTCGTTGTTCCGCTTTAGTGACCAGAATCATGGCAATCATACCAACCACGAAAATAATCAACGAACTGTTGAAGAAAATCTGGTTGGTCGGCATGGTTTCAATCAGTCGCCCATTTAGATTGGTGCCAATCGCTCCCCCGACAAACATATTGAACGAAGCCAGCGACATCGCCGTTCCCCGCATCTGAGGCAAAACCGCTTGAGCGGTATTGATCAAAGTAGATTGCAAGGTGATAAAGGCCATCCCAAAGCCCAGCAGCCCCAAAGCCACCAAAGCGACCTGATCAAACCGGGAAATCAGTTGCAGCGAAATCAGTCCGACCACGCCCGCCACCAACAGGACTCTGGTTCCGATTTTCAGTTTCAGTTTCGGTACGATCCTTCCTCCAGCTACAGTTCCAATTCCAAACAAAGCCAGAATCAATCCGACAATAAAGACATTATAACCGGTATTTTGGGTAATCAAGGTTCCTGAGTAAGTGAAACTGCCAAAGACTGAAAACCCTAATAGAAATACTGTCGTGACAATCATCATGAAATTGCGGTTGCCAAGTGGTTTTTTATAGAACCCAATCAAATCCAGCTGTTCGACCACCGGTTGATCCCGTTCCAGGACTTTAAACATGACCAAGGCCACCACCATTTCAGCCAAACCGTAAGCAAAATAAACCATTCGCCAAGAACCGTAATAAGAGAGCACACCCCCGATAATGGTGGCCATGGCTCCGCCTAAAAACATAATTCCCATAACTTTAGCCAAGGCCTTGTGGCGGTTGGCATTGTCAAAACTTTGACCGACCAAAGCCATCGTAACCGGAAAGATTCCGGCGGCAAAAGCTCCATTGACGGCTCTTAAAAATACCAGTGAAGGCAGATTGAAGGCGAAGATTCCCAGCATTGAGAAAATCGCGGTTCCAATTGAAGCGATATTGATGATTTTAACTTTGCCAAAGCGATCCGACAAGGGACCAAAGAGCAAGGTGAAGGCTCCAAATGAGAGCATGTAGGCAGTAACCGAGATGGCTGCCGCACTGATGGAAATGTTGAGATCCTGAGCGATCTTGATTACCAGTAGTGCAGCCGCATAGTTGTCCCCATTGGCTAGAAAGGCCATCAATCCCAAAATCAGGATCATTCGATTTTGTGTTTTCATAGATAATTCTCCCCTTTTTACAATTATTGATCTTCGCGATCAGATTATCTGGCTTCTGGGACCGGATTTTCACATCGATAGATTTCAATGGGTCCATTGTAGTGCTTATATCGATGATTGTCAATATATATGAACATATTTCTCAAAAGTTACAAACTATCCCGCTTTAAATTAAAATGTTACGGTAATTAAGGCAATTATTGTCTCAGTAGTCTGGCTTTGATTTGAGGTTAACACAAAAGACCGGCGGGTACCGGTCCTTGTTTATAGTAATAGCTTTGAAATTTTACTCTTCATCTCGTTTATGAGGAATCAGCAGGATGGCCGCATTGGCATGACGGACCAGGTTGTGCGAGAGGCTGCCCAGGTAGATTTCCTTGACAAAGCCGCGCCCTTGGGTTCCCATCACCACCAGGGAAACGTCATTGCTGTCAATGAACTTGAGCACCCGTTGCGATGGAGTCCCATCCATGACCTTGATGTCGACATTTTCAAAATTGAGATCCGCCAGTTCCGCTTTCATTTGTTCCAAAGAAACGGTTGAAAGCCGGCGGAAGTCTTCCATTGGCCGGTTGAGATATGGTTCCATCCAGGATTTCTTCATCACAGTCACCAGCGAGATTTTCCCGATGCCCAGCACCAACAATTCCCTGAGTTTTTCATAAGCCAGGGTGGCATTTTTAGAAAAGTCAGTCGGCAAGAGCACATGTTTTAACAGCGGCTCGTCGTCATCGGATTCATCGTCGGTCTTGAGGACGAGAATCGGGATTTTGGCTTTATGGATCACATCATAAACCACCCCACCGGAAAGGAATTCTCCGACCAGGGTATGCTTTTCGGTTCCAACCACAATCATCGAATAGCCTTCGTCATGAGCAATCTTGCTCAGTTCGGCTTGGATATTACCGGCAATGAACCGTTTGGTGGTCACCACAAAACCTTCTTCGCTTAGAATCTTAACCTGTTTTTCCATGGTATCATTCAAATAATCGCTGAAGTGCAGCGACATCGCTGATATTTCTTCATAACTGGAAAGACATTGGGTCAGCAGGCATTCCTTGACCCCGAGTTGTTTCAATTGTTTGGCTTTTTTGACTAACTGCATTTCACTAAAAGGTATTTGAGCTACTATGATAACTTTATCAAACACATCAATCACTCCTCTTTCATTTTCACTGTAAATTGATCGTTCCATTATGATGATAATTTTCCATTACTGCAAAAAAGCCGCCCGAAACTTCCGGGATCATCCAATCATATTGATTAGTTGTTTATATACTATAATTTTATTCTTAATCAACATATTAGTCAAATTATATCCCTTTAAATACTAACGAATCATGATTTGAAACCTTATTCCCGTCATTCAGGGCCTAAAGGGCTGATTTACCGTTTTTTTGTTTGTAATGACCGGCCGCTCATTATATAATAAGCCAAGACGCGTCAGCTTTAATGCAGTCAAGGAGGATTAGACAATGGATGAAACCATTATTGAAAATTTGAAGCAGCCCTATCTTCACAATGTCAAATATTACGAAACCGACAAGATGAAAATAACCCACCATTCCAACTACATCCGTTGGATGGAGGAAGCTCGGATTGACTGGCTGGAACAAATCGGACATGGTTACGACAAACTGGAGGATTCCGGGATCATCTCTCCGGTAGTCAGCGTATCCTGCAGATACTTGCGCTCAACCACTTTCAACGACAATATCGCCATCACCACCAGGCTGGTCAAGTACACCGGAGTCAAGTTTGCCATCGAGTATGAAATGGTCAATCTGGCTGACAATCAAACCTGCGCTGTCGGCTTGTCGGAACACTGTTTCACCAAGGCGACCGGGATGCCGATCTCGATCAAAAAAAATCATCGCGAACTCGATGCGACCTTCAGGTCCCTGCTGACTGGTTCTAGCTTGGCCAAATAAGCTCTAAATTGCCCCAAACAACTGGATCACCGCTAAAAAGAACCATCAGCCGATGGTTCTTTTATCATTCATTATTATTAAGTTTGCCCCCTTGATCAAAGCCTCTTGGCATACATCTTGGCAAAGTAATTCTGGTATTCGCCCGAAAGGATGTTTTGCCACCAATCCTGATGGTCGAGATACCACTGGATTGTCTGCTTGATTCCGGTGTCGAAATTATATTTTGGTTGCCATCCCAATTCAGTTTCCAGTTTGGTCGGATCGATGGCATAACGGCGGTCATGACCCTTGCGGTCTTCGACAAACTGGATCAGCGTTTCCGGCTTATTTAACTGGTTAAGGATTGTTTTGACAACTTCCAAGTTGGTCCGCTCATTGTGCCCTCCGACATTGTAGACTTCGCCAACCCGGCCCTGATGGATGATCAAATCGATTGCCACGCAGTGGTCATAGACATGGAGCCAGTCGCGGACATTGTCACCGGTGCCGTAAACCGGCAGCGGTTCATCAGCCAAAGCTCGGGAAATCATCAAGGGAATCAGTTTTTCCGGGAAGTGATATGGTCCATAGTTGTTCGAACAACGGGAAATGGTCACCGGCAAGCCATAAGTCCGGTAGTAAGCCAAAACGAACAGATCCGCGCTGGCTTTGGAACTTGAATAGGGACTTGAGGTATGAAGCGGAGTTGTTTCCGTGAAATAAAGATCCGGCCGGTCCAGCGGCAAATCGCCGTAGACTTCATCAGTGGATACCTGATGGTAGCGTTTGATTCCGTACTTGTTGCAGGCATCAAGCAAAGTCGTGGTTCCCATCACATTGGTCTTGACGAAGATCTCCGGATCCTCGATTGAACGGTCAACATGGGATTCGGCTGCAAAATTGACAACTATGTCAAAATGTTCCTGCTCGAACAGGTCGAAGATGAACTTGCGGTCGGCGATGTCCCCTTTGACAAACCGATAGTTGGGCTGACCTTCCACCTTCTTGCAGGTTTCCAGATTCCCGGCATATGTCAGTAGATCCAAATTGACAATCTGATCTTCCGGATATTTTTCAACCAGATAGTGGACAAAGTTGCCCCCGATAAAACCGGCCCCGCCGGTTATTAATATTTTCATTATTACTCTCCTTGATATTATGTTAAATGCAAACCGGACTGACTTCAATCCGGGTGCTTATCTTTCAATCGCGATGCTCAAATCAGCCTAAACCAGGTACTTGCCTTCAAGGACATCCTGCAGATAAGCTCCGTATTGGTTTTTCTTGTACAATTCGAT
The DNA here is from genome assembly GCA_963675915.1 of Coprobacillaceae bacterium. Lineage (GTDB taxonomy): Bacteria > Bacillota_I > Bacilli_A > Erysipelotrichales > Coprobacillaceae > JAQVDW01. The sequence continues at coordinate 982,481 of OY780959.1, forward strand.
TGCCGCCTCCATTTTGGCCTGGTCGATCCAGCCACTTAGGTAGGCAATTTCTTCAAGACAGGCAATCTTATGGTTTTGATTATTTTCAACCGTACAGACAAAATTGGTCGCTTCCACCAGCGAGTCATGAGTTCCGGTATCGAGCCAGGTAAAGCCTTTGCCCAGCAGTTCGACATCAAGTTGGCCTTTTTCAAGATAGATCTTGTTTAAATCGGTTATTTCCAGTTCCCCACGCGGTGATGGGACAATCTGCTTGGCATAATCGACCACCTTATTGTCATAGAAATACAAACCGGTTACCGCATAGTTTGATTTGGGATGTTCCGGTTTCTCTTCGATGGAAACCGCCTCCTTTGCCTGATTGAATTCGACCACCCCGAAACGATGCGGGTCATCGACATAATAGCCAAAAACCGTGGCCCGATCCGCTTTGGCTGCTGCCGCCTTGAGCCGCTTGGTCAAACCGTGACCATTGAAGATATTGTCGCCTAGGATCATTGCACAAGAATCACCGGCAATGAAATCCTCACCTAGAATGAAGGCCTGAGCCAAGCCATCAGGACTGGGCTGCACTTTGTATGAAAGTTCAATTCCAAACTGGCTGCCATCGCCAAGAAGATCCTGGAACCGGGGCGTGTCTTCCGGGGTTGAAATAATCAAAATTTCCCGGATGCCGGCATCCATCAGGATGCTAAGTGGATAATAAATCATCGGTTTGTCATAAACCGGCAATAACTGCTTGCTTGTAACTTGGGTCAGGGGATACAGCCTTGTTCCGCTGCCTCCAGCCAATACGATTCCCTTCATCGTTGTTCCTCCAGATTTTTTATTGTAAGTGCTTTAATTATAGCACAATATTAGACATTTGTCCTTAATTTCTCGGTTCTTCCCGGCCTTTTTTGGCCGGGATCGACCTGTCCTGAAAACCTTGGTTTGCCCTTGTCGTTTGACTCTTGTAAAAAAAAGAACAGGCAGTTGTCTGATTTTGCAGTTGCCTTGAAATCAGTTGCCTGGTTCTTTTTTATTTTATCTGGTTATTAGAGATTAGGTGTTCCGCCATCCTCGACAATTTCGATATTGGCTGATGCCGCATCGATCGAAGCTTGATTTGGAATCATTACATATAGATTATAACCCGGCATCGAATATGTTTTTGTGGAATGTGATCCCGACCCACTGAGATATTGATGCTCGATATTCCATGACTCATTGTTGTTAAGCTGTTCTTTGACCAGCGAAGTGACCACATCGGTTGGAATATTGGTCTGGCATGATTTCATCACGACATCCAAGAGGCTGGTGTAATTGGTCAAAATCGCCGGTGACATCGCTTTGTTCAGGATTCCTGTAAGAATAGTCTGTTGATTCTTGATTCGTTGGTTGTCACCATTGGTATAGGCGTAACGCTCTCTGGCGTAGACTAACGCTTTGGCCCCGTTCATCTCAATCTGTCCGACTGGGTAAGAGTAACCGCGGTTGCTAAACGCAATGCTGTTGTAGATTGAAATCCCACCCAAGGCATCAATGATTTTGATCAGGGAGGTGAAGTTTACTCTTACATAATAGTCGATATCAATATCGAGGAAATCTTCAGCTGTCGTGATTGTTTCATTGATGCCGTAGACTCCCGAGTGGGTGAACTTGTCTTTGACCCCGAATGAATGCAAGGTTACATAGTAATCACGCGGAATACTGGTCAAAAGAATCTCATGGGTCTTGGTATTGACCGTCATCACCATATTGACATCCGAACGGGAAACCGTATTGATTGATCCCGAGGTGTCGATTCCGGAGATGAAAACAGAGAATGAGTTGCCGTCTTCTTCTTCCACTTGTACCGGTTCTTCTTCCACTACTTCCGGTTCTTCGATTTGCTCCTGGAATTCGTAAGTGTCGATTACCCGGGTTTCATTTTGATAATTGGAATGAAGGACTTCCAGGAAACCTTCATACGCCTCATCAAGAATGATAGCGTCGCAGTTGCCATTATATAAATCATCAACCAATTGTTGATAAGTGGTGACTTCCTGAAAATCGAAATCATATTCTTTTTGAAGCTGCTCCACATACTGACCGTTGTATTCAGTGGTGGTCTGGTTGGAATATTCAACCACTTTTCCTGTCAAGTCCTCAAGCTCGAGAACTTCACTTTCATCAAGAACCCGCATATTCAAGGTATGGGTCTGGACATTGCTGCCGGCTGTAAGCTGCTCTAAAGCCCGGTAGCTGCGGTAGAAATAGTAATTTCCCATCAACAAGGAAATATTGATGATCATGATGGCAACATCCAATAACAGCCTTGATGCCTTGCCTTGTTTCAAGCGGCGATTGGCCAAAGCGAACAAGCCGATGATAATGAATACGATCAAGACAAACAATGCCAGATATTTCGTCGGCAAAATATTCAATTTGAAAATCAGTGTCGTAATGACAATTGAAAGGATAAGTTGGACAACTAATAAAATTGTCGTAAATTTTTTGCTTTTCAAATGATTCCCTCTTTTCTTTGCAAAATAAATTATTCGCCAAAATATCAAAATTGTGGTCAAATAATTCAGCACCAATCCAATATTTTAACTAATTTATTTTAACACACTTGAAACAAATATGAAATAATATATTTACACTTCGGCCAAATCAGGCCAGTATTTCATCGTTTGAATATTGGCCGTTAATCCAGTTGCCTTGCCTCACCAGGATTTCCAATTAAAACAACAACCGCCTGGATTGCCCCAGCCTCTAGGACTTCTGTTTTAAGGCAACGAAAAGCACAAAAAACACCCGAAAAGAAACTGCCACAGTACATTCAGGTGTTGTGATCTTGAATTTTATTGATTCATCTAGAAACCGCCTTGATCAAACAAGCATAATTTGACCGGCCTCTAGCAGTCCCGAATCAACTTAGTCAGTCTGCTATTGGCGTTGACCCAGTCTTTTTAGGCCAAATGCCCGCAATGCGGACGTGATATTGCCAAGCTGAAAGTCCCGTTTGGCCAGATGTTTTAGCATATACAGCAAGGAATACAGATAAGCTAGATATTTGATTGGAAAAGCAATGTTGCGCTGGACAAATAACAACCGGTTGCGGCAAAAATAATACTGATAATTGGCTGAGTACTTTTTGGTCGATACCGATTCTTTATGATAGATGATTGCCCCAGGGCAATACACCATTTTCTTGCCATGTTTAGTCAGTCTTGAGGAGTAATCCGTATCTTCAAAATATAGGAAATACTCGTCGCTTAGCAGGCCTACTTCCTTGATTGTTGAAGCCTCAAGAAGCATGCAGCAGCCATGGGCGAATGTGATTTCCCGGCTATCATCATACTGGCCGCAATCAACTTTTCCCAATCCGTCGATTCTAACTCCGCCCTTGTAAGCGATGATGTCTCCCCCGGCATAATAGATCAGATCACGGTCATAGTAATTCAAGATTTTCGGGCAGATGACATTTGCCTGCTCTTTTGCCAGGCATGCGACCATCACATCCAGGGCATCTTTTTCGACGGTGGTGTCATTGTTCAACAGCATCACATAATCCGCCCCTTCCTGGAGCGCCAAATTGATTCCCAGATTATTGCCACCGGCAAAACCGAGATTCTCTTCGCTGGCAATTATCTGCGCCTTGCCAGCAAGCTCTTCCAATAGAATCCGATCATCCGGGTTCGAGCAGTTATCGACTACAATCACCCTGATATTATCGTAGGATGACTGCTGGAGATTGTTCACCATTTCAACCGTATGGATCGCGCTATTGTAATTTATGGTGATTACATATAAAAGTGGTCTGTCTCTAACTTCCATAAAACCCTCACTTAATTGAATTCCTTTTTCTCAATTGAAAATCCCAAAATATACATCGACATCCAAAGGACGCAGAAGTCATAATCAGGAACTGCAATTATCTGACAAATCAAGACGCCAATAAAAAACCAGGCCGCCCCGACCAGCATGGCCGAGTTGGTCTTGGCTACCAGATAGGAGACATTCTTTTTGACCAGCAAGCCAAAGGCCCCAAAGCCAAGCACCCCCTGTTCCGAGAGCAGTGTCAAAAAGAAACTGCTGGCGCGGGAGCTCTTGTAGCCAATCCCAAACAAGGGTGATCTGACAATTGCTTCAATCGCCTTAGTGTTCCAAGAAGCCCGTTCCCAGGCGGATCCGGTTCGCCACTTGTTCGCAATCACACTGCTAAAATTGCCGCTGGCAATAATTATCAGCAATCCGACGATTCCAATCGGGAGCAGCTTTTTCAAGAGGGTGAAATTTCTTCCGATGATAAAGAAGAAAAAACCACAAACCGCAACGGTAACGTATGCCGTGGTGCTCCTAGTCAGGATAATGGCCAACCCGATAATGCATATTCTGATAAAACCGAACTTGATTTTTTCATAATTGTTGCAGACATAAAAGAAAGCCCCCACCAAGAAAGCACCACAATACGATGGTTCCATAAAAGTGGAGAACAGCCGGATTTTTGTCGTTGAGTAATAAGCCAGACTGCCGCCGATTGTATCGCTGTAAAAAAGGGTTGCGATAAGGTTGTCTCTGGGGATTTCCAGAATGAATATCAGCAACTGGACCGCCCCCATCACAATGACAAAGTCAATGATGGCAACGATGATGCGCTGGAGTCTTGCCTCGCTGATTTGCGAGCGGCTTTTTAAAATCACGTTAAAGCAAATTAGATAAATGATGATCAGTCCCAGATACAAGATTGTTCTGGCACTTAGCGTGGCCGGGTTGGCCAGCAAAGATATCAGGATGGCGCCAATCATCAAAATACTGATGACTCCATATGATTTGGTTGCGTTTTTCCCTAAACTTTTCAATTTGAACTTCTTTTGTGAGATGACATTCACCAGCTCTTGGTAGTGGTAAACCAGGTATCTGAAAATATAAACCAATGATGTGACCGCGAAGGGACCAACACCTCGGCCGGCGATAACCAGCACATTCTCACTTTGTAATACTCCTGAAAAAAGCAGAAGCATAACAAGATAATCATCTTTTTCCCTTAAAAAGGCAGCCACCAAGGCAACTAGCCAAATTGCTCCAAATAAAGTCATCCTTTCACCCCCCCTGACCTCAACTTAAAATTGAACGATTCAATCTTTATTTATCTTTTTTTCAACACCCGCGTCCTTGTTGATTTAACTAACTGAGCGGAAGCGCTAAAACTCAGCCCTTGATTTGTCGATATAAGTCCAGGTAATCCTGAGCTAGTTGCTTGGCATTTCTTTTGATATCATATCTTTCAATCTTGGCTTGATGGGAACTGTAAAAATCCTCGCGGTTTTCAGTTTCACTGGCCAAGATGGCCTCGCTCCATTTGGAAACATCTTCAGCCAAGTCGAGAAAAACAATCCGCTCACCAAGCGCAACCTCTTGAGGAACTCCGGTTGTGGTCACTACCGGCAGCCCATTGATTTGAGCCTCGAGGAATACTATTCCCAACCCTTCAAACCGGGTCGGCAGGACAAATACATCGAATCCGTTGTAAAGATCCTCAACCTTATCAGTGACCCCGTAATAGATTATCCGATCCTGATAAGGGTGCTTGGCAATCAATTCCTGGATTTTTCCCAAATCCGGACCGTCACCTACCAAGATCAACCAGGCATCCGCTCTTTGCGCTGCCACCGCTTCGAAAACCTTAAGCAGATAAGGATGGTTTTTTTGATAATTGAAGCGGGCCACGGTACCAATCACAAACTTGTCATTCAAACCGAGCTCCTCTTTTAGCTGGGCTCTTTTGGCGCTGTTGAAAATATATTTACTAGTCTCAAACCCGTTAGGAAGCACCGTGAAAGGCTGATCTTGAAAAAGCCAGCGCCCGGCCAACTCGCTGCAGGCAAAGCCCTTGGTATAGAGTTTCTTGAAAAGCGGCAGCAAGAGCTGATGAACTTTCAGATTGTCACAAGTGCTATTATGACAATGGGCAATCCTAATCCGGGTTCCCGCCAATTTTGCCAATAACAATTCCACAGTGATTGTGGCACTGTTGCCATGGACATGGACAATATCAAATCTTTCTTTGATCAGATTCTTGGCCATATTGAGGTAATACTTAGCCGATGAGCTGGTCTTCTCCGGCAATTCGATTACCCGCACCCCGTGATCGCCAAGTAATTGTTTATAGACATCCAAGACTGGTTTTCCCGCAAGCACCACTATTTCGAAGGCATCCCGGTCCAAGTTCAGGCTATAGTTGAGAATCACATTGGTGATGCCATTAGCCGGCAGATTCTTGGTCAAATACCCGATTTTGATTTTTCTTGCCATAGCTTAGCCGTTGTCCTCTTCAATGAATTCTTCAAGACTGTCCAGGATTCGCTGGGTATTGCTTTGATAGTGGTTGAATTCGGTTTTTTTGGCATATTCGATCATCTCCCCCAGATTGTCGCAGTCCATGCAACTGCAGATCAAGTGCGAATTTTCAAATTGGGCGATTATTTGCAGTTGATGATCGTCCACATGTTCTCCGTATTTGGGTAGCCTTGGGATGGCGATGACTTTTTTATTTTTTTTGACCGCTCCGATGATGGAACCTGTTCCACCATGGGTAATCACAATATCGGACCTTCCCATCCGCTCAGCGAAATCCGCCCGGTCAAGATGGTGCTCATATTCGAAATTCTTCGGCAAATAATCGCTATATCCGGTTTGTGCAAACACTTGATCGGTTATTACTCCGGATTCAACCAAATTATCCACTGCTTTAAGAAGCCGGTTGAATTGAAACTTTTGTGATCCCAAAGATATGAAAATCATAGATTACCCCCAATGTCCTGTAAATGACTGGCTGTCTAAATTACAGGAACCATTTTTTTCTCTTTTAAAAAACACTGAAATTAATAAATACCACCTAAGAAAATGGCATCCGGATAGATTGCCAACATCGGTTTCCACTGCACATAGAAACGATCGGCAAATTTGTACAGCAATTTCCCGGTTCGCGTCGGTGACGAAACTTTCGCAAACGACTCAATATAAATTAGTTTTTTACCAAACATTTTGGCCAGCAGACACATTGGAATCGTGGCCAGAACCCCGGTCGTGACTACGACATCCGGCATTTCTTTGACAAAAATGTAAAAAGACCGAAATGTATTGAACAACATTTTTACCAGAACCAGCAGTTCTTTGCGGTTGATCTGTTTTAAATAGTACATTTTTTCAACATCAGCTGATATTTTATAACAGGTCTTCTCGGTCACGACAAAACTGTCGTACTTCTTCATCAGCGGCTTGAGCATCAACAATTGTTCAAAATGGCCGCCTGATGAGGCAATAAAGCACACTTTTTTTCTTTTCTTTATCTTATCTTTCATCTCTTTTTATCCTCCTTTTGACATGAACATCCAAGATTTCTTTTCGAAATAAAGGAAGATATACTTATTATCCCAACAATCAAATCAGTCAGCCCTGATTATGCTCTTAGCCTTCTTGATTGTGGTTAAGCAGTTGCCCCTTAACGTTCTAGCGGGGTGAATTTGCTTATTTCCCTTTTGACGATCCTGCTCAATTTCAATTTCAACAAAATGCGATATGCCGCCATGTCAAAATACCTGAGTCTGATCAAAAACCTGACAATCCGGTTTGACTCGTCTCCGGTTTTGATAAAATACTTGATTTCCCGTTTGGTAAAAAAAGTCTTGGGATAAGTCGAATCGGCCAATTCTTTCTTATAAAAGTTCAGTGCGTCTTTACGCAAAGCGGTTGAGACCGGACTTTGGGACTTGGTGGTCGAGATGCCACCCAAGCGGTAAAAAATACCGTCGATGTCATAGGCAGTTTGAATTGCGATGCCATTGCGGTTGCACTTCGCAAAAAAAGGGCCGTCTTCCCAGTAAACATAATCCTCATCAAAGTACCCAAGCTGCTTGAGGACTGAGTTTTCGACACAGATAGCGCTTCCACTCGCCATTTCAAAATATTTCCCCGTAATCAAAGAGCAGTACTGCTTTTGTGGAGAATCATGTTTATTCAGTTTTTCATAATAAGCCGGACACGGCATTCTTCGAATCTGGCGCTCATCATTGGTCAACTGGATCCGGCTGTATGAAAGGATAGCAGCGCCGGTTGCTTTCATCCGGCTGGCAATGTCGCCCACAACGTCTTCATTTACAAAAACATCACCCATGCTTAGCAAGATAATGTATTTACCCTGGGCTTTTTTACAGGCACTGTTCAGGTTTTTGACAGTTCCCATGTTCTTTTCATGGTGAATGACCTTGACACTCTCGATGTTCGGGTTGCGGTATTTATCAATAACCGCATTAACTGAATTTTCATCAAAATTTGCTGAACCGTCATCACAAACAAGATATTCGATTCGAGGATGGTTCTGGCTCAGCGCTGATTTGACAGTCTGATCCAAAGCATCAAAATTCCGATAGGTCATGGTGATGATAGAGATTAAATCACAATCGTTCATAGTTCCTCCTCGCCAATCTTGGATCGGGTTACCACCCCCTTATTTGACTCTCAATGACCGGGAGTCTTCAAGCGGTATTGATATTATCAAGATGATGGTCACCTATTTCAAAATTGACAAATGTACACCATTTAATTATACAAAATCAGGGGGTCAAAAACAAGTTTTTACTACGATATTTATGATTCTTTCCCTAAGCGTCAAATCGACCTTGACTGTCAATTAAATCCCCTGCCAGCTTCTGGGGCTGGCCATGATTTGTGATAATCTTGCCATTTGGGACCCGATTTGCCCAAATCGGGCTACCTGGCTTAACGAAATAACTTGATAGGCGCAGTCATTTTCGGTTTTTCTAAAATAAAAAGAAGGAATTTCCCGGATGCGACAATTCCGGTAAATTCCTTCAACAAGATCCAAAACCAAACCCTCAGGGCCAAACTAGCGCTGTTACTAGCGGTTGGCCAGTCGGGCTTTGAAACTGGCAGCTACAAACAATTTTCTTGCCACAAATCCGATTGCCATCAGCGAATGGAGCCTTAACCGCTCCTTGAAATTAAGTAGATCATAATTGCTTAACAAGCCAATTATATCGGTTTGGTACTCGCAGCTATGGTTGATGTATTTTGCATATTTAACATCAGCCAGGGTCTCGCGCTGCTTGAACAAGTAGATTAGCGGCAGCGAGTAACGCGACAAGGTGCTAAACAGATAGCCACCGCTTTCGAGCAAATCCTGCATCAGCAGCATTTCCAACAAATAGAGCTCGATGGTATCGGCGCTGGACATGATGCTTACTGGCCGTTGGCGATAGCCAAAAGCATTAATCGGCAGGTATTTGATCTTGCCGGATTTCAGGATTGAAAAGATCAAAGCCGTATCGTCGCAGAAATTTCTGGTCAGATTGGCAGTGACACTGCTTCTAAAGACAAAGCAGGTGATATGGACATAATATCGGCTCCAAAAAAGCGCATTGGTAGCCAGCTGATAGTTTTTGGGAATCACCTTTTCGCCACTGTCCCAAAATTTCTGGTAATTGGTATAACAACCGCTATAAGCAGGTTCCTGTTCCAAAAAATCCAGCTGGATCTGACACTTGTTTTCATCAATAAGCAAATCATCTCCGGACATGACCATCAGGTAATCACCGGTAGCCAGTGAGAATCCCCTTTTGATTACATTGGAAACTCGAAGTGAAGGAATCACATTTTGGGGATTGCCCCGATCCACGACAAAGTACTTGATTGTCTCGGGATACTTGTGGTGATATTCCTTGATGATCTCAATACTTCCATCACTGGAACCATCATCACCAATGATTATTTCCAACTCGTGACTGATATTTTGGCTAAGGCAACTGTCAATCGCATCACGCAGGTATTGAGCTTCATTATAGGAGATAACAATTATTGATAGTTTCATTTCGCACCCTCACTTGATTTTTACCGGTATAATTATTTATTTTCTAATACCATGCAGCCATTAGACACTTCTAGAAATGTTCAACACAACTATTTAATAGTATATGATAGAAATTTTCATGTCAATATCATTACCCTAATTCACGGATATTATTTCAGCTTGATTTCCAGCTTCGGCCTTGGATTTCATCCTAGCACCCAAATTAAATTGTTTTCGCATATCCCGAGAAAGTCATTTAAATATTGCCGGAAAAATGATAATATTATAAGCAATGCAAAGGAGGATGACGTTTTGAAAAAAAGATTGATTGGACTAGATTTGTTCAGGATTGGTGCTGCCGCCGTGATTTTTCTTTTTCACAGCCATATGCATATTCACAGCAATTACGGATTTTTGAACAATTTCATTTCCATGGGAGCTGTTTTCATGACCGGATTTTTCATGTTGTCCGGATTTTCGATGTATTATGTTTATCAAGGCTGTGATTTCACCAAATTGGACAGGATTGTCAACTTCTACAAAAAAAGGGCTGTTGGCATCCTCCCTAATTATTACCTAGTGGCTTTGCTGTACGTCTTGATTATTGAAAAGGACTACTTGCTTAACATAATAATTGCTCCCATCGAGTTGTTTGGCATCCAAACTGTATTCACTTCATTGTTCCCCTTTTCCCACAATAGCGGGACCTGGTTCATATCCGGCATTCTGATTTGCTACGCCCTTTTCCCGTTTCTTTGTACATGTCTGGACCAGTTCTGTACGAAAACAAAGTCTTGGATGCTTGGCCTTTTGACAGCCCTGTTGCTCTATGCCCCGATTGTTGTCCTGGTTTTCCAAACTGCCGACATCTATTCAAATTCATTTTTCCGCTTTTTGGAATTTATGATTGGCGCTTTGATTTCTTCCCTGCTCAATAAATTCAGTTCACTTGGGAAATTATCAAAAATTTTAGCCAGTAAATGGTTAATCTTAACTGAGGGATTGTCACTGGTTGCCGCCATCAGTCTAGCTGTTTCGCTCAAATGGCAAATAGATAATTATATGATGTACTCCTGGATTGTGGTGCCGTTTTTTTCCTTGATGATGATCTCACTAGCAATAGCTGACGTCGACATATTCTCAAATTCAAAAACAGTATTGTATCTAAGCAAAATATCCTACGCATTTTTCCTGGTTCAATTTTTTGTTTGGCCGCTTATCAAGGAAATAGAAAAAATGTTTGGATATCTAAGTAATCCAAACAAAATAATCGCCAGCTTGGCCCTTTGTCTCATCCTGGCCATGATATTATTTGAAGCTGTAGAAAAGCCGATTAGAATACTACTTTTGAAAAAGACAGCAGTTAATTAGGCTTATATTCAAGACATCCTAACAAGCAGCCCCAATATCATAATATTGTTCGAAGCAAGACACTCAAACAATTATCATCCTAAAATCATCCCCCTAGATTAGACAATAACAAGTGGACCCGTGTTATTTGAGATGTACTACCTTTACTGGAAAATACCAGTGAAGGTATTTTTTTAATCCCCCATATTCGTTGCCAAACAATAAAAAGCAGCCCCAGCGGCTGCTAAATTGTTTGCTTGCAATCAAATCAAGACTAATCATGATAATGCTGACTATGAATATCAAATCACCAAGATTCAAAAAAACAATCAAGCCTGATACCAGTAGAACGATGCCAATTGTTCCTGTGAATACAGATTTTTCAGACTGGTCGGGATGTTTTCCACCCGTTGGTAACCATTTTTATCATAGAAGCGCACCGCCCGGTGATTGTCCGCTGCCACACACCAGTAGATCCGTTCGAGCTGATAATCTTCCTTCCCGATTCTGATGATTTCCTGCATCCCGTATTTGGAGAAACCTTTGCCCATCGCTGTAGCTCTGATGGCAATGGCGAATTCCGCAAAACTTTCGGCTTGATTGATATGTTTCAAGCTGACCGTGCCCATATATTGGTCAATCTCATCGACAATCGCCAGATTCAAATCACTGCTTGTATCCTGACTTGATTCGATAAAAGCCAGGCAGTCTTCAAGCTGTTTTGAAGCAAAATTGCCGGCCAAATTACTGACCACATTATCATCATGCATCCACTCCAGCATATAGCTGGCATCTTTATTTTCCAACTTTCGTAATCTCATCTTACCTTCCTCACAATCACTTTCTACTATCTAGCAAAATTTTTATATCTTTGGCATATGGCAATCCGATTGCAATCGAAGCGACCAGGGCAAATCCAACTCCCATAAGGGTTGACTCCGCTAAAAACAGGCGCCAGACAATGATAAAAAAAGCCATCACACTACTTGAAATCAGGAACTGCTTGCGCAGTTTCATCAGTTTCATCTTGGTCAACACAACAATGGCCAGGATATCGGAAACAACATAACCGATCAAGGTTGCAATCGAAGCTCCTTCAATCCCCAAGGTGGGAATCAAAGTAAGATTCAAAAAGATGTTTACAATCGCCCCGAGCGAAAGAATAAAGAGATTCGGCCAGGTTCTTTTAACCACCAGAAACTGATTGCAGGCCACCTGGAAAAGCATTTGTAATAATGGAGCCAAAAACAGATATGGCGCCACGATATAACCGCTGACATATTCCCGGGCGAAAAGGATCTCGAAAATCAGTTTTGCCAACGCAAAGACGAAGGCCCCGCAAATGAAGGATATTATTCCCAAATATTCAAATACCCGGGAATTTGATTCCACCTGGTTCTTCTCTTTCATGGTTGAAAATGCGAAAAACTGCCAGCCCCCGCCAAAGGCAATGTAGATCAGCTGACTGGCACTCCCCAGTTTGGATCCCACCGAATAAATTCCGGAAGCCCCAATGCCAATCAGATTGGTTATCATCAAACGGTCGCTGGAATTGAAGATCCAATATATCAAGAAATTCGGCAATAAAGGCACGGCAATAAGCAGCAGTTGCTTGAGGTATTCAAAATTGAATCGGCGCGGATTGAACCAGCTATGGTTTAAAAAGCCAAATGCGGCTTCCATCGTAATACCCGAGACCATCTGCGCCAGCGGCAAGGCAATGACATAATAACCGTTTAGCAAAAACGGGATGGCGATTGAATAAGAAAGAATCGGACTGACGGTATTGGCAATCAGGAAAATCTTTCTTTTGTTTTGCATCCTTGTCGGAGCCGAAATAATGGTGTTGGTCGAACCGACCAGCACCGCAATCGCCACAATGTAGATCAAATACGCATACTGAGGATCACCCCAGAACCATCTCGAGATGAAATCCCGCAACAACAGCATGATCACAAAGATGACAAAAGACGAGAAAACCGTAAAAGTGAAAGCAGTTGAGCAAATATCTTTTTTGTATTCCTCATCTTCCTTTTCAAAAAACATCCGGTACATCGCGTCATACATTCCCATAATCGCCAATGATGTACATAATGAAAGGATAGTATTGGCCAAATCGGAAATCCCGAAATATGATGAATCGGGCATCATCCGGGTTACGATTGGAACCATAACAAGCGGAATAATCTTACTGATTATTCCGCCCACGCCATAGACAATGAAATTTTCGACAAATAATTTAAACTTGTTCATATATAATTCAACTTTCTTGTTCTAAAATCATCTTCCTGAAGTTTCCCCAAGCGAAGTTTCCAGGATAATTTGGCACTGACTATGATGATTGGAATCTATTATTTTGTGAATTTGTTGATGGTTTCAATCACATGAGTGATTTGATCATCGCTCAGGCCATAGTACATCGGAATGCTCAGCTGAGTCGCACTGATTTCTTCAGCAATCGGGAGACTGCCCTTGGCAATGTTCAGGTCTTGATAACATTCCTGAAGATGCATTGGAATCGGATAATGCTTATTGGTCGAGATTCCGTTCTCCTTCAGGTAATCAGCCAGTTCGTCGCGGTAGTCACAGCGGATGGCAAAAATATGCCACACCGGAACTGCCTCTTCAATTACATAAGGCAAAGTCACCAATGGATTGGTGATTTCTTTTAAATAACGTCCGGCAACTCGACGGCGTTCTTGATTCATCCGGTCCAAATGAGGCAGTTTCGCTCCTAAAAAAGCCGCTTGCATCTCATCAAGGCGGGAATTATGCCCTTTGTAGATATGATGATATTTATAGTCGGAACCGTAGTTACCCAACGCTCTGATTTTTTGAGCCACCGCTTCATCATTGGTTACTGCCGCTCCGGCATCACCTAGGGCACCTAAGTTCTTACCAGGATAAAAACTGAATCCGGCCGCGTCACCTAAACTTCCGATAACCTGTCCCTGATAAGTGGCTCCATGAGCCTGAGCACAGTCTTCTACAACAACCAGATTGTGTTTTTGGGCAATTTCCATAATCGGTTCCATCTCGCATGGTTGACCGTAAAGATGAACCGGCATGATTGCTTTGGTTTTGGCAGTAATCTTGGCTTCTATTTTGGTCGGATCAATATTGAAAGTTTCCAAAACCGGTTCAACAAAAATCGGCGTCGCCCCCACGTAAGTGACCGCCAGGGCCGTCGCAATATAGGTATTCGAAGGAATGATGACTTCATCTCCTTCACCGATATTCAAAGCTTTTAAAGCCAGCATCAGCGCATCAAGACCGTTTCCAGTCCCCACGCAATACTTGGTAGTACAGTATTTTGCGAATGCTGCTTCAAAGGTTGAGAGCTCCTCGCCATCAATATACCAGCTGCTCTCGTATACTCGCTTGAATGCCCCTCTTAATTCTTGATCAAGTTCCTTTTCCATCGGAACAAAAGATACAAATGGTACGTTCATAAATTTTCTCCTTATTTGCTTTCTTTGGCTTGTTTTTCAACCATGGCTTTAAAATCATCATAGTTCCGGATATAATCGCTTTCATCATACAACTCCGATGCCAGTACCATCAAGACCGCATCGTCAGAGAAGTCGTACATCTCCCGCCACATGTTGTTGGCTACATAAAGCCCCTCATATGGTTTTTCCAGCGGGACGATTTTCTTTTCAAAGCCGTTGTCCAGCCGGATTTTGCAGCTGCCATGGATGCAAATCAGGATTTGTTCCAATTTTTGATGGGCGTGGTACCCGCGGGTCACTCCCGCTGCGGTGTCATACATATAATAGACCCTCTTGATTTCAAATGGGATATCCTTGAATTCCTCCAAAGCGACTAGTTGGCCGCGATCGTCACCGTGCGGTTGAAATACATATTTTA
This sequence comes from Coprobacillaceae bacterium, assembly GCA_963675915.1. Taxonomy (GTDB): domain Bacteria; phylum Bacillota_I; class Bacilli_A; order Erysipelotrichales; family Coprobacillaceae; genus JAQVDW01. The sequence goes on from OY780959.1 coordinate 997,536, forward strand.
CTACTTGCATTTTGCCTTCCCCCTGTAATATTTTATCGTTTTGTCATCCGGTTTAAATTATCAAACCGTTGATGATCTTTTTTGTCTTATGCCTATTGGCATCTTCTGGCCGCAAAATCGATACGCTTGTACGCCTCTGGCCAGCTTGGTTTGGGGCGACTAGCGCCAAACCCCAACTTTGAATCCCGTTGAAGTGATTGATAGCCCGGTTTCCTGGGCCTGCCCGCTCCATTTTGGGAACTTAGTCAGCTGACCAAGCTGATTTTGAGCAGAGCCAAAATCGCCAAATCCCAGCCATAATCGGCTTAATTCACGCGATTCTCGCAATTTAAAAAGGATACCAGAATAATTCAGCAAAAAACCAGCCGATTCGCCAAATCAATATCGCATCCTAAATGCCTTCCATTCCAATTTTAATTTGAATACCTGCCATATAGTCTCCTCCAAATATTTTTGATAAACTCGTTCAGGCATTCGCCAGGTTAATGTTGTTGAATAATTGACTATCAATCCCAGCCGATTCGCCCTGAGATATCCCTGCCTTTGGTAAGAAATCCACGCTTACTTGGTTATTTTAAACAAGTAATTGTCTACTTTGATTCCAATTCATTCACAACAGTGGTTTAATGATAAATCATAGAAAAATCGTAACATTTTATCACTCCAAAGTCAACAATATTTGGCGGTTCATCAAAGCGCTGCCAGTCGGTTTTTGATAGCCAAAAACAGGAATAAATTTAACATATACAACCCTTTTTCAGCATTTAGTCGTCAGCCCCAGCGCCTTATCTAAATTAATATAACGAGCTAAAAATCAAGATCACTGCCAAACCGACCTAGGCTATGGCTTAAGCAAACCGGCAAACCGTTAAAAAACAACACCGCTATTTAAAATAATGGATCCCACCTTGATGAGTGACCACTTCTCCTTGAGAATTTGGAAATTAGCATCAACTTCACCAGATAAAACCCAATTCCCCCTAGCCGCCAAGGGCCGGACTATATTATTTGATTTCCCTTGGGCTCGACCGTCAATTTTGGCAGTTCATTTAATCGAGTAATCCAGTGGATTGTTGGAACGCTCAAATGTTTTACGGTCTGTTTTATTCATTAACTGGTTTGGCTGAAAACAGCCCAAAACGGACCAGCCAGAATATTTTTTTAATTAACACCAGTAACCAATTGTCCAAGTGTAAACAAATTAGAGGTTATCGCGTATTAGTACAATCTACACACTAAGATAAAACACAATATATTTTAACTCATAAAATCGTTAATTGTTTACAATGTTCTAAAATGTGTTATAATAATCGTGAGAAGTGATTGTCTTTTTTATCCGCATGTCCATCTGGATTAACAACTAAGCAAAGGGGTCCGGACCAATAATCCCGGAACAGTAGACTATCCCCTTAAAACCGATGGCGGATAGAAACTATCATGAATTGGCGGAGACGTTTCTTTTGGCACGGGAACCAATATCAACATTGAATCAACAGCATTCAAACGAATCATTTTACATTTTAATAATAATAATATTGCATTGACATATTACCTAGAGAGGTGATAATTATGAAGAGAATCAAAAAATTAAGGATTATCCTGATAGTGACGATATTCAGTTTAATGCTTATGACTCCCAAATCCTGGCAAGTTTACGCTGCTAAAAGTGAAATAATCACCAACGTAGCCACAACCGAAAAGGTAATCGCATTGACGTTTGATGATAATTATTATGAAGGAACCCAAGAAATCGTGACAATTTTGAACAGCTACAATGTCAAAGCCTCCTTTTTCTACTTAGGTATAACTGCTGAAACAAGTGAGAGTCTGGTCCAGGAACTTTATGCTGCGGGCCATTTCATTGGCAATCATTCCTACGCCCATCCACATTTTACAACTTTGGATCAGGCCGGGATAATCGAGCAGCTCCAACTTACTGAAACTATCATTACCAACCTGACCGGTGAAGGAACCATGCCTTATTTCCGACCGCCATATGGTGATTATAATGACTTTGTCTTGCAAGTTGCCGGCGATGCCGGGTACACCAAGACAATCTTATGGTCAATTGATTCGGAAGACTATACCAACAATTCGGCCGCTGATATTGTCAACAGAGTTGTCGGCAATGCCGCTCCTGGTGCCATCGTTCTGATGCACTGTGGGATCACCGGAACCAATACCACCGAAGCCCTGCCGACAATTATTGAACAGTTGTTGGCCCAAGGCTATACGTTTGTTACGATTCCAGAACTCTTGACCTATGGCAACGCCCAGGCTTTAACCAACCCGAGTATATCAATCACTACTCCAGCCAGCGGACTGGTAAGCAATTCGGGAACCAGTATTTCTTTTAGAGCCACTGCCAATGATAACGAAGATGGCAATCTTGATGCTTCTATCAAATGGAAATCTTCGCTTAATGGTGAATTTGGGATCGGACCTAACGTCACGACCAACAGACTGGTAACAGGTACACATATCATCACCGCTTGGGTGAAAGACAGTAACGGATTAAGTGCGAGCGAGTCGATTGAAGTAACTATCAACGCCCCTGCAGCCACTCCAACCATTTCCATCACCAATCCCGCTAGCGGACTGGTAATCGGTTCAGGCAATACCATTTATTTCAAAGCCTCCGCGACTGATAGCCAAGGTGGCAATCTTGATGCCTCAATCAAATGGAAATCTTCGCTTAACGGAGAATTCGGGATTGGCTCAAGTGCCCCTACCAGCAAATTGGTAGTCGGTACCCATACCATCACCGCCACCGCTAAAGACAGCAATGGCGTCAGTGCCAGCACTTCGATTGAAGTAACCATCAGTGGCGACAATGCCGCGCCAACTGTATCGATCACCAATCCAACTAACGGACTGGTAGTCGCTTCGGGCAGCAGCATCTATTTTAATGCTTTGGCAAGCGATAGTAACGGCGTCGATATCACTTCCTCAATCAAATGGAAATCTTCGCTAAATGGTGAATTTGGCATCGGACCAAGCGTCGCGATCACCAAATTGGCAATTGGAACCCACACCATCACCGCCACTGCCAAAGACAGCAGTGGTGCCAGTGCGAGCACTTCGATCGTGGTAACGATCACCGCCGAAAATACCGCTCCAACTATTTCAATCACCAATCCCACCAGCGGTCTGGTAGCCACTTCAGGCACCAATATTTATTTTAGAGCTACCGCGAGTGATAACGAAGAAGGAAATATCGATTCAGCAATCAAATGGAAATCTTCGCTTAATGGCGAATTTGGCATCGGACCTAGCGCCCCTACCACTCGTTTGGCAGTGGGAACGCACACCATCACCGCCACTGTAAAAGACGGCAGCGGAGTCAGTGCGAGCAGTACGATTACCGTAACTATTGAAGCCAATTAAACCGCTTCAAATGGTTATTTAACTATCAACTAAGATTACAAAAATTGAATAGTCCCAACTATGATATTCAAGCCCCTCTGAATAAAAAACAGAGGGGCTTTTTACTGTCCCTAAACAAGAAGATGAGTGTCAATTAGTGCGGCTAATAGCCACATAAAAGACTAGCCTGAAATAGCCCTAAAAAAGTCCAGCCAAAGCTTTTGCTCCAACTGGACTGAAATTCTCTCTTCAATTGATGTTACATCGAGCCTTCCCGTTTGAAGACCACACCGACTGTCTTGAACAGAATCTTGAGATCCAATGACATGCTCCATTCGCTGATGTATTTGCGGTCAAGGCTGACCACATCCTCGAAATCGGTGATATTGCTGCGGCCGCTTACCTGCCACATCCCAGTCAGTCCTGGTTTGATTGCCAGTCTTGAACGGTGATGAAGATCATATTTATCCCATTCGTCCACAGTTGGCGGACGGGTTCCAATCAGGCTCATTTCGCCTTTGAGGATGTTGAAGAATTGCGGGAACTCATCGAGACTGAAATCCCGGATGATATTTCCAATTCCCTTATTAATCTTACCGTCAGCTGATTGTTTGGCTCCGATGATCCGCGGGTCGAAATCCAGTTTGAACATCATCCCATCAGCAACCCGGTTTTGCTTCATCAATTCCTTTTTCCGTTCTTCAGCATCCATATACATGCTTCTGAATTTATAGATTTTGAATTTCTTCCCGTTTTTACCAACCCGGATCTGTGAGAAAAAGATCGGTCCTGGCGAGCTAAAATAAATCAACGGTGCCAAGAGCAGATAAAGGATTCCGGTAATCAAACAGCCAGCCAGACCGGCACAGATATCAATTGTCCGTTTGAACAGCAACTCCAACGAGCTGGCCGTATTGATACTGGTCGTCAAGACCACAAAATCTCCCATTCGTTCAACAAATTGCCGTTTCCCGTCAAGTTGGGCCGACTTGGCCAGTTCTAGATGAACCGTGATTCCCATTTCAATGAAGTCATTGATCAGTTTTTGAGGAAGTTCGAATTCCGCTGGTATGGCAATGACAACCTCATCAACCCATTCCCGGCAGACATGTTCAGTGGCGTTTTCGACACTGGCCACTACTTTGACCCCTTCGATTTCTTCACCAATCTTGTCCCCATCCATAGTCACGATTCCGGTAATCACATAACGGTCAGGATTGTTGGTGGTGATACTGTCAAGAACTGTTCCGATATTCTCACTCACTGTCACCACTAACAATGATTTATGTTCGAATCTGTGGATATACTTGTTCAAGATCCGCTTCCAAAGCAGCCTGACCAAATAATCAATCACAAAATAGATCGCCGCCAATTCAAAAATGAAGAGCCGTGAGGCACTGCTCCCACCCTGAATGACGAAAAAGTAGAAGGTGATGAAAAGCACAACCAAAATGACATGTTTGGCAGTTTTCTTGAATCCTTCGTAATAACCCCGATTCAAAATATTATTAAGTGAATCAAAGAAAATCAGCACAAACAAATCAATAAAGCTCATCACCAGGGCCACATTCCGGTAAACTTCATCAAAATAGGGGAAGCTGATCCCAAATCTAAGTACATAAGCCAGATAAAAAGATATCTGGAGACAAATCAAATCCAAAATGATAAAGTCACGATACCGCAACCATCCGTGTTTCCTGCGCTGATACATAATCCCATCCCCCTAAAAAATGATTCTAAAACTGTTAAAAACTCAACTCCCCGTCATGACTGCTTCAAACCTAGAGCCAGGATTTTCCAAGCGCCCTGGCTGATACTTTGATATCAAGAACCAGCTGTTACCTCCCCGTCCATAGCCAGAGTAGTCGCAACTGCCAAAAACACTCCCAAGTTTTCGCATTGACCAATAAAACCACATCAAAGCCTAATTGTCATGACAAATATTAGTTTAAAAAGTATCTAAATTTTAACACCACACACTGTTACGGTCAATACGTTTTAGGAAATGGGTTAATATTTTTTTACAACTGTTCCGTTTATCTTCAGTAGATAACATAAAACCGACTCAGTTAATCTGACATCGATTTCCTATTTTTCTAAATGAAAGTCCAGACCTTCTCCGTTCTGGCCTTAGCGCTATTATTATGATTATCTGGTTTTGGGGGATTATCCAAATTGCCAGACTATTTATAGACAAGCAGATTATCCGTTACAATTCCCACGACATTTTCAGACAAACCCGCTTATATACCGCAACATCAAGGATAAAATGAAGGTGATCTGGATGATCTTAGCGACCAAAGTTACATTCAAAAAAAGATTTTGGACTTTCAATTATCAACCGTAATTCAACCGCAATATCAACTGGAAGAAACAAGTCCAATGGTTAGTTTATTCCAAAATATTGATCAAATCCATTGCAAATCCCAGTAACAATTTTGGTCTGGTACTCGCTTGAAGCCATCTTGAGATCTTCAGTCGGATTAGTCATATATCCCATTTCCACTATTGTCGTGGCAACCGTACACCAGTTAATGCCACTCATCGTATCTGTTTCCCAAACCTTTTCTTTAACACAACCGGTAGCTTCCGCAAGGTTGTCTAAGATTGCAACAGAGAGGGCTCTGCATTGACTATATAGAGAAGCATTATAGACATTTATGCTGGTTTGACAGATAGTCATCGCCCCGCAACGAGTCGAATTACTTGAACCATTGGCATTGATTCTAACAAAGGCATCGGAGTGAGCCTCATTAGCGATGGCCGCCCGCTGCGAGTTGGAGATATTGACATCATTGGTGGTTCTAATCATCTTGACCTGATATCCCCGACTTTCCAGTTCATCACGCAGTTTCAAGGAAACCTCAAGATTACGTTCATATTCACCCAGTCCGCCGGCAACTCCGCTGGTTCCACTCGAGACCTTGGCTTTGGTTGTTGTTTTTCAACTACTTGACTATCACCAAGATAGCCGTTGGCCACAAAACATAACGTACCATTAAAGACTATCTTACTCAACCATCAGCTTGTGACACCAATGCCACTTTAGCGTTTAGCTTGAGGGGCATTGGTGTCACAATCTCACTCGAAGCTGGCGGCGCAGTTCTTACATGCAGGCTGACCGTGGTGTACATATCCGTTGTCGTCAGACTCGAAAGATCAACCGTTGACTCTGACTTGGGTTCTATCTTCGCTGTTGATTCGCAGGCAGCTTCCGGCTCACTTGGTTGCTGGTCAGGCGATTCACTCCCTGGGGTGGTAACCCGCTCCGGTGACTGTTCCTTTTCACTTTGGTCAGGCGATCCAGTTACGACTTCAACAGGCCCCTGTTCAACAGTTTCTTTAGAATGGACATTGCAACCACCCAGTCCCAAAATCAGACAGGTAGCTATCATCAAATAAATAAAACTCTTTCCCATATTCATAGTTTACTCCCCTCAATACAACGTAATTCGATTTAGTTTACAGATTAGCAGCTTCCATGGAGTTATAACACACAATTATAGTCTATCTAATCGACAATAGTAACAAACACAAACTTTTCGAGCATTATAACCGTTTGTGAACGAAAGTAATGAATCCGGTCAAACATATCAAAGTTATAGTTTTGGTTACTAAATTTCAATGAAAACAATGCCCGAGCAACTCAAAAAAGATCCCTCCCAGAAGCGAAAAGGGCTAAATTGCCTATCGCTTTTGGACGAGATCTTGATTTGGTATATTTGATTGGAAATTATTTTTTGACAATCTGATAATAAGTGCGGGCGGTGAAAAGATAAACCAGACAGTAGATAGTTGCCAGGACTGCCACTGAGATGATCGTGACGGTAAAGTAGGTTTGGACATTGCCCAGCAAGGCCATCCTAAGCACTCTTAAAATTAGCGGAAAAGCGAAGGCGAGATGGATGATGGCCACGACAAGTGGCAAGAAGAAGAATACCAAGACTTGGCTTTTGATTGCCTGTTTGACTTCTTTTTGACTCATTCCGACATTCTGAAGGATTTCAAATTTGTTCTGGTCCTCGTATCCTTCAGAAAGCTGCTTGTTATAGATGATCATTATCGCCCCCATCAAGAACATCACCGACATGAAAATTCCGATAAAAAGCAGACTATCCAGAACTTCATAACTATCCTGCAATTGGGCATCACGATTCAAGAAAGTGCCGGAACGAGCCCCTTCTTGATAAAAGAATTCTTTTTTGATGGTATCGACAGTAGCTTCCAGCTTGGAATCATCACTGTTTAGTCCGATGGCATAACCAGGAATCAGTTCAGTCAATGCCGGGATTGATGCAATCTGATCATTGGCGAAGATGACTGCCATTCTCCGAGGCGCGTAATAATTGCCGACCATGATTCTAGGATCTACGAAGGTGCCAACCACCTGGTAATCAACCCCATCAATCCAAATATCACCCTCTTGATAGTCGAAACTGGTATACAGGACAACCTGGTTGGACTTTAATTCGATGTTTTGATTGAAACCTTGATTGAAAGTATCCTGGCTCAAAGCGTTAAAATTGATGGTATCATTGAAACTGTCACTACTAGTTGTTTCCAAAACCACGTGACCGTCATGATAGATTCCAATTGTATCAAGCAAATCAAAGGCGAAGTAATCATAATAGTCAAGATCTTGCAGATGCGCTGTCGCAATTTCCTCAAAGTTGTTTTCGACCTCGCGGGTATAACCCACCATGATCTGGTCAGCCGGACATTGACCGTCAACCGATTCCTGGATCCCGATATACATGCAGAATGTCGAGGAAAAGGTCACCAGGACACAGGTACAAAGAATACAGATATTGGCCAGACCAATCGCATTTTGCTTCATCCGGTATAAAAGTCCCGAAATCGCGGTGAAATGGCGGGTCTGATAATAATAACGTTTGTTTTTGCGCAGCAGTTTTAACAAAGTAATACTCCCAGCGGTAAACAGACAATATGTTCCAATCATCACCAAAATCACGGCCACAAAAAACAAAGCGATTGCCAGAACGGGATCGGTGATAGTCAGGGCTATATAATAACCAGCCCCAAGAGATATCAGTCCGATAATTGTCGTTATCAGTTTGGTCTTGGGCTCTTTTTCGCCGACATTGCCACCTGTAAATGATACTGTAAATGTGTACTACTTTTGAGCTGAATGACAGCGAATAAGTTTACCACCTTAAAATAAATTCCTGTAAGATTAAAGTGTATAAAAATCTTACAAGGAGATGATAGAAAGGTGATTATTGAAGTGGATCTTTATTCTCAAATCCGTACTCTCTATGAAGAGGGAAAATCTCAACGGTCAATCGCAAAACGTTTAGGCATTGCCAGACAGACCGTAAAAAAATATTGCGACGGCAGTACTCATCCCGAAGCACGAAAATCATATTCTCGCGCACATAATGTTATTACGGATGATGTTAAAAAGTTTATTATGTCATGTCTACTACAAGATCAGGAAGAAAACATCTCAAAGCAAAAACATAGTGCCAAGAGAATATATGATCGTCTTGTTTTAGAAAAATCGTTTAATGGCTCTTATTCAGCTTTAATGGCTCTTATTCAGCAGTTCGCGAAATTGCAAGGCAACTTCGTGCAGATCAGGTGATTCCTCCTCAAGGCGATATTCCTTTGGAATACGATCCTGGAGATGCCATTCAGATTGATTGGGGAGAAGCTACAATTTATTTGAACAATCAAAAAACAAAGATAAACTTTTTTTGCGGCAGACTATGCTACAGCTGCGACATTTTCGTCCAGGCCTTCTTTTCTCAAAATATGGAATCTTTTTTAGAGGCGCAACAACCAATGTTCGACTATTTTAAAGGAATTCCAAAAAGAATGATATTTGACAATGCCAAAGTAGCAGTAAGCGAAGGCTTTGGCCTCCACGCCAAAGCAACCAAAGGTTACAAATCCTTCGCTGCTCACTACGCATTTCAGACTGATTTCTGCAATATCGCCAGTGGAAACGAAAAAGGCCTTGTTGAAAACCTTGTGGGTTATGCCCGACATGCAAATTAAAATTTTATACCTTGGGGGGATGCGGACGTTTTCTTGGACTTATTTTATAAACCCTAAACTACGTCGATAATCAACTGGGCTCATTGCCCCTAATGATATTTTTATTCGTTTTTGATTATACCATCTAATATATTCATTTAAAATATCTATAAATTCTGCTCTACTCGTGTTTATCCATGATCTGCCATAAAACATTTCATTTTTAAGTCTTCCAAAAAAACCTTCACAGGCAGCGTTATCTGAACTACAGCCTTTTTTTGACATGGATCGTATTAGTTCAGCCTGTCTCATTCTTTGTATCCACCCTGGCCATCTATAGTGACATCCGCGGTCAGAATGAACTATAGGCTTTTGATCATCACTTAATGTCTGTATAGCGTCTTCTAACATGCTGTTCACCAAATTCGCATCTGGAGAAGTTCCTATAGACCACGATACCACCATTCCATCAAAACAGTTGTTCTAGTCAAGTAAAATTGTAACACCAAGGTATAAAATTTTAATTTGCATGTCGGGCAATACTTGGCGGGAGGCCACCATTAAATGAATGAGGCCGCTTATGATTATATTTAACATAGCTAAATTCAATGATTCCTTGGTACTGCTCCTGGAATGTTTTAAAGGTAAATATCTTGAGATATTCATTTTTTAAAGTGTTGAAATATCGTTCCATTGGTGCATTGTCATATGGACATCCTGCTCGACTCATACTTTGTTGAACATGGTTTTCTTCACAATAATCATTAAATTCTTTTGCTGAAAATTGCACACCTTGATCTGAATGCAGGATAATCCCTTTACCAGGTTTATGTCTGGTGAGGGCTATTTTCAATGTATCGACAGCTAACTTTGCAGTAATATTGCTACCACTCAATGTCGCAATTACTGAGCGATCATAAAGATCGATGATAGTACAATTGTAGTGGAAACTACCGTCTCTTTGTCGCAAGTAAGTAAAGTCAGTGCACCAAATCTTGTTTGGCTTATCTGTGATAAAATCCTGGTTCAGCAGGTTTGGAAATATCTTATTTGCCGGCCCCTTTTTGTAATCAGGCTTTCTTTTGCGAACTATTGATTTTAAACCTAGTTCTCGCATATATTTATAGATTGTTGCATTGCAATAGTAAATCTTCTTTTGCTTCAAGTAATCATTGATCATACGATAACCGGCGACACCGTTTTCCTCGTGATAGATTTCCACTATTTTTCGTTGAATAATGCATTTTTCCTCGCGAGCGTCTTTTTGTCGGTCTTTCAAATAATTATAGTAAGAGTTAGGGTAAAGTTTGAATTTTCTCAACAACCAACGGACTCCAAACTCTTGGTGATATGTTTCAATGAAACGGTATTTTTCTAATCGATTTCCTTTGCAAAGAATGCTGCTGCCTTTTTTAAGAATTCATTTTCCTTTTTGGCTTCAGCCAATTCTTTACGGAGGCGTTTAACTTCTTCGTAAGCATCATTTTCTTCTTGAATCGTTGGATTAGATAGGCATTCTTTGCGGCGTTGTTGCAGCCAGTAAGTAAGGGTACCCTTACCCAGGTTGTATTCTTTGGTTAAACTCTTTTTTGTTCGACCTTCCTCTAGATGAAGGCGGATAATCTTTTCTTTGAACTCAGGTTCATATTTTTGATTTTTCGACATCGGTAACATCTCCTTGTAGTGATTTCATTTTATCAACTATACCTTGATGTTACAACTTTATTATATCGGCTCAAGTCAATTATAGGTGATAAATAAATTTTTCCTGCTGAAATATGAAACTCTGTTATATCGGTTAACCATTTTTCATTCGGTTTTCCCGCGTGAAAATCTCTTTTTATGACATTTTCAACCGCGGGACTTATTTCTCCTTTGTAGGAACTATATTTTCTTTTTTTTACTCGATGTACAATTAGAAGCTCTTCATTCATTATTCTACGGACAACTTTTTCAGATATACAATAACCTTCATTTTTGAGAACGGCATAAATCCTGCGATATCCATAACTATCACCAGATTCATGAAAGATTCTAATAACATTCTTTCTAATGTCACGGTACTTATCTCCCATTTTAACCGCTCTTTCATTGTAAAAATAGCTACTCCTAGGCATTTTTAGATATTTAAGTAACAAGTTTATCCCGTATTTCGTTTTTAGAGCATCAATCAAGGTGGTTTTTTCTCTATTAGTCAAACAGTTTTGATTAATGCTCATTTCTTTTTTTAATAGTTCAGTCGCCTTTTCTAAAATATCGCGTTCTAACTCCAACCGGAATACTTCCTTCTTTAGCTCTTCAATTTTTTGCTTCAGTTCAGTTTTTTCTTCATCATGTTGTTCTAGAGAATTATTCACTTTCCTTTTGACACTATCATTTTGTTTTAGCATAGATAATTTTTTCTCCTTACTAAGCAATTGATTCTTCCAGTCATAAAGAGTTGATCTTGGAACTCCATGTTCAGTTGCAATAATTTCGGCTGAACTCTCGCGTTGGCAAAGATCATAAACAGCCTGTTTCTTTTTACTATATGGATATCTTACTACGTATTTGCCAGTATCACAACACTTTGTTGAAACCGGGGAAACTTCGTCAATCCAAGATCTCAAAGTGACTTTTGTCGGATAACCCAATTTTCTAATTGTATTGGCAAGAGACTTGCCATGTTCAAAGTAATGATCTACAGCAATCTTTTTTTGTTCGTCCGAATAATTTGATTTTTTGGTATGTTTATGAGGTAATCCTCCCAGTTCCAAAAATTCTTTGTACCACTTGTTGAATATTCCGGGATGACGGAGCCACCCTGTCCACTAATATTGAGCCACCCTTGACCGCTCGATAGAGCCGGGGTGTCCATTAGAGAGAGCCAGTCAATTGACTGGCTCTCAGGTATTATTTTATTTTCGAATATACTTCTCTCATCGATGATCCTTGAAGCAAAATACTGTACGAACTGTTTATGATTCTATCAAGAATTGCATCTGCAACTGGACCTTCGCCTAATCGTTGGTACCAGCCTTCTGGTGACCATTGACTGCACAGTATGGTCGAGTGTTTGGTACATCTTGATTCCATTAATTCCAGGATATCGTTCCGTTCACTTTCATTCACTGCCGTCAAAAGAAATTCATCCAGTATTAGTAAATCAAATCGGCTCAACTGTTTTAACAGCTTGCGATATGTTCCCTGAATCCGGGCCAACTCGAAATCTGATAGGAGTTCTGGAAGTCTAATGTATCTAACCCTCTTTTTGGCTCTACAGGCATTGACACCAAACGCATTGGATAACCAAGTTTTACCACAGCCTGAAGCTCCAATAATGATGATATTCAGTCCGTCATCAAGGTAATGATTTGTCGAAAGTTCTTTGATAAGGTCCTTGTCAATTTTTCTCTCTGATCTATAATTGATTGCCTCCAGACAAGCATTGGAATCATAAAACCTCGCATTGCTTATATTTCGGTCAATTGTATGATTAATTCTTGAATCGTATTCCCGATCAACCAACAGTGTCAATCGTTCATCAAATGACATATCTAAATATTCGGGATTGCCTTTTTGGTTTTGATATTCATCAGCGAAAACAGGCAATCTCATTTGTTTAAGTTTATCAATGGTTTGTTCACTCATTTTAATTTTCCTCCGTAATATTCTTTACCACGTACGAAAGCATGGCTGCTATCGTCTTCTTTAGGCTTTTCTTCAGCTTTATTTCTGATTAAATCTTGACCAGATTCCAAAATCAATTTAATATTTTTATAGCTGGGTTGTGAAATGTGGTCGAGGGCTAAACGACAGGCATTCTCCAATCTGGTTGAAGTGTATTTGTCGGAGAGCTTTAGTAGTGCAAGGCAACCCTTGTATGCTTGCTCTTCGGCTTTATATTTATGAAGTAGTTTATGAACAACCTCATGCGTTGCATCACCGACTGATGCCGCCCATTTTTCAAACCTTTCACCATTCCACTGGTATAGTTTGTGGTTTTCAGGCATATGGTCAATATTGGTGGAATATTGGTTGTTTTTACCGTGGAGCCTCTTATGACTACATATCCTTGTTCCTTTGTAGAATATTTCGATGATATTTGCAGTCGATCTTACATCAACTCTTTTCCCGACATATTCATAGGGAACGGAGTAGTACATATGATCAATACTGACATGATAATTCAATTGGACCACTGGACGTTTCCATTCACTTAATTCAAACGGTTCCAAGGGTAAGGCAAGCATATAGTCACGTTCTTCGGCCAGATAAACGCTTTTACGGCTTCCTTCTCGTTTTTGAAACTGGTTGTCATTATATTCTTCTAATCGTTCTAAGATCGCTTTGTTCAGATCTTTAATCGAGAAGAATTTTCGGTTGCGTAATCTACCGACAATAAAATTGGTAATTGTACCCACGCTACCTTCAACAGCGGCTTTGTCCTTTGGAGCCCGAACCCGAGCAGGAAGTATTGAAGTGTCGTAATGGTCAGCCATTTCCTGATAAACTCTATTGATTGTAGGATCCTGATACTTGCGATTATTGATTACTCCGGTTTTTAAATTGTCAGGAACAAGAAGTCTGGTAACACCACCGAAATAGTTGTACATATTGACATGCCATTTTATCCATTCAGCTTGTTTCATGTTTGGGCAGGCTTGAACATAAGTGTACATGCTAAATGGCAGGGTCGCCACAAATAGATATGCTTTGCTTTGTTCACCGGTTAAACGATCGTAAACATTCATTGTAACACCATCCCAATCGACCATAACCTTGTCACCAGGTTTATGATGAATATGCATCGTAAGGTTGTTCTTTTTTACGTATTCCTGATACATTTCTGAAAACCTTGAGCGATGGTAGAACGGTTTCGAAGAATCTTTACATTGGTCAACATATTCTTGCCATAGACCCCTGATTGAAGTCCCAGGCTTAAGCAATTCCTTATGGACGTAATCGAAATCCGGCAAAACCTGAACAGGGATGTACTCTTCATCCGGAAATAGAAGTTTATTGATTTGAGCAACATCCATTCTCTGGAACTGAACCCAAGTCAATTCACTTTTGACGGCAGCTTTAAAAACCTTGCTGACGGTATTTCTTGATACATGCAGCGACGATGCAATGGATCGCTGACTGTCTCCTTTAAAACGTTTCTCAAGAATTTTCTTGATTTCTTGCATATAAAAACACCTCCTTAGAAATTGCAAGGTAGAACTATGTCTACACTTCAATTTTACTCCTAAAAGAAGTGGCTCTGTGAGTGGCAATTATTAAATTGTATAAGTGGCTCTAGGCAATGGACACAGTGGCTCTCTACTCCGGACATAGTGGCTCCGATTTGTCGGAATACTCACTTGTATAATATTCTCCTTGAGGGATATCCTAATTCTTTTATAACTGGGTTAACCTGAAGATCATATTTGATATAAAGGTCAATTGCAATTTTACGTTGTTCATATGAATACATATCAAAATCCTTTCAAGAAAGTCTAAGATTTTGTCCGCATCCCCAAAATTCATTGACATTCACAATCATGTACTTCAAGCATCTATTTACAGTAATAGAACTAATATATTTAAACCAGATCTAATCTTGTAATCTGGAAAATTATCACCATATCTATATTTACTCAGATATGGTCAAAGTCGGAATAATCTTTTTTACTGTCATAAAATTCATTTTATCATATAATAGACCCAGTTTCCATCCTTTAGTTACTTATGAGACAGTTCTTTGTATGCGTCAATTGACCGTATGCGTCAAATAGAGCGGTGGGAGAATATTTAATGGTATGCAAAAAGGAATCCGGGGGACAGTTTGAACCGACCCCGATTATTTGGACACCAAATAAAGGAGGTCGGTTTTTTTGAAATTAACTTTTGAAGATAAGGTTAGATTATATTTCGATAGGAAGAACGGTTATACAATAAAGGCACTATCATCTAAGTACAACATAACAAAACACAATGTTAAGTATTTGATAAGACTCGTTGATAAACATGGATTTGAAGTCCTAAGGAAAAATAGTAATAATTATTACAGCGTCGCTTTTAAGGAAAATGCTATAAACAGGGTATTGTTGGCAAAGGAGTCATCATTGAGTGTTTCCATTGATCTCGGATTAAGGCATGGAGGTATTTTGAATAGTTGGATTCAAAAATATAAAGAAAATGGTTATAATGTTGTAGAGAGAAAGCGAGGGCGACCTTCTATGACAAAGAAACCTATTAAACCAAATAAACTCGAAACCGAAAAAGAAGAACTTGAGAGACTACGCAAAGAAGTAGAATATTTGAAAGCAGAGCTCGAATACTCAAAAAAATTAGAAGCCGTTGTTCTACAAAGAAAGAATCGACAACAGAAGAAAAAGTAGCTGTTGTTCACGAGCTCCGGCAAAAATATCCATTAAAGATTCTTTTGAATATATCCGGTCTTAAACGTTCAACCTTTTATTATTCGGTTAAGAAATTGGATAAGGATTTTAAAAATGATGCCGTAATGAACGAAATTATCGACATATTCTATCAAAACAATGAAAACTATGGTTATCGTAGGATAACTTTGGAATTGGGTAATATGTAGCTAGCCATTTTATTTGATGCCATCTAACCATAATCTAGTCATAATAAATAAAGGTCAATTCCAAATAATTTGATGAATTTTTCTTCAAATTGCTTGAGATTGACCTTTTGCTTTGTTATTTTATTGGTAATAAATCTAGAGAAAGAAAAAATGAGAGACGCCACCACCAAGCAGTTTCTCTCATTTGCCATATAGACAAGAATATGATAACGTATCACGGAGTAAAAATCAATAATAAATTGATGAAGATTGATTCGCGGGCCAAACTCCAGGCCTATTATAATGAATTGGTTTCCAATATCAATCGTTTTTCCTTGAGTTGCGCTGGTGACTGCCAGGGCAATTTCATAATTCATGGTTATTATAACCGAAGGGTGAAACTGCCTTTTGGCTTTTTTAATTTGAGAATAATGCGGCTAAGATGTAAGGATTGTGGCAGAACCCACGCAATTCTTCTTTCATGTTTGGTTCCATATTCAAGTATCCCGTTGGCTGTTCAAGTTGAGATTTCCATACATAAAAATAATCAGAAACTATTAAAAGCCATTCTTGATCGAAATCCCTATATGTCTGAGTGTGAAATTTATAATGTTGTGAGCAGGTATATCAATGTTTGGCAGCAACGTTTGATGTCGTTGAGAATTGAATCAAATGATATTAACCAACTTGTTGAAAGTTGTTTTTCAAATTATTTGATGCAGTTCATGCAATGTAGAAATACCATAAATATCCTGTATACCATCAACCACATAGGATGAGTTAAATAATCGATTCTATTAGTATATAGTGGGTGACGGAGGTATTATATGGATAAAAAAGAACAAGAATACGTAGCGTTGATGCGCCATCGGATCATTCATGACATCATTACCGGAAATTACGATGCTGCATGGTCTAAGAATCAGGCGATTACGGAAGCTACCAAGAAAGTCTATAAGAGTTTCGACAACCGTGATTTCACTGTCTCAAGCAGTACCATCTCCAGGTGGATTGCTGCTTACGAAGAGAAAGGCTTCGATGGATTGATTCCTCAAAAGCGAAGTGATTGTGGCAAGTCAAGAAGACTGGATGATGACATCGTTGAAACAATCAAATATTATAAGACAACCTATCCTAGATTGCCGGCAACTGTAATTTACGGCAAGTTGATTGAAAAGGGAATCATCAAGAAAACTGATGTTTCGCTATCAACCGTTAATCGATGTGTCAATCAGATAAAGTCGGAATTGCGTCTATCAAACAAGAAAGACATGCGCCGCTACGAAGTGCCCCATATCAATATGAACTGGGCTGGTGACAGTTCGGTCGGTCCTTACATAACCATTAATGGCAAGAAAAACCGAACTTATATGATTGCCCTGATTGATGATGCTTCAAGGATGATCGTCCATCTTGATTTGTATTTGAATGACAACACAGTCAATTTGATGGATACTATGAAAAGTGCGGTCACCAAATACGGAATTCCTGAGATGTTCAGGTTTGACAACGGCTCCAATTATCGAAATCACCAGATCAAGATGATTGCAGCAAGGATTAATTCAACCATCAGCTACTGCAAACCGTACTCGCCGGAAGGAAAATCAAAAATTGAGCGGGTGTTTCGGACGATTAAAGATCAGTTCTTCGCCCAAATAAACATAAAAGATTACACAAACAATCTAGAAGGTTTGAAGCAGGATTTAAGCCAGTTCATCAATGATTACAACAACAAGGTGCATTCGTCTTTGAATGGATTGACACCTCATCAACGTTTTTTTCAGGAAAGCAATCTGATCAAAAGGCTTGATGATGACTTTATCGACAATACTTTCCTGTTCGAAGTAGAGCGGTCTGTCAGTACTGATTCGGTAATCAAAATAGATAATCGGGAATACGAGATTGATTATATCTATTCTGGTGAAAGGCATATGTTCCGATATACTCCGGACTTGGAAAACGTCTATATAGTTAACAAGAATACCGGCGAACTGGAACGGATTCACCTACTTGATAAAAACGCTAATTCAAAAGTAAAACGAGTGCAGCCAAAATTATGCGGAGGAGAAGATTAATGGAAAAATATTGGACCAGATACGGATTGGAATTCAATCCGTTTATCAAGAACTCAAAGAATTTATTTATTGAAACAAGTGAATACCAGGAATTGAAAGTACGCCTTAACAGCCTTTTTGAAATCAAAGGTTTCGGACTAATAGTCGGTGAACCTGGACATGGCAAAACAACCATGATCAGGAACTATATCAAAACACTCCCCAAATCAGCTTACAAGATAATTTATTTGTCAATGTCGACCCTTACAGTCAAGGAATTCTATATGCAACTGGCTGAGTCGCTGGATTTGACTCCTCGGTATCGAAAGAATGATCTGTTCAGGGAGATCCAATCAGCCATAAACCAGTTGATTTACGAAAAAAGGATTACCCCGGTGTTTATCTTTGATGAATGTAATTACATGAATAACGCCATTCTTAATGATTTGAAGATGATCTTCAATTTTGATATGGATTCCAAGGATCATGCGGTAGTCTTGATGGTCGGATTGCCGACAATAACCAGGAACCTTAAATTGACCGCTCATGAACCACTGCGTCAGCGAATGATTATCAATTACAAACTGGAGCCGTTAAACAAAACTGAAAGTCTTGCTTATATCAAAGACAAGCTCCAAGGCGGAAAAACAATTCAAGAAGTGTTCAACGACAATGCCATTGAAGCAATCATCAATGCATCCAACGGCACCTGTCGGGTTATTGATCGGATATGCGACCGGGCAATGTTTATCGGAGCAATCAGAAAAATCGAAGTAATTGATTCCGATTTAATCCTAGAAACAATCGAAGAGGTAGTAATTTGATAATCGAATACTTCTGCAACTATGATGAAAAAACATGGGCCAACGAGATAGTAATAGTCTCGCAAAACCCAGATAAGTGTGAATTCCAGCTAAGATATGACGGAAATGAAATCGAAGTGATAGTAGGTAAATCAGCCAAAGGGAACTGGATTTGCATCCCGTTGATGAAGCTGGGACTTGAACTATCATATTTCAAAGACAAATTTTGGAACAAGTCAGCTCTATTGCGCGAGATAGATCCAATCAGCAGCGAAGCCATATCACAAGCCATCTACAAATTAAACGAGTCAGGGATAATCGTCTAACAGGCGATTATTTTCTTTCTCCTCTAAAACATCATTTCAAATAAACTGAATATCCCATTCAATTAATTTGAAGAACATCAAAAAAGGACCAAAAGAAGGCCCATATAATTTGAAGAATCATCCATCAAATAAATTGACTAGCTACAGTAATAGAGGTTTTAATGTCAATCATAAGAAAGTGCTGCGGCTGATGAGTAAAATGAATCTATGGGCTAAGGTAAGAAGAAAACGAAAATATTCTTCTTATAAGGGGACAATTGGAAAGATTGCCGATAATCTAATATCTCGTAAATTTCATTCTGAAAAACCAAATCAAAAATGGTATACTGATGTTACTGAATTCAACATAAAAGGTGAAAAGTTGTACTTGTCACCGATACTTGATGGGTATAATCAGGAAATTATATCATACAACATTTCAAAATCACCAAATCTAAATCAAATATATGACATGCTTGACAAGGCGTATGAAAAATTTGATGATCTTAAAGGCTTAATATTTCATTCTGACCAAGGCTGGCAATATCAGCATAATAGTTATCAAAAATCATTAAACGAGAGAGAAATACGACAAAGCATGTCTAGAAAAGGTAACAGTTTGGACAATGGTTTAATGGAAAATTTCTTTGGTATTTTGAAAACAGAAATGTTCTACGGGCAAGAGCAGGAGTTTAAAACTGTAGACGATCTTGGTGTAGCTATAGATAAATATATTGAATATTACAACAATGATAGGATCAAGGTCAAACTAAAAGGATTGAGCCCTGTAAAATACAGAATTCAATCCATTGAATAAAACAATATAAAATTATGTCTAAATAATTGGGTTCACATCAGTTTGTTACCGTCTTGGGATTCCTTTTTTGAGGCCCTTGATCTCCTTCGTGGTCAATTGACGCAGGTATGTTGGCAGTTCCTTATTGTAGGGTAGTAGTTTTCTAATTTCTTCTTCATCAGTAGGATCGATTCCCGGAAGACGTTCCAGTACGTACGTCATGTACATGTACGGTGACAGCTTGTTTTCCTGGGCGCTCAACAGTATCGAATAGATTATCGCTGCGGCTTGCGCTCCTTTGGGGCTTGTATAGAATTTACATCGATTCCTTGATACGACAAACGGTCTGATAGCTCGCTCCGTGCTTGAATTGTCGAATGGAACTTTCGGGTTATTGAATACCTCGCTGAATTCCTTTTCGTGGTTCATTAGATATTTGATTGCCTTAAGCAAGGTTGGTTTCATATTAACTTCGGGCAACAGGATTATTTCTTTAAGGTACGCTAAAAACTTATCGTAGATTGGCTTTACGACATCATTTCGGCCCTTATGAATATATTGGAAATATTTATCCTGGTTCTTTGAGTATTTTCCCTTAGCAGCCGTTTCAATCTTGTTCTTGGCTTCGAATACTTTTTTGTAATATCGGTAGCAAGTGTATTCGTAGCTTTGATTTTTATCGGTTCCTTTTGGCAGCACATCCAAGGCTTCCCGGAAATAGCGAAAGGCATGAACGTGGCAAAAACAGTTGGTGACATTTTCAAGTGACTCGTAGACGCCGTAAGCATCGGTTACCAGGTAGTGGGAGTAATCACCGATGAAATCCTCAGCTACCCGTTTTGAACGACTAGGATCATAACGGTACAAGATTATCGGCGCCTCATATTGGCAACTTCTCATGACCCACATGAAGGATTTGCTTTGCACTGGTTTGCCGTCTTCCTTTAGAACCTGGGTGGTGGTTTCATCGCAGTGGATCACTTCCATGGACAACAAGTCCTTGTGCATGCACTCAAACAACAGGTTAAGATGAACCGATGCCTTGATCATCCAGTTGGCCATATTCTGTCTAGGGATGACGATGTCATTTTCAAGGAAACGTTTTTCCTGAGCAGCCAGTGGCAAACCCTTTAAATATTTCATGTCCATTATAGTTGCAATCAGTGATGGCGATGCAATGCTTCCCTTGATAACCGGTTGTCTTCCAGGAACTTTCTTGTAAGATGATTTACCTTCCAAGTTGTGTTCCTGACAAGCAACACATTCGTATACCGGTGTACGGTAAATATTCAATTCAACTTTGGCGGGTGTATAGACAAGTTCTTTTCTTTCATCGTATTTTTTGATTGTCATAGTTGTACCACAAAGATCGCAAACGTCGAAACCATCAGGAGTTTCTTCTGTAATTATATTGGTTTTGAGATGGTCATAATTGATATGTTTTTCTTTGGGGATTCTAACTTTTCTTTTGTAACCTTTGATTTCCGTAGTTTCGAATTCTTCGGTTTCAGTAGCATTATCAAAATCAACACCAATTAGACTAAACAGATCAGGACCTTGGTTATATTCCTTAATATTGTTGCGTTGGGAGCTGTAGCGGGCGTTTTCCAATAATTTGATGTATTCGTTTTTCTGTTGTAGTTCAAGTTTGCGTTCTTTGATTTCAGCTGCCATTTTATCAATATCGGCAGACAAATGCTTCTTTTCTCTAATAAGTTTTTCTTTTGAAATACGGTCGGATTCGATTTTTGCATAGAGTTCCTGCTCACGTTTTTTGAACGCTTCGATAAGCTCTTCTTTTGTCATATCTTCCATCAATTTGATCACTTGAATCCACCTCTTTCCACTAGTGGCATTGTAGCATAAAAAGCCCTGAAAGTCTTGATTTCACGGCAATTTATAAAAGATGTGAATAACTTCAAAAGGCAAAAGATAAACCCACAAATAAATGTGAATTAATCTTATGCGTAGGGGCTATATCATTACTGAAATGTCCTTGAATGCCCGTTTCTGTTCAATTGCCAATCCATCAAGCAACCAACTCAACTGACGGATGTCAACAACCATTGAAGTGATATCTTCATCACCCTTGGGCCAGAAGAACTTATCTTTATTAAGCAGCTTCTTGGAGTGGATGACAAATCCGTTCTTGTCGAACTCCAGCATCTTGATGCTTTTCTTGGATCTGTTGCAAAAGATGTACAGGTTATTGGCGGTGGGGTCAAGATACAGGCTGTGGGATACAATCGCGCTTAACCCGGCGTAGCTTTTCCTAAGATCAGTTGCCCCAGGAACCAAATAGATATTGTCGAAGTCTTCAAACCTAAGCTTCATTGATCATACCTATCAGTTTAGTCAGAGTTTCCAAGTCTGTCGAGTCGTCAACCGAAATAGTAGCCTTGCCAATATTGACATCGAACCCCTTGGAAACAACTTTACTGTTGCAATCAACAATATCCAGCCTGACAAGAGCTGTAGTAAATCCAGAATCCTTAACTTCATCTCTTGAGCGATTCAAATATGGCTTAGAATACTTGTGGTAGCAAAAAGCATTGTACGAAACATCGTTAGCCAAACACCATTTTTTAATGGTCAGATCACTATTGGCAGCCTCAGTAAATATCACCTGCCACTGATCATCAGAATAATTCAAATCATCACACCTCCAATTCGATGTGATAATCATACCATCAATGAACTCGACAACCTACCACCGCTCTATTTGACGCATACAATGTAAGCGTCAAATAGATGACACGTTTTAAAATTTAGTGCCTCGGGTTATAATTTCGTTGTAAGTTATAACAGGAGGTACTTTTTATGAATGCTCAAGAGCGTTATGATTATTGGAATGGTCTAGTTAAAAATTGGCGGATTTCCGGGAAATCCATTAGCCGTTGGTGCATGGAAAATGGGATCAACAAGAATTCGTTTTATAAATGGCGTAAGATCATTGATACTGATGAACTCAGCCAACCGGTTAAGTCTGATGGCCGTTTCTTCGCCCCGGTATTGATTGACAATCCCACCAGGAAGATTACAATCACTGTCAACGATGTGGAACTGACATTTGATGAGTCTCTGCTTTGTAAAGTGATTGGGGCTATCAAATGATTATCAACACTGATGATGTCAAACATATTTATCTTGCCACTGGACATGTCGACATGCGCAAGTCAATCGATGGTTTGTCTTTGATAGTGGCCATGGAGTTTGATTTGGATGTGATGAACGGCAGCTTGTTCATTTTTGTCAACCGGGCTCGCAACAGGATGAAGATTCTTTATTACGAAAATGGTGGGTTTTGGCTGTTTCTCAAACGGCTTGAAAGCGGAAAGTTCAAGGTTCGTGAAGATGAGAATTCAAACACCAGAGTCATTGATGAAAGACAGTTTCGCTGGTTGCTCGAGGGCCTTGAAATCGATCAAAAATATGCATTTAAAAACATGGAAAATCGGCTTATTATCTAGTAACTTGGCCGATTTTTTGGTATAATCTAGATATGAAAAATACCGTTAATATCAAGAAAATGTCACGTGAGGAATTAGAAAAATCCTACATGGCTTTACATACAAAAGTAGAACAATTATCTCAAGAGAACAGCTGGTACAAGGAACAGGTCAGACTGCAGCAGAAGAAATTGTTTGGTCAATCGTCTGAAAAAGTTCATGTTGATCAGTTGTCTTTGTTTGATGAGATTGAATTTGAATCAACACCGATCAATGATGAATCAAATATCACCGAAGTAAAATCTCATAAGCGCAAAAAGAAATCAAGAATTATGGATTTGGATTCCTTGAAGAACACTACGATTGATTATGTTTTGAGTGCTGATGAAAAGGTTTGTCCTAAATGCAATCATGAATTGCATGAGATGTCGAAAAAAGTTCGCAAAGAACTTATTTTCGTTCCTGCCAAAGTGGAAGTGATTAATCATGTCGAACACATCTACAGCTGCCGCAATTGCGAGAAGAACGACATCGAAGCAACCATTATCAAAGCTAATGGACCAACGCCATTGATCAGCGGTAGCATTGCTTCAGCTTCACTGGTGGCAAATATCATCAATGACAAGTATGTCAAATCGTTGCCGTTATACCGTCAGGAAGTTTCCTATCAAAGAATGAGGATCAATCTGAATCGTCAGAACATGTCAAACTGGCTGATCAGGGTATCAAATAACTACTTCAAACCATTGATTGACTACATGTATAAACAGCTGATGAAGGCCCAGTATATCAATGCCGATGAGACCAGCGTCCAAGTGCTACATGAACCAGGTAAAGCGGCATCATCGAAATCATACATGTGGGTCTATATGACTGGCAGAAGCGAAGCCAATCAATACGTACTGTTTAACTACGAGCCAAGCCGCGCCCATAAGCACGCCGTTAATTACCTTGAAGATTTCAAAGGAGTTTTGATATCAGACGGTTACCAGGCATATGACAAAGTCGAAGGTGTAACTCAGGCAGGTTGTTGGGCTCATGCTAGAAGGAAATTCAAAGAAGCTTTGGATCTGGTTCCTAAAAATGTCAATCTTGAGTCTACCGAGACATATAAATGTTTCGCAATGATCAACGAGCTGTTCGCCATAGAGAGAAAGCACAAAGATTGCGATTATGACAAACTGACCAAAATTCGGCAGGAAAAGTCATTGAAGAAAGTGAATGAATTCTTCAAAAAAATCCATGAACTTAAAAAGGTTGCTCTACCTAAATCTCATTTAGGCGAAGCAATCAACTATGCTTACAATCAAGAATCAAAGTTGAGAACATATATTAGTGATGGGAGAATAGATATCAGCAACAATGCAGCTGAAAACATCATCAGACCGTTCACTGTCGGCCGCAAGAATTGGCTGTTTATGAATACAGTTAAAGGTGCCAATAGCAGTTCCTACATTTACAGCTTGGTTGAGTCAGCCAAAATGAACAATCTCAAACCATATGATTATTTCCAGTATATCCTAGACCGTTTGCCGGATCTGGATATAACTGATGAAAAATCATTGGAAACAGTAATGCCGTGGGCAAAACTGCCAAAAGAACTGTATATCACTAAAAAATCATAGAAATATGATCTTTTAGTGCATCAACGTAAATATCCAACTGAGCCCATTATACACTGGGGCTCTTTTCATTTGTAGGTGCCTTCTATTTGACGCTTACCATACAATTGACCGCGAAGGAGATTAAGGGCCTCAAAAAAGGAATCCCAAGACGGTAACAAACTGTCCCATGGATTCCTTTTTGCATACCATTAAATATTTTTCCACCGCTCTATTTGACGCATACCTTTAAAATATCATTTTCCATCTTCAATTTTTGGTTTTCCTTGCGTAGCCGGATTAACTCGTTTTCTTCAGGACTGCGATTATCTTTTTCTTTGAAAGATCCGCTGTCACTGGACTGTCTAATCCATTTCCCAAATGATGAGGGTGTCAAATCATACTCTCTGATAATCTCGCTTAGCGGTTTTCCACTACGGTATAAATTTACCATTTGTTGTTTGAATTCTTTACTATATTTCATGTTGTCAGCTCCTTCTTTGCGGTAACTTAATACTACCACAAATATTTGTGTGTTTCACTGACAACTATCCTAACACACAGGGCAACCCTACCTACTCCAAATTCATCCGTCATTTAACAACTTAAAAATTCAAATAATATAATTTGAAGTAATATTGTAGCTCAAATAGTATATATTATTGAAGGAGGTGATTTTAATGAAAAATTTCCTAGTCAATGAATAAAACACGATTAAATCTCTTGAACTCGAGTCGGTAATTGAGATATTAGTATTGTTACAAAACATTGATTCAGAATACAATATTTCAATTGTTAATATAAATAAAATACTTACTCTTCCAATATTAACTCTAATTGATATATCAAACTATTTAAGAAGCCTTGACATAAATGAAATAAAAAATTAACTTAACAGATTTTCATTTCATTATCGTATGCGTCTAATAGAACAGTGGTAGGTTGTCGAGGCCATTGATGTTTTAAAATCACATCGAATTGTAGGCGTGAGTCCGTATATTACAGAAGAAGTCTGGGGTCGACCGATGTAGGTCCAAAATAGCTCCGTATTCCCGAGCGCAACAAGTTCAATATACTACTACAAGCGATATAAGACATTCCCGCGAAATATTATAAATTCGTTCTTTCCCCTAAGCAAATTAAACTCAAAAATCTTGAATATCTGAGTATGTATACTACTGCTAAACTAAAATATATTATAACAAACGAAAATGCAAATGTTGTCAATGCTAGAATTAAAAAATTACCACTATTTAGTACTTGATTATTAGCACAAAAAGAGGAAATTATTGCTCCTATTGGCAACAAATTTGGAAGAAAGAAATAATGTAACATGTAAATTGGAAGGGTATTTTTTCCAAAAATCATTAAGAAGGAAGGTAATCTAGCATCATAATACTTAAATAAATTAGTTAGAAGTATACATACAAAAAATCCTTGTATTTTAAAGTTAAATACAAAATTTGAGTTTAAAAGCCACAACCCAAAATATAATAATAGCGATAAAGTAAAGATTTTTTTATTAATTATTATATCTTGATAATAATAAAATATTATACCAAAAGTAAAAAAAGGGAACATTTTAATAAAATATAATCCAAATGGCAAAAAAAAGAGTAAACCTTTTTCATATAAAAAAACACATAAACTCCATGTTAATAGCATCGAAAAAATGAATAATATTTTCTTTCTGAAAATAAACCTTAAGATAATTGTAATTAATGACGAATAAAATAACGCTGGTAAAAACCAATAGATTCCTATCTTGCTAATTTCAAAGCCAGAAACCGAGAGATAAATTAAACTGAATGATCCAAATGGTATCATCAATCTAGTAATTTTCTTAACAATTGAAGATAAAAAAGCCCCAATAGAATAAATAATTTCCCCATTGACAATAAAGTAGCCACTTATGAACATAAAAATAGGCAAATGTATACTACCATAGAAACGATTAAAAAAAACATCGTTTATTCCATATGATTTTTCTGCTACATGGCCCATAACAACTAAAAGAATTGCTAAACCCCGTAATTTATCCATATAATCCATTCGATATTTAATCATATAAATGACCTCCAAATATATTTTTCATAAAGAATTTTCTTTAAGTTAAAATTCAAATAATAATCAGACAATTAATGTGACTACAAATAATATTAATTATGTAATACTATTTTTAATTATTCAAATTTTAGATGCATCAATAAGCGATAAAATTAAAAATGTAGAAACTTACACCAAGAAATTCAATAAATTCCATTTTTCTAGTAAATTCATATTTATCGTTTTCTAGTCTCTATAATAAAGATTTATTGAATAGATTAATCCTCGATTAAATTCAACGCCTCTTCCATTCGATTGACAATTATCACGTCAGAAATCTTCTAACAATTCGACCATATCATTAATAACTCGTTAGTTGTAGAAATTTTCTTCTTTCAATGTTGATTCATAGACTACTACTTGATACCTTTTCCTTTAATTCGTTTCGTGATACCTTGAATCTCAGATTTTCTGAAATCATAAGAACCAGTTTTCATCTTCAAGCGATACACCCCAACAATCTTAGGTTAACGTTCAATGATTATATTAGCATATGTACTTTTCTAGTCCGGTTGGAATCAACAGTTGCTTGAATCCTGTTTTGGGTTACATAAATTTAGTTAGCCAATAATTGATTTATATCTTTAGGCAAGCAATATCCACCGTATCCAAATGATGGGTTATTTCTTTTCATTTAGCATTTTATCTTTTCTTCAATAATATCTACTGCTGATACTTCATTATATTGAGCCAACAAAACTGCAATTGATAATCCAACATATCCTGTTCCAAATACTGCAACTTTCACTTTTACTATTCACCTTGTCTCAAATATTCTAACATCTCTACTATGGTAGCCTCAATAGAATATTCAGGGTGCCAGTTGATATTATTCTTCAACTTTGTTATATCCGCTTCAATAACCGGGATATCTATCGGTCTTAACTTATCACGATCAACCGTAATAGTCACTTCCTCTTGTGCATGCTTTAGAATTGTATCTAAAATTTCATCAAGCGCGATTGCCCTTCCACTTCCTACATTATATATTTCACCGGCATGACCATTTTGAATCAAAAGAACATACGCTTTTACAATATCACGAATATCGGTGAAGTCACGCCTTGCAGTCAAATTACCAACCTTTATGATTGGATCTTGCACTCCCTTTTCAATATCGACAATTTGTTGACAGAAGTTTGCAATTGCAAAAACCGATTCCTGACCCGGACCGATATAGTTAAATGTTCTGGCAGACATAATTTCTAAGCCATAGGCATCACAGTAAATGTTAGCCAATTTGCTTTGGAAAGCTTTAGTTGCTGCAAAAACGTTACCAGGACGAGTATTGCTCTCTTCGTTAATCGATAAATTGCTTTGTTCAATTTGACCATATTCATCTCCAGTACCAACTAAGAGGACTCTTGGTTTATAATCCAGATCTTTTATTGCTTCAAGAACGTTTAATGTTCCTTTGATATTAATATCAACAGTTTGACTTGGATTTTCCCATGATTGTCCTACTGAAGATTGGCCGGCTAATTGGAAAATCCAGTCCGGTTTGAATTCAGCCAAAACGTTTATTACTTCACCTTGATTTAATATATCAAAATTGATAACGTTACTCAATTCACTAGCATAATTAGTATCCTTACTTTTGGTGATAAGGACTTCCATACCACCAAGTTTCAAGAGTTCTTTTTCCAAAAAAGGTTCTACAAATCCCATTCCACCAAGTATTAGTGATTTCATACTTACATTGAATGATTAATTTGAATCCATTTGTAAAAATTAATCATCCTTTCCTTTCATATTATTTTAATTATATGATGATAAATGAGCTACATTTTATGATTACTATAGATTGTCCATCATGATAAGATTATGCATATTTGTTTACTATATCTTTCAAATTATACAATTTTTTACAGCTGAACGTTCAATTATACTTATTCAGAAGGCATAAAATCTCATTTGGTTAAATTAATAATAATCTTAATTATCTATTAAAATTGTATCCATTTATTTTAATACTTTCCTATATAAAAGTATTTCATACTAAACACATTAAATCACAAGTAAAAATCATATTTACTATATTTTCGATATTATGAGCTTTTGCACTTTGTTACTTACATAGCTTAAAATTTCAGCAAAGCAAATAATTAATATAGTAATAATCAAGAAATTTACTGGGAAAACATGGTCTTTAAAATTCATAATAACGATTCTTTGCACTAGATATATTTCCAAGGTTCTAGAAGATAGATAAAAACATAATTTCATAATAAATTTATTGCTTATATGGGTGAATATTGCCTCCATCCTATATAAAATCATCATTATTGAAAAAGCCCATATGAAGGTAGTTAATTGAACTGTGAACTGGAAGTGCATTAAAAACGCATACTTCATCATAACAAATTTTATAAGTACAAAAAAAATGCTAAATGTTGAAAATATAACTAAAATTGTTGATAATTTAATACGATTAAAAATTGCAATATTATTGCGTATATAACCTCCAGCGATCATGATAGTAAAATAAGGAAGCCATTTAAAGTATCCAGACTCGACCGTCCATACACTTGTATCTAGTAAAGTTAAGTAAATAATTGCATAGATAAAAATCAATGATGGTGCTAATAAATTAAACTTGAACTTTAAACCAGAAGAAAAAATCATGTAATAAAATAAGCAAAAGACAATATATGCTGGTAAGAACCAGTATGAAGTTGGCAAAACAAACTCATTAAATAAAATTTGAGGTTCCAAAGAATCGTAACTAATAAAAATAGTTATAGTTTCAATAATTAATAACGGTACGTATATCCTTACAAATCGTTTGGTTATCCAAACTTTAAAAGGTTCCCTAATATTTACCATGATAAATCCAGATGCCAAGAAAAAAAGTGAATTTCCCAATGCTCCCCCTGTTGCAATAGCCGCTATTGGATAAACTTCATCAAGATGAGAGTTTGTGATTAATACACAAGCCAACGCCTTCATAACTATAATAAATTCGAACATAACCCCTCCTATTTTATTACTTAGTATTAATATTGAGTATTTTAACCTGCGTTTCCAAATATTTTAGAAACGCTATTGATTAGAAATATTTGGATAGTTATTGAGAAATTTTTTCGTGATGGAATAATAAATCTACTCAAGCAAAAATTCTGATAGATCAAAATACATCTACGCAAAATTTAAAACAATTCAACATATTAAATATTAATGTACATGCTTTTAAATATATGCGATTTTGATTTCTCTTTCAACCAGTTTAAGATCGTTTTTAACCATTCTTTCAACCAGTTCATCGAATGAGATATCACGTTTCCATCCCAATTCTTTTTCCGCTTTAGCTGGATCACCGATCAACAGTTCAACTTCAGCAGGTCTGAAGAATACCGGATTTACTTTGACAATGACTTTTCCAGTCGCTTTGTCTTTTCCGACTTCATCTACACCTTCGCCTTCGAAGACCACTTCGATTCCGACGTGTTTGAAGGCCGCTTCTACGAATTCACGGACAGTTCTGGTTTCGTTGGTAGCTACCACATAGTCATCAGCCTTGTCTTGTTGCAACATTAACCACATTGCGTAAACATAGTCTTTTGAATGACCCCAGTCACGTTTTGAATCCATGTTTCCAAGTTCCAAGACATCCTGCACTCCCAGTTTGATTCGAGCAACCGCATCAGTAATTTTACGGGTAACGAATTCCTTACCGCGTCTTTCCGATTCATGGTTGAACAGGATACCGCTGCAGGCATACATATCAAATGATTCACGGTAGTTGGTTGTAATCCAGAATCCGTAAACTTTGGCAACACCGTAAGGACTTCTTGGATAGAATGGCGTATTTTCAGTTTGAGGGATTTCTTGAACTTTCCCGAACATTTCCGAAGTGGCCGCCTGATAGAATCTTGCTTCCGGTTTTACATGTCTGATTGCTTCAAGCATGTTGGTGACTCCGATACCATCGATCTCAGCAGTAGTGATCGGTTGTTCCCATGAAGTTCCTACAAATGATTGGGCCGCCAGGTTATACACTTCGTCAGCCTGCGAAATTTCCATCGCTCTAATCAGGGATACCATGTCAGTCATATCCGCATAAATGAAATTGATTTTATCTTTGAGATGTTCGACATTTCCATAGTCGACCACTGATTTACGACGCATGATACCGTAAACCTCATATCCCTTTTCCAATAATAATTCAGCCAGATATGATCCATCCTGACCATTTACACCTGTGATTAACGCTTTTTTCATAAAAGTCTGTCTCCCCAATTTTGTGTTACTTACAAATACTACTTTAAAAAAAATTTTGTTCATTTTACCATATTTAGTTACTCTAGTGAATATTATTTGTTACTTTTGTCGGATATTTACTATTTCTTAAGAACTGTATTAAATATCTGCATTGACCATCAATTTCACCAGGTCTTCGAACGAAACATCTCGTTTCCATCCCAGGGTCTTGGTTGCTTTGGTGTTGTCGCCACGAAGTTCTTTGATACTTGATGGCCGGAAATATTTCGAATCAATACCGACCAGCAGTTTTCCGGTCTGTTTGTCATAACCTTTTTCATCAATACCCTTGTCGCGCCACTCGATTTCGATTCCCACTGTCTTGAAGGCCAGTTCCACGAACTCGCGGACACTGTGGGATTCATTGGTTGAAAGGACATAGTCACCCGGAATTGCTTCCTGGAGCATCAGCCACATTCCTGCCACATAATCCCCGGCAAAGCCCCAGTCTCTTTTGGAATCCAGGTCCCCCAGAGTCAGCTTGTCCTGACGGCCGTTATAGATGTCGGCTACCGCTTTGGTGATTTTACGGGTCACATATTTGCTGTCGCGTCGTGGTGATTCATGATTGAACATGATTCCATTGCAGGCGAAGATATTATATGACTTGCGGTACATCACCGTAGTCCAATAGGCATTAAGTTTCGAAATTCCGTATGGTGAATTCGGCGCGAAAGCTGTCGTTTCACTTTGAGGTACGGTTTCCAGATTGTCACCATACATGACACATGATGAAGCTTGGAAATATTTGGCATTCAGTTTCGATTTTTGGATTGCATCGAGAATCCGGATCGCCCCCAATGAGTTGACATCATTGGTGTATTCGGGAATCTCGTAAGAAGTCGAAACGAACGACTGTGAAGCCAGGTTGTAAACTTCATCCGGCTTTATCTGTTCAATCAGACGGTTGACATTGGTTCCATCCGTCAGATCCCCGTAATGAAGATAGAACGATTTGTTTTCGATGCCTTCCAGGATTTCCCCTTCAAGATCATTGTCGTTGTTCGAGAAACGACGCATCATCCCATGGACTTCATAGCCCTTGTTAAGCAAGAAGCGTGAAAGATAGAAACCATCCTGACCGCTCACTCCGGTGATGAAGGCTACTTTCTTTTCTTCCTTGGTTTCAATGATGCTCATCAGCTCGGCTTCAAGCTGTTTTTGTTTATTGTCGGCTTCATATTTGGTTGCCCCGATGACACAATAGTAGAACTTGCATTTCGGCTCGGTTCCACTCGGTCTTACCGCAAACCACGATCCGTCTTCAAGATAATATTTCAAGACGTTTGATTTGGGCAGGATTTTATATGAATGACGGACGAAGACATTTTCGTTGGCGAAGTCTTCGACTTTGACCACTTTGTATCCGGCAATCCGGTTAAGCCGCTGCTTGCGCAGGTTGTTGACCACAATTCCGGCATTTTTCAGTTTCTTCGACTTGTTGACATCGATATAGTAACCGTATTTTTCATAGATATCATGCAAGGCATCGACCAGGTCTTTGCCTTGGGATGCATAATAGTTGGCCACTTCGGCTAAAACCATACAAGACTGCACGGCATCCTTGTCTTTTGAGATTCCACTAAACAGGTAACCATATGATTCCTCGTATCCGAAGACAAAGTCGAACTCATTAGTTCTTTCATATTCGCAGATCAACTCCCCGATGAATTTGAATCCAGTCAGGGTGGTCTGGTTTTTTATGCCATAATTTTGGGCGATCACTTTCCCCAAACTGCTGGTAACGACCGTATCGAAAATGATGGTGTCATTAGTCAGTCTACATTGTTTTTCCAAGGTCCCCAAAATGTACTCAAGCAGGATTGCTCCAGTCTGATTTCCGGTCAGAAAAACAAATTCACCTTCATGCTCCACCGCGATTCCCAACCGGTCACAGTCAGGATCGGTGGCAATCACATACTTGGCATTGTTCTTTTTAGCCTGCGCGATTCCCATATCGAAAGCATGGATGTTTTCCGGATTCGGATTGGGCGTGTTGACAAACTCGGTTGATGGGAAACATTGTTCCTCGACGATTTCATAATTGACTCCGCGACGGTCGAACATGGTCGTTACCGGCACGAATGAAGTCCCATGTTGAGATGAGAAAACAATCTTGGTTGCCTGATAATCGACCTCATTGTATTTGACCTTGTCAAGCAGTTGATAGTACTTGTTGTCGATCTCTTCACCGATATACTCGATGTATTGGAGTTCTTTTTCCTTTGAGGCCATTTCAACATCAAAACCATCTTCAACCATTGTGATGTATTCATAAATCCGGTTGGTTTCATGGACCACACATTGGTTTCCATAATGGTTGTAGACCTTGAATCCGTTATATTCCTTGGTATTGTGGCTGGCAGTGATGACCACTCCCGCAAAAGCCTCTAACTCCTGAATCGCAAATGACAATTCCGGAGTCGGTCGCAAATCATCGAACAGGTAGACCTTGATTTCATGATTGGCCAACACCGATGCCACGATTTTCGCGAATTCCTTAGAATGACGGCGGTTGTCATAGGCGATAACCGCTGATTTGTTATGATCGCCGACATAGGCATTGATATAGTTAGCCAGACCTTCAGCCAGTTTTCTGATGGTGAAGACATTCAGCTTCGATGGTCCCACTCCCATGATTTCGCGGACTCCACCGGTACCGAATTTCAATTTGGATCCGAAGATCTCCTTGATTTCGATCTCGCTTAAAGATTCGATTTTTGCTTTCAATTCATCTGTCAAAGGAGCTTTGAGCCACTTTTCGTATACGTCCATGTATTCCAAAATCACTTACCTCTACTTATATTTAATTTGGTGTGATGCAAAATTATCAGTTTAGATATAACATAAATATAACGTGTAGTAAAATCTATAATATGCCTAATGACTAGTGATAATGGTGTAAGTAAAACAAAAACCCATACCAAGATTATTATGTCAATTTTTGGCCAGTATGCAATAAACTGAACTATCGGTCCACTTACAAAGAAAATTGCATGTAAGAACCAATATTCAGTAGAAAATTTCCCTAAAAAAACTGACAACCTAACAATTATAATAGGTTTATATATATTTTTAAAACACCATATTAATAAAACGACAATTGGGGCCTATATGTAGTCAAGGTTAAAATTATAAACCGACTTGAAGATACCTCTACAAGCAAAAACACATAAAAAAATAGTTAATCCCACTGGAATAAATAAAATCTTTCTTTTTATAAAATAATCATGAGTTGGCCGCATAATACTTACAATTAAATCATATTTTGTTAAAATATAACCGCTTAATACGATTGGTAGAAATTCTAAATATTCCGACAAATAAGATGTAAATATTCCAGAACTAAATTGAATTATCAGAAATCTAAGCATAAAAACAACGACCGTAAGAATAAACAATTCAAATAATGCTATTTGTGTCTTGAATACTGAATTCAATTTATCAGCCAAAATATGTGAAAGTGCACCAATGATATAATCAATTAGCGGAAAAGTAAATACTATTTGCAAGTAAAAACGAAGATACCATGCGACCGGAATATAATCAGTTCTCAACACGAAAAAATTAAGTACAAAGTCTCTAATATCAAAATACAAAGTATTAGTTAAATACATGATTGGAATGTAAATAAAAATCAGAACAAACCAATATGTTGACATTAAAGGGATTAATCGTTTTAATGAATGTTTGTAAGCATTTCTCGTTTTAACCGAATACATGTAAAACATTGCTATACCAGTTAAAAATGCAAAAACAGCAACACAAATCTTTGAAAAGCCACCAAAATATGAAGAAATGGTTCTCATTCCAATTGAAAGACCAAAATATTTATTTTGATCGTATATCCATTCTGGCATTCCATAAACATGATTGCTTACTAACATAATTATCGTAAGGCCTTTTATAAAAAGTGTATCATTCTTTGTAAAACTAACCATTAATTTCCCCTCAATCTATCACAAAATTATTTGATAATTCTCCGAAGTGACATAAATAAATATGCGTTATTATAGTTTAACGAAACATTAACTTATTATCTATTTCTTAACTCATGGACCTGAGCCAATTGTTCTCTTGTTCCCACTACGATCATATCTTCAGCCTCGATGAAGAAGGCATTTTCCATTCCCAAAAAGACGATTTCTTTTTTGGTCGAGAAAATGATATTGTTCTTGGCATTGTCGACGTAGAACTTCCCTTTGGTGATATTGCCGTTTTCATCTTTAGGCAGATATCTTTCCAAGGCTGCCCAGGTTCCCACATCATCCCAACCGAATGATCCTGGGATCACGTTGATGGTGTTGATTTTTTCCATGATGGCATAATCGATTGAAATCGATTCGCAGTTTGGATAAATGTCAAACAAACGGTCTTTGAACCCGGCTGATGATACTGATCCGATTTCGCTTAATTTTGCATAAGTGTCCGCCATATGGAGTTGAGCCAGTTTTTCAACATAGTTGACATTCCACATGAAGATTCCGGCATTCCAGAAATAACCACCTTCTTCAAGGTACTCTTTGGCCGTATCCAAATCAGGCTTTTCGACAAAACGTTCAACCTGTTTGATTGAATAACCGCTGACTTCAGTCTGGTTGGCAGTCTGTTTGATGTAACCATATCCGGTTTCCGGACGGGTTGGTTCGATTCCGATTGTCACAACCGATTCTTGATGCTCATTAAGGAAAGCATCCCCGGCTTTGAGAACGTTGCAGAACTCTTCGACATCCTGAATCAAAGCATCAGAAGGAAGAACCACCGAGTTCCCACCAGGGAACTTGGCATTGACCTGTATCGCCCCAAATACCACACAAGGCGCCGTATTGCGGCCAACTGGTTCTACCAGAATATTTTCCTCAGGCAAGTCCGGCAGTTGTTCTTTGGTAAGATTGACATATTTGTCACCGGTAGCGATGAAAATCTGTTCAATCGGCATTATTTTCAAAAGACGGTCAACCGTCATCTGGATCATTGTTTTTTCGCCAATCAGATTCAAAAACTGTTTGGGATGTTCATCGGTCGACAAAGGAAAGAAACGAGTTCCTCTTCCACCGGCCATAATTAAAGCGCTTAACATATGAATATTCTCCTCTTTTTATAAATAATCTTCTGACATATTTATTTCATTTAAGAACTTTGCATTCTTATCTTTATCAGATATGATTATGCTTATCAAATCAATATGCCAATCCATACCTATTTCAAGATCCTCTTCAAGCGACACATATCCATGTGCAAAACCACGAGGTATATACATGATTTTCTTATTCTCAAAAGATAAAATTTCTCCATGCCACTGCTTGTATGTGGAACTGTCTGGATTAACATCTAACGCAATAGAATACAAACCATCTGCCAAATATGATATCATTTTTGCCTGAGCATATATACCTTCTTGATAATGTAAACCTCTTAAAGTATTAATTTTTTTGCTGTAGCCCTGATTAATTTGTCTAATCTCAAATTCAACAGCCAAATCCCTTAGAACTCAATTATCAAATGGAATCGATAGACATCCTCTATAATCTTCTATAATGTCAGGAATATAAATTTTAACCTTAGTATTGCTTGGTTTTATATGCATAAGAACTCCGTTTCTAATTTAAAAATTCTCTGAAACTTGACATTATTTTTACATAAAAATAAAACTCACATCCAATAATTTCATCGAAAAATGAGTTCTAATAAAAATCAAAAATACTTTCTAAGATAATTGATTTATTGTATTGTAATTATTCAATAACAATGAAAAAATCAGATTATCTTTCAGCTCTCACTTTACTGTTCAAGAAATCTTGATATGCTAGTCTAACACCCTCTTCAAGGTCGACTTTATGTTCCCATCCAAGATCTCTACTTTTAGAAACATCTAGCAATTTGCGCGGTGTTCCATTTGGTTTTGCAGTATCCCATTTAATCTCACCTTCAAAACCTGTTACTCTAGAAACTAAGTCAGTTAATTGCTTAATCGATAATTCTCTACCAGTTCCAGCATTAACAGTTTCATTTCCACTATAGTTATCCATTAGGAATATACAAAAATCTGCTAAGTCATCAACATATAAGAACTCACGAAGAGCCGAACCATCACCCCAACATATTACTTCATCCAGTCCATTCTTTTTTGCCTCATGAAAACGGCGAATTAATGCCGGTAATACATGACTATGAGTTGGATGATAGTTGTCATTCGGACCATATAAATTTGTAGGCATAACACTTATAAAATCTGTTCCGTATTGACGGTTCAAATATTCGCAATACTTTAATCCGCTGATTTTCGCCAATGCATAAGCTTCATTAGTTTTCTCAAGTTCACTTGTCAGCAGATACTCTTCTTTCATTGGTTGTGGTGCCATTCTAGGATAAATGCATGAAGAACCCAAAAATAGCAATTTTTTACACCCATGTCTCCAAGCAGCATTTATCACATTCATTTGCATCATCATATTCTCGTACATAAAATCAGCCAATGATTGAGAATTAGCCATTATCCCACCTACTTTTGCTGCCGCTAAAAAAACATATTCTGGTTTTTCTTTTTCAAAAAAATCTTCAACTAAATCTTGACGAATCAAATCCAATTCTTTGCTTGTTCTAGTTATTATATTAGTATACCCTTGTTTTAATAATTCTCTACAAATGGCGCTACCAACCATCCCTCGATGACCTGCAACATAAATTTTTGAATCTTTTTTCATAATAATGTGTCCCCCTATATAACCTTGAAAATATTATAAACTACCTGTAACAAATGAAAAAAATGATATTTATAAGTACATGATTCTTTTAATTAAAATCAATATATAATACTACAAAATGAATCATTAGCTTATTATATTACTTATGAATTAAGATAGTATAAAATATTTTGTGTAAATTGAATTTCAGCTTTTAAGTAGCAAAAATGGTATAACCCCTGTAAAATTAGTTCTGCGAAAACAATCTACGGAAGGATTATACCCATGAACTATTTTACATCATCTCTACTTAGAAGTCTAATCTCAAATGACAATAATTTGGAAGCTTTTGAACAAGTCGTTTCAGAACTTTTCAGAAGCGAACTTGAAAAAGCTATTAATGATATTCTTAAATCTGAACTGACCGTATTTCTTGATTACGAAAAATATGACAGATCAGAAAATTCCAACTCTAGAAACGGATTCTATGAGCGTGATTACAACACCAAGTATGGTGTGTTGAATCTCAAGATTCCCCGTGATCGACACGGTGAATTTAATTCGCCTTTGGTACCGAAATATCAACGTAACGATCTCGCTACTACTAACACAGTAATTGATTTGTTCAATACTGGAATGACCAATAGTGACATCGTCAAAACTGTTGAATCTATCTACGGGAAACAGTATTCAAAACAGACAGTATCAAATATTACCAAAGAAGTGATCACCCATATCGACGCTTTCAAGAAACGCCCTTTAAACAAGCAATATGCGGTAATTTATACTGATGCTACGGTTATTCCATTACGTCGTGATACAGTGGCTAAAGAAGCTATTCACATTGCCATTGGGATTACTTTGGAAGGAACAAAAGAAATATTGGGATACTCAATCGCTCCTACAGAATCTGCCACCATATGGCAAGAGTTGCTTGAAGATTTCAAGCAACGAGGAATAGAAGAAGTCGCCTTGTTTTGTACTGATGGGCTTTCTGGTGTGGAAGCAGTCATTGAAGACACTTTCCCAATGGCAAGGATCCAACGTTGCATCGTGCACGTTTCTCGGAACATAGTTTCCAAAGTAAGAGTTAAAGATCGAAGCGAAATTGCTAAAGATTTTAAAGTTGTTTATAACTCTAATGATGCTGAAACAGCCCAATCAGAATTGGAATCCTTTATTGACAAATGGGGAAAGAAATATCCTCGGGTAGCAAAATCATTAGAAAACAATTCCAATTTATTCACTTTTTATCTGTATCCGGCATCTGTTAGAAGAAGTATCTATACAACCAATTTGATTGAAGGGTACAATAAACAACTGAAACGGAAAATCAAAACCAAAGAACAATTTCCTAATGAACAGGCGGCCGAGAAATATATAGTTTCTCAATTTGAACAGTATAACCAAAAGTTCATGAGCCGCGTTCACAAAGGATTCAAAGGCATCACTTACGAAGAGTGGTTCCTGTTAGAAAAGTAAATCATTGATGAGAACTAATTTTACAAATCTACACAAAAATATTGACGCTACCTGAATTAACCTACGACTGTATAGTTACGTGATTCAGTAACAATTTGATTATTTGAAATTCACATTTAAAAGTATATTATAGCGTATGTCTGTCAGCAAGGTATTATTTTGTGTAATAACAGTAAAATATTGTTAAAATGAAATAAACTTTAGCAGTATATTGAACTTGTAAAGCTCGGGGGGCGAACAAAATATTTTATGCTATCAGTTTAATGTTTTAATATGATATTAGATTAAAAGCTGTAGAATTACTTATAGAATTTGATAGGAGTGTAATGGTCAAGCTTTTTTGTAATACCACTACCGGTAAATGTCAAGTATGTTGTCAGTAAAACTCTATATTTTTAGTTTATATAGAGAAATATTTTCTTTAGTTTATTGATTTGGATTTAGAAATACTTCATTTGGCAATGTCCAATTCCTGATATTTCTACCATTCCATCTTTCGGGATGGGCTGATTTTGCAGCTTCATAAACTTTACGACGATTATCCATGACTAACTCGCCTTCACCATTATGACGTTGAGCAGGTGTGAGAAAATTGATTCCGCTGTGATGATGTTCATATCGATACCAGTTAACGAAGTTGGCGCACCACAAACGCGCATCATCAAGGCTTCGGAATCCTTTGGGTTGATAATTTGGTCTGAACTTTAATGTCTTGAACAGACTCTCGGCATACGGGTTGTTATTGCTGACTCTTGGCCTGCTATTTGATGGCGTGATGCCGAGTTGATATAGCGTCGCAAGCATCGTAGCTCCCTTCATCGGACTCCCATTATCCGAGTGTAATACAAGCGGATCAGTTGATAATACACGTTGTGACAGTGCAGTTCGTCTGATGAGTTCGCTGGCATGTTCAGCTGATTCTTCTTCCCATACTTCCCAACCAACAATATCACGGCTGTACAAGTCTGATATCAGGTAAAGATAGTAGAATTTTCCCTTGATTGGGCCGTTGAGATAAGTAATATCCCACATCCATATTTGATTGGGCGCAACCGCCACATGAGTAGAAATTGGCCGCTTCTTCGGTTCTTCACTACGTCCTCGATGGTTTTGCATCTTTTGTTCTTTCAACACTCTGTAAAACGTTGATTCTGAAGCAAGATATTTGCCTTGGTCGGCTAGAGCGGGAACTATCTCACAAGGAGGCATACTGGCGAATTTAGGCTTATTTACTGTATCAATGATTTCATTACGTTCATCTGTTGTAAGCTTGTTGGCTGGATCCGGTCTCTTGGCTGTCGGTCGTAAATCTTCGATGGTACCAATGTTTTTCAACTGCTTCATCCAGCGGTAATACGTACGTTCCGTAATCCCTAATTCTTTGCAGGCATTGAAGAGTTTGGCACCACTTTCCACAGCAGCTTCGATTAGTGCAATGGCTTTAATGCGATCTGAGGTACTAATCATTCGTCCTCGGGATCCCCCCAAATCGCATTTGCCTTTTTTCTTAAAACTAGAAGTGCAGCAGTTTCGGCCAGAGCTTTTTCCTTTCTAGTGAGTTCCTTCTCTAATCGTTTGTTTTCTTTTTCAGTAACTTTGAGTTCTTTGTTTAAGCGTGCAGCTTCTTGAGCAACACCACCATTGGCGTTCATGCAAGCGTCTTTCCAGGCTAGAATTTGCTCAACGTAGAGACCTTTTTTACGCGCATACTCAGCTAGTTCAGTTTCATTCATGCTTGAAGTTTCAACAACTATTAGAAATTTATCCTGGGTACTCCATTTATCTGAAACAGCATCATTTCCAGGAGCAGCAACACCTCCAGCACGAGCTTTATTTCTCCAATTTCGAAGGGTCTGTTCAGAGATGCCTTCTTCTTTTGAAATCTCACTGATTGCTTCATTGTTGGGAGGAAGCATCCTCCGGGTTAGTGAATCTTTGAATTCTTTACTATATTTCATGTTATCAGCTTGTATGATTAACTTGTACACAAAATAGATACAAGTATCATACTTTTCCTTTCATAATTATTCTTGATATTTTATGATGAAATAGACATGAGTACATTTTAATGTATACTGTAGCGTGACTACTTCCTGGAGAGTAAATCCATCGGTCTATTTTATCTTTAATTAGTTGGATAAGTCTTTGAACTTTTATTTCTAGCAAGTGTATGAGAATAGGTCGCCGATGGTTTCTATCTTGTGTCAAAACATTTTAGAAAGGCGGTCTTTTTTCATGGCAAAAAAACTTGTAGGCATTGATATTGCCAAAAACTTACATTTCGCCTCGATTGTCGATTCAAACGGTGAGGTTTTTGAAAAAGCTTTTCCTTTTGAAAACAACAAGGCAGGTTTCGAACTTCTTATGTCTAAAGTCAATGACTTTGACAAAGAAAACATCGTATTTGGAATGGAGTCAACAGCTCACTATTCCAATAATTTAAGTAATTTTTTATTGATCAACGGATTTCGGGTCGTTATCATCAACCCTTTGCAGACCCACGCTCTTAGAAAAACCCAAATGCGTGATGCCAAGAATGATAAAATCGATTCTATGCTTATCTGTATGGCTCTCACCTTGAATCTTGGTAATGAAATATCTTTGAACGATACTCTGAATGAATTGTATGATCTATGCAAATCATACCATGATGTTACAAAATTGAATGCAAGAGCAAAAATTCAAATGATTACTTATCTTGATCAAAATTTCCCTGAATATCACAAAGAATTTGGCAAAAGCACTTTTGGAAAAGCATCTTTTGCATTGCTCAAAGAATATCCGACTCCTGAGAAAATAAATAAAGTTCGAATTGACAAGCTGACTAACATTCTTCACAACAATTCACGCGGCCGGTATGGCCGAGAAAAAGCGCTTAGACTCAAACAACTAGCGCAAAACTCTGTTGGCATACAGAGAGATTCCTTGGCTGTAAGAATGCAGTTAACTATTCTTCAAATCGAACTTTACGATAATCAGAAGAAGGAACTCAAGGACCAGATACGTTGTATAGTGGAATCTCTTGATTCACCTATCATGACAATCCCTGGCATGGGATATGTACAGGCGGGAATGATTCTTTCTTCTATTAAAGATATTAACTTATTTTCTCATCCAAGTAAAGTACTGGCATATGCCGGTTTGGATCCAAGAGTTAGACAATCAGGGAAATTCAATGCCTCATCGACAAGAATGTCCAAGCGCGGAAATTCAATGCTTAGATATGCTCTAATATGGGCTGCGAACAATGTTCAAAAAAATGCCAAAACATTTAATCTGTATTACACGAAAAAAATTAACGAAGGTAAAAGCCACTATAACGCACTGGGTCATACAGCCAATAAATTGGTAAGGGTAATCTACAAACTATTAACAACCAATCAAGAATACCAAAATATTTAAAGGATATTTCAAAAAAATTGAATATTTAGCCTCTTTTTAGTGCGCCCAAAAACAGGAATCATTTTTTATCAAAAATCGTTTGACTTTTCATAGTTGGTCTCCTTCTTTGCGGCAACTTAATACTACCACAAATGTTTGTGTGTTTCACTGACAACTATCCTAACACACAGGGCTACCTAAATAGATCTAGATTAAATCTTTTCTCAAATTGTATTTGTCAACCCAAACGACACCACTTTTCCGGTTGAATTTTGGCCACCTAGTTTATAGTTAAAGGCACCCTCGTAAAATTGGTTTTCATCATGACGGTGCCTAAATTTTTGGTGTTGTTATAGCTGCGAGTTTTTACTTCTCCAGTCTTGAGTCTCTCTTATCCGATAGCTTTCTCCAGACATGTCGATAAGATGCGCTTTATGAGCTAGTCTATCAACCATAGCTGATGTAAGTATTTTATCTTTGAATACTTCATTCCATCTATCGAATACCAGGTTTGAAGTTATGATTATCGATCCGCTATTATTTCTATTTGATAATAGATTGAATAGTATCTCGCCACTATGCTGATCAAAAGTGCACTCTTCGACGGCTGGTACAAAACAGCCGTAATTCCTTATTCATATACTTGTGGACTGTTGTTTTGCTGATATGAATGTCTTTCCTTGCAAGGAAAATAAGCATACTTCTATGTCCGAGGATTCCCTCAATTTCATGATAGATGCTTTCAATTTCGTTGTGAATATCGGTTTTGTTATTACGAAAATCTTTCTTTGTGTCTTTGAGATAGTTGTAATAGGCATTTGGACAAATACTAAACTTTCTAAGCAACCATCGTAACCCAAAGAGTTCTTGATTATTTTCAATGAATCGATGAGCAGCTAATCGATTTCCTTTGCGAAGAATGCCGCTGCATTTTTTTAGGAAGTCATTCTCCTTTTCAAGTTCTGCCTTTTCCTGGCAGAGCTTCTTAATTTGCATCATCAATTCATATTCACTCATTGCTTCTTCACTTGTTTGGCATGAGCCGATATAATAAAGTTGTAACATCAAGGTACAGTTGATAAAATGAAATCACTACAAGGAGATGTTACCGATGTCGAAAAATCAAAAATATGAACCTGAGTTCAAAGAAAAGATTATCCGCCTTCATCTAGAGGAAGGTCGAACAAAAAAGAGTTTAACCGAAGAATACAACTTGGGTAAGGGTACCCTTACTTACTGGCTGCAACAACGCCGCAAAGAATGCCAATCTAATCCAACAATCCAAAACGAAAATGATGCATATGAAGAAGTTAAACGCCTTCGAAAAGAATTGGCTGAAGCCAAAAAGTGTAGCTAGTCAATTTATTTGATGGATGATTCTTCAAATTATATGGGCCTTCTTTTGGTCCTTTTTTGATGTTCTTCAAATTAATTGAATGGGATATTCAGTTTATTTGAAATGATGTTTTAGAGGAGAAAGAAAATAATCGCCTGTTAGACGATTATCCCTGACTCGTTTAATTTGTAGATGGCTTGTGATATGGCTTCGCTGCTGATTGGATCTATCTCGCGCAATAGAGCTGACTTGTTCCAAAATTTGTCTTTGAAATATGATAGTTCCAGTCCCAGCTTCATCAACGGGATGCAAATCCAGTTTCCTTTGGCTGATTTACCTACTATCACTTCGATTTCATTGCCGTCATATCTTAGCTGGAATTCACACTTATCTGGGTTTTGCGAGACTATTACTATCTCGTTGGCCCATGTTTTTTCATCATAGTTGCAGAAGTATTCGATTATCAAATTACTACCTCTTCGATTGTTTCTAGGATTAAATCGGAATC
Source organism: Coprobacillaceae bacterium (assembly GCA_963675915.1). Lineage (GTDB taxonomy): Bacteria > Bacillota_I > Bacilli_A > Erysipelotrichales > Coprobacillaceae > JAQVDW01. The sequence continues at coordinate 1,042,219 of OY780959.1, forward strand.
AATTACTTCGATTTTTCTGATTGCTCCGATAAACATTGCCCGGTCGCATATCCGATCAATAACCCGACAGGTGCCGTTGGATGCATTGATGATTGCTTCAATGGCATTGTCGTTGAACACTTCTTGAATTGTTTTTCCGCCTTGGAGCTTGTCTTTGATATAAGCAAGACTTTCAGTTTTGTTTAACGGCTCCAGTTTGTAATTGATAATCATTCGCTGACGCAGTGGTTCATGAGCGGTCAATTTAAGGTTCCTGGTTATTGTCGGCAATCCGACCATCAAGACTACCGCATGATCCTTGGAATCCATATCAAAATTGAAGATCATCTTCAAATCATTAAGAATGGCGTTATTCATGTAATTACATTCATCAAAGATAAACACCGGGGTAATCCTTTTTTCGTAAATCAACTGGTTTATGGCTGATTGGATCTCCCTGAACAGATCATTCTTTCGATACCGAGGAGTCAAATCCAGCGACTCAGCCAGTTGCATATAGAATTCCTTGACTGTAAGGGTCGACATTGACAAATAAATTATCTTGTAAGCTGATTTGGGGAGTGTTTTGATATAGTTCCTGATCATGGTTGTTTTGCCATGTCCAGGTTCACCGACTATTAGTCCGAAACCTTTGATTTCAAAAAGGCTGTTAAGGCGTACTTTCAATTCCTGGTATTCACTTGTTTCAATAAATAAATTCTTTGAGTTCTTGATAAACGGATTGAATTCCAATCCGTATCTGGTCCAATATTTTTCCATTAATCTTCTCCTCCGCATAATTTTGGCTGCACTCGTTTTACTTTTGAATTAGCGTTTTTATCAAGTAGGTGAATCCGTTCCAGTTCGCCGGTATTCTTGTTAACTATATAGACGTTTTCCAAGTCCGGAGTATATCGGAACATATGCCTTTCACCAGAATAGATATAATCAATCTCGTATTCCCGATTATCTATTTTGATTACCGAATCAGTACTGACAGACCGCTCTACTTCGAACAGGAAAGTATTGTCGATAAAGTCATCATCAAGCCTTTTGATCAGATTGCTTTCCTGAAAAAAACGTTGATGAGGTGTCAATCCATTCAAAGACGAATGCACCTTGTTGTTGTAATCATTGATGAACTGGCTTAAATCCTGCTTCAAACCTTCTAGATTGTTTGTGTAATCTTTTATGTTTATTTGGGCGAAGAACTGATCTTTAATCGTCCGAAACACCCGCTCAATTTTTGATTTTCCTTCCGGCGAGTACGGTTTGCAGTAGCTGATGGTTGAATTAATCCTTGCTGCAATCATCTTGATCTGGTGATTTCGATAATTGGAGCCGTTGTCAAACCTGAACATCTCAGGAATTCCGTATTTGGTGACCGCACTTTTCATAGTATCCATCAAATTGACTGTGTTGTCATTCAAATACAAATCAAGATGGACGATCATCCTTGAAGCATCATCAATCAGGGCAATCATATAAGTTCGGTTTTTCTTGCCATTAATGGTTATGTAAGGACCGACCGAACTGTCACCAGCCCAGTTCATATTGATATGGGGCACTTCGTAGCGGCGCATGTCTTTCTTGTTTGATAGACGCAATTCCGACTTTATCTGATTGACACATCGATTAACGGTTGATAGCGAAACATCAGTTTTCTTGATGATTCCCTTTTCAATCAACTTGCCGTAAATTACAGTTGCCGGCAATCTAGGATAGGTTGTCTTATAATATTTGATTGTTTCAACGATGTCATCATCCAGTCTTCTTGACTTGCCACAATCACTTCGCTTTTGAGGAATCAATCCATCGAAGCCTTTCTCTTCGTAAGCAGCAATCCACCTGGAGATGGTACTGCTTGAGACAGTGAAATCACGGTTGTCGAAACTCTTATAGACTTTCTTGGTAGCTTCCGTAATCGCCTGATTCTTAGACCATGCAGCATCGTAATTTCCGGTAATGATGTCATGAATGATCCGATGGCGCATCAACGCTACGTATTCTTGTTCTTTTTTATCCATATAATACCTCCGTCACCCACTATATACTAATAGAATCGATTATTTAACTCATCCTATGTGGTTGATGGTATACAGGATATTTATGGTATTTCTACATTGCATGAACTGCATCAAATAATTTGAAAAACAACTTTCAACAAGTTGGTTAATATCATTTGATTCAATTCTCAACGACATCAAACGTTGCTGCCAAACATTGATATACCTGCTCACAACATTATAAATTTCACACTCAGACATATAGGGATTTCGATCAAGAATGGCTTTTAATAGTTTCTGATTATTTTTATGTATGGAAATCTCAACTTGAACAGCCAACGGGATACTTGAATATGGAACCAAACATGAAAGAAGAATTGCGTGGGTTCTGCCACAATCCTTACATCTTAGCCGCATTATTCTCAAATTAAAAAAGCCAAAAGGCAGTTTCACCCTTCGGTTATAATAACCATGAATTATGAAATTGCCCTGGCAGTCACCAGCGCAACTCAAGGAAAAACGATTGATATTGGAAACCAATTCATTATAATAGGCCTGGAGTTTGGCCCGCGAATCAATCTTCATCAATTTATTATTGATTTTTACTCCGTGATACGTTATCATATTCTTGTCTATATGGCAAATGAGAGAAACTGCTTGGTGGTGGCGTCTCTCATTTTTTCTTTCTCTAGATTTATTACCAATAAAATAACAAAGCAAAAGGTCAATCTCAAGCAATTTGAAGAAAAATTCATCAAATTATTTGGAATTGACCTTTATTTATTATGACTAGATTATGGTTAGATGGCATCAAATAAAATGGCTAGCTACAAAAAAGGAAAATGAATTCTTAAAAAAGGCAGCGGCATTCTTTGCAAAGGAAATCGATTAGAACAATACCGTTTCATTGAAACATATCACCAAGAGTTTGGAGTCCGTTGGTTGTTGAGAAAATTCAAACTTTACCCTAACTCTTACTATAATTATTTGAAAGACCAGCAAAGAGACGCTCGCGAGGAAAAATGCAGTATTCAACGTAAAATAGTGGAAATCTATCACGAGGAAAACGGTGTCGCCGGTTATCGTATGATCAATGATTACTTGAAGCAAAAGAAGATTTACTATTGCAATGCAACAATCTATAAATATTTGCGAGAACTCGGTTTAAAATCAATAGTCCGCAAAAGAAAGCCTGATTACAAAAAGGGGCCGGCAAATAAGATATTTCCAAACCTGCTGAACCAGGATTTTATTACAGATAAGCCAAACAAGATTTGGTGCACTGACTTCACGTACTTGAGACAAAGAGACGGTAGTTTCCACTACAACTGTACCATCATCGATCTTGTCGCTAGCCAGTTTATATGGTAAGTATTTCTAGGATTTTATGCAAATTAAATAGAGGCCATTGCCAATTAATTTGAATGTTTATTCTTCAAATTAGTTGAACCTGACCTCTTTTTTTGTTACCTTGTTGATAAATATTCCATAGAAAGAAAAAAACGAGAGACCCAACCTGCAAGTAGTTTCTCTCGTTTGCCATATAGACAAACGTATGATAACTTATCACAACGATAAAATCAAGAGTAAATTACTCGAAATCGATTCCGAATCAAAGCTCCAAGCTTTTTATAACGAAGCTGTAAATGATATTAACCGTTACGCCATCGGTTGTGTCAACTCATGCAATGGTAATCACATCATTCATGGTTATTATAACCGAAGGGTAAAACTGCCTTTTGGCTTTTTCAGGTTGCGGATAATGCGGCTAAGATGCAAGGATTGCGGTAGAACCCATGCAATTCTTCTTTCATGTTTGGTTCCATATTCAAGTATCCCGTTGGCTGTTCAAGTTGAGATTTCCATACATAAAAATAATCAGAAACTATTAAAAGCCATTCTTGATCGAAATCCCTATATGTCTGAGTGTGAAATTTATAATGTTGTGAGCAGGTATATCAATTTTTGGCAGCAACGTTTGATGTCATTGAGAATTGAATCAAATGATATTAACCGTCTTGTTGAAAGCTGTTTTTCAAATTATTTGATGCAGTTCATGCAATGTAGAAATACCATAAATATCCTGTATACAATCAACCACATAGGATGAGTTAAATAATCGATTCTATTAGTATATAGTGGGTGACGGAGGTATTATATGGATAAAAAAGAACAAGAATACGTAGCGTTGATGCGCCATCGGATCATTCATGACATCATTACCGGAAATTATGATGCTGCATGGTCTAAGAATCAGGCGATTACGGAAGCTACCAAGAAAGTCTATAAGAGTTTCGACAACCGTGATTTCACTGTCTCAAGCAGTACCATCTCCAGATGGATTGCTGCTTACGAAGAAAAAGGCTTCGATGGATTGATTCCTCAAAAGCGGAGTGATTGTGGCAAGTCAAGAAGACTGGATGATGACATCGTTGAAACAATCAAATATTATAAGACAACCTATCCTAGATTGCCGGCAACTGTAATATACGGCAAGTTGATTGAGAAAGGAATCATCAAGAAAACTGATGTTTCCCTATCAACCGTTAACCGATGTGTCAATCAGATAAAGTCGGAATTGCGGCTTTCAAACAAGAAAGACATGCGTCGCTACGAAGTGCCCCATATCAATATGAACTGGGCTGGCGACAGTTCGGTCGGCCCTTACATAACCATTAATGGCAAGAAGAACCGGACATACATGATTGCCCTGATCGATGATGCTTCAAGGATGATCGTCCATCTTGATTTGTATTTGAATGACAACACAGTCAATTTGATGGATACCATGAAAAGTGCGGTAACAAAATATGGAGTTCCTGAGATGTTCAGGTTTGACAACGGCTCCAATTATCGAAATCACCAGATCAAGATGATTGCAGCAAGGATTAATTCAACCATTAGCTACTGCAAACCGTACTCGCCGGAAGGAAAATCAAAAATTGAGCGGGTGTTTCGGACGATCAAAGATCAGTTCTTCGCCCAAATAAACATAAAAGATTACACAAACAATCTAGAAGGTTTGAAGCAGGATTTAAGCCAGTTCATCAATGATTACAACAACAAGGTGCATTCGTCTTTGAATGGATTGACACCTCATCAACGTTTTTTTCAGGAAAGCAACCTTATCAAAAGGCTTGATGATGACTTTATCGACAACACTTTCCTGTTCGAAGTAGAGCGGTCTGTCAGTACTGATTCGGTAATCAAAATAGATAATCGGGAATACGAGATTGATTATATCTATTCTGGTGAAAGGCATATGTTCCGATATACTCCGGACTTGGAAAACGTCTATATAGTCAACAAGAATACCGGCGAACTGGAACGGATTCACCTACTTGATAAAAACGCCAATTCAAAAGTAAAACGAGTGCAGCCAAAATTATGCGGAGGAGAAGATTAATGGAAAAATATTGGACCAGATATGGATTGGAATTCAATCCGTTTATCAAGAACTCAAAGAATTTATTTATTGAAACAAGTGAATACCAGGAATTGAAAGTACGCCTTAACAGCCTTTTTGAAATCAAGGGTTTCGGACTAATAGTCGGTGAACCCGGCCATGGCAAAACAACCATGATCAGAAACTATATCAAAACACTCCCCAAATCAGCTTACAAGATAATTTATTTGTCAATGTCGACCCTTACAGTCAAGGAGTTCTATATGCAACTAGCTGAGTCGCTGGATCTGACTCCTCGGTATCGAAAGAATGATCTGTTCAGGGAGATCCAATCAGCCATAAACCAGTTGATTTACGAAAAAAGGATTACCCCGGTGTTTATCTTTGATGAATGTAATTACATGAATAACGCCATTCTTAATGATTTGAAGATGATCTTCAATTTTGATATGGATTCCAAGGATCATGCTGTAGTCTTGATGGTCGGATTGCCGACAATAACAAGGAACCTGAAATTAACCGCTCATGAACCATTGCGCCAGCGAATGATTATCAATTACAAACTTGAGCCATTGAACAAGAGTGAAAGTCTTGCTTATATCAAAGACAAGCTCCAAGGCGGAAAAACAATTCAAGAAGTGTTCAATGATAATGCAATTGAGGCAATCATCAATGCATCCAACGGCACCTGTCGGGTTATTGATCGGATATGTGACCGGGCAATGTTTATCGGAGCAATCAGAAAAATCGAAGTAATTGATTCCGATTTAATCCTAGAAACAATCGAAGAGGTAGTAATTTGATAATCGAATACTTCTGCAACTATGATGAAAAAACATGGGCCAACGAGATAGTAATAGTCTCACAAAACCCAGATAAGTGTGAATTCCAGCTAAGATATGACGGAAATGAAATCGAAGTGATAGTAGGTAAATCAGCCAAAGGGAACTGGATTTGCATCCCGTTGATGAAGCTGGGACTGGAACTATCATATTTCAAAGACAAATTTTGGAACAAGTCAGCTCTATTGCGCGAGATAGATCCAATCAGCAGCGAAGCAATATCACAAGCAATCTACAAAATAAACGAGTCAGGGATAATCGTCTAAAAAGGCGATTATTTTCTTTTTCCTCTAAAACATCATTTCAAATAAACTGAATATTCCATTCGATTAATTTGAAGAGCATCAAAAAAGGGCCAAAAGAAGGTCCATATAATTTGAAGAATCATCCATCAAATAAATTGACTAGCTACACGATCTTTATGACCGCTCAGTAATTGCGACATTGAGTGGTAGCAATATTACTGCAAAGTTAGCTGTCGATACATTGAAAATAGCCCTCACCAGACATAAACCTGGTAAAGGGATTATCCTGCATTCAGATCAAGGTGTGCAATTTTCAGCAAAAGAATTTAATGATTATTGTGAAGAAAACCATGTTCAACAAAGTATGAGTCGAGCAGGATGTCCATATGACCCCCATGTGTTAGGATAGTTGTCGTATAGAGGGATTTGGATTATACTTATAAAAACCGATCCAAGGAGACCAAGAAATGACTAAAACATATACGACTGAAGAAAAAATAAAATTGATCAATCAAACATTGCCACCACTCAACAAAACTGTTGTTCAGATTGCTGCTGAAACTGGAATCAAAACTTCGACTCTTTATTCCTGGAAGCGTAGATACCTAAAATGTGCCGTTAATTCCAAAATCAAGGAACGTTACAGCAAGGCTGAAAGATTCCACTTTATCGTCGAATCCGCTTCGTTGAACGAACACGAACTTGGAGAATATTGCCGGCAAAAAGGAATTTATCCTGATGAGCTGACAAAGTGGAAAAATGAATTTCTCAATGTTTCCAGTCAAGATGATTCTGCGAAGGCCGAATTGCACAAGGAGCGAAGAAAACGTAAAGAGCTGGAAAAAGAACTCAAGCGCAAAGAAAAGGCTTTGGCTGAAGCTGCTGCGCTACTGGTTCTTGAAAAAAAGCTCCAAGCAATTTGGGACGAAGAAGAGGAAGATTAACCTCTCTCAAATTGCGTAAACTAATCGTTTCATTGATCAAAGACGCCAACGAAAATGGTGCTCGATTGATTCCGGCGTGTAAAGTGGTTGGAATATCCAAACGAACATATGAACGGTGGACCAATGAAACAGATGTGTTGGCTGACAAACGAACGACAGCTATTAGACCTGTGCCGGCCAATAAGCTAAGCGATGATGAGCGCCAAGTCGTAATTGACACTGTCAATTCTCCTAAATACAATTCTCTGCCTCCATCAACGATAGTGCCTAAGTTAGCTGACGAAGGTAAATATATTGGCTCAGAATCAACCATTTACCGCATTCTAAGGGAAAATAAACAATTGAAACATCGTGGAAGAAGCAAGGAGCCTCAAAAGCAGGTCCCGACAACACATATTGCCAAAGCACCCAACGAGGTTTGGAGTTGGGATATTACTTGGTTGCACCGTAAGGATGTTAGGGGAGTTTATTACAAGTTATACATGATAATGGATATTTTCAGCCGGAAGATTGTCGGACATGAAGTGTGGGAAACGGAAAATGCCGAATATTCCCAAACTCTTATAAAAAGGACACTGTTAAAAGAAAAGATAAGTGGCAGATCGCTTGTGCTGCATTCAGATAATGGTGGCCCAATGAAAGCATCATCATTCCTGGGAACGCTTGAAAAATTAGGTGTGCAAAGCTCGTTTTCAAGGCCGAGAGTAAGTAATGACAATCCATATTCGGAAGCACTGTTCAAAACGCTAAAATACATTCCTAAGTATCCAACCAGCGGGTTTGAATCACTGGAACATGCCCGAGAATGGACTAGTGAATTCGTCCATTGGTACAATGAAGTCCATTACCATAGCGGCATCAATTATGTAACCCCAGGAAGCAGACATCGTGGCGAAGATATCGAGATATTGAAGAATCGCAAAAGTGTTTACGCCCTTGCAAGAATGAAGCATCCTGAGAGATGGAGCGGTAATACTAAAACCTGGGAATATCAAACAACGGTTGCCCTGAATCCAACCGATGAAGAAAAAAACATGATCCAGAAAAAGAAATATCAAACAAACCAAATCTACGCATAATTAATTCAAAAAAATGCGTCAACTATATTGACAAACTCCGTGACAATGCACCAATGGAACGATATTTCAACACTTTAAAAAATGAATATCTCAAGATATTTACCTTTAAAACATTCCAGGAGCAGTACCAAGGAATCATTGAATTTAGCTATGTTAAATATAATCATAAGCGGCCTCATTCATTTAATGGTGGCCTCCCGCCAAGTATTGCCCGACATGCAAATTAAAATTTTATACCTTGGGGGAATGCGGACAAAATCTTAGACTTTCTTGAAAGGATTTTGATATGTATTCATATGAACAACGTAAAATTGCAATTGACCTTTATATCAAATATGATCTTCAGGTTAACCCAGTTATAAAAGAATTAGGATATCCCTCAAGGAGAATATTATACAAGTGGTACAAAGAATTTTTGGAACTGGGAGGATTACCTCATAAACATACCAAAAAATCAAATTATTCGGACGAACAAAAAAAGATTGCTGTAGATCATTACTTTGAACATGGCAAGTCTCTTGCCAATACAATTAGAAAATTGGGTTATCCGACAAAAGTCACTTTGAGATCTTGGATTGACGAAGTTTCCCCGGTTTCAACAAAGCGTTGTGATACTGGCAAATACGTAGTAAGATATCCATATAGTAAAAAGAAACAGGCTGTTTATGATCTTTGCCAACGCGAGAGTGGATAGGCTACAATATGCTGGACACAATTTATACGAAGCCGTATTATAGTAGATAACATGACAGGAGATTAATATGGCTAGAAGAGAACGTAGAGTATTCAGTGAAGAATTCAAACAACAAATGGTAAATTTATACCGTAGTGGAAAACCGCGAAGCGAGATTATCAGAGAATATGATTTGACACCCTCATCATTTGGAAAATGGATTAGACAGTCAAGTGACAGCGGATCTTTCAAAGAAAAAGATAACCGCAGTCCTGAAGAAAACGAATTAATCCAACTACGCAAAGAAAACCAAAAATTGAAGATGGAAAATGATATTTTAAAGCAGGCAGCTCTGATTATGGGACGAAAGTAAAGGTGATCAGGGCCAACTCTCATAAGTATTCAGTTAAAGCAATGTGCAAGTGCCTTAATATTTCAAGATCCGGTTATTATGGTTATCAGGAGACAGAATCTTCAATTGACGAACACAATGATGACGTGGTTAAAATATTCAATGAGAACCAAAGAGTCTATGGAACTCGTAAGATAAAGGTCGAATTGAATAAATTAGGAATTCAATTGTCTCGGCGAAGAATTTCAAGGATAATGCGCTTTAACGGGTTGGTCTCAGCCTATACGATCAAAAAGTATAAAGCTTCAAGTAAATCAGTTGTAAATGAGGCTAATATTAAAAACGAAATTAAGCGAGAGTTTTCAGGTCGTCGTGAAAAAGAAGTCATTGTCAGTGATTTGACGTATGTGCGAGTGGGAAATGTCTGGCACTATATCTGCGTCATCATCGATTTGTATAATCGGGAAATAGTCGGCCATAGTTGTGGAAGACACAAAAATGCCCAATTGGTATACCAGGCATTTACGAGAATCAGGTCTAGCCTGTATGATTTCGAATATTTTCACACTGACCGTGGCAGTGAATTTGACAACTATCTTATTGAGGAAGTATTGAAAACCTTTGAGATAAAACAATCATTGAGTCGAAAGGGTAATCCGTATGACAATGCAGTTGCAGAAGCACAATTTAAAATCATCAAAACCGAATTCGTATATCCAAGACGATTCGATACCCTGGATCAATTACATCTTGAACTTGAAGCGTATGTGTTTTGGTTCAACAATAAGAGAATACATTCAACGCTGGGGTACTTATCCCCAGTTGAATATAGGAGTGGGCGCTTCGTATAAAAACTGTCCGAATAAGTGTTGCCATTCCAGAGTTCAGCCGAAATTATTGCAACTGAACATGGAGTTCCAAGATCAACTCTTTATGACTGGAAGAATCAATTGCTTAGTAAGGAGAAAAAATTATCTATGCTAAAACAAAATGATAGTGTCAAAAGGAAAGTGAATAATTCTCTAGAACAACATGATGAAGAAAAAACTGAACTGAAGCAAAAAATTGAAGAGCTAAAGAAGGAAGTATTCCGGTTGGAGTTAGAACGCGATATTTTAGAAAAGGCGACTGAACTATTAAAAAAAGAAATGAGCATTAATCAAAACTGTTTGACTAATAGAGAAAAAACCACCTTGATTGATGCTCTAAAAACGAAATACGGGATAAACTTGTTACTTAAATATCTAAAAATGCCTAGGAGTAGCTATTTTTACAATGAAAGAGCGGTTAAAATGGGAGATAAGTACCGTGACATTAGAAAGAATGTTATTAGAATCTTTCATGAATCTGGTGATAGTTATGGATATCGCAGGATTTATGCCGTTCTCAAAAATGAAGGTTATTGTATATCTGAAAAAGTTGTCCGTAGAATAATGAATGAAGAGCTTCTAATTGTACATCGAGTAAAAAAAAGAAAATATAGTTCCTACAAAGGAGAAATAAGTCCCGCGGTTGAAAATGTCATAAAAAGAGATTTTCACGCGGGAAAACCGAATGAAAAATGGTTAACCGATATAACAGAGGTATGCGTCAAATAGAGCGGTGGGAGAATATTTAATGGTATGCAAAAAGGAATCCGGGGGACAGTTTGTTACCGTCTTGGGATTCCTTTTTTGAGGCCCTTGATCTCCTTCGTGGTCAATTGACGCAGGTATGTTGGCAGTTCCTTATTGTAGGGTAGTAGTTTTCTAATTTCTTCTTCATCAGTAGGATCGATTCCCGGAAGACGTTCCAGTACGTACGTCATGTACATGTACGGTGACAGCTTGTTTTCCTGGGCGCTCAACAGTATCGAATAGATTATCGCTGCGGCTTGCGCTCCTTTGGGGCTTGTATAGAATTTACATCGATTCCTTGATACGACAAACGGTCTGATAGCTCGCTCCGTGCTTGAATTGTCGAATGGAACTTTCGGGTTATTGAATACCTCGCTGAATTCCTTTTCGTGGTTCATTAGATATTTGATTGCCTTAAGCAAGGTTGGTTTCATATTAACTTCGGGCAACAGGATTATTTCTTTAAGGTACGCTAAAAACTTATCGTAGATTGGCTTTACGACATCATTTCGGCCCTTATGAATATATTGGAAATATTTATCCTGGTTCTTTGAGTATTTTCCCTTAGCAGCCGTTTCAATCTTGTTCTTGGCTTCGAATACTTTTTTGTAATATCGGTAGCAAGTGTATTCGTAGCTTTGATTTTTATCGGTGCCTTTTGGCAGTACATCCAAGGCTTCCCGGAAATAGCGAAAGGCATGAACGTGGCAAAAACAGTTGGTGACATTTTCAAGTGACTCGTAGACGCCGTAAGCATCGGTTACCAGGTAGTGGGAGTAATCACCGATGAAATCCTCAGCTACCCGTTTTGAACGACTAGGATCATAACGGTACAAGATTATCGGCGCCTCATATTGGCAACTTCTCATGACCCACATGAAGGATTTGCTTTGCACTGGTTTGCCGTCTTCCTTTAGAACCTGGGTGGTGGTTTCATCGCAGTGGATCACTTCCATGGACAACAAGTCCTTGTGCATGCACTCAAACAACAGGTTAAGATGAACCGATGCCTTGATCATCCAGTTGGCCATATTCTGTCTAGGGATGACGATGTCATTTTCAAGGAAACGTTTTTCCTGAGCAGCCAGTGGCAAACCCTTTAAATATTTCATGTCCATTATAGTTGCAATCAGTGATGGCGATGCAATGCTTCCCTTGATAACCGGTTGTCTTCCAGGAACTTTCTTGTAAGATGATTTACCTTCCAAGTTGTGTTCCTGACAAGCAACACATTCGTATACCGGTGTACGGTAAATATTCAATTCAACTTTGGCGGGTGTATAGACAAGTTCTTTTCTTTCATCGTATTTTTTGATTGTCATAGTTGTACCACAAAGATCGCAAACGTCGAAACCATCAGGAGTTTCTTCTGTAATTATATTGGTTTTGAGATGGTCATAATTGATATGTTTTTCTTTGGGGATTCTAACTTTTCTTTTGTAACCTTTGATTTCCGTAGTTTCGAATTCTTCGGTTTCAGTAGCATTATCAAAATCAACACCAATTAGACTAAACAGATCAGGACCTTGGTTATATTCCTTAATATTGTTGCGTTGGGAGCTGTAGCGGGCGTTTTCCAATAATTTGATGTATTCGTTTTTCTGTTGTAGTTCAAGTTTGCGTTCTTTGATTTCAGCTGCCATTTTATCAATATCGGCAGACAAATGCTTCTTTTCTCTAATAAGTTTTTCTTTTGAAATACGGTCGGATTCGATTTTGGCATAGAGTTCCTGTTCACGTTGTTTGAACGCTTCGATAAGTTCTTCTTTTGTCATATCTTCCATCAATTTGATCACTTGAATCCACCTCTTTCCACTAGTGGCATTGTAGCATAAAAAGCCCTGAAAGTCTTGATTTCACGGCAATTTATAAAAGATGTGAATAACTTCAAAAGGCATAAGATAAACCCACAAATAAATGTGAATTACTCTTATGCGTAGGGGCTATATCATTACTGAAATGTCCTTGAATGCCCTTTTCTGTTCAATTGCCAATCCATCAAGCAACCAACTCAACTGACGGATGTCAACAACCATTGAAGTGATATCTTCATCACCCTTGGGCCAGAAGAACTTATCTTTATTAAGCAGCTTCTTGGAGTGGATGACAAATCCGTTCTTGTCGAACTCCAGCATCTTGATGCTTTTCTTGGATCTGTTGCAAAAGATGTACAGGTTATTGGCGGTGGGGTCAAGATACAGGCTGTGGGATACAATCGCACTTAAGCCAGCGTAGCTTTTCCTAAGATCGGTTGCCCCAGGAACCAGATAAATATTGTCGAAGTCTTCAAACCTAAGCTTCATTGATCATACCTATCAGTTTAGCCAGAGTTTCCAAGTCTGTCGAGTCGTCAACCGAAATAGTAGCCTTGCCAATATTGACATCGAACCCCTTGGAAACAACTTTACTGTTGCAATCAACAATATCCAGCCTGACAAGAGCTGTAGTAAATCCAGAATCCTTAACTTCATCTCTTGAGCGATTCAAATATGGCTTAGAATACTTGTGGTAGCAAAAAGCATTGTACGAAACATCGTTAGCCAAACACCATTTTTTAATGGTCAGATCACTATTGGCAGCCTCAGTAAATATCACCTGCCACTGATCATCAGAATAATTCAAATCATCACACCTCCAATTCGATGTGATAATCATACCATCAATGAACTCGACAACCTACCACCGCTCTATTTGACGCATACTAACAGAGTTTCATATTTCAGCAGGAAAAATTTATTTATCACCTATAATTGACTGTTTTGATGGAATGGTGGTATCGTGGTCTATAGGAACTTCTCCAGATGCGAATTTGGTGAACAGCATGTTAGAAGACGCTATACAGACATTAAGTGATGATCAAAAGCCTATAGTTCATTCTGACCGCGGATGTCACTATAGATGGCCAGGGTGGATACAAAGAATGAGACAGGCTGAACTAATACGATCCATGTCAAAAAAAGGCTGTAGTTCAGATAACGCTGCCTGTGAAGGTTTTTTTGGAAGACTTAAAAATGAAATGTTTTATGGCAGATCATGGATAAACACGAGTAGAGCAGAATTTATAGATATTTTAAATGAATATATTAGATGGTATAATCAAAAACGAGAGTGTAATATTAACCGTGTAAGTTGTGCGCGTACGGCATAACTTCACGGTTTTTATTTTTGTCTATGATATAATGGAAAAATACAGGAGGAATCTAGATTATGGCAAAAACCAAACGAAATCCTAACACTGCTGCACTCGCACAAGAAATACTAAAACAATATAACCCGGAATCGGTCGATGATATGAATGATGCCCTTAAAGATATTTTCGGATCACTATTTGAAGGGATGCTCCAAGGCGAGATGAACAATCATCTTGGCTACGAAAATAATGACAAAGGGCCCAAAGATGGTGATAATCGCCGAAACGGCTATGGCAAGAAAACTCTCAAGACGTCTCACGGAAAAGTTGATGTTGATGTTCCCCGGGACCGAGACGGTTCGTTTGAACCCCAAATAGTTCCTAAGAGGAAACGTGATGTTTCTGCTATTGAAGGCAAGGTGATTTCGATGTATGCCCGCGGGATGTCTCAACGAGATATTTCAAAGACAGTCGAAGAAATATACGGATTCGAGATATCACACGAGATGATTTCGGATATTACCGACACAATCATTCCGCAATTAGAAGAATGGCGTAATCGTCCATTACAGAGATGCTATGCTTTTCTGTTCGTTGATTGCATGTACGTCACACTAAGAAGTGGTTACGAAGCCAAAGAATGCGCTGTTTATACAATTTTGGGATACGATCTTAATGGCCACAAGGAAATTCTTGGCCTATGGTTAAGTGAGAGCGAAAGCAAAAACTACTGGATGCAAATATTTGATGAATTAAAAGCCCGTGGTTTGGAAGATGTCTTCTTCGTATCTATGGATGGCGTCAGCGGTCTGGAAGATGGTGCTAAAGCCATTTTCCCAAAAGTAATTGTCCAACGATGCATTGTTCATTTGATTAGAAATTCATTACGCTACGTCCCGAGTAAAGATTATAAGAAATTCACTCAAGATCTCAAAAAAGTATATGGTGCTATAAATCTTAAAGCAGCCACTCACGCATTTGATATATTACAAAGCACTTGGCATGAATATCCAGGGGCACTCGATGTGTGGTAAGCGTCAAATAGAAGGCACCTACAAATGAAAAGAGCCCCAGTGTATAATGGGCTCAGTTGGATATTTACGTTGATGCACTAAAAGATCATATTTCTATGATTTTTTAGTGATATACAGTTCTTTTGGCAGTTTTGCCCACGGCATTACTGTTTCCAATGATTTTTCATCAGTTATATCCAGATCCGGCAAACGGTCTAGGATATACTGGAAATAATCATATGGTTTGAGATTGTTCATTTTGGCTGACTCAACCAAGCTGTAAATGTAGGAACTGCTATTGGCACCTTTAACTGTATTCATAAACAGCCAATTCTTGCGGCCGACAGTGAACGGTCTGATGATGTTTTCAGCTGCATTGTTGCTGATATCTATTCTCCCATCACTAATATATGTTCTCAACTTTGATTCTTGATTGTAAGCATAGTTGATTGCTTCGCCTAAATGAGATTTAGGTAGAGCAACCTTTTTAAGTTCATGGATTTTTTTGAAGAATTCATTCACTTTCTTCAATGACTTTTCCTGCCGAATTTTGGTCAGTTTGTTATAATCGCAATCTTTGTGCTTTCTCTCTATGGCGAACAGCTCGTTGATCATTGCGAAACATTTATATGTCTCGGTAGACTCAAGATTGACATTTTTAGGAACCAGATCCAAAGCTTCTTTGAATTTCCTTCTAGCATGAGCCCAACAACCTGCCTGAGTTACACCTTCGACTTTGTCATATGCCTGGTAACCGTCTGATATCAAAACTCCTTTGAAATCTTCAAGGTAATTAACGGCGTGCTTATGGGCGCGGCTTGGCTCGTAGTTAAACAGTACGTATTGATTGGCTTCGCTTCTGCCAGTCATATAGACCCACATGTATGATTTCGATGATGCCGCTTTACCTGGTTCATGTAGCACTTGGACGCTGGTCTCATCGGCATTGATATACTGGGCCTTCATCAGCTGTTTATACATGTAGTCAATCAATGGTTTGAAGTAGTTATTTGATACCCTGATCAGCCAGTTTGACATGTTCTGACGATTCAGATTGATCCTCATTCTTTGATAGGAAACTTCCTGACGGTATAACGGCAACGATTTGACATACTTGTCATTGATGATATTTGCCACCAGTGAAGCTGAAGCAATGCTACCGCTGATCAATGGCGTTGGTCCATTAGCTTTGATAATGGTTGCTTCGATGTCGTTCTTCTCGCAATTGCGGCAGCTGTAGATGTGTTCGACATGATTAATCACTTCCACTTTGGCAGGAACGAAAATAAGTTCTTTGCGAACTTTTTTCGACATCTCATGCAATTCATGATTGCATTTAGGACAAACCTTTTCATCAGCACTCAAAACATAATCAATCGTAGTGTTCTTCAAGGAATCCAAATCCATAATTCTTGATTTCTTTTTGCGCTTATGAGATTTTACTTCGGTGATATTTGATTCATCATTGATCGGTGTTGATTCAAATTCAATCTCATCAAACAAAGACAACTGATCAACATGAACTTTTTCAGACGATTGACCAAACAATTTCTTCTGCTGCAGTCTGACCTGTTCCTTGTACCAGCTGTTCTCTTGAGATAATTGTTCTACTTTTGTATGTAAAGCCATGTAGGATTTTTCTAATTCCTCACGTGACATTTTCTTGATATTAACGGTATTTTTCATATCTAGATTATACCAAAAAATCGGCCAAGTTACTAGATAATAAGCCGATTTTCCATGTTTTTAAATGCATATTTTTGATCGATTTCAAGGCCCTCGAGCAACCAGCGAAACTGTCTTTCATCAATGACTCTGGTGTTTGAATTCTCATCTTCACGAACCTTGAACTTTCCGCTTTCAAGCCGTTTGAGAAACAGCCAAAACCCACCATTTTCGTAATAAAGAATCTTCATCCTGTTGCGAGCCCGGTTGACAAAAATGAACAAGCTGCCGTTCATCACATCCAAATCAAACTCCATGGCCACTATCAAAGACAAACCATCGATTGACTTGCGCATGTCGACATGTCCAGTGGCAAGATAAATATGTTTGACATCATCAGTGTTGATAATCATTTGATAGCCCCAATCACTTTACAAAGCAGAGACTCATCAAATGTCAGTTCCACATCGTTGACAGTGATTGTAATCTTCCTGGTGGGATTGTCAATCAATACCGGGGCGAAGAAACGGCCATCAGACTTAACCGGTTGGCTGAGTTCATCAGTATCAATGATCTTACGCCATTTATAAAACGAATTCTTGTTGATCCCATTTTCCATGCACCAACGGCTAATGGATTTCCCGGAAATCCGCCAATTTTTAACTAGACCATTCCAATAATCATAACGCTCTTGAGCATTCATAAAAAGTACCTCCTGTTATAACTTACAACGAAATTATAACCCGAGGCACTAAATTTTAAAACGTGTCATCTATTTGACGCTTACCTTACAACGAAATTATAACCCGAGGCACTAAATTTTAAAACGTGTCATCTATTTGACGCTTACGATGTGTGGAAACGCAATTTCAAATTTGTGGAGCAACTCTATGATTACGGCAGTGCCGTCCGCAAAATTATGTATACCACAAACGCAATTGAGGCAATCAACTCAAGTTTTAGGAAGGTGACGAAAAAAGGCGCCTTCCCAAATGAAAACGCCTTGTTCAAACTCTTATATTTGCGCAGTGTTGAATTAGAGAATAAATGGAATGGCGGAGTTATTCGCGGTTGGTCTCAAGTGCTGAACCAACTGACTATAAACGACTCGTTTTCGTCACGGCTGCAAAAATATTTGCGCTAACAGCTCTTTTAAAAATTACTTACACACTTTTCTTGACAAACCCCAAAAACGAATAAAAATATCATTAGGGGCAATGAGCCCAGTTGATTATCGACGTAGTTTAGGGTTTATAAAATAAGTCCAAGAAAACGTCCGCATCCCCGAGCGTTACAAGTTCAATATACCACTACAATTATACTACAGGGCTCAGTTGAATATAAGGTACCTTCTATTTGACGCTTACTCTCGATTTAGTTATATTTCTAATTGTTTCCAAGAATAATTTCATACTTTTTCGGTCAATAATCAAATTAACAAAAAGCAAAACGGAAAACCATATTATAACGGATTTTACCGCTAATACCACCCAAGACAAATAAGAGACATTGTCAAGTCCAACAAATAAACAGGCTAATCCTCCTAATGTAAGGATTAGATTGTTTTTTATTATGTCTAAAAACAATGATTGTATATTTCTTCCAATAACTTCTTTGTATAGGTACATACCTTGCCATAACGTTTTATAAATACTTGATATTAAAGTACCAACTGCAACACCCACCAAACCAAAATACCTAACGGCAATTATTGATATGAAAAGATTCAATATTGCAACTTTAATATAATTATCTCTTGACTCTTTGAAGTGTCCAATTGTATTAATAACGATGCTATATGGTGTACAATAAAACTGAAAAAAAGCCGAAAGTGTTATTGTAAATGCAAACAAAGGCACATCGTAATTGGCATCAGAAACTCCGAAAGTATACACTCTTATAAATGGTCCAATTAAACTCAGAGTGCAACCGTATACAAAAGTACCCACGGTATGCATTGTATTCTCATACATTCTAAAAGCGTTGGAAAAATTGTCGTCTTCACCCTTGGCCCAAAATTCACCTAATAAAGGTTGTATTGCGTTGCCAAAAGTAGACAATATTTGGTTTATACCATTTAAAACAAGATTGTATACTGAATATATAGAAACATTCTTAATATTTGAGATTATCGTCAAAACAACAACATCTGTATTCCTAAAAACGTAATTGGCAAAATGTTGTGAAATACCGATCCATTTTTGCTTAATAGGCTCTGTGTCATATTTTATTCTCCAGGATATTCTATAATGCTTTTTTATATACAATGAATAAACGATTGGATTAATCAAGAAGCATACTGCTGTAGCTAGTTTGACCAAATGAATACTAACGTCAATTTTAATTAATAAATAACACAACATTGTGTTTAGAAGTGTTGTAGCGGCAGTTGTTATAGAGACGATATAAATCTTTTGATCGGCACAAAGTAGCTGTGCCCGTACGATTCCAAATAAATATTGTACAATAGAGCCACTACTTAATATAATAATCAACATAACTATATATAGCCTATCAAAATAGTTTTCAACTACTAATGGATAGAAAATACATAGAAAAATCGTATATACAACAAGCAAACCCCCGATAATTCTAAAGAATTTGGTTGCAGAGACTAATATTCTACTAATTTCTTCGTCATCATTATTTGACAGCGGCTTGTATAATGCTGACTGAACCACAACATTGAATCCCATATCAGTCAAGTATATAATCGATAGAAATTGTGTAATTGACGAAATCAATCCATTGGTTTCTGAACCATATGTTTCAAGTATTAATTTTGGTAATATAAATGCACAAATTATTGTACACAAACGAGATCCATATTCTGTGATCAAATTCCAAATTAAGCGCTTTTTTCTCATTAAATACTCCTTAGATTCAATTATATTCTTGTTCATAACTTTTTACTAGTTGTCAATAATTCTAAATCATCTTAAGTTTCTCAAACCTATAATTTATTCGTTACATTTAAGCATTTTGCCTAATTTTCCTATATGTGAATCAATAAAATTAATTCGAATCGCAATTTTTATATTTAATACGATTAGATTTTAATGCTCATTTTATTGCGAGTAATATCATATATGAAGTTACTATAACGCTTTCCGTAAGCATCCCATGTAATATTATCTTTTGCATTTTCGATATAGTTATAACCGGGTGTTAATTCTTCATATAGTTCCAAACATCTTTTAATCCCTCTTAGAATTTCTGTTGAGTTTGTTTCAGGTATTACAACAACCCATTTCCTATCAAAAAGAAGGTCTCTTAGATCAGCGCCACCGGTGTCGTTTGTACAAACAATTGGCATTCCACAAGCCATTGCTTGTCCCTGAACAACTGCTAATCCCTCTTCTCTAGATACTAAAGCGAAAACTTTTGCCAAGTTATAATAATTAACTAATTCGCATTGATCCACAGGATCAACATGAGTAAAATTATTTTTATCCGGAAATTCCAAATCTCCAACCGCACCTACGTGTAATAGGGTGATTTTTGTATCTGAAAGGGCCTCTATCAGGAGGTCACACCCCTTTCTATAACACCAAGTTCCTACCATTATTACATCATATTTTTTAGCAACATCAGGTATATACCTGAACATTCGAATATCAACACCATATGGATTAATAAATATCTTATCTTCAGGAAAATCGTATTTGAGGAAGCTTTCTTTAACATGTTGTGAAGGAATTGAAATATAGTCAGCAATATCATATCCGATAAATTCTCTTTTAACGTCATTTTCCGGCACATAATCTATATTCCCATTTAAATTAATGTCCTCTAAAATTTTTTTCTGTTCTAAAATATGTTTTGAACCACGTTCGAGTATTATAATGCTTCCATTTCTTTTTGCCTTACGAATGGTATAAACATAATTACCACTTAAAGCAATTATAACATCACACTTTCTCATGAATATACCTGTAATTAAATCCTGAGCCAATTTGCGCAACCGTCTAGCCCATTGACTGCGTTTAAATAATATTCTTTCCAAAATGACAAATGGAAATAGCTGAATCAAAAGACTACTGTTGCAGCCTCGAGGAAGTCCATATTTTTCAGCTCTTTTTGTAGTAATAAATGAATAAAATTTAACGTCGAAACCATTTGCATCTAACTCTCTCGCTAGATCAAGCAAGTGAAATCTACCCGCCGAGCAGACATTTATCTTTATTTTGTTCATAACTGTTCTCCTATAATTTTATAAATTCTCAGATAAATAGAAATACTATTTATTCCCTCATGATTTTAATAGATGCTATTGTCTTAGCTATTAACACTACAATTACAAATAATATTGCATCCTCACAAAATCCACGAAGAATATACTGAATATCCTTAATAATCCCATCAGCATTTTGAAATCGCGCCAATGAAGCATAGGCTTGAAGTAACCCAAAAGATGAGTATATTCGCCCCACACCATACGAACGGTATGAAAAAGTATTTAACATTCTCATTACAATATACCATACTAAAAATTGAAGAGGGAAATATATTAGCCCAAATGTAGCAAGTCCATCTCCTAGATTGCTAGTGACTCGATAACCCCCAAAATTTGATAAATCACCAATTCCAGAATATACATACAATATATCACCACGTGAATAATCATAATCGGCTTTATTAAAACTTGGATCCAAAAACTGTACTATGGGCTGAGGATAAGTAGAAACGACTCTATCGGCAAAATCTTTCAACAATAAGCTCTTTTCTTGTTTAGAAATAAGTCTACTCAAATAAAGTACTTCATCTGTAATTCTAATATTAGAAAAACGATTCAACCATTGGCTTTCCAGATAATTTTCTGTCCAGCCAGAACTATATGCGGTCACCTCTTCCGATGAACCATTATAATTATCCCAAACATCTCCAAAATTGTCATCCAATATAGTATCAACAGTGCTATCAATCAATTCTAAAAAACTAACATCACTTCGGATACTTCTGTTAAGAAGCATAGATTGGGAAACACTTGTAAAAAAAGTAATCGATACATAAAAAATTAAAATGTATTTTACGATTATTGACGGGCTTAGCACTCTTTTTATATTGATATTGCAATATACTAGCGATAGAAAGTATAACAAAACAATAATTATGAAGGGTGTTATTAATTCATTTCTACTATTTGTTGCCAAATTTAATATCGTAATAAAAACTAAGTAAATCCACACACTTTTATTTTTAAGACTAATTCCCTCATCACGATTATTTTTATAAAGACAAGGGAAAAATAATATTACAGGCATGTACATGTAGTAATATAATACGTTTAGACCTTTGAGAATAATATCTACCGAATCAACAAATCCATTTGATAAAGCATATATTTTTCCTAGACACCCCATTAGACCAATTATCCAAATAATTCTAGTTGACAATTGCTGATAAAAACCGAGAGACTTTAGGATTTTTTTTCCAGTTTTATTGCTCTTGGACATCTTGAAAGCAAACTTAAAAGCAATGCATGCAATCACAAACATTATTGTTTCAAGCACGAATGTCATACTTGCATTTTCCATTCCATAACTGACTGGTCTTAATATTACTAGAGTGGCAGGTACAGGTAAGTAGTGAAATAGAAAAATCGAACACAACATAAAAAAAGAAAACGGTGCATTGGTAACGTACGACTCCTCTAAAAACGCAGAGAATAAAATTGTACTAACCAACATCATAATACAGCCAAGTAAATTATCAGTTGATGGAAACAAAATCATCTCAAAAATAATGGATACTACAGTTATTAAAATCAATGTGATACGACCGATTTTTAGTATTGAATTTTCTTTACTTTCCAACGTATATACTTAACTCCTTCCATTTATATCAAAATATGAATATTGCAATAATTAACGATTATATTTAGTATTACAAATAAATCTTTCTTCACTTAATTTCCATTACAATTAACGACATCAATTAACTTATTTGTATTTCCTAATATATAATCCAAAATTCGTCTCATTGTTTCCAAATTTGAATATCCTGAATTCAAACAACGTTGTCTACCATTATTTGCGATTATATTTCTCTCTTCATTATGCTCTAAATAATATTTACACTTGGTCAGTAATTCTTCATTTGAATCAAAATATTCAGCTTCTTCGCCTTCTTCAAATAACATCAAATGTTCCCTAGTTCGTTCTGCCAACATAAATCCGCCACAAGCTGGAATCTCCATAGTTCGAGAAGTCTGTTGATCGTAATTAATTTTTCTCAAAAAACACAAAGAGATTTTGAAACAACGGAATGATTTTGCATAGTCCTCATTATGAAGTCCCGAAGTTTCAATAATAAGATTTTCATTATCCCCTCTGCAAACATTCCATCCTTCATCCCCGAAAACACGCACTTTCACACCATTTCTTGTCAGATATAATATACTTTCCATTCGTTCTTTTTCCCACGAACCTACAAATCCAACATCTGCATCCAATCGAGACATATCTACTTCAGAAATTTCTCTTGGATAATGAAAAGAATTTTCATAGCTCATACTTACAAATTGAATGTCTTTCGCACCTAATTTTCTCATATCCTCTAAAATATAGGATTTCATTGTAATATGATAATCATATAAAGGGATACATTCAAGATAATTTTGACTTTGATTATGCCTAAGTGCCATATTATCTGGAGAATAACTCACTATTTTTGTATTCGGTTGTATTATTTTAACGCTCTTCAAAGTTTCAGGATTAATTGTAACTCCTTTGTCAATCCAAACAACATCAAATTCATTTTCCCGTAACTTTGCTAATAATTTTTTGTTAGATTTATCTACATCTGGCAAACGAATTGGTATTCCTAATAAAAATAAGTGATACGCCACCTTATACCAAAAGCCAATTCGAGTTTCTTGTGTGTTTATAACATCAACACTTTCAGCAATTTTTTCTAATGCTACGTTTCTTAATCTGCACGTATTACTTATTCCCGACATACGACCTACCGATAATATTCTCATTTTCTATACCTCCCTAAATATAAATAAAAATAATGTATTATATTAATTAATGAACCCAGTATCTACAATTTTTGCAAATAACGATTATCAAAATTCACAAATAACTTAAACATGACCTAAAAAACGATTAAATCATCGAAGACGTAAACATATCGAATTTTTAAGAAAAAATAACATTCAATCAGAAATAGATAATACTTAATTAGTCTTAGAAACTGATATTAATCCCATTTAATCAGCAAAGTTTTAAATTATCAACCGCTTTTTACTAACAAAATCTTAGCAATAAAAAGATTAAACTCCATTTAAATACAATGAAAATCGGATAATTATGAAAACGATTATTTACAAATAATGAAAAAGTAAAAATTTGGTCTTTGATATTATATGAAAATATCCAATTTGAACCAGATTATAATTTTTGCTAACAATAATTATAACGTTTCTATTCTATATGATTTTTAACAAAAACTTCGATATATCTCATAATACTCTTTAGTAATCTTATCAACAGAAAAATTCTTCACATTTTCATTTCCCAATTTTTTGTATTTAGGATAATTATTTATAGCATCCATAATCCCCATACGAATAGAGTCGATATCATATGGATTAACCAATGGACAGCTAATGCCAGCAATTTCTTTCATAGGAGAAATATTGCTAGATACAACAACTTTACCTGATGCCTGACCCTCAATAATAGGCATTCCAAAGCCTTCATATAGTGATGCAAAGACAATAATATCGGAATTTCTATATTCTTCAATAATCTCATTTTTTGAAAGATCTTCCCTTTGGTAATATTGAATGTTCTGTTCATCTAGTATTATTCTTTGGTCTTCTTTTAGGGGACCAACAATTCGTAACTTGCATTGAATCCCATGCAGTGCTACAGCAACTCTCTCTAAATTTTTGTTTTCTCTAGTACCTATTTGTAATACAGTAGGATTTTCCTTAAAAAATATAGTTTTTTCATCAGGTGCAAAATCACTATCTACGGGATTCATTACTACATATGTTTGGTCCTCTTTAAAACTAACTAACTCTTCCGCTTCTTTTTTACTCTTTAGAGAAATAAAGGTAACTTTTCTTGAACTTTTCAACGAGGCAACCCATAAGAAGTATTTTTTCAAATACAATATAAGAGATTTCTTTTTGTTGGTATAAAAACCTAAATCGTGAACCGTAACCACTGTCTTAAAAGGACGTAGAAATGGTAACAAATAGTGCTCTGTTCCAGTAATATGAACGATAGTTTCCGGATTTTTTATCATATATTTTCGAATAAGAAGAATATTGTATACCAAGTTTCTCAATGAATATCTTTCATTTTCAAACATAATCGAATCAACATCGCAAAATTCTTTCATTTTTGATTCAATTGGTCGAAAAACAGCATCTATTGAATAGCCCATTTTAATATTTCTGTAGATATATAATACTTTCATAATTTATCCCCCGTTTTAGTTCTATGTCAATATTTAGGACAATTTTAATGTAAGAAGTTAAATTGTCTTGCCTATGTTAATATAATTTTTTCGAATTGATTTAGCGATAAATTTTCATATTGTGAATGTATTCGTACTGTGTTTTAGAAAACATCAATGTACTCAAAGATTAACCTATCAGCATAGTGATTATCTTGTATTCGGAATCGATTAATCCATTCCCGCTTAATTATAGAACGAAAGATTCGATACATCCATTATCCCAGAGGTTACCTTTATCGGAGTAGTTGGTAACTATATCTTCCGTCATATCCTTGAATAGTTTTGAAGTAGTTTGCACACCGCAATCTACGTGAGTTACAACCAGGTCTGCTGTGTTACGTCTTTGTTTTTCTTCTTCCAAGCACTTAAGCACAGCTTCGGAACATAACGTGTCACTCAATGTCCAAGCAATTATTTTTGTGGAGTATAGATCCATTATGCTGGTCATGTAGACGAAGCCATCATCCTGAGTCCAAATATAAGTGATATCAGTACACCAGGCCGCATTAGGCTTTTCCGGATTGAAATCCTGCTTCAGGATATTTTATATTTCATTGAAAAGTAACAATTTTTGCCTGATTTACTTACCCCTAGTTTGTTTAGCACACTACACTGGAAACAAAAATTTTAGCTATCTTGATAAAATCATATATTGCTTTGGGTAGTGAATAGTTTTTGTTTATATGACAACATGATTTCACAAAATAGAACACCTTAATTTTTTCTAGAAAATAATTCATATAAACCAAATATTGTAATAAATGTTGATGCAATATTTACTACAGTACTTTTCAAAATCCTAAGAAATAATATTTTTCTCCGAAAATTTAAGTACTTGTAATCTCTAGCAAGAAATAACTCTACTAATTTAGCATCCTCCATATCTTTTTTTGATCCTTTATTTATCTTCCATTTTATAAATTCATCTAACGCTAGTAATTTACACCCCTCATAAGGTATATAATATTTTGGATTATTTAGTAAATCGTATGATTCTACAGAATGATATTTTACATAGTCATAATTATTTTCTATTTCGTTTATTTTTTCAACGTACCCATATTCAGTTTCTAGACTTAAAAAATCTAAATCTCCAAACTTTCTAATACCATACACCCCCAAGACAGCAGTTGAATCTAATAAAAAATCAGAAGATTTTCCACCGCCATCGTTAACGATACTTACAAAATTTTTTATTCTTGTGGTAGCTGTAGGATATTTATATAAATCACCCTCATTTAGTAAGTGTATTCCGTTTTCATTTAAAAGTGTACACGCAAGATCATCATCTTTAATTTCAAAAGAATTTTTTACTGATGTTTCAATAGGCACAACAACAATATAGATTTCACCCGAAATCCAATAAGGAACATTTTCGTTTTGTAAAACGAACTCAATATTTGGACGAAATTTTCCGCTAACATTTGCTTCTTGCATAATTATAATTTCGATAGATTGTGGTACAAACTTGGTAATAATACATTTGTTTAAACGACACAAGTTCAAGCTCTCTTCATAAGTAAAATTCATGATAATTAAGTTCTTCCCTTATTAATATTTCTGTATATTTTTCGCATCAAATTATATATACACATTTTTTTGAAAATGTAACTCCCAATCAAAAATAATTTCCTTTCTACCAACTTAAACAATCTTCGAACTTTTTGATCAAAACTCAACTTTCGACTATATTCGAACTTACTAATTGCTTCTCTTAATAAACTGATATCATTTATATCTTTTTCAGTTCCTTTAATTTTTTTGATTTTAATATATTCCTCAATTGCAAGAAATTTCATATCGTAAAAATAGCCATGTTTAGAGGGATTAGATATGCATTCATTAACTAAGCGCACTTCCTCTGGTTGATCAAATTTACTCAAAGAACTGAATTTTATCAAATCACAATCTCTGATACCGTAAATCGACAACAATGAATCAGCAACGATTATTTCATTATCATTGTGGGCATAACTATCATTTCCTAGCAATGATTGCATTATTTTCGAAAATTCAGGTGTACTTTCAAGACTTGTGTTATTTAATGCACAAAGAGAATTCTCATTTAATAGCAGTCTTATCATTTGAAGAGACTCAACAGAGTTATCTGATATATGAATAGAATGATTACCAATATTAAATAGGGAACGAACCTCTTTTTTCAATTTCAAAACTTCAAAAATATTATTACTCTCAAATACTACTATGTGCAACGGTACTCCAGGAGCATAACACGGATCAACCTTTGACATTACGCTTTTAAAATTATTTTCAAAATTCCCAACCCAATCGTGTGCTATATAAATTTGCGACATATAGTTTCTATACCCTAAGTATGAAATATCTATATCAAACTCAGCGATAATTGAGCCATATTTATTAAAAACTTCACCTAAATGATTTCTGGTTTCTTTATTGCTAGCAACAGGCCAAATGTTAGCAACATAGACATTATCTTTAATTTTACAATATTCCTCAAGCAAGTGATTTAAGTAAACTGAGTCCAATAATTCATTTTTAAAATATTCATATCCAAAATTAAAACTTATGTCAGAAAAACGTATGACTTTAATTGGGAGATTTAGATAAATGGCACATGCTGCCCTATGCGCCCCATCAAGTATTTCAAAATCGGCTCCTACAGGTATAATAGATCGTGTATAATCAAATCCATTATGTTTAATATCATTAAAAAGTTTTTTAAACTCACTTCTATAGCTTGAAATATTATTTTTTTTTTGATTTCCCGGTTCTGAAAACGTACCATGTGTAAACGCTTTTATATGTTCATTATATAAATCTTCATAATAACTACTCTCGTATCCATCATCTATTGACTTTAAATATAAATATTTTGCAACTATGTCGATTCGTTTAGCTGTAATCAATTTCCTTGGGTCAATATTTAATATTTCGTATTGTGTATTTTCGTTGATGTTGTTACCGGTGCAAAAATGTTCTCCCAACAACATTTTGATACTATTTAAACTTATTTCGCTCATAGCTGATTATCCCTCAATATAGTATTAAACATATTCCTGTATCCATCTGCATAATCGTATTTATTGCTTTTCATAAATGCATAATCCACAGCTTTATCAGATAATGACTGAAAAACCTTAGAATTCATTTTTGCATAGAGTTCGACTAATTTTACGAATTCATTGAAATTATCCAAAGATAGTGAATTTCCAACTTCATATAGTTCTAAATCATTCCAAGGAGTTTGATCGCTTAATACGCAAACGCAACCTGCGGATAAAGCTTCTTGAATAACGTGACCATAATTTTCACCTAAAGTCGGAAACAAAAAGACATCTTCTCCTCTTAACACGTCTATTACTTCTTCAGATTCAACTGAGCCCTTATAATTACATAAAACATTTTTCGGGAGTTTAGACAATTCCAATTCACATTTTCCCCAATATTCTTTATCCTCAATAGGTCCGTATACTGTAAATTCAATATTAATTTCAGAAGAAATATTTTGCAAAACCTTAATAGCATACAATAAATTTTTCTTTTGTGATATTCTAGAAATAAACACTATTTTTAAATTTTCTGAAACTCTCTTTTTAACATATTTCTTATGTACTTTTCTAGGTATATCTTGGGCAATAAAAAAATCAGCATTAGATTTCACTTTTCCTTTGACTTCTGCTATTTCCAATTCAGAAGTTGTAGACCAATGAATCCCTGAAAAAATCCCTAATATATTGCATAACATTACAAAACTTTCTTTCTTATAATACTTAATTTTAAAAGCCAAAGGAGAAAAAAGACCCATTGAAGCAATTACTATCGGTTTTTTTATACACCCGATTTTACTCATTAGTAGAATCTTTATGGCATATGAATCAAAACATCCACAAACATATATAATATCTGAATTTTGTACAAGTTTTTTCAAACAAGAAAAGGTATATTTTCCTTCTGGAACATAATAAACCATTGCGGCGCCAAGTCTATTCCACTCTGAAACTTGAATATTGGAATATTGTTTGCTATCACC
Organism: Coprobacillaceae bacterium; assembly: GCA_963675915.1. Classification (GTDB taxonomy): domain Bacteria; phylum Bacillota_I; class Bacilli_A; order Erysipelotrichales; family Coprobacillaceae; genus JAQVDW01. Next base: position 1,071,659 of record OY780959.1, read on the forward strand.
TAAATCACGATCATAACATGATATATAAAAATTATACTCCTCACCAAGAACATCTACCAAATTAGCGATTGAACGTCCTGGTCCACCACCTTTATAACCTGGTAAATATCTTCCCAAAATAATTAGAATATTATTTTTTTTTTCATCTTTCATGTCTTCAGGTCTCCTTGCGGTCGCATCAAAATTTCTTTTTTTTCACACTCATATAATTTAGCGTCAACTAAAAAACGATACCAATAAGCTTGCAAAAAATTAAATATTTTCCCTTCGGGTCCATCAAGAAAACCAAACTTTAGATAATACCTATAGATAAAATATAGATGTGCGCGCCAAAACATGGGTAACTTGTAATAAAATCCACTTTTAGCTAAACGTTTTAACTTTGCTTGACCAAATAAATCATTACCATTATGAGAATTCTTATGAGATAAGAGTGACATCTGATAGTCTAATACTTCACGATTACTATACCAATTATGCTTTGATGTCCACCAATCGAGGTTTTTATTATTATTGTCTATGAAATCACTTTTGAACGCTGTGATCGATCCATGCTTCAAGATCATATGCTCATCCATCATTTTTTTCTCACAGAATGCACTACCAGTTCGAAAAATACGTAATAGTAGTTCCGGATAACGGCCTCCATGTTTTATCCATCGGCCCATAAAGTAAACTCGTCTTCTTAAAACGATACCATTAGTATCCGCAGTCACATTTGGGAGTTCTAACTCAATCTCAAGAGCTAATTCCTCCATTAATTCCTCATCAGAATCCATTCTCATAGACCATTCCGTATCAATATTTGTATTTGTTAGTCCCCAATTTAGTTGATCCGCATAGTTTTTCCATTTATGTTGATAAAAATCCAAACTAGATCCAACAGCCATGAGTTCTTTATTAAGTTGAGTACATAAAATTTCAGTACTATCTGTACTGTATGAATCTATTATGACAAATCTCTTTGCTATCCCATTGAATGACTGGATACATTTCCTTAGGTTTTTCTCCTCATTTTTAGTCAAAATTACAACAGTTAGATCAACCATGTTATTTCCCTCCGACTTTCCTAATAACTTTTGCAGGATTTCCAACAATCACACAATTTGAATCAAATTTACCACTTACAACTGCTCCAGCACCAACTACGCACCCATCACCTAAAACAGTACCTTTCAAAATTATACTATTACATCCTAGAAAACAGTTCTTACCTATATATATCGGCTTTGCTAATATCAAATGGTCTAAATCATCAGAATAATTATTCAAGAATTTAAGTCGATCTTCTGCCAATATAGGATGAAAATCATTGTCTAAAATCTTACAATTACCTCCGATAGCAGTGTTTTCTCCAATGTAAATCCCTTTTCTAGCATATAATGTTGCCCCAGACATTCCAACGTTATCTCCTATTATAATTTCCGAATCAGAGGTTCTAGTAACAATAATAGTTCTACTATACAATCCAACTAAATTGCTTAAAAAAGAACTCTTTATGATTACGTTTGCTCCTAATTTTATTCTAGCGCCCTTACTATTAAATATTACCGGTACACCATGTATATGTAAATTCCTACCGTATCTCACTTTAATTATCTTCAAAAACAATTTGAACCAACCACAATTCATTATAGCTCTCCTGTCATTTATAATTGCATACCACAAAATTCAAAATTCTATTTATTGATAACAGTTAGATGCTAATTATAGCATCTTTATATTTATTAACTGATATTTCTTTTGTCAAATGTGAAATAAGATATTCATAACTCCTATTACCCATCATTTTTACTTCCCCATTACCCGCATTGTCAATAAACCACTTTATATTTTTTTCTACTTGATCATAATCACCTGGATTACAGCATAAACCACCATTTGTGTATTCAATCAGGCTACGAATCTCGGTTCCTTCTTCTAAAACTCCCAGTACGGGCTTTCCAACTGCCGCTATCCCATAATATTTGCTTGGGCATGATACACCTTTTATCCCAAATGTATTAACACACCAGTGTACATCTGCAGAGTTCAAACTATAGATAAGTTCCGACTTATCTTGGTATGGTATGAAAATAGCATTGAACATATCATTCTTTTCTTTGAAATCTTTTAAATCTTCCAACACACTACCAGCCCCGACAAAAGCAAAGACTACATCTAGACCATTTTTTGTCTTAGTCCCCGTTTTAAATTTATTCATAACCTTAATTAGATTTTCCAAGTCATAATATAAACCAATATTGCCAGAATACATAATGACGAATTTGCCATCCAAATTGTATCTCCTTTTGAACGCAACCACCCTTTCATGGGAATCGGATATCGGAAATATCTCATTTTCATCAATCCAATTGTTAATTAGAGCTGACTTAGGAGTATTCTCATTATTAAAGCGTTTTTCATGTGTTTCTATCAAATCACGCCCCACAGTAATTACCAAGTCACTTTTTCTACAGCTGAACTTATCTAAAATCATTAGTATCTTTATAATTAATTTGCTTCTACTATAATTAACTGCAAGAATTTGTTCTGGATTAAAATCTTGAATATTATAAATATACTTTGCTTTTTTTAACATCTTTCCCCAAACGCCTAGTAATCCTCCTAAAATAGGAGGTTGAGAAATAGAAAAAACATAATCGAAATTTCCGACTTTAATAGTTGCTATAATTGCCCCTAAAAAATATGATATTATATTTTTAATACGAGATATCTTGTTATCTTTACTGAATTCTGGTACTCTAATTCTCAATACCTTCACCCCGTTGATATTCTCATTATAAAATTTACTATTTTTATAACTATCTTCAATAATGCCTAGATAACTCGGTACCACACAAATTACAGTAATGTCAAAATAATCTAACAATCCCTCCGCCAATTCGCTTAGAATTTGACCTGTTGATGCAGTATCCGGTAAATAATAATGAGCATATATTAGTAGTTTTGGCTTTTTTTCCACATTTTCCATCCATCGACCTCTTAAACTTGTTTATATTAATACATGTAACTCGTTATAACTTATTATTGAACTTTAACGTTTGAGTTCAATATTTATTCTAATATTATAAAATCAAAAAAACTTCCTTTTTCAAATTAAAAACAGGATTGATCAATACCACATTATCTAGTGAGATATTAAAAAACTTTTACGAAATCACACTATGAAAATTGTTGATATATTAATCAATCCCATTGAGATATTTATTTTATTATTCTTCGTTATAAGATAGTCCATGTTAATATCCCCCAATTCCCCATAATTACGTTTAAAGCTCATTTTAAACCAGTTTTGTGTTTATCCCCTAATGATAACCACACCATTAACTTTAGATACATTTGTTCCACAAAACCAAGACTAACGAGATAATATCACTAGATTTTCGATAAGTCAAGAACACATTTGGATATTTGTGAAACTATTTGCACAAGTGAGATATTACTCAAATAAAACCCTAATAATTAGTTTCCAATCTCTTTTTCTTTTTATATCCAATAAAGACTAGACAACCGATGAATCCCCCTATGTATTGTACACTAGATCAGCCAACTGCAAAGTTCCTAGTTTGAAGATCAGTTGGTTAAGCTCAATAAACACTGAAGTTCCAAAGCTCAGCATTAAACCAAGCAAGAAAATCTGAAACCTGGTTTTCCCTTCAACTATATTCCTGAATGTTAGAAACAATAGATAAGTGTATGGAATAAACAAGATGATGTTTTCCAAGAAGTTGCAGTTAAGTCCATCTTCATCAAAATAGAACCACCATTCGCTCATGACTGTATCCAAGCCACCCCATATTCTTTCCCTATCTAAGAGTGTCCTCATAGCTAGCACATATATATAAAAAAAGAATACTAGATAATATTGGTATTGCCGCTCCGTTTTTAGCTTGTTGAAAAGCTTAATGATTCCGATTTTCTTTTCCTGATGTCGAAACAACAGCATCAGTGAAACCATCAATAATGCAAAGACCAAGGACTGGATTCCATAGCTGTAAAAACAGACGAATATATCATTTGCTACAACTTTGATAATCTCTCCTACATTTATCATTTTGCCATCAACATAAGATTTAGCAATTATCAAACAATCAGTTAGATAACTCCTAAATATCAATAATTCGCAACCTATTACACTACATTAGTGATAAATCGACTTTATAATACTCCTGTAAAGTATATGTATACTGTAAAGACAATTGAGTCAAAAGTCAATCCTAAATTTATTAAGAAACACTAAATTTGATAATAAAATTTCAACTCAATAAATATTTATTACATTGTCGATTTTTTAAAACTCACCGAATATGTTCGCTGTAAATAATACTACATATTAAATAAAGTCTCAACAATTCATTGAATTCTCACCTAAATTTTACACTCTGGTCAAATAATGTATTCTAGAGCCAGGAATCAAATACTTGAAATAAGCCAAGTTTCCCTGTTCAAAGCAGGCAATCAAACAAGATGCCTGTATACCATAATCCCAAATTCAAATATTCATCTTCGAGTCTCAACATTCTCCTGATAAACACAGATTCAGCTCAAAATCAACGTCTAAGCATCATTACATTAATGAGTTAACTGATTACCTATTAATCTCAAAACACGCCCAGAGACCGTTTATGGGCTTTGGACGTGTTTGATATTAATGTTACGTTTAAATCTTAGTCTTCCTGTAATTCTTGATCTGATTCCTGGTCGGAGTAATGTATGCGTCAAATAGAGCGGTGGTAGGTTGTCGAGGTCATTGATGGTATGATTATCACATCGAATTGGAGGTGTGATGATTTTAATTATTCTGATGATCAGTGGCAGGTGATATTTACTGAGGCTGCCAATAGTGATCTGACCATTAAAAAATGGTGTTTGGCTAACGATGTTTCGTACAATGCTTTTTGCTACCACAAGTATTCTAAGCCATATTTGAATCGCTCAAGAGATGAAGTTAAGGATTCTGGATTTACTACAGCTCTTGTCAGGCTGGATATTGTTGATTGCAACAGTAAAGTTGTTTCCAAGGGGTTCGATGTCAATATTGGCAAGGCTACTATTTCGGTTGACGACTCGACAGACTTGGAAACTCTGGCTAAACTGATAGGTATGATCAATGAAGCTTAGGTTTGAAGACTTCGACAATATCTATTTGGTTCCTGGGGCAACTGATCTTAGGAAAAGCTACGCCGGGTTAAGCGCGATTGTATCCCACAGCCTGTATCTTGACCCCACCGCCAATAACCTGTACATCTTTTGCAACAGATCCAAGAAAAGCATCAAGATGCTGGAGTTCGACAAGAACGGATTTGTCATCCACTCCAAGAAGCTGCTTAATAAAGATAAGTTCTTCTGGCCCAAGGGTGATGAAGATATCACTTCAATGGTTGTTGACATCCGTCAGTTGAGTTGGTTGCTTGATGGATTGGCAATTGAACAGAAAAGGGCATTCAAGGACATTTCAGTAATGATATAGCCCCTACGCATAAGATTAATTCACATTTATTTGTGGGTTTATCTTTTGCCTTTTGAAGTTATTCACATCTTTTATAAATTGCCGTGAAATCAAGACTTTCAGGGCTTTTTATGCTACAATGCCACTAGTGGAAAGAGGTGGATTCAAGTGATCAAATTGATGGAAGATATGACAAAAGAAGAGCTTATCGAAGCGTTCAAAAAACGTGAGCAGGAACTCTATGCAAAAATCGAATCCGACCGTATTTCAAAAGAAAAACTTATTAGAGAAAAGAAGCATTTGTCTGCCGATATTGATAAAATGGCAGCTGAAATCAAAGAACGCAAACTTGAACTACAACAGAAAAACGAATACATCAAATTATTGGAAAACGCCCGCTACAGCTCCCAACGCAACAATATTAAGGAATATAACCAAGGTCCTGATCTGTTTAGTCTAATTGGTGTTGATTTTGATAATGCTACTGAAACCGAAGAATTCGAAACTACGGAAATCAAAGGTTACAAAAGAAAAGTTAGAATCCCCAAAGAAAAACATATCAATTATGACCATCTCAAAACCAATATAATTACAGAAGAAACTCCTGATGGTTTCGACGTTTGCGATCTTTGTGGTACAACTATGACAATCAAAAAATACGATGAAAGAAAAGAACTTGTCTATACACCCGCCAAAGTTGAATTGAATATTTACCGTACACCAGTATACGAATGTGTTGCTTGTCAGGAACACAACTTGGAAGGTAAATCATCTTACAAGAAAGTTCCTGGAAGACAACCGGTTATCAAGGGAAGCATTGCATCGCCATCACTGATTGCAACTATAATGGACATGAAATATTTAAAGGGTTTGCCACTGGCTGCTCAGGAAAAACGTTTCCTTGAAAATGACATCGTCATCCCTAGACAGAATATGGCCAACTGGATGATCAAGGCATCGGTTCATCTTAACCTGTTGTTTGAGTGCATGCACAAGGACTTGTTGTCCATGGAAGTGATCCACTGCGATGAAACCACCACCCAGGTTCTAAAGGAAGACGGCAAACCAGTGCAAAGCAAATCCTTCATGTGGGTCATGAGAAGTTGCCAATATGAGGCGCCGATAATCTTGTACCGTTATGATCCTAGTCGTTCAAAACGGGTAGCTGAGGATTTCATCGGTGATTACTCCCACTACCTGGTAACCGATGCTTACGGCGTCTACGAGTCACTTGAAAATGTCACCAACTGTTTTTGCCACGTTCATGCCTTTCGCTATTTCCGGGAAGCCTTGGATGTACTGCCAAAAGGCACCGATAAAAATCAAAGCTACGAATACACTTGCTACCGATATTACAAAAAAGTATTCGAAGCCAAGAACAAGATTGAAACGGCTGCTAAGGGAAAATACTCAAAGAACCAGGATAAATATTTCCAATATATTCATAAGGGCCGAAATGATGTCGTAAAGCCAATCTACGATAAGTTTTTAGCGTACCTTAAAGAAATAATCCTGTTGCCCGAAGTTAATATGAAACCAACCTTGCTTAAGGCAATCAAATATCTAATGAACCACGAAAAGGAATTCAGCGAGGTATTCAATAACCCGAAAGTTCCATTCGACAATTCAAGCACGGAGCGAGCTATCAGACCGTTTGTCGTATCAAGGAATCGATGTAAATTCTATACAAGCCCCAAAGGAGCGCAAGCCGCAGCGATAATCTATTCGATACTGTTGAGCGCCCAGGAAAACAAGCTGTCACCGTACATGTACATGACGTACGTACTGGAACGTCTTCCGGGAATCGATCCTACTGATGAAGAAGAAATTAGAAAACTACTACCCTACAATAAGGAACTGCCAACATACCTGCGTCAATTGACCACGAAGGAGATCAAGGGCCTCAAAAAAGGAATCCCAAGACGGTAACAAACTGTCCCCCGGATTCCTTTTTGCATACCATTAAATATTCTCCCACCGCTCTATTTGACGCATACGGAGTAATGACTGGCTCCGGCATAGTTAGCCAGAACATAAACGATCAAAATTCCATTGGTAATCAGATTACCTAAAGTCGGCAAGGCAAAGTATAATCCGGCTACCACCAGTAACCCGGCGATCGTATAGACATTTACCCGTACCATTTTTTCATTATAATATTTGCGGTGTCTTAAATAGTTCAGGATCAACAAGATCACCCACAGAAATAAGAATGGTAAGCCATATGGGAAGCCACCCACTTCGCTGACAGCGAAAGTCGCTGCAAATGGTATTTCCTGTCCATCAATTTCCACAGTGATAACCACCCCATCACCACCGACAAAGTCTTCATCAGGAGTATAAATCAACTGACCGTCAATGATTTCCACAGTCCCATTGGCTGGGCTGCCATTGATGGTGATCTTGGTGATATCATCATAATTATCCAGAACCTCCTCCAAATTGATGCTTCGCGAGGTATTTTGATTTACCGAGTAATCATCTTTGATCAAAGGAATCCCATAACCGATCGGATTGGCATTACCCTCATCATCGATATTGGTGATCACTTCGTATTCGGTTCCATCGATTTCGATATTGTAATTGTCGATACCGGTTTCACCTGTCTCCGGTTTATAGTAGACATCGCCACCGACAACTTCATACTGACCTTTTTTAGGTTCGCTGGTAACCTTGATTTCCGGTTTGGTTGCTGGTCCGGCTGGCAGATCAGTTGTTCCACCGCCCGAACCGCCACCTGGGTTAGGATGCACGATAATGGTTCCTTCATCATAGAATTCCGGATATGCTACGGTTACCGTAATTGTCGCACTGACTTTCAAGCCATTGTCATTAACGGTATAGCTGAATATATCCGTTCCGACAAAGCCCTCATCTGGTTGATAAACGACCTTGTTGTCAACAATGGTAGCTACTCCGTTTTCAGGTACGCTGACAGTTGCGATTTTTAGACTAGTAGTTTCAATATCACTATCATTTGCTAAAACATCAATCGTAACTTCCTGATTAAGATAAGTTTTAGCTGCGTCATCAGTTAATACCGGTTTGTCATTGACATTGGTTACATTGATAACGACCGTAGCAGTCGCTTCATAACAGCTATCAGTAACTGTGTACTTGAAGGTATCCACACCATAGAAATCTTTGGCAGGCGTGTATTTGAGCCCGTTTCCGGCTTTGACTACTGTTCCATGAGACGGTTTGGTGAATGATTTGATGGTCAAGTTGCTGTCGACATCGACATCATTAGCCAGAACATCTATAGTCACGGCTTTTTCTTCTTGAGTAGTAGCAGCATCATTACTTGCTACCGGTTGATCGTTGACTGGATTTACGGTCAACTCGGCTGAAGCCGAAGCTGTCGCTCCCAGTTCATCTGCAATTGTATATTCAAAGCTGATAGTTCCGTTGAAATCTTTTGCTGGAGAGAAGGTAACAACCCCAGCTTCAAGCGTCAAGACTCCGGCTTTTGGATTGGAAAGTCCGGTTACTTCAACCACTTCCAGGGTATCGCCCAATTCAGTGGCGATATCACTATCACTGTCATTAGCCAAAACCGCCAAAGTGGTTGCATTGTCATCCTCGGTCAAGGCATAACTGTCGTTAGCCGCTTCTGGTGCGGTATTCATTAGTGTTTCCACTTCGATAGTGGTTGTTTGGATATTGCCAGCTTGGTCTTTGGCTTCAACTCGGATCTCCGCCACTTCACCACGCTTATAGCCAGTCAAGGTTTGGTCGACTGTTTCAAGCCAATTTGACCATTGATGACCGTCGAAGATCCGGTAACTTGAAGCTGCCATTCCTGACATCAAGTCAGTAGTCGCTGCTTGAAGGTCAATTGTGCCAATTGTCGTACTTGACGCCGTGATTGCAAAAGCTTCTGGCGCTTCAAGATCCACGTTGATAATCACTGAATCAATCGCTGAAATATTTCCAGCCTGATCAATACTGCGAACTGCCAAAGAGTACTTACCTGATTTGGTGAAAGTATAGATTGTGCCATCAAGCCATTCGCCACCATCAATTTGGTATTGATATTTGGCAATCCCACTGGTAGCGTCAGTCGCTCCGCTCAGGGTTACTGTCACATTGTCAGTCGCCCAAGTTCCTGCTTGGTATGCTACTCCACCTGATTGCATGGTAATTAGTGGAGTAGTTGGATTAGTCTGATCGATTGAAACCGTTTTGGTAACAACCACTGACTGGCCGCTGGCATCAGTAACTTTGAAGTAAACCATATGGATTCCATCACTGTCCAGTTCAATGCGGTTGCCTGATTGGTAGTTGCTGCCATCCAATGAATATTGGTAAATCAAATCAGCAGCCAGAGTCATATTATCGGTCGCATTGATTGCCGATACGATAATATTTTTATCAGTCCAACTACCATCAAGGTATTCCGGTGAAGTAAGCATTTCCGGAGCCAGTGGGGCTTCCAGGTCGACTTTAATCGATTTGGTTCCTACTGCCGAAATGTTTCCGGCATTGTCAATACTGCGATAGTTTACTGTATATTCACCCGAATCGGTGAAAGTAGAAGTAGTACCATCAATCCACTGACCATTGTCAATTTGATATTGATATTTGGCAACCCCACTGGTAGCATCGGTTGCTTCACTTAAGGTAAAAGTAACCCTATCAGTCGCCCAAGTTCCTGCTTGATAAGCCGCTTCGCCACTAGTCATGGTAATAGTCGGCATTGAAGAAACTGTCTGGTCGATTTTGATGGTTTTATCAACCACGGTTGTTTGACCGCTGCCATCAATGACTTTGAAATACACTGTTTGGATTCCATCATCAGTTAACTCAACTGAGTTGCCTGAAAGATAATTAATGCCATCCAAGGAGTATTGATAGATTAGTTCATTTGTAGGCGTCAAATCATCTGTTGATCCCGCTGCGGTTACGGTAATTGCTTGGTTGGTCCAAGTCCCGTCCACATAATCCGGTGAAGTCGAGATAATTGGCGCCGTTGGTGCGTCCTAGTCAATCTTGATTGCTTTGGTTCCCACCAAAGAGATATTACCGGCCTGGTCGACACTACGATAAGCCAGGCTATATTCTCCCGATTCAAAGAAACTTAAAGTAGCACTGTCAACCCAGGCTCCATCATCAATTTGATATTGATATTTGGCGATCCCACTGGTCGCATCAAGTGCCTTACCGATAGTAACATCGACTTCGGCGTTCGCCCAAGTTCCCGCTTGATAAGTAGTTTCTTGCGATACTAAGGTAATCTCCGGCATGGTTGGGGCTACTGCATCTTTATTTACAATGTAAGTTGCTATCGCGGAGATATTGCCGCTTTGATCGACAGTTCTAAAATACACATTATAAGTGCCGTCTTCACTAAATTCAATTGTTGAACCGTTAGCGAAGTCGGTTCCATCAGTTGAAACCTGATAAATCAAATCGGCAGCTGCCGTGAAATTGTCAGTTGAACCACTCGCGGTAACTGTCACTGCTTGATTAGTCCAAGCCCCTGACTGGTAACCTTTTGGGCCGGCCGTCAAGGTCGGCATGGTTGGTGCTTCGTTGTCAATCAGATAGAAAGGTCCAAAGTAACCGACTTTTTCATTACCGGCATAATCATAGGCTTGGTAATGAACATAGTAAGTTCCCGGTTGTCCTATTAAGAGACTATAAGAACTGTTGGTCCCCATTGAACCCCAGTTAGTAGGCGTAGCGGTAGTTCCGGTTACAACCGCAAAACGATGCGAGAAGCCGCTGCCATTTGGTTCATCCAAAAAATTCAAAGTGATCACTTGAGGATCAGTGTAGCTGCCACTAGCTGTGTCCACTGTCGCAGTCGGGGCCACTTTATCATCAACGATAGTGACAAAACGAGCTACTGGTTGCGACCAGATTCCAGCCGAGTTTTTGACTTCCAGGGAAATCTTGTATTCACCGGTACCTTGACTGGAAAAATCAGTCATCGGAGTGGCTCCTTGATAGATTTTGGTGCTTCCGGCTTCAACCGTCCATAATTTTTCGCTGATTGTCCCACCCTGAGGATCGTATGAAGTATCTTGGTAGGCAATTGTATTTTGATTGTTGTAGCGCAATAATCGCGTTGGCGTCACTGAAAATTCCGCCATTGGATTAAGCGTCAGCTGTGATTTGGTGGAAACAAAACGACAATACGGATCGCTGGTAACGCCATATTCATCACTGACCACTTGTTTGATGATATAGTTGGTCTCATCCGCCAAAGTTGTCGGCTTTCCAGTAATCCAAATTGCTGAACTTGCTTCGCGATATGACCAAGCTACCGCTTTGATTCCACGATCAGCGGTGAACAAAGCGTCCCAGTCATAGGAATTGTCAGACAAAGTGACTTTGTTGTTGTCATCAAGAGTTACTGCAAAACCAGCTTCAGGTTTACGATGAACATAAACCGTTTTGACAATTTCATCCATATAGTAGATATCATATTTCCCGGTCTGGGTGAATGAAACATCAAGATTGTTTAAGCGGATATTGTCATAAGGGACAGTTCCGGTAGGATTTTCATAATAATCCGGATCATGATCGATCAGCCATTTCCCAACAGGCCACTGTACATCACTGGTATTGGTTTGAACTGTTTCTGGAGTGATTGACAGGGAACTTGGTTTGCCATAAAGCAAATGTTCCGTATCATTGACTACGCTGTTGATGTATTGGTCATAGATATATTGAGCCATAGCCTCAATCTGTTCATAGTAGGTATCGGTAGTGGCAGCGTCTTTGTCGACAAAGTAACCACCATTATTGTTTTTAGCAATAAATGAGTTGCCATCTTGATCGTCGCGCCCCCAACCGATATAATCGATATTTTCATTAGCCAACCGGGCAATGATTTCCCCTAAGGCATCATTATCAGAGAAGTCCGCTTCGGCTCCGTCTTGAGCATTGATGACAAAGCGTTTTGATTCATCACGCCAGTTTGGTTCCCTGATTACTTCCGAGAATTTACGGGCAGAAGTTGTCGTCATCTGCAAGTTTTCAAAGTTGAACCATGACAGCATTGAACAGCTATGTCCAGCCGTTTTGTAGATTCCTACTGGCCCAAAACCGAATGATCCGGTATTCATCAAACCACTGTCGGTGTATGAAAGCGTCTTGGTGACTGTCCCGACCGTATCAGCCATGGTCACGGTATCTCCGCTGACTTCCATGGTGATTGAATGGGTTCCCTTGAGAATATTGGAACTAAACAGTTTTAAAACCGTAACTCCAGCTCCCGGATTAGAGGGATTCATGAAGTCATTGACATTAGTCGAGTCATGGAAATTCTGCATGCTGACATTGTTGATTTTATAAAGAATCGGATATGAACCACTTGACGTTTTATACATCATCATCAAATAACCCGTAAAATACTGTTGATTCAAGGCGGCATCAGTCACCGTTGAATTTTTAGTCAAGGTTTGGTTTTGATATTTATCGAGATTAGTGATTTGGGCATTGAAGACAAAGCCGCCCCCAAACATACTATGGTTATTGACATTGTTGTCATCCATCGTGAAAGTAAAGGTCTTTTTAGTTGAATCGGTGTTAGGCATGTACATCAAATCGACAAACGGATAATCCCCATAACCATAGAAAGTGATCTGGTCACCCCCTTTTTTGACGATAATATGGTTGGTTCCACTATAGATTGAATCCGCTCCGGGATAACTTTGCTCCCTGAAGTTGCCATAATGGTCATAGACATACCATCCTGAAGTCGTATTTCCGGCACTGACATCATTCGATTGGATTGATTGGATGGCAATATTTTCTTCCGGTACCCCCAAATCAACCAAGGCATCAGTCAGATCCCCGTCGAATGAGGATACATCCGAATCGGTGTTACCCAAAGTCAAAACCACATCCAGCAAATCATCCTGAGCGATATTGATATCGATAACCTGATTGCCAGCCGCCAAGACCTGACCACTCCCCGTAGCCGTAGTAAAGCCGACCAATAGTGAAAAAGTCACGATGGCCGTTACTGCCCGTCTAAGTAAATTCATATTTCTCTCCCTTTTTTTGATTTAAAAAAAGTTTTCCCTTTCCAAGCTGGAAATCCAACCACCCGGCCCTATCCAAAAGCCAGGCAGTTGACTTCCCATGAGTTGTTGCAAAATGAAACGCAGTTGCGCTCTGATTAAGAATACAAAATTAATTAACGGAAGTTGCTTTTTCGCTGATTAATAGCGCAGCTTATCAATGCTTGTAACCAGAAACAGTTAACGGAAAAATCCCAGGAGACTTATAGGTTACATCAATAATTAATTTGTTACACCCATCGACAAAAAAGCCTTATTCAACTACATTAGAAGATATTAGATCAGAGCATTTACTCACTTGGAAATGGAAAACCAACACAATATCGAGGGATTTATAGTCGAGAACGACCATAAATTACCTCACTATAGTGTTTTTAAACTCATAATTGTTTATAAACGTGTATATTGTGTCCGGTGTCTATTTTATACTTGAATATTCACACCCGTCAACAATAATCCGGGAAATAAATTCTTAAGTATTTCTAAAGAAATTACCAGGTATAAACCAATCGTTAATAAATTTTCATTTATTAGCTGATTGCCACTTAAATAAATAAGACCCACTAGGCTGTTGCCAAGTACTTTTTTATCTTTTACCAGGATTTGGGCATCATGATTTTAGAGCTTGATTGGCAGTTGCTTGGGCGTCATTTGGATCATCAAAACCGGACTCTTAATAGCACCACCGGGGTATTCCCCTTCGAGCAGTCACCACTTCCCCGCTCCCTTGACTACCGCTTAGAGGCGCCGATTTGGATACATCCCTCAATCTATGAAACAATTTGTCCTTTACTTGGATTATCAATAATGATAAATTGATAATAAATACTCACTATTAAACCAAGCAAAGGAGACCCGGCATGAAAGACAGACCCAATTTCGATGAAAACCAATATGTCCAGTCAACCCGCTATATGGAAACCCCCAGCCAGTTCATCAAGGATAATTTCCTTTATGTCCAGGAAACTGGTTATCTCAAGAGCTTGAAGTCCCATATTTCCAAACGGGAAAACCTCAACTCCTATCTGGTCATCTATGTCCTTGCGGGTGAAGGTTATTTCACCTATAACAATGCCACCACCAAAGTGGTCACCGGGGCCTGTTTTTTCATCGACTGTTCCCAACCTTATTCCCACCAAAGTACCGATGAAAATCCCTGGGAAATCATCTGGGTCCACTTCAATGGGGTGGCCGCTTCGTCCCATTACCAGTATTTCCTTGCCCAAAATCCCAATATCTTCTACAGCAAGGAACCAGCTACCGTTAAACTGATTGAACAGTTGATTGATTCCACCAGCAACAAGAACAATGACTATGAGCTGATGAACAATTGTTTGATCACCCAGTTGCTCACCACGATCACCAAGGCAATCAAGTCAACTTCGACCAGTCATTCCAAAGAATCAACCTTGGATGACAAACTCAATCAGATCCGCCAGTATATCAACGAGAATTTCAGCGAGAAGATCACGCTCGAGGAACTGGCCGGCACTTTCTATATTTCCAAATATTATCTTAGCCGCGAGTTCAAAAACAAATTCGGGATCGGGATCACCAACTACATCACCAATCAGCGGATCACCTACGCCAAACGGCTGCTGCGATTCTCCACTAAAACCGTCAATGAAATCGCTGATGAATGTGGGATCGAGGATACCACTTATTTCATCAAACAATTCAAAAAAAGCGAGAATATCACCCCGCTTGAATACCGCAGCCGCTGGTAATAAACTACGCTCGTTGCTGATAATTGCTTCCACAATGCTCCACATTACCTACCACCAAACTAGGTCATCTATCTTGACAAACAGGGTAATTGCCTATACAATGGTGATAATGCAAACCTAGAGTGAACTTTAAGTCGAAACTAGATGGAGGTAAGAAATGAACTATACAATTGGTGAAGTGGCTAACTTGCTGGATACCAACGCATCCACAATCAGATATTATGATAAAGAAGGTTTATTGCCGACGGTTGAACGTGACCGCGGTGGAGCCCGCAAATTCAATGAAGAGGACATCTCATTTCTAAGATTGATCCAATGTCTCAAGGCATCGGGAATGCCAATCAAGGATATCAAACAATTCGTCGACTGGACTCTTGATGGTGATGAAACCATCGCCCAACGGCAACAAATGTTCCATAACCAAAAACAACGGGTGGAAGAAGAAATGGCCCGTCTGCAACAGACCCTTGATATGGTCAACTACAAATGCTGGTTCTACGACACTGCCGCCGAGCTTGGTTCGACTGATATCAGCTGTGTCGACATGCCTGAGGACATCCTCGAAGCCCGGGACCGTTCGGGAATCTATGAAGTGATCAACAAAGAACAATAATCTCCAAACAATCATCTTAGAGGTCATTCGGCCTCTTTTTTGTTACATAATCCAGCCGTGCAGTTGCCTTTTAATTCTCTTTGGTGTATAATTATACGCAGAAGGAGTTGAATTGTATGAATAGAGATAATAATGGATTCACTTTGGTCGAAATAATTGTCGTGATCGTCATCATGGCGGTTTTGGCCGCAATCGCAATCCCCTCAGTACTCAGCTATATCAACGATGCCAACCACGCCAAATATCTGGCCGAAGCCAGAAGTGTCTATCTGACCACCATGGTTGAAGAAGAAATCATCGCCATGGATTCCAACGAAAATGTCAAATACCGCTACGAAGAAGATGAAGGTTTTGTCGACACGATGATTATCAACATTAACCAAAGGCTGCATAATATCGATATCCAAGTCACCTCACTGGCCTATTACGAAGATGCCACTACCGTAGATGATCGTTTGATCCCGGAAAATTCCTATGTCTTCGCGTTCACCAATCAAGATGACCAGGATATCAACGCTTTGGCTCAAATCAACAAGGAAATTGAGATCCTCAGCTACCAATAAACTTAATCTGGTCTGGTATCCAGTTCGGATCACCTTAAAACTTTTATCCCCGGCAAGCGACCAGTTTGTCAGGAAAAATGAAATCCTCATAATCGTCACCTACCTTGATCACCGGATTTTCCGGTGATTTTTTCTTGGAGCAAACTCCCGCTAAAGGTTACATATGTCTATTAAATTTAATTTTGTTTAGTATAACACCTATTCCACTGATATTCGCCCAAACTACTGAGCCGAAAAGCTCAATTATCGCTGTTCCAGCTCGAATCCTCCAAATTATAAGTGTCAATTTGGCGTTGTAATCATCGATATTTATTTGAGTTCGACTTTTATTTCTTAAGATATTCTAAAGAAAATGCAAATCAGTTGCTTAATTATAGTTATAACTGTAAAATAAATATCAATAACCGGTACAAATGTGTATTGTTATCCCAGGCAATTGTCCTGTTCACTCCCAATACCCATTGTCCCCAAGCTTGACCGGCTGATATCCATCAGTCGTAGCTACCCCAAAATTAAGGAGCAATATATGAACAACAATAAAGGTTTTACCATGATTGAGATTATCGCTGTAATGACCATCACCGCGATTCTGGCGGCCATTGCCATTCCTAGTGCTGCAGGATATGTCAGCGACTCCCTCTATTCAAGACATCAAGTAGCTGCCCAGTCACTCTATGCCGCCACCAAGAATGAAGAAGCGAAATTCCTGATTGCCAACGGCGTTCATGACATCCAGGAAGTCTACGACAATAATCCCCAATTATATCAAAACATCATGATTTCCTTGAACAACCGCTTCGATGATCTTGGGATGAGTATCGCCGCTCTTGAATACTATGGCAGCGCAACCAGCAGTGGTGGAGTTGCTATCCCCGCTGATTCCTATTTGATGAATTTCTTTGACGGCGAAGAACAGCTCAAGGTTCTGATTAGCGGCAACGATCAAATCAAGTTCCTCAATCAAGGTCTTGTCTTCCCGGATCCGGTTTTAAGTCCAACGACAACCAAAAAAGACAAGGAAGATAAAGTCAAAGAAGATAAAGTCAAGGACGAACCAAGTGGCGAGATCTCCAATAGCGATGGTGATTCCAATCAAGATACCAGCCTCGAAGATGGTACCCCGGCAGATGAACCTGACAGTTTGGCGCAAGTCGAAACAAAGATAGGTGAAGATAGTCCAGGCGATCCTGACACTATTGGAGAAAATGATCTGAATCCACTCCTTGCCCCAGCCATCGATATGACTTATTATTCTCAAATCCGGGCAGGATTAACCGGCAAATACAGCAATGACAAAAAATGGACTGAAGCCCTGCAACAGTACATCCTTTATAAAGATGGTTATCAAGAACTTACCCCGGCCCAAAAATCACTGATTAACGTTAGCGAACAGACAAAAATGTATTGGATTCCTTTTGTCGACACCGATCAAGGTGATTTCAATATTTTCCTGGCAGCATCAACTGTCGCAACTACCAGTGATGCCTATTCAACTCTAGTTTATCTAGACGGTTACTACTATGCCTATGTCAACAACGTCAACAGCAGGACTGGCAATATTATCGAGGCTAAAATCGATAAATTCGGCAATAGCTATGGCGAACTGCTCAACCTCGCCGACCAAGCTAATAACAGTGACCCGCATTGGATGAAACTGGTTAAAGCAACAACATAAACAAGATAATCACAAAACCTCAACCACATCGCTTCCTATCAATAAAGCGCACCGGTTGAGGTTTTCTAGTTATTTCATCAACTCAGTTAGAACCCTTGTTTACGAAAAACTCTTATGCCTGCCTCAATCTCGGTTAATTGACTACGATGGATGGGAGAATCCCGACTTATCAGTCAAAACAATCATCGTTTTGGTTTCCAAGTAAGTATCTCGCCAATTCTTTATGCCCCCTGAAAGAAATTGGCATGACCTAGACCAACTAGCTAATTTGACCATAATAAAAGCTGCCAGAAATCTGACAGCAAGATATTCGATAATTGTTTAATAAATCAGGCTTCGTCTTCCTTGAAGCGCAGCACCAGTCCTAGAACGATGACCACGGCCGCACAAGAGACCAGATAGATGATCCGGTATCCGGCAACTCCCGGGACGGTGTCGATGATTCTTCCGGCAATGATGACAAAGATCAGCGAGAAGAGACCCCGAGCCATCATCGATGAAATCCCAAAAGCACTGTTGACGTATTTTTCATCAACAACCTCAACAATGATCCGGACTGATACCAGAATCATCAGGATACTTGAAAGCCCCTGGAAGAAAAAGACAATCATGATTAGCTGCGGCGAAGGCAAGGTTGCATACCAGCCATAGCGGAACAAAGTCATGATACAGGCGAAGATCATGACTGACTTGAACTTGAACTTGGCAAAAATCCGATCCGAGAAGAAGATTGAAGGAATTTCCGAGAAAACCGTCAACAACAAAGTGGTCCCGACCATTGTGGTTGTTCCCCCCAGCTCCTGAATGAAAAGCGGAAAGTAAGTGAACTGTCCGGCAAAAGAACCCTGATAGATACAGAGAATTGCGACAAAAAGCAAGAAACGCTTGTTATGACTCAAGGCGTTGAAGACTTCCTTGGAAGTGACTTTTTCATGCCCCTCTTCAACATCAGCCACGACATCGATCATTCCGATGAAACCGACTACCGCCAGCACCGCTCCAATCGCAAAGATATAATAGATCACCACACTAGGATAATGGTCATAGACATAACCAGATAGCTGAGCCGCAATTGCATACATGACCGAACCCCAGGCCCTGATGGTTCCATAAGGATACTTGCTGGCAACGGCCAGACGGTCCGACAATCCCACGGTTCCGTTCAAGAAACCCTGAGTGAAACCGTTCATCATGAAAAGCAGGATGAACGAATGGGAATACCCGAAGCCAAGTGCTGAGACTATCGCCGCTACCAGACAGACAATCCCGACCTTTTTAGGCGAACGGATCTTGTCAGCGAAAAAGCCCGCCAAGGGTTGGAACACCATGGCAAACAGCGAAGCCGCTGATGAAATCAACGAAATCTGGGTCGCACTCATTGACCTCCCCGCCAAAACTACGGCAATAATACTAGCGAAAGTCCCAAAGGCGAAATAAAACATCCCATTGGCCGCCGCATAATAAAGATAACTCCCTTTTTTAAACATAAAATTTCCTCCAATATTAGAAAAAACAAAATACCGCCGCTTTTTTAAAAAGAAAAAAGTCCTGGGGCATTTTGTTTTACCTATTCAATTAAACTTATACCATTAAAGCACATTACCATCAAAATAACGTCAATTTTCAATATTATGAAAAATATATTTTTCACCCAAAAAACGGACCAGGACCTTCTCGGGAAATTAAAGATCCGGACCTAAATCCGGATTTCCAAAGGACAAAGCAAATATGGTTCGCTGATAGCTTAGTAACGCTGAAAATTCTTCGCTCCACGCGGTGCTAGTCTTCCTTGAAGCGTAATACCAAAAGCAGTGAAAGCAGCGCAGCCACCCCACAAATCAGATAGAGGATGCTAAAGCCCCTGGTTCCCGGAAAGGTGTCCAGGATTCTTCCGGCGGTAACCACGAAAAACAACGAGAACATCCCCCGGGCCATCATCGCTGAAATCCCATAGGCAGAGTTGACATACTTCTCATCGACAATGTCGACAATGATCCGGACCGCAATCAAAACAATCACGATACTAGTCAACCCCTGGAAGAAAAAGACCATCATGATCAGGTTAGGCGAAGGCAAGGTCGCATACCAGAAAAAACGGATGACCGTCAAGACACAGGCGAAAATCATCAATGAGCGATATGAGAATTTGGCAATGATCCGATCGGAGAAAAGCACCGAAGGGATCTCCGATAAGGTGCTCAGCAAAATGGTCGTTCCCACCAAGGTGGTCGTTCCTCCTAGTTCCTTGACAAAGAGCGGGAAATAAGTGAACTGGGCTGTAAATGAGCCCTGATAGAGACAAAGGATTGCCACAAACAGCAAATACTTCTTATTGTGAATCAAGGCCTTGAACACTTCCTTGGCAGTTACCTTGTCATGGCCCTCTTCAAGCTCAGGCACCACATCGATCATCCCGGTGAATCCGACAATGGTCATCACCACTCCCACCGCAAAGATATAGTAGATGGCGATCGGGGCAATATTGTCATAGACATACCCGGCCAATTGGGCGGCAATGGCAAACATCACCGAACCCCAGACCCTGATGGTCCCGAACTGATACTTGCTGGCAACAGCCAGACGGTCCGACAGGGCCACCACCCCGTTCATGAATCCCTGGGTGAAGCCATTCATCAAGAACAGGAACACGAAGTTTTGGGAATAGCCAAACAGCATCCCGAAGATTACAGCCAGCCCCAGACAGATCCGCCCCACCGTCTTGGGTGAGCGGAACTTGTCGGCGAAAAAGCCAGTCAACGGTTGGAACACCATTGCAAACAGTGAGGCCGCCGAAGTGATCAGTGAAATCTGGGTCGCACTGCAATCCTTACCAGCCAGAACCACCGAGATGATGCTCGCAAACATCCCAAACGAGAAGTAGAACATCCCATTACCCATGGCATAATACAAATAACTCCCTTTTTTAAACATAAATTCCCCTCCTAAAATTATAAAAAACAAAACACCTTCAAGGGTGGCAATCCTGTATGCAACAGGAAAAACCAAGCCTTTGGCATTTTGTTTTAGTTATTCAATTGAAACTATTATACATTAGACCACATAATCACGAAAAAAGCAACATATTTTCAAACCCTGGAAATCACTTAAACAAAAAATTCCGGCTTTAAATCAGTCCGATTTGTCACGAAAGACGGATTACGCGCTCCTAGCTAAAATCGATCCGCATCCAATAATCACAATTTGACTCGATTGGATTTGATTACTTCCCAGCACCTAGGTAAAGCTATGTTCGAATAACGGGTCAATCCCCTTAGGCCTTGACCCGATACCTGGCCAATGAAACCCGTTGACGGTCCCCTACATCAGCCAGCCGACTGCTTTTTGGGACCTTTCCAAACCGATTTTCTCCTGAAGTTTCATCGACGGGGTGTTCTCCAGCTCCACTTGAGCGAAGGGAATCATTACTTTGGCTAGAAAATTATTGATCATGAACCGGACCAGACTCGCCCCGTAGCCATTCCTCCGGTACTTATCAAAGACCTTTAAAAGGCCGATACTTCCTTCAAGATGGGAACCGACAAACCCAATTAGGTTGTGATCTTCATCGAAGCCTAGAAAGAGGTTGCCTAGTTCAATCCCTTCAAGCAGTTCTGTTTCAGAAATACCCTGATATTGACTGGCGATCATTTCCTTGTCGGCAATGGTGGCCGGAATCATCATTAAGCAGTCATCAAGATTTTGTTTTGCTCCAATTAGATCGACATACTGATAGCAGTTCAGTTCGTCTTTAAAACCAAACCGCTCTTTGATGAGCTTCCGGAACCTGGGATCCGTATAAAAAAACAGACTGCTCGATTCAATTGCTTCAATCCAGCTTACTGTTGTTTGATTGTATTCACCACTGATCAGATGACTTTTGGAAACCCTGTCATATAGCAATACTCCCGATTCCCCGCATTCGATAATCTCCGCCGTGTTCCGGCGGATTACCTGGATCAGACTGACATTGGTCTTGAAATCCTGTTCGAGATATTTTAATGCTTTAGATTTGATATTTTCCATGTTTACCCCTATTATTCCCTATTAGATATTAATACTAATTGATTCATTCCCTATTTTCGAGGGCCTTCAATCATTATCTTGATGATACCACCCGGACTCGTTTTTCTCCAGTCAAAATAAAAAAGTCCATACCTTTGACTATTAACCAAAAAAACAAACTCCATGGGGGTTAAAACCTTACTTTTTGCTCTTGGTGGTCAAAGTATTGACCGGACAGATGGCACACCAGGTTCTAGGCCGGTACAGGATTCCCAGGACACTTCCGACTAGCACCGAAGTGAAAATCATCGAGTAAACCCGGTAACTCAAATGCAATAATGGCGCAGCCACTTCGACCGCCAGCAGCTGGGGCAGTCTGATTGGAACGGTGAAGTAGATCAGAAAACGGATCTCTTCAAGAGGTTCGATGCGCCCGAAACTCACCATCAAGGTCGACATCACGACAAAAAAGAGGTTGACTGCAAAATAGGTGACCACAATTTCCTTGGTGGCTGCCGTGGTGAGAAAACGCGGTGGCTTGAGCCCAAGATTGATTTTGGCAATCACCCGATTGAAAAAACCGGCCCGGGGACAGACGTATTTGCACCAGAACTTGTCTTTATGAATGAAATACTGGATAAACGGGATCGTAAAACAAAGCAGTCCTACCAGCGCGAATGAGATGTGGATCATTCCCAAGCCAAAAAAGATCATGGTGAAGACAAAAATTTGGTTCTGGATGTTTTTCATAGCGTCTCCTTAGATAGTAAATCTTGATGCGGTTGATAATATGGCTCAACAATTTTTCGGGCCGGTCGGTTTCAACCTCATCTCCATCTTACCCCAAATAAAATCAGCTTTATGTGACAAAATCACCAAAAAATGACAATCATAAAATTTTAATTGATTGAACCAACTAAAAAACCGCTAAAAATAGCGGTTGAGTTTACTTTTTCCCAGCTCTAAAAATGAATTTAAAGACAGTATAAATCATATCGAAGATAATCACATCGACAATGAAATAAAACAGGAAAGTGAAACCAAGGGCGTATTCGCTGGCCATCAGGGTTTCATAAGTTGGAATCATCGGCAGATAACCGTTGATGAATTCGAGAATCATCGTAAACAAAGCCACCACCCCATCAAGATAGAAATCAAGGATGGAATCCAGAGTTTCCAGAATTCCGGTTTGATTTTCAAACGGTGCTCCGGTGATATAGTACAAGCCAAAGCCGATTGCCGTGATAAAGAGCGGATAGAAGAAGTACTTGTGCCGGGCAAAAAAACCACGCTTGTCCAGGTAGAACTCCTTATCATGATCAAGACCATAACCATTGGCAGCCTGGAGTTCCTTCTTGTCAATCTCCCGGGTTTCCAGGGCACTGAGAAGATCCAGGGTCTCTTTCTGGTTTTGAGTCACGTTGGGATCATTTTCAACCTGTTCCTTGACCAGCTGTTTGATGTTATCCAGATCATCAGCAGCCAAAACTTCGCTCTCGAGGTTCCCCTCAGACTCATTAGTCGCGCCAGTTGCCGGTTCTTCAATCCTATCATCAGGATTTGGCATGGCTGGCTGGTTGGGATCAGTCAAATCGAACTCTTCGTTGCTTGGAGCCGCTGGGGTTTGTTTTTGATGGCTTTGGCCAAGCGGTTTTTCGATATCCGGAAACTGCTCTTCATCAAATTTGCCGCCTTTTGCCACCAATTGCACCTTTTCAGATGCCATCGGAGTTGGCGTGCTCTTATTAAGCAGTTCGAGTTCGATCAAGTCAGCCTTTTTGACTTCAGTGGTGAAATCCAAATCGATTGCATTGGTTTCCCCGTCCCGCTTGTCATCAAGCAGCTTGATGTATTCGGGCTGTTGCCCGTATTTGAGGAAATCATTGAAATCAAGTTCCGATTTCATTTTTTCGATTGTCTTGTCGCCTGGAGCATGGCCCAGACCAAGATCGAAGGCTTGCTCAATCTTATCCTTGAGATCGCCTAATTCCTGATCAGCCTGTTCGAAAAGCAGGCCTTCATTCAGTTTGGGATAGTCAACCGGATTGATCCGGTCTTTGGCAAATACCTCGAAATGACGGTTTTGCAGTTCCCCCAGGTAATAGAAATAAGCCTTGCGCACCAGCCGCAGCAATTCCGGATCATCTCCGTATTGCTTGATGAGACTGACATAAGTTTTCTCAAGTTCGGTCTCATCCATATTATCAGAGAAATTGAGCGCTTCGCCAAACATCGTCACATCATCAAACCGGTCAAACAAAAACAGGTTGATGATTTCAAAACAGTTGCGCACCAACCGATAGACCATCCGTTCGATGGTGATTGTCGGTTCCACCAAATCCGTCAGGTAGATGACATTGGTATAGCTCAAGTTGGCCGCTGTAACCATTGACTTGAAATTCGCCGCCACCAACAGTTCATCGTTCTTGATATTGAACTTGGAAATGATCAAATCGATGATTTCATTATTGGGCAGCACCTGACACTCACTGTCACCCCCGATAACGTAATCGACATATTGTTCCAGTTTGCATAGCTGCAGATATTGGATTGCCCTTTTGGCTTTATAAGTCGTATAAACCGCCACCCGGATTCCCTTGGTGTTCAAAAACTTCAGCAACTCCTCTACTCCGCTCTTGACTACCCCAGGTGTGTACTTGACATACTCGAACAGATTCTGCTCCATCGCTTCCTGGTCGAAGTCGAAGCCGAGAAAATCGTACATGTTCAGATAATTGCCGATATGGCTGTCGAACTGTTCGATACTGATATTTTCGTTATGCAATTTCCCTTGTTTCTTCAAATAAAAATAACGCAAATGATTTAAATCCAGCAGTCCTCCGTCCAAAGTAAGAACCACTACATTAATATTTTGTAACGATTGTCGGTAAAACATCCTCTCACCTCTCTTAGACATATGTATAAGTATATCATAAATTCATTTAAAAAAAATCAATTTTTGTATTGAAGATTGTTAAATTTTATAGTATTATGTACTAGTCGACTTCGGGTGATATACCCGTCAAGCCAACAAGGGGATTCAATAAGTCTCTCCGTAGCTCAGTTGGTAGAGCATCTGACTCTTAATCAGAGGGTCCACGGTTCGAGACCGTGCGGGGAGACCATTTTTTTAACCTGGTGACAGTGATTATCAAGATGATTTACGGGTTTGAAAAATAACTCAAATTTGTTAAAAAAAGTATTGCATCGCAATATGAAAAATGCTATTATGTTTAGGCAACCGAAACTTGGAGACATACTCAAGAGGCTGAAGAGGCGCCCCTGCTAAGGGTGTAGGTCGGGAAACTGGCGCGAGAGTTCAAATCTCTCTGTCTCCGCCATATTTTGGTCTGGTAGTTCAGTTGGTTAGAATGCCGCCCTGTCACGGCGGAGGTCGCGGGTTCGAGTCCCGTCCAGACCGCCAACTATAAAAACAAAGTGCTTGTAAAGGCACTTTTTTTATTTTCATAATCAGGAAACAGGCCCTATTCTTGCCCATTTATGATAGGATGATACGGAATAAAGGAGATATGAAATGACAAAAGCAATTATTTTCGATATGGACGGATTGATGATCGACAGCGAAAGAGTAACTTATGAAATCTATGAAGAAATCCTTAATGAACAAGGCCAAGTAGCCATGGGCGAAGATTTCTACTGCTCGATGATCGGTTCCAACCACAAAGACAACCTGATCAGATTAAAAAATAAATTCACTAATGTCGACTGCGAAGAAATGGTAGCTGAAGTATACCGTCGCATCGCCAAGAAATTCGACTTGGAAGGACCGACTGTCAAACCGGGACTTTTCAAACTGCTTGAATACCTTAAAGCCAACCAATACAAAACCATGGTGGCAACTTCATCATCTCGTCATCGCGTTGATGATATCCTGGCTAAAGCCAAACTAACTGAATACTTCGATGATGTCATCTGTGGTGACGAAATCAAAAACGGAAAACCGGCACCGGATATTTTCCTCGAAGCAATAAAGAAACTGCAAGTCAACAGTGACGAAGCTTATGTCCTTGAAGACTCACCGGCCGGAATCCAGGCTTCAGTTTCGGCAGCGATCAAAGTAATCGCGATTCCCGACATGGTCAAAATCGAAGGACAACCATTAGAGCAAGCCCATACGGTTTTGCCAACGTTAAATGAAGTGATCACTTACCTTGACAACAAATAAGAACATCAAACCTGCTCAAGCAGGTTTTTTTATTATCCCACCACTCCCCAAAAATAGATTCAGTTTCGGGAAAAACTTAACAACCCTAGCTAATCATGATAAGATACAAGTAACCCACAAAGGAGATCTGCAATGATAAGAGCAATAATTTTTGATATGGATGGTCTGATGCTGGACACTGAAAGAATCACTTATGGATTCTATCAGGATATCCTCAAAGACCACAATGAAACGATGAGCGAGGATTTTTACAGCACGATGATCGGTTCCAACCACCGGGACAACAGCCGCCGCCTGCAGCTAAAATACCCGCACATTGACTGTGAAGCGATGATGAATGAAGTCAATCGCCGGATCGCTGAAAAATTCGAACGCGATGGTCCGACTTTAAAACCCGGCCTGGTCGAACTGCTTAAATACCTGCGCAACAACAATTACAAAACCATGGTTGCCACCTCGTCTTCCCGCCACCGGGTGGATGTGATTTTAGAAACCGCTAAGTTGATTCCTTTTTTCGATGATGTCATCTGTGGTGATGAAATCAAAAACGGAAAACCGGCCCCGGATATCTTCCTTGAAGCAATCAGGAAACTCGATGTCCGTCCTGATCAAGCCTATATCCTTGAAGACTCACCAGCCGGAATCATGGCCTCGGTCTTAGCCGACATCAAAGTGATTGTCATCCCGGATATGGCCAATATCGACGGTCAGCCAAGCCAGATGGCTCATGCCATTTTACCGACTTTGGCCGATGTGATCGGATTTTTGGAAAAATAAACCTCAGATACGCAAAACAACCTGCCAGGCAGGTTGTTTTTATTCTTCCAAAGCCAGATAGGCCGCTTTGGTGGCATGAATGCTAGTCGTATCGAACAGTTTTAATGCCACATCCTCCGCTTTGATGATCATCCCGATTTCAGTACAGCCCAGAATGATTCCCTGGACTCCTTGTTGTTCCAGGTTGGCGATGATTTTCAAAATGGCTGCCTTGGTTGTTTCCTTGAAGTTCCCCAGGCACAGCTCATTGAAAATAAAACCATTGAGCATTTCAATCTCTTCTTCACTGGGAATCACGACTTCAATCCCCTGGTCAATGATCCGGTCTTTATAGAAGTCTCCGGTCATCGTATATTTGGTCCCCAGCAAGCCGACCTTGGTAATGTTTGCCTGAGTGAGCTGTTCAACCGTCGCATCCCCAATATGGATAAAGGGAATCCGGACCAGTTTTTCCACTTGAGGCACCACCTTGTGCATGGTATTGGTACACATCACCAGATAATCAGCACCGGCCCGCTCCAGTCGAACCGCGATATCGGCCATGATCATCGCACATTCATCCCAGTCATCAACTCGCTGCAACTTCTCCACCTCGGCAAAATCAACGCTGTAAAGCAGGATTTTTCCGCTATGGAGTCCCCCTAGTTGTTCCTTGATGATTTCATTGATGGTTTCATAATAAGTGACGGTGCTTTCCCAGCTCATTCCACCAATCATTCCAATCGTTTTCATATTTTAACCTCCCATCGACAGTTACTTCTAATGCAATTTCCAGTTACAGGCCCAGACCAGACCAAATCAGGCCGGGTTCTGGTTGGTCGAACCATTATTATCATTTGATTTTGGATCATTAAAGTCCGGCGCATTTTGATCGAGACTTTTTTCATAAGCCCTAAAAAACGGCAAAATCACCAGATAATCAATTCCAATTATGGCCACCTGATAGAAAATCCCCATGATGCCCGACTGGATAAAACCGGAAACAAACACCGGCAGTCCCCAGACATACATTGAATGAGGGTAAGGCAGCAGTCCGATTTCCATCAAAACGAACATCAAGATCAGGTTGATTGCCACAATCAGCAACTGCGGGATCAACAAATAAGGATTCATCACAATCGGGATCCCGAAATTGACCGGCTCGAAAACACCAAAAACCGACGGCACCAAGGCCAAACGGCCCAGCGAACGGAGCTGGATTTTCCGGCTGGTCAGACAGACCAGGGCCCAAACCATTGCCAGCACCCCACCAAGATTCAAGATTCCCATCGCAAACATATGGGGGACCGGATTGCCCGAAGCGTAGGCAATCGCATTTTCAAGCGCCGCCGGGATCAGCAATGGTGGAATGATTGGAGCTGTCGCCGCCGCTCCGTGGATTCCAAAAAACCAGAACAGCCACGGCAATAGAAGCAAAATCACCAGCGAAACCGGATTGGTGCTTAAAAGACTTAGCGGTCGGGAAATCAAGTCATAGATCATCCCATTAATCCCGCTAAAGCCCAGGGCAATGGTGGTACGCTCCAATAAAAGCAGCACCAAGGTGATGATCGCCAGGGGCACCAGACCTTCAAATGACCGGGCGACATTTGACGCCACCCCGCCTGGCATCTTGAAATAAAGCTTGAACTTCCGGCAAAGCCCAAACAACCGGACCGCCATCGCAGTGACAATCATGGCACCAAACAGGCCCCTTGCCCCCAGATATTCAAAACTGAAGGGTTCGCTCCCCGGGGCAAATCCCTCATTAGTCAGCAGCAAAATCGCAAACATGGCGATAAAGGCCATCATCAACTCATAACCGGTCAGTTTGAGCTCCTGGGAATAATGATAACCCAAAGCCCCGGCAAGCCAGAGAGCATAAAGATTCAACGAGAGATTGTTGATTAAAATCAGCCCGGCTTTGATTCCAGAATCGCTGATCAAAGTCTGATATGGTCCCCATGCCAGGCCCGCCAAGAGGGTTGCAAAGGAACCGAGCAACACCAGTGGCATCAGTGCCATAAACGACCGGTTAAGGGCTTTGACAAATGGCAAAGCGACGAAACGGCCAAAGTGATGGTTCAGTTTGGTTTCGACAAAATAACTGATTTTTTCCATGCAGCCCTCCAAAACGATGATTTCGATGCGCGACTTTAAACGGTAAATGTTCAGTATCACGACTTGGTATCTCTATCAATTATAACTGCAATCGGTTACAGATGCAACTTTCACTTTAACAGCCTCCTTGTCCTTGAGGACGGGTTAAATTCAAAGCCACATAAAAACCACCGCCAGTTAAAAAACAGCGATGGCCAGAAAATATTATCAAATTCAGATGGTGGTTGGCTCCAGTTCATCCAACTGCCCCTGGTCGCGGGCACTCATCACCAAAGAGGCAATGATCATGACAATTCCTCCGATGGTAAAGATATTGAGGTCTTCCTTGAAAACGACAATTCCGACAATCGTAGCCACCAACGGTTCCACGAAGGTAAGCAGCGATGCTTTCGACGGTTCAAGCCGTTCCAGCCCCTTGGTATAAAGCAAAAACGGGGTCAAGGTCGAACCCAGGCCCAAAACCAGGGCACTGATGATTCCGACTGAATTTCCAGCCACAATCACCACCAGATTGATCGGACTCGCAAAAGGCAGCAAGGCCAACGAAGCGAAGACGAAAGTATAGGTTGTCACGGTCATCCCGCTGTATTTTTTCAGAGCAACTTTGCCAAAAATGCTGTAAAGAGCGTAACCGAATCCCGACCCGATCCCCACCAGGATCCCAAACAAGGTCGTCTGGGGAGTTTCCATAAAAAGCCCCACTGCCAGGGCGCAACCGGTAAAAGCCAGAATGAGGGCCAGCAGTTTGGCCTTGGTAAAGGCCTCTTTGAAAAACAGCGCCGACATCAAGGTCACAAAGCAAGGCCCGGTATAAAGCAGGATGGCCGCAATCGACAAGGTCGATACCTGGATGCACAGAAAATAACAGATATTGAAAAAAGCGATGCTAAGAATGCCGCTGCCAAGAAACATCCAGAGGTCCCGGATGTTGATTTTAAGACCCTCAGGATTTTTAAAAGCCAGGGTCAAAGTCAGTGAAACAGCGGTAATGATACAACGTGCCAGGGTGATTTGCACCGCATTTAACCCCAGTGAATAGAGCTGGCGGGTGAAGATGCCAATCACACCCCAGCAGATTCCCGCTACCACCACCATCACCAACGCGAGGCGTTTGGTTCCTTGATTTGTTTTCATAACATTTCCCCATCAATTCAAATGAATTACCCTTTCTTGAATCTATCTTGATAGTATTATATAATCAGTTTGGTATTAATACAATCTTTAAATTTTTAACATCGTCTTAAGTAACACTTAATAAGGAGCGCTTATGGAAAATTCGAAATATCTGGCCTTTGTCACCGCCGCCAAACACGGCAGTTTCACTCAGGCCGCCAAGGAACTCAATTATTCGACCTCAGGGATCTCCCAGCTGATTGGAGCCCTGGAAAAAGAGCACGGCTTCGCCCTTTTCACCCGAACCAAAAAAGGCGTGGCTTTGACCAGAAACGGAGCAACCATCCTGCCGATCATCCAGGAAATCCTCCGCCAGGAAGAACATCTCACTCAAATGGTATCCTTTGTCAACGGACTCGAAGTCGGTGAAGTGACCATCGCCGCCTACTCTTCAGTAGCGACTCACTGGCTCCCGGAAGTCATCAAGGAATACCGCCAACTCTACCCCCAGATCAAACTGAACCTGCGCGAAGGAATCCGTCAGGAAGTGGCCAAGTGGCTTGATACCAAACAGGCCGATATCGCCTTTTTGTCCTATCAGGAAAACATGCCCTACGAATGGTTTCCCCTCGCCCAAGACAAGATGATCGCAGTTCTACCCCAAAACCATCCCCTGGCAACTGCCAAAAGCTATCCTCTGGCGCGTTGCTCGAGCGAAGAGTTCATCATGCCGGCTTTAGGCAAGGACGACGATGTCATCGACATGTTTGAAAAATACCAGCTTAATCCCGATATCGTCTTTTCAACCCTGGAGAACTTTGTTGCCTTGACGATGATCGAACAGGGATTGGGGATGAGTATCATGAACGAGCTGATCACCAAACGTTGGGAGTGTGATGTAGTCAAACTCCCGGTCGAACCACCGGTATCGATCACCCTGGGTATCGCTGTTGAATCCTACCAGAACAGCTCCCCGGCAGTAAAAAAATTCATCGATATCGCGATTGGAAAACTGCAGCGATTAAGTGACAAAAAGACCTGAAAAAACTCCGCTTGTAGCGGAGTTCTTGTTCGTTCCAGGACTTTGTTATGGTGATTATTGTAATATTGTTTTGTTATCAACGGGGGATTGTTAGATGCGATAACAAAATGTTTTGCCAAATCAGTTACCAGGCCCTTACCCCTTGTAACCGACACTTCTTTCATTGATCAATGGTTTCCCATTGCGGTAAAGCTCTAAATTATCTTCGTACAACTTTTTAATCCGTTTGATCCAACTGTCGCCGGTTCCCGCTTTGTGGGAAGTGATGAACACATTGTCCAAATCCCATAATTGTGATTTTTCCGGTAACGGTTCGACTTCGAACACATCCAGGGCTGCCGCCTGAATTTCATTGTTTTTCAAAGCCGTGATCAGATCATCTTCAACTACGATCGGTCCTCTGGCAATGTTGACGAAAATCGCCTCTTTTTTCATCTTTTTGAACATTTCCAGATTGAACATCCCGTGAGTCGCTTCGTTGAGCGGTACCGCCACAACGATGTAGTCGCTTGTCGCCACCAGTTTATCCAAACCGGCTTGGTCATTATAGAAATGATCCCAGTACTGACCGTCCTTGTTATACAGTCCGTAAGTTTGCACTTCCATGTCGAACCCTTTGGCTCTTTTGGCAATTTCCGTAGCGATTGCTCCATCACCTATTATTCCCATTTTCTTGGTATACAGATCCTGAGAGATAACCGATAGCCACGGATCTTGGCCAAAATGCGACCATGATTTGTTTTCCTTGTTTGCCTCGAATTCCCGGATTCTTCTTGAGAAGAACAGAATTTTACACATCACGTCCTCGGCAATGGAAACACTTTGGTTTCCGGTACCATTAGTGAAGTGGATCCCTCTTTTTCTGACTTCATCGATATCCGATCTTTCAAAACCAGCCGAAGGTACTTGAATCCATTTGACTCTCTCACATATATCCAAAAAATCTTTTTGGACCAGATGCGGTTGGCAGACGATGACTTCAGCTTCTTTCATGACAGCTGAGTTTTCCACCATTTGTGTGTTCGAGTAAAACAGAACATCATCTTCGGGCAGTTCGGGGAAGATCCCCTTATATAATTCATGTGCTACAATCTTCATAAATTTCTCCTTGATTACAATAACTGAATCTTTTTTCCACACCCTGAAGATAATTTACCACTAAAAATGTCAAGAAAATGTAAACCAGTTTATAAAAATCTTTAATTATAATCCATTATCATTTAAAATTTTTTATATCGACTATTAATTTTATTTAAACTAACCCGGATTTGAAGAATTATTCCTCACCAAATGAATTATTGACCAAAAAGATTATGTGATTTGGGTCAAACAGTGGAAAAACAATCAGGAATAAGATAAAATATTATTACTACTCAAATAACTTATTAAAGGAGGTCGATTCAATTGAATAGTTACCTTGATAATGACAGTTTCGCCAACGAGAATCCCTGGATTGAACTTCCCGCTGGCTATTGGGACAGCATTATCGCCGACTTGACCCCGACTACCTACGGCAAGAATCAAATCATCTTCCATCAAGGCGATCAGCTCGACTACGTCTATATCTTCAAGACCGGTCGCGCCCATGTAAGTTACTACGGGGCTCAGGGTGAACTCAAGTGCGCCTACGTCGCCGAAGTCAACTGCATGATCGGCGAAGGGGTTGCTTTGCCCGGTTATACCGCTTACTACACCGCAACTGCCATCGTGGCCAGCGAAGTGTATGTGATTCCCATTGCAACATTGAAAGCCAAGCTTTCCGAGGATGGCGATTTCGCCCTTAAAGTCATCAATCTGATGGCCAGAAAAATGCGGATTCATTCGGCAATGCAAATCGAGCTTTCCTTCCGGGAAGCCTATACGAGAATTTGCAACGTCATCTATTACATCGCCCAGACTTATGGCACAATCGATGAATACAATCACATCCGGGTGGGCATCCGTTTCACCCATCAGGAGATTGCCAGCATGGTCAATACCAGCCGGGTTTCGGTTGCCAATGTCTTCTCCGAACTGCGCCAGAAAGATATCGTGGTCCGCGAAAACGGGTTGTATGTCATCCGCAATATGGCTGCTCTGGTACCCAAAAACATCTAAGGGAGATTCGCAAGAATCCCCCTTTTTCAGTTATTCAGTTGGCGCGATTCCTGTAGTGGGCAGGAATCCTTTTTTTCGCTCAAATTGGCCAGAATCACCCCGGCAAAAATCAATAAAGCTCCCAGATAGCCTCTTACCGTCAGAATTTCACCAAGAAATACAAACGACAGCAGTGCCGAGAAGACCGGCTCCAGCGAGAAGATGATTCCAATTGTCGCCGGGTCGGCATGTTTTTGCGCCAGGGGCTGGACAATGAAACCATAACCGCCACATACCAGTCCCAAAATCAAGACTGCGACCCACTGTCTTGTGCTTCCAGGCCAAGCCGGAGTTTCCATCAGGAACATCATAATCGCCCCCAGCAGTGACGCCACCCCCAGTTGGATGATGCTCACAGGAAAGGGATCGCCTTTTTTGGCAATCCAATCGAACAGGAGGATATGAACGGCATAACCCAGCCCCCCCAAAAGGCCATAAACAGCCCCGAGATTCACCGCGACTCTGGTAGTCACCGTCAAAAGAAACAGTCCGACCAGGACAATCATAATCGAAACCACCACCGTTGGTTTGGGCAAGCGCCAGTGCCAGACACTCTCGATGATCGGCACCAAAACCACGGTCGTTCCGGTAAGAAAACCGGCGGTTGAGGCATTGGTGTATTTGATTGAATAAACCAGAAAGGCAAAATTCGAAAAAAGGACCGTCCCCATCAAAATTCCCTGGCCCAGCTGCTTCAAGGTGAGCTTGGGATAGATCCGCCCGAAGATCAGACTCAAAGCGACAAAGGCGATGCCAAAGCGCAAAGCAATCAGATTGAAGGGTTCAAGACTGCCCAGTGCCACTTTCATCAGCAGGTATGAAGAACCCCAGGCCAGTGAAACACTGGCCATCAGCCATTTGGCCTTAGCTGCATCCATTATTGTTTCCCCCTTTTGAATTTTACTAAAAACTCTTGGCCACATCGACCCAGCCCAGCGCCATTGAGTGTTCTTCAAGTTCACTCAGGTTCATCTTGATTGCCGAGTTGCCGCTGCCTCCGGCGGGATAGACATGATCAAACCGCTGCAGCGAGACATCCAGATAGACATCAACCCCTTCGTTGATGGCAAAAGGACCGACCCCGCCGGGCTTGTGACCGATATAGTATTCAACCTCATCCCATTTGATCATTTTGGCTTTCTTGCCAAAGCGGTCCTTGTATTTCTTATTATCGACTTTCCTGTCGCCAGCCACTACAATCAAAATCGGCTGTTCCTCAAGCAAAAAAGACATCGTCTTGGCGATTTCCTGAGGCCCACAGCCAAGAGCCTGAGCCGCCAGTTCCACGGTCTCGCCGGGCTTTTCCAATTCCATCACTTTACCTTCCAGTCCTCTTGACTTGAAATACTGTTTCACATTTTCCAAAGACATCTGCATTCCCCCTCTTGACTTTGCGGATTTTTATTGGTAAAAGTATATCATAAAATATTATCATATCGATAAAAAACTTGCAGATTCTGGTTTTTTGTCCCCACCAAGACGCGTTTATGCCAATATCTTTGCCAAATCGCTAATAATTGAGGCTGAATTATGATAAAATCAAGTATACGCATTTAAAGGAGCAAATTTATGAAAATCAGTGATATCGCCAGAATGGCCAACGTTTCCACCGCTACTGTTTCACGGGTAATCAACAACTCGGGATATGTCAGTGAAGAAAAACGCCAGTTGATCAACAAGATCATCAAGGAGACCAACTATCAGATCAATCTCCAGGCCAAGGCGCTTAGAATAAGCAAATCAAAGATGATTGCCTGTGTTGTTCCCGCCCTGGATTCTTCCTTGGTCATGGACATCAACAACCATCTTCTTAATATTCTCAATGACCAGGGCTATACCCTGATCATCACCAAGTTCACCAACCGCAACAGTGAAAAAAGCATTGTCAATAAAGTCCGGGAACTGGCTTCAAAAGGAATTGATGGAATCATCCTGATGACGGGAATCACCTCTGATGAAGTGGCCCAGGAAATTGGCACCATGAATGTTCCCATCGTCTGTCTCAACAGTTATTTCGACCAGCTCTACAGTGTTAACTCGGATGTTTACCAGCTGGCCTATCAAATGGCAAAACATGTGATTGACCAGGGCTATACCAAAATTGCCTACTGCAAGTGTTATGGCAAAGCAAGTATCACCACCGATTTCTACCAGGGCATCCAGGCTGCTTTAATAGAGCACGGCCTTAAGACCCCGGACCATTGGCTCGTTGACTGCCAACCTGGAAAAAACCATCATGATTCTGGAATCATTACTGCAACTTACCTGAGCCAACTCGAAGACCAGCCGGAAGTTTTCATTTCCCAGTTCGACCGGATTTCGATTATCGCCCAGAAAATCTGTCAGGAAAAAGGAGCCAAGATCCGCTTTACCGGAATGGGAAATCTCGAAATAGCCGAATTTGTCACTCCGGCCCTGACTACTGCTGACTATGACAACCAGAAATTAGCCCAGAATCTCTACCAAACTTTGATTACCCTGATTGACAAGGAAACACCAGCCGCTAAAAAAGTTTCAGTTGAGGGTAGACTTATAAAACGCGAAAGTGTATAATAAACGAAGAAAGATACCGCTTACATCGATGAGCGGAATTTTTTCGAGGCTGTATGTAATCGATTACATAATACTATGTGGCGCTTGCTCAGCCTAACAAGAAAGAGAGGAAAAGTAATGAAAACGAAGTATTTGAAGACGCTATTTGTCTCAGGAATGGTGCTGGGGATGACTGGCTGTTCCAGTCAACCGGCAAGTTTTGAACTTGATCCAGCCACTCCAATCGAAGTCGACGGCGGAGAAATCACCGGTATTGCCAGTGATGACGATTCAGTCGCAATTTACAAGGGCATCCCCTTTGCAGCAGCTCCAGTTGGTGATTTGCGCTGGCAGGCTCCCAAACCGGTAACCCAATGGGATGGCGTGAAAGAATGTGACGATTGGGGTGCAAGTGCAATCCAGCCGACCCAAGCGCCGTTTAGAATGTGGTCGGAAGAATTCATCATCGAAGATACTGGCTATTCGGAAGATTGTCTGTCACTCAATGTCTGGGCCAAAACTGACGGGGATAGCGACAAACCGGTATTGGTTTACATCCATGGTGGTGGTTTCTCCAGTGGTGGTTCATCATGTGAAGTTTATGATGGCGAATATGTGGCTCAACAGGATATTGTTTACGTAAGTATCAACTATCGGGTTGGAATCATGGGATTCCTGGCTCATCCGGAATTAAGCGGAGAATCACCTGAGGGAACTTCAGGAAACTATGGTCTGATGGACCAGATTGCCGCTCTTGAATGGGTTCAAGATAATATCGACCAATTCGGAGGGGACGCTTCAAATGTAACTATCATGGGACAATCAGCTGGTTCAGCTGCGGTAAACTGTCTGATCAACTCGCCTAAAGCTGAGGGACTTTTCGACCAGGCCGTTTCAATGAGTTACAACCTGATCAACTCTGACTATGCAACTTTGGCTGATAAAGAAGTCGAAGGTAAAGAACTGTTCGGGGATATGACTTTGGAACAAATGCGCGCAATGACTCCAGAAGAATTATTGGCGACTGGGTTTAGAGGTTCACCGATCATTGACGGAAATGTTATTGAAGATAACTACTTCCCTAACATCAAAGCCGGAAAAACCAATGATGTCACTTTGATGTCAGGTATCGTTGATGGCGATGTAGCACTATTCGGTTCAATCCGGTCTGACGCTGATGGTGGGATCACCGTGGATTCATTCAACAGCCAATTGGCAACACTATTTGGCGATGACGCAGATGCAGCAATGGAAATCTATCAGGCAACTGAAGCCAACGTCGCTGATCTCCAATTCCAAGTCAACAGTGATTTCGCGTTAGGACTCCAAAATGTCCTGGCTAAAACCCGAGCTATCGGATTCGACAGCGACACTTTCCTGTATAACTTCTCCCATATCGTACCCGGACCTGAAGCTGCAATGTACGGCGCTTTCCATACCGGAGACGTGCCTTACTTCCTGAACATCTTCTCTGACCTGCGTGCTGATTACTGGGCTCAGGAAGATTATGATCTAGGATCATTGATGTCTTCTTATCTGATCAACTTCGTTAAAACCGGAACTCCAAACGGTGGCAATCTGGCTGACTGGCCGGCAAGCGAAAGTGATTATAAATTCATGAACTTCGACAGCGAATCGGAATTAAGAGAATTTGACGCTGCCAAAGTTGAATTATATGACAACTACTTCAACAACATGTTTGACTTTAGTTAATATTCAGGGCGACAAAACAATTAATAAATAATCCTAAAAAAATCATGGCTAGCTGCCATGATTTTTGTTTAGCGATTGAATTGTTGGGTCTATTGTATTATTTTAACCGCCCTGTCTTTCGAAATTATATTGGAATGAACCCAGATGGTTATAGGATGCATTTTGGAGATTTTCAAACACGAGCCGGACATCTTCAGGGAGCTCTTGAGCCAGGAATACTTCATACATCGCAATATTGGCGATTTCCGCTTCTACCCCGGTTTCATAAGCTTCAAGCAGACTGGTCGGCAAGACCACATGGTCAGCTGAAAGATCTTCAGGCAAATCATAATCGTAATTTTCAAACAAG
Organism: Coprobacillaceae bacterium; assembly: GCA_963675915.1. Taxonomy (GTDB): domain Bacteria; phylum Bacillota_I; class Bacilli_A; order Erysipelotrichales; family Coprobacillaceae; genus JAQVDW01. The sequence continues at coordinate 1,109,675 of OY780959.1, forward strand.
ACTTCCAAAGCTTCAATATGATTTTCTTCGGCCTTGATGATATTGGTAAACGGTCGCACTTGTCCGTATTCATCGATGATCAGTTCATACTCGCTTCTAGCGATGTATTCATCCTGGATGGCATAGGCCATCATTTCTTCGATGGTGTATTCGCCATCTTCGTCAACTCCTGATGCCCCATATAAAATCACATCATCATCAGTGATCCCACTGTCATCACCGCCAGTATTATCATCGACAACCCCGGAATCATCCTGGGTATTATCATCACTGCCATCGTCATTGATGCCACAGCCAAACAACATCGCACTTGCCAAAAGCAAGCCTCCGATTCTTTTTAAGGTACTAGATTTCATTTTATATCACCTCTGTATATTCTTTCTAGTAATACAATAACAAAACAATATGACAAAATAGTGACAGGTTGAATTATCAGACTTTCTAGATCAATAATGATAAATATCAGTATTGATCATTTGCGGTTCTTGATTATCTTAAAATACGTGTGACCATAGATTCTATCATGACCGTGACAGATCCAGTTACAATCTTCGCGATTATAACTGTGGCCGCCAACAATCTTAGTGATTTTGAAAGACAAGGTAAGACAGTTCCCGCTTTTGATCATTTCCAGGCTGGAACGGTCGAATTTGACCATCACCGGATGGCTGTGGTCCTGAAGATAGATTATTTTGACATCCTTATTTTCAAATCCGGCTTTGAACCGGGCATTTTCGACCAGCCCCTGATAATGGTAGCATCCTCGCTTCGCAATCTCCTGTTTGATCTGCGCTAGAACCCGATCATCATTATTGATTTGGACGAGGGTATAGACCGGCTCGATTGGTTTAGATTTGACTGCCGGGGCCTGCCCCGCTTTAACAACTACCGACTTAAGACCAGTTTTCTCTTTTACCCGGGTTTGAACTCTTCGGGATTGAAGCGACTTTTCGCGATAATTGGAGCAATGTGCCGATCCGCTACAAATGATGGACTTCTCGCATTCACCTTTGTCATAATAGAAGCAACGGCTGCGATGTCTTTTTTGGTCGCCTTCTTTACGGTGGATCTTTTCGATATGCCACGGCACTCCCTGTAATGATTTCATAAATTATTCCCCTTTCCAATACCCTTTGTTACATTATATCACTTCCATTGGGGTAAAACCACCAAATTGGATGCCCTTTCATAATTCTATAAATATATTTACGGTCAAAAAAAAGGATATCGTATCTGATATCCTTAACTGGTAAATTATTTAAATGGGAGTGGACCTCTGTTTTCAAGCACCAGAGTTTCCTCTTGACCTTGCCAGGTGAACGTAATCTCGTATTGCTCCACGTTGCTTTGATAGGTGCTTTGGTCACTGCTGACACTGCGATACCAGCCATCATCATCAAGAAGTGAACTATCGTAGGATTCGACCTTTTCCACGGCTCCTGATTCGAAAGTCTTTTCAACACTCATCGGACCGATATCTTGATAATTTTCACCTAAAAATTCAATTTCATAAGTCAGGATAGCTTCACCTTCAGTATAATAATTTTCACCGTCTTCAATAGTATTACAGTAGTGTTCCAGAATCATATCACCCTGCCAATGTTCACTGCTGCCCTCGTAGCGGTATTTTTTTGCATGATTGAAGTTGTATAAGACAATTTTGTCAATCCGGTCTCCCATTTCGTGAATTTGTTCTGGATGATCGAACCCATCATCAGCTGGATAAACCAAATAAATCAGAATATTCTTGGTTTCATATGGAGCCAGGCAATGGTCAGCGACAAATGACGTTCCCATAAAGCTACTTTGCTTCATCCATTCATCCCGTTCATCGATATCTTTGAATTCATAAATGAACATATTGTAATCACTGCCTGCGATATCATAAATGGTCGGCAAAACCGCCCCGGCGCTGTATTCAATTGGTATGTATGTCTTGTTTAGCGACAAAACCAAGCCCTGGTCCTCAAATTCATCAACTACCTGACTGGTATTCAGCCAGACTACCTCGTCATGAATAGTCACCATCAAAAATATTCCGATTGCGATAATTAATCCGGTGAAAATTCCAGCGGCAATAATTTTTCCTTTCAAAGTAATTCCCCCCTCTTTCTTTGAGGTGAAGTGCCCTGCCAGGCAATCACTTGATTTCCCCCGATTTGCCTTGAGGACCCTCACCAGTTACCTGTTAATATTAGATCACCTTTATTGGGGTTTAACCATCTTCACCGGACAGCCAACCTCACAGCAGTCTTTTAGCTTGTAAATCCAAATTAATTCTATGGTTTTAGCTAAGACCATCCAGCGTATCCCGTCATAACAAACCTTTATAATGAAATAACATCGGTATTTTCAAGCACCAGAGTCTCCGATTGCTCCGGCCAGGTGAAAGTGATCTCAAATTGATCCCGGTCACAGTTATAAGGATTATCCCCGATTTCCACTGTCTGGTACCAGCCATCACTATCAATGGGATCCGGTAGAACTTCGTTCGCTCGACCCAGAGAGTCCTTCACGTTCCACCTCCATCGCTTTGATATGTTGATAATCTTCACCAAGAAACTCGATTTTTTAAGACATCCAGTAATAGCCCTCGGTGTAAAGATCAGTTTCATCATATTCATGGTAATGGTGGTAGTACACCATAGTCATCGTTCCTTGCAGCTGTCACTGCTACCTGTACAACTCAATTTGGTTGTATCGTTAAAATTGTAAAGCACGATATTGTCGATCTTTTCGTTGAGCTCTGTAAACTCCTCTTCGTTGGTCAACGCTTCCTCACAAGGATACTCCAGTCCGATCAAAGCATTCTTGGATTCATGGAGCACCACTATATTGTCATCGACCAGGATAGAGCCCATCGCCAATTCGCAACATGATAATTCCCGGCGCTCATTTCCATTGGCAAATTCATAGATTAAAAGATGAAAATCAGTCTGACCAATATCGAAAATTGTCGGTTTGACCGAGCCGATTTGATATTTATCCGGCACAATTGTAGCATTTTGAGATAACATCATCCCCTGATCCTCAAACTCTTCCACGATTCCGGCGGTATCCAACCAGAAATCTTGATCATGAACTATAAAAACACAGAACATACCAAGTGCAATGACCATGACGGTAGTGATTCCAGCTGTAACAATTCTTCCTCTCATAACTGTCCCTCCATTCACATATTATACATTTTACCCAATTTTACCCAAAAAGTAAACTTAAGTAAATATAATAATAGAATTGAGGTTAAAGTTCACACATTTGGACACTTTAGTTGGACGAATCCTGAAATCGTAGTTGTTTGGACCAAAAAACAAGGTCACCATGGCCGTATACACTTTGACATTTGTTGAAATCCATTTTTGATTGACTTACCAGTCCGTTTTACGCTCCAGCCAGTCGATAATGTCCTGATAATAATCATCCTGCTTGTAGGGATAACCTAGCGGGCCCTGTTCCAGCACTTTTTTCAAGGCAATCTGAATTTCCGGTGCAACCGAAAATTCTATCTAGGCCGTCCCAAAAAAAAGCAAATCGCGATTATCATTTTGACTCTGAATTCCTTCCCGCTTAGAGAAACTCATCCCGGCCCTTTCAGGACCTGATCAAAATCATAATTTTTCTATGGCTTAGAATTATTATTCATCATAGTTGTAATAGTTGTCGACTAAGATTTTTTTTGTTTCCATCATTAACTGACCTTTGGCAATAACAGTATCAATATCCAGATTCTCATCAACAATCAATAAGTCGGCATCGCTGTTAACAGCGACACAGCCTTTGGCCGGATAGATTGCCAAGGCTTTGGCGACATTGGCAGTCACCATTTCCACCGCTTGGGCCAATTCGATTTCAGTTTCCAAATGCAGTTTCTTGACGGTTTCATAAAGAGTTGCCATCTGCCCGACTCCCATTCCGATAATTTCCAGATTGTCGTTCCATTTAGGCAAGCTGCCGTTGGAATCCGATGAAATGGTAATCAAATCATTAGGAACCTTGGTCATCACCTTGGCTACCGTCTTAGCTGTAGCACTGGTGTCACTCCCGGTACTAAAGTCGATATACCCGCCCATCTTGGCAAACTTGATTGCATCTTCAAGATGACCGTTGCAATGAGTCGGTCTGAAAGTCGTAATTGGAATGTCGGTTTCCTCGACAATCGCCATCACATTTTTAAGTCCGGCTTTTCCCCTTCCCAGATGGATATGGACTTCCCCGGCCTTTTTTGCCAACAGACCGGCATAGCGGGCTTCAGTCGCCACCCGAGCCAACTCTTCTTTAGAAACATTCGAACAGCGATGATCGGAAATTGCAATCTTGACTCCGATAACCTCGCTGATAAACGAAATATCCTTACGAACCGTATCCGTCAGAGTGTTTGACGGGTACATGTAAGAACCGGTCAAACAGTATGCCGTGATCCCCTGTTCAGTAAGCCCCTTGGCTTTGGCCACCAAAGTATCGACACTTTTGGCCATGCTGTCAGTCCCCAGCAAGCCAACCACTGTAGTCACTCCTGAGCTGATGCAATCAGTCATTTCAACTTCCCGGATCAGACTCGCAAAACCGTTTTCACCACCACCCCCGGTGATATGAACATGTTGATCAATCAGCCCCGGCATTGCCGTTTTGCCGCTGCCGTCGATGACTTTGAGCCCAACCCATTGAAAGTCGATTTCAGCGGCCACCTTGATGATTTTGTCATTGCAGATCAGGATGTCCTTGATGCCCTGATCCTCCGGTGCCAATAGTTTGATATTCTTGATTAATGTAAACATAATTTCCCCTTTCCAATAAAAAAATCTTGTTGATAATATATTCTCATATATAGAATAATTTATCAACAAGATGTTATCAATGCTGCCCTCTTTTTCAGGCAATCCACTTATTATACTTAAAACTTCGCCGACATCAAAAAAAAACCGCCCTTGAAGGACGGTTAACATCTTATTTGAATTTGACTGCGGTGCCATAAACAATGACTTCAGCAGCTCCTTGCATGATTGCCGAAGAAGAGTAGCGGACATTGACCACACCATCTGCTCCCATTGTTTTGGCTTCTTCAACCATTCTTTTGGTCGCTAGCGCCCGGGCTTTGTCCATCATTTCATTGTAGGATTTCAGTTCGCCTCCGACCAAGGTCTTGAAACTTTGGGTGATATCCCGACCGATGTTTTTAGTCTGGACGGTACTCCCCTTGACTATCCCCAACATTTCCAATTCTTTTCCGGTAATGTAATCAGTATTTACTAAGATCATCTTCTTCTCCTTTATAGATTTCCCTAATTCTTTCAATCAAAACATACAGAGACACCCCCACTACTCCAAGCGAAACAGTCACCATCACAACTTTGAAAATGGTTGGAATGTCTTCATTGAAGTAGGTTGCTATCCAAAACAAATCGTAAAGACAGACAATCAGGGTAATAACCACCGGGCCAATAATCTTTCTTGTTTTCATAACATCATCTCCTATAAACTTAATTATATTCCTGTTTGACCTTTTAGTCAATTAATCCCGCTATCAGGGACTTTTTGGGGCGATTAAGGCAATGATTATCGCCGAATTCACTTTCATTACCAGAAAAAAAAGCACCTTGACATGAAAATCCGTTATTATTTAACAACATGGAGGGTTTTATGGTAAAAAGATTAGGATTATATTTTATCGGAGTATTAATATTGGGACTGGGAATCGTTTTGAACACCAAAACCGGGCTGGGAGTTTCGGCAATCAACTCATTCCCTTATGCCATCAGTGAAATGGCCCCGGTGACGTTGGGGAACGCTACAGCAATTTTGTATTTTCTGTTTGTTGTCGCCCAGTTGTCGATTCATCGCAAACTTGATTACAAGGTCTTGTTGCAGATCCCGTTTTCTTATCTGATGGGAGCCATCATTGATTTCTATAACAACGCCCTGGATTTCACAGTAACCTCACTGCCCCTGGCATTGGCAGTTCTTTTAGTGGCAATCCTGCTGACCGCTTTGGGTGCTTATGTCGTGGTTTCTCTTGATTTGATTCCCAATCCGGCGGATGGGATCGTCAACTCGATCAGTTCCCTGACCAACCGGGAATTCGGGAAAACGAAACTGATGTTCGACTGCATCATGATTTTGGCAACCATTCTGGTTTCATTTTTGGTCAGCGGATCAATCATCGGTATTGGAATCGGGACTATTGTGTCGGCCCTGCTGATTGGCAATGTCATTGTCATCTATAACCGTTATCTTGGCAGCTATCTGGCCACTTTGGTAGTCGCTCCTGAATAAATTTGTCCCGATCGGGCTAAAATTGATTTATTCTTCAAAAAGGTTTATCATTAAATTATAGAAAGACTTGCTTGAAGGAGTGATCGTAATGATCAAAAAAAGATATATCGTTGTAACTGTCGCATTCAGTCTCTTTTTAGGTCTGGTGCCGTTCATTTTCAGCAGTTACTTTCCTGAAACGGTGGATAACCTGCTTTCATATTACAGCAGCCTGCTCTCGTTTACCGGTAGTATCTTCATCGGGTGTGTCGCCCTGTATTTCAATCTCTCGCTCCAGTACAAAAACAATGAGATTTCGAAGTTGCAGTACGAACTCGACCAGGAAAAACACAAACATGAACTGATGATGGACAACAACCGGATTCCTTTTTTTGAGATATCCGGGACATCATGCAACCAATATTTTCTTAATTGTATTTTCTATATCAAGAACGTTTCCAAAGAACCGATTCGAAATCTCCAGTCGGAAAACCTCAAGATACTACACAACAACCTTGATGACCTGGAAAGTTCTGACATCCAGTTTTCCCGGCTCACCCTTGAAGGCGGAGCTACTGCGATTGTCCGACTGAAGAACTTTGCCAAGACCGAACGGGACAAGGGAGTAATCAAGATCGAGTGGACATTTTCCTGTGAAAATGAGATTGGAACGAAATTCTTCTATTGTGCCCGGGCCAGATTTGATACCATGCAAAACGCTGGGAAGCAATACTGGGCCATTGAAGTCCTTGACAACTTCACCCGAGATAATTGATCACAGTTATTACCAAGCAGGCATCAATACGATGCCTGCTTTTTGGTGCCATCATCGTCTTACAGACAAACGAAAACACCGGCAGATTAACTACCGATGTTTTGCGATTATAAAATCAATACCGCAATGATATTATAGAGCCCGCTTAGTCCAATCAGGATGTAAGTTAGCTTTCTGACCATGGCACCGTCAATACGATCGACAATCCGGTTGGCGATTGTCAGCCCCACCAAAACCCCGATCATGCCCAGGCCGATATAAGGCAGATGCTCGGTAGTGATGATCTGGCTTTGGATCCGATAAAAAGTTGCATAGCCTCCCACCAGCAGGAAGAATGTCTGGATGGTTCCCAGATACTCCTCCTTGGAGTTTAGCCGCGACAAGAAATAGATAACCATCAGCGGTCCCCCGATTCCAAACAGACCGTTGAAAAGGCCGGAAAGGAAGATGAAGACAAACGCCACCACCGGAGTAACTTCGATGGTCTTGTTTTTGGCAAAAAACAGGAAATAAAGTGACAAGACGCTTAAAAACAACCCCAAGACCAGTTTCATCAACTCCTGATTGACACTGGTAGAAAAATCGATGGCAATGGTCGAAACCACACTGAACAGCAAAGTCGGCCAGATGATTTCTTTGAAGCGGATGAATTTGCGGTACCTGATCATCATCGAGACGCACAGGATATTGCCGATCGCCCCCGCCAGGGCCGCTCCCTGAACAACCGAAAACAGATAGGGAAATACCATCATCATTACGATTCCCGCCCCAAAACCGGTCACCCCCTGAACCAGACCGGCGCAAAAAGCCGGCAATCCAATCATCAACATCAAATCCATTCCCGTATCCTCCTCAATTTTGACTCTTGTTTGATTATACACCTTAAAGCGGACTTTGAGTCAATCCAAAACATAAAAAAAGGAAAGAACAGTGTCTTTCCTTGATTTTGCTTATGGCATGATTGCGTTGTACAAGTCTTTATCGAAATCAACCTTACATTCAGAAGTACGGTCGAAAACCATTGTGTAATGTTCACTATCAGTGTATGGCATCCAATCAAGACTAGAAGTAGTCGGATCACCATCAAGAGCAAAACTAGCCAAAGCTTGAGACATCGCATCAGCGACTCCGTATGCTGCAGTTTCATCACCTTTGATTTGGTATTCGATTTCCGCAACTGAACCGAATATATAAGGAATGTCGGCAGTATGATGCATAGTCACTCCGCCAAAGTATGGAGCATTGTAGGCACTCAAGTAGTTGTAAACTGTCACCCCGGCCCCGTTGAACTGGTCAAGCAATCCACCTTCGACAATTTGACCTTTTCTAGTCAGACCAAATGGCATTGTATTGAGATATGCCGCATCGATCAATTTATGATCCGGATAAGCAACCGCAAAGGCATCGGCAACATCTTGAGCTTTGTCTCCGTACATTTCTGTCAGTTTGGTCATTGCCAATTCGTCATCGGCAGCACTCAAGTTTGCAGTAGGATCACCCATATAGATCAACATATTTCCGCTGTCATTGAATTCTGAGAAAGTGGTTCCCACCATCCAAGTTCTTTGAGCAGCATATTCATTCATATTTCCTTCGCTATCGAATAGTGGCGCAGTAAATGTTCCATCACCGACATGAGTATTCCAGTTGCATCCAGCTGCATTTCCAGCTGCAAGCAGATTTTCATAACTCATTGAAGTCAAAGTTGGAATTACTTCATCATCGGAAAGATTGAGATAGTCAACCAAAGTAGCGGCATTAGCCAGACCATCAGCTTTGGTCATGGTCGAATTCGAACCACTCATCATCACGACTTTATCAAACAACCCGACACTGTCAGACATACAAGATAGGGTGGTAACTTTTTGACCCCCACCTGACTGACCGACGATGGTTACATTTGATGCGTCCCCGCCAAATTCAGCGATATTATCCTGTACCCATTCCAAAGCGGTAATACAGTCTTCCATTCCGACCATTCCAGAACCTTCGTAATCTTCATCATATGCTGAAACATCAAGATATCCCAAGACATTCAGACGATGATTGACTGAAACGAAAACCGCATCGTTGTCTTCAGCAAAATATTCACCGGTATAATAAGACAGCTCACTTGAAGCTCCTCCAAACAGTCCGCCCCCATGGAAGAAGACCACAACCGGTTTGTCACCTTCAAGGTCATTACTCCAGACATTGAGGTATTGGCAGTTTTCATTGGAAACCATATCCGCAGTTCCGTTTGATGGTGTCATGAATTCATGCGCATTAGGCATTCCGTTTCCAGCCGAATCCGATTGAGGTGCCACCGGACCGTAAGTTATCGCCAGTTGCCGTCCGTTGGCGTAAGAAGTCACCGGCATTGGATCCTGGAATCTTTCAGCAGTAGCATAAGGGATTCCTTTGAATGAGTACAGAGCATCTTCCTTGTAGCCCACCAAAGTCCCCGGAGCCAATTCGACATTGACCATTTCAATCGCTTCGCTGTCTCCCCCTGCCGTTGGTGTGGAAGTCGAACAACCGGTAGTCAGCAGCATCGCCATCCCCAGTGAAGCTATCGATAATTTCTTTTTGTTCATTGAGTATTTCTCCTTTCAATCTCAAATATCAATAGATTTTTATCTCTAGGAAAATCATATCATGGATGTAAGCGCTGTCCTGCTTTTAAAAATATAACCAGTATCACGTTTTGCGATTGTGGTTGGAATAAAAAATAAGTCTCAAAATTTGAGACTTATTTGAAATAGCGCTTATAATATTTGATTTTGATCAGATCGAAGATCAACAATAAAATCACATCATTGTATTCACTGTCACCGATGCTTGGCATCGCCACTGACACTTGTCCCGGTTTTCCCGTGAGCCGGTCCTGAGAGACCACCGCCAAATCGTTGGGCTGCTCGATGATCTGATGATAGAACTTGCTGGAAATTTGGATAAACCTTCCGGTAATCGTGATCAACAAAATCAGCGAGTCCCGGGTGAACTCATGATTGATTTCCCCATGATCCAGTTGTTTGATATAGACCGGTTTGCCCATGATGACCAGATCTTCCTGGAAGGAATACGAAAGGGCCACCGGAAACAGGGCTCCGATGATGCTCAGGGAACTGTTCGTCGCGATCAGATCGACAACCTGATTGATTGCCTGGTCCAGCTCTTCCGGGTCGAAATCTCCACCGCCAAAATGAGCGATGTCTTCAAGCAGTTTGGCCTCATTGAGTTTGCCATAGCGGAAATTGATCTGCATTTTTCGAATCTTGATATTGTCAAACAACTGGTGTTTGAATTCGCTGTAACTGTTGAATCCCAGCGCTTTGCAGTAATTGATGATCGAACTGGTTGAAATATACGATTCATTGGACATGTCCCGCATCGTCAGCTTTTCAATCCGATGGAGATTGGCAATCAGATAACGGGAAAACGAGGCTGGAATATCACTCTTGATGGTATTATTGTGCATCATGATGATTAAAGCCAGAACAGTATTCATAAAAGCGCCCCCATCTTGGCCACCAGGATTTCATCAAGACTGATCAGGCGGTGGCGGCTGACTGCTTTTTCATTATGCTCCCCCAGCTTCAGGGTCTTGAAGGTCTTGAACCAGTGATGCCGGGCCTTGCCAAAGAAATACTTGTTCAATTCAACCATATTGAGATGATTGAGATTGATGGCATCAAGCTGATGAATGCTCATTTCAATCAAAAAAGGCAGTTCGTAATTGATATCAACTACCACCAAAACATCACTTGGTTTCAATGCCTCAATCACCTTTTCATTGACAGCTTTATCCCAGGAATGAAGTTCATAGACTTCAACACCTTTGACCAAAAGCAAATTTCGAAGTCCCTTCAACAAGGCAATCTGGTCAGAGTCCCCATAAAACACCACTTTGGTGCAGTTATCAAGATCGCTGATAAACTCCTCGACGATCTGCGACTGGCTCAGTTCTTGGTCAAGCTTACGGTCATTTTCCCGATCAGGCTCATTTTCCTTCCACGCCAGGGCTTCGAGCAAAATCCGATATTCCGCCGCCAGTTCCCCCACAAAATTCTTGTAATTGGCAAAACCGGCTTTCCGATAAAACCGATTTACCGACGCTTTGGAAACATTGGTGGCCTCGATGCAGTCATGAAAGGAAATCCGGTTCAAGGAACCGATATTGGTTAAAAAATAATTGGCCAGGACACTGTCAATATTATTGCCATTGATTCGCAGCGCCTCTAGTTTGTCGATGATGTACACCCATACTCCCCCTTTTGGTCATTATACCATAATCAATTCCAAATCCGGTTATTTGCGAAAATCTGAAACTAAAAAAGCCCGGCCTATAATATCAAAAAATCAGCCAGTTCTAGAAAAATCGCGGAATTTTCGCCCCCAAATGAAGTGATAGTTATCCCTTCGTCCGCGTGGTATAATTAAAGTAACTAAAGCATTAATTGGCTGCCATCTTTATTATTGTTTTAATCCCAGTAAGGAGGAATACCATGAATAAACGCAACCGGATTTTAATTACCTCGTTGATTTTCACCATAATTGCCGCCCTGGTGGTGACGATGACTCTTAGAAACAGTCCTCCGGCAATCGAACTTGCCGCCGTGGACCTGATGAAAGATATCGAATCCCAGGAAGTGGAGTTGCCCGACCAAGTTGCCGAAGATTTTGGCCAAGCCAATCTACGTTTTGGAGCAACTTTGATGGCAAACAGTTACACCCCCGGCGATAATATTTTGATTTCACCGATATCGATCCTGTTGGCTTTGGCGATGACCGAAAACGGAGCCGCAACTTCGACGCTGATTGAAATGGAACAGGTCCTTTTGGGTTATCCCCTCGATGAGCTCAATGACAATCTCAAGCTCTATCTCGACAGCCTGGAAAATGATGAAATCACCAATATCGCCAATTCAATCTGGATTCGCGACGACGCTCAACGGCTCCAGGTCAAAGCCGAGTTTCTCCAAGCCAATGCCAACTATTATGACAGTGATGGCTATCTGGCTCCCTTCGACCAGACCACATTGACCGATATCAACAACTGGATTGCCCTGAACACCGATGATATGATCACCGATGCCCTGGACGCCATTCCGGTAGATGCGGTGATGTATCTGATCAACACCGTTTTGTTTGAAGCCAAGTGGGCTCAGGAATATACCAGCGATATGGTCAGCGAAGACCAATTCACCAATTATGACAATCAAAAATCCCAGGTTGAATTTCTTTATGGCCTGGAAAACTCCTATCTTGAAGACAACCAGACCACCGGCTTTACCAAGGACTATGATGACGGTCGCTACAGTTTTGTCGCTTTGTTGCCTAAAGGCGATATCGACTCTTATCTGGCCGATTTTAACGGCGACAAGCTAAGTCAATTGCTTGAAAACCGCCAGGATGTTTCGGTGTCGACCGCCCTGCCTAAATTCGAATACGACTACAAGAAAGAAATGTCGCAGATTTTAAGCACTATGGGGATGCCTGAAGCCTTCACTCAAGCAGCTGATTTTTCCAAGATGGCGGATACCGCAACCGGACTGCTTTTTATCGGCCGCGTGATTCATAATACCGCCATTACCCTTAACGAGATTGGAACCAAAGCCGGGGCTGTGACCATTGTAGAAATACGTGATTCATCGATTCCGCTATCAAAAAAAGAAGTCATCCTTGATCGGCCATTTGTCTACATTATCTATGATAATGAAATGAACGTGCCGCTTTTCCTGGGCGCCATCTGCGATTTGTCATAATCAGACATAAAAAAACTGGAATCAAAAATTCCAGTTTTTTAAATTCTTAATTTGTGGCATCAACCGCCATTTTACGATTCGGTTTGACAAACTGCGACAGCGTGTAAATAACCAGCGCCCCCCAGATAAAGCAAAACGAAATCAAATCGACACTGCCAAACGGCTCAGAGAACATGATTATCCCGATTAGCAGCTGCAAAGTCGGCGTGATGTATTGGGTCAGCCCCATGATCGTCAACGGCAGCAATTTCGCCCCGCGGGCAAACAACAAAAGTGGAATCGAAGTAACTACTCCAGCTCCCACCAAGAGGACGATTGTCATCATCTCACTGTTTTGATATGTTCCCGGTCCCGCAAACTCACCAAAAAGCATGTAGCCCAGGGCCAGCAAAGAAATTGTTCCGGTTTCCAAAAACAGCCCGGTGATTGCAGTTGCCGCAACCTGTTTCTTGATTACCCCGTAAATTCCAAATGAACCCGCCAACAGCAGTGAAATCCAAGGAATTTGTCCGTATTCTACCGTTTTGATCAGTACTCCAACTGCTGCAATGGCAAACGCGATTGTTTGCGATTTGGTCAGTTTTTCCTTGAAAAGAACGACTCCCAGCAGACATGAAAGCAGCGGATTGATGTAATATCCCAGACTGGCATCGACAATCCGGCCCGCATTGACGGCAAAAATATAAATCCCCCAATTGACTGAAACGAAGATTGCGGCCATTACCGCCATCAACAGCTGTTTTCGATCGCTGATAATGGTTTTGACTTCCTGACCCTTTTTCAAGACAGCCACCATAATCGCAGTTAAAATAAACGACCAGAAAATCCGATTAGCCAGAATCTCCAGTGATGATACATTGTGAATCATTTTCCAATAAATTGGAAACAAACCCCAGATTCCATAAGCCCCTAAGGCAAACAGAATCCCTTTGTTTTTAGCATTCCCCATAATTATTCCCTTTCTGTCAAACCAACCTTTCCCTAATCGGTGATTTGAAACTTTTTAAAAGTATATGCTTATTCCCTATCAAAGTCAATATCATGTATCAATTTGATGATTTTTGTCGTGGAAAATAAAGTAGGCTAACTTATTTCTAAGCTAGCCCCTTATCAAACCGCACATGCGCTATTAACGCATACGGCTTACCAATTTACTAAATCTGATTTTATGAATGATTATAGTCTACTTGCTAAAAGAGTAGGCTATTTTTGTGAATTTTTGTTTTGTGTATCTTTTAGTTCCCAATTTTCTGTCGCGTTCGGCATTTTTCTTTGCGCGAGTTCTATTTTTGCTCTGTTGATTTTGGACATAAATTTCAATCGGATAGTCATACATAACATTGAAATAATACCAATTTGCCGGTTTCAAACCTATCAGTGCGAAGAATTTGAGATTCCATTTCACATTCATTCCAGATGCCCTCCTGATTGTCGGGTGTTTATGCAACATGCACATCCGCAATCTATGCCGGATATACTGATCAATTTTATTGAGCTTCCATCCCATTATCTTGATATTACACCGGGTTTTGTAATTGTGCTTCTTGAATATTTCCAGTGCTTTGTAGACATTCAGGTAATAATTGACTTTTCCGACTATAATCGGGTTAAGCATGCTTACCCATTTATCCTGAGAAAATGTCCACTTTCTTTGCGTCTTATCCTTGATTTTCTTTTTGAAGTCTTTGAGTGAATTGGCGTTGGGAACTATGAAATAGTAGTCTTCACCTTTCTTGTTTTTCCTCCAGTGTTTGAAGTCAAATCCAAGAAATGTAAAATCATCATTTTTAAAGTCTACCACTTTGGTTTTGTCCATAGCCATTTCCAATCCCAATGATTGAATCACTTCTCTGGCTATCTTTCCTGCCCGCTCAATTTCTTCTTCTGTTTTCGCAAACAGGAGAAAATCATCGGCATAACGCACGAAGTGAATCTTTGCCTCGTGCAACTTCCAATCCAGTTCGTTCAGGTAGATGTTTGCAAGTAGAGGTGAAATAACGCCACCTTGCGGTGTTCCACTTTTGCTTTGCATATGTTTGCCGTCTTCCATGTATCCCGCTTTGAGCCATGACCAAATCAAATCAAGAACAGTCCCATCAGCGATGCATTTATTCAATACCTTCATCAACTTTTTATGGGGAATGTTATCGAAGAACCCTTTGATATCACAATCGTATATCCAGTTTCTTCCTTCCTCGATGTTCTTGATGATAATCTGCATGGCACTGTCGACACCACGATTCGGGCGGTAGCCAACTGACCAGTGATGGAATATTCCTGCCTCATATTTTGGGGTTAGGATATTGGTCAACACCTGCTGAACTATCCGATCTTTGACTATTGGTATTCCCAATGGTCTTCTCTTTCCGTTTTTCTTAGGGATATATACTCGCCTTACAGGGGTTGGTCTATATTCCTTTAATCTCAGTTCTTCCAGTAGCTTGTCCAGATTGTCTTGTTCATTTTCCATGAAGCGTTCAATGGTTACCCCATCAATCCCTCCACTTCCATGATTTGCTTTTACCTGCTTCCATGCTTCTAGTATTTTCCTGTCCTGGAGTATTTGTCCATACAGAGAATGCCACTTCAATTTCAACGGTTCATTCATAATTTCAAACCTCTCTTTCTATTTATCGTTCTTTGAATTCGTTTGTACCTAAGTACCGTCATTCTTACCATTACGATTAAACAAAGTAAGAATTGTAAAAGGTCAATCCCCTTCGCTTCGCCAAACGTTTGGTCGCATGACTACTTCACTACTATGAGATTGTCTGACTCCTCTTCATACAACCATCACTTCGAATGACTCTTATAGATGATTATCCTTTCGGTGGATGAAGAGGTCTCACAGGGTCATCAACTACGCCCTTGTTGACATGCCAATCACCTTCACAATGGAGTGCCGGCATATTCGACTGGTTCTTAGAATATGTCGTGAATAGACTTCCGCACCTTTCGCAACGTCGTCACCTTCTCCACTGCCGCAACATGTGATTCACTTTTCGTTTCGGCCTGCCAACTCATCTACAGGTCTCTCGACTACTGCGTCTCCTTCAAACACAATCTCACGATTATGCCCTAGACTAGATTTCCCGAATAGCACCAGTGCGCACGGGGTAGGATTTGTACCTACGGGGTTTCCCTATTCCATGATATTTACTGTATTGATAGCTAACTATTACAGGAACTCATTTATAAAAGGAAAATGCCATGTACCTGTATACATGGCATCTAAGCGACTGCCTGTCGCACAAAAGACATCCCGTAATCGGGATGTCCAAAGCTTATTTTTCAAAATGAGCGGCAACATTTTTCAGTTCATCAATGATATTGATGTGTTGCGGGCAGGCCAGTTCGCATTGACCGCACTCAATGCAGTCGGAAGCCTTCCCGAATGTCTTGGTCAGATTGTTGTAATATTCGATCTGCGGAGTCCACCCTTTGGATTCGACCTCCTGCAAATCGGCATTGTAAAGTGAGAAATACTTGTTGATTGGAATATTGGCCGGACAACCGTCAACACAATAAGCACAACCGGTACAAGGTACCGCAATGGTTGAGTTGATGATATCAACCACCTGGGCCACAATCTCATTTTCCTGCTTATCTAACGGTTTGAAATCCATCATGTAATCAGTATTGTCAAGCAGCTGTTCCATGTTGCTCATCCCGCTTAACACCATCATGACATTATCAAGTGATGCCACAAAGCGGATTGCCCATGAAGCCACCGACA
The DNA here is from genome assembly GCA_963675915.1 of Coprobacillaceae bacterium. Taxonomy (GTDB): domain Bacteria; phylum Bacillota_I; class Bacilli_A; order Erysipelotrichales; family Coprobacillaceae; genus JAQVDW01. The sequence continues at coordinate 1,126,182 of OY780959.1, forward strand.
TTTCCGGGCTGTGCTCCTTGAAGACTTTTTCCACGGCTTCAGGAACTTGCGCCAGAGTTCCTCCTTTGACCGGTTCCATTACGATGACCGGCTTGTTGTGTTTTTTAGCCACTTCATAACATTTGCGTGACTGTACCCCTTCGCTGTCCCAGTCAAGATAGTTGATTTGCAGCTGCACGAATTCCATTTCCGGATGCTCGGTCAAAACCTTATCCAGCAACTCGGCATTATCATGGAATGAGAACCCGATTTTCTTGACCAGACCTTGGGCCTTTTTCTCCTGAATCCAAGTAAAGCAATCGTACTTGTTGAAAACATCGTAATGATGAGTTCCCACATCATGAAGCAGGTAATAATCAAAGAATTCCACGCCGGTTTTGCGCAGCTGCTCATTGAAAATCTCATCACGGTCCTCTTTTGATTTCAAGAAAGCCGGATGCAGTTTGGTTGCCAGGGTGTAACTGTCGCGGGGATAACGGTCCACCAGCACTTCCTTGGTAGCCGGTTCCGAAGCGAATCCACAATACATCCAGGCCGTATCGAAATAAGTGAATCCTCTTTCGATAAAAGCATCAACCATCTTCTTGGTCTGTTCGAAATCGATTTTCGATGGATCGTTGGGATCCAAAGAAGGCAATCTCATCAGGCCAAATCCTAATTTTTTTAAGCTCATAAACTTCCCTCCATTTTTCATCTTCTTTAAGTATACGCTATCAAGCAAACTTTAAGTCAAGTGAAATCCATCACAAAAGGTCCATCTTTAAAACCAAAATGAAAAACAGCCGGAACAATCCGACTGTTTAAGCTATCTTAACCTTAAAGACTCAAACCGAACTGGTACGCCTGTTCGGGATACTTGGTCCGCTCGGTCATGGAAACCGTCCCACAACCCGACCCCAGGATACACCCCTTATCATCGAAGTGAAGATAATCGGCGAGGGTATGATAGTGGCTTTCGATATCTTTTAGCGCCTTACTGTCATCATCCCAAGAAGTGACAATCAAGGCGCTTTTGATCTTTTTGGCGGTAAGAAGGCTGTTGAAACTATAGAAGCGATCGATTACGGTCTTTAGTTGGGCTGACATCCCGAAATAATACAGAGGACTGACCAGAACCATCATATCGCTAGTCAGGATCTCGTCGATCAAACCGACCATGTCGTCTTCAAAAACACAAGGTCCGTTCATCCCGCAATAGTCGCACCCGATACAGGGCTTGATTGCCGCCTGGGCCGCATCGAACACCACGATTTCATGTCCTCCCGCTACCGCTCCGTCGATGAAACGCTGGGCCAACAGATTTGAAGATCCCTTTTGATGGGGACTGCCTTTGATAACTAGAATTTTCATAGTATCATCTCACTTTCAATATTTCCATCCTAAATAGCAGTTATCATTGATTCGATTTCTAATTAAATTGATTAACAATGCCTAATTTATTTGTTTTGCGCCATCACGCCAACCAGGGCATGGGGCTTGTAGAGTTTTTCGAGATAGTCAATTTGACCGGGGGCAAGTTCCAGTTCGACTGCCTTGACTGCCGCTTCGATATGGGATTTTTTCGTAGCCCCAACTACAGGAGCCGTCACTTTTTGTAGCAACCAGGCCAGCGAAACCTCGGCCATCGAGACATCCAGTTGGTTGGCCAGCTCGGCCACCCTCTCGATGATTCCCAGATCGTCCAAATAGGAAGCGTCGTATTTGCCCATCGCATAAGTATCTTCAAGCAGCCGTTTGGACTGGTCAGTCGGCATTTTGGCCAGCCGCCCCGATGCCAAGGGACTGTATGGTGTCATCGCAATGTTTTCCTGCTTGCAATAAGGAGCCATTTCCCGCTCCTCTTCCCGGAAAATCAGGTTGTAATGACCCTGGATTGAGACGAACTGAGCCCATCCGTTGGCCTGCGCCAGAGCATTGGCCTGGGCTAGTTGCCAGGCATAACAGTTCGAGATTCCAATATAGCGGGCCTTCCCTGAAACCACGGCCTGATTGAGGCCGGCCAGGATCTCCTCAAGGGGCGTGTTATAGTCCCACATATGATAAATGTAGAGATCGACATAGTCCAGATCCAGTCTTTTCAAGCTGGCATCCAGACAGTTGAGTACATGATCGACTCCATTGATCCCCGCTTCAATTTCCTGCTTGGTTCTTGGGGTGAATTTGGTTGCAATCACCACCTCATCACGCTGGGCATAATCCTTGATCACCCGGCCGAGAAACTCTTCACTTGTCCCGCTTTGATAAGCCATGGCCGTATCAAAGAAATTGATTCCCTGATCGAGAGCGTATTTGATTATTTCCCGTGACTCAGCTTCAGGTAAGCTCCAGGAATGCATTCCCCGCGTGGCATCGCCAAAGCCCATGCAGCCAAGACAGATCCGGGAAACCTCCAGATCGGAATTTCCCAATTTAATATATTTCATTATTTATTCTCCTTGCCAATTAATTACTGATTCTCTTTAAGGCCGGTTTGATCAAAATTTGATTGGCCGACCGGTTCCACTTCCAGTATACAACCCACCATATATTTTGTCCAATAGAACATATTTAGGCCTTTAAATGGGAACCTTTTATGTTACTGTTGTAGTTATATTCCCCTTAACAGCCAGCAAACCGGATAAAAGCGGTGGTCGCTTCGACCCGGTTCGTGGTATAATTAACTTACCAAAAGAAACTTTAAAACCAATTCATTCGCTGGTTGATTTATGGACGATTCAATTACCAATATTAAGGAAAAAGAGGAATGAACGATGAAAAAAAACAATAATTCCCTGATTGCTCTGGGTTTGGCAGTGGTGCTGACCGTCGCCCTGGTTCTCGCAATGGTCAATTTCCCCCAACCGGGACTGCATCTTACTGCAACTGATTTGAGCGACCAGTTCAAAAAACAGGATGTTATCAAAATCGACGATCCTGACGGAGATTTTGGTGCCAGAAATCTGGCTTTCAGTCTCGATTTGCTTAGCCGCAATTATGATTCCAATGAAAATCTGCTGCTTTCGCCAACTTCAATCATGCTGGCGCTGGCGATGACCCAAAACGGAGCCGGCACCACCACCCTAACTGAGATGGAAACGGTTCTGGGCGGCTATGATGCCACCACCCTCAACCAGAATCTGGGCTATTACCTTGAAAGTCTGAGCAATGATGATATCACCAAGATCAATAATTCAATCTGGCTCAAACAAAGTGAAGATGGCCGGTGGAATATCAATTATGATTTCATCCAACGCAATGTCGACTACTACGACGCTGATTTTTATCTGGCTCCTTTCGACAAATCGACCCTGGATGACATCAATAACTGGATTGCCTATCATACCGATGACCTGGTCAAGGATGCCCTTGATCAGATTCCTACCAATGCGGTGATGTACCTGATCAATACGATTCTTTTTGAAGCCCGCTGGCTTGAAGAGTTCCCGGAAGGGATGGTCTATCCGGAATATTTCACCGATGCCACCAGTTACAAGGAACTCTATGACTTTCTCCATTCAGTCGAATCAACCTATCTTGAAAATGACCAGGTGACCGGTTTTGTCAAAGACTATGATGACAGCCGCTACAGTTTCGTGGCCCTGCTGCCAAAAAACGACATGGCCCAAACCCTGGAAAACCTCGACGGCGCTACCTTCAAAGCCCTGTTGGACAACCGCCAGAACCTCGAAGTGGAAATTGCCATTCCGAAATTCGAATATGACTACAAAACCGAACTGAGCGAAGTTTTGAGTGCGATGGGAATGCCTGAAGCCTTCACGCCGGCCGCCGATTTTTCAAGAATCGGCTATAGCGGCGACCTTTTCATCTCCCGGGTTATCCACTCCACCTCGATTATTTTAAACGAGATTGGAACCAAAGCCGGAGCTGCGACAATCGTTGAGATGCTTGAAAGTGCCGGACCGGCAGCTAACAAGCAGGTGATTCTCGACCACCCCTTCATCTATGCAATCTATGACAATGAGATGGAGCTGCCTCTGTTTATGGGAATCCTGAATCAAGTCGAACAATAATTCAAAAAGCCACTCCATTATCTTGGAGTGGCTTTGTAATCATCAATTGGGAACTTTGCTTCTTTTTTTATCCTGATACATATTCCGGTCGGCATCATGGATGATATCCTTGAATTTCTTGTTGTCGAACCGTTCAACCCCGGTTGAAATGGTGACAATGAAATCGAAGGCTTCCTGACATTTGCTTTCAAATGAAGTCTGGATCCGGTTTTGAAGACTAATGACATCATCATACTTAAAGTCATTGACAACCAGAATGAATTCATCCCCGCCATAGCGGCCAAACAAGTCATCGGAGCGGATTTCATGGGAAACCACATCGGCAAAAAGCCGCAATACCTGGTCACCCCGTTCATGGCCATAGAGGTCATTGATGTCCTTGAACCGGTCGACATCGAAAAACAACAGATATGAATAACGGTTATGCTTGCCGTGATGATCAATTTTCTCGAAATAGGAATCGATATAACGGCGATTATAGGTATTGGTCAAAAAATCCTTGGTCGAATTATGATAAAGCCGTTCACTCAGCCGATTGTTACGGGCCACCACATTATAGAGAACCATGATGTTTCCCAATCCGGCGATTCCAAAGTGAGTGGCGTAAACCAGAGTTGAACTTGGATCATGAAAGAAGCTGACGGACCTACCGGCCGACCCGATAATAATAAACCCGATTACCTCGATAAGCAGTCCGATTACCGCAATCAGACCGAAGGGATTGGGGTTGACGTAGATCAACACTGATGAAAACAGGAAGAAATACAGAATTCCAATCTCATGACCGCCATTGCTGCCCAGCCACGAAAGCGGGAAATACATCAATGGCAGGAAACAAAAAAAGATCAGCCGGAAGTTCTTGTTCGTAATGATCGTCTCATAACCAAAGTAGATATGAACCAATGATAGGAACAATAAACTGTCAGCCAGCGACAGCATTATTGAATTATGAAGTACGAAAAAATCAAGATAGACCGCAACTGCGGAAATAACCATGGCAATCACCAAAGTAACTTTTAAAATCCGATTCTTTTCTAGATTATAATTTTCCATTGTTTCAAATCCCCTTTTATGTCGACAATTCAATAAAAATATTACCACATCAGGGTAATTGTCGCTAGAAAAATCCGCATAAAACAGTGAAGATTTAACATTTTTTTAGATATTTTTTGAATTTCCCAAAATTAAATTGTATCTATCCATAATTAAAACCACACAAATGGGTATAAAACAGTAATTAAAATCAAAATAATTCATTAATGTACCTAATCATACATAACTATTTCATTTCGTATTTTCTTATCCTAGTGCAACCAATTTTAAAACCCGCCAAGAAATTGACGGGTTTAATTATTTAACTAAAGAAACTGCTGATAAACAGGACCACAATCGACAGGGCGTTGTTGAGCATATGAACGACAATCGAACTGACCAGATTTTTTCTTTGGAGATAAATCCAGCCCAGGGCGATTCCCATTCCACCGTATTGAAGCAGATAGACCAGTTGAGTCAAGTCACCGGCAAATACGGCCTGATAGATATGGACAAAGCCGAAGATCAATGACGAAAGCACCAGTCCCAGGATCACATTGAATCTCGAAAAGAATCTCAGTAAAACTCCGCGGAAAAAAAGTTCTTCCACGATTGGCGCCACCAGCACTGACGTGAAGGCAATCAGCCCGAAATTGGTCTGGGCCTGAGTCGCTATCGCTGATTGATTGGAACTCTGTTCACTGATTAGCATCGCGACCAGACTTCCCAGCAGCGCATTGATGATGAACATTGTCGGAAAACCGACTGTGACACACCAAAGGAATTCATAGCGCCAATGGGCCAGGAATTTTTTGACATTGGCAATCAGAAATTCACGAAGAATGATCACCATTGTCGCCAGCATGATCAGCTGGAAAAAGACATTGAGGACAGCCAGAATCAGATTATATGAATTCGAGCTGCCTACCAGGACAATCGCCAGAAAATTGGCCAGAATCGGAGCGGTGTAGAAATACATCGACGAACCGACCAAAATTCCATAGGCCCTCTGGTTGGGACTCAGCCAACCGGCCAGTTGATAATCCTCAGGAAGAAGCCGTTTATTCATGAGTCTGTCCTTCGTAGCGGATATCGACCTCTTCAAAGAAGATTCCCAAAGCGACATTGTAGCGCAAGGCGAAGATCAAGATAAAGACGATTCCCACCAGGAGATTAAGCAAGTATGAGTTGGGTACGATTATTGCCAGGGTCCCACTGACCAGCAGGGTCAACAGAATCAATCCGATAAATGAAAGAATCAACATCAACAATTGCCGTTTGTTCCCTTTCATGAAGCGGACACTCATACTGATGGCCTTAAGACCGCGATAATCGTATTTTTCCAACAAAAACGGTGCCAAGGCGATATTGAGATAGACGATCAAAAACGCCACCAATCCCACCATGATTCCGCCAAACACATACATGAAAATCGAATTCAGGGCATTCATGAAGACCGGATCGTTTTCAAGGGCATTCATCAGCACATTGATATCGGTCAGTTCATTGTAATATTGTTGAATGGTGTTGATCAGATCGACCTGCGTGGTAGTCACCAACAGGACAATCGCCAGAATGATAATCACCGCCAACAACAGATAGATTACAAAGGTAACCAGATAGGTCGAGATATAACGGAAAAAGTTGGTCATCCCGGCCAAACCGTCGACTTGGGGAATGATATCATCACTGTTGCCCCGGACAGCTTTAAGCACTGCCCGAACCTGCCCTTGGCTCAGGGTCAGGGTAATAATCGAAATAATTATTGTCAAAATATCACTAAGCACCCCACCGACAAGGTAAGGGATGATATTCAAGATCCGATTGGCCAGCAGGACAACCAGAAAAGTCAAAAACAGTGGTTTGAATGATTGTCTGAGTATTAATGATGAATTGTAGCGAATTCCCGAATTATCCATGGGCTTGGCCTATTTCATCATCCAAGATTCATCGCTAGGATTTTGTTTCCAAGCGAATAATTTTTCTTTGTCAGCTTCTGAAATATAGTTCTTTTCAACTGCCACATGAACCAATTCATCATAATTAGTCAATGTTTGGTATGGACATTGGTAGCTTTCAAAATTTTCTTTAGCTTTTGGCAATCCGTATGTGAAGATGGCAACCAGACCGATTACTTCGCATCCCGATGCTCTAAGCGCGTCAACACATTCAAGTGAAGATCCCCCAGTTGAGATCAGATCTTCGACAACCACGACTTTCATTCCCGGTTTGACAACACCTTCGATGCGGTTGTTACGACCATGGCTTTTAGCTCCGCCACGGACATATCCCATCGGCAAGTCCAGAATTTCACTGACCAAAGCCGCATGAGGGATTCCAGCAGTAGCCGTACCCATCAGGCATTCCGCTTCAGGATAGTTTTCCTTGATCAATTTAGCCAATCCAGCTTCGATATCTTTTCTTACTTTTGGATAAGAAAGAGTCAGACGGTTATCGCAGTAGATCGGCGATTTGATTCCGCTGGCCCAAGTAAATGGGTCGTTTGGTTTTAAAAATACTGCTTCAATATCTAATAAATGATTTGCGATTAATTTTTCCATTATTATTCCCCCTCGAATTCTTTTTCTATTTTCTTATATGTCTCATAAGGATTGGCGCTGCGGGTGATTGAACGTCCCACCACGATATAGCTTGATGTCAGCTCGCGCGCATCGCTTGGAGTTGTGACTCTTTGTTGATCATCTTTAGAATCATCTGCCAGACGGATTCCCGGAGTGACTGTCAAGAAGTCCAGTCCCAGATTGTCATGGATCAGTTTTGATTCCAATGGAGAACATACGACTCCATCAAGTCCGGCTTCTTTGGCATTTTTAGCGTATTGAAGCACTGTTTCTTCAACTGTTTTATCAATCATCAACTCATTATTGAGAGTTTCCTGAGAGAGTGATGTCAGACAAGTTACCGCGATACAAAGTGGACGTTTGTCAGTAAGTTTTCCGGCTTCAAGTCCATCGATAGCGCCTTTCATCATCGCAATTGATCCACTGGCATGGACATTGACGATATCAACGTCCAATTTGGCCAATTGAGCCATGGCTGATTTTACGGTGTTGGGGATATCATGTAGTTTGAGATCCAGGAAAATGTCATGACCATAACTTTTTACTGTCTTGATTATTTCCAATCCCTGACCGTAGAAAACTTCCATCCCGATTTTGACCAATAGTTTTTCTTCTTTCGGGAATAGTTCCAAAAATTCAACTACCTTTTCAGTTGAATCAAAATCTAATGCGATACATACTTTTGAATTCATTCCATCCTCCTAATTCTTACGCAAGTTTTTTAGTTCTTCGTATTCAGCTTTGATATTCTTATATAACTCGACAAAACGCCATTGAACATTTGTCTGAGTAGTTACTGCTTTTAGAGGGATATAAGGAACCTCTGCCTGTTTGCATACTTCAAAAAATACTTCGATTTGTTCATCCGAGAAATTATGTAGCACCATCATGACATCTTCAATTGTGTCAGCCTGAGCATCAGGATCAAAGTCATATGAATCAAGACCAATCAAGTATCCTACTTCCTGGTTCATATCCTCGTCAGTCAAATCTTTAACTTTAACTCCAAAATTCTTTGCAATACTTTTGATGGCTTCCCCTTCTTCGGTACCATCTAAATTCAACAATAAAATTAATTCTTCCATCGTTATTCACCTCAAATAGTTACAATAGCATAAATGAGTTCCATTTACAATAAGTATAGCACAACGCTATAGCCGTTTGTATAAAAAACACAATATGTTACTTCACTTCTCCTTTTCGCATACTATAGTAATAATACCATAATTAACAAATTTTATCTTGATATTTGCAACTTTTTGTTGACTTTGAGTTATTATTCATGTATGCTTATTAAGCAATAAATGATAGCAGCACATGGAGTTTTAGCCATTGCGTTCATAACTAAGCGTTTGTAGAGTATCTGGCTGCATAGAGAAATACTTAATATGAACACAACCTAAATAATCTATGCATGTTATTGTTTTACTTGCTAAAACAATATACGGAGGAAAAATATTAATGGCACGTTATACTGGACCACAATGGAAATTATCTCGTCGTTTAGGATTCTCTACTTTAGAAAACGGTAAAGAATTACAAAAACGCCCTTATGCTCCTGGTCAACACGGACAAAAAAGAAAGAAACAAACTGAATATGGTACTCAATTAGCTGAAAAGCAAAAAGTGAGACATATGTATGGAGTTAACGAAAAACAATTCCACAACACATTCAAAAGAGCATCTAAAATGGATGGAATCACTGGTTACAACTTCTTCTGCTTATTAGAAAGCAGATTAGACAACGTTGTTTACCGTTTAGGATTCGCACCAACTAGACGTGGAGCTAGACAATTAGTAAACCACGGTCATTTCTTAGTGAATGGTGTTAAAACTGACATCGCTTCTTTCCAAGTTAAACTTGGAGATGTAATCGAAGTTAAAGAAAAATCTAAAAACTTAGCAGTAATCAAAGCAGCTATGGAAGGACGTACTCACGTACCAGCTTTCGTAGAAGTTGACGAAGCTAAATTAACTGGAAAATTAACTAGATTACCAGAAAGATCAGAATTAAACCAAGAAATCAACGAAGCATTAATCGTAGAATACTACAACAGAATGGGGTAACCCAAATAAAAATTTAGGTATTAAACAACTATTTAATAGGTGTTTAATGCCTTTTTTTGTTTTATTAGTAAATTTCGTAGGTATTTAGCAGCTATTTAATAGATATGCATTTAAAATGCCACGATTTTTGCCACGATTTTTACCATCATTTTTACTTAGGAAGTTCAGAAATATGTGGCGCAAGGCTAAAAATATCAACAATTGGTTTTGTCAAGAAAAGTGTGTAAGTAATTTTTCAAAGAGCTGTTAGCGCAAATATTTTTGCAGCCGTGACGAAAACGAGTCGTTTATAGTCAGTTGGTTCAGCACTTGAGACCAACCGCGAATAACTCCGCCATTCCATTTATTCTCTAATTCAACACTGCGCAAATATAAGAGTTTGAACAAGGCGTTTTCATTTGGGAAGGCGCCTTTTTTCGTCACCTTCCTAAAACTTGAGTTGATTGCCTCAATTGCATTTGTGGTATACATAATTTTGCGTACGGCACTGCCGTAATCATAGAGTTGCTCCACAAATTTGAAATTGCGTTTCCACACATCGAGTGCCCCTGGATATTCATGCCAAGTGCTTTGTAATATATCAAATGCGTGAGTGGCTGCTTTAAGATTTATAGCGCCATATACTTTTTTGAGATCTTAAGTGAATTTCTTATAATCTTTACTCGGGACGTAGCGTAATGAGTTTCTAATCAAATGAACAATGCAGCGTTGGACAATTACTTTTGGGAAAATGGCTTTAGCACCATCTTCTAGACCGCTGACGCCATCCATAGATACGAAGAAGACATCTTCCAAACCACGAGCTTTTAATTCATCAAATATTTGCATCCAATAGTTTTTGCTTTCGCTCTCACTTAACCATAGGCCAAGAATTTCCTTGTGGCCATTAAGGTCGTATCCCAAAATTGTATAAACAGCGCATTCTTTGGCTTCGTAACCACTTCTTAGTGTAACGTACATGCAATCAACGAACAGAAAAGCATAGCATCTCTGTAATGGACGATTACGCCATTCTTCTAATTGCGGAATGATTGTGTCGGTAATATCCGAAATCATCTCGTGTGATATCTCGAATCCGTATATTTCTTCGACTGTCTTTGAAATATCTCGCTGAGACATCCCGCGGGCATACATCGAAATCACCTTGCCTTCAATAGCAGAAACATCACGTTTTCTCTTAGGAACTATTTGGGGTTCAAACGAACCGTCTCGGTCCCGAGGAACATCAACATCAACTTTTCCGTGAGACGTCTTGAGAGTTTTCTTGCCATAGCCGTTTCGGCGATTATCACCATCTTTGGGCCCTTTGTCATTATTTTCGTAGCCAAGATGATTGTTCATCTCGCCTTGGAGCATCCCTTCAAATAGTGATCCGAAAATATCTTTAAGGGCATCATTCATATCATCGACCGATTCCGGGTTATATTGTTTCAGTATTTCTTGTGCGAGTGCAGCAGTGTTAGGATTTCGTTTGGTTTTGGCCATAATCTAGATTCCTCCTGTATTTTTCCATTATATCATAGACAAAATTAAAAACCGTGAAGTTATGCCGTACGCGCACAACTTACACGGTTAATATTACACTCTCTCACAATTTGAAAAAACTTTCTAATAACTTATTTCAATCTCTAGAAGATTCATTCTAATAGTATCCGAAGCAAAGCGTTATAAAAACACACTTTTCTTGACAAACCCAATTCCTTTGTAATCCTCTTAAAACACATACACAAACTGTTTAAGTAACAATAACTGTGATTTCAATAAATATTCTTACTTATGAGATTTCGATAGCTAATAGTGTAAATGAATATTTATTGACCACCTGCATTATTTTATTTTTTCTTTTCGAGCTTCTTTTTCAATCTATCTATGTTTGAAGTGTCTTTCTTTGTCTTTTTTTGATTGATCTCAAAATTCTCTATTTTTCTATTTTCTTGCTTTTTATTTTCACACATAACTAGGAATCCTCCATTTCTTTGTATATTAGCACTTTCATTTGATTTTTATAATCCAGATACGTCTTATCTAATTCAATCAGATTTTTGTCCTTTAATTCAGTAAATAACTTTTTTTCTATTAGTGATATTTGTATATCATCTTGCATACGAGAATTTGATATCTCGTTAATGAATCCAAAATCAATTATTTCATTCTCCACTAGACCATATATCTCAACTGGTATTGACTCTTTCGCTTTTACAAAATATTCTTGATAAATGTTATCATAACCAAATATTTTATAGTTGTTATCTATATTTACCCAATTATTGTAAATGTACGTAATAACATTTTTAGAAGCTAATACAAATAATAATGAAAATAGAGTTGATATTATTAGCAATAAAATTATATTACGAATTGCATCAATCGGAAATTCAAGCAAATTAGAAATATCCGAAACTGAAGTTATTTCAATTATTTGATCACTATTAAAAACAATATTTCTGATTCGATTAAAACTGATTAGAATCGAAAAAGTTGTTAACACAGGAAAATTAAAGATTAAACTAATGAAATATTTACTAAGGCTATCATCATCTTTTCCATATCCAACCCAAATAATTGTTAAAACATAATAAATAATAAACCCTGGTAATAAACATAATAAAACCAATAATGTGTCCATCTATTCCTCCTTAGTATTCGATTTCGTTTTTGAATAATATACTATTGAATTTAGTGCACTTGATAATTATTTTCAAGCTCCCACACCTATACCAAAATACTTTTCAAAATATGTTTTCAACTTCTCAATTACCCCCTGCTTTTTCTCAGCCCTTGCCCCGCCACCAAATCTGGAGACTGGCGGCAATAGCTTGTCAATATCGGTGCCAAACGTCTTAATTTCACCATCACGGAATGCACCTTCCAAGAATCTACGTGTGTCCTCTGGTTTTAGTTTCTCCTCGGTGATAATAGTTTGGAGATCGGCTTCCCTCTGTTCGGCAACATAATCGCGCCATTCATTCATAATGTCGTCAGCGTCGTTAATACCTGCAATGAATGTCTCGATAAGTTGCTTCTTGCTTCGAAGTTCATGACTTGCATCAATTGCCTTTTGGATGGTGATTAATACTTCTTTGTCCTCACAATGAGTGCTGTGGTATTTCTGCACAAGCATAAGAATGTAATCGATGTTGATCTCTATTTGTTTGATTAGTTCTACTTCGAAAACCACATCATCACTTATGTCTATACTTTCACCTGTTTCACGCATACGTTTCCACTCATCACGCAGATCCTGGTACCTGCCCAGGTAGTCTTGCAAATCACGTTCAGAGATCAATTCTTGCCCTTCAAATTCATCAAATGAAATTAGCAAGTTTCGCATTCTGAGGATTGAACCAAACAAGGCAATAAAGTCTTTTTGTTTTTGTTCTCCTGTAATTCGCGGCTCAGCTAGTGGGTACTTTTCAAAAAGTTCATTCATGATATCCATATAACCAGGAACTGGCTTACCATTTTCATTAACATAGCCATGGTAATAATCATTGAAGCTTTTCATCAAGACTATTCCACCAGCATCTTTATCACCGAAAAGCGAAATTGCGCTATCAACACGCTTTTGCAAGTTTCTGAAACATACTATATTTCCAAAGGTTTTGATAGAATTCAATATCCGGTTGGTTCTTGAGAATGCTTGAATCAAGCCATGCATCCTAAGGTTTTTGTCCACCCACAAGGTGTTAAGCGTTGTTGCATCGAAACCGGTCAGGAACATATTAACTACAATCAACAAATCAAGTTCTTTATTCTTCATTCGTAGCGATATGTCTTTGTAGTAATTTTGGAATTTTTCGCTGGATGTATCATAGTTAGTATGGAACATTTCATTGTAGTCTTTGATTGCAGCTTCCAGAAATTCTCTCGAGTTTTGATCAAGTGCAGAGGTGTCTTCAGGGTTCTCTTCATCCAAAATTCCATCTGTTTCTTCTTCGTTAGCCGCATAGCTGAAGATTGTGGCTACACGCAGCTTTTTTAATGGATCCGCCGCTATCTGTTTTTTGAATTCTTGATAGTACAGTTTAGCCATTGGCACAGAGGCTACAGCGAAGATTGAGTTAAATCCACTTAATCTTTGCTTTTGCTTAATCTCTTCGACCGCTCCTCTTTGTGCAGATGCCACTTCAGAGATATTGGTCAATGAATTGAACACATAAGTTTTATCACCTCGATAGGTTTTTTGATCGAAGTGATTAAGTATATATTCCGTAACTAGAGAAATCCGTTGTGGAGCCATCATAGCTTTTTCCCGGTTAATATCCCACACCATTTCATCATCAATTTCTTCTTCTACATCCATTGTCTTAATATAGTCGACGCGGAACGGAAGGACGTTTTTATCATTAATCGCATCCACAATCGTATAGGTATGAAGTTGATCTCCGAAAGTTTGCCCGGTAGTGAGGAATTCCAAATTTTTCTTAGAAGAGGTCGTATTTGCCGGGAATATTGGTGTACCAGTGAATCCAAACAAATGATATTTCTTGAAATTCTTGACAATTGCTGCATGCATATCACCAAACTGACTCCGGTGACATTCATCAAAGATAATTACGACGTGCTTTGTGAATACTTCATGACCTTTGTACTTTTTAATGAAGGTTGCAAGTTTTTGAATCGTTGTAATAATTATATGAGCGTTAGGATCTTCCAACTGCCTTTTCAGCACCGATGTGGAGGTGTTGCTATTGGCAGCTCCCTTTTCAAACCGATCATATTCCTTCATGGTCTGGTAATCCAGATCCTTACGGTCTACCACGAACAGAACCTTATCAATGTATGGCAATAACGATGCAAGTCGCGCAGATTTGAAAGAAGTTAATGTTTTACCTGATCCAGTAGTATGCCAGATGTACCCGCCACCTTCAACTCTGCCATATTTTTTATAGTTGTTTGCAATCTCGATTCTGTTTAATATACGTTCAGTTGCAGTAATCTGATAAGGTCGCATGACCATTAGCATATTTTCAGAAGTGAAAATACAATATTTTGTCAGAATATTAAGAATAGTGTGTCTAGCAAAAAATGTCTTTGTAAAATCAATTAGATCCGGAATAACACGATTATTTGCATCAGACCAGAATGAAGTAAATTCAAAACTGTTACTTGTCTTTCCTCTCTTGGACCTTCCAGTATTTGATTCTTTAATGGCATTGAATCGGGTACTGTTAGAATAGTACTTGGTGTTTGTTCCATTGGAGATGACAAACATTTGCACGTATTCAAACAATCCACTTCCAGCCCAAAAAGAATCCCTTTGATAGCGGTCAATTTGATTGAAGGCTTCCCTGATTGGCACTCCTCGTCGCTTAAGCTCAACATGGACTAAGGGTAACCCATTGACTAAAATTGTGACATCATAGCGATTGTCATATTTGGCACCATCAGCAGTTCCTATAACATATTGATTAATTACTTGCAGATAATTATTGTGGATATTACTCTTGTCAATTAACTTAATGTTTTTTGAACTTCCATCATCTCGTTCCAAAACCTGAACGTAATCTTCCTGAATTTTTCTCGTATTTTCAACAATGTGCTCATTCAAGTTTGCTATTGAAGTCGTGAAAAAACGATCCCATTCAGATTCTGAGAATTGGTATTTGTTTAATAGTTCCAATCTTTTACGAAGATTATCGATAAGCCCTGTGTCTGAAGAGATTCGCAAATATTCGTATCCCTGTTCAGTAAGTAAACGTATAAATTCTTTTTCCAATTCAGCTTCACTTTGATATTTGTCAGAACGCGCCTTTACCGGTTCGTATTCTGTAACAACTGTATTTTCAGTGGTCTGGGCAACAATATTGAAATATGACATGCGCTCTGTCTCCTTTCTATGAAAGTTCTTTAAATGTTAGTAATTTGTCGCGATAGTATTCATATTGCTTTTGACGAGCTTCGATTTCAGCCGGGAGGCCAGTGGTGATGTCATTGCAAAGTTTATCAAAGCGGTCAAGAATATCTACTATTCGTGCTTGCTCATTAAATGGTGGTAAAGGAATTTCGATCTTATTCAGATTTTTTTGATTTAACTTAGGTTGTGCTGCGCCTGTAATATAAAAAGACAAGTCAATAGAATTTAGATAAAATTCAACATATCTTCTAGTTTCATATTTTTCGAATTTTAGTACATGCGCATGATTATTAACCCAAGTTTTCCCAGAAATTGAAAAAGCAATTGGTGTGCTTCTTGCTACTAGATTTGCACCATCTTCTGAAATCAAAAGATAGTCACCATCAAAAATGTAATCTTTTACATAATCAACAATCCCAGATGCTCCATAATAGGGAATATTCCCTGTTTCACGATTTCCACTTGTCACAGGCTTTCTTTTTGTATCACAATTTTCTGATATATTATCTAATGTGACTTTTTGAATGTCTTTAGCTGTAGCAAATAGCTCATCTCTATAGTACTCATACTGTTTTTTTCTCGCAGTAAGCTCCGCAGTAAGCTCCGCAGTAAGCTCCGCAGTAAGCTCAGTGAAAGTGTCCAAAATTCGCACAATTTCCTCCTGCACAGGTAGTGGGGGGATGGGGATTAACAATGATTTTACAATATCCGCATTTAGATTTCTAACAGCTCCGCCAAAAGAAGCTTTATTTTCCATTTTTTGTTGAATTATAGTCGAGCTCAACAAATAATATAAAAAATCAGTAATGAAGCTGTCTTTAAAATTACTAATTGCTAGCCAACCATCATGAATACATCCGTCTATTGCCAAAATATATGGTCGTCCAAAGCTCATAGAGTTAGAAAGAATAAAATCACCTTTGACAACCTTCCGTGATTTTTCTGCACCTTTTACAGTTATTTTCTCATTTGCATGCATAACATACTTGCTTCCAACTTCCACATCGCCAATTTTTATCCAATTTACTCCATCTTCTTCAGTAGTAATGAAGTTCTTAATTGGTCTTGGCGATGCCCCACGTAAAATAGTAGCCAATTCTCCAAATGGTTTGTATTCAACACCATTAGGACAAAGCTCGTCAATTAACGCTTCTAACCTACTCATTGTCCTGCCTCAATTTCTTCGATGATGTTTCTAATAGATTCTCGAAGCTCATTTTCACGCATAACGATCTTTTCAATCTCCGAATTTAATTTGACTATATCGATTTTTTCACGAGTATCTTCTGCTTCTACATATGTAGATACAGAAAGATTATAATCATTCTCTGCAACTTCATCATATGAAGCAATATAGGATTTATGTTCAACTTCATCTCGGTTGGCAAATATATCGACTATTCTTTCAATATTTTCTGAAGTTAATTTATTGCTATTAGTAACTTTGATGCATTCGTTTGAAGCGTCAATAAATAATGTTTTGTTATCTGATTTGTTTTTCTTCATTACCATAATGCACGTAGCAATACTAGTACCAAAGAATAGATTACTTGGCAATTGAATAATACAGTCAATGAAGTTGTTGTCTACTAAATATTTACGGATTTTTCGCTCAGCACCACCACGGTACATGATACCAGGGAAGCATACAATCGCCGCAGTACCATTCGATGCCAGCCATGAAAGGCTGTGCATAATGAACGCCAAATCCGCTTTACTCTTTGGCGCTAAAACCCCGGCAGGAGAAAAACGCGGATCATTGATTAGTAATGGGTTATCTGTGCCCGGCCATTTAATTGAATATGGTGGATTTGATACAATCAACTCAAATGGTTCTTCATCCCAGTGCTGAGGTGCAATTAATGTATCTTCACAAGCTACGTCGAATTTATCAAAGCCAATGTCATGCAAGAACATGTTGATGCGACAAAGGTTGTAAGTGGTAATGTTAATCTCTTGACCATAAAAGCCATTACGAACAGCTTCTTTTCCTAAAACTGATTCAACTTTAAGCAATAGCGAACCCGATCCACACGCCGGATCGTAAACTTTATTTATCTCGGTTTTCCCAACTGTTCCCAGTCTTGTTAATAATTCTGAAACATCGGAAGGCGTAAAAAACTCACCTCCTGATTTTCCGGCATTTGAAGCGTACATTGTCATAAGATATTCGTATGCATCACCGAATGCATCGATTGAATGATCTTTGACATTACCGAGATTCATATTTCCAATACCATTCAACAGCTTAACTAATTTTTCATTTCTCTTTGCTACTGTAGAACCCAGTTTATTATTGTTAACATCGAAATCATCGAATAATCCAGCAAAATCGCTTTCTGCGTCGCTCCCTTTTGCCGAATCTTCAATATGGCGGAACACTTTTTCCATTGTCTCATTAAGATTTTCATCATTTGCAGCTCTCAATCTTACGTTTTCGAATAGTTCGCTTGGAAGAATAAAAAAGCCCTTTTCTTCGATTAGACCATTTCTAGCTTCTTCGGCATCTTCATCCGACATTTTCGCAAAATCAAAATCAGTATTACCAGCTGCAATCTCTCCATCATTGATGTAACTGCATAAGTTTTCTGATATATATCTATAGAACATAGTTCCCAGGACATAATTCTTAAAGTCCCAACCGTCAACTGCACCTCTTAATTCATCTGCAATTGCCCAGATCGAGCGGTGAAGTTCATCGCGTTCTTGTTCTTTTTTTGTGTCAACCATTATATTTTCTCCCTCTACTTCAGTAAACAAACAAATATGAGTTAATTATAGCACGCAATCACCAATATTTCTATTTGTGTGTAATAATTTGTTAATAAATATTGACAAAAAAAGAGTCATCGGAATGACTCTGGAGTATATAATAATGAGAGGTGATTACAATTACAATCGACGATGAAGAATATTTACTGACAACATTGAGGTCAGTTCTTGAAGTATTGATATTGATCCAGGACGATACAACAAAAGAGCATCCCGTCTGCGCTGACATTGGGGATGCTCTGAACTTGCCTATTTGGTCGATCAGTGAGTGTATTAAGTTATTGGAAGAATAAATGTGCTCTCTGCCAACTACTATTTTTAAAATGCATCTTGAAGGATAATTGAAATTATTTGAAATAATTAGAAAATAGTACTAAATGATATTAAATAGGCAATTGTATTTACGTCAAATATTCTCCTTTAAGTCAAATAAATAATCTCGAATAATATCCACTAACTTGTTTCTGAATTCTCCTATCTCATTTCTTAGCCTCATGATTTCTTTCCATTCATCATGTGTTATAGGATTATCCTTAACCAAAGTGTAGCTGACATTAATTTTCTTTTGAATTTCATTTTCATTAAAGATAGTATGCAAATCTCGACACTTCTTAACTAGAATTTCAAACTGATCATAAAACTCCTTTTTATAAAAAGGAGCATACTTTCTAACGCAGTTTAAAAAATCATTATATACATCTACCCACTCATCATTCTTCTCACATTGATATTTAAAATGTTCGGCCGGATCAACGGGAGTATTATAAATTCCAGCCGGGTAAAGAGTTATTGTTTTGTTTACACAACTATTTAGACTCACCCACAGTTCAACGTAAATTTTATATTCGTTATCATATTGCGCCTTCGAAATATGTAATTTCATATCTTTAAGCGCTTCAATTTCTTTTAGCTTCTTTTCAATTAAATATTTTTGATCCTGCAAGTCCTTTTCAAACTTTGCAGTTTCTTTTGCCATTAAATGAGTTGCCCAAATTTTCCCAAAATAATTTCCCAATCCTGCAAAGACTACGCTAGCGCCTCCAAAGTAAAGTACTATCTCACCTAATTTACTAAGAAATGATTCAATTGTCATAATGTTTTCCTCTTAAATTCAATAACATTCTTTCATTATAATTAATTTTATAACAACAAAGAAGAGCCTGAAAAATAATTATCAGGCCCACTTCCACAAGTCACATGCTCACGTTAGTGTGTTATTAATTTTATTTTTCCTTTCAAATATGGTCTAATTGAATTAACTATTATTGCATTTATCTTTCTTTGCACATTACTATTAATCCAGCTCTTATCTCTAGAATTAAATACATCCAATAAAAAGAGATAGTCATTTCGCGGATTAAAACTATTATACTTGTTTGGCATAAATGCACCTTCTTCATAAAGAAATCCTAGTAATTTTCGAGAAAAATAGTCACTATTTATTTCAATATATTCCCCTGCTTCTACCGCTTCAAGTAATCTGGACATTTGTTCATGAACATTAACCAGTTCACTGAGGTCCTCTCTATCGAATCGTTTAATGCAACTACTCCCAATTGGATAAAGAATGTTCCCGTTATAATCATTAACAATCGAAAACTCATATTTAATATGCTCTTTCCCGCAAATGCATTCACTATCAAGCATATCATTAATATAGCAATCACCAATGGACCACTCATCCACCGCTGAATACCAATCATTTGATTCAGAACTGCTAATCACTTCGCTCTTAAGTTTTTGAAAATTTGTACTCAAAATAGTACCTCCTTTTTTATTGTTTTTAAAAATAAAAAGCGACAGGCTGAATGCCCTTTTTTAAAACTATTTCTTCAGCGATTTTACTGGAATTCGAAATGCTTTTTTACCGTAATCTTTAGCATAGTATGTAGTACCGTTACGCGTAAAACTTTTTACGAAAATATATTTTTCCATGAGGAAAATTCTCCTTTCCTAGAATCCACCTCTTGAATTTTACAAAAAATATGTTATACTAAATTTGCGAAGATTAGTATCAGCCTGATATTTTTCACGAAATTCAGGGTGGCCAAACAATAAAATGTTTGGTTTTTTATATAAACCACTAAAATTTAGTGTTTTATATCATTTGTTTTTAAACTGGATTTTTGCAGCTGCGTAAGAGACACCGCAAAATTCCACAATTTCATTAACACTAAGGTCTTTGATCAAATCATGACCCATTAGAACCTCACCAGCAAAACAATTAGCCTGCCACTCAGGATTCTTGTATGCGGGGAGGTTTTTATCATTTCTAGCGAAACCTTCCAGTACGACAATGTTATCATCGGTATGAAATAGCAGATGAAATACTTCATGCATGATAGTTATTTTATCTCTACCAACTCCTGCCAACGCGCCTAGGTATACGTCTTCCCTGATTCTAATTATACCCTCTTCCGGATATGTCAAGCCATGAAAATTGTCCATTTCCTCCTTGGGCACGATATCTATGACTACGTCGGGAAATATTTCAACTATTTTTTTATCAAGAATTTCTATCACATCAACGTTATAACAATCATGTATTCCCATCACTTCTCTAAATTTTCTTGCCATTACCCTGATTTTCCGACGAGACAATGGCTTTGCTTCACAGTTGTAAATCATCTATATAATTTTCTCCTTTTTTTTCTTTTCTTTGAGATTTTGTATTAATTTCCTCAAATCATCGCTTGAAAGTTCCTTGAATTCGCGAGCGAATACCATGACAGCCTCCTTTTGACGTTCATTAAGATTATCCAAGTCAATGCTAACCTTATTCTTTGTCCTATACTCAGCCTTTTTCAATTTTTCAAGGGCTGAGCTCGACAAATCATACAACATTGTAATCCCCTCAAGCCAATTATCCGGAATATCTCTCTTTCCATTTTCTACAGCTGATAGATATGAAACAGTAACTCCCAATTTATCTGACATATCCTTCAATATCTCATCATTTTCAATTCTAATTTTTCTTAATTCCTTCCCAAATTCAGTGATCATTGTTTCTCCTTCTTTCCATTGCAACATGTAATTATTTTCTGCCATTTCATATTACACTAACATTGTAACACGGTGTTAACTTCTTGTCAACTGGTTTGTTGAATTTATTCTTAATTTTGTTTATTATTACACTAGATTGTTAAATGCTATGTTCACTGAAATATAATTGTCGCACTAAAAAAAGCCCCGGAAATCAATCCAGGACCTTTTCTAGGCTTGTTCATGAAAAAAGTAGTAAATATTGTTAAAACTACGGATTTTCACCCAATCTTGGCTATCATGATGCTCAAAATCAACTACTTCAAAAATAGACTTCTTCAAATACTGTGGTAACTTGTTATGGCAATGGTCTGGGCAGTCAGCACATAGCCGGACCTTTTCGCCCTTATAGAAATTCATAAGCTTGCATCAGTACATTAGTGCTTGATTTTTTGGCCAGGATAAATCAGGTTACGGTTCTTGATCCCGTTTTTCTTCACCAGGTAGTCAATCGTCTTCCCAAGCTTTTTAGCGATGACAGACAAAGTATCACCGCTCTTGACTACATATACTTTGGTTGTAGACTCTGATGAAGCGCCTGTGCCACCGACTATTATCAACTTTTGTCCGACATAGATCTTGTTAGCATCTTTGATTTTGTTCCGCTTAACCAGGTCGGCAACTGTAGTCTTATACTTCTTGGCGATTGCGCTTAGCGTATCACCTTTTTTGACGGTATAAGCACTAATTGATAAGGTAGACGGTTTTTCAGCTAATGTGACTGTTTTTTCTGCTGTATGAGCATTGAAATCACTTGTATCATTAAAAACGTTTAAGTCCAAGCGAATAGCACCTCGAACTAGGTTGGAGCTAAATTGCTGCATATAGCAAGATATGACTTCATTAGATTCCAGCTCCGTATCATTATCTCCCCACTTGGCCAACCAGTGCTTGCAGTCTTTTAAGCCTTTGAGCTTGTTGTCAAACCACGATTGAGACGCGTATACACCACAGTTTTCGATCGTATTGATATAAGTCTCGCAGATGGCCACTAAGACCTCGCCTGTCGGCATGCCGTTTTTCTTTTTGAAGGCGTCTGCATCTTCCATATCAATGAAAACAGGCAACTTAAACAAGTCGCCTGCCAATTCTTTTGCTTTCTTTATATGTTCAATAAAACTGTTCGCTTCAATATTCGCACCTTCGACACTAAATGCATATGAATACCAATAAAGCCCAAATGGAATCTTATATTTAAACGCCTTTCTAACATTGTTTACAAATTGCCGGTCTGTGGTTCCCTTGCCATATCCGGCCCTGATCATCATGAACTGCAAATACTTCTTATCGATCATTTCTAGATCGATATCTCCTTGATGATGCGATATATCAATTCCGAGTACTTTACTCATCCAAATCACCTCTCTTATTTGCTGATACCGTCTCCTCAACTTTAGACTTTACCAGCGACAATATCGGTTTTAAAAATGGAGCCTCAACACCTAATCGATTCAAATTTTCGACAATGCTGATAAGTTCATTGACCACCAGCCAATAACAAATTCCCGCAGCGATGATATTAGCTGTCGAAAAATCGAGCGGCAACTTCAATGATTCGATGCCATAATTGACCAGAGTATCAACCATCCATCCAACCAGTACCGCGATATACATCGCCACCTTCTTGAATATCCCCTTAATCCCAAGTGCACTTGATGCACCTTTACCTTCTATTTTTGAGGCCATGATCCCCGTTCCATAATCAGTAATATTTGTTGCAAGTAATAGCAATAACGGTACCGTCAATATCCCAAAAATTGCATTGAATCCGGCACATAGTGTCGCTATGCCAGCCTTTGTTATTATAATTATGTTGTTGTTCATATATTTCAAATTCATCTCCTTTTCTTGTTAATTTGTCAAATCTAGAGTGTATGTTATTTTCATTGTTTTGTCTGGGGTTTTGTTTACTGGAGTCTCCAAATTGTTGATTGTTGCCAAGGCCCCTGCATAAAGACCCAACCGTGTAGTGCTCAAATAGTCAGTTATACCAAATAAGCCATCATTTGAAGCTTTATATGACTTGTATTGAGTGGCATATTCACTTACTGCTTCGATTAAGAACGGTCGCAATTTTTCGGTAACCGGGTTATATACTCGGCCCGATTCATTGTTAACAATAATTAAGCCCCCAACCTCAAGCACTCCAGAACCAGTGGCATTGTAAAAATCATGTCCGTCTTGATTAGCTATAATTTTATATTCCGAATCATCTGTACAACTCATTTCCACAACTCTATCGGTAAAACCCACAAAATACATCTTTCCGTCATAAACACAACTATATCGTTTCTCTGTATCAATATTTAAGGTGTTTCCAGTCAAGTTAAGCATAGATCTAGATACAGTAGTCGCACTATCAAGATCAGGATTACTAATATCAGTTTCAATTAAAGTTACCGTCTCGCCATTTGACCAGCTCGAATCCGAAATAAAATATACTTTTTTAGATTTGCTGTCGTAGCCCACTACTTCACCGTTGGCAGCAATTGGGATATCAATCTGTTTTAGAACTTCATAGTCAGTATCCAATAACCCAATTTTTTTAGTTTTGATGTCAATGTCATAAACATGTCCACCCGCAGTATCGCACCAAGCCTTCCTGACAATTCCGTTTTGTTCATCTAATTGGCAAAAATAGTAAGCCCCCATAAATGCAGAACTCATTTCACTGTATGCAATATTCACACTTGAAATTGAAGTATCATAACTATAGGGATAACCCTCATATGATTTTGGCGGATCCACAATCCCCGGAACCCCTCCGATTCCCATTTGACAGCCCAACTGGGTTCCTAAACATATTGAACCGATATCACCGTTAGCTTTGTTGGTGGCAAAATCAAATACCATCTTTACATATGTATCTGTCACTTCACTTTCGGAAACATTAAAATTACCAAATACTGTATACCCAGTAGTATCTGCATAATCACGGCGGGCATAGCCCACTACATCACAACTGCTAGGCACCACTACGGAATTCTCATCTATAGCATCCGCAAATAAGTAGAGACCACCGAATAGGGAATTATATAATGGTTTCAATTTTTCATAAGGATTTCCTGCTGCGTCACTGTAAATACTTTGCATTGAAAGTACTCGTTCCGGCATTGAAGTAATAAGATTGCTATCCTCAAATTTTTCGACATTTCCACTGTTGACATCACGTAGTTCAACTTTAGTCTTTCCTTTAATAATATGTTCCTCCTATGCAGTATTTTTATAATTAATCTTGAACTCTTCAAGGCAATCGCCTTCTGAGAGCTTGATTCTAATATGAAACAACTTCTCCCCGCCTGTTAGATTATCGATAGCAGCTTGCGTCAATGTTGTTACTATAGCTATTTCCATTTCTGCCCCCGCACTGATCCACTCTCCACCGACATAACTGTACCAGTCGATTCCATCTGGACTAAATGCGATTATTGGCGTCCCGGTTGATGTCTGCTCAAAGGATTCAATACTATCTATTGATCCTTCTTCCAAATCAATAACATCATAAATATATTGTGCGGAAGGTGTTCCACTAACCGTGGCTCGAATTCTTTCCTGACATATAAATTCGCCCCAGGCAAGGATTTTAGGATTTACCAAACCAATAAATAAGCTAGACTTTGGCGGAATACCTAAAGCCCCATGATCTAAGAAAGTTTGTCCGGATAGTTCCTCTACATCTATTGGCGACAAAGAATCGTCCACCGCCTTGTAATAATTACCATCACTTTCTATTAAATAGTAATAATCAGGCATACTCATATCATATGCCCCGATTGGTACCTCTTCATTGGTATTGGAAACGTAAATCATTAGAAATCTTTCGCCTCTCCCCGCCCTGAAGTCCACATAATCACCATCGCTAGGAGATTCACTATTTACTGGACTTAGATTCCTGATTCCTGAGGATGTTTGATTGGGACTTTCCTGAGTTGTTAATAGTCTAAACCGTGTAGACGCTACAATTAACTTAATCCGATATTCATGTCCCTCTAATAGAGGGACAATATAATAGACTGCATCGCTTGTTAGATTTTCGTAAATTGAACAATTGCTTATATTACTTGCAGGGTACCGGTCGTAATATACTTGTCCATCCCAAATATTGTTCAGTTCTGCCATTCATGATCCTCCTAATATATTTCGATATTTTCAATCACTTCAATTTCATTAAAATCATCGAATTCCAAGATTTCGATGTACCCATAATCACACGCAACAGTCTGGCTTTCATATGCAAATTGGTTATTTAAGCAATAATTACTACTGTTGTTATCATGATCAACAAACCTTTCATAGTAAGTCCCGCCTATGAGGGTATATGCTAAGATAGTTTCTTCAAACTGAAGATGATCAAATACCGACTTGAATTCCACCTCCGGCATAGAAACACTAAATCGCCCGACGTCGTCCGACAGATTCAAATAAATGACAGGAACAATTGTTGGGGTAATCATATCTCTAATATTATCCCCTAGTTTTACTCCAGTATGGTTGACCGTAAAATTGATTCCCTTAAAGCTATCTGTCAACTTGAATGAACCATCCCATTCTGCCACTTTGGTCGAAAGACCCTGACCCCGGATTGTTGCATTGACCTGATGAGAACTTATATAACCAGCACATCCATTCTCGCCAATTATTGCCACTCTAAACTCGACCACTGAACTTTTTTGAATTGGTAAATATAAGAATAAAGAAAGGATATGATAACCTTCGTGAACTGATTGTTTTGGACTAAGCGAATATTCTATCCCATCTACGTAATAGATAAACCTAATTACCCCCGCCGAGGTTACCACCGCTTCAATTTCCCCGTTGAAAATTGGCGTGCACTTTTCCTCCGCAATAAAGCGGATTGAGATCACATTAGTTTCTACATCGCTAATTGTCTTGGTCGAGGTATTGCTGAAAGAATAAACGCCTTCTTGAAGCATTGTAATTTGATCCTGGATAACTGATTCCAAGCCCGCTTTATTTACGTAATTAGCCTGTGACTGTGATCTAACTTTGCTTTGGATAATCTCCTTGAATCGAGAATTTTTGAATTCATATTCTAAAAAGCTTACCACCGCCTTCACTTGTTGACTTCGATTGTTGTTATCAACTGTTTCAATCACATCACCGATTCGAAACAATGCCGCTCCCTGTTTAGTGACATTAAGGCCTTGGCAAATTAATCCCGACAACTTGTCGTAAATATAATCCATGCCGTCCTCATCAATAATTGGGTTATTGAATGCCAGAGTATGATAATCGTTGCCATCTCCCCTTTCCAGTGTAGTATCAGAATCTTTGATACAAACCAATCTGGTAATTTCAAGAATTTCACGGTTCAATTGTTGCTCGGTGCAGTTTTTTAAGTCGATGAATCCGACATTAGAATAATCTGTAAATGTCAACTTACCTTCATTATCAAATACTGCATTCCCGCCAATCAATCCGGCCAAAAATCCTAACGAATCTCGATAGGAATAATCAACAATGGGATATTTTAGTACCAAATCCGGAGTATAGAAATCCCTGCTAATACCTAACTGATCGCATATTTCATCAACCACCTCACCATAGCTAGCCGGATAATCAAGACTCGATTCATATAAACTATCTAGATAAAGCATTTTATCGTATCCAGTCATCGACATTATGCCTCGACTTACATATCGATAATCACAAAAGAATACTCCCAACGGATAAAACTCTGAAGAAACTTCACCAATGAATTTTACATAAGGCTTGATCACTGATTTACTTGGAATGTATTCCGTAGTATTCAATTTTAAATTGATTCTGGCACTAGGCGTTTTACCAATCACGATATCGCTTATATCAGGCGATAATTCATGTTGGATATTAAATTCAATGACCTCGCTTTGATACTCAACACCATTAATTTCAACTAGTATCTCAATGATTCGACCATTTGAGTTTGCTAGTTGGACATAAGTTTCACTGGGAGTGTACATCTTACATCTCCTCTAGGGTTATGTTAATTTTACTGTAGTAATCTTTCATAGGCGTTCTAATCAAGCGTGGGGCCGGCAAGCAATCACAGGTAAATTTTCTGGTGACTTGACCCAAATTATCATCCCTAAATGTGACATCAAAAAATGCTGATTGCATAGCTGTTTTAAGCGGTCCCCACTCAGAAGAACTCAGCAAATTCAACGTTATTTCCATCTTATATTTCATGATGCTCCGGTCAATAATATAGTCACCCATAAGGTTATTCTGTTTAACTTGATTGCGGGCCTCTAAAGTTATATCCAAGGACTCGATATATTCATCGATATCAATCTCAGCTATTTTCATTGGTTTACCTCCTAGATATTGAATACTGGATTCTTGCCACTTAATTTGGTAAGTTCTCGCAAGTCAGAAATGACCGCTCTACCCAAAGACAGATCACGATATTTAAGCTCGATTGTCAGGGGCACAGCATTGCTATGTTTACTGCTTTCAAATGATTTATCTCTTGAATTGGTTTGGTTACTTATTGGCATATCATTTCGAATCCCATCCGGACGGCTTAGATTTTTGATCAATTTCTTCTTCATTTTATCACCGGCATTAATAGGAGCATCTTGGTAATCAGTGATTCCTGTAGCAATCCCTTCAGACAAATAACGTCCCACTTCATCCGCCATTACTTTGGAGGGTGAGTGGATTCCAAAGAATCCTTTGATCCCACTAAGAATGCTGGTTCCAAATCCATCTATTTTCCCTATAATCCAATTTTTAGAGTTGCCGATACCATTCCATAGTCCTTCCACTAAATTACCCCCTATTTCTACCATCTGACCCGGTAGCGATGCAACTTTATCCACCACACCGCTTACAAGATCACTCGCTGCCCCTGTTGCGGCATCGAATAGATTTGATCCCCATTGGTTAACCCGGTCAACCGCCCCGGTAATTGCTGACCATATTGCTCCAGGAAGATTGGCGAAAAACGATACCATTGTATTGATTGCATTTGGCACGGTCACAGTAAAAAAGTTAACCAAGCTTTCAATCACACCACTCACGACTTCTTTGATTTTTTCAAAGGCATCATTGACAACATGTCGGAATGCCTCGCAATGATTATAGGCATATATAAATCCTGCCACTAGAGCGGCAATAAGGGCGATAATCAAAATAATTGGATTAGCCATCATCACAGCGAATAACTTAGCAAACGCTCCTTGAAGCACTACTACCGTCCCCTTTACAACTCCAAATGTAGCAGCCAGTTGAGGCGCCAGAGTCATTATCGTGCCTATTGCAGCGATAATTTTGGCTGCAATCAACAGCATAGGGGCCAAAGCCGCAACCAATCCTAGAACAACGACAATAATCATCTTCACCGGTTGCGGCAGTCCGCCAAACCAGTTGGTTAGACTCGAGATCGCACTTCCCAATCCATCAATTATTGGAGCCAATGATGCCAAAGCTACATCACCAAGCTCAATCCCACTGTTTTTCAGTTCGTTTATCGCTTTTTTGGCTTTATAACTTGGAGTTTCCAGTTTTTCAATTGCTTCTTGGGTGGAACCGGATGAATTGATAATTTCCTTTGCGGTAGTGTTGAATTCATCAACCCCAGAACTCAACAGTGTTAACCCGGCCTTGCCAGCTTCTGAACTGCTCCACAGATCATTGAAACTTAATCCGCTGTCATCAGCGTGATCCTGCAAGATTTTTAGAACATCACCTAACGAGTTCCCATCGGCCATAAGTTCCTGGAATGATTTACCGGTCCTTTCTTTCAGTATGCCCGCAACCTTGGTATTGCTCTTCCCTAACTCATTCAACATGCTGTTCATGTATGTTGTCGACTCAGAGGTATCAATCCCTTTGGATGTCATAAGTGCGTAGCCCGTAGTAATTTGCTCAAGCCCGACATTCATTGATTTAGCAGTCGGAATGATTTTACCCATCGATGCCGAAAGTTCCCCCACAGTAGTTTTACCTTTGTTTTGGGTTTGAATCAACATATCACTGACATCCACCACTTTACCGGCTTCAAGTTCATATGAATTCATAATAGTCGTCAAAAGATCCAGTGATTCACCTTCTTCAGCGTATCCAGCTCGGGCTAGATTTGTCGAGTTCTTCACAAACCCAACCGCATCTTCGGTTGATTGACCTGCCGAAATTGCATCGTAAACATTTTGGCCAATCTTTGCCGCAGCGATACCTGCTTCATTTGATAATTCTAAGACTTCATTTTTTAAATCTTTAAGTGGAACCACATTCTCATCGGCAACAGTTGAGACCTTGGCCATGGTGTCTTCAAAATTAGACGCTAGTACCACCGATCCGGTCAAAACTCCTGCCGCGGCCAAACTAACGCCCTTGACTTTGTTGGCTGCCGATTCAAACTTACCGCCCAAATCCTGGACTTTTTCTCCGGCAACGGCAACCTGCTGCGTTGCTATAGAGCCAAATTCTTTTGTCTGGTCAGTCAAGCTCTCAAGTTTTTGCTCGGTATGGACAATCTCTCTTTGAAAATCGCGATATACGTCAGCAACAATCTCGCCACGTTTAAACTGTTCCTCAACTTGAGCTTGCGCATTTTTCAATGTTTCTAGTTTATCCGAGGTGTTTTTGATGGCTTCTGTAAGAATGTCTTGCTTTTGCTTTAACAGCGTGACATTTGAAGGATCCATCTTCAAAAGTGAATTTACCCCTTTTAATTCCCCCTGCAAACTATAAGTTTGTCTGTTAACTTCTTTCAAGGCCTTACCGAGTTTGGTGGTATCCCCACCGATTTCGACTGTGATCCCCTTGATTTTACTTTTTCCCATTCTTTATTCCTCCTTTCCCAAATTTATCTCTTAACTTTTGTTTATCTGGCTTGGTTTTTTGCAGTCTGAAGGCATTCTTAAGATATTCCTGCCCTTTTTCGCTTTGATTTAGTCGGTGGATGAATGCGTCGCGGCGATAAATAAGATAATCCAGATAATTCAAATCAGCAACTTCGATGAAATTCAAACCAGTATAATTACTTACAAGATTCTCCCAAGTTGTAAAGATTTCAAATCCCTCATCATCGTCCATCGGATAATAAGGGATTTCTAGTTTTTTGTGTTGGTTACCTCAGAGATAAAACTGACATATGATGTAAACAACACAACGATATCTTCAAAATCAAAGTATTCCTCCAGCAGTTCAGGTGAGACCATGATCTTGTTCTTGTTTCGACTTAGAATATTCGCACAAAGAGCGAACAACTCTTCAATTGAGTCGCCGTCCAACTCTTCCTCATTCACGCTAATAATTCTCTGAGTTGAAACAATATCATCGAAGAGTTTCTTGTTAGGCATGGTAACCAGTAGTTTGGTTTTGTCATCATCAGGCAAAATAACCACTAAATGCTGTTTTTTTCGAATGCTAAAATCTAATGTTTTATTCATGCAATCTTACCCCTCAACTGGATCAGCCATCTCCTCAACATATTGAATCAATGTCCCCTCAGAATCCTGAGGCAAACACTTGAACTCAGCATCAATCACAGTTTCTTTGTCCTTCGCAAATGCCAAGGCGAACCCACCTTGGTTGACCGCTCTTACCACAACCCAAACATCACCATCAGTTGCATCAGTGTGATGAAAGCAGATTGCGTACGATTTGCCATCATGGTTGGCGATACCCCCAATTTTGACTGTTCTGATTCCTGCAGCTTCAGTAACTCTCGCTGTACTTGCTAGTTTTGCCAGACTATTACCATTCCACGTGATAATACCGCTTTTAAGGGTAGCTTCTTCTTCAGTGATGATCGTTTTGGTAACTGCTCCGGAATCATCCTTTGCTTCGTACCAGGTCCCTTTGTATTCCAGCGTCGCTCCTCCTGCAATTCGACCGAGTAAATCGGTAGCCGGATCGAAATCAGAATATGCTGGAATAACACCGGCATATTCTTTGATCATCAGATCACCGGAACCTAATGTAATTACATCTGCATCTCTATTATCTGCCATCAATTAATCCTCCTTTTTCGTTATATAATCAAATTCATAAACTACCATGTAAAGCTGTTCATCTTCCAAGAATTGGTGACTAGCCTTTCGATAGGCAATTCCCGATGCATTAAGTGCATTTTCAATCTTCATTTGCGATTGTTCATCTAGCGCATAAGAATACATCTCAATCGTGCAATCATGCTCTTCAAGTAGATTCTTATCATCACTACCTCTAGCTTCAAATTCGTCAAAGTAGACTGCATATGTGATTTGGGGTGGCTTGATGAATCTACACCTCCGATATGTTTGATTTTCAACAAACCCGGCTTGTTCTAAAATATCCTCAACCATTTCTATACAGCTCCTCAATTTGAAGAATATATTTTGCAGTAATTTTATCGGTGTTGATTCTGATAAAATTCGTCCCTTCATACCTTTTACCATCTCTGAGGGCATGGCCATTATTCAACAAATGAGATAACCGGTAATCATTACCTTTCACATACCAGAGTTTGGATATGCCATAGTAGTTTTCCATAACGGTTTTCGAAGTTATATTATCCCGATAATGTTTTCTCCGACGGCCTACCGGTGCATCTTCCTTGGTATTTGCCACTAATTCATTCATGGCTTGTCCTGTTATTTTCTTGAGTTCTTTTACCTTTTCATCGTTATATTCTTCCATTACTCTGGTAATTGCCTCGGCCAGTTCGTCAATCGGTATATTATCACCCATCAGTAGGATTCCCCCAACAGTCGTATTGATTTGTTTAACATCATGTAATTATCGTAGTCTTTAATGTTGTACGTAATGCCATTGTATTTTATTCGATAAGATTGGGTGTCATTGCAGATATCCCTAATCCTTTTTGAATACCTAACATCAAAAACAAAAGCAACCTTATTCCGACTTGCTCCGGCCTTTAAGTATTCACTATCACGATTGGATTTATTGATCCTGGCGTGAAGCTGATACAACGGCTCCCAGATCTCGGTATCAGGATTGATTTTTTCAATTGCTATCGGTTTATCATACGGTTTCATTGAATACACCTCGACTCATTTCTAAACGTAACTGTAGCGACATTGAATCGACTAATCTGCGAGTATTACCTGTAAGACTCTCTTTAGACGAACCGCGATTGTCATACAAATCCGCAATAATAATCAGGGCAATTTCCTTTGATCTGGGATCATCAAGTGGATAATTAACCCCAATGGCTCCCTTGAGATACGAATCAGCAGTGTTTATTAGTCTTGCAATATTAGAAATAATCATAGGATCATCAGAATCATCAAGGCCAAGGTAGTTGTAAACCTCAGTATTTGTTACGACCATTTTGCCACCTCCTGGCTATTATCTAGACCGTGATATAACCATTTACGTATGCATCTTTATCAATCTCTTTATAGTCATCGCGCAAGATGGCTCTAAACAAGGTCATATTTTGGGCATAGGCATTGAAAGAACCGATTGTCGCAACATCTGATGCCTTGATTGACATCGATTGACGATCAAATTTTTTGATGGCTTGTTTCAAATCACCGATAATGAACGGGATGTCGAACTGCTCCGCATTTGGAGCCGATGCCATGACATCATTTGGGATTGCTTTTACGGAGATCGTCACATTACCACAGCGTAGTCTGAAATCTGTCGGCGACGTCGGATCCGGATTTAACAGCGGCCGGTTGTCACCATCTTTTAGAGTGTCCAAATAATTCAATCCATCATCATTGGTAATGATTTTAGAAGTTGCTTTGTAAGCAGACCCGAGTGTCACTGTGACAGCTTTTCGAATACCATCCAAATCTTTCAAATCAGTCTTTGCTTTAGCTGCAATGATCGCCAGGATCTTCGCGTTTGATGTCGCAACTTTCGCTTTTCCAAGCCATTCAGTCACCGTATTAGTGATGTTGGCATCAGAATCACTGATTAGATCATTTGAAACCGGCATAAATCCAGCTCGGTCTTTGATCAGGTAGCTTACTCTTTCAAATTTTGGAGCTGCAATTTCTTTGGTAATTGCCCCATTTTCATCTACGTCGACAAAAACATCACCAGTTGCCTTAACTTGATATGTTCTAGACCCCTTGTTTGTCGTTACGTTTTCAACCGCAATATCGCCCAATAACGAATAACTGACTTCCGCATATTTGTTGATTTTAGTTTGGATATCTTCAGGAACCGTGTATCCGCCATCGGTGTCAATCCCTTCAACCAATGATTTTTTAAGAAGGATATCTTTTACCGCTTTCGCAAACTTCCCGACCGAATCTTCCGTTTCCTTTACCTTTTTTTGTTTTTCGAGTTCTTCCTCGCTTGGAGCTGAATTATCTTTATCCAGCTCAAAGATTCGTTTTTCGACATTGAATTCTTTTTGTAAATCTGCTACTTCATTCATCAATTCAGCTGCCTTTTCCACGTCTTTGTTTGTTTCATCACTCATTAATGATTTTGCCTCATCAGTTTTTGCCTGCATTTTTGACAATAATTCCCGCATTTTTTTATTCATTGCCATTTATCCTCGCTTTCTTTTTGCACATACAAAAAGGACTCGGTTAATTTGATATTCAAATCAAGCTCAGCGTCCTTTTTTGTATTAATATTCAAATTTTCTTGTTCTAATTCATTACCTTTTCCCTTGACTGGTTTAGAAAAACCAATACTCTTTTGGGTCCCCGCTCTTGGTTGGGCCGGTACTGCTACAAATGACAACTCATAAGCCTCTTTGGCCCCGGATAATAGCATCTTGCATGTTGTTTTCGCCATTTTCCCATCTTTTTGGGTTTGTTCATATTCGACCCCGGGCCAGTGACGGCAATAGTCTTTCATATTATCTGCGCCACAAATGTTGCATACCATTTTCTTGGGAATTGAATGAGTCGAAACTTCTTTTTTGATTCCAGCCTTGATTTCAGCAATCAAATCTTTGTTAGAATCGGTTTTGACCATGTAGATTTTGGCCACCAGCTCCGAATGGACTTCACCTAGTCCAGTGACCTTTCCTTTTTGAATCAGTTCGGTATCATATACTCTCGCAACCTGGTTATCTGCTCTTCGCATGTGGTCTTTGATCATCGTTTTACCGATGTAGAGTTTTTTCAAATCTTTCAAAGCTGACAGATCGAACGGCATGAAGTTTCGATCATCTTGTTCGTTGTCACAGATTGAAGCTTTGAAAACAAATACATCGTCAGCCCCGAGCGGTTCTAAGGTGAACTGGTTGATTTTTTTCAAGTCGCTGCCGGTAATTTCCAGCAGCTTCACATTGGCCACTTTCTGGATGACACCCGGAATCGCTTCGGGATCATCAAAATCTACTACTAACTTTTCATTCTCCATTTACTGCTCCTTTCTTAATTGTTTGATGGATTAGACTTGTCATTGACATATTGGGACCCCACCAAACCAATCGGGATAGTCGCGCCGTTGCCAATTAATTGATCACCTCCAGGCAATGCCTCCATATCAAGATAGCCTCTAGCTTCATTGGGAGTATAAATAAAATTTTGCACCCCATTGGTAAGAGCTTCGATTTGCTTCACCAAATCAGCCCTTAATATCACCGCCACATTGAATTTGAAATGATATCCATCGTCAACTTCGCTTGTTGGCAACAGCTTATAGATCAATTCTTCTTCATATTGCTTGATGATGTAGAGCAAAGTATCTACATAGAAAGCTAACTGCTGAGCTTCAGCAGAGGCGTAGCTTGATTTGGTGTAGTCGCCAATTTGATTCGGTTTAATCCCAAACGCGCTGGCGATTTGTAAGGCTGAATACTTCTTGATTTCAATAAACTGGTTATCGGCCAGTTTTATGTTCAGCGGATTCAATGAAAATCCCAACGGAATTGGAATGATATTTTCAATTCCTTTATCTTTCAATTCTCCTTTTCCATAAGCTTCCGTCATTCTTATCAGCTCTTGAACATTGGCGTCATTGAGCGAACCAGTATAATTCAAGACCGCTTTGGCCGTGAAGCCTGAATCATACATCTTATTAAGCATTTCCTGAGAAGA
The DNA here is from genome assembly GCA_963675915.1 of Coprobacillaceae bacterium. Lineage (GTDB taxonomy): Bacteria > Bacillota_I > Bacilli_A > Erysipelotrichales > Coprobacillaceae > JAQVDW01. Next base: position 1,161,514 of record OY780959.1, read on the forward strand.
AATATTACCGTTAATCGTCATTTTTAGTTGATCTTTGACTGAAACTCCCACAATCCCATCAAAAGTATTGCTGGATTTGAAATGGAGAATCTCTTCTGAGGCAAACCTAAAAGTTTGGCCACCTTTTGAGTAGATATAATAGATATCTACCTGGTCGGACAGTTTTCTGGCATCATCATACCAAACGGTTACTTCATCGCTCGGTAGAATCCAGAGTCTAGTATTACGTCCGGCCCCATCAATCAAGACATAGGCATTCCCATAATGGTTTCGGTTATATTCGACCGTCGACCAGAACGTGGTGCTTGTCATGTAGGGATTCGGCCGATTTCTGAGCACATTGTACAGCTGATGGCGTCTGGCGTTCTCCACTCCGTTGCGCTCGTTGTATTTTAGCAGCTTCAGCGGCAATTTCCCGATGCTTTCGCTGAGCACCTTCATACAGGCAAAGTAGGTTGCCTCGCTCAAAGCCTCTTGCTTGGTCGTATCGATTCCCAGGAAGGCCAACAAGTCGTTCAACTGGGTTGTTTCAACCGTCTCTTTGTGAAAAAAACTGTTGAACCATTTCCTAAATCTTTGGGTTATGTCCATACGATTCCTCCAATCATCCATATTATTTTATCCCCATGATTTTCAAATATTCATCCAAGCTGCTTTGGACATCAACCTTGTTTTCGTTCTTGCCCATAACTTTCAGCTTAACGGCCCTTGCATCAACCGCAGCATCAACCGGGTCTATTCGCTTGAATCGTGCTCGCGGTTCCTTGTCTACTTTCATTTCACCAAAGGAATTCTTGACTATTTTGGCATTTGAAAAACTCCAGGTTAAAAGCTCGTTGCCTTTGCTGTATTTGTAGTTTCCGGATTTCACTGATAGTTGGACATCTTCCGTGGCATCGTTAAGAAACTTCGCTGACTGCGTGATTATGACAACCGGTACCCCGAAGCTTTCCAGGTCTGACAAAATCCCATCGGCATTGTGAGGATCGATCCCTATTCCTTTGATTTTCAAATCATAAGTCTCTATCAATTCACGCAAATGACTGATGATGAATTTGTAGTCATTTTTATATGAGCTTGATCCCCCCGTGACGGTGATCAACTCCATTTGTTCCCATAAATCATAGGGTGCCAAGTCAGTCTCAATATGCTCTTCCAACCTCCCTCGAGGCATGAATGAGTGCGAGTACAAATATGTATTAGCCGTAGCATCTTCATCAGATTCTAAAGCCAAAGTGGTCAAATCGCCACCTGATGACAGGTCTAACCCCACCCAAAATCCTTGACCTCGGTAATCAGCTATCGTTTTATCACTCCCATTATTCGCCCATTTATCCGGATTGATATAATTGCGGTCAGTATTGTTGAGCCATTGGTTAAGTGACTTTACCAGAAAGTCTCTTAAATCAGCTCCGCCCATATCTTTTGCTGTCTGGGCATCGGTTCTAAGCGTCGCCATGCCATGTTCGGTCCGGGCCAGGTACGGATTAGCTTTAATCCAGTTGGATTCATCCCAAGGATCATCGTTTTCGTTCAAGGAATAGATATCCACAAAAAAATCCTCTGCGGTCGCATTGCCCTTGAGGATATTGATGGCATAATCATCCATTTCTTTGCAAAAACTATTGATCTTGTCACCGCGCGTGGTAATCATGGATACCAATGTCTCGGCCAAGGCCTTGGTCCCATTGTAAATTGCCTTGTAGATTTTGTTATCACGGTGCTGATGCAGCTCGTCGACCGATGTGAATATCGACCGGAACCCATCATCGAGGCCCGATTCCTTACTTAACGCTTCAATTGTGCATCCGGTCATGCTACATTGGATTACTGATTTGTAATCCTTCACCGAGAACAGTTCACCAAGATCTTCATCGATATTGATGAACTTGGCCATCTCTTCCCAGGCCAGCCGGGATTGCCGCTTTTTGGTAGCCACAGTAAAAAGCTTTCCGTGATTATACCCACTAAATCCGGCAATATATGTTCCCAGGACCCCATTCTCCATTGTCTTGCCATTCTGCCGTGCGACGCTCTTATAAGAACGTCTAAACCTTCGACAGCCATTCAATTTTTTCCAGCCGAAGCGGGAGCCGATATCAAAGCATTGCTCCGCAATCAAACATAATGGGGTTGGCTCCATCCCTTCGGCCAGGGTCAACGTTTCGGCATATTCAAGAACCCGTTCAGATGCACCTGCGTCCCAATAATACGGAAATTCTTTTGTATTTTGATTCTCGAGATTATCGAGATGTCTTTTGCATGCCAGGATGTGGAGATCCCCTGCAACATCTAAACCACTGACCACACGTCTGGCGTGATCAGTAACTCGGTCGAGCATTAATTATTCCCAAACTTAGCCATGAATTTATTCTCTTTGGGTTCTTCAACCTGGGGAACGACTAATTTGCATCTCGAGGAGATTGTGAGTCCCAGATCACTAGCGCAATTGCGACATTGTTTGAATGCCTTATCCTGCATGATTGCTATCTTGGCCATGGCATCGAGATCTCCGGTTCTGATCGATTTATTCTGCATTCGCGTAAATTTGAAATATAGATCTTTAGAAATCAAATATCTCGTCAAGGTATCGACATCCAGTTCTGTAAAAATATCTAGCGTCACCAGCTTGTCGGCAATCTCCATAAACTCTTCTTTTTGTGACTTTGTCAGTCCTTTTCGAGGCGGCCTGATATCGGTATAGGGCACCGAAACTTCAGTTTTTTTTCGCTTAGAAATTTCCTCTTTAGTTCGATGTGATTTTCCCTCATATACTAGTAAATCAACCGGTTTTCTGGGTCTTACCATTGGATTTCGCCTCCTTTTTTGAAAATTCGTTTTGGGAATTTTTTCTACACAGTGGTTCATAGCATCGTTAGCTTAGAAAAGGTAGGAAACTTTTTTACAGGCCCCTACCTCTATTTTTATTGATTTTAGTGAACCTTCTGTGCTCGTGATTATGACAATCAAGGCACAACAGTTCTAATTCTTCATAGTTAAGCTTATTATCCCACCCTTCAGGTGTCTTGATATTCTTCTTATGGTGAACTTGAGTGCCAATCTTGCCGCATCTCTCACATTTATAATCCCGATCTTGAGCATATTTGGCAGATAATGACTTCCAAAGATTGCTTGAATAAAATCTTACATACTTTGGGTCCCGCTTTTGATTGTATTTCTTGTTGTTTCTGCGCTGATTGGCCTTCTTTTTTGCTTCAATTTTTGCTTTGGCAACCGGCTCACAGCAATCGCAGTAGGTCTTGCCATAAGAAATTAGCGTTCCACATCTAGCGCATGACTTCATTAACATTCAACCACCCTTTCTTGATATCTTAAATCCTAGTACAACCATCAAATCAAATATCATATTTGTAATGAGATTTGTCAGGAGTATTTACAAATGATTGAAACCAGTGAAAAATGGATTGGTATGTCATACTAGGATTTAAAATAAAAAACCAACCGATTTTGCTCAGTTGGCTTATATTCTTCTAAGGGGAGCGAAGAATTTAGTTATGAAATTCAATTATCGCTGAACTCCATAATCAAATAATAACACACTTCAAACTACTGATTACTCTTGCTTACTATTGTTTGCTACTGACTTTTCTTTTAACTCTAAATTCCTCTTCAATCTTTGTAGCGCCCTTGCATGAATGGCATAGGATCTTGATTCACTATAATCCAACTCGACAGCAATATCCTTCCAATCCTTGTCCATGAAATATTTTAAGTGCAGCAGTCTAAAATAGAGAGGTCCCAGTTTTTCGATTTCCTGAAATATTTCATGCCTTATTCGAGCTTCCTCACATTTGGCAGTAAGCAGCTTTTGCTCAACCAAATCATATTGGGCCACAATCTTTTCAAACTGCGCTTTATTACTCCTGTTGGTCCCTGTACTTTCCTGATACTGCGGGCCGCCCAACGAATATTTTTTTTCATTCAAAGCCGCCATTTCTATCTCCAGCGACTTCATTCGAATATCCCCCTCCTTCACTTGCCCTAAGTACTTTCTAACTTTATCTGTCATTTTTGGCCCTCGTTTCAATTTCACTTACTTTTGCTATCGGCTTTTTGATCGTTATTTTTGCCATGGCTCCAGATTTTCTAAATATTTGGTAAACCAGGCATTCACCGTATTTTATCATTGTTTCTTTTACTGTCATTTTCTCAAATTCTTTTTGCTTGTTGCATGCAATCTCGATAATTATTTCGTTTTCTGGGTCTTCATTTTTTAAAACCATCTCAACTTTTGTCGTTATTTGCCTCACTCCAATCAATCCAATACTGGTGCCACTTAGCTCCCTGAAATACTCATTTCCACCTCTTGAAACGCAAATTAATCATGAAAGATAACCTTAATATTATATTGCATCTATGAGATGCCCGGAACTCCTTACTTAGAGCCGTTTTCAAGGAATTTTCTGTTCCAAATAGTTTTTGTAATTTTTAGACACTAAATTCTTCGATGATTTGACTTACATCAGCTGATACATATTCGCAACTGGTCACCGACTTGACCTCACACAACTGTGCCATCGCAACCTTGGCATCTTGCAAAAGTAAATTGGATTGTTGGAACACCACCACCCCAAGGTCCCCGTCAATATCCATCGTATCGGCAATCACCGTCATCATTTCCTTTTCATCAATTGCCTCGGTATAAAACTCAATCTCGTATCTTCGCATTATTATGCTCCTTATTTTTCATAGAATTTTTGATTGATTAGATGAAAATCTGCTGAAATCCTCGCTACCGCATTATTCCGGTTTTTTCCGACATCTAAGAAAACATGCTTGGTGGGATTGCGAAGGTCCAGTTCGTCTTTCAGATTGAGATTTTCATAGAGCAGAATCACGTGGGTGCTGCTGTTTTCAATCTCACCCGATGATTTAAGGGAGTTGATGGTGATTTTATTTTCCCGGGCGCTGGTACGGTCAATCTGACTGGCGATGAAAATCAGCACATTATGTTCCAAGCAGAGTTTCCGCAGTTCCTGCATAACGTAGGTGACCCGATTATATTCACTGGTATTGTAATTGCGGTTACCAACTCCAACGAGCATCACATGATCGATAAAAACGACGTTTTGTTTTCCCTTTTGCAGATTGCGGATGATCAATTTTCGCATCCGCTCCAAGGTCAGCGAGCCGCTAAATACCTTCATTTGCGAGGTTATCAGTTTATTTCTGCTCTCAAGGACATATTGCTCCTGCTCGTGATTGTATTCCTTAGCCAGCAATTTTTTAATTGGGATTCGAGTCATAATGGCTATCAGCCTTTGAAGCATTTTTCGATGGGCCATCTCCAGGTTGTAATACTGGACACAATGCTGATTTTCAATAAGATCGGCGGCCAAATTGAGTAGCAATGCTGACTTGCCAAATCCCGATGCCCCGGCAATTGTGATCAAATCGTTGGATTCAAGATTCAATAGTCTCCCGAGCTTGGCAAAGTTTTTAAAGTTAATTTTAGAAATACTATCTTGCAGCGAATCATCCAGTTGCTCATTGGTGATTACATATGACTCAGCGTTTGACTCATGAATCGCGGCTAATTCCTGGAATCGTTTCTTATATTCGTCGTAGTCGATTTCTCTAATCTGCAGTAGATAATTCAGATTAGCCAATTCCTTGGTCTTATAGGCTCCGATTATTTTCTTCTCGAAAAATCTGAAATTTTCCTCATATGCTGATTCGATGACCAAACCATCTAGAATTTTTATCAACATCTCAAAATTCGAATACCCTTGCTCAATAAACTGAACTGGGTCGAATTTCCTGGTCATCTTCAAGATCTTGAAGATGGTGGAATATTCTCTTTCTTCAAACATCTCTGCAGTGATGTTGGTGAGCGTCACCAATTCCGGATGATTGGCCAAAATCGCCATTAAGCTAAATTCGATATCACCGAACATCACAGCAAATCCTCAATTTCATCATAACTAACTTTTGACTGCTTAGATTCGACTGGATATTGCGTAAATCCTGAAACCTCAGATTCTCTCAAAGGGTAAAATGATTTCCAGCAATTTTCAATCGACTGATTCACGATCCCAATCTTTTCCCCGTCATCAAATGATAACTTATCAAGTTTTCGCAGGCCTAACTCCAATGCTCTTCTTGAATACTTTTTGTCTTTTTTCCGAAACTCCAAATAATCCCACAGCGCCGCTTTGAGTTGATTATTTGCGGTGTATTCATTGACTAATCTGGAAAGGGTCTGACTGTATATAGTCTTATTTTCTTTTCTTATAATGATAGGAGGTAAATTTTTTTTACTATCCAGGTCAAATTTCTTTACCCGTTGATTGGTCTGCATGTAAACTTTTTTTACGTGCTTTTGTTGCACCTGTTTTTCGACAATCAAATTCTTTTCTACCAATGAATTTAGGATGTTCCTAATTGATTGTCTTGATAAATTTAAAGTTTTGGCCAGATATGTAATCCCGGCTTCGTACCAACTTTCGCCGTCCTGAGATATTCCATGGACGATTGCATATACCAGCAATTCATTACTTTTCAAGCCCAGTTCGTTGATCATGAACGGCAAGATCACGATGAAATTATTTTCATTCATGGGTTCCCCCGACTAAGCGATTTACAATAAATGATATTGCATCATCGCTATCTTTAGCAGTTATTACAATTGCCCTGTCCTGGATTTCAGTATTCATCTTCTCAGGATTACTGTAGTAACTATCGACATACTGATTCAATGTTTTTTTTAATTTCTCTCTTTCATTTTGTACTATTTTAAACATATTACCGAACTCCTATTCGAAATAAATTTGTCTCATATCCATTTTAAATTTTCATTTCCTCTAACAATTTTCGTTGCTGGTCAGAGGATAATTTTGTATATTTTCTAGTAGTAGCCAAATCATTGTGCCCCAGAATATCTGCAAGATTAAGAGTTTCCCCCGGATGTGCTTCATTATAGATTTGGGTGAACAAATGCCTGAAGCTATGGGGATAGACTATGTCTTTGCGAACTTTCGCCAACCCGGCCACCTTCTTTAGTTTACGCCAGACCGTCACCTCTAACATTGGTTTTTCGCCCGATCTAAATAAAGGTCCACTTTTAATCCCTTCGGTTTTGGCATATTTGATCAGTTCTCTTCTCGTGTCCTGACGCAACGGCACCCTTCGAAACTTACCCTTATTGTTTACTTGGATATTAGACTTTTGAATTGCTTCAACCGTAAAAAATTTCAATTCGCCAACCCTAATGCCCGTCGAGATGAGAATCCGCATAATATAATAGGCTTCCCACATCCCGTGCTTTTTCGCTGTTCGTTCAAGCCTTTTATACTCTTTGAATGTCAGTACCTTTTCGGTGTTAAACTCCTTTTGCTGCTTAATTTGCTTGATTGTACAATCTTTCCGGTCGATATACTTTAGAAACTTGTTCAACCCGGTAATCCAAGTGTTAATGGTGCTGATTTTCTCAGTCTCATTAAGTATAAATTTTTTGTATTCGATGGTTAACGCTTTGGTCAGTTCAATGTCCGGATCGGCCCAGTTAATAAATTTGTGGACTGCATTACCGTATACAGCCAGGGTATTTTGAGCCAATTCTTCGTATTTTTGTTCTGAGAGCCACTCAGTACAGAGCGAATCTAGTTCATAAAGATAAATGGGAATCACATCCTCTACAGTATTAATTATTCCAGGCCACTATTGATTTCTACTTCTAAATTATTCATAAAAAACATCTATTCAGTTAAAATCACCTCCGTTGATTATTATCATCAAGTTCTTGGGAACTACAATTATTAGGTTTATATTTGTATACGTTATAGATCATCGGTATTTTTACCACAATCATAATTATTAATACCGGGATCAGGGCCACACCGTCAAAGCGATGAACCCGAAACCCATAAGGAACAATAATAACATACGAAACTGATGCCAAAAATATGATAATCCTTTGCCACCTCTTCTGATTTTTGATAATAATTACCTAAATTTTGAAGAGATTGCTTGATTCAAGGCTTCAATTGTCGAAATAATCGAATTGCATTCGCAATTAACAAATAAATCATACCTATTCAAGTTGTTTTCAATGAAGATTTCCAACTTCACATCAGCTTTTGGTCTAGTTTCCCAATAAACATTTATCCGAACATTATTAACACCGAATCTACTCTTTAGTATCTCGGCCCACATTTGGCAAAAGTAAGGTATGGTTTTGCAAAGAATCTCATTTTCTTCAACACTCCACATTTGAATTTCCTTCTTTCCCGTGTTAAAATTAACACGTAAATTCTCGTAATTTACACTAGTAATTAGTCACCGTTGCCGCGGTGGCTTTTCTTTTGTTTACTTTGACATAAGCATCTTCCTTTTCTCCAAAATTTGATAATTTCAAGCCCCGATAGTCGCGTTGGAATTCGAGAATATCTTGCTGGGAGAACTTCCACCCTTTACCAAGAAATATTGGTTTCAAAATTCTCAATTCAATCAATTCGTTCAGAGCTGTTGATGAAATGCCTAAATCTTCCTTAACCTCCTCAAATTTGAGCATCTTAGTTTGTCTCATATTGTCACCTCCTCAAAAAAATCAAACAAATATCTCATTACAAACCTTGATCAACTTTTTTTATATCTATAATTATTTAGCGCATATTTTAATCCTCCTTCTATCGCTTCGTCGCAAATAAGCGAATATCATTTCAAAAAAATTAAAACAGCCTTTCTTTCAGTAAGCTCAAGTTTTTCTTTCATTAAGTTGACTTGATTTATTGAAAATGGTTTAGTTTGATCTTCAATTTTCCGATAGAAAGTCGAAACGTGAATACCTAAGTATTCAGACATAACTTCATAAGAAACGTTCTTTTTCTCCATTTCTTCTTTTAAAAGCCCGTAATTCATAACATCCCCCTTTCACTTTTTTATTCGCACATATGCGACACATTAACTATAACACCCAAAAACAGCCTCGGTCAACCTTTAATCGCATTTATGCGAAATTATGTTGCATTTTTGCGAAATTAGGATATACTTAAAGTCAAAGGAGTGATTTATATGAGCATTGGTGATCAAATTAGAAAAAGAAGAAAGTCGTTAGGTATGACTGTGGAACAACTAGCTACTGCTGTTGGAAAAAATAAGGCTACTATTTACAGATATGAAAAAGGGGATATTGAAAATCTTCCCACAACTGTTTTAGAACCTATAGCCTTGGCATTAAAGACAACGCCTCAATTTTTAATGGGTTGGCTGGATGACCCGGTTGATTATGAGGAGTGGGCAACTAGCAACACTCCTCCAGACCTATTCATGCCTGGTGAAAAGGATAACTACAGACGATGCAAAGAATGGTATAACGTATTGAATAATAAAGACTCTCATGATTCGTATACATTAATGCCACTGTTTTTTAAAAGCAATAACAGAATAATTTCCATTAGATTGTTGATTCTTCAAAGGATGCGCCAAAAAGGCTATAACTATAGGCAGTTAGCTGATAAATTGGGAGTCGACATAGATTATTTGAAAGACTTACTATTCTTAAAGTTAAACACTATCACTGAACTCGAATTAAATAGAATTACTAAATTGTTAGAAATCGAATGGTCAATTATTACAGGCGACCTAGCGTCTACAGTTGACTCTAATCATGACGCGGTTATAAACCGTTATTACGACCTACAGCTTGATTTAGCAGCACTGTCTTCTCCGCAACTGGAGTTTGTACATGAGCTAGCACTTGCATTGCCTACATTTAGAGATTCTGATATTAGGCGATTAGCCCAACTCATAAATTTGACATTTGAGACAGAAATTGAAATTGAAGATAATTAACCTCTAGAATTAACAAAGGGTGCATAAAAGCATGATAGTTTCACTAATTGCATTATCAAAACTACCATAGTAATTAAAGGAAGGGATGAAATCGATGACAGTATACAAACAAGACAATATATATCGAGTTGACTTCCGATACTATGATCGTTATGGTAGACGCCAAAGATTATTCAAGGGTGGATTCAAAACAAAGAAACTGGCTGAAAGATATGAAACCAAGATGAAAAGCGAACTTCTTGAATTTGGAATCATATACGGACGACAAAAAATAACTTTGAATGAAGTCTGGAAGGAATATTTAGAGCTGGACGAACGCACAGCACAATCTACAAAAGAGATGCGCTCAATTTATTATGATAAACACATCCGTACTCAACTTGGTGAATCATACATTGAGTTACTTGATTATGCCATTATGCAGAGATTCTTCAAAGATTTATCGACTAAGCTTTCAAAAGCCTCTTGCGAAAATGTCTATAAAGTATTCAATGCAATTTTTAAATTTTCTTATAATCATCAATATATTAGTCAAATGCCATATCAATCACTTGTAATTAGGGGAAAACCCGGACGCAAACATAACAATCAACAAACGATTAGTTACGAGCAATACATTCAGCTTTGTGAATATTTGGAAACGTCCTTACAATCTAAGAAACCAAGGACCCAATCAGTCTTACTTGCAATAAAAATTGGGTATTATACCGGTATGCGATTAAGCGAGATACTTGCCCTGGACAAAGATGATGTAGATTTTGTCCGGATGCAAATAAATATTGACAAGGCCCTCACTTGGCTACCAAGAAGCAAAGAGCTTAAAATTAAAGATCCAAAGAGTTCAGCATCTAAAGCAAAGATCCCATTACCACTGGAAATAAAAGAAGATTTATCAGTATGGATAAAAATGTATCCATCTAAGCAGCTATTATGTGATAATCACTATGATTATATCAATCCTACTTCATTCAAAAAGTCAATCAATAACTTATCAAGACATGTCGGATTTCACTTCAATTTTCATATGCTACGTCATACCTATGCTACCACCCTATGGCGGAATAATGTTGATGTAAAAATAGCTCAAAGATTACTTCGACACAAAAGTTATCAAACCACAATGGATGTTTATACTGAAATTGGAAATGAAAATCTCAACTCAATTACCGACAATTTGAAACGATAATTCTTATTACTTGGTAGCGTTTTTGATTTTTCATGAAACAAAAGTTTTACATACTATTATGGTTTAATACTGTCATCCGTACAACTTTACTTTATAGATTGAAAGCCCCTAAACATGGGGCTTTTTGATGCTTATAATTCGTTCCAATATTTCTAACTTTATACTATCTACCTAAATACCTCAAGAACAAAGAAATCAGTCGCTATTTAATGAAGATTGATACCACCGATAGCACAAGAGCAGCTATTGATATACCTAAAGTAACGCCCCATTTAAAATACTCTTCAAATCTATCCTCAAGTAATTTTCTTGCCTTAGGTGTTGCCCAATATTTATAATCCCATGCAGAATTTAGATTTCCATCATTAAAATCAGTACATATACCATCATTTTTTTTGCAAATAAGATAACCGTCGCGGCATAAAATAATAAGAATAATATCTCCCTCAAGTTTAAATTTATCAATTATCGCATTTGCGGTTGGTGTATCTTTTCGCATAATATATCTAAGTAATTTTCTCGTATGTTTGTCAATTATAATCATCTAGCAACTCCCCTATCTTAAATACAATATTATACCTATATTCTTGTTTTGTAAACCTAGAGTAATTTAGGTTTATTCGGAGTATATATTAATAGGAGGTGATAAATGTGACCATTAATGAAGAAGATTATTTGTTGACAACTTTAAAGTCAGTTCTTGAAGTCCTTGTACTGATCCAAGACGATACAACTAGAATATCGCCTATGTGTAGCGATATTGGTGATGCTATGAATTTACCTATTTTAGCATTAATAGAGTGTATCAATACATTGAATATGAAATAACATGTATTATTTTCATCATCAAATTTTTTTGGTTCCTCGAACGTTATTTTATTAAGATGTAGAATTTTCTTTAGAGTGTGATAAAAATATGTAGCGATATATATTTTATGATTCAACCATTTGATAATGGAAATATTACCAAAGATATGATTGGACATATAATCCAATCATTCAAGATGCTTGTTTTAAAACTTAATTATATCGGCTCCTATATTATTATCCAATGTAAAAACATATTCAGGTATTAGGTAGTAGTGTTATTAAAAAGTTTGACCACTAAAAATTATCAAAGTGAAATATCCTGCCGATTATAATATTGTCATAAATCTTAATGGATAAATTTGATAAATGGGTAAAAACTACTTGAGACCATTTGTTATATATCATAGTAAAAGATGCGGTTTGAGCCGCATCTTTTGCATACGATAAAATATGAATTCTAATAATTAACTTGATCTGACAACCATTCCCAAACTGATTCGCCATGATAATTGCAATCAGCTTCATTGTTAAATAGATAAATCCATGACCAGTGACCATTATATGTGTATGGTGTTCCATCTTCATTAGTATATAATCCTGATGTATCTATAACTGACTCTGATGCAGATACATGAAGGTTTGTTGCTCCCATTTCTTCTAATCTACTAATAGTTGGAATTTCGAATTTTTCCGGTATAATACTTGGATCGTCATTTGAATAGATGAAGTATAGTGGCATATCCACAATACCTGATAATTCCTGATCGGAAATAATTGCATCTGGCAGAGCCTCGGCTACTGGGACTGCAGCATCAAAAAAGTCAGGATAGTCCAATATCAACCGCATGGTCATGTACCCACCCGCAGATGCACCAGAAACTATTACTTTGTCAGCACCGCATTCTTCCTTATAGGATTCGATTAATTCCATTAAGGCATCAGTGTAGTACGATGGACCTTCAGTAGTTAATAATCCGTTGCTCCACTCACCACCATTACCATCTGCATCCATCCAGAAAGTCGGGCATTGTGGTACTAAAACATTAGCTCCTTGCATTGTATCTTGGAATTCAGAACCCATAAAAGCGCTTGCTTTGTTTGCTAGTAGGGAAACGCGTGGATCAGTATTTTCTATACCACCTTCTCCTGAACCGTGCAACCAGACAAACACGGTATCCGATGGGGTTTCAGGACTATAAGTTCCATATGCCATTTCTATACCATCTGTTGAATTGAAAGAATCTATTTTCATTTCGTCAACCAATGTGGTTACACTAGAATACTCGGTTCCAATTTGAATAGATGTAACTTCTTCGTTATTGCTTGTAACAGTTGAATCATCACTTAGTGCAATGGTTAAGTAGTAAGGAACGCTCCAACTGTTTAGTGAACTTTCCATAGAGTACAATATTGGTGAACCTTCATTTAGATCTGTGCGTAACTCAATTAGCACATATTTTGATGAGTCATCAACCTTATTACCAGATTCATCTACTGAGTAAGCATCCAGTATTTCTCTGTCTAAGGTAGTCTCAATTACCGGATAAGTCTCATCAGACCAATCCGTAACGCTTTTAGTCTCAGTAACGGTAAAGTCATTTTCGTCAATATCGCTGACCTCGTCGTTTAATGTAAGCATTACTTGGTCGATTCCACATCCCCAATCGAAACTGGCGATGTTAATGCTGTATGTTCCCGAGATGCTTTCGTCGGCGCTGCTACATGCCGTAAGGCTAAGTACCATGAACATGGGTAAAAATAAATTCAATTTCTTTTTCATTTTGCTTCCTCCTCTATAATTAAATGGTAATATATTTATTTGTATCTCTAAATAAAAAAAATGACCTATAAAAGGTCATTTTCGAACTTTTTTCTATAATTGTATGGGGTTACATCGTATTTTGATTTAAATTCTTTCCTAAATGATTTAGTATTATAAAACCCGTGCTTGATAGAAATTTGGGTTATTGTCATACTAGTGTGAACTAAATCATGCATGCTTCTATCTAAACGTATGGACATAATGTACTGCTTTATGGTTGTCCCGAACTGTCTTTTAAATAATCTTGAGAGATGGCCATAAGAGAAATTAAATTTATCGGCCAGCATTTGAATGTCTATTTCTTGATCATAATTAATGTCGATATATTTTAGTAATTCAGTCAAATTATTACGTTTGTTATCGCATATTGGGTAAGAGTTATCTTCTCTATTCATTGTTTGGTTGTTAATTAAAGTACTTACAACAAGATGAATATAGCCTTTAATGGCGATATTCATTGAGGTGTAGCTAGAATCAAATGCCTCGGTAATTCCCAAGAGGTATTCTGATAGTTTACTCTGACTCACCGCAGTCAAATTACTGTTAAAATATATATTTTTGAAGTTGCTGTATAGAGTTGATAAATAGTCCAAATCAATTTGAATTACTATGCTTTTAAAAATATCCCTGCTTTCGATTACGTCACTTGTATGGATTGATTTGCTATTTATTAACCCTATTTCATTTTCATTAACAACATAAGTTTCACCGTCGCTCCAAATTTTAATTTTCGCATTAAGCGGAATGATGAACTCTATGCAGTTGTGCCAGTGTTTTGGTGGAATTAAATCTGGATTGTCTTTTTTCATCTCCACCTTAATTACTTTAACAGGTAATTCATTTTGCCAGTTAATCGATTCGTAGATGAATTTACTGTCAAAATTTAATAATTCTTTACCATCCAACATAATGATACCCCTTCCAATAGGTTTGTCATCTCGATTATATCATGAATTATAATTGGTTAGGTATTACTTTTTAAGAATTTATAAATTATAATTTAAAGCTAAAATTGAAATTAGAAAAATATTTTATAATATCCGCGTTAGAAATTGTGACACAAAATCCTAGATAAACTTCACTAACAACTAGCAAACTATATTTAGTGTAAGACTGCGGATTAATTCACTAAACAATATCTGATATTAAATCCAAACTCTAGTAATTTTTGCCACGATTTTGCCACGATTTTCAATTTTATAAAAAAAAGTAGTTATACAGGCACTTTTTTGAACATTCAATAACCGAATGGGGTAACCCAAATAAAAATTTAGGTATTAAACAACTATTTAATAGGTGTTTAATACCTTTTTTTGTTATATACACAAATTTTCACAGCTATTTAATAGATATTTGACAGTTATGCATTTGAAATGCCACCATTTAGCCACTATTCAGAATTTTCTAAATAGAGGAAAGAATAATCGCAGATATACCTCCCGCGCTTCTTACAAACCATAATGAGCTTCATTAATATCTTACATCACTAGCCATGTACAGCCGGATTGATTTTGAATGCTTTTAAACATTGCAGTGAGATGATGGTTATATTAGAGGGTACTCATAAATAATTCAAAAAAAGCAACTAAAAAAGTTCAAGCTACCAGAAAAAAGATAGCTTGAACAAAAGTTGAAATTTCATTGTGGCATTAACTAGCGCCACCATTTGATTTCTTTTTAATGACGACTACGGCAATCACAACCGACGCTGCCGCCACTCCCAAAATAAGACCGGTATTGCTTCCTTGGGATTCCTGACCCGCCTGCGATTGTTCCGACAACCACATCCACATATTGGTAGAATCGTCATCACTTACGACCTCATTATTAAAGAAATAGACCCATGACCAATGAGAATCATATTGTACCGGTGTTACAGCGTCCTCTTGAAAATATAAGCCGCTAGTGTCACGTACAGTTTCGAAACTAGCAAGGTGAAGATTGTCTTTTCCAGCCTCTTTCAAACGATCATAAGTAGGAATCGTACACAACGAAGGTGGAGTATTTGTGTCAGTTTCACAATAAACAAAGTACATTCCGATTTTACTGTTTGTCAGATTGTCAACGTCCTCATCAGTCAACACTTCACCCCTATATGCTTCACTTGAAAAGTATGCCGCCGCATAGTAATCCATATCTTCAAGAATCATTCTCATAGTCATGTAACCGCCATTCGAACAACCGCCAATAATAATACGATCACGATCAATATTTTCATTGTCATTCACATATGCCTTAATAAGCTCGCCTAAATCCTGAACATACATAGAGTCCTTAGTTTCATCAATTTTTAACTCAGGATCGCTGAAGCCATGGACATATGTTCTCGTTCCATCATCCATCCAGAAGGTTGGACATTGAGGAACCAATATGTAAGCTTCACCCATTGTATCTTGAAATTCATCCGAAACCAGAGAGGTAACTTTATTTCCCAATAAAGGTAACTGGACATCAGTACCTCCTTCTCCCCCTCCGTGAAGCCAGATAACTAAAGGATGTTTTGATGATTCATCTTCCGGTTCATAGCTGGCATAGCTGTAACTGTTGTTGGCTGCGGTCGTATATACCGAACTATCAAATTTCACTGTCGAAGGAATAATTCGCTCTGATTCATTAGCTAAGTCAATATTTTTTTCAACCTCAAAAGACAAAACCGAACTATTGTCTGATGTCAACTCTCCTACCAAGGAAATATCCAAACTGGAGCCTCACACCAATGATTCAAACTGTCAACCATTGAATAATTGAAGGCATTTCCAGTACTTGGATCAACACTCATTTCAATCGTTATAATCGAACCAGAATTTTCGTCAATCTGTCCTCCTTCATTATCACTTAAATACACTTCTATTATTTCTCTTTGAGTCGTGTAGCTTACAATATCGAAGTTCAGACTGGTCCAGTCAGTTACCATCTTGGTCTCAGCCACTTCAAAATCAACTGCGTCCAATGATGACGCATCAACTGACCCATTTAAAGTGATAACAGTTTTAGAAATAGCAGGACCCCAATCTTCACTTTCAATATAGACTTTTTGCTGTCCTGTAAGATCAACCCCATTTACTGCATAGGTATTACTGACATTCAACATCAACGACGCACTAGCCATACAAACTAATAATCCAATTTTATTCATTTTCATTCTTAAATCCCTCCTAGAAAATTATAGGACATAAAAAAGAGTGAAAATGGTTAATTTCTTACTTACCCAAAGTCATTTTCTTCGGATTTTGCGATATTGACCTGGAGTATAACCATACTTGTCCTTGAAATAGCTGGAAAAAGATTTTGAATTCGCAAAGCCATTTTTGTAGGCGATGTCAATAATGGAATAGTCAGTATCAATCAAATCATAATAGGCGTGTTTTAGCCGTATCTCAGTAAGATACTTCTTAATATTAATATTTGGATTTTGCTTGAAATGTCTGGTAAGAGCGTTATTGGTCATCTCAAAATGCGCCGCAATGTCATTGACATTTATGCAATTGTGATAATTATTATTAATGTAATCCACAATTTTACGTGTTTTCTCTTTTGCAAAAGTAATGTTTTCAATTGTCAGTTCATCTTTTTTCACAAGTAGATGCTCAACCATTATCGATAACATCGAAAGTACCAGGCTGTTTATTTTTATGTTGTTGACAACATTTTTATTTTTGTATAAATAATACACCTCTAATAAATTATCCGCCAGTAAAGCGGCAATTTCTGCATTTGGCTGCTTGAATTTATAACTGTCGATTGATTGAAAATAGCTTTTTAAAAAATCATAATTGATTTGTAAGACGTAGCTGACGATTACACTGTCATCGGGAGTTTTATCGAAGCTATGAATTTCCCTCGAATTTATTATGTACATCTCTTGGCTACTAAGTTTCAAACTTTTACCTTCCACACTGAAGTCGAATTCTACAATAAGACTATAATGGATTTATATACTATTATGTCAATGATTTCCGACAGCGCTATCACTTTCGTTAACGACATAGAAATAAATCATATTCACAGGGATACCAAACCCATTATTTATCTTCTCATAGGTAATCATTACTTCCTCCAAAAAATACTAACTCAATCAATTGACTGATTAATCTTTAAAAACCTCAATGCTTCCGACTTACAAAATGATACGACGACCTTCTTTTTTTGTCAAGCGTATACAAGGAACAATATCCTCGATAATATTCTAAACACCGACAATCCAAATAATCATTAACAAGCAAACATCATACTTATCAAAAAGAAAGTTGTATTATTTGGTGGGCATATTTTTTTATCAAACTTCTATTCGCGATAGCATAATACGCCATCACTGTTGATGATTTTAACTAATTCGTTTTCATAAATTCAATATAATTCCCACCTTTTTGTTTCCAAAACAAAAAACGTAGGTATATAGGGTTTTTTTCGAAGATCTGGTGGCCGAATGGGATAATCCCCTTCTCAATGCTTACAGGTATTTCTCAACCGTTATCAGTTGGGGAATACCTTTTTTTGTGCTTTAACAAAGATACCCGTCCTTCTAATGCGTATTGGATAATATTCAGCCGGCAGGTTTTCTCAAAACCATCATTAGTATTTATCAAATAAAAAAGCCGGAGTTAGACCCCCGGCTTCAACAACATGTATCATCTTTTTTGATTCGGTAGACAGTTGCGGATTCCGCAATCATATAATCATCCAATCCGACAATTCTAATTCTTCCAAACTTCAACTTTTCGAAAATTTCTTTTTGGGATTCAACATCATAAGTATACAAAGAATTGCCATTTTTCATAAAAATCGTTTCACCAAAAAGAACTCGGTCAATCACACTACCGTCATCACCTATCATTTCGTCATCGCTACGATACTTATCATGATCGATTGTGATATTAAAAATATAAGGGTATTCCATAAACTACCTCCTGACATATCAGATTCAAATCAACGCACCATATTCAATAATTCATAGAAGTATGATATCCAATTAACCTGATATTGTCAATTAAACTGCTTTACCGCTGTTAGCTCGAGTTTCAAATCTCCATGATTTCAATAATCACCAAATCAATGCAAATGATTACAGCGGAAATTTAGATTACGATGCAAATTCATCGATGCCAATGACAACCCCACTCCAAAATTTTGCTCTGCTAAACAAAGAATCAACAAGAGCATATTCACGGTCGGTATGATTCCACTCACCAATTATTCCACAAGAACAAAGCGTCGGAACCCCTACCGCTTGGATATTGACAGCATCACTGCCGCCTCCTAAAAAGACATGTCCCAGTTCTCCATAGCCCAATTCCTGACTTTTCTTGTTGCAATAATCCCAAAGCGCCATATTGTCATCCCGTTTTTCAAAGACTTTACCCTCGCGTTTGATAATGTAGGAAGTTGAGGTACCTTCGATGTAGGTCTTCTTGAATATTTCTTCAAGTGCACCCTTAACCCGATCAATCTCCGACTGTGAAGCACAGCGTCCTGAAAATTCAACCTCACAATGATCGGGGATACTGTTCCAGATTGTTCCACCACTTATGATTGAAACATTCATATTCGTACCTAGTTCGATATTGGTCAACTTATCAATCTCAATAATTTTTTGCGCTGCTTCCACAATCGCATTTCTACCAGTAGCAAAGTCATTACCTGAGTGAGCCGATACGCCAGTAACCGTGAAATTACCCGAAATTATACCTTTTCGCCCTACGCAAAGACTTCTGGAAACCGGACTTGTCTCCATATTGAAAGCACACACGCACCCTTGTGAAAGGTATTTAATTACCTCAGCAGTATATGAGTGGTGTTCGCCACCTTCCTCATCACCACATATCACCAATTTAATCGGCCGATCTTTATAACCGATCTCCTGAAGTGCTTTTATTGTATATAACGCAATGACAATTCCACCTTTCATATCAAGCACACCAGGACCGATAGCTTTACCATCTTCGATTCTGAAAGGTTGATCACCAAAAGTACCTTTTACAAAGACTGTATCATAGTGGCCGCTAAACAGTATCGGTTCTCCCGGTCGGTCTTCCCCGATTATTCCCGCAAGCACTTTTGGAGCTTTTGGATGCGTTGCTATCAACTGACAATCCAACCCGGCATCCATAAAAAGTTCGAACAGGCATTTCGAAAGAACATCCATATTATCCAGTTCCGTTGCTTTCCCTTCAAGATTTACGAGCATTTTCAAGGTTTCAACCATCTCACCCCGCTTACTGTCAATATACTTGTCACTTTCTTTAATCATTGTATTCTATTCCCCTTTTCCCTTTTCAAATCATATAATCATCATTAAAATCAGATATTATTATCCCCTATAATATCCATGTTGCATCGATTTCTAAGAGTCATATCCTGATAATTTAAAAATTACAACTACCTTAAATATTCTCCTATTTCGATGAACTATCTTTCAACTTCAACTTTTAATACTAAAAATGGTATCAAAAATCAGCTGATTTTACAATATATAATGTTCCATAGCGCTCTTCGATTATAGCATCAAATTGAATCAGAACAGTGGTTACAAATTTAATGAAATGCATTGACACAGCCACCGTTTGAATTATCCAAGATAACTTTTTTTCCATTTAATTTGTCAATTTCGTTAATTGTACAAGAAATTTATGATTTCAGTTGTATTGATTGTAGAAAGACATAATCGCAAGGAGGATAGTAAAATGAAAAATACTGCTATTATCACAAGTACGGCCCTTGTACGGATTTTAAGTGTATCCGGTATATATGCCGACGACTATCCGATTATTTAATAGGACATAATTATGACAACTCGTATCTTACGCCAGGTCCAAATGGAAACGGCAAAGGTGCTATTGCTAAAACCTCTGATACTTTGGACAAGCCCCCATATAATTATTTATCCGGCGACAGCGACGGTGATGGAATTCCAAAAGACTGGTCCGGCCCTCACCAAGTTAAATAACGGTTAAAAACAATAAGATTAAATCCTCAATTCAATAATCATGCTTATAATACTAACGTAACTTTCAACTCCCAATCAGCATCAAGATTGTTTTAACCAGTAAGTCAGCTGATGGAGTCCTAAAAATTGAATATACCCGGCAGCGGCTATCCCGTCAGGGAGTAACATCAAAACAATTCCCTGGCAGTGATATCACCCCCTTTAGCCTACTTTCTTTTTATACTGATTATAAATCCAGGAATAGCTACATAGCTCCTACCCTTATAATACAAAAATGACCTCCCGGTACAAAGAGGTCATGTCCACACGATGATAGTTGCGCTTGAAATTATTATCGAAAAACTAAAGTGTGAGTTCGATTTTATCTTCCAGCAGTCGCATAAGTTCCTGAGCGACTGCTCCACCGGAATTTTGATTCTGTCCGGTTACGATATTGCCATCTCTCACAATTCCAGTGGCAAAGGTATCCATGAAAGCTGGCGTACTTATATAGTTGGCTTGTTGTTTGCGAAGTTCCGTTTCGGGATGCAGCGGTGTGCTTTCAATTCCCAATTCCCGGATTTGTTTATTGGATACTCCAGTCATATTCTTACCTTCAACAAGTGGTTTGCCAGTTGTCTCCTTGGCCAGTCTAAATCCCAGAACCCCATGACAAACAGCTCCAATCAAGACATTCTTGGCATTGGCCGCAGTTATCTTCGCTCCCAAAGCATCACTGAACCCGAAATCATAGGCAGCTCCCCAACCCCCGCTCATAAAAATGATATCATATCCACCAAAATCAAGATCATTTACTTTAAGAGAATTCCAGATTTTCTTTTGGGCCTTAGCATCTTTTAAAAAACGGCGATCAGCCCGGGATGCCAGCGGATATTTTTGCGAAAAAGGTTCAATGGGAATCTTCCCGCCCTGAATACTGGCAAGATCAACCTCCATCTTAGCATCGACAAATTCATAATAAGGAACTGTCAGTTCGGAGCCATAGACCCCGGTTTTCTTCCTGGTTGCATCAATGATGTCATGGCTTGTTGTAATTATAAGTGCCTTTTTGCCCTTTAAATGATAGGTGTTTCGATTATAGTCGGGATGATACCCCATCATCTTAAGTAAAACAGGAATGGTTTTGAAAATAGCCAAAGTCAAGGTGATTGCAATCGTAAAAATTGTCACCAGTTTTCTTTTCATTTGAATCCCTCCGTTTTCTAAGTTACCATAGTAAAATTCATCTAAGCCAAGGTTAAATTGAGATATCCTTCTTGAGATGTTTCAATCATTGCCTGGAATTTATCCGGGATCCAGATCATCCCGCCATTATTTTCATAGACAGCCAATTTTGTTTCAGGGTTGCGTTTCAGCAATTCGTTTACCAGTGCCTTTCTGGTTGGCAGTGGTAGAGTCGACTCGATCACCCTAAGCACATTGTCATATTCGCGATAGAGGAAAACCCCATTTTCAAGGACAAATGCCTGTCCGCCAAGGTATTTGTTTTCCACCATAACATATGCGATTGCATAATCGTCCCAATTCAAAAATACTTCCTGTTCAATGGTTTCATTCCTTTTTGAGCGGTATTCAACCGGCATCACTTCCCCGTCCAAATCCAGTTCGCCAAAAAGATCCCCACTCGATTCATTAGGAGCCTGAGTCCACTTATCTTTTTGGAAATAAGGTTGGAAGCCCATTGACTGGTAAAATTTTTCCAGTTGCTCATCTTCAGGTTGAAGTACGAGCGGAAGATCATGGCGCTTTTTGATGTGGGCAATTATTTTGGTCGCCAAGCCCTGTTTTCTAAAGTCAGGATTGGTTGCCACAGCATAAATATAGAGAGCCGGAATTTCTTCAGTTCCATTTTTCAATGGAGCCGGCATGATAGTCGCCATCGCCACAATCTTGCCCTGGTTCCGGATACAGTACATATTCTCATCAGTAAAGCGGTGTTCGAGATAGAAACGGATATAGTCCTCATCATCATGAAACGCCTTGTGCCACAAATCGATGATCTGCGGGAAATCCTTTGGAGTTGCCAGGGTTATCTCACTTTCAACCGCTTCAAACTTTTGGACCATTGTAGCGGGACGGTAAGACATTTTAGCTCGCCTGAGACCCGGGGCTCCGGTATCTTCCTCGCGGTTGACATATTTATATCCCGCACCTTCATGGATTAGGAATTGTTGATTAATCAACGGATAAGCACCCTGGATATCCGGGAAGGCCTTTTCGATATGAACAACCAAGGTATCTTCGTTCAACTGTTCCCCAATGGTAAATGCAACTACTTTTCCCTGGAGTCGAAGCAAGCCTCCCACCAGATTCAGTTCATCAAAGTTTCCCAAAGCCAACTTGACAGCCTTGTATTCCTCTTGAATACTTTGGTTGTCTTTATTGACATCAAGTTTGATCCACTCTTGCTCCATTTCAAGACACTGCGAGATATTACCTTCAGTGATCTTTTCATATGACCAGTCCGGATTATCCTTGAACCGGTTGATATGGTTGCGCTTTTGTTGAAATTTCTTTCCTTTTAGTGCCACAAGGTCTTTAACTTCATAAATGTAATCAAATCGGTCTCGTTGTGAATGAATCTCAAACTTCCCATAAAAATGCTCCTGGAGAAACTCCCGTTGTTTGATGGTTAACGGTTCCAGATTAAGTCGCTCTTTATTGTCATAAGATATTTTCAACAGTGTCTCAACCGCCTGTTTTCTATCACCTTTCCCAAAAGGAAAACTGTAATATGAGATGCCCTCCACCTCATATCTGATAACTGCACAGCCGGAAATTTCGGCCACATAGCATTTGAATACATCCTTCCAGATAAAATTATTCGCAAAAGCATAATCGCTGGCCTCGAGTCGGTCCTCCCGCTGCTTCTCTTTCATCCATCGAGCATCAGTTAATTCAAGTTTGTGAAAATTTACTTTTTCCATTTTTTCCCCTACCATTTTCCCCATTTCACCTAGTGGTGAATGAATATTAAACATATCTAAGTTTATCGAATTGTACCATGTTTTGCAATCTTAGACAAACAGGATGCATATTTTAGCAATTTCGATAACTATGTCTTATGGTGGGAATTATGCTGATTCCACAAGCCCATCCGGATATGTTTCAGGTTCCATCAACAAGTTTTGCCACACCTTCGAAAATCATAAGAAAAAACCCCGCTCTTCCACTTTTGGATAATGCCCAAAAATAGAATTGCAGGGTTTTGATGACGTCCGGCTAAAATCCACACTTATTATTTCCAAGTCCCGATTGTCAAGTGGCAATCAAGAAACCTGAATAATAAACTCACATCGGATTCACTCCTTAGACAATATTATTATTATGAGATTATTCCGATCCGAAATTAAATTTTAATCTTCTTCCTTGTCAGTTTTCTTGGATTCCTTGATGTATTCAGGGACTTTTTCGTCCGGATTTTGTTCCAGATCGCCGTCATCAATTTTTTCGAACTTGTCAATTTTTGCTAAAGTTCTTTCTTTGTCAACATCTGGTTTGGTAAACATAATACAACCTCCTTTGTATAGTGTATTATTTCTACTTATATTTTATCACACCTTTTAATATTTTGATACCATTTCATCACAAAATGATAAAAGTTTGCGCAAATATCTCCGATTTTATCAACTATATTCACACCGGTGTCGTAAGTTAGTAAAAACCCCCGAATCGGTACCGCTGATTATAAAACGGACAAGATAGGTAGTCGATGTCAATCGACATTGACTACTTTGATAACCGAATCATAGCCATAAAGATAATTGCTAAAGGTAAATGGATTCCCTTTTGGCAAAATAGTCTTTACTTCTAGTCGGATATTGGCAAACCGAAAATGTCTTTTGGATATTTGTCATTCCTGCCAATCCGGCTGATCTCCTGGACCAAATGGATCTTTTTGATAAACTTCTCCCACACCCTTATCGCCATGGACTTTATCGCCGACAGCACTCACTTTGGTTGTAAACAAACCAAACATCAAACAAAATACAAAAACCGTTATTAATAATTTCTTCATTTCAAATTCCTCCGATCCTAACTAGAATTCAAACAATTGACTGCAAAACCAATGAAATCCTCAACTAGATAATTTAATGTTACAACTTCCATTTTTTATTGTCAAGTTGATCAAAAAACAAGCCCCAAGGCAACTGATTGCCATTATCAATCAAGTAATCAAGCAGAAAAAAGAGAACACTAACTCTCTTTTACCGATAAAACAAGATGCCAAATTTAATTACTCTAGGCAAACTCGATGGTTATCTCATAGTTCTGTCTGATCGTATCAATCATATTGAGGTGTTGTTTGATGCTGAGTTCTACTCGGATTGCCGCCTCTTCCAACAAGCCATTATCGATGGCTTCCTGTTCAACTTTATCCTTTTGTTGAGTGGCAAAGGTCTTATAGTCACTGATTGAGATTGGATTGAAAAGATTGTTTTTCTCATCGTAAACCTCAATACTGTTTTCATCGATTTCATTGCTCAGCACTTCTACTTGGGGTACAGTTGCCGTAATGGTATCACCCCTAACATCAATAATGATTTGATTCATATCGATTCCAGCTTTGAGCTTTCCGCTGTAGGTGATCAGAAAGCTTTTTTGGGTCAACGGCACGGTCCAGCCATTGATATCCAATGAATTGGTGAACTTTCCGATTTTGGTATAATTATATTGCATCACTGCCATCTCATTTATTTCCTGAAGAGTCTGGGTAAGACCAGTGGAAGTAATGATCGCCTGTCCAGGATTAGAAACATACATTGTTCCCGCAACAAATACGCCAATTAAAACTACAACTGAAACAGCAATTTTTATCAAGGTTCTTTTTATTTTCATTATCAATATCACTTTCATTACTTTATAGATCAAACTGGTATTTAATTGAAAATCATCTTTTAAAAATCATGTGATAATATTATACCACGATTTTCACCACTTCGTAAATCAGGAATGAACCAATTAGTACCCCTGATAATCGCACCTGAGGCAACCTGGGGCAACATTGCTTGAATGCAGCCATCTATGATACAATTGACAAAACAAATAAAGGAGAGAAAATTTATGGCATCAGCAAGAGAAGCACAAATCAACTGGATCTTCAACCGGACCGTGGATCCAACACCTGATTTAAAGGAAATGTTAGTAGCTGGAGAAGAGATCAAAGTATGTTACGCAACGGTTCGGGATATCGCCATGTTGACAAACAAAAGAATCGTCATCCGCGACAAACAGGGTCTTACCGGTAAGAAAATCGAAACTTATTCCCTGCCATTTAGATCAATTGACATGTGGTCAATCGAAAATGCCGGACGTCTGGATTTAACCGCCGAGGTTGAATTATGGACCAAAGCCGGTCATTTCAAAATCAATTTAAAAAAGGGAGCTGACATCCAAGCCTTCAACGATGCTTTGGCTGAAGCAATCCTTTAAACATTCATCAAGACCAAAAACGGCTCATTGAGTCGTTTTTTTATTGTGATAATGATCCCCCTCACCTAGTACCAATTGCTCAAAGGCGATTGCTGTGCTACAATTTAGTTAGAACTAGAACTGTAAAAATGACCGGTGAAATTAATCAAGGAAGGTGATTTTATGAAAGCTGTTAAAACCGGATTTTTTTATGTAGTCAAAATCATTTCCATTTTCATTATTGTTTTTGGGATCATTGGACTTGGACTAAGTCCTGGTGCAGGTTTGCTTTCGCTAAGTGTCGGCATTCTCCTTTTGATCCTCAGCAACAAAGCACTGAAAAATTCTAACAAAAAGCCAAAGCATAATGATTGACCTGTTCAACAAGGTAAAACTATTTCAGTTGTCATTGTTTAAAAAAATGTGATCCTTACCCGGGGGAAGAATCACAAAATAATTAAGATATTTTTATAAACTGCTAATTATCACCTTTTTTGAACGCTATCTTGATTATAATGTAAGCCAAAACAATTCCGACCACCAAACCGACAAGCACGCCAATCTTCCCTCAGGCTTGTTCACCATAACTATTATTGAACTGGATTTGAGGATTGGATATTCCCCGATTCATCCCATCCAAGGCGCCCAGAAAAACTGATGTGTAAACGACAACTATTGCTCCAATTACTCCCAGTACTTTTCGGTTCATTTTCTGATACTCCATCATCTCAATTTGGATGTATACGAGAACCCGATTTAACCGCGGTTTCGATTAAGGTATTTCAAAGCCAGTCCAACTCCGATTACAAAACCGATAAAACCACCAGATTCACCTCCGGAATATGCCCCCAATGACGGTATTCCATTACCGATAAGAAACCCAATTATTGCTGCTATAAGACTACAGCCAAATATAATTGCAACTGCAAAAGCCAATCTCCAGATCTTGTCGACCATATTTATCACTCCCATCTAGATTGGATGCAACAAAAAAATAATTATCATAACAACATATCACTTGATACTATTATTCTAACCCAACCAATCTATTTATTCAACAAATCGGAAATATTTTCTCACAATCCCACAATTGGAGTGATTAATCTCCAATCATCTCTCAAAGTCCAATAGATTTCCCGGCCAGAATCCCCCTTAAAGTCAAATTCAATCGATCATTTCGATATTTTTTGGAATTTATCCGAAATTTGGTTTTTTCAGTAAACCTTGAAATAGGGAAACCAATGTGGTATTCTATGAAAGCACGGCGAAAATTGAGTTCTTCTTCGTGCCAAAAACAAAAGAATGGAGATATATTAATGGAAGATTTCCCAAATTGTCCAAAGTGCAATTCCCAATACACATACCATGACGGAACGTTATACGTTTGTCCTGAGTGTGGTTATGAATGGACTGCATTCGAAGAAGAAAACGCAGCCGAAGAAAACGTTGTCCGTGACGCTAACGGAAACATCTTGAATGATGGTGATTCAGTAACCATCATCAAAGACTTGAAAGTAAAAGGAAGCTCAACACCACTGAAAATGGGTACCAAAGTCAAAAGCATCCGCCTGGTTGACGGAGATCATAACATCGATTGTAAAATCGACGGTTTCGGTGCAATGCAACTGAAATCAGAATTCGTCAAAAAATTATAATAATCTCTTTGAAAGCAACGGGCCGTTTAACGGTTCGTTTTTCATTTTTAGACAACAAAGTCCAAGTAGCGGTCAACAGCTCGCCATTTATGAATATTTTTATCGAATAGTCGTTTGTTGTTCCCATATCCGGTTAAGGGTGATACAATAATGTTAAAATTTTTGAACATTACAGGAGACCCAATATGGATAAAAGAAACCGGCTCTTCGCCAAGAATAATCCTGATGAGATCAAGTCATCAGAAAAAACGAAGCAAATCGAATCATCTAATAATAGCTTATTCAATTTAAAACGGTTTTCTTATCTGATTATCACGGCCCTGTTGATTTTGGGAATTACCGGATGTGACACCAGCGACAGCTCTGCCAACATTGAAACCAGTGCGGTTTCAACCAGTCACGATGATGATTCCGGGGTAGCCGCCAGTTCCAACCCAACCCAGTCAGACGATATTGATTTTGCTGGGTACCGGCTGATTGAAGTTGCCGGCGGCAATCTTTCCGGACAGCGCGAGCCTAACGTAGTTGTTGATATCGGTTTTGGTTACCGGGAATACTGGGCCTTCACCAATGAATACGGTCAACTGATCAAGGTCACCGCAGCTAGAATCACTTTGCAGGATGAATCAGTTGAACCAGTGACTGACTCGGGCCGCTATTATCCCGATGAGGCAAAAGTCCCGGGAACTGAAAGTCCGGTACTTGATGAAGGTCATGTCATCGCCGATAGTCTGGGCGGCGTTTCCAACGCATACAACATCACTCCCCAAGACAGCACCTTAAACCGCTATGGGGACCAGGCCTATATGGAAAAAGTCATTCGCGACGCTAATGGCTGCAGCGATTTTACAGCAATAATCACCTATCCTGATACCCAGACCCAGATACCAAGTCACTACAGTTTCACCTACACCATCAATGGCAATGTTATCCATGATGAATTTGACAATATCGATCCCGAATCGGTCTCCACCAATGACCAAACCAACCCGGTTACCGATTCCACCGAAGACCACAGCAGGGATTTGGCAAAGATAGATGCCAATGGAAACGGCACAGTAACTATTGCTGAAGCCAAGGCCGCCGGTTTTACCATGCCTATCCATTCTGATTTCTGGCTCTATGACTACATGATTGATGGTGATGGTGACGGTCTGGTCGGAGAGTAATCCGCCTTCGCCTTCTCCTTCAAACCCCGTAATAGACAAAGCAGCCCCGAGCTGCTTTTTTCATTAAACTTGCCTTTGATTGTCAACAGGATTAAAATGAGTATATAAGATATTATCATCTTTTCATTTTAATCTGAAATGAGGTGCCCTATGAAAAACAAACTGGAAATAATCGAATTGATTTCGCAATTTGATCCTAAAATTGCAAAAAGGATGGATCTGGACACGATTATCAAAATGATGGAAAAACTCGAAGAACATTCGATAAACGACCTGAAAATTGATCTGATGACTCAGGAAATCAAAAATATCCTGATTGAATCACTAAAGGCAAAGAAATTTCAAAAAAAAGAATTTCGGATGGTCAGACACAATCTGACCGGCTATGTCCGTAAAGAGTATGGACTGGTACCAGCAGAATACTATCTTTATCTCTATTTTCCTTTTGGATTGCTGCTTGGTGCGGGAATCGGTGTGCCTTTGATGATAGCCGTTAATGTAGTCTTCTTGGCTGTATTTATCGGAGCCGGAGTAACTATCTCAATCGCGATTGGCTCGTCATTGGACAATGAGGCAAAAAAAGAAGGACGGGTCTACTAAAATCAACCTTAAAACGGGCATTCGCAAAATCTGCGAATGCCCGTTTTTCCCTTTCCAACCGTCAATTGGAAGATTAAAATACCTGATAATTGTCTTTGGCTGATTGTAACACGGTTTTTTCCAGCCCTTGTTTGTAGCGTTCAACTGCCTGATAAACAACATCATCTGACACTCCTAGAATTTGGGCTGCCAGAATTCCCGCATTTTTAGCCCCGTTGATAGCCACAGTCGCCACCGGAATTCCTCCAGGCATTTGGACAATTGAATAAAGAGCGTCAACACCACTTAAATCACCGACCTTGACTGGAACTCCAATCACTGGAATTGCCGTCAATGCCGCTGTCATTCCCGGAAGATGAGCCGCACCTCCAGCTCCGGCGATAATAACTTGGATTCCTCGGCTTTTAGCCTCTCTGGCATATTCAACCAAACGATCAGGAGTCCGATGTGCCGAGACGATGGCAACTTCATGAGAAATTCCCAATTCCTGTAAAATTTCCGATGCACTTTTCATCACGCTCATGTCGGATTGGCTCCCCATGATTATTCCTACTACCGGTTTTACATTATTGTTTTCCATAATTACTCTCCATTTCTTTTCATTATTTTCATAGCGCGGGCCGCTTTTTCCCGGGCCTCATTCAAATCGTTGGCAAGCACGGTAAGATGTCCCATTTTCCGTTTCGGTTTGGCTTCTTTCTTGCCATATAGGTGAAGTTTCAAACCTTCGATGCTCAATACCTCATCGACTCCAACTGTCAGCATAGCTCCCCAATAATCATCTTGACCAATAAGATTGCGCATAACCACTGGCATCAACAAATCAGTTTTTCCCAGGGGCAAACCAACCACCGCGCGAATATGGTTTTCAAACTGCGAAGTCAGACATCCTTCGATGGTATAATGACCGGAATTATGTGGTCTTGGAGCCACTTCATTTACCAGCAGATCACCATTTTGAGTCACAAATAATTCGACACACAAAACGCCAACCGTACCGAAGATGTCATACACTTCTCTGGCAATCCGATCTACTGCGAAATTTTGATTATCATCAAGTTGGGCTGGAACCATAGTTTCATCCAAAATACTCTGTTTATGGATGTTTTGAGCAATCGGATAAGTCACTACCTCACCACTTAGTCCCCCACAGCAAATGACTGAAATCTCCTTGCTAAAATTGACAAACTTTTCAACATATAAAATCCCGTCAAATCCGCCAAGTTCTTGCACCGCACTTTCAATCTCTTCAACTGATTTTACCACGGCATTTCCCTTGCCATCATAGGCTCCCAAGGCATTTTTAATCATCAAAGGATAACCGTATTTATCACCAGCTTCTTTGATATCAGCGATACTTGCAACCGCCATAAACTCTCCAACCGGGATTCCATGACTTTCAAGTTCGCATTTTTGGACCAATTTGTTTTGGATCGACTCTAACACCTTTGACGATGGATATACTTCATATCCCTCCTCTTCAAGTTTGCTTAGTGCTTCAGTCGAAATATGTTCAAATTCACAGGTCAGCACATCGGTTTGTTGCGCCAATTCAAGTAGCGCATCATAATCATCAAATTCTCCTACAATGCTTTGCGAGGCCAAAGCAATTCCTGGACTGGTTCCATCAGGATCGAGAACCACAGTATGGATTCCCATTTGCGATGCCGCTTGCACCATCATCTTCCCTAGTTGTCCCCCACCGATAATTCCAACCTTCTTTGAAAAGTAATCTATCATTTGTAAAGCCTCCTGTAATATTTATTTGCCTTTGAAAAACAAAAAAGCCAATCACTATAATCCCAAAAAAGGAACATGTGATCGGCTTACTATATGATTGGTTTATAACCCTTCGTCAAGTCTTCCTGTTATTTTCAACAATTTAATCCATTAACTATGCGAATGATCAACTAGAACTCGGTTTAATCAACTCCGTTTGAAAATCTCCGTCTTGCTTCATCGATTAATGATTCAAGAAAGCTACTTTATTACCGGCTTCATTGAGCTCTTGTTATATCCACATTTGCCTTTTTACATTATCATATCGAAAAATACCTGTCAACATATAAATAGAATCATTCTCAATTACCCAAGGAAAAAAGTGAATTTTGGATAGTGATGCGATCACATCTTCTCTTTGATCAGATTGGTTGACAAGGAGGCAAGAAGGCCTAATCGCTATCGTAATACGATTATTTCGATGTAATCGAACTTTTTTGAAATCTTGTTATTTATCTTGATTTTTCAAGGGCTAAAACTACGCCACACCCCTAAAAAATATTCAAAAAAATTGTAAAAATCACTTTAATTTTTTTGAAACTGTGGTATACTAATCAAGTCAGCAAAATACTGTTTATTAATGACATGTATTGCTGTACAAGACTAACTATATAAATGCGGGTATGGCGAAACTGGCAGACGCACTAGAATCAGGATCTAGCGCCTTACGGCATGCAGGTTCAAGTCCTGTTACCCGCACCAAACTTAAAAATAACAGCTATAATGGCTGTTTTTTTGTATATAAACCGTACCCTTAATTGGCGTATAAGCGAACTTATTGGTTACTAACATATTTGCTTATTACAAATAAAAAACACAATTTTTTCTTAGAATTGTGTTTTTTTGCAGTTAACTGATTCACCACTCACTAATAATGCTATTATATATTATTCACCTTAGTTTTATGATTTGACATATTGAAATCCTACGAAAGATACTTTGATAATTTGACTTTATTTATGTACAAACCATATAACTCATTATTATCAAGCATAGTAAGAAGATCTTGTTTTTTTATGTAGCCTCGCACCCCGATACAAGAAACCCCATTTTCCAGAACATCCTGGTATTGCTGGGACAAATCATTGTACCTTTTGTAGGCGTTATCTTCGGTTCCTCCATATGAAAAATACGTATTTACTAAATCAAGGAACTCTTCATGATCCAAAAGCAACTTCATTCTAGAAAGATAATTTTCCACTAAATCAGAAGCAGTATAATCATCTGGTAAAGTCAAATTCGGGTAAATGCTACTATTTGCCCTATTAAGACTGTAACCAGTCGCATCATAAAGTGAGATTCCTTTGGCAATTCCAATGGTCCCAGTGGTGGAATTACCCGTTGCCAGCCAGACGAATGAAGAATCGTCATACTTTCTCATAAAACTAACTGCATCTTCAATTGGCAAAGTATGAAGAAAGCTAAGGGATGCATCCAATATTGCCGATTCAGGTAATTCTTCGATATCTGCGATATTATAATCAGTCACATAATTATGAGTTGATTCTACCGCTTCGTCATGGTACTCGCCTATAATTCTTGTCAGGATAAGATCTTTAGAACCCACAATGTCGATAGTTGACTTTGATAATGTTAATGTAGCGCTGTATTCTTTAGCAACATAAGTAACTTCAAATGCAGATTGAATTAATGCGCTGATTTCATAATTGCCAAATCCTTGTTCATTATACTCAATTGGGATATAGACAATACCAGGGTAATTCATGCTAAGATATGAACCCATCAATATATTAAAGCCATAAGCCCTTTCGTCAGTAACTGCAAATCCTGTTTCATTGCCGGGATTGTAATATATTAGATTTAGGCCATAGTAGAGACTGTAGTATCCACCTGTAACAATAATGGATATCACGACCAGAACTTCGATGACTTTGACATAAATACGCCGGTTAATACCTCGTTTGATTCGTTTTTTTGTTCGATTTAATTCCATGTCGTTGGATTCTTCATCTCCAAACAACTCCTCCAGTTCATTATCATTCATGGTAATTCTCCTTTGCATTTTTTATCAATCTAATTTTAACTCTATGCTTAATAACCCTAATATTCTCAACACTCAGATTAGTAATAGCAGCTATTTCGCTGTCAGATAATTCATTTTTAAGGCTGAGCAACATGATTTCTCTATCACGAATTTTCAATTCGAATATCTCTTGATAAAGCCATAATCTTTTCTCGTCATTAATAACTTTTTCCAATACAGAATCTGGCGATTTATTCAGATCAATATAATCGGAACTTAAGTTGACCTCGTGTTTCTTTTTCCGATATAAATCTCGGCACTCATTTCTAACCACTCTATATAACCATGCCTTAATATTTCCATCGTTAAAGCTCACGTACGCTTTAATAAAAGCGTTAGCCACAACATCTTTGGCATCTTCCTTATTGAAAGTGAGCGATAGAGCATATAAAAATAATTGCTGATAACACATGTTATATACTAACTCGAAATCATCATTTATCATATCTCCACCTCTCTCATATATATAACGTATTACCCGATGAATAATTACATTTTTTTACATATAATATCAAAATTATAACATATTTCACAAAAACATAGATGACTAAATACTATATGTGTGTCTTCTTGTGATGATACTCTGTATTTTTGCAAATTAATGACACCATAATCAGATATTGTCATTAATTCAAAAAAATAGTTATTGAACGAGAAAAGCCCTCTCTATTACTTTTTAAAGTAATCTCAATTCCAGCTAATACGTTGACTTGCCAGAGGGAGTTTTATCGCTCTCTGACTAAGTAGCAACGGGTTTATCTTATTAGTTTCAGCCCTACTCCCTTGACAAGAAAGTTTCAAATGTAAGTTTAATCGCCATATTTTCAATATTGCGAACCCCTACAATTCTCCAATTGTAACCAATATGCAATGAACTTTTCAATGAACTGAAGCTAAAACGTATTGATCTTATCGAACAACACCTCATAGTTTGTGACTTAAAAACTCATCAAAAAGTTCGTCAATACGAACCATCTCATCACAACCTTAACCAATTTTTATGGGAGGATATTGTTTGTTGATGTGGTATATGTTACAATTTACAATTAACAAGGGAGGGATTTCGTGAATAACCAAGGGAAGTTTTACATGAGCAATGAATTTTTATGGGGCACGCTCTTTTTGACCCCACCATTGGGCGTGATTGTTTTGTGGATTATCAATCAGGATATTGCTCGCAGCTCTAAGAAGATAATCACTCTGGTCACATTGATTTGGTATCTATTTATCATAGTTGCCCTAGTCGGTGCTATAACCCCAAGGAGTGTCTATCACTATAATTACAGCAATGATTCAGTGATGGAAAACACTGATACTGATTTCCAGAGTGAAAGCAGTCCCGAAAGTCTGATCGCCAGTCAAATAACCGATATTCTCAATTCCGGACTGGCAAAAAAAGAGGGAAACTACCAATCAGCCTTCGCGAATAGTTATCAAGCCGTCATGGACGGATTATATGTCTGTAAATATGAATGTATTGAACCTTTCGAGAATGAGGATCAGCTCATCAGCGACTCACTAAATAATTATATCACCCTGGCTCAAGCGGCCTACAATATCGACGGTGTCCAAGGAATTTTAATGAACGTGGAAGTTCCTAACCAAAGTAGCGATGATTATCCTACTACTGTCCGCGCATTTGAAGTAAGGACTTCAAAACAGGTTTTCAACCAAATCGACTGGGATAATACAACTGAAGATGAACAGATTCATTATCTCACTGCTAATGCCGAACATATCTGGCACAATCTTGAGTTATTTTAAATAATCAAGTTTCAACTAAAAACTATATCTACAATCTCCAGCGAGGCCCATGCTTCGCTGTTTTTATTTGAATAATTGCAAACTATTATCAGGATTGACTAATAGATTCCTAATCGAGTAGGAGAAAATAAATGAATTTTATTTCCGACCTCTCACACCACCGTACGTGCCGTCCGGCATACGGCGGTTTAAATCTATACTAAAATATGTTTTAACTGATATTGGTCTAGCAGTGATGCTAGACCATTTCTTTTGAGTACTTTGTTTGTTATTTTGGTTCGCAGAAACGTGCTTGCACAGCGGGCATATGATTTCCTGGAATTTGACCATGATTCATATTGCCATCTTTGGGCCCATAGTTTTCTCAACTGTTTTCTACGGTTCTTGATGGTTTTCCATTTCTTCCACAGGTACATTCGGATTCTAAATCTAATCCAGCCATCCAGTCTTGCACATTTGGATTTGAAATTTCCGATTCGGTAGTAATTGATCCACCCGAAAATAAGTTGCCTTATTTTCATTCGGCGAAATTCCCATGATACTGACCAACTTCTATTAGTCAGTTCTCTGAGCTTATCTTTCAAGATAGCTATTGATTTAGCATGTGGTTTGGCTTTCCATGACTGGCTGAAGTTGTCATAATAGAATCCAAATCCCAAGTATTTGATATCATTTGGTTTGGATACTTTGCTTTTGGTCATGTTGACTTTGAGCCCCAACTTCTTTTCAATGAATTTTCGCACATTCTCCATAACTCTATCTGCCGCTTTACTGCTACCGACAAATATCATGCAGTCATCGGCGTATCTAGTAAAATGCAACCCTCTAACCTCCAATTCTTTGTCGAGTTCGTTAAGGACGATATTACTCAGCAACGGGCTTAACGGCCCTCCTTGGCTTGATCCGATTATTGACTCTTTGTATTCTCCATCAATGCTTATTCCACTTACCAGGAATTTTCTTATCAGTGATACAATTTCACCATTCTTGACATCTTTCATGATTAAGGTAATCAATTTATCGTGGTTGATGTTATCAAAGAATTTCTCCAAGTCAATGTCAACAATC
The DNA here is from genome assembly GCA_963675915.1 of Coprobacillaceae bacterium. Classification (GTDB taxonomy): domain Bacteria; phylum Bacillota_I; class Bacilli_A; order Erysipelotrichales; family Coprobacillaceae; genus JAQVDW01. Next base: position 1,197,579 of record OY780959.1, read on the forward strand.
CATTGGAAACCATCATTCATGTATTCCAATGATTTGATGATTGCCATCTCACAATTTCTATTAGGTCTAAAACCGTAGCTGTTATCGCTGAACAAGGGTTCATAGATAGGAATCAATACCTGGGCGATGGCTTGTTGAACGAACCTGTCGAGCACTGTTGGCACTCCTAGGTTTCTAACTCCACCATCTAGTTTAGGTATTTCCACTCTTAGCACAGGCTGTGGTTTGTATTTCCTGTTTTGTATCATTTCCTTTATTTCATCAAGATGTTCATCCAGATATCCTTTGAGGTCCAATACTTTCATTCCATCAACGCCACTAGCGCCTTTGTTTCGTTTTACTTGGGTATATGCCTTTTTGAGATTGATATCACTAAGCATTTCTTCAAGTAATGTGTTATCAGTATTCATATTTCCGTTACCTCCATTGATTTCGCTATTCATCAGGCTCACTTCCCCTACATTCTTCTTTCGGGCCTTGATAGTGTGTTCGTCTGTCTTTGAGGTTTCGCGCGATGAAATCAAGCCTAATTTTAATAACTGATAGATTCATTCAGTCCTTCACTCCATGGCCATTACAGCCACTTCTTCGCTACTACGACGTCTGCTGACTTCTTGCGATTCGTTGTTACTAGGATTGCTCCCTCGCAAGATCTCCCGGGATAAGGTCATATCTCTTTCACCCCATATATCCGCCACATTTACATGTAATAGTTGTATTCCGCAACCTCTTATGACTTCGCGTTGTTTGGCACGCTCGTCCCCATTACCTGCCTGATATGTGATTCGTGTACCTCGGACCAGGGTTTTGCCTCCACCTTCTTTCAGATTCCACCTCACGATGGGCACCCTTGATATTGGCTAGTGGTTGGCAGTTGCGACGTCACCCCCACAGTGGACTTTCACCACCTAGATATATGCCATGCCCGGCATACCAAGAAAAGACATGTTTAAACATGTCTTAGTTTTAACTTATTAAGCCTCAGCATTATCCAAAGCGAGATACTCACTCCCAAAACTATGCATCATTTCCAGAATCGGAATGATACCTTTCCCCAGTTTGGTTAATGAATATTCCACTTTTGGAGGAACTACCGGAAAGACTTCTCTATTGATCAACCCGTCTTCTTCAAGACTGCGTAGTTGCTGCGTCAGCATCTTTTGGGTCACATCGGGCAATTTTCGTTTTATTTCACTGAATCTAAGCGCCTCTTGGCTCAGATGCCAGAGAATCAGGATCTTCCTTTTTCCTGAAAGGATATTTTGGACCAGCACCATCGGGCAAACCTCGTAAGTCTGACATTTGTCGCGGCGATGACAAAGTTCATGGATATCACTAGCTGTCTTCATTTGATCACTCCTATTCTTTAACGGTATCTTTTTAGGTACTATACCACTAATTAGTGCCTACTTGTCAAATGGATACCTTATGGTAGAATTATAACAGTCAATATGAAAAATGCAAGAGTCTTATCCGGAAATTTGTGCACCAAATCACAAGAAGACCAGTTCGATCTCTTTTCAAGCTCATCCCCCAACAGTTAATACCCCATTCAAGTTCTCACTAAAATCATCTTATCTTTATAGTAACAGCAGTTGGAGGGAAGGCCTGTTGAGCATTTGATTATTGAGTAAAATCAAAAAAATAGAAAAATAAGAAAAGGAAAACAAAATGAGCAAAGTACTATACATCAAAGCAAACTCAAAACCTGAAGGTGCATCTAGAACTTTCAAAATTTCTGATGCCTTCATCGAAACTTACAAAGAAAACAATCCAGAAGATGAAATCATCACTTTGGATCTTTACAAAGAAGGAATCGACTTCCTTGATTTGACAACTACAGCTCCTGCAGCTACTCCTGAAGAAGGAAAAGTTCATCCAGTATGGAAATATGCATACCAATTCCTGGAAGCAGACAAATATGTGTTCGCTGAACCATTATGGAACTTAAGCATCCCGGCAATCATGAAAGCATATATCGATTACGTTTGTGTTGCGGGAATCACTTTCCAATATACAGCTACTGGTGCAGTTGGTCTGTGCCACCAGAAAAAAGCGATCAATATTACTTCAAGAGGTGGAGAATACTCTACCGGGCATCTTGCCAACTTCGAAATGGGTGATCGTTACCTTAAAACAATCGTTACTTTCATGGGTGTAACTGACTATCAAACTATTGCAGCCGAAGTATTGGATGTAATCGGAAACGATGTTGACGCCTTGGTTGGAGCAAAAATCGAAGAAGCTCAAGCAATCGCAAAAGAATTCTAATCACTGTTTAAAACAGTTAAAAACCCGGATCAAGATGTTCAATCATCATCGATCCGGGTTTTGTTTGCTTTATTAAAGAAAGAATCGCGCCATTACAAAACTGCCTCGACCTTTTCTCTTTTTTTCTCCTGGTACATGCTCATGTCGGCCTGTCGTACGATATCTTTTATTTTCCGATTTTCACAACTTTCGAGTCCGACCGAAATTGTCACTTCGACCCCGATCACCTCAACACAACGTTTCTCAAAAGAATCACAGATTCGTTGTTTAAGCTTATGAGCATCATCCGAGTCAATTTCATTGACGATCAAAACAAACTCATCCCCGCCATAACGGCCAAACAGATCCCTGCTCCGGATTTCATGGGATACCACATCCGCAAAAATCCGCAACACATCATCACCACACTCATGGCCATGAACATCATTGATTGCTTTGAAATTATCAACATCGAAAAACATCAGATAAGCTCCGTCACATTTATGCTTGTTGATATGCATGTCATTTAAAACCGAGTCAATGTAACGCCGATTGTAAGTGTCGGTCAGATAATCCCGGGTTGTGCTTTTATAAAGACGATCCGAAAGACGGTTGTTGCGGGAAACAATATTATAGAAAATATATGAATTTCCAATTCCCACAATGGCCAGGTGAATCAAGTACATAAGATCAAAAGCGCCCCTGGTGCTATAATCAGGCAATTCCATGAAAGTAAAATGCTCGATCAGACCAAAACCGATCACCTCCGCCAATAAGGCCACAATTACCGCCATCCCGGCCTTGTTGCCGTTGATATAGATGATAATGGTCGAAAACAGAAAAAAATACATTATCGCCATTTCCATTTGACCCGAACTCCCCAAAATCGTAGTCGGAAAGAATATCAGCGGGATGAATGAAAACAACATCATTCGCAACCTGGGATGCCTGGTGATATATTCATAAAAACAGACCACACTGGTCAAGATCATCACCAAAATGGCATCCGAAAAGATGAGAATCGAAGAATTATGGTAGACGAAAATATCAAGATAAAACTCGATCACTGAAATAAAGAGGGCAATTTTGATTACAACTATTATGGTTCGATTTTTTTCAAGTAAATGATACGGCGTCATAATTCCCTCCTAGTTACATTAGTCTATTATTTATAATAATATCACACTAGTGTAAAAAACGCTACTAAAAACTCAAAATTATATAAAATTATGTCATATTATTTGAGGACTAATCATAAATTAGCATGATTTGACAATAATATTACAACTTTATCCAATACTGGCAACTGATGCTCCTTTTTTATTCAACAAAAGATAAATTATGTGCCCAAATTTATCTCGTTTTTCCTTATTTTACTCCGCCAGGTCACCATCCGCCGGTTTTTTCTCGGCCGCCCAGTAATATAATAGACACATGTGTCGTATTTTCCGGATTGAATAATCCTGCCCGCGATGTTTTATTATGTCCTCTTGATTGCTTAGAAGTTTTTTCCAGTCAACTCATTATTCCCATAGCTTAGAACTGGATTTTGTTGACCTCAACAGAAGTACTTCCGACTTGATACGCTACTCAAAGGGAGTCAATAATGAAACTTTTTTTCATCATCGCGGCCAATAAACGAGAAGTTATGAAAATTAATAATGAACTCAACCGGTGCCATTGTAGCGTTGAGTGGCTCATGCTATATTGATAATAGCTACAAGGAGGAAGAATAATGAAATTTCCACAAGATTTTTTATGGGGTGGTGCAGTAACCGCCCATCAAACCGAAGGAGCCTACACAGAAGGCGGAAAATCCCCGGCCGTCTGTGATTTGTTCCCCAAACCGGAACATTCTGATTTCAAGGACGGGATTGACAGTTATCACCGTTATGATGAAGATTTCGCCTTATTTGAAGAGATGGGGTTCACCAGCTATCGCTTCTCAATCGACTGGTCTCGAGTAATGCCTGATGGGAAAAATTTCTCAGATGAAGGAATTGCCTTTTATCATCGTTTCATCGATTCCATGATTGCCCATGGGATGGAACCGATGTGTTCTTTATATCATTTCGAAATGCCTCAATGTCTGATGAATGAATTCAACGGATTTTATTCCCGTGAAGTGGTCAACCGCTTTGTCAAATATGCCAACCGGATGATTGATGAATACGGATCAAAAGTCAAAAAATGGATTTCATTCAATGAACAAAATGCCATCGGCATCTATGGAAGTCCTAAAATCGCTTATGGGGCTGTCTGTCCTGAAGGCGTGGCTGAAGAACTGTTTGTCAACCAACTGGTCCACAATTCATTTGTCGCCCATGCCAAGGTTGTTGAAAAAGTGCATCAGTCAAATTCTGGAATCGTGCTGGGAATGGTTATCTACATCCCAATTTACGCAGCAACATGCAACCCTGAAGATGAAATTGAAGCCCGCAATCAGATGAGTGTATCCAATAATTTCTTCGACATGTTTGTTCACGGCGAATATTCAAGCTACCGTCTGGCGGTGATGAAGAAAAACAATACCATGCCAAAAATGGAAGATGGCGATCTGGAACTGTTCAAGAACAATCCGGTTGACCTCTTGAGTCTTTCATACTACTTCTCGACTGTTGCCAGCAGCGGAAAAGCTTCAATCAGCATGGACGGCAACGCCAAAGCTGCCATAAATCCGTATCTCACAGCGAGCGAATGGGGTTGGCAAATCGATCCGTTAGGTCTGCGAATCGCCCTACGTGACATCTATGCTAGATACCGGATGCCAATCATGGTTGTTGAAAACGGTTTTGGGATTCGCGACGAACTGGTTGATGGGACTGTAATCGATGATGAAAGAATCAACTACATGTCCGAACATATCAAACAGATTGCCCTGGCAATCGAGGATGGCGTGGAATGTCCCGGTTACCTGATGTGGGGACCAATCGATATCCTATCTTCCCAAGGGGAAATGGGAAAACGCTATGGGATGATCTATGTCAACCGTGATGACAAGAATCTCAAAGATATGAAGCGATACAAGAAAAAATCATTCAACTGGTACAAAAAAGTAATCGCCACCAACGGTGAGAGCCTGTTTGAATAATCCCCAATGAAAAAGGAGGCTGCGGCCTCCTTTTTATAGATTATTATCAATCCAGAATTGAATTCTTTCTCTGGCATCAGGAGAATTCTCTCCGATGATTGCCAGTCCTTTTTCCACTTTGGCGCTTGGGCACAGTTTCTTGATATCATTTTCACTGGTACCAAGGCGGCTGCCTTCATGAGTGCAAAGCGGTTTAATAGTCTTATTTTCGAAATTGTATTTTTCCAGAAATGTCCAGACATGCATCGGCATTGTTCCCCAATAATTAGGGTAGCACAGATAGACTGTATCATATTTGGCTAAGGTTGCCGGAGCATTTTTAAACGCTGGCCGGGCATTGGAAAGCTTATCTTCATGAGACTGATTCCAGGCAATGTCGTAATTGGAATCATATGGCACTTCCGGTTCGATTTTGAACATTTCTCCGCCGGTGATTTCCTGAATGATATTGGCTACTACTTCAGTATTACCGACATCCAAGTCCTTCAGTTCCCCTGAAACAAAATTTTCCCCGGTTCTTGAAAAATAAACAATCAATGTATTTGTCATAATAAACCCTCCTTTTGAGTACATTATAATTCATCCTATGATAATGTCCATCGATATACTCTTTAATCATCCTCCTGATCGAGGATTTCACGATAATATACGAATTTAGCCAGTTCTTCTTCAGACAGTTTAGGATATTGAGGATCCATCTCCTTCAATGTTTCAAGAATGATCTGGGACACCAGATATCTTGAAAACCACTTGTTGTCGGCCGGGATGATATACCAGGGAGCAATATCACTGGCCGTGTTTTGGATAACTTCTTCATAAGTTTTCTGGAATTCATCAAAATGATCACGATCGACCAAATCGCCGGGATCAAACTTCCAATTCTTATCCGGCTCATCCAACCTGGCTAAAAACCGGGTTTTTTGTTCCTTCTTGGAAATGTGTAGAAATATTTTGACGATGCGGTAGCTCTCGTCATAAAGATATTGTTCGAAATGACGGATATGACTCTGACGCTTTTCAAAAAAACTGTCATCTTCAAGACAACGAGGCATCATATTATATTTCAGATGCAATTTATGAACCTTGACCGTGAGAACATCTTCATAATAGGAACGGTTGAAAATCGCAATCTTTCCCCGCTCAGGAGTCATTTTGAAGACCCGCCACATGAAGTCATGCTCAAGATCACCACTCTGCGGTTTCTTGAAATCTCTGACCACGACCCCCGCCGGATTGATTCCCGATGTCACTTGCTTGATCGTGCTGTCTTTACCTCCGGCATCCATGGCCTGGAGAATAATAATCAGCCCTTCTTTTTTCTGGGCAAATAGTTTCTCTTGATACTCGATAATTTCGGCGATGTTTTTCTCTGCCTTTTCAATGTATTTCGACCGGGAATCACCATTATCAGCCTCGGTATCAAGTTTATCAAGATTGATTTTTTTTGAAGAATCGGTATAGCGATAATCACTTATTTTCATCATTTCACCACCCTTCTGGTCTCTAAACTCCTTATCTAAGACAATTATAACACAGATAGTTGACCATATAAATCAAATAACCCACCATGTAAACAAAAACAGAAGTAAAAAAAGCGGCACTCAAAATGCCGCTTCTTTAACCATTCAATTATTTTACTACGATATTGACGATTTTATTTTTAACTACGATTATTTTGACAATGTTTTTGCCTTCTGTATGGATTTTGACGTTGCTTTCGCTCAAAGCCAGTTCTTTGACTTTTTCATCATCTTCGTCAAGCGCCACATTGATTTTCGCTCTTACTTTACCGTTGACCTGTACGACAACTTGAACTTCATCTTCTATCAGCATCGCTTCATCGAAGGTTGGCCAAGGAGCATACGTGATTGATTCTTCATGACCAAGTGCTTGCCACAATTCTTCACCGACATGAGGTGCGATACATGACAGCATCTTCACGAAGTTTTCAGCATATTCACGGTAAACAACTTCATTTTTATAACATTCATTGATGAAAATCATCATTTGGGAAATTGCAGTATTGAATCCCAGCGTTTCAAAGTCTTCAGTGACTTTTTTGACTGTCTGATGATAAACTCGGTCGAGGTTCTTGTCATTTTCAGCCACGATTCGTTTTTCATCAGTGATCAGACGGTAAACACGGTCAAGCCATTTTCTTGAACCGTCAAGACCGTTGGTCGACCAAGGCAATGCCGATTCCAATGGACCCATGAACATTTCATAAAGTCGCAGAGTATCCGCACCATGAGTTGCAATGATATCATCAGGATTGATGACGTTCCCTCTTGATTTAGACATTTTTTCACCGTTATCCCCAAGGATCATTCCTTGATGGAACAGTCTTTGCCATGGTTCTTTGCAGTCTACCACTCCGGCATCATAAAGGACTTTATGCCAGAAACGAGAGTAAAGCAAGTGCAATACGGCATGTTCAGCTCCACCGATATAAAGATCAACCGGTAACCAGTGTTTGATCAACTCCGGATCACAAATCTGATCATCATTATTTGGATCGATATAGCGGATGTAGTACCAACAAGATCCCGCCCATTGAGGCATGGTGTTGGTCTCGCGACGTCCTTTGACTCCGTCGATTTCCACATTCAGCCAGTCTTCAACATTGGCCAATGGTGATTCTCCGGTATCCGAAGGTTTGAAGTTGTTGGTAGCTGGAAGTTCCAACGGCAACTCTTCAACCGGTACGGTACGCATGGTTCCATCTTCCATATGGACGATTGGAATCGGTTCACCCCAGTATCTTTGTCTTGAGAACAGCCAATCACGCAATTTATAAGTGACTTTAGCGCCTCCGACTTTATGGTCTTCCAACCATTTGATCATGGTTGCAATTCCATCTTCTTTGTTCATTCCATCAAGGAAACCGGAATTGATATGCACCCCGTCGCCAGTGAAAGCTTCTTGAGTGACATCGCCACCTTCAAGAACCGGAATGATTTCGATTCCGAATTGATCAGCGAATTCCCAGTCACGGGTATCATGAGCCGGAACGGCCATGATTGCTCCGGTACCATAACTTGCCAATACATAATCAGCGATCCAGATTGGAATCTCTTTGCCATTGACCGGATTGATCGCATAAGCTCCAGTGAACACTCCGGTTTTTTCTTTAGCCAGGTCAGTTCTTTCCAAATCCGATTTAGAAGCAATTTCCTCACGGTATTTTTCAACAGCTTCTTTTTGGGCGGCGCTGCAGATTTCATCAACATATGGATGTTCCGGTGCCAGAACGCAGTATGTCGCTCCAAACAGGGTATCGCAACGAGTCGTAAAGACTGTGAATACCTTGTCAGTGTTGGCAACTGTGAAATCAACTTCAGCCCCTACTGATTTTCCAATCCAGTTACGTTGCATTTGTTTGGTCGCTTCAGGCCAGTCAAGTTCTTCAAGATCATCAAGCAGTCTTTCCGCATATTCAGTGATCTTAAGCACCCATTGACGCATTGGTTTACGGATTACCGGGAAACCGCCACGTTCTGATTTACCATCGATTACTTCTTCGTTGGCCAGAACCGCTTTTAACTCCGGACACCAGTTTACTGGAATCTCATCGACATAAGCCAATCCCATATCGTATAATTTAGTGAAAATCCATTGCGTCCATTTATAGTAATCAGGTGAGCTGGTCGCGATTTCACGATCCCAGTCATATGAGAATCCCAATGATTGGATTTGTTTTCTGAAAACATCGATATTTTTCTTTGTGAATTCCGCCGGATGGTTACCGGTATTGATTGCGTACTGTTCAGCCGGCAATCCGAATGAATCGAATCCCATCGGATGCAGAACATTGTAGCCCTGCATTCTTTTCATTCTTGAAACGATGTCAGTTGCTGTATACCCCTCTGGATGTCCTACATGCAGTCCGTTACCTGAAGGGTACGGGAACATGTCGACACAATAAAATTTCTCCTTACTAAAATCATGAGTATCAGTTGCATATGTTTTGTTTTTCAGCCAATACTCTTGCCATTTTGCTTCAATTGAGCGATGTTCAAAAGCCATAATTATCCTCCTTAAAATAAAAAAAGCCGTCCCTGTCTAAGGACGACTTTGCGCGTTACCACCTTAGTTCCAATTGCTTGGCACCTCAAAACTTTAACGCAGTCAACGGCATAAACTAATTATTCATCTATGCATCTCCAAGGCGAGTTCACCGCTAGTTATGATAGTTTTCACCAACCACTATCTCTCTAGAATAACATCACAAGCTACTATTCCTTTTCATTGATTTTAATTTTACCACTAGATTATAGCACAAATTAATTCTTATCTTCAAGGTTTTTTTATCTAAGCTTCAAAACATTTATCGGTTCGAGTTTCGCGGCGATAATTGCCGGAATCAGGGTCACTCCCAAAGTAAGGCCAAGGGCCGCCAAATAGACCGCCAGCGCGGGAATTGGCTTGATTGCAACAAAGCTGTCATTAAGCAGTTCACCGCCAAAAAACTGTCCCATAAGCGAATTGATCCCCCGCCCCAACAGGAACGTCTCGATAACAGCTATCAAAAATCCGCAGCTGACCAACACCATAACTTCTCCCAGCTCCAGAATCATGACCTCGCGGCGTCTGGCCCCCAAAATCCGGTAAATTCCGGTATTCTTGCGGTTTTTCAAGACGCAAAGATACATGACTTCCCCCACCAGAAAAACCGCCGCCAATAGCGACAGACCGCTAAAATAGCCCAGCGCGAGACTGATGCGATTCATCACGTCATTGATATCACTGCTAAGACTGGCTCCCAGCTGCCGGATTGACAGTTCGCCGTATTTTTGCTCAAGATACTCCTGGTCCAGCTCGCTCCCGGTCAGGGTGACAAATTCGCCCTGAAGAGCTAAAGGATCTTGGTAAAATAGCTTTGCCACCTGGTTGATATAAGCAAGCTCGTCAAAGCTGATGGCATCAAAGACACCAGGCCGGGGATCGACTCCGGCAATCACGACAGGATATGATTTCAACTCCTCATGGTACCGGTAGTAAACATTGATTGTGGTCCCGACCAGGTTTTTTGCCCCGCCTAACCGTCGGGCCAGTTTGGCAGAGACAACCACCCCTGGCTGGGTAATTGAATCGGGTTTGGCCCCGGTGGGATCTTCGACAAAGATTAGTTCTTCTTCGTCTTGATTCGGTTTTTGGGCGACCCCGACCAACTGATACTCGTCAAGAAGCAAGTACAGATGGGCTATTGCTTCATCTTGTTGAAACTTCTCCAGCGAGTTCAGATTGAACCGGCCGCCATCTTTTCGCTTAATCGTGTAAGTGGTGGTACCAAACATATTGGTCAACTCGAGGTTTATTTCTTCTTGGAAACCAGTCGCTACAAACAAGGTCGTCAAAATCGTCACAAAGGCCAGCACCAACCCGGCCATCATTTTCAAATTGGCCTTGAGATCCATCCGCAATTGAAGTTTGATCAACGCCATTAGTCGATGGCGCTCAACCGGTACCCCCGCCACTTCACCTTCCCGGCTTTTATTGAGGGGAACATGATAGCGTTCCAGATGGTCAAAATCAATCACCCCGTCACTCCCCTCATCAATCAGACTTCGATCATGGGTGATCACCAGGACCAACCGGTCCTGGGCCAACTCCTTGAGATAATCAAGAACAATCCGGGCATTGGCTTGATCCAGACTCCCAGTGGGCTCATCACACAGGACAATCCGTGGCCGCGTTACCATCATTCGCATCAAGGCAACCCGACTTTTCTGACCACCGGAGATCTTAAGAATACTGCGGTTGCCAATCTGGCTTATTCCCAGCTCACCAAGAATTTTCTCCCGTTCGACCCGACCGACAATCCGGTTGAACAGTCCTGGCAGCAGGTAATTATTGCGGCAATCGAGCCGATTGATCAGATGGAACGACTGGAACAGATAGGCGACATAACCGCCCTGGTAATTCCGGATCTTTCTTATGTCGGTCCCATTGTAATCAATCCCCCCTTGATAATCTTCATCGATTTTCCCGATCAGGTTGAAAAGGGTCGATTTGCCCGTACCCGACCGACCAATGATAAAATACAGGCCCCGGTCGGGAAACCTGAGATTCAAATTGGTGAAGACAGCCTCACCTTGATGATATGATTTTTCCAGTCCCGTTATTTCCAACATCCTTTATTCCTCTTTCAAAATTTCACTGATATCCAAACGCAAGATTCGCCTTAGTTGCATCAATGTCGCAATCAGGCCCACTCCCAGATAGATTGCTCCCAAAATAAAAACCGCCTGGGAGTCGGTCTCAAGTGGGAGATTAAGACCAAACCACTCCCTGATCAGTCCTTTGGCGTTGATAAACCTGATAATCAAAGCTGAGATTCCATTTGCTCCCCAGGTAATCAAGACGGTCACCAAAACAATCTCGAAAACCATCTGGCCCATAATCATGATTTTGCTCTGTCCCATGCTTATAAGCAGCGCCGCACTGACCCGCCGCGACCAGAAGATGGCCTCGAGAACCAATCCATACAAAATCACTCCGATTATCAAGGCGACAACAATGAAAACCCCGGCCACCAGATAACCCAACTTGAGGATGGTCTGATGGCTTTCAATGGTGTTTTGATAATCCGAGAAACAATAATAATCCCGTTCAAGGCTTGTCATGGCGGTTTCCAGACTGCTGTTGGCACTTAAAACCAGATTGATCCGACCCGGCCCCACTCCAGATTCCTGAATCATATCCAGACCCAGAAACTGATAATCGAAATAGACCGTGGGATAGTTGTGATAGCTATCAGCAACCACCCCGACAATTTCAAGTTCAATTCCCAGCCGGAGGTTTTCAAGGGTTGCTCCCACCCCGCTTTGCTTAGCTAAAAAAGCCTGATTGACCAGGATTTCCCCCTTTTTTGCGATATTCCGCCCGGATGCGATCATCAAATGGGGATTCGCTTGGGAAATCTGGATAGAACCAAAATCAAGATTGCGACCAGCCAAGGTCAAACCAAGTCCGTTTAGATCAATGGGTTCGTTGAAGCCCGCCAGATGGTAATCCTGTTCCAGGTTCTGGAGTTCCGGCCAGGAAAACTCCCCTTCGAGTTTCTCGACCGTGACCACTTGCCGGCCCGGCAAGCTCAAATCGGCGGTCCGGTAGTAATCGCCAAAACCAAAAAAGCTCACAATCATGATTGCAATCGTGATCGCAATGACTATCTGCGAGGCGATGATCAAAATGTATTTATTGATATCATGATAAAACTGGCGAATCCAGTAGACCAGCGGCAGTGCCATTCGGGTCGGATTCCTGTTCACCCAGCTATACCGGGCCAAGCGGAAATCATAGCTGGTTTCCAGCTGATTGAAATCGATCACCTGACGGCCCTTGACCAGGCTACAATCATGAGTGACAATAATTACCAGATGATTGCGGGCACTTTGTTCAAGCGTCCGTTGGATCAGTTTGGCCGAAGTCCGGTCGCATGAGCCGGTCGGTTCATCGAGAATCAGGATTGGAGTTGCGCCCATCAAAGCCCTGATCACCCCAAATCGCTGCCGCTGGCCTCCGGATACCTGCTGGGGATAACGGCTTGAAAGCCCGCTCACCTCGAGCTGACTGGTCAACCGGGCATAGCGGACGGGATCGAACCTGATCCCCTTGACCCGACAGGCCAGAATGACATTCTGTTTAAGCGTCAAACAGTCGATCAGATTGATATTTTGATAAACCAAGGCGACATAGTCGCGCCGGTATCCGGCAATGGCGGCGATGTTCTTTTGATTGAGTGCTACCGTGCCCCAATCAGGTTTGGTAATTCCGGCCAGCAGGTTGACCAAAGTCGATTTGCCACATCCGGACGGACCCACCACATAAACAAGGCCGCGCCTAGGAAAGTGAATGGTCAAATCGGTGATGATGGGACGCAAACAAGAGCCGTCCCGGTAACTTTTGGATACTTTCAACAAAGTTAATGTCATACAATCTCCTTGATTTTATCGCTTATTTTTGTATAATTAAGCCATGAATAAATTTAAATATACCTTAGACAACAAACGTTATCATACGTTCAATTATTATCTTAAAACCAGATACCAGAACAAAGTGGCCAAAATCCCGCTCAACGCTGACTTCACCTGCCCCAACCTTGATGGAACCAAGGCCTACGGCGGATGCATCTACTGCTCTTCCATGGGATCGGGTGATTTCGCCGGGGATATCAATGACGATCTGACGGTCCAATTCGAGAAGATGGTGCCGGTGTTCAACCGGAAATGGCCCGGCTGCAAATACATCGCTTATTTCCAGGCCAACTCCAACACCTATGGCCCGGTAGCCAAAGTCGCAGCCATGGTTCAACCTTTTTTGGCCCGCGAAGATGTGGTGGCGATTTCGCTGGCAACCCGACCTGACTGTCTTAAAGATGAGATGATCGAATACCTGGCAAAATTGGCCCAGGAAAAAGACCTTTGGGTCGAACTGGGCCTCCAGACAATCCACGATCAAACCGGCAAGCTGATCAACCGCGGCCATTCATTCGCCGAGTTCGAATCAGCCCTGGCAAAGCTGCGCGCCCATGACATCAATGTCTGCGTCCACATCATCAACTCCCTGCCTTACGAAACCCGGGAAATGATGCTTGAAACGGCCAGAACTATCGGCAAGATGGATATCCAGGCCTTGAAGATTCATATGCTTTTTGTCATTGAAAACACCGCTTTGGCGACAATGTACAACCGCGGCGACTTCGAACTGTTGAGCCGTGATGAGTATATCGAAATCGTCAGTGAACAGCTGGCTTTGATCGATGAAAAAATCGTGATCGAACGGCTGACCGGTGACGGCAACCCCGAAGATCTGATTGCTCCGATGTGGTCGCTAAGAAAAGTGACCATCCTCAACGATATCGACAAATACATGAAAGAACATGACCTTTATCAAGGCAGCAAAAAAGAGCTCTGATTGAGCTCTTTTTGATTTTTACATTTCAGTTGCTTCCAATAAACCGTAACCACCATTATGACGGCGGTAAACTACGCTGGTGCGTTCAGTTTCCCGATCAACATAGACAAAGAAATCATGGTCGATTAATTCCAGCTGCATGATAGCTTCTTCCATATCCATTGGTTTTGGCAAGATTTGTTTTACCTTGACAATTACGTCTTTTTCTTCAGCATCCTCCAACTCTTGAAGTTTGGTGATATTGAAAGCCAATTTATTGTTTTTAGATTTTCGGCTTAGTTTTGTTTTATATTTGCGAATTTGTCTTTCCAATTTTTCAACAACCATATCGATTGCCACATATAAATCTTCATTCATGTCTTCAGCACGTAACAAAACATACTCTGTAGGGATAGTTACTTCAATTTTTTGTCCGGTATGTTGATAAGTTCGAACTAGCACTTTTGCTTCTACCGCATCTGATACGATAAAGAACTTATCCAGCACGCTCAGCTTTTCCTGGATTGCATTTGAGATAGCCTCTGTAATCTCGATGTTTTTACCTCTTATTGAATATTTCATAATTCCTACCTCCTCTATATGCATATTATACATCAGAAAATTATACAAGTCTAACACTTTAATTAAAAGCGCTTTCAATCATAGCGCTGACAATTTAAAAAGCATGCTTTTCAACATGCTTTTTGCTTATAAAAATTTTTTAAGTTTTTCAACTTTATCCAGGCGTTCCCATGGCAAGTCGATATCATTGCGTCCGAAATGTCCGCCAGCGGCAGTTTTCGAGTAGATTGGCCGAAGCAGATCAAGAGTGGTGATGATGCCCTGAGGAGTCAGATCAAATGTTTCCCTGATTGCTTCCAGGATCTTTTCATCACTGGTTTTTTGAGTTCCAAAAGTCTCTACCGAGATTGAAGTCGGCTCTTTGACCCCGATGGCATAAGAAACTTGGATTTCCAGGCGATCGGCAAAACCGGCCGCAACCAGGTTTTTAGCGATGTAACGGGTCATGTATGCCGCTGAACGGTCAACTTTTGAAGGATCTTTCCCTGAGAAAGCACCCCCGCCATGACGGGCCATTCCCCCATAGGTATCGACGATGATCTTACGTCCGGTAAGTCCGGCATCCCCATGAGGACCCCCGATTACAAAACGTCCGGTCGGATTGATCAATACTTTGAAATCAGTATTGAGATCATATTCATTGGCAACCGGTACCATGATATTTTCATAGATATATTTTTTGAATTCTTCAATATCGACATCTCCATCATGCTGGATTGACATCAGGATAGTCTCGATTTGAGGATGGTCGCCATCATAATCGATGGTAACCTGTGATTTCATATCCGGGCGGGCTTTTTTGAAATCCCCCGATTTGCGCAGGTCAGTAGCCCGACGAATCAGATGGTGAGCCACTTGGATTGGCAAAGGCATGTATCCTTTGGTTTCATTGGTTGCATAACCAAACATCAAACCTTGATCTCCGGCCCCACCGACTTCGCGGTTGGTACCTAGAGCGATATCCGCCGATTGTTCATGGATGACCACCTGAACTTTGACAGTGCGGTAATCCATTCCTTTATCTTCATCATCATAACCGATTTCCTTGAGAACGTCACGAGCGATTTTATCATAGTCAACATGAGCAGTCGATGTGATTTCGCCACCGATAACAACCAGGTTGGTAGTTGCAAAACACTCACAGGCAACCCGTGAATATGGATCCTGAGCCAGGCAGGCATCCAAAATGGCATCCGAGATCTGGTCACATACTTTGTCCGGATGACCTTGTGAAACTGATTCTGATGTAAAAATGTGTTTATCTTTCATTTCTTTCTCCTTTACAAGTAAATAAAAAAGCTCCCTAAGAGAAAGCAAAACAGGGAGCTTTCTCTTATTGTTCAAGTATAACTTGCTAAGTAGGGCACCTTCTCAATGAGGGTTGCCATCGTATCTTCGATCTTCATCTAACGATTCTTAATAAGAGTCTTTTTTTATATTTTTTATTTCAACAGGAAATACTATATCATACTTTTTCAAAAATGCAAGAATTTTATAGTAACATTATAACATTGATTTTTTCCTATTTGGTCTCAAATTTGTTTCAGCTTAAATCAGGTTTCCGACCACGTTTTCAACCCCGATGACCTGAGGAACTTCTTCCATCAAAATCTGTTCGATTCCGTCATTCAATGTCTGGTCGATCATACCGCATCCGGCACAAGCCCCAAGCATGCGCACGTATACAATTCCATCAACGAAGTCGACATATTCGACATCCCCACCGTCGCGGTTAAGATAAGGTCTGATTTTATTCAAAACTCCTTTGATTTGTTCTACTACTTCTTCCATCGCTCCATACCTCCAGTAACATAAACCATTTTACGCCTTATTGAAGACTAATGCAAATAATTTGATAAATTGTCCCAAATACTTTTACAAGCCGGTTTTCCTTATCCTTGAACAATTGTATCAAATCCTTCAAAACAACGCCAAGGATATGCACCAAAGCAAAAACCGGGAGTTTTCCCGGTTAGCTTTAATCAATTTTGAACTGCATATTGTAAAGATAAGCGTAAGTGCCGTTTTGACCGAGCAACTCTTCATGGCTGCCGCTTTCCGAAATTCCCTCATTGGTGACCACACAGATCCGCGAAGCGTTCTTGATGGTTGAAAGCCGATGGGCAATTACGATGGTAGTCCGGTTTTGAGCCAGTTTTTCCAGACTCTCCTGAACGATTCTTTCGCTTTCATTGTCAAGCGCGCTGGTCGCTTCATCGAAGATCAGAATCGGCGGATTCTTCAAAAACACCCGGGCAATTGAAAGCCGTTGTTTCTGTCCGCCAGAAAGGCGCACTCCCCGCTGACCGGTATCAGTATCGTAGCCGTTTTCGAGTTCCATGATGAATTCATGGGCATTGGCTTTCTTGGCCGCCTCGATAACTTCCTCGTCAGTGGCATCCAATTTCCCATAACGGATGTTGTCCATGATGGTTCCGCTAAAGAGATAGACATCCTGTTGGACAATCCCGATATTCGCTCTCAGGCTGGCTTGAGTGACATCCTGGATATCATGACCGTCAACAGTGATTTTTCCTTCGGTAACTTCATAAAAACGGGGCAAAAGAGAACAGATGGTCGTCTTCCCGGCTCCCGAAGATCCCACTAAAGCGATATATTCTCCGGCATTCATCTTGAGATTCAAATTCTTGAGGACATAGTCGCTTTTGTCATTGTATCTAAAGGCGACATCCTCAAAGGCGATAACCCCTTCGACATCGCTTAGCTTAAATGCTCCGGCCTTGTCTTGGATGTCCGGTTCGACTTTGATGATTTCCATGAACCGTTCGAATCCGGTAACCCCGTTTTGGAACTGTTCCGTGAAGTTCATGAACCGTTTGATCGGATCAAGCAAGTTGGCACTGTACATGATAAACGCCAACAGATCCGGCAGGGAAATGGCATTGTTAAGCACATAATAAGCCCCCGCAAAGAGTGTCGTTGCGGTAATCGCACTGGTAAAAGCAGTCAGCCCGGAAAAATAACGCCCCATATAGTGGTAGCTGTCTTCCTTGGTTTTGACGAAATTGCGGTTCGACTGATGGAATTTTTCAATCTCATCACTTTCATTCGAGAAGCTTTTGACCACTCGGATTCCCGACAGATTATCCTCAACCCGGGCATTGATATCCCCGATTTTAAGACGGTTCTGTTTGAAGGCTCTTTTCATCTTGCGGTTGTAAAAAACCATGAAAACCACCATAAACGGGATGAATGAGAAGATGATCAGTGTCAATGGAACGTTGATGAAAAGCAGAATGAAAAACGCTCCTAAAAACTTGATCAGCGAGATCACGATATCCTCGGGACCGTGATGGTAAAGCTCAGTCAAGGCAAACAAGTCATTGGTGATCCGACTCATCAGCTGACCGGTATTGTTTTCATCATAAAAGCCAAACGAGAGCTTTTGATAATGTTCAAACAGCTCATTACGCAGGTCGCTTTCCATGTGCGCCCCCATAATGTGGCCGTATTCGGCAATAAACAGATTGCTGCCGTATTCCAGCGCAATCAAGACAACATTGATTACCGCAAAAAATATAATAGTATTAAATTGCACCGCAGCGCTTGATAATACCTCCCCCGTTATATAGCGGGTAATCAATGGATAGATCAATGTAATTGTCGCTGCCAGCAGCGCAAAAAACATATCCATAAAAAACAACTTCCGATACGGTTTGTAGTACGAAAGAAATTTCTTCATATCCTTCATTTCGTTTCCCTCCTTTTTCCCTGACATTATATCAATTCCTGGCAAAAATACAACGGATATACCTTGAATTGAAAATAAAACCGCCCGGGATTGCTCCCGGACAGCTTGTCATTGTTATCTTATTCTTCGCCAAACTCATTGACCAGAGCTCCAACGGTGCTTTTGGCATCGCCATAGATCATCAACGTATTGTCATTGGTAAAGAGCGGATTTTCAATTCCCGAGAACCCGCGTCCAGCCCCTCTTTTAAGGACAAAGACAGTGCGCGCTTCATGGGCATTGATAATCGGCATTCCATAAATCGGTGAAGATTCATCCTCATTGGCCGATGGGTTGACAACATCATTGGCCCCGATGACAATTGCAACATCCTGCATCGCCATCTGCGGATTCATTTCATCCATGGTTTTGAGTTTTTCGTAATCAACGTCAGCTTCTGCCAACAAGACGTTCATATGACCCGGCATCCTTCCGGCAACCGGATGGATTGCGAAATTGACTTCAGCCCCGTTTTCTTCCAGTTTTTCCGCCAACTCGCGGACCGCATGCTGGGCCTGAGCCACAGCCATCCCATAACCGGGAATGAAGACCACTGAACTGGCCGCTTCAAGCACCAGATAGGCATCTTCAACCGAAGTTGCTTTGGGTTCTTTGGCTTCGCCGCTTTGGGCTTTTTTGGCTGACGCCCCGCCAAAGCTGCCAAACAGCAGACTGTAGAGCGAACGGTTCATCGCCTTGCACATGATCAGGGTCAGAATCAATCCTGAAGCTCCAACCAGACATCCGGCAACCACCAGGACGGTATTCCCGATCGTGAATCCGGCAAATGCCGCAGCCAGACCGGAAAGGGAGTTAAGCAAGGAAATAATAACTGGCATATCGCCCCCACCAATGGTGATAACCATCGTGAAACCAAGCACCAGGAACACTGCGGAAGCAAACAGGACCGCAACCATCGCAATTGATTCAGTGCCGCTAAAGCCATAGAGGACCACCGCCCCAAGACCCAGGGCCATCAAAATCATATTGACCATGTTTTTGGCTGGAATCACCCATTGTTTGGTAAACATCTTGCGCGAAAGTTTACCCCAGGCCACCAGTGACCCGGTAAAGGCAATCGCCCCGATGGCAATCGTCAGTCCCAATGAGACTCCGGTAACCACGTCATGGGAAATCGAATTCGAAGATTCATAGACATATTGAGACAAAGCCACCAGCAGCGATGACAGCCCCCCAAACCCGTTGAACAGGGCTACCAGTTCCGGCATTCCGGTCATTTTGACAGTTTTGGCCCAGAAAGCACCGATGACCGAACCGATTGCAATCGCCAGAATGATATAGAAATAACCGTTTTCCATCACATTCGAAGACCATGAACCGAGTACTTCCTTGTCAAGCGCTACTGTCGCCACGGCAATCAGCATCCCGATTGACGAGAACATATTACCCTGACGGGCAGTAGCCGTCTTCCCCAGGAGTTTGATCCCCCTGATGAAGAAAATACATGAAACCATATATAAAAGCGAGATAACCGTACTATTCATTATTTATTATCCCCCTTTTTCTTGAACATTCCCAACATTCTGTCAGTAACCAGATAACCTCCGACCACATTGATTGTCGCCAAAACAATTGCAACGAAGGCTAAAATATTTCCGATTGTCCCCGGGATATTGACGGCACAGACAGTAATCGCTCCGACAATCGTGATACCCGAAATTGCGTTGGTCCCCGACATCAGCGGAGTATGTAATTGAGATGGCACTTTGGAAATCAGTTCCACCCCTAAAAATCCGGCAATCACAAAGACAAAGATCAACATTATACTCATATTTCTACCTCCTAATCGCTTTCGACAAATCGTTCATGAACGATTTTGCCACCTTTGGTGATCAGACACCCGACCATGATCTCATCAGTAAGATCAACTTCGACCTCGTTGGTTTCCTTATTGAAGAAATGGGTCAAAAATGCCAAAATATTTCCCGAGAACATCTTGGAAGCATCGAACGGTACTTGACGTTCGAGCATATCACCAGATACAATCCGGACTCCGTTTTCAGTGATTACATCCTGATTGACTTTGGAACCTTCGACATTTCCTCCGGTACCCACGGCCATATCAACGACAATCGATCCCGGTTTCATCCGATCAAGCATATCCTTGGTGACCAGAATCGGCGCTTTGCGGCCGAACAGTTTGGCCGTAGTGATGACGATATCCGATTTTTCACAGACCTTGGCCTGACCTTCACGCTGCATTTCAATCTGCTGCGGGGTCAGCTGTTTGGCATAACCCTGATCAGTCTGTCCGGTATCCCCAAGATCGATCTTAACGAATTTGGCCCCCAGTGATCTGACCTGTTCTTCAACGACCGGACGGGTATCGAAAGCTTCGACCCTTGCTCCCAGGCGCTTGGCTGTCGCGATCGCCTGCAATCCGGCAACTCCGACCCCGATAATGAATACTTTGGCTGGAGAAATGGTTCCTGCCGGAGTCATCATCATCGGAAATATTTTCGGCAATTTGCCAGCGGCATTGACTACAGCCACATATCCCGCCAATGAAGTTTGGGATGACTGGACATCCATTTTTTGGGCTAAGGTGGTCCGGGGAATCATTTCCAAGGAAACACCCTGAACATTTTCAGTCACCATCTCATTCAAGAGTTCTTTTTCATTGAATGGATCGAGATAGCTGACGTGGAGCGTATCCGGATTCAATCCTTTGACAGTGGCCGGTTTCATGATCCGCACCACAATCTGAGCTTTTTGATAGCCTTCCTCGTTGGTTTCCACCAAGGTTGCCCCGGCATTGAGATAATCGCTGTTGGAAAAACCGGACTTTTCTCCGGCCCCACTGGCCACGATCACTTCCAGACCCAAGGCAATCAATTTCTTGACATCTCCGGGAACCAGGGCGACCCTGGTTTCCAGCTGGTCAGTCTCTTTACATACTAAAATCTTTTTCATACACTGCCTCCCTTATGTTTGTTATACATTGAACATCCTACCAACAGGCAGCCATCCATAAACGGAATTTCATGTTCAGTCAGATATTTGGTTATTTCTCTGGACCCGGCATTGGGCTGAATCACCACCGCCTTGATTGGCTTGGTGTTTTCCTGGAGAAATTTGATTCCCAGATGGTGATTGATGCACAGGCACAGCACGTCGATTTCAAAATCGACATCGTTGATGGATTCCAATTCTTTATAAACACTTGCAACATTGTAGCCACAATCAAGCAGTCGATGTTTGATTCTATAGGCGTATTTGTTTTTGTCGATGGTGTTACCCAACATCACAAAATTGTCATATTGCATGATCTCTTTTAAATCCATAATATTACCCTCCTGATGATAATTATACTTTTGACCCGCTTCAAGTCAATCAATGGGACTTGTGAAAAAATTGTTAAAAATTTGTGAATTATTTCTAGAATCAGATTATATTTTCAAATAATTAAAATCATCTCAAATTGGCACAATCCATAGTATAATACCCCTAATCAAAGGAGAAATTTATGAGTGCAATGTTATCAAAGATGATTAGTTTCGTCGTTATTATTATTCTTGGTTATGTTATTAAAAAAATGGGCGTCATCAAGGAAAAAGACGCGGTGATAATCTCCCACCTGGTCCTCAAGGTCACCTTGCCGGCTTACCTGATCACCGCCGCCAACGGTCTCACCCTGTCGCTAAGCCTGTTGCCGTTTATCTTTCTGGCAATCGGAGCAACTTTTCTGGTGAATCTGCTGGCCTGGACCTTCAACAAAAATGAACCGGGCAAAGTCCGCGGGATCGCGATGATTAATGCAAGCGGTTACAATTTAGGGCTATTTTTAATGCCGATCGTATCCGGCATTTTCTCAAAAGAAGCAATCCTATATCTGATTTTTTTCGACATCGGAAACTCTTTGATGGTGTTCGGGGGAAACAATGCCCTCGCTTCCGCCCAAGTCCGCAAATCCAACGGATCTTTGGCTAAGCAGATTTTGAATCATTGTCTCCACTCGGTCCCATTTATTGTCTATTTGATTTTGATTGTTTTGAGTCTGTTTTCCCTGGCCCTGCCAAGCGCAGTGATCGATATCGCCGCGATTCCCGCCAGCGCCAACTCATTTTTATGTATGGCTTTGATTGGAATCAAACTCAACTTCAATCTTGACTTTTCAGCGCTAAAAACCGTCTTTAAAACCCTGGTGGCCAAATATGGTGCCAATCTGACAGTTTTGGCCGGGTTCATGTTGTTCCCGCTGCCTCAGGAATTCAAATTGATCATCGCCCTGGCGCTGGTGACTCCAACGCCGGTCATTTCGGTAATCTACAGCCTCGGGATCGACCCGGACAGCAATGTGCCGCCAGTTGTGGCGACCCTGTCAACTCTGGTCTCCCTCGGTTTGATGTTCGCTTTGCTCATCGTTTTTAACTGATTCATCTTCTTCCGGTTGTTCTTCAGCCGGTTTTTTCATTACTTCATATTCAACTGTGGCTTCAGTTGATTCCACTTTGGGTCGCGGCGGTTGTTTGCCGACTTTTTCATAGCGTTCGGGATGCCGGTTGAGATAGAACCCAAAGCCCATCCCCAAAATCCCACCGAGAATATGAGTGAGCTGCGAGATATTGTCATTGACGAAAAATCCCGAATAGACCTCATTTCCGATATAAATCAAAGCGACAATGATCAAAGTCAGCGGAATTCGGTGGCGGCTCACTTTCGCAAATGAGGAAAGGACAATCAACATGAAGACCACGCCGCTGGCTCCCAACAATGCGGTATTGAAAAACAACATGTTGAAAAGACCGGTCACCACCGCAGTGACCACAATCATCACCAGGAAGTTGCGCGATCCGTACTTTTCTTCAAGCATCGGCCCGACCACCAGAAACAGCATCATATTGGCACTGAAGTGGGCCAGCGAATTGTGACCCAGGACATGCAAGAACAATCTGAGCATCGCCATGGGGTCCGCCAGCGAACCCTGATAGACGCTGAAAAACAGCTTGTTCGCGTTGCCATAAGTTACGAAATTGATAAACAGCGCAGCGGTCGAGACAAAGAAGAAAGTCAGCACGACCGGCGCATTGTAATCAATTTTTTTTAAATATTTCTCCATAATCCATTTGGCTCCTTTTAGCCTTATTATTCTTTATTCAACAGATACAGATATTCTAAGTAGTTAGATTCATCGGAGTTCTTGAGTTTGGAAGCTCCGGCCGCTTTTTTGACTGCGGCAGCGCTCATCCTTGAGTTTCCATAGCAACCGGCTCCGGCCACACAACCGCCCGGACAGCCCATTCCCTCAAGCAGATAACCGTCGTATTTGCCTTTGGCGGCTTCCTTGAGCATTTGTTTACATTCATGAAGCCCATCGGCGCTCTTGATTTTGACTTCCATCTCCGGATGTTTTTTCTTGATGACATTGGCAACCGCCTGAGCGACTCCCCCGCCAACTGCGAACGCTCTTCCGTCTCCTGAAGCATCATCGCCCAGAATATCTTCGCTTTCGATTTTGGTAATGTCGACATCGCAGGCACTAAACATACCCGCCAGCTCTTCGAACGTGATGACAAAATCAACTTCCGAACGGACCGATTTGCGCGATGCTTCCAGTTTCTTGGCCGAACAAGGTCCCACAAAAACGATTTTCGCATCCGTATGCGATTCCCTAACCAACCGGGCTGTCAAAACCATCGGCGTCAAAGCCATTGAGATGTTTTCTGCCAACTCCGGAAATTCCTTTTTGGCCAGCATCGACCATGACGGACAGCATGATGTCCCCATGAACGGCTGCTGGGCCGGAACTTTTTCGAGGAAATCTTCCGCTTCTTCAATGGTACATAAATCGGCTCCGATCGCCACTTCGACCACATCGTCGAAACCGGTCGCTTTCATAGCTTCCTTGAAAGCCCCGAAAGTGATATTGCGGCCGTATTGACCTTCAAACGACGGAGCCACAACTGCAATTACCGGCTCATCAGAAGTGATGGCCTGAATCAATTGGAAAATCTGCGATTTGTCGGCAATCGCCCCAAACGGACAGTTGACCAGACACATCCCGCAGCTGACACATTTGTCATAATCGATTTCAGCTCTTCCAAATTCATCGGATTTGATCGCATCCATCCCACAGGCCAACGCACATGGGCGTTCATGTTTCAAGATGGCCGAATAAGGGCAGGCCTTCTGGCACAGTCCGCATTTGATGCACCTGCTTTGATCGATGAATGCATGGCCGTCGACAAAACTGATGCAGTTTTTCGGACAGACCTCGATACAAGGATGGGCCAGACAGCCCTGACAGCCATTGGAAACCTCGAATCCTTTGGTCTTACAGGCATTGCAGGCGAACTTGATCACATTGACCAGGGGCGGTTCATAATACTTTTCGGGCTTGATTGCCTCTTCGATTCCCTTGGAAATCGGCTCGGGCGCGTCGACCGGGCGCAGACCCAGTCCCATTGCCAGCCGGATCCTTTCTCCGACAATCGCCCGTTCAAGAAAAATACTGTCACGATAAGTAGCCACCTCTCCCGGTATTATTTTATAAGGCAGCGATTCGATATTGGAATAGTCATTGCCGTTGTAGGCCAAACGGGCAACTTCTTCAAAAACCTGATGACGAATCTTCGATAATGTCTTGTATTCAGTCTTCATAATGTTCCTCCTTCACATAATTTAATTATACAAGTAAACACTATGTCCCTTCAAGGATAAATTCGGAAATATCTAAAATTAAGCCCATATAATCGCTAAATATTGACTTGTGTCGCCTTTTTAAGATACAAAAAAGGACACTTTCGTGTCCTTGTCTATTAGATAAATAAGTTGTGATTTGAATTTTCAGTTGCTCCAAGATATGAAGCAACCCCGGCAATTTCAACACCGTCCATCAATTCTTCTTCAGCGATTCCCATCAGGTCCATACTCATGGCACAAGCAACGACTTTGACACCCATATTCATGGCGTTTTCCATCATTTCTTCCAATGGATCGACATTGTTTTTCTTCATGATGTATTTGATTATCTTAGCTCCCATACCACCCATGTTCATGTTAGACAGCGGTAATTTTGAAGCGTGAGACGGCAACATAATTCCAAACATTTTTGAGATAAGATCTTTTTTGACGCTTGGTTTGTTTTTCTTTTTAAGGATGTTAAGACCCCAGAATGTGAAGAACATTGTCACTTCTTTACCCATTGCTGCCGCACCGGTAGCGATGATGAATGAAGCGATGGCCTTGTCAAGATCTTGTGAGAAGACAACCATGGTCGAACCGTTTTTGGTATCCATGATTCTAGGATCGCAAGCGGCACCTTCAGTTGGAACTCCGACACATCCTTTAGCGATTTTAGCTACAGTCGCTTTGGTAGCCGAATCGATTTCTTTTGAAAGCAGGGTGTTCCCGGTATTGTCACACCAAGAAACGATATCTTTTCCAAATCCCGGATCAGTGGCCTGGATTTCCAGCACATCCCCTTCTTCGAGTTTGTTTATTTCTTCAAAGACACGACGGATCGGTCCTGGGCATTGCAGTCCGCAAGCATCGATTTTGATTTTGACATTGCTGGCATCGACAGTGACTCCACTTTCATGAACTTCTTTGGCATCACGGTCAACTACCACTGGATTATGATCGATCCGGCAGAATTTGATATTCTTGTAGGTTTTGAATCCGCCATCAAGGTTGATGGCATCGTATCCTAGTTGGCTAAGCATTCTGGCCGCCACATATCCCCTTTGACCGACTTGGCAGTAAACATAAACCGGTTGGTCTTTAGGAATCTTGTTAAGGTTGTTACGGATTTGTCCCAAAGGAATGTTGACTGAGTTCTCGATTACTCCAGTAGCCAACTCGAATTCTTCACGGACATCAAGCACGAATGCTCCGTTAGCCGCAATATCATCGATTTCATGCCATTGGACTGTTTTAACCAGACCATCAAGCATATTCACCGCATCGTAACCGGCCATATTGACTGGATCTTTGGCTGATGAATAAGGTGGAGCATAACAAAGTTCCAGATCTGGAAGATCATAAACTGAAAGTTTACCTTTGATCGCTGTCGCCAAAACATCGATTCGTTTGGCTACGCCGTCGATTCCGACCCCTTGAGCTCCCAGAATCCGACCGCTTTTTGAGAAGATCAGTTTCAGATGGATTGGGAAAGCGCCTGGATAGTACCCGGCATGGCTTCCGGGATGGATATGCAATACTTCATAATCAATTCCTTTGGCTTGAAGCACTTTTTCATTATTCCCAGTTGAAGCAACTGTCAAATCGAATACTTTGGCTACCGATGAACCAAGAGTTCCCCGGTATCTTGCATTCATTCCAGCAATGTTGTCAGCGACGATATGTCCTTGACGGTTAGCCGGCCAAGCCAGTGGGATCATTGTTTCTTCACCATTGACAAAGTCTTTGATGGCTACCGCATCACCTAAAGCATAGATTGATTCATCATTGGTACGCATTTTGTCATCAACGACAATCGCTCCCCGGGCATTGGTTTTGATTCCTGATTCCTGAGCGAATTTTGTTTCCGGAGCAACCCCGATTGCCAGAATTACCAGATCAGTGTCCAGTTCCATTCCGCTAGTCAAGGTGATTTTACGTCCTTGCTCAGCGAATCCGGCCACGCCGTCTTCAAGAACCAGACGAACTCCGTGTTCTTGGAGATGATCATGAACCTGAGCTGCCATTTCAATATCGATTGGAGCCATTACCTGGTTTGCCATTTCGACCAATGTGACATTGATTCCCAGGTCAACCAAGTTCTCAGTCATTTCCAGACCGATGAATCCCCCACCGACAACAACTGCTTTTTTGATATCATGGATGCTGACATAAGATTTGATGGTATCAGTATCCGGAATGTTTCTCAAAGTAAAGAGATTGGTACATTCATTGATTCCCGGAATATTCGGTCTAAGCGGTGAAGCTCCCGGTGAAAGAACCAAAACATCATATGATTCAGTGTATTCTTCATTCAAACGGTGATTCATAACTGTTACTGTTTTGTTCTCACGGTCAATTTTAACAACTTCCGAAAGATTACGGATGTCAAGATTGAATTTTTGTGACATGTTTTCAACTGTTTCAACTAACAGTTTTTGACGGTCAGTGATGGTTCCCCCAATATAATAAGGTAGACCACAGTTGGCGAATGAAATATATTCACCTTTTTCAAACATGATGATTTGGGCATTTTCATCAACCCGACGTAGACGTGCTGCCATTGAAGCTCCGCCGGCAACTCCACCGACGATTAAGATTTTTTTCATAAAGTCCTCCATAAAGTATTGACATTTCAACTTGTGAAATATATATTTAGTTTATAAGCATATTCTAATATACTTATATAATTAAGTCAAGGAGAAAGTGAATGTTATCACAAGCACAGCAAGTTGCCCAGATTTTGAAAGTACTTTCCAATGAAAATCGTTTACTTATTGTCTGCTATCTGATCCAAAATCAGATGAGTGTCTCACAGTTGCATGAAAAACTGAACCATCTTTCCCAACCGGCTATTTCCCAGCATCTCAACGTGCTCAAAGCCAACGGGATTGTCAACTATGAAAAACAGGGAAATGTGATTATTTATTCGATCAAGGATGAACGCATCAAGACGTTGGTCTCTACTTTGAAAAGCAATTACTGCGATATCAATCTTCATTAATATCGTCATGGGTATCAAAAAAGCCGGAATTCGATTTCCGGCTTTTTGCATCTCCTGATTAAATTTATTAGTCGTTGCTTAAATCTTCGCCATTGGTTTCAATGACTTTTTTATACCAATAGAATGATTTTTTTGGTGAACGGGAAAGGTCTCCGGTTCCATCATCATGTTTGTCGACATAAACCAGACCGTAACGCTTGCGCATTTCCCCGGTTCCTGCCGATACCAGATCAATACATCCCCATGGTGTATATCCCATCATGTCAACTCCATCGAGTTCAACCGCAGTTTTCATCGCTTCAATATGACGGGCCAGATAATCGATCCGGTAGTCATCATTGATTGATCCATCTTCCTCAACTTCGTCGATTGCCCCCAGACCGTTTTCAACAATGAACAGTGGCAAACGGTAACGTTCATACAGACGGCTCAAGGCGATGCGCAATCCGGTAGGGTCAATCTGCCAACCCCACTCTGATTGGTCCAGGTAAGGATTGACAACCGAAGTGGTCATGTTTCCACCGGTTACCTGTTTGCTTTCGTCAGTTGAAACAACCGAAGAACAATAATAACTCAGACCGATAAAATCGACTGTTCCTTCCTTGAGCAGTTCAAGATCACCCTCATGGATATCAAGAACCACTCCTTCACGCTCATATTCCTTGAGTTTGAAAGTCGGATATTCCCCTCGACATTGGACATCGCCGAAGAAATGGCGGTGTTGAAGTGCCTGCATCGCCAAAAGTTCATCTTCAGGATCACTGGTCAATGCGTAAGTCGAAGTATATGCCAGCATCATCCCGATTTTGAATTCCGGATTGATTTTATGACCCATTTTGACGGCTGAGGCACTGGCTAAAAACTGATGAAAAACCGCTTGAGCCTTGCTTTGAGGATCAGCTTTGGTGATTCCTCCCGCAAATAACGGCAACTTGTCAATGATGTTGATTTCATTGAATGTCATCCAGTTTTTGACCTTGTCCTTGTATCTGGTAAACAGAGTCTCACAGTATCTTTCGAAGAATCCGATAACCCGACGGTCCAGCCAGGCTCCATATTTATTGGTCAGGTTCAGCGGTGTTTCATAATGGGAAATCGTTACAACCGGTTCGATTCCATATTTCAACAGTTCATCGAAAACATCATCATAAAACTGCAGCCCTTCTTCATTTGGAGTTTCATCATCACCGTTAGGAAAAATCCGAGCCCAGTTAAGCGAGAATCGGAAACACTTGAAGCCCATTTGGGCCATCAAGGCGATATCTTCTTTGAAGTGACCATAGAAATCAGTTGCTTCATGACTTGGGTAGTATTCCCCTTCATGAAGTTCAAGCACCGCTCCATCTGGAATCGAGTCGAACGGCAGGACTCCCTGTGATCTCTTTTCGCCATTTGGCATGGTGTAAGTCACTCGGCGGGGCTTTTCATGACTTCCGTTGGTCATGACATCCGCCGTACTCATCCCTTTTCCGCCCGAAAGATAACCACCCTCGAACTGGTTTGCAGCCGTGGCTCCGCCCCATAAAAAATCTTTATCAAAACTCATAAACTACCTCCTAGTATCTACCGCCATTTTACTAGAGTTGCCGGTATTTGTAATAAAACTGACAAAATATGAAAAAACCGCTTTCAGGAGGCGGCCCTCCCAAAAACGGTTCACAATATCTTAATCGTTGCTTAAATCTTCACCATTGGTATCGATGACTTTTTTATACCAATAGAATGATTTTTTAGGTGATCTTGTCAGTGGTCCTGATCCGTCATCGTTTTTATCGACATAGATATAACCATAACGTTTACGCATTTCTCCGGTACCGGCAGATACCAAATCAATACATCCCCAAGAAGTGTATCCCATCAAATCGACTCCGTCTTCTTCAACCGCAACTTTCATTTGCGCGATATGTTGAGCCAGGTAATCGATTCGATAATCATCATTGATTGATCCGTCTTCTTCAACCACATCCAAAGCTCCCAGACCGTTTTCAACTACGAATAATGGCAGGTTGTATCTTTCCTGAAGGCGGTTCATTGCCAGACGCAATCCTTTAGGGTCGATTTGCCATCCCCAGTCAGATGCTTTCAAGTATGGGTTCAAGACTGAAGTCGACATATTTCCGTCAGTGACTTTTTTGGTTTCATCAGTTGTTACCACTGATGAAGAGTAGTATGAGAATCCGATATAGTCAACCGTACCTTCTTTAAGAAGCTCCAAATCACCATCACGGATATCCAATTTCACGCCATTGCGTTCATATTCTTTCAATTTGTAAGCTGGATAGAATCCCCGGCATTGCACATCAGAGAAGAAGTGTCGTTGCTGATCGTTTTTCATCAACAGGATTTCATCATCCGGATTGCAAGTCAGTGAATAAGTAGAACCATAAGCTGTCATCATCCCGATTTGGAAATCAGGGTTGATTGAATGACCAAGTTTGACAGCGGCAGCACTTGCCAGGAATTGGTGGAAAACCCCTTGGGCTTTGCTTTGCACGTCAGCCTGAAGCACTCCACCGGCAAATACCGGCATATGATCCATGATGTTGATCTCGTTGAAAGTCATCCAGTATTTTACTTTATCTTTATATCTGGTGAAGATGGTTTCACAGTATTTTTCATAGAAACCGATGACTTTACGATCCAGCCATCCGCCATATTTATTTGTCAGCGCCAATGGCGTTTCATAATGAGAAATAGTTACAACCGGCTCGATGTCGTATTTCAACAGTTCATCGAATACTTTGTCGTAGAATTCCAATCCAGCTTCATTAGGAGTCGCATCATCTCCGTTTGGAAAGATTCTAGCCCAGTTGATTGACATTCTAAAGCACTTGAAGCCCATCTGCGCAAACATGGCGATGTCTTCTTTGTAATGATGATAGAAATCGATTGCCTGATGTGAAGGATAGTATTCACCTTCATGACATTCAAGAACCGCTTCTGAAGGAATTGAATCGTATGGGAAAGCCCCTTGTGATTTCATTTCCCCATTTGGCATTGTATATGTAATCCGTCTAGGTTCTTTGTGACTTCCGTTGGTCATGACATCGGCAGTACTCAAACCTTTACCATCTTCAAGATATCCCCCTTCAAATTGGTTGGCCGCAGTAGCGCCACCCCATAAAAAATCTTTTCTAAAGCTCATAAGCTACCTCCTTATTTTATAGGCTTATCATACTTAAAGCCCCCTGAGTTGTCTTGAATCAGTCAAATTATGAAAAAAATCCGCCTGACCGTAATCGGTAAGCGGATTCAATTTCTATTTAATTGTCAGACTAATCGTCCTCTTCCTCATCGTCATCAGCATGACGGTCAGCGTTGGCCGGTTTGGTCTTCTTTTCATTGTCATGTTCTTCAGCTTCTTGAGCGTCAGCTGCTTGGACTTGAACACCGGCGCGGTATTCCTTCCACAAGTCTTGGCCTTCGTCCTTGATTGCTTTTAGATCCAAAGTGTCATCATCAAGGTCATATCCAAGCCACGAATCGATTGCTTCATAAGCTGGAGTTCCCACTTCAAACTCATCTTTGAGAGCTTCCAGTTTTTCAGCCAAATCGGCAATGGCATCCTTGAGTTCTTCTTGATCATCTTCCTTCGCTTCTTCAGTTTCAGCTTCGAAAAGATATTTGTATTCTTTTTTGTACTTGTTATACAGATCGCGAGCCTCGTTTTTGATTCGAACCAGTGAACCGTTATTCAAACGCTCCTCGTAAGTGGCAAGCCACTGCTCAACTTCATCATGATCATCGCCAGCTGGCATTTCACCAAGGATTGCATTCAGTTTTTCGACGTATCCTCCAAGCACCTCTTGAAGTTCAGGATCTTCTGCAGTATCCCCATTGTTATGAGCCCAGATTACATTGTATTGATGTAAGAACGGCTTCCAAAGAAGTTTGGCTTCTTTTAACAATTCGACATAATCAGGCTCTTCACCAAGATAATTGCCTTCCAAATCGAACTGCTCGAGGAATGTTGCAATAGCTCCATCTTCGTCATCCTCAGGGGCAATGGTGCTCAGTTTGGAAACAAATACCGCTAATGAAGATTCGGCACTGTCATCCTCAATCAGGACATTTCCAGCCAACATCAAATCGTTTTGTTCACCACTGACAAATTCAGTGATATTATCCTCAAGGGCATCATCATCTCCGGTAACTTTGGCCAATTCCAGTCTTCCCAGACTGACTCCGGTTGCTTGAGACTCAGCCGCTGTTGCATCATCACTTTCAAGATAAAGCAAACGGATGTTATCAGGCACTTCAAGTTCCTCAGCCAGATATTCATTCAATTCGATTCCCAGGGCTTCGCTGATCGTATTTTCCAGTTCAGTTGATGAAATCAGAATATTGTTGTTTTCATCATTGAGGTATTTCTCAATTTTTGCATTGGCGATGATTTCTTCCATTACAACAAAGATATCCTCACCAATCATCGTATCATCAATGATCGCCAAGGCTTCCTCGT
This sequence comes from Coprobacillaceae bacterium, assembly GCA_963675915.1. Lineage (GTDB taxonomy): Bacteria > Bacillota_I > Bacilli_A > Erysipelotrichales > Coprobacillaceae > JAQVDW01. Next base: position 1,230,259 of record OY780959.1, read on the forward strand.
TAAGAGGAATGATTTCTTCGACCAGATTTTCTCCGGTTATTTTGATATCCATGCTAGGGTTGATATCAATGGATACCATGGCATAACTGGTACTTCTACGGGGCAAAACAACCGCACTGAATACCAGAGCCAGCGATACCGTCGCCAGGGTGGCAATTGAAAATTTCTTTAGCATAGTGTTTCTCTCCTTACATTAATGCTCAATCGTTCTTTAGAAAATCTTAAGATACATAAATTATAGCATATTCGAGCATTATTTAACAAGTGCCTTAAAATTACCAAAAATTAATTGATTGTAACTTATTTAAGGTCGAGGAGATTCATCTGGTCGGGGCTGATTTCGTAAATGACATTTTTCCGTTCCACGATGATTTTTATTTTCCCAGCCACCTGCTTGTCATTTTTGATCAGTTCGAGCAGCCCTCGGGTTGGATTGATCGCATAGGGATGACCAACCAGTTTGAACATCGCAAAGTCGCCGACCGTATCGCCATATCCATAGGATTTGTCAAGATCGATATCATATTGAAGTGCGAGATCCTTGATCGCCTGACACTTGGACTCACTGTCCCACATCGGAATGATCTTGTCAGTGTAGTTGTTGTTGCCATCGGTCACATAAACGGTCCCCCGATAATCGTCAAAATCATATTTTTCCGCCATTTCCCTGACCAGTTCGATCGGCGAACCGGAAATGGCAATAATTAGATTCTTTTTCTTGCGGTGATACTCAATCTGATTGCGGGAAAAGACATAGACCCGGTCTCCCTTTTGTTCCACCACTTTCTTGGCGATATGATTGATCAGGATCTGATTGATTCCCAGAATTGACTCGCAGTAGATATCAACCATCCGATGGAGATAATCATCATAATCCCCCTGACGGCGGTCGTATTTCATAAAGGCGTGACGGACATCATCGTGCCACATGGATTCATCAGCCAATTCATGTTTGATTATTTTTTTAAACAACTCGGTAATCATCCCCTCACGGTAAATGGTTCCATCAATATCGAAAAATGCCGCGGTCTTTTTCATCGCAGTACCTCCTTCTGGCAATTTCCCCCAGTTTCCTTGTCTTGTAAATTAATCCTATCAGTGCTAAAATTTTCTTATATTATTTTTTGGAAAGGGAAACATATGAGCCTGATCAAGTTACAAGATATTTGTCTTAGTTTTGGTCCTAAGTTAATTTTCGACCATTTCAATTTAAAAGTCAATTCCGGTGATAAGATTTTAATCACCGGCAAATCAGGAAAAGGAAAGTCGACGATGCTGAAGGTCTTGTTGGGTTTTTGTCCGATCGATAGTGGAACAGTCTTCTTCGATGATAAGGAAATGAATCAAACCTTGCTCCGCGCAAACCGCCAGCGCTTTGGCTATGTCAATCAGGATGTCACCTTGCGTGACGGTCCGGTTAAGGAAATCCTGGCTGAAATTGCCAAATTCGACCATAATCATTTTCAGGGTCGGATTGATGAAAAGCTGATGGATTATTTTGAGTTCAACCCCGAATTGCTTGAAAAGAAGATTTCCCAGCTTTCCGGTGGGGAACGGCAACGGTTGGGACTGATGATCGCCATCATGCTTGAGCGGGAAATCTACCTGCTTGATGAAGTCACTTCGGCGCTTGATAGCAATCTCAAAGCGAAAGTGGCCCATTATTTTGGCGACAGTGATGCCACTGTTATCGCCATCTCCCATGACGACAGTTTTAAAAACACCGGAAAATTCAAGGAGGTTAACTGGTAATGGAAACAATTTCGTATCTCGGCCTGGGTTTTCTGGCCCTGCTGATCATTCCAACCCTTTTGATCAACCGCTATTTTGAAATCAAAATGAACCTCGACATTGTCATTTCGGTAATCAGGATGTTCATCCAGCTCTCCCTGGTCGGTTGCTATCTGCAATATATTTTTGATTTGAACAATCCTTTTTTGAATCTGGGATATTTGTTTTTGATGGGATTTGTCGCTTCATACAATGTGGTCAAATCCACAGACCTCAAGAAATATCATCTTTATCTGCCGGTCTTCATCGCCATCGCCCTGCCCAATATTTTCATGCTGCTTTTCATGAACATCTTTGTTTTGAATCTTGGTGATGTTTTTGAAGCCCGTTATCTGATCACCATGGGTGGAATGTTATTGGGAAATCTTCTCAACGGCAACATCATCGCCATCAATTCCTATTACCAGAACATCAAGGACAACATTGAAATCATCAATTACGAGTTGGCCCTGGGGGCGACCCGCTTTCAGGCGACCCGCCACTATTTCAAAAACTCCCTGGCAATGACAATCAAACCAACGGCGGCCTCAATGGCTACTCTGGGTCTGGTGGCTTTGCCGGGAATGATGACCGGACAGATTCTAGGTGGCGCCATGCCTTCAAGTGCAATCATGTACCAGATTGCCATTATGATTGCCATCTATATCACCCGGTATTTCAGCGTCATTCTATCGATTTTCTCATTCCAAAACATCATTTTCGACCAGTATGACCAACTTAAATGAAAAAGAGGCGTTTCCAAATGTAGGAAATGCCTCTTTTTGATTAGCTTGATTTTTGAATAGTTTTAGCGAAAGATTTTGCCAAAACGGGTTTTAACACTCTAAAGAAGAACCCGGTAACCAGACCTTTAAGCAGGTTGAATGGGAAGTAGATCAAAAAGATTGCTTCTCCATAAGGACCCAGGAATCCAAGGAAAGTCGAAGTCGGAAGATTCATCCCGAAGTATTCATTGAATGCAGCCATATCCAAAGTGTATGGCAAATCAGTATACCATGTGAATTCCCATGTCAGATATGTCGGAGTTACAAACAGATAATTCAATACTGTCAGCAACAGCGAGAAGCAAACCATGGTTGCAATGATGGTTGGAATATATTTTTCGCGGAACACTTTATTGAAAAGCAGATAGAATCCCACGATTGAAAGTGAAGCCACCAATGCAGTCCATTGCCCAATTGCGAATGGTCCCACCGGTCCTTTGACTACCAATGAAATGAAGAATTTGGCGATTGAGACAATCACCCCTCCTTTAAGACCGTAAAAAAGCACTCCGACCAATACCACTACTTCGGCCAGATCAATCATCAGCCATGGCGCCAGGGGGTATGGGATCTCAATCAGCCCCAACAAACCGCCAAGGGCACTTAACATCGCCAGTGTAACTAAAGTTCTTGTTCTAGTATTTTCCATAATACATCTCCTTAAAATAAAAAATATCATGAAAACACTAGTCTCCATGAACGACAAAAAAGATGTATGAATATACGTCTACTTCCATCCAGACTTTACTGTCGGTGTAGGAATCTAACCTACTCAGCTTGCGCTCGCGGACTATACCGCCGGTCGGGAAATTAACCCTGCCCTGAAGACTTTTATTTTCGAAATCATTATAGCCTCTATCTACAAATTTGTAAAGTCAAATAACAACATTTCACCAAACAATTTAATTGAAAACTGAAGTTCCAGAGGACATCGCCTTGATGTTTTTTACAATATGGTTTATCAACATCTATCAAATATGTTATAATTTCCCAACAGGAGTATGATATGGAAAATATATTGATAAGTTTATGTCTGGTTGGGATCGACTGCAAGTACAACGGGGGCAACAACCTGATCGACCAGCTGGATGAATTGAAACAGAGATACAACTTGATTCCTTTTTGCCCGGAAGTTACCGGAGGGATGCCAACCCCAAGACTGCCGGTGGAAATCGTCAACGGTCAGGTAGTCAACCATCTAGGCGAAGAATTCAGCCAGGAATTCAATAAAGGAGCCCAGGAAGCTTTGAAAATCGCGAAGCTGTTCAACTGCAAAAAGGCCATCCTTCAAGTCCGCTCGCCCAGCTGTGGCTATGGCAGAATTTATGACGGTACTTTTAGCGGGAAACTCAAAGAAGGAAACGGAATCACCGCCGCCTTGCTTGAAGCCAACGGGATTGAAATCTTTCCCAGCGACCAGATTGCCAGGCTGCTTGAAGAGTAACCGAAACTAATTATCGAATTGTTTTCAATTTCCAATTCGATATTCTATAATATGACGGTAGTGTCAAACAGGTATGAAAAGTATGATTAATTTGTTATGGAGTTGTTGATGATGTAATCATTGGTCATAGCGATAATCATATTCCATTTTCTAGGCATGTTGGTCACACCTTCGAATGATTCCAGTTTAACTGGAGGACTGTATTCCAAAGAACTATGCTTCCTGAGGAAATTAAAGTATGTGGTAAACAGACACATGAATTCATTTGCTTTGTTTAAATCCGCAAATCCATTCTTTACGTAATAAGAAAACTTGAATGTTCTGTTCAATCTTTCAATTATCTGCTTTTGAGGTCGGTAAATCTTTGAAGCTTCATCCTTGTTTTCTAAACCTATTACCTGATGGACTTTGAATTTCCTGTCTTGCAATAGGAAATATTGTTGAGCGGCAAGATAGATTGGATTGCCATCAACTACAAAACTCAAGCCTTCGGGAATGGCGGTAAACTTTCTGAGTACTGAATAGTAGGCTTGGATAGCTGAAAAGGTATCTCTTTTCATAAAGATATTATATGAAGTGATTATCTTCTTGATGCTGTCACACATGAAAAAGACATAGGCTTTGTTACCGTTGATTTTAACGTAGGTTTCATCACCGCATTGATCTGGTGTCAATTCACCGTATTGGTAATTGTCTAACCAGGGGTTGATTAGACAGCTTGCCGCTTCGGCGTAATTGGCAACGGTTTGGTGAGATACATCGACATCATGTACTTCTTTGAGAATCAATGCAGTTTTTCTTAGGGATAGTCCATAATTGATGTGATACGTGAGGATTAAACCTAGTATTTCCTTAGAATTTTTGATTCTGGATAGTTGAACTCTTGAAGGGGTAATAGTCGCCTGGAGCTGTTCTAGTTGTTCTATGGACGCACTAAAAACCCTAGTAATATAGCGAAGTTTGAAAGCGGATGGATTCTTCTTGTATAGCTTTTTCTCTTGTTTACTAAGGGAGCGGATATTGTGTTTGTAGTAGGTGCATTCCCTGTTTGAGCATCGATATACTGTGAAATGATCTCTGACATGATGAGGGTCGAGTTTCCGACCGCAGTAAGGACAGTGATGTGCAACTTGTTGGATATAAGGTTTCCCGGGAATAAAAGTTGTATCACAAACCTTGCAGCGACACTGCTGGGAGATTTTTCCGGATCTGTTGTCATAAAGATATTCGTAAGGAGCACCGCAGTGAGGGCAGACAGTATCTTTGGGTATGTTTAAAGGAACTCGTCTATTTATAGGTTTGGGCGAGCGACCGTTATGCTTTGATTTGTAGATTTCAACAGCTTTAGAGAATGTGATTGGAAGATTTTCTTCTTTGATGAGAGGAACCGGATCAACTTTGAATTTGCGGTATTGTTCGCCCATTATTAAAGTATCAGGATCTTTGGGAAGAAATTTCATCAAAAAGCATTCGAATTTGAAAGAAATTTTATTGACAATATTCAATAATTTGATAATTAGTGATATAATCTTAGCCATGGTAATAGTTCTCCTTTACTTGTGGTTTTGTCACTTACAATTATAGGAGCTATTGCCTTTTTTGTATATTGAAATGGCTAAGTTATATGTCGATTCCGGAGGGGAGCGACTAAAATAGATAAAAAACCTAGGTAGAATGCGGTTTACCAGTTATTTAAAGCTATAAATAACTAACTGGTTTTGACACTACCAATATGACGGTAGTGTCAAACGTTTATGAAAAGTATGATTAATTGATGATAGTGGTATTTGTTATGTAGTCGTTGGCCATATCAATGATCATATTCCATTTTTTAGGCATGTTGGTAACTCCTTTGAATGCTTCAAGTTCTACAGGCGGTTTGTATTTCAATGAGCTGTGATTTCTTAGAAAATTGAAGTACGTGGTAAATAGACACATGAATTCATTTGCCTTATCAAAATCTGTAAAACCATTCTTTACGTAATATGAGAACTTGAATGTTCTATTCAATCTCTCAATTATTTGCTTTTGAGATCGATACATCTTTGAAGTTTCATCTTTGTTTTCTAAACCGATTACCTGATGAACTTTGAATCTTATTTTGTTTATATGTAAATATTGTTGGGCAGCGAGGTAGATTGGATTGCCATCAACGACGAAATTCAAATCTTCAGGCAGGTCTTCTGGAATGACTGTAAACTTTCTGATTACTGAATAGAAAGCTTAAATTGCTGAAAATGTATCTCTTTTCATGAAGATGTTGTAAGAGGTTATTATTTTTCTGACACTGTCACACATGAAAAAGACATAGGCTTTCTTGCCTTTGACTTTCACGTAAGTTTCATCACCGCACTGATCTACAGTCAAATTGTCATACTGGTAGTTGTCCAACCAAGGGTTGATCAGACAACTGGCTGCTTCGGCATAGTTGGCGACAGTCTGATGAGATACTTTGACGTCATGAACTTCTCGCATAATCAACGCGGTTTTCCTCAAAGATAAGCCGTAGTTGATGTGGTATGTGAGGATTAGGCCCAGTATGTGCTTTGAATTATGGATTCTCGACAATTGGACCTTTGAAGGGGTTATGGTTGCCTGAAGTCTTTCCAATTGTTCTATGGTAGCACTGAAAACTCTGGTTATGTAGTGGAGTTTGAAGGCGGAAGGATTTCTCTTGTAGAGTTTCTTCTCCTTGCGGTTCATCATTCTGAGATTGTGCTTGTAGTAAGTACACATGTTGTTAGGACAACGATATACAGTGAAATGTTCACGGGTATGACGTGGATCCAGTTTTACCCCGCAATAAGGGCAGTAATGTGCCACTTGTTGGATATATGGTTTTCCAGGAACGAAGGCGGTATCGCATACTTTGCAGCGACACTGCTTTGATATTTTGCCGGACTTGTTGTCATAAAGATATTCGTAAGGAGCTCCACAGTGAGGGCAAACAGTATCTTTTGGTATGTTTAAAGGAACCCGTCTATTTATAGGTTTGGGCGAGCGACCTTTATGTTTGGATTTATATATTTCTACCGCTTCATCAAATGAAATCGGGAGATTTTCTTCTTTGATGAAAGGAACTGGATCAACCTTGAATTTGCGGTATTGTTCGCTCATGACCAATGTAGCGGGTTCCTTAGGTAGAAATTTCATTAAAAAGCATTCGGATTTGAAAGAAATTTTATTGATGATGTTCAGTAATTTGATAATTAGTGATATAATCTTAGCCATGGTAATAGTTCTCCTTTACTTTAGGTTTGGTCACTTACAATTATAGGAGCTATTACCTTTTTTGTATAATGAAAAGGCTAAGTTATATGTCAATCCCGGAGGGGAATGACTAAAATAGATAAAAAACCAAGGTAGAATGCGGTTTTCTAGTTAATTATGACTATAAATAACTAACTGGTTTTGACACTACCAATATGACGGTAGTGTCAAACAGGTATGAAAAGTATGATTAATTTGTTATGGAGTTGTTGATGATGTAATCATTGGCCATAGCGATAATCATATTCCATTTTCTAGGCATGTTGGTCACACCTTCGAATGATTCCAGTTTAACTGGAGGACTGTATTCCAAAGAACTATGCTTCCTGAGGAAATTAAAGTATGTGGTAAACAGACACATGAATTCATTTGCTTTGTTTAAATCCGCAAATCCATTCTTTACGTAATAAGAAAACTTGAATGTTCTGTTCAATCTTTCAATTATCTGCTTTTGAGGTCGGTAAATCTTTGAAGCTTCATCCTTGTTTTCTAAACCTATTACCTGATGGACTTTGAATTTCCTGTCTTGCAATAGGAAATATTGTTGAGCGGCAAGATAGATTGGATTGCCATCAACTACAAAACTCAAGCCTTCGGGAATGGCGGTAAACTTTCTGAGTACTGAATAGTAGGCTTGGATAGCTGAAAAGGTATCTCTTTTCATAAAGATATTATATGAAGTGATTATCTTCTTGATGCTGTCACACATGAAAAAGACATAGGCTTTGTTACCGTTGATTTTAACGTAGGTTTCATCACCGCATTGATCTGGTGTCAATTCACCGTATTGGTAATTGTCTAACCAGGGGTTGATTAGACAGCTTGCCGCTTCGGCGTAATTGGCAACGGTTTGGTGAGATACATCGACATCATGTACTTCTTTGAGAATCAATGCAGTTTTTCTTAGGGATAGTCCATAATTGATGTGATACGTGAGGATTAAACCTAGTATTTCCTTAGAATTTTTGATTCTGGATAGTTGAACTCTTGAAGGGGTAATAGTCGCCTGGAGCTGTTCTAGTTGTTCTATGGACGCACTAAAAACCCTAGTAATATAGCGAAGTTTGAAAGCGGATGGATTCTTCTTGTATAGCTTTTTCTCTTGTTTACTAAGGGAGCGGATATTGTGTTTGTAGTAGGTGCATTCCCTGTTTGAGCATCGATATACTGTGAAATGATCTCTGACATGATGAGGGTCGAGTTTCCGACCGCAGTAAGGACAGTGATGTGCAACTTGTTGGATATAAGGTTTCCCGGGAATAAAAGTTGTATCACAAACCTTGCAGCGACACTGCTGGGAGATTTTTCCGGATCTGTTGTCATAAAGATATTCGTAAGGAGCACCGCAGTGAGGGCAGACAGTATCTTTGGGTATGTTTAAAGGAACTCGTCTATTTATAGGTTTGGGCGAGCGACCGTTATGCTTTGATTTGTAGATTTCAACAGCTTTAGAGAATGTGATTGGAAGATTTTCTTCTTTGATGAGAGGAACCGGATCAACTTTGAATTTGCGGTATTGTTCGCCCATTATTAAAGTATCAGGATCTTTGGGAAGAAATTTCATCAAAAAGCATTCGAATTTGAAAGAAATTTTATTGACAATATTCAATAATTTGATAATTAGTGATATAATCTTAGCCATGGTAATAGTTCTCCTTTACTTGTGGTTTTGTCACTTACAATTATAGGAGCTATTGCCTTTTTTGTATATTGAAATGGCTAAGTTATATGTCGATTCCGGAGGGGAGCGACTAAAATAGATAAAAAACCTAGGTAGAATGCGGTTTACCAGTTATTTAAAGCTATAAATAACTAACTGGTTTTGACACTACCAATATGACAAAGAGGTGTAAATATGAAAAACAAAATCAAAGACGACATTAAAGACATTGCGATGGAGTTCGCAGCCAACTACCAGGGTTACGAAGACTTCGATGCGCAACATTGCATCAAACTGCCAAATCTCAAAGTCGTGCTCGATACGATGAAGGATATCAGAAGATTGGTTTTCCCGGGATATTTCGGACCGGAAAACCCCAAATACAATTCACTTGAAAACTTTGCCGGTAGCATTCTGGCCAAGATATATGAAAACCTGCTTGAACAAGTCCAAATTGCTTTGCATTACGAACACGAGGATTGTCCCGAGTTGGTGGAAAAAGCCGAAGATCTCGTGCTCAACTTCCTCAAATCACTACCGGCGATCCAAACCAAACTGATGAAGGATGTCCAGGCAATGATGGACGGTGATCCGGCTGCCCAGTCCCATGAAGGAATCATTTTCTCTTATCCGGGACTTTACGCGATCTTTGTTTACCGCATCGCCCACGAACTGTATCAGGCCAAGGTTCCTTTCATTCCCAGAATGATGAGCGAAGAAGCCCACAGCAAAACCGGAATCGATATCAATCCCGGAGCGACCATCGGAGAATACTTCATGATCGATCACGGGACCGGAATCGTAATCGGGGAGACCGCAACCATCGGTGACCATGTCAAAATCTACCAGGGAGTCACTGTCGGCGCCCTTTCGACTGCCAAAGGACAAGGCCTTAAAGGAGTCAAACGTCATCCGACCATCGAAGACAACGTGGTCTTGTATGCCAATACCACTGTTTTGGGTGGAGAAACCGTAATCGGTAAAAATACCGTAATTGGCGGAAACAGTTTCATCACATCTTCGGTACCGGCCAACACCCAGGTGATGATCAGCCTGCCAGAGCACAAATTCAGAAAAATCAAAAAATAGTCATAGAAAAACATCGGAAATATTCCGATGTTTTTATTTGGCTTTGATTATCGCCATTATTCGTTCATTTTTTTCAATCAGACCAAAGAGGATCGCTCCGGCAATCAAAACAACCGCTTCCCCGGCAAAGACGTAGAATGCAGTCAGAGCAAACGGAAGATCCAAGGCCACGTACAGTTCCGCTCCGATAATCAGTCCGGTAATGATTCCGCCAGCCAGTGCCGCCACAAAACGGTTGTCAAGCCGGTACATCACCACTGTCACAATCAAAGTTGACAAGGTTCCAAAAACCATATCCATCAAGCCCAAAGAGGATGGGATGTTGGCAATAAAGCACCCCAGAACCAGACCGGGAATGAATTTCTTGTTGTAAAATGCCAAAAAGACCATCACTTCGGAAAAGCGCATCTGAATTTGGCCATAGCTCAGGGGATAGACTGCAACGGTAAGAACCGCATAAAGAGCCGCAATCAACCCGTTGATGATCATATTTTTCAAATAGTTACTGTTTTTCATATTCTCCTCCTTCGATAATAGTCGAGAGCCTGAGGAAATAAAATCTTAGTTTTTTATCCTGGGTTTGACTACTAACCAGCGACCGTATTGTAACACAGGCCGTCTCATCAGTAAACCAAAACAAATTAAAAAGTGGCCAGAGCCACTTTCATTAACTATGATTGCCCCTTCCGGAGGGCAAGAAGTAAATATTGCTACATATTTAGGAAGTAATCAAAAGACTCCGGAAGTTGCAATCATCGGATATTTATAATTTTATCAAGATAAAGCTACCCTTGCCTGCAATTTCGCACTCACCCGGCTAGGCCGGAATGAAGATACAATCACCGGCAACCAAATCAAGTGACGTGCTGCCGGCGGTAATTTTTCCCTTACCCTCTATTATTGTCAATGCCTGAAAACTTTCAGGCGTAATTTCGAGTTTGACCGACTCATTGAGGGTGTGTCTGGTACAACTGAAATAATCGTTCTTGGTGAGCAACATGCGCTCATTGGTGCCTAATTTTTCCACGGCACCGTGAGGTTCTCCGGTTTTCGAGTTGGGGATAAGTTTCGAAACTTCAGCAGCCTTGTCGATGGGTAGTTATCGGGGATTGCCATCTACGTCCCGGCGGTTGAAATCGAAAACCCGATAAGTGGAGTTGGAACTTTTTTGAATTTCAGCTATCACCATGCCCGCTCCAATGGCATGAATAGCTCCGGTTTCGATGGAAAAACAATCACCTGTCGGCCCGAAACCTTTTTTAAGAACTGCAGCTGGTTAATAACTACCAATTTTAGCCACAATTTCCATCATTTAACCTAACCAAGGTCCTCGCCGTTGGATTCGAAGGCTCGCTTGACCCAGGCAAATGATTTTTTGGGGATTCTGGCCAGGTCGCGAAGATCCTTGTTGGTTCGATTGACAAAGACGAAACCATAACGTTTCGACATATCACACATGCTGGCGGGGATATCGATTGGTCCCCAAGTCACATAGCCAAGACAGTCAACACCTTCTTCGATAATCGCGTTTTTCATTTCCTTGATATGTTCGCGATGGTAATCGATTCGGTAATCATCTTCAACTGTCCCGTTTTCATCCAATTCTTCGCGCCATCCGATTCCGTTTTCCAAAACGAACACCGGCAAGTCGGAACGGGCCGCCAGATCATTGAGGGTCCATCTAAATCCAATCGGATCGATTTCCCATTTCCACTCATTGGAATCGAGATTAGGATTGACCACAGTGTGTTCACGGACGATTTCATGATATGGCCGTTTATAGTCGAATTCACCTTCGGTGATTGTATTCGAACGATAATAGCTAAAAGCGATGTAATCGACCGTGTATTGCAGCAGTTTGTCATCGCCCTCTTCGAAGGTCGGCATCCAACCACGGTTTTCCAGATAAGCAATCATGTAATCCGGATATTTACCCCGGGCAAACACGTCGCAATGGAATCCATTCATATATTGGTATGCCTGCCAGGCAAACAGATTGTTTTTTGGAGTGTTGGTCAGCGGATAAATATTGGTTACCGCATTCATCCCGCAAAACTGAGCATCAGGTTGCAGTTCCCGCAATGCTTTGACCGCCTTGCAATGAGCGATGAAGACATTATGGTTCACCTGATATAGATGTTTGGCCGGGTTGACCCCATCGGGAATTTCCTCGGCATTGGATACCCGCAGCATCATCCCATGAAGATTCTGTTCATTGAAACTCATCCAATGTTTGACGCGGTCACCGAAACGTTCGATACAGACGCGGGCATATCTTTCAAAACAGTCAACGACAAATCTCGATGCAAAGCCATTGTATTCCTTGACCAGTTTGTAGGGCATGTCAAAATGAACCAGAGTGATCATCGGTTCAATTCCAGCTGCAATCAGTTTGTCGATCAGATCGCTGTAGAACTTGACTCCTTCTTCATTGACTTGATCGTCGCCATTAGGAATGATTCGCGCCCAACAGATTGAAAAACGATAGAAGTTGAATCCCATCTCTTTCATCAAAGCGATGTCTTCATCATAACGGTGATAGGAATCGATTGCCACCGACCAGTCGGTGAACTCCGGATTGGTGGGACGGACATCATAGATACAAAGTCCCTTGCCACCTTCACCACGGGCCCCTTCAGTCTGAAATGAAGATACCGAACCACCCCAATAGAATTTTTCGGGTAATTTTCTTTTCACAAATTAAGCCTCCTTTGGTTATATACCTTATTTTAGGTAATTTGGTTCAAATGTAAACACTTTGACTCGGATATATAATTTGTTTTCATCATTTTTGGAATTTATCCTTTTTTTGTGAAACTTTGTTTCAAATGGCTTTTGACAACTTCCTCCTTATTATCAACAACCAGTTGCTTTGATAACCAGATTCAGTCAGATCGGAGCGGGTATTCAATAGTTTTTTGTACCATTATCACAAACGAGTCTTATTTTACTAGTGTGTAACATATTTATTTTAATTCACACTAGTATACTTTAATACGTTCATTTATTGCGCATTAGTTTCTTAAATAGAGAGCTCAGACGTAGCTTTATTTTACTAACGAAGGTATTATTGCGGTAATTCTTACAAGTGTATTATTACTCGTTTTGCGAAATAAACAAATTAATTTAGGATATATCAAACACTTTTAAGACAATAATCGAAAATTTTAGCCTTTATGCCACAAAATCGCATTTTTTATCGATTATTTTTTAAAATTATTAGAAATATTCTAAAATTAGTGGTAAAATGACGTTGGGGGATTGTAACATGATTTATTATTTGATAACAATTGGAGTATTTTTGTTGTATATCATCTACGATATCAACTCATTAACTATAAATAGTAAAATATTAAACAAGCTGTTTATCATCGGGACGCTGATCTTCACCACTGAAAATCTGTTCCTGATCAGCCAGATAATAAATGATGTTGAAATCAACTTCACAACCATTTATTTACTCACGTGTGCACTTATATTTTTTGTGCTCTTGATATATACCTTGTTCTTTTCCTTGCCATTTAAGGACACCTACATTGACCAGAATCAAGCCAATAAGGTGATTCGAACCGGAATGTACGGACTTTCACGACATATCGGGGTACTTTGGTTTATCCTGATGTACGCCTGCCTGGCTCTGGCATTAACCAATTATACATTTACCATTTTCGCAATTATCGCCTGTTTGATGAATCTGATCTACATTGTCTTCCAAGACAACTACACTTTTATCAGACTGTTCGATGATTACGAAGATTACAAAAACGAGGTATCGTTTCTGATACCAAGCCCCGAAGCTATTAAGCGGATAATTTCTAGAAGGAGATAGTTACTATGAGTTTCAAAGACGATTACAAATCTAAAACTAAAAAGCAAATCTGGGATGAATACTGCAGTTTTGTGGATTTATCGATAGATGAATTTATGGCTATTCAAAATCGTCTGATGAAAGAACAGCTCGATTTATGGCAAAAATCACCTTTGGGCCAATCGCTCCTCAAAAAGAATTTTGCAACTATCGAAGACTTCCGACATGAATTCCCATTGACCGACTATCAGGACTACGCTGATATTCTCCTGCTCAAAAAAGATGAAATGTTGCCAGCCAAAGCAGTGATTTGGATCAAAACCACCTGGGAAGGTGGCAAACATCCCATCAAGCTGGCACCTTACAGTTCTGAAATGATCGAATCATTCCGGGACAATACCATGGCTTGTGTCATTATGGCCTCATCCAAAGAAAAGTACCGTTTCACCGTTGAAAACAACGACACTTTCCTTTACGGTCTGGCGCCATTGCCTTTTGCAACCGGACTGTTGCCTCGGGCGTTGGCAATGCATACCGATATCGAGTTCTTGCCCAATGTCGAAGATGCCGAAAGCATGAGTTTCTCCGAGCGGAACAAACTGGGATTCAAAATGGGAATGGAAAAAGGAATCGACTACTTTTTCGGGCTGGCTTCGGTGGCCTACTATATTTCAAAAAGCTTCTCATCAATGGCATCTGGCGGTTCTTCAGGATCATCAAGCCGGAAATTGTCGCTAAAAACCATCTTCAAATACATCCGTTCACGCAGCATTTCCAAAAAAGAAAACCGCGATATCATGCCTAAGGACTTCTTCAAGATGAAGGGTTATATGATTACCGGGGCGGACAGCGACTGCTACAAGGATGAACTGACTGAAATGTGGGGCATCGAACCGCTGGAACTTTTCGCCGGGACCGAACCTTCACTGATCGGAGCCGAAGATTTCAACCGCAACGGGATGTATTTCTTCCCCGATGTCTGCTTCTTTGAATTCATCAAGGAATCCGATATGTACAAATTGGTTGACAATCCTGAATTGAATCCGAAAACCTATCTCTTCAATGAACTTGAAGTCGGTGCAGTATACGAACTGGTAATCTCGGTTCTTCGCGGCGGAGCTTTCATGCGCTACCGCATCAAAGATGTTTACCGAGTTGTCGGTAAGAACGAAAAAGGCTTGCCAAGATTCAAATTCGTGGACCGGGCACCTGATGTAATCGATATTGCCGGCTTCACCAGAATCACCCAGGAACTGATTGAAAGAGTCATCAAATTATCAAACCTTGATATCAGCAACTATACAATCACCAAGGAATATAATGAAGAAAACAAACCGCTTCTTCATATGTACGTCGAACTCGACCAGAATACCCTGATCGAATCGGCTTACCTTAAAGATATCCTGGAAAGTCAATTGGGGATCTATTTTAGATATATCGATTCCGATTACGTAGCTTTAAAACAAATATTAGGAATGAATCCACTTAAAATTACGATTTTGCGTTGCGGCACCTTTGCCAAGTACGAAAGTGTCTATGGAACCAAGATGAGATCTTTCAACCCGTCTAAACACTCAGTAAAAGATCTTGTTGACATCCAGCAACGAGTCGGCGAGTACACGGGGGTCAAATATGATTGAGTATACTTTCATACCTCTGATAGCGACTGCCTGTTATAGTTTTCTGCTGCTGGCCTTTTTGGCAGCCAAGAAAAATCCAATCGTGAATTCATTCATTCTGATGCTTATCATCTTTACCCTTTGGTCCGGCGGTTCTTTGTTGATGCGGATCCAGTTTCTCGATGCGACCAAAATCTGGTATGATCTGTCGCTGGCTGGAATAATTTTAGCCCCGTATGCGGTTTTATCTTATGTCAAGAACACTGGCCAACTGAAAAGAAATCTGATCGACTATGTCCTTCTGGGCTTCAGTATTGTGACTATAGTCATCAATACCATCTGGGAAATATTCCTGGAAGCTCCGGAAATGATCGTCAATGAGATCGGTCAGACAATCTTCGTTTATCACGCCTCGTGGACAGCAGTATTCCTGTTTGTCTTCCCGGCCCTGTTTGTCATTTATACTTTGGTGATCCTCTTTGGACTGTCAAAGCGCAACCACATTCAGGAAAGTGTGTTCAACCCGATCAAGATTGGCTTGCTGGTGCTGTTTATCGGAAATATTCTGACGGTACTTCCATTTATCAATGGGATGCCAACCGACATCATTTCCAGTGTAATCTTCGTCTTTATCTTATTTTATACTTTATATCGTAAAAAACTGTTCCGCCTTGATCTGTTGATCTCAAAATGGGTGGTTTATGGAATTTCCGGATTGACTTCAGTAGCAATCCTGATGAACAGTGTCAAATTCATCGAAATAACCCTGAAATCCAATTTCAACGTTTCTGATGAACATATCATCATGTTCGTCGCAATGATTTTCACGCTGTTGGCCTTTGTATTCTACCGCTTGATGGAAATATTCATCGATCGAATCTACATCTCGGATGAATCAACCAGAAATTCAATCCTCAAAGATTTCAAATCCAATGTTCTTAGCACGCTTGAAGTCAAGGACATTTCCCGGCTGATAGTTCATATCGTCAAGGACACCCTTGATGTTCAGGAAATATACGTAATGCTTCCTGATGAAGCCGATAAGATTTACCGGGTTGCCAGCACCTCGAATCCGTTGAACAATATCGATTTCAAACTCGAATACAACAATCCGCTGGTAACTCTGCTTTCAAACCGCAACGACAGCCTGCTTGCGAGCGAATTTCGAAATCTCAATGCCTACAAGTCATTGTGGATCGAAGAAAAAAAGGAAATCGTCTATCTGGGTATCGAATGTCTGGTCCCGTTAGTCGATAACAACAAGCTGGTCGGAATCCTCATGCTTACCAACAAGAACAAGAACGGTCGTTTCACTGAGGATGACCTGACTTTCCTGGAGAGTATCAATATCATCGCTTCAACCGCCCTTTCCAAAGCCCAACTTTACGAAACGGTTTATAACGAAGCCAGAAAAGATGACCTGACCAAACTTCTGAATCGGAAATATTTCCTTTCGAGCCTCAACGAGCTCGAAGCCAAACGCCGTGACGGTCTTATTTCAATCGCGATTTTCAATATCGACGATTTCAAACTTTACAATCAGCTTTACGGATACAGTGCCGGTGATTCGGTCTTGATCGAAACCGCCCGGATTATCGAAGCCACTATGGAAGGCATCGGATTAGCGGCCAGATACGATTCCAAGGTATTCGCCTGTGTCTTCCCGAACTATGATGTCAACCAGACCAAACTGGTAACTGAAAAAATAGTCAGACAAATCAACGAAATCAATTCCAAACGGAAAAACTACAAAATGAAACGGATCACCGTTAGTTGCGGGATCTCGACTATTCCGTTTTTGGCCAATAACGTCACCGAATTGATCAATGATGCCGAGCTGGCAATCTATCATGTCAAACGGAACGGTAAAAACAATATCCGGATCTCAACCGGTCAAATTGTCAAACGGAACGATGACTACGAAGAAGTCGAACATAAATCGGAAGTCTATTCCGAATATGCCGCAGCTATCTATGCTCTGACAGCTGCAATCGACACCAAAGACCACTACACCTTCTCGCATTCAAACAATGTAGCCTATTATGCTACCGAGTTGGCCTTCGGTCTCAATATGGACAAAGATTCAATCGAAATCATCAAAGAAGCAGCCCTGCTTCACGATATCGGTAAAATCGGTATTGATGAAAACATCCTCAACAAAAAAGGTCGTCTGACCGACCATGAGCGGGAAATCATGAATACCCATGTTGAAAATTCAGTCAGCATCATCAAACATATTCCATCGCTTACCTACGTCATTCCAGCCGTTATCGGTCACCATGAACGTTACGATGGTAATGGTTATCCCCGCGGGGTGCGTGGCAACGACATTCCTTTGTTCGCAAGAATTCTCTGTATTGCCGACAGTTTCGATGCTATGCTCTCAAAAAGAGCCTACAAAGATACCCGCAGTATTGAATTTGCTTTGATGGAAGTCGGAAAATGTGCCGGGACCCAATTCGATCCCGATTTGGCCGCTATCTTCATTGAATTGGTCAAATCAGGAAAAATCGTACCGATTGTAAACAAACCTGACGAAAATTATCTTTAATTAAAATTAAAATGCACCGTAATCAAAACTCTTGATTATGGTGCATTTTTGAATATTATAGAATTTTTAGCACTTCATCCTGACTCACCGGTTTGGAAAGGAAGTAACCCTGAACATAATTGCAATTGAGCTTTTCAAGCAATTGATACTGGCTTCGAGCTTCGACTCCCTCGGCGACAGTGGCAATCCCCAGTGATTTCGCCAAGGAAATCAGATGGTGCACTACCAGCATGTCGTTTTGCTTCCTAGTGATATTGTCGATATAGGACTTGTCGATTTTCAAACGGTCGAACGGGAAATTGATCAGATAATTGAATGATGAGTATTTGGTTCCAAAATCATCAAGCGCCACATGGAACCCCATATCTTTGAGAGATTTGATCAGCTTGAGACTGTTGTCGAGATTGTTGATCAAAGAATGTTCGGTCAATTCGAATTCAATCAATCTAGGCTCGATGTGATATTTTTCAATGCATCTAACCAGAAAGTCAGTCGTCTTGGGCGATTCTACTGTTTGGGCCGAGATATTGATCGACAGGGTGATCTGACGTCCTCTTAAATTTTTCTGGAAAAAGTCAAAGGCATTCTCAATAACCCAGCGGTCAATTTCCAGTATCTGACCGGTTTCCTCGGCCACAGAAATCAACTGTCCGGTATTGAACTGATAAGAATCACCCGACCAGCGCAACAACACTTCAACTCCAGCGACACTCTTGGAGTCAAGTTTGTAGATTGGTTGATAATTGAGCATGAAGCAGTTATTTTCAAGCATCTCCCGGATCGAACTTTCGATCAAGAGCTTTGTTTCGATCTCTTTTTGAAACCGGGATTGATATCTGGTCGCCCGATTTTTACCTTTACACTTGGATTCATGCAAAGCCAGGTCGATATTCTTGATCAGCTCTACCGGGACGTTGCCATGCAAGGGATGTTCAACCACCCCGATGCTAGCTGAAGGATGATAGGTAAAGCCTTTTTTGTACCACGGGGTTTTCGCCATTTTCAACAGTTGGTCAGCCCGTTTTTGCCAGACCCCTGGTCGCACATCAAAATCAAGAATCATGAACTCATCACCGCCCCAGCGGTAGACGCGACAGTCAGGGAAGTTGTTTTTCAGAGTTGATGCAAAATGCCTGATAAACATGTTCCCGGCATCGTGGCCATGGATGTCGTTAAGGTGCCGAAAATTATCAAGATCCAGAAAGAATAAATTGAATTCCCGTTTGGCCGCGATCAACGAATCGACATCCCGTTGGAACACAATCAGGTTATCGAGTTTGGTCAGTTGATCCTGATAGGCCAACTCGGTGATTTTCTTTTCTTTAAGCTTTTCACTGGTCATATCAACCCCAAAGCAGATCACCGACATTTCGTCGAGATTGGGATTTTTTGCCACGGTACAATTCCATAGCATATAGATTTCCCGATTCTCTTTGGTGGACATCTTCAGTTCAATATTTCGCAGACTTTTCAAACTCTTGACCTGAGCATGAAGAAAACTGATATGATCGCCATCGGCTTCAAGAAACAGTTTCTGGTAACATTCACTGTCCCTGAGCTCTTCAGCCTGAAAACCGAACATATCCCGAAAATAGTTGTTGACTTCGATAATCTCACCTTCCATATTCCAGATAATGATTGCCGTGGTGGAATTGTTGAAGATTTCATTGGAAAACTGCTTTTGGAGCAGCAGTTCGTTCATGGCATCGTTTAGATGTGCTACCTTGTCTTTGAGTTCGTTTTTGGTCGTTTCCAGACTTAATGTATTTTCCCTCAAAGTCCGATTGTTATTTGAAAGATCCTGGGACAAGTCGACAATCTTGGAATAATCATAGCGAATCACAAAAAACAAGAGTACGGCTGTAGCCAGGACATAGAAGGTTCCCTTGTATGATTGAAACAGCATGTAGCTCTCGTAATCACTGACGATAAAGGCCAGAACCTGATCGGAGAAAAGAACCCATAAATAACCGACAAGCACATAGACAAAAATCGGTTTCCAGGGGTTTTTACTGCGACTAAACTCAACTTTACCACTCTTTTCATGGTCAATTTCTCTTTTTTGTTCCATTATCGCTCCCCCTTTCCTTATTTCATCACAGTCCGGTTGCGGCCGCTGGTCTTGGCCTGATAAAGACAGGCGTCGACCGGATCGATGATGGTGTTGAAATCATATTCAGTTTCGCTGACTTGGGCCACACCAAAACTGCAGGTAACCCTGAACGTCTCATCCTTGTAGTTGAAGACATGATTTTCAATCTTGACCCGGATTTTTTCAATCACTTGATAAGCTTTTTCACTGGTGGTGTCATTCAGGACAATCACAAATTCCTCGCCCCCAAAGCGGGCCACCCAGTCAGTAGATGAGCGGACTGATCCTTTGATGATCTTGGCCACTTCAATCAGGACATGGTCTCCTGTGGTATGGCCATATGTGTCATTGATTTTTTTGAACAAGTCGATATCAGCCATCGCGATGGTGACCTGAGTGCCCTTGGCTAGGGCCTTTTTTTGATCCCCGGGCAGGCGTTCATCAATATAGCGGCGATTGTATACCTGAGTCAGTTCATCAACAACCAGCTGATTGTTGAGCCGTTTGACAAATTCCTGGAGACTTACATCGACATCCCGGTCTTTCAAAACAATCTGGTCGCGTTCGACTTCCTGAATCATCTCCACTATATGGCGATTACCGTTGAAAACAACCGGCAGAGCCTGAATGAGATAGATATTGTTATCCTTGATTTCGATTTTATGAGCCGGTTTGTGGGAATTGAGCACCCGCATTGAGACACAATTTTCACAAGGTCTGCCATTTCCCCAAAAACGGTGACAATGAGCTGTGAATTCCGGCCTTTCTGGCTGTTCCAGACCGGTTTGCGTTTTGTCAACGGGATCGACAATCCGGATATAATCATAAATCCCCGGGAAAATCGCCAATCTCTGTTTAATTTCTTCTAAAATATCATTCATAATCTGCCACCAAATCAACCCGAGTAAACTCGCAATTTAACAAAAAGAAAACCATCAAACCCTTTGGATTTCGCAAAATGGGTTTCATGTGTATCTTAACTGATTATAATATAAGTAAATGCTTATTGCAAACTATTTATCAAAACGAAAAACACCCTGTTATCATAATATGCGATAACTGGGTGTAGTGATGACTGTCAAATCAATAACCGACGAAACTGTCGGATACCAACCGGCTCTTTTCAATGCCGTGGTCAAGATAATTGTTTTGGACTGCTTTGATGACTCCCGGTGAACCCGAGGTATAATAATACGCTGTATTCTGGTACTTGTCGCAAAGGGCCATCAGCTGGTCAGTGGTTTGCTCCACGGTAACTGTATAGTGAATTTTGATATTCGGCTTTTTGGCAATAATTGCTTCAACTTCATCTTTGAAGTAATATTCACCCAGACAGGCATAAACCAGCTCGACTGGCTGATCGCTTTTAAGGGCTTTGATCAACGAGAGAATTGGGGTGATTCCGATTCCCGAAGCAAACATCACAATCGGCGTGGTTTCATCTTTGAAATTGAACATTCCCGAGGCAGGGGAAATTTCAACTTCATCACCAGGATTTAGCGAAAACAGGATTTTCTTGAAATCCGAGATGTCTTCACCGCGCGACTTGGTTCCCAGCAGGATCACCTTTTCCTCAGGAATCGAGGCAATCGAAAAAATCCGGAATTCCTTGGTTTTGTCAGGAATCGAGATTTTGAGGAACTGACCCGGAATCCAGTGATAGTTTTCGGGACATTCGAGCCTGATCGCATAAACGTCTTCTACAGTATTATTGATGTCGATGATTTTTGTTTTCATAAGTCATTCTCCTTACTACTTCATTATAATACGGCACTTGAAAATAAGCAAAAGTTTCACATAATAATCATCCAATTAAACCTTTTCTACATAATTTATGGATTTTGTTTTGTAAAAACAGTAAAATTAGATAGAGGTGATCAAATTGGAATTGAAAAGTCTGCACTATTTTCTCGCGGTAGCCACTGAAGGCAATATAACCAAAGCCGCTGCGTCACTCCATATTTCCCAACCGGCCCTGAGCCGCCAAATCATGCAGCTCGAAGATGAACTGGGAGTCGTTTTGCTCAAACGGGGCAAACGCAAAGTCGAACTGACCCAGGAAGGCAACCTGCTCAAATCCCGGGCCAGCGAAATTTTGGGGATGGTCGAAAAGACCGTCAAGGACCTGGTTTCCGACGAAGGCGAACTGATCGGTGAAATCAATATCGGAACCGCCGAGTGCCTGGCCACCCACAAGACCCTGCCCAAAGTAATCAAGTCATTTGCATCGAGCCACCCCAAAGTGACCTACAATCTGTACACCGGTGACGCCGACCATATTAAGGAACGTCTCGATCAAGGCCTGCTTGATGTCGGGATTTTAATCGAACCGGTCAATATCAACAAATATGATTTCATCCGGCTCAGTGAGGTCGACCGCTGGGGCATTCTGGTTAACAGTTCCAACCCCCTGGCCAGCCGGGAATCCATCACCCCCAAGGAACTGCTCGATTTGCCGTTGATAACCACCAAAAGGGCCCTGCTCCAAAACGAAATCAAAAGTTGGCTGACCAAATACAACCGGGAAATCGATTATGTCGCCACTTATACCCTGCTTTCCAACGCCATCTCGCTGGTAGCCAATGAAATCGGCAATGTCATCACAATCGAGGGCGCTTTCTATAATTATCAACATCACGAAATCCGCTTTATCCCCTTCAAACCGGAATTAACCTCGAATGCCGTTTTGGTCTGGAAAAAGAATCAGACCCACTCTCCAGTCATGCGGAAGTTTCTGGACGCTTTCTATCATGCATAATTAGCATAGTTAACTATTTAAAATAAGTATTAGACATATTAGGCTTTTCCCGTTACAATGAAGTTAGTCAATTAATTGGGTCTGACTTATTAAATAAATTGTAACACGGAGGCGTTAAAACATATGAAAACATTCAATCGTTTATTCCTGTACCTGTTGGGACTGTTCATTATCACCATCGGGGTCAATCTTTCAATCATTTCCGGACTGGGAATCTCACCAGTCTCGGCATTCAACTTGCCAATCAGTTTGGCGACCGGAGTCAACCTGGGTATGGTAACCACAATATCTTATACCGTATTCGTCGTGATTCAGATCTTCCTGCTAAAAAAGGATTTCAAGAAGAAAAACCTGCTGCAGTCGGTCTTCAGTTTCGCATTCGGGTACTTCATCAACCTGACTGGCGATCTGCTTAGCTTCATCACTCCGACCACCTACCTGCAACAATTTGCGGTAATGATCATCGGAATCGTGGTTTGTGCCTTCGGGGCGGCCATCTATATTGTTATGGATATCGTACCAAATGCACCGGAAGGATTGAATCTGGCCTTCGCGCAAAGATTCAAGATGCCATTTTCAAAATCAAAAATCATCTTCGATTTGCTTTTCGTGGGAATCGGAGTCATCATTTCCCTGATGTTCTTAAGCGGAAATATGGTTATCCGTGAAGGAACCATTATTTCGGCAATTCTGACCGGTAAGATGATCGGGGTATTCCTGAAATACATGCAACCGACACTCAAACGAATCGCTTTTGACGAAAACAACCAAGGCATCGACGACGAAACTGCTCTGGCATAGAACCAAAACCGACATTGGCAACAGTGTCGGTTTTTTTATTGCATGACAATCAGTGAACATCCTGCTTGGAATAGTGACAATAAGATGATAAAATGAGATAAAGGTGGTGGGAATAATGAAACTGATTTACGAAAAACTGGTTCGTGACAATATCCCTGAAATAATCGAAGCCGACAACAAGAAAGTCAAATACCGGATTTTGGAAGACGAAGAGTACATTGCCCGGTTGAACAACAAGCTTAAAGAAGAAGCGGAAGAGTTGGCACGGTCGACTTCAAAACGCGATATCATCAACGAACTCTCGGACTTGTTGGAAGTAATCGAGGCGCTGGAAAAAATCCATGATATCACGCGCGACGAACTGGAAGTCCACAAAGAAAAAAAAGCCCGTCGAAACGGCAAGTTCGACAAAAAAGTTCTTTTGGAATATGTCGAAGAAATCTTATAATCATCTTCTCCTTTTTAGACGGACCAGTTCCGTCTTTTTTTGCGCAAAATCAAAAAGACACCGGAAATCCGGTGTCTTCAGTTCTGATTATTTTTGATAATAGATCATTTCCGAAATCAGACGGTTGAGATACGGTAAAGAATAATAGCCATCATTGACACTGTTGGAAATCCCATACTGATAGACGATGTCACCGAAGGCATCAAACATCTCACTTTCCTGAGCGAAGATGACAACCTTCATTTTTTGGCTTCGAGCCTTGTTCAAGATGGCGGTTTGCTGCTCACCCATCCAACCGCTGAAAACCGAAATGAATACCAGGACATCATTTTCATGAAAATGACTTACATACCCGGCGTCGACTTCATGGAAATTCACCAGAAAGGTTGAAATCCCGTTGCAAATCAAATCAAGTTGCAAGGTATAGAAATCCCGCAATTCATGGGAATCGCCGACAATGACCACATTCTTGCCACTGGTAAGCACGTCGACGATTTCTTTCAATTTGTCATAATCAAGAGTATTCCTAGTCTGCTGCAGGTTCTTGATGGCATCATCAAAGAGTGATTCCCCCATCTTTTCAAGCGTACTGGCCATGAATCGCTGGGTATGGCCGATATGCCGGTAAAAAATCAAATTGTTGTTGAATGACTCCATTTTTCGCTTGAAATCCTGAAAAGAGTCAAATCCGATTTTCGAAATAAACCGGCTGACTGATGCCGTGGAAATATTGGCATCAAAAGCAATTGACTCCAAAGTCTGGTCATGGATTTTTTCAATGTTTTTGACGAGGTTTAATGCGATGTTGTGCTCGTTGGTATTGGTTAATCTTTCATTACAGAACTGAATAAATGTGAATCCGTTCGAACTCATTTTTCCCCCTTCGAACCACCCGGTTGGGGCCGGATGATTCCCTTTTGTTTTGTTCAACCAAAAACTTTAAAAACGTAGTGCAAGATAATAATACGCTATTATTCAGATTTAGTCAAACCGCTTACATTATTTGGAAATTATTTAAATGATTTCTTCGGGTTTTATCATTTTTTCAATTTCTCCAACCTCCAATTCATCCGTCAAAGGTGCCCATACCTGGTTGAAAAAGGGATCAACTTTGGCCCGGGCTTGGTAATTCCAACTCTTGTTCTCGCATACCGGACACCAATGTCCGGTTTTAAGCACCAGGCGCGGCGAGGCCAAGAAACGATGGTTGAACCCGCAGCAAAAATCCAATTTTGTATCCAAGTCGCCGGTAACCATTGCTTTTGAAAGACAACTCCCGCCCCGGAATTTGGCGGCCGCTTTGACATCATCAAGATCTAGCAGAGCTTCCGGTTTGGTTTCATCATAACCGTGGTCGATCATAATGACCTGATTGTAATCATCGGGTACTTGAAAATTACTAAGTTGTTCGGGTAGTTGCTGCCACTTCTCAAGGCCGCCAAAAAAGACGTCAAGCTTAGCGGTCTTATTTTTTGTGACAAAATAAAGCGGACCGTGGGGTTGACCTGCCAGTTTCCTGAACCCGGAAACCAGGATTTTTCCCATCAGCAATTTACCCCAAGGCAGTCGGCAAACCAGCCTTGATATCGGCACCAACAGCCCCATTTCCTGACGCACCAATTCATAAAAATAATCCATGCCATCCTGGCGGAAGTGAAACCTTTGTTCGAGAAATTCGCTGTCAAGATAGTATTGGCCATGGAAATTATGAGTCGCATACAACTTGGGCTTGATGACATAGTCAAGCTTCTTGATTCCCAGGATTTCACCGTAAATCTTTTGATACAGCTCCAGGGTGGTGATCCGGCAACTTTTGCCCCCTCCGATATTGTAGATGTTTTTCCAAAATTCCTCCTCAAGTTCATCTCGAGCCACTGCGACAGTGATATTTTCAATCAGCCGGGCAGAATCCCGATCGGAAACATATTCAAGTACGTTGTTCAAACCGTTATGGAATATTATCGGATCCTTGATTTTAGCCATCTGGGCCGACAGGATTCCGGTCTGACGCAAGGAAATCCAATAGCTAAGGCCCGATTCGATTACTGCCCGTTCCGCTGCTGTTTTACTTACCGCGTAATAATCAAAAATACTTGGTTTGATCGGGTCACCGACCCGCCCCCAATGAATCGGCCACATTCTGTCTCCTGTTTGAGCGACAGTTGCGATATAGATCAGCCGGACTTCATCGCTTCGCTTTTGAATTGAAATCGCCTTGAGGATGTTAACTGTCGAACCGTAATTGACCGCCATCGCCTCTTGGGCTTGATAGTCGGCCTGGGGCGAAACCAAAGCCCCCATGTGAATGACCAGGTTGCTTTTTAACACGCCTTGATAAATATCCTCGAAGTTCTTCAGGTCGCCCCAGATCATTTCAACCCGGAGATCCTTTTTGTACTTGTCAAAGAGCTGATGATTGCGGCGGGAATTTCGCAGCAATACCACAATCCGGGAAATGTCCTTGCAGTCATAAAGTCTTAAAAAGCTGGCATATCCCATCTGCCCGCTAGCTCCGGTCAAAAACACCCTTGTTCCTTTCATCCTCGTCACCTCCACATCAATGCCCTTTTTCTTAATTGTACACCCAACTCATTCAAGAAACAAAAAAAAGCGCTCCGGCGCTTTAATTATCCTTTGGCAATTTCCGCTTCCAGAGCCAATGCGAACTGATCAGCACATGAAGTTTTTTTAGCCCCACAAGTATTCCCCTTGAATCGATCGATGACAAACTGCGGTTCCATCCCCTCAACAATCTTACCGATAGCCGCGAGATTTCCCGGACATCCTCCGACAAATTTGACATTTTTCAATTTTCCGTTCTCCAGGTCAAACGAGACCATCTTTGAACAAACACCTGAAATATTGTAATTCATGATATTCCTCCCCCAATTTTATTTTCCAAAGTATACCAAATAAATCGGCAATTAAAAAGCGATTTGCTTAATTATTTTTGTTAGGAAACAACCAATCAGCCACTGCATAGAAAACCGCACCCAAAGGTGCGGTCATACTCAGTTGGCCTGAGTGAGATTAAGTTTGGTTTTGACTATTTTACGCAGCGAAGTCTCAATCCGGTCGATTGAAATCTCGCCGTTTTCCACGGCCTCAATAACCCCTTGATAGGCTTCCTCGAAGTTTTCAGGCATCAAGAGCAAATCATTGCCGGCCTGAATCGCTGCGATTGCGGCCTGGGCTGACGTGTAGTAGTTGGTGATGGCGCCCATGCTTAACGAATCGGTTATGATCATACCCTGATAACCCAGTTCATCCTGGAGAATGCCTCCGATTATTTTTGATGACAGGGAGCTTGGGACATTGTCTCCGGTCACCGCCGGAAGACTTATATGGGAAACCATGATCAGTGGCACTTGATTTTCAACCGCATCTGCAAACGGAATCAATTCCGACTCACTTAGCTCTTCGAAATTCTTATTGGTGTAAGCATAGCCTTCATGAGTATCAATCGAAGTCGCTCCATGTCCAGGGAAATGTTTGTATGTAGCCAATACCCCGGCTTGATCAAGGCCTTTGAAAACTTCCAAAGCCAGACTGGATACCGTTTCAGGATCACTACCAAATGAACGCTCAATGACTACGGTATTATCCTGATTGGTGATCACGTCGGCAACCGGTGCAAAGTCCAAATTAAAACCATAACGGCTCAAATAAGCTCCGATAGTCGCCCCGATATTTGCGGCTTGGGCAGCTGTTTTCACCGTATTCATATTCGCAAAACTTTCGACATCGAAAGCTGGATTGTTGGCGATACGGGCAACCATGCCCCCCTCTTCATCGATACAGGTGAACAGGTTCATTCCCTCGATTTCCTGGGCATATGATTGAACATTGGCCAGCATGGTTGTAATCTGGTCTTCACTGACGATATTTTCATCAAAATAAACCAGACCTCCCACTGGATATTGTTCCAGCGCCGTTTTGGTCACATCGCTGGCGATAGTAACCCGGTCATAGCCAGTCAAGGCTTCCGGTGTGACAACAAAAAGTTGGGCCACTTTTTCTTCAATGGTCATCGTGGCGATGACCTGATCGATTTTAGTCTCAATAGCATCGGTGTTGGCAACCGGGGTCTGATTGGTATCGTCAGTTGCGCTTCCGGTTTGGCTGGTTGAATTGTTTTCCCTGATTGAACTAGCTACAAAGCCCAAGGCCAATATCATTGTCAACAGGACAAATATTACAATCAAACGTCGTTGGTTGGATTTACTGTATATGAACATATTGTCTTTCTCCCTTGATCATCAAAAGTCTCAGCGGACTTTGAATAAGATTATCGGTTGACCTAACAATACAGTAAACCGAACCTTTGTTACTTAATTATAACAAATATTTGATTTTTTTACAATGCCGTAACATTTTTAACTGACCAGATCTGGCCAGTTGGATAGAAAAAATCCATATCAGCGATATGGATCAGAATTGGTTGAAAACAAAGGTAATCAACGGCAAGGTCACCAGTGAGAGCAACGTCGAAACGAATACCAGTTTTGAGGCAAAATCAGTGTTACCGTCATAACGCTGAGCCAGCATCGCTGTCGAACTACCAGCAGGCATTGCTGAAAGCAACACACAGACATTCCCAATCAAAGGATTAATCGGCAACAATCTGACTGCCCCCAGGACAATCAGCGGCAACATGATCAGCCGGTAAAAACTGAACAACAACGCCCCGAAATCCAGAATTTTCATATCATCGGTATCCCCAAGAATCCCCCCGATAATCAGCATACAAATAGCCGTATTGCTGCGAGCGATGATTCCCAAGGTTTCGTCAATCGGACCTGGCAATGAGATCCCCACAAAGCCCATTGCCATCACGACAAACCCGATATAAACAGCAATGATGCAAGGGTGAGTCAACACCTGACGGGCGATATTTGTGGAATTGGATTTGGTAAACAGAGAAAGCCCCGAAGACCACATGAATACCCGGATGGGAATCAGGAAAAAGGACGCATAAAGCAGACCTTCGTCGCCAAAAATCCCATAGGCAATTGGCAGACCCATGAATCCGGAATTGGAAACCATGGTCGAATACTGGCAGCAGATTCGCTGTGACAGTTCATAGTTATTGTAAAGAAATTTGTTTATCACTGCATACATCAGCTGGATTCCCAGTGAAATCGCCAAGATGATAAGACAGTTGGTCAGCAAACTGGCGTCCAGTTCGATTTGAAACGACCTGATGATGGCACTTGGCAGGATAACCAGAAAGACGATATTGGTCAACTGACCCCTGGTCGACTTGGAAAAGTGACCTCTTTTGGTCAGGATATACCCGATTGCCATCAGGATGAATATTTGAATCTGTAATGAAATCATTCCCATTTTTATTCCCCTTTGAAATATAATCTAATAGCCCTTAATGCCTTTCCCCAGGCATTTTCAAACTTGTTTCCAATATACCATATCCCTGCTCAAAGATACATTCATTTTCAATTTATAATATTAAACGATACTATAAATATTATTTATTACGCCAAAAGACCCGCATCGAATCTCGATACGGGCCAGCTTTTTTATTATCAAGCTTTAATCCGGTTTTGTCTTAGCAGCTTGAAGATCAAAGTAACTGCCGCCATGGTACTTAGAATCAGGGCAATCACATAGAAAGTGGTTTGGGGCAGATCGTTCCAACTGACCAGGCCGATAAGCAAAGCCACATATGGTGACATGAAAAATCCCAGATTCAAAGCCACCAGAAACAGCGAAGTAATCAGACTGCTCGACTTGAAAGCGCCGCTATTGATATGATTAAGCAAAAACGGGACAATGGTTCTAAATGAAAATCCGGTCAGATAGCCCCCGACAGTGGCCACCAATACATTATCCCCATAGCCCACCAGAAAAATCGCCACTGCCATCAGGGCATACATGACTGGCAAGGTCAGCCATTTCAAAAAAGCGGTAACCCAGGAAAATGTCAGACCAGCCGACATCGCACCAAGACCAAGTACCAAAAGGACAGTCGCCCCGTCAGTTGCGGTTCCATAGCCCTTGAACAGGATCATTGGTCCGACTTTGATTCCCAAAGTCATGAACATTGTCGCCAAGGCAAAAATCAACAAGACGTAGCCAATCCCGATTTCAAGGCCATTTTGACCGCTAGTCTGGTCGCTATCGTCATTTTCGCTTTCTTCCAAAGCATTTTTCTCCCGCACTTTTGCGGTCGAAATCGCCGGAACAAACAAACCGAACAAAATAATGATCGGAATCACCAGCAAATAAGCAAAGAAAATCCCTTTCCAGCCGATCTTGACCAGTTGTCCGGCAATCAAAGTGAAAGTCATTCCACCAAAGCCTTCACAGGCGGTCTGGAACCCGAACATCCTGGTCCTTTGAGCACCGCTGTAGAAATACTTGTTGAATGTAACCAGCAGCGACTGGAACATCCCGATTCCAAATCCCAGACAGGCCCGGGCGATGAAAATCACATAGAAATTTCCCACCAGAATCGGTAAAGTGCCGCTAAAGCCAACCAGAGCCAAACCGGCCAGTACCGTTTTATTGTATCCAAGGACCGCTGCAATCTTATGACTGAGCAGGACTGCAATCATGATGAAAAGTGAAGATACCGTCGCCAGGTTTTCCACCAGAGCCAAGGGTACCTCGCTGAAAACTTCAATCATATTGGGAATGTTGACATTCATGATCCCCCAGGAAACAATCACCGTTGAAGCCGATAGTAAAGCTATCATCTGTAGTCTGTTTGTTTTCAAGTTAAAGATCCTTTCCTAAATCAATACCTTCGCAACACCTACTGCCGCTAGGCAGGAAATGTTCAAGTCGAGTTGCTTTGTCCAACCTCAGCAATTCAAATTTCAATATTATGCGGTTTGATTCCGGGAAAATCAGTTCTGTCTCGTTGTATCTTAAAGATCAAAAAGATCGTAAATCCAGTTTTTGCACAGTTCGACCCACATGTCGGTATTTTTCGAACGTATCCCGGCCTCGGCCTGATACATGGCCAGGTCGTTGCTCACTGAAATTCCATGACTTCCTTTTTGGAAAACATGAACTTCATAAGGCAGATCCAAGGCGTCCATCGCCAACGCCATGCGCAAAGGATGATCGGAAGGGACATATTTGTCGTACCGGGTATGCCAGATAAAAAGTGGTGGCGTATGTTTGCCGACATAATTAACCACATCAAGTTCCGGCGTGAGATCTTTGGCAATCTTGCCAAGAAAATCCGGTCTATACTGCTCGGGATCGGCGACAATATCCGTACTTGAAGCCGCACCATAAGCCAGCACCGCCCCGTTGGGTCTGTTACCTCCCTCGGGAATGTCCAGACGCTCGCAAAGTCCCGGCGTGTTCCACTGGGTCGCTCCAAAAGCAGCAACTCCGGCCCCGGCTGAAAATCCCATCACCACGATTGCTTCGGAATCGATACCCCAGCTATCCGAATTCTTGCGGACTTCCCAGATTGCCCAGGAGATCTCATCAAGCGGATTGGGATAGACCGAATAATCCCCGATTGAATAATTGAGGACAAAGGCGCAAAAGCCCTCTTTCATGAAAGTAAGTGCCACCGGCTCCCCTTCTAAGTCCGACAGCATTCCCCAGGCTCCTCCGGGCATGATAATGATGGCTGGCCGCTTTTTAAGCTGAGAACCGTGTTCCAGGACATCGGGAATGTAGGTTTTAAGATTCACCCGACCGTCTTGAGTATAATTGATTGTTTGATGTAGCATGTTTTTCCCCCTATAATAATTTCATCGTGTACTTCGATAAATCAGAGCTGATTGTAATCATCGTCATTGACCGGTTCGAGCCATTCGACCCCGCCACCTTCAGAAGGGACCCCGATGAAAATATGGACAAACCAACTGTCCTTGGCCGCCCCGTGCCAATGTTTGACTTCCGGCTCGATGCTTACCACATCGCCCGGTTTGAGTCTTCGTGCCGGTTCGCCCCAAGCCTGATACCACCCTTCCCCGGCGGTTACCAAGAGAATCTGACCGCCTTTGTGATGGACGTGCCAGTTGTTGCGACAACCCGGTTCGAAAACGATGTTCCCGATTCCCATTTGCTCAGTTTCCAGCATTTTCAACCAGGTGGCCCCGTTGAAATAGTCGGCGTAAACCAGATTCGGTTCTCCGGTTTCAAATACATTCAAATCGATATTCGCATCTTTGAGATCACTCATATTATTCCTCCTTGAGTTCCGGCCTAAATCAGTCTTCATCATATTTTTCAATTCTTACTTTGCCTTTGAGTTCTTTGATCAGGTTTTCACCAAAAACTGCTTCACCCAGGTGATAGAGTCCTGGATAAGCGCCAAAAACGTCGTAGAACATGCAGACGTCCTTATAAGGTTCAAAATAAGCGATCGTCCCGACAACCGCTTTTTTTACCAGCGGGGTTTGAGTTGTATCCAGGGGTTCGGGATAAAAGGTGATTTCATTTTTACTAAAAGGTTCGACTTCCAGTTCCAGTGGAAGCTGATTGTAAAGGTCTTTGGCGGCATTGCTGTCGTTGAGTTCGAAAATCACTTTCAATTCGTCATTGATTACCACGATTTTCATGGTCTATTCCTCCTTTATTTGTTCAACAATATTACCTAACTATATAAAATATTATACATTATCACCGCTTTCATTACAAATAATAGTAATTCAAGGTTGGCGTATTTCTAAGGGATGAAAAAAACGGACTGCAGTCCGTTTGGTGTTTATTTGTTGTGATAGTTTCTAAAGTCAACAACCTCGAAATTGTTTTTTTTCAGATAATCCCGGATCCACTCGCCACAAAGGAAATCGCATTCCATTGGACGGATCAAAGTGAATGAAGAATGATCAAGAATGTACTGGTCAAGATAACCGGGATGGCAGACCATCAGCGAACACTTGCTTTCCTTGATGATATCAAGACAGTCAGTCAGATATTCTTTAGGATCATACATGTTGTTTTCATCGAGCTTCATCATCGGCAAATTGACGATACCATACTCAGCCACCCATTTTTCATCGAAGGGATTGACATAGAACAAATCATGACGCTTGGCCACGTTTTCCAAGGCCGTGAAGAAATTTTTGGAAAAGACCGCATGAGCCTCGAAGTAATCAGGCTTTTTGCCGGTGATTTCCTGGAAACGTTGCAATTGGGCTTCGATTTCAATCTGAGCTTCTGCAACGACAACAGTGTCCTCCTGGCGGGCTCTGATTTCCCGGCTGGAACAGAATTCCCCACTTGGCTGAACCAGGGAAGGAATCAGTTTGGGGTCACTCAATGGTTTGCCCACACAGATGTTGGTGTGTTGACCCAGGGCGATATCGCAGTCCTTGATCAGGCTGTAGCCATGGACGGCCGCTTCCATGTTGGGCATCATTCCGACACTGGAAATCACTCCGTCTTTAACTGCTTTTTCGAGTCCGTAGTTGACCCCTTCACTAAATCCCAGGTCGTCCCCTCTAATAATCAATTTCATATTTTCCATCTCCTTATGATAATGATTTTATGTTTGCCTGCGACTTCCATTTATTGAAATTCAGGCATCTCCACTAATCATAATATCATATAATCAATTTTTGAAAAAGTGGGAGCTTAAAATAAAAGACCGGATCGCCAGTTTTAATTTAACTGGAGGGATAGTTTCCCTTGTAAAATCCCGTCCTCAAAGTAATCCGGGTTTCAATAAGCCTCTTTTTTCGCTATTTTTCCAGGTCCGGTCAACCAAATAAAGTAGGCTAACTTATTTCTAAGCTAGCCCCTTATCAAACCGCACATGCGCTATTAACGCATACGGCTTACCAATTTACTAAATCTGATTTTATGAATGATTATAGTCTACTTGCTAAAAGAGTAGGCTATTTTCTTGTTTCTTTCTTTCGTGTAATACTTGATTCCGGCTTTCCTGCACTGTTCCACTCTGTTTTTCGTTACTTCTTTGTTGATACCCTGTTGTCTTTGAACATATATTTCAATTGGATATCCATACATGGTATTGAAATAGTGCCAGTATGCCGGTTTCAAACCAATCATCGCAAAGAATGCTATATTCCATTTAACCGTCATTCCAAACGCTTTCCTGATTGTCGGATGTTTATGCAGCATGCACATTCTCAGCCTTTGGCGAATATACTTGTCAATTGTATTTAGTTCCCTTCCCATTAGATTTATGTCGCAATGGGTTTTGTAGTTGTGCTTCTTGAATATTTTAAGTGCTTTGTAGACGTTCAGGTAGTAATTGACTTTACCAACTATAATCGGATTAAGCATGCTTACCCATTTATCCTGAGAAAATGTCCACTTTCTTTGCGTCTTGTCCTTGATTTTCTTTTTGAAGTCTTTGAGTGAATTGGCGGTGGGAACTATGAAATAGTAGTCTTCACCTTTCTTGTTTTTCCTCCAGTGTTTGAAGTCAAATCCAAGAAAGGTAAAATCATCATTTTTAAAGTCTACCACTTTGGTTTTGTCCATAGCCATTTCCAATCCCAATGATTGAATCACTTCTCTGGCTATCTTTCCTGCCCGCTCAATTTCTTCTTCTGTTTTCGCAAACAAGAGAAAATCATCGGCATAACGCACGAAGTGAATCTTTGCCTCGTGCAACTTCCAATCCAGTTCGTTCAGGTAGATGTTTGCAAGTAGAGGTGAAATAACGCCACCTTGCGGTGTTCCACTTTTGCTTTGCATATGTTTGCCGTCTTCCATGTATCCCGCTTTGAGCCATGACCAAATCAAATCAAGAACAGTCCCATCAGCGATGCATTTATTCAATACCTTCATCAACTTTTTATGGGGAATGTTATCGAAGAACCCTTTGATATCACAATCGTATATCCAGTTTCTTCCTTCCTCGATGTTCTTGATGATAATCTGCATGGCACTGTCGACACCACGATTCGGGCGGTAGCCAACTGACCAGTGATGGAATATACCGGCCTCATATTTTGGGGTTAGGATATTGGTTAGCACCTGCTGAACTATCCGATCTTTGACTATTGGTATTCCCAATGGTCTTCTCTTTCCGTTTTTCTTAGGGATATATACTCGCCTTACAGGGATTGGTCTATATTCCTTTAATCTCAGTTCTTCCAGTAGCTTGTCCAAATTGTCTTGTTCATTTTCCATGAAGCGTTCAATGGTTACCCCATCGATTCCGCCACTTCCATGATTTGCTTTTACCTGCTTCCATGCTTCTAGTATTTTCCTGTCCTGGAGTATTTGTCCATACAGAGAATGCCACTTCAATTTCAACGGTTCATTCATAATTTCAAACCTCTCTTTCTATTTATCGTTCTTTGAATTCGTTTGTACCTAAGTACCGTCATTCTTACCATTACGATTAAACAAAGTAAGAATTGTAAAAGGTCAATCCCCTTCGCTTCGCCAAACGTTTGGTCGCATGACTACTTCACTACTATGAGATTGTCTGACTCCTCTTCATATAACCATCACTTCGAATGACTCTTATAGATGATTATCCTTTCGGTGGATGAAGAGGTCTCACAGGGTCATCAACTACGCCCTTGTTGACATGCCAATCACCTTCACAATGGAGTGCCGGCATATTCGACTAGTTCTTAGAATATGTCGTGAATAGACTTCCGCACCTTTCGCAACGTCGTCACATTCTCCACTGCCGCAACATGTGATTCACTTTTCGTTTCGGCCTGCCAACTCATCTACAGGTCTCTCGACTACTGCGTCTCCTTCAAACACAATCTCACGATTATGCCCTAGACTAGATTTCCCGAATAGCACCAGTGCGCACGGGGTAGGATTTGTACCTACGGGGTTTCCCTATTCCATGATATTTACTGTATTGATAGCTAACTATTACAGGAACTCATTTATAAAAGGAAAATGCCATGTACCTGTATACATGGCATCTAAGCGACTGCCTGTCGCACAAAAGGACAGGTAGCTACCTGTCCCTAGACAATACGATAATTCAGCTGCTAAAACCAGGAAAACCATGATTTTGAGCAATTATTTGGCCGCGTTCATTTGTTCAACAACTTTGTTGATTGTTGCAACTGCGTTCAAACTTCTTGGATAACCGATGTATGGCAGACATTGAGAAACAACTTTCAACAGGAAGTCTTTGTCATTGCCAAGATTGAAGTTTCCAAAAACATGGCTTGTTAATTGTGATTCACAACCACATTGAGCTGACAAGTAGCAAAAAGTGATCATTTCTCTTTGTTTCAAATCAAGACCTTTACGAGTGTAATAGTCACCAAAGCAGTTAGCCGCCAACCAACGGTTGATGTGGCCGCCTTTCCAGAAATCTTTCATTCCCGGTCCGAAGATATCACATTGAGCCTGCGCTCCGTCTTCAAGACGGGTTTCCATAGTTGTAGTCGCTTGACCTTCAAGTGGAAGTTCGATCCCCAGATCAGCCATCACTTCATTGGTAGCTGTCAAAAACGGATAAACTCTTCCGATTCCCAGGTAGTCTACTGCCTGATAAACAACCTCTTTGGCTTCAACAGGAGTTACCGCTTCTTTTAAAGCCAGCGGTAAGACAACTTTGAATTCGTCAACTCCCTGACATCCCAGCAAAGTCGCCAGGATTGCCAGATATCTGGTTTTGTCGTCAAGCTGTTGCCCCTCTTCATTAACTACTTCATTGAAAGTGAACGCATCGAAGCGTTCCATGAATTCTGGATCTGTTTGGTATAAATCGATTTTTGCTGCCATTACATTAGTTCCTTTCCCTATCTGGATTATTTTAATTTTCCGTATACTTCATCACTGACTGGTTCGCACCATTCATTGCTGGTTTCTTCGCCTGGTACTTCGATTGCGATGTGTGAGAACCAGCTGTCAGCTTTGGCCCCATGCCAGTGTTTAACTCCAACCGGAATTTTGATAACCATTCCCGGATCCAAGCTTACCGCTTCTTTACCTTCTTCTTGGTACCAACCTTCACCGGCTGTACAAAGCAGAATTTGACCACCGTCTTTTTTAGCGTGGTGGATATGCCAGTTGTTACGGCATCCTGGTTCGAAAGTCACGTTAGCCAAGAATACTGGATACTCTCCAAACCCTGTCAATGGGTTCAAAAATGAATCACCAATGAAATATTTCGCAAACATTTCATTAGGAATTCCTTTCCCAAATACGTTTTCTGTGTCAAATTTTGCTTCATCCATAAATTTCATAATATTGATCTCCTTTATTGTTCTGTTTCCTTGAAATTTCTTGTACATACATAATTATCCGGATCTTTCGCCCCTCAATAGGGTTATGGAATTCTGGTATCCCTGTTACGGTGAAAATCTCCGCTTGGACATTAATCATCAATCGTAGGAATCAGAAACAATAACTGTTCTTATTATAACATAATTACCGCAGGATTGGTTTTCAAATTCCGCAAACCGCCTGTTTTTCATTACCACTATGATGACAATTGTCAAACCGGATATTCAACCACATACCTCATGCATTTGATGATTCTTCATGGGACTCCAGGTCAGTAATGGGATGATATGTAGAAGTTCCTGAATTCCCTGAAATGATGTTTTAAAAAAACCACCAAATACTTGAAATAATATTCCAGATGAAGTATGATATGGTCATCTTACAACCTAAACCCAACTTTAGGTCAAGGGTTTTTTGAAAAAAATTTTGGAGGTATACAAATGACTTACACAATTGGCGATGTGGCCAAAATGTTGAACATATCGATTTCCACTTTACGCTACTACGACAAGCAAGGTTTATTGCCGTTGGTGGCCCGAACCAAAGGAAATATCCGGGTTTTCGATGACACTGATATCGAATGTCTTAAAATGATCGAATGTCTCAAGGCCACCGGTCTGCCCCTCAAGGATATCAAATCATTCTTCGAATGGTGTGAAATCGGCGATTCGACCATCGAACAGCGCTATAACCTGTTCATGGAGCAAAAAGAAAAAACCGAAGAGCAGATTGCGATGCTCACCGACGCCCTGGCGCGGATCAACTACAAATGCAATTTCTACGAAGTGGCCCGACAGAAAGGAACCACCAACGTTCCCGGACTGCGCGAAGAGTTGAAACTTAAGTTCCTCAAAGAAGAAAACAAATTTTCATAGTTAAAACAAAAAGAGTCCTAGAGACTCTTTTTATCATTTTTGAAATCGACAGTGGCGAAGATTGCCATCATCAGCCCAAAAAAGGTGATCAGATAACCAAAAGCGCGAAGCCACGGTTCCAGGCTCAGGGCCAGACCGAGAATCGAGAAATTGGTCGCTACCAGCAGGACCTTCAAACTAGCAGCCCTGCCCACTAAATATTTCATAAAGAAATAAGCCATTGTTCCCGCCAACAACATGAACGAGAAGATAATCATAAGATTCAAATAAATTTCCCCCTTTTTTTATTTTTAATCGTGCAGCATTTCTTCAACTTTGGCCACTACATTGGCCACCGTGAAGCCGTATTTTTCCAGCAACAGGTTTCCCGGGGCCGATTCGCCAAAACCATCCATGGTGATATACTCGCCATCAAGCCCGACGCTTTCGCCCCAGCTGTATCTTGATCCTGCTTCAACAACAATCCGTTTGACTACCTTACGCGGCAAAACTGCCTCTTGATATTCAGCCGGCTGGGTCTTGAAGATATCAAGACATGGCATTGAAACCACCCGGATCTTGACATTTTTGAGTTGTTTTTTGGCCTCAACCACCAGTTGGACTTCCGAACCCGAAGCAATCAGGATGATGTCGGGATCCCCGACACTGTCATCGATGATATAACCGCCCTTAAGGGCCTCTTTGCTGGTGGAATCAATCTGCGGCAGTGCTTGCCGGGAAAGAATCAGGGCCGTCGGCGTTTTGGTCGCCGTCATCGCCAGATACCATCCGGCATTGGTTTCGGTCGCATCGCATGGTCTGAAAACATTGAAATTCGGCATCGCCCGCAACATGGTCAGATGTTCAACTGGCTGATGGGTCGGTCCATCTTCACCAAGTCCGATACTGTCATGAGTCAAAACATAAGTAAGCGGAACTTCCATCAAGGCCGACAGCCGCGCCATCGGTTTGAAATAATCACTGAACACCAGGAAGGTCGCTACATAAGTTTTCAATCCGCCATGAAGCATCATTCCATTTCCAATTGCCGCCATCGCCAGCTCCCGAACCCCGAAATGGAGATTCTTGCCTGAATAGTTGGTGGCACAAAAGTCGCCCTTGTCAGCCAGATAGGTTTTGGTTGAAGGGGCCAGATCGGCTGCCCCTCCGATGAAGTTAGGAAATATATTCTTGAGCTTGTTCATGGTTATACCCGACAGATTCCGGGTTGCATTAGCTTGATCCTGGAAACGCCAGAAATTCTTGTCGCAATCGATTTTGTCCTGGTAATCGACATTGAAATACTTGTCCCAGATCTTCTTCATTTCCGGATAAGCCTCAAAATAGCTCTCCAGCAGGGTTTGCCAATGATAATATTGTTGCTGACCTTTTTCCCGTTGGCTGGCGACATGGTCGTAGACATCATCGCTGACTTGGAAATTCCTGTCAGGGTCGAGACCGAGCGTCTTTTTAAGTTGTTCGACATTGTCATAGCCCAGCGGTTCACCATGGGCTGATGCCTTGCCTTCCTTGGCCGGACAGCCCCTGCCGATCACTGTCTTGACTTCAATGAAACTCGGACGGCCCGAATGGGCTTTGGCCTGTTCGATCACCCGGCGGATTTCCTCGAGGTCATCCCCGTCTTCGACTGTGTAGGTATTGAATCCAAAAGCCTGCATCCGCATCCGGACATTTTCGGTGAATGCCAAGGTGGTGCAACCTTCAATGGAAATATTATTGGAGTCGTAAAGAACAATCAGCTTGTCAAGTTTCAAATGTCCCGCCAAAGAGAAAGCTTCCGACGAGATTCCTTCCATCATGCAGCCATCGCCCCCAAGCACATAATTATAGTGGTCGATGATTTCAAAGCCCGGACGGTTGAATATCGCTGCCAGGTGTTTGGTGGCAATCGTCATCCCCACCGCCATCGCCATTCCCGCCCCCAACGGTCCGGTTGTAGCTTCGACGCCGGGAGTAAGTCCGTATTCGGGGTGGCCTGGAGTTTTGGAGTCAAGTTGTCGGAAATTTTCGAGATCCCCCATTGAAAGTCCAAAACCATAAAGATGGCTGAGACTGTAAAGAAGTGCCGAACCATGGCCCCCGGAAAGAACAAAGCGGTCCCGATTGATCCAATCCGGATGAGCTCCCGAGAACTTCATGTATTCCTGATACAAAAGATAAGCCATCGGTGCCGCTCCCAGTGGTAATCCGGGATGACCCGAATTGGCCTTTTGAACCATATCGGCCGATAACGCTCTGATAGTGTTGACTGTTTTTCTGTCTATATTCATACATTTCTTCCTTTCATATCTGCAATGATGTCTTCCTTATTTGAATATTGATACATAAAAACTTCTATGTGTTTATTATAACAAGTTTTGGTAACAAATAAAACTTCAAGCGGTCAATATTTTAAAAAATAAAACTGGAAAAATTCGCCTTTATTTCTCCCATCACGCCGCCAGTGCGCCCAGCTTTTATGGTTAACACTTGAATAATTGACGGTTCCGGGCTATGATTTATACAAAGACACTATTGAAAAGAGGAATTGATATGTTAATAAGTGAACAGCTTGCCGAGTTCGACACCCTTTCATCTTCGGAGAAATCGGTTGCCCATAAAGTCCTG
Source organism: Coprobacillaceae bacterium (assembly GCA_963675915.1). Taxonomy (GTDB): domain Bacteria; phylum Bacillota_I; class Bacilli_A; order Erysipelotrichales; family Coprobacillaceae; genus JAQVDW01. Next base: position 1,271,012 of record OY780959.1, read on the forward strand.
GAATCCGGGCCAAAAATTGAAACGATGACCATCCGGGATCTCGCCGAAGCCGCCTACACTGCCACTTCAGCGGTAACTAGAATGGCCAAGAAACTGGGCTTCAACGGCTATCAGGAGTTCAAGGACGCCTATCTTGATGAACTGCACTATCTCAACACCCATTTCACCAGAATCGATGCCAACGAACCCTTCACCAAGGATGACAATCTCAGCCGCGTTTGCAATTCCCTGGGTTTTTTGTACGAAGAAACCAGCAAAGACACCCTGTCTCTGGTCGATTACAGTCAGTTGATTCGCGCGATTGACCAGATTGAAAAAGCCCGGAACATTTATGTCCTTTGTTATGGAGTGGGCCTGGAGCTTGCCAAAGTTTATTGTGACCGGATGATGCGCCTGGGCAAACGGGTTGTAGTCACCGACAATATCAATCAGCAGTTTTATCAAACCTATCATTGCAATGAAGATGATTGTTTTATTGTCATCTCCTATACTGGAACAACCCGCAAGATTCAGACTTATTTGAAAAATATCATCGCCAACCAGGCTCACAGCATTCTGATCACCTCGATTGGAGAAAAGGATCTTTCCACCAAAGCCGAAGTTGTCCTGCGGATGTCGACTCGGGAACGGCTGTATTCCAATATCGCCAATTTCACTTCAGTGGTATCGACGATGCTGATTCTTGACATGCTATATTCCGGATATTTCCACCGCAACTACGAAGATAACTTTGCCCTCAAGAAAAAACTGGCCCGGGAATACGAGGACTGCCGCACCAGCATTTCAATCTTGATGGAAGAAGACTAACCCCTTTGTTTTCAAAATGCGCTGTTTTTCCATCCCAATTTGGAAACAGCGTTTTTTTATGGTCTATAATCATTGTCTGACCCGCTTGATTTTGATATTTTATTCACAAGTAAACCAGGAGGAAGAAAATGTACGAAAAATTATTTGAACCGATGAAAATCGGAAAAATTGAAATCAAAAACCGTTTTGTAATGCCACCGATGGACAGCCATTATACGGACACCGGACATTACTATACTGATAAAGCCCTTAACTATTATGGTGAAAGAGCCAAAGGGGAATTTGGACTAATCATCACTGAATACACATGCGTATCAGAAGAAGGACTTGCCAGCAAAACCCAAGCTGGGATCTACGATGACAAATTCATCCCAAGTTTGACAAAATTGGTTGATCGCGTTCATGAAAACGGCGCTCATATCTTCTGTCAGATTCATCATGCCGGAAGACAACAGGGAGCCGGAGCGACTGAATTGCCGGCAGTTGGAGCCAGTGCCAAACCTTCATCGTCACAATTTAGAAAAATCCACCAATTGACCACTGAAGAAATTCCAGGAGTGATCCAGAAGTTCATCGACGGAGCCATCCGAGCTCAAAAAGCCGGATTCGACGGAGTTGAAGTCCATGGTGCTCATGGTTACCTGTTGGCCCAATTCCTTTCCAAAGGAACCAACAAGAGAATCGATCAATACGGTGGCAATACGACCAACCGCGCTCGAATCGTTTGTGAAATCATCGCCGGAATCAAGGAAGCTTGCGGAGTTGATTTCCCGGTTACCGTAAGAATCAGCGGTGATGAAGCCTACTATGGCGGAAATACAATTGAAGATGCTGTCGCTCAGGCAATCCTGATGGAAAAAGCCGGGGCTGATGCCATCCACGTTTCATACGGACCGGCAATCCAATCATATTATGTCAATGCCGGTTATAACATCGAAAACGGAGCCAAAGTCAAAGATGCAGTTTCCATCCCAATAATCGGAGTGGGAAGAATCAATGATCCGGCAATGGCTTTAAGCATGGTGGAAACCGGAAAAGCCGACTTTGTCGCTTTGGGTCGCCAATCTATCTGCGATTCGCACTTCCCCCGCAAAGTCAAAGAAGGCCGCATCGATGAGATTCTGGTCTGCTCAGGCTGCATGCAACGTTGTCTGTACTCAAGTTCTTTCGAAGAGGGATTTGGAACTTCATGTCTGATCAATCCTTTCAGTGGGAAAGAAAATGTCTGGACCATTGATCCAACTGACCAACCGAAGAAAATCGCAGTTGTCGGAGCGGGACCAGCCGGACTTCAGGCAGCTTGGATTCTCTCTAAAAGAGGTCATGACGTTACTGTTTATGAAAAAGACGCAACTGCCGGCGGTCAATATCTGCTTGCCAGTGTCCCATCAATGAAACAGGAATTGGCGAAAACCATTTCAACTTACCTGACTTTCAACAAGAAATACGGAACTGAAATTCTTTACAACACACCAGCAACAACCGAACTGTTACAAGAAGGCAAATTTGATGAAATCATCATCGCCACCGGTTCAATGCCGATTGTTCCGGGGATTCCAGGAATCAAAAACGAAAACGTTTATCTGGCCAACGATGTGCTAAAATTCGACGAGCTGATCAAGGATGAAAAAATCCTCGTTCTTGGTGGCGGACTGGTCGGAGCGGAAACGGCTGAACTTCTAGCTGAATACAACAATGAAGTTACCATCGTTGATATGATCGACCAAATCGCTCCTCAGGCCCCAAAACTCCCTCGTAACAACCTGATTGATCATTTAAAACACCTGAATGTTCAATTCGTGCTTAACAGCAAAGTCCAAACCATCAATACTGACGGGATTGATTATGAATTTGAAGGCGCAACCAAGAAACTGGCCGGATTCGATAAAATTATCCTGGCTTTCGGTTCCCGCGCCAACAATACCCTCTTTGAACAGATCAAAGACCAATTGGACAATGTCCATGTAATCGGTGATGCCCTGCAGGCCCGTGACGCCCAAAAAGCAATTTTTGAAGCGACCAAACTGGCAATCGAACTGTAGCATAAAGGAGACAATATGGAAAAAGTCGTTATCATAACCGGTGGTACCAGCGGAATCGGACTGGAAGTTGCCAAGAAATTCCTTAGCGTCGGTGACAAAGTAGTCATCGCCAGCATCGACTGCGAAGCAACCATCGAAAAATCAATGAATGAACTGAATAAACTTGGCGAAGCTAGCTTCTACAAATGCAATGTGGCCTGTCATCACGACTGTCAGGATGTCGTTACCGAAACCATCAACAAATACGGTCGCATCGACATTCTGGTCAACGTGGCCGGAATCACCGGTAAACGGGAAAAGCTGATTGAAGGCGATCTTGCCAATATCAAAAAAACCATCGAAGTCAATTTGATGGGAAGCATCAACATGGCTCATTATGTAGCCAAGGAGATGGTTACTCAAAAATCGGGAACCATCGTCAATGTCGGATCAATTTGCGGATTCATGGTGAACAGCGAGTCGATTGGCTATCATGCATCAAAAGGCGGAGTAAAGATGTTCACCCAGGCTTTGGCCCGGGAACTGGCTCCATTTGGCATCCGGGTTGTTTCAGTAGCACCCGGCTGGGTCAGAACCGCCATGGTCGATGAAAAGACGGCCGAACTTGGTGGTACTTTCCACCTCAAAAATCGAATTCTCGAACCCAAAGAGATTTCCAATGCCATCTACCTTCTCACCCTTGAAGAAGCTAGCGGCATCAATGGCACCACAGTGATGGTCGATGATGGCTACACGACCTTCAAAGGAACCTGGGATTAGGACCTATTCCAATCATCCCCCTTATCTGATACCCGAATCCATCCTCTGGATTCGGGTTTTTATTTGATTGATAAAAACGTACATCAAAAAAGGTCCCTCAGGGGACCTTGTCTTTGTTTGATCAGTTTTCATTGATATCCAGCAGTGGACAGTCACTTTGTTTGATTGTGACCTTGTTTTGATACATCCTTTTATCAGCGGTAATGAAAATATCATCAATGGTCATCGTTTTTTGATACAGTTCATAACCATAACTGAAAGTTAGCTCGTGGATAATTGGATTGCTGTGATTTCTAAGCTGTTTTTGGATTCGTCCGATATGCAAATCGACTTGATGGATTTCACAGTCGATGATGACCGAGAACTCATCACCACCCAGCCGGGCCACCAGCCCTTTTTCCTCGAAAACATTTTTGACAATCGAGGCAAATTCAACCAGGACTTCATCCCCGCTTTTATGACCGTAATTGTCATTGATGCTTTTGAAATTATTAAGATCAAGCACCATCACGGCGAAGTTATGGCCATGTTGGATCAGATACTCGAGATGCTGTTCATAGCTTCGACGATTATACAGTTTGGTCAAATGGTCTTCTTCCATCGGAGTGGTCTCAAGCAGGATGTAGATTGCCATCAAAACAAACACCACCGAGGTCCAAGCCAGATGAAGACGGGAATCAAAAATCTGTCCGAACATGGCAATTATCGGTACCAGGAAACAGACAACCAAAATCAACAGGTCGTTGGTCATGATTCTCTTGATATTGACAACCAGAAAGTAAAGCATATAAAGATACAAGCCCAGGAACATCATATAATGCATCAATATGAATCCGGCATGGGAATAGACATTGGTCATTGGATTGACAGTGAAGTAGATTGGATGGACAAAATTGATTATCAAAATCCCAATGGTCGCCATAGTGATATGTTGATAGAAAAGCCGTCCGGAAATCCGCTGCTTGTCATTGAAGACCCGGTAGTCGACATATGACATCAACAGACCAGCCGTCACCGGACCGATGATATAGAGTGTCAGATTGGTCAGATAATTGATGTAATAACTGCCATTGAAGACCACACCATCAAAAATCCAACTTAGCGGTTCATCAATGATTCCGATGGCCGAGGTGATTATTATCATATTGATCAAAAACTTGCTGTAGGTCTTGATTGTCGACAGCCTGACAAAGACAAACAAAACTGCCAGAATCAGCAAGCTGAAGATATTTATTTGAAACTGAACCAGATAATCCATTCCTTCTCCCCTGTAAAGCGTATTTTTTCACCATCGGCTAGCCGATATTTATCCTAATTATATTAAATATTAGTAACCATATCAAGGGAAAAGATAGAAAAATTCACACAAGTCGAAATAATTACACTCATTGCCAATTCCGATTGGCCCCGGGAGTGAATTGGGGCACAAATAGTGATTACTAACCCGGTAAAACCGGCGCGACACTAACGATTATCGAGCACAATCCCCCGGATGTTATCAAGCCAAAACCAAATTTCCAAAGCGGAATTATCTTCCTGAATTCAAAAAAGCATAATAAAAGCCGGAAATATTTCCGGCTGCAATTCATTTTATCCGATTATTTCCTGCACCCGTCCGACAATTCCGTCTTCGAGCATCACTTTGATGCCGCGGGGATGTTTGGCCGAGTTGGTCAGCAAACGCGCCACTGTCCCTTCGGTAAGTTTTCCGGTTCGCTGATCCTGTTTTTGCACAACCATGACACGAGTTCCCGGTTTGATATTTTTTCGTACTGTATGATCCATATTATCCTCTTTCTTTTTCTTCTTGGTGCTATGTCTTGAAACATCCTACTTGAAAAGATGCCCGCTGTCAACTTTTCCAGCCCTCATCCTGTCACCAGCTTTACCACTAACATCAAAACCAGCACCCAGATCAGGATAACGGGAAGCGCATAATACCAATGCTTTCCCGATTTTTCCAAAAGCAGTTTCGCCTTTTCCCGCGCGCAAATCATCACATCGTCGGGAATCAGCCTGATAGCCAGAGCAATCATTCCCGGTAAAAGGAACAAATCATCAAGGTAGCCCAGGACCGGAATGAAATCCGGAATCAGATCAAGCGGTGACAAGGCGTATCCGATTACCAAAGCAACGATTATTTTCGCCCCAACCGGAGTCTTTTGATCCCCAAGGGCAATCACCAGGGCCGGAATTTCGGTTTTCAGTTTTCTTGCCCGCTCTTTAAGATTCATCGTTTTCTCCTTAGCTTGTTTTATGTTACTTCTCTTTTCCATTCCATCATATCACCTTTTAGATATCGACGCCAAGCCCGCTTCAATTATGGAGGGCGATGCCAAGTGTTTCATTTGGCGAAAATACCCGGATTAAAAGCGATTACATGCTATAATCTTGATAGATAATAGGAGGGTATTAAATTGTATAAAATAATCGCATGCGACTTAGATGAAACATTATTGAGTTCCGACCGCACGGTGTCTCAAAAAAATATCGAGGCCATTCACAAGGCTGACGAACTGGGAGTAAAATTCGTTTTGGCGACCGGAAGAGGATTTAGAACCGTCGGGGGAACCTTAAAAGAAGTCGGACTATACGAAAAAGAAAATGAATATGTGATTTCATTCAATGGCGGAGCTATCACTGAAAACAAAGGCAGCCGATTATTGCATTTTGAAGGGATTCCCTTCGAATTTGCCGAAGAAATCTTTAACCGGGGAATGAACTACGATGTCTGCATCCATGTCTATACCCAGGATGTCGTTTATGTATATAACGTCTGTGACGATGAGGTAAACTACCTGTCAGGCCGAATGGACTTCGTGGAAATCAAAGAAGACAATATCGACTTTCTTAAAGGTACCGAAATTGTCAAATGCCTGTACATGAACCGCGATATCACCTACCTCAACAAGATTGAAGAAGATCTTAAAGACATCACCGGGGAAGCCGATGTCAGCTACTCAAGCAACCGTTATATCGAGTTCAACAAAAAAGGGGTCAACAAGGGGGCCGGTCTGCTTTCTCTAGCCAAACTGTTAGGAGTCAAGCAGGAAGAAACCATCGCCATCGGGGACAACCTCAATGACCTGGCAATGATCAAGGCTGCCGGACTTGGAATCGGGGTTGCCAATGTGGTCGATAAAATGCGCGATGACTGTGACTACATCACCCAAGCGGATCATGATCATGATGCTATCGCCGAAGTAATTGAAAAATTCATCCTGAATCCTCAGGATTAAAAAAAGGATAACCGCCAGCCAAGACCTTCGGGTTTTGATTTGAACGGTTATCTTTTTTACAATACATATTGAATCAAAACCATGTAGACCAGGGTTCCCGAAGCGATCGACAGCAGGACATTGCCCTTGAAATGGTGAACCAGAACTATCACCCCAATGGCAATCAACTCGCCTAGCGGCCCGGGATAATCGGTCAAGTCGACATTACGCAAACAGTATACTACCAGCAGGCCCATCATTGCCGCTGGAAGTTTCGCCCCCAGATAGCCAATCAGCTTGGGGGTGTTTTTGTTATCCGGAAAAAGCAAGAATGGCGTAAAGCGGGTAATCATCGTTCCCAGGGCGATAACCAGGATGAGCGCCAGGGTCTGGATTGTTGTCAGGTGCATGATTTCCTCCTTATCAACAGCAAGACCGCCAAGATCAAAATCATTGAAGGAATCACCATATTATTTGATTGGAACAGGCCCAAGGCGATGATTGAACAGCCAAAACCGATCAGACCGGGCAGCCGATTGGCGCTTTTTTTGAGCTGTTCCATGAAAAGGACCACGAAAAGTGCCGTCAAGACAAAATCCAGGCCTTCAAGATTGAACGTTACCAACCTGCCGACCCAACCACCCAGAAAACTGCCCAGGACCCAGTAGAGATAGTCCAACAGGGTGATGCCCAAATAGAAATGTTTCTTGGCCATCCCGGCCGGTGGATTGAGGCTGGAAACGAGCGAAAAGGTTTCATCGCACAGCGCAAAAATCAAAAAGAAGCGCCCTTTTTTGATCCCCCGGTACTTGTCAAGCATCGAAAGGCCATAGAAAAGATGCCGAGCATTGACCATCAGACTGAGCAAAAAAGCCGTCAGCGGATCAAACGCAGTGGTCAGAAAAGTTATCGCCACAAACTGCATGCTTCCCCCAAAAGCAATGGCACTCATCAGCAGCGACCAAACCGGACCATAACCATTGGCTTCCATCAACATTCCATAAGCCAGGCCCAAAAATAAAAATCCGGTCAATACCGGAACAGTATGGGGAAATGCCGCTGCGATTCCCCGAAGATACTGATTTTCCCTTAGTTTTATCATGATATTTCCCCTTGAAAATTATTAAAATCATTATAGGCAAATTATCCGGAAATATCAACCTAAGTTGTGGAGTCTATTGGACATAAAGACTCAGATATGCTTCGAGATCGAGAAAGCAGAACTTCTCATGAGTGCAAGAGCAAAAAAACACGGTCCGGTTTTTGATAAAGGCCAGATCCCAGAGCCAATTGTACTTGTGCCTGGCGGGATGCTCGCAGTCCTTAAAATCGTAAATGTTTTTGCGACTGGTCAGATACTCATAGGTCTGCCGGGTGAACTTGAAATAGAGCAGCAGCATTTCGGGTCCCTGGGTCACCGGTGTGGCAGCCGTATACTCGAAGTCGACAACGTCCGGGGCCAGAAAACCCCACTTGGATTTATTGAAGTCGTCGATATTTTTGATGTTTTGATCATGTTCATTCACATAAGTGGCCAACACGAACATATCGCAGTAATCGACCATCTTGAAAATGAACTCCCGGTATAGAAGCGGATCGGTCAGACCGTTGAAATCAATCATTTCATTTTTGGTTATTTGAGCTTTTTTCACTTTCTTCCCCTTTCTTTTCAAACTCGCTTTTTTATAGTTGGATATATCTAATAATTATAAGCGACCAGGGAATACCGGACAATATTCAAATTCTTAAGATATTCTTAAAATTGACCAATAAAGTAGGCTAACTTATTTCTAAGCTAGCCCCTTATCAAACCGCACATGCGCTATTAACGCATACGGCTTACCAATTTACTAAATCTGATTTTATGAATGATTATAGTCTACTTGCTAAAAGAGTAGGCTATTTTTGTGAATTTTTGTTTTGTGTATCTTTTAGTTCCCAATTTTCTGTCGCTTTCGGCATTTTTCTTTGCGCGAGTTCTATTTTTGCTCTGTTGATTTTGGACATAAATTTCAATCGGATAGTCATACATAACATTGAAATAATACCAATTTGCCGGTTTCAAACCTATCAGTGCGAAGAATTTGAGATTCCATTTCACATTCATTCCAGATGCCCTCCTGATTGTCGGGTGTTTATGCAACATGCACATCCGCAATCTATGCCGGATATACTGATCAATTTTATTGAGCTTCCATCCCATTATCTTGATATTACACCGGGTTTTGTAATTGTGCTTCTTGAATATTTCCAGTGCTTTGTAGACATTCAGGTAATAATTGACTTTTCCGACTATAATCGGGTTAAGCATGCTTACCCATTTATCCTGAGAAAATGTCCACTTTCTTTGCGTCTTATCCTTGATTTTCTTTTTGAAGTCTTTGAGTGAATTGGCGTTGGGAACTATGAAATAGTAGTCTTCACCTTTCTTGTTTTTCCTCCAGTGTTTGAAGTCAAATCCAAGAAATGTAAAATCATCATTTTTAAAGTCTACCACTTTGGTTTTGTCCATAGCCATTTCCAATCCCAATGATTGAATCACTTCTCTGGCTATCTTTCCTGCCCGCTCAATTTCTTCTTCTGTTTTCGCAAACAGGAGAAAATCATCGGCATAACGCACGAAGTGAATCTTTGCCTCGTGCAACTTCCAATCCAGTTCGTTCAGGTAGATGTTTGCAAGTAGAGGTGAAATAACGCCACCTTGCGGTGTTCCACTTTTGCTTTGCATATGTTTGCCGTCTTCCATGTATCCCGCTTTGAGCCATGACCAAATCAAATCAAGAACAGTCCCATCAGCGATGCATTTATTCAATACCTTCATCAACTTTTTATGGGGAATGTTATCGAAGAACCCTTTGATATCACAATCGTATATCCAGTTTCTTCCTTCCTCGATGTTCTTGATGATAATCTGCATGGCACTGTCGACACCACGATTCGGGCGGTAGCCAACTGACCAGTGATGGAATATTCCTGCCTCATATTTTGGGGTTAGGATATTGGTCAACACCTGCTGAACTATCCGATCTTTGACTATTGGTATTCCCAATGGTCTTCTCTTTCCGTTTTTCTTAGGGATATATACTCGCCTTACAGGGGTTGGTCTATATTCCTTTAATCTCAGTTCTTCCAGTAGCTTGTCCAGATTGTCTTGTTCATTTTCCATGAAGCGTTCAATGGTTACCCCATCAATCCCTCCACTTCCATGATTTGCTTTTACCTGCTTCCATGCTTCTAGTATTTTCCTGTCCTGGAGTATTTGTCCATACAGAGAATGCCACTTCAATTTCAACGGTTCATTCATAATTTCAAACCTCTCTTTCTATTTATCGTTCTTTGAATTCGTTTGTACCTAAGTACCGTCATTCTTACCATTACGATTAAACAAAGTAAGAATTGTAAAAGGTCAATCCCCTTCGCTTCGCCAAACGTTTGGTCGCATGACTACTTCACTACTATGAGATTGTCTGACTCCTCTTCATACAACCATCACTTCGAATGACTCTTATAGATGATTATCCTTTCGGTGGATGAAGAGGTCTCACAGGGTCATCAACTACGCCCTTGTTGACATGCCAATCACCTTCACAATGGAGTGCCGGCATATTCGACTGGTTCTTAGAATATGTCGTGAATAGACTTCCGCACCTTTCGCAACGTCGTCACCTTCTCCACTGCCGCAACATGTGATTCACTTTTCGTTTCGGCCTGCCAACTCATCTACAGGTCTCTCGACTACTGCGTCTCCTTCAAACACAATCTCACGATTATGCCCTAGACTAGATTTCCCGAATAGCACCAGTGCGCACGGGGTAGGATTTGTACCTACGGGGTTTCCCTATTCCATGATATTTACTGTATTGATAGCTAACTATTACAGGAACTCATTTATAAAAGGAAAATGCCATGTACCTGTATACATGGCATCTAAGCGACTGCCTGTCGCACAAAGGCCGGAATCCTGGGATTCCGGCTTGTTTATATTTGAATTCCCCGGTATTGGCTTTGGCACAACGTAGCATAAAAGCCCGCTGCTTCAAGCAAATCACTGTGGTTGCCCCGCTCGATAATTTCACCATCTTTGAGCACCAGAATCTCATCGGCGTTGCGGATGGTGCTAAGACGGTGGGCGATAATGAATGTGGTCTTGCCCGCCATCAGCTTGAGCATCGCTTCCTGGATATGCTTCTCGGTCTGGGTATCGATTGAAGAGGTCGCTTCATCAAGAATCAAGATGGCTGACTGAGCCAGAACCGCCCGGGCAATCGCCAAGAGCTGCCGCTGACCTTGGGAAAGATTGGCCCCGTTGCCAGAAAGCACCGTATTATAACCTTCAGGCAGTTGCATGACGAACTGATGGGCGTTGGCAATCTTGGCTGCGGCAATGATTTCGTCATCGCTGGCATCAAGCCGGCCGTACCGGATATTCTGGCCAATCGATTCATTGAACAGAAAGGTATCCTGAAGGACCATGGCGACACTGCGCCGCAGGCCTCTTTTATCATACTCCCCGATATTGCAAGAATCGATCGCAATTGTGCCGGAATCGACATCATAGAACCGGGTCAGCAAATTGACAATTGTCGTCTTGCCCGAGCCGGTCGGTCCGACAATGGCCGTCACTTTACCCGGATGGGCGAACAGACTGATATCTTTGAGAATCGGCGTGTTTTGACGATAGGAAAAGTTGACATGACTGAGTTCAACCTCACCCTTAAGATCATACTCTATCTTGGTTTGGCTGTCATAATCCTCCTTGGTCTCATCGATAACTTCGAATACCCGTTGGGCCCCCGCCAAAGCCGCCTGAACCGTGTTGAAAGTCCCCATCAGCTGATTTAGCGGTCGGACGAAATTGCGCATGTAGATAATGAAAGTGAAGATCACCCCGATGGTGATGTCCCCATGGGCGATATAGAGATAAGCTCCGACCACCGCCACAATGAAGTAGGTCAGATTGTTGATCATATTGTTTACCGGACCCAATGTCCCCGAAATGGCCTGGGAAAGAGCGGCGGTTTCCTTGAGTTTTTGGTTCATCGTTGCAAATTCCTGCTTGGCCTCCTCTTCCTTGTTGAACAGGAGCACCAGTTTCTGACCGGAGATTCTTTCTTCGATATAACCGTTGAGGCGACCCAGCTGCTTTTGTTGCTGGACAAAATAAGGTTGGGCTTTTTTGATCACAAACCGGCTGGCCAGCATCACCAAAGGCAAAGTGACCATTCCAGCTCCAAAAAGGATCGGGCTGATAATCAGCATCGCCACCGACATCCCCACAATATTGACCACCCCGGTGAAAAGCTGGGTGATGCTTTGAGAAAGCGTCATATTGATATTGTCGACATCATTGGTTATCCGACTCATCAAGTCGCCGCTGGAGTGAGTATCATAATAACTGATTGAAAGTCGCTGAAGATTCAGGTAAAGATCTTTCCGGATTGCCGCCGAGGTCATTTGGGCCACTTTGACCATCAACCGGTTCTGGATGAAGGTCGAGACTACACCGATGATATAGATAGCCGCAATCACCAGACAGATTCTCATCAAACCGGACATGTCTCCGGTCTGGATATAATTGTCAATGGTGTAGCCGTTGAGACGGGTGGCGACAATCGCCACCAGTGCGGTTACCATGCAGAGGGCAAAGGTGACTACCAGGGCTGCCTTGGAGGTTTTCATGTAGCCAAGCATTCTAAGCAGGGTTGCTTTGGGATTATCAAGTTTGACCTTTTCCCGGTTCATCCGAGCCATCGGACCATGACCGCTGCCTGGTCCCCGACCCGGTCCCATCTGCATCATTGGATTTTGATTAGCCATTGGCCAGCACCCCCTCTCCCAGTTGCGCTAATGCGATATCCCGGTACATCGGGCATTTTTCAAGCAACTGTTCATGTTTTCCCATGGCGATCACTTCGCCCTTGTCCATCACGATAATCTGATCCATCTTCATGATCGCCGATACCCGCTGGGCAATCATGATGACAGTCTGATTTGCCATCCGGCGATTCAGCGCTTCTTGAAGGTTGGCTTCGGTTTCCACATCCAGAGCACTGGTCGAATCATCGAGAATAAGAATCTTGGGCTCCTTGATCAAAGTTCTGGCGATTGAGAGCCGTTGTTTTTGACCGCCGGAAAAATTCCGGCCTCTTTGTTCAACCAGTCCCTGATAACCGTTTTCCTTGGACATGATGAAATCATAAGCCTGGGCATCCCGGGAAATGGCATCCATTTTCTCAACTTCGAGCTCACGGTTCCCGTATTTGAGATTGTCGGAAATGGTCCCGGAAAACAGAATCGTTTCTTGAAGCACGTAGCCGATATTTTCCCTAAGTTCCTTCAATCTGAGATTTCTGATATCAACCCCGCCAAGTCTAATCGAACCCTTGGTGACATCGTAGAGACGGGAAATCAGATGAATCAAGGTGCTTTTGCCCGAACCGGTCGAGCCGATGATCCCGACTTTATCACCGGCTGGAATCCTGAGACTGACGTTCTTGATCACATCTTCACTGGCATGGCCGAATCTAAATGAAACCTGATCGAATTCGATTTCATATCCATTAAGCTTTTGGGCATCTGTTTGATCGTAGATTGCCGGACTGGTATCGAGAACTTCATTGATCCGGTCGGTCGAAGCCTTGGCTCGCGAAAAGTTGAGGACCAGCCGGACCAGCATGATCAATGAGCCCATGATCTGAATCAGATAATTGACAAAGGCCATGATTTTACCGATTTCCAGGGTGCCCTGATTGACCATGTTCCCGCCAAACCAAAGAATTGCCACAATGGACAAATTCATGATTAAAGTGACAATCGGCCAGAGCAGCATATTGCGGTTCTGGGCAATGATGCTGTCATTCATCAGGTCATCGTTGGCAGTCGCAAACTTGTCATATTGATTTTCCTCAATGGTCAAGGCCTTGATCACCCGGACCCCGAGGATGCTTTCTTGCATAACCGTATTGATCCGGTCGATTCTTTTTTGAACCGTAATAAAAAGCGGAAACGACTGTTTCAAGATAATCACGGTCGCGATGATCAAAAGCGGCAGAGAAATCACGAAGACCACAGAAAGCGGTGGGCTGGAAATTACCGCCATGACAATCCCCCCCAGACAAAGCAGCGGCGCCCTGACTGCGCCCCGCAGCAGCATGACCATCATTGTCTGGACCTGGGTGATGTCATTGGTCAGTCTGGTAATCAGGGATGTGGTCTTGAATTTGTCGATTTCCAGAAAGGAAAAGCTCTGGATCTTGTCAAACAAACCCTGCCGGAGATTGGCTGCCATATCGGTAGCGGCAAAGGCGGCAAAAAAACTGCACGAAGCCCCACCAATTAGACCGACCAAGGCTGCGATAATCATCATGAATCCCGTCTGATAGACAAAACCGAGATCCTGATTGGCTATTCCCACATCGATGATGCTTTCAAGCAAGCGGGGCTGCATCAGATCCATGACTACTTCAACCATCATGGCCAAAGGGGCTAAAATCGTGAAAATGGCTGACTTGCGACCCAGGTATGTTTTCATGATTTTAAACATCTTCTCCACCTCCGGTTTCAAGATTGTCGCACAACCGGACCAGCGCGGCTAAGGTCTCCTGTTTTTGAGTTGGCGAGAAATCAGCAAAGGCGATTTCATCGACTTCCTGGTTGATTCTTTCGATCTCCTTGGCGATTGCCCGACCTTTGGCGGTAAGATAAACCTTGAGAATCCGACGGTCATTCTTACAGGCTTCCCGGCGGATAAAACCTTCATTTTCCATTCGCATCAGCAAATTGGTCACCGTCGAAGCCCGGACATGGCAGTTTTGGGCCAGCTCCCGCTGGATGCAACCATCATGGCGCTCAAGATAACTGATGATCTTAGGCTGCCCCTTAGATAATCCAATTTTTGAAAATTTTTCGTGAACCCGCTGCCGGTGAATCGCCCGCAGGCGATGATATACTTGATAAAAACTGACTTCTTCCATGGCCATCTCTCCTTTGATCACTAGTAGCCTAATCATTAGAACGCTAACAATTAGTTATATAACTATCATAGCAAGATTAACCCGGTTGCACAAGGCAAAGTAAGATATGAAAAAAAGGAATGGCAGCGCCATTCCTCTTCAACTTCACTTCTCAGTCATTTTTTAAAAAAGCCTTGAGTCCCACCGTGATTCCCATCGCACTTAAAAAGACCCCCGGTAAAAAAGTTATGATGAATAAAGCCCCATCATTGACTCGGGAAGCTTCGATTGAGAAGAGCCCCAGGCCCACTCCAAACAAAGCGAAATACAGTCCCGCCACCATCAGCTTGATGCCACTGGTTTGATTGTCGAAGCCCAAATAAAATAAAATTCCCCCAATTATCCCGAAACCTGCTACAATCGCCATTATCAAGATTGTCAGTGACATCCAAGTCAGCCTCCTTTTCGCTCTTAGTTCAAGAAAATTGTAACACATTTATTACCAGTTGTTTTAAACTTTAGGAAATCTTAAGAATTCCAAGCCATAAAAAAGAGCCCGAAGGCTCTCAGAATTATTCAAATTCGTTGGTCCGGGCAACTTCACGGATCCATGAAGCTGATTTTTTCTCTTTACGCTGATATCCCTCGTCAAGACAGACACGGATGAATCCATAGCGGTTTTTGAAGGCATTGATCCAAGACCAGTTGTCGATGGCCCCCCAGTAATGGTATCCCAGACAGTTGGCCCCGTCTTCAATTGATTTGGCAATCCACTCAAGATGGTCGCGGACAAATTCAATCCGATAATCATCCTGGATGACTCCGTTTTCATCATAGAACTTTTCTTCCCCTTCAACTCCCATTCCGTTTTCAGAAATGAAGAATGGCAGATCAGGACATTCGGTCTTGATTTTCATCCCGAAATCATAAATTCCTTTAGGATAGATTTCCCAGCCGCGATGAACGTTCATCTTGCGCTCCGGCCAGATATATGGTTTGGCGATGCATGGCAAACCGAACTCATCGAATTTAGAATCCGGGGCCTGAACCCGGGTCGGTTGGTAGTAGTTGAATCCGAGCCAGTCGACTTTTCCCCCGGCCAGAATCGCCTCATCCCCTGGACGGCGGTTGATTGCCACTTTCCAGTCATTTTCAACGGTGTCGATGACATCTTCAGGCAGATGGCCATGAGCCACGACATCCAGCCACCAGCGGTTATGGAGACCATCGGTCATTCGCACCGCTTCAAGATCTTCAGCAGTTGGATTTTCTTTGGTGTAAGGTGGCGCAAAGCAGTTGATCATTCCGATTTTAGCCCCTTCGATCAATTTTCCGGCTGTTTCAAGGTTACGGAAATTGATTACTGCCAGACAGTGGGCCAAAGTGATATTATATTGGACATTGATCGACTGTTTGAAATCCTTGAGGTATGGATACCAGTTACCATGAAGGAACTGTTGTTCCGGTTCAACAATCGGTTCATTGAAAGTGAACCAGTATTTGACTTTCATTCCGAATTCTTCCATCGCTTTTTTGACGAAATTCGCATAGGCTTCAACCACTTCGCGGTTTTGCCATCCCCCGCGTTTAATCAGATATTCCGGCATATCGAAATGATACATATTCATATAGATATCGATTCCGTTTTCATTGGCGCAGTCAATCAGTTTGTGATACCAGGCCGCTCCTTCAGGATTGATATTACCGTCCTGGTCAAGCAGACGACTCCACTGCATCGAAGTTCGAAACGATTTGAAGTTGAGACTCTTGAGCAATCTGATATCGGCCTCGTATTTGTGGTACATGTCATTTCCCACATAGGAACCCACATTGTTATGGAAAGCGTTGATTTCCATATCCGAGTACATATCCCAATATGAACGCAGGCGTCCGCCCACATTCCATGAACCTTCAGTTTGCGGACCCGACATTGCCGCACCGAAGAAAAAGTCTTCAGGTAATTTAATAGTCATTTCAATTCCTCCTTTGATAGTCAATATCATTATACCCTAATAATCCAGCCGGTAAACCAAATTGCATCTGAATTCAAATTAGTTTCACCTTATTTTCATCAGCGGCTGACTTGATGAAAATATGTTTCATCAAGTCAAGGCGGATTCCCAAGAGCTTTTTCGTCCACAGCCACTTCAAAACCGACCGGGGTTGATGTATAATTATTTTGTCAAACCAAAGTCACAGCGAGGTATCTTATGAATCTGATCAGCAAACTCAAAACCAAAGAAAAATTCACTGAACGCGAAGCCATCATCGCCGACTATATCCTCGACCACAGCGAGGATGTGATCAACATGTCGACTAGGGCTCTGGCGGCTTCAACTTTCACCAGTGCGACTGTCATTGTCCGCTTTGTCCGCAAACTCGGTTACAAAGGCTTCAATGATTTCAAAATCCGTCTGGTTTCCGACCTCAAGGAAAGCAGCTATCAGGATATCGAAGTGGTCCGCTCCGAGGACTTGCTTTCCCTCACCAACAAAGTCACTTCGCTCCACGAAAAAGTGCTTTTGGAAACCAAGAACAACCTCTCGCTCGAATCGCTCCATAAAATCCAACTGGCATTGCACGAAGTCGACCAGGTCGATATCTTCGCTCTGGATGCCAACGCCGCCATTGGCGAGTATGCTTCGCACAACATCATGCTTTCTGGCAAGATGTCGAATGTCTACAAATCGGTCGACAAGATCGCCCTATACCAGTCATTGGTCAAAAATTCAGTGGTTATCGTAATCAGCCGGATGGGGATCAACAACCATATCCTCAAAGCGGTGCGAACCCTCCGTTCCAACGGCAATTTTGTGATCGCCATCACTTCCAACCGCGAGTCGTTGATTGCCAAAAACTGTGATGTCAGTCTGATTTGCAGCTACAAAAACCGCATCATCGAACTGGGCGACCTTTCATTCCATTCATCGGTTTCCTATCTTCTTGATATCATCATTTCAATCATCATCAAGGAGAACTACGACAACGCCGTCAACCTGGAAAAACTCCACGGCGACCTCTATTTCGATTAGATACATTGTTACACTTTCTTCCGGCGTTTTAGCGTAAAAAGTGTAACAATGTTTTTTTGGTTGATTTGGGTATTTTCTTTTTCGCCTGATTGCATATAATATTCTCAAATTAATTTTTCAAGCGCAATCCAGGAGGAAATAATCATGCAATACATCGGTACTATCAGCGCACTTTTGACAACAATCGCTTTTTTGCCCCAAGTAACCAAAACCATCAAAACCAAAGACGTCTCAGGAATCTCCCTGGGGATGTATGTAACCTATTGTCTTGGTGTGATGCTTTGGACAATCTATGGCATTATGCTCCAGGATTTCAACCTGATTTTCTCCAGCGGAATCACTTGTGTTTTTTCAGGAGTAGTGCTTTTCTTGAAACTCAGAGCCAAACATAACGCCAAACATCCCGTTACTTTGATGAGTGAACTTTCAAATCAAACCAAATAGTCAAAAAGGTTGAATCCGATAACAGAACCGGCTTCAACCTTTGTTTTTTACATCTTGATTTGTGATTTTGACGGCTTCCCGGCAAATCCGGCCTGAAGCGCTTCAATCGAGCAGTTAATCATCGAATTGACTGCTTCTTCAGTGAAGAAACCGTAGTGTTGCGTGTATAGCACGTTCGGAAACTGTTTTAGATACAGCAATGAACGCTTGTTGACGATTCGAGTCCCCACATCGACATGCATTACTCCCATCTCCTCTTCAACAGTATCCACCGCGGCTCCACCGACATAATGTTCTTCCAATCCCCGAATCAGATCTTCGGTATTGATCAAAGCTCCCCGAGCGGTGTTGATCAGGACAACTCCCGGTTTCATTTTATGGATTGTTTCATAGTTGATCATATGGTAGTTGTCTTCAAGCAACGGGACATGAAGCGAAATCATATCACTCGAAGCGTACAGGGTATCCAAATCAACATACTCAGCCAGTCCTTCAAGTTCCGGATTTTCAAACTTGTCATAGGCAATGATCTTGCAGCCAAATCCTGACAGGTTTTTGATTACCGTCGAACCGATTTTCCCGGTTCCGATGATTCCAATTGTCAAAGAGCGCATCTCTCTTCCCATCATATCATCAAGTGAAAAGTCATTTACCAACGCGCGGCAGATTGAAATCTTAGCCTTGCGCAACATTACCAGCATCATCATCACGGCGAAATCCGCCACATTGTTCGGGCTGTAATATGCGTTGTACATCTTGATGCCCAGCTCCTTGGCTGCCGCCACATCAAAGTGGTCATACCCGATGGTTCTGGTCGCCACGAGCATGATGTTGTACTCTTTCATCTTTTCGAGCAACTCCCGGTCGATTTTGGAATACCCCAGGACCGAAACCCCGTCATAACCTTTGGCTAAATCCAAAGTATCCAGACTCAGATGTTCCCTGGTCAGCGTGATTTCATCGTCACTGGTGGATTGAACTTCTTCCAGGATGTCTTTTTCAAAGTCAGTCATATCATAAACATAAATTTTCATTTGTTCCCATTCTCCCCTATGTATTTTTAAATAGTACAAATATTCGATATTTTTATTTAGTCTATATCAAAATATCAACTCTATAGTTGGATTTTATACGAATTATAGGCATTTTTCAATCATTATTTCGGCTTATTTTCATGGCCCTGTCAAATCAGAGGACTTAAGTTACAGATAATCTTCCAAATGGCAAATTCAAAAGTTCAATTTTGGGCTCTAATCAGATTAGCTCGCAAAAAAAGAGCAACCAGGTTACTCTTTTGTCTTACTTTTGAGATCTTCAATCAGATAATCAAGGATATTTTCCTGATACCCCGCCAACTGAGTCGTTGCAATCACATTTTTTACTCCTTGAAGCCGAGGCTCTGTAATTGCATTCAACTTGGCCAACGATTGTGGAGTGATCCTATTTTGGGATAATGATTTTTGATATAACTCTAGCGTATAACCCCAGGGAATGATATTGTGGTGCCGTGCCAGTAATCTAGCACAGATACCAAGTCCTTCAGGATCAAAATCACCGGAATAATAGATGGTGGTTTCCGGCGAAAGCAAATCAAGCAGTTTCAAACCCGCTACCTTGAGTTGCCCTGAAGTGCAAACTAGTGCGATGTTACTTGGAATCTTGGCGGCAATCATTGAAAAGACCATCTGGTTTTCGACCACGAATACCGGCCCCTTGGCTTGGGCCTGATCGACATCTGCAAGATTGGCCAGGGTGACCACACAGTGCTGGTTGAGCTGGTTGAATCCGGCTACCCCCGGATGAACCGTTCCCTTGCTATATAGATTAATGCCGCGAATAACGACGCTGCTGGAAATATCATCGGGAATGATTCCGATTTCATAATAGAGACTGAGAATCTCCTCACTGGAAAAAGGAGGCTTTTGCTTCATTTCAAAAGCCAAAAAATTAATTAATATTTTCCCGGCGAGATTGGCCCGGTCGAAATAATGAGGGTCACCGGTAACCAGCGCCCCGATCAAAGCCAGACGCATTTGGGTGGTCTCCAGTTGATTGATTGCCCGGTCGATGCTTGTAATAATCAGTTCACACCGCTTTTTGTCTTCCCGGTATTGTCCTACCATCAATTTATAACCAAATGATTTGGTTTCAATCATTTGACTACACCAGTTGGCGACCCGAGGGTTTTTAAGCTGACTTTGCAGGCGTCCGAAAAATTGCTCCCGGGCAGCCTTTTGATTGATTCTAGTTTGCTTGTTGGTGACCAGTTTCGAGTCGAAATAGCCCTCCAATAAATCTTGGAGACTGACCCCGGAGAAGATGGTATCCTTGAGACTTTCTTCAAAATGGGCCATCTTGAACCGAATCTCATCGGTGAAGTTGCGGTGGAGAAAGGATCCTAGCACCTTGAGTTCACCAGGTGTTGGATCTTTGAGGACGATATACCCGGCAATGCGGCCGTATTTTTCCCATTGAATCTTCATTTTCATGAAGATCCGGTTGAATTCCTGGTTGTTTTTGAAATACTCAATAGATTCTTTCATGACCCGACAAAGACCTTCTCTTTCCCGTCCCAGCGGTAATTGAGGATTGAGACGATGTCAGAATCAAGCGGTCGGTATAATTCGGTGATTGCCAAGGATTTAACCGAGCCATGGGTCCCCCAGAGATTCTGGGAATTCATGATGCAATCAAGATCAAGAGTTTCAACCAGTTCGAACATTGAACCGATATTCTCGCTGTCGACTCCGGCAAAAGCCTCGTCCATTGCAATGATTCTTGGATGGGTCTTCTTAGCGGCTTTAAGATACTGCGCGTTGACAGCCGTGAAAAGTGGCACATACATCGCCATCGCCTTTTCCCCTCCCGAAAGGACGTTGAAGCGTGAATTGGTCAGTTCCCGCTTGTTCTCGTTCTTGCGATATGAATATAAGCGGAATTCGTACCATTCCCGGTAGTCAAGGGCCCGTTTAACCAGATCGGCATAACTGTAATCATAGTCCTCGTTGTCTAGGTATTCCTGTTTGGCCAAATTGATTCGGTTCCTGAAATATCGTGAAAGTTGCTGTTGGCGCTCGTAAGAAATAATGCTTTGGTCGACTTCAAGCAGTTTGACGACTTCCCCGGTTCCCAGGTCATCATCACCAAGTGCCGGTTTTGGTTTCCAGTCGAGTGAAAATGAAATCGCCGAGGTTGTCTGTAGATTCGCCATCAGTTTTGACATATCATTGACCCACTGTTTGGAATCATTGATTTTCTCGATCAGTTTGCGAGCCAAGGTATCACTGAAGAATTTTTCAAACAGTTCCTTGTCCTTTTCTTCAATCAGATATTGGGTCTCATTGATATTGTGTTTGATCTGGTCGCGAAAATCGTAGAAATACATCCGCTGAGTCGAATACATCAAGGTGATCCGCCGTCTTTTTTCCAAAATACCGACCGGATTTTCTTCAAAAACATCGACGATATTGATTCCATAGCTAGTCAGCGAAGACGAGTTCGAATTGCATGAATTATGAAGATCCTGGAGCATGTCGGCAGCACTTTTGGCTTTTTCAGACTCGTTGATTAAGTCACTTGCCTCTTTGAGTCGGGCTTTTTGGTCACTAGCCTTGAGATTGACAAGTTCTAATTGTTCCTCAAGTTCATAGATTCGCTTGGCCTCGTTATACAAGTGCTTTTTCTCGCTGATTGCGGCCTGGTCGCGCTCTAAATCATTTTTGATTACAGCCATCTCTAAATCCAAACCGTTGATTTTGGTTTGGGCCGCTTTGATCTTAGTAGCGTTATCAGCTACAAGTTGATCAATCTTATTGGCTCTTAGAGCCGCGTTTTTAAAATCAGGCTGGTTAAGATAGGCAGCGATAGTTTCAATCTGGGTTTTCAACTGGGCTATTTCCTCTTCAATCTTGTCAAGGGCGACTTGATAGTTGTCAGCCTGATTGTTGAAGACAGCGATGATGTCTTCAAGTGCCTGAAGATTGTTTTTGGCAGTAATCAAGTTGTTGACTTTCATATTCATCTCACGGAGATACCCACCATAAAATTCGAGATGGTCATAAACTTCCTCGAAGATATCCACCCGGTGATTGTAAGGCAAACCTCTAGTCAAGGTCATAATCCGGTTTTTCAGGGCCACCTTACTATCGAACTTTTTATTAAGTTGTAACTGGGTTTTGTTTTGCAAATCAGCCGTTGCCTGATATGCTCCTTCCAATTTGCGAATTTCGTTAGTAATTTGATCTAGCCGGTTGAAATCAAGAAGACCTTGGTACTCCCGCTCAAGAACACTCTGCTCATTGGCGCATTCAGATAGCTTCTGGTCATATCCAGCCATGATCCTGTCAAGTTCGCGCAACTGTTCCTGGAGTTTGGCAATCTGGTTTTCGCGGTTGCGTTTCCGTTGATTCACCCCCACATAGATTGACTCTTGAGCATCGCTGACATAACCTTCAACCAAACCGTAACGATAATACCCATCCAAATCAAAACGAATTGCCTCGCTGTCATTATTGATTGAAGCGATAAAGCTAGTGATTTCATCCTGGAAATCATGGTTATCGTCGCATTTAAAATAAGCTCTTTGCGCCGGTGTTGCTGAAATATCCACCAAGGCGCCCTCATTGTTTTTAAGCAATTGTTTGGCCCGGTCATAGTCGGTACGAGCAACCACCAAAGCATCGATCAGATTGGTGGCTATCAGTTGACTTTCAAGAACACTCTTTTGCCTGTCGCTAAGATCGTCCTGGAATTCCAAGGCTTGATAGAGCGGCAAATAGGCGATTTTGGCCTTGGTTAATAACTGGCGCGATTTTTCTATCAGTTCACTATGGGGATAACTGATTTCCTCGCGATTGATCAGATCGACAAGTTGTTGATTCAGTTCATTCTTATCTTTGGCAATAACCGCCTTTTCATGGGTAATCCGGTTGATTTTTAGATCAATCCCCCTTTCCTGATCGCGTTTCAATTCGCTTAATCGAGCGTCAATTTTCTTGAAATGGTCATAGCCCTGATAGTTTCTAATTATTTGTTCAAGTTCCTTGATTGCTTCATCAATCCTAAATACTTGATAATTGTCTCGGGCGAGATAATACTGGGTGACAATCCGATCCTTCTCATCTTCTAGCGTAGCGACTTGATCATCTAGCTTTATCGTCAACTCTTCAAGTTGATAATTTAATTTGGCCAATTCCTCCTGGAGTTGGGAAATCTCATTTTCCAGTTCAGAAGCTTCAACCAAGGCCTTGTATGCCTGGAAGACCTGTTCACTTAATAATTTGAGATTGGCTTCAATCCGTTCCTGGCACAAGATGAAGTCGGCATAGTCACTGAGGTTTTCAATCTCGAGATGGCCTTCGAACTGAATAATCCGGTTGGAATCTTTCAAGTTGCTCACAATCTTGGAAATCTGATAGTCGATCTGGTCGGATTCATCGCGGACCTGGTTTTTTTCAAGATACTTGCGATCCCGGTTTTCAACCGTACTTTGGTAGCTATCTAGTTGCTCCTGGCGGTATGTCTCCCGCTGTTCGAGTCGCGCTTTGGCACTTTGATAATTTTCTAGATATCTTTCAATATCCTCAATTGGCAGATTCTCCCGTTCAATTTTCAAGAGCTCATTTTCCTTGTCATAGCCTTCAATGTCAGTTTCGAGAGCAGTTTTAGTGGCCTCTTTGGTTTTCAATCCTGATTCCAGGGTGCTGATTTTGTTATCGAGAACCTGGTATTCACCCTGGTATTTCAAAAAGTTGCCGGCTTTTTTGGCGATGAAGTAGCGGTTGTAGTTGCTATATACCCGAGCAATATTGTCTAACGCTCGCTTGGTTTCCTTGAGTCCTTCTAGTTTGGTCTGCATGTCTTCGATTCTTTCCATCGACTCGACCATCGGAAGAATATCTTCATCCGCAAGGACTTGCAAGGTCTCATTGTAGATCTCGTAGATCTTGGTCGGTTTGAATTCCTTCGACAATTTGGGAGCTCTGATTTTGATTAATAGATTGACAAACTGTTCATATTGTTCGATCTTTTTGAAACCAAAGAGCCTCTTGTTGACTTCATGTTTGTATTCGTTTGAAGATTCGGTAAAGAAGTTTTCACTCCCGAGATGATCCCGGATTTCTTTTTTGTCGAGAATCTGATATTGAGCACCATTTTTCTTCTTGAAATTGAAGTCGATTCCGACTCTGCGGTTGTCAGCGATGATCATTCCCCAAAAATCGATTCCCTTATTCTTGCGGGCCCGCTGACCGATTGCAATTGTCAAATATTGGCTGGAATCCTGCTTTTTGAATTCAAGCCAGATATAGCCGGTCGAATCGTCTTTGGCCCCATCAAGGAGGAAGTAATATTCCATTTTCCGGTCCCTTGAACCAAACGGGTCCAAGCGATGGGGTGCTCGGTTTCCATCAAGGATGAAGGGAATGAACGACTGGGTCGTAATCGATTTGCCCGATCCATTTTGGCCTCTTATCAATAATTTTCCATTAGCGAAATTGAATTCCTGATCATCGAAATACCAGAAATTAACCAATCCCATCCGATGCATTTGCCATCTATTTTTCATCTTCATACTCCTTATAATCTTTTGGGAAAACCCCGCCGGTTAGCGCCATCGCTGCTTGAATCAAGACCAGCTCTCTTTCAATTTTCACCATACCCCACTCAATCAGGTATTCAAGCACTTTATCAATGACAATCTTAAGATCCATATTCCGGTATTCGCTAGAAAGACCCGAATAATGCTGCTGATAAGCGGCCGTGATAATTGCCTTGAAATTATCACGATCAGTGATGATCACATCATTGTTTTGCAGCGTTAGCTCACCTTGATGATACAAATCGACAACCTTCTTGGATACAAACAAAACCAGTGCTGAGATGGTCTTGCCCCCAGGATGAGTCGTCCCGAATCTGTCCTCATGATTGACCATCAAATAGGCTGAATTCTTGTATACCTGAAGCTGACCGCCAAGATATTTGTCAAGGTTGCGTTGGATGTTGAAACGCTGATTCTTGATATATTTGGCATCGGCATCATGAATATTATCCCAGGTGACCCCGGGACTGGTGACAAGTTCCTTGTAGACCCGATTGACCCGATTGCGGCCGATGTCATATTCCAGTCCTTCATCGAGGCGTTCGAAATCTTCAAGTGAGTTATAATCTTTGGCCTCACCATTGAGATTGACCGTGAAGTACTTCGACAACCCAGTATTTTCGTACAAGACCTCGTTGGTGATATCCTGCTTGATGGCATCGAGTGAACCATCAGTGATTTTGTACAACCGTTTGGCAACACAATATTCCATCACTCGCACCAGCGATCTTCGCTTGGCGTATTTGGTCCAATCCAATTCGCCATACGGTTCAAGAATCATTGTGATTGCCTCGACATATTGGGAAAAGAGGAATTGCTCATGGGTCTGCTTGTCTTCAAGATAGATCAGACTCGCCAACAAAATCAAATAATCGTCGACTTCAGTGAATTCATGGATCCCCATGAAACTTTTGGCCTTGGCCGGAGTTTTTTCAATCTTGATAATCTCATCATTGGCAATCAACCGCCAGCCGATCTGATCAGTGATGAATTTTTGGTAATTCTTCAATTCCCGTTTCATCGCATTGAATTTCTTGACATCGTCGCTTTTGACAACCCAGAAATTCTCCAATAGTTCTTTTGTAATCATCATCAATCCTCGAACTCCAAAATCATCCACGGCATTGTCAAATCGCCATCGGTGCATCTAAGAGTTATCCTTTCATCTTTTCCGGTCAGTTTGAATCTTTTACCGTATTCGGTAACCCCGACCTTGTCACTAGTGCCATTGGCGCTAGCCACCCATGACAGCAGCAACATCCGAATATCCGGAGTTAGTACTTCATCGATTTCCTTGAAATCAATCCGCTTGCTTTTAATGAATTTGGCGGCAATCTTGAATTGATGGTCGATTTCTTCCTGGCGCTTTAGCTTTTGGATTTCCTTTTCCATCTGCCGATCGGCAATCAAACAGCGAGTCTTTTTGATCCGGTATTTCCGGGTTGTCGGTTTGATTTCGATTATCTGTTGTTGCTGTTCAAATGAAGAAAGACTGATACTCTCACTTTGTTTATCCTCGTAGGCCATAAGATGGTAAAGATTGTGGATTCCAAAAATATGGGCACCATAACAATGAGCCTGATTGATTTCACTAATTTCACTGAATAATTTGAGATAATGGCGGTAGTCATCCTTTTTGGAGATGATTCCCTCATGATAATCGACAATCATTCCGGCATTCTGGATGATTTTATGAATAATATGATTGGTCCGATCCATAATCACATCGACCTCGCGTTGACGGTTAGCGGCGGAAACAAACCATTTCTTCAACTCCTGAAACTTTCCTTGGACATCGTTAGCGATATCCTGTTCTAAGCTACTGGCAATTTCGTTTAGGGAAGAGGGATTATTCTTTTGGAGCGTGACGATTCGTTCAAGCAGGGCATCCACATAACTATCATCAAGTTTGGAAAAAACAATTTCAAATTCGATTGCATACTTTTGGAGTTGACCGACGAAGTCACGCAGCATTTTCAAGAAATACTCCTTGTACTTTAAAAACTCTAGCGACTGCATCAGTTTCTGGGTCCGGTCCGAATAGAAATCTCGGAGGTAGTCACTATAATCCATATTAAGGGCATGGAAATCTCCACAAATAAAATCCCACCACTCGAGGATGTGGGTTTCATCATGGTCAAGAACGGTATCAATTCGAGCGAATTCCTGGTAGAGCCGTTTGAGATACCCGATTGTAGAGGCATTTCTTTTGACCACCAAGTTTTCAAGTTTGACTGTCATCCGCTCGATTTCGACTGCCACATCGGTAATCGAATAGCGGAATTTTCGGGCCTTGAACTCCTCGATGGTATTGACCTGGCGGACATCCTGGACCGCAATCAAATTACCCCACTTGACCAGAGCATCCAAGGCATTTTTGATCCCATCCTCGTCAAAGTCGAGATCATCATAGTCGTCGAGCTTTTCAATTACGTCATCCATATACAAATGATAATTGTACTTATTTGACTCCAGGTAGAAAACCCGCATAATCAGCCGATATATTTGATAGTTTTGCGCCGTCAGATACGCCGTCTCATTTATCATTTCAATTGCCATAAATTACCTCCAGATACTTAATATAAATTTTATCATAGATTGTGGTCGATTTCATCATCACGATAAAAAAACGTCAAACGACGGTTGTAATTTTAAAATATCATTACATGAACAGACATAATAACAGCGGCATGAACATCGCCGGCAGGTAATTCATCAATTTAAGTTTGGTTATCCCCAGCAGATTCAAACCGGTTCCAATCAAAATGATCGATCCGGCACAGGTCATTTCGTTGATGGTTCCCATCGCCAACAGCGGTGCAGCCAAAAACGCCATCAGAGTGATTCCGCCCTGGAAAACAGCCACGAAGATCACTGAAAACAGGACCCCGATTCCCAGAGTCGAAGCAAAGACAATCGAGGAAGTGAAATCCAAAGTCGACTTGGTCAGCAGCATCGACTGGTCATTGTAGACTCCCGCATTCAGTGCTCCCACCAGGGTCATCGAACCGATGCAAAACAGCAGACTGGCCGTGATGAAGCCCTGCGCCAATGAGTGCCGCCCTTGGGCTTTGGAAAACCGATTTTCCACCCTGCTTAGCAGATTGGCAAAATGCCGGTCAATATCGATAGCTTCGCCGATCAAAACACCGATAACCAGGGAAAGGACCATGATCATCGGATTTTCCCCTTTGAAAGCCCCCTGGACTCCGATGAAAATCGTGCACAGTCCCAAGGCTTTCATCAATTGGTTGGTAATCCGCTTGGGGATGACCTTGTTGAAAGTCAGACCGATGGTGCTTCCCACCGCCACCGCAATGCAATTTATAATTGTCCCGATAAACATCATTCGAATTTCCCCCTGCTTGATCCGGTCTCACTAGTGTGAGGTCGATTTTTTCTCTATTTCCAATTATATTAGCTAAGCGAGATTTGTCAACAGCAACTCAAAAGACGTAAAAAAGGAAGCGAATTGTCGCTTCCTTGGTGATTATGATCTTAATCGAGGTCTTCCCCGTTAGATTCGATGACTTTTTTATACCAGTAGAATGATTTTTTCTTTGAACGTTTGAAAGTTCCATTCCCGAAATCATCACGGTCAACATATATGAAACCATAACGTTTCGACATTTGTCCGGTACTTGCCGAAATCAAATCGATACATCCCCAAGATGTATAACCCATCAAATCGACACCATCGATTTCCACTGCATCTTTCAATGCCTTAATATGTTCTCGCAGATAGTCGATGCGATAATCATCTTCCACATAGCCGTTTTCATCAGGCTCATCGACAGCCCCCATTCCGTTTTCAACAATGAAAAGCGGTTTTTGGTAACGGTCATAGAGCATATTCAACGAGTTTCTCAGCCCCAAAGGATCAATCTGCCATCCCCATGCAGTTGAATCAAGGTATGGGTTTTTGATTGAACCGTAGATGTTCCCGGTTGTTTGGGCATAATCAGCCGGATTGGCGCTTACTGTTCTCGAAGAATAGTAAGAGAATGAGATGAAATCAACTGTATTCTCTTTCAAGATTTTCTTGTCTTCTTCAGTGATATCGATACTCAGATTGTTTCTTTCGAACATCTTCCATGCATAATTTGGATAATATCCTCTTGATTGGACATCGATGAAGAAGTAACCTTCACGGTCTTTTTCCAGGGCTTTTTGGTAATCTTCAGGACGGCATGAATAAGGATAGTTGTTTCCCCCGGCCAGCATGCATCCAATCATGTTTTCCGGATCGACTTCATGTCCGATTTTGGTCGCCAAAGCACTGGCAACAAGTTGATGATGGGCTGCTTGATATTTGACTTGCATCACATTTTCGCCTTCTTCGAAATAGAGCCCCGCCCCAACGAATGGTGAATGAAGCAACATATTGATTTCATTGATTGTCAGCCAGTATTTTACCAGTCCTTGGTATCTTTCAAAGACTGTTTTGACGAATTTTTCATATAATCCGATTACTTCACGATTACGCCAAGCCCCATATTTTTTGACCAGGTTCATTGGAATATCGAAGTGAGTCAATGTAACCAATGGTTCGATATTGTATTTGCGCAGTTCCTTGAAGATGTTTTCATAGAAAACCAAACCTTCTTCATTTGCCTGAGTATCATCACCCATCGGGAAGATCCGCGTCCATGAAATCGACATGCGGTAACATTTAAAGCCCATCTCAGCAAACAACTTGATATCATCCATATAGTGGTGGTACATATCGATTGCTTCTTTAGCCGGATAATAATGTTCATCATCGAAATCGTACATCTTCATTTTCCCATGACTCACCGGTCCCCGGTCTTTTCCATGCGGGATGACATCGACATTGGCAACCCCACGGTTTCCTTCATTATATCCACCTTCACTTTGGTTGGCCGCCGTAGCTCCACCCCATAAAAAATCTTTTCTCAATTTTATTATTCTCCTTTGCCTTATTTCCGGATTTAATCAAAAATTAACCAGCCGGATTGTTTTATCAGTTTTAATTTATCATTCAAACGAATCCTGTTCAATTCGAAAAGGCCAAATAAACAAAGTCGAAATTTTATTTCATCAAAAAGGGCTGATTCAGCCCCAAACGTGAAATATTGTGAAACTATTCTTCGCTGATTTGGGTCAGCGGGGTACTTCTGGTACTTTCGAAGATTCGGGAATTGGTGGTTTTGTAGACCAGATTTTCATGGTAGTTCTTTTTGAAATAGCAGGCAAAAAGCACATTGAAGATCAGTAAGATCGACTGTTCAGTCGCAAATGAGGCAATCTTGGTATAGAGCCGCTCCCGTGATGAGATGGTGAAAACACAGTCGGCATTCTTAGAGATATAATTATCGCCAACACTGGTGATTCCAATCATTTGGACGTTAGCTTTTTTGAGAATATCGATATACTTCATCGGTTCAAAAGCGGTATTGTTGCCCGAATAAGAAATGATGATGGCGCAGTCATCCTTGGTCAGGATGGTTGAAAGCATGCCTAGTTCCCCCAGTTCGCCGACAATGATGTTGATTCCGATACTTAAAAACTTCCACCGCAGCGTCTGGGCGTAGTAGGAGTTGGGCTTGATGCCAAACAGGACCACCCGGCGGGCTTTTTCAATCATGATCATCGCTTTTTCCAGGTTTTTTTCCTGAATGAGGTGCGAAGTGTCGAGGATGCTTTCGATCTGCATCCTGGCAAGCTTGTCAATCACTTCCCGGTAGCTGTCTTTTTTGGTAAAGGGAAAATTGACGTCAACCGTGGCCTCGTTGGCTTCCTCATATTTAACCTCTTCGATGATCGCCCGGTTGAAATCCTTCCAGCCCTTGAAACCTAGGGTTTTGGCAAACCGGACCAATGTCGATTTGGAGGTGAAAGTCAAATTGGCGATATCATCCATCGTATACTGGTATAAGTGGGCCCTTTCATTCAATAGGAACTCGGCAATGACCTGTCTGGCATCATGGTATTCCATCATCACCTCTTCGATTCTTTGAAACAAATACATAGCGCACCAACTTTCTTGAAAATTTCTTTTGATATTTGTCAATATTATATCATATCTCCACCAACCTGATAACCTTCACTTATATTAAAAAGTTCCTGGTCAGCTATAACCAAGAACTTTTTAAATTATTATTTGTGACTGATCCCGGCTACTTTTTGCGGGTATCAATTTTAAAAGGAAGGTAAATCAGGCAGATTCCGGTTACTCCGGTTATCAAAACGATAACCCCAAGCAAAGAAATCCAGCGCCAATTGCCATCCAGGATGAAAAACAGTGACAAAAACGCCAAGCCTAAAACAACCCGGATAATCCGATCGGTTTTTCCTTCATTCTTTTTCATAATAGCACCTCCAAGCCATTGAATATACTCCGTGAATTTAGAACCTATTGAATATTATTATGTATTTTCATACTCTTATTCTAATCTCATTGAGGTGTTTTTTCAAATCAGGTGCTCATTATTAACGCAACTTGGCTGATTCATCTAGAAATTGTTTTCCGCTCCTGGCTCAGGACTCCTGATTTGTCGCTTTGGCCATCAGCTCGGCCATTTCCTGGAGTGACTCTTCAATCAGCAAAGCCAATCGTTCCAGCTGATCCTTGATTTTGGTTCGCGCCACCATATTGAATGTGAACGACTCATTATCTTTAAGATATCTAATCGCAAATCCGGCCTCGACCACTGGACCATAACCAACCAGATCGACCCCCTGGGCCGCCGTGGTGCTGGTACAGATTGTACTGTGGGTCAGTTTTTGATATCCCGCATCCTGGAAAAACTCCGGTATCCCGGTAATCCCCAGTTCTTCCCCATGGATGTTGGCCATTTTCAAAAGGGCGAAAAGGTGCGAGTCAATTCCCTGGCCTTCACGACATTGAGCCAGTCGGGAAACCTGTTTTCCTGCGGCTGTGCGCAGCAAATCAATTCGTTTGGCATCATCAACTGATTCATCCATCATGCTTTTGACAAATGCCAGCGACTCATTCGAGATACAATGGGATACTTCGATCCGGCCAAAGAGATACTTTCTGGCCATTACCGCTTCATACTGGCTGTGACAGTAGCCAAACAGCTTGTACTGGGCCAGCTGCATCGCCAACTGGACGAAGGCATCGGGACTAACCTTGAAAGTCTTGACCAGTCCATTACCAAACTTTTCAAAGCGAACAACCTTGATTGAAAAATCCGCTGCGTATTGATCCAGTTCGCAATCACGCTTTTTGATTACTTCCCTGATTGAATCAGGCAAGACAAAATCATTACGCTCGCGTCGAGCCAAATCGCCATCCAGGATATCGCCTAGATATGACTGGATATTATTATATATATATTTGTTCATATTGGTGATTACCGATCCGTCAAATCCGGTATGTTCGAGATTAAGTCCGATTTTGTTGTTATTAGTCACGATAAACTGGAGCGCCTTGTCGAACCAGCGGTTGCGGCCGTTGGCATGCAAGAAATGCGCCAGGCATTCTTCCTTGGTCGTTGGAGCGAGGTTATCAAGACAAAGGACAAAGATAGCGCTGTCGATGGCATGAAGCAATTTGCGGTTGGACTCACTATAATTTTCCATTTCACCTCTGGCATCGGCCCACTGGTCCCGATCCATGGTCGTCAACAATCCGACTTTTTCATCAGATTCCAGTTCGGTCTCCTCAAGAATCTGGCGCAATGTCGCTTCAATCCGGTTAAACGGTTTGATTTCTCCGTCCGGGGTCAGGACATCAACCGAGAAGATATGACCGCGGTTAAGTACGGCGATATGCCGGGAATTCTGCGTTTTGAAGAATTCATCTTTGCCCGGTTTGGGAATCCGGCTGGTCATAAACAGATTGGTATATTGTTTCATGCACAACGGCTCTCCCCGCTGCGTTTCGACTGGCAGGGTTTCACTGTCAATCAACTCCTTAAAATTAAGAACCGTCAGTGTCAAGGCAGTCGCCGCAGCTGATTGGCTGGCTGCCACTATTTCCGGCATATCCTCAAGCAGGTAGAAAACATTGCTGTTGATGGGGAGTGGTACCCTTGAATCCAGATAGATATCATACCAGAGCGGTTCGGTCCAGTTGACCAGATTCTCGGTTTTAACCCAGTCAATCAAAGCTTGTTGCAGTTTGGGACCCCATCCCTCTGCGCTCAAAAAGCGCTCGGTAATTTTTTTGGTTTTTTCATATTCATCCGCGCTAAGTAGCGGCTCGACCCATTCCAGAAAACTGGTTCCGGTATCTTCAAGATCCGGGATTGGTCTGATAATAAGTTCATTTTGGTATTTAAAAGTTTTTTCCATTCGATCTCCTTTACATTAAAATTGAATATTAATCCAGGATGACTTGAATCATAAATGAATTACGCGGTTTATAATGTTCAAACGCCTATTTTCATCTTCGATTTTCGCCCCCCTGGGACAATGATATTTGCCTTTAAATCCCAGTCGCCTATATGACTCAGGCCTAGATTAATGACCGTTGCGGTCCTTGTTTGGGCAAATATACTTTTTCTATTGTACCATATCTACAAAAACAACACAATTTTGCCCGGTTTCCAACTGCTCCCTCGCTAATTGCCGCCCCTTTTTACCCGTTTCGCTTCGCCGATTTAAAGAGCAGCTGGTTTGAAAAGTTAAGTTAAAAAAAGACGAACCGGGAAGTTCGTCTCATGATGCTGCATCTATTTTAGTCGGATTGATCGCGGTTCTTTTGAGCCTCCATCGCCCGGGCTTTTTTCCGGAATTCTTTTTCCGAGTCGGTGGTCATCGCTTGTTCACTTAAAAATAAAATACGGTCAAGTTCCTCTATTGCCTGATCCAGCTCATGTCTTTTTCGCTCGAGATTCTCGCGCTGCTCAAGAAGCATCCCGTGCCTGACATTCATGGTGGATTCGCCTTCAATGAACAGATACATGAAGCGTTTGATGTCTTTGATTTGCATCCCGGATTTCTTGAAAACCTGGATCATCCTGATTATCTCCAAATCGATATCATAGAAAACCCGATAGCCCGACTCCTTCCTTTTGAGATTGGGCAACAGGCCTTCTTTGTCATAATATCTAAGCGTATTGATTGATAATCCGGTGATCTTTGCCACTTCCTTGATTGAATAGCCCATTGGTTCCGGCCTCCTTTTGAAGATTAGTTAGTCGATAACAACCCTTTACTTATTTAAATATATCATATTTGTCTCACTGAATAAACGAAATGCCAATC
Organism: Coprobacillaceae bacterium; assembly: GCA_963675915.1. Taxonomy (GTDB): domain Bacteria; phylum Bacillota_I; class Bacilli_A; order Erysipelotrichales; family Coprobacillaceae; genus JAQVDW01. The sequence goes on from OY780959.1 coordinate 1,305,062, forward strand.
AAGGTCACTGCCGTCAAGTTCAAAAAAAGCCCGGCATCTTAGACGGCGGACTTTTGATGGCAATGCAGTAAACTATAGTATCAAGATGCCAAACAGCTCTAGTTATCAAAGACGATTATAGTCGCTTTGACTGACCGCTTCACACCATTCCAGTTTTCCGTTTTCTCCAGGAATTTCCACCGCAATGTGAGAGAACCAGCTGTCTTTTTTCGCTCCATGCCAGTGTTTGACTTCGGCTGGAATATAGACAACCGATCCGGCTTCCAGACTGATTGGCTCTTCGCCTTCGGCCTGGTACCATCCTTCACCGACAGTACAAACCAGAATTTGACCACCATTCTTGGTCGCGTGGTGGATATGCCAGTTATTCGAACAACCAGGCTCGAAATTGACATTGGCACAGAATAAAGGTACTTTCCCCGGTCTGGTCAACATTCTCAAGTATGAGCGGCCACTGAAATATTTACCCAGCGGTAGGTTGTAAATTCCGGTTCCAAACATATTGGCCGCCTTGAATTGTTTTTTATCGGTATATTTGCTTTCATTCCCCATTGGGATGAAGCTTTTTTTGTTTGGCTTGGCTTTAAGGGGGTTGTAGTGTTCATCCTCAACCGGTTCCAGCCATTCAGTTGAAGTTTCAACTCCCAAGGCTTCAACAGCAATGTGAGAAAACCAGCTGTCTTTTTTGGCACCGTGCCAATGTTTTACTCCCGCTGGAATGTAAATGAATGATCCCTCAGTCAGGCTGACTGGCTTTTTGCCTGCTTCTTGGTACCATCCTTCCCCAGCGGTACAAATCAGGATCTGTCCCCCTCCGCTTTTGGCATGATGGATATGCCAGTTGTTGCGACAGCCCGGTTCAAAAGTCACATTGGCCATAAAAACCGGTGACTCTTCCGGATTGGTCAGGGGTTTCAGGAATGAATCACCAGTAAAATATTGGCCAAACATTTCATTGGGAAACCCAAAACCGAATTTGTTTACATGTTCGAATTGAATCTTGTTTAAGTATCTCATATTTCGTCCTCACTTTTCATTGATATATTCAAAGATTTTTGGCCTAAAGCCAGTTATTTCATATTTATGGCTTGATTATAACCCTAGAGTCAACTCGAGAGTCAAGGGTTTTATGAAAAAATCATTATAATCGGAATGATCATTTCTATCACGGTTTGCTTTAATTGCATCAGCGTACTTTTTAATGAAAAAAAACTGATTTTAAATTTTCTAAAATCAGTTTGTCTCAATTCAATTTTTTGATGGCTATATTATCTTGCCACCAGTCTTGTTTAGCTAAAAAGCTTGAAAATTCAGGTAAGGGAATAAAAATTAAAATCATTTTCGACTCTAGCAGTTGTCTTATCAGATAAAAAGCATCAACATCATCATGATTCCGCCAAATATCACAATCACACTCATTGCCCCGGCCCAGTAAATACCGGGCAGTTTTTTGGCTCTAATATATAGCGGAGTGCCAATAATAATTGCTGCCAGGATAATATAAAATGGGATTCCAAAATTGAGGGACATCGTCACAACCATTATCAGCATGATGTTGGCCATCATGAAAACGGCCAGGAATATTGCCTTGGCTCCATCGGATAATTTCGATTTGAATATCTTAAGTCCCGCCAACCAAACAACCAGAAAGCTCACAGCCATCACAGCGAAAAAGAAACCATAGTTTCGATAGATAGTACCTTCATCATCAAATCCCAGAATCCCCCAATAAAGTGCCACGCCGGCAATAAAGACAAAGAAAATTGCAAAACAGCTTAAGATAAAAACCGCGCTACGCGAAAGGCCCTTTTTTTCAGATTTTACTTTCATTGTGTTTACCTCCTTCCATAACGATGATGGCGTAAAATAGCTTCGAATGCTACCAATAAATGTAGATAAACATCGATTGTCAAGTCCGGTTAATCAAGATGATGCGATCTTAACCGCCTCTTTACAAGCGTTGTTCTGTCTTATCGTCAAATCATAAATAAAATTGTTCTTACCTAGCCTGTTTAAGGATATTTAAACCATTGCCTATTTGTCAGAGCGCTCCTCTAAATTTCAAAGATCAATGTCCTTGAGCCATGAATCCAGTTGTTGCCCGGGGAGAGAACTGTGAAACACTTTGGCCTTTTTCCAAGCTGTTGCTTCAGGACAGATGGATTTAAGATGTTGCTCGGTCTGACCCAAACCGCTGCTACCCGATGTCGCAAACGGAATAACTGTCTTCCCGGAAAAATCATAGTTTTCCATAAAAGTGCTGATGATTCCCGGAGGGATATACCACCAAATCGGCGAACCGACAAAGACGGTGTCATATTTATCGAAATCATCCACCTGACCGCTTATCGAAGGACGGAAATCAGGATCTTTTTTTTCAACGGAACTTCGGGAATTGTTGTCGCGCCAATTAAGATCAGCCGCAGTATACAAGACTTCCGGAACTATTTCAAAAAGGTCTCCGCCAACCAGCTCAGCAATTCTTTGGGCAACCATTTTTGTCGTTCCGGTACAAGAAAAATAGGCAACCAAAATATTTTTACTCATTCAATCTCCTCCATTCATGAGAAACTATTATTTCACTAGCGCCAATTAAATTAACTACTCAAATTATACCACCATCTTGATTTATTTACCATTCTTTATGACAATGGTGAGTTTTTGCACTCGAATTTGAAATTGACAAAGCATAAATATAGTCATCCATCTAAATCCAAATAAAAAAGTCGGAATAGAACTCCGACTTTTGACTATTTTTAGGCGTCGAGACTGTGACGTTCTCCAACTTGGAAATCTTCACTGTTCTCGAACATGTATGATACTGTGATGGCTTTTTGTCCGGTCAACTCTTCAAAATCAGTTGTGAGGACATCCATTTTGCCTTCACGGATTGCTTGTCCGAACGTAACCATTCCGTCTGAAGAATATGGAGCTTCCGAACCTTTCTTGAAGATGCCATCGGTAGTGCGAGGTACGCCCATGGCGTCAAATATTTTGTAGTTTTCTTCATCAGTGATTGCCTGATAAACCACGCTGTTGCCAGTTGCCTTATTACCATATTCCACGAATTCGCTCATGGTAAGCAATTCCGGACCGTTGATATTCAGGATTTTTTTAGTGTATTTGTCAGTCGCTAAGGCATATGCTACCGCTTTGGCACAATCTTTGCGGGAAATATAGGCCATTTTCCCTTCTCCTTGGGAATTTTGCATTACTCCTCCCATGGCTACGAAAGTGAAGTAATTGGTCACCATCGCTTCAGCATATTGAGAATTTCTCAAGAAGATGTAGTCAAGCCCGCTTTCTTCCAGATATTTTTCCGTATAGGCATGATCAATTTTTTCCACACTTGGATTTGTCTCATCTGCTGCATTTACCAGTGAAGTGTAGATAACCTGCTTCACTCCGGATTTTTTAGCTGCATCGATCACGTTCTTTTGGGCATTTTGGCGTTTGGCCCCGACAAAAGGCATTGAAATCAAAGCCAGTTTGTCTGCTCCGGCAAATGCTTCTTCAAGACCGTCAATTGCATTGAAGTTAGTGATATGGGTTTCGATTCCCATGTCCGCATATTCTTTCAATGATTCTGGATTGTAACCGCAAAAAATAACTTGATCTTTAGCAACCAACTCCAGCAGATAATCGGCTGCCAATTTCCCAAGATTACCGTCAACTCCGGTTAATAATAGTTTTCCCATTTTGTTTTCCTCTTTCTTTCATCTAGGTTATATGAAAATAATAAATTAATTTTTTCACTAAGTCTAAGCTAAAAAAACTATGACCGATTGGTTTTTCCAATCGTCATCGCTTCAACTAAAAGTTTTACTGCGGGATTATCGACTTTTTTCAAAGTGGCGGCCACAATCTCAAAGCAATGATTCGAATTTTCAATCGGGATGATCTTGAGCCGGTCAGCCAGATTGCCCAGATCATAGTTGTCCGGAACAAACCCGATCAAACCTTCAGTCATAATGTAGAAAAATTCAGTCTCGACATCATCGGCGGTTCGGGCGATATCAGGCGTGTAGCCATCAATTTTAGCCCGGGCTTCCATCAAATCATAGGATGAACCGATAATATCCGGATCAAGCATGATCAGCGGATGGGCATACAGTTGCTCTAGGGTGATTGTTTGATGATTGGCCAGGGGATGATTATTGGCTACCACCGCGCAGTAACAGCCCTGATAAAGGGGATAGGTGACAATCTCATCATTACCTGCAAAGACCGAATCGAATGAGATTGCAATATCGTGAATACCCTTGACCAGATAGTCCGAGATGTCGCTCATTTGAACCTTATGGAGCTCAATCCGAACATTTTCGTGTTCCTTGGAGAAATTCGGGATTGATCTTAGCAGACTTGTTACATCCATGATTCCGCCATACTCGAGAAAAAGAACCTGTTCATTGTCATCGACAAAACTGTGCATCTTTTCTTTCATATGCGCATATTGTTGCCAAATCGCCAAGGCTTCTTTATGGAAAGTCCAGCCGGCCCGGGTCGGTTCGATTGGCGTCTTCTTGCGATCAATCAGACTGATCTCGAATTCTTTTTCCAGTGAAGCTATCTGTTGGGAAATGGTAGTTTGGGACACATAGTTCCGCTTGGCGGTTTCGGTGAAATTGCGACATTCCACCAAATCGAGAAAATATTTAACTTTTTCAATATTCATAATAAATCCCCTTTTCATTGCTTATAAATTATAACAATAAAACCACAAATCGCAAAGCCAGGTTCAAAACAAGAAAAAAAGCCCGGTTTCCAGTGAGGGGAAACCGGGCTCGATAAGATAAGAAATTAAATATATAAGATAAGAAATTAATTAATGGGTAAAGATATTATTAGATGTCCATTCCGGCATGGTGACCTTGATAAATCGCTGTTGTGATTGTCGAAACTTTGGCACAGTCACCAATAGTCATGACAATTGGTGCCACATCAACAAGTTGATCAACGACATTTCGTCTAGCTCTTTGTCCAAGAGCGCAGATTACTGTTTCACCATCAAGCATCACGTCATTTCCGTCTTGGTCTTGACATAAAATTCCGGTTTCGCTTACTTGCATACCTTTATGGTTTTTGAATACTTCGATTCCTTTTTCAGCCACTTGTTCCAACAATAATGGACGGTGACGGATATTGGCATCAGGAGCCAGTTCTCCGGCCATTTCAACCAATTTCACTTGTTTTCCTTCGTTAGCCAAATGAACAGCCAACTCAGTACCAGAGAGTCCCCCACCTAAAACGATGACAGAATCTTTGACATTTTCTTGATTATGATGATAAGCAGTTGCTTGGATCACGTTCGCTCCATCAAGTCCTGGGATTGGTGGTACCAATGCTTCAGAACCAGCGGCAACAATTACCACATCCGCGTTTTCAGCTTCGGCATAAGCTTTGTCGACAGTAGTGTTCAAACGGATTTCAACTCCAGCTTCTTCAGCCAGTTTCCCTAAAGAAACTCCCAGTTGATACATGTTGTATTTGAATGGGATCGCTTTTTCACCGATCAGGATTCCTCCCACTTCGTCGTTTGAATCGCAAAGAACAACTTCATGACCACGACGAGCTGCTGTATAGGCAGCTTGAAGTCCTCCAGGACCTCCACCGACAACCAGAACTTTTTTCTTGTTTGCTGCCGGCAAGATTTCCATGCCATCCATTTCACGACCGATCAATGGATTGACTGTACATCTTCTAGTACCGGTAACCGCACGTTCAGCCATACATGTGAAACAACGCATACATTTGACAATTTTGTCTTCGCGGTTAGTGGTAACTTTTTTAGGAAGTTCCGGATCTGCCAATAAGGCACGAGCCATTTCAACGATATCCGCTTTTCCAGAAGCGATGATTTCTTCCATTTTTTCCGGATCATTCAAAGCCCCGATAGTTGCAACCGGTACTTTGACATGTTTTTTTATTTCAGCTGCCAAATATACATTAGGACCGTGTTCTAGGAACATTGATGGGTGAGTTACCCCGAAACCTTTTTGATAGGTTCCGGCTGAGACATGAAGAAGATCGATTTTATCTTCAATCAATTTGGCGATTTCAACCCCGTCTTCAAGCGTGTAACCACCCTCGAACAGTTCCGAACCACTCATTCTGAATTCAATTGGGAATCCTGGCCCGACCGCTTTACGGATGCTTTCAAGCACTTCGACAGCGAAACGAACGCGGTTTTCCAATGGCCCACCGTACTCATCAGTTCTCTTGTTGAAGAAAGGTGAAAGGAATTGGTTGATCAGCCAACCATGACCACCGTGAACCATAACCATTTCAAATCCGGCTTTTTTGGCAAGAGCCGCTTTTTCCCCGTATGCTTCCACGATTTCAGCGATCAATTCTTTGGTAAGTTCTTTTACCGGACGACCATCAGGACGAACCCCTTCGCTTGGTCCCCATTGAGCCATTCCTTCTTTTTTATCCTTGTCAACCAGGTAAGTCCCGGCATATTGACCCGAGTGAGACAACTCAACGCTGGCAATCGCCCCATGACGACGGATTGCATCAGCAGTGTAAGTGAAACTAGCCAATGAATTGACAGTTTGCAGATCAAGGTGATACATATGTGAAGCTTCTGTTTTTGGATGAACAACCAGCTCACTGACAGTAACGTTGGCAACGCCACCTTTTGCTCTTAATTCGTAAAACGCTGTAGATTTAGGACCGATTGTACAATCAGCTGTAATATCAGTTCCACCCATAGGCGCTCCGAACATTCTGTTTCTGAAATATACATTACCAATTTGGATTGGTTTGCATAAATTTGGGAACTTTCTTTCCATGTTTATCTCCTTTGTTTTTTTGAATCTATTTCTTTTTTAATGCACGATAACCAAATGACAACAATAATCCCGCAAATGAGAATCCCATTGCTACCAGGAATCCACCGTTGTAGCTTCCAGTGCTTCCGTTGATGTTGTTCAGGATAGTTGGTCCGAAGTATCCGGCAACCGCAAACCCGATGAACATGATTCCGAAGTTAACACTGTTGTTTTTAGGTCCGAACTGATCGGCAGTGAATCCTGGGAAGACTCCCATGAACGCTCCAAAACAAATTCCGACAATTGAAATTCCAACGAAGAATAAAGCTGTATCTCCAGTGTTGGCGAAATATAACATTGCCAAACCGATGATTGAAGCCACACAAGCCAATGCCAATGCGTTGACACGACCGATTTTGTCTGATAAGGTCCCGGCGAATACCCGACCGAATACGTTGAATAAAGCCAAAGTAGAAACTGCAGTAGTAGCTCCAGCAGCAGTCAAGCCAACCATTCTTTGAGCGATTGGTGAAATCATTGGAATGAACATCAATGCCGCGAAAGCACCACATGTCAGCATAACGATCATTACATAGAAGATCGGGCTAGCCAACATCCCTTTCCAATCTTTGTTTACAACTGCGTTGTTTCCTCCAGCAGCTGGTGGTGTCCAACCTTCAGGTACGAAACCATCCGGACATTTTTGAATGAATAAAGAACTGATTGCGATGATGACAATGAATGCCCCACCGATGATTTTAAATGCATTAGTAGGTCCCGCAGCTGCAATGATTGCCGCAGCGATTGGCGGAATGATTACTGAAGAAATTCCGAAAGTCGAAGTAGTCAGACCTCCGATAAGACCTCGACGGTCCGGGAAGAATTTGATACAGGTACTGATAGTAGCCCCGTAAACCATTCCTAAACCAAGTCCCAGCAAGATACTGTAAGTTACAATCAAGAAGTTGATGCTCGTAGCGAATCCAGATGCGAACATTCCGCCCCCGAACATCATCCCTCCAAGCAAGACAACTGCTTTAGGTCCCAAAGCATCGTTGATTTTCCCTCCGGAAATCATTGTGATTGGTCCAACTGAGTTAGCGATAATAAAGACAATTGATAAATCACGAGCTGTCATTTCAACCCCGTTCAACTCTCCCAAGTATGCAGCCATCGGTCCGGCAAGTACGCTCCACGCATACAATGAACCAACGCAAAGATTGATGAAACAGCAGGCAGCAAGAATATACCACCTTTTTTTAGTTAAACTCATTTTTTCTCCTCCAAAGTTTGTTAAAAATATAACAAAGTTATACCATATAAAAACCATACATGTCAATATATACATGTTGATTTGTGAAAATTTTTACTTTATTATGTAGGTAGATAAAGAAAACTAAGGAGAAATTCCATGAGAGTACTAAAATATGCAATTCTCGGTTTGTTGATCAAAAGACCGATGACCGGATATGAACTGGCCAAAGAATTCAACTTCGAGTTGGCCGAATTCTGGCATGCCAGCCACAGCCAGATTTATCCGGAACTCAAAAAGCTTAATAATGAAGGTTTGGTAACTTTCGATGTCGAAATCAGTGGCGATATTCTCGAAGCGAAACGTTATCATATCACCGAGGAAGGTGAACAGGACTTCATCCAATGGCTCCATAAGGATGACAAAATTCCCCGCACCCAAAAAGATGTCTTTAGATTACGGATGTATTTTTCTAATAATCTCGATCCGCAAACCCGGATCCACCTGCTTGAAAATCAGCGCCAACAGCATCTTAAAAGAATGAACAACTTACTTAAGACCTCGGAACAGTACCCCGAAGTACCCGACCTTGATTCCGACCGTTTTGGGGATTTCATCGTCCTTAAAGGGGCAATTATGCGTCAGGAAAGCATAATCAACTGGATCGATCTTTGCATCAAATACATCCAGGAAGGTTCATCTTCAAAATAATAATAATAATCAACTTAAGCCTGCTCGAAAAAGTTCAAGCGGGCTTTTTGGTTTGAAAACCAAAAATAATCCTTTCATTAATAAATAGTTAATATTGGAAACTAGTTGGAATAGATCAAATCATATTATCGGAGGGATAAATTTGAATAATAACCACAACTTGATCCAAGCAGAGAGCTCGTGATAAAACCGGAGCCAATCAATATGAGCGACCGCTGTCTTTATCACCTCAATTCATCTTGATGCTATCGACCAATCACAAAGCATACTGGATTTAGCCAGAAAAAAATTTGGTACCGATTAACTCTCAACTGAATTCCTATGACTGTTTTGCAACTTTATCAACTACTAAAAGTTCATTTCAAAACAAGTTTCAACCCAACCTTATCACAAAAAAAGAGTCCTAGCAGACAAAACAGTTGTACTGCAAAAGGACTCTTAATAAAATTTATATGAAATTGTAAAATATAATGTCAATTAATCTGATATTAATTTAAACCAGCCGCGATTGCATCTGCAAACTCTCCAGCCACGACTTGATAACCTATTTCAGTCAAATGAATATCTGTCATAGGTAAAGTCGGAATAGACCAATCCAAATACAAACTGCCACCGGCATATAGCGAGTATGGTAAATTATCGAAACTTGTTGGATAACCATAAGCAGACATAGGATTGTCTAAAACATAAATTCCAGTAAAAGGTATTTCACTGTAGGTACCATTTACACTGCCAAGCGTTTCCACATACACAACATTAGATAAGCCGATATTACTTACCGCGTTGAAAATTTTGCTATTAAGGAGTAATACCGAATTCGTCATACCGTATATCCCCATGGAGTCAAGAATTGGAAGAGGATTGTAATATCCCATTATATAAATTTTGGCATCATGATTTACACTGAGGATATTGTTTACAATCATTTCCAACTTATTAGTCAATCCACTTGTCTCAATATTTGTGGTACTTTGTTGTATTGCAGCCGCTAATGCGACTTCCAAAGGTTGGGTCAAGGTACCTGCAAGATAACTGTTATACAGATCGTAGAACGGATCAAATACATCATTGGCACCGGTCGTGATAGTAATAATTTCTGCTCGGACCATTTGTGAAAATTCTTCTCCTTTTTGAGAAGTTGCTGCCAAAAGGTCGTCGGAAGTGCTCCCGATTACACTATAACCCTCATAGAAACCCCCCCGAAGGCCGAGTTCTCCAATATCATTACCATGAAGCCAGTCATCAATTATATCAGTATAGCCTTCATCAAGATTCGGATTTGTTCCTGGTGGATTGCTTGCCAGTAAACCAGCCGCAAGTGAATCACCCATAGCAACATAGTCAACAGTTACTTGAGCATGGGCATTGACGGCATAAACCGGAGCTGCTGTTGAGACAACCATGGCCAGCGTCAATGCTGACGATGTAAAGAATTTAGAATTGATTTTCATAATAAAATTTCCTTTCTTACTCTCGATATTAGTTTGAAAACAAGATTCTAAAACAATAGCTTTGTAATTAGGATAAGATTATTTGGTAACATCTTAGTAACAATCGCTTAAAAACACCTCTTTTAGAGCATATGCCCAAAACTGATTCTTTTAAGCGGCTGATTGTCATCATTCAAAATCAAACGCTGGCAAAAAAAGCTTCAAAGAAAATTTTATTCCTTTGAAGCTTAGTTATATATTGATTATATCAAGTTAACCAGCACGATTATCCGGGTGCTTGAAAATATTATCCTGCAAACGAATCGTAAATAACCTCAAATTTCTGTTCAGCTTTCACGAAAGCATTTACAACATCCGGATCAAAATGTTTACCGGCCTCTTCAATGATAACTTCCATCACATCACGGTGAGTCATGGTTGCTTTGTAGGGTCTTTTCGAACGCAGTGCATCATAGACATCAACCAGAGCCATTATCCGGGCCGCAAGTGGAATATCAGTTCCTTGCAAACCTTGAAGATATCCAGAACCATCCCAGCGTTCATGATGATATTTGGCAATCCTTTGCGCCATGATGATTCTCCGTTGCGGGTTTTCCCTGACCATTTTGGCCAGGAAATCCGCACCGATATCCACATGGGTTTTGATTCTTTCATATTCATCATTTTCCAGTTTGCCAGGTTTAAGCAGAATATTGTCCGGAATATTAATTTTTCCCAAGTCGTGGAGTGCCGATGCAAAAAAGATATCTTCGAGATATTCATCATCAATCACGTCATTATATTTTACCTGGTTCCGCAAACTTTTACCCAGAACCCGGCAAAGATACTGAACCCTTTCAACATGTTTCCCGGTTTCCACATCTCTGGCCTCAGTTAGTTTGGCCAAAGCAATAATTGACGATTTTTGTGCATCCTCGACTTCATTAGTCTTTTCCTGGATTTCTTTTTCCAAAGAAATCCGTCGTTGTTCAAGCGCTTCTTCCATCTGTTTAACTTTGGTGATGTCGCTTTTGATAGCGATATAATGACTTATTTCTTTATCCTCGTTTTGAATTGGAGCGATCATTGACGACTCCCAGTACAACTCACCATCTTTGCGGCGGTTATGGAAAACCCCCTTCCAGTTTTCGCCTCGCGAGATTTTACCCCATAAATCATCATAAAAATCTTGATCATGATTTCCTGATTTGAGCATCCGGGGATTCTTTCCGACCACTTCTTCAAAAGAATATCCGGTAATCTTCGAAAACTCGGCATTGACAAATTCAATCTCCGCTTTTTCATTGGTCAAGACAACAGCAGCCGGAGAATATTTGACCGCCTTGTTGATTATTTCCAGCATTTTTTCCTGTTCCTTGGCTTTAGTGACATCAATCCGGAATCCGAAAATAGTTGTCGCTTTGCCGGTTTTGCGTTCATGGACACTTCCAGATGCCCGCATCCAGATCGGGTGCCCGTCCTTGTGGATATATTTGATCTCGAGTGAATCGTTATCCAGTTCGCCATCAATCAGAGCCTGAAGTCGGGAGCTGGCTCTTTCGACATATTTCTCGTCAATATATTTCTTCCACCCTACCATCGAATTGTCAATTTCTTCGGGATCATAACCTATCAGTTCGGCCCAGTTGCGGCTGTATTTCATTGTTCTAGCTTCAACATTCATCTCCCATAGGGCAATCTTATTGACCTCAGTGATGTTGGCAATGCGAAGTTGGCTTTCTTCCAGGTTATGCTGCAATTCGACTCTTTTGATCGCCGACACCAACATATTCGCAAAAATTCGCAATACTTCCCGTTCCAAAGCTGTGAATTTCCGCTTGTTAATTACCGAATCAAATCCCAAAAATCCGTAAAGCCCCTCATCACTGAGCATCGGCAACGCAATCAAACTTTTGATTTCATGATGGTCAAGTCCTTCGCGAAGTTCACTGTCTTTTTCCAGTTTGGCGACATCGGGAATATACATCTCCTTGCCGTCAAGATGGTTGCAGATCCATTGATCCATCCCATTCAAAGACACGTTTTGTAAGCTGTCAATCTGCGGGGCAATCGATCGGCGACAATATTCAAAAGTATTCGAGCACTCATTCTTATCGAAATCATATTTGAAGATATAAACCCGATCAACCCGGAAAAACTCACCCAGGATGCGAAGCACTTCGTTGATTTTTTCTTCATAATTTTCGCTGGTCATATAAGGCAACAATTTTGCCGCGTATCCGATTCCATCGAAATTCTAAAACATTCTCCTATTCAACAGGCTGTACGCCAAATTCAAAAATAACATTTACTATCTATCCTCTACCATATCAAATTTCAACACCTGCAGGAACGACTCAAACCTTTATTATCAGCGCCCTTATGACTGAGCCCCCATTTGTTGATCGACGCCATCATCCCCCAATCAGGCTGTCGCACTCGATATTAATATATTATCATTCCAAACTGATTCAAACATTTACGAATGTTAGGAATAATAGCCCTTATGTTACATAATGAATTTTATTTATCATAAGTTACAAATTTTGGGGATGGTCTATTTTTTCTGACCTTGATCCAGCCTGGTAATCTTGTCATCAAAACCGCGGAATCACTAAATCCAATTAACCCCAAAAAAGGTAGTATTGGCTCCATTTTAGGCTAATCTATGTTATACTTTATCCTATAACCTGCCGATGATTCACCACCATCATCTGGATGCATCAGTGAAGATAATTGAAAAATGAGGGAGTAAAGATAATGGAAGAAATTGAAAATGTAGTAATTGTGGGGATGGGCGCCCTGGGAATCATGTATGGTAATTTTCTAGTCAAAAAACTGGGTCCAGACAAGGTGACTTTCCTGGGGGATCAAACCCGAATTGATAAACTTGATCAAGAGGGCATCTCCTGCAATGGTAAGAAGTGTGATTTCACCATGAAAGATCCTACATCCGCAAATATCCAGGCCGATCTGCTTATCTTCGCAGTCAAAGCAACGGCACTGGAAAATGCAGTTAACCTGGCTCGACCGGTAGTAGGTCCAAATACCATCATTCTTTCTTTGCTTAACGGGATTTCCAGTGAGGAATATCTTGAAGAAAAACTAGATCAAGGCACCGTGATCACCTGTGTGGGCCAAGGAATGGATGCGGTGAAAATTGGGAACGAAATGACGTATGCCAACATGGGGAAAATCTGCCTGGGAATCACTCCGGATGAAAAGGAAAAACAAACATCGCTTGATCAGGTTCTGGAATTTTTTGAACGGACCAAGCTCCCGTACACCTTGGAAGAAGATATCAATTACCGCCTGTGGGGCAAATGGATGCTCAATGTCGGAGTCAACCAGGTGGTCATGGTTACAAAAGGGACTTATGCAACGGTTCAAAAAGATGGCGAAGCTAGAGAAATGATGAAAGCCGCCATGAATGAAGTCATCTTGATCGCCCAAGCAGCCGGAGTCAATCTCACTGCTAAAGATTTGAACGGTTATCTTGATTTGATTGGAACCCTCAATCCTCAGGGAATGCCGTCAATGCGCCAAGATGGTCTGACCAAACGCAAAAGCGAGGTTGAACTGTTTGCGGGAACCTTAATCAAGAAAGCCAACCAATACGGGATATCTGTTCCTATCAACGAGAAACTTTACCAAACCATCATCGAAATGGAAAAAGAATATTGAACCCAAAAGAGCTAGTCTTCTAAATGAATTCCAGCTCTTTTTTTATATTATGCATTTTCGCCCTACTCGATAATAAGTTCATCGGGAAAGGGATCATTTTTCATCAAAGACCACATCTGGTCGATGTATGACAGGGTATAGAAATTCTCAAAGTAATGATAGTAATACGAACCTTTGGTAGTCATGATGTAGCGGCCGTTTTCTTTTTTGGCAAATCCCAGCAATCGCGCTATTAAGATCTCCATACCATAATAACGATTGAGTTTCTTGTTGAAAAACTTGTTGAAATCTTCAGGATCAAGCTGCATCGAATACAGGGTCCAGAACAGATAGTAGACCATCCGTTGGCGCATTGTGAACTTGATGGTCAATGAAGTAGCCAGATTGGAACTGTTGATTCTTCCGAGGTATTCCTGAATATCAAAGGTGTTGATTTTGAACTGTTTTTTCAACAGTGTGGTTGCCGAACAACCGAATCCAAGGAAGTTTTCCCGAGTCATCGACGAATATTTGGCTGTACCGTTTTTCGAAAAGGTCCAGATCGAATCCCGGGCATAACCTTGGCTTTGACAATAACCGACAATCTCATAAAGAAGTTCTCGTTTGTCTTTGTTTTTAACAAGTGGGAACTTATGATCGGTATAGGTGAAATCGATAAAAGGATAAACAGCCACATGATTGGCATGATTGGCAAAAGCCGTTTCAATATCCTTTCTGATGTGTTCGATAGTCTGCCCTGGCAAGGCGAAGATGAAATCCATCGAAACAGTTTCAAACTCAACTTGACCCAGGGCTTTGAACATCGCTTGATAATTGTTGTTTTTTCTTCCCAGCAACTCCAGAAACTCCGGTTGGAATGACTGAATCCCGATACTGATTTTGGTAACTCCGGCCGTCTTTAACTTGGTCAGTTTTTCAACTGTGACATCAAGAGGGTGCAATTCCAGACCGACGCCTTCAGTTACATTGAAATACTTGTCAACCTCTTTGAGGATTGAACTGATATCATCAATCAAAAGGGCCGGGGTTCCCCCACCAAAATAGACGCTGGTGATTTCCTTTTTGCCCGGTTTGCCCATCTTACCAACCATTGCGATTTCTTTTAGCAGGGCTTCGATATAATCATGGGCCTCCTTCTCATTGTAGACCACCTTGCAGTAAGGACAAAATTGGCACAGGCTTCGACAAAAAGGAATATGAATATATAATCCCAGATTCTCAGTATCATCGTAATCAATGACTCGGTCATAGGTATTGGAAAAATAGAACGGCTTGAATGATCGGGTCAGCCATATTCTAGCCAATGATGTTATTTTGCTCATACTGTTTTCCTCCTAGAGATATTTGAGATATGTTATCAACATATCAATAATTACTTTAACCTTGAAATCAAAAACCAGGGCAAACTCAGCCGCAAAGAAGTAGCCGCACTGTTCACACAGACCTGGCTCATCAATGCATCGCCCACAGGTCCACAGCTTCCCGTTTTCCATCACCGCACACTGATGACAGGGTATTGGAAAGGTATTGTCGATCAGATAGGGAAAGGCGCTCTTGAGATTGAGAACTGGGATTCTAGCATCCATCAGCCCGACTATTTCAGCACAGCATTCCTGCTTATCTTCCTTGGTAAGGGACAACGCTTCTGAGCCGGGATATGGGGTATGGAAATTGAATGCCACCCCGATGACGTTGTCATGCTCCTTGGTCATTTCACCTACATCCTTGATCAGATTCTTGTTAAGTTGGTTGATTGCCATATAAAAGATGATGTTTTTAGTTGGAGCCTCATCGACATTTATCATGACTGTATCAAAGATATTGCCCCTAATCAGGTTGTGCCTTCTGCGGTCACCATCAATACTGACCAGGATTACATCAGCTTCAGGAACATCGATCGGGCAAGTTCCATTGGTGACGATATTGACAATCGGGAAGCCGATTTCTTTGGCCAAAATGACCAGATCCCGAATCTGATAATCTTGGTCGCGCCAGATAAACGGCTCACCACCATACAAAAAAAGAATCAATGCTCCTTTATGATAAAGCATTTCCATATCACTTTTGATTTGTTTATAGGAATAATCCTTGGCCACAATATTGTTGACCGAACAATGGCGGCAATTGAGATTGCAGCGGTCGGTCACAATTACTGAACCGATAAGGGGCCGATGCTCTTTTAAAACAAGTTCCCGTAACCCCAAAGCCGATATCTTTACCAAAGCTGATAATTTCATTCCCGTTCGCCTGCCTTTTCAGTTTGTCTTTTCAATTGTCATGATGGATCATCTAACTATTATTTATTGGATTGATTTTGGTTGTATTTTTGAATGAAACCGGCTGTAATTTCAATAAAATCCCTTTAGCGACAAGCTTTTAAGATTGATTATCGCCAAAAACAATTTCCCAAATCCAGATGCTTCAAACTAAATATCGCAAAACCGCCCTTGTAATCACTTTGTGTCATATGTTATTATATCAGTAAACATCGTGTACTTAATTGGCGGTTTTGATAAGTATTTTCAGACTTTTCAATCAAATCAGTAATTAAGTATTATTATGTCGAATTATTGGCAGTCACACCAAAGGAGATCTATGCAGATGAAAAAAACAATCTTGTCAGCCCTGGTAATATGCTTACTTTTTTCAATAACCGGCTGCGCCAGCACCAACAGCAGCACCGACAAAAACCAAATTCAATGGGATGCTTCAAAATTCTATGGAAATATCTTGGAGGCAGGAATAAGCAACAATATCCAATCCCTAGCCATATATACAAAATCAAAGTACATTGCCATTGACAATCAAAGTGATGATGGTCAAGCCGTCTTAACCCAAGTGAATGATATTTTGACCGATAAAAGTTCCTTTGATGGCGTGACTAATGGGGCATTTTTAATTCCTGATGTCGGCAAACCGTTGGATTATCTGACCTATGAAACTTCCTATTTGGTTATCTTTCTTAAAGCAAATCAGGAATATAATCTTACCGTCAATGAACCAGACGGCCAACGTCACGTCATGACTTTGGATGTATACGCCATGTCATTCGATTTAAGTTCATCAGAGGTTTGCTTTCTGGACACTGATTACTCAATTGACGGTTATTGCTTTTTAAAAAGTTTCGGTCTTAGTTCCAGTTGTTCAGCCCAAGAACTTTCGGCTCTCATCAAAGATATTCAATCCAGGTGAAAATTATAAAATGCAATTCCAGGCAGGAGGATCAATACCACCAACATGAGCACCATGATTGATCAGGGTATCAAAATAAATGATCCTTTATTATAGTAGCTGCTTTGCGAAATAAGTACTTAGGACACCAGCCGATATCATAAAAAAACATATGGAATCAGGATTATTCAATCACTGATATTATATTGTAATAATTATACCATTAATGGTTCACTCAGTAAATAGATGTTACCTTTTTCAAATCCTGCAACTTTCGTAATGAGAAAATATGCAACCCTTTACCTAAATTTCTCTATAATTGTAAAAGAATTATGATTACGAAACTGGATTTACTGATCAAATTAGAGAAAGAGGGTAAAAAATGAAAAAAACATTTCCAGAAGGATTTTTATGGGGTGGCGCAACTGCTGCCAATCAATTTGAAGGAGCATGGAAAGCCGGAGGCAAAGGGCCATCTGTTTCCGATGTAGCCTTATTCAAAGATCCCAAAAGCATGGCGGAATTACTTGACGTCCATGGTAACTGTGATATAACTGATGAACAGATTGAAACTGCAATGGCTACAGACGATGAAGTCTACTATCCCAAACGTCACGGGATTGACTTCTATCACCGTTATAAAGAAGATATTGCCTTGTTTGCTGAAATGGGATTCAAGACTTTCAGATTATCAATCGCCTGGTCAAGAATCTTCCCTAGAGGTGATGAAGAACAACCAAATGAAGAAGGATTGCAATTCTATGACAATGTTTTCGATGAATGTTTGAAATATGGAATTGAACCATTGGTAACTATGTCCCATTACGAACCACCACTGGCATTCTGTCAGGATTATGATGGTTGGTACAGCCGCAAATCAATCGAATTCTTCGCAAGATACACTGATGTCATCACCAAACGTTATAAAGACAAAGTAAAATACTGGCTGACTTTCAACGAAGTTGATTCAATCACCCGTCACCCATTCATGACTGGTGGTCTGATCGAATCAAGATTCGATTCTGAAAAATTTGAGGAAGTGAAATTCCAGGCAATGCATCATCAGTTTGTAGCCAGTGCTTTGGCAACAAAAATCTGTCACGATAATATTCCTGATTCAAAAGTAGGATGCATGCTTACCAAAGCAACTTTCTACCCATACACTTGCAAACCTGAAGATGTTTTGGAAGCTCAACAAAGAATGCGTGAATTATATGTCTTCTCGGACACTCAAGTATTCGGGGTATATCCATCATACCTTTTGGCAAGATGGAAAAACGAAGGAATCAACGTAGAAATGACTGATGAAGATCTTCGGATCATGAAAGATTATCCAGTTGATTTCATTTCGTTCAGTTATTATTCGTCTTCATGTGCAGCAGCCCAAACCGATGACCTTGATGTAACTACCGGTAATACCATGGTTGCGGTCAAAAACCCATACCTTAAATCAAATGACTGGGGATGGCAAATCGATCCAATCGGTCTTAGAATCTCGTTGGTGGACCTTTATGATCGTTACCGCAAACCACTGTTCATCGTGGAAAACGGACTCGGGGCCAAAGATGTTGTCGAAGAAGACGGTTCAATCAATGATGATTACCGCATCGATTATCTGAAAGGTCACTGTCAGGAAATGTACAAAGCCATCGTTGAAGACGGAGTTGAACTGATGGGTTACACTTCTTGGGGACCAATCGATTTGATTTCCAACTCAACCAACCAGATGTCAAAACGTTATGGTTTCATCTACGTTGATGTCGATGATTTTGGCGAAGGTACTTACAACCGCTCTAAAAAGAAATCATTCGACTGGTATAAAGAAGTAATCGCTACAAACGGTGCCAGCCTGTTTGAGGACTAATATCTAAGATATGCTTAAAGCCCACTTGTAATAGTGGGCTTTTTGGCGCATTCATATTTTCTTATCCTAGTCCAGATCCTGCTTTAGTGCCTTGGCTCTGGAAGCAACATTATAGGCAAAATCAATAATTTCATGGGTATAGACTTCATTCATGTATTTTGACTGAATCATGAAATCAGCCGAAGCCTTGTTGTTGGCGATGGGGATGTCGTACAACTGGGCAATTCTCAGGACGGCTTTGACATCCGGATCATGAGGGGCTGCCGTCAACGGATCGGCAAAGAATATGACAAAATCAATCTTACCTTCGACAATTTTGGCTCCCACTTGCAGATCCCCGCCCAAAGGACCACTGTTGTAGCCATGGACACTAAGCCCAGTGGCTTCACTGATCATCCTTGAAGTCGTTCCGGTGCCAAAAAGATCATGGGCTTTTAAAATTTCCAAATTATCCAGACACCACTTGATCAACTCACCTTTTTTGGCATCATGGGCAATCAAAGCAATATTCTTCTTAATTCCTATTTCCAGTTCAATCATCTTATTTTCAATCATGTTAACCTCCAAATTATTTATTTAGTTCCCTAGATAAGTTCTAAAGTTCAATTAATTTAATCAAAACAGCTACAGGTCAATAATCCGGGGTTCACTCGCATACTCCGATAGTTCCACCGACCAGTATCCCGCCCATTCAACTGCCTGGTCGTGGGATGGGTGGTCGGGATCCATCATAATTTCCCTAAACTGGATGAAACCAGGAACTCCGCCAACATCTTCCGGTGGCGTTTGACCGGTTGCTTCAACCAGATAAGGAGATTCTTCCTGGTAATTATCGATCACCTGAAGCAGTTCGATGTGATGTTCCCAGTTGTCTCCGTAATCATAAGTGTAGACCATCTCCTGATACTCAGGGAAGTACTCATCGAGCCGGGCATTATCGATTAAGACCGCATTGGGAATATAGCTGAGATCTTCGGGTGAAGTAACCAAGACCGCGGCTCTTTCCTTGGTTTGGTTGTCGAGAATGGAAAAATCAAACATATGGGAATTAGACCAGCGAAAAACACGCTGGAGGATCCTGTGGAGCCTTTCGAAGCGGATATTAGCAGGAACTATAATCCGGCGCCGGGCTTGGTAGACACCCAAGTCGAGGGTCGCCATCAACTCAAAAGCACGGTAATGATAAACCGGCATTCCGGTCAGTTCAGCCAAGGCCTTTTTCATTTCCCGGTCA
The DNA here is from genome assembly GCA_963675915.1 of Coprobacillaceae bacterium. Lineage (GTDB taxonomy): Bacteria > Bacillota_I > Bacilli_A > Erysipelotrichales > Coprobacillaceae > JAQVDW01. The sequence continues at coordinate 1,325,181 of OY780959.1, forward strand.
GGCCGCGTGTACTCCTTACTGTTTGGCAGTTTGAAATGCAACCGGCTGGAAAACGTTCCGATTGTATCGTTATACATCTTGGCTATCCCATTGTATTCTTCAGCGACATAGTAGCCCGATTCCTGCCCGTGACTGTTGACCCAAGCGGTACGTTGACGGGAAGAATTCTTGACAAAATCGACCTCCCCTGCCAATCTAAGATATTCACTGACCATTTCGGGATTGATTCCCAACTCCAGCAAGGTGTTTTCAATCGCTTTAATCATCATTTGGTCGACTTTTTTTAGATGGCGTTTCTTGACTTGATAGATCGCCACGGTCAATCTGGTCGCATTGTTGACCAGCACCAACATATCCGGGGTCCGGCTGTTGCTCCACACTTTGACCCAGTTGGCCGTCCACGAGAAAAGCGGATTGATTGTTTCGTCATATTGAGGTGGCTTTACCGCCATGGCGTCCGCCAATTTCTTAGTTAATGCAATCTGCATAATTCATTCTCCTTTGATTGTTTATCCCAATTAATTTTTATGCCATTAAAAGGTTTTGGCACTTAATGAATCTTCATTAATAATTTCACTTCAAAAATCCAATCCGTCAATCATGATTTCATCATAACTGGCATCTTCATCGCCTGCTTCAAATCCCAACTGCAAAGCTTCAGCCTCGAGTTTTTGATGATATCGTTTGATTGACTTAAGCCACTTTCTTTTGTTGCGTTTGATTGTTTCTGCAAGCTTTGTGTATTGGTCTTGATCCACCAAACCCTTTTTCATCATCCAATAATAAAACTTCTTGATAGTGTTGGATTTAGAGTGAATATCTCTTTCAGTCAAAAACCAGGCCTTCTTTATGTACCAAGAATTGAAAAAATAATCAACCTTGTCAATCCCCTCAACCATCGGACAGGGCGGATAATAACAAAGATAGCAATTGAGGTATAACTCAAGAGTTTCCAGATTTAGTTCGATTTTATTTTCCTTAAGTCCCTGTTGCACCAAATAATCCCGGTACAGTTTGAGATAATGGCTGTTTTCTTTTCTGATGTCTCTAATAACATCTGCATTATTCTTCATCATGATTTTCTCCTTACTTGTGATTTAATCAAAAATTTTACCCTGCCACGTACCTGTTTGGCTTACCGTACTTCAAGCTTCAGCTCTCTTCGCATTCGATACCATTATCTTGGCACCATGACTTCGCGATTTCAACATATTTTTCATCCCGATAACGATACCATGCATCAGCCAGATGGAATTGGTGCACCTTGGTTTTGAATCTGCTAAAGGCTCCCCGACCATGCAGGGATGATTCCAAATTATTTTTTGCACTGCCCTCAGGGAGCGAATCCACGAAATCTTCCATCATCGAGTATTCATCAATCGCAAACCGATCAGGCAAACGGAGATAGTCATCCCAGTTTTCTTCAAGATTTTCTCCCAATTCCTCATCGACAAAGCCCGTGATCATGTAATCGCCCCGCATGACGATTTTCTCACTGGGTTTATGATAATAAAAAACGAATTCCTCACAGGCCGACTCCAAAGCTTCAATAACATCGAACAATTTAACTTTCATACCTTTATCCCTTCCCTGACTTTTAACTACAGTAATACCATTAAATTTCTTTAATAACCAAGCAAAATTAATCTCGATACCAAACTAAACAATCTTTACTTATCTGAATTGCACCTATTATCGACAAGACCAATTATTTGAATACTTGATTAAGTTCTTCCATCATCGCCCGACGCCGACGGTAATCTTCACGCCATCTGGAAACGATACTATTGACAAGATCTTCGCCTCCCTGGAATTTTTTCATTTTTACCAGCAAAGTTACCATTTCCCGGTAACGGCCCCGGTTTGATGAAACTTGTGCCATATTATCAAGTTCCAATGCGTATTTATTAAGAATTTGGCGCGAGTATTCCGGTTTTAAGACCTGTTCGTATTCAAAGACAAGACTTAGTCCAGGACGCTCATAAACATACCCCATCAAACGTCCATACAGCTTGTCCTCGTTTAACAGCGGGGCAATATTAATGTGTCTTGGCAATCCCAGCAAGATCCGATCACGCAGTCGGGTCCATTCCTGATGATCATATTGGGATTTGAGCTCCTGATACAGGTCAAGATTGCCCGGTTCATCGTTAAGAGCAAGTTGCCACAGTTGACTTATATAGTTATTCTTATCCCCTGATTTGCGATACAAATCCTTGAGTTGAACACTGTAGCTAGCCACAAGATGGCGAGAATCATGATCAATCTCTTGGCTTTCATGCAAGATTTCAATCGCTTTGGCATAGTCGTTTTTTTCAATGCACTTGTCAACATAGAATTGGCGCACCGCAACAATATTCCAGTATTTTCGATAAACTTCTTCAAACTTAGGACTAGAAACTCGACTTCGTTCAAGCAGTTCCAGATAGCTTAAAGCCCATTTATCCTGATAATACGCCAGCGGCCAAGTTTCTTGTTCATACACCCGGGTTGCTTGGTTCAGTTTTTCTTTAACCAATTCCAATCGTTCATTCTGGAATTCCGGCTCATCAAAGTCACCTAGCAGCATTTTGTCAAAGAAATCATCCGGAAGATCGTAGTTATCATGATTGACTCCGATTTTTACCCAGTCATAGATTTCCTTTTTAAGTTTCAAATCACAGACTGCAACTATTTCATCCAGATAATGGCGGCATTTTTCGCAAATTTTGTAAGTCCCCCCGTCCGAATCATCTATTTCCAAGTGGCGGGTTTCCTTAATGATCAACTCTATCAGTTTGAATGCCTGGCTGTAATCCCTTATTTCCACTAACATGGCAATATTATTATCAATAAAGCCCAGCACTTCCAAAACAAATTCATCAGCCTCTCGATAATCGATAAATCCGGCCATTCCCGCATGAACATCAACAATGCTTATGAATTCACTCTTATAGCTAGAAAGACTTCTATGGGCAATCCCGCCATAGATAAAGTTGTGGAATTTGTCTTTTATTACAGTATCATGTTTAATCAATTCATTAACAAATTTTCTCAAGATCATCTGATCAACCCGGTCTACCAGATTATCAGGATCTTCTGATGACCTGTCATTGCCAGTTTTGGTATCTGGATGATATTTGAAATTTTCCCGATCCTGATAGTACTCATAAAGCACCGCCGCCATGTGTTTGCAATGATGGCCCGAAAGAGCATGGGGACAGTCACACTCCATCTCAATCACATCACCCATCTCATCAAAATCCACCCTGACATCATATTCATCACTACCAACAACCCGAGCTATAATCTGATCATCACCTTCTGACAACAACGAGACTTTGCCCGCCAAGAAATAATCATACCCTCTTCTTAAAATATGTCGGGCAAACAGTTTTTCCCAATCCATCTTTTTCCTCCAGCTAAAAGTATCTACTCTAATGGTACACTATTAGAATTTCCAATGCTACCCAAACCAGCTAAAACCCCAATAAATATCCGTTTTCTCAAGTAGTCAACGGCTGATTGTCTCTTGCATGAACTTATAAAAATATAATATTATAATCCTATTACAGAGTAACTGCAGCGTGCATTCCCCTACGGACTGCGCCCCTGACTTTACCAACTTTATCACAATCACCGATCAGGGTAACTTTGTCATGGTATTTGTCATCAATTGCTTGGGCAATTGCAGTATTTGCTTTCATTCCAAATGAGATGACAACGGTAGTTCCTTCATCGAAGACTCTTCACCTTTTTCATTCAAGGCACTGAGCTCGCTTTCCATGATTCCCACTACTTTATGGCTAGTAAAGATATCAACCCCACTAGCATCAATGATGCTTTGTTGATGAAGTGATCTTGAATTGCTACTTCTGGCAATATTTCAATAACTGCTACTTTTATTGTTAATCGCGGTTAATTAAAATTCATCAAACTAATAACCAAAGCTGCCTTCTATAAAAATAACTTTTATTCTGTCCTTATTGAATTGCCCGGTAATGCATACAAAATCATTGCATATTCTTTCTTTACTATTACAATCTATACATCGTCCAAGTTTTACGCAGGGAGTTTTTTTACCTAATCTTTTTGCATCCAATGGGGCTGCTACCTGCCTCATTCTTTGAATAGCTTCTTGGGAAGATGACACTATCTTGTTTGTTTCAGCTACCAAAATAATTTGCTCCGGACCGTATATGATTGGAGCAACTCTACTACCATTACCATCAATGAAATGCAGTTCTCCTCCACTTGTTACTGCATTGACTCCAGATAAAAATGTATTTGCTCTAAAATTTTGTAGATATATTTCTCGTTTATCTTCCGATTTTGATCAGCCAGATGTTTGTCTAGGAATCGGTAATTCCCTTTTCTAATAGATTCGAAAACCTTGGCCTCCTCTAGGGTTACCGAATCTCCGCAACCGATTATTTCTCCTTCTTTGAGCAATGATTTAATTGTAGCGATTAATTGCTCGCTATTTTGGACATAATATCCTGTCATATTATGTTTTTTGAGATTCTCTATTGTTTTTTTGACTATTTCATCCATGATTATTCACTTCCTAGTGTTCTGATTAAAATTTATAGTACTGCATTTGATAATATAAAGTATTTCTTATTTCTTGTTTTTTTGAATATTAATTCGGTACTCAAGGGATTCATAGCTTCTCTTCTCTGTTTCCACGAAATGCTCACCACTATTTTGAAATTCAAATCCAAGTCTTTCAATTAATTTTTTTGATTCAATATTTTCTTTAAAGCAACAAGCCCAGACAAAGCCTATATCCTTGGTTTCCAGATATTCAATGACTGCCTTTACCGTCTCACTCATATAACCCTGATGCTGAAACCTTTGGTTCAAGGCAAATCCTAACTCTCTTGTATCTTTTCGGTCTGCTTCGGAATCAGGTTTAATAGCAATATAGCCGTCACCATGGCAGTTTCTTTCAAGACAATAGCAAAATGGATTCCATAAGTGATCCAATTAGCTACTCTATCTCTACTTTCTTCAATTCTTGTAAAGGTTGGAGCCAAACCACATGGTTGCATAACTTCCGTTTGGACAAATAATTCATGCATATCGTATACATCATCCATACTGAAACGGCGAATATATAGCCGTTCTGTCTCAATATTCAATATTTTTCTCCTCTAAAAGCAAATTATAAAAATAATGCTTTAAATCTGTTTACATATTACAAGTAAATTTTTAGCATTCTAAATTCTTTATAGCAGATGTCTCCAATTGTATATTCAAATGCGTTTTGCTTTGTAAAACCATATTTTTCATACAGTTTCATAGCAATTTCATTGTCTACTTCCACGCTTGTATAGAGATTTTCATCAGGATATTCTCGATGGAAATAGTCTAAAAACTGCTCCAATGCTTTTGAGCCATAACCCCTATTTTGAAACTTAATGTCGATCATAAATCTTGAAAAAGACCAGCCATTAAGCTCGAGATCATAATCATATAATAAAAATCCTACCATCTCATCGCCAGCATATATTCCCAATGGGTACAATTCATCTTCATAAAACGCCTGGACGAGTGAGATAGCATTGCTTGCAACATAATTGGTTTGATGATTACCCACCTTAAGAGTCACACAGTCGTTATAATTCGACTTATCTATTTTTCTAAAATTAATATTCATATTGCTCCTAATCAAAATTAAATATACAGCACTAAATATATTTCCGGAATTGCTCCAAATTCCGACTTATAGTTCCAAGTATTTCAGCGGTTGTCATAATCGTTAAAATAAATTTTCCTTTCAATATTTAGTTTTTCCCATAAATAAGATATATGAGTGAATTGTATCATATCAACCGGCATTATTCTATGAAATAATTTCCTATCAATAAAAAAGGAGGCACCTCCCAGTGTCTCCAAAGTTATATAAACTCGATAAATATTTTCTATTGCAGAGTCACTGCAGCATACATTCCGCTACGGACTGCGCCACCGACTTTTCCGACTTTATCACAGTCACCGATCAGGGTAACTTTGTCATGATATTTGTCATCAATTGCTTGGGCAATTGCAGTATTGGCTTTCATCCCGAATGAGCTGACAACGGTAGTTCCCTCAACGAAAACTTCTTCACCTTTTTCATTCAAGGCTTTAACTCCGTTTTCCATGATTTCCACTACTTTATGGCTAGTCAAGAGATCAACACCATTGTTGATCATCATTGGAATCAATGATGCTTTGTTGATAAAGTGATCTTGAATTGCTACTTCTGGCAACATTTCAATAACCGCTACTTTTTTACCTTTTAAGGCTGTTTCCAAAGCACTGTCACATGCTGAAAGTCCGCCACCACAGTAGATGATCTTGTCACCAACCAATTTGCTTTCATCAAGATGGGCATCAAGGATGTTTACAGTAGATTCAATTCCCTTGATTGCTGGTTCGAATGGAATCGCTCCGGTACCAACGATAATAGCATCCGCTTCTTTTAAAACTTCACTATCAGCATCAACCGCTGTATTCAAGTGCACAGTTACTCCAGTCAGATCCATTTGACGTTTATACCATTCAACCAATTCACGTAATTGGCTTTTGAATGGTGGCGTTGCCGCACTGCGAAGTTGACCACCCAGACCAGCTTCTTTTTCGAACAGTTCAACGGTATGTCCCATTAAAGCGGCGCTGCGGGCAGCTTCCATTCCTCCCGGACCTCCTCCGACAACAACAACTTTTTTCGGTTCAGTTGTTTTTTCCAGTTTGAAACGTTTTTCAAATCCAGTTGCCGGATTCACTGAACAGCTGATTTTTGTCAATCTGGTCAGGATTCTTCCGATACAGTCATCATTACAACGGATACATGGTCTTACTTCTTCGCGGCGTCCATTACAAAGTTTTATAGCCATTTCCGGTTCCGCAATCAGTGGACGACCAAACAGAACAAAGTCAGCTTTGTTTGATTCAATCAGCTCAACTGCAGTTTCTGGAGTATGGTTACCGGCATTCAATAATGGAATGCTGACCGCACTGCGAGCTGTCTCACAGACATCTGACATGCAGGCATCTCCCAAATAAGCAGGAGGGAAGATATAATCAATATTTTCATAACTTCCGCTATCGATATCCAAAGCATCTACTCCGGCTTCTTCCAATAATTTCATTAACGGGATTGTTTCTTCTAGGGTACGGCCCCCTTCGAAATTGTGTTTAACCGCCATTCTGAAAATGATTGGCATATCCGGTCCTACTGCACCACGGATAGCTTTAACTATTTCAATCGGGAAACGCATCCGGTTTTCCGGACTTCCCCCGTATTCATCTTCTCTTTTATTCCATACCGCCGACATGAACTGGTCAACCAGGTAACCGGCATGAGCATGGACTTCGATTGCATCGAATCCGGCATCTTTCAGGATTTTAGATGAGAATGCGAACTGTTCCATAATTGTATGAATCTCTTCAACCGTCAATGGACGACATAATAAGTCAGGATTGAACATTGATGGAATCGGAGAAGCCGAAACCGGTTGCCCGTCTTTCAACATGTTCGGGAAAGCATTTTTACCGGTACCACAAGAGATTTGGGCACAGATTTTGGTTCCATAACGGTGCACCGCTTCAACCAAGGTAGTCAATTGGGGAATACAGTAAGTGTTATCCAAATATCCTTCCATTGAACCTTGAGCCAATTCCTGAGTCAAGAACTGACATCCCATGATAATCAGACCGGTTCCCCCTTTGGCTCTTTCTTCGAAATAATCAATTTCATCATCAGCAATGGTCCCGTCGATGTGTCCTGAGTTAAGACCCATTGGTGCCATGGCGATTCTGTTTTTCACTGTCATACTACCAATTTTAAATGGTGTTTTAAGAATATCGTAATTCATTTTCAGCCTCCAAGTTTGAATTTTGTCTTTGTTAAAATATTAACATAATAATTTTAGCACAAGAGACTGGTCCGGTTCATCGTGCATATTGTGAGAAAAAAATTGGAAGCCATGACAAAAATGCACAAAGCTTCCAACTGGTTATATTTTGACTAAATCAATTTGGTATATTCCATAATTTTATATGAGACAAACAGGTTGATAAAATTGTCGCGATCATGGATATCATAGTTGATGATTTCCGCGATTTTTTTAAGCCGATATCGTAAAGTATTGCGGTGGATAAACAAAGCCTCAGCCGAAGCCACCAGATTGCCCATATTGATGATATAGACATAGAGATTTTTTAAATAATCACTATCATGTTCCTGGTCGTATTGAGTCAGTTTTAGCAAGGCCGGATGACAGTAACTCATCAAATCATCCTTATCGTTCATCTTTTCAAGCAGATCATAAACCGCATGATCTTCATAGGTATACAAATTAAGTTTCGGATTTATTTTAACCCCGATTTCAAGGGCTGAACGGGCCTGACCATAAGCTTTGTTGAGTTCGATCAACTCCTCGAAATAATGGCTGATTCCGGCTTTCAGGTGCTTATCCTTCAAGTAGTTTGCAAAGCAATCAAAATCTTTGGTAATAAATTCCTTTTCTTCATTGCAACCAATCAGCATCAGCAAGCTGCCTTGATAGTAGACAGTTTCGATAAAACACAACTTCTCCTGCAGCGATTCTCGAAAGTAAGGAACCAGGGCGAAACTCTCAGAAAAGTTGTTGATATCAATTGAAATCAAGTATTTCTTGTCGGGCAACAGCCACTTCATATTGGCTAGCCGTCTTTCCAGGACGGTTTCATCGGTGATGGTCCCTTGAAGCAAATCAACCAGCAACTGGTTGGTCAGCAGGTTCTTGGCATTTGCATGACTGTTGGCCCCTGTCATTTCATTGGCAATGATCTCACAGATGAATTCAGCAATTTCCAAATCTTCTTCCGTCAGTTTGCGATTATATTCCAGAACGGCCATATGACCGGCAATTCGTCCGGATACGACCACCGGACAGAAAATCCGCCGGTATTTGAAGTGTTCATTGACATCGCCGATGATGGCTTTTTTGCTTCTGACCGATTTCTCGATAAATTCTTCGAACTTATATTTTTGGGCATATTCAAAAGTACAGAATCCGGTGTTCCTGAATTCCATCCAAGGCTCGTCATCAAGATCCGGGAAGACAGATGAACCAATCAAACGGTTATTGCTGTCCCCTAGCAAAACCGGATTCTCCAGCAGTTCCCCGGCAATTTCCACAATGTAAGGAACACCCCGCCCCCTGATAATGGTATTGAAAAGAGCTGCCGGTTTCTCGATGAAATGGTTATTATCAATGATCATATCACTGATCAGATTCAACAGATCATCGGCCAAATAGCTTGAATCCAGGATAATGACATTCCCTGATAAAGCTGATTTTTCAGGGATAAGCCCGGAAAAACCAGGCCTGTTTGCCTCGCAGACAAACAAAATGGCATCCCCGGTGGCGATTTTAGCCACCAACTTGGTAATCATTTCTTCATCAAAACTTGCCAGTTTGGCTTCGGTTACGACATAGGCGATATCACATCCAAACTCCTTCATCTTTGCAGTCAGCTTTTTGACTCCGCGAATCCGCACTAACCCCTTATCACTGAGTTTTTCTGCCAATATTCCATTATTTATTTCAGTTAATACATTTTCAAGATTTATATTCATTATTCAACCTGCTTTACTCTAATATCTGTTATCATCAACACACATGTTATAAGCATAACATATCCTCATTCGGTCAGCCAAAATTTGCATAATAGAAAAATATTTCCCTTAAAAATGAAAAAAGCATCCCATTTTGTGATTCAAAAATGGAATACTCTTTGGTTTGACGAGCGAATAACCGGTCGTCTTCGAAAGTGATTTTAATATTACAGTTGGTTACAACAAAATTGTCGCCCGATTATTTTCAATCAGGAATTCTGTTCCATATTTGGTGGAAAGTTCCTGGAGGTTTTCCAGGATTGTCGAATCAGTAGCTGGTCGAGGCAAGCCGTTGCGGCTGCGAGGCAAACCAAAGCCAAGTTCCACAGCCATCAGCGTCAGCTTGGTCAACTTGCCATCTTCCATCTCCCAGTATGGGATTACCGTTTCAAAGGCTTCCCGTTTGGTCTGAAGTCCTCTGGTGAATCCGTTTGATCTTTTCTTGTACAATTCGTGCATCGTAGCGTCCGAAGGCAAACCGTACTGTTCGTAAAAATCAGCCGGTGCCTTGGTCGCATTTTCATTATGGATGACAAAGTCGCCTAGCGAGTAGAAGATTGGCCGCTGGTTATATATTTCCACTCCGCGAAGAACATGGGGTCCGTGCCCGACAATCGAGTGAGCGCCAAAGTCAATGTAGGTTCTGGCCATTTCCTCTAAAAATGGCGGAACTTCGTTCTTTTTGTCCCCTGGCTGTTCATGGCAGTGAATGCTCACAACGATATAGTCGGCTTGGAGTTGAGCTTCAAAAATGGCGTTTTTAACCCGCTCCATATCCTTCTGGTTCAAAATGGTTTTACTTCCCGGTTCATCACTGATCTCAAAAACAAGATTATCAAGCTGGAATTGTCCCTCTTCCAGTGGTGGAACATAGCCCTCACGCTGTCCCAATTCGATAAAAGCATTGATTTGAGTGGTCTTGGCGATATCTTTGATCATTTGAGCCTGGTCGGCCCTGATATAGTACTTGGTTTTCCTTCGAATCCCATTGACTCCCGGTCTTCCTTTGATGGCAACTGAGGCATGACCGGCCATGGCCGCCGGATTGAAGGTGGTTACCACACTGATCAAAGCCACCCGACCCGACTGACAGTCGAGGTAGACCGGTTGCGAAGCACTGTGGAGATCCATTCCGACCCCCGCTGCAGGCAAACCGGCCTCATTCAAATGGTGCAACGTTTTTTCCAAGCCGCCATATGAATAGTCCAGCGTATGATTGTTCGCAAACGAGGTAATGTTGAAACCGAACCGCTTGGCATCTTCAAGGACTCCCTTATTGGCACATAGATAGCTGCCGCCATTGAATTGCGATGCAAAACTCTCATGATCGTGGATGGTGGTTTCGAGGTTGAAAAAACGCATTTCTCCTTTTTCAATCTCAGTGACGATTTGTTCAAAACCCTGATAATTATCAGGCAGCCTCCGTTGGACCAACATGTCCCCGACGGCTGTAAATTTCATTTTTGCTCTCATATGAATTTCCCCGATTCTATGATTATTTTCCGATTGAGTCGATCGATCTAGGTTTTACATCATCAGGTAAAGGTACATATGATTGCCCTTTAAGCGTTTCTTCGAATTCAGCTTTGGCTGCTGCGATGGTCTCTGGTTGGTTCAGCAATTTGATTGCTGTAAGTCCCAAGATTTTACCGCAGTACAGGGTTCCCTTATGAGCGATATCGCTTTTCCCCTGAGAAACGATTTGCCAAGAATGGCCCCCGCTGTTTGGTGCCCAGGTAGCTGTCTGGATTTGAGCAGTCGGACATTGCCAGCTGACATCACCGACATCGGTCGAACCGCTCATGCTTACTGGTGAAAGAGTTTCTTCATATGGAATGACAAAGTCATACATATTTGATTCTTTCTTGCTGTCCAGGAATGCCAGAATTTCCGGATCGTTGTAGAATTCTTTTTGTTTATCAAGAATTTTTCCTAACGGCTGATTTGAAGTTGCCGTAATTTTCTTGGCATATTCGATTTCCTCGTCAGTATAGACCGGCAATTCCACTTCCAGCATGCTACTGTACAATTCTTTTTCCAAAGTGCGGTTTGGTACGACATTGGCACATGATTTGATGATTTCATATTCCATAGTCGTTTCCGTAGCCATTGCCATCCCCTCGGCAATTTTATTGACACGGGCAAACAATTCCTGAGTTTGAGAAATTTTCGGTGCCCGAATCAGATAAAGAACTTCGGCATATGGTTGTACCACGTTTGGCGAGAATCCTCCTGAATTCACAATAGCATAATGGATTCTGGCCGCATCGATAGTATGTTCGCGCAGGAAGTTGACTCCGATATTCATCAGTTCGACCGCATCCAAAGCACTACGTCCATCTTCCGGATTTCCGGCCGCATGGGCGCTGATTCCGGTAAATTTGTATAAGACCTGGATGTTGGCCAATGAAGACATGCGCCAGATGTTGTTGATTTCCGAAGGATGCCAAGTCAAGGCAACATCCAAGTTGTCGAAAGCCCCTTCTCTAGCCATGAAGGCTTTTCCTGAGCCACCTTCTTCACCAGGACAACCATAGTAAATTACAGTCCCCTTCGATCCGGTCTCTTCCAGGTATTTTTTTACAGCCAAGGCCCCGGCAATTGAACCGACTCCAAGCAGGTTGTGACCACAGCCATGACCGCTTTCACCTTTTACCAATGGTTCTTTTTCAAAACTGTCGCATACTTGGCTCAGTCCTGACAAAGCATCAAATTCTCCCAGTAATCCAATCACCGGTTTGCCACTGCCAAAGGTTGCCGTGAAGGCAGTATCAATTCCATAAGCCGGGCATTCGACTTCAAAGCCGGCTTTTTTTAGATAATCAGTCATCACTTCAACCGACTTTGTCTCTGAAAATGCAGTTTCAGGATTGTCCCAGACCGCATCGCTCAAATCATTCAGTTGTTGAGCTTGTTCATCTATAATTTTCACGAATTCTTCGTACATTATTATTCTCCCTTATTCGAATAAGTTACCGTTTTTAAATTAATCATTTGCCGCCCTTTTGGTTTAGTAGTGGGCCAACATCAGTTCGAAGGCGATTTTGTAACCTGGTTCCAGGCTGGCAATTTCAACCCACTCTTCACGAGTATGGGCTCCACCCCCACTGCAGGTTCCCAAAGTTACCGCAGGAATTCCAATTGAAAGCGGGATATTGGCATCAGTTGAGCTGGCATGGATTTCCGGATCAGCTCCGATGTGTTTTTTCAAAGTGGCGAATACTTGTTCACTCAAAGCTTTGTGTTTGTCTTGATCCATCAGTTCCGGGCTGGCACATGGACGTTCTCCAAGCAACTTTACGTTAACTTCAATTCCTTTGGTCTTGTAACTTTCAACCACAGCTTTGAAATGTTTGTCCATGAAAGCCAGATCCTCTTTGCTGTCCGAACGGAATTCATAAAGCATTTCCGCTTGTTGAGCGATGGTATTGACTGATGTTCCCCCATTGATCATTCCGACATTGTAAGTAGTTTTTTCACGAGTAACCGGTACTTTGATTTCATAAAGGGTTTGGATCATTGAAGCCAGATAGGCAATGGCATTGCGGTTACCGAATGCCCCGAATGAGTGTCCCCCCTCAGTCAGGATTTCAACTTGATAACGCATTGAACCTACCGCATCATTGCACATTCCTTCATAATAACCATCGAATGAATAGAACGTTGAGATTCTTTCTCCAAAGTCCTTGCAAATCTGACGGGAACCTTTAAGATTTCCCAATCCTTCTTCACCGGCATTGGCAACAATCAACATTCCGCCATTGGCTGGAGTCAGATTGTTTTGGGTGATATATTTGGCAACCATCAGCAAAGCAACCAGATTGGCAGTATCGTCTCCGATTCCCGGTGCTTTGATTTTACCGTCTTCAACCACCAGCTTGAGTGGAGTTGTATCCGGGAAAACGACATCGGTATGAGCCATGAAGACCACGACCGGATTGTCATCGGTAACTCCGACTGGATAAACCACGTTCAAGGCTTCATCGATATAAACACCTTTGGCACCTTGCTCTTCCAACCAGTTTTTGCAGAATTCCGCTCTTTTTTCCTCATGGTTTGAAGGGGCTGGGATTTGTCCCAGGGTAATTAACAGCTCATAAGCTTCATCGCTATGATCTTTGATATAGTCTAAAATAGTACTAGTCAATTCCATTATTAAATTTTCTCCTTTTGACCGAAATCTTATTTCGGTCTAATCATTTTCATACAGTAAACACGCAACTTTGTGGCCAGGTCTGATTTCCTGAAGGGTCGGTTGTTTAACCGAACACTGCTCAGTTGCTTTTGGACATCGGGTGTGGAAGACACATCCAGTTGGTGGATTGATCGGTGAAGGCAGGTCACCTTGCAACACGATTCTTTCCTTTTTGACATGGATATTGGTATCCGGAACCGCCGAAAGCAAAGCTTGGGTGTATGGATGCAGGGTATTCGCAAACAATTCCTCAGTCGGTGCTTCTTCGACCAGGTGACCCAGATACATTACCCCGATGCGATCCGAAATATATTTTACCACACTCATGTCATGAGCGATAACCAAATAACTCAAATCATCCGAGTCGCGAAGTTCTTTAAGCAGGTTGATCACTTGGGCCTGGATTGAAACGTCCAAGGCTGAAACCGGCTCATCGCAAACGATGATTTCCGGATTGAGAATCAAGGCGCGGGCCAGACCGATCCGTTGCCGTTGTCCTCCTGAAAACTCATGTGGGTAACGGTAGAAATGTTCAGTCCGCAGCCCTACTTTGGCCAGGACATCCATTGCGGCTTGCATTCGCTCACCTTTGTCTTTGACACCATGGATTTCCAGAACCTCCATCAAGATGGCTCCAACCCGCTTACGGGGATTCAAAGAAGTATAAGGATCCTGGAAGACCATTTGGACATCACGGCGGTATTTACGCATATCTTTCATTGACAGATGGCTGACATCATCACCCATAATTTCGATTTTTCCCCCGGTCGGTTCCAACAGGCGGATCAAAGTACGGCCAAAGGTACTCTTTCCACATCCGGATTCCCCAACCATACCGTAAATCTCACCTTTGTATAATTCCAGACTGATTCCATCAACAGCTTTGACGTGGTTGACAGTCTTTCCCAACGCATTTTTGACATCAAAATATTTTTGGACATTCTCAGCTTTGAGAACTACTTGTTTTTCAATATTTTCCATGATTACGCCTCCTTCTTGTCATAATTCCAACAACGAACTTTTTGAGTTGGCGATATCGATTTGAGTTCCGGCATTTCATTACGACACTTGTCAGTCACATATGGGCATCGATCAGCAAAACGGCATCCTGATGGAATCTGACTCAACAGCGGCACGGTTCCCTTGATAGTATATAATTCTTCGTCGCGGTCCCCATCAAGACGCGGAATCGATTTGATCAATCCCAAAGTGTAGGGATGTTGAGGATTGTCGAAGATATCTTCAACCGCAGCCTCTTCCACTACCTGTCCTAGATACATTACCACAACTCTTGAGCAAGTCTCAGCGACAACTCCCAGGTCATGGGTGATGAGGATAACTCCCATATCCAATTTTTGATTCAATTCAACAATCAAGTCCATGATTTGGGCCTGAACAGTCACATCCAGAGCCGTTGTCGGCTCATCGGCGATCAGCAATTGAGGCATGCAGGCCAAGGCAATGGCAATCATAACCCGTTGGCGCATCCCTCCTGAAAGTTCATGGGGATACTGATGAACCCGTTTTTCCGGAGCCGGAATCCCAACCAGGGCCAGCATCTCAATCGCTTTTTCCAACGCAGCTTTTTTTGAAAGCTTTTGATGGATGATCAAAGGTTCGCAGATTTGGTTTCCGATTGTAAAAACCGGATTCAATGAACTAAGCGCATCCTGGAAGACCATCGAGACCTTTTCCCCTCGGATATCCTGCATGTTTTTCAACGGCATATTGAGAATATCGGTATCTTCAAGCATGATATTACCTTCATATTTAACCAGGTGTTTTTCATCATAAAGTCTGAGAATTGACTGTGATGTAACACTCTTACCACATCCGGATTCCCCAACGACTCCCAGAATTTCACCTTTGTATACTTCAAACGAAACCCCGTCAATTGCTTTTAACAGACCGCGTTCGGTTTTAAAACTGGTACTTAAGTTTTGTACTTCCAATATTTTTTCTTTTTCCATAATAACTGATTTCCCCCTTATTTAGTCAAAGGATCAAGAAGATCCCTGAGTCCGTCTCCAAAGAGGTTCAAGCCCAATACTGAGACTGATGTAAAAATTCCCGGGAATACGATCAACCACCAAGCCGTGAAGATATACATTTTCCCTTCATTGAGGATACTTCCCCAACTTGGCAGCGGAATTGGCACCCCAGCCCCCAGGAAGCTTAACGCCGCCTCCGAGATAATTGCAGTTGCAAAGACGAAAGTCATCTGTACGATAACCGGTGTCAGAGTATTCGGGGCGATATGACGCCATAATATTCTAGTTGCCGAAGCCCCAAGACAATGCATTGCTTCGATGTAAGTCTGTTCCCTTGCGGTCAAGGCCGCCGCACGGGCAATCCGAGCAATCGCCGGAGTATTGACAATCGAAAGCGCGATGATAACATTTTTGATATCCGCACCCATAACCGCCATCAAACAGATAGCCAGCAAGGTTGACGGAATCGCTCTAAGACCATCACAGATTCTCATCAGGATATTGTCGAAGATGCTGTTGTAACAAGCATACAATCCGACAACCATTCCCAGAATTCCGGAAATTGCACTGACACTGAATCCGACAATCAATGAAATTCTGATTCCATAAATAACCCGGGTGTAGACATCACGACCCAGCTCGTCGGTTCCAAACCAGTGGGTTCCACTTGGAGTCAACAGACGGTCAACTACATTTACTTCATAGGGATCGAAACTGGTAATTAACGGTGCGATGATGGCAAGCACGATCAAAAGCACGATGATAACCAATCCGATGATCGATAGTTTATTTTTGGTGAAAGCTTTTATTCTGATATCCCGCTGTTCTTTCTCCAGCTTTTTACGGATAGCCTCCAGCTCCTTCTTATCTGAAATAACAAGGTCCATTTCCTTCTCTATTTGCATAATTCAAACTCCTTGTTGTTTATTTTTAACTAATTCTGATTCTTGGGTCGATCAGACCGTAAACCAAATCGGTAATCAGGTTGATCAAAACGTTGATAACAGCAATCAACAGGACGATCCCTTGGATGACTTCGTAGTCACGTCGTCCAATTGAAGTTACAATCAAAGATCCGACTCCGGGAATCCCGAAGACCGTTTCAACTACTGCCGCCCCCGATAATGCCGCAATAAAGGCAGTACCGATAACAGTAACCACCGTTACCAGTGAATTTTTGAAGGCATGTTTTCCAACCAGGGCAAACTCTTTCACCCCTTTGGCTTTGGCCATTTTGATATAGTCACTGTCAAGCACTTCCAGCATTGAGGCTCTGGTCATTCTAACCATCAAAGCCGAGTACATGAATCCCAGCGCGATGGCCGGTAAAGTGATTGAACGGATATTTTCTGCGAATCCCTCGGAAAGTGGGACATACCCGGAAACCGGGAACCATCTCATTTTAACCGCTAATCCCATAATCAAACCCAGACCTAAAAGGAAACTTGGCAATGAAATACCTAACAAGGCAAAAATCGAGATAGCTTGATCGGCGATTGTTCCTCTTTTACGAGCAGCAATCATCCCTAGTGGCAGTGATAATCCCAAACTGATCATCATTGCATAAAAGGCTAAATTCAGGGTTGGTACCATTCGGTCGGCGATTACTTCCAAGACCGGAGTATTATTAGCTACTGAAGTTCCAAAATCTCCTTGGAAAATATTGGCGATCCAGTGGATATATTGGATATAAATCGGATCATTAAGACCCATTGCTTCTCTTAATCTATCAATATCAATTTGGGTTGCTTCTTCACCAAGTATTGCCGCAGCCGGATCACCTGGAGTCAAGTGAATCAAGGAGAAAACAACAATTGATACAACAAAGAGGATCGGTATGATAGAGAGAACTCGATTAATTACAAATTTTTTCATTTTCATTCTCCTTTTAGTAAAAAGATATCAGGAAATTTAACTGATTTCCTGATATCTTGAGATTTTTTAAATTAGTCAAATACAGATATATCAGCTGCTAAGTTATAACAGTCTTCGTAATTCTATTCTGCAATAGTAGCGTTCCAGAAGTACAGTCCGCTTCCCATGTATTGTCCTTCAAGATTATCAGACCATGCATAACTTACGTTATAATGTCCGAAGTTGATTGCAGGTAAGTAATCCCATGAGTAAGCTTGTAATTCTTCCCAAGCTGTATAAGCATCATCCAAAGTTGTTGCTGTATTGTATGCAGTCAATAACTCTGTCATATGAGCATCATTTGTCCAACCTGGATAAGAAGCTCCATAGAATGATTTCAATGTAGGAAGTGGTACTGAAGAGAAGCTAGTGATATAAAGATCGTAACCAGTTGGATCTGTTCTATATTGAGTGAATGTAGCCCAGTCAACAGTAGTAAGTTCAACTGTCATTCCAAGTGATTCCAATTCTGATTTCAATACTAATCCCATGTTATCGAAATGTGAAACAGTTGGAGTCAGGATTCTGAAAGTTTCCCCATTGTATCCAGCATCTTCAAGGAATTGTTTTGCGAGTGCTTCATCTTTTTGGTTGTATTGATCAGAACCAGCATCAGTCAACCAGAAACCATTGATTTCATCCATGTAGCATGAACCTAAATCATAGAATGTACCATAAGCAGAAGTCAGGATTTCATCTGAATCAGCGATAGCATTTACTGCTTTACGGATATTGATGTCGCTAGAAAGACTTGCTTCATCTTTATTGAATACTGCAGTTACGATACCACCTTGTTCTACATCGATATCCAAACCAGATGTTGCAGCAACCATATCATAGTTGTCTGATGATACACTTAATACTGCGTCATATTGACCAGTTTGCAGCCCGGCAACACGAGTTGCTTCTTCAGCTACATAGTAGAAGTTAAGAGTTTTAGTATAAGCATGTTTGTATCCAGCCCATCCATCCATAACTTCTTCAGTTGAATCTACTAAGAAATAAGGAACATAATCATCAAATTTTTCTAAAGTGATATATTGATCTTGTACCCATTCAACGAATGTGTATGGTCCAGTACCGATATATTCTTTTAAGTTTCCAGCTTCATCTTCATCTGCACAAGCTTCAGCAGTTGTAACGATTGCCGGTTGGTTAGCCCCAGCCATCATTGTAGGAAGAGTTAACGCTGGTTGGTCAGCTGTGATTTCGATTGTGTAGTCATCTACAACAACGAATCTACCTTCACCAACCAAAGCTCTGGCTTGGCTGTATGCTTCGATCCAACGGTTCATTGATGCTGCAGCATCATCAGCTTGCAATTCCGAACCATCATGGAATAATACACCTTCACGTAGGTGGAATGTAAATGTTTTTGCATCTTCTGACATATCGAAAGAAGTAGCTAACTCAGGAACTGCTTCCGAGTTTGAATTAAGTGTTACCAGTTTCTCCCAAACTGTTCCCGCGAATAATTGTCTCGCGATAAGTGATGTTGTTTTATGAACATCATAAGTAGGTGCTTCCTGGGCAACAGCAACATTGATGTATGCGTCAAATAGAGCGGTGGGAGAATATTTAATGGTATGCAAAAAGGAATCCGGGGGACAGTTTGTTACCGTCTTGGGATTCCTTTTTTGAGGCCCTTGATCTCCTTCGTGGTCAATTGACGCAGGTATGTTGGCAGTTCCTTATTGTAGGGTAGTAGTTTTCTAATTTCTTCTTCATCAGTAGGATCGATTCCCGGAAGACGTTCCAGTACGTACGTCATGTACATGTACGGTGACAGCTTGTTTTCCTGGGCGCTCAACAGTATCGAATAGATTATCGCTGCGGCTTGCGCTCCTTTGGGGCTTGTATAGAATTTACATCGATTCCTTGATACGACAAACGGTCTGATAGCTCGCTCCGTGCTTGAATTGTCGAATGGAACTTTCGGGTTATTGAATACCTCGCTGAATTCCTTTTCGTGGTTCATTAGATATTTGATTGCCTTAAGCAAGGTTGGTTTCATATTAACTTCGGGCAACAGGATTATTTCTTTAAGGTACGCTAAAAACTTATCGTAGATTGGCTTTACGACATCATTTCGGCCCTTATGAATATATTGGAAATATTTATCCTGGTTCTTTGAGTATTTTCCCTTAGCAGCCGTTTCAATCTTGTTCTTGGCTTCGAATACTTTTTTGTAATATCGGTAGCAAGTGTATTCGTAGCTTT
The DNA here is from genome assembly GCA_963675915.1 of Coprobacillaceae bacterium. GTDB lineage: Bacteria > Bacillota_I > Bacilli_A > Erysipelotrichales > Coprobacillaceae > JAQVDW01. The sequence continues at coordinate 1,345,132 of OY780959.1, forward strand.
GATTTTTATCGGTGCCTTTTGGCAGTACATCCAAGGCTTCCCGGAAATAGCGAAAGGCATGAACGTGGCAAAAACAGTTGGTGACATTTTCAAGTGACTCGTAGACGCCGTAAGCATCGGTTACCAGGTAGTGGGAGTAATCACCGATGAAATCCTCAGCTACCCGTTTTGAACGACTAGGATCATAACGGTACAAGATTATCGGCGCCTCATATTGGCAACTTCTCATGACCCACATGAAGGATTTGCTTTGCACTGGTTTGCCGTCTTCCTTTAGAACCTGGGTGGTGGTTTCATCGCAGTGGATCACTTCCATGGACAACAAGTCCTTGTGCATGCACTCAAACAACAGGTTAAGATGAACCGATGCCTTGATCATCCAGTTGGCCATATTCTGTCTAGGGATGACGATGTCATTTTCAAGGAAACGTTTTTCCTGAGCAGCCAGTGGCAAACCCTTTAAATATTTCATGTCCATTATAGTTGCAATCAGTGATGGCGATGCAATGCTTCCCTTGATAACCGGTTGTCTTCCAGGAACTTTCTTGTAAGATGATTTACCTTCCAAGTTGTGTTCCTGACAAGCAACACATTCGTATACCGGTGTACGGTAAATATTCAATTCAACTTTGGCGGGTGTATAGACAAGTTCTTTTCTTTCATCGTATTTTTTGATTGTCATAGTTGTACCACAAAGATCGCAAACGTCGAAACCATCAGGAGTTTCTTCTGTAATTATATTGGTTTTGAGATGGTCATAATTGATATGTTTTTCTTTGGGGATTCTAACTTTTCTTTTGTAACCTTTGATTTCCGTAGTTTCGAATTCTTCGGTTTCAGTAGCATTATCAAAATCAACACCAATTAGACTAAACAGATCAGGACCTTGGTTATATTCCTTAATATTGTTGCGTTGGGAGCTGTAGCGGGCGTTTTCCAATAATTTGATGTATTCGTTTTTCTGTTGTAGTTCAAGTTTGCGTTCTTTGATTTCAGCTGCCATTTTATCAATATCGGCAGACAAATGCTTCTTTTCTCTAATAAGTTTTTCTTTTGAAATACGGTCGGATTCGATTTTGGCATAGAGTTCCTGTTCACGTTGTTTGAACGCTTCGATAAGTTCTTCTTTTGTCATATCTTCCATCAATTTGATCACTTGAATCCACCTCTTTCCACTAGTGGCATTGTAGCATAAAAAGCCCTGAAAGTCTTGATTTCACGGCAATTTATAAAAGATGTGAATAACTTCAAAAGGCATAAGATAAACCCACAAATAAATGTGAATTACTCTTATGCGTAGGGGCTATATCATTACTGAAATGTCCTTGAATGCCCTTTTCTGTTCAATTGCCAATCCATCAAGCAACCAACTCAACTGACGGATGTCAACAACCATTGAAGTGATATCTTCATCACCCTTGGGCCAGAAGAACTTATCTTTATTAAGCAGCTTCTTGGAGTGGATGACAAATCCGTTCTTGTCGAACTCCAGCATCTTGATGCTTTTCTTGGATCTGTTGCAAAAGATGTACAGGTTATTGGCGGTGGGGTCAAGATACAGGCTGTGGGATACAATCGCACTTAAGCCAGCGTAGCTTTTCCTAAGATCGGTTGCCCCAGGAACCAGATAAATATTGTCGAAGTCTTCAAACCTAAGCTTCATTGATCATACCTATCAGTTTAGCCAGAGTTTCCAAGTCTGTCGAGTCGTCAACCGAAATAGTAGCCTTGCCAATATTGACATCGAACCCCTTGGAAACAACTTTACTGTTGCAATCAACAATATCCAGCCTGACAAGAGCTGTAGTAAATCCAGAATCCTTAACTTCATCTCTTGAGCGATTCAAATATGGCTTAGAATACTTGTGGTAGCAAAAAGCATTGTACGAAACATCGTTAGCCAAACACCATTTTTTAATGGTCAGATCACTATTGGCAGCCTCAGTAAATATCACCTGCCACTGATCATCAGAATAATTCAAATCATCACACCTCCAATTCGATGTGATAATCATACCATCAATGAACTCGACAACCTACCACCGCTCTATTTGACGCATACACATTGATTACATCTTTGTATGTTGTTGAACCAGTATCGTCTGAGCTTGAGCTACCACATGCACTTAAGTTAAGTGCCATCAGTAATCCCAATGCCATCATTACGATTTTTTTGAAATTCTTTCTCATAATTTTCCCCTTTTTCGAATTTTCCTTTATAAACTATCAAGTTTACTGCGTTAATCTTAGCAAAGGGATATTGTCTTGTCAATAAGAATTTATCACTTTAATAATAAAAAATCATTAAGTAAACATTTGATGTAAAATGTTCTTAAAAGATTGTCCTCAAGACTAATTGAATTTGATTTATATCACAATCCAGAGTCATTTGTGGCGTTACATTTTGGACACTTTGAGCCTTGACACCAAACCATATCTAACCCTACCCGTTTATCGTGACATGATTATCTGGTTAATTACTAATGACACCATCGAAAAGCTTTTGCCAGTGGACGTTATATTATATTTCTATCACCGATAACGTCGCTATGGTTGTCACTGCTACAATGAACGAGGTTGCATCCAGATCTATTTGTCTATTGCATAATAAAAAATGACCCCCATTGGGATCATTGAATTTGGTGCATCTTTTGGTTTTATCGCGTAATGACTGTTGAAAGCAAGGACCCAAAATAGTCAACTATTCCATCGTCAAGTTACTACATGAATCATCATTTATGTGAGTATCCTCGCGATCCAATTGGCCAACAACCTGACTTAAAACATAGCGGCCACCGTTGACGTAAATCTCAAAAACATGAAAATCATAATAGATTTCCAATTTATAGTTGCCACCTAGTTCTGGAGTTGCATTTTGATCGTTTAATTTTTCGTTGTTAATTGAAACTCGCTTACGATTGGTATAAAGACGGTCGTTTTTGATGGTCAACTCAAATCCACCTAAAACAATCGTATCTCCTTCGCCAAGCTCCGTTTTCAACAAGAACGGTCTTTCAAAATCAATAGTGGAAGCCTCAATTTTAAATAGATTTGCAACATTTGGATGGACCTGTTGATAAAGAGAGCCGTCTTTATGGCTTAACACTCGCGGAAAACTCATCATGCCAATCCAATTTTCTTGGTCAATTGATTCATTCATCCGGAGCCATCCAATAATCACTCTTTCCCCATTTTCATCAGTAAAGGTTTGAGGCGCATAGAAGTCCAGGCCATAATCAAGGTATGAATATTCCGCGTCAAGACTTAGCGTACAAGTTGCTTCCTCAAAATCCACCGGCATGATTAGTGAGTTATCTGTTGGGCATGGCGCCTGATCGATATTCTGTGGCGACAAGACGAGATAGTACTGCCCCTTTAATTCAAATAGATCAGGACACTCCCACATAGTCCCGAGATTCAAATCACCAAAGCTGTTTTTATAAGTGAAATGGACTCCATCCTCACTTTCAAAAAACAGTACTTTTCCATCGGATCCCTTTTCACCGTTCGACTTGCTGCCTAGAATCATATAGACATGGCCGTTTTTCCCCAGCCAGACTTTGGGATCACGGGTATCCTGGCTGTCTCCAATATTTTCGTCACTAAGAACATCAATAATCAAATGTTTTTCATGTTGATTATCAAAGGTCAAACCATCATCACTGATAATAAGCGCCTGAGATGCCATTGTTTTAGTACCAGCCTTGGGCAAATGAATATTTTTTGGATCTTCTTGAGAATATCTGATGGCAGTGAAGTATAAATAGAGCTTATCGTTAAATGAGATTGCCGAACCCGAAAAACATCCATTGCGGTCATATGCTTTGGAAGGATACAACGCAATCGGCAAGTGCTCGAAGTTTACCAAATCCTTGGAAATTGCATGGCCCCAGTGCATTGTGCCCCAATGACAGGCATAGGGAAAATGTTGATAAAAGATGTGATAATTGCCCTGATAATAGATTAAACCATTTGGATCATTCATCCAATTTAGTGGTGCAGTCAAATGTAGTCTTGCTCTCATATAATCACCCTCGCTTTTTACCCACATTTTACTCCTATTCGTAGCCATAAGTAAAGAAAAATCAGCTTATGTGTTAAATAGATATCCGCACAAATTGACCGCGAAGGAAATCTTATAAATCTAAAGAGTAATCCCAAGGCGGGAATAAACTGTCCTCGGATTCCTTTTTGCTTACCCTTTATCATTCTACCTCTGCTCTATTTGACGCAGTAAAAAAGAGTATTCTCAATTAGCTAATTGGAAAATTTTGAATCTAAACACAAAACTCAAAGTTTCCCCCATTAGGTTCATCTTTGAGTTTTTATATCATTCCTCTATAATATTGATTCCTTATATCTACGTCGATAATAATCTGTAATTCGATAGTTAATAATGTCATTCATATGTAAAATAAATTCTTCTAAATTTATATATTCAGCCAAATCATCATTGAGTGCTAATTCTGCAGGTGGCTTTTCAACAAAATAACCTTTCCCTGATTTAAGTAGAAATTTTACCGGCATTTGCCTTGCTTTAGCCACATAATCTTTTTTGGTCCAATTTTTATAGTTACTGGTGCTTTTGTCTTTTGCCAAGTCTTTGCCGTTAATTCCATCATGATAAAAATCAAAGAAACTACGATAGATATCATCTTCGTCAATTTCCATCTTGATAACCCCATTATTATAAAAAGCTTTCAAAAGTGGCATTTTATAAGATTTTGACATAGTTGTTGTCTCAATCACATTTAGAAACTCATCTGCTTTAGTGTCTATCATTGATTTTTCATTAGCATTCAGCTGATTAAGTCTATCCAAATATTTAAAATATTGTCGAAATGGATTCTCTTTCGAATTTTTCAGGCAAAGATCATAAACATCATCATCCATCAAAGTAAATAATTCCATTCTCGTTGGAACCTTTCCTTCTAATTCATCTTTAACCCGGAAATATTCTTCATCAATTAGATCCCTGACAACCCGTTTCCTTTTCGCCATAGATTCGAACATATCGATTAATCGCATATCAAAGTCAACTATGCAACCTACCGGAAACTCAAATGATTGATAATCTCTTTTAATTAATATGTTTTTAGAATAAGATCTTCCACTTAGTAAAAAGGGCGCCTTTCCTGAATTTTCGTAATTTCCGATGAAATCTAATACATTCAAGTATTTTTTATTTTCAAACAATCGGAGTCCCCTACCCAATTGCTGCATATATACAACCGGAGATTCTGTCGGTCTTAAGAACATAACCATATCAACGCCAGGCACGTCAACTCCTTCATTGAACATATCAACAGAGAAAACCACTTTAAGTTCTCCTGTTCTTAATAAAGATATTGCCTGGCTACGCTCTATTGAGTTCTCACCACCGGAACCACTGTAAACCGCTGCCGCTGGCACATTTCTCTTGTTAAACTCTTTAGCCATTCTTTCAGCATGAACCCTACTGCTACAAAATCCCAAGGCGCATTTCGAATTGTATTTAGAATAATACTTGTATATCAGATCATAACGATTCTTTACAAGAAGTTTTTGATTAAGCTCTTTACCATTATATTTACCATTTGTTCGACTTATCTTAGAGTAATCTACAGTCTCATCGTAAATACCATAATAGTGAAATGGAACCAACATTCCTTTGTTGATCGCATCTACCAAACTTATTTGATATGGAACTATATAGTCACAAAGCTTGTAGATATCCCTACCATCCATTCGATCTGGAGTCGCCGTAAGACCTAACATAAAACTAGGCTTAAAATAATTCATGATTCTTACATACCCATCATTAATAGCATGATGGAATTCATCGATCACGATATAATCAAAATCATCTGGTTCAAAATAATTTTGGTTTAAATAATCACTTTTACCCAAACTTGCTACTGAGGCAAAAACAAGATCTGCTTTGGTATCTTTGTAGTCGGAATTGAAAAATCCCACATTAGAAGTCTTCCTAACCTTCATAAAACTATCGGCAGCTTGCTTAAGAATTTCTTCCCTGTGAGCCACAAATAGGACCCTTTTATATCTTATCGAGTCAAATGCCGCCAAATAAGTTTTACCGATTCCAGTGGCAGCGAAAACAAGACCTTTGTTTGCACCCTCTTCACGGATTTTATTTAATGAATACAAAGCTTCAATCTGAGCCCCGCGAGGAAATATAACCTCATGATTATTTTCATCCCTAACCAAATCATATTTTTGAAGTTGTCCGATTGCAGTCGGCTTTTTCCATTCTTTTGAATATTTATTCAATTCTTCATCATCCATAATGATAGAATGGGACCTAAAAAGGTCTTCAAAAGTAATAAAAAACTGCTCATAATCTTTTGGATTCATCTGATTATCAAAACGATAATTCCACTCAACCCCAGAAGTCAAAGCGCTCCTGGATATATTTGATGAACCAACATAAATCTCATCTTTATTTTCATAATGGAAAATGTAAGCTTTTGGATGAAATGACCTCTTTTCTTGATCAAACATTCTTAAATCAAGGGAATCTCCAAGCTCGCTTTTAAGCAAATACAAAGCACTTGGCTGCGTGATACCTAGATAGTTACCAGTAAGCAATCTAACCTTTACACCTCTATTAACAGCAGCATTCAAATCATCAATCAACATCCTAACCCCAGATTCCATAACAAAAGAAACAATGATGTCAATATTGATAGCCTGATTAATACTATTTTTCAAGTAATTGTGTAATTGCTTGGTTGAATCATTGAAGCCGGTAATAACATTTGATATTTCATCTTGAATATCAATAGTCTCTTTGCAACCAATTACTTCTTCCTTAAGATCATATTTATCCATTTCTCATCGCCCCTCCCGACTCTGACATCGTCCGAGATCCATTGTTCCAAAATATCAAAAACATCAGTTTCCGCGATTAGTTTTTGCATCTTATCTTCATCCAAATAAGTGAAGTAACGACCATCTATCATACCTTCAAAATCTCCGTATTTGAACGATGTATAAAGTACGCCACCTGGTTTCAGTGAATTAGCAATTTTGATAATTACATCTATAAGCTTATTGTAGGGAAGATGCAATATTGATGCGCAGGCCCATACGCCATCATATGTATTTTCTACATTAAAATCATCAAAAAGTAAACACTTTGTTTTAATGCCGGTATAGGCAGTTGATAATTTGCACATTTCTAGCGAACCATCAATAGCCTCAACAACAAAATCTTTGTCCAAGAAATATTTCGTATCCCGACCGCTACCACTTCCGAAATCAAGAATCATACTACCAGTTTTCATGAACTTCAAAAATCTATTTTGATTATAATAAAATACAACCGAAGCGGTATTATCAAAATATATTTTTGCATTTTGGTTGTAATAGTTTACCGTGCTGTCTTTCATATTATTTTGTTTTATACTCCTCATAGTTACAGTGAATATTTGAATGAAATTGATCTAACTACTATTTAACTTCGTCAGCGAGATAATTATTTTACTTTACTTCTAACCAACCTTAGGTTTTCAAGTTTCTATTTTTTATAGTCCTTATTAGTATATTCATTTCCTTATCAAAATCTCTTTTCAGTTCACACTCCCATAATGTTATAACTCGAAAACCCATCTCTTCCAGCAAGCTAATATTTATTAGATCTCTCTCAGTAGTAGTACGAATTTTTTTCTTCCAAAAGTCTACATTTGTTTTTGGATATTTAAAATGTTTACAATTTTTATGTCCGTGCCAAAAACATCCATTTATAAAAATCGCAATTTTGTATTTAGGCAAAACGATATCCGGGGAACCTGGATATCGCTTATCATTTTTCCTGAATCTATATCCTTCTTTAAAAAGATAACTTCGAACTCTAACTTCAAATTTAGTATCTTTGCCTCGTATTTTTGACATAATGTCACTACGTTTCTCTTTCGAATAAATATCCGTCAAAATATCACCTACCAAAAAAGCATGACCATAGTCAGCAACTACAAATAACATATCAATGAAATACATACTCGCCTACCATTAAAACATTTTCATTTAGGAGAAAACGAGAAATCCTCCACACAACGTGACAGCTGAATTAGTATATCCATCAACACATCCACAACAATGCTATTACCTGCTTGTTTATATCCCTGTGCCCTTGAAACAACAATATCATAATCATCCGTGAAACCCATCAATCGATGCGCCTCACGCTCTGATAACATCCTTACTCTACCATCCACCGTAACATAATTGTCAACTCCCGCTCTATGTCGATTACCCATCGTTTTGAGTAAAGTGCGCGCTACAGGCAAATCTATTACCGGTTTAGTATAGAAGGTTTTCGTACCTCCACTCATAACGTACTTGTATAGTTTAGGGGTTAGAAAATACTTCTCCTCAATTTCACCTGGATTTCCGTCAACCAAAATTCCACCTGAATCGCTATGGGTAAAATCACCTTCCCGAACATTCTCGATTAAAAAATCCTGCATAGTAAAAGTCAACTCCTTTTTATCAGGCATGTTAAAATCGGTGACCCTATCAAGATCCTGCCTAATTCCAACGACAATTACTCTTCGTCTAGTTTGTGGAACTCCATGATCTTTAGCATCTATTAATTCATACTTAAAATCATATCCAAGTTCTTCAAAAACAGACTTTATAACTCGCCAAGTATTTCCTTTATCGTGGGTCAGCATACCTCTAACATTTTCATAAATAAAAACTTTTGGTTTTATTTCTTTCACCAGTCTCGCAAACTCATAAAACAATGTACCACGTGTATCCTCAAGACCACACTGTTGACCAACCGTTGAAAATGATTGACATGGGCTACCGCCCACAAAAATATCTACTTTTCCTTCAAAGTCGGTACCATCCAAAAGATTAATATCCCTGAAATAAAAATCCTCATCAAGATCATAATTTGCCAAATAACTTTGCTTGACAAAGTTGGTTTTGGCCGTTTTATTTTTATACAGGTTATCAACATATTTCTTTTTTTCCGTAGAACCATTTAAAGAAAATACAATTTCTTTTTGTTCATCAATATCGTATTCTATTTCGACTTCACCATTGTCACAAGCGAAGACAATCTTATGATCAATTTTTAGTCTCTTCAAAGCGAATTCAAAAGCTCCAATACCACTAAATACCGTAGCTACACATAACCTATCATCAAACTCGACATCAGGATAGTATTCATAAATAGATGTAATTAATGATTCAAGTACATTAACTACTATGCTATTACCTATTTGCCGATATGCTGGCACATTTGGAACGACAACTTTGAATGAATCAGAAAAGCCCATTAGTCTCAGACATTCGCGATAGCTAAGCTGACGAATAACTCCTCTATATCCATTATATTCCCCAACATAAGCCCTATCCAAAATGTTATCATTATGCTTGCTAAAATCCAATTTTTCAAAAACGAAGTCTCCATTCCAATTGAATTGCTGATTGGCTTTTTGAGTTTTAATTATCTTATTATTAATCCCAGCTCTATTTTTGTATTTAGGGTTTGTAACAAATTCGAATCCTTTTTTACCCAAATAATGATTTGTCGCCACATGTGGTTCCAAATAATCAAAGAGTGTAGTTTCCAATTTTTTAGGCTTTGGAAATGTAAATTCAACACTATTCCTAAACCCAACCACAAAAATACGTTTTCGGTCTTGAGGTATTCCGTAATCTTTTGAATTCATAATTTGATAATGAATTTTGTAATCTAGTGAATCAAAAATATTTCTTATTACTTCCCAAGTTTTTCCTTTATCATGGTGAACCATACCAACAACGTTTTCATATATGAAAACCTTCGGCTCAATCTCTTTTACTAATCGCGCGTATTCATAAAATAGAGTGCCTCGAGCATCATCAAGGCCACCCCTTTTACCACTTATAGAAAATGATTGACAAGGGCTCCCTCCGACAAACAAATCAACTTTTCCTTTGTGTTTGGTACCATCAATAAACCTGATGTCTTCATACCAACGATTCTCGTCAATATCATAATTTGAAAAATAGCTTTCTTTTACATAATTTTTCTTATTGGTAGAACGATATATTTGTTTAATAATTTCGTTAGCTTCCTCGTCACTTTTCCCTTTGACAACCTCAAAAATTTCATTTTTTGAGGTTTCCAATTCAATTTCACCATTATCGCAAGCAAAAACTATTTCATATTTTTTATTTAATTTTTCCAACGCTTGTTCAACGGCACCTATTCCACTAAACACAGTAGCTAACCTTAATTTCTTCAAAAACATCACTCCCACTAAAATTTAATTTTGATTAAACCAAAAATGAATATCCAAACCAATTATACCAAATAGTAACCAGATTGTCTGTAGTATTATAATTTAAGATTGAAACTATTATCAATAGTTTCTTTGAAATTATTTCTGGCATCCAAATAAATAACAACTACATTGTCCCCCAATTTTTTAAAAACAACATTACAGCAATCACCTATTAACAAATCATAAATTAGTTTTGATGCCTCATTCTCCGTGTCCAGTTTAAAGTATTTTCTATTAGATAGAATCACTGGCTCAGGTACTTCTATATAACTGTAAAAAGTGTTTGAAGATCGAATATTATCAATGATCTCAACCTGGGGTTTTAATTTTTCTCTAAAAAGGGCTTCTCGTTCCTTAAGTATTACATATCCCGCTATTTTCTCTATTGAGAGTAATGTCCTGGTAAAGTCAATATAATACTTATTGTTTCCTAAATTAAACCAATTAAGAACTTCTTTAGAAATGTCACTCATATAAAACGAGCCAACGCTTCTTGGTTTGATGCCAATATGCTGTGCAACGATAGGTGACTCTGAATTTGGTGGGGAGACAATCAATTTATTATCAGTTATTGTTAACGACATATTATCTCCTATCTTTGTCCGAATATCCTTCATTTTTTAATTTTTCTTCTATCGAACATATTTTTATACTTTGCTTTTCTGATGGGATTTTTTTTGTGAAATCTAGAGCACTGAAAAGAAAACTAATATCAATTTCAGACAAAACCCCTAGTTTTTTCCCGTACTCAAGTCCATCTTTCCAATAATCGCTCCCCATATTTATTACATGAGTTTGAGCTTCAATACCGGCTAACTGCTTTTGTTCCTTCTTTCCACTATCTTCACGGTTCTTTTCCTCATCTAGTGAAATCAAACTTTGTATAAATTCATCCGTAAATGTCCAATTTTCCTTAAGAGCTCTTTTCCAACAAATCTCTTTCTTACACCATTCAGTAACATTCAGAGTCAATCTATCGTCTCGTGTGATGAATTCAAAAACCTCATATGCCAATATTTTTATTTGCCGCCTAAGCGCCGGATACAAATCTTGTTTTTTCCAAACTCGTAAAAAATCGAACCCTAGCCCCTTATGTCCAAGTTTATCTACCTGATCGAATATTAGAGCCAGGGAATAAGTTACAATATTCATTCGGTATGCTTTGATAGACTTATACCAGTCTTCACTAGATACAAGTTTTTCAGTTTCCTTGAACATTATTGCGATAGCAATTGATTTTTGAAAATAGTACTTATTGAATTCGTTGCTGTTTTTCTCCCACTGTTTCTCAATTATTTTTGCGAATTCCCGCATATTACGTTGATTACCTTTCGATACAATTTCCGGCTTACGTTCATAGGTCATTAAATATTTTGCGAGTTGTACTTTATTAATAACTTGATTTTTTGGGTACCTTTTCTTGAATTTTGTGACCTGTGCCCTTGAAAGTTTCATTTGCTCTTGAGTATATTGCCCTTTTGCCCTTTCATAATACCATACAGTATCATATATTTCATTTTGTTTAGATGGAGCCAATATTTTTCTACTTAACTCTTCAAATCTTCTATGGAAAGGACTATTTGAGAAAAAGTCTGACTCCTCAACTTTATTTTGACTGTTCGCATATCTTGCGATATTTGGTATCATCTCGTTCGCCCTGTCACTTGACAATATTGACAGTTTTATAGGCACTTGGACTCGCTCAACTACGAGCTTGTCTTTTATTACCGCATTCGCTATTGATGCTGTTGTTTGTCCTCCGTTTATAATTTGGAAATCCGTCAATTTCGTTATAACTAAGCCATTTTCATTTTCTACCACTTCAATATCAGTAGCCGTAGCAGCTATACCATTATTGTAAGCAAAAAACAATTCCGGTTCATTTTTTATTGTGTTTCGTATCCCCTTGTTGATTTTCCCTCGTACACTCAAAAACGATCTAACATTCCCCTCCAAAAGTCTTGAACCATATTTAATGTAAAGCTTAGCAAGCAAATCACCATTAATGACTCCTAAATATGAGCTATACTCTTCTTCGGTGCTCTCAAGTGCTTTGACTGCATAGATTCCATCGTGACCGAATTCTGAAACATTAATTTCTAATTTTTCCCGTTCCCTAGTTGACATTATATTATTATAGTATTTTTCAATATCGTAAATTCTAACTTCAATATTTTTACCTTTGAACTTACCAATATGATTAACATTTAGATCACGAGTAACTATCTTATCTGTCAACACATATATTATTATTTTATATGTGTTGTTAAACAACTCCTTTAAAAGTTGTGCCGCTTGATTCGCCTGTGAACTCTCATCACAATTTTCCGTAATATAATCGTCAATTGAAAACTCCAAATAATTTGTTACCCTTTTTACCGAGTTACTTGCATCTGTAGTCGTCAATGATTCAATATTCGGAGCTCCGGAAAAATCGCAAACAAATAATCGCAAAGTATTATCCGATTCGTCAAGTGTTATTCCATCGATTCGCCCACGTCTATTTCTTGGTCCGATAACTTCGACATCATATAAATCAACATCTAAAATTTCTTCGATATCAATAAGTAATTTAACATACATAGCCATAAATTCTGTCGTGTCATCCGAAATATTAATTAGTGAGTTATTTTCTATCTCATACAACATTTCTTTTCTAAATTCTTCAATTTCCATGATAAACCCCTCGTCTCATTTTCATTTTTACGCTATATTTTTGTTACTATTTTTAGATCTCGCATATAATCATTTATTGTGCTAATTGCGATCTCATAAGAAACACCTTTAATACCTTTTGGAATACATTCTTTTGACAACTTAGGAAAAGATTTATTAACTATATAACTATTAATTTTTTTCACCAGGTAATTGTAGTCGTCATAATAAGGTATCCGCTTATATCCAATGTTTGCCAATTTGTCGTAGAACTTCTCAATTACTTCAATATCATCAAGCAAACTACTTATCTTTTCAACAATTATATTTAGGTTTACCCCATTATTATCTACAGGTGTTGTACGTTCAAGAGAAACTACAACCAAATTACCCTCGATTTCGCTATCCAGTTGTTCAATCGAAGAAATTTTAACTGAATCATTGCCCATAATTATCGACTTGACTTCAAACCATTCATTGTCAATTAGGAAGTCTTTTTTCATGAACTCACTGCCACCCCACGCATCAATAGATTCAAAATTAGAGTGTCTTTTAAGCATATGGTTTTTTAAAAATACCAATTCCGCTAATAAACCTTGAATCTCAATATTACTTAAATGCGCCTCGCTAACTTGTTTAAAAAGAGTTTTCCACAATAGCCATCTCTTGTAAGAATTTCGTAAGAGATTTTTTTGTTTGATTTCGGTGAGGTACCCATATATATCATAAATCAAATTTATGAAGACTTCTTCGAATTCAGGTTTCTTCAATTCAAATGTAAGTCTATTCTTTTTCGGATTTCCCACTTCAAATAAATCTATTTCAATGACATCCGTACTTTTTACCTCAAAATTATCACAAGAACCATCTACAGCGAAAGACATATTCCCATGGTAGTAACCAACATAAATATCAGCTGACAACTCGCTATCCAACAAAGTAAAATTATCGGATAGTTTGCATTTGTTTAATTTGTTTATTAAATCATTTTTACTCATCATAATAGTCGCCCTCGTCTTGCATACCCAATCTTGATAACGATTGTTCAACAATATTCATTTGGTACCTTATCAGTTTTGGCTTATTTCCTTTAAAGTTTGGGAAACCGATACTTATGGCAACTAGTGATGATCTTAACGAATCATCAATTTTATCTAATATTTTTTTTGTTTCTTCGGTAGAATTTATCCCCTCAATAACGTTCGGTTGAATTATGTAAAGTGTGAGTAGTGGATTTCGATACTTGTCAAATATAAAGAAATCAGACTGTGATAAAGAACTAGAATCACTAATTTGTAGTTTTTCTTTTTTTACGTGTTCGACATTTGTGCAGCCAAATCTTCCATCCATTGGTCCTCCTAAACGTCTACGTTTACCAGAAATTCTTAGATAATTTGCACCAATTTTGGTATCAACTCGTCGTACTGTTTCTTTAACCAATATGTCATCTGTAAGTTGGATTTCTTCACCACTCCCAGATTGAATTGCTATGTCCCATTTTTGATATTCTTCGGTATCATTAATGTAATCTATTATCGCACTTCTTTGATATTTTGTGTTTTCAATTGGAAACTCTAATGAATGCAATAAATCGATAACGTATCTATTGTCCACATTTTTAAATCCTATTGTATTGAATTCTTTTGTTAGATAGTACTCTTGTTTCAATTTTCCCAATCTTGATTTCACAATATTCAAGTTATCTCTATTAGTATTATTGTCCCCATAGATAAATGGTGTTTCGATCAAACTTCCGTTCATATCCACCCACACATCTTGTGACTTTGCAGTTCTCATTTTATTTCTAGCAGTTACCAATATGCTAGAATCATTTCTCACTCTTATTCCAAAATCTAATGGTGTTAAAGATGACTTCTTGTACTGTGATATGGAATTTTTTAAGTCACTAATTGAAACATTGATATTCATGAATAACTCCTGTGTAACATCAAGCATCCATACTCTACAAAGTTTTTCGTAACCAGTCCTGTATCCGAACCAGCGGCCCATTTGCATAAGAGTATCATAAGCGCTAGAATTTCGATAAAAATAACTGACAATTAATCCTTCTAGCGTCAATCCTCTGGAAAGGGTTATCCCCCCAACTGCGATCACACGATAGCTAAGATTATCTTCCTTAAATTGGTTATATTTCAAATCATCTTTAGACTTTTGGTTTTTTATGATTATTTCAATATTTACTGTTGATCTCCCAAGAACTTCTCTAATATTCTTCCAAGTATAATTGCTATCCGTGCATATTTCTTCGTATTCTTTTACAAAAGTTTCTTGCAAATCTACCATCTCCGGATTGTTGTTTCTTACAGCCCCATCGGGATGATTAGCACAAACCTTTATGGAATTTTTCAATTCCTTCACATACTCTTCTATTTGAAATGCAACTTTTTCTTGGATACTAACGAACCTTGATACATTAACCATCATGGATCTATGCGATTTAACATAACCATCTAGATCCCTTATAGCGTTTGCAATAAAAAAGGTTCTAATTGCATATTTCAATGATTCTGGCAATCTATCGAAATCAGCCTCTTTTTTGTGTATCAATGGTAGTATTCTATGAATTGAATTTTCCGGATTTAATTCACCAAGGTCAGTCTCTATTGTTTTAATACAATCCTTTAAGTCACCTTTGTTTTCCAAATCATACGGATCACCAAACAATCTACTCGAACTTACGTAATTAGATGGTGATTCCAGGCAATAGATATAATCTTTTGGAAACAAAGAAGCATGTTCCATTTCCTCCTTGTTATCAGGAGCAATAAACACATTCGCAAATGGCGTAGCAGTAAATCCGACATAACTTGTTCTTTTAAATTTATCCAACAAAGATGATATCAATTTATTCGTTTTAGTAGGATCATCACCCTCTTTATTCGTGTTCAAAGAAGCATAATCCGCTTCATCATCAATTATCAATATTGAATGATCTATCTTTCCTGATTCATCCGAAATATTTGCATTCGTAATCCATCCTAAAAGCTTATTCAAATAGTTAACATTTTTTTTCATGACAAATATTATTGGTGATTTAACCTGATCCAAAGATATTTTCAATGTTTGCGCATTGATACTATTGAAGTCATGCTTTGTGGTAGTTACAGAAATTGGTCTTTTTTCGATGTTTGTCTCACAATATTTCGCAACACCTATTGACGAAGTCTTTTTCAATAGCGCCTCATCGCTAGAATAGCCTAAAAAACCGTCATCAATTCTTAATTGAGTTTGTTTTCTTAGTTCGTTATCAGTACCTGCGAGGACAACAATAAGTTTGTAACCAGCATCAGCAGCCTTATTGATAATACCGATAAAGTTTGCTGTTTTACCAGACTGAACATCGCCAATAACTAAGCCCACTCTACTGAAAAAACGTCCAGAATCCGGATCCCCTAATAAATCAGTAATATCATCTGTAACTTCATCGATATTGTCCAAGATTCTTTGATTAAAATTTCCAGTTCCTTTTAAATATTTTTGATACCTATCCCAGTAATACATTTCGATTTCTGTGCGTCGAGATTTGAACCATGGTGCAAATTCACCACTTGTCAATATCTTATTAGGTTTTATAATTTGAAAGTTCAATCTTGCTTTAGCTTCTTTTTTTATCCGCTCCAATATTTCATCAGAAACTGGAGCCTGATTGAAAAATCCCGTCAAAACACCATTGTATGCCGAAATTTTATCATCTATCATAATCTCATCCAAATCTTGAATATTAGAAACCATATTTATAAAACGATTCAAATGTTCTTCATAATTCATATCAAACTATTCTCTCATTCCTCTTAATTTTTGAATAAATTCTTCCCTTCCCGAATCAGTTAAAGTTGCAATATATGCATCTATAGCTTCATTTTTAGTCATGCCCCACAGCTCCATTAAAGTTGAAACCGCATCTTCTATCCTTGCATCTATTCTATTATCAGGGGTTGCTTTTTCGTTGAAATTATTACCTTTGGCAATATTTGAATAAATGGCATCATAAGGGATATCACTTTCAATACCGCCTATTATTTTCTCAAAAGCTTTGTATTGATCTTTATCTAAAGATTCGACAAATTTCGTGATCATCGGTCTGTCTACGTCAATAAATAACTTGACGCCTTTGGATGTTTCTTGTAGATTCCAGGAGTTATCAAAACTTTTTTCGACTATTTTCCGCCCCTTGTACACATGTGTGTATTCGCTTGCTGAAACAGTATCTTCTACAGCTTTAATAAGCTTGTCCTTGATTATATCTGGTATTGTCGCCCGACTTTTCTTTATGTCTATGTCCCAAATATCATCCAAACTATTGGGAATATCCACCATTACCCTTGCAAGCTTAAACAGTTCCTCTTTTGAATGTAGTCTAAACCATGTACCCCAAATAATCAGCCTTTTGTTTCTATAGATGTAGAAGCCCTGATTTTTTCGTAAATTCTCTTTCCCTCCAGCTGCAATTATTTCACTTTCCTTAAGTTTGCTGATTGACGGAAGTACATACTTGTTTACTGAAATCGGAACATCATTAACGTAAATTTTTTGTTCTCTAAATATTTGTGTTGCAGGATTGTTTTTTATGAACGGGTCTAACGGTTTTACCCGATTTCCATTTACGAATATCCTAAGATTCCTATCGAGCAACCTGTGATATATTAAGGCAATATGATCTTCGGCTTTGACCACTAACTCGTTGAAATTTCTATCAAATTTCAAACTAGAAAGTTTAATTCTATCAAAATTTTCCCAAAGTACTATTGTCCCTGATTGATGATTGTCAAGTATATCCAAATTAGGAATAAAATCCAATTCATCGCTAGTATACTCGTTAATGCTCCAGTCATTTGTCAACAAAATGTTATCGATATCCCACTGGTATGTTGAAATAACGTTATTCTTCTTTGATACAACTGTAAACCTTCTACACTGAGACAGTGATGCTGACTTCATACCTAACCCGAATCTCCCAAGATCATCTTCAGATCTTTCCTCATTAGGGTTACGTGATCCATACCTCATGGCTAAAAATAGCTCATTATTATCCATACCTACTCCATTGTCAACAATTTGCAAATATTTTCGTTCCTTGTCTGCTCTGGAGATTATTTGAATATCATTTGCCTTTGCAGAAATTGAATTGTCAATTATATCCGCAAGAGCTGATTCAAAAGAATATCCTATCGATCTCATTGACTCAATAAGACTTGGAGCACAAGGAATATTTATACGCTGTTTCATGTGATTTCCCCCTAAAACCTTAAAATATCGTGTCATTAACACAATTATAGCATTAAATATTGTTGTTTTCAGCCCCTATTGTCATTTATTTCATATTTGTGTAACAATTATTTCAAGAAAAGTATCATTATTTTTGCGCTATTTAATCGAGTAGGAGAAAATAAATGAATTTTATTTCCGACCTCTCACACCACCGTACGTGCCGTTCGGCATACGGCGGTTTAAATCTATACTAAAATATGTTTTAACTGATATTGGTCTAGCAGTGATGCTAGACCATTTCTTTTGAGTACTTTGTTTGTTATTTTGGTTCGCAGAAACGTGCTTGCACAGCGGGCATATGATTTCCTGGAATTTGACCATGATTCATATTGCCATCTTTGGGCCCCTAGTTTTCTCAACTGTTTTCTACGGTTCTTGATGGTTTTCCATTTCTTCCACAGGTACATTCGGATTCTAAATCTAATCCAGCCATCCAGCCTTGCACATTTGGATTTGAAATTTCCGATTCGGTAGTAATTGATCCACCCGAAAATAAGTTGCCTTATTTTCATTCGGCGAAATTCCCATGATACTGACCAACTTCTATTAGTCAGTTCTCTGAGCTTATCTTTCAAGATAGCTATTGATTTAGCATGTGGTTTGGCTTTCCATGACTGGCTGAAGTCGTCATAGTAGAATCCAAATCCCAAGTATTTGATATCATTTGGTTTGGATACTTTGCTTTTGGTCATGTTGACTTTGAGCCCCAACTTCTTTTCAATGAATTTTCGCACATTCTCCATAACTCTATCTGCCGCTTTACTGCTACCGACAAATATCATGCAGTCATCGGCGTATCTAGTAAAATGCAACCCTCTAACCTCCAATTCTTTGTCGAGTTCGTTAAGTACGATATTACTCAGCAATGGGCTTAACGGCCCTCCTTGGCTTGATCCGATTATTGACTCTTTGTATTCTCCATCAATGCTTATTCCACTTACCAGGAATTTTCTTATCAGTGATACAATTTCACCATTCTTGACATCTTTCATGATTAAGGTAATCAATTTATCGTGGTTGATGTTATCAAAGAATTTCTCCAAGTCAATGTCAACAATCCATTGGAAACCATCATTCATGTATTCCAATGATTTGATGATTGCCATCTCACAATTTCTATTAGGTCTAAAACCGTAGCTGTTATCGCTGAACAAGGGTTCATAGATAGGAATCAATACCTGGGCGATGGCTTGTTGAACGAACCTGTCGAGCACTGTTGGCACTCCTAGGTTTCTAACTCCACCATCTAGTTTAGGTATTTCCACTCTTAATACAGGCTGTGGTTTGTATTTCCTGTTTTGTATCATTTCCTTTATTTCATCAAGATGTTCATCGAGATGTCCTTTGAGGTCCAATACTTTCATTCCATCAACGCCACTAGCGCCTTTGTTTCGTTTTACTTGGGTATATGCCTTTTTGAGATTGATATCACTAAGCATTTCTTCAAGTAATGTGTTATCAGTATTCATATTTCCGTTACCTCCATTGATTTCGCTATTCATCAGGCTCACTTCCCCTACATTCTTCTTTCGGGCCTTGATAGTGTGTTCGTCTGTCTTTGAGGTTTCGCGTGATGAAATCAAGCCTAATTTTAATAACTGATAGATTCATTCAGTCCTTCACTCCATGGCCATTACAGCCACTTCTTCGCTACTACGACGTCTGCTGACTTCTTGCGATTCGTTGTTACTAGGATTGCTCCCTCGCAAGATCTCCCGGGATAAGGTCATATCTCTTTCACCCCATATATCCGCCACATTTACATATAATAGTTGTGTTCCGCAACCTCTTATGACTTCGCGTTGTTTGGCACGCTCGTCCCCATTACATGCCTGATATGTGATTCGTGTACCTCGGACCAGGGTTTTGCCTCCATCTTCCTTCAGATTCCACCTCACGATGGACACCCTTGATATTGGCTAGTGGTTGGCAGTTGCGACGTCACCCCCACAGTGGACTTTCACCACCTAGATATATGCCATGCCCGGCATACCAAAAAAAAAAGAACGTCAACCAAACGTTCTTTTCATAAAATAATAATGTACTAGATGTTTATTAATTATGGGTTATATGCTTATAATGTTTCTTTCTTTTTTAACAAATATAAAGCTCCGGATCCACTTAGAGTCATCATGGCCATATATCCGGCAACTGAAGTTGAATCTCCTGTATCAACAGTAGTTTCTTCTTTAGTTTCATTGGAAAGATTTTCAACTACAGGTGTTTTGTCTTCTGGTTCTTCGGTTACTACAGGTGCGCTAAGTACTGTAAATGTAGTGCTAGCCCATCCATCAGTATAAGCTAGATCCAAAGTATGTTCACCAGCAGTCAAGCTACTGATATAATCAGCATTGAATGTGATGATAGTACTTCCTGATTCCAAAGTGAAGGCATCTTTGTCAACGTACATGTCATCAACGAAAAGGTCGGTTAAATTTTTCAATGGTCCTTTACAGACAAACTTCATTGCTGCACCGCTACCAGTTGTGTATTCACCTTTAGCTCCTTGAGTGTATTCATAATCCATATAAGGAGTTGCAGTTACCATTACCGCATCCGAAGCTTTCATAGTATCGGTTTCTTGATATCTTACATACCAATCACCAGCATCAACAAAAGTTAATCCTTCCGTGCACGCACTCCATTCTTCTGCATCCAAAGTTGCTGCATATTCCATATCTGTGGTAGAGTTGATAATCATTTCAACTCCACCTTCCAAGTCAGTTGGTGTTTCTTGAGACAATTTTTCCATTGCCATGATCGGATCAAAGAAAACATCATCAGTTGGTGTCCCTGAAATTTTGACTTGTGATGGACTAACCTTTTCCAAAGTCACTCCATCAACGGTGATCTGTTGATCTTCAGTTGAATATATATCTGCAAAATAATAACCTGAATCAGCATTTAAAATTATATCTTCCATTGGTCCAAATAGATATTCTTGAATCGTAGGAGCTGAGTTCGCTGCTAAAGACACATGAGAATCTGATGCAATTGCTATTCCTACATTACTTCCGTCATCAACATGGAAGTCATTGATTACAACATTACTGACATAATCCGATGTATCAGAACCATTCACTTGTTCTCCAAATATTGCCAACTCATAATCACCTTCGTCAATTGTTTCTGGAATTGTGAAGGTCTTTTGACCTGGTTGTGAGTCTCCAATTTTACCATAAGCAACTACATTACCATCAAAGTCCGTCAACATCGCAGATACTTGATTGTATGAATTTGAATCAATGTTAGTAACGTCGATAGTTACTTCATTAGTCACTTGTCCATAAGAAGGCACAACAGCATCAAATGATTGATCATCATTGATCAACGTTGTTTGCCAAACAGTATCGGCAGAGACATTATTGCTGCCAACCAAAGCAAAATCAGATTTTACTGTTCCTTGAGAAGTTGTAAAAGCCACTAAATCCAAATCCAAATTCATTGCTGGTCGAACAAGTTCATTAGAGTCCCATGGTGCAGGAAAAGTAGATACAGTTCCACCGGGATCAACCTCCCAGACATACAAATTATTTTCAGGAGAACGTAACCACCAATAATATGAGTAGTTTGCAAGCGTACTTGTGCTCCCAAAACCATAGTCATTTGTCTGAACATCGTTTAAATCCAATAAGAACACCTTATCATAGGTTGTCACGCTTGGGAAGGTTGTTCCTTCTCCTGCATATGTGTTAGAACCACTGATTTCAGTATTTACCAAGGCTCCTTGTTCGATGCTGGAGAAGCCCGCTAAAAAATCGACGTTTAAATAATTACGAATATCACTAGTCGACCAGTCACTTGATTCACTGTCAAAAGTCATATGTGCAACTTCTTTAGATGAAAGCAGCAACATATCACCTTGTGATGATGAACTACCGCCTAGGTAACCATTAGCGTCCAAGACATACCATTCTCTTCCGGCATAGCTTATTTTGCTTCCGCTCCACGCTGTCGTACTGCTGTCTATACTGGTTGGATTTTCAATTCCATGAATATTACCATCAATGTTCAGGTTGATATCATTGACAACTTGAGGTGCTGCCATCGCATCAACAGAGGCAGTTCCACTGATAGCTGGCACCATGCCAAAGACAGTCGCAAAACTCAAACCTGCTGCAAATGCTTTTTTTACAATTTTGTTTCTCATTTACCTTTCCCTTTCTTAAGTCACTAAATAGATTAAAATTTTCAAAGCAAATAAATTTTATCAAAATGCAATTTTCAATGTAACTGGCCAAATGGCTAGTCTTGTATACTGAAAAACGGAAACCCTTGTTAATTGGGAGTTTCCGTTTTATATTATTACGCTTTTTAAATTAAGTTGCGTTCCTTAGCCTCTTTGACAGCCCTCGCCCGATTATCAACTTCGAGTTTCCTGAAGATATTGGCGATATGGTATTTCACCGTTGAAATACTTAAATTAAGATGTTCCCCAATAATGGAATTGGTATGACCGTCGGCTATTTTACGGATGACCTCAGTCTCCCTGGAAGTCAAAAGGTCAATTTTCCGCTCACCTTCTAAGTAGCTTGGATAATGGTTGGCCATTTCCTGAATACTCCTGGTTACTATGTTGAAATAACTTGACTCCAGTTGAACCGGGCCCCACTCCATTTCCTTCCATAAAGGTAAAAGGGCAGCTCCGTGATCCGCTAGTACTTGGACAAACGAATACTCACTGGCTGTCAGTATTGCTTCTTGTAACAGTTCCTGCCAATTATCATTTCTTCGATAACATATAATTGCCTTCAAGAGTTTAACTTCGATTCCCATATAGGTGCGCTCATATAATTTGGTAAACTCCTCAAGTTTATTTAAAATCAAGCAAGCTTCCAGATAATTGCCCTTGCTGATATAACATTTCGCTTTGGTGATCAAGACATAACGATCAGAGATGATAAAAGGAGCATACTCATCAGGCGCAGCATCTTCAAGCCACTTGTTGATAGCGACGCCATTGCCATTTAACAGTATACTATTGACGATGGTAGCTTCGATATTTTCCAGTAACTCATAATTGGCGGATTTTAGAGCCTGCTCCTTGACTTTTTCGAGCAGCTCAACCGCTTTGTCATTTCGTCCTTCGGATTGCAAAACCCGCATCATGATGCTGGTTGCGGTATATTGGATTCGGATATTACCGCCAGTCAAAGCAGTTTCATAGCCCTTGGTCAAATACTCCATCGCAGTAATCCGATCAGCTTTTTCATAGAAAATCTCACCCATGCAAACTTCTGCCAATCCTATTGCTTCCTTGCCAAAAGCAGTCTCAACCGCTTTTTTCATCATCGGATATATTCGCTTGGCATTCTTGGCCCAATTAGTGAGGTCAAGGCCTCCATTGATGACACTAGGCATATTTCCAGTAGGAAGAATGTTGTCGAACCGGTGTCCGCTTTTGATTACATAGCCCGGCAAATATTTCATCTTCTCCAACAGTTCGAGACTGTTTCCATGAGGTAGTGAGATCAAAGTTCTCACGTAGATATTCTGAATATCCCGACCTGATTTGGTCTTTCTTTCCTGTTCGGCCAGTAACTTCAGTTTTTCAAGAAAACTATTGCTCTTTTCCATTTTCATTTTATAAGAATAAAGCAACGCTTTGGCTGCCCACATTTTAGGTGATTCCTCGATAGTATTCGTATCAATGCTTTCAAGACAGTGATCGCAATTACGGACAAAGCGGCTGTCGACTGCCTCAATCAGAATTATTGCCAACTCGGCCACCTTGTCCATTTCTCCGGCTTCCTTGTAGCAGCTGACTGCATTATTGTAATCACCCCTGCTCTCATAACATTTTCCGCCATTATGATAGATATTTTGCAGTTCATTTTTGGGTAATTTATGAAGTTTATAGCGCAAAAACTTCAGGAAGAATTCGTGGAATGTATAGTGTCCGGCCTGACATTCGTCAAAAACACTGCTGATCTCATTGATATTTTCCATAACCATCATCGCTTTTTCACCCACGATAGCCCGTGCCATGTTCAAGTCAAACTCCGGAAAAACCGCTAGTCTTATCAAACAACCCAGCATCGCCTCGTCCCACTGGGTGGCAGTGAAGTGATCGAAATAATCGAACAGTTCCTTTCTAACCCGGATTCTGATTTGATTGAAGTCCCTTTTCCCTTCCCGAATTTGGTTAAGAAATGACTGAATCCCAATTGGATATCCCTGGGTTATTGCCAAGCACTGATCGATAAGATATTCGTGTTCGGCTTTTCCCTGATAAGCTGACAATTGTTCGACCTTTAGCAGGGTATCCACCTGCTCCCGATTCAGCCATAATGACTGTTTTCCATCAATGGCAAGCTGTTTGGTAAGGTATAGGGGATTAAGATACGTGGGCAAAGATGCCCGGCTGAGCAAAGCAAAAAAGACGTTTTGAGATCTTCCTCTCGTGCTTCGAATCAATTCCCCCAGACGATGTTGAGTGTAAGCTGATTTAATCCAGTGCAAATCATCCAGAATAATCAGGGTCTGCTTAGTTTGAGAGCAATCCTTGTTGATGTAATCCTCGACTTCCTCGATAAATGTGTTTGTGTCCGCCGAGAAAATGTTCAACTCATCATAGTAATTGGC
Organism: Coprobacillaceae bacterium; assembly: GCA_963675915.1. GTDB lineage: Bacteria > Bacillota_I > Bacilli_A > Erysipelotrichales > Coprobacillaceae > JAQVDW01. The sequence goes on from OY780959.1 coordinate 1,369,944, forward strand.
TGCTAACTCCATGGCAATTGTCGTCTTTCCAATCCCTGTCATCGCATAGACATACAAGCAATGATAGCGGTCCAATAGTTGTTTCCATTTTTCAAGTATCGTCGTATTTAAAACGCAATTGTTTTCAGTTATATATATTTTCCCCATACTTTCCCCTCTAAACCAAAATAATCACTACAGTTAACTAATCCCCAAGCAACTTATCGGATTTAATATCCAAATAAATCCTTATTATATTATTAGACATCATATTTTATGAGTCAAACATAATAAACTTGATAGTCCGATTTAAAATTCCGGGAAAGTTCCATTAGTAAAAGTTTAGGTACAATTATGCATCCATTCATGATTTGTACCCTAACAGCATCATTTAGAATGTTTGTTGACATAACTAAATAATTAGTGCTAATATTTAGTTATGAAAAAACAGAAAATAACTATGAGTGATATTGCCAAAATCGCAGGGGTCAGTCAGGGAACTGTCAGTAACGCCTTGAATAATAGAAAGGGTAGCTTATCAAATGAAAAGAGAACTGAAATTCTCAAAATTGCGGCAGACCTGGGCTATACAAAAACCAAAGATTATGGAATCATCCGGCTGATATTGGTTGAAAATGAAACTTTGAACCGTAACAACTTCCACAATCCCTTCTTCTCGGAGATGCTTCGAGGAATCCAGAGCGAATGCGAAAGCAACAATTATCAACTACTGATTACTTATATCAACATCTCTGAATTGAATTCAATTGGAAGCAGTGACAGACAAATGAATGTCTCAGGAAATATCATTCTTGGGACGTTGTTGAAACCTGAAGATGTTAAACACTTGGATAATATTGAAATCCCGTATGTTGTCATGGATACCTCAATTCCCGGCAAACCGGTTGACTTCGTTTCAATCGATAACTTCAATGGGATGTATGAAATCGGAAACTACCTAACTTCAATGGGCCACCAAATTTTTGGCTTGATTACCTTGGTACCGATAATCAATAACTTCAAAGAACGACGCAACGGACTGATCCAGGCTTTAGAAGACAAAGAGCTCAGTTTTGATCCGGATTACGAAATACAGTTCAAGCCCGGAGATACAATCAGCCAGCTTGTCAAAGAATATTTCCAAAAACTGGACGATCTCAGCAAACCTCGTCCCACTGCCATTGTTGCTATGAATGATTTCCTGGCTTTGGAACTGATTAGCGGCCTAAAACAGTTGGATAGCGATATTTCAGTAACCGGATTCGATAATATTGAAATGGGAAGAATCTCTTATCCTGCCCTCACCACTGTTGATGTTGATAAATTCCTCCTGGGTCAAAGTTCGGTTAGAAGACTAATGGCCAAAATCAACAACAATGATGATTCTCATCAAAGGATTTTGATTTCAACCAAACTGACAATCAGAAAAAGCGTAAAAAATCTCAATCAATAACAGTCCAGCCAAAATTCAATCACAAGAAATCTACACCATCTAACTCCTGAAGCTTCAGGAGTTTTTTGTTATTTACGACTATTTGGCCACTTATCGCCCAACTAATAATATTACTAATAATTACTAATATTTTATTGACACAACGAAATTTAATTAGTATCATTGTAAGTGTGCAAATTATGTAAGGGTTTGCAGACACAAGGAGGAGAACGAATGAGCAAAGTTTTGAAAACACTGGCAGCCGGATTCATGGTAGCCAGTTGTGTGGGTTGCAGCAGTACCAGCGCAACCAATGACAATCTGACCATAGTGCCAGAAGAAGACCGTCCTCGAGCAATTATCTCGACCGACGTCGAATGTGATGATATGAACTCCTTAATTCATTTATCACTCTATTTCAATGAAGTTGATTTGGATGGGGTAGTCTATTCAGCTTCAAAGTACCACTTCAATGGTGATGGGGAACATACTTTAGGGGAAGTAAATCCTAACTATTTATGTGAAGGTGAAGCGGTTTATACAACCCGGACCGGAGGAGCAACACCTGATCCAGCTGCGACTAACTTGACAAGTTACCGCGAAATCCCAACTAACTGGATCGAAGACCTTTGGGACACTGAATATCGTGAAGCCTATGAGCATCTTTCAACTAATGATGCCAACTATCCAACACCAGACTATCTTCTAGATATCACCAAAAAAGGTAATATTGCTTTCGAAGGTGATGTCCGCGAGGATACTGAAGGCTCTGATCTGATCAAGAATGCGATTCTTGATGATGACGAGCGGAAACTGTTCGTATTTTCATGGGGAGGCTTCAATACCGTTGCTCGGGCATTGATGTCGATTGCCGCTGATTATCAAGATACGGACCAATGGGCTCAAATCCAAGCAAAAGTTGTAAACAAAGTTGTTATCAGCGGAAATGGTCAGGACAACAGTTATGTTGATAACGATATTCCCGGATTATATCCAGGACTGCAACTGATGAGCACTACCAATGGCTACGGTGTTTACTTTGCACCTATTTTAGCAGGACCTTTCTCACCGGCCGATATGAGACCGATGTTAGGAACAGCAGCTGATGCCAACTATACTTTCCAATCTGAATGGCTGAAAGAAAATATCGAATTCGATCATGGTTCAATGATGGAAAAATACAACCTAATGGGCGATGGAACTGTATTTGACGATGAACCTGATGCATACCAATATGGTTTGTATCCGACAATCGACTGGGGCTACGATGCCTTCCCGGCAACAACATTCGATGATTATGACTTCCTGGCTGAAGGTGACAGTGGCGGATTCATGGCTCTGTTGAACAATGGTTTACGTGGAATTTCTGAAAATGGAAACTACGGTTCATGGATTGGTCGAGTTTCATTCAACGATGAACAACTGCCAACTGGTTACAACTATCTAACTGGAATGCCAGGAGATGGAAACCGATTCTTATTGGCTTATCAACAAGACTGGGCAGCAAGAGCTGACTGGTGTGTCAATGACTACTCCGATGCCAACCATGCTCCAGTTGTCAATGTGGCTGAAACTGAAATCACCGGGGCACCAGGACAATCAGTAGCGATCCAAGGGGAAGTTATGGATCCTGATGGTGATAATGTTCATACTACTTGGTGGGTTTATAATGAAGGTAGCATCTACAACGGAACTGCCGGAGAACTTCGGGTTTATCACCCTGCCAACCTGGCTACTGGATTCACAATTCCTTTGGATGCTCAAGACGGAGATTACTTCAATATCGTCCTTGAAGCCCAAGATGATGCTGATGCCCCAATGACTCGTTACAACCAAGTTATTGTTAAAGTATCAACAGCAGCTAACTAATCAATATACCCGTAATTATTATAATTTCTATAGACATTTTTAAAACTCCAAACCACACAAATTTAGGGACTTTAAAAGATGCTTCCATTGCGGAAGCATCTTTTGCTTTGCCTTGATTCACTTATGATTTTACAGCAACAAAATTTACAAAAAAAGTCCAATATTAAAAGAGCGAACTATTCGCTCCTTTTTATAAATCAATTCTTGAAAGCACCAGTGTTTCCTGTTTGCCATTCCAGCTGAAATCCCAAGTGATTGGCTGATCAATGTCGCCAAAGAAATGGAATCCCCATGAACTCCCTAGATTTCTATATGAATCGCTATCCGTATCAATAGGCAACCCTTGGTATACGCTACTCCCAGTAGGGCCATCTATTTCCATTTCCACATCTACCTGATCGTTGGGATCCTCACCGATAAATCTGACCTCCAATACATCTTTAGCAAATCGGTCATTATAGCTAACCCCGTTCTGGTCAACTATTTCATTATCATAGTATTCCAGCGTAAATCTGGCATCCCAGTCTTCGCTGGTTGCGCCAAATACCGCTGTTTGAATATTGTTCAAATTCACATTTATCGCTTGATAGACACCGTTTTTTTCGGCCATACCTGTTTGCAAAATCATAACGTTGCGCGTTTGTAATTTTTGAATTATCGGTTCATTACTATTGGGAACAACCCCATTCACCACTACCGCATCACGATCCTTAATGTCATCAAAGACGTACACCCACAGATGATCAATTGGACTATTGATGGTGTATATTGTCGGCTTTACTCCCCCGAGTTGATAGTCATCCGGATTCAAATCAGAGTCCGCTTCTAAAACAACCCCGCTTTGTTCAATTTCCTCGACAATGTCAGTGTTAGTATACCAAACCGACTCCTGGTTGCTGTCGAGTTGGCCATCTCCCTGATCTTGGTTCAAATACCAGGCACCGACGCCAAGCAGACATATTGTAATTGCTGCGGCAAATATCTTCCTTTTCATCACTTTCCTCCTTGTATAATCGCAAGTAACATTGTAACACATCAATGAAAAAAAACAGTTAATTTTTACAATTATGTAACTTTATTGCAACTCAATCAATTTAATCATTTGGTATGGTTCCAAAAAAGGATTCCAAATTATTGGGATCCTTTTGTCCTTTTAATAGGTGATTCTCTTGACCTTAGTAATCAATGACTGCTATTTAGATGCTACTGGTTAATCGGCTCCAAATCCATTATTTCTTCATTTCCGTTCCAACTAATCTTGCAGGTCAGGGGTTGAGTTGGATCAGCATCGAAAATTGTCCGATTGTACCCTATTGGATAATAACGATCAGCTTTAAGATCAAAGAAACTGGGGTTATAATTATAATTTATGCTCCCATTGGCTAATTGAATTTTGATGGTCACAACTTGTTGGTCAATTCCCAAATCAGGACCGAGGTACTTAATTTCATCTCCTACAATAGCGGCTTGATCGAGGTATATTTTACCGGAATCCGCCCTTATTTCATTGCGGTAATAATCCAAATTATGCCGCACTTGCCAATTGTCGCTTGTTCCGCCAAACACTTGACTTTTCAGATCGTTCATTTGTCGATTGATCAAATTGTTGATTGTAGTTTGGCCTGCAATCCCATCCTGTAAAATCAGGACATTACGGGTTTGCAACCTTTGCGTTATCGGTTGATCCCAATGCTGTAACCACCCATCGCTAGCCACCTCATCACGCTCATTGATATCATCGAAGATGTACAGCCATAAATGATTGATGGAATTGTTGATGGCATAAATTGTCGGATTGATTCCCGCCAGCTGGTAATCCCTTGGATTAAAATCGGAATCCGCTTCTAAAACTACTCCGGTTTGTTCGATTGCCTCGACAATGTCAGCAGTAGTATACCAAATTGATTCACTGTTGGAATCAGCTTGATCGCCCTCCCGGTTCAAATACCAGACCCCGACGCCAAGCAGACATATTATTACTATGGCGGTTACTATTTTACTTCTCATAACTTTTCTCCTTGTTGAATTATAGTAACATCATAACACACTAATGAAAAAAAACAGTTAATTTTTATATTTGTGTAACTTTATTGCAACTCAACTAATTTCAATCAGTGGGCAACCCAAAAACAAAAAAGATTCCCGTCATAGGAATCCTTTTAAACTTTATTAGCTTTCTTTTATAACCTTATGGCAGAGGTTTGTCTTCAGCAAGATAGAGATCATACCACTGTTGGCGAGTCAAGGTAAAACTGGTTGCCTGAGCCAATTCCTTAAGATGGACAATAGAAGTTGTTCCAATCACGGTAATAATGCTGGCGGGATGACGGAGCACCCAAGCGGTCGCCACCGTACTCTTGGTGACGTTGTTTTCATCGGCGATTTCCTGAAGCACTTGATTGAGCTTGGGATAACTAGGATTATCGATGAAAGTGCCTTCAGCCCATGAAGCCTGAATCGGACTCCAAGCCTGCAGCGAAATATCATTCAAGCGACAATAATCCAGAAGACTACCATCACGGTCGATGGCCTGTTCATCTGTCATGTTCAAGAAAAGCGGGGCATCAATCATCATCGAATGCACAATTGAAAACTGAACCTGATTAGTGATCAACGGTTGCTTCATATATTTTTTTAGCAGTTCCATCTGCATTGGGGTGTAGTTGGAAACTCCAAAGTATTTGACCAGTCCTTTTTGATGAAGCTCCTCGAAGACTTCGGCGATCTCTTGAGGATCACTTAAAGCATCCGGGCGATGCAATAGCAAGATATCCAGATAATCACATTGCAGTCTTTCAAGCGATTCATTGACGTGAGCCATGATGTATTCTTTTGAAGAATCGTATCTTTTACCCGGCACGATTCCACATTTTGTTTGGATAACCATTTCTTTTCTAAGTTCCGGATTCCGTTTTAACACCTCACCGAATATGGCTTCGGACTTTCCGGCCCCATAAATATCGGCATGATCAAAAAAATTAATTCCTTCACCCAGAGCCGTTTTTACCAGTTCTTCTACCTCTTCAACAGTTTTGTTTGCAATTCTCATGCAGCCAAATGCCAACCGTGAGACTTTCAAATCAGTCTTAGGCAATACATAATAATCCATTAAAATACCTCCATATTTTTCGTTATGAACATTGTACTACTTTTTTACTTTCAAAACGTTGTTCTTGCATCTTTAGAAAAATAAGTTCAAATATTATCTTTGAAAAGTGACTGATCAACGTAAAAAGTTCAACATCTCAAAGTAAAAATCAATAATATATCGATAATTGTCGATTTTGGTGACAAAGTTACTGAACAATTGAAAAATTCAGGTTATAATCCCAGTATAAACAAATTAAGAGGAGGTAACTTTATGGATCTTTCAACCATAGTACTATATACATTCGCAACAGTCTTGCTGATTGTTTCACTAATAAAGGATAAAGCCAAAACCAAAAAAGCGGTCAAAAAAGGCTGGATGGCCTTTGTCAAGATTTTACCGGTCCTGATTCCCCTGTTTTTGATTGTCGGGATTGTCCTTAACATCCTAACGCCAATGACAATCAAGCAGCTGCTTGGTAGTGACTCTGGTATCTTCGGAGTATTGATTGGCATGATCATTGGATCAGCTGCTTTCATCCCACCATTTATCACTTATCCTTTGGGTGCTGAACTTTTGTCCAATGGAGCCGGTTATCCTCAGGTCGCCGCATTTATGACCACCCTGATGGCGGTCGGACTGGTTTATTGGGTAGCTGAAGTAAAATTCTTCGGTAAAAAAGCTGTGGCCTTGCGTAATGGTCTGGCGTTTATCGCCTCAGGAATCGTAGCAGTCGTAGTCTGGGGGTTAATGTAATGAAACAAGAAAAACAAATCATCCTTTCGATGTTCAAAAGCAAAATGTTTTATGTCTCAGTGATCCTGTTAATTTCCTTATTTGTCTTCGATACCATAGGTGTAAAGATTGGAACCGCCAGCACCAACCCGGATTCATCTCTGGGTCTGGCAGCCCTCAATTCAGCCTGGTATCAGTTTATCTCGATGCTCAAGATAGTCCCACCAATCTTCCTTTTGATCGGGTTGCTGGACCTTTGGGTACCCCGCGAAACCATGATCAGATTAATGGGTGAAAAATCTGGAGTTATTGGAATCCTGATTGCCCTGTTTATCGGGACCATGTCAGCCGGACCTTTGATAGCCGCCTTCCCGGTAGCTCAAGTCATGCTAAAAAAAGGAGCCCGCTACTCCAATGTTCTATTCTTCCTCACAGTATGGGCAAGCGCCAAATTGCCGATACTATTCTTCCAAGCCACTGCGCTTGGCCTTAAATATACCATCATTTCCAATGTGACCTTGTTAACGGTCTATATGATTGGAACTCTAATAATTGAAAAGATTCTCTCCAAAGATGAAATCAAGACCATTTATAATATCGCCAATGAATCCTAACTCAAAAACCAGCGCAACTATTAACGGACAGGCCGCACCTGTCCGTTTTTGTTGCGCTTGGATCGCATATTTGATATCGATTATTTCTTGACTCTGCCACTGGTATTCATGTAAATCAACCCGATAATTGTAAAAATGATAATGACTATAAAACCGACTGCAGTAATAATCCCAAAATAATCATCAAATAGAAAGACAAAAAGCGCCATAATTAGGAAAATTGCTGCTTCCCGGAAAAGAAAATTACTGGTATGATAGCATAGTTTATCGATATCATATTCCGATTTTTTTTCCTTGGATGCAGTATTGTAACCTGAGATCAGCCAGGTAGTTTTCTTGTATCTAATCAACGCTCCGACCCCAATAAGCAAAGCTGCCGGGATAATAAATATCATTGTTACTCACCTCTTATTCTTATTCCAAATTTGATTCACATAAAACAGGAACCTGCATGAAAACTGGTTCCTGTCTATAATCAGAATAAATTCTTAACCTTGCCTAAAAGGTCTCCGGCCTGATCAAGATTCAATTTGGCTTTGACCCCATCAATTATTGCATTGATCTGATCTTCAGGGAGATCAATCCCCAAGACAGATTCCAGGGCCTCGGTCGGATTTTCCATGAATTTGGTTTTGAAATCATCATCATTCTTGATCTTGGTTAGTACTTCTTCGATCTTTGCTTGAATATCCATAATTGCCTCCTTTAACTACTTAAATTGTAACATATCACTATCTCCTTGACAACGAACGACCTGCTATCCAAAGCTGGTTAGCCTTCATTAGATTAATTCTTAGCGCCCTCACCACCAGATCAAACCCAAGTCACGGTCGATAATAGCCGGACTATTGTTTGCCATTATCGGGAAGATCACCATAACTGAAATCAAACATTTTGCTGACCACCTTGTCGATGTAGCGTTGAGGTACCAAGGTTGATAACTTGGATTTGAACTTGTTGTCATCGATAATATAGCGATCCTTGGGATTTTTGATGAATAACAAATCCGCAGTCTCCTTGGATGCCAGATCGCAGTCCATTCCCTTGTTACCGCCTAGTAAGAAATTATCCCGAACACTGTAGAGGCTTTTCAGATATTTTTTCTGAACAAACGAGATATCCTGTTTGGCCGCCTTGTTCCAGATCGGGGTCGCTATCCCTCCATGTTCAACCAGAATTGTCTTGACTCCATAGGGATTCATTTCCCGCCGCAACGAGTCACCAAAGCCTTCCAAGGCAAATTTGGACGAGGCATAAGGCGAAAGAAACGGCAAGGCAATTCTTCCCGCCATTGAGCTGATAATCATGATTTTGCCCTTCTCTTGAATTATTGAAGGCAGGGCCGCCTTGATCACGCTGATTGCACCAAAGAAATTGACGTCAAAAGCTTTGCGATAATTCTCAATCGGGATATCTTCCACCGGTCCACCCAACGGGATTCCCGAGTTGGAAACTACGGCTTTGATTCCATGGCCCTGATCACATAACTGATGAATAAATTCGATGAAATGGTCTACGTCTTCAGGAATAGTCAAATCCATTTTCACGGCTATAACATTATCATCTTCCTGATAATGATCATTCCAGACATAAGTGACTACCAATTTATGGCCCAGTGAACTTAAATAGTCGGCCATGCTTCTCCCGATTCCAGAATCACAGCCACTGATAATGATGAATTTCTCTGATTTGTTCCAATTAGTTGAATCGATACTGACTGCCATTTAATATCATCCTTTCAATATTCAACCACAAAATCTTCCAATTAAAATATATTTTCGCTATCTGTTATTCAAAAGCCGGCAATAAAAAGTTGCATCAATCCTACCAGTATCGCCAAAATCCCCAAAATTACGACAACGATAATCGCCAGGGATCTGTCTTTGTCAGCAATTAGGGCCTTAAATCCCACCAGCCAGGCAACACCGCCCCCTATGAAAATCAGATATTGGAACATTCGCCATAATGAAATAAACGTCACATTTTCATAAGCACCTGTACCAATCAGCAAACCAGCTGCAAAACGGGTAATCAGCACTAAAATTACAAAAACAGTGAAAATCAGAACTGACAATTTTCCGGTCCTGGTTTTTGGCAATTTGTGTTTCATTACAACCAACTCACTTTCCTTGAATGAAACCACATCTTTATCTTCATCATAGCACTTTTATTTTGAAAATAAAGCCCATTTAATCAAGGTTTTCAATTTCAATCACATTATTCAAGAAAAAACTCCAATCTCATTCCAGGGTAAGGGAACTTGATTGGAGCATCTATGTATTTAAATGAGTACAGGTATAATTAAAGTATGGTTATGATGAATTTTAGATTAAGCAATGTAGGGATTTGCTTGGACAGGACAATCATCAGGCCCTGGTAATTTGCATTTTTGAGTAACCAGGATTCGGTTACTCTTCTTTAGGTTCGTGCTTTAGATGGCTCCCATCACAAAACGGTTCATTTTTGCTTCTGCCACAGCTACAAAGACAATAGTGATCCTTCGCGACCGGATGACGCTCATCAATAAGTTCCACCGGCCCCAAAACAACATAGGGGCCATCATGAGTAACCTTGATCGAGGGCTCATCGAAAAAATTGTCGAAAGTCTCGCCATTGATGGTGTAACTCAAAGCACCCGAATGGCATTTTTTGATTGTTGCGATTATATTCTCAACCGTATCGCCATCAGGATCGATCCAGGGACATTTATACATGTCAAATACTTTCGGAAGCTCCAGATAACATGTTCCCGGGTGGGAACATGCCCTTCGATTATCATGGATGATGATCTTCTTGCCCACGTAGGATCGGAATCTTCCATCACGAACTTTCAAGCGATTATCTTTGAATCCGCTCTTGATGTGAGCACCATCGCAAAAAGGCTTGGTTGCGCTTTTACCACAGCGACACAAACTAACCGAAGATTTAATTGCAATTTTCTCTCCATCACTGTCGCTGAGTTCATTAAGCCCTTTGACAATAAAAGGACCGTTGATTATGGTTTTGATTGTCGGTTTGTCACCCATCAGTTTCACCGCCTCTTGGTTGATTTTAGATCCAATAAGTCCCTTATTGGATCAGACTATATTATCAATTATAGCATCATCTTCCCAATTGCTCATCATGATATGCTTATAACCAGGAAATATCTGAATTTATTTCAATTTCTTGGTTATTCTAGGGTATTGGCCAATCAGAGCAATTCCTTTTTAAAGAGGCTGTTGTTTTTAACCGTCATTGCGGCTAGGGTTTCCTTGCGGATTTGCGCCAGGTCGACCTGACACAGTTTCTTATCTTTGACCAGACACTGACCGGCTACAAAGACAGAATCCACATTTTTGCTGTTGGCACTGTAAACCAAACATGAATACGGATCATAGAGCGGGAACATGTTGACTGATTCCGTCTCCACCAAAACCAGATCGGCCTGTTTGCCGACTTCAAGACTACCAATTCGATCACTAAGATTAAGGGCTTTGGCTCCACCGCTGGTTCCCAGTTCGACAATGGTTTTGGCCGGAAAGGCGCTGCGGTCATGATTCTCCATCTTGTGGAAATTGGCCACCAGCTTGAACTGAGTGATGATATCCAGGGTATTACCGCTTGATGGTCCATCAGTTCCCAGCCCCACTGGGATACCGGCTTCAATCATCGCTTTGACAGGAGCCACACCTTTGGCGGATTTGGTGTTGGCTCCGATACAATGAGCCACTGAAGCACCGTTGTCTTTAAGCAGTTTCAAGTCATTATCTTTGGCGTAGATGCAATGGGCTGCCAACAGGCGGGAATTCACGATTCCCCGGCTGGCAAGAAACTCGATTGGAGTCATCTGGTATTCCTCTTGGAAATATTTCATCTCGTAATCCATTTCGGAAACATGGATGGTAAATGGTACATTATACTTCTTCGATAATTCACTGGCCTTTTTCAAGGTGTCTTCGCTGCAGGTAACAGTACTATGCGGGGCCACACACCCCGTAATCAAATCGTGGTCAAGATATTCTTCGATCAATTCCTGGGCATAAACCAGGCTCTCACTGGCAGTAGCGGCATCACAAACCTCCTGGTCGATGATGGTTTCCCCGAGGACAGCTCTTATTTTCATTTCATCAGCTGCTTTGGCAACTTCTTTTTCGAAATAGTACATGTCCATCACGGTGGTAACTCCACCAAGAAGCAATTCGGCGATGGCGTATTTAGCCGAGGCATAGACCAGATCGGCAGTCATTTCATCACGTTCAGTCGGCAGCAAAAATCTTCTGAGCCGATCAACCGCATCATCCTGCAAACCCCGGAAAGGAATCATCCCCAAATGAGTATGGGAATTGATCATTCCCGGCATCAGGATTCCCCCGTTGCCGTCAATCACTTCTTCACCGTCAAGTGGTTGGTACGCTTCCATCGGGCCCAAGCCGGTTATTATATCATTTTCAAATCGCAGATAACCATGGGAATAGAGATTTTTCTTTTCATCCATCGTTACCAGTATTACATTTTTTATTACTGTCATATTCTTTAACCTTCGATTTCATTAATTATTAATGGTTCGAATTGATAAGTTCGCACATTAAATAAACCATTATCTGTCAGCTTCAATTCCGGTGATACTGTCAATGCCAGGGTTGCAACCGACATCAGCACATTCCCGTTGGCATAACCGAGTTTTTCGACAGCCTCACGGACTCCGGCAATTTTTCGAGCCAGCACTTCAACCGGCTCATCAGAGACAATCCCACCGATTCTTAGCGGGGCCTCAGCGACAATCGCATTATTAGCCCCGACGCAATAACCCCCCTGCAGTTCGACAATCCGATTTTGAGCGCATATCATGCTTTCAATATCATTGCCGATCACCAGGAGATTATGACTGTCATGGGACCAGGTTGTCGCAACGGCCCCGGATTTATCATGTTCCAGGGCATTCTCAACCAAGCCATAACTGATATTGCCATTCTTGCCGTAACGTTCAAATATCACTGCCAAACTCAAACCGGATTTTTGCCACTGAACCACACCTTCAATGACTTCCAGCCTTCTAGTAACTTTCTTGGTGAAAGTACCACCATAGGATAACTGCATCACATTGACATCAACCGCCACTACCGACTTTGCTACCTTGAGGACAAAATCGTCTCCGTTCGCTTTTTTACAGTTGATCGAATTGTAAAACTTGCTTGGAAAATCAACGACTTCTTCCCGACAGGCTTGATTGGTTATCAAAACTCCGGCTTTGTAAACTTCCATTGCTCCAGTAAGCAATTTATCAGGGATGATCACCAGATCGGCAATCTTTCCTGGAGCAATCATGCCCCGGTCGCTTAGATTCATCCGCCGCGCCGGAATATGGGTGGCACAGTAGACGGCCTTTTCAAAAGGGAGACCGAGATCGACCGCTTTTTGGACCAGGATATTAAGATGACCGTGAAGCAGTTCATCAGGCATGACATCGTCAGTGACCAACGCGATATTATCATATAATTCGTTGGCGACGACGGTCTTGATTGTTTCGTTATTGAGCGACTTGCGCTGCAATTCCAGAAACATTCCGGCATCGCTTTTTTCCCTGATTGATTCAGGGGTTTGTTGGGTATGGTCGGAATCCACTCCGGCTCGAATGAATGCCGCCAATTGCTCGGGGGTTAACTTGGGACAGTGACCTTCTATCTTAATTGGTTTTTCGTGACTTTGACAGACCTCGACAATCCGTTTGATCTTGGTATCTTTGGGAGAAATCAAATCAGTAAAGTTCATCACTTCACCAAGACAGATAACTTTTTGATGATCCAGCAGTTGCTCCACATCAGTTTCATCGAGAATGGCTCCCGAGGTTTCGATGTCTGGAGCAGTTGCCGGAACACTTGAAGGGACTCCGTAAAAGATGTCCATTTGAGGATTCTGGTTCAAGAACGCCTGAATACCTTCATTGCCAAAGACATTGGCCATTTCGTGGGGATCGGAGACAACCGTAGTTGTTCCATATTTTAAAGCCGCCTTGGAGAAGGCGGCTGGATATGTCATCGAACTTTCGACATGCATATGACAGTCGACCAGTCCGGGAATGATGTAACTTCCCTTTCTGTCGATAATCACCTTGGCGTTGTCGGCGTAACAATCCAGATTGTCGGCCACCCGGTAAATCGAGTCACCGACAACTGCAATGTCTTTTTGTTCAAAGACTTGACGGCAGGTCATGAAGACAAATGCATTTTTGATCAACAGGTCAATCATCATTTTCCTCCTCCTTACCAAAACTGTCGTTTTCTTAGCTGTTTAAAGTACGATTCCAGTTGTCGATCCAATCAGCTAAAATCGGATTAACGAAGTTGTAATCAACTGTTTTCAAAGCATTGGCAGCTTCACCATAAGGCATTGCAGCCGCTTGTTCTTCAGTCAATTCAACCAATTTGTTTGTTGGGGCGTTGTTCAATGTATCAGCAGCGATTGTTTGAAGTTGGGCACTGATACGGTAGTTGATGTAATCATAAGCCAAATCAATGTTAGCTGAGTTAGCGTTGATGTTGATAGTGTTGAAGTTACCATAAGCAGCTTCAGGAGTAACGAATACCAGATTTTCATTTCCAGCTTTTAAAATAGGTACTGCGTAGTCACCAACGACTGCGGCACTGATTTCACCTGAAGTGAACATATTAACCAAGTCAGATGATCTAGAATAAGTTTTTACAATGTTGCTTTTAAGATCAGCCAAAGCTGCGAAAGCCGCTTCACCATTATCAGTTGCAACGTCTACACCAGCGTAATCACTTGCAATGTAAACCATTGAAGGACCGAATGTAGTAGTGATTTCAGGGATTGATACTTGGTTAGCCAAATCAGCTGACCATAAATCTGCGTAGCTGTCGATTGCATCTACTTTAGCCGGATCATATACGATTACCAGGCTGTTCATTGTGTAAGGAACACCAGCACCAGCTTCAACCAAAGCTTTTGCTGAATCAATCAAATTGTCATAGTTGGCGATTTTTGAAGTATCGATTGCTTGGAAGATTCCAGCAGCGGCACCTTCAGCAGTTTTTGATTGAGATAATTCAATAACATCGATTGATGTTTGGTTGTCCGAAGCGAATTTTGTATAACGTTCTGATGAGTTACCAGTTTCAGTAACGATATCAGTGTTGAATTCGTCTTCGAAAGGTTTGTAGATTTGATCTTCAGATACATCTTCACTTAAACCGAATGTTGATAAGACCAAAGTACCAGCATCTCCAGTTGCCGGATTTGCACCGCAACCAGTCAATACTAATGTTAAAACCATAAGTAATGCAATAATTCTTTTCATTGTAATTCCTCTCTTTTTCTCTTGGGTAGATTAAATAATTTATAATTAAAGCACCTTCACAGAGTTACGCCTCTGATCTTTGTACCAGAATTAACTTTTGGGGATTGAAATACAGGTTAACCAGGTCGCCTTCTTCATGAACAACGTCCGTATTGCGGTTAACGATAAATTTGCCAAGCTCGGTTTCTACTTCATATTGATAACCTTTGCCTAAAAATGTTCTCACGCCAATCGATCCAGTGATCGTATTGGTCACAGCAGTTTCATCAACAATCGTGATGTCATCAGGACGGATGGTCCCCAGACAGTCAGTTGCATCGGTAGTTTCAGCAATCTCAAATCGCAGTCCGTTGCCAGTCACGTATTTGCCTTCCTCACCAATTTTTAGATCGATGAAGTTTTCAAATCCGATGAATCTTGCGACAAATTCGGTTGTTGGATGATTGTAGATGGTTTCCGGGGTATCGAACTGTTCGATGATCCCTTTGTTCATTACCGCAACCTTGTCGGAAATCGAGAAGCACTCTTCCTGATCATGAGTTACAAACAAAGTCGTAATCCCAGCCGATTTTTGAAGTCGCTTGATTTCAGTACGCATCTCAACCCGCAATTTGGCGTCAAGATTCGATAACGGCTCATCAAGAAGCAACATATCCGGTTCGATAACCAGAGCTCGTGCCAGAGCCACCCGCTGATTCTGACCGCCGGACATCTGGTTTGGGAAACGTCTTTCAAAACCTTTCAAACCGACAATCTCAATCATCTTCATTACTTTTTCCTGGATAACTGCTTTATCCATCTTGCGCATCTTCAGTCCGAAAGCCACGTTGTCAAACACGCTTAAATGCGGGAACAAGGCATAGCTTTGGAAAAGCAGACCGAAGTTTCTTTTTTCGATTGGGGTATGAGTCATATCGACTCCATCAAGAACGAATGATCCGGCTTGCGGTTCGATGAAACCAGCCACAACCCGCAGCGTAGTCGTCTTACCACAGCCACTAGGTCCCAGCAGGGAAACCAGTTCCCCTTTGTTGATGGAAAGATTCAACTGTTCCAACACTTTGTTTTTCTTATTGTAACAGACATCAATATCTGTCAGATTCATAAATGCCATGATAGTTCCTCCTATTTCGCGATTGAAGCAATACCTAATGTTTTATCGACAATCATCATTATTAGTACAGTTGCCAACATCAGCAAGACCGAGACTGCCGATACAGTCGGATCATAATTATATTCGATATAGTTCATCAGGGTTGCCGGGAAAGTGCTCACTCCCGGACCGGTCAAGAACATCGAAACCGGAATATTATTGAATGAGTTGATGAATGCCAGGATGAAGGCTGCCGATATTCCTGAGGTGATATTCGGCAAGACGACTGTGATGAATGTTTTAATCTTACCACAGCCCAGACTCCACGCCGCTTCCTCGACACTGAAATCAAATGATTCCAGACTCGAAGAGACGATTCTGATGATATAAGGAATGACCACCATGAAATGGCCGATCATCAGACTGTAGAATACCGGAATCCGCAAGGTCAGAATCAAGAACTGATACAAGGCAAACCCGACTACGATTCCCGGAACAATTGCCGGTGAAAGGAACAGTGATTTAATGAATGTTTTCCCGGCCATTTGCGACTTGGCCAAGGCATAGGCCGCCGGAATCCCGACAAACAAAGCGACAAAGGTTGACAGGAAAGCGACTGAAATACTGGTTCCAAATGATTTGATGAATGAATCCAGCTGGAAGACATTGCCAAACCAATCCAGCGAGAAACCGCTGATCGGGAATTTGATTACCGTCCCCGGTTCAAACGCGGTTACCGTGATGATAAGCAGCGGAGCCACCATGAAGGTAAATACGATTATGGCAAATCCGGTTAAAAATTTATGATTACGCATGTCCATCACCTCTTCTATCCAGTTTGGCCGCTACTTTGTTCAACCCTTTGATGACAATCAGGGTCATCACAATCATGATTAAAGCAATTACTGCCGCGCCATCCCAATCAGACACCGCCATTGCCCGTTGATAAATCAAGGTCGACAGGACCAGATTCCGGTTGCCCCCAAGCAATTGGGGAGTCGTATAGGCAGTCAAGGTTCCGGTGAACACCAAAACCGATCCGACGATGATTCCCGGCAAACTAAGTGGGAACACAACTTTCATGAAAGCCTTGATGGGATTGGCTCCCAGGCTGCGAGCCGCTTCCATCAGACTGGCATGGATATTTTCCATCGCTCCGGCCACGGTTACAATCATCAGCGGCAAGAACAGATATACCGATCCGATATAGATAGCGAATTCTGTATACAATAGTTGAATCGGTTGGTCGATTGCTCCAACCATCATCAAAATCCTATTGATGATCCCGTTGCTTCCCAGGATGTTGATCCAGGCGAAACTGCGGACCACTGAATTGGTCATCAATGGAAACAGCGACAATGCCAGGAAGAATCCGCGCCACTTTTTCGACGTAAGCGAGATAAAGTAAGCAATCGGAACTCCCAGGAATCCGCAGGTTACTGTCGTCAAAATTGCGATTCTTACAGTTCTAATGAAAATACCCAGGAAATATTCATCTTTAAAGAAATCAAGATAATTACTGAAGATGAAAGCACCGCTGTTGATTGTCGGGAAAATCACTTTCAGCAGGGGTGCGAACAACCCTAATAAGATGATTACCAGGCCGGGCACCAACATCATCATCGCTCTACTTTTTCTCATATGCGCTCCTTCTTGACATACACTGTATTTGATCTAATCCAACCCAGCCATAATACTGAAATGAATCACCCAAAAACACTGTTTTTCGCTCTCAATTTATTGTATACACTTCAAATATGGTTCCATTATAAATTCCGGTATACTATATGTCAAATATATTTAATCTATATACTTTATGCATTTAGGCTATACTAATAGCTTCGAAGATGATATACTGTCTCTAAAATACACCCGGAGGTCAATATGGAACTAAAAGAAGCCCGCTACATCCTGTCTATCTATAAAAATAAAACAATTTCCAAAGCTGCCGAGGAACTTTTTATCTCGCAACCGTCCTTGAGCAAGTATCTCAAGAATATCGAAGGTCATCTGGGAGAACCTCTTTTCGACCGGATCAACAACGAATATATTCCCACTTATGTCGGCGAACGCTACCTCCATTACGCCCGGAAGATCGTTGGTCACGGTCAGGAATGGCTTAGCGAATTTGATGATCTGACCCAACAAGACAAAGGGCGAATCAACCTTGCCATTCCGGTGATGCTGGGCAATACCATTATCGAACCGACCCTAGGCGAGTTTTATCAGCGTTATCCTCATGTGGAAGTAAATCTGATGGAAGAAGTTCACTTCGTCTCGGAGCAATTCCTCAAGGACAGTTCGGTTGACCTGGTGCTTTACAATGTCGCCGACTTGCCTGACAGTCTCGATTACGAAATCATCCACCAGGAAGAGGTGGTCATGATTGTCTCCAAAAAAAATCCTTTGTCCAAACTTGGGGTTGCCAAGGAAGGTTTCGATAATCCCTGGGTCGATATTCGCGAATTCAAAGATGAGAAATTCATTATGCTCTATCCCGACCATACAACCGGGCGGCTGACCAATCAGCTATTCCAAGAACACAACTTCCAACCCAACGTAATTTTGAGAACCCGCAACAGCCAGCTTTCAATAAGACTGGCCCTGGAAAACGTCGGCATCGCCTTCGCACCGCAAAGTTACTACAACACCGTCAAAGCTGATAATGGATGTTGTTGCTTTTCAGTTGGAAAAAAGCCAATCAAAACAACCATGATTGCCGGATATCTCAAAAATCGCTACATGCCAAAGTACACCAAAGAATATCTGGCGATGATTACCGAGTTCTGCAACAACCGCAAATAAACCAATCGGGTTATCTAACCCGATTTTTTCATCTATTGCCTCCACTATCGCCAAAAAGAACCTGGCAATCAGCCCAGTGATTCAATAATCACATTGAAAAATCATCAATGACAGGGATATTGTTTGGCTAGCTTGAGAAAAAGAGATTTCAAAAAAACGCGACCCGTTATTGACATATGTTCATTATAGCGGTATTATAGTTATGGACATAAGTTATTAACTAACAACAAATTATCAAGTGGAGGTGCAAATAATGCCAAGAAGAGATGGAACCGGACCCTTGGGTCAAGGACCGATGATCGGACGTGACGGCCTTTGTGGTACCGGAGTCGGACCCGGAGGATATTGCGTATGCCCGAATTGTGGCGAAAAATTAACGCATACCACCGGAGCTCCCTGCTCAGCCCAGAAATGCCCGAAATGTGGGACTTCGATGACAAGATCAAGTTAAGATAAAAAAATAAACAGGAGGTGGCAAAATGCCAAGAGGAGATAAAACAGGACCTACAGGAATGGGTCCAATGACCGGACGTAAAGCAGGTTACTGCAATAATTCAACTACACCAGGCTATGAAAACCAAACCAGCTGCGGTGGTATGAGACAACGCTCACAACGTAGACAAAGTCAAAAATCAGGAATGGGAATCAGCCGTGGCAATGGTCAAAGAGGCGCTAAACGCTGTGGTTGTCATAGAAATGTAAAAGGACGCGGATTCCAACTGGCGCAGGCATCGCTTGGACCAGTAAATCCGGCCAGCTGCGAAGAAACGTCATTAAAAATGCAGGTACTCGCCCTGCAAACCCAGCTCGAAACTTTGCTGAATAAAATAAACAGTTTCGAATAAAGTCAATAAATAACCAGGTTCCCGGGATAGGACAGTGATTGTCTTCTACCGGGAGCTTTTTTTGTCAATAATTATTCCCCGCATTCAAAAATCAACCCGAAATATCGATAACAATTTGAGAAATCAAAGCAAGAGTGCTACGATTATATTAAAGGGTGCCACTTTGAAAGGAGGAACCATTATGGACAAGGTTTCAGCTGTAAGCTGCACTTCCTATGATCAAATCAGAGTGTACGAAGCAGTAAAAGAAGCTCTATATAATATCGGATTTGAAATCCCAAAGGGCAAGCGGATTTTAATCAAGCCCAACATCATGTCCCAAAACAGGCCCAGACAGCATACGATTACCTACCCTTCACTGATTGATGCCATTTGTCGAATCTTTAAGGAAAATGACAATGAGATTTTGATTGGAGAATCCATTTCCTTTTTCCAGAAAGGACTGACCCAAAAAGCGTTCGTGACTTCCGGCATAAAGCGGGTTGCTGACAAATACCAAGCCCGGTTGATCCCATTTGAAAATTGCCCATTGATCCGAGTAGCCAAAGAGACCAACGAGATCGAAGGTCTTGACGAGTTGTACATTCCGGAAATCCTGTCTCAGGTTGATTTGATCATCGATGCCTGCAAGCTCAAAACCCATGGGGCCATGAGGTTGTCAGGAGCCATCAAGAACATGTTTGGCTGTCTTCCCGGCGGATACAAACAAAAAATCCACCGTTGGGTGGACAGCGAATTTCAACTGGCTGATGTAATCATCGACATTCATAAAAATATTGCTCCGACCCTGTCAATAATGGATGCAATAGTCAGTCTTGACGGAGGACCTACGGCTCTGGGCAAACCGGTCAAAACCGGACTAGTCTTAGCCGCTGAAAATCCGGCAGCTTTGGACTTTGTCGCCGCTTCCATGATTGGTTACCAGATCGATGAGGTTCCGCTGTTGATTCAGGCTATGAAACGGAATCTGATCAAGGGCCTTGATGATATCCAGGTAATCGGACATTATCCCCACCTCCATTTTGAAAAACTGGTCAGGACCCCGCTGGATCTGCCCTATAATAAAGACAGTATTTTTGTCAAACATACCTACATGGATCTCAAAGTCAAACAAAGGAGCTGCAATCAGTGTAAGGACTGTATACCATCCTGCCCGGTCAACGCCATCAGTTTGGCAGAGGGCAAAATCAAACTGGATGCCA
Source organism: Coprobacillaceae bacterium (assembly GCA_963675915.1). Taxonomy (GTDB): domain Bacteria; phylum Bacillota_I; class Bacilli_A; order Erysipelotrichales; family Coprobacillaceae; genus JAQVDW01. The sequence goes on from OY780959.1 coordinate 1,390,903, forward strand.
ATCGTTGCATCAATTGTTATCACTGCATTTACGTATGCAAGCAAAATGCCATTAAAATTCATCCGACTTTGATGAACCGGCTATATCTGATCATCAGAAAAATCATCCGCCTATGATGATTTTAAAATCTTGAAAACCACAACAAAAGCAAGAGACATTGATAAGTTCTCTTGCTTTTAACATTGAAATTTTTGTTATAGTTTCAATAATCTGGCATTGAAAGCTACAATTATCGTACTGATTGACATCAAAATTGCACCTACTGCCGGATTCAATAAAATCCCCTGATTGTAAAGAATTCCACCCGCTATCGGCAATACGATGATATTGTATCCCGTCGCCCAGATCAGGTTCTGGATCATCTTACGGTAGACCTGTTTTGACAACCTGATAATATTGACCACATCTTCGGGATCGCTTTTGACCAGAATGACATCGGCAGTTTCAATGGCAACATCACTACCAACCCCGATAGCCACCCCAAGATCTGCCTGAGCCAGCGATGGAGCATCGTTGATTCCGTCTCCAACCATGGCGACTGTTTTGCCATTCGCCTGCACTTCTTTGACCTTATCAGTCTTTTCATGAGGAAGAACCTCGGCAATAACTTCATCAATAGCAATGCTTTTACCGACACTATTCGCCACATTTTCATTATCTCCAGTCAGCATGATTGATTGAATATCCATATCTTTCAATCTGGCTATCGCTCCTTTAGATGATTCCCTGATAATGTCAGAAAGGGCCAGGTAACCAATCAGTCTGTCATCAGCTAGAACGAATATGACTGTTTTACCCGAAGTTGCCATTTCGGTGTATTTTTGTTCATCGAAAACTATTTTCTGGGTTCGAAGGTATCTAGGGCCGGCAATGATTATTTCCTTTTCATCTACAATCGCCTTGAGACCTTCACCGGAAATCGCCTGATAATTCTTGACATCAAGAACCTCAAGATTCAAATTTTCAAACGAGTTGATAATTCCTTTGGCAATCGGATGTTCGGAATTGATTTCGACTGAATAGACAATGCGCTTCAATTCATCTTCACTGAAATCAAGAGCAACTGTTTCATCGACTCCAAATTCCCCTTTGGTAAGGGTACCTGTTTTATCGAATACCACTGCATTAAGATTACGGGCATTTTCAAAGGCAACCCGGTTTCGTACGAGAAGACCATTTTTAGCCCCCAAACTGGTTGATACCGAAGTAACCAGCGGCATCGCCAGACCAAGGGCATGAGGACAACAAATTACAATTACAGTTACCGCCCGGGCAATGACAAAGTTATAGTCTTTTCCTAAAACTGTCCAGATAATCGCAGTCAATATTCCGGAACTTACAGCAATGTAGAAAAGGTATTTGGCCGCTTTGTCAGCCAAACGCTGAGTATTTGATTTCGACTCTTGCGCTTCTTGTACCATCTTGATTACTTTTGAAAGATAAGTATCCTCACCGACACGACTTACTTTTACCGTCAGACTTCCTTCAGCATTGATTGAGCCTCCAATGACCTCATCGCCTTTTTGTTTTTCAACCGGTACTGATTCTCCGGAAATCATCGATTCGTCAATTTCGGAAACACCTTCAACAATTAACCCGTCAATAGGGACTTTTTCCCCAGGTCTAATCAAAATCAAATCATTTTCTTGCAACTGTTTGACTGGAACATCCATTACCTGCCCATCAACTTTAACCTTGTGAGCGACTTCAGGCATTAGCTTGACTAACTCATCCAAGGCCCGTGAGGCACCCATTACCGACTTCATTTCAATCCAATGTCCCAACAACATGATGATAATCAAAGTCGCCAGTTCCCAGAAAAAGTCATTCCCGGTAAGGACGAAAACCGTCAGTGAACTGTAGATATAAGAAATTGAAATTGCGAAAGCTATCAAAGTCATCATTCCTGGAGCCTTCTTGACAAGTTCATCCTTGGCCCCAGTTAAAAACGGTTTCCCACCGTAAACAAACAGGACAGACGATAGTCCAAACAAGATATACGAATCACCGCTAAAACTCAAATCAAGTCCGGCAAAATTTTGAATCGTCGGTGACAAGATCAGAATCGGAACAATGAATATCAATGATATCATAAACCTTCTTTTAAAATCCGCCACCATATGGGCATGATGTGAGTGGCCCATATGTTCATGATCCATGTGTTCATGCTTCATTTGGTCGTGATCCATATGTTCATGCTTCATTTGGTCGTGATGATTTTCCTTTGTTGCCGCATCATTTTCTTCAAGTATTTTCCCCTTCTTAGACTCATTATTATGTTCATGCATAGAAATCATTCCTTTCGATGATAAATAGTAGAATACTGGAATTTGATTGACATATTACAACATCATTGTATCTTAAATTCCACAACAAAACAAATTCGACGACTTCTTTATTGAATTAACTAGTACTAATTTCCATGTGATTGGGTTTGCATAGTCCCGATTTTCGCAATATAAAAATGCCTCCAAAACAGATTTAGTAATTTTTATTAATTACTGTGTCTACTTTGGAAGCATCATCTCAAATAAACTGATTACTTTCTAATTTTATGCCCCGATTGGACCTTTAATAAAATGTCACGGATACTCCAAGTTTCAAGGATCTGATCACCGGAGAAATCGTTCCGACCTTTCAATATGAGTCCATGACTAATTTCATTATTAGAGATAAATCATCCAGTTTGGTCATTTTGGTAATATTTTAATTTGATTCTTTCAACATTCAAGAATAATGACTTTGTGCTGGAGCAAAATTATCATCTTATCAGTCGATGGTAGGATCAATCAATTCAACCAACTTAAACGCTTTATCACTATACTCATATTTGAAGATACAACAGTTTGGTATCCCACCTGAAAGAATCCCCTCAGAATTATCCCATCTTGACAGGAAACCTCTACAAGCCCCGGCATGGGAAACTGCCAAGACAGTATTATGTTCATCCCGTTCCATGATTTCGGTCAAAGTGGCAACCATCCTGTCTTTGACTTCAGTTACCGTCTCACCGCCATATTCGCCGTAAATCGTATCAAAATGTTTTCGAAGATGAATATCCTCGCTCTCACCCTCAAAAATCCCGAAATTCCTTTCTTTCAAACCTTTAACCCTTACATACGGCATCGAATTTCCGATCACAATTTCCAACGTATCCGAACTTCTTTCAGCTGTTGAACTATACGCGTAATCGATATTGATATCCTTAAAATAACGTGATGCCTTTTGAGCCTGATTAATTCCAGTTTCAGTTAATGGTGAATCACAAGACCCCTGGATCCGTCTTTTGACATTAAACAGTGTTTCCCCATGTCTCATCAAATATAAATATTTTTTCATGTTTTTCCCTCCAAATTATAAGTTTTCCGATTTCGATTAGACTATACCACATTTCTTCCAGGGAAACTTTAGATTTCAAATTTTTGAAATTCAAAAGCCCTGAATCATTGAAATAATGAATCAGGGCGCCTAATAATTGTTAAGTTTTTATTTTCTTGTTATCAGGAAGTGAGCTATTGTTCCAATTCCTCAGTTAGCTTTAAAATCAGCGGTGCTACCTTATCGCGCTGTCTTTTGTAAGTTTTACGATACAGTGGATAGGCAACCAGTTAGCTTTAAAATCAGCGGTGAATCACGATAATTCCCACAAACACCAATAACAATTCCGGGAATAAATAGTCTGTCAGCCCAGACCAAAGTGAAACTCATGCCAATACCCATGATCAAAGCACCGATAATCCCCACCGACATTGATATCATTGTAGCTTTTTCAGATACGCTGCGATCAAGACGACGCAGCTGATCCATTTTATCGGCAGCCTCGCTTCTAGGAGCATATTTTTCTTTGATTCGCTTGATTTCATCTTGTTTAGGGGCTGAATAAGTATAATTAAAATTATCAGATTTCATCGTTATATGCCTCCTTATAATTTATTTACCTGCATATCAGGAATAGTTCGATTACGATTTGAATAAGCCCTTTTTTGTTTGGGCTATTTTGATTTCCCTAGTTGATTTAATTATCATTCTGATTGCCATTACCCCAATAGTCAGGCAAATCGCCGTACCACTTGTACCGATCATGATTTCATTAAAATAGGGATAATGGTTGTCAGAACCAAACTGAGACAACATGGCAGTCTCCAGCGCCAGCATCGACACCAGGGCTGAAACAAAATTGACAGTTTTAACAGCCGATAAAACAGGACTGTTATACTTCTTGTACCTGACCATGTTGATGATGGCCATGGTAAAGATATAGAATGTATATGATGCCATCGCATAAATCAAAACCCCGTTGTAGTCGTACCCTTCATGGGCATAGATTACCATGAACAGAACAACGCTTAAAGCCAAAGTGATTACCAAAAGAATGATGCCACACCACCTGGAACGGTTATATTCCAAAATCATATCCCGCGATTGCTTTTTATGGTTTAGCTGATGCAAGAGAATAAAACGCATCAGTGAAAGCAGCAAATAATAAAGGGCCAGAGTCACGAACCAATTGGATTCATACAGATATCCTGATACCAGATTAGTCGCAACATAAAACAGGTTGATTGTAAGTGACGCATACAGCATCACCTGAACCCGAAAAACTGGATCACCAATCAGTTTGCTTCCAATTGAATTGTGAAGCAGCTGTTGTTTGGCTCTTTTATACTTATCCGGTACGACCATTACCAAATCCAGCACCGCCGCAACCAAAGTATAAGCCGAGATTAGATATACTCCATAAACAATTGGTCCGGTCAATCGATTCGTTCCCAGAGCGATGACCAGAAGGACTACTGAAACAATGATCAGCAAAAAGAGCAGCCAGAGCGGCGGAAAGCCAAGTATTTTCAAAAACTTCTTAAATCTTGCCATCATGCTGATTTGGCAGTTTTACAGTAAAGGTGCTCCCTTTGCCAACTGTGCTGCTTACCGAAATTTCCCCACCGGTTATATCCATTACCCGTTTTACCAAAGCCAGACCCAAACCGTTGCCATGGGTGGCATGGGAACTGTCGCCCTGATAAAATTTTTCAAAGATATGGCTGCCAATCTCATGTGACATCCCACATCCGGTATCACTGATCTTGACGACAACCCCGTCAGCTTCACTTTCAAGCACAATTGTAACTTTGCCCCCTGTCGTGGTAAACTTGAATGCATTGGACAAAAGATTATTCCAAACCAAGTCGAGCAGTTGGGCATCACCACTGATAATCAGGTCTTCTTCAATATCGGTTTCAATCTCGATTTCCTTTTCATCCCAAATCGGTTCAAACTGCAAGAGAGAATCACATAGTTGCTCACTTAGATTATAGAGAGTGGCCTGGGGATAAATCTGTTGATTTTCAAGACGGTTCAATTTCAGGATATTGGTCATCAACTCAGCCAGTCTTCTAGCCGAATTGGTAATTGCAGTGGCATATTCCTGGCGTTGTTCAACAGTCAGATTTTCATCCTGGAGCAGCATTGAGTAATTGCTGATGACTGCCAGGGGGGTCTTCATTTCATGGGACACATTGGCAACAAAGTCGCTTCTCAGGGTCTCCACTCCCGACAGTTCCGAGGTCATCTTGTTGATACTTTCCATGATTTCACTAAAATCAGAGCGCCTGACATCACTGTCGAGCTTGATTGTAAAATCCCCAGCAGTTATCTGTTTCAAAGCTCTTTTGATTTGGTTGACCGGACGGTCAATTGTGATTTTCCGGCGGATGGTATCGAACGAGACGAAGATTGTCGTTATTGCCAGAATATTGATAAAAGTAAGGGGCGCCGCTGCCCTGATTTGCGCTTCGGGCAAGTCGATTGCATGAAAGAAGATCAGAAAAGATACAGTGACCACGAATGAACAAAGCAAGAAAAAGATGATGAATGTCGATCCAAAAGATCTGACTTCTGCAGATAATCTCCTCTTTTTCACTTGAACACCGCCTTATAGCCAAGGCCATGGACTGTTACCAGTTCGAAATCATCACACTGGGCTAACTTGTTGCGAAGTTTGGTCATATAAACATCAACAGTTCGCGTACTTGAAGTTGTTTCGACATCCCAGAATTCATCCATCAGTTGCCCTCTTGTGAAGGTCTTCTTTGGATAAGACAACAACTTGTAAAGCAAATTGAATTCCCGGGCAGTCAGCTGAATCTCATCTTCATCCAAATAGGCGGTATGTTCATCCATATCCATCGTGAAATGTCCGACTGTAATTGTTCTGCTTGAGGCAATCTTGGCGCGCCGCAGCAAAGCTCCAATCCGCAAATAGAGCTCATTCAAATCAACTGGCTTGACCATATAGTCATCAATCCCGACTCGAAAGCCCTGCTCTTTAGCTCCAAAATCATCCCGGGCTGTCATGAACAGAATCGGGATATCCTCATTTAGTTTCCTAACTGTCTTCGCAAATTCAAAGCCATCGATATCCGGCATCATGATATCCGAGATGATCAGATCAAAAACGTTGTCATACATCGCATCGTAGGCCGCCTCACCGCCCAGACAGCCAGTAGCTTCATAGCCGCTTCTATTCAAAAAGGAACAGACTGACCGGTTCAGTTCTTTATCATCCTCGACAACCAATATCTTAAACATAATCTAACCTCCCCTGACATTTGTAATATATTATAGCACGGAAATGTTAAAGTTTTGTTTGCAACGGTCAGCTTTTCAATAAATATCTCCAACCATCCTGAGGTTATACTACTTGATGTTTTTCAAACGGACCTTGGCATCCTCGATACTTTCACCATCCTGGGTCAAGAAAGCATCAACGAATTTATCTTCGACTTTGAGATGAGTATTCACCACGCTGTCTTCAATCTTTTTGTAAGTTCCCACTACCGCTTTTTCAATTTTTTTGTTTGCTTTTACTAGTTTTGATTTAGCCATTTTTCTTTCCTCCTTATTTTAAACCGATACACATTGGAATCAGACCAAACAGTAAGATAATCCCCACTAATCCGACTACAATCCCCCCGACAGTCAAATCCCAGATCATGATCATGCACATCCCGGTTCCCAGAACCAAAGTTCCCACGATCCCGTAGACGATTTTTCCAATCAGTTTCCAGTCAGGGCTACCAAATTTCTTACCATCACTGATATGACGGACAATTGCCAAAGCCAGTAGTTCGATTGCACCAATTGCGGTTACCACCACTCCGGCATTATAGGCATTCCATTCCGGGATCAAACACATGCACATCCCGATTCCAAACAATAAACCACCAATCACTCCCAATTCAAGAGTTATAAAATTTTTCTTTACCATAATTAATTTCCTCCAAAAATAGATTATGTCTTTCATTTGACAAGACTATTCTAACGCTTAGATGTTTATATGGTTTTGTTGAAATGTTTATGAAATGTTAATTATCAAAGCAAACTAAAAGGACTTCATCCGGCAAACATCGGAAAAGTCCTTTTAGCAAAGATATAAAAGAAGATTAGAAATGGAGAACTTTAAAGGGATTATCCAATCACTTTTTTGAAGGCATTTTCCATGTCTTCATAGGATTTTTTATCCTCTTCAAATATTGTTGAGATAGTTTTGCCACTCAGCCCATGATAATTTTCGATGAAATGATTGATTTCATCACTTTTTGAAGTTTCCTTATGCGAAAGAATATTCGCCATTGCGGTATAAGGATCTTCACTGATATCATCTGCAGTCGCAATTCCCAAGAAGGTTGCCCCTTGGGAAAAATTATATTTGGCTCTTAAATATTCCAACAAATCCATAGCTTTCGCTTGATAATCAGATGTAGCGGTCATGACTTAAATACCTCCTTTCGTTATTATCATTATACACCTTAATTACACAATTTTGAATTTAAATGAATATAAAAACTCTTACGATCAAAAATCGAAAAATTCTAAGCGGTTTTGGGATTTGGTAATTTCCGGATTCAAGGGGTGGCCGAATTATTCCATGATCATAATTTGGAACTTATTCAACCGATTATTATTATTTTATTTCCGGGTAGACGAGGTTTTCGACTTTAGTCCAAAAACTGCTGCCACCAGCGGTGGACATCATTACGTAATCATCCTGATAAGCCTCAATCATCCCAACTAGAGACTCGGCCTCGCTGTAGGGGGCATTATCGTCTTCAAGAGGACTGGTTTCTTCATAGATTCTCGAGCCGTCTTTGACTGCTACCGGGCTGACGACATCTTGTTGGTTTTGAGCTGTGTACGGTTCGGTTTTTTCGACTCTGATCCAGCCTTTGGTATTCATTGGGGTATCGTAGACGGTGACTTCCACATAGTACCAATAACGGTCACTGTTTATCTCTTCTTCTGTCTGGAGCTGGACCTTGTCCAATACTTTGACCAAGGAGTTCGCAAAGACAATGTTGACATCCATGGCACTATCATAAGGCAGCATTTTGATATAGGATTCATATTCGACATAAACATAGAAATCGGGATTATCCCCCAGGTAACCATACGTAATCACTGGTGGAAACTGATCAGATTGCCCTTTAAAAAGCTCCTCCTTAAGTTCAGCAATCTCTTCTTCCAATAATGTTACATGTTCATTGGAGGAATTCAGCTCTGCCTGCAGTTCGTTACTGTGCACCTTCAGGTTATCGAGTTCTTCTTGAAGAGCGGTATCGCTGCATCCCGCAAGGGAAATTGCCATGAATCCTGATAGTACCAAAGCAAATGATATTTTGCAATATTTTTTCATTTTAACACCTCCTTTAGATAATGGTAGTGTCAAAACCAGTTAGTTATTTATAGCTTTAAATAACTGGTAAACCGCATTCTACCTAGGTTTTTTATCTATTTTAGTCGCTCCCCTCCGGAATCGACATATAACTTAGCCATTTCAATATACAAAAAAGGCAATAGCTCCTATAATTGTAAGTGACAAAACCACAAGTAAAGGAGAACTATTACCATGGCTAAGATTATATCACTAATTATCAAATTATTGAATATTGTCAATAAAATTTCTTTCAAATTCGAATGCTTTTTGATGAAATTTCTTCCCAAAGATCCTGATACTTTAATAATGGGCGAACAATACCGCAAATTCAAAGTTGATCCGGTTCCTCTCATCAAAGAAGAAAATCTTCCAATCACATTCTCTAAAGCTGTTGAAATCTACAAATCAAAGCATAACGGTCGCTCGCCCAAACCTATAAATAGACGAGTTCCTTTAAACATACCCAAAGATACTGTCTGCCCTCACTGCGGTGCTCCTTACGAATATCTTTATGACAACAGATCCGGAAAAATCTCCCAGCAGTGTCGCTGCAAGGTTTGTGATACAACTTTTATTCCCGGGAAACCTTATATCCAACAAGTTGCACATCACTGTCCTTACTGCGGTCGGAAACTCGACCCTCATCATGTCAGAGATCATTTCACAGTATATCGATGCTCAAACAGGGAATGCACCTACTACAAACACAATATCCGCTCCCTTAGTAAACAAGAGAAAAAGCTATACAAGAAGAATCCATCCGCTTTCAAACTTCGCTATATTACTAGGGTTTTTAGTGCGTCCATAGAACAACTAGAACAGCTCCAGGCGACTATTACCCCTTCAAGAGTTCAACTATCCAGAATCAAAAATTCTAAGGAAATACTAGGTTTAATCCTCACGTATCACATCAATTATGGACTATCCCTAAGAAAAACTGCATTGATTCTCAAAGAAGTACATGATGTCGATGTATCTCACCAAACCGTTGCCAATTACGCCGAAGCGGCAAGCTGTCTAATCAACCCCTGGTTAGACAATTACCAATACGGTGAATTGACACCAGATCAATGCGGTGATGAAACCTACGTTAAAATCAACGGTAACAAAGCCTATGTCTTTTTCATGTGTGACAGCATCAAGAAGATAATCACTTCATATAATATCTTTATGAAAAGAGATACCTTTTCAGCTATCCAAGCCTACTATTCAGTACTCAGAAAGTTTACCGCCATTCCCGAAGGCTTGAGTTTTGTAGTTGATGGCAATCCAATCTATCTTGCCGCTCAACAATATTTCCTATTGCAAGACAGGAAATTCAAAGTCCATCAGGTAATAGGTTTAGAAAACAAGGATGAAGCTTCAAAGATTTACCGACCTCAAAAGCAGATAATTGAAAGATTGAACAGAACATTCAAGTTTTCTTATTACGTAAAGAATGGATTTGCGGATTTAAACAAAGCAAATGAATTCATGTGTCTGTTTACCACATACTTTAATTTCCTCAGGAAGCATAGTTCTTTGGAATACAGTCCTCCAGTTAAACTGGAATCATTCGAAGGTGTGACCAACATGCCTAGAAAATGGAATATGATTATCGCTATGGCCAATGATTACATCATCAACAACTCCATAACAAATTAATCATACTTTTCATACCTGTTTGACACTACCTAGATAATCTCTCTATAATCAATTATAATCACAGCATCGCAACTATTTCAATCGTTATAGTAAGCTCGATCCCCGTTAAACTGATATTATATTAAGTAGTAGCAATATTACCACCAAATTTGCTGATCAGCCATTAAAAATCGCTATTGCCAGATATCAACCCTGTTTGAGATAATAAATATTAAAAGCCATAGAATCTTAGAAACTTGATTGTTTCATAGATTCTATGGCTTAAATTAAATCTTAATGATTGATTTATGACTAGCCGTTCGATCCTGTGTACTATAGCCGGTATCATACTATTTTATCGATTTGGCTAGGGTGCAGAAAATAATTATTCTATGGATTCGATTTATTTTCAACTTAGCTAGCTAATAGTGGGATGATTTCTTTTTTCATCACATCTACCAGACCCAAGTCAGACATTTTCACATCAGGAATAACCGGAAGTGCCAGAGTTACAATTCGTAAAAGTGAATTTTCCATTTCTGTCAATCCAATATTTTTAATAGCCTCTTTCATTTTACGGTTATCCTCAGCTAAGTCCTCTGCTGATTTTAATGACATCAATCCGGCTAATTTCAACTCTAAAGTATATGAAACTTGTCTATCTTTTATGACAGTCATTCCCCCACCACATCCAATTAATGTTTGCGCAGCTAAAAGTGCTTCCTGACAATCATCATACACTATTGTAAGATTATGGCTGTCATGGGAGATTGTTGAGGCCCACGCTCCCTTATCAATGCCAAATCCTTTCACTACTCCTAAGCCAATTGTATCATGACCTTTATGTCTATTGATTATAGCAACAAATTTCAAGTCATCATCCAAAATAAATTTCCCATTTTCAACCTTGACCTCAATTTCTTCCAGAACAGTTTTGGCGTTTTGAAGATTATCATAGCTCATAACATTAACTTTAAGAGATCCTTGGGTAATTGGCAGTTTGATTTGGAAATCCTCAATTGATAAATCTTTTACAAACATTGAATTCTTGGATTCTAGCGGATATGATTCCTCGGCGATATCGACTGTCAATTTGCCACTTTTTGCCACGATTTTTCCATTGCAAAGCACATATTCAGGTTTCAGTTCCTCAAGCGAATCAACTAAAATCAGATCTGCCGCATAACCTGGAGCAATAGCTCCCAAATTTTCAATATGGATTTCCCTAGCAGTGTTCAATGTTGCACTTTTGATTGCTGTCACCGGATCCATACCACATTTTATCGCCGCTCTGACTACGTCATTGACATGCCCTTTGTGAATCAAATCGTCTGCCTCTCGATCATCGGTACAGAAGCATAAATTATCGAAGAATTTTACATTCTTCACTCCCTGCCATATTTCATTTACGTTTTCCAATATGGATGAGTTTCTTGCATCAACAAACATCCCATTTCTCAACTTTTCAAGTGCTTCTGTGCTTGTACTTGTCTCATGGCAAGTATTTGGTCCACCACAAAGGTAAGCTGACAGATTCCCGTCACTCAAATAAGGCGCATGTCCCTGCAAATATAGATTTTTTGCTTCGGCCATATCAATTTTTTTCATCATGTCATCTTCTCCGTTCATAACGGCAAGAAAATCCATAACTTCTGCCAAGCCTATCACTCGCTCAAGATCTGCCAGTTCCTCAATTTCTTTTTCCGTAAATACGGCCCCGCTGTTCTCCATACCCGGAGCCGCCGGAACGCAACTTGGAACATTGATGAATTGGCGCATCGGTAGATTTTCAGAAGAATCGTACATATACCTGACTCCCTCGAGACCCCATACATTTGCTATTTCATGCGGATCTGTCACAATAGTTGTTGTTCCATGGGGAATAACAACTTTTGCAAAGTTGCGAGGTGTCATCATCGAACTTTCAATATGAATATGGGCATCAATAAATCCAGGTATCAAATACCGCCCTTTTGCGTCAATCACATGATCGGCCTGATGTTTCTCGCTAGCCAAGTCTTTCCACTCAACATGAGAAATCATATTATCCAGAATATATACATGTGCTAAATATATCTCTCCAGTTATGACGTTAACAAGATTGGCATTCTTTATCACAGTATCTGAATTTATCATCCCTAATGCTGCTTTCAACAGTTTTTTTCTATCTTTTGTTTTAATCTTCACGATAATGCTCCTGTAAAACTTGATTACATAACTACAAAATAAAGAATCAGAGGAATCGCTAGGATATAGAGAATCGGATGAACCTCTTTGAATCTTCCTGTAAATACTTTAATAAATACATGGGCCAAAATACCTGCTGAAATACCTCCGGCAATAGCTCCGCCAAATATTGTGAACATGATCATTATGAAAGGTCCAAATACATCGCTAAAATCAGAAAAATCGACATCTTGAATTCCTTCAATCATCAAAAATCCTACAAATATCAAAGCTGGTCCAGTCGCAGCGTTTGGGATCATCATTACAAGTGGTGAAAGAAAAACCATTGTTCCAAACAGGATAGCAGTTATCAAACTCGTAAACCCTGTTTTACCACCTGCTTCAACACCGGCACTTGATTCAATAAAAGTTGTTATAGTTGTATTTCCGGTAAGAGCACCGATACATGTTCCGATTGCATCTACCATGAATGGTTTTTGGATATCTTTGACCTCACCATTTTCATCCAACATATCGGCTTTTGCACTTACCCCAAGAATTGTTCCCAATGTTGAAAAGAAATCTCCAAAAAAGGCAATAAAAATAATGGTTATCGCAGATGCACTAGTTACCGCTTTCCAATCCAAATTAAAAACAATATCACTCATTCCACTTACATCTGGAACTTTAGCAAATGTAGATGGTAATGTTGTTACCCCAAAAGGTATACCAATAATTGTAATAGCGGCGATACCTATCAAAATAGCTCCCCGTACTTTAAAAGCTGTCAAGACACCAATAACCAACAAGCCCAAAATCGCTAAATATACTGACGGGTTGGAAAAATCTCCCATTGAAATTCCATTTTGAAAATTTCCGATTCCGGAATTATTAAAACCAAGATATGCTATATAAAATCCGATTGCAGTTCCGATAGCTACTTTTATGTTCTTGGGTATCGCTTTTACGACGATATTTCTAACCCCAAATGCGGTCAGAATAACAAATATAATCCCAGAAATCAATGTCATAGCCATTGCCCCGCCAAATGAAATCAGTTGGCTTTGGATCAATGCCCCAAACATAAAATTGCTTCCCATTCCCGTTGATAAAGCAAATGGCAAGTCTGCATATAATGCCATTAACAGCGTTGTTAATGCACTTATCAATGCACATGAGACGATAATTGCCTCTTTTGAGATAACAACACCATTCACATCGATAATTGATGCTTCGGCCCCATACCCTAAAATTGCCCCCGGTTGCACGACCAAAACATAAGCCATCGTCATGAAAGTTGTAATTCCGGCAACTAATTCCGTTTTGAAATTTGTCTGTTTCTCTTTAAATCCGAAAAAATTTGCTACTGTTTTCATATTCTCCTCCTCTAAAAAAGATGTCTACACTAATGCGCGGACACCTTAGCCAATAATATATATCAAAAGGTAATTACCTTTTAATAACTCTCATATCCTCTTATCAAGTTATAGCGAATCCGATTTGTATCATAATATGTAATCCCACAATCAATTGGTTGATTTTCCTGATTATAAAGAAGACCGGAAGTGCGAAGTAAAACTTCATTTTTCATTAATCCAAAATGTTCTGTGTCTTCTTTCATTTTATTTATCCCAACAGCTTCAATCTCTATCTGACCTCGATTTACAATGATATTGCACTGAGATTTCAGAATATTAAAAAATGACTCTTCTCCCCATTGCTCCATAGTAGGGACTTGCGTAAATAGTTTTCTTGGCAATATATCAATACAGTAAATTGCAGGGTGCTCGTCTGCATAATATATGGTTTCTAATCTAACCACGTTTTCCCCTTTTTGAAGTTTAAGCGTTTGTCTAACTTCTAAAGATGCCTCTATTTCTTCTACACAGACAATTCTGACTTTAGCTTCATATCCACTTCTTTCAACAATACGTCTGAATTCTATCCCAGGTATTAATGGTACATTGATTTGTACAGCTACCCGATTGATAAAGGTTCCTTTTCCCTGTTTACGTAAAACGATTCCCTCCTGCTCCAAATCATCCAATACTCTCCTAATTGTAACTCTGCTGACACCAAACATTTCGGCAAGCTTTGTCTCCGGCGGTAGTTTTTCATCTGTAGTTGAATTTTGAGAATATATGTATTCTTTGAGTGCTTTTTTTACATCATCACTTAATGATCTTTTTACTACTGGGTATGTCTTCATTCTTCCTCCAAATTGGTAATACCATATTACCATCTTACTTATTTTCGGTCAATATATATATGTAATAATTTTATCATTTTAAAAAAAATGTCTCAATATCATTTTGCTTTCTCTCTTATGTTCTATTGCATCAGGCCTAAAAGAGATTCCTTCTTTCCTAACTTACAGGCAATTCCTATGTTGTTCCCGTCAGGACTGCTATTATTAAGGGCCTATACCAAATTGCCCCGTGGGATGGTTTTTTCATCTTACATAGAGCTCCTTTCTTTTAAAATTATGATAATTGGCAAAGAATTTATCACTTCATTTCTCAAACAACAAAAAAGTCCCTCTATAAGGACCTTTTGATTCAACTGTTCTTCCCCGCGCTTGGAACAAGTCTGAAAAATCCAATCTTGAGAAAATCACATGCTGGATCGCTAATCACTTAACGCTTCTTTCTTTTCTCCTTGACAAATTTTCGAACATTCTTCATTCCGCCAACTTCCTTGAACATCCGCTCGGCTTTCTGGTGTTCGATTTCCCGGGAACTTAGACCTTCATATCCGGCCTCATTCTTTAGTTTCAGATAACTGTCCACCCGCCGCTGATCGACTTTGCCCTCAGCCAAAGCCTTTAGGATGGCACAGCCTGGTTCATTGGTATGGGTACAATCACCAAATTTGCACTGTTTGGCCAAGTGTTGCAAATCATCAAAAGTCAACTCCAGATTGGCACTTTCAATTCCCAATTCACGCATTCCCGGAGTATCGATCAATACCCCACCATCAGGTGCCAGGAACATTTCTCGTCCGGTCGTAGTATGTCGACCTTTGTCTTCACGACCGATTTCCTTGGTCGCTTGGACTGGGTTGTCAAGCAAGCGGTTGATCAAAGTTGATTTGCCCACTCCGGAAGATCCAATAAAAGCCACAGTGGTTCCTGTTTTAATATATTTGGCGAATTTAACCTTGATATCACTATCTTCCATGGAAACCGGAATCACATCACAATAAAAAGACACCTCCTCGACTTCACTGACGGCTTGCTTGAGATTAGGGCACAAGTCCGCCTTGGTCAAGACTATAACCGGTTTGGCCCCGCTATCCCAGGCCACCGCCAGATAGCGCTCCAGGCAGTTGAGATTATAGTTATAATTCAGCGACATACAGATAAAGACGGTATCGATGTTCGATGCCACCGGTTGAACCTGTCCTGAAGTGCCGCTCGCTGTGCGAAGAAAAAGGCTTTTTCGCATCAAGACCCGATTGATGATGGCGAGTCCATCACTATTATCCCATGACACCATCACGAAATCACCAACGGTCGGGAATTGCGAAACCTCAAAGGCAGCATGACGCATTTTACCGGAAATCTCCGCAGTCATCATCCCATGTTCGGTGACTATTTTGTATTGACCCCGGTACTGGGCAATTACCCGGGCCAGGTGGAGGTCGGGATACATAGTTGCTTCGCTATTGAATCGGTCGCTAAGTCCGTATTGTTCCAAATAGTTCATCTCATTCTCCTTAAATTTAAAAAGTACTGCGATTTCGACATTTTAGAATATTCCAAGACAATTATAACACGCCTATCTGCAGAAATTATATCTTTTAATCAAATGTCTACTTTAATAAGAAAAAAGCCGAAATACCTAGTCAGGTTTTCGGCTTAATTGTGATTATTCCCACTCGATAGTTGCAGGTGGTTTAGAAGTAATATCATAGACTACGCGGTTTACATGAGCCACTTCGTTTACGATTCTTACTGAAATTTTATTCAAGACATCATATGGAATCTTAGCCCAGTCGCTGGTCATTCCATCGATTGATGTTACAGCACGGATTGCTACTGTGTAATCATAAGTTCTTTGATCACCCATTACCCCAACTGATCTGATTGGTGGCAAGCAAGTGAAGTATTGCCAGATATCTCTTTCAAGACCGGCATTGGCGATTTCTTCTCTTAAGATAAGATCAGAATCACGCACGATTTGAAGTTTGTCTTCAGTGATTTCACCAAGTACCCGGATACCAAGTCCTGGTCCTGGGAATGGTTGACGCCATACCATTGATTCAGGCAATCCCAGTTCGATTCCCAAAGCACGTACTTCGTCTTTGAACAAAGTGTTCAATGGTTCAATCAATTCGAATTGCATATCTTCTGGCAATCCCCCAACGTTGTGGTGAGATTTGATTGTTTGAGCTGTTTTGGTACCTGATTCGATTACGTCAGTATATAAAGTCCCTTGGGCCAGCCATTTGATGTTTTTACCAGCTGTAAGTTTCTTAACTTCTTCATCGAATGTATAAACAAATTCATTACCGATGATTTTACGTTTTTTCTCAGGATCAGAAACACCTTGAAGTTTCGCCATGAATCTTTCTTTGGCATCGATTTTAGTTACGTTGATGCTCATGTTTTCCGAGAACATTTCCATAACTGATTCCGCTTCACCTTTACGAAGCAGACCATGGTCGATAAACATACAGTACAATTGATCACCGATAGCTTCATGCAATAAAGCAGCAACTACTGATGAGTCAACCCCACCAGATAAGGCCAATAAGACATTGTCAGAACCGACTTTAGCTTTGATTTCAGCGATTTTTTGTTCAATGAAGTTGTGCATTGACCAGTTTCCGGTGCATCCGCAGATTTCGAAAACGAAATTTTTCAGGATGTCGTTTCCGTATACTGAGTGACGAACTTCCGGATGGAATTGAACAGTAAAGATGTTTTTTTCGAGATTTTGAGCAGCTGCAAATTCACAAGTTTTTGAAGAAGCAACTTTTTCAAATCCAGGAGCAAGTTTGCTTACTTGATCTCCATGAGACATCCAGACAGTTTGAGTTGTCGGAAGTCCTTTGAATAATGGGCTGTCTACCAATACATCGATATCGGCTGCACCATATTCTTTATGTTCACAGGCCATTACATCCCCACCTAAATTGTAGTGAGTGTATTGCATCCCATAACAGATACCGAATACCGGTACCCCTAAGTTGAAGATTTCTTTATCGCAATGTAAAGCATCTTCGTCATAAACACTGTTAGGTCCCCCTGAAAGAACGATTCCTTTCAAGTTTCCCAATGCTTTTAATTCTTCGATTGAAATATCGTGATGATGCAATTCTGAATAAACACCAAATTCACGAATACGTCGAGCGATCAATTGGTTGTATTGGCTACCAAAGTCCAATACTACAATAATTTCGTTGTTCATATTATCTCCTTAGAATACTTCTTTTAAAACGATTGTCTGTTCACGGTCTGGTCCTACTGAGAAAATAGTTACCGGACATTTTACTAATTCTTCAATACGTCTGATATAATTTTGACAGTTTACAGGCAATTCGTCAAATGATTTTACTTGTGTGATATCTTCTTGCCAACCTGGCATTTCTTCATAGATCGGTTTAACTCGGTTTAGTTGTTTAATTGTTGATGGTAATGCATGGATTGTTTTACCGTCAAGATCATAAGCAGTACAGATTTTCAAAGTTTCCACTCCACTTAATACATCCAATAACATCAAAGAGATTCCTGTCAGTGAAGACATTCTTCTTGATTGGTTAACTACCACTGCATCGAACCATCCGATTCGACGAGGACGTTTGGTTACTGTACCGTATTCATGACCGGCTTCACGGATATAGTGAGCCAATTCACCATCGATTTCAGTCGGGAATGCCCCTGAACCAACACGAGTAGTATATGCTTTAACGATTCCAACTGCATCAGTAAGATACAATGGTCCGATTCCGCTACCTTCAGCAACACCGTTAGCCCCTGGATGAGAACTTGTTACGAATGGATATGTTCCATAATCGATATCCAGCATTGTTCCTTGAGCTCCCTCAAACAGGACGTTTTTGCCAGCTTGGAGGTTTTCATCAAGAATCAAAGCCGTATCAGTAACCAATGGTTTCATCACTTTGGCATATTCTTTGTACTCATTGAAAATTGAATCGAAGTCCGCATTGATTTCCGGATAGCTGGCTTTTTTTACTTCCAGGATTTCTTTCAATCTTGCTGCGAATAATTCTTCATCGACGAATTCACCCATCCGCAAACCAACACGTTCGTATTTGTCGACATAAGTAGGCCCGATTCCTTTTTTGGTTGTCCCGATGTTGTTGGCACCACGACGAACTTCCTGAAGCTCATCAATTTCCAAATGATAAGGTAAGATCACATGAGCACGATCCGAGATTTTGATATTATCTGTGTTGATATCCGCTTTTTGAAGATATTCAACCTCTTCCAGGAATGCTTTTGGATTGATAACCATTCCGTTACCCAAAATAACTTCATTTCCTGAGAAAATCCCTGAAGGAATTAAACGCAATGCGAATTTTTGACCATTGAATTCGATCGTATGTCCCGCATTGTTACCACCTTGATAACGGGCGATAATGTCCGCTTTTTGCGAAAGATAATCAGTTATCTTCCCTTTTCCTTCGTCGCCCCATTGGCTCCCTACTACTACTACTCCTGCCATATTCTGTTTCCACCTCGCTATGAATTTTTACTGCAATTGACATGATTACTTTTATATTATATAGTACAATTAAATATAAGTAAAATTAATATTTCAAGATTATGATATAAGGAGCGCTTATGAGTATCAAACTCGAACAATATAAGATTTTCAACGAATGCTGTGCCACCCTTTCCTTCTCGGTGGCGGCCCGCAATCTCTACATTTCCCAATCAGCCGTATCCCAGACCATCAACACGCTGGAAAAGGAACTCGACACCCAACTTTTCATCCGGCAACCCCGGGGCGTGACTCTTACCAATGAAGGAAGAATCCTCTACGAGGAGATTTCCAATGCCCTTTCAATCATCACCAATGTTGAAAACCAGTTGACCAAATACCAGGAGTTGAAAGATGGAATCCTGACTATCGGAGCCGGGGACACCGTCTGCATCCATTTCGTCAAAGATATCCTGGTCAAATACAAACAGCTCTACCCCAATGTCAAAGTAAACGTAGTCAACCGGACTTCAATCGAATTGATCGACTTGCTCAAATCCGGCCAGGTCGATATCGGTTTTTTGAATCTCCCGATTGAGGAAGAATCCCTGACCGTAGTTGACTGTCTGACCATCCATGACATCTTTGTCACCACCAGAAAACTGGAAAAACCGGTTGACTACGACTATATCGAAAAGCATCCCTTGTTGATGCTTGAGGAAATATCCAACTCAAGACGCTATGTCGACAACTTCTTCGCCAAAAAATCGATCCTCCTCAAGCCAACCATGGAACTGGGAGCCCATGAGATTCTCCTGGAATTCGCCAGCTCGAATCTGGGGATATCCTGTGTCATCAAGGAATTCTCGAAGAACTATCTCAATGACCGACTCTATGAGGTCCCTTTGAAAGAACCGATTCCTTCAAGGACCATCGGCTATTCCTATTTGAAAAGGCGAACCCTCTCAATGGCAGCTTTGAAGTTCATCGAATTGATTAATGAATAAAATTAAGGTATCCATGTGATTTTGGATACCTTTTATAGTCATTCAAAATATTTTCAATATCGCAAAAAAGATCCATGAATCATTAATTACTCTTCCTAGATTTCAGTAATCCATTAACCTTCAGTTTTAACAAAACCCTAGCCGCAAAACTGGCAAGGGGCATATTGCAGCGGGCGGTCAGCCTCTTCTTATCTTCGGTTTTGTTCTGCCTATCAGTAATTATCGATAATATCCTAACCAAGCATTGACACCCACCCAATCCTTATATGTGTTTGGATCATATTTTGCAATAATTTAGAATTCATGAAGGTGCGCTACTCACATTGTCCAAGTATCGCCCAGGAATCAATGATGAAATAACCGCTTCCTTCCTTCGGCCAATCTCCAATCCTGAGGATTATCCTGGATAATCGGCAAATAATATTGGTAAGTGTTACGTATTTGCGCTAAAATTAGATAAAGTCATGTTCCCGTTGATTGGAAACTTTTATCATATCGAAGTTTGATAAATCGAAATCCGAATCATAAGCACCCCTGAACATGAACCCCAAAAAGGTAACGGAGGTATGCACATGCTTATAAGAGATCAAATGAAAAGCAGATCCGATTTCACCCAATCGGAAACTCTAATCGCTGAATTTTTTTTGAATAATCAGACTATCATTGACAAGAGTACCGTCAGAGAAATTGCCGACACCATTTATGTGGCACCATCATCGATAATCCGCTTTGCCAAAAAACTCGGTTTTTCCGGTTATAATGACCTGAAGGAAAAGTATCTCGAAGAATGGGACTATCTGACTTCAAATTTCACTGACGTTGATGCCAACAAGCCCTTCAATCCCAATGATAAAGATGTTGTTCTAGCCCACAAAATCGGAATCCTCTACAAGGAAACTGTCGATGACTGCCTGTCCCTGATCACTCATGATTCGATCCAGGAGGCAACCTCAAGAATCGACAAGGCCCATTACATCTATATCTGCGCTTCTGCTGCCCAGATTGGCTTGGCGAGCACATTCAAAGATAAAATGCAAAAAATCGGCCGTCATGTCCTGATATCCCAAACCAGTGACGATGCCTTCTACCAGGCTTGCATGGCTGCCCCAGATGATTCCTGTTTCATCCTGATCAGTTACTCAGGTGAAACCGGGCGCTGTCACCGGATTGCCCAAAAGCTTCGCGAAAGAAAAATGAAATGGATCACCATCACCACTTACGGGTCCAATTCCCTATCGGAGATTTCCGACTGTATCCTTAATGTATCGACCAGGGAAAAACTGATTTCCAATCTTGGGAGTTTCGCCTTCAACATCTCGGTCATGATGCTGCTTGATATCCTTTATGCAGCCTGTTTCAACCATAACCATGATGCCAACCTGGAATACAAGACCGAAGTATCCCGCGAGTTTGAACAAACCGACAGCAAGTACGGGCGCCAATCCAATAATCCGATTTTAAGCGAACTCTGACAAAATGGAACACTGTTCCATTTTTTTATCGCCAACACAAGATAATTGCGGAACAGTGCTCAAACTGGTTTGAGCCAAATTGCCCAACTCGCTCCTCCTTGATATACTGTTAAAAAAGGAGGATTTTATTTAAATGAAAGGTGTTAAAATAGTTACAATTGGTGGGGGTAGTTCTTATACTCCTGAATTGATGGAAGGTTTCATCAAAAGATATGATGAATTGCCAATCCGCGAGATTTGGCTTGTTGATATCGAAGCTGGTAAAGAAAAAATGGAAATCGTTGGGAAAATGGCTCAAAGAATGTGGGACGCTTCTCCTTATGATGTTAAAGTACATTTGACTTTAGATCGTCGTGAAGCATTGAAAGATGCTGATTTCGTTACTACCCAATTCCGGGTTGGTTTATTGAATGCTCGGATCAAAGACGAAAGAATCCCACTTAGCTACGGTGTAATGGGACAAGAAACAAATGGTGCCGGAGGAATCTTCAAAGCACTTAGAACTATCCCAGTAATCCTGGACATCGTTGAAGACATGAAAGAATTATGTCCTGATGCCTGGTTGGTTAACTTCACTAATCCATCTGGAATGGTTACTGAAGCTATCCTGAGAAAAGGTGGATGGGAAAAAGTTATCGGATTATGTAACGTACCAGTTGGTGCAATGATGGCTGAACCTGAAATGTTAGAAATGAAACTTGAAGATATGAACTATCGTTTCGCCGGTTTAAACCATTTCCACTGGCATAAAGTATATGACAAAGCTGGAAACAACATCACTCAAAAAGTAATCGATCGTATGTATGATGCTGATGCTGGTATCCCAGCTAATATCGCTGACTGTCCAATCACAAAAGAAATCGTTGATCAAATGGGAATGATTCCTTGTGGATACCACCGTTATTACTATATGCAAACAGATATGCTTGATCACTTATTGGAAGATTACAATGGTAAAGGAACTCGTGCTGAACAAGTTAAACAAACTGAAGCAGAACTGTTCGAATTATACAAAGATCCTAACTTGGATCATAAACCTGAACAATTGGCTAAACGTGGTGGGGCTCACTACAGTGATGCTGCTTGCGAAACTATCGCATCTATCTACGGAGACAAGAAAACTCACATCGTTGTTTCAACAAGAAACAATGGAGCTATCCCATTCTTACCAGTTGACTGTGCAGTAGAAGTATCTACATACATGTCAAGTGCAGGTCCAATGGCTATCGCTTGGGGAGATATGGATTACGCTTCAAAAGGTTGGCTGCAAGTAATGAAAAACATGGAACAATGTGTTATCGAAGCTGCAGTAACTGGAGATTATGGAACATTATTACAAGCATTCACTTTGAATCCACAAATCTCAGGTGGAACAACTGCAAAACGTATTTGTGACGAATTATTGATCGCTCATAAACATTTCCTTCCACAATTCGCCAAAAAAATCGCTGAATTGGAAGCAGCAGGTGTTACCGTAAAAGATGAAGTGGTCCAAGGAATTTTAGATAAATAACAATGCCGTCGATGACGGGAAGGACTCAAACCAGTGCTTTCCCGTCATCGATTTTTTTTGGGCGAAAAAACAAAAACTCGGCAAAATCAAATTACCGAGTTACATACTATCAATCATACCAGCCAAACAGCGATTTATGGTTGTCGAGGTTTTGAATCAATCTGAGATCATCCTCGGCGATGGTGAAATCGAAGATGGTCATGTTTTCAATCAGTCTTTCCTTTCGTGCCGATTTGGGAATGACTCCGATCCCATTTTGAACCAGGTAACGAAGTCCGATCTGGGCGGCACTCTTGCCGTACTTTTGACCCAATTCGCACAGAACCGGATTTTCAAAGTAATTGTTTTTACCGGCGGCAAAGGGACTCCAGGCCTGCATGCAGGTTCCGGTCTTCTCCATCAGTTCATAAAGGTCTCTTTGTTGATAAAACACATGGGCTTCAACCTGATTGAGGGCCGGAATCTCGCCATATCTGTTGACAAAATCAGCATAGCGAGCCCGACTGAAATTGGAAATTCCAATCGCTTTGACTTTTCCTTCATCATATGCCTCTTTCATCGCCCGATACATTTCAATTGACTCCTGATAAGGCTCATGGATCAACAACAAATCGAGATAATCGAGTTGCAGATTTTCAAGTGAAACAGCGATGGCCTTTTTGGTGGCCTGATAACTGTTGTTGGGACGGAAGATTTTGGTGGTGATAAAAAGCTCGGCCCTGTTGACATTGGAATCGCTGATGGCTTGTCCGATTTCTTTTTCGTTGTCATACATCTGAGCAGTATCAATCAGGCGGTACCCCAGTTCGATAGCCTCTTTGACACTTTCAATGCACTGCTTTCCCCGAAGATCCCAGGTTCCCAGTCCCAAAACAGGCATTTTAAGACCATTATTCAATGTCAGATATTCCATAACTTTTCCTCCCAGCCAGCCTAGCGAATCATATACGCCGCTGCTATTTTGAATGTTTATATTCCCCATTATAGGGTGAACTTGTCAAATTGTCAAAACATCGACTCCCCTCAAGATCGACAGGCAAAAAAAAAGCGACTCATGAAAGATGTACCTTCAAGATGTCGCTTGACAATTATTATAATATTTTGACAATCACTTCGAGAATCCGATGTTCGATTTTCTGACGGGAATAGCTGGCTTCCCCGAGAAAACGGATTGAGCGAGTCTCTTCCTTGTCGCCATAACTGATATGGACCATGACTTCCTGTCCCAGATGATAATCTTCAAGGGTCAAGGTGATAATCATTTCATCACCTTGTTTAGGACCAATCGGCAAGGTGAACAGATCCAGAGATTCTGGTTGGATAATCTTATATGGTGGAATGTGTTGATATACATATTCAGGAACATCAATCTTACCGACGATATGTTCGGCCAGGATCGTTTCAATCTGTTTTCGCACCAGAGCCATCTTTTCATTGGCTGCTTCTTTTGATAAAGATTTGACCGCCAGACGGATTCGCACACTGATTTCCGATGCGTAGAGCGCAATCGATACTTCAGTCTGGTTCTTGATGATTTCATCAAGGTAGTGGGCCACGGCGCTTTCACCGATTCCCAAAGTATAAATATCCTGAGTGTACAGGATCTCGCTTTTGAATTTTTCCAAATACGGCTTGAGGTAATTATCAACCATGAAGACCATCTCTTTTGGTGGTCCGGGCAGATTGACAATCATCCGGCCATTGTTTTCCATGATACAGCCATTGGCCGTTCCCACTTCGTTTTCCAATACAGTACAATCAGGCGGGAAAAATGCCTGTTTGAGGTTGTTAGAAGTTACTTCCTGATCATAGGTCAAGAACAATAATTTCGCCATGACCTTGTCGGCTTCTTCAGGAATGTATTCCAATTCCAAGCCCAGATAATCGGTTGAAATCTCCTTGGTCAGATCATCCTGGGTCGGTCCCAACCCTCCGGTTGTGATAACACAGTCGGCGCCCCTTCTAAAAGCGGTATCCAAGGCGTCTTTTACCCGATCGGGATTGTCACCGACTACCTGTTGATAAAAAACATTGATCCCGAGTTCCTTGCACATATTCTGCAGGTAAGTGGCATTGGTATTGACAATCTCACCAAGCAGCAATTCAGTTCCTACGTTTACTATTTCAACATTCATCCCTATCCCATCCAATCTATTTGATTTTGCCTAAAGCCTGTACAATGACTCCGCCCATGGCGAATGCCGCCACACTGGCGATAATAGTTGTCATTGAGTATTGAGCGCTATAAGGAATCAAGATCAGACTTGAAGCACAGATAAGACCCAAAATGAATGACAGGAATCCGTCTTCATGATTTGCAATGAAGAACGCACATACTTTGGCACTTGATACAATTCCAATCAACACTCCGATACCGATAAAAGCCAAAGAAATCAAGACATCGATTTCAAAAGATGTCACATTGGCCAAATATGATTTAAACAAATAATACTGTCCGATAATCAACAACACCAGACTCCCGGAAACCCCAGGCATCAACATGGTGGCTCCACCAATTAGCCCCACCAACAACATGGTAGCCAGATGCATCAGGGTTACTGCCGGAAAGATTACCGAAGTTTCAACTTCAGTCGATCCGGGATTGAGGTATTCAAGTCCGAAAATCAGACCGGCCCCAATCACAAATGAAAGCCAGTAGAATTTCTTGCCAGCCATCTCTTTTTTGACAAACAGGGGAATACTCCAGGCAATCAAGCCGATGAACCACCAGATTGTCGGGGTTGGAAAAGATGCAAACAAAATCTCCAGCAAGTTCGCAAAGCCAATCACCCCAACTCCTGCTCCAATAAGCACCTGAGCCAGAAAGACAATGTCTTCCATGAGATGTTTGTTGTTCGGCTTGGTTATCCGGGAAATGACTTCCATCATCCGCTCGAAAATTCCCAGGATGACCATCATGGTCCCCCCGCTGACTCCGGGAATCACATTGGCGATTCCAACCGCAATGCCCCCAATTATATTTTTTACCATAAATTTATCAACCAAGCCCCAAAGGCCGGTTTATCCTCCTATATAATACATATTTTTAGCAGTATGTTACCACTTATAACTATTACAAGTTTACTAAAATATCACCACTAATGCAATTGTTTACTAAAAAAAAGCGAGAATATCTCGCTTTATGATGCAAACTGCGAATTGTAGAGATCCGCATAAAAACCGTTTTGAGCCATCAGTTGATCATGGTTACCAACTTCAACTACATCACCTTCGTTAAGAACGATGATTTTCGACGCTCCCCGGATAGTTGAAAGCCGATGGGCGATAATGAAGCTGGTACGATCTTTCATCAACCGCTCCATTCCTTTTTGAATCAGAACTTCGGTTCTGGTATCAACTGAAGAAGTAGCTTCATCGAGAATCAGAATCTTCGGATCCTTCAAAAATGCCCGGGCAATTGTCAACAACTGCTTTTGGCCTTGAGAAATATTGGAAGAATCTTCATTGATGATGGTTTCTTTGCCATCTTCCATGGTGTGAACGAAGTGATCGACATAAGCCATTTTAGCCGCTCTTTCAAGCTCTTCGTCTGTGGCACTAAGATTACCGTATTTCAGGTTCTCTTCGATTGAACCATTGAAAAGCCAAGTATCCTGCAAGACCATCCCGAACAGATTGCGAAGATCATGATAAGAGAAGTCCTTGATGTCATGACCGTCAATCTTGATTTTACCACCGTTTAATTCATAGAAACGCATCAACAGTTTGACAATTGTCGTCTTTCCAGCTCCGGTAGGACCGACAATCGCAATGGTCTCCCCGGCCTTGATATCCAAAGAGAAATCGTTGATGACTGTCACTTCAGGATTATAACCGAAATGAACATTTTCAAACTTGACATGACCCTGAATGCTTTCATATTCTTCTTGAGCCATGATAGTTTTTGAAGGTTCGAGTTCCTCTTCTTCAAGGAATTCAAAGATCCGTTCCGCTGCCGCACCGGTTGACTGCAACAAACTCATCGTTTGGGCAATCTGACCCAAAGGCTGATTGATTTGGTTGACATATTGGATGAAGGCCTGAATTCCCCCGATAGTGACGCTGCCACCATGAGCCAGATATCCTCCGATCAAGACTACAAACACATATCCGACATTACCGACGAAAGTCGAAATCGGACGCATCAAGCCTGAGAACAACTGTGATTTCCAAGCCGAGTTGTACAATTCATCATTATAGTGGTTGAACTGCTCCACCGCTTTTTTCTCGCCATTATATGCTTTGACAATCTGATGGTTCCCGTAGATTTCTTCAACCTGACCATTGACCGAACCAAGTGACGCTTGTTGCTGTTTGAAGAACCGTTGCGAGCGTCCCATAACCAGACCGATCAGGATGAAAGTGACCGGAATGACGATTACCGCCACCAGGGTCATCTGCCATGAGATAGTCAGCATCATGATGACTACCCCGATAACCGTGATCGTCGAGTTGATAATTTGAGACAAAGCCTGGTTGAGGGTCTGAGCCATGGTATCGACGTCATTGGTTACCCGTGACAGAGTATCTCCCAGCGAATGAGTATCAAAGTATTTTAAGGGCATCCGTTCAACTTTATCATTGATTTCGTTACGGAGATTGAATGATACCTTTTGGGCAACATCAGTCACGATCCAGCCTTGGATAAAACTAAATACCATGGAAATTACATATAGGCCTGCCAAAAGCAGGACAATTTCAAGGATCCGATCAAAATCGATTCCTCCGGTACCCTGAACTTTGGCCATAATCCCTGAAACCATCTCATCAGTTGCCTGAGCCAAGATTTTCGGTCCGACGATGTTGAAGATTGTCGCAATAATCCCGAAAATAATAACTACCAACAGCCGCATGCGATATGGTCTTAAATAATTGAATACTTTAGTCAAGGCGACCTTGAGGTTTTTAGCTTTTTCCCCATTGCCCATGCCATGCATTCCGCCAGGTCCACGGCGTTGAGGTCCTCTTCTTTGATTATCTGCCATGTTCAAGTTCCTCCTTAGACAATTGTGATTGGGCTATTTCCAAATAAACCTGACAATCTTTCATCAGCTCATCATGAGTGCCTTTTCCGACGATTCTCCCCTCATCAAGGACAATTATCTGGTTGGCATTCATGATCGAAGCAATTCTTTGCCCGACAATCAAGATTGATGAATTTGTTTTAGCAATCATATCACCAAGACGGGAACGCAAAGTAGCATCAGTCTTAAAGTCAAGCGCCGAGAATGAATCATCAAAGATATACAGGTCAGCTTTTTTAGCCAGGGCTCTGGCAATTGCCAGACGTTGACGCTGTCCGCCAGAGAAGTTGGTTCCGCCCTGGGAAACCGGAGCCTCGATACCTTCTTCGATTCCCGCCAGGAATTCCTTGGCTTGGGAAATCTCGATGATTTCTTCAAGTTCCTCATCAGTAATCTCAGGATTACCGTAGCTCAAATTCTCTTTTACCGTACCGGAGAACAGTTTCGCATTTTGCGGCACCAGACCGATAACTTCGCGAAGATCATGTTGGGACACTTCTTTGACGTCAATTCCGTTGACTTTGACGCTGCCGCTGGTAGCTTCAAGCAATCGGGGAATCAAATTGATCAGGGTGGTCTTACCAGAACCGGTTGAACCGATTATTGCGGTAACCTCGCCCGGATTGGCCTCAAAGGTGATATCACAGATGACCGGTTCAGTCGCATGAGGATAAGCATAACTTACTTGATTGAACTCCAGTTTTCCCCGTTCACTGTTTTGGAATGATTTTGCTGTGATTGGATCTTTGACCACGATTTCAGTTTCCAGAACTTCGCTGATCCTTCGTGCGGCTACTGATGCTCTTGGGACCATGAAGAAAATCATTCCCAACATCAAGAAGGACATCAAAATCATCATCGCATATTGAACGAATGCCATTACCTGACCGATGGCAATCGAGCCGCTGTCAACCTGCTGAGAACCAAAGAAGATTACCAATAGCACGGTGACATTGAACAGAAACATCATGATTGGCATCATGGTAACCATTACCCGGTTGACGAAAATGTTGACATCAAGGAGATCCTTGTTGGCTGCCTCGAATCTTTCTTTGGAAACTTGTTCATTCCCAAACGCTCTGATTACCAGGATTCCGCTGAGGTTTTCCCGCATAACCAGATTCAAGCGGTCAACCAGTCGTTGCACCAGCCGGAATTTAGGTACCACCACAGCAAACATCAAGCCGATGACCACCAGCAGGATGACCATTACCATCCAGACAATCCAAGTCATTGAAGGGGCGAAATTGATTGCCTTGACAATTGCCATGATCCCCATGATTGGAGCAAACAAGGCAATTCTTAAAAGCATTACAGTCACATTTTGAACCTGAGTGATATCATTGGTGGTTCTGGTGATCAGTGAAGCAGTCGAGAAGTTGTGGAACTCATTTTGCGAAAATTGAGCCACCTTATCGAAAACCGCCTTACGGACATCACGGGCAACCCCGGCTCCGACTTTGGCCGCAAAATAACCGCCGGCAATCGTAGCTACCGATACCACCAATGCCACGATCAACATTTCAATCCCTTTGTCGATTACATAGTTCGATTGGATCGATGAAGCATCGGCCCCCAAAGATACATAGATATCCAGGACCGCACTGCTGGTAGCGATTGAAAGGGTTGATTCCCCCATTTGGGAAAGGTTTTCCTCAATCTGCCCCAGAATCTCCGCCTTTTGGGCAGCTGGCATCAGCGCAAACATCTGGTAGGCATCCATGCCTTCAGGAATTTCCAGGTAATCATTGCCGCCGGTATTCCCGCTATCAATCATATTGACGATAATCAGCGGCATTTCCAGTTGCGTTGCCATTCGGGTTTCGCGTTCCCCGTTTTCACTTGAAACGGGAACATATTCGTATCCTTCAGTGAAATCCGGATATTTGGCTGCCGCCGCTTCAGTGAGGTCCTCCCTGGTGAGATAACGGTAATCATGGACGAACTCGGTTGAGTCTTCCAAAAAGACCAGCAGATGTTCGTACGTTTCAGTGGAGATGATTTCCGGAATCACATCCTCATTCCCCCCTGATTGGACCCCGATTGTCACGATATTGGACATTCTGTCGGGCAATTCCAACTGACCTTGGGCCTGCACTACCAGCAGGGCCACACAAGCCAGAATTCCCAGTAAATATTTTAAATAGAATTTTTTCAACTTTGTCATTTTCTAATCCGCTTCCTTTATATTGTTTCGACATTTGGCAACTATTTCAATCAAAGTTTCCAGTTCCTGGTCACTTAACCCCTGAAACAGTTGTTTGGACGAATTTTTGAAGATATCCCTGATTCCCAGTAGATTGGCTTTTCCGGTTTCGGTCAACTCCAGGCGATAATTCCGCTTGTCATTGTCGTCTTCAACTCTTTTTAAAAAGCCCGCCTCTTCAAGCTTCTTGATTCGCACCGACAACGTTGCCGGCGTGATTTCCAGTTTTCGCGCCAACTGGGCCTGATTGAGATCCTTGTATTTTTCGACAATCCCCAGCAATCGGGCCTGATAGGGATTCAAATCCGTATCCTTGAACTGGCGAATCCCATAATCCCGGAATTCCTTGGTCAGGGAATGAATATCATGAGACAACTGTTCAATCCGCTCTTCTTTCATACGCGCCTCCTTAATAGTTAGTGCACTAACATTATTGATTAGTATACTAACATTATAGACCTGGTCAATCAAATGTCAATAAAAAAATCCCGGAATTTCCGGGATTGGAATGCTTATAAATATTTGTCAATCAGACGAACCGTTTCAAAAATCAGTTCATTGCAGGTGCTGTCTTTCAGCCGGATTTCCGGATTGACATCACCTTTAAGCTCGAAACAGTTGATTGTTCCATGCGAATCGCTGAACTCTTTGATCAAGCCTTGTACTTCCTTGTTCAAAGCGAATTTGTGATCTGGATTGGCTTCACTTACTCCTTTGATCAGACCCATCACGATTGTCGCTCCGGTCAAAACACCGCAAGCGCCACCAGTACCAGCGATTCCGCCTCCCAGTGATTCCGCTAATTTCATCAGATCATCAAAAGGCACGTCAACCATGTCTTCATACGCTCCAATGACAGTTTGAGCACAATTGTACTTTTTTGCTCTAATTGCCATTGCTTTTTCTACTCTTTTATCTACGTTCATTCCCTTATTTGCCCCTTTCCATAGATTTTATATTTTGCAGAAGTCATCTCTTGAAGTCCAAGAGGTCCTCGTGCATGCAGTTTTTGAGTCGAAATTCCGACTTCGCTTCCAAATCCGAATTCGCCCCCATCCGAGAATCGAGTCGAAGCATTGTGGTAGACACAAGCCGAATCCAGCGCATTGAGGAAGTATTCCGCAGTCGCTTCGTTGGTTGTCACAATTGACTCCGAATGTTTGGTGCTGTATTGGTAAATATGTTCAATGGCTTCATTGACATCTTCAACCACTTTGATATTGATGATATAGTCATCATATTCAGTGGCATAGTTTTTTGGTGTCGCTTTTTCACAGTCGATCAGTGACTGAACTTTTTGGTCACCATAGATTTTGACATTATGTTTTTTGAATTCTCCGGCAACTTTCAACACGAATTCATCGGCTACATCTTTTGCAACCAACAGGGTTTCGATAGCATTACATACCGATGGACGCTGAACTTTGGCGTTCATGGCAATTTTAAGGGCCATCTCAAGATCAGCTTCCTTGTCGACATACAGGTGACAGATTCCAGCTCCGGTTTCGATTACCGGTACTGAAGCATTCTTGACAACCGCCTGAATCAGTGATGCCGATCCCCTTGGAATAATAACATCAAGATATTCATTTGACTGCATCAGTTCATTGATCTGGCTGCGGTCACTGGTTTCAATCAGTTCGATACATCCATCCGGTAAAATGTCCTTGGTTGCTTCATTCATCAGTTTAACCAAAATCCGGTTGGAATTGATTGCTTCTTTGCCACCTTTCAAGACTGCTACATTGTTGGTTTTGATACAGATAGCCGCAATATCAACCGTCACGTTAGGACGAGATTCATAAATGACTCCGACAGTTCCAATTGGAATCCGAACCTGTTTGATCACGATTCCATTTGGCCGTTCGATGGTTCTAATCACATCACCGATAGGATCTTGCAAGTCACGGACTTTGAGCACATCGTCAGCGATGGCGATGATTCTCTCTTCAGTCAGCAACAGTCGATCAACCATGGCATCGGAGATTCCGTTGTCTTTGGCACAGGCGATGTCTTTCTTGTTTTCTTCAACAATCAGCGCCGTACTGGCTTTTAGTTTTTCCGCAATTTTAGTCAGCGCCAACTCTTTGGTTTTCGCTTCGCATACCAACATGAATTTTTTGGCAGCTTTTGTTTTTTCCAGTTGTTCAATTATTTTTGCATCCATTAATCTACTCCTTGTTTAAAACCAGGTTGTCAGCGTGGATAATAGTATCATAATCCTTGTAGTGCAAGACTGACTCGATCTGGTTGGTATTCAATCCCTTTATCAATTTAATTTCATCAGACGAATAATTGGTCTGACCGCGAGCCAGGGTGTTTCCCATGGCATCGACTACTTCGACAACCGCCGACATCAAGAAATCACCTCTTACAGCGATAATCCCTTTTGGCAGCAGTGAAGTTCTTTTTAGGACAATCGCTTTGGCCGCTCCATCATCAACCACAATCGTACCTTTCGGGTGCGAACGGTGGAAAAGCCAGTGCTGACGGGCGCTGAGAGTTCTTCCGGCCTTGCCATCGAACCAGGTTCCGACATTGGCACCTTCAATCAGGTCGACAATCACGTTTTCCTGTTGACCATTGACAATCGCCATGGCACAGCCATAATCATTGACAATTTTGGCCGCCTTGATTTTGGTCACCATCCCTCCGGTTCCAACTTTGGAAACAGGATCCTTGGCCATTGATTTGATTTTGTCATCGATCATGGCGACATTTTCAATCAGTTTGGCATCCGGATTGGTATGAGGATTATCATCATACAAACCGTCAATATCGGACACCAGCACCAGCAAGTCGGCATCCACCATCGGAGCCAAAAGGGCTGCCAGCGTATCGTTGTCACCGACCTTGATCTCATCAACCGCCAAGGTGTCGTTTTCGTTGACAATTGGGATGACATCGTATTCAAACATCGAATTCAAGGCATTGGTCAGATTCAGCAATCGCAGCCTTTCATCGAAATCGTCATGGTTGATTAAAACCTGGGCACATTTAAGTTCGAACAGGTCGAACAGATCTTCATAGATCTGCATCAATGATGCCTGCCCGATTGCCGCCAGGGCCTGCTTCTGGGGGACTGTTGAGGGCTTGATATCAAGGTTCAGTTTGGCCATTCCCGCCATGATTGCTCCCGAAGAAACAACAGTGACCTTGTAGCCTTTGCGTTTGATTTTCGCAATCTGGCTGATCAGCTTCAATATTTTCTCTTTATTTATTCGATTGCAGTCATCACACAGGGATGAACTGCCGATTTTAACTACTATACTTTTAACTTTATTTAAGTCTCTCATGATTTTACCTCACAAGGGTATTATACAAAATTTCCTAAACTAATACAATCTTTTGTCTAGATATCCGTAATATATCGCAGTAACGCCTGGCTTGAGTAAGAACTGAAAAAAAACCGGTCACCCCCTTTAATTGGGAGATACCGGCTTTAAAAATCATTTGTCCGGACGAATTACCACCAGAACGGCCAGGACTGTCAAAATAACAGCTACCAGAACCAACGACCAAAGCGCCGCGAGATGATAAACTCCAAAGGCTCCCCCGGCGATAAGAACGACTGCAATGACTCTTTGCCAGGAACTGTTTTTAAACGCAAAAAATGCATACCAGACCTGGGTCATGATATAGAGAATTGCCCCCAGGCTCAACAGGATTGCCGGCAGCAAGGTGAGATGTTCGAAGGGTTCTTCAATGACTGTCCGGACTCCAACCCCAAAGAAGATCAAGGCGGTCACCACGACAATCAGACCATTGGTCATCAGCCGCCCCATCAAGATCGGATTGTCGGTTCTATTAGCCCGATGTTCGACCACCTCGTCGGCGCCCCAGAAGTACATCGCCCACATCGAAATTATTCCCGCAAAACCACAAATAGCCAATGCGATGATAAGCGGAGTCAGTTCAACTTCCCCCAGGGTCTCAGCCAGGGTGAAAACCGCCTCCCCCAAGGCGATAATCAAGAACAATCGGCTTCTTTCCAAAATGTGTTCCGCATCAAAATCAATATTTTCAGTTGTCATGACTTTTCCAGGCAGCGGATGAGCCATCCAGGTTCCCATCACATCAATCACCGCCGCTGCGCCCCAGATTATCAGTCTGACGTGACCATTGAAAAACGCCCCGATCAGCCACAGCGGTACAGTGGCCATAATCCAGATTGCCATATTGTTGAAATGACGCTTCATCATCGCATCTTCAGCAAAGAAATTAGTGAAGAAGGCATGACTGAGCTGAATCAGGATAAAAGGCCCGACAAAATGCCAACTGTTATGGCCAAAGGCGCTCTCGATTCCCGAAATCATAAAAATCCCCAACAGTGTTACAACTATGATCATCGCCTGGGTGGCTGGTTTTCTTACATCAATAATAGTCGCTTCGAAACTTGTATAGGCCCAAACCGTATAAATTGCTGCAATCATCACCACCATTTCCAATAGTCCGCTCACATTGAGATGATTCATCAGATGACTGGTCAGTTGCGACAAGGCGAATACCGTCACCAAATCAAAGATCAACTCCAACGGTGTAACTGGAATCATTTTTCTTTTTTTCTCTTCCATTTCAAGATACTCCCTTTTTTCTGTTTCCCGTTGCCAATAAGTTTGCAGATTTTGCAGATTGGATCTGAGCAATCCAATTCATTAGTCAAATGGGTAACATCTTTTGATAACTTGATTATACATGATTTATTCTCTTCAGACAATCCATCAGGCTGTGATGTCAGTCCGCCAAGTCGAAAATCACAAAATCATTTACAATATTTGTGACCTCCTTGGTGTAGTAGTGGCAGTTCCCGGTCTGGCCTATTATCATCGCCGCAACAAACAAGAAGCATAATATTATCTCCATCCTTTTTCACCTTCATTTTCAGGCACTACAAACTCCTTCCGGTGCCCTCTTTTCATACCAAAAAATCCTGCTTGTCACAAGCAGGATTTCCAGTTATTGTTTTGAATAAATCTGGATATTTCCAACATCACTTTCGATGCTGATCTCTTTTTCGGTCGCTCCGATTTGAGTGAAGTCACCGACATTGTTGCCATCGACTTGAATACTGGCAACATCACCGCTGAGATGGACAGTATAATTGACCACATCATCAATCAGATAAATCTGACAGCTGCCTACATCCATAACTCCATCCAGGCTGGCGAAATCGACATCTCTCATTATGGTTGAGCCGACATCACTGTCAAAATCAATATTGGTAATTGATGAATTTTCAATTACCGTGCTGGCGGCATCATTATCGATGGTCAGATTCAACGCCATCAAATCTTCAATCTCAATGCTGGTGGCATCGACATTGATTGATACATTATTGAACAAATAATCCTCAGGATATTCAATCACCACGGTATTGCCAACGACATTGTTGAACATGAAATGGAAACGATTCACGGTGGTGTCTGAGATAGTCAGCGTCACCCCGTCATCCACCAGTTTCAAATTATCATCGGTGTAACGGACTTTCAGGCTGGAACCCTGCTTGAAAATCACCCGTGAGTTGGTATTGATATTGATGTTCATCACATTGGAAACATTCATTTCCTGGTAATCATTGTTATTGACCACGTGCCAACGGATAATATCGCTAAGTTCGAAACTGTTTTGCTCAGTGATTCCATACCCGATTCCCATCAGACAGATTCCGATTATCAATGCTGCTCCAAAAAATCTAAACAGACTGCTGCTTAAGCGTTTCATTTAAACATCCCCCTTAGCCAATTCAAGAGGCGGCCAACCAAATCTTTGACGACCTTGATTATTGCCGGCAACGATCTGATGATTCCGATAAACAGCGCCAGCCAAAGAAAGGTCAGCGAGATATAAACCAGAAAAGTTCCGACATGAATCAGGATATTGCCAAAATCCATGGTTCCGCTTATTTCCAGTAACGAAGTCACACCCCAGAAAAAAGAGATGGCTCCAAAGGTAAACAAGGCCACAAGCAGGCCGAATAAGCCCCCGAATATTCCAAAGAATATTCCAAACACGCCGCCGATTCCGCCAATTCCGATTGAAAAAATGAAGACAAGCGCAATGATCAACAGAACATTGCGAGCCTGATTATTGTCATGGTGAGTTTCCGGACGGTTACCGTAGTAATGGTGACTTGTTTGTTTGTCCTGGAAACCCTGGCTCGATTTTTGAGCGGTGTTTTCTTTGATGTCCCGGGCAATCTGTTCCGGGCTTTTCAAGCCAGCGATAACTTCACTTTCATCCTGATTGGAATTGTCAATAAAATCCTCATAAAATCTCAGCGTTTCATGTCTGAGCTGGTAATCGACATCTCTTAGATTATTTTCCAAACGTTCAAGAAATTCGTATTTTGTCATTAGTCATCACCTCAATTAATTATTGAAGAAATCCCCTGCTTGAATTTACTCCATTCATCATGCAATTTGTCCTTCACAACCAGACCGCTGTCATTGATTTTATAGTAACGGCGCTTTTTGCCATTTGGATAGCGGTCATCCATCTCAATCAGATTTTTCCGGGCCAGATTCTGCAGCACCATGAAAAGTCGTGATTCATCAATATTGAAATAACGGTTCAACTCCTGATTGATTTCAAAGCCGTAATTTCCATCTTCACTCCTGGAAATTATCTCCAGAACCAATCCCTCAATCATTTCATCATCTAGTTTGAATATCATATGATCAACTCCTCAATAACATTGTAAAGCCCTTTGGGCCAACTGTCAATTTAGTTAGACACAAACAAGCTAATATTAGTGAATAAAAATACATTATGATTAATTGAGTCAGTCATCAGGATTGTAAGACCAGCCATTTTCACCATGATAAATCATTTGCCTGGTCATTCCCCCATCAATACAGATATTCTCGCCGGTGATAAAGCCCGCCTTGTCACTGCTCAAAAAAAGGACCATATTGGCGATGTCCAAGGGATTGCCTACCCGGTTGACCGGATGTTGCAATGCATCCGGTGCCTCGTATTCCTTGAATGAGGTATCAATCCAGCCTGGCGAAATCGAGTTGACCCGGACTTTGCCCTGCAATGTTACCGCCAGAGCGTGAGTCAAAGCGGCGATTCCGCCTTTAGAGGCAGTGTAACTCTCGGTCATCGGTTGACTCATCCGATCCCGCGAGGATGAGATATTGATGATTGACGCTCCATCATTGAAATAGGGCAACAACAGTTTGGTAAGATAGTATGGCGCGGCCACTCCCACTTGCAAAGAAGTCAAAAACTCCTCATAGCTGCAACTGTCAATCCCTTTGTTTAACGGCATGGCATTGTTGATGAGAATGTCGATATGACCGAAATCCCCGACCACCTTGGCAGTAAACTGCTCCAGTACATCTTTTGAAGCCAGATCCCCGACGAAATAATCGTTTTCAAGCAAATCGATTCCAGCCACCAACGCTCCATGCTTTTCAAACTCTTCCTTGATGGTTTTACCGATTCCCCGAGCGCAGCCGGTAATCACCACCACTTTGTTTTCAAATTCCATAAAATAACCCTCCATAACCCCATTATACTATTATATCACCAGGATGATAAATATGATTTTCCAAAGTCCTGAAAGAAGGCCAGATGAACACCCGTCTGTGCCAAAATTCAGTAATTAACGTATAATAATCAACATGTAATAACCTCCATGTTGATTAGTGCCATCTATTAACGCTATCTTCCCAGGTATTTTTAGTGGCATATATTTTTGATAGAAAAGGGAATCCTTATGACCGTATTTGTAGCAATCCGCTTTTTTTTTAAGTTCAACCAATCATGACAACTCAGTCTATTTGTTGCCATGATTGTCTTTTCAATGGAAGATGTATTTTCGGTTTGGTTTTTCCTGCTGGGAATTTTGATTTGGTTCCTGATTACCCTCGCCATGTTTCAGATGCTTCGACCGGAAAAATTCAAAGCCAAAAAAAACTGATTCCAAGTCATTTTGATTACCCCAAATCCAAAAAACAACACCCTGTTCAAACGAACAGGGTGCTTTTTCATTATAATAATCCGACTCTTTTGAAGATGATGTCGACGTTTTTTACTTGATATTGAGGATTGAAACAATCATCAATTTCTTCTTGAGTCAAAGTAGATCTAACTTTGTCAGATGCTTCCATCAGTGATTTGAATGGAATTTTGTTTTCCCAAGATTTGATTGCGTTTGGTTGCACTGTATCATATGCTTCTTCACGTGACCATCCTTTTTCAATCAGTTTAAGCATGAATCTTTGTGAGAAGATAACTCCATAAGTTTTGTTGATATTTTCCAACATGTTATCTTCGAACACAGTCAGGTTAGCCAGAATTCCGTTGAAACGAGTCAACATGTAATCAAGCAACGCTGTCGCATCTGGTGCGATGATTCTTTCCGCTGATGAATGGGAAATATCTCTTTCGTGCCATAATGGGATGTTTTCATATGATGTCATCATGTAACCGCGCAATACTCTTGAACATCCAGTGATGTTTTCTGAAGAAATCGGGTTACGTTTATGAGGCATCGCTGAAGATCCTTTTTGACCTTTACGGAAGAATTCCTCAACTTCACGAACTTCAGTTCTTTGAAGGTGACGGATTTCAACAGCCATTTTTTCCAGTGAAGAACCGATTAATGCCAAAGTAGAGAAATATTGGGCATGACGGTCTCTTTGCAATGTTTGAGTTGAAATATTTGAAGAGTTGATTCCCAATTTTTCACAAACATAATCCTGAACTTGAGGTGGTGTGTTGGCGAAAGTACCAACCGCTCCGGAAATTTTACCGGCTTCAACCGCAGCCGCAGCCAATTCGAAACGTTCAACGTTACGTTTCATTTCTTCATACCATAAAGCGAATTTCAATCCGAAAGTCGTGATTTCAGCATGAACCCCATGAGTACGTCCCATGCAGACAGTGTCTTTATATTTCAATGCTTGAGATTTCAAAGTTTCCATGAAAGCTTTGATATCTTCACGTAAGATTTCATTTGCTTGTTTGTACAGGTATCCATAAGCTGTGTCAACTACGTCAGTAGAAGTCAACCCGTAATGAACCCATTTCTTTTCAGGACCGCAAGTTTCCGAAACGGCTCTGGTGAAAGCCACAACGTCATGGCGGGTATCTTTTTCAATTTCATAAATACGGTCAATATCGAATGAAGCGTTTTTCCATAAAGCATCAACGTCTTCTTTAGGGATTTCCCCTAAAGTAGACCAGGCTTCACAAGCCATAATTTCAACTTTCAACCAAGCTTCAAACTTGCTTTGTTCGCTCCAAATATTGCGCATTACTTCGCGTGAATATCTATTTAACATTACTGTCTCCTATCTGTTTTTAAAATAATTGACCCCAGCTTCGAATAACTGTTGATCGAAACGTCCGTAAATATTTTTATAACGGTTGTCACCTTGACGTTCGCTGTGTCCCATCTTACCTAAGATACGTCCATCTTTCGAAATGATTCCTTCGATTGCTGCGATTGAACCATTAGGGTTGTATGGAGTTTCCATAGTTGGTTTGAAGTCACGATTGACATATTGTGAGAATACTTGTCCGTTATTGAACAATTCTTCAATAACTTCATCATTGGCAACGAATCTACCTTCACCATGAGATACCGGAATTGTATGAACATCTCCGACTCCTACGAATGAAAGCCATGGTGAGTTAACTGAACCGATTCGCGTATCCACGAATTGAGATACGTGGCGCCCCAAGGTATTGAAAGTCAAAGTCGGATCACTTGCATCCATTTCTTTGATTTCACCATAAGGCAACAGACCAAGTTTAACCAATGCCTGGAATCCGTTACAGATACCGATCATCAGACCGTCACGGTTTTCAAGCAAGTCGTCGATTGCCGCTTTAAGTTTAGGATTGCGCAGGAATGTCGCGATGAATTTCGCCGAACCTTCAGGTTCGTCACCAGCTGAGAATCCACCTGGCAGCATCACGATATTGGCTTTTTTGATTGCCGCTTCCAAAGCATCGATCGAGTCTTTAAGCATTTCAGTTGTCAAGTTGCGAATTTGAACCAATTGAACTTCAGCTCCGGCTCTTTCGAACGCCCGTTGAGAATCCCACTCACAGTTGGTTCCCGGGAATACCGGAATTACAACCAATGGTGTTTCCACTGCTTCTTTTGGTTTAAGCTCGCTGCGGTATTTGCAGTTAGCGATTTTGATATCGTTAGTTGGTGCTGTTTTACGAGTCGGATAGATTGACTCCAACACTGATTTGTTCATTGCATAAGCATCTTCAAGAGACACTGATTGTCCTTTGTATGAAAGGATTGGAGAATTGATGGTCGTACCGACGATACGGTATTCACCGATTTCTTTAAGATCACTTTCAGATTCGATTTCAACCACAATGTTTCCATAATCTTTGCTCAGGTATGATTTCAGTTCGTAATCGTTGTTGAAAGCAACCCCGATTCCGTTCCCGAACGCCATTTTGCTGACTGCTTCAAGAACCCCACCGTCTTTGACAGTGTAAGCTGACAGAATTTTTCCTTCACGGATCAATTGAGTCAATTTGTCATATGTATTTTTCAAGGCATCGAAATCAAAGATGAAGTTTTCATCTCTTGGCACGATGATTTCCGCAAGTTGATTTCCGGTATCTTCAATTTCCGGAGTGATGATGTTTTCAACATCTTCAAGACACACGGCAAAAGAAACGAA
Source organism: Coprobacillaceae bacterium (assembly GCA_963675915.1). Classification (GTDB taxonomy): domain Bacteria; phylum Bacillota_I; class Bacilli_A; order Erysipelotrichales; family Coprobacillaceae; genus JAQVDW01. The sequence continues at coordinate 1,431,962 of OY780959.1, forward strand.
TGTCGGAGGAACTGAAATATCTTCGAATGTTCCTGACATACTGTCTTTACCACCGATGGCAGCCAGATTAAGTTCCTTTTGAACACGGTAAGCCCCTAACAATGCTGAAACAGGTTTACCCCATTTTTCCTTGCTATCCAATAATTTTTCAAAATATTCCTGGAATGAGAAGCGGATTTTATGATAATCCCCACCCATTGCCACGATTTTAGCTACTGATTCCACAACGGCATACATTGCTCCATGGTATGGAGACCATGATGCGATATATGGATTATATCCGTATGTCATCAATGAACAGCTGGTAGTTTCTCTTCCTAAAACCGGAATCAAGGCTGCCATACCTTCAGTCTCACTATGGTATTTACGACCACCAAATGGAGAAAGGACAGTGTTGTTTCCAATTGTCGAGTCGAAACGTTCAATCAGACCTTTTTGTGATGCTGTTGAAAGACGAGTCATCACCTCTTTAACTGATTCTTCGAAATCTTCTTCGATCCCTTGGGCAAAAGGAAGGTCAGTGAAGTCCGGGTTTTTAACTAGAACATCCTGGCTTCTACTTGCGCCTGAAGCATCAAGGAATTCCCGGGAAATATCCACGATTGTCTGTCCACGGTACACCATTGTCAGACGGTTTTTATCAGTGATAGTCGCAACTTGGACAACTTCCAGGTTTTCGTCTTTACAAGCTTGACGGCAATATGCTTCGTCTTCTTTGTTGACAACGATTGCCATCCGTTCCTGAGATTCCGAAATCGCGATTTCAGTACCGTTCAGTCCTTCATATTTTTTCAAAACTGCATCAAGATTGATATCCAGTCCGTCAGCCAATTCACCGACAGCTACACAAACCCCACCGGCACCAAAGTCGTTACAACGAACGATTTTTTCCGAGAAAGCTTTGTTACGGAACAATCTTTGAATTTTTCTTTCTTCAACCGGGTTACCTTTTTGAACTTCAGCTCCGGCAGTTTCAATTGATTTGACATCATGAGATTTAGATGAACCAGTTGCTCCACCAATTCCATCGCGACCAGTACGTCCGCCAAGAAGCAGGACAATTTGGTCTTTTTGTGGAATCAGACGTTTAACTTGTTCTTTTGGCGCTGCAGCCACTACTGCACCAAGTTCCATTCTTTTAGCCTGGTAACCAGGATGGTAAAGTTCATGGACATATCCGGTAGCCAACCCGATTTGGTTCCCATAAGAAGAGAAACCATGAGCAGCTTCCTGACAGATTTTACGTTGCATCAGTTTACCTTCGATTGTGTCTTCAAGTCCGACACGAGGATCGCTGGCACCAGTGATACGCATTGATTGGTAAACATAAGCACGACCTGAAAGTGGGTCACGAATCGCTCCACCTAAACATGTAGCCGCTCCCCCGAAAGGTTCGATTTCAGTTGGATGGTTGTGAGTTTCGTTCTTGAACATCAACAGCCAACGTTCTGTTTCACCTTCGATATTGACATCAACTTCGATTGAGCAGGCATTGATTTCTTCAGAAACTTCCAAATCATCAAGGTATCCGGCTTTACGCAACTCTTTCATTGAAATAGTTGCCATATCCATCATTGTGATTGGACGTTTTGTATCGATACCATAAACCATATGACGGCTGGTAATATAATCAGCATAATCTTTTTGGTATACCTCATTCATCACACCATCTTCGAAATCGATGTTTTCAAGGACAGTCGCGAAAGTTGTATGACGACAGTGATCTGACCAGTATGTATCCAAAACGCGGATTTCAGTTTCAGTCGGATCGCGTTTTTCTTCGTTTGTGAAATAATCCTGAGTGACTTTCAAGTCAGCCAAAGACATAGCCAGAGAATAATCATCAAGGAATTCTTGTAAACCAGCGTCATCCAATTCATTGAATCCAGTAAATACCGGCACATCTTCAACGACAACTTCAGGCATTTCCAAAGTTTCCGGTTTTTCAAGCCCACATTCTCTTGAATCTACTGGGTTAATAATATATTTTTTGATTTTATCCAATGCTGATGCATCATCATTTTCCAAAGTCACGCAATAGAAAATCGCAGATTTAACCTTGACTTTGTCTTCTCCAGTCAGGATTTTGAAACATTGTTCGCATGAATCCGCACGTTGGTCGTATTGTCCTGGCAGAGGTTCAACTCCAAAAACCAATTCATTGCTTGTTTCGAAAGTTTCTCTGCTGGTATCATCAACCATTGGTTCTGCCAGAATAGTATGAAGTCCTTCTTCCAGAATTTCTTCGCTTACTCCATCAACATCATAACAATTAACGATTCTTAAATCTTTAATTTGTAATTTCAATTGTTCATTCAAGTCTTCTTTCAGACCGTTAGCCTGAGATCGAAAACCTGGTTTTTTCTCAACATAAATTCGATTGACGCTCATAATACCCTCCTAAATTAAGCCAATGTCTTTGCGATAGTACATACCATCAAAGTTTATTACTTTCGCATCTTGATAAACTTTTGCTCTTGCATCTTCAAGATTATCACCTAATGCACAAATATTCAAGACACGACCACCATTTGTAACAATTTTCCCATCAACTTCTTTAGTTCCGGCATGGAAAATCACATATTGGGCGTCATCCAGTCCGGTGATTTCCAGACCTTTTGGATAACTTCCCGGATATCCAGGCGAAGACAGCACAAGTGTTGCCACTGTTTTGTCAGACCATTTCAATTCCTGAGTTTTCAAAGTGTTGGTAGCACATGCTTCCATAACCGCCGCCAAGTCTGATTCCAGACGCAGCAGGATTGATTGAGTTTCCGGATCACCGAAACGGACATTGAATTCCAGAATGTTGATTTCATCACCATCGATCATCAGACCGATGAAGACGATTCCACGGTAATCAAGGCCATCGGCTTTGATCCCCGCCATGAATTTAGCCAGGATTTCCTCTTCGAATCTGGCTTCGATTTCAGCTGGCAAGAATGGATTAGGACTTACTGTCCCCATTCCTCCGGTATTAGGTCCGGTATTTCCTTCACCGATTTGTTTGTGGTCTTTGACCGAAACCATCGGCAGGATAGTGTCGTTATCGACAAAACAAAGCAATGAACATTCGAATCCTTTCAGGAATTCTTCAATTACCACTTTATCCCCGGCATCAGAAAGGGTTTTGGTAACCATGATGTCTTCTAGAGCTTGTAAAGCCATTGCTTCATCTTCACAGATGATAACCCCTTTACCGGCCGCCAGACCATCAGCTTTGATTACAACCGGATAAGAGAAACCATTAAGCGCTTCTTTAGCCTCTTCAACAGTATCAACTTCCACATATTTGGCAGTTTTGATTCCATGACGGATCATGAAATCTTTTGAGAATGCTTTTGAACCTTCAAGCTGCGCTGCTGCTTTTCGAGGACCAAAAGCCAAATGACCAGTAGCTTCAATTGCGTCTACCAATCCCAGACACAATGGCACTTCCGGCCCGACAACTGTCATATCGATATTATTATCTTCGACAAATTTTACAATTGTTTCAATATCTTCAACTGAACCATCTACGCAAGTAGCGATTTTTGCAATTCCCGGATTCCCAGGAATTGCAAAAAGTTGGTCCACTTTATTTGATTCATTCAATTTATAACAAATGGCATGTTCACGACCACCACTTCCAATTACTAATACTTTCATTTGACCTCCTAGTGTCTGAAGTGACGTAATCCAGTAAAGCACATTGGAATATTCACTTCATTACAATAATCGATTGAGTCTTGATCACGAACCGATCCCCCTGGTTGAACCACGGCAGAAATTCCAGCTTTGTAAGCTGCTTTTACCGAGTCGTTGAATGGGAAGAATGCATCAGATGCCAGAGTTGAACCGCTGAAGTCTTTGTCGGCATTGTTGTTGATCGCATTTTCGATCGCCCAGATTCTTGAAGTCTGACCGCCACCGACAGCCAAAGTAGCTCCGTCTTTAACGATACAGATTGCATTTGATTTAACGTATTTAACTACTTTCATTCCAAATTCCATGTCAGAAAGTTGAGCTGGAGTAGGTTTTGTTTCAGTAACTGTTTCCAATCCTTCAAGCATTTTGGTGTTAAGATCTTGAACCAGTACTTGTCCTTCAAGATATTTGATGTCATACATTGCTTCACGGCAATAAACATCTTTCAATTTCAGGATGCGCAAGTTTTTCTTTTTCTTCAAGACTTCCAAAGCATCATCATCGAAGTCCGGTGCCGCTACGATTTCCAAGAAGATTTTGTTCATTTGTTCAGCAGTTGCTTTGTCGATTTTGTAGTTGACCGCCACGATACCACCGAAGATTGAAGTCGGGTCACCTTCATAGGCTTTCATATATGATTCATATCCGGTTTCACCAATGGCAACTCCACAAGGAGTTGAGTGTTTGATTGCTACTGTAACTGTTTGGTCAGTGAATTCACGAACCAGGGCCACACCACCGTACAAGTCATTGACATTGTTGAATGAGATGGCTTTACCGTGCAATTGTTCATAATCCAATAATGAATTTTGAACGAACGTATCATGATAACGGTTCGCTCTTTGATGAGAGTTTTCACCATAACGAAGTTCTTCATCTTTTTTAAGGGAGATGTTAAGAATTTCAGGCATATCATCTTTGTTGATTTTGCTGAAGTAACGAGAGATAACTGCATCGTAACTTCCAGTCAGACTGAAGGCTTTACCAGCCAATACTTGACGGAAAGCCAAGTCGATATCGTCTGCTTTTAATTTTTCAATTACTAAATTATAATCATTTACATCAGTAACAACTAAAACGTCTTGGTAGTTTTTAGCTGCTGAACGGATCATTGAAGGTCCACCGATATCGATGTTTTCAATCATTTCCGCAATCGGAGCATTTTTTTGCAATGCTTTTTCGAATTCGTACAAGTTTACACAAACAAGATCAATCGGTTTGATATCCATTTTGGCAACAGTATCCACATGTTCTTGCAGATCACGACGATAAAGAAGTCCGCCATGAACTTTTGGATGCAATGTTTTTACCCGACCATCAAGGATTTCCGGGAACCCGGTAACATCATCGATTGCGATACAGTCAATTCCGGCTTCTTTCAATTTTGCCATTGTTCCACCAGTCGAAACAATCTCAAAATCCAAAGCAACCAATTCTTGACAGAATTCCACGATACCAGTTTTATCAGTTACACTTACTAAAGCACGTTTTTTCATTTAATTATAACCCTTCCTTCTTTAACTTCTAATCGCTCTTCACAATACAGTCTTACTGCCCTTGGAAGAATCTCATGTTCAACCTTCAGGACACGTTCACCGATTTCATCGGCATTTTTTACATCTTTGATATCCACAATTTCTTGGAGGATGATTGGTCCGCCATCGACGATTTTAGACACAAAATGGACAGTCGCCCCGGAATAATGAACCCCGCGTTTATAAGCCGCTTCATGGACATGATGACCAAAGAAGCCCGGACCGCAAAATGAAGGGATTAAAGAAGGGTGAATGTTAATCATCTTGTTTTCATATTCTTCCAGAATTTCATCAGAGATAATCGCCAGATAACCAGCCAGGACTACCAAGTCAATCTTGTATTCCCGAAACAGTTCCAGCAAGTGATGATCGTCATTACGAACCACATAATTATCGATATTATTATCTTTTGCTCTGGTCAGACCATATGCGTTTTTACGGTTGGAAACGACCAGTTTGATTTCACCATTAAAATCATGCGTTTTTTGGTGATCAAGCAGTGATTGGAGGTTTGACCCTCCACCACTAACCAAAACAGCTATATTTACCATTTAAGGGTAACTCCCGGTTTATCAGTAACTTTACCGATAACGTAAGCTTTTTCATCAATTGCACTTAACAGTTCCAATACTTGATCAACATCTTCTTTTTCAACTGCCATTACAAATCCGATTCCCATATTGAAAACATTGTACATTTCTTTAGTTTCGATGTTTCCGATTTTACCGATCAATTCGAAGATTTTAGGGGTTTCGAAGGTATTGACATCGATTTCCACTCCCAGGTCATCTTTAAGCATCCGAGGCAGGTTTTCATAGAAACCACCACCAGTGATATGGCTCATCCCTTTGATCGCTACTTTGTTTTTAAGCAACTCTTTGATTGCTTTTACGTAGATTTTAGTTGGAGTAAGCAATTCTTCTCCCAAAGTTTTTCCAAAATCTTCGTAGTATTCATTAAGATCCAATTTTCCATCTTTTAGCAACACTTTACGGATCAATGAATATCCGTTTGAGTGACATCCGCTTGAAGGAAGACCGATCAACACTTGGTTGGCTGCAATAGTTGAACCATCAAGAAGGTCTTTTTTATCAACAGCCCCAACACAAAATCCAGCGATATCATAATGATCAACACTGTACATATCCGGCATTTCAGCAGTTTCCCCACCGATAAGAGCACATTCCGATTGAACACATCCATCAGAAACACCTTTTACCAATTGTTCAATTTTAGTTGGCACGTTTTTTCCAACCGCCAGGTAATCAAGGAAGAAAATCGGCATAGCCCCTTGAACCAGGACATCATTGACACACATGGCAACCGCATCGATTCCGATTGTGTCATGTTTGTCCATATCAAAAGCAACCATCAATTTGGTTCCGACTCCATCGGTCCCAGAAACCAAAACTGGTTCTTCCATTTTTAAAACACTTAAATCGAACATTCCTCCAAAGGCACCGATTGAATCGACAGCACCTTTGATTTTTGTTCTTGCTACGTGTGATTTGATTAATTCTACTGATTCATAACCAGCTTCCAAATCGACACCGGCTTCACGATATTTTTGTGACATTGTAATCTCCTATTATTTTTGTAATCTTTTTAAAACTTCTTCGTAGGCATCAATCAAGTTACCCATATCACGTCTGAATACGTCTTTATCCAATTTAGCGTTAGTTTCAACATCCCATAAACGGCATGAATCTGGAGAAATTTCATCAGCCAGAACGATTTGTCCGTCAGGTGTCTTTCCGAATTCGATTTTGAAGTCAACTAATTTCAAACCGATTTCCAGGAAGAATTTTTTCAGCAGTTCATTGATTTTCAATGTAGTTTCTTTGATGAATGCCAACTCTTCACGAGTAGCCAGTTTCAAAGCAACTGCATGGTCATCATTGATTAATGGATCATGGTAGTCATCATTTTTCCAGCATAATTCGAAGATTGGCTCATCAAGAGCTCCACCCTCTTCAAGACCAAGTCGGCGACAGATAGATCCTGCCAAAACGTTACGGATGATAACTTCCAATTCGAAGATTTCAACTTTTTTAACCAGAATGTCACGATCGTTCAATTTTTTGATCATATGAGTTTCGATTCCGTTTTCTTCCAACATTGCGAAAATGATTGAAGAAATTGTATTATTCAAAATCCCTTTGCTGTCGATGATGTCATGTTTGGCACCGTCTCCTGCAGTAGCATCATCTTTGAAATGAATCATATAAACATTTTCATCTTCTGTTGCGTATACTTGTTTTGCTTTTCCTTCGTACAATAATTCTGCCATTTTATCTCTCCTTGTTATTTGCTGTATTTAGCCATTACTTCTTCGTTGGCTTTCAAGTTTGCTTGTTTGATTTCTTCGCGGTATGCGATTAATTTTTCTTTGATTTCCGGATATTTGTTACCGATGATTTGTAATGCCAGTAATGCGGCATTGTCACCACCATCGATTGCAACTGTGGCAACCGGCATTCCAGTTGGCATTTGAACGATTGAATACAACGCGTCCATTCCGTCCAATTTAGAACCGGCGATAGGTACCCCGATTACAGGTGTAACTGTCATCGCTGCCATAACTCCAGGCAAGTGAGCAGCTTTTCCCGCAGCTCCGATAATAACTTCAGTTCCGTTTACTTTAGTGTCTTCGATAAAAGTTTGTAATTCATGATGGGCACGGTGTGCTGACAAAACGCGTACATCAACATCAACTCCCCAGTCAATCAATAAATCAATCATGCTTTCCAATTTTGGCAGGTCACTTTTTGACCCCATTACAACTGCTACTTTCATGCTACCTCCTAGAATAATCCTGTAATTTTTCCGTCGTCATCAATATCCATATTTATTGCTGCCGGTCTTTTTGGCAGACCAGGCATTCTCATGATCGAACCAGAGATTGCTACCAGGAATCCTGCTCCGACTGATGGAATTATATCTGAAATAGTGATTTCGAAATCACTAGGTCGACCCAATTTGGTTTGGTCATCAGACAGTGAATATTGGGTTTTGGCCATACAGATTGCCAGGTCGCTTAACCCTTGTTGATTGAATTGTCTGATTTTTGTTTTGGCTTTCTTGCTTAAAATCACGCCAGAAGCACCATATACTTCTTTGGCAATGGTATTCAATTTATCTTCAATCGAGCTATCCAGTTCATAGATAGGATGATAGTTGCTTGGTGTTTCCAATGTTTCCATTACTTTATTGGCCAGATCGATTGCGCCATCGCCACCGTTGGCAAATACTGTCGACATTGATACTTTGACTCCGATATTTTCGCACAGCTCTTTTAGAGTCGCGATTTCAGCTTCAGTATCTGTCGGGAAGACGTTGATTGCCACTACACTAGGCAATCCGAATTTATTCATATTTTCCAGATGTTTTTCCAAGTTTTCAAATCCGGCTTTCAAAGCTTCCAGGTTTTCCCCGGCCAGATCAGTCTTATTGACCCCACCATGCATCTTAAGGGCACGGATAGTTGCCACCACGACTGCCATATCCGGTTTCAAATCACCTTGACGGCATTTGATATCCAGGAATTTTTCAGCTCCCAGATCGGCACCGAATCCCGCTTCAGTGATTGCGATATCCCCAAGTTTCAACGCCAGTTTGGTTGCAATCATCGAATTGCAGCCATGAGCAATATTCGCAAACGGACCACCGTGGATCAAGACCGGATAATGATCAAGAGTCTGAACGATGTTTGGTTTGAAGGCATCTTTAAGCAACAAAGTAACTGCTCCGGTTGCTTCAAGCTCATCAACAGTAACCGGTTCACGGTTGAAGTTGTAAGCCACGATCATTTTACCTAAACGTTCTTTTAGATCGCTCATTGAAGTAGCCAGGCATAAAACTGCCATTACTTCGCTGGCAACCGCGATATCGAAACCATCTTCACGAGGGACACCTTGAAGCGGTCCGCCCATTCCAATCACGATATTTCTTAGAGCGCGGTCATTAAGATCGACAACCCGTTTCCAAACGATTCTTCTAACATCGATATTTAAAGGATTTCCTTGATGAATCGAATTATCAAGCATTGCCGCAATCAGGTTGTTTGCCGTCGAAATCGCATGAATATCACCCGTGAAATGCAGGTTGATATCTTCCATCGGTACTACTTGGGCATATCCGCCCCCAGCAGCTCCACCCTTGATTCCAAAACATGGACCAAGAGAAGGTTCTCTCATTGCAACGATTGTGTTGGTTCCGATTTGATTCAATCCTTGGGCCAATCCGATCATTGTAGTTGTTTTCCCTTCACCAGCCGGTGTCGGATTAATTGCGGTAACCAATACCAGTTTACCGTCTTTTTTGTCTTTCAGTTTTTCAATAGCTTCCAAAGAGATTTTGGCTTTGTATTTACCATATAATTCCAAATCATCTTCTTCCAGACCAATTTTTGCAGCGACATCCTTAATAGGATCCATCTCAGTGCTTTGAGCAATCTCTACATCACTTAACATTTAATTCATCCTTTCCATTAAATTCACCTATAACTAGAATAACATTTTTCAAGTCAACACTCAATCTTTTGTCACACTTTGGGTAAGAAAACAAAAAAAGAGCTCAACAGTCCTAGGCTTGTGCCCAGACGGTCGGCTCTTACGATTATACTTCATGTGGTCAATTCCACTTCCGTCAGTCGTATAACTAAGCACATATTACCATGATTGACTACATTTTCCAACTAATTTTTTCACTTATTTTCCCTTAAAATGAATGGGACTCGATTTTAGTCAGGATCGCATCTTTTCGGGCTCCTTCGACGATTACCGGGTGGAAATCATTGCGCCAGTCAACTGATGAAATCGAGCATGGAATGATGTTTTCTTCCAGCGAAACCAGCTTACGATCTTCGAAATTGAGAGTCGTCTGATATATCATCGTATCCTTGTCGCTTGGGTTGCGGTTACCCCCAAAACAGAAATTCCCCAATGAATAGACAATTCTTTTTCCCTTGTAGGTTTCCAGGCCCTGAAGCACATGGGGATGGGATCCAATCACCAGATCGCCCCCGCAGTCAATGGTGTAATGAGCCAGTTCGCGCTGATCGCTATTGGCATCATTGGTGCTCTCGATTCCCCAGTGATAGTAGACCACCACGAAATCGCAATCCTGATTGTCTTTGAGATTGGAAATTGCTTCCTTAATAATATCCTTATTATTACCACTAAGCATCGAGTACGATAATGAGCGGTAACCCAGAAAACCGATGCGGACTCCGCGGACTTCCTGAATAGCTGCCTCATCGTAACCAAAATGGCCGATTGCCGCTCCATCAAGAGCCGCCTTGGTGTCGCTTAGTCCCTGAGTGTAATAATCCTCGGAATGATTGTTGGCATAGCTGACCAGATCGACATCACCGAGTTTAAGAATATTCGCATAAGCAGGATCACCTTTGAAGGCAAACTTCTTGTCAAGGTGACTGGTGGCCGTGGTTAGTGGACCTTCAAGATTGACAATGGTCAAATCATCATTTTCAAAGACCGACTTGACTCCCTCGAAAAAATAATCATCACTTTGTTGCGTGGCCATTTCATCGAAACTTCCCGAATAATAGCTGGTCGCATAGTTTCCCATGGTTACATCACCCGCAAATGAAAGAGTGATCGATTCCTTCTGGATTTCTACTACCGGTTCCTCTTCGACCTCTTCAACCGGTTGTTCCGGTTCGGGCTCCTGATTAGCCGTGGTTGTCCCCTCGTCATACGGTCCCTTTGCTGTGGTCGCCAGATGGTAAGCCGGGACTGACAAAGCGGTAATCAACAGCCCCAAAATCACTATGAGTTTCTTTTTAGACATGGCATTTTCCTCCTATATATAAATATACCACAGCCAAAATCATTAATAAAGACGCCAAATTATCGTAAAATCCAATATTGTTTGTGATATTCTTAACAAATTTAATTAATTTGGTTTGGAACATTGACTAACCCCCTCATTTTTATTATAATCCTCCTAGTGGACAAAAAGCCGCTACAATATCAAGTTGCAATCATTACAATATGAAAGGAGTATTTCAAAGATGAATTACACACACGAAATCGAACAAATGCAATGTGTCAAAATTGGTGCATCGCATGGTTGCGCTCCAATTCCTCAAGAAGGAAAATGGGTATACTCAAGACAAATCACTGATATTTCAGGATTAACTCACGGTGTTGGTTGGTGTGCTCCTCAACAAGGTGCTTGTAAATTAACATTAAACGTTAAAGAAGGTATCATTGAAGAAGCATTAATCGAAACTATCGGATGTTCAGGAATGACTCACTCTGCTGCAATGGCTTCAGAAGCTATCGTAGGGAAAACAGTATTAGAAGCATTAAACACAGACTTAGTTTGTGATGCTATCAACACTGCAATGAGAGAATTATTCTTACAAATCGTTTACGGACGTTCTCAAACTGCATTCTCAGAAGGTGGATTACCAGTTGGTGCCGGACTTGAAGATTTAGGTAAAGGTTTAAGATCTCAAGTTGGTACAACTTATGCTACTAAAGCAAAAGGACCACGTTACTTAGAGTTAGCTGAGGGATATATTACTCGTTTAGGTTTAGATGCTGATGGTGAAACTTGCGGGTACGAATTCATTTCTCTTGGAATTATGATGGATTTAATCAAAAAAGGTAAAGATGCTAATGAAGCTATGGCCGAAGCTACAAAAACTTACGGTAGATTCGCTGATGCAGCTACATACATCGATCCAAGATGCGAGTAGGAGGAAGAGATAATGCCATTATTTGAAAGTTATGACCGTAGAATTAATCAAATCAACGCTACATTAGCTCAATACGGGATCAAAGATCTTGATGAAGCAAAAGCTATCTGTGATGCTAAAGGTGTAGACGTTTACGAAATCGTTAAATCAACACAACCAATTTGTTTTGAAAATGCTTGTTGGGCATACATTACTGGTGCTGCAATCGCAATCAAAGAAGGAGCTACTACTGCTGTAGACGCTGCTAAATTGATCGGGGTTGGATTACAATCATTCTGTATCCCTGGTTCAGTTGCTGACCAACGTAAAGTAGGTCTTGGACATGGTAACTTAGGTTCAATGTTATTGACTGAAGAAACTAAATGTTTCGCTTTCTTGGCTGGACATGAATCATTCGCTGCTGCTGAAGGTGCAATCAAAATCGCTGAAGCTGCAAATCGTGTGCGTAAAGATCCTTTACGTGTTATCTTAGATGGACTTGGAAAAGACGCGGCTAAAATCATTTCAAGAATCAACGGATTCACTCACGTTGAAACTGAATTCGATTATGCTACTGGAGACTTAAAAGAAGTTTCACGTAAATCATACTCTGACGGACCTCGTGGAAAAGTAAACTGCTATGGTGCTGATGACGTACGTGAAGGTGTTGCAATCATGCACCGTGAAGGTGTTGACGTATCAATCACTGGTAACTCAACTAACCCTACACGTTTCCAACATCCAGTTGCTGGAACATACAAAAAAGAATGTTTAGAACAAGGTAAAAAATACTTCTCAGTAGCATCTGGTGGTGGTACTGGACGTACATTACACCCTGATAACATGGCTGCTGGTCCTGCTTCTTACGGTATGACAGATACAATGGGAAGAATGCATAGTGATGCTCAATTCGCTGGTTCTTCTTCAGTACCTGCTCACGTTGAGATGATGGGATTAATCGGTATGGGTAACAACCCAATGGTTGGTGCTACTGTTGCCGTTGCTGTTGCTCTTGAAGAAGCTTCTAAATAATTAGAAACTCTTTATAATATTAGATAATTAAGACCTCCTGATTTTCAGGAGGTCTTTTCATATTCCAAATCAGAACCCCCCCCGCTCTGACTTTATTATCAAAATAATTTATAGAGCATATAAATATCTTTGATAATAATTTATTGTAATGATAATAATAATTGTGCTATTATGTTGTCATGTCATATAATTATTGATACGAGGGAGGAAATTTATGAAAGTATTATTTTTAACACAACTAAGCGATGACCGAAGACAATACATTGCTTCAAAGTTTCCACAATTGGACTTCATCTTCAGCTCCAGGGAAGGCGTAACCCAGGATGAAGTCAACGATTGTGATGTCTTGGTGGGAAATCCCCGCAACAATGTCAAACTCAACAGCGCGAAGATGAAAGCAATGTTTCTAAACAGTGCCGGAAGCGACCGCTATATCGGACCGGGCGTCCTCAATGAAAACACGAAACTGGCCAATGCCACCGGAGCTCACAGCCGGGCGATGGCTGAACACACAATCGGAATGATTCTGGCGATGAACAAAAACTTCCAAAAATATTTTGCCAATATGCAGGAACATGGATGGCATAATTATGGCGGTGGCAAAGAAATCATCAACTCAACCGTGATGATTGTCGGACTAGGCGATATCGGATACAATCTGGCGCGCCGTTTGAAAGCCTTCGACTGCAAGATTGTCGGAGTCAAAAGATCGATTTCACCGGTACCGGATTATATCGACGAACTTTATACCGTCGACCAGCTTGATGAAGTCCTGCCCCAAGCTGATTATGTCATTTCCTGTTTGCCTCATACTCCAGCGACAATTCACATCTTCAATTATGAGAGAATGAGCCTGATGAAGGATGATGCCACCCTGGTAAATATCGGCCGGGGCAGCGCCGTTGCCAGTGAAGATCTCAAGAAAGTGCTCGATGAGGGGAAATTCCATTCAGTCTGTCTTGATGTTACCGAGCCGGAACCACTGGACCCTGAAAGCAGCCTGTGGGATTATGAAAGAGTCTTTATCACTCCTCACGTATCGGGTAACTACTACTGGATGTCAGCCCAGGATTACTTTACCGACTTGGTAATCAAGAACCTGACCAATTTCATCGAAGAAAAGCCCTTCATCAATGAAGTTGATTTCAAGACCGGTTATGCCAAAGGGAAAACCCGGCTGTTATAACCCTTCAAAAACACCAAAAAGCCCGGACATATCGCATTCGAGTCAAGCACTCGCGATAATCCGGACTTTTTAATTTACTTATTTATCAATTCAACATTTCTTTGTGCTTCGAAGTTGATTACATGATGCTTCCGACAACTTGGAATGATTCATCAGTATATTGCATGATTTCAAATTTATTTCCATCCGGATCACTGACCCACATTTGGTAGGTATTTGATGGTCCTTTGGAAATTTCCGTATCCGGAGTAATTCCCCGTTCCAGCAATTCAGCGCGGGTTTTTTCGATATCATCAACCAACAGGGCAAAATGAGAATAACCCAGCCGCTGATTCCAGCTGTCATGAGCTTCTTGGGTTTCACCTTTCGGGAACAGTTCTATGAACTGACCAGGGGCAATTTCAATATAGACAATGATAACTTTTTCCGGATCGGTTTCTGCCGTTTCGCTGTAATGACCCCGGTTCAGCCCTTTGTAAAGTTTGGCCTTGGTAACGATTTTAAGGTTCAATCCCAATTTGTTTTCATAGAAGTCGCGCATCACATCCATCTGATCGGTGAAAAATGACACGTGCATAATGCTTTTAAATTCCATATTTTTTCCTCGCTTTTGTTTTTGATTTCATAATTGTTCAAAACCATCTGCTAAAACTATAGCACCCCCATATTCATGATTCAACTAATCAGGCGACTTAGAAAATAAAGTTCAAAATATGGTGGTGAGATTGCCTGGATTTGGAATGTTTTTTTCCAATTTGAAAGGGCCAATAGCTTGGCCCTTGAAATATTAAAGTTCTTCAGCGTTAGTTTCGATAACTTTTTGATACCAAAAGAATGAATCTTTGCGGCTTCTTGAAAAATCGCCTTTTCCTTCATCATCGCGGTCGACATAAATGAATCCGTATCTTTTTCTCATTTCCCCGGTTCCTGCCGATACCAAATCAATACATCCCCAAGGAGTGTAACCGATCAGATCAACATCATCGATTTCCACCGCATCTTTAAGGGCTTTGATATGTTCACGGATATATCCGATTCGGTAGTCATCATGAATGCTGCCGTCTTCTTCAACAGTATCCAAGGCTCCCATTCCGTTTTCAACGATGAACAGTGGCAGTTGGTAACGATCATACAAGTTGTTCATTGATACTCTTAGACCAATCGGATCGATCTGCCAACCCCAGTCAGTTGCTTTAAGGTATGGATTTTTCCCACCTCTAACTACATTTCCATCAGTCTCATCTACCGGACCTTCCCCGACAATTGAAGAGAAATAGTAACTGAATCCGATATAATCGACTACCCCTTCAGCCAGAATTTCTTCATCTCCCGGCAGCATTTCGAATTTACCGTTGATTGATTTTTGGTAAGCAGTGCAAGTGTTGGTATATTTACCTCGAACATGAACATCACCGAAATAATAAGTTTCATTGATGACATTGCGAGCCATGACTGAATCATATGGGTTGCACGTAGCTGCGTAAGTCAGCGGATAAAGCAGCATGCAGCCGATTTTGAAATCCGGATTGATCTCATGTCCCAATTTGACTGTCAGTGCTGAAGCAATCAATTGGTTATGGGCAGCCTGAAGTTTGACATCAGCCTGATTTTCCCCTTCTTCATAGATGATTCCGGCTTGATGCCATGGTCTTGGTGTCAAAAACAAGGCATTGATCTCATTGAATGTCATCCAATATTTGACTTTGTCTTTGTATCTTTCAAAAACAACTTTAGCATAATTAACGGCAAAATCAACCAACTCGCGATTGCGCCAAGCTCCATATTTTTTGACGAGTCCCAGTGGCATTTCATAGTGATGCAAAGTAACTACCGGCTAAATCCCATATTTGAGCAATTCATCAAAAACATCATCATAGAATTTCAAACCTGCTTCATTCGGTTCGCTTTCATCCCCATTGGGAAAAATTCTAGTCCAGGCAATCGACATCCTGAAACATTTGAATCCCATTTCAGCAAACAAGGCGATATCTTCCTTGTAATGATGATAGAAATCAGTTGCCTGATGTGAAGGATAGAATTTACCTTCCTGGATACTGTCATGGATTTCTCTTTTGACTCCATGACGAGCTCCCATTTGAACATCCGAGATACTAAGTCCTTTACCACCTTCAAGGTAACCACCTTCATATTGATTGGCAGCAGTTGCGCCACCCCATAAAAAATCTTTCTTCATTTCCATATACCTTCCTGTTTTATCTTAATTGTTTTCCATTATAGCATTTCGAGTTATTTTGACTGGTTATTTTCAAATCACGATAAAAAAAGTCAATTAACCATTTTCCGGTTAATTGACTAAGCATTACTTAAGATGTTTTCTCACAAAGTCGATTACAATATCGAAGATTTCATCCTGATAGAATGCCGGTCCGCCATGATCAGCGTAGCGCAGGCGGTAGAAATCAACTTCCTTGTCTTTGGCCTTGAGTTCCTGATAAAGTTTGATGCTGTGGTCAAAAGATACCGTGCGGTCCTTGGTTCCATGAATCATCAGAATCGGTGGGATATCCCGATCGAGATATTCCATTGGCAGCGTCTTGCGGGCCAATTCGTGATTATCAAGAACATTCACTCTGCCCAAAAATACTCCTTCAGGGCTGTCGGGCTGTTGATGATTAGGGGTATTCGGAAATCCGTCTGTCATGGTGATGTCGACAACCCCGTAAAAATCGATTATCCCGTTGACAACACTTGGATAATCAAGATACAGTTCTCCTTGCAAATCCGCAGCGCCGGTCAGTCCCGTCAACAGGGCGGTATGTCCTCCTGACGAGTCCCCCCAGACAAATATATTATTCGCGTCAACCCGGTACTGATCCGCATTTTTCCGCAAAAATCTGATGGCATTCTTGGTATCCTCGACTTGAGCCGGGAATGGTGCAATCGTACTCTCCCGATATTCCACAATTGCCACTACATAACCCCGATGTGCCAGATAGCCAAAATCTGCCACGTGATTATAAACATTCTGTTTGAACCAAGCCGAACCTTGGACAAATACCAGGGTGGGATATTTATCAGCTCCATTTTCCCTTTTTGAAGGCTGAATTAGCTGCAACTTCCGCGAAACATCCCCATAACAGGCATATTCCACATCAGGAACGTAGACGCTGTTCAATTTGCTGTCATCCATGACCAAGGTTTTGATCCCTTCAATCATGGTTTCATTTTCCTTGAATTCATCATAATCGTACATTTTCTGTCCTCTTTTCAATAATTTTAAGCTCAGGATGGGTGACTATTAAAACCCGGATTGACCCTGGTTCCAACTGATATCATTAATATTATTGCAATGATAATCCCCCAGTGAAACTCTCACCACCTGCTCATATCAAAATTATATATTGTATTATAATACCTGTCAATGTTGTCACAGTTTATTTTGATAACTACCTGTTCCAGCCAGTTTCAATCCGATTCGACAACACCAAAAAAGAGTCGCAAGTTGCGACCCCGTTTTGGTAATCATCCATCAGGATATTATCTATTTGAAATTGAAAATTTAATTGCTTCGAGCAGTTCCATGTTTTCGAGATGTTCTTTGAAATCATACATCGGACTTTCAATGTTCCCCTTGGCCGCATTTTCAATCACGGCTGCAATTTCCATCGTCATATCATCACCGACAATCGGGAATTCTTTCTTGATTGGTTCGATTCCCTCGGCTTCGATTGTATATTCGGTGATCCGGTTGAACATCGGAATCATGATAGTTCCTTTGGTTCCGGTCAACAAGGCAAAACGTTCTTTGTTTTGATCGACGGCTCCCTCAAGCACGGCCTCGACCCCGTTGGCAAATTTGATATCTGCTTGGAAATAGGTCGGGATATTGCCATCCATCCGGCTGTCAGTGCTGATTTCCTGGATATCACTATCTATTAGCGCAGTTGTGAATGCACTCAGATATGGTCCGACATCATACAGTGCGCCTCCCTGGGTCTGATCGAACAGGTATGATCCGCTTTCCTTAAGGAATGTGGCATCAAAGCAGAAATTAGCTTCAATTTTCTTAAGTTCTCCAATCATTCCAAGATCATCGATCAGCTGACCGATCCCGTCATTGTATCTTGTTTTCATTGCTTCCGAGAAATATGTTTCATTGTCACGGGCCGTCTGAATGACATGTTCCAGCTCGCCAAGAGTCAAAACCGCCGGCTTTTCACTAAGAACCGGAATTTTTCGCTCCAACGCTTTGATAATCCACTCATAGTGATACATATGCGGGAGGGCGATGTAGACCGCCTCAACATTGCTGTCTTCAAGCAGACTTTGATAATCGCGATGAACTGCAACTTCAGGATGGCCCTGGAGATATTCATCATCTTCCTCTAGAGATTTTGAGGCAATTGCGACTACGTTTCCCCCATCAGTAAATTCGATGCTTTTTACAAATTTGCGGGCTATTTTCCCAAACCCGATAATTCCAAAATTCATTAAACCACTCCTTCCATATTATTTATATCATATATCCAAGCCGATTGGGGCCAGATTCCAAATCAGGAAAATTAGTCCCAAAACAGAGCCGCCCAAACGACGATTTCCGGACTAAAAGTCCAATTAAAAAAGCAGGGGAGCATACTCCTCTGCCTAAGTCATATTATTTCTTCTCAATTACATTTTGATAATTATACAGCGCCCCGATCAGATTGGCGTCATTGAAGAACTTGCATGTCAGTATCTCCGGCTTTTTGATTGCACTGAAACGAGGAATGAACTGACGATCCACCGCTGCCTTGATCAGCTCAAGCATCATCGGTTCCTGCGAAATTCCTCCGCCGATAACGATACATTCAACATCAAGAATTGCCTGCATGTTGAAGAAATGGAAGGCCAATTTGTCACAGAAGTTATTGACTCCGGCAAGGACTTCCAGATTTCCTTCCCGGATCATCTTGAACGCCTCAATCCCGGTCACATTTTCAAGACCGGCCGCCTTGAATATTTCTTTTTTCAGCCCACGAATCCCGTTGGTTCCTGCAAACATTTCGTGATAGTCACCTGGATTATTCACATTTCCCAAAATGAACGAGAATTCCCCGGCCGAAAAATGGTTTCCTTTATGCAGTTTCCCATTGATGATTACCGCTCCACCAATACCGGTTCCCAGTACCGTCACGATTGCATTGTCAACTCCCTGAAGATTCCCGTATCCCATTTCAGCCAGAGCTGCGGCTTTGGCATCATTGCAGATAGCGACATTAATCCCCAGATATTCTTTCAACTGGTCAGCCAAATCCTCATTGACGATATATTCCAAGGCCCCACCGGTATAGGCAACCCCTTTTTCATTATCGATCACTCCCGGCATGGAAATCGCCAGCCCTTCAACTTTCATGTCGCAATTATCCAAAATCGCTTTAATATCCTGGAAAAGGTTTTCCTTGGAATCAAGCGGGGTTGGAACACTCCCTTTGGAAATCACGTCCAGATTTTCATCAATCACCCCATATTTGATGGCACTACCACCAATATCAATTGTCAGATATTTTTTCATTCATATTCTCCCCTTTTAATGTGATATTAAAATTATAGACCATCACTGCTCCATTTGCAACTATGATAGAAAAAAGGGCTTTCGCCCTTAATCAAGATCGGTCCCGTTAGTTTGAATAACCTTTTTGTACCAATCATAAGATTTTTTCTTGAATCTTTTCAATGTCCCGTTTCCGTCATTGTCTTTGTCGACATAGATGAAACCGTAGCGTTTTTTCATTTCACCGGTTCCCGCTGATACGATGTCGATCGGACCCCAGTAAGTGTATCCCATCATTTCAACTCCGTCATCAATAGCTTCAGACAAAGCTTTTAAGTGATCCCGGATATAGTCGATGCGGTAATCATCATTGATGCTGCCATCTTCTTCAACAACATCGATATTACCCATTCCATTTTCCACACAGAACAATGGAATCTGATAGCGGTCATAAAGTTCATTGCAGACATAACGCAATCCCAATGGATCAATTGGCCAGCCCCAAGGCGTTGATTTGAGATAAGGGTTCTCTTTCCCGGTGATACCTCCGGTATTCCCCAAAATCGGCATCCCTTCTTCGAAATTGGTGGTCCGGTAATAACTGAACCCCAGATAATCGCTGGTATAATTTTTGATATACTCAAAATCTTCAGGACGACTGTTTAACTCGATATTATTTTCCTTGAAGATTCTTTTTGCATAACCCGGGTATTTCCCTCGAATCATCACGTCAGAAAAGAACAGTGATCTTCTACGAAGATTGTAAGCTCCAAAAACATCTTCCGGTTTGCAGGTTGCCGGATAAATACCGCTAAGTGAAAGCATACATCCGATTTTGGCATCCGGGATGATTTCATGACAAAGCTTGTTGGCTTTGGCACTGGCAACAAACATATTATGGGCTGCTTGGAATTTAGTTTGCAGACTGGCATCATGACGAATTGCCGCAGCTGCCAGCGGGATATTATGAGTGTTGTTGATCTCATTGAAAGTCAGCCAATATTTAACCAGGCTTTTATAGCGAGTGAAAACCACGCGACAATATCTTTCAAAAAAGTCAATCAACTTGCGGTTTTCCCAACCACCGTATTCATCTACCAGATACATTGGTGTTTCATAATGGGAAAGGGTGATCAAAGGTTCCATCCCCAGTTCCAGCATCGAGATGAACATATCTTCATAGAATTTCAAACCAGCTTCATTTGGTTCTTTTTCATCGCCTTTAGGGAATATTCTCGCCCATGAGATAGATGTTCTAAAACAGGTAAAGCCCATCCCCGACATCATCTCGAGGTCTTCTTGATAGCGATGATAGAAATCAATCGCTTCATGACTTGGATAGTATTTACCCTCTATTACTTTGTAATCAGGTTCATTCATCAGACCGGTGGAAACATCAGTTACATTGACCCCTTTGCCGTCTTCAAGATAAGCACCTTCAGCTTGATTGGCAGCTATTGCGCCGCCCCATAAAAAATTCTTTGGAAAACTCATATATAATCCCTCCTGTTTATAAATATAGCACTATTAGAAATGAGCAATCCCGTTTTTTCAATATATAAAAAGCCCTTTCATAATCAGAAAATTGGCGATCAGTCATGATTTGAGGCCCAAGAAAAGACCACATCAGTGGAGGTTGATGTGGTCTGAAGGTTTATAAAAGATTAATAATGATTAGTAATGGGCAATTGCTAAATAGATAGATATTGGCAGTATCTTATCCGTTGTATGCTTTTTTGTATACTTCAAGAATTTCTTCGCTGACACATGGACGAGGATTCCCGCCAGTGCAGACATCAGCCATAGCAGCATCAGTCAAGGCTTCAAGATCTTCTTCTTTAACGCCGATTTCTTTTAAAGTTTGAGGAATTCCACAGTCTTTAGACAGTTGGATTACCGCGTCAATGGCAGCTTGACGATATTCATCCTGAGTCATCCCGGCAGTATCGACACCCATAACTTCAGCGATGTCTTTGAATTTTTCTCCAGTGAAATCTTTGTTGTATTCCATAACATATGGCAGCAATACTGCGTTGGCAACTCCATGAGGAGTATCATAGAAAGCACTTAATGGATGCGCCATCCCGTGGACAACACCTAACCCGACATTCGAGAATGCCATTCCGGTAACGTATTGACCCAAAGCCATGTCCTCACGACCTTTGGCATCATTGTCACAAGCTTTACGCAAGCTTCTGGCAATCAATTCAATTGCTTTAAGATTCAGGGTATCCGCCAATTCCCAAGCAGCTAAAGTAGTATAACCTTCGATTGCATGAGTCAAAGCATCCAAACCAGTTGCTGCAGTCAGACCTTTTGGCATTGATGCCATCATATCCGGATCGACAACAGCTACAACCGGGATATCATGAGGATCGACACATACGAATTTACGTTTGTTTTCAACGTCAGTGATAACATAGTTGATTGTAGTTTCAGCAGCAGTACCGGCAGTAGTAGCTACCGCGATGATTGGCACGCATTTGTTTTTAGTTGGCGCAACACCTTCAAGTGAACGCACATCAGCGAATTCCGGATTGTTTACGATGATCCCGATTGCTTTTGAGGTATCCTGTGGCGAACCACCACCGATTGCGATCATGTAATCAGCACCGCTTTCTTTGAATTTGGCTACCCCGGCTTGAACTACTTCGATTGATGGGTTTGCAACAACTTCATCAAAGATTTCGTAAGCAAGTCCCGCTTCATCAAGAAGATCGGTAACTTTTTTAACCACATTGAATTTAACCAAGTCTTTGTCAGTAACAATCAATGCTTTTTTGAATTGTCTTGTTTTTGCTTCAGTGACGATTTCGTTAATCGCTCCGCTTCCATGATAACTTGTTTCGTTTAAGATAAATCTGTTTGCCATTTCCTTATTCTCCCTTATTTTTCAAATAAAAATTCTTCTGGTAATGTAACATTGAAATCGTTTGCCAGTTGTTTGAACTCTCCTACTTGGATTGTTTGCAGTTTAGTAGGTTGGATTGATAATACTTTAACCAGGATTTCCGCTGATTTTTCAACTGTGTGCATCAAACCGAAAGTAAGATCAAAGTCTTCTCCTGAACAGAACATTCCATGATGAGCCCAGATGGCAACATCATATTTTTCCATCAGTTTTGAAGTCGCAACTGCGATTTCACGTCCACCAGGAACCATCCAAGGAACCATTCCGACCCCAGCTGGGAATACAACCGGACATTCAGTTGCCATTTCCCATAATTCACGAGTGAAGATCTCATCTTTAAGTGGTAAGACGAATGTCAATGCGATCACATTGGTAGTATGAGCATGATAAATTACGCGGTGAGTTCCATTTGAAGCCGCTTTTTTAACAGCATGGTTCATCAAATGTGATGGAAGTTCACTGGTTGGTTTACCTCCGTCATTAAGTCCCCATTGAATTTGGTATTTAGTTCCTGTTTCATCGATTTTGATGATAGCGATATTGTTTTCAGGATCCAAAGCCACATTACGGAAATATTTCCCTGATCCGGTAACCAGGAAATATTCATTTGCCAGGCTAGGAACTTCTGTTCCGATTTCCACCCAGGCACCATCTGTTTTCATCATTGATAAAACTGGTGCGATTTCTTCGTCTTTGACACGGTAAGTAAGGTTCCCCCCGTTTCTTTCATGCCATCCTTGATTGAATCCGTCATCACATAATCTGATGAACCCAGTAATAAATTCTAATTTTAAAATATCCATGTTAAGCTCCTCTTTTTGATAATACTTCTTCTTCATACGCTTCGATTTCTTTAAACCAATCGAAGTAAGTTGGTAATCCGTTTTTCTCCATATAGTAGTTCCATACGTCGGCCATCGGATATGTTTTCAATTCTTCCTGGATTGCCATGATTTTGGTGAAGTTTCCTTCATCCTGCAATTTTGACAGCAATTCATTTGGCATCAATAAGGCATTAAGCATTGCTTTTTGCATATTGTGCATTCCCACTACCCAAGCACTGATTCTGTTGATGCTGGCATCGAAGAAATCCAGACCTAACAAGACACGATCCATAGCATCATTGCGGACGATTTCTTTGGCAATTTCCTTTGTTTCATCATCGAAAAGAACCACGTGGTCACTGTCCCATCTAACCGGACGAGTAACATGCAAAGCCACCTTGTCATTGAACAGCAGCATCGCCGACAATTTGTCAGAAACAACTTCGGTTGGATGATAGTGTCCGTTGTCCATCAATGGTACGATATCAGCTTCTTTGGCATAGTTGATTGTGAATTCGCTTGAACCAACTGTATATGATTCCATCCCGATTCCAAATACTTTGGATTCTAGACAAACCAATACTTTTTCTTTGTCATAATCGATTGCCAGAATTTCATCAAGAGATTCCTTGAATCTTCTTCTTGGCGCCATGCGGTCACCAGGAATATCTTTCATTCCATCAGGAATCCAGATGTTCATCAAACATGGAGTTCCCAATTCATTTGCGAAATATTCACTGATTCGAATACACGCTTGACAGTGTTTGATCCAGAAATCACGGATTTTTTGATCAGGTGATGAAAGAGTCAATCCCGCTGCTTTTGGATGAGAGAAGATTGTTGGATTGAAATCCAGTCCCAGTCCTCTTTCTTTGGCATACTCAACCCATTTGGCGAAATGTTTTGGTTCCAGAGCATCACGGTCAACTGTTTCCCCATCTTCAAAAATCGCATACGATGCATGAAGATTGATGCGGTGTTTACCGGCAGTCAGTGAAAGTACTTTGTCGATGTCAGCCATCAACTCAGCTGGAGTAGTTGCTTTTCCCGGGTAATTCCCAGTTGTTTGAATTCCTCCAGAAAGGGCTCCGGCTCCGTCGAATCCGACTACGTCATCACCTTGCCAGCAGTGCATTGAGATTGGGAAACTGTCAAGTTTTGCCAATGCTCCATCAACATCGATTCCCATTCCTTCATAAATTTTCTTTGCTTCTAAATATTTGTTTTCTAAGCTCATATATATCTCCTCGTTTAATAGATCTTAATATCGAATGAATCGTGAATCATTTGGCGACCGGCTTCGAGATCTTCGATAACCCCGTCACTGATCAGCTGGCTGAGAATATTACCCAGCGCGGTAGCTTCGATCGGACCGGCCACGACTTTCTTGTTGCAAGTAGCACTGATCATTTCATTAAGCAGCACATTCTGGCATCCTCCGCCGATGATGTTGACTGCTTCATAAGTACGGTTGGTGATTGCTTCTAGTTGTTCGATTGCTTCTTTGTAGCTGTAAGCGAGCGAATTGTAGACACAATATGCCATTTCTCCGGTTGTCTTTGGATAGTCTAGATTACGTTCCTTGAAGTAAGCGATGATTTCATCGGCCATGTTCTCAGGTTTCAAGAAACGGTCATCATTGACATCGAACACTCCTTCAAACGGTTCCTTGCGGGCTAGTTCCACCAACTCGCCAAAAGTGTATTTTCCAGCGTATTCGCGGGCAACTTCCTGGATGATCCACAGTCCCATGATGTTTTTAAGGAAACGGTAGCGGTAGCCATACCCACCTTCATTGGTGAAATTGGCTTCCCTTGCTTCATTTGTGACAATCGGATCAAGAGTTTCAATTCCCAGCAAAGACCAGGTTCCCGATGAAAGGATGACACTGTCTTTTTCAATGCTGGCCATATAGGCGCTTCCGGTATCATGAGTAGCCGGTACCACGACCTCACAGTCGAATCCGATTTCCTCTTTGATTGCCTCGCAAAAACCACCGATGTTGGTTCCCGGCATCACCATTTTCTTGAAAATGCTTTTGTCCATCCCGGTCAGGCCGACCAGTTCATCATCCAGTTCGTTGGTTTGGATGTTTAACATCTGGGTTGTCGACATGTTCGTGTACTCATTGACCATCGCTCCGGTTAACAGGTAATTGAGATAGTCAGGTACCATCAGATAGTGACAAGCTGATTTGCGGGTTTCATCACTGTCGCTGGCCAGCTGATAAAGGGTATTGAATTTTTGGAATTGGATTCCGGTCTTTCCATAAAGCTGTTCCAACGGCATCTGGTCAAAAATAGCTTTGACTCCCACTTCGGTACGGCTGTCGCGATATGCATATACTCCGTTGATCAGGTTTTCATCCTGGTCAAGCAGGGCATAATCGACGGCCCAGGTATCGATTGCCATTGTTTTGGGGATCTTGGCTAGTTTGGCACATTCTTTAAGACCAGCTTTGATCTGTTCAAAAAGATACTCGATATCCCAAT
The DNA here is from genome assembly GCA_963675915.1 of Coprobacillaceae bacterium. Lineage (GTDB taxonomy): Bacteria > Bacillota_I > Bacilli_A > Erysipelotrichales > Coprobacillaceae > JAQVDW01. Next base: position 1,457,826 of record OY780959.1, read on the forward strand.
GATAATGTCCTTCTTTTTTTACTACATTGTTTTTGAAACGATATACTTCTTCGAGTTCCAGTTTGTTGTTGTTGACGTGACACAAAATATGGCGTCCGCTGGAAGCTCCGATATCTATTGCTAAGTAATAATTCATATTTCCACCTCAACTACAGTATAAAAAAAAACAGCCCCCGATATAATATCGTGAGTTGTTTTATTTATTAACCTATTTTGCAACGGAACCGTTTACACCGACTTATCGGTCACAGTTGTTATTAATTGTTTCCTAAAGCCCGGTTTTGGCGGTAATCTTTCGGTTTCAGGCCGTATTTACGGCTGAAAATCTTGTAAAAATAAGTCATATTATCATAACCGACCTCCCTGATTATTGACGCAACTGGTAAATTGGTCGTTTTAAGCAGATTGGCCGCCTGGGTCAGTCGCACTTCCTGAACCAGCTGTTTGAAAGTCTTGTTGGTGGCTTTTTTTACCAGCTTGCAGATTTTATAATCCGGTTGGTTGATTTGTTTTGAAAGTTCCACCAGCGTTGCATCCTGATAATTCTGTTCGATGTATTTATAGATGCTTGAAACCACCATTTTATCATAACTGTCTTGCGTATACGTTTCAGTCAGCTCGGGATAGTACATCAAATCGGTAAGCAACAGTCCCACCAGCAGTTTCAAGGTCACCAGACTGGGATTCTTCCCGGAATAGAGGTTGTTGATGATCTCCTCGACGTCCCGTTGGATCTTATCGATGGCCGCCACCTTGAACATCAAATATTCGCCATTATGGTCCGAAGAAAAGAGCGAGTTGAAAATGAATTTGTTGATCTCATTGTCTTCATCGATCATCGTTGAAAGAAAATCGAGGAAATCCGGTTTGATGATGAAATTGAAGATGATGTCGTTTTCACCGCAATAGTCGATCGAATGTTCGATATTCTGATTTAACAGCAGCAAATCGCCCTCCTTGATGACAATTTCATTGCCCTCGATATGGTGGGTCATCTGGCCGGAGTAGACGTACATCAGTTCAAGATAGTTGTGACGATGAAGCGGATACTCCATGAACCGCGAATGTTTCCGGATTGCCAGCTGTTCATTGTCACCGAGAATCTTGTTGGCATCGATGATATTGGAATCATCATTCAAGAAGATGCTCAAATCGATCATCTTCTTATTGTTGAGATTGTCGATTTCTTCATCATTGAAGCAAATCAGTTTTTCAAGAATATCTTTGGAAATCAATGTCCGGCCCTCCTTCATATGTCGCGCAACTGTAACTATCAAGATTATATCATATTTGGGCCTCGCAACCCAAAAATTGTAACAAGAAAAAGCAGGGATTTCCCCTGCTTTGGATTATGCTTTTTTAGTACGTTTAACCAGAATGTAGGCAACAACTGCTACTACTGCCACTCCACCGACAATCACAATCGGATTGATTGGTGAAGAAGTATCTTCAGTTACGAATTTAACTGCTCCGGTTTCGGTATCTCTTTGATAGTTATCCATGAAATCATAGATATAAGCCGCTTCCGGTTTGTAGTTCCAGTGAGCCAGATCTTTAACCGCTGCCAATTGAATCATGACACCTTCATCGTTAGATAATGTACCAACCATCATAGTCTTGTCACCAAGCATTTCTTCATGCCAGTTATCAAGAGCCATACCATAATATTCGTTGGCAGTCATATCCATCTCAGTCACTTCAAAGCCATTTATTTTTTGATAAGCCTGTAAAGCTGGATAAATATTGGTAGCCGAATCCATTTGCCAGATATTGGCTCCACCATCAGTCAATTCAGTCAGACCATGAGTACTTGATCCGTCAACCGGAATCATTTGGAAGAAGTCATGATCACCACAAAGGTACAGATATGGAGTCGGATTTCCTTGATAGTCTTCAATCAAAGTCTGGATTTCATCATTATAAACGTTAACCCCAGAGTTTACTCCGACTGCCGCGAACACATCGCTGTATTTGATTCCCAGTAATGATGATTTAGCCCCACCTTGAGACAACCCGTTAAGGTAAATTCTTGAGGTATCGATTTGTGGATATTTAACTTCCAGATCTTTGATCAGGTTGATTACCCCTTCATCACCTAGACCATCACCACCGAAGAAGTTGTTTTCAGTTGCATCCTGATATTCTGGTGAAACCAAGATAAAGTTTTTCTCAGCTGCCAATTCAGCCCATCCTGAGGCATCACCTTGAAGACGAGGATCGTTTTGGTTACCATGTAATGAAATTACCAATGGTACCGTACCATCACTGCTGGCCATTGCTGTGTCCGGAATATATTCAAACCAAGTATAAGCTCCTGGCATGTTTGATACCGGTTGATCAAACATTTGATTATAAGTGATTCCCAAATCTTCAAATTGAGGGATTTCTACCAATGTGTATGGCTCGAATACACCTTCTAATACACTACCAACGAAGTTAACTCCGACAATCGGCATGTTGTAGAATTCAGTAATTGAAATGTGATGTCTGTAGTTTTTCGAGAAAACCGCATCCCAGGCATTGGCGAACGCTTCAGCCAAAGTTTCTTCCCCGGCTGCCACACCAACTTGTTGTAGAGGTGCCGCTGAATTCACTTCCAGGCTATAGTTGTCCATTGATTCAGTCTTGTCAGTTGCATTGGCTTGTTTGTAATAAGCTACTGCTCCTTCGCTTTGCCCGCTCAAATATGCCGGTACGGAAACATTGTAATCCAAACCTTCATTCATTTCGCCACCGTATACCATGATCCCGGCAACAAAATAACAATTCTGACTTACATAGTTGTTGACGAAAGTAGCTCCGTCTTCAATCCCGATAACTTTGACGTTTTTAGCGATTCCCACCGAACCGATAAAAGCATCCAGGTCGTCTTGGGTATATTCAGTTCCATTAGCCGGTGAAACCACATGAACTTCAGCCGCCCACTCTTGAATGTTGTCAAGCATTCCCAATTCATCAATCAGGCTGTTTGCTTCTTCAGTTGTTTTGTTTCCAGCGAAAATGTAGTAAGTCGGCGTCATTAAATCACTGTAAATAGAAGTATATCCGTCTTCATAAGCCTTATAGCTTGAAGTTGAAGCGCTTACATCGCTTGGGCTAAAAATATTGGCAGCTGCATCTACATTGCTTACCGACATAAGTGCACCAGCCATCATTGACATTGCTAAAAAGATATTTAATTTTTTTCTCATACTCTTCTCCTCAATTTCTTAATTAGGGGAAATGAAAAGATAACAATGTTATCTTTTCATTCAGTTTTAGTTTTCTTTTATTTCGAAAGTGTAGTGATTTTCATTTTGAGACTCACTCAAAACCTCATAATTATCTGCAAAAGAGATTTGATAATCTTTCAAACCTTCAGGCAATTCCAGTTCATAAGTGACCTTGTCATTTGCCCGATACCATGAAACTTCGATAGCTCCCTGGTTTGATTGGTAAGAACAGTTGAATTTATTCATATTTTTGGAGAAATAGGGACTAAAGCTCAACTTGTTTGATCCAATTGCATCATCTTCAACCCGGATTCCCGCCAGTCCCTGGTAATACCATTGGACATAACTTGAGAACATCGCATGATTATAAGATGAGTATTTGTTGAAGAACTGTTCTTCCAGAATCTTGCTGCCTTTGGCCAGCATGAATTTGAATGAAGGTTGTTCTTCCTTGTTCAACCAGGCATCAATGATATCATCATAGTGATACTTGTTCAAGGCATCATAAATGAATGACATTCCAAAGATTCCTGAGTTCAGGACATAATCATCTGCAGCGATGCGATTAGCCAGTTGTTTTACCAGCAGCTTTGTGTCGCCAAGTCCGGATTCAATTGCGAAAGCATATCCGGTATGGGTCTTGTCGCCAAATGACATGTCATCATTTTGGAAATTGGCAGTAATTTCCGCTTTGATTTCATTATATTTGTCCAGGTATTTGTCTTCCTGACAAGCAAGATATCCTTGGATTTTAAGCAGATATTCCACAAACAGGAGAATTGTACAATATCCTGTGAACACTTTGTCCGGTGTCGATGTTTTGAAGTTTCCGGCAGTCAGAATACTTCCGTGATCGCCCAGACAGTGGTTAGCCAAAGTCGCCAGGTCGAATGTCAGCAGATAATCAACCAGTTTCTTGACATAAGGATATTCGGTTTTCACTGCTTCCAAGTCACCGTAATATTGGTAATTCTTGACAACCAGGAATGGGTAGACAAATTGCCATAACAATGGTCCTTCACCGTAGGCAGTTCCATTCGATCCGATTCCCATAAAAGGAGCGGTTTCCGGAACTCCGCCGTTTTCAGTTTGTTCAATTCTGAAATCGACGATTGTTTTTTGATACATTGTTTTGACATCAAATACAAACAGATTTGATTGGGCCAAGGCAACGATGTCGCCACCGTATGCCAGTCTCTCTCTGGCGCAATCTTCAAAAACACCGTGAATGTTGTTAAGTTTGGTTCTGATGGCTGCGTCATACAATTCGTTGTAGAATTCATTGTCACAGTCCACCCGTCCAGTGAATTCCAAATCGGTATGGACATAGATTGCTTCCACATCAACCAGATCTTCCTTGGTGATTCCTTTAATCAAGGCATATCTGAATGAATGGTAAGTGAACTTATTGATAAATTCGTTCACGCCTTCTTGACAGATGATCCGATCGGTCTGGATTGCCTTTTCCGGAGCTCCAGGACCACCGGTGACATGATGATTTTCAATAACCATTCCCACGCTTCCGGCATAACTAGATTCGAATTCAAGTTTTCCGTCAACTTGATACTCACTGTAAGTAATGACCACTTCATCACCTTTTTTGGCTTTGAACTTGATATTGATATAACCGGAAATCATCTCATGAAAATCGATTTGGATTCCCTCGTCATTTTCCATGAAAGTATATTCACTGACACGGTTGCATTGTTTTGTTTTTGGGATAAAGCTAGGTAAATAATTTCTGCGATCAGCAACAGTCAAGACCGGTTTCAATTCTTCATCATGATAGGTCAGGTCTGCTGTTTCTCCAAGATAGAGGTTGTTGAACAGGAGATTCCCGTTGACCCAGTTCCATGATTTGTCTGAAGAAAGAATGATCTTGTCATCGACAGCGATATCACAGATGACTTTTGGAGTACCGACTTCCGCTAATTTTTCGCGAAGGTTGTACTTGCCAAACAGTTTCAATGGTGATGGATTATACATTCCATTACCCAGTTCAATTTCAAGATAATTTATTCCGTCATTGAGGTAATTGGAAATGTCATACTCATCATAGTAGACAATTTTTTGATAGTTGGTCCAGTCGGAATTGAGTTCATCTTCTCCCACTCTATGGCCGTTTAAAGTTACGATGTAGTAACCAAGTGAAGCGACATAGATGCTGGCTTTTTCAAAATTGTCGACAGTAAATTCTTTTTTAAGGATGGTATTATGATCATTCTGGTAGTAATTCGCATCACCTTCACCATAATCATATTCTTTTGCAAAAATCCATTCTCCTCGAAATAAACTATCTTTACTTAAACTCATGATATCAAATAATCAAAAGAAGAAGACTAAGCTTCTTCAGTTGATAATTCCCCTTCCACTGGTGCTTCACCAGCTTCTTCTTTAATTAATTTTTTGTCTTCTACTTTGATGAATGGAATCCAGATGATTGTTGCTACTGCAATCAATGCCAACTGCAATGCTCCACCCATGATGCTTCCAGTTACCAGATAACCACTGATTACTGGTGGTGTTGTCCAAGGCAATTGAACCAAACCAGTAGGGATTGGTACGATTCCTGAAAGGAATGCCAAGTAAGCCAAGATTGCTGAAATTGCACAAGTGAATACAAATGGGATGAAGAATGTAACGTTAAGCATTAATGGGATACCGAATAATGCAGGTTCACCGATGTTGAATAAGTAAGGAACCCCAGCGATTTTACCCATTTCACGGTAACGTTTAGATCTTGAAACAATGATCAATGCAACTACCGAACCTACGATACCGATACCGGCAAAGTGAGTGAAGAAAGACATTGAAATGATGTTTGGAATTGGTTGACCAGCGATTGAAGCTGCTTTATTGGCATCTTCCAATACTTGGAATACTGGAGTCATAACTCCTGATACGATAGATCCACCATGGATCCCGAAGAACCATAATAATTGTTCAATAAGTTTTGCGATTACAACACCGAAGATTGATCCACCTAATGCTTTTAATGGTAAACCAAGTACTGTATTGATCAATACTAATGCTGAGCTGTCGAAGAATCCTTCTAAAACGATTCTTACTAACCAGAAGAACAACACGATAATGAATGAAGGAATGATTGATTCGAATGGTGCTGATACTGCAGGTGGTACCGCAGCAGGCATTTTGATTTTGATATTTTTATCATCAATGAATTTGTAAATTCTTGTAGTAATCATTGCTGTTACCATTGCCAAGAACAATGCTTGAGAACCGATTTTAGCAATTTGAAGTGCTGAACCTACTTCTGTCCCCATTTGTGGAGTTAATAATAAGAATGAAACTACTGAAGTAAGGATAACTGGCATTTCAGGTACTTCCAATTTGGCAGCTAAGCTTTTTGAAAGTGAAATTGCAACTAATAAACCGCTGACATCAAGAGTTACTCCTGCAACGTATAATAGTTTACCCATCCATACACCGTACTCAACTCCGACGATGTTTGTGATAAGGTCAGTGATTGCCTGAATAGGCGGGAATGCGATGATCAAGAAAATTGATGCGATGAATGTGAAAGGCATGTAAGCTAACATACCATCACGGATAGCTAAGATATAAGGGTTGTTACTGATTTTACCAGAGAAAATTGCTAATTTCTCTTGAAGTCCCTCAAGGAATGAATTACTGTTCATATTTACTCTCCTAATAATGTATTTGTTGTTGATTCAATCTAATCGTTGTAATACGGGCCTCGTTTGATTACACATTTATTATAACCGGTTTCATTCCACTATCACAATATCATAATAAGTTATCTTGACTATCATTTTTTGTCTTGCTATGATTAAGGTACATGGAGGCAGTTATGAACAAAGAACAACTCAAACTAACCCTGGCCAGTGATATCACTTACCAGAACAAGACCTACGAAGAGGTCATCGAACACTTTAACCGCAAATTCGAAATAGTCCCTTATAATGGGGATATATTGTATATTTTCAACCACGATAGAGAGTTCAAAGGGCATGAACACATCATTGCATTACACCCTCGAGCAGCCACGGTAACCCCGATGCATATCTTCCATTATATCGTGATTACTTACGTATATTCAGGCACACTAACAATAAATGTAGATGGCGATACTATCAAATTGCATCAGGGTGACCTGATAATTTTTGATAAACATGTGCCTCATATGGTTGAAGAAACAACCGCCGATGACCTGGGAATCAATATTATCCTGGGAGAAAACTACTTTTCGAAGCGATTCATCAACCATCTCCCGACCGATCACCTCAAAACCAAATTCATGTACGAGCTGATGAACAACCAAAACAGTCATATCCATTACCTGGTTTGCCGAACTGACAACGACGAGTTGACTCGGGACTGTATCGACAACATTCTGTGCGAGCATTTCGATCCCGGTATCTGTTCTGAGGAGCTAATTGACAACTTCATCATGATTCTGGTTACCCAGCTATTTAGAAAGTTCGAATATGATACCAATCTTGATGTCAAAGAAATGCAGAACAAAGAATTGATGAGGGATATCGTCAACTACATCAATAACAACTTCCATGAAGGCAGCCTCAAGGAAATGTGTAACACCTTTGGTTATGACCCTTCATATACCAGCAAGTTGATCAAACAACACTTCGGACAGACTTTCAAACAGCTTGTCAACATCGAGCGAATGAAGAAAGCTTCAATTCTGCTCCACAACAAAACCATTCCCATCTATGAAGTGGCCGAAACGATTGGAATCAACAACCTGACTTCTTTCTACCGCCGATTCAAAGAATATGCCGGCTGCACTCCCCAGGAGTACCGGGACAAATTCTAATCTTAAAACAAAAAGCCAAAAATTACTCTAAGTGAGATTTTTGGCTTTTTTCATGCTTCAATTAATCAATAACAATTTTGAAGACTTCTTTGATGGGAATACCAGTTTCTTTGGCAATCCGTTTGACATCCTCGAATTCAGGATACTGATAAATTTCATCTTGATGATATATTTTCTTGATTTTAACTTTTCCCAACGGCGAATCTTCCTCGACGATTTCCCGTTTCAAGACAAACCGGTCCTCATGACGGAATCGAATTCCAATTGTCGTGGTTTCCTTGAAAACTATCTCTTTTAAAAGATCAACCTTATCTGGCGGACAAGTAACACTCAAACGGTAGGCCGGGCGGTTTTTCTTCATGAAGATCGGTGTAAAGAACACGTCCAAAGCCCCACTTTCAAACAGGCGTTCCATAGTATATGACATGATTTCACCGGTGCAGTCATCGATATTGGTCTCCATGACCACTACGCCGCGGTCCTGAGCGGCAATATCGCCGTAGACCGCTTTAAGGACATTGGGAATCTTCAGATTCTTGGTCCCACAACCCCATCCGATTTTTTTGATATTCATTGCCGGCTGTACCAGGTATTCAGTAGCCAATTCACTGATTATGGCCGCTCCGGTTGGGGTGACCAGCTCGGTATCAATATCTATTTGTCTGGTGATTGCATCACTGGCCGCAAATATTTCAGTTGTTGCCGGTACCGGAACTGAAATCATTCCATGGGCACAGTTGATAAATCCATGACCGTCATTGACAACACTGCTGTAGATGACATCCGGATTCAAATGAGTGACCAGGATTGCGGTCCCGATAATGTCGACAATCGAATCAATTGCCCCTACTTCATGAAAGTGAACATTTTCAAGACTTTCATTATGAACCTTGCTTTCAGCCATTGCCACTCTCAGGAAAATTCGTTTGGCAAGCTCCTTGGCTTTTTCATCAATGCCACTGGCATCGATGATTTGATTGACATCATAAAGATTGCGGTGAACATGGCTGTGAGAATGATCATGATGATGATCCTCGTGGCTGTGTTCATGATGATGGTCTTCATGGCTATGTTCATGATGATGGTCTTCATGGCTATGTTCATGATGATGGTCTTCATGGCTATGTTCATGATGATGGTCTTCATGGCTATGTTCATGATGATGGTCCTCGTGGCTGTGTTCATGATGATGGTCCTCGTGGCTGTGTTCATGATGATGGTCCTCGTGGCTGTGTTCATGATGATGGTCAGTGAGATGAACATCAACATAGGTACCGGTTATCCCGTTTTTGATTTCTTTGGATACATGAATATGATATCCATCGACTTTGATTTTCTTAAGTTCCTCAATCAGATATTCGGGATCATCACACAATTCCATCAGTGCTCCCAAGGTCATATTGCCACTGATTCCGCTGGCACAATCAAAATATAATACTTTCACTACTTTTTCCCCCCTAGACAATTAATCGAATGAGCCATATATCCGGCCCCAAATCCGTTATCAATATTTACAACACTTACTCCGCTGGCGCAACTGTTAAGCATCGACAGCAGTGCCGACAAGCCCTGGAAATTGGCACCGTAGCCTACCGAAGTGGGAACAGCGACAACCGGAGCTTCAACCAATCCACTTACCACTGAAGCCAAAGCCCCTTCCATTCCGGCAATCACCACGATGACACTGGCAGTTTTCAAGTCTTCCAGCCGATTAAGCAGACGGTGCAATCCGGCCACTCCTACATCAGCTATCTCCACTACATCATTACCCAGGAATTTTGCAGTAACCGCAGCTTCCCGAGCTACCGGCAAATCACTGGTTCCGGCACAAACAACAGCTATTTTCCCCTTGTTCATTTCCACTGTCATTTGTTGACAAAGCAGTGTCTTGGAAACTGCATCGTACTCGAATTGAGGGAATCTGTCTTTAAGCTTGCGATATTTGGCAAAGCTTATCCTGGTGGCCATAATGTTGCTCTGACCTCTAGATAACATGTTCTCGATGATTCCTCCGATTTGACTGGCATCCTTGCCCGCACCGTAAATGATTTCCGGTGCTCCGGTTCTTTTTTGACGATCGTAGTCAATCACTGCATAGTCAATCGGACTGTCAATCAAAGATTTAGCCTCATCGATGTCCATTTTCCCTTCTTTGACACTCTCTAATATTTTTAATATATCCATATCCTTACCGCTCCTTTTCCGGCATTAAAAAATCGAATCCACGTAGTTTCAAATCAATTTCGCTTGATTTTTGTTCGTTACTTCATGTATCCGATTTCCCAATATTTATTTGTGATTTTCACTGATCAACTTTGCTAGTTCATCAACGTATTCCTGAATGCTTTTTGGTGTAACCCCGACTACCGTAGCGCTGCATTTGCTTACCGGGATCAAATATTTGGCCGCTTCACTGGCACTGATTGCCCCAGCCATGGCTGGTGATATCTCGCCATACATTGAATTGGCAAAACATAAACCAATCGGTCCGGCAATTATTTGCGCCTTTGAAACATTATAAATGATCGCATTTTCACCAGTGGCAATTGCATCCGCTCCGCCTTTTTTGATATTGTTGGTGGCGATGGAATTGGTTCCCACCCCGATTACAAATACGTCATCAATATTCGCTTTGATAGCCTGAACAATGCTGCGGCCTATTCCGCCGCCCTGTCCGTCGATTACAACAATTTCCATTTCATTCTCCTAATCATAACTTCCGCTAGTTATGCCGTTCAAGTCCAATGTTACGTACTTGAAACCCATTCCTTTGAGATTATCAATCAATTCATCATTCTTATATATTCTGTCAAAATCAGATTTTCCAACTTCGATCCGCGCAAGTTCATCTTGCACTCGAACCCGGACATGGAAAATACCTTCTTGATGAAACAGGGCTTCCGCCTGATCCACCAGTTCCAATTTTTCTTTGGTCAGGATCGTTCCATAGTTGAAGCGGGAAGCCAGACAGGCATTGGAAGGCTTGTCATGCGTCACCACGTTCATTTCTTTGGAGTATTTCCTGATTTCCTGCTTGTTCATATTCGCCATTGCCAATGGTGAGACAATCCCCAATTCACGGCATGCCTCAAGACCAGGGCGATATTCGCCTTCATCATCAATATTCTTGCCATCAAGAACAAAATCGATCCCATGTGCTCTTGCTTCATTGATTACCGCCGACATGACCTGAGTCTTGCAAAAATAGCAACGACGTTTATCATTGTATCTGAACTCATTGATTTTGAATACATCAAGTTCAACCTCGACATGGTTTACTTCCTGAAGTAAGGTTCTGGCATTGTCGATATCCTCCTTGGACATCATCGCTCCTATGCATACAACACACAAAACATTTTCCTTACCTAAAGTATCCACAGCTACATTCATCAGGAAATTGGAATCACAACCACCACTGTAGGCGATAGCGACCTTTTCGAAGGATCTTAACGTATCTTTCAATTTATCAAGTTTATTCATCGTATCCTCCTCTTATCCTTAATTTCAATACCAATATCATATCATTGAAGTTCACTATAATGTCAAGCATTGTGCTGAATTTATTGCTTCTATTTGGATTTGAATCCAATCGTCACCAAGTTCAGCCTCATTTGGCGGTCCTAGAATAATTTTACCAGGACTTTGCCCATCAGACAATCCGATATTCTTTCCATTTCCCCCCAAGATATCTTTTTACAATCAAAACCGACTTGATCGACCAGTCACCAATCATTGCCCAGGCAATTCCGACAACTCCCATATTCAGCCATATCCCGAACACGACCGAGAGCACCACCCGCCAGATCACGGTTGAAAATATTGACGCATACATTGTATACTTCACATCACCGGCGGCCCTGAGCCCGGTTGACAGCGCGAAGGCTGTCGGGCACAAGAACGCATCGAACGAATTATGAATGATGCAAAGCAGAATAACCAGATTGACGATTTCGACTGGCAAACTGTAGAGTTGCAAGACCAGCGGGATTATCAAAAGGAAAAACAGATTCCAGGCAATCCCCCCGATATAGGTAATCCGCAGCAGCTTTTTCATATAGTAATCAGCCGCATCATAATCGCCCGCTCCAACACAACGGCCGATAACCGTGATGAAAGCCGGACCCATGGCAATTATCGATAAGGCTCCCATTGCCCATAAACTTTGAGACACCCCATAAGCGGCAATCTGGGAAGTCCCAAACATGGCAACGATACTGCTAAGACCAACTTTGGCTATTTGAAACAGACCATTTTCGACACTGTTGGGGATTGCAACTGAAAGAATCCTTGAAATCATTTCCTGGTTCCATTTGATGATTCGGTCCAGTTGGATATAAATAAGATTATTCCGATTGAATGATATGACCAACATAATAATCGCAGCTACCGATCGCGCTATCAGCGAAGGATAGGCAACCCCGGCCACTCCGGCATGAAGGACGAAAATCCCGATGGCATTACCGGCCACATTGATCATATTCATGACTATCGAGACATACATGATCGTCCTGGTTTTCGCCATGCTGCGATATAATCCGGCACAACTGTTGTATATCGCCAATGCCGGAAATGAAAAGGCGGAAATAACCATATATTTGACACATGCCTGCATCACGTCGTTTTCGACCTGGCCAAACACGATTCTTAACAACTGGCCATTGAAAAAGATTACTCCAATCATCACGACAATTCCTATCATAGTAGTTATCATGACCAACTGGCTGGAAGCTTCGATCCCCCTCTCCTGTTCTTTTTTTCCGATATACTGACTGGCAACCACAGCCCCACCGGCCGCCATGGCCGAAAATATCATAATGAAAAAAGTATTCAGCTGGTTGACCAGCGATACCCCGGAAATTGCCGCTTCTCCTGCGTAAGAGATCATCAGAGTATCCGCAATCCCAATAAGAAGCATCAGGACCTGCTCAATCAACAAGGGGATGATCAGATCGACAAGATTTCGGTTGGAGAACATCATCGAACTGCGCTTTATCTTTTGCCTGGGTTCTATCAATCTTGAAATCATAACCATACCTCGTTTCTTCCTTTAATCTTACCACATGAAGCTAACTCCATATCAAGACAATAATGACTTTATATGTTTCAATTTTTGAAAAATGCACTCACTGCTGTGGCAAACGGATATTTCAGCCGGGATTCAAAGAAATTTAGGCCAGGCTACAAAAATCCCGAATTGAGAAACAATTGCAGCGCTAGCCCTATCTAAAGAAAATATTTATTGCTATAATAATTGAATACTAATGCAAAAAGGAGAATCCAATGAAACTATTAGTAGTTGACACTCAAAAACTGATTACCAATGAAGAACTGTTCAAATTCGACCTGGTCAGACATAATATCAAGACCCTGATCGATAAAGCTCGAAAAAACAATATTGAAGTGATCTATATCCGGCATGATGACGGTGAAGGCAGTCGGCTTACCAAAAACAGATCAGGTTTTGAGATTTTTGACGAATTCGCCCCAAGAAACACCGAATTCATCTTCGACAAGAATGTGAGCAGCCCTTTCAAAGAGAGCGGTTTGCTTAGATATTTGAAAGATAAAGACGAAAACACCCTGGTGGTGGTCGGACTCCAAACCGACTTTTGCATTGATGCCACTGTTAAATGCGGCTTCGAACACAACTTTGACATCATTGTCCCCGCCTATTCGAATTCCACTGTGGACAACAACATGATGTCCGCCCAAAAATCATATGAATACTATAATGATTTCATTTGGCCCAACCGTTATGCCGCCTGCATCTCGGTTGAAGACACAATCGCCTTGATGAAAAAAAATGGAGCGCACTTCCAATCGAGATAATCGATTGCAGGTGCGCTTTTTTATCAGATTATTGTTATTATCTAGTCGCGGTTGTCGTCAGTATAGAACAGATACAAGCCGCCATGATCCAAAATTGTGGTTTCCTTGATTAAGTAATCACGGGTGTCATTGAGGTTGGCCAGACTGTTTTCGACCAGGCTTTGTCCATTGCTTCCTTGCAGCAGCGGAGCTACAACTAGACTCAATGCATCCACAACTCCCGTATTGACAACTGATCCGCCCAAAATACCCCCGCCCTCAAGCAACAGTTTTTGGATATTGAAAACTGATTTCAACTTATTAAAAACAATTTCAAAATCGAGCGTGGTTTTTCCTCCAAAAATATAGGAAATATTTTTGCTTTGAAGATAAGCAAGATAAGCATCGTCAACATCTTCAAGCAGAACTTCGACAATATGGGCCTGATCATAGCCAGGATCGTCATCCGATATTTTGTTTGAATCCCAACCAAGTTTACCTTTGGTGTCGACACAGACAGCATAAAATTTGGCATTATTATCGCCAATAAAGTCTTCGCGGACAATCTCCGCATTCTTGAAAGGTTCCAAATCCGGTTTGGCCCCTTTGGTAAAACTTTCCTCCATTGTAACTCTGCCACACATGAATCCATCCGCGTTGAAATCACGGTGTTTTTTGAAATAATAATCAGTCACTTCCTGAGTTTCCGGCTTATCGAGATAAGAACCCGAAATTTTTCCGTCCAGGGAAATAACCATATGATAGATGATGTACGGTCGTTTCATTTTTACTCTCCTTTCCAAAATCAAACCATAAATATTCAGCAATGAAAATCGACACTAAAAAGAGAATTACTTCTTAACTCCATTCTACCACTTTAACTGCAGCATTCAAATAAATATGGCAAGATATGTTCAGTTTGGCCAAAAACAAAATAAAAAAGACGGAATAACAAGAAATTCCGTCGCTTTCATCAATAATAATTATGTTCGAGATTCATTTTAACCCGATAACGGTTATCAGAATTCTCGATTATTTCGGTAAGTTCCCTTCTAATCTCTTCCCAGGTTTTTTGGTGGGAAAAAGGCACTACCAGGTCAAAGACCAGATTGATATGGGTAGGACCATAAACCATCCTGAAATCATGGATGGAGAATTCACGGTTGTAAACCTTGATCAGGGCCATCACATTGCGGCGAATCGGCTCGAGATCAGGATTGTCATAATCAATCGGATCCATATGAATTACACTCATGATTTTAAACTTGTCCAAAAGTTCCTCTTCAAGATTGTCGATTGCATCGTGGGTCTCCATGATATCACTGTTGGCATCAACTTCAACATGCAAAGTCATGAATTTTCTGGAAGGACCGTAGTCATGAATCATGATATCATGACACCCCTTGGCAACATCGTGACTGGTGACAAAATGAGCAATCTCCTTGACAAGTTCCCGGGACGGAGCCAAACCAAGCAGCGGATTGACCGTATCCTTGAATATTTCCACGCCGGACTTCAAAACGATAACCCCGACCATGAAACCGATAATTCCATCAACCGGGAGCGTCGTCAGCTGCGACAAGAACAGTGCCACCAAGGTCGCCCCTGTTGAAAGCACGTCATTCAAACTGTCCTGGCTGGCTGCCATCAGTGATGTCGAATCGATTTTCTTTCCGACATAATTGTTGAAGTACGCCATGTACAGTTTGACCACAATTGCTCCAATCAAAACAATCACCGCCACGATATCGAAATTGATAGGCTCATTGAGAATGATCTTCTCAATTGAATCCCTGATTGTCAGCAGAGCAACCATCAGGATGAAAAAGGAAATGATGATTCCGCTGATGTACTCATAGCGGCCATGACCGTAGGGATGATCGGCATCCGGAGATCTGAGCGATAGACGGAATCCGACCAAAGTTGCAAAGTTGCTGGCAACATCGGTCAAGTTGTTGATTCCATCGGCGATGATTGCAATCGAATTGGTAAAAACACCGATGATCAGTTTGAAGATGACCAGAATAAGGTTGAGAAAAATCGAAAGAATCGAGACAAAAACCCCATATCCTCCCCTTACTTCGGGGTCATTGACATCCTGGTGATTTTTTACAAAGATTTTTATCAGATTATTGATCAACATTTAAGATAAATATATTCATACCTTCCACTTCGATCAAATTGGCTTCCACCAACTCTTTGAAGTAAGTTTCCATTTTCTCTTTTGAGACTTCCTTGTTTGCAACTTTTTCCAGATTATGAATGATTTCAGGATTATCCATTTTTACATAGGCGCGTCCTTGTTTGTCATAGAGCGGTTTTTGAATCAGTGTCTCCATGATGCCAACATAGGCCATTTTGGTTTCAAGTCGGACATTCGCAAAATAATGAGTCGCGAAAAGACGACGTGGCAAATAATATGAAGTTTCCCCCAATGTTTCAATTAAAGATTCTAATGTATCACGGTTAAATAGTTCCATATGAATTTCCTCCTATGCCAATTATAACATATATGGCTGTATATTCATGTAAAAAATAACTAATCAGGATTTAAAAAATGAATAATCATAATTCACTCTTTATTTGGATGGCGCTTTCTTGCTTTCCCACCAGTACCCAATCAAGGCAGCTATACTGCCGCCAAAAGAGATCAAATCCATTACTCCCATCTGATCAGTCAGACTTGCGATGGCATTAACCGCCAGCAACGGAACCACCCCCACCTTGATCAGGGACCAATTACGCTTTAGTCCCACTGTAAGAAAAGCAAACATCAGTATTTCCATAATAAAGATCACCACAATCAGATAATTCAATCCCGACCACTCCCGTCCGGGATTGCTAAAAAGATAGCGGCCCAGCAAAAGCAGCCAAAACAAAGAATTCATTCCCAACAAAACCCCAGTGATCCGGTACGGCCTTTTTTCCATTTTTTTACCTCCTTGACTATTTTTTATTTAGAAGAAAAGACATCATCTGATGTCTTTAACATGATAATATCAGTTGATTTCAAATCCGATTGCAATCAACTTGTCGATTACTTCCTGATTATGGACCGCTAGAGTCGCCTCACTGTGGGAATCAGACCCGACCGTGATAACTCTACCCCCAAGTTCAAAGTAGCGTTCAATCAAGTCAAAATCAGGGAAAGGCGCCCCACAAGAGCGGTATCCTGAAGTGTTGACTTCGATTCCTTTTCCTTTTTCAATCAGGGTTTTGAAAATCTCATCAATCACTTCTGCATGCAGGTCATAATCAACTGTCTTGTCTTCATAAGGACCATAACGGGAAATATAATCAAGGTGTCCTAGAACATCAAAACAATCGAATTTCTTGACGCAGTTGAGCACTGTCTTGAAGTATTTGGCATGGGCCTCATCTTTACATAGACCTTTGAAGTACTCGCCATAGTAGAATTCGGTCCCTTCGATAACATGAATCGATCCGATTACGAACTCAAACGGATTGGATTCGATGAAGTTGTTGATTTCATCGAAGAATTGCAGATCCAAACCGATTTCTACCCCGATCTTGATTCTGATTTGATCTTCATATTTCTTTTTAAGCGGATTAAGCTCCAGGAAATAGTCAACAACATTCAATTCGAAATTGTCAATCGGATAGGCAAAATCGTGATGGTCGGTGAAACGGATCTCATCCATTCCAAGTTCGATTGCCTTGATGATATAGGCTTCGGGTTCCTGATTGGAATCGAATGAATTCTCGGTATGGATATGATAGTCGATCAACATTTTAGTACTCTCCGCGAGTATTGAAATCTTTTTTATTACCAGAAATCTTATGACGGGCTTTCAATTTGCTTTCAATATCCGCCAAAGCGATTCCCTGTTGTTGCATCAGCACGAAAACATGGTAGAACAAGTCCGAAATTTCCCCGATCACTTCTTCCTTATCATCATTTTTAGCGGCGATGATTGTTTCCGCTGCTTCTTCGCCGACTTTTTTACAGATTTTGTCGACCCCTTCGTTCAACAAATAGTTAGTGTATGATTTTTCCACCGGATTGGCTACCCGGTCCTGGATTGATTTTTCCAGTTCAACGAAGATATTGGTATCATCAAAACCTTGAACTTCATTGAAGAAGCAAGAATAAGCTCCGGTATGACAAGCCGAACCGCCAATTTGGTCGACAAAGATCAACAAAGTATCCTGATCGCAGTCCAGATACATTCCTTTGATTTTTTGGAAATGACCGCTTTCTTCCCCTTTATGCCATAACTTGTTACGGCTTCTTGAATAGAAGACAGTTTCATTTATTTCCAACATCTTGTCATAAGCTTCTTCGTTGACATAAGCCAACATCAAAATCTGTCTTGTTTTATAATCCTGAACGATCGCCGGGATCAGTTCCTGTTTGCTAAAATCTGGTCTCATTTTACTCTCCTAACCGGAATATCATTTTTCATCAGTTCATCACGGACATCTTCGACTGTCGCCTCATTGAAATGGAACAGTGACGCCGCCAAAGCCGCATCAACATCGGTTTTTTCGAAAACTTCGACGATATCTTCGACACCACCGCAGCCTCCAGAAGCAATAACCGGGATGTTGACCACATCACATACGGCATTAAGCATATCGATGTCGAAACCTTCACGGGTACCATCGGCATCCATTGAAGTGAGCAACACTTCGCCAGCTCCCAGTTTTTCACATTTGGTCACCCATTCGATCAGATCGATTCCGGTATTTTCACGTCCACCCTTGACGTAAACATCATAACTTCCCTTTTCATTTTTCTTGGCATCAATCGCGATGACAACACATTGAACTCCAAATTCATCACTAGCTTCCTTGATCAACTGCGGATTGGCGATTGCCGCCGAATTGACCGACACCTTATCGGCCCCGGAAGCCAGAATCATGCGGAAATCATCAATCGTGCGGATTCCGCCACCAACTGCCAGGGGAATCGATAGTTCGCTCGCAGCCCGGGCAATCAGATCCTTGATAATGCCACGGTCTTCATGAGATGCCGTGATATCCAGGAAGACCACCTCATCGGCACATTGAAGATCATAGCGCTTCGCCAGATCAACCGGATCACCGACTTCTTTAAGGCCAACGAAATTGACTCCTTTGACAACCTTGCCATCTTTGATATCAAGACATGGGATTATCCTTTTTTTAAGCATGAAGCCACCTCCGCAATATCAATTTTGCCTTCATAATACGCTTTACCGATAATGCATCCGTAATAGTCATGTTTGGCAACTTCAAGAACATCTTCTTTCGAAGAGATTCCGCCGCTGACCACAAAATTGATTTTTGAGTTTTCATGAATCTTTTGATACATATCGAAGTTCGGACCTTGCAGGGTCCCGTCTTTGGAAATATCGGTAGCCACGATATATTTGACTCCGAGCTGTTCCAGTTCAGCGATGAAATCAAGATAGTAGACATCTGAAGTATCCAGCCATCCTTGAGTTGAAACATAACCATTTTTGACATCAACTCCAACTACGATTCGCTCCGGACCGTATTTGTCCAATGCCGCTTTAAGGAACTCGCGGTCTTTCAAAGCCGCAGTTCCCAGGATGACACGATCGATTTTCAGTTCATCAAGATACATGGCTACGGTTTCAAGATTCCGGATTCCGCCTCCAAGTTCAACTGGCAAAGTGGTATTGGCTTTGATTTTTTTGATTACTTCGGTATTGATTCCATAACCGTCTTTGGCACCATCAAGATCGACAACATGCAGATAGTCAGCTCCCATTGCCGCAAATTTTTGAGCAATTTCTTCAGGATTTGAAGAATAAACTGTTTTTTGGTTGTAATCACCTTTGTACAGACGGATTGCCTCTCCATCTTTCAAATCGATTGCGGGAATAATTATCATGCTATCATCTCCTTAAATGCTTTTAGAATATTCTGCCCGACCTCACCGCTTTTTTCCGGGTGGAACTGGCAACCCAGAACATTGCCGTTGACAACAATTCCCGGGATTTTGGTATCTCCATAAACACTGTAAGCAACGATATTTTCGTCGTTGGTGTTGGCTTTATACGAATGGACGTAATATACATCCTCGTTTTCATCAATATATTTCAAAATCGGATGATCCTGGTTGAAATAAAGTTCATTCCATCCCATATGGGGAACTTTTTCATCAATATCCATATATTCAATCGTACCAGGAACGAATCCCAGTCCTTTGGTTTCCTTAACTTCATATCCGGTTTCAAAAAGAACCTGCATTCCCAGACAGATACCCATGATAATTGTCCCTTTGTCGCGACATTCATTGAGCACATCAATCAGATCAAACTTTTCCAAGTTGCCCATCGCAACCGGAAAAGAACCGACACCAGGCAGGATAATCGCCTTAGCCTGTCTGATCAATTCCTTGTCACGGGTAACCGTAGCTTCGATTCCCAGACGTCTAAGCGCCCCGGTCACACTGCTCAAATTACCGACATTGTAATCAATTATTACTACCATCGCTTTTCTCCTTATAATAATCCTTTGGTGCTGCTTACTTTGCCACGATTGGCTTCTTCCACTTTTACCGCTTCTTTAAGGGCGCGGGCCAGACCTTTGAAGATCGCTTCGATAATATGATGAACGTTTTTACCGTATTCGACATTGACATGAAGGGTTATTCCGGCGTTGAATGCGAAAGCCCGCAGGAACTCCTCGACCATCTCACATTCGAAATTGCCAAGGGTAACCTTGGGAATGTCGCCATTGAACACCAAAAACGGACGATTGGAAATATCCAGGTCCACGCGAACCAAAGCTTCATCCATAACCAAGTTGAAGCTGCCATAACGGTTGATGCCCGCTTTGTCGCCCAAGGCTTCCTTGAAAGCAGTCCCCAGGGCAATTCCGATATCTTCGACGCTGTGATGACTGTCAACTTCGATATCGCCGTCGCAATCGACTTTAAGGTCGAATCCGCCATGGAATCCAAACAGAGTCAGCATATGATCGAAAAAGCCGATTTTGGTATCAACATGGGTCTGTCCTGAGCCATCGAGATTCAGGTCAATTTCCAAATTTGTTTCTAACGTAATTCTAGTTATCTGCGCATCTCTCATTTTCTAGTCCTCGAATCTTACTGTAATTGAATTTGCATGGGCATCAAGTCCCTCTGATTTCGCAAATTTCTCAACATCTTCCTTGAAAGTGGCCAGGACGTTTTTTGGATAATATGAGAAAGCCGAAGCTTTGACATAATCATAAACACCCAAGGCGCTGTAAAACTTAGCAGTCCCCCCGGTTGGAAGAACGTGATTGGTTCCTGACATGTAATCACCTAGAGGTTCCGGTGTGTATTCACCCAGGAATATTGAACCCGCATTTTGGATTTTCGGCAATGTGTTCATTGGATTTTCAACCAGGATTTCCAAATGTTCCGGAGCCAGGTAATTCGACACTTCGAACGCTTCATCCATGTTTTCCACCAGAATCGCCCCACCGTAGTTGGTCAATGATTCCTCAATGATTTCCTGTCTTGACAGATATTGAATCTGGCGTTTGAGTTCCAAATTGGTTGCTTCAATCAACTCTTTGCTGGTAGTTACCAAAATGGCGCTGGCCAGTTTGTCGTGTTCAGCCTGAGACATCAAATCGGCAGCCACATATTTGGGATTGGCTTTTTCGTCAGCGATGATCAGGATTTCGCTTGGTCCGGCAACCATATCGATATCAACCGTACCATAAACCAGTTTCTTGGCAGTAGCCACGAAGATATTTCCCGGTCCGACAATCTTGTCGACCTTTTTGATTGTTTTGGTTCCATAAGCCACAGCTCCGACACCTTGGGCTCCACCAACCTTGTAGATTGTTTTGATGCCACAGATCTTAGCGGCAGCCAGAATGACCGGATTCACTTTACCATCATTCTTTACCGGAGTGATGATGACAATTTCCTTGACTCCAGCCAGAATTGCCGGTACGGCATTCATCAATACGGTTGAAGGATAGGTAGCAGTTCCTCCTGGCACATACAAAGCCACTCGGGCGATCGGACGGATCATCTGTCCTAAAATAACTCCGTCATCCTTATATAAAGACCATGATTTTTCAACTTGATTTTCATGGTACATCTTGATTTGGTCGTAACTGCGTTGAAGAATTCTCAGGTAGTCCTCATCAACTTGCGCCACTCCTTCGGCAATTTCGGCTTCAGTGGCAATCAGCTGATCAAGTGATTCGATTTTGAAACCATCGAACATCTCACAGTATTTGACAACAGCTTCATCCCCGTTGGCTTTGATATCATCAAGAACCGCCAAAACTTTATCATTGACTTCCTTGGTAATTGTAGTTTTACGAGTATTCAGTTTTTCGGCAACTGCCTCCAAATTCCCTCGATAATCAATCTCTTTAATCATCGTTATCCTCCACTGTATCGTCCAGTCGTTCCACCAACGACATGATTTCGTCTTTGTTGTATTTGAAATTTACTTTATTGGCAATCAGACGGTTGGAAATATCACTGATTTTTTCAATAACTTCCAGCCCGTTGGCTTTAAGAGTCGAACCGGTTTCCACGATATCGACAATCGCGTCCGAAAGATTGACAATCGGTCCTAGTTCCACCGAACCTTCGAGTTTTATGATTTCCACATCTTCTTTCTTGCTGTCAAAATATTTCTTGGCAACATTGGTATATTTGGAAGCAATTCGTTTGCGACGGCTGAATTTCTTAGTCGCATAATCCGGATAAGCGGCTACCGCGAAGTAGCATTTTCCGGTATTCAAATCAAGCAGTTCATAGTAATCATCGTAATCACTGTCATCGAGAGTATCTTTTCCGACAAATCCGATATCGACAATCCCATGTTCCAAAAATGTCACAACATCATTGGCTTTACCAAAGATGAATTGCAATCCGTCTTTGGTTTGGACCATCAATTCACGATCCTTATTATATACAGGTTCCATATCATAACCGGCAGCCTCCAATTTTTTGCAGACTGTCTTTTCGATCCGACCTTTAGTTAATGCAATCTTAATCATTGTTTTCCTCCACTGCAACTGCCTCAAGGATATAATTCATATGACAGCAGAATCCCACAGCACTGGCATCCGCATCAAATTTCGGCAGCAGCTTGTCATAACGCCCACCGGTGATAATCGGTTTGGCCGCATTTTTAGAATAGCCTTTGATCATCAATCCGGTATAATAATCAATTTCCGGTACCATTCCCAAATCCAGCTGATAATCATATGAATTGTCGAGATTGATTGTCAAAGTTTTCAAATCAATCAGGGTATCCAAAAGTTCTTTGTCATCCACCAAAGTGCAGATTTCATCTAGCATTTCCACATCACCGATCGCACCAGGAAGTTTGAGCAGCAATTTAGAGAACTTGGCATCAAAACTATGCGATTTGATGAATTTTTTCAATTCCGAAATATTTCGGTATTTCAGGATTTCTCTTAGATGATCATCATCATCGGTGATCTCGAACAGCCGGTCAAGGAAGGCCGCTGATCCAAACTCGATTCTAACATCGCTAAGCGGGATGTTTTCAACTGTTTCCGCAAGCATTTCCAAAATCTCCAGTTCGCCTTTGCTGCCAGGTTCGTTGATCAGCTCAACTCCTGCCTGGTAGAATTCCGAAGATCTTCCTTTATGCATTTTTTCCTTGCGGTATACTTTGCCAAAATAACAAAAACGCGCCACCGTATTTTGATATTTGGTTGTGTAAAGTCGAGCCAATGGGACAGTAAAATCATAGCGTAAAGCCACGTTTTTGCCCTTTGAATCAACAAATCTGAACATGTTTGCCGTTGGAATATCGCACCCGATTTCCGTATAAAGTTCCACATAATCGAAACTTGGCATCAGCACTTCCTTATAATTGTTTTTAGTGAATATATTTCTCAGATTTCCTTCGATTTCTCTAAATGTCGCCACATTATCAATGCGGACATCGATGCTTTCCTCAGGAATTAAATATTTATAAAATTCCATACTTCCTCCTTATATTAAAAAACGAGCCATTATCTCTAATGACCCGTGGGTAAACGCCATTAGATACAACCAATAAAAGGGCTGTATCATCAAAGATAATAGCCCTGTTAAATCCAATGGTGGTGGTGATGTAATTGTAAGTTTGTATAGTTTTTCATAGCAAATCACCTCGTTTTACATAGTTTAACACAACTATTATCCAAAGAAAAGAATTATTTGTAAAAAATGAAATAATGCCGATAAATTTAGGATTTTAAAAAATTCCGGCTACTTGTTTTGATTGGCGAAACTCTGCATTTTCAGTTTTAGTTCTTCACCAAAAGCAACGGCATTGACCACATGAACTGTGCTTAGACGACCGTGGTCGATTACCAGCTTGTGTTTCCCGGCCACTTTGACTTCCTTGATATCTTCAAAGTCCAAAAGCACCGGCAAGATCCCGATTCCCTTGAATTCATAGATCATCACCGAGTCATTGAAGATGGTCATTTTATATCTGGTCAACAACAGCAGCAACGATGAAAAAGACAAAAGCAGCCCCAATGCCACTTGAAGCGTATTGCGGTTTGCCAAAGCGACAACAACCACTACGTTAACAGCGATGAATATTATTGCGGTCAGTGCCAGCATTCTGATTTCACGATATTTAAACATACTTCCTCCTATCAGTCACTAACTATGTTACAGGATTTGGAAAAAATTGCAATAAAAAAAACGTGTTCCCACGTTATTTGTTTAAATGGTGGTTCCAGCCGGAATCGAACCAGCGACACAAGGATTTTCAATCCTTTGCTCTACCGACTGAGCTATGGAACCAATATGGCGGTCTGGACGGGACTCGAACCCGCGACCTCCGCCGTGACAGGGCGGCATTCTAACCAACTGAACTACCAGACCATATTTGGTTGCGGGAGAAGGATTTGAACCAACGACCTTCGGGTTATGAGCCCGACGAGCTACCAGACTGCTCCATCCCGCGATGTTAAAACTGCTGAAGTTTTTTTAAAAAATGGCGGAGGTTGAGGGATTCGAACCCCCGCGCGGGTTTCCCCGCCTGTCGGTTTTCAAGACCGATCCCTTCAGCCGGACTTGGGTAAACCTCCGCTTTATTCAAATGATACTAATGGTGGACCCTGTTGGACTCGAACCAACGACCGATCGGTTATGAGCCGATAGCTCTAACCAACTGAGCTAAGGGTCCAAGATCTTTTGGTAGCGGGGAAGGGATTCGAACCCCCGACCCACCGGGTATGAACCGATTGCTCTAGCCAACTGAGCTACCCCGCCATCTATAGGATCATTCTCAAAAAAATAATTGGTGGAGCCTAGCGGGATCGAACCGCTGACCCCCTGCGTGCAAGGCAAGTGCTCTCCCAGCTGAGCTAAGGCCCCAATTAATAAGATAAGTAAAATTTACATGGTCGGGAAGACAGGATTTGAACCTGCGACCCCCTGGTCCCAAACCAGGTGCACTACCAAGCTGTGCTACTTCCCGGAAAAAATGGCGCGCTAGACAGGAATCGAACCCATAACCTCTTGGTCCGTAGCCAAGCACTCTATCCAGTTGAGCTACTAGCGCATTATAAATTTTAAGATGGTGGTTCCAGCCGGAATCGAACCAGCGACACAAGGATTTTCAATCCTTTGCTCTACCGACTGAGCTATGGAACCAATATGGCGGTCTGGACGGGACTCGAACCCGCGACCTCCGCCGTGACAGGGCGGCATTCTAACCAACTGAACTACCAGACCATATTTGGTTGCGGGAGAAGGATTTGAACCAACGACCTTCGGGTTATGAGCCCGACGAGCTACCAGACTGCTCCATCCCGCGATGTTAAAACTGCTGAAGTTTTTTTAAAAAATGGCGGAGGTTGAGGGATTCGAACCCCCGCGCGGGTTTCCCCGCCTGTCGGTTTTCAAGACCGATCCCTTCAGCCGGACTTGGGTAAACCTCCGCTTTATAAAGTTATAGCATTTAAGCTTAATTGGTAGCGGGGAAGGGATTCGAACCCCCGACCCACCGGGTATGAACCGATTGCTCTAGCCAACTGAGCTACCCCGCCATAGGGTTAAAAAATAATTTGGTGGAGCCTAGCGGGATCGAACCGCTGACCCCCTGCGTGCAAGGCAAGTGCTCTCCCAGCTGAGCTAAGGCCCCAAATTAGTAAATCAATTAAAATATAATGGTCGGGAAGACAGGATTTGAACCTGCGACCCCCTGGTCCCAAACCAGGTGCACTACCAAGCTGTGCTACTTCCCGTAATTCAATGGCGCGCTAGACAGGAATCGAACCCATAACCTCTTGGTCCGTAGCCAAGCACTCTATCCAGTTGAGCTACTAGCGCTTTTAACACGCTCAAGTATATTAACATAAGCGCAATATATTGTCAACACCATTTTTTGAGATGGTGCCCAGGGACGGAGTCGAACCGTCACGGATTTTAAGGTCCGCAGGATTTTAAGTCCTGTGCGTCTACCAATTTCGCCACCTGGGCAATGGAGGTTCCAGCCGGACTTGAACCGACGATCGCAGAGTTGCAGTCTGCTGCCTTACCAACTTGGCCATGGAACCATATCAAATGCCGCCTTATTATTATAAACTAGAGAACCCTCAAATGCAAGAAGTTTTTAAGTTTTTTTCAGGAAGTATTCCGCAATTTCCAGAGCGGTTTTTGTGCTTCCATTCCTAACAGGCACGTATAACTATACATGATTGATTACCCTTTTGCAAGCCTATTTTGAACATTTTTTTAACAAGAAAATTTTTAGACGATTCCATCGATTTATTTGCAATAATTTGTCATTGAATTCGATGTTTCCAACCACTAAATCGTGGCTAAATTGCACACTGAACCTCACTCTTTCTTCTCGATTGCAATCATTAATTATCAATATCTTCCCCCATTACCCGCCACTGTTCTCCTTTTGGCGCCGGCCTTTCGCTGTGATTTGAATCTAAATCAAGGAAAAAAAGTGTTCTTTGCCTTATTTGATATATCTGGTTCCCCAGTGCCCACACAGCGGCAGGTCTCTTTCTATATATAATATATACCCAAACCAGAAACAAGGCCACTTTTGGCTATCGAGCCGTTACTATCCCACTCGTTATTTGAAACATCTTCCTATTTCGCTATCCGCGCCACTTTCTTAAATGATATTATCTTTCTACCGGGAATTTGACTGCAATCGACTCACATCAAAATAATGATTATGATGATTTTTGCAAGATAATTCAATCCTGGATATTTTGAGGCTTCGAGATATCGAAATCAGAGGTGATTTTTTTCTTCACAAAATTAAATTATTATGTTATTATTATCTCACGCGGCAGTGGTGAAATTGGTATACACGTAAGTTTGAGGGACTTATGGAAGGAATTCCGTGTCGGTTCAAGTCCGGTCTGCCGCACCATTTAATAAATTCACACCCCATTTGAATGGGGTGTTTTTTTACGCCCTGATAACCAGCCTGCCGGTTTCGACTAGCCAACCAGATCATACGATTCATATACCTCTATCCATGCTAGAACTTTTGCCAGGTATTTTTTGGCATCAACCAGAATTTGATAATCAGCCCAAAGAGCCTCGCTTTAATCCAGCGAGGCTCTTTGGCTATGGTGGTATTATGCAATTTTAAAATTCACCCACATGGAGTCAGTTAATTGAATATTAGTCAATCAAAACATTGATTGCCTTGAAGATTTCAGTATTATCGAGATATTTTCCTCGGACCGGATCAACCTGGTCTGCCAGTTTTTTGAATATTTCAGCACCGGCCCCTTTGGCAAAAAACGGGATAAGCTGGTTGGTATGACTGCCGCTGTTCCATGACATAGTCGGCATGATACCTGCGCCGTTATTGCCGACTTCATCATACACTCCGGCAGTTCCTGTCAAATATCCTGTTTCATGATCCCCAGTGACAACAAGCATTGTTTCTGACCAGCTACTGTTTTGTTTCACCCAGTCGCATACTGCTTCAACCGCTGTATTGAAGTCTTCTTGTTCTTCAATCAGACGGCCGCTTTGATTTCCATGACCGGCCCAATCAACCGCTCCACCTTCAATCATCAAGAAGAAACCATCTTCGTTGTTGTCAAGAACATTAAGCGCCACTTTTGACATTGTTGCCAGATCAGGCAAGTTATCATTTAAAGCCACCTCATAAGCCGCGGCTTTACTATCACCACTGCGTGATTGCTGCAAAGTTTGATAAACTTCTGGGATTCCAATAAGACGGTCGGGAGTTGCTCCGGTAGTCAATGATTCAAACTCCAATTTAGATTGGATGACTTTCCACTCATCAGCGCTGCCATCACCGTTGGCATCGTTACCGATTACCATTCCGTCACTTAGATCCGCCCATGTGGCATCACCACCAACGTATTTGGTGCTCTTGTTTGATTCATTACCATCATTGTCATAATCAGGATTACCACAGCCAATAATGACATCGGCACTGCTTTGATAAATCATATCATTGGCAATTGCCGCATAGTTATTGCGGCTTGAGTCATGGGCAATAAAACTTGCCGGTGTTGCATGACTGAATTCCACGGTGGATACCACTCCAGTAGAGCGTCCCAAACTTTCAAATTTTTCAGAAATATGGGTCATATCCTGTTCCCCAAGATCAACTCCGATTGCCGAATCATAGGTTTTTTCCCCGGTCGACATCGCAGTCCCCGCCGCTGCCGAGTCCGTAGGGTCAATTTTCAAGTTATTGAAGTCATTCCAAATAGTCGCTGGATCATAACTTCCTTGTGAGAATGTACTCATCGAAACCTGAGTCGGAAAGTTTTCGTAAACTTGAGTGTTGGCTTGGCCATCAGTAAAATAGTCAGTTGCCAGGATTTGGTTGTACCCCCAACCATCTGAAATCATGACAATCACATTTTTGACCCCCTTACCATTACCAGTTAGTTTCCCGGAATTGTTCATAGCCGATGCCGGAACTGTGTTCCCAAGTGCAATCACACCTGCTAGAAGTGCTGACGTTGTTACTTTAAATGTTTTGAATTTCATATTCTCCTCCTAAATTTAAAATATCAGTCTAGTCAATTTGAATTTTCCACATTTTCAATGTTTCATTTCACCACTTATTATAATTATTAACCTGTTTTGATAAATCAATCCGCGGTAAATATTTCTGAAGTTATCGCAAATCTCAAAGAGACAAAATTAACATACCCGCCCCAATGATAAGTTTTGATAAAGATACCACCGCCGGAGGTTAATATTTTGGATAATTACAGTAATATCCGGAGGGAATCTTGTAATTAATGTACAAACAACGAAGCAATAGGAGCGACCCCAATTATCAGACAAAACACCGCATACCTTCAGGTTGCCCCGACAAAGCAGTCCGACTCAATTAAATGCCCCGATAACTTCAAGAAGATTGAGTTATATCCTAAACCATGCTAAACTTATTGAGAATTCAATGAAAATCAATATTGTTTAGCTGCTATGATAATTTGACATGATCCAATCATAACCGTAAAAAAGGGCTACGGGATTGGATTAAACTACTCAAGGACACATAATTATCAAGCAGCAAAAAACTTCAGCTATATTCCAAAGTATAGTGCATTTCAATATCTGAAACACCATTGAAAGAGAGGGGAATTTTTATGGCGATTACAGAACTTATTATTATTTTTACAGTGGGAATCTTATCCGGATTTTTGAATGTCAGTGCCGGAGGCGGATCTTTGATAACTATGCCGGTTTTGATTTTCTTAGGGTTGCCGTCAGCTGTAGCCAACGGTACCAACCGAGTAGCCCTAATGGCTCAAAATATCATTGCAATCTCGAATTTCAAGAAAAACGGCTACTTTGATGTTAAACTTAATCTGATGCTGGCGATTCCGGCGCTTTTGGGTTCATTGGCCGGATCCCAGTTTGCAGTATTGATCTCGGACCAAGTATTTGATACTGTCCTGGCCCTGGTAATGGTGATGGTCCTTGTCCTGACCATCACCGAGCCTCACAAAAAGTTGCACATCAGCCATTTCGAGTTGACAAACAAGCATAAAATCATCTCAATGATAGTGTTCTTTTTCATCGGAATGTATGGCGGTTTTATCCAAGCCGGAGTCGGTTTGATAATCATTGCCGCCTTGACGATGCTGACAGGCTATTCACTGGTCAAAATCAATGGCATGAAAGTATTCATTGTCGCAATCTACATGTCAGTTTCATTACTGGTATTTTTAGTCAACGGCAAAGTCGATTGGGTCATCGGAATCGCTTTGGCTTTAGGCAATGGCCTCGGCGGTTTTCTCGGCAGCCATTTTTCAATCACCAAGGGCGAAAAATGGATCAAAACAATTATGATTGTCGCCGTGATTTTGATGGCAGCCAAACTATTTGGCTTATTGGACCTGATTGGAAACAGTCTAGGTAATTAGAACCACTCATGATATCCGCTTGTACTTGTGGCAGATTGGTCGGATTTTGATGGTTTCCTGCAAATAGCCCAGCGGATTAACAACACCAAAAACAGCTCCCAATTCAAACTTGGGAGCTGTTTTTTATTCTAGTTTTTGTTTCAACCGCGATTGGATTTACAGCTGATTGTATCGACTTCGAGTTTGATCACCAAAAGATTCTTAACCATTGTCTCGGGATACTTCCAGTCTTTTTTATCAGAATAGGTGGCCATGATGCAATCCAGAGCATGCTTTTTCGCCGCCAAATCCTCCAAGATAGTTACTCGGCCCGTCCCAATCACACTCTCATAGCGACATGTATAATTGCTCGCTTCTGGTCCTTCGACAATTTTTATAATGCGATCCAGTTCGAATCCGGCGAATGGCGATTTTTCAATCAGTCCTTTTTTCTTTCCCGCATCAGCACCATGAAAATAGAATACCCTTCCGGTTTGGATATGTTCAAAACCGAAATTCAACGGAACCACATAAGGGCAATCTCCATCATTTAGCGCCAATCGCAAACATTCACATTTCCCGATAATCGCATCGATAACCACGTTATCAGTTACTTCCCGATCTGTTCTTCTCATCTGATTTTCCCCCTGTACTTGATCTTGTAATCATGATACACTGATATTGATTCCATTAAAAGTGCCAATAATATTAAATTTAAAGGTACCAATTTTGACAGGAGGATAAGATGATTTTTGTCGACCACCAAAGTTCCACTTCACTTCAAACCCAGATTTACCGCCAGATTGTCGAACAGATAATAACTGGCAATTTCCAGCCGGGGGACTTGCTGCCAGCCACCCGCAAGCTCGCCCTCGAACTTTCAGTCAGCCGCAATACCGTTTTGGGAGCCTACTCGCAGCTAACAGCCGAAGGTTATGTGGAAAGCCAGATTGGCAGTGGCTATCGGGTTTGCGCTCTTCCCGTCCGACTAATTTCAAGTAGCAGTGAGCCCCAAAGCAAAGAAAGCAACGAGTCAAAAACTCACCAAGACAACAAGCAATTCCGTTTTTCATTCGAGTACGGCTCGGTTGACAACAGCATCTTCCCCTATACCCAATGGAAAAAAAGTCTTAACCGGACCCTAGATGGGATGGTTGAGTTGCCGGCCCATACCTACCCGGAGCGCCAAGGTCTTTTCAAACTCCAAAAAAACCTCTGTTTATATCTGTTCCATGCCCGCGGAGTCAACTGTCGCCCCGAGCAGATAGTTATCACCTCAGGTCATCAGTATTCAATGGAAATAGTTGCCAATATTTTCAAAAACACCTCCAAGAAATTCGCGATTGAAAATCCCGGTTACGATGGCACCCGGAAAATTTTCGAGAATCACGATTTCACCATTATGCCTGTCAACCTTGACAGTTCCGGTGTCAAGCTCGAAGAACTCCGGGATATCCGCCCCGATTTGCTGTACCTGACTCCGTCCCATCAATACCCCACCGGAGCGGTTTTGCCAATTGGTAAAAGATATGAAATCCTGGACATGGCGGCCAATAAGGATTTTTATGTAATCGAGGATGATTACGACAGCGAACTGCGATACGATACCGCCCCTATCCCCTCGCTCTATTCGCTCGATCGCTGCGGGCGGACCATTTATGCCGGGACCTTCTCCAAGACCCTGTTCCCTGCCCTCAGGATGGCATTTCTCGTGCTCCCTGAAAATCTGATGGATCGCTACCACGAATTTTACGGCCGCTACAATTCCCGGGTTTCATCGCTGATGCAGCTGACTTTGGCAGACTTCATCGAAACCGGCCATTATCAACGCCATCTCAGCAAAATTCGGGTGCTGTATAAAAAAAGACAAAAGGAATTCCTCAACGCCTTCAACCAGGTTTTCGGCAACCAGGCTACATTAACCGGTGATCTAGCCGGGGTCCATTTTTTAGTCACAGTCAAAAACTGCCCGCTACCTGAAAAGATGATTGAACGGATTCGCGAAAGCGGCATCAACATCACCGACAGCATTCCTTATTATCTCAAACCATTAAAAAAACCGAATGGTCAATTCATCATCAGTTTTGCCAGTGTCAAACCGGACCATTATCAGCCAGGCTTACAGGCCCTCAAGGACGCTATCTTCACCAGCGACGACCAACAAACCTCAACACCAAATCTTGTCAACTTTTCAAATAATTAGTACAATACTATAGTAAACAACCATTTATTCAAACCCATCAATTCACCATCACCAAAGGAGGAAACCCAATGTTAATAAAGAAATTTGTCTGCGATTATGTTTGTCTGGACCTGGAAACGACTGGACTGTCAAAAGACCGTGACCGGATAATCGAAATCGCAATTGTCGTTGTCAAAGACAATCTGATTGTTGAGAAATTCACCACTTTGATCAACCCCGGATTCAAAATCAGCCGTAAGATTACTGAGATCACCGGGATCACTAATGAAATGTTGATTGATGCTCCGATTCTTGATAATTGTATCAAAGAAAAAGTGATCAGTTTGATTGGTGACCAGGTCATTATGGGTCACAATGTGACTTTCGACCTCAACTTTCTAAAAGCCCAGATCCATGATTTTCGAAACGACCACGTAGACACTCTGGCAATCTCCCGGATTTGCCTGCCGCATTTAGGACATCACAGGCTTTGTGATCTATCCGATTTCTTCAATATAGAAACCGAATTCCACCGGGCCCTGAATGACGTGATGGCGACAATATCCGTCTTCAACAACCTTGCCAACTATGCCACTGCCAGGCAGATCGAAATTGGCCAAACCAGATCTAGCTCCAAGTACCGCAAATATTACCGCCGCAATAATGGAGATGAGCGAATCAGCAAGGAAGAACTCAAGGAAAAATTGAAAGCCAAATGCGAGTGCGATCTCGATGCCATCCCGGCCAATAACTGTTTTAACGGCATTCATGTCTGCTTCACCGGGAACCTCAGCCTGCCGCGAGGCCATTTCCATCAATTCCTGGAGATCGTCGGGGGCATCCCCGATAAAGGCGTGACCAAGAAAACCAATTTACTGGTGATTGGCGGCTATGACTTGAACAGTGGCCTGAAAGGTGATAAGAGCACCAAACACCTCAAAGCCCTGAAACTTCAGGACGAAGGCCAGGATATCCGGATTATCGACGAGAAATCCTTCTATCTTCTTATCGATAACCTGAGTCACCAATAAAAAAAGATAATAACAAAAAACCGAGCCCTGAATTAAAAAACTCGGTTTTTTAATTATATTACCGGATTATAATCAAATTACTTTCTTCCAGAAACCATTACCGGATATGTACTGATCATTATTATCACCAAGATTGACTAACTGGTCGTATATCATCCCATCATGAATCACCTCTTGGGTTCCATCATCCACGTCATTATCATAGTAGCGATAGTATGATCCGTTGATGGAAATCAAATTTGAATCAACTCTTTTCACAATATCACTTTGGGAGGATGCAACAAAGAAAACATCTGTCAGATCATTAGAAACCATTGGTACCCAATACATGGTCTCATCGGCCCCGATCAATCCCGCCTCACCGCTGGTAAGTATCGGATAGCCACCATTTTCTTCTTTTTGAAGATTATTTTGGAGATACTTAGAATAGGCTTTAATCCGCTTGTCTGGATCCTTCTCTTTTTTTGCAATAAATATATCTAACGCCACGACCTTATTGATATTGCTTGCCACCACCTGGACGTCATCGAGGACCATGATCTGATTGTTTGGTTCGACCAAGATATTCTTGGTAACTCCCTCGTCATTGCTGTAGGTGAACAGATATGAACTTTTAGACATTGTGACGTTGCCTAAAGTTCTAGCTTCTTCGATATATTCGAGCCGGTTTACGACCAGACCGGTCTCAATGACATTAGAATTGATTGCCACGACAATATCATTGGTTGTTGAAGTTGAGTCATCGCGATAAGCCGCAGCGATGGAAGCATGTTTTGATCCCGCGAGATATTTCATTTCCTCGACTTGGATATCGAGATAGATAGTTCTGGCTTCAGCGATATAGCGCGCCTCATTTGCATCATTGATATAACTTAATACACTGGGAACCGCCACTGCCGCCAAGATCGCCATAATCACCAGGACCACAATTATTTCCACTAATGTAAATCCCTTATTGTTCATCTTTCAACCCCCCTTTGTTTAATATATTACACTATGGTGAAAAAAAGTGCAACAACCACGCTCAAGAAATGGTTGATATTAGTGTGATAATTTTTACCATTTAGAATTCAGGTAGCAAAAAAGTCAGTGGCCTTTAAGGTAACACCGACTTTGATTGATTATTATAATACTTCTCCGTTTGATTCGATAACTTTCTTGTACCAGTAGAATGAATCTTTCTTGCTGCGGTCAAGCGTCCCATTACCTTCATTGTCCTTGTCGACAAAGATGAAACCATAACGTTTTTTCATTTCACCGGTAGTGAATGAAACCAAATCGATACACCCCCAAGGTGTATAACCCATCAGGTCGACCCCGTCGATTTCCACCGCTTTTTTCATCTCTTCAATGTGGGCTTTGAGATATTCAACCCGGTATGGATCATGACATGAACCATCTTCCTCTCTGACATCAATTGCTCCAAATCCGTTTTCCACAATGAAAAGCGGCAATTCATATCTTTCATAGAAGATATTCAAGGCATAACGCATCCCTTCAGGATCGATCGGCCATCCCCAGTCAGTAGCCACGATAAATGGATTGTCGACTGTATTTTCAGAAGAACCGTCAGTTGCTTTTGAAATATCTTTGAATGCAGTTGAATCAACTGTGTTCGACATATAGTATGAGAATCCGATGTAGTCAGCAGTTCCTTCAGACAAAACCTGGATATCCTCTTCGGTAATTTTAATGTCAAAATTCTTTCTTTCGAAAAGTTTCAATGCATATGCCGGATAATGCCCTCTACATTGCACATCCGCAAAGAAGAAACGGTCATGCATCTGAGTCTGAGCCAACATGATATCAGCCGGACGGCATGAGAATGGATAGATTGGTACCATTGCGATCATACATCCGATTTGGAAATCAGGATTGATTTCATGACCGACTTTGATTGCTTTGGCACTGGCAACCAGACAGTGGTGTCCAGTCACATACATCGCTTCCTCGGGATTGGCGAATTTCGAAAAGATAACCCCGGAATCACACCAACCGAACAGATCGTTTTTGAAGTTCATTTGGTTGTTGATTTCATTGAAAGTCATCCAATATTTAACTTTATCTTTGTATCTTTCAAAACAGGCAGTCGCAAAACGGACAAAGAAATCGACAACTTTACGGTTGTGGAATCCTCCGTATTCTTTGGCCAAATGGTAAGGCATTTCAAAGTGAGATAATGTGATTACCGGTTCAATCCCATGAGATAGCAGTTCATCGAACATGTCATCATAGAATTTCAAACCTTCTTCATTCGGTTCAAGTTCGTCACCTTTAGGGAAGATTCTGGTCCAGGAAATAGAGGTTCTGAAACATTTGAATCCCATTTCCGCGAACAATGCAATATCTTCCTTGTAGCGATGATAGAAATCAACCGCTTCATGGTTTGGATAGTTTTCACCTGGGATAACCCCTTCGGTAATCCGGCGGGGTACTCCGTGAGCACCTGCAGTTAAAACATCAGCAACGTTGAGTCCTTTGCCACCTTCATTATAACCACCTTCTAATTGATGGGCAGCTACTGCGCCACCCCATAAAAAATCTTTTGGTAATGCCATTTCTAGTCCTCCTAAATATATTTTCAAATTCAATTAAAACAACTAAATTAATAAAATAACTTTTCCGGCTTTCAAGCTGGCGAACCTAATCCATCAGTTTGATTTTCACCAGTCCCGGCTTCATGTTGCGCATGAAGATATCCAATAACGGACCGAAAATTATCATTGCAATCACTGTCCCTTCACGTACAGTAATCGGATCTTTGAACGCAAAAGACAATCCCAGCGAGATGACAATCGCCAGAATATCCACAAATTGCCGGATCGATCCGAACTTGCGGTTGATCTTCTCGGCAATAACCATACAGCACGATTCCAGCGGGAAACAGATCAGGTTGATCGACATGATCAATGAGACCGCCAAGGAACAGATCAGAACCGATAGGATCAACAAAGCCATGTTGATGTAGTAACTGTCGATTGTGAACTGCGAATAGACATTGTAGATCATAAAGTTGACCACAACTCCCAGCAATATCGAAACAAATATCTGCGAAACATGCGTCAATTTGAATTCTTTTTTTAGCAAGGCCAACTGAACCAGGACACAACTGATATTAAGCAGCATCGAGAATGTTCCGACCTTGATATTGATAACCCTTGAAACACTAAGACTCAAAGCATCCCAGGCTCCAACACCGATAGCCGCCTTGATTCCCAAGCTAGCTCCCATGGCAGTCAGAATCATACATCCGATCACAAAAGCAAATCTGTATATATTTTTCTTCATTATTCCCTCCATAATTCATTATTCACTAACGTAATAATAACCGTTTACATTTATGGAGGCAATCCAATAAACTGCACTCTTTAGGGTTCAAAAAATTGCAACAATCCATCCAAATCCTAGATCAAGTGGGATCATATGTTGCTTTTGGCCGCGATGCGCAGTTGATGAAGATATTCCTGAATCTTGTTGATATCCCGTTGGGCCATGAACGGACTTACCATAACCAAGGGAATAAAAGTCTTGTCAGCCAGGGTTGCCGTAGTCAAAATCAGACCGACATTATCGATGTCATCCACCATGCCATTGATAAATTCCTGATAAGTGTACCACCCGACCACTTCGATTTGTTCGCGGTATTTTTCCACAATCCGGGTCTCGATAAAACTTTTGATACTTTCGTCAAAATCACAGACAATAGCAGTCTTGATTTTTTCACCCCAAGTCGAACGGGTCGCCACCAGATGCAAAGTCAGGTAGGCCAGCTCGGATTTTTTCAAATCGACCTGGGCCTGTTTTTGCACTACCGGCGCCATCTCGCTTGCCAGGAGGAATTCAAGAGGATAGAGTTCGACAATATTTTCATCAATCATATTGGAGATGGGATAATTGTACTTAAGCCGGAGCAACATCGGCTCGATATAGATAAGCAGATTGCCAGTCAGCTTTTTCGATCCTGACAGAACATAGCCATGTTTCAACTCCACCTGGGAGTAGAAATCATCGATAATCACGCTGGTCAGCTGTCCCTTGATTTTATCATGATCGGTCCCTTTGACAAATTGACAGGAAAGGAAGTAACTGGCAATCAAATCCCATTCATTCTCCGGCATCAACTCGCCAGTTGCTTTTTCAAACCTTTCCTTAATTTCTGCGATAACCGGAAGCTTTCCGGAATTTACAAACCGTTGATCCAAAAGATGATAACCGCGCCGATACCGGGCCAATGCCACTGAAATCAAATTGCTGACCAGGACCAGACTGTGACCGGAAAGAAAGTAGCCATGTTTTTTGGTTGTTTCATTGATGATCTCGAACAAAATGGTGTTGGTTTCAGTCAGCTCCTTGCTGCCAAAAAGGTAGTTGCATATCTTCATCGTCGAACTTTCATTGGTATTTTTCGACATCAGCCAGATGATGATGTTACGCTTGTCATACTCGCTGCATGAAAGTCTGATCCCGTTTTTAAGCGAATAGCGCAAACTGAGATTCAAGCGGTCTTTGAGCCACTTCCGGGCATTGGCGACATCATTATTGAGGGTCGATACCGAAATAAACAGGATGTTGGCAAGATTTTCAATATCCAACCGCTCAACCGTCGTCAGCTTGAGTAAAATATACAACTGCCTTTCCAAAGGCGAAGATGGCATCTCACTGATATACTCCTGGTCAATCACCGCCCTGATGATATTGTTTTGACGGATGATATCCTTATTTTGGCGGGTCAGATAATAACCTTTTTTGAGCGCTGAATTGATTGCTACATCATATTGGCTGAGTTCCTTGTTTATTTCTTTGACATCAAACCGGATCGTACTCAAACTGACATTGCATTTTTCAGCCAGATTGGCTCCGGTTATGTAGCCATCCATATTGAAAAGCAAATTCAGGATTTCTCTTCGTCGTCTGTTCAATTTGCTTCCTCCTAATTTCAAGTAAGTCTAAAAATAATCCACTAATATCATTATAAACCATTATTCATCAATAACAACACCCCGCCCCCGGATAATTTTTCAATCAAAGAAAAAGACATGCTGGCGCACGTCTTTTGGTATCTTAGTCGCGATTGTCTGATTTGAGAGCCTCGATCAATATCGGTCTGATTCCCAGAGCCAGATACAGCGAGCCGCAAACAATCAGGATGTCATCAGGTTCAAGGTTGGCCAAAGTTTGGCTAACCGCCACCGAAATGTCGTCATATGATTTGATATTGTCACAGTACTTCGTTGTGGCACTAGCCAGATCTTCTTGGCTTAAAGCCCGGGGATTATCCGGGGCCACCGCCACAAACCGGGATGCATGGGGACAAAGACTGTTCAAGATAGTATCATAATCCTTATCGGCCAGAACCCCCATCAAAATGGTAACTTTGCTTTTATCCATTTTCATCAGTGACTGCTCTAGAGCTTTGGCCCCACTCGGATTGTGGGAACCGTCAAGAATCACCAGCGGCTGGTGGCTAAGAACTTCCATCCGAGCCGGAAAGTGGGTGTTCTCAAGACCAAAACGGATCTGTTCTGGCGTGATTGCAACGCCCATTGCAATTAGTTGTTTAACCGCTTCAATCACCACCAGGCAATTATAAACCTGAAACTTACCAATCAGTGATTTGCGGTAAGCCACGTTTTCATAACTGAAATCAAAATAGTGCCAGTC
Organism: Coprobacillaceae bacterium; assembly: GCA_963675915.1. Taxonomy (GTDB): domain Bacteria; phylum Bacillota_I; class Bacilli_A; order Erysipelotrichales; family Coprobacillaceae; genus JAQVDW01. Next base: position 1,496,883 of record OY780959.1, read on the forward strand.
ATTAGCGTCCATCTCTAACTTGTCAAGATCCGGAAGGACATATCTCCCTCCGGTGATTTCACAACGCCGGGCAATCACTTCAACCACTGTTTCCGGGGTTTTGGGATACACCACTGTGGTGCCCCCCTTGATAATCCCGGCTTTTTGAGTGGCAATCTGTTCGAGCGTGTCGCCTAAAAACGAAGTATGATCAAAACTGATTGACGTGATGATTTGCAATATCGGGGCTGGAATCACATTAGTGGCATCTTCACTGCCGCCAAGGCCGACTTCAAGCACGACATAATCACATTTTTTTCGCTTATACCATTCAAAAGCAATGGCGGTCTGGATTTCAAAGTAACTTGGAAGCTCTTCGGTTTTTTCGTAATCAAGAAAACTGAAAGCATACTTGGCACACTCGGCGAATTCTGATTTGGCAATCATTTCCCCATCAATCTGCATCTGTTCACGGAAATCAAGGACATACGGGCTTAGATACAATCCGGTTTTATAATTGGCAGCACTCAGGATGTTCGACAGCATTTTGGCAGTCGAACCTTTTCCGTTGGTTCCGGCAATATGGATGAAGTTGAGTTCATTTTGGGGGTTCCCCATCTTCTCCAGGAGTAACCTGATTCTTTCAAGTCCCAGTCTTATTTCACCGCTCTTGAACTGGTCCAGCAATTCCATAGCTTTTGAATATTCCATGGGTTACTTCCCTCGATTCACTACTTTGATTACAAATTTTGAAATAAAGAAGATCAGTGCAATTTCAATCGGAACAAAGATTATCTGTTTTACTGCTCTGGTTGAGAATGTGAGCCAATATGGCATTCCAAATTGAATATTGAGCCATAAAGTTCCCAGTCCCAGACTGACAAAAATTGAAGTCATTACCCGGGCAATTGAAATTCTCAATACGGTATTTTTCAACTTATACAACACCAGCCCGAAGATAAATCCATTCAAAAAAGCATTCAAAGTCCACCCTGGGAAAAATGCTCCTCCCTGAGGGTTGATCATAAATGAGATAATGTCGCTCAAGGCTCCGGTTGCTCCACCGACAAAAGGTCCAAACAATAACCCGGAAATAGCTACCGGTATCAGGCTGAATGAAATTTTGGCGCTCGGGAAAAGCAGGACTGTATAGTTCCCCAGAATTCCAAAGATTACACTAAGAGCCAATAACATGGCTGCAGTTGTCAAGGTCTTGACTGACTTCAATTCTAATGCTGATTCTCTTAAATTTTTTGATACGTTCATTTTGTTTTCCTTTCCAGTTGTTCAAACTGTTCCACTGTACCAAAATAGGATGACATCTACCGAACAAAAAAGGGATAGGCGAAAAACACCCATCCCGGATTTACTCTAAAAACACCATTCAGTCTAAAAACTGAAATGGAGCCACTATTAAAGCCCATTATGTTTTATCATAACAGCGGGATGCAAAACTTATACCGCAGATAATATCTTTCGTTTCTCTGACAACTCCCCGTTCAAAGAACACTTTACGCATAAGTTCCTACTCTGTAAAATTCCAGACGTTATTACGTCTAAAAAAAGTATAGTACAGCCAATCCTCATTGTCAACCCCAACGTAAATCAGTCCGATTTATTATTTGGATTTCAATTCATAAAGGTCAAGCCGGCGGGCCTTCAGCAGCGGCAGTTCCTGACGAATTTTATCGATATAATCAAGATTAACCTCATTGACCATCATTCCCTCTTTTTCATCAAGTTCCCCGACAACTTCACCCCAAGGTGAGACAAAAATTGAATGTCCCCAGGCATGGTAACTGGCATTTTCATCCCGGGCACCAGAGGTTCCGATGAAATAACATTGGTTGTCCAAAGCTCGGGCCCTAAACGAAAGTTCCCAATGAGCCGGACCCGTGGTCATATTGAATGCCGCCGGAACCAGAATCACTTTGGCCCCATCTTGAACCATCAGACGGCTCAGTTCCGGGAAACGGATATCAAAACAGATCATCATCCCGATTTTCCCGAATTCGGTATCAAAAACGGTATAGTGGTTCCCTGGCGCCAGGGTGTCTGATTCCTTGAAAGTCTGCCCCCCTTCGATATCGATATCGAACAGATGGACTTTGCGATGTTTGGCAATCTGGTTACCTTCACGGTCAAAGACATAAGCAGTGTTATAGACATTGCCGGCATCATCCACCTCCGGCATGGAACCTGCAGCCAGATAAATGTGGTGTTTCTTGGCCAAAATGCTGCAAAACTGCCAGCTTTCGCCCCCCTCTTTTTCCGCATACTTGGGAAACATTCCGGTTTCATAAGGACAGTTGAACATTTCTCCTAATGTGACCAGATCGATTCCTTGACCTTCCAGCTGTTCGAGTTTGCTTTCGAGCTCCGTCAGGTTCGCCTTCTTATCTGTAAAAACATGGGTTTGCAATTGTGCTACTTTCATAATTTTCTCCTTTTCTTACTTCCCTTTTTCCTTATTATAACAATCTTATCATAAACACCAGCTTCGGGCAATTATGGAGGTTTAGGCCCGAAAACAAAAAAACAATGCCCGAAGGCACTGTTTTTTAAGTCAAAGATAAATCTATTCGCTTCTCAATTTGGGAATATCCTCGATATTGAAAGGAGTATCCTGATAAACCATGTTGAGCCAATTGGCAAAAAGCAGGTAAGCATGAGATTTCCAGCGTTCCAATACATCATCATTGTAATCATCATTGCGATAATAATGTTTTGGCAACGGGGCTTTATCTTCCATTTTGACCAGGTCACGACGATATTCATTATCAAGCATGTATTTGTCGTATTCAGGATGACCGGTCACATATACCCGGGATCCGTCTTTTTCAGCAATCAGATAAGCTCCGGCTTCCGAAGAATCCGCCAGGATGTCTACTTCGTCACATGAACGGATCTGATCAATCGATGATGCGGTATAGCGGGAATGGGGCGCAAAGAAATCCGAATCGAAGCCGCGAACCAGACGCCGGTAACTTTTTTCCTTATTGATAGTGTGTTCAAACACTCCAGTCATTTTTTTAGGAAGTCTGACTTTTTCTATTCCATGGAAATAATAAAGTCCGGCTTGAGCCCCCCAACAGATGAACATTGATGAAAAAACATGGGTTTTCGACCATTCCAGGACACTCTGCAATTCATTCCAGTAATCCACTTGTTCAAATTCCATCAGTTCAACCGGAGCTCCGGTGACTATCAAGCCATCATAACAATTCCCTTTGATATCATCAAAAGTTTTGTAGAAATCAAGGAGATGCTCCTTAGGGGTGTTTTTGGACTCATGGGTAGCCGGGGCAATCAGATCAATCTCGATTTGAAGCGGAGAATTGGATAAAAGCCGCAACAGCTGGGTTTCTGTGATTATTTTTTGGGGCATGATATTGAGAATCAGAATCTTCAAAGGACGGATATCCTGCAACAATGCCTGGGCATCATTCATGACAAAGACATTCTCTTTTTTCAGTTGTGAACTTGCCGGTAAATTGTTTGGTACGATAATTGGCATAATAGGCCTCCTTCTAATTATATGATAGCACTTCTTCGTATACTTTTTTCAGGAATGTATCGGACATTCCAGCCAGATAATCAATCAGGCAGCGGTAAATCGCTTGGGAATCCGCGTTGAAATCATAGATTATCTTGTTTTTGTAATAAGGTTTGGTGCGGAAGTTACTGTACTTCAAGACAAAACTGGAAAAACTGTTGATCAGGGTCGGATAGTTCCGGTTATATTTCTCCAGAATTTCCGGAAAATCGGTTTTGGCTGCAATCGCTTCTTTATAAAACCGTTCCAGCAAGAGGAAAATCGAGTCAAGGATGTTTTCAACATGGCGGTTGTAGACATCGAGCCGGGGATCAAGATAAATCTTGGTATAGTTGAATTTCATGAACATTTTCATTAGCTCATAACCCTGTTTTGACAGGCTGATTCCTTCTGCCACCGTCGAATTTTTCACCACATCGACAATGAAGTAATTGACAACGGTTCCGTTGTTGATTGCTTCAAAAGTGCTCACTCCGGTGAACTCGTTGATTTCACGTCTGAATTCATCGAGAGTATCCTTGCTCAAAATGCCCAGGCGGATGGCATCTTCAATATCCCGAGCCAGATAGCTGATCTTGTCAGCCATTTTTACCACACATCCTTCATAAGTATAAGGCTGATACTGGCCCGGGTATGCATAATCATCAAGATCGATGATTTCATCCCGAGGTTTGATATGTTTTTGATTCATCTCGCCGCAATGACAGATGATCCCATCCCGGATGGCATAGGTAAGGTTGAGATTCCAGCGGTTGTAATCATTGTCTTCGAGAGTTTCAATCATGTCGATATATCTCAATGAATTCTTCTCGTGGAAAAATTTGTCTAACCCGTGGTTTGCGGCCATTTCATTGAGGATTTTCTCGCCCCGGTGACCATATGGAGCATGCCCGAGATCGTGACCGATGGCGATTGCCCGGGCCAATTCACTGTTAAGACCCAGTTTCGAGGCAATGGTATAAGAAATCGACTCCACCAGACTGACATGTTCGCTTCTGGTACAGACATGGTCATTGTCAACGGCGAAAAATACCTGGGTTTTATGCTTGAGCCGGCGGAAACCCTGGGAGAACAGAATTCTCGTATAATCCCGATAGAATTCACTGCGCAAGTCATTGTCCCGACGATAAAGTTCTTCCTGACGGCTTGCCGCCTGTTCATATTTCCCGTTACCGGGAAATATTGCCACTGTGTCAAAATCTTTCACAAAATACCCCCTGAAAAGCCAGCTGCTTTTTAAAATTATACAACAAAAAAGTTATCCGATAAAGGGATAACTCTTAAATGCACTTATTTATTAAGTTGGCTTGCCGCCAGGTCATCGACAATCACAGTGACATCTCCATGACCCTGAAGATAACTTGCCGGACAGGCACTGGTCTCTTCACCTTCTACGAGGATCTTGATGGCATCCGCTTTAGCTTCACCACAGGCAATCAAAACAATCTTCTTGGCCGAAAGAATATTGCTTATTCCCATTGAGATCGCCTGTTTTGGCACCTTGGTAACATCGCCGTCAAAAAACAGTCTCGCATTATCTTCGATAGTTGATTGTTTAAGGTCAACCAGCTGACACTCGCTGTCCTTAGAGGTTCCCGGTTCATTGAATCCGATATGACCGTTGGATCCGATTCCGAGCAGCTGAAGGTCAATTGGATTTTCCTTTAGCATTTTATTGTAACTTGCCACATTAGCCTCGATATCGCCCAAACCTTCGGGAATGTGGGTGTTGCTTTGATCAATATCAATGTGGTTGAATAGATTCTTCTTCATGTAATGACAATATGATTGTTCATTGGCGCAGTCCAGTCCGACATATTCATCGAGATTGAATGACTTCACCTCTTTGTAGCTGGTTTTGTTGTCTTGATGATCTCCAATCATCAGTTTATAAAGTCCCAACGGAGTCGATCCGGTCGCCAAACCAAGAGTTGAATCCGGCTTTTCAGTTACCTGTTTTTTAATTATCTCCAGCGCTGCTGCACTGGCTTCTTGATAGTTTTTCACTTTTACAATTTTCATATCCCATTCCTCCTCAGTAATATCATATAACAAAACCAAAATATTTTCAATATATAAAATCTTATTTTCACTATATGAAAATCATAGGGTTTTCATTGCGAATTATTGCGAAAAATGATAGATTTTTGAGTGGAAATAAGTTAGAATGAAATCATATTATATGGAGGTAAGAAAATGATTAATGGAATTGGAGCTTCAAACGGTATTGCAATTGCAAAGGCTTACAAATTAGTTCAACCAGATTTGACTGTCGAACAAACTGGTGTATCTGATGCAGCCGCTGAACTTGCTAAACTTCAAGAAGCAATGGATGTTACAGCTAAACAATTAGCAGCAATTAAAGAAGCTGCTTCTAAAAACTTGTCTGCAGAGGAAGCTGCGGTATTCGATGCTCATGCATTGGTATTGGCTGACCCTGAGTTAAAAACACAAATCGAAGACAAAATCAAAAACGAAAAAGTTAATGTTGCTTATGCAACTGACGAAGTAGCAAAAATGTTTGTTATGATGTTTGAATCGATGGATGATGCTTATTTCAAAGAAAGAGCAGCAGACATCAAAGACGTGTCTCGTCGTTTATTGGCAAACATCCTTGGTAAGGAATTACCAAACCCAGCATTAATTGATGAAGAAGTAGTAGTTATCGCTGATGACCTGACTCCTTCGGATACAGCTCAATTAAACAAAAACCTGGTACGTGGATTCGCTACAAACATCGGAGGACGTACTTCTCACTCGGCTATCATGGCTCGTTCATTGGAAATCCCTGCGGTTGTTGCATGTAAAACAATCACTGAAGATGTTGAAAATGGAGAAATGATCGTTCTTGATGGTAAAGAAGGTATTGTTATCGTAAATCCTGAAGAAGCGGTAATCACTGAATACGCTGCAAAACGTGATGCATTCATCGCTGAACGTGAAGAACTTAAAAAATTAGTAAATGAAAAAACTGTTTCAACTGATGGACATCATGTTGAATTGGTTGCCAATATCGGATCTACCAGCGATTTGGAAAGCGTTTTAGCCAACGGTGGTGAAGGTGTCGGTCTATTCAGAACTGAATTCTTATATATGGAATCTTCTAATTTACCAACTGAAGACCAACAATTCGAAGTATACAAAGAAGTATTGGAAACTATGGCAGGTAAACCTGTAGTAGTTCGTACTTTGGATATCGGTGGGGATAAAGAAATCGATGCAATCGATATGCCTCATGAAATGAACCCATTCTTAGGTGTACGTGCGATCCGTTTATGTTTCGAACGCCCTGACATCTTCAGAACTCAACTTAGAGCATTGCTTAGAGCATCTACTTACGGTGATTTAAGAATCATGTTCCCAATGATCGCTACATTGGAAGAGTTCAGAAAAGCTAAAGGAATGTTGAAAGAAGAAGAAGCTAAACTTAAAGAAGCTGGATTCGAAGTTTCTGATAACTACCAAGTAGGTATCATGATCGAAATCCCTGCTGCTGCAGTTAACGCTGATCAATTCGCTAAAGAAGTTGATTTCTTCTCAGTAGGAACTAATGACTTGGTTCAATACACATTCGCTGCTGACCGTATGTCAAATACAATCAACTACTTATACCAACCGTTCAACCCTGCAATCCTTAAATTGGTTAAAGGTGTTATCGAAGCTGCTCATGCAAACGGTAAATGGGCTGGTATGTGTGGAGAGATGGCCGGTGAACCATTGGCAGGTCCATTGTTATTAGGACTTGGTCTTGATGAATTCTCAATGTCAGCTACATCTATCCTGGCACAAAGAAAATTGATCCGTTCATTATCAAAAGCAGAAATGGAAGCATTAGCTGCTGAAGCTTTAACAAAAGGAACTATGGAAGAAGTAATCGAATTAGTTTCAAGCAAAGTTGAAGTTTAATATTCGAATATCAAAAAAGATCACTTGCAATAAGTGATCTTTTTTTACAGTTCATAGCTGTTGAACCGGTCCAGTTTCAATGTTCCATCATAGGTGAATGTTGAAATCGAGCAGTTCCCGATCATCTGACCAGAACCGATGAATTCCTCAAGCATCTTTTGATCAGCCAACAAGCCCAGTGCGGTAACAATCAAACCATGGGAAACCACCAGCACATTGCCATCGGGACAATCCCCGGCAACCTGGTCGACGAATTTCAAAAGGCGACTGTGAACCTGGTGCAAAGTTTCTCCGCCAACATCCGCGAATCCATCCTCAAAGACCTTAAGCCAGTCTCCGTTATGTTCGGGACGAAGCAAAACCGAGTTCTTTTCCCCTTCAAATTCCCCGAAGTTCATCTCTTTGATTGACTTGGTGATATTGATATCATATTTCCCAGCCGTGATGATAGTTGCCGTATCATAGGCCCTTTCACTGATTGAAGAATAAACAAGATCGAAATCGACTTTGGCAATTTCATCGACAATCGCCTCTGCCTGGGCAATCCCTTTTGCTGTCAGGGGTGAATCGCAGGCTCCCTGAACCAAATCTTTCCTGTTGAATAAAGTTTCCCCGTGTCTGACTACATAAAATTTTGTCATAGTACCTCCTTGTATCAACTAAATTGATACAATCATTATACATAAGTTAAATAATTAAAGCAATCAGCTTTCCATTTCGGAAAATAGTTAAAATCTTAAGAATTTCTTTAGAATTTAGCCTAATATTTACATCAAACTTCATATTTAGTTCATCTAACGGGAATATAATACGATTATAAGGTAAATACCTTATCTCTCTCCCTAATAATAATTATAAACTTAAAAAAACTCTTTTCCTTAAAGAACCTGCTCTAACGGGTTCTTTTTTCTTTGCGTAAAAAAAGGAACCTAAGTTCCTTTTCTATTCATTTGCCGCTACTGCTAGTGAAAGTAGCAGCGAGTCTTGATCACCTGGCAGATCCGATTCAATATTTCCTGATCAGGATCAAAAATTATCTGTAAAACTTTCTGATCCCGGTTCACAATTATTGCATAACTGTCAGCTGTACCAAGACCTGATGAAAAATCGTAGGAGTGATCAGGGTGACTGTTCGTCAGGACCGAAGATCCAAGCGGCGCCATCATTTCAATCTTATCAAGATTCAGATAAATCCGGTTGCGTCTTTTTTCCTTATTATAAATTGCCGCAATTTCCAGACTCCGGTTCAAGAGCATGTATTCATACTCGACATGAATCCTGGGATAGATGAAAAATCTGATGATCACCAATAGCCACGCCACTGCGATAAAGGCCAGTACCCCTAGATAGAGGATTCCCACCCCAAACAGCAATATTGTAATCACAACTGCCAGCACCACACCTGCCAACATTGCCTTGCTTGTTTTTCGCGTTACTATCTGCTCATAATATTCGTCTTTCATAATCAATCACCCTTTGTTTAAAATGTCATTAATTTACAATTGCCAGACCGGTATCTTTATCAAATACATGGATTTTTTCCAGATCCAAAGCGAAGATCGCTTCATCACCTGATTTTAAAGTTGTCCGTGGATTGACACGAGCAGTCATATCGCTGCCTGCAAAACCAAAGTAAAGGAATACTTCAGCCCCTAACAATTCATAAGCCTTGATGTTGGCTGCGATAACGCTGTCACGAGAACTAGAGATGAACGCTTGAGAATCATGAACATCTTCGGGACGGATTCCCATAACCACGGTTTTCCCGTCATATTTACCATCCAAAAATGGCGCTTTTTTCGAAGTCGGAAGTTTGATATCGTAATCACCGATTTTCAAAGTAACTTCATCACCTTTGGTTGAAACAACCGCATCCAGGAAATTCATTTGAGGTGATCCGATGAACCCAGCTACAAACATGTTGCTTGGTTTGTTGTATAAATTTTGAGGAGTGTCAACCTGTTGAACCACACCATCTTTCATGACCACGATTCTAGTACCCAGAGTCATCGCTTCAGTTTGGTCATGGGTTACATAAATGATTGTCGATTTCAGTTTTTCATGCAATTTGGAAATTTCCAGACGCATCTGAACTCTTAATTTCGCATCAAGATTCGATAACGGTTCATCCATCAAGAATACTTTTGGATTACGGACAATCGCACGACCCATCGCCACACGCTGTCTTTGCCCCCCTGATAACGCTTTTGGTTTACGGTCAAGCAGTTTTTCAAGATCCAAAACTTTTGCAGCTTCGCGTACTTTAGCGTCGATTTCTTTTTTGGGAACCTTTTTCATTTTAAGCCCGAAAGCCATGTTTTCATACACTGATTTGTGAGGATACAATGCATAGTTCTGGAATACCATCGCGATATCGCGATCTTTTGGTTCCACATCGTTCATTGTTTTTCCATCAATTTGGAATGTCCCTGATGAAATATCCTCAAGACCTGCAATCATCCGCAATGTTGTCGATTTCCCACAACCAGATGGTCCTACAAATATAATAAACTCCTCATCTTCTATTTCCAGGTTGAAGTCTTTTACTGCCTGGAATCCGTTAGGATATACTTTTTCAATACCTTTCAATGATAAACTTGCCACTTTATTGTCCTCCTATATTTCTTCTATTAGTCCTTATGTTTATATTTATCAAGCACGCTGTAATTTTCCTCGATATACGAGGTGATTCTAAGCGTCAATGGTTTTGTCAAATCCAGACAGAACACACCCATGATTGATTTGGCATCAACCACATATTTTCCTGAAATCAAATCGAAATCTCCGTGGAAATTTCTAATATCGTTTACGAATCCTTTTACTTTATCAATCGTATCCAGATCAATTGTCATTAATGTTTCATATTTACCCATAGTACTTTCACCACCTTTTGAGTCATTTTGCTTTATATGAAGATTTATAAGATTTAATTATTGCATCCAGCATTACCATTTGCCCCTGATGGGTGGATCCAATCACTTGAATGTGACAAAGACTGTCGACATCTTTGCCTGAGTGCTGTTCCAACCCATCACCGGTAGTGTCAAAATAGTAATCTTAACAGTTGTAAAACCATATATCTCGTGCCGGATGAACCTAAATCAAATTGGATTTTCGATCTCTACTCTACTGTCACATGTTTTGAATAAAATGTTTTGGAGATAAGATTCATGGAAATCATGGTAATCAGCGAGAACCCGAAGAAGAAGAAGCCAAACACGTAAGTTGGCTGGTTCACCTGATCCAGGATCAGTAACGCCAAGGGAATGATGTTGCAGCAAACAATGGCCAAAGATATCCAAGGTTTGATCATGATGAAGTAAATGGCATTCTTCACCAGATTAAGCACATTGTTTTGAAAAGCTGCAATCGTGGGAAAGAGGTAGAACAGCAGCACTATGATCATGCACATCATAGTGGCAATCGGCAATTGCAGGTAGAGTGACAATCCTCCAATCTGGCTACTCCAGAACATGTCCAGATAACCAAATACCAGAAGCGCCACAGCAATAAGCCACGCAATCGTCGCTTGCTTGAAGTTGCTTTTGAATCCTTCCCAGAATTCCTCCAAAGGTCTTACTTCCCGTTGAGATCTCAATGTTTTCAACATCACATGACAAAGAGCGGTATAAGATGCTCCGATAGTCACAATCGGAAGTGAAAAAGCGATAAACAAAATGTTGGTGATCACAATCAGATAGATCTTTCCCATCGCTTTTCCAAACTTACTATCCGTATCAAACAGAAATCCAAATCCTTTCATTTCAGTTCATCCTTTCGTTATTTCAAATCTTGATAAAATGCAATTGTTGAGCCGGGTAATCGCCGGTTGTTGCCGGGAATACATATCCCCCGTACATCAATGCGGCACCGGTATATTTTTCGTCGGTTCCTTCAACTTGATACCAGCTGTTCTCATCCAGACCTTTAAGGCGGACACAAGCCAGTTCCGAGTTGGCATAGACATCTGTCATTACCATATTCAACAGAGCTTCACCTTGGTCAGGTGCCACGAACTGCCACGCCTCATAGAAGTCGTGACTGCCTTGGCTGGTAAGTCTGTAATATGTACCTTTTTGAATCAGCCAGTAATATTTCTTGAAATCAGCAACTTGAAGCTTGATTTCTTCTTTTTGAGCGTCTGATAGTTTGCTCAAATCTAGCTCGTATCCGAAAGTTCCTGACATCGCTACGACTCCACGGGTTTTCAATGAAGTTGTCCGTCCAGTCTGATGATTAGGAGCTGCCGAAACATGACTTCCCATGGTGCTGATTGGATACCCGTATGAGGTCCCCTTTTGGATACTCAGTCGGGCGATTGGATCAGTATTATCCGAAGTCCAGATTTGTGGAGAATAGTATAGCATTCCCGCATCGAACCTTCCCCCGCCACCAGCGCATCCTTCAATCATCATCTCAGGGTAACGTTTGGTCAGCCTTTCGAGCAACGAGTATGTTCCCAGAATGAAGCGGTGAGCTGTCTCACCTTGTTCTTCTTTTGGAGCTGCATTTGAATATACGTTTGCCAATGCTCGGTTGAAGTCCCATTTCACATACGAAATGTTTGCTCCATCGAGGATCTTGGTCATACAGTCAAAGAGATAGTCCTGTACATCCGGATTGGACATATCCAGCACCAACTGGTTACGGGATAAAATCGGCTTGCGGCCAGGATCCTGCAGTGCCCATTCAGGATGTGCTTCATACAGTTTTGATACTTCATTGACCATTTCAGGTTCGAACCAAAGCCCGAACTTCAGACCTAACGCATTTACTTCATCGGCGATTCTTTTCAATCCGCCAGGAAGTTTTTCTTCATTGACAAACCAGTCACCCAAACCGGCATTGTCGGCATTACGCTCACCGAACCAACCGTCATCAAGCACCAGCATTTCAATTCCAAGCTCTTTGGCTTCTTGGGCAAGACCGATGATCTTGTCGGTATCAAAATCAAAATAAGTCGCTTCCCAGTTATTGATCAGAATCGGTCTTCTCACATCGCGGAATTTTTCCGGACAGACATTTTCCCTGATCAAACGGTGATAATTGTCACTCAAACTGTTGAGACCGTCCTTGCTGTAAGTAAGAATGACCTCGGGAGCCACAAAACCAGCTTCCGGCTCGAGGTTCCAGCTGAAGTTTTCATCATGGATTCCCATCACCACTCGGGTATTGCCACCTTGATCAACTTCAATTTGAGTTTTATGGTTTCCTGAGTACATCAACATGAAACCATAACAATCTCCATAATCTTCGGTCGCTTTAGGATCGCAAAGAATTATGAATGGATTATGATGATGACTGCTCATTCCTCTTCTTGAAGCAATTGTATGGATATCGTAGCCCAAAGCCACCCGTTCGATTGTCCGTTCCATACAATGTTTTCCATAGAAATGAATCAGGTCATATTTTGTATTCATCAAGTCAACACAGACCGAAGCCGCTTTTTCCAGTTTGACTGGAGCCACTCCGACATTGCGGATCTCAACGGATCTGGTAATGATGTCTTTGTCTGCGAAAACTCCGTATGACAATGTGATTTCAATATTGGCAATATTGTCAGCCAATTTCACCTCGAGGGTATCACAGTCACCGCTGTTTTCCCGTACTGCCGGTAATCCTTCAAGGGAATATTTGCCCTTCTTGATGACATGACTGACATAACGGAAGTCCACACTGTTGCTGCCGTCGCTTCCAACCAAAGCAATATTGGTGATTCTATAATCACCGATTCCAGCTCCACTGTATTCTTGAGGAACCAGATCCATCGAATGGGCGTTTTGATCAACTTCGTACGGAGTTCCGGAGAACGAACGTTCCACGCCATAGGCATAATAACCCATGTCCATATCTCCGACCTTGCGACCATAGTATAAATGGCGAAGGATTCCGATGTTGTCAATTTTCATCTGATAAACACTGCCTTTGGTTTCCAGATGGAACAACTTGTTTGTATTGTCGTATTTTATACTCATATTAGACTCCTGCTATTGGCTTAAAGTTTCCCACCAGATGTAGCAATTCCTTCGACGAACTGCTTTTGGAAAATCAGGTAGATTATCAACATTGGAATAACTGCCATGACCGCTCCGGCCATCAGCTGTGGATAATTGCTCGAGAATTGCCCTTGCAATTTTGCCAATGCTGCCGCTAATGTTGTTGCTGATGATTTTGTAGCAACGATCATCGGCCACATCATATCCTTGTAGGCAAACAAGGCAGTGAAGATTCCCAACGAAACCATTGAAGATCGAGCCAGCGGCATCATGATCAGATAGAATCTCTGCCAGATGTTGCAACCATCGATTTCAGCGGCCTCTTCAAGTTCCTTTGGCAAGGTCTGATAACCCTGCTTGAGCAGATAGGTACCAAATGCAGTTACCATCCCCGGGAATACCAGGGCAAATTGAGTATTTAGCATACCCAAACCGGATACCATCAGATATTGAGGAATAATGAAAATCTGAGCCGGTACCATCATTTGGATCAGAATCAGTGAGAACACCAATTTTTTTCCCGGGAAATTTAATCTTCCAAGAGCATAACCGGCCATTGTCGCAGTCAGGCATGCCAAGATAACCCTGAACAGAATCATCAACAAAGTATTGATGTATAAAGTCAGGAAATTGTAAGAATTCCAGACATTGGTGAAATTCTCATAATGCCATCCATCGGATGGTAAGATATAGAAGGGATCGACAGAAATTGTCTGACCTCTAGTTTTAAAAGCTGTAAGAACCATCCATACGAATGGAACCATCATGATAATTGCACCAATTATCAACACGGCGTGAACCACTGCCCGTGTTATTCTGGTTTTTGTCTGATAACCCATTTTTTACCTCCTTGTTTCTAATTATAGAAAACCCATTTTTTCTCAAGTTTTTGGATAGCGAAGGTAATTATTGAAATAACAACCAGCATCAAGATAACGATGGCAGCCCCGTATCCCCGATTTGAGTTCACAAATGAATGTTCATAGAATAAATATGTTATTGGTTTTACCGAATAGAATGCCCGACTTGTCGTATCCATGATCATGAATGGCAAATCGAATAATTGCAACGCTCCGATAATCCCGGTTTGAATGATGAAAAACAGCATCGGTGACAGCATCGGAATTGTAATATGGAAAAACGAATGAATTCCCGAAGCTCCATCGATAGTAGCCGCTTCATAGTAGTCACGAGGAATATCCTGAAGACCACCAAGCAAGAGCACCATGTTGTAGCCAATCCCGCTCCAGATTCCGACAATAGCCACACAGATCCAAGCAATATTTGGATTAGTGACCCATCCGATGTTAGTGTTGAAGACATGGTTCAACAGACCGAAGTCCATGTTATACATCCAACGCCAAACCATCGCCACCGCAGCCGGTGCACAGATCATCGGCAGGAAGTAAATTGTACGATAAATTGTCCGCCCATTCATTTTGCGGTTTAGCAATACTGCCAGAACCAATGATAAGGCAATTCCCACCGGTACAGTCAAGATCGCATATTTGAAGGTGTTGAGCATTGACTGCCACACTTCCGGATCCTTTACGACTTCAATATAGTTCCCCATACCGATAAACACGTTCCCGATTCCAAAATCTCCTGTTTTACATAATGACAGGTAAATTGTCTGGAAAATCGGGTAAAAGTTCAATATCAGCAAACCGATCAAGGTTGGAGTGATCATAATCAGACCCCATTTGGCCTCGGCTTTCTGTTTTCTAGTTTTGTTCTTCCACATATAAAATCCTTTCTCAATTTTGATAAATCATCAAAGTGAGATGATTGTAGCCATCCCACTTCGATAATTCATCTAACTGATTTCAATTATTCGTCAGCAATTGTCGCATTCATTTCTGCTGCGATTTGCTTACATACTTCTGTCATTGTAGACGGATTGTTCCATGCATCGATTAATGAATCAGTCATGGCATTTTCCCATCTACCTGTGTATTTAGTGTAAGGTCTGAATACCAGAGTACCATCTTCAGCTACATCAGAGAATGCTGATAAATCCATACCTGGGAATGCTTGAGTCCAAGGATGAGAATATCCTTCGATAGCTGCCATTGTAACACCTAATTCAGATTGTTGTTGTTGTCCATCTTTAGAAGTGAACGCCGAAACAAGTCCCCAAGCCGCATCTGGATTAGGACTGTCTTTATAGATTGACCAACCTAAACCGTTGTAAATTGAAACTCTTTCTGTTTTTTCAGCTTGACCGTTTCCATTTACATCAGCATATGGAATTTCAACCCATGCCAGATCATCTTTGTTATCGGCATTGTAGTAAGAATTTACCATCCAAGAACCATCTAAGTACATTCCGATTTTTCCTGATACTAACATTGTGTCTCCACCAGTGTTAGCCATTGAATCTTGAGATGGACAAGCTGGTAAGATTTCATCAGCAACGAATTCCATTGCTTTTAAAGTGTTTGGATCATCAAATCCAGATTTAGTTCTGTCAGCTGAAATGATTGATCCTCCGAATGAGTAAACCACATTGTACCAACCACTTTGGTTAGAACCGTTGTTCATGTAAGTTCCGAATACTCCATCATCAGCACCTTTGTCAGTGATTTCCTGAGCGATGTCAGCGAACTCTTGCCAAGTCCAATCACTTGTTGGATAATCAACATCATATTTGTCGAATACCGCTTTATTGTAAACTACTGCAATTGTGTCATGGTCTTTAGGCATTGCGAATTGAACACCTTCATTGTTGTATAACTCAGTGATTCCTGGATAGTAATCATCAAGATTAATTTGATCATCGTTAGCGATGTAATCATTCATGTTTAATAATACGTCTGCTTCTGCATACATTTGTGAATATGCACTGTGCATCCAGAATACATCAGGTAATTCCCCACCTGAAACTCCGGCTTCCAGCATAGTCCAATAACTACCCCAGTCCAGTACTTGGAATTCAACATCAACTCCTGAGTCTTCACTCCATTCATCTGCGATTGTTTGTAAACCTGCCAATTGGTTATTATCCCACAGGGCTACTGTAATTGAGTCATCGCTAGATCCGCTACAACCAGTCAGCAGCGATGTACTCATTCCAAAACTCAATAGTAAAGCTAATACTTTTTTCATTTGTTTCTCTCCTTCTTATAAGTATTTACGCCATTGTCAAATATTGCCATTTCAGTGATAAGACCATTTTAATCACCTTAGGAAACATCCGCTAATGTGAAAGCGCTTTTACATTTTCAATTATATAAATACCGCAACAATTAAACAATATGGTTTTGTTTGCTAAAGTTGTCCAAATGTTAGTTGATTCAGTGTTACCAAACACTTGGACACCTCTATCAAACAGCAGTGCATATAAAAAGGCCCATAGATTCATGCTATTTTATCGCTTTAATGACAAAAAAATTAAAAAAAACATCCAAATGTACTAACTGGTGTTGGCATATGCCCTGAAACCCAACTTTGTAAGCAGGAGCATATCAATTTTTAGGACACAAAAAAAGATGACCTGACTGTCATATTGTTCAGGTCATCCTTTTGATTAAATTAGTATTCTTGCCCTATCCCGATTATCTGGTTTTAAGATTTTTCTCTTCATTGTACGAGATCTTCATCTTGGATTTTTCCAATCCATGGCGTTTTCGATACTCCCGCGGGCCAATGCCATATAGATTGCGAAAAGCCTTGGAGAAAGACATATGGCTGGCATAGCCGCAAGAATAAGCGATATAATTGATCGGCAAATCGGTATTGATCAAAAAATCCTCAGCCTGGCGCAAGCGATAGTTTTTCAAAAACTCTTGGGGGGTCTGTTTGAGATGTTTCTTGAACAGGGTTGACAGGTAACTTCGGTTAAGACCGATAAAATCCGCAATGCTCTGGATTGTCACCTCGTTCTGGTAATTGTTCTGAATATATTCAATCGTCTTTTGGACATAAGTATTGTCATTTTCGCTTTCGGTGCTGTAAGGAATGTTCGAGCTTTTGGCAATATGCGACAAGAAAACGAACAGTTTCCCCTGGATATACATCTCATTACTGTAACTTAGTTTGTAATGAGCCAGAATATCAATCATGATCCTCCGGATTTCATCGACGTCGCCGACATGGGCAACCAAACGGTCCTTGTCAAGGTTGCATCTTTTTAGATACAGGTCGGCCTTGTTGCCGTCAAAACCAACCCAGGCATAAGTCCAGGGATCATTTTCATCTGCCTGATAAAATGTCACTTCACCTGGGAGGATCAAAAACACATCCCCCCGTTTGATTTCGTAAACTTTGTTGTTGTAATGATACTTGCCCTTACCCGACAAGCAGTAATGAATCAAATAATTGTCCCTGATCGCCGGACCATAAGAATAATTAGGCGCACACTCTTCCATCCCACAGTATTTAAGATACAAATCTTCGAACAAGCGGTCTTCAATTTCCAAATACGAATACATTTACGTTCTCCTTTCATATCGATACTCCAGGATAGTTGATTTGGCTACCATCCTTCTGCTTAAAGCAAAAGCCGTCCTAAGCGTCAATACTCAGATCAACCTTTGATTCAGTTCCGTTCTCTTTTACTGTAATATCAAATGCATAAGTTGTCAAATCAGCTTCCAAGATCGCTGTTGCCTGTGAACCGACTCTTGTAATGGTCAGTTTGTCACCATTGGACTCGCAAGTACATTCACCGTCAAAGGCTCCACATTCATTTCTGAAAATCATCAGATTTTTCAATTGTTGAACAACCGGACGTTTCATGTTTTCATCAATTTCCTCAACACTGTAATAATGACGGTTGATATTTCTACCTTCTTTGGTACTTTCCAACAGATCAAGATCATTTTCTCCAACCATCATCCCGACATAATATACTTGAGGGATACCAGGTGCAAAGAATTGGATTGCCCGAGCCAGCAGATAAGCATCATCATCATTACCTAATGCAGAATAGTAAGTACAATTGATTTGGTAAATGTCAAGATTGTTGTATTCCTCGGAGCTGTATTTCTTTTTGACATTTGCTCCTTTGGTGTAAAGCATTTCTTTGGTCAAGTCGATTTCCTCAGGTGTCAGCAGGTCAACTACGTCGACCACCCCGATACCATCATGAGTGTCCAGGGTTGTCATCTGTTTACGAGGGCAGATATCCAACCAGTTTTTCAGTTTGGCTCCGGTATGGCTGTATAATGCATGAAGCACCAGCATTGGCAAAGCAAAGTCATAAACCCAGAAACCTTTATCAGCTATCTTCATTTGAATTGTATAATGTTCATGGATTTCCGGCAAGATATCAACCCCATATTTTTCAGTGGTTTTTTCGATATCATAAAGCAAATCCCACATTTCCGGTTCCACGAAGAAACAGCTGGTATCAGCTTTTTTGACTGCATAAGCAAATGCATCCAATCTGATCATGCTTGCTCCCTTTTCACACATGTCGGTTAAAGTCCCGTGAATGAAATCCTGAGCGATTTTTTTATCGACATCAAGGTCAATCTGTTCTTCCCCGAAGGTACACCAGATTTTTTCAGTTGTTCCGTCAGCAAACTCCAGATCGACATATGGTGCTTTAGGTTTTCTTTTGTAGATTTTGTCAACTTGTTCGGGAGTCGGCTCACCGTTTTCCCAGAAGTCCTTATATCTGATAAACAAATCCTTGTATGGTGAATTATCCTTGTTCATTTGGAAATCAAGGTAATATGGAGAATGAGCTGAAATATGATTTACCATGAAATCATACATCAAACCATATTTCTTTCCGATTCTTTCCAAATCATCAAAAGTTCCGAACTTCTCATCAACAACATCATAACGCATCGGTGCGAAACCGCGGTCGGCTGAAGATGGGAAGAAAGGCAGGATATGGACATTTCCAATTGCTCCTTGATAGTACTTATCAAGCACTTGCTCCATTTCCTCAAAATTATTACCTAAACTATCACCGTATGTGATCAGCATTACTTCATTTTTCAAATCATATTCCTCCAATGTATTTTCATTATCCATAAAAAGCTTAATAATATTGTTTTTACGAATCCAGCACCAAATCCCACATTTGGATGTAAGCGCTCTTAATAATATTATAGCTATTCCCCTAATATTGGCTATACTATTTTGTTGGGAATATATATCCAAATGTTAGAATGTTTGGATATCGATGGGATTTTACCCTGATTTGAAGTTGTTTTTTTAGAATTGGACCCTGACTGATATTAGATACAAACGGTCATTTCCTGTTTTTCGGGTAAACAAAAAGAGGAACTTTCGTTCCTCCTTGCTAAACTGGCAACTTGCTATTGTCACGCTAACGCACTATCTTCGCCGTTATGATGCTTAACTTCTGTGTTCGAGATGGGTACAGGTGTGTCCATCATGCCATCGTTACCAGATTATCGAGTTTTCCTTAGATCACTCAAAACTAGATAATAATCGACTTTGTTGTCTTTGTCCAATTGGTTAAGTCCTCGACCTATTAGTATCAGTCCGCTGAACATGTCACCATGCTTACACTCCTGACCTATCAACCTTATCGTCTTTAAGGGGTCTTACTTACTTGCGTAATGGGAAGTCTCATCTTGAAGTAGGTTTCACACTTAGATGCCTTCAGCGTTTATCCTTTCCATACTTAGCTACCCAGCTATGCCACTGGCGTGACAACTGGTGCACCATTGGTATGTCCAACCCGGTCCTCTCGTACTAAGGTCAGATCTTCTCAAACTTCCTACGCCCACGACAGATAGGGACCGAACTGTCTCACGACGTTCTGAACCCAGCTCGCGTACCGCTTTAATGGGCGAACAGCCCAACCCTTGGAACCGACTTCAGCTCCAGGATGCGATGAGCCGACATCGAGGTGCCAAACCTCCCCGTCGATGTGAACTCTTGGGGGAGATCAGCCTGTTATCCCCAGGGTAGCTTTTATCCGTTGAGCGACGGCCCTTCCATTCGGTACCGCCGGATCACTAAGCCCGACTTTCGTCCCTGCTCGACTTGTAGGTCTCGCAGTCAAACACCCTTATGCCTTTGCACTCTACGCTTGATTTCCATCCAAGCTGAGGGTATCTTTGGGCGCCTCCGTTACTCTTTGGGAGGCGACCGCCCCAGTCAAACTGTCCACCTGACACTGTCCCGTCACCAGCTTATGGCATCCGGTTAGAATTCTAATACAAGAAGGGTAGTATCCCAACGGCGACTCCTTACACACTGGCGTGCATATCTCTTAGTCTCCTACCTATCCTGTACATCTTGCATCAAAATCCAATATCAAGCTACAGTAAAGCTCCATGGGGTCTTTCCGTCTAGTCGCGGGTAACCTGCATCTTCACAGGTACTAAGACTTCACCGAGTCTACAGCTGAGACAGCGCCCAAATCGTTACGCCTTTCGTGCGGGTCAGAACTTACCTGACAAGGAATTTCGCTACCTTAGGACCGTTATAGTTACGGCCGCCGTTTACTGGGGCTTCAATTCTAAGCTTCGATTGCTCTAACTCTTCCTCTTAACCTTCCAGCACCGGGCAGGCGTCACCCCCTATACATCGTCTTTCGACTTAGCAGAGAGCTGTGTTTTTGGTAAACAGTCGCTTGGGCCGTTTTACTGCGGCTTATATTTCTATAAGCACTCCTTCTCCCGAAGTTACGGAGTCATTTTGCAGAGTTCCTTAGCTATAGTTCTCTCGCTCACCTTAGGATGCTCTCCTTACCCATGTGTGTCCATTTTCGGTACGGGTTATCATACTTTAACGTTAGAAGCTTTTCTTGGAAGCTGGCCTCACTAACTTCTGTACTCGCCGTAGCTTTCCATCCGCATCGCATATTCGCATTATGGCAAACGGATTTTCCTATTTGCCTGCTACCTTACTTGCACATGCTATTCCATCAGCATGCTCAGCTAGCCTTCTCCGTCACTCCATCACTAGTATAATAAGTACAGGAATTTCTACCTGTTGTCCATCGACTACGGCTTTCGCCCTCGCCTTAGGTCCCGACTTACCCAGAGCGGACGAACCTTCCTCTGGAAACCTTGGGTTTTCGGTGCGAGGGATTCTCACCCTCGTTCCGCTACTCACACCGGCATTCTCTCTTCTATACGCTCCACCAGTCCTCTCGATCTGACTTCTTCGCATATAGAACGCTCCCCTACCATTATTTCTAATCCATAGCTTCGGTATTACACTTAGCCCCGGTAAATTTTCGGCGCAGAGTCATTCGACTAGTGAGCTGTTACGCACTCTTTAAAGGGTGGCTGCTTC
The DNA here is from genome assembly GCA_963675915.1 of Coprobacillaceae bacterium. GTDB lineage: Bacteria > Bacillota_I > Bacilli_A > Erysipelotrichales > Coprobacillaceae > JAQVDW01. The sequence goes on from OY780959.1 coordinate 1,518,552, forward strand.
TGAGCCAACCTCCTAGTTGTCTGGACATCTCCACATCCTTTTCCACTTAGTGTATATTTTGGGACCTTAGCTGATGGTCTGGGCTGTTTCCCTCTTGACAATGGACCTTATCACCCACTGTCTGACTGCCAAGTATATAATTATGACATTCGGAGTTTGATTATATTCAGTACCTCGAGATGAGGCCATCATACATTCAGTGCTCTACCTTCATATTACTCTACCTTGACGCTAGCCCTAAAGCTATTTCGGGGAGAACCAGCTATCTCCGAGTTCGATTGGAATTTCACCCCTAGCCACAACTCATCCGCCAACGTTTCAACGGGGGTCGGTTCGGTCCTCCATCGGGTTTTACCCCAACTTCAACCTGGTCATGGCTAGATCACTCGGTTTCGGGTCTACAACATACAACTTTCGCCCTATTAAGACTCGCTTTCGCTTCGGCTCCGTATATCCTACTTAACCTTGCTGCATATCGTAACTCGCCGGTTCATTCTACAAAAGGCACGCTATCACCCATTAACGGGCTCTAACTTGTTGTAAGCATATGGTTTCAGGTTCTATTTCACTCCCCTCCCGGGGTTCTTTTCACCTTTCCCTCACGGTACTGGTTCACTATCGGTCACAAAGGAGTATTTAGCCTTACCAGATGGTCCTGGCAGATTCCGACAAGATTTCTCGTGTCCCGCCGTACTCAGGTGCTACTTTGACTTCGTCACTATTTCAAATACGAGGCTGTCACTCTCTTTGGCTCAGCTTCCCAACTGATTCTTCTATAATGATGTCTGTGTCGTTATTAGTAGTCCTACAACCCCTGACTTTGTCAGGTTTGGGCTCTTTCCCTTTCGCTCGCCACTACTTAGGAAATCATTGTTTATTTTCTTCTCCTGCAGGTACTTAGATGTTTCAGTTCCCTGCGTCTTGCCTATATAAGCTATGTATTCACTTATATATAATTAGCGGTTAAACTAACTGGGTTCCCCCATTCGGACATCGACGGATCAATGTATGCTTACTACTCCCCGTCGCGTTTCGCCGTTCGCTGCGTCCTTCATCGCCTCTTTGTGCCTAGGCATTCACCATACGCTCTTTCTTACTTTACCTATTGGTGTTTGATTAAACTTTTACTGTTGTAAAATTTTAGTTTTTTCTTAGTTTTTTTCGACTTTTTCTAGAAAGACCACATAAATTAATTAATTAAATCTATCTGGTTATAAATTTTGGAAATTTTCATTTCCTCGATCTCTTTTCTATCTTTCGATTATTATCCAGTTTTCAATGATCTTTGAGTAAATCTCAGTTCACTCAAAACTAAACAGAATTTCTTAACAACACTTCTTGTTTTTGTTCAACCGGGGTGGTTGAACGGTTCTCCTTAGAAAGGAGGTGATCCATCCCCACGTTCCCGTAGGGATACCTTGTTACGACTTCACCCTAATCATCAATCCCACCTTAGACAGCTCCTTCCTTGCGGTTAGGCCACCGGCTTCGGGTGTTATCAACTCTCATGGTGTGACGGGCGGTGTGTACAAGGCCCGAGAACGTATTCACCGTGACATGCTGATTCACGATTACTAGCGATTCCAACTTCATGTAGTCGAGTTGCAGACTACAATCCGAACTGAGAATAGTTTTATGGGTTTTGCTCCACCTCGCGGCTTCGCTTCCCTTTGCACTATCCATTGTAGCACGTGTGTAGCCCAGGTCATAAGGGGCATGATGATTTGACGTCATCCCCGCCTTCCTCCAGCTTATCACTGGCAGTCTCGTTAGAGTCCCCAACTTAATGATGGTAACTAACGATAAGGGTTGCGCTCGTTGCGGGACTTAACCCAACATCTCACGACACGAGCTGACGACAACCATGCACCACCTGTATATCTATAACTATCTCTCTATCTCTAGAGCCTTTAAATATATGTCAAGACCTGGTAAGGTTCTTCGCGTTGCTTCGAATTAAACCACATGCTCCACCGCTTGTGCGGGCCCCCGTCAATTCCTTTGAGTTTCATTCTTGCGAACGTACTACTCAGGCGGAGTACTTACTGCGTTAACTGCGGCACTGAGGTTCGACCCCCAACACCTAGTACTCATCGTTTACGGCGTGGACTACTAGGGTATCTAATCCTATTTGCTCCCCACGCTTTCGGGACTCAGCGTCAGTTACAAGCCAGATCGTCGCCTTCGCCACTGGTGTTCCTCCATATATCTACGCATTTCACCGCTACACATGGAATTCCACGATCCTCTCTTGCACTCTAGTTACCTGGTTTCTATGGCTCGCTGAAGTTAAGCTTCAGGCTTTCACCACAGACCTTTGTTACCGCCTGCTCCCTCTTTACGCCCAATAATTCCGGATAACGCTTGCCACCTACGTATTACCGCGGCTGCTGGCACGTAGTTAGCCGTGGCTTTCTAATAAAGTACCGTCACTTACCAGCCATTTCCTACTGATATCGTTCTTCCTTTATAACAGAAGTTTACGAACCGAAATCCTTCTTCCTTCACGCGGCGTTGCTCGGTCAGGGTTTCCCCCATTGCCGAAAATTCCCTACTGCTGCCTCCCGTAGGAGTTTGGGCCGTGTCTCAGTCCCAATGTGGCCGTTCACCCTCTCAGGCCGGCTACGCATCGTCGCCTTGGTAAGCCGTTACCTTACCAACTAGCTAATGCGTCATAAGTCCATCCTTTACCAGACCTTGAAAGGTCTTTTAATAAATATTCCATGCGGAACATTTACCTATGCGGTGTTAGCTACCATTTCTAGTAGTTATCCCCCTGTTAAGGGCAGGTTACCTATGTATTACTCACCCGTTCGCCACTCTTCGATAAATCGAAGCGTTCGACTTGCATGTATTAGGCACGCCGCCAGCGTTCATCCTGAGCCAGGATCAAACTCTCCATTGTTTATTGTACAAACAATTGTGTTTGTTTAGCTCTTAATTTACTTTATATTCCTTAAGAATATTGACGTGTGTTTTTAATTCTGTTTAGTTTTCAATGAACTGTGGCCCTCTTGAGCCGACTAAATCATCATACTACACATATGAGTATAAGTCAATAGTTTTTTGATTTTTTTCTTCCGGAACAAAATTCCGAAAAGCACACTGCTCGTTCGAGTCAGCTTATTAATAATAACCCAAAACAACTCTATCGTCAAGGCGTTTCCTGATTTTTTTTAAATAGTTTTCAACAGTTATACAATTATCAGTCATCTGGGTTTTAAAATTGTCCGACAAAATAAAAAAGTCTCTTTCGAGACTTAATTATCGCCATCTTAATAGATTAAAATTATTGACCTAAATAGTCAACAGTAACATTGCTCAATCCCAACTCACTTGGATCAGTTGGATCACCTTGGTCAGTACCTGGTACCAGTACAGTAGTACCGTCTACCAATCCTGCATAGATTGTATCGTATTGATCTTGAGTGAATGTTGTGAATGATGATGTTGCCATTGGTAATTCCACACCTAATTTAGATGCATCCAGAACAGTAGTAGATCCCCCTGGGAATGTACCATTATAGTAAGTAGCTAATGTATCCGAGATTGCTTTTCTCAAGTTTTTCATTGCTGAAGTGATAACTGTATCTGATTCGATTGATTGATCAACATCGACCCCGATTGTCAGACCGTTGTTTGCTTCAGCAGCCTTGAATACTGAGTTTCCAGCACCACCGGCAGAAGCGAAGATCACTTCAGTTCCACCATTGTACCAAGATGCAGCTTGAGTTTGGTACTCAGGAGTTGGATTGAATCCGCCTAAATAAGTATATTTAACGTTTACATTCGCAACACCGGTATCAATAGCAGCTTGATTGGCTCCTTGTAGATAACCGAATCCAAAACGGATTACCGCCGGTACAGCCATACCACCCATGAATCCTAATTCTGTATATCCTTCAACTACTGCAGCATAACCAGCCAAGTAACCAGCTTGGTCTTCTTGGAAAAGGATTGCTGTAGTGTTTTCAGCTGTTACGTAGCTGCTGTAATCCGCACTATGAGGTTCCCCATCCAACAGGATGAAGTTAACATCCGGATATGTAGTTTGAGCTTCGTAGACAGCTTCTTCAAATAAGAACCCTGGACATACAATCACTTTAGCCCCACCTGTGACAGCCAAATCGATTGCAGCTAACATGTTTTCCAAAGTCTGATCTGCAGGTTTGTAATATTTGTATGAAATATTGTTTTCATTCGCATAGTCTTGAATCCCCTCGTAAGAACCTTGATTGAATGATTTATCATCAATTGTCCCTACATCTGTAACTAATGCGATTTCATATGTATCTGAATCCCCTGAATCTGTTCCAGCAGATGATGAACATCCAGCCAGTCCCAGAACCATTGAACCAACCAGTAATAAGCTTAATAACTTTTTCATTTTCTTCCTCCAAATATCTAATTAAGATGGCATAACATATTTATCAAAAATACCCTAGTATTAATGAACTATCTAGATCCCTTGTCGTAAGGGATTCCTTCGGCAAGCGGTGCCTGCGAAGATTTCGAAGTGAACATCAAAACAATCAGCGTAGCAAGATACGGAATCATCTTGTAGACATTTGCCGGAATCGGCAATGACGACAGGATTGGCACGATTGCATATGCCGATGCCAGAGTTTTCATCACTCCAAAGAAGAACGCCGCAACGAAAATTCGTTTCGAACGCCATTGACCGAAAATCAAAACCGCCAGCGCCAGGAAACCATATCCGGAAACTGTGGCATTGAAATTGGTAGAAGTCGGAATTACAAAGATTATCCCACCGATACCAGCCAGGAATCCGGAAATGGCGGTTCCAAAGTAACGGATCCGTTCCACCGAGATACCAACTGAATCAGCTGCCCCGGGATGTTCCCCGCAGGCGCGTAATCTTAAACCAAAACGAGTCTTATTGATAACTACCGCTCCGACAAGATAAATAATTATCCCGATTAGAGTGGTCAGATAAAATTGTCTGAAAAACATTCCCCCGATAATCGGAATCGATCCAAGAATCGGAACCGAAGCCACCCGGAAATCATCCACAAAAGCTATTTGGGATATTCCCGTGAAAAGACGGGCCACAAAAATCGCAAAAGCAGGCGCAAACATGTTTAGAGCCGTACCTGAGATAACCTGGTCAGCCTTCATGTTGATTGATGCAAATGCATGAAGCAGTGAGAAGATCGCCCCAGCCAATCCGGCCACCAGCACCGAAACTATTAGCAACAACTGACTTGGAAGCAAATCGGCAGCAAAATTCATAAATACAATTCCAAAGAACGCCCCGATGATCATTATCCCTTCAAGAGCGATATTGACGATCCCCGAACGTTCGGAATACATCCCACCAATAGCTACAATCAATAAGGGAATAGCGAAGTACATTGTCTGTTGCGAGATAAAATAAAGTACATCCATCGTTAATCAGCCTCCTTATCGACTTTGATAACTTTCCGTAATAATCCTTTGAAAATCAGGGAAAGCGCTCCGCAATAAATGATTGCGGCAATAATTATATCAATTACTTCCGGAGCATAGTTGTAGAGTTGCATCTGAACCCCACCTAAAGTGATATGCTGGATGAACAGCCCCGAGAACAGGATTCCAATTGGGTTTGAAGCTCCAAGCAAGGCCACCGCTATCCCACTGAATCCTTCTGGAGAAATCGTATCGACAACATGCCAATATTTTCCGATATCCGCCAAATAGATCAGCGATCCGCCGATTCCCGACAAAGCGCCGGCAATGACCATTGAAATCACAATATTCCGCTTGGCATTGATTCCGGCATAGTTGGTTGCATCACGGTTCATTCCGACCGCCTTGATTTCATAACCGAAAGTAGTTTTATTTAAAACGATATAAATCAGCACCACGAAAAACAACACAATCAAAATGGCAATCGAACTTTTCCCGCCCGGGATCAGATTATCCATGAACCACTGAGGCAGATAAGCCGTTTTTTCAACCGGTGACGACTGGTTTTTCAACATGTCGTAGAAATTACCTTTGACCACCATGTTGACTCCGTAAACACCGATGTAATTCAGCATGATGGTTGCAATTACTTCGTTTACATTCAAATAAGCTTTGAGCAGTCCGGGAATGAAGCCCCAGAACGCTCCGGCTGCCATGGCAGCCAAAACCGCAATCAGCCAGTGTACCGGTGATGCCAGGGAAGCAATATTCCCGACATACATCGCAGCACAAGCCCCAACCATGAACTGGCCGGAAGCCCCGATATTGAAAAGTCCGGTTTTAAAGGCAAATCCCACTGACAGACCGGTCATGATAATCGGCGCCGATAGGTAGAACAACTTATCGATTCCCGACATTCCCGATGAAAAAGCCCCGCCTAAAATGGCCGTGAATCCGCCCACCGCATGACTTGGATCGGCAATAATAAGAATCACAAATCCAAACAACAGCCCGACTACAATCGAAAGCAATGAAGACAGGGCCGAAATTGTTCCTTCACTACGAAAGATTCTGCTTACTCTATCCATTGACCTCACCTCGCTTGCTTCCTGACATATACAATCCCAACTCCTGAACTGTTATGTCTTCCGGTTTGACGTCAGCGACAATCTCACCTTCATATATTACAATGATCCGATCGGATACATTCATAACTTCATCAAGTTCCAGCGATACCAGCAGGACCGCTTTGCCCTGGTCGCGTTGAGCCACCAACTGGCTGTGAATATATTCAATCGCTCCGACATCAAGACCGCGAACCGGCTGAACCGCAACAATCAAATCAGGGTTCTTGTCAAGTTCCCTGGCGATAATTGCTTTTTGCTGGTTCCCTCCGGACATTCCCCGCGCCTGTGAAGTCGGTCCTTTTGAAGAACGGATATCAAATTTTTCAATCAGATAATTCGCATATTTCCGGATTGCCGGAAACTTCAAGAATCCCATTTTTTGGAATCTTTTTTCAAAGTAAGTCTGTAAAATCAGATTTTCTTCCAAAGTGTAGTCCAGCACCAGACCATGTTTATGACGGTCTTCAGGAATGTGCGACATACCACTGGTATTTCTTTTTCTAATTGGGGTATTGGTGATATCTTCACCTTTGAATTTGATCGTACCCCCGGCAACTTTCTCAAGGCCGGTGATTCCATAAACCAATTCGGTCTGGCCGTTTCCATCAATTCCGGCAACAGTCAGAATTTCTCCGGCCCGGACATCAAACGAAACGCCATTGACAGCCATTTTGGCTCCGTGGGCGGCTTTCATTTTCAAGTCTCTTACCTCAAGGATCGCGCCGTCGAGTTTTTGAGGAGCTTTTTCCACTTGAAGATTGACTTTCCGGCCAACCATCATTTCCGACATTTCTTCTTTTGAAGTTGAAGCAACATCGATGGTCCCGATGTATTTCCCTTTTCTAAGAACAGTACAGCGGTTGCAAACCTCTTTGATTTCATTCAATTTATGAGTAATGAAAATGATTGATTTTCCTTCATTGATCAATCTTTTCATTATCGCCATCAACTCCGTGATTTCCTGAGGAGTCAAAACCGCCGTCGGTTCATCGAAAATCAGGATTTCATTTTCGCGGTAGAGCATTTTCAAAATCTCAACCCTTTGTTGCATCCCGACCGTGATATCACTAATCAAAGCATCCGGATCGATATGAAAATTATATTGTTTAGACAATTCCAGTACCCTTTTGCGGGCATCATCCATCTTTAAGAATCCGGATTTTGTCGTTTCATGACCCAACACAATCGATTCAAGAACCGTAAAGTTGTGAACCAGTTTGAAATGCTGGTGAACCATTCCGATCCCCAGGGCATTGGCATCATTGGGATTGTCGATTGAAACTTTTTTTCCTTCAATCAGAATTTCCCCGGCTTCAGGCTGGTATATCCCGAAAAGAACACTCATCAGTGTTGATTTCCCGGCTCCGTTTTCACCAAGCAAGGCGTGAATCTCACCTTTTCCAACATGTAGAGTCACATCGTCATTTGCTTTGAAATCACCGAACTTTTTTGTTATGTGATTCATCTCTATCACATTAGCCATCTACTCTCTCCCTTCAAATTTACTAATATATCTTGCTGGCAAGAAAATCATCCATCAGCTTAAACTGTTCTTTGGTGATGATGATTGAATGTCCTGCTCTGGTAATAAAATTCTTCGACTTAAGCGTCGAAATCGCCCGATTCAAGGTTTTTCGCGACAACCCGGAGATGTTTGCATATTCGTCAATTGTCATCTTGAGTTCGCAATAGCCATTTTTTTCATATTGCTTGTACAGTCGGTACAAAACCAGAATGAACCGGTCCACTCCGTGGAGGAATAAGAACACCCTCTCTTTTTTTGTTTGTTCCAACAAATACGTCAAAAGCAATTTGATATCTTTTTGAATAACCATCGGATCATTGCGCAACCATCGTGCGAACGATTCATAATCAATGGCAATCAAGGTACATTTTGTAATTGTTGCCAGGGTGGTTTCATATTTGGGTGCGTCGAGATAAAGTTCCATCGGGCCGAATGTATTGAACGCATTCATCCGCATATACTCGTACTCCACTCCCAGCACTCGGTAATCAACCGCCTTAACTGTTCCTTCAACCAGAAGATAAATATAATCAACCGGTGAATCTTCACGGATGAAAATCTCATTTTCATCCAGGTGCATTACTCTCATTTTATCGAAAATCCACAACGGTGCCGAATACAAATAATCAACTAATTGTTCCTGATTCTTTTCGGGCAATTTATCAATTTCCCGGAATATTTTTTTATATCCACTATCGTCCATATTTTACCTGCTTATAAAAATCCGCAATCTTGCACTATCTAATAATAATTCCAAGATTTCTTCAAAACAACGTCATTTGACGCTTTTTTTTCAAAATTCTCCAAAAATAGTTATTAAGGTAATAATTTTTTATCACTAACTTTCCCTGCTTACCCCACTTTCAGTCAATCTTCAACCTAATCCCGGTTCACCAATTTTCAATCTCACCTAAAAATCTGATATATTGGCGATTTCAATACTCATCAGGGCATCTTTCTGCCAATATTTCTCACTTATAGTCATATCTATATTTTAATACGCATTCGCTATTTTCGCAAATCAATTGTTAAATGAATTTAACAAAGCATATAATTAGTAATCATTACTAACATGTGTTATCATGAAATTAGATAAATTAGGAGGAAGTTATATGGCAAAAGATAATCAAGTAGACAATTTAGTAAATATGTTGGATGGATATGTAGAACAAGGTGGTCATCATCTTAACGTTAACGTGTTCAACCGTGATACTTTGCTGGATGCTCAGCAACATCCGGAAAAATATCCTCAGTTGACAGTGAGAGTCAGCGGTTACGCTGTTAACTTTGTCAAACTGACTAAAGAACAACAAGATGATGTTATTTCCCGTACTTTCCATAAAGGAATGTAGATACTAAAAAAAGCTTGGTTGTGCAATTAATTGCCCAGACCAAGCTTTTTGTTATTTAAACTTATTCCAGTTTGCATAATTCCAAGCTAAGGAATATAATATATTTAACGACCTTTGGTGACCTAAACTTTTCGTTCCACTTCGTTGGAGGTGTACTATATGAAAGGATTAATCTTCTGGTATCTCAAAATTTTCACCATGATGGGGCTATCTTCAATATATTTCCAAATTGTCAATATCTTGATTGATGATCTTCATGTCCTGGAGACTTTGACTCTGATGTTTGTCATCATGATATATATTGTTTTGTTTTTACCATTATTATTGTGGATCGTCAAAAGTTCCCTGGTTCCAAAGACCTAAGACACAGCTTTCTGTGTCTTTTTGTTTTCAAAAAAACTTCCCGATTAAATACCACCAGGAAGTTAAAACAGATGAGTTATCAGGATTCGAATTCCCAGCGAGATCAAAATCAATCCGCCAAGGAGTTCCGAACCGGTTTTTAACTGGTGACCGAGAATACACCCCAGCCTTACACCGATCATTGAAAATAACATGGTCGTCGCTCCGATTGTCGCCACTGCAAAATAGATATTTACCCCAGGAACCAACCCAAAAGTAACCCCGACCGCCAAAGCATCGATACTCGTCGCAACAGCCATGACAAACATCGTCCTGATTGCAAAGGAGTTGCTCACATTTTCATCGTCATCCTCCAGCGCTTCTTTGATCATGGTTGCTCCAATGAAGCACAGCAGCCCAAATGCGACCCAATGATCAAACGCCGCAATATATTTTTGAAAATAGCGACCTAGATGATATCCGATAAACGGCATCAGTCCCTGAAACCCGCCAAACCAGACTCCAGCCAGAAGCATTTGCCTGAATAAGACCTTTTTGGTTTGAAGACCTTTGCAGACCGAAACTGCAAAAGCATCCATTGATACCCCTATCGCAATTAAAACCAACTCGAATGATGACATAACTACCTCCTGAATTTCAAAATTTATTTTATCATTGTGGCTGGTCACTGTCAAACAACAAAACCCCTTGGTCCCGAACAATTAGGACCAAGGGGTCTAAGTCTACAATAACAGAGCTTCACCCGTATCGATATCAAAAAGATGGATCTTGTTGACATCCACTGCCAACACAACATGCTGCTGCTCTTGGGGACGGAACCGTTGCGGAGTCCGGACAATCACTTCATCACCGTTGATCTTGCCATAGCAATATACTTCGGCTCCCATCATCTCGGTTATTTCAATTTTGAGATTGATTAAAGAACGGGGCGCCATTTCAATAAACACCTGGTCAAGATGCAGATCCTCGGGACGGATTCCCAACGTGACCTTGCGATCGAGATAACCCGCAAGAATATCATTCCGGTTCTTCCCCGGGGGCACTTCGATTAGCTGTCCAGCCATTTCAACATAATACTTGCCGGTCTTATTGATGACTTTGCTTTCCAGGAAATTCATTTGCGGCGAACCGATGAATCCAGCCACGAATTTGTTTACCGGTTTATTATAGAGGTTTTCCGGAGTATCCACTTGCTGGATCAAACCGTCCTTCATCACCACAATCCGGTCACCCATTGTCATCGCCTCGGTTTGGTCATGGGTAACATAGACGAAAGTGGTCTGCAGTTTGCGATGAAGTTTGGAAATTTCAGTCCGCATTTGAGTCCGCAATTTGGCATCAAGATTCGACAACGGCTCATCAAGAAGAAAGACCTGGGGATTTCGAACCAGGGCCCGGCCCAAAGCCACCCGTTGGCGTTGGCCACCCGATAGCGCCCGCGGTTTGCGATTGAGATATTTTTCAAGATCCAGCACTTTGGCAGCCTCGATTATCTTGCGGTCAATCTCAGCTTTGGGTAAATTTCGTAATTCCAATCCAAAGGCCAGGTTCTTGTAAACGGTCATATGGGGATAAAGGGCATAATTCTGGAACACCATGGCAATGTCCCGGTCCTTGGGTTGGACGTGATTGACCAGAGCATCACCGATATAAAGTTCTCCTCCGGTAATTTCTTCAAGTCCGGCAATCATTCTCAAGGTCGTCGATTTACCACAGCCAGAAGGCCCAACCAGGACAATGAATTCCTTGTCTTTGATTTCCAGGTTAAGATTCTTGATCACTTCCACCCCGCCTGGATAAGTTTTATTTAGATTACGAATAGATATATTTGCCATCATTGTCTCCTTTTATTTGATTGCGCCATTGACAACGCCTTTGATAATCTGTCTTTGACCGATAATGTAAAAAATCAAAATCGGAATCAGCGCCATCAAATACGACGCAAAAGCCAGATTATAGTTTGTCCCGAATTGACTTTGGAAGTTTAGCTGGGCAATCGGGAGCGTATTGTGACCGGTTCCCGCCAAAAGGACCAGCGGCAGCATCACATCATTCCAGGTTGCCAAGGCGGTCAGGATCGCCACGGTTGCATGCATCGGTTTCATCAGCGGAAAAATCACTTTCCTGAAGGTCGTGAAAGTCGATGCACCATCGATACTGGCTGCTTCTTCCAGGGCCAGAGGGATATTTTTCAGGTACCCCGTGTAAAGCATCAGATTGAGGGGCATGAAAAACACACTGTAAAGCAACACCACCCCGAAACGGTTGTCGATTCCCATCAAGGCTGTCTGTTTGACAATCGGGAGCATGATAATCGCAAATGGGACAAACATCCCGCTGACGATATAAAAGTACAAGAACCGATAACCCTTGCGCTGCATACTTCTTCCAATCGCATAACCAAGCATTGAATGGAATAAAACAACAACCACCACCGTCGCACCGGTAATCAGAACGCTGTTGCCCAAAGTATGCCAGAAATCAGTAATCCGCATCGCTTCTGAAAAATTCGAAAAACTCCACGATTCCGGAAGTGAAAGCAGACCGGAAATACTGCCATCCATCTGCGAAGGATCCTTGAACGCAATCATCACGGTTAGATAGAGCGGAAAGAAAACTGTCAGACACCCTACGATCAATCCGAAAGTAACCAAACGGTTGGTCTTATGAGCTGAGCGCATCATCTTTGACTTGTTCATCAGAGCTGTTCCTCCTTACTGCCTAAAAATTTCAACTGAAACAATGATATGACCACAATCACAACAAAGAATATCACGGCATTGGCACTTTGATAACCAAACGCCCCGCCGGTAAGCCCCCCATTGTAGATCAGATATGATATCGATTCGGTCGATCTTGCCGGCCCACCACCAGTCAGGGATACTACCTGATCAAAAACCATCAAGAAGTTTTTCATGCACAGAATCATGTTGATGGTAAAAAATGGCATGATCAACGGAAAAGTAATCCGTTTGAATTTACGAAAACCTTCCGCTCCGTCAATTTTCGCCGCTTCATAGACATCTTCAGGAACAGTCTGGAGTCCGGAAATATAAATCAAAGTGTTCATCGCAACTGACTGCCACGCCACCGTGATCACCAAAGCAAACCAAGCGGTTTTCGGATTGGCAAGAAGACTGCTTGACAAGGCCCCGCTATGAACAGCAGCTCCTATTTCCGGGAGAATATAGGTGAAAAAGAAATTGAAGACATAACCAATCACCAGTCCCCCAAGGATATTGGGCAGGAAATATATGGCTCTAAGGACTCCCTTGGCCCGGATTTTGGCATTTAGACCCAGAGCCAAAACCAGCGAAATCACGTTGACCAAAACAGTGCAGACAACCGCAAACCCGAATGTAAAGATGTAAGAATTAATGATTCTTTGATCCTGGATCAAATCAAGATAATTCCGAAACCCGATAAAATCATAGTCACCAAAGCCCCTGAAGTTGGTCAGGCTGTACCCAAATCCCTGGATTACTGCCATCGTATTGAAAACAACAAACAGCAACAACATTGGGATTGTAATCGCCATAAAAGTCCGGGTTCGGTTATTATTAAACTTGTTTTTCATTGCAGCCTCCTACTGATTATTATAGTACTCTTCCAATTTGGCAATATTATCCCGGTTGAATCGTAGCCAATCGGCATCAAAGGTGCTTAAAAAGGAATCCAGGTCACCATCAATCAAAAATGTCTGAATCAAGGCGTCGGCGCCCAGTTCACTAGGATAGCGGTGGTCTGGATAATCCATCAACATTCCCGAATCAATATGATCAATCAAGCCGTCAAGGGATTCATTAAGCATGAATTCGCCTTCCTTGCAAGGTACTGCAATCTGATTTTCAACGTACTTTTGGACATTGTCATCGCGTTGGAAAAACTCAAGCACCCGATAACAGGCTTCCTTATGTTTCGAACTCTGCATTACGCAAAACTGGAGGTCAATTCCGGAATTGAGAAGGTTGGCGCTCGAGTCATTGTTTGCCGGCATGACCATGGAACCAATCTGAATTTCCGGATTGACTGACTTGATTTGGGGAATTGCATAAGAACCAAGCGGAAGCATCGCTGATTTCCCGCGCGCAAAAGCCGCACAGGCATCAATATAACCAAATGCAAACGGATCATTTTTGCTGTATTGAAGCAATTGTTGTTGCTTCAAGGCGATTTCACCGTAGTGATTTGTGAAACTGTCGTTGCCAAGATTGACCTCTGTGATCAAATCAGGACTGGTCATACTTACTGCCAAGGCATTCCAAGGCGCCAATGTTGTCCACGAGTCCTTGTGACCCAGAGTAAATGGCGCAACTCCCGCTTCCTCCATCACCTCACAAAGTGTCATGAGATCATCCCAGGTAGTCGGTATCTCCCAGTCATTTTCTTCAAAAATTGCTTTATTATAGAGAATTCCCGAGGCATTGGCCGCATAAGGCAATCCGTAGACCCCTGCTTGCGGGACAATTTCCAGTTCCTTGTCAATATCAAGATAACGTTGCTTGACAGTATTTATTTCATCATATTCGCTGATATCTGCGACTACGCCGGTATCCACGAGAATCGAAAAGAAATTGTCGCCTCCGATCCCGATAATATCCGGAGCATCTTCCTTGATCAAGCGGGTCTTGATAACCGTGACCGCCTCCCGGGGTGTTTCGATTACCAGATTCAAGTCCGGGTTTTCGCGATTGAACTCGCGCTCGAACTCCTCAAATATCGCTACTGCTTCGATTTTATATGATACCATTTCGATTGTCGTCTTTACCGCGCCACCATCATCCAAAGAACATCCAAACAACATTCCGGCAATCAGAGTGGGTCCTAAAAGAAAAATCAGAATCTTTTTCATCAAAATTCCTCCTGAAATATTATATGTCCCCTCATGTGCAAATCCATTTTGTCCCTTGAAATATCTTAAATGTGTTTGCGCTTCCACTTATAATCATATCATTTTTTTTCAAATATTCCATCTTTTGATGTTAGTAAAACATGTCTTAATGTTTGATAATTCAACATTAGGACAATATCCGAAGCGATAAATTAAGACGAACTCAGGAAATTGTAGTGTTTTTAGCCATCAATTCGGTATCCAATTGGCAAACATTGGGCTTGAAAAATGCTTTTTACTCGCCATTATCCAACTTTAGGAACAAATCAGCGCCCAAGTCTTAAACCAAACATTTTGACATGTTCCAACATCAGTCGCCTTTAACGAGCAATAAAAAAAACGACTTCAGTTAATTTCTAAAGTCGTTTGATTATTGATCCGATAACTGACTGATGGTCAGTTACCCGCGAAAATCACTATTGTATTTGGCTCTGATTCCGCCAATGTATTTTGCCCGGCATCTCGCTCCTGTCACATGGGCAGCCCCGATGTTCCGCTTGTGAAGATGCACTGGTACAGCTACATGACGCAAATGCATTCCGATAAAGGTACCCCCGATATCGATTCCAGCATCTGCTTTAACGAACTCGACCACAACCGGATTTTCAAATTGAGAATAAGCATATGTAGACATGGCCCCGCCGGCATTGCTTTGAGGCACGACATTGACAATTTCCAGTCCTCGCTTGATTGCTTCATCTTTTTCCATTACGATTGCCCGATTAAGGTGCTCACAGCATTGCGTGCACACTTTGACTCCGATTTCAGTCAGTTTGGGATAAATGACATCGAAAATAGCTTTGGCGATATCCAATGACGAGTGGGACCCGATCATTTCTCCGGCTACTTCACTAGTCGAACATCCGATTACAAAAAGTTCTCCGGCTTCGAGCTTCGCTAATTCTAAAAATTCTTCAATCAATTGATTACTATCATTCTCAATGTTTGCTATCATTTTTATTCTCCTGTTATTCGTGAAAAGATATTTGTTCTGTTCAAGACATTGTAGACTACTTCAAAAACAATTATCGATCCGACCGCTTGGATTGCATTGAATGGAATTTCATACAATGGTCCTTCAAATGAATCGAACATAATGACTTCGCCTACAAAATACGATGCTATCATTATAACCGATGCCACAATAAATGCCAACAATCTTAATTTGAAATTTTTACGGCTTTTGCGGACAATCAGATAGAAAGCCAATCCCATCAATGTTTTTGCCACAAAAGTCAAAGGTGCAAATGAAGCATACCCAGCCACGAAATCTGCCAAGGCACTCCCGATTCCACCTACGAATACTCCAAGTAAGCTTGGCATCAACATGATTGACAAGAAAATCATGCTGTCACCGACATGGATGTATCCACCCGCGATTCCAGTCGGGATTTTGATAAATGCCGTAGCCAGAACAATCAGGGCAATGCATAATGCTCCCAACGCTATATCTCTAGTTTTCAATTTGAATTCCTCCTTATTAACACGTTACTATTGTATATCAGATTTGTATGGTATAAAATATACAAAAGTACAAAATTTCACCAGTACAGTTCCGGAGATATATATGAATAAATTAATACCTGTAATCAACAAAACAGACAAAACACCTTTATATTTGCAAATCTATGACTATATCAAAGCCGCAATCTTCAATCACGATATCAAACCAAACGACAAACTGCCCTCACTACGCTCTCTGGCGAAAAATCTTGAAATATCGATCACCACCATCGAGCAGGCATACGAACAACTGATTGTCGAAGGGTACGTCTATTCCAAGCCCAACAGCGGTTTTTATGTCAAAGCCAAACTTGACGGGCACCGCTTTGGCCAATCAAACCCGAACCATCGCAGCGAAGATGTAATCGCCATCGAAGAAAATCCCTATTATTACGATGACAGCTGCTTTAGTTTCGAGCGCTATAAAAAATGTGTCAACAAAATCATCAACGAGTACCGTTCTGCGCTTTTCGCTCCTTCAAACAATCAGGGCGAGTTGTCATTACGTCAGGAAATCTCCCGCTATGTCTATCAATCACGGGGAGTTCGCTGCCATCCCGATCAAGTGGTTATTGGCGCCGGAACCCAGCAGCTGACTTCATTGGTTGTCGCTATGCTCAAACAGTTGCGCATCAATGTTTTCGTTGTTGAAAATCCTTCGTATACGCCGGTAATCGACATCTTCAAAAACAGTAACTTTTCAATCCTGAATGTCGATGTCAATCAGGATGGAGTGAGCCTTGATCAGCTCCCAACCAATATTCCCTGTGTCCTCTATACCGCTCCTTCAAACCAGTTTCCAACCGGAGCTTTCATGCCCATCGACCGGCGGATTCAGGCGATCAACTGGGCCAATCAAAACAATTCCTATATTATCGAGGATGATTACGACAGCGAACTGAGATATCTGACCAAGCCGATTCCGGCCATGCAGGGTCTTGATAAGGAATCGAAATCAATCATCTACCTGGGATCTTTTTCATCGACCATGTATCAGTCATTTAGAATTTCGTATATGATTCTTCCGGCCTCATTGGTGGCAACCTACAATCAAATCAAATTTCAGTACAACCAGACCTGTTCAAAACTCGAACAGCTAGCACTGGGATTATTCATGAATAATGGTGATTATCAAAAAGGAATCAAGAAGATGCGCAAACTGTACGCCGATAAACAAACCATGGTTTTCAAGATTCTCGAGGAATATCCGAATGTGACAGTAACCGACCGGACCACCGGAATCGCCCTGGGTCTCAAAATCAATTCACTCAAGTCGCCGCGCAAGCTGGTGGAAATTGCCCGCGAATGTCGCATAAAACTGCGAATTTTCCAAGTAAATAACGAGATAATCTACCTTTTGTACTATAATTATATCCCAAAAGAAGATATCAATAAAGCATTAATCGAGTTTCTAAAAAGAATCTAACCGCCAAGGTTAGATTCTTTTTGCAATATTATTGAAATTGATTAATTCGAAAGTATGCGTCAAATAGAGCGGTGGTAGGTTGTCGAGGTCATTGATGGTATGATTATCACATCGAATTGGAGGTGTGATGATTTGAATTATTCTGATGATCAGTGGCAGGTGATATTTACTGAGGCTGCCAATAGTGATCTGACCATTAAAAAATGGTGTTTGGCTAACGATGTTTCGTACAATGCTTTTTGCTACCACAAGTATTCTAAGCCATATTTGAATCGCTCAAGAGATGAAGTTAAGGATTCTGGATTTACTACAGCTCTTGTCAGGCTGGATATTGTTGATTGCAACAGTAAAGTTGTTTCCAAGGGGTTCGATGTCAATATTGGCAAGGCTACTATTTCGGTTGACGACTCGACAGACTTGGAAACTCTGGCTAAACTGATAGGTATGATCAATGAAGCTTAGGTTTGAAGACTTCGACAATATCTATTTGGTTCCTGGGGCAACTGATCTTAGGAAAAGCTACGCCGGGTTAAGCGCGATTGTATCCCACAGCCTGTATCTTGACCCCACCGCCAATAACCTGTACATCTTTTGCAACAGATCCAAGAAAAGCATCAAGATGCTGGAGTTCGACAAGAACGGATTTGTCATCCACTCCAAGAAGCTGCTTAATAAAGATAAGTTCTTCTGGCCCAAGGGTGATGAAGATATCACTTCAATGGTTGTTGACATCCGTCAGTTGAGTTGGTTGCTTGATGGATTGGCAATTGAACAGAAAAGGGCATTCAAGGACATTTCAGTAATGATATAGCCCCTACGCATAAGATTAATTCACATTTTTTTGTGGGTTTATCTTTTGCCTTTTGAAGTTATTCACATCTTTTATAAATTGCCGTGAAATCAAGACTTTCAGGGCTTTTTATGCTACAATGCCACTAGTGGAAAGAGGTGGATTCAAGTGATCAAATTGATGGAAGATATGACAAAAGAAGAACTTATCGAAGCGTTCAAACAACGTGAACAGGAACTCTATGCCAAAATCGAATCCGACCGTATTTCAAAAGAAAAACTTATTAAAGAAAAGAAGAATTTATCTGCCGATAATAAGAAATTGACTTCCGATATTGATAAAATGGCAGCTGAAATCAAAGAACGCAAACTTGAACTACAACAGAAAAACGAATACATCAAATTATTGGAAAACGCCCGCTACAGCTCCCAACGCAACAATATTAAGGAATATAACCAAGGTCCTGATCTGTTTAGTCTAATCGGTGTTGATTTTGATAATGCTACTGAAACCGAAGAATTCGAAACTACGGAAATCAAAGGTTACAAAAGAAAAGTTAGAATCCCCAAAGAAAAACATATCAATTATGACCATCTCAAAACCAATATAATTACAGAAGAAACTCCTGATGGTTTCGACGTTTGCGATCTTTGTGGTACAACTATGACAATCAAAAAATACGATGAAAGAAAAGAACTTGTCTATACACCCGCCAAAGTTGAATTGAATATTTACCGTACACCGGTATACGAATGTGTTGCTTGTCAGGAACACAACTTGGAAGGTAAATCATCGTACAAGAAAGTTCCTGGAAGACAACCGGTTATCAAGGGAAGCATTGCATCGCCATCACTGATTGCAACTATAATGGACATGAAATATTTAAAGGGTTTGCCACTGGCTGCTCAGGAAAAACGTTTCCTTGAAAATGACATCGTCATCCCTAGACAGAATATGGCCAACTGGATGATCAAGGCATCGGTTCATCTTAACCTGTTGTTTGAGTGCATGCACAAAGACTTGTTGTCCATGGAAGTGATCCACTGCGATGAAACCACCACCCAGGTTCTAAAGGAAGACGGCAAACCAGCGCAAAGCAAATCATATCTTTGGGTTCTACGGAGCAATCAGTATGACGAACCAATTATCTTGTACCGTTATGATCCTAGTCGTTCAAAACGGGTTGTTGAAGACTTCATCGGTGATTACTCCCACTATCTGGTAACAGACGCCTATGGTGCTTACGAGTCGCTTGATAATGTCACCAACTGTTTTTGCCACGTTCATGCCTTTCGCTATTTCCGGGAAGCCTTGGATGTACTGCCAAAAGGCACCGATAAAAATCAAAGTTACGAATACACTTGCTATCGCTATTACAAAAAAGTATTCGAAGCAAAAAACAAAATTGAACAGGCTGCTAAGGGAAAATACTCAAAGAACCAGGATAAATATTTCCAATATATTCATAAGGGCCGAAATGATGTCGTAAAGCCAATCTACGATAAGTTTTTAGCGTACCTTAAAGAAATAATCCTGTTGCCCGAAGTTAATATGAAACCAACCTTGCTTAAGGCAATCAAATATCTGATGAACCACGAAAAGGAATTCAGCGAGGTATTTAATAACCCGAAAGTTCCATTCGACAATTCAAGCACGGAACGGGCTATACGACCGTTTGTCGTATCAAGGAATCGATGTAAATTCTATACAAGCCCCAAAGGAGCGCAAGCCGCAGCGATAATCTATTCGATACTGTTAAGCGCCCAGGAAAACAAGCTGTCACCGTACATGTACATGGAGTACGTACTGGAAAGGCTGCCGGGAATCGATCCTACTGATGAAGAAGAAATTAGAAAACTACTACCCTACAATAAGGAACTGCCAACATACCTGCGTCAATTGACCACGAAGGAGATCAAGGGCCTCAAAAAAGGAATCCCAAGACGGTAACAAACTGTCCCCCGGATTCCTTTTCACTTACCCTCGAATATTCTCCCACCGCTCAATTTGACGCATACATTCGAAATTCTCCTTCAGATAATGCTTCAGATCCTCCGACTGATAAAAATCCAACTCATACATTCTGGAAATATTATAGCTCGATTTTTCATAGATATCCTTGTCTAGGAAACCCGGATGACACATGACCTCCTGGAAATCGGGACCGTTTTGAATATGTTTGCTGAGGTAATCAAGATTGACATCTTCATCGTACATCTTGTCAAAACAACAAACCGGTTCGAATTCAGTCAGATCTTCGCTGGTCTGACGCATGGGAATATCATATTTTTGGGCCAGTTTCAAAGCGACATCAATCAGATTTTTTCGCAAATGAACATGATGATGACTGTCGATATGGCTCGGCTTGCGACCAGCCAATTCGATAAAAAGACGGATCTGGCTATCCCACTCAAGTTCCAGTTCAGCCAAGTCAACCTGACAGTGGTCGAATTCCCCGCGTAACTTTTGGAAATCTCCCGCTTCGTCAACCAGACTCGCCACGTTTTCACACAGAGGACTTCCGGTAGTCAAAACCAGGTGGATTCCTACTCCCAGTGTTGGAAATGTCTTGGCCAGTTCCAAAGCTCTTTTGACATAGGGCATATTCATCATTGCCGTTGTCGATGTAACTACTCCATTTTCATGAGCCTTGATGATTCCCAGCGTGACTCCCTCGCTGATTCCAAAATCATCGGCATTAATAATCAGTTTTTTCATAATTTCACCTCGCCATCCATTATAGCTTCTTCAAGGATGTAAACGCAATTTTTTAACAATCTTGAAAAAATGAAATAAAAAATACATGCATTTTTTGATAAAATAAAGTAGAATGTCAACAACAGGAGGTAAATTATGAAAGATTTATATGAAAAAGTCAGCGAATCAGTCGCATATTTGAAAAATGACTGTCAAGATATCGATTTAGCAATAGTATTGGGATCAGGATTGGGGTCAATCATCGATACCATGGAAGACAAAGTTGTCATCCCTTATAGTGAGATTCCCAACTTCCCCACCGTCACTGTAGCCGGACACGGCGGACAGTTGGTGATTGGAACAATCAACGATAAAAAAGTCCTGGCAATGCAGGGACGGTTCCATTTTTACGAAGGATACTCGATGAAAGAAGTCACTTATCCGATTTTTGTCATGAAACAGTTGAACATCAAAAAACTGATTGTGACCAACGCCTGTGGGGGAATCAACGGCGATTTCCAACCTGGTGATTTGATGATCATCAACGACTTCATCAATCTGATGGGAACCAATCCCCTGATCGGTGTCAACGATGAACGTTTCGGTCCCCGTTTCCCGGATATGAGCGAACCATTCAAAAAAAGCTTTGTCGCCCATGCAAAAACTTGTGCCGAAAGGCTTGAGATCGCCTACCAGGAAGGGGTCTATGGCGGATTCACCGGTCCCTATTATGAAACAGCGGCGGAAATCCAAGCTTTCAAAACAATGGGAGTGGATGCCATTGGGATGTCCACAGTCCCAGAAACGATTGTTGCCAATTATCTTCAAATGGAAGTATTGGGAATTTCGTGCATAACCAATATGGCTACTGGAATTCAAAAAGTTAAACATTCCCACGAACGGGTTGTTCAAGTTGCCAATGAAGCCAGCAAGAAATTTGCCGTGTGGCTGATTGAAATTATCAAAACTATCTAAAAAAGGGCCGCGGCCCTTTTTTTGATTTTACTGTTTTTGCTTGAAAATTCCGGCAATATCCATGACAACAGTGTCAATACACTGCTCGTTGACAACCCGGTAATGGGCTGCTTTTAGATATAGCGGTCGGCGTTTCTTGTCAAGTTCGATAATCTTATCCGGACCATCCTTGAGCAATGGTCTTGAAAGGCAATCCACATCTTTGACAATATCCGCAATCGGGCGATCGATGTAAATGACAGTCCCGAATTTGCGGAGCAATTCGATATTTATTTCCCTGGTAATAACCCCACCACCACAAGAAACCACGGTGTCGGAAAATTTCTCGATATCGCGGACGCATTCCGTCTCGCGTTCACGGAAATAATCCTCGGAGATGGCAAACATTTCCGGTATCGTCATCTGATACTTTTCTTCAAGATACTTGTCCATATCGACAAAGTTCATTTGAAGATAATCAGCGAGCGACTGTCCCACGACGGTTTTGCCACAACCCATCATCCCGATTAAAATAATATTGTTCATAATTAATAGTTTCCTATCACATTGAATTTTACCGCCAGGGAACGCAGCATTATGATCGCATCCTGAACATTGGTATCATTCAGATTTCCTTCGAAATCGATATAGAAATAATACTGCCAGTCCTTATCCGCAATCGGACGGGATTCCAGACGGGTAAGATTGATATGATGGTCCTTGATGGTTTTAAGAACCTTGAACAGCGACCCGACTTCATGAGGCAGCGTGAAAATAATGCTGATATTGTGCGCATCTTCATGAATCTCAAGTTCTTTTCCAACCACGATAAAACGGGTTGTATTGCTGGTGGAATTTTGAATATCCGGACTGATGATGTCCAAGCCGTAAATTTCAGCGGCTTTCACCGAAGCGATTGCTGCTTTGGTCGGATCATTCAATTCGCTGACATATTTGGCACTGGCGGCAGTATTCGAGAAACTGGTCGCCTTGATTGCCGGATGACTTTCAAGAAAATCGCTGGTTTGCAGCAAACCTTGAGAATGTGAGAAAACCTCTTTGATATCTTCAAGCTTGCTGCCTTTAATACCAAGCAGGTTCTGGGAGATTTTCAGTTCATATTCCCCGACAATATAGAATTCATAATCTCTTACCAAATCGTAATTGTCGTTGATAGCTCCAGTCGAAGAATTCTCCAGAGGTAAAATCCCATAATCGATTTCACCGGCATCGATTGCTTTGAAAACTTCGTTGAACTTGTTGTAATTGCGGGTTTCGACATCGCCAAAATATCCTTCAAGAGCCATTGAAGAAAACGATCCGGGAACCCCCTGATATCCGACTACCGGATTTTCGATAGCCTGTCTTACTTTGTATTTTTCTTTTGCGGGGATGAATGTCGCCTGATAAGATTTGGAAATGTTCATCATATCATTGAAGAAGTTATCAAGATATCCGGCCAGTTTGGGATGCTCAAGACGATCAATGTTTTTCTTGATGACCTCTTTTTCGCGATCCGACTGGAAGATTTCAAGATCGTTCTCCAATTTGTATTTGACAACATCTTCCACCAGTAACATTCTGCGCTCAAATAATCTGACGATCTGAGCATCTATCTCATCAATTTCTTTTCTAGTATCTGATAAATCCTTAATCATGAAGCAAATCCAGGGTTGCAATCGCGCTCATTGCCTCAACAACGACGGATGCTCTTAGAACCACACAAGGATCATGTCTTCCGACAATTTCCAAAGTGGTATTTTCATGACTTGTGATATCGATAGTGTTTTGTTTTAAAGAAATTGATGAAGTAGGTTTCAGTCCTACATTGAAGATGACCGGCATTCCGTTGGTGATTCCCCCAAGAATCCCCCCGTTGTTATTTGATGTGGTTTTCACATTTCCGGCATCATCGTAATAATATTCGTCATTGGCCTGAGAACCCATCAAAGTTGTGATTTCCTCATTACCAAAGACAATTGATTTAACAGCCGGAACCGAGAACATCAAAGATGAAATCTTGGATTCGACACTGTCAAAGAAAGGATCTCCTTTACCAGCCGGCAGCCCTAAAATGGCACATTCGATTTTTCCACCGACTGAGTTTTGATTGCGGCGGGCCTGATCGATGGTATCCGCCATTTTTTCAAAGACATCCTTGGCAATGACCGGATACTGCATGTTTTGCAGTTGATCAACCAATTCATCAGAAATTTCCAAACCGAATTTTTCATCCTTGATATCCTTGATTTCCATGATATGGGAAACGATTTCGACTCCCTTTTGTTTCAAAGCCAGTTTGCACAATGCTCCGGCGAACACGATCGGTGCCGTAATTCTTCCTGAGAAGTGTCCCCCACCACGGACATCATTGAAGCCTTGGTAACGAATGCTGGCAGGATAATCACTGTGCGATGGTCGCATCTTTTCTTTCAGGATTGAATAATCCTTTGAATGTTGGTCCTTATTGCGGATCATTCCACAAATCGGAGCTCCGGTTGTTTTACCTTCAAAAACTCCGGATACGATTTCGACCTGATCAGGTTCCTTGCGGCTGGTCGACATCAGATTCTGACCAGGCGCTCTTCTTTTCATCTGGTTGTTGATGAATTCTTCATCAATTTCCACTCCAGATGGAAAATTTCCGATTACAACCCCGATAGCAATCCCATGAGATTCTCCGAAGATGGTAACTTCCAAATTATTCTTCCACGTTGCGGGCATTGATAATTCCTCCTAACATCGTATAGTCTTCCCAGAAAGTCGGGTAAGATTTGGCAACACATTCCTTGTTGTCAACTGTAACTTCACCAGTCGCCACAGTCGCTGCAATTGCAATCGACATCGCCAGACGGTGATCATCGTATGTACGGCAGTTTCCAGCATGATAGCTGTCAACTCCGATAATTTCCATTGAATCTTCGGTGCTGGTGATTTTACCACCCAAAGTATTGACCAGATCAACAGTTGCATCGATACGGTCGCATTCCTTGATGCGCAGTCTTTTGGCATTGATGACATTGCTGGTTCCATCAGCCAATCCCAAAGCCACCGATAATACCGGAATGACATCCGGACATTGCGATGCGTCAACCTCAATTGCCTTGAGTTTATCAACCGTAAGTCTGATTCCTTCATCAAGAACTTCCAGTTCACATCCCATTTGCAGCAAGTATTCCAGAACCGCTTTGTCTCCTTGAGCTGATTCAAGATTAAGATCTTTGATTACCAGATCACTTCCCAGCGCACTGGCCACCAAGTAGAATGCAGCTTGGGAAAAATCGGCCTCAACTCTTTTGTCGCATGGTTGATATTCCTGATTACCTTTGATGACGAACCTTTGGTAATCCTGGTTTTCAACTTCAATTCCAAAAGCATTAAGCATATCCAGAGTCAAATCGATATAACCTTTTGACTCCAACAGCCCTTTGACTTCGATAACCGAATCGCCGTCAAGTAGCGGCAAGGCAAACATCAGTCCCGAGATGAACTGAGACGAAATATCGCCGGGAATTTCATAAGTGTCCGGTTTCAGCTGACCGATGGCGTACATGTCCAACACGTCTTGTTTGTACATGTATTCAATTCCTTGGCGGTCGAATATTTCGTAATATGTATTCAATGGTCTTTGGCCCAAACGCCCTTGACCGATGAAATGGTTGGTCGAGTGCTTGACCAGGGCAATCGGAACCATGAATCTTAAGGTAGATCCCGATTCGTTGCAGTCCATTTCACATTTATCGATGGTAAAAGTTCCCTTTCCATCAACAATCACGTAATCATCATATTCCTCAACGATTGTCCCCATGGCTTTCAGGCATGAAATTGTCGCTTTGATATCATCTGAAAATTCAATGTTGTCGATTTTGCTTTTTCCCTTTGCCAATGCGGCACAGATTATTGCCCGGTGGGACAGGGATTTTGATGGCGGTAAAACAATATCACCTTTCAATTTATTGGGAGTTATTGTAAGTTCACTCATTAACATGTCTCACTTTCTAAAAAATAGTCCGCAGTAGTCTTGTAGACATAACTTGTTCCGATTTCTTTCATCAGGACGATTTTAAGCCCGTTGTCGAGATTCTTTTTGTCGAATTTCATGAACGGAGCTACAATTTTAGTCAATAGCCCTGATTGATATGGCAGTCCGTAAGCCATCAGTACGTTTTTGATTCTTTCATCGCTGCCCGGAGCGGTTTGTCCGTTCGCCTGGGCGATTTTAGTAATCTGATACATTCCGATTGCCACAGCCTGACCATGGCTGTATGTTTCATAATTGTAATAGGCTTCAATAGCATGAGCCAGCGTATGTCCGAAGTTGAGCAAGATTCTTTCACCGAAATCAAACTGATCACCTTCGACTACCACACGTTTAATATTAACACAAGTAGCAATGACTTCCGTAATATTTTTCTTCAAAGTCGCGAAATTTCCAGCTTTTTCAATCGTTTCAAACAGGTTGGCATCCTTGATGCAGCCATACTTGATAACTTCCGCCATTCCATCTTTAATAAAGTGATCAGACAGCGTATCCAAAGTATTCGGGTCAATCAAAACTAATGATGGTTGATAGAAAGCTCCGACCAGATTTTTCCCTTTGGGAAGATCGACTGCTACTTTCCCTCCGACCGAAGAATCGACCTGAGCCAGCAGTGAAGTTGGAATCTGAATGAATTTGACCCCGCGCAGATAAGTCGCAGCGACAAAACCGGTCAGATCCCCGATTACTCCTCCACCCAAGGCAATCACCAAGTCAGTTCTGGTTATCCCGATTTCCAACAGATAGTTGTAGATATCTAACAGATTGTCATAACCTTTGGTTTTTTCACCATGTGGCAATACCAGGTGACTGACTTCATATTCATCTTTAAGCTGATTGATTAATTTATCACCATAAATCGGGAAGACATTGTCATCAGAGATAATCATGACTTTACACCCTTGGCGTACCTGTTTGATTTTATCCAGGCAATCATCTAATATTCCTTTTTCAATATAAATTGGATAACTGTCTTTACCCAGATCAACCATCATTTCCATTTGTTTACCCCAATTCTTCAATAATTTTGATTTTTTTCATTAAGCTTGCATATTTTTCCGGTTTCAATGATTGTGCCCCATCGCAAAGTGCGCAAGCAGGGTCATTGTGGACTTCGATCATCAATCCGTCAGCTCCGGCAACCATAGCTGCTTTGGCCATTGGTTCAACCAACCAGTATTTTCCTCCGGCATGTGATGGGTCGATGACGATTGGAAGGTGAGTCATTCGTTTCATTACTGTGATTGCCTGAAGATCCAAAGTGTTTCTGGTATAAGTTTCGAAAGTACGGATTCCTCTTTCACAAAGGATGACATTTTCATTCCCGCTGGCCATGATGTATTCAGCTGACATGATCCATTCTTGATAAGTAGCTGACAGACCTCTTTTTAGCAGGATTGGTTTGGTTGTTCTTTTCCCGATTTCTTTTAACAAAGTGAAGTTTTGCATGTTGCGGGCTCCGATTTGGATCAAATCAACTTTTTCTTCGAATTCTTCGATATGGTCGACATCCATCAATTCAGATACGATAGGCAGTCCAGTGACTTCACGGGCTTTCATCAGGATATCCAAACCTTCCGATCCCATTCCTTGGAATGCGTATGGGCTGGTACGTGGTTTGAACGCCCCACCACGAAGCATGTTTGCTCCGGCAGCTTTGGCCGCTTTGGCGATTTCAATAACTTGTTCTTCACTTTCAACCGAACAAGGTCCGGCAATGTAAGCATAGTTTCCGCCACCAACTTTGACACCTGAAACATCGATGATGCTATCTTCTGGATGGAAATGACGGCTGGCCAGTTTGTACGGCTCAGATACATACATTACTTTTTCAACCGTTGGATCAACTTCAATTGTAGCTGGATCGATTTTAGTTGTATCTCCGATCAACCCGATAATTGTCTGTCCTTCTCCGACAACGACTGAAGTTCTCATTCCGATTTCTTCAACGTGGTCTTTCATTTTTTTAACATCATCTTGTGTTGCACTGCTTTTCATTACAATAATCATAATCTTGTTTTCTCCTGTTATCTTTTCTAGAAATAAAAAAGACTCGTCCCTATAAAGGGCGAGTCATCGCGTTACCACCTTTGTTTATCACCGCATCACTACGGCAACCTCTTCAAGTACTATCATACTCACATAATATAACGGTTATAACCGGAGAAGTCTACTTTATTTCAACCCTCTGCTCCAAGATGAATTCACTAACTTTCAGTATATCTTATTCCACCAACCTAAGACTCTCTGGATACGTTCACTTAGCTACTAGTTCTCTTCATCGCATTTATTTCATAACATATGTTATCTAATAATTCGTCCTTTGTCAACTATTTTTATTTTTTTTAGCGTTTTTCTAAAAAACTCCCGTTTTAGCGCCTAACTGCATGTAGAAAGCTCCCTCACCACTTCGTAATTACCCTAATTTTAACCAAAGAAAAGATATTGCCTAGACAATATCTTCGTTGTTATTTTCAACCGTCTCATCCGCTCCGGTTTCAAACCGGCTCTTATAACCCTCAAATTTGACCGGATCGATCTTGAGCTCCCGATGGCGCGAATTAACATACTTTTTCACCACCGCATAAATGACCGAGACAGTTGGTATCATCAAAAAGATTCCCAAAATTCCCATCAGCGATCCCCCAAGCACTACGGAAGCAAAAGTCCAGATTGACGGAAGCCCGACTGAATTCCCGACCACATTGGGATAAATCAGATTACCTTCGATTTGTTGCAGGATGATGTAGATGATAATGAAATAAAACGCCTGCGTCGGATTCACCAATAAAATCAGGAAGAACCCGATGACAAAACTGATGAACGCTCCCACTATCGGAATCAGCGCCATCACTGATACAAGCGATCCCACCAGCATCGCATACGGCATCGAAAATACCGTCATTGTAATGGTGAACATCATTCCCAGTATTATAGCCTCAAGACACTGACCGGTGATAAAATTCGAAAAAGTGCGATTGGACAGATTGGCAATATCCAGTCCAACATCAACATGATGTTCCGGAAAGATCGAGTACAGGAGTTTGCGCAGTTGGCGCAAAAGTTTCTCTTTGAAGAAGATCAGATAGACTGCGAAGAACAGTCCGATGAAAAATGATGAGATCCCGCCCAACGCCTTTAAAGCATATGGCGTGATATTGCTGAACCAGGTATCATAATTTTCCTGGATTGCAGCAAAAATCTGATCATAATCAATGTAGAATTCAGGCACCGAGATATTGAAGAAATCGAAATCAGCCTGATGATTGATAATGAAATTATTGATTGTTTCGTCCAGATTCTGGATATTTTTAACCAACTCACCGATTGAATGGGCTAAATTGGGAATAACATTGAATAAGACAAATGTCAAAACCCCAACTATCCCCACCAAAGTGATAAAAAACGAAATGAGCCGATATTTTCTGGTGAACCGTTTTTTAACCCGTTTTTCGATGATTACCATGAACACGTTGAAGAAATAGGCAATTCCGATTCCGACCAAGAACGGATTGAAAATGTCGATGAACTCATTGAGATATTTGAAAAACTGTCCGAAGTTGAAAATTATCGCTGTGATTACCACCATTATTGTAAACACCCCGATAAATTTTGCAACAGATTTAGCATTCACATCCATAAGCTTCTCCTTTTCTTCATTATACACCTAATTTACCTGATGTCCACGAGATAAGCATTCAAAAAGACCCTGGAATGTTTCCAACGTCCATAATTGAAAATTATTGTTCCGGCTCTTTGACAAAGAAAAGTACCAGGCCTCCGGCCAGCAAAATCGGAATCAAAGCGATTATTCCCAAACTGGCACTGCCGGTAATGGTAACCACAACCGAAATGGCCAATGGTCCCAAAATTGCCGAAAACTTCGAGAATATCGAGAAGAACCCAAAGTACTCATTGGTATCTTTCTTATCGGGAATCAACTTGGCAAAAAATGACCGGGAAATTGCCTGAATCCCCCCTTGGAACAATCCGACGATGAAACCCAATACCCAAAGCATGTTCGGATTGGCTTCCAGCGACGAACCGACGAAAATCACCACAAAATAGCCGGCAATACCGACAAACAGCAGTCTTTTGTCGCCAAAACGGTTAGCTAGAGCCCCATATCCAATTGCCGAAGGAAAAGCTACGAATTGGGCCAGGATGATAACCCCCAATGAAGCTGCCGGTGATATTCCCATATCAGTGGCCAAAGCGACTGCCATTTTAATTACCGAATTTACCACATCGATATAGAAGAAATATGCCAGACAGAACAGGAAGACATTGCGATGTTTTTGAATATTCCTGAAGGTATTGCCAAGACGGACAAACGACTTAAGGATAACCTGTTTTTCGCGGTTGCGGTAGTAGCGTTGATTGACATTGCGGATAATCGGCAATGAAAGAATCAACCACCAGATTGCCGCAAAAATCATTGACAGCGACATTGCGTAACGATACGTCAGGACAAAGCCCCCAAGATTCAACGAATTGCTTTCACCGCCAAACAAGGTCACAGCCGCAAATGGAATTACAAATACCAGAAAAGGCAACACCGATCCGATATAGCCCCAACCATATCCGGCCGAAGAAATCTTGTTCAGTCTCGACTCACTGGTGACATCCACCAGAAAAGCATCATATAAAACATTAGCGCCACTGTATCCGATCATTGTAAAAATATATATTATGGTCGCCTGGATATCACTCAGACTCGGAATAGTCATGACGAATCCTCCGAAAAGCCCCAAAGTCAAAAAGAATTTGAACATCCGCTTCTTGTAACCCTGATAATCAGCCACAGTTCCCAATATCGGTGCCAGCACCGCCAACACCAAAGCATAGATCGTATTGGCCCAACCGACATATATCGATCCCTGATCGGTGGAAATATAACTCATCATCAACGGAAAAATTACCGTTGTGGTCATTAAAATAAACTCTGAATTGGCTATATCGTAAAAAATCCAGCTTGCTTCTTTGCGCGTGTAGCCAAATTTTCTCTCAATAAAATCATACATACCTGTCACCCCCTGGAGCCATTATATCATAGATGGGCTCAATAAATAATCCGATGATGCCACTTTACCTAATCTTTACCAAAACATAAAAAGCGGGTTATCCCGCTTTGGTGAAAACGAGACAAGCCCCGCCAAGAAGACCGCTGTCTTCACTAAGATTTGATTTAACAACTTCAATCTGGTCTTTTAGACCTGGGAAGATTTTTTCTTTGACCCTATTGTTCACCTCTTCGACAAACCCATCTATTTTCAAGGCTACCGAACCACCCAAAATGATTATTTCCGGATCGGTAATTGCAATCAGAGTCGCGATACCATTAGCCAGATATTCTTTGGCATCATCCATAATCGATGCGGCAAAATTATTTCCAGCCACCGCCAGATCATTGACCTCACCGGCATGTTTGACATTGAGTCCGGCTTTCAAAGCCCGGTTGGTGATTGCCGTACCAGAACAGATAGCTTCAATACCACCTGGCAGGATCGAACCGTGTTGCGGCCCGTCACGCCATAAAATCATATTGGCAACTTCATGGGCATAACCATGGGCTCCGATATAAATTTCCTTGTCGATTACCTGACCGGAACCCAGCCCAGTGGAGATAGTCAAAAACT
The DNA here is from genome assembly GCA_963675915.1 of Coprobacillaceae bacterium. Classification (GTDB taxonomy): domain Bacteria; phylum Bacillota_I; class Bacilli_A; order Erysipelotrichales; family Coprobacillaceae; genus JAQVDW01. The sequence continues at coordinate 1,550,267 of OY780959.1, forward strand.
GCACATAACGTTTGTCTTTCCCTAATCCGATAACTGCTTCTGCCAAAGCCGCCAGATTGGCATCATTTTGAAGATAAACCGGCAAATCGGTTTTTTGCGCCAGCGCCTTTTCGATTTCAAAGCCATGCCATTTACCATGGAGGTTTGGCGTATCGAGCACGATTCCATTGATCAAATCCAGAGGTCCCGGACATGAAAGCCCAATCCCTTCAACCGCAACGTCGAAACCGTTGATTACATCGGCAATCTTGGAAATTGTCGCATCAGGATCCGATTCAAAAGTCGGGAATTGAATTCTCTCGATAATATTATAGTTATCATCAACCAAAGCTACGCGGGAATTAGTTCCGCCGATATCAATTGCAACTGCATACTTCATCATTAATTTTCTCCTTTTATAATATTCTGACTATTTATATAAAAATTCACTTGAGAGAGATCCAGCAAATTTAAATATTTTCTTTCTTTTGGCAGCCATTTTTCATCATAGGCGGCCATACTTTCTTCAGACTCCCGTTTCAGGAGTCGTTCCTTTTGATTTTGCGGACTGAGGGTCAGCAAAATAGAGTAGTCAATGTATTTTTTGAATTCATCAAGCAATGAATAGGTCCCCTCGAGAATGATGATTCCTTGTTTGGGATAGTTCTTGCCAGCTGTAAGGATCTGGGTTTCACAATCGAACTTGTTTGCGATTATTTCATCACTGGTGAACACCTCTTCAATCAGGCGTTCCACATCAATATTGCCACCGATTTCCTCGTCAAGTTCCTCGGTATATTTTTCCTTTGGCAGGAAATAATCATCCATATGCAAAACGATCCCATTAAAGAAACGCTTGAGCAATTTGGCCAAATATGTCTTTCCGGCACAACAGTTGCCATCTATCGCCACCAAAAGGTAGTTGTTGTAATCCTGATGCTCGATTTTATCTGTAAGAATCATATAGAGCAAAAACTCATATTTAATCAGGAAATACTCGTGACCGAATCCAAGATTGACCGGATCGCATCCTTGCGCCTCGCAGATTTCATACAACGTCTGTTGGGCCAGTTCAATCAGCAGTTCCCGGGTATTCTCCTTGAGGTTATCAGTGGAGATGGCCACAAATTCCCCCTCGACATTGAAAGGAAGATCATGAATTTCCAGATATCCTTTTAAAAAATCTTTATCAATAATCCGTGTCTTGTACATCAAAAGCCCCTCTTTATCGAAATTTCCGGCTACTTCGAGTTATGTAACCGATTGCTTTTATTATACCATAAATCAAATTAATTGAAATATTCGATTGTGACTTTTTGATGTTGCATCAAAAAAAGCCAATCACTTCAGATCGGCTTTGAAATTAGCGGTTATGCCCGGCTGGCAACCAGTTAAGTTTATCAAATCAGGCAAACCCCAATTTCTCGATTTCTTTGGACAGTGATTCAAAGATATATATCACCGGCACTTGAGTGGCGGTGGAATAGAAATAGCGGTCTTGATTGGTGGGCACGTAATAGCTGATCACTTCATCGGCCAATTTCGCAGCGGTGGTATTCTCGCTGTTGGTAATCACAATCACCTTGATGCCGCATTTTTTCATCTCGAGAATCTGACTGTTGATCTCCTTGGTCTCCCCACTGACAGTCAGGACTATCACGCACGTATTCTTATCATAGACATTGAAGCGATGCGAAAAATCATTCACGACATAACTGCGCATTCCTTTCCGGTTGAACAGGTATGAACCGTACTCGGCCATGGCTCCCGACAGGGCAATCCCGAAAAAAATCACTTCGTGACTTTTTGCCATTATCTCGGCGACCTTTTTGATTGGGATTTGGGATTCTTCATTATTTATTTTATTGAAATAGTTGATCAGATAGTTCAGATCGGTATCCTGTTTGAATTGTTCCTGGGAATTTTCAAAACGAAGTTCAACCTTGAACTGACCATATCCGTCATAACCAAGTTTCTGACAGACTCTGGTAATCATCGAAGATGACACATGAAGGATATCCGCGATATCTTTGAGCTTCAATTTATCCACTTTGGTTGGGTTGTTGATGAGATAATTGTAAATCTCATATTCCAAATCATTCAGTTGTTTTATTTTATCTATAGTTATCATTTTATCACCACTGACAATTCTAGCATAAAAAAACGGATAAAAATAGATTATCCGTTTGAAAGTTTCACTTCCCGTTTGATTCTTTTTTTGATTTTTTTAGCTTTGTTGGAATATTTGATCGAATCCAAATAAACAACTCTGGTTCCGCTTAAAACATCGTGGAGCGCCCTTTTGGACTTTGATATAATCACCAATAAAATCGATACAGCTGTTATCGATAAACCGATGTAGGAATACACTCCCGAAAAGTTGACTCCGGAGATGATATTGATCAATTGATGAAGCATGTTGGAACTTCCATAGACACTTCCCTCTATCAACAATATCATCACCAATTGTCTGAAAATCAGCTGCTTGCCATTGACGTCCTGGCAATCATCCTGAACAATTTTGAGCTTAAGCAGTTTCTTCCCAACTGTTTGCCCGGGGAAGACGAAAACTGGAATTGCAACATAATAGAATACAGCTACCATAAAAGACAATGCGCCAGCTGAAATATTATAGGGATGGGTGAATATCGAAAGATTCTGAGGAATGATAGTCGCTTCATCATTCAAGATCATATAGATCAGGATAACCGGTAACGACGCCAGCACCCCTCCGACATACCAGTCAAAACCATACGCAATCAAGCGCCTTAGGTAACTCACATCATTTATTCCTTCTTTATCCAGCTTTTGCATTGCTTCTTTCATAATTATCCTCTACTCTCTTTACAATTGTTCCCCGTTGGTGGCGATGACTTTTTTGTACCATTCGAAAGAATCTTTTTTATATCGATCCATCGATCCGCTACCATCGTTTTCTTTGTCTACATATATAAATCCATACCGTTTTTTCATTTCTCCGGTTGAAAAACTCACACAGTCGATACATCCCCACACTGTGTACCCCAGAACATCAACTCCATCGATATCGATCGCTTTTTTCATCTCTGAAATATGGCGTTTCAGATAATCGGTCCGATAAGAATCGTTACAGCTTTGATCTTCATTCAATTCGTCAACTGCCCCAAAGCCGTTTTCGACAATGAATACCGGCAGCTGATAGTGATCATATAACCAGTTAAGCGTATATCTAAGCCCGATTTCGTCAACCGGCCATCCCCATTGGGTATGACCGATGTGAGGGTTCTTACAAAGATCTTTTGACTCATCATAGTCCAAATACAGGTCATTTTCAATCCCTTTGGTCGTAAATGACATATAATAACTGATTCCGATGTAATCGACACACCCCGCTTTAAGCAGCTCCAGATCATGGTCGGTGATATCCAGGTTGAACTCATTTCGCTCAAAGAACTTTGTCATGTAATTTGGATACTTGCCTCTGGCATGAACATCCAGGAACCAGAACCGCTTGTGATTGGCTCCAACTGACTTGATCATATCTTCAGGTTTGCATGAGTAAGGATAAATCGGTGTCATTGCCATCATGCACCCGATTTTCATCTCAGGATTGATTTCATGTCCGATTTTAATCGCCATCGCGCTGGCAACCAATTCATAATGGGCTGCCTGATACATCAATGCTTCCTTGTTTTCGCCTGCTTCGAATTTGATTCCGGAGTTGGTGAATACCGCAGTTGCCGATTTGTAATTGGCTTGGTTGTTGATTTCATTGAAAGTCATCCAATATTTGACCTTGTTTTGGTATCTTTCAAAACATGATTTGGCAAAATTGGCAAAGAATTCAATCATTTTACGATTTCGCCATCCGCCATATTCCTTGACAAGGTGATAAGGCATTTCAAAGTGCGACAATGTTATTACTGGTTCGATCCCGTTTTTCAACAGTTCGTCAAACATGTCATCATAAAATTTCAGACCTTCCTCATTTGGTTCCAATTCATCTCCCCTCGGGAAAATCCTTGCCCATGATATCGATGTTCTGAAACATTTGAAGCCCATTTCCTTGAACAGCTGGATATCCTGGCGATAACGATGATAGAAATCGATTGCCTCATGGTTGGGATAGAAAAATTCATCACTGTGAACTTCGGTGATAATTCGTTCTTTTCCATTACCGCCCACAGTCATCATATCGGAAACGTTGGGTCCCTTGTTTCCTTCGTTCCAGCCACCTTCAACTTGGTGGGCTGCTACTGCCCCACCCCATAAAAAATATTTTCTCATTACTGAGCCTCGATTGGTTGAGCGACAGCAGCTTGGGCTTCCAATTCTTTCTCTTTGGCTTCGCTTCTAATTGCAGCGCGGGTACTTGCCATAACAAAAGGCAGGTAAACCAACGTACTCGCAGCCACACAGACTAACCCGATTACAACTGACATAATATTGTTAGCTCCAGAACCCAGGAATGGAATCAGGAACCCTGGTGTTGTCCAGGCAACTGAATAAGCAATCGGTGGAATTATTTCAAATACCATAACACTAAGATAACCGATGATGTTACAAATAATCGGAGCCAAGATGAAAGGCAGGATATACATCGGGTTCATAACCAATGGGAATCCGAAAATGATTGGTTCATTAATATTGAACAAACCTGGAGCCAGAGACATTTTGGCAATTTGATATTGAGCTTTGTTTCTTCTTCCGGCAATGAACATTGCGATAATCAACCCCAAGGTAGCACCTGATCCCCCAGTATTACCGAAGGCATCATTGATTGACTGCCAGTTTACCGGATAAGGAGCCCCCCAAGATGTACCATTGGCAGCTACATAAACCAAGTTGGCGTTCACTTGTTCGGTAAAGATCAATGAACGTAAAGCACTTAAAGTGTTTGGACCATGGATACCCAAAACCCATAACAACTGTTGAACCAATACCAATGACAGGATAGTTCCCATTGAGCTTCCCAGTGATGTCAAAGGAGCCTGAATCGCATTGTAGATCAAAACCTGAATTCCATCAGGAGTAATGTTTGCAAAGACAAAATTTAAAACTCCGACCACTGCCAGGACAATCATGATTGGCAGCAATAAGTTGAATGATTTGGAAACCGCTGGCGGCACCATATCTGGCATTGAAATACGAAGTCGTTTGTTTCTACCTAATCTGGTCAAGACTTCTGCAACGAACAATCCAACCAGCAATGCTACGAATAACCCTTGCGCTCCAAAATAAGTTGAAGTCAGACCTCTTCCGCCTTCAACAAATTCACGTGAAGCCGGGTACATGATAAAGTAACCAGACAAAGACGTAATCCCGCAAAGAACCTTGTCCCCATTCATTTCACCGGCTAATTGATAAGCAACTAAAAATGCGATGATCAAAGCCAGGATATTTGTCGTCCCGTTAATTACCGAACTCAATACCGCTTGATAATCAGTCAGATTGGGAATCAAATCTCCCAAATGTAAAAGACTGGCAATGAATCCGTTAGGATCCAGGAAAACATAGTTAATTAATAATACCATCGACCCCGCCATTGTTAACGGGAATGACAATGTAAAGGCATCTCTTACCGCAGCTACGTGGCGCTGAGAGTTAACTTTACTGGCAATCGGAACCAATACCCGTTCCATTGCATCCTGCAATTTATCCATAAATTTCTCCTCTATTGTTTTTTTGTTTGGCCAAACTTCCGACAAGTAATGAAAGCATTTTCTTATCTAGGACTAGTATACAACTTTTGAAAAATTTTTAAATATCATAGCGCTTTCTTTAATCGGGAATCATTTTTTGAATATTGTTACCATAAAAAAACAATGTGTTTTTTAGACACATTGCGCAAGATTCTCGATTATTCCAATAACCGGAATTTGGGAAGTCATATCAAAATGCTTGGTCCCGTTTTTATTGATATAGTATGAAATGGATACATCCGCCAGTTTTGCAAGAGTGCACCTCTCACTGGTGGTGATTGCCATTATCTTGCAGCCCAGCTGCTTGCAGGAGATGACCGAATTGATAATCTCCTTTGTCTCCCCGGAAACCGACAAGACAATAATCAATGTATCGCGATTCAACCCCCTAAGTTGCAAATAGGGATCGTTGATAGGCATTGCGAATTTCCCGGCACTCGTGAATCTTCTGGCCCCATAATGACAAATAGTACCTGAATTACCGACCCCCAGAAAGACAATATTGGTGGTGTTTTCGATATATTGGGCGGCTTCATCATATTTTTCAACATAATAAGGAAGACTGAGCTTATTCAAACAGTCAATCGCTTCGGCAAAGTCATAACTGTTTTCCCGCCCGGCCTCTTTAAGGTTGGCCTGTTTCAAGGCAAATTTGAATTCATTGTAATTTTGATATCCGGATTTTTTGACAAATCGCAAAACTGTTGTGGTTGAAACTTCAATCGCATTCGCCAATTCCCTGATTGTCATGAATGGGACGGTTTTGATATTCGAAATGACATATTCAAAAACCTTATGTTCAATCCCACTGAATTCTTTGACAATATTTTCTTCAAACATATCTTCCCCCTGCAAATCAATCCTTGTTTTTTTTATAAAAAAAAACTGATAACTTAATATCAGCATTACAGTAAAATGGTGCCCGAAGCCGGACTCGAACCGGCATGATTATTCATCGCTTGATTTTGAGTCAAGTGCGTATACCAATTTCGCCACTCGGGCAACTATTCAGTTGGTACCGTTCGATTGGTACTTGCTTAGTATAAATTATATTCGAAATAAAATCAATACATATTTTTCATTTTTTTCAAAAAATTTTTCCAGCCCATAACAATTGCATTATTGTTAGAAACAGTCTATCATAGTACTTATTGAAGGGGGCACACAAATGAAAACAATACTGGACTTGGAAGAGTTACTGGCAATAATCGACAAAAGACAGCAGGAAACTGAATATTTTGTTCCGGCTCTGACTTTCTTCCACTGCGATAAGCTCAACATGATGGATATCTACGCCAAAATGAAGCGTACCTATGACAAGGTTAATTTTGCTTATGACACCAAAATCCTGCCCGGGAACTATCAATTGCTGGATGTCAAAATCAATTACGGCCTGATGATCGGTCACCTGCTTATCGATGAAATCACCAAAATGATTTATATTGACATGGAATCATTTGGGATCACCAAGACCGGACAGCTGGGATTTGACAATGAGATTGTCGAACTTCCCAAAATCGGAACCAAACAGCTGGTAAAACACCAGGAGGGCAACCACTATCTGTTCTACACTGTGATCGACCGGATTGACCAGGATATCTGCGACATCCTCAACTACACCAAACTTAACTAAATAAAGGACACCCCGTCGGGTGTCCTTTTGCTTATATTTCCCGCATCGTCAATGAGACACGATGTTTGTTTTTGTCAACTTCCAAGACTTTGACTTTGACAATATCGCCAATGTTGATGATGTCCAGGGGGTGTTTGACCCTCTTGGCCAGTTTTGATTTATGGACCAAACCATCGTTTTTAAGACCGATATCGACAAAGGCTCCAAAGTCCACGACATTGCGGACCGTACCTTCCAATACCATTCCCGGTCTTAAATCCTCAAGAGTCAGGATATCCTTTTTCAAGAGTGGGGTTTGATATTCGTCACGGATTGAACGATTCGGTTTCTTGAATGATTCCATGATTTCTTCAAGAGTGTACTTGTCGATTCCCATTTCCTCAATCAACTTGGCTGGATCGAGTTTTTCCACTTTGTCGATCATTTCCTCGGTTCCAATCGCATCCACACTCATTCCCATTTTATCAAGCAGCAATTTTGCCTGTTTATAGTTTTCAGGATGGATTCCCGAACTGTCAAGCGGATTGTCACCATCGTTGATCCGTAAAAATCCGACTGCCTGTTCAAATGTCTTCGGTCCCAGTTTGGGAACTTTTTTGATTTGGCTGCGGTTGGAGTATTTCCCATTTTCATCACGGTATTTGACTATGTTTTTAGCGACCGTCTTGGATACTCCCGATACATACGAAAGCAGGGAATATGAGGCCGTATTGAGATCGACTCCGACATTGTTCACCGCTTTGGATACCACGAATTCCAACTGTTCATCAAGCGATTTTGGTGCGATATCATGCTGATACTGCCCTACCGAAATTGCCCGTGGTTCAATCTTGACCAACTCACCCAACGGATCCTGCAATCTTCTGGCAATGGATACCGCCGATCTTTCCTCGACTTGATAATCGGGGAACTCCTCTTTGGCCAGCGGGCTGGCCGAATATACCGACGCCCCGGCTTCCGAAATGATTGCATAATCAATGTCCAATTTGTTGTCCTTGATCAGTTTGGCAATGAAGCTTTCCGATTCCCGGGATGCTGTCCCGTTTCCAATCGCAATTATATCGACCTGGTACTTTTTAATCAGTCCCAGCAAAGTTTTGATGTCTTTGCCGTAATTGTCCTTTGGCAGGGTGAAGTACGCTTTGTCGATTGCTAGAACTTTTCCAGTCGGATCGACAACCGCAAGTTTGCATCCAGTTCTAAGGCCCGGGTCCACGCCCAACACCACTTTTCCTTGCAATGGCGCTTGCAGCAGCAAGCTCTCAAGATTGACCGAGAAAACTTTCAACGCCTGTTCGTGAGCCTTGGCAGTCAGTTCCCCGCGGACTTCACGGTAAATTGACGGGAACAGCAAGCGAGTGTAAGCTTCCTGGGCGCTTTGACGCAGATATTCAAGGGCGATTGTGTTCCTTCTTCTAGTCAAGCCATTTAAAATATATTCGACACTTCGTTTTTCATCGATTTCAATGTTAACCGTGAGGACCTTCTCTTTTTCCGCCCGGTTGATTGCCAGAATCCGATGGGAAACTATCTGATTGACCTTTTCATGATAATCGTAGTACATTTCATAGGTCTTCTTCTGTTCATCAGGATTCTTAGATTTGACTTTAGTTGCGATGATTCCATATTTGTACATGATATCTTTGATATACTTGCGGTATCTGATATCATCGCTGACTGTCTCACTGACAATGTCCATCGCCCCGCTGAGGGCATCTTCAACGCTTTCAACTTCAGCGGTGATGTACTCGGCCGCTTTTTTCTTGATATCTCCCCGTTGAGGCAAAGATAATAGATATTTGGCCAAAGGTTCCAAACCTTTGCGTTTGGCTTCAGTTGCCCGGGTTTTCCGTTTTTCCTTGTATGGTCGGTAGTAATCCTCAACCTCGGAAAGTTTGACCGCGTTCATGATGTCATGTTTGAGTTTGTCGTTTAGCATCCCTTTCTCATCGATGAGACGGATGACATCTTCCTTACGGGCCAGCAAACTTACCTGATATTGATAATATTTTTCGATTTCCCGGATCTGATCTTCATCAAGAGCTCCGGTCATCTCCTTACGGTAGCGGGCAATAAAGGGAACCGTATTCCCTTCTTCTAGCAATTTGAGGACGGTTTCCACCTGTCCTTTCGATATATTCAATTCTTTGGTGACTTGTAAAATTATTTCTTTATTCATAATGTTTAATATATTTTTCGTAGGCGTATTTGACGTCCAAATAAATCTCCTCTTTCAATAATTGTTTGGCCTTGGCCAGCGTGACGAATTCATATCCGACATGTTCATCGGAAATAGTGACCTGATTGTCACTGGCTTTACACAAAAAGGCAAGCCCCAGCCCATAGTATCCTTTGCGATTGTGGGCAAACGTGTATGCCGGTTCCAAGACATCGATTGTCAGTCCGGTTTCCTCAAATATTTCGCGATTCAGCGCGACTTTAAAACTCTCCCCTTCAACCAAACCGCCTCCGGGAAGTTCGTAAACACCAAGACCATCCGTTGAAGGACGAATCCTTTTAAGCAATAATATCTCGCCATTGTAAACAATGACGGCCTTTACAGTGATATGAAAATAGCCCATTGCTTAATCCTCCTTGATTAATTTTACCAAAAAAAAACGGCCAGTAGGAAGAAAATTAAGAAATTTATAAGATTTTTTAATATTTTTTACCATATACAAGCAAAACTTGAATGTGATATAATGTCCTTATATCTTAAAGAGGTGATATAATGATAGATTTTAAAACTGAAATCTTAAAAGAGAAAGAGAATTTAATCAATGATTTAGCTATATTGGTTTCTTACCCTTCCATCCAAGATGACAGCACGGTCAAAGAGAACCAGCCATTTGGCAAAGCCAATCGCGACGTGCTTGATGCCATGTTGGAAATCGGAAAACGTGATGGTTATGAAACTGTCGATGTCGAAGGTTACGCCGGACACATCGATATCGGGACTGGGGAAGAAGTATTCGGCGTGCTTGGGCACCTGGACGTTGTTCCAGTCAACGAAGTGGGATGGGACAGCGATCCATTCGTGATGAAACGGGAAAATGAAATCCTGTACGGCCGCGGGGTCGTTGATGACAAAGGGGCCTTGTTGGCTGGCTATTATGCCTGCAAAATTATCGACAAGATGAACCTAGACACCAAACTGAAAACCCGGGTTATCTTCGGATGCAATGAGGAAATGGGATCAAAATGTGTGAAATATTACTTCACCAAAATGCCATACCCTAAAATGGGATTCACACCCGATGCCTCGTTCCCGGTAGTCTATGGTGAAAAAGCCATGGCTTCAATCAACATTAGCGGAACAGTTGAAAACAAGGGTCTGATTTCGATGTTTGCCGGAAAAAGAGCCAATATCGTTCCTGAAGAAGTTATTGCGATTGTCGAAGGCAATTACAAGAATTATCTCGAATCATTCACCAATTTCCTCGAAGAATACAAACTGAGTGGAAGCTGCGAAGAAGAAGGTAACCATACCCGCTTGATTCTCAAAGGGAAATCAGCTCACGCTTCGATGCCTGAAGAAGGTGTCAATGCCGTTGTTTACCTGGCCAAATATCTAGACAGTCAAATCGAAAACGACCTTGTCAAACTGATTGTCTCGAACCTGAGCGATTATAACGGGAAAGATCTGAATATCGATTTGGTCGGGCAAATGGGTCCTTTGACGATGAACCTGGGCGTAATCGGGTATAAAGACCAGGAAGCAACAATTACCCTGGATATCCGGGCACCTCATGAAGTCGACTTCGATGAAATGCTGGGAAAAGTTGAAACCACACTTAAGCCCTACGGCCTGGCAATGGAAGCAAGCACCACACCACCTTTATATGTCGATCCCAACAGCGAACTGATCACCAAGTTGCATCAGGCCTACCAAGCTGTTACCGGCAATGATGACGAACCTCAAGCCATGGGGGGCGGAACTTATGCCAAAAGCATGCCAAACTGTGTCGCTTACGGAGTCGAACAGCAAGGATACGATTATAAAATTCATGGCAACAATGAGAATGTTCCAATCGATCATCTGATGTTGGCGACTGAAATTTTCTGCAAGGCCATTTACAGTCTGATCAAATAATAACTAAAAAACACTTTTGACCGGGAAATCCATTTTCCAATTCAAAAGTGTTTTTTTATTATCTAAAATTAATGTCCATCAACCTTCGATCAGTCCCAATTTGACAAAGGCATTGTAAAGACCATCCTGATCAACCGGATCAGTGACCAGATCGGCTATCTCCTTGATTTCATCACTACCGTTACCCATTGCCACCTTGATGGCACAATGTTCAAGTAATGGAATATCGACGTTGGCATCACCGATGGCAATAGTATCTTCGATCTTGGCTCCAAGATGTTCCAGCAATTTGTCAACCGCTTTACCCTTGGTGATTCCCGGAAGCGCCAGTTCGCCCGCAATCGGTTCATTATGGTTGGGCCCCCAGGTCCGGGATTTCAAATGAGGAAAAGCATCCTTAGCCGCTTGGTATGTGTGTTCACTGACTAAAAAATAGCTGACCTTGTTGACATCATCGCGGTACATATTTCCATCCAAGACCATTCCCGGAAAAACGTTCTCCAAAGTAAACGGTAGATTTTCATCTTTGCCGATCGATTGCAGGTAGCGTTTCACCAGCATCGGTTCGAATTTCTTGAGCGTAGCACTACCAAACAGACCGTTGTTGCTTTCAAGATAAAACGGAATTTGGTTACTGTCAAGCCAGTTGACAATTTGGGTGCAGTCTTCTTTGGAAAGCGTTTCTTCCATGATCATCTGACCATCATCTTCGACAAAACTACCATTGCCCCCGATCATCCCATCGAGACCGATATCCCAAATATAGGGATATGTCTGAGCCTTGGCTCTACCAGTACAGATATAGACGCGATGGCCGTTGGCGCGGGCGGCTTTGATTGCCTGAGTTGCCGATTCAGGAACCTGTCCTAGATAGTCGACCAAAGTCCCATCAACATCCATGATTATTATTTTACTCATCTTCTTGCTCCTTTCTTAATTTTTATTCCATCTCAATTATACCACGGACACCTTATTGATTATAGTGTAATAAGTAAAAATCACCAAGAATATGCAACTGTTCAATAATTTCTGATATCAAAAAACCTCCAAATTGCCGGGCTTGACTCCGGCTATGGAGGTCGGTGGTTGATTAAAGATTTTGTCGCCGGTTCGACGATTCAATAAAGTATTCTTTCAGTTTTTCTTCATCTCCAGCTTCCAAGGCATCCTTGAATTTGTCCAGTTGATTTTCGAAATCATTGATTGATTTGAGCAGGTTTTCCTTGTTGTTCAAAAACAGCTCCGACCAAAGTGATTCATTGATATTCGCAATCCGGGTCAAGTCGCGGTAGGAATCCCCGATATACTTGCCGGTATCATATTTTTGATTGTCCGAATTGATCAGACTGACAGCAATGACATGGGGTAATTGCGAAGTAAATGAGATAACCTCATCATGATCTTGGGGCGACATGATCTTAATCGATTTGAACCCGATCATAGCCACAAATCCCTCCATGAATTTCAAGGCATCGCGGTCATTGATGCGATGGTCGATCAGGATGTAATTTGCATTCCTGAATACCTCTTTGGAAGAATATTCAAACCCTCTTTTTTCCCTTCCGGCCATCGGATGTCCAGAAACGAAATGGGCCTCTTCACCAACCAGGTCAATCGCCTTATCGATGAAATATCCTTTGATTCCAACAGCATCGGTGATGATGCTGTCTTTTTTGAATTTGTTGTTTTTGATGAACTCGAGAACCAGAGACGGATACAAGCAGATAATGGTCAGATCGGTTTTAGGGATGATCTGGCTTCCGTCAACAAACCCTTCCTCGATATATCCTTCTTCTTTGGCCAGTTTCAGGGTGTCCAGGGACGTATCGATCCCATAAACAGTATAGCCTTTCCCTTTGAGAGCCTTGACAAAACTGCCTCCGATTACTCCAAGTCCAACTACCGTGATTGTTTTAATATTAATCATTGCCGTTAACTCCTCGGATATTTTCTAATAAATGCAATTTCTCATTCAGCAATTCCTTGGTCAGATCGACATAATAGGTGTGAGGATATTCCAGACGGAAAATTTCAGGCCACATTTTTGCTTTTTGAGCAATTGAATATTGCTTGATTTCCTGAACACATGGCTCATCGTACACTTTCGTTCCTGACAGGAAGATTGGTACCTGCAATTCTTCAATGGTATAGGTACCGGCTTTGATGGTCTTGAATTTCCAGATGTTCGATTGATGATAGATAGTGATGTCCTTGTCAGGATCCATGACTTCATGGGAGAAGGCAATGACATCCCCGATTGCCATTCCGCTTTCCTTTTGGTAAAGGCGGTAAACTTTTTTATACCCCGGATTGGAAATTTTTTCGGTATTCTCGGAAATTTTGATTTTTGGAATAATTTTACCGTCGCGTTCGATGGCAACCAACTTATAGACTCCGCCAAATACCGGTGACGATTTGGAAACAATCAGATTCTCCCCGACTCCAAATGAATCAAGACAGGCTCCCTGGTTGAGCAATGAACGGATCAAATACTCATCAAGAGCGTTGGAAGCGGTGATTTTGACATCGGTAAGTCCGGCTTCATCCAGCATGATTCGTGATTTTTTGGAAAGATAGGCCAGATCGCCTGAATCCAATCGGACTCCGGCCAGTTTTTTCCCCATCGGTTCAAGAACTTCCTTGGCGATTTTAATCGCATTGGGAATCCCTGATTTCAATGTATCATAAGTGTCGACCAGCAAAACGCAGGCATCGGGATAGATAGTCGCATAGGCATGGAACGCTTCATATTCAGTGTCAAATGACTGCACGAAAGAATGCGCCATGGTTCCGACTGTCGGGATATCGAAATATTGTCCCGCCAGCACTGTCGCGGTCCCGGCCGCTCCGCCGATATAAGCCGCTCTGGCTCCATATACCGCCGAATCATATCCCTGAGCCCGACGGGCCCCGAATTCCAAAACCGGACGGCCTTTGGCTTCCCGGACAATCCGGCTTGTTTTGGTCGCAACCAGTGATTGATGGTTGATTGATACCAGCAACAATGTTTCAATCAGCTGGGCCTCGATGAATTTGGCTCTTACTGTGACCAACGGTTCATTTGGGAAAACCGGTTCCCCTTCCTTGACCGAGTAGATATCCCCGGTGAATTTGAAGTTTCTCAGATAGTCAAAGAACTCTTCATCGAATTTATTTAATGAACGAAGATAATCGATATCATCTTCACTGAAATGAAGATGTTCAATCACTTCGATCAACTGGTTAAGTCCTGCAAAAATAGCATATCCGCCATTATCGGGATTACTACGGTAATACATATCAAAATAAACGTACTGGTCTTTTGTCCCCTGTTTATAATAATTATAGGCCATAGTAAGCTCATATAAATCCATCAATAGCGTCAGATTACGACTGCTTCCTGCATGTTTACTCATGATAATCTCCTTGGTTTAAATTTTATCTTATAATACCTTAATAACTGCAATTATTCAAATAAAAAATAGGGCCGAGACCCTATTTGGCAAGTTTTCCCAGCGCCGCTTTGGCAGCTTTTTGTTCAGCCCGTTTCTTTGAAGATCCGGTCCCAACCCCCAGACAGATATCGCCCATCATCGCCGAGATGGTGAAAGTCGGAGCATTTGACGGTCCCGTTGAATCCAACAATTTATACGTTACTGTTTTCCGGGTATCCGCCTGGATCATTTCCTGAAGTGTCGTCTTGTAGTCGGTTATGTCCTCATAATCAACATCGGTGATATGTTTGAAAATGGTCTTGTTGAGCAATTTCAAAACTTCCTCCTCACCGACATCACTGTAGATAGCGCCAATAAGAGCTTCGAATACATTTGCGAGTACCGAGTCCCTGGTCGCTCCCCCATTATTTCTTTCACCCAGACCCAAATAAACATAGTCACCTATTTTCAATTCCCGGGCAAATCGCGCCAATGATTCCTCGCGGACCAGTTTTGAACGCAAGGTAGTCAATTTACCTTCAGGTTTATTTGGGTATAAATTAAAGATATGACGAGACACATATAGTTGCAAGACAGCATCACCAAGAAACTCCAGTCTTTCGTAATGGCGGACATTTTTATGCCGCTCATTCGCATATGACGGATGAGTGAATGCTTCTTTGTATATTTTTAAATTCTTCCAAGGAATATCATTATTTTTGAGAAATCTCTCTAATTCCATTTGGCCAACCCTTCTTCCAATTTTTCTACCACGTTTTCATTAGCCATTGCAATGGCCAGTTCAATCGCTTTTTTCACCGCACCACTGTCCGAAGATCCGTGGGCTTTGATAACCGGCTTTTTGAACCCCATCATCAGGGCTCCTCCAGCCGCGTCCGAACCGAATTTGTCTTTAAGCGCATACAGACCCGGTTTGGCCAGGACCGCTCCAACTTTGGTTCTTAGCGATGAAGTCAAAGAATCACGCAACGCCTTCATCAGCAGTTTGGCAACCCCTTCGATTGTTTTTAAAGCCACGTTCCCGGTAAACCCGTCAGTGACAACAATATCAACGTCACCGGTCAGGATATCGTTCCCCTCAACATTTCCAGTGAAATTCAAGTCTTCAGTTTCCTGGAGCAATGCATAAGCTTCCTTGTGAGTATCATCACCTTTTTTGATTTCTTCCCCGATATTCAACAATCCGATTTTGGGATTGGCGATTTTCAGGACACTTTTGGCATAGACATCAGCCATGATTGCAAACGAGCGCAACTGTTCAGGCGTATTTGACGCGTTGGCTCCACAGTCAAGCATCAAGACCCCTTTGTTCTTATAGGTCGGCAAAGTCGCCATCAGGCATGACTTTTCAATTCCTTTAAGCCGTTTTAAAAACAGCATCGCACATCCGTAAAACACTCCGGTATTCCCACATGACAGGACCGCATCGACTTTGTCTTCACGAGCCAAAGTGATTGTCTTGACCAGGGATGCCTCTTTCTTTCTTCTTATTGCCATAACCGATTCTTCCATCGAAAGGATATCACGGGCGTCGAGCAACTCGACATTGGCGTAACTTTCCAGTTTGGAAAGTTCTTCTATTTTACCAACTACCACAAATTGGTTGGTTTTATCTTCTTTCAAATGCTCAATCAAAGCATCGACTACTATCGCGCTTCCTTTATCTCCGCTCATAGCATCAATTGCTAGCTTCATAAATTTACCTCATTTTCATAATTTCTAACCCATTATAACATAATTAATCGATGTAAAGGTTATTATTTTGTGATTCTTCTTCAATCTTGTTTAAAATCTTCAGATAGCGCGGATCATTGGATTTGCCGTTAAGCAATTCAATCGCATCGTCCCGGGCCATCGCCAGAATATCATAGTCGCTGGTTACATCGCCAAACTCGAAGCGGGTTATTCCCGACTGGCGGTTACCCAGCAGTTCCCCCGGTCCACGGTAAAGCAAATCCCGATTGGCAATCTCAAAACCATCGTTGCATTCGGCAATGAAATCAAGCCGCTCCCGGCCCAGCGGAGTCTGGTTCTTGGTCAGAAGATAGCAGAATCCTTCCTGGTCGCCTCGGCCGATCCGGCCCCGAAGCTGATGGAGCTGCGAAAGTCCGAAACGATCGGCATTGTAGATCACCATCATATTGGCATTGGCGACATTGACGCCCTCTTCAATAACGGTGGTCGCCACCAGAATCTGGATTTCATTGTTTTCAAACTTCATCATCATTTCATGTTTCTGTCTGTCTTTCAATTTTCCATGGACCAATCCGACTTCGTATTTGTCTTTGAAATACTTGGCCATCCCCTGATGGATATTGATGGCATCACGGGTATCCATCGTTTCATTCTCATTGACCAGCGGACAAACCACATAGACCTGACCTCCGGTGGCCAGATAATCAACCAATTCCTTCAAAATCGGCTTCATGCTGTCGCCTTCGACAACCTTGGTATGTACTTGTTTGCGATGAAGCGGTTTGGTCCTGATGGTTGAAATATCCATATCACCATAGACAGTCATCGCCAGCGTCCGAGGAATCGGGGTCGCCGACATCACCATGAAATCGACCAGTTCCCCTTTCTCTTTCAAGGCCTTGCGCTGATTGACCCCGAACCGATGCTGTTCATCGGCCACTACCATTCCCAGATTGGCGAAGTTGACTTTGGCCTGAAACAGGGCATGAGTTCCGATAATCAGATCAATTTCCCCACTCTCCAGGCGGTGGTAGATTTCCGTCTTGTTCTTGGTTGAACCGGTCAGCATCTCAATTCTGACCCCGGTAGACTCAAATAAATTGGTGAATGTCTTGTAGTGCTGCTGCGCCAGAATTTCAGTCGGAACCATCAAGGCTCCCTGATAACCGCTGAGAAAGTTGGCATAGAAGCCAATTGCAGCTACAACCGTTTTCCCGGTTCCCACATCCCCCTGCAAAAAGCGGTACATCTGTTTGCGGCTTTTAAGATCATCAATAATTTCCTGACAGGCGGTGACTTGGTCCTTGGTCAAAGCGAATTCAAGTTTGGCAACAAAGGCATCTACCAACTCCTGATTGAAATCTTTGATTTTTCCAATAACTTGGGACTGGAGATATTTGACATACTGGATTGCCAGCTGGAATTTGAAGAATTCCCGGTATTTGAAATATTCGCTGGCTTTGAGGATATCTTCCTTGGTGGTCGGATAATGGATCAGCTGCAGGGCCAGTCGCTTCTTGATCAGTTGTCGTTTGATGATCAATTGCTCAGGCAGGTCCTCTTCAAGCAAGGATCCGCCAAGATTGAAAGCTTTTTTCAAATAGGAATTGTAACTCCGTTTGGCCATGCCTTCAACCAGATTGTAAACCGGTGTGATTGAGCTGATTTCATCAAGAGGCGACAGATAGATGTTGCTGGCAGTAATCTTATTGAGCCTTTGCTCGTATTTGCCTACCACTGTCAGCTTCATTCCGGATTTCATCTTGGACATCAAAAAATTCCGGTTGAAAATAACTACCTTGACGGGATTGTTGTGATAACTGATTTCAAGATTCATTACCTGGACCCGGGAATAGACAGTTTTAGGTCTTTGGAGCAATTCCCCCTCGATGGTGACGACCTCACCGTCAACAAGTTCTGTTTCCTCGATTATCTGATAACGGCGAGGCAGGTTGAAAAGAAGGTCCTCAATACTCATAATCCCCATCGCGTTAAGCTGTTCAATTTTATTATCCTTGATTTTAAGCTGTTTTAGTGTTCCATCCATTTTCAAATCCCTCCTGGAGCCCCTGTTTGATCATATTTTTTAAATGAAGTTTGATTGGTCCGCCTTATCCTGTGGGGTTCAACTACAAAAAGCACCGTCTGACGACGGCACTTTGAATTTCTATTCAACACCCAGGATAAATGAATACACCGGCTGTTTTCCATCGATTACATCCAATTCAAGATCATAATTGTCTTCAATGAAACTGGTAATATCTTCAATTTCATCATCATTGACATCTTCTCCGACAACCATGGTGATCAGTTCGTCCTCATCTTCATCAACCAGGTTTTTAACTACGTCCTTCAGGGCATCCAGACGGATGGAATTAGAAGATACGATTTTGCCATCACAGATTGCCATGAACTGGTTTTTCAAAATATTGACCCCGTCGATATTCGTATCCTTGATTGCAAAAGTGACCTGACCGGTCTTGACATTCGACTTCGCGTCCTCCATGTTGGCCACGTTGTTTTCCAATGTATCATCAGGATTGTACATTACGCATGCCGACAAACCTTGGGGAATCGTCTTGGTTGGAATTACAATCACATTGACCTCACCCTCGAGAATATCAGCTGCCTGATTGGCAGTCATCACGATATTAGAATTGTTAGGCAGGACGATTACACTATTCGCATTCAAAGCTCTGATTTCTTTGACCAGACTTTCAGTCGAAGGGTTCATAGTCTGTCCCCCGGAAACAACACCGTCACAGTGAAGTTCCCTGAATGCCGCTTCAACTCCAGAACCCGCACAAACAGCCAGAATAGCCACTTCCTTGGCCTCTTGCTTGACAATGGTCTTGTCATCAACCCCGACTATCGATCCATCAGCCAGACTGTCAGCCTGTTCCTGCATGTTCTCAATCTTGATTTTGACAAATTCACCAAAACGTTGGGCCAGGTTAAGGGCATTACCCGGTTTAAGTGTATGGACATGAACTTTGACGATTTCTTCATCCTGAACACAAACAATTGACTCACCGGGAATCCGGGCCAATTCTTTTTTCAGTTGATCTTCATTGAAACTGTCAATCAGATGATCATCAAGACGGATGATGAACTCTGTACAATAACCATATCCCTCTTTCTGGTTTTCCAAAACAGAACCCTGAACTCCGGCAACCGCCGAACCTGAATCCTGTCCCAGTTCGACAAAACCGCCATCAAGTACCGCTTTGAAACCTTTGAACACTTCCAATAATCCCGCTCCGCCGGAATCGACAACCCCGACTTCCTTCAGGACCGGAAGCAATTCCGGAGTATGTTCCAGCGACTTGTCGCAGGCTTCGATAAAGTAATCGAATACTTCTTCGATAGTGTGGTTTTCAGTTGCGAATTCAACGACAGCATCGCCACCCTCACGGATAACCGTCAGGATTGTTCCTTCGACCGGACGCATCACCGCCTTATAAGCTATGTGGGCTCCGTTTTTCAAAGCCGCCGCCAGTTCGATGGCATTAACCTTCTCAGATTCAGCGACTCCCATTGAAATCCCTCTGAATATCTGGGAAAGAATGACCCCCGAGTTCCCTCGGGCTCCCATCAACAATCCTTTAGACAGTTTTTTGGCAACCTGATTGATTCCCGCATTATTCAAATTTTTGATTTCAGCAGCTCCGGCCGAGAACGTCATTGACATGTTTGTCCCGGTATCTCCATCAGGTACCGGGAAAACGTTGAGAGCATCAATTTTGACATGTTCATTTTGAAGCTGGTTGGCTCCTGAAATTATCATTTTCACAAAATCATTACCGTTTAAAAATTGCATATATTATTTCTCCTACTCTATTACGCGAACTTCTTGGACATAAATATTCACGGATTCGATATTGACATCAAGAGTAGTCTCAACAACATATTTAACTTTCTTTTGAACTCCTTGAAGTACTTCAGTCAGTTTCATTCCATAACCAAGCATCACATATAAATCCAGGATCAGTCCGGTTGTACCGGTTTTGACAACCACCCCTTTGGCGTAGTTTTCTATCCCAAGCAAATCGTGGTATCCATCCTTGAATACTTTCTGGCTGGCCATCCCGACAACACCGTAGCACTCGGTTGCCGCACTTCCGGCGACAGTGGCAACTACATCCAAGGATATATTGATTGTTCCCATATTATTGATCTTTTCAATCATGATTGTGCCTCCTAATTAATACTATTATTATACGCTTTTTAGGATAATAATACAACGAAGATAATCGAATCACCGCTTGATAAATACTATCATTAAATATCCAGGCTGTCAATTTGTCCGACTCATCGCTCTAAATTCGAGTCAAAATCAAAGTTAACGGTACCAAAGTGGCAAAATCGTAATATTGATAAGATTAATCGAACTTTTTTAATGTTTGGTTAATTGAAAACTGAAGTTCCACTTTGTTTGATTAACTTCCACTCTTAGTATTTGTTTGAAAATTGATATCCGAATATTTCGAATTATATCTATTATTTTTACCAATATATAGATATAATTGAATTAGTAAATAAGAATTGAATGATTTTTGGGCGCACTAAAAATCAGTGTGATTTTTCGAATTTTTTTTGAATTGCGAAATTCCACCCTTGTGTTATCAAGTTTGTTTGATTTCCCTGGATAGATTCTTTATTTATTTGATATCAATAATCGTGATAAAGTGATATCATCCGGTCTTATGTATGAAACATCTAATTTTGTAGCTGCTTCAATCGAGTATAGTGTCGTGAATAATAAATATGGTGGTTTATCATTCAAAGACTTTCGTGCATAAGAATTAATGTGAGACATCATTAAGTTGATGTCTTTTTGCTTGTATTCATCCCAGGATTTGCCCTTGGGGACGAAATATCTAATGAACCTATGATTGTTCTCACATTCACCTTTTTCTTCAGGCGCTGATGGATGACAGTAGAAAATGTAGGTTCTTCTTTCACCTTTGTCATTGAATTCAATAGCGGCAGGATTTGAAAATTCCGACCCATTGTCTGTCAAAATTATCGGAAACAATTTTTTGAACTGATCATGACCCAGCACCTCATAGATATGATTGAAATAGTTTGTAACTGAGGCCGAATCGTTAAAATCGCGTTTTATGGCGATCATGAAAGAAGAATTGTTGAAGTGGAGGGTAAGCAAGCAGGCGCCACCCTTGGTTCCTTCGACACTGTCCATTTCAACTACGGCGACACTAGGGTGCTGTTCAATGAAACTCTGATAATCTTCATAGGTCCTACCTTCAAGGCATTTTTTGTCAACCTTGTATTGCTTGGATTTCTTCCTTCTAGGTGCAAACTTGACTTTTCGAGTAAGATCAATGTTACGGATATTTAAAATACAGGCATCAACCAAATTGTACAGAGTTTTTTCGCTAACCATCAGTTCATCTTTATGATTAATGAAAACGTGATGGATGGACTGATGCTTGTTTTTTACAAGATCACCGAGAATCGAGTTCAATCGTTCAATTTGAGCTTCATCAATAATAAATCCGGATCTTGATTCACTTAATCTAAGATCATGCTTTTTCTGAGCTGATTCGCTAAAATAGTAATGCTTTGACAATGGGCATTTGTGTTTGCTATCGCAGCTATTGCAGACATACGGTGCTTTCAACAACGTCGGGCAGGATTCTCTTTGGTATTTTGAACATTGAGTGACACATAACCCACAGAATTTGCACTTAATTTTTCTTCGTCGATTGCAAGTTTGACAAGCGAAGTTTTCGGAACAATCATATCGATTAATGCAGTCGTTGAAACCATAGCCAAACCTGCCAGTATTTTTAATTGTGAAATTACGCCTTACCTCTTTAGATATGGTAGTGCAGTCCTTGCCAAGTTGAATACCAATGGCTTTAAAAGAACAACCGCTATTAAGAGAATTCTCAATGATCTTGCGATCATCTAGAAGTAAATGTTTGTTTCTCATCAGAAACACTCCCTTCAATGGTTCAGGGAAATCTATACTTAAATTATACAGCTTCATATTTGTAAGGTTAAGTTCCATGTGAGTTTTGTATAAATTAATTCCACCCCTAAAATATACTGGGGTGGAATTTCAAATTACAATTAAATCTTTTTTAATGTTTTTTGCAATAGTTCTTGATTTATTAGCAAGTTAATGCTATTATGTTTTAGCACATGAAATACTACTAAAAAAGGAGGGTAACATAAATATGTCTAGAAAATGTCAAGTTAGCGGAAAAGGACCTATGTCTGGTAATACTCGTTCTCATGCTTTGAATTCTTCAAGAAGAAAATGGAACGTGAACTTACAAAAAGCCACTATTTTAGTAGATGGCAAACCTAAAAAAGTTAAAATCTCAGCTAGAGAATTAAGAACTTTAAGAAAATCTGCATAACACATAAAACGACAGCACTCCGGTGCTGTTTTTTGTTTGTCAAAAATCCGCCCGAAACAAAAGGAGCCCGAAGGCTCCCTAATTATTCATAATATCGTTCTAGTCATGCAATACGCGTGACAGGAACAGTTGACAACGTTCTGATTTTGGATGATTGAAGATATGATCAGGACTTCCTTCTTCAACAATGTATCCGCCGTCCATGAAAATAACCCGATCAGCGATGTCGCGGGCAAATCCCATCTCATGGGTAACCACAACCATGGTCATCCCTTCATCAGCCAATTCCTTCATGGTATCAAGAACATCTCCGACCATTTCCGGGTCAAGCGCACTTGTCGGTTCATCGAAAAGCATGATTTTCGGATTCATTTCCAAAGCCCGGGCAATGGCAACCCTTTGTTTTTGCCCCCCTGAAAGCGTTGATGGATATGCTTCTTTCTTCTCAAGCAGTCCGACCTTGTCAAGAAGTTCTTCAGCTCGCTTTTCAGCTTCGGCTTTTTTCATTTTCTTAGTCAACAATGGCGCCAGCGTCATATTGTCGAGCACATTGTAATTCGGGAATAGATTGAAATGCTGGAAAACCATCCCGATTTTTTCTCTGAACTTGTCCAGATTGTTGGTTTTGAGGATATCTTCCCCAAAAATATTGATTTCGCCACCCTGAGCTTCCTCAAGACGGTTAAGACAACGTAGCAACGTAGATTTACCAGAACCAGAAGGTCCGATGATGCAGACAACCTCACCCTCATCGATATTGAAGGAGACATCTTTCAATACCACATTGGCACCGTAAGATTTTTTCAGATTTTTAACCTCGATAATCATATTTCATTCTCCTTTCGATAAGTTTTGAAATCATTGTCAATGCCGTAACGATGATTAGATAGAAGATTACGGCATAAGTATAAATGTAGAACGGTTGATATGTTCTTGCAACGATAATTTGCGAATTCATCATCAACTCACGAACCGTGATGACCGACAGAATCGATGTATCTTTCAAGGTCGAGATAAATTGGTTCATGATTGATGGAACCATGATTTTAACCGCTTGAGGCAAGATGACATGGGTCATAGTTTGACGGTATGGAATCCCCAATGAACGAGCCGCTTCCATCTGACCGAAGTCAACCGCTTGAATCCCGGCTCTGAATATTTCACACAAGAATGCCGACGAATTGATTGCCAGGATGATTACAGCCGCATTGAATACCGGAATGGTAAACCCAAACAATGACGGAATCCCAAAATAAAGGTACATCGCCAGAACGAACACCGGAATCCCCCGGATTACGCCAACATAGAAAGCTGCAATCTTTGACAAAACTTTATTGTGAGAGATCGACATCAACCCGAAAACAAGACCAAGGATTACCCCGAAAAACAAGGCGACTACTGCAATGGCAATGGTCATTCCCAAACCGCTCATCAACTCGGGCAAGTATTTGACAAACAGCGAAATAAATTCACTCATATAAACTCCTCCATATTCAGAATATAACAAAGTCTCATTGAAACAACTGGAATTTTTATGCCAGCTGCTTCAACAAGCAATTAAAAAACAAAACTCACAAATAATTGTGAGTTTGCTCAATACATGATAATTAGATGTATTTACTCAAGATTTCGTCATAAGTTCCGTTTTCTTTGATCTTAGCCAGACCTTCGTTGAACTTAGCCAATAAATCTTGATTCGCACCTTTTTTAACTGCGAATGCGTAAGGAACACCGTCTCCTACAGTCTCAATGGCAACTTGTAATCCAGTTTGAATTCCTTCATTGATTTGGTAAGCAATTACCGGATAATCTTCCAATAAGAAATCATTGTTTCCATTTTGAACTGCCAAGAACATTGATGGAGAATCCGTATAATATTGAATTGAGAAACCGTATTGGTCGGCATTTTCTTCAGCCCATGTAGCTCCACGAGTACCTTGTTTTACTGCCGCAGAAGTACCTTCAAGATCATCGAAACTTGAAATTGAATCATCATTTTCGTTAGCTACCAAAGCCAGTGCCGAATCATAATATCCATCTGAGAAATCCACTGCTTCTTTTCTTTCTTCAGTAACTGAAATCCCGGCAATAGCGCCATCTAATGCACCGGATTGCAGTCCTGGAATAATTCCTGAGAAATCTTGTGGTGTCAATGTATAGTCGAAATCAGCAACAGCTGCCACTGCTTCTAGAATTTCAACATCGATACCTACATAAGTCCCATCAACTTCCATTGAAAACGGTGCATATTTTGCATCGCATCCAATTTCAAAAACATCACCTTCAGTTGTGCTTGAACTACAAGCTGCAAGACCAACTGCCAGTGAACCCGCCATAAGGGTTTTAACTAATTTTTTAAACATAATAATCACCTTCCTATATTGTATACAATACACGACAAACCCGTTACTGTCAACGAATTTCAAACCAAATGTAACCGCATACAATGATATCCGAGCATTTTCATATTCTCGGTCTAAATTTCCCTTGATTATTTGTGCCGGCGACATCAATAAACCCTCTTCTCATCAGCTTGGATTGCCCCAATTTTTATCTACGTAATTTTCAATAATACAAAAAAAAGGCGCCGACATTTCAGCCGACAGCCTATATTTGTTAAAATTATGATTTGAACCCGCGTTTGAAAGTATCAAAGAAAGACTCTTTCTTTGATGTATCCCGGATTTTTTCATAATGTTCTTTTTCATTTTTGTCAAGTTTGGTCGGAATTTTCACATTGACTTTGACATACTGGTCACCATAGTTATCTGATCTGATATCTTTGACCCCTTTGCCACGCAGTCTCAAGACTGTTCCCGGTTGAGTTCCTGCCGGAATTTTAAGTTTGACATCACCGTATACAGTCGGGCAGTCAACTTCACAACCCAAGACCGCATCAGGTACTGAAACCGGAATCTCGATATGGATATTTCTTCCATCACGGATGAAATGGCTGTGGGGACGAACCTGGATTTCTACAAACAGATCGCCGTTAGGACCACCATTGCGACCGCGGCCACCTTTGCCGCTGACACGCAATTGTTGATGCGAGTCAATTCCAGCTGGAATATCCAACTGAACTGTAACTGTCTTGTTGACATATCCTTTACCATGGCATTTCTTACAACGGTTTTTGACAGTTTTTCCAGTACCATGACAAGTAGGACATTCAACTTCAGTAAGCACCGTTCCAAAAGGCGAACGGGCCTGTTGCTGAACCGTTCCGCTACCATGACATTGGGTACATGTTTCCACATCTTCAGGGTTTTCTCCCCCGCTACCATGACAGTGACTACATTGTTCATCATAGGTAACCTTGATGTCTTTTTTCACTCCATTGATGGCTTCCATAAAATCGATGGTAAGACGCATCAGACGATCTTCACCACGCATCGGTCCGGTATTTCTTCTGCGACGACCACCGCCACCAAAGAAAGAACCGAAAATATCACCCAAGTCAACGTCTTCGAATCCGGCTCCGCCAAAGCCACCGAAACCGCCAAAGCCACCGGCCCCGCCAGCTCCTCCGGCACCTTGTTGGAATGCGGCATGACCATAACGGTCATAAGCGGCCTTTTTGTTGTCATCCGAAAGCACTTCATAGGCTTCACTGACTTCTTTGAACTTTTCTTCAGCCCCGGCTTCCTTATTCATGTCGGGATGATATTGTTTTGCTTTTTTACGGTAAGCACGCTTTATTTCATCTGCCGTGGCACTCTTTTCGATGCCAAGGACTTCATAATAATCTCGTTTTTCTGCCATTGTCTTACCCCTATCCGCTTAAAACCAAGGTTGCCCTTGGTCTTAAGTCGCTAATTATAGTTTATTGATTATTGATTATTCTTTTTCTTCAAAATCCGCATCCATTACGTTGTCGTCTTGTTGTGCAGATGTATCTTGAGCAGCCCCTTGGTCCCCAGCTCCTTGTTGAGCGTAACCAGCTTGAGCCATTTGAGCAGCCATTTGTTCTAACTCAGACATTCTTGCTTCAAGTGTAGCAATGTCATTGTTGTCCAATGCTGTTTTCAACTCATCTCTTAAAGTTTGAGCTTGAGCTTTTTGAGCTTCGTCGATTGCGTCACCTTGACTAGCTAAAGCTTGATCGATTTGGTTGATCATTGTTTCAGCTTTGTTTTTGGTTTCAACTTCTTGACGTCTCTTTTCGTCTTCAGCTTTGTTTGCTTCAGCTTCTTGAACCATACGTTCGATTTCATCTTCTGAAAGACCAGTTGAGTTTTGGATCACGATTGATTGTTCTTTTTGTGAAGACATGTCTTTAGCTTTTACGTTAACGATACCATTTACATCGATTGAGAAAGTAACTTCGATTTGAGGTACTCCACGAGGAGCGGCTTGGATACCGTCAAGTTTGAATAAACCTAATTGCTTGTTATCTTTAGCCATTGATCTTTCACCTTGAAGGACATTGATGTCTACAGCCGGTTGGTTATCAACAGCAGTTGAGAAGATTTGTGATTTAGTTGTTGGGATAGTAGTGTTTCTTTCGATCAATACTGTCATTACTCCACCCATTGTTTCGATACCAAGTGATAATGGAGTTACATCCAATAACAATACATCGTTGACATCACCAGTGATTACCCCACCTTGGATAGCAGCACCCATGGCAACTACTTCATCAGGGTTAACTGATTTGTTTGGAGCTTTTCCAAGCAGACGTTGAACTGATTCTTGGACAGCAGGGATACGAGTTGATCCACCAACCAATAATACTTCATGGATTTCAGTAGGGTTCAAACCAGAATCTTTCAATGCTTGTCTTACTGGACCTTCAGTTCTTTCAACCAATCCGCGAGTCAATTCATCGAATTTAGCTCTTGTCAGAGTCATTTCCATATGGACAGGTCCGTTGGCACCAGCCGAGATGAATGGTAATGAGATTTGAGTTTGCATCACACCTGATAAATCTTTTTTAGCTTTTTCAGCCGCATCTTTGATACGTTGCATTGCCATTTTGTCAGCAGCAAGATCGATACCTTGATCTTTTTTGAATTCAGCAACTAAATAGTCCATAACTGCTTGGTCGAAGTCATCCCCACCTAAATGGTTGTCACCTGATGTAGCCAATACTTCGAAAGTACCATCAGCCAAATCAAGGATAGATACGTCGAAAGTACCTCCACCTAAGTCATATACCAATACTTTTTGTTCTTTTTCCAATTTATCCAAACCAAACGCCAATGCTGCCGCAGTTGGTTCATTGATAATACGTTCTACATCAAGTCCAGCGATTTTACCGGCATCTTTAGTAGCTTGACGCTGAGCATCATTGAAGTAAGCAGGAACAGTGATTACCGCTTTGGTAACTGTTTCTCCCAAATAAGCTTCAGCTGTCGCTTTTAAGTTTTGCAGAATCATAGCCGAAATTTCTTGTGGCGTATAATCTTTACCGTTTGCATGTTCTTTGTGAGCTGTCCCCATATGTCTTTTTACTGACATGATAGTGTCCGGATTTGTCACCGCTTGACGTTTTGCCGCTTCCCCGACGATGATTTCTCCATTTTTGAATGACACTACTGAAGGAGTTGTACGGTTACCTTCAGGGTTGGCGATTACTTTAACTTCACCATTTTCCATTACTGCTACACATGAATTTGTAGTACCTAAGTCAATACCAATAATTTTACTCATTAAATTTTTCCTCCTGTTTTATGCACTAACTTTTACAAGTGACGCGCGAATAACGCGATCTTTTAATTTATATCCTTTTTGCAATTCCTCAATGATCATTCCCGGTGCGATTCCGTCAACTTCTTCTGACATTACCGCTTGATGGAAGTTCGGATCGAACTCCTGATCTTTGGTTTCAATCGCTTCAACACCCTCTTTGGCAAGGACGTTTTTAAGTTGATTGTAGATCATCTCATACCCTTTCAGGAATGTAGCAACATCTTCACTTGGGTTTTCCACTGCCAACGATCTTTCAAAAGAGTCGATCACCGGTAGCAGGTCTTCAATAAACCTTTGCATCATGAACTTCATTGAGTTTGCATGCTCGTTCTGTAAACGTCTTTTTACATTTTCCATATCCGCAAATACTTTGTAATATTCATTCTTCCATTTTGCGGCTTCTTGTTCCAATTCAACAATTTTCGTTTCACCGTAAGCGGCTGGATTTTCAGTTCCGTCAACGATTTCAATTGTTTCCTCTTCCCTTGTTACTTCTTCGTTTTGATTATCCTTATCAGACATCTACTTCACCTCTATTCATCATCATTTTCTTCTTCGTCGCCGATTAGTCTTTCAATACTTTGGCTGACATATTCGACTAACGAAACAACCTTTTCATAAGGCATTCTCGTTGGGCCGATTACTGCAATCGAACCTTTGGAGTTTGTACCAGATTTGAAATTGGCTGAAACTACAGCAACATCATCAATTTCATTGGCGATGATATTATCACCAATTTTAATTGTAACTCCTTCATCATTGTTCAACAGAGCAATATTGTCAAAAAAGTTCGCACTTTCAAAAGCCGAAACCAATTGACGGAGTTTTTCAACATCGTTGTATTCTGGTTGATACAACATGTTTTCCTTTCCGGATAAATACATCTGGGTTCTCGCGAACTTGACAAATGATTCCAGAAAAGCATTAAACAATTCTTGATGAGCCTGAACTCGTGACGATAATTTAGGTTTCACATCATATTCCAAACGATAGGCGATATCATCAATCGGCGTGCCAACCAACATGTCATTCATGACATTGACACAACTTACCACATCATCAAGATAATCCTGATTATCAACGGCAAATACCTTGTTTTGAACATGTCCTTTCGAAGTGACAATGATCGTTGTGATCTGTTCATCACTAAGAGGAACAATCGTTATCCGTTGCAAAGTATCAACCGAAGATTCGCCACCAAGGGCGACAGTCGTCAACGAAGTAACCTCGCTAAGCATATTGCAGCACTCTTTGATAACTTCATTAAGCGAACCGGAATGGGCGTTGATGATAGTGCTTATTTGATCCTTGACCACTCTGTCGACATCGATCTTCTCGAGATTCTCGGTATAGAATCGATATCCTTCCTTGGAAGGAATCCTTCCTGATGAAGTATGGGTCTTGGTCAGATAGCCATTGTTTTCAAGGAAACTCATTTCATTTCGAATTGTTGCACTGGAGTAAGGTAGCTGATATTTGGTCATCAATGTCTTGGAACCAACTGGTTCTGCCGTCTCGACAAATTCCTCTACTATACATTTAAAAATAAGCAATTGTCTTTGCGTCAACATAGATGCACCTCCTTTAGCACTCCCATTTCCTTTGTGCTAACTATATTATACATATATATTTAGCACTGTCAACATTATTGTGCTAAAAACGAAAAAAAGTAGACTAGAGAAAGTCTACTAAGATTCCATTCAAATTATTGTGAGCCTGATCGCTCAAACGCAGATATCCATCGACGACAAAGATGTCGCACTCCAAATGCTCATTGAACGCCTTTTGATAAACCTCGAAGATATCGACATCATGACGCTGGTTGAAATTCGCAATATCGATTCCTTTTTTGAGCCGGAAATTCATCATCAGGTGATTGAACATCGTGTCCGCTTTGGTCAGGACTTCGATTTCCTGAATATTTTCCCCGGCAATGTATTTATGGATGTTGCGATTATTAGCAATCATCCGGTCATCGATCTTACTTGTCGCCCCGATTCCAACACCATAATAATTTTCATAAAGCCAGTAGGCCAGATTATGACGCGACTCAGATCCCGGCCGGGCATAGTTGGAAACTTCATAATGACCATATCCGTTTTTTTCCAGGAAACCGTTGATCAAATCGGTTATCGCCCCTGCGCTGTCATCATCAAGCTCAGGATAATCAGCCCCGGAAATCACCGTATGCGGTTCGATAATCAGACTGTAATAAGAAAGATGGGGCAGATCCAGGGCCAATAATTCGGCCAAGTCCTTTTCAACATCCTCAATGATCTGGTTTTTCAACCCGTACATCAGATCGATATTGATATTGGTTATTCCAGCCGCCTTGAGATTGTTGACAACCTTGAATACCATCTCCCGGTCATGAACCCGTCCCAGATCCGCAACAATTGAATCATTGAAACTTTGCACCCCCAGGGACACCCGGTTGACCCGATGTTTTTTAAGCAGGGCGATTTTTTCTGACGTCAGTGATTCCGGATTGGCTTCAAAGGAATATTCTTCAACCACTTTTGCGTACTCATCCAGACCAAGAAGCAACCGCTCAAGCTGATTGCAATCAAGTGCCGAAGGCGTCCCTCCGCCGATATAGATGGTTTTAAGATTTTTATTGTTTACCCTTTTGTGCAATTCATCCATCAGGCGGTCAAGATAGCGTTCGACCAGTTGCCTGTCATAATAGAGCTTGGCAAAATCACAATAAGAACAGATGTTGTCACAAAAAGGAATATGAACATACAAACTTTCAGTCTTCATCAATAATCAGCTCCTGAGCCAAACCTCCAAGCGACGTTTCCTTGTAGGCCGAACTCAGATCCTTTCCGGTATTCTTCATAACATTGATCACTGCATCCAAAGCCACCCGGTTTTGTCTTAAATAGCCAAGTTGTTTGGCATACATCGCCGCATCGACCGCCCGCAAAGCTGCAAAGCCGTTGCGCTCGATACAGGGAATCTGAACATATCCACCAACCGGATCGCAAGTGAGACCGAGGTTGTGTTCCAGCCCCATCTCAGCCGCGTACTCGATCAAGCCATTGTTCAATTCCAACAACCAGGCCACCCCGGCCGCGGCCATGGCACAAGCCGAACCAATTTCCGCCTGACAGCCTCCATCAGCTCCGGAGATGGTTGCATTGTGTTTGATGACATTTCCGACTATCCCCATTACGCAAAGCGCTTGAATCAAATCGGTCATTTCCACATTTTCATTTCGATAATAATAATACAGGATTGCCGGAATAACTCCGCTTGCCCCGCAAGTAGGAGCTGTCACAATCCGGTTTCCTGATGCATTTTGCTCGGTTACCGCATATGAATAGGCCGAAATCAACAGCCGTTTGCGGTCGCTCCGATTCCGGGTATTGAGAGCATGTTGATAAATTGATTTAGCCACCCTTTTCAACCGTAATTTCCCTGGCAATTCACCTTCAACTTTAAGACCCTGTTCAACCGATTCAAACATTGTCTCAAGTACTTGGGTAAGATATTCATCGAGATCGTCACCCTCGAATTGATGGGCATATTCACTGATGGAAATCCCCCGGCTTTCGATATAATCCTTGATCTCTTTGAAATTACTTTGAGGATACACCTGCCTGACCTGACTTTGCGACTGCCCCTCAAAAACAATAGTCCCACCCCCGATGGAGTAGACCAGTTCCTCGCCAAGCAACAGGTCACCATCGAAGATCTCGAATTTCATGGCATTGGGATGAAATTCCAGGAATTCACGGTCGAAGATGATTTTGCAATTCTCCGCTTTGAAAACCCTGATGATTGCCTCGTCAGTTAGATGGCCCTTGCCAGTCAGCGAAAGCGAACCATATAAAGTGACCTGATAAAATTTATCAGGTCCGTATTTCTCCAACATTATTTTTGCCGCCCGGTTGGGTCCCATCGTATGTGAAGATGAGGGTCCCAATCCGATTTTAAACAGTTCCTTGATTGATTCCATTTCCTATATTTTCAATAAAAACAACTCAAACCCGAGTCGCTTATCGATTCTCCCCGTTTTAATTTGATAGTCCAGGTTAGCCAGATGATTGAGCAATTCCTGAATTTTAGCCAGTTCAAATGAATTCGAATCCTGGCGGATATACTTTAAGCGGAAGCGATTGATTTTAAGCATCTTGGCTATTTCCCCGTCATTATAACCTTTGCGGTCCAGCAAGGTCACATCATAGAGCAACCTTAAGGCATTAGCCAACAGGACAATCAGTTTGATCGGCTCTTCGTTGAGAACCATCAAATCCTGATAAAGACTCATCATTTTAACCCGATCCTTTTTCAAAATCGCACCCTGCAGTTCGAAGATGTTTTCTTCAAGTGGTTTGTGGACAATCTGATTGACCGCCTCTACATCGATTTCCTTGGTATAAAGGGTCAATTTTTCTACTGTCGCCACCGCTTCAAGCAAACCGCCCTTGTGGCGTGACAAAAGCAGATGCAGCGCATCATCAGTGATTGTCGCATTTCGCGCCCTGATTGACTGACGATAACTGTCGGAAAGCTTCTGATGAGTCAGATGATTGAATTTATATATTTTCGCCTTTTCTTTGAGTTCTTTGACAATTTTCTTGCGTTCATCAAGTTTTTCAGCGTTAAGATACAAAACCAGATGGGTTCTTTCATCGGTCAGTTCGAGACAACGGGCCAACTTGGCCATGTCGATTTCATTTTTGACTTTCTTACCAGTCAAAAAATAAGGGTTCTTGAGCAACACCAGTTTGTTTTCCGCCAGAAAAGAAGGCGTAGCCAGATCCTGGACCACTTCCTCAAGGTCCGTGTCATCAAGATGATATGTGCTGAAATTAAGCAGTTCATCCCGGCAATTCAGTTTTTTCTTGATACTGGCCAATTGTTTTTCCATCAGGAAATTTTCCACACCATAGATTAAAAATATCATCATCTCACCTCGCTATCAAGTATATCATAATAACCCTGATAAATCATTCACTTCTTGTCAGTTTCGGGTGGATCAAATTGGCCATATCAGGAAAATATTTGATCGATACTCCACCATCAACATCACTCTGATAAATCCGGACCCCATAACTTGACAGGTTGTTTTGCACTTCCAAAGCGGGGTGGTGATAAGGGTTGTTGGCCCCCACCGATATCAAAGCGACCTTGGGCTGGTAGTGCCGGATAAATTCCGGACCGGTTGCTGTGTTCGAACCATGATGGGATACCTTGAGCACGTCGACCTCAAGATTCGGGTATTTTTCAACAATCTCGTGTTCAACCCTTTGGGAAATATCACCGGTAAAAAGATATCCGACATTATTGATGGTTGCCTGAAACACCAGGGAATTGTCATTTTTATCCTGATACTGGCCTAATTCAAGGAAATTAAGTGCAACCTTACCAAGATGAAGTTCCGGCGGGATAGTCGTGATCGTTTCCCCAATATCAATTCGCTTTGCCAGGGACGGGTAGCTTCCCGCATGGTCGAAATCATCATGAGTGATGATCACATAATCAAGATGATGGATTCCCAGTGACCGCAGATAAGGCTCAATTACATTATCAGCCAAATCAAAATTGCGATTCCCGCCGGTATCCACCAGGACATTACCCTGATTGAAAGGTTCACTGATCAAAAAGCAATCACCCTGACCGACATCAATCATCGCCACTTGGCCATAGGGCGAATAAACACACAACAAACTATACCCGATCGTCAACAGGACCAAATCAAAACCGGCTTTTAATGGTGAAAGCGCCGCTTTGAGTGCCAGAATCAGCTGAAAATACCGGTAATAATACAAACCCAAAAACAACAGACTTGGCTGGGCAAAATTGATGAAGATTGAAAGTTCCCCCGCCAGGGAAATGATGTTTCCAAATACCTCGCTAAAAACGCCAATCAGGCCACCAAGGTGGCCGGAAAGAAAAGTATAACCAAGGACCGCCAGATAAAATCCCTCGACCAGTGGGGCCAAAACCGGGGCCAAAACCACAGCAAGCAGATTGATCCGATAATTGGTAGCAATAACGATGGGAACCGTGCCCAGAAAAACCACCACATCGGTATACTTGCAGTTTTGAAGCAATAAAATGAACAGATAGATCGTGAAAGAAAAAATGAAACCGAGATTATGGACCACCTCGGGATTTTTAATGATCAGGGCCAGGGTGATTATCGCCAGACAATCCAGCTTGGTGAAACGGCTGCCGCAAGCATAGCCCAACAGTCCAACTCCCAGCGCCCGGGCAAAGGCAATATTCTCCGGAATGTTGGCGAGATAGAATCCAATGATCAGATAACAAAACAAATCAACTTGATGACCCGGAACAACCAATCGGAGCACCCGGGCCAGGATTTTCTTTAGATATTCCAGATGCATCCCGGATAGGGCGACCAGATGAATTATCGAAAGATTAACCAGACTGGCAGTATCGATATTATCATCCTTGATTCCCAACACAAACATCCGGGCATAACTGTTTTCCACCGTATCAGCTTCAAGCCGTTCAATCAGATAATCACCGAGGTAATAGTGTTGCTCGAGCAACAGGGCCTCATCCATCCAGCCAACCTG
The DNA here is from genome assembly GCA_963675915.1 of Coprobacillaceae bacterium. GTDB lineage: Bacteria > Bacillota_I > Bacilli_A > Erysipelotrichales > Coprobacillaceae > JAQVDW01. Next base: position 1,585,419 of record OY780959.1, read on the forward strand.
ATTGATTCCTTTAGAGGCCAGATACTTCGAATAATCGAAACTGTTTTCATTGTTATAACTGTCCTGTTCCATTGGCTCCAGGGTAATTCCAACCTCATCTCCATAGGTGAAGTCGGCCCTATCGAAATAGACCAGCACTTTGGCTCGCCGGGTCTGGATGATTGCCTGATTTTCCTCAATCGCCACCACTTTACCCAACACCTCGGCTTCAAAATCATGGTCAATCCGGTTGGAAGCGACCGAAATCATCACCACCATTACCACTACAGCTGCGACCTTATAATCAATTTCAATTTTTGTCAGCTTCAAAAAAATAAGATACAAGATGAAACCACCCAGGAACATCGGATTGTCAACCAGCGTCAAATCGATAATAACGGCCAGGATAATGTAGAATATCAGACTGTTTTTCAAATACATAGCCGCTCACGGAGTTTCAGATAGGTCTTTTCTCCAATTCCCTTTATTTTCATGATGTCTTCAATCGTCTCAAAGCCGGCAGTATTGCGATAATCGATGATTTTTTTGGCGGTTACCGCACCGATCCCTTTGAGCGTCTGCAACTTCTCAAAAGAGGCCTCGCTAAGCGAAATCAAATCAGGATCGCTGTTTAGATAGAGCAACTGATTGTTTTGCAACTCCATCCCCTCATCCAAGCCGTAGTTGTTTTCAATTCCCAAACAAGTGAAAAGATCATCAACTTTGGGAACATGATCAAATGTCAAAGTCTCACTGACATCACCTTCCACCGTTACCGTTATTTCCATTGATGAACCAGCTGACTCAACTGAACCATCGCTTTTTTGATAATCATACAGAGCCGAAGAGATTACCAAAAATATCAAGGCGAGATACTTTAATTTTTGCATAAAAAAAAGAGAGGATTACTCTCTTGATATTTTCAAATGATGATATGCTTCATCGGTAACCAAACGGCCCCTTGGTGTTCTTTTGATAAATCCGATTTGAAGCAGATACGGCTCGTAAACATCTTCCAGGGTAGTTGATTCCTCGCCGATTGAAGCTGCAATGGCCTCAAGTCCGACCGGACCACCTTGAAAACGTTCGATTATCCCCATCAGGTATTTGTGATCGACATCATCAAGACCCCGATCATCGACCTTGAGGCATTCCAATGCCTGCAATGTCCGCTGATAAGTGATGCAAGGATCATCATAGAAAGTGACGAAATCCCGAACCCTTCTAAACAGACGGTTGGCAATCCGGGGTGTTCCCCGGGAACGCTTCGCTAATTCTTGTTGGGCTTCGACTTCCATTTCCATTTCATATACCCGGCTGGTTCGTTCGACGATTCTGACCAGTTCATCCACATTATAATATTGTAGTTTCGAGATAATCCCGAAACGATCACGCAAAGGCGATGACAGGTCTCCGGCTCTGGTGGTAGCTCCGACCAGGGTGAAAGGCGGCAGGTCAATTCTAACCGAACGGGAAGTGGCATCTTTGCCGATAACCACATCCACACAGAAATCTTCCATGGCCGGATAAAGAATCTCTTCCACAACTTTATTGAGACGGTGAATTTCATCGATGAAGAGGACATCCCCCGGCTGAAGCGAGGTCAAAATGGCAACAAGATCTCCGGTTTTTTCAATACTAGGTCCGGTCGTAATCTTGATATTGGTCCCCATCTCGTTGGCAATAATCATCGACATTGTCGTTTTACCAAGACCGGGTGGACCATAGAGCAGGACATGATCGAGTGACTCGTCACGCATCTTGGCCGCCGTGACAAAAATCGACAAATTTTGTTTCAGATCGGTCTGACCCACATATTCCTCGAAGGTCGCCGGGCGGAGACTGCTTTCCTCCTCGGTCACAATATTCACATCAATTGCGTCATTTCTTTCCATTTAACCCCTCCTAGGTACTGGCCAAAATAGCCAGTGCCGCTTTTACATATCCATTGGTATCCATTTTTTGATCCTTGATTATTCTGATCACCTTGTCGACATCAGTTGCTTTGTAACCCAGGGCCACAAGAACTTCCCGGGCTTCGTTGAGGTCGGCGTTGTCTTTGGTCTTCGCTTCGATTTCACCGGCAACAAGCTTTCCTTTAAGATCAAGAATAATCTGTTGAGCTGCCTTGGGCCCGACTCCAGGCAATTTCTTCAGGTACTTGACATCACTATCTTCAATTGCTTTGACTATCTGATTGAAATCATCAAAGCCGAGGATGGCAATCGCGGTCTTGCAACCGATATTTTTGACCTGGATCAGTTTTTCAAAGAAGAACTTCTCATCTTTCGAAAGAAATCCAAAAAGTGCCAGATCATCTTCTTTGACCTGTTGATGGATGAAGATCTTCACTTCCTGATTCAACTTCAGCTTCAAACCATTGGGCATGAAGACGAAGTAGCCGATTCCATTGTTTTCAATTACGATATTGGCGGGCGTGGTCTCGACCACCATCCCTTTGATATAACTGTACATTAGCTTACCTCTACTATATTATACACGATATTTTCATGTTTTGGTTTCAATTTCATTCCACCTCATTGTATCAAATTTAAGGGGATATTAAAAGAGCCGGACCCCATTATTGAATCCCGGAAAAACAAAACCCCCGGATGCCATGACCGTAGTGAGATGGCAATCCCGGGGATTGAAAATATTATTATTCCATAAATTCGAATTCAAAGTCGAGGATTCTGACACTGTCCCCGTTTTCAACTCCAGCTTCACGCAAGGCATCATCGATACCCATATTACGCATTTGAACAGCCAATCGCTTGATTGAATCATCAGAAACAAGTGAAGTCATCGATACGAGACGTTCAATCTTCTTACCTTTGACAAGCCACATACCATTACCTTCATTGACGATAGTAAATGCTTTTTCCTTATCAGGTCTGAATTTGTATTCAACCACATTTTCTTCTTCAATTTCTTCAGGCTCGATGGAAATCTTGTCAAGCGCGTCAGCAACTGCATAAAGAACCTTGTCCACACCTTCGTGGATGATGGCACTGATTCCAAAGACCGGATAATCTTCCTGTAACTGTTCCTTGAAGCGGGCCAGGTTTTCCTCAGCTCCCTCTTCATCCATTTTATTGGCAACGATTATTTGCGGACGGTTAAGCAGATTATAACGGTACTGCGAAAGCTCCTCGTTGATTTTCAGGTAGTCTTCATAAGGATCACGACCTTCAGTACCGCCCATGTCGATTACGTGAACGATAACCCGACATCTTTCAATGTGACGCAAAAACTGCAATCCCAGTCCCTTACCTTGGCTCGCACCTTCAATCAGACCTGGAAGGTCGGCCATAACAAATGAACGGCCATCAGGTACCTGAACCACTCCCAAGTTTGGAACAATGGTAGTGAAATGGTAATCGGCGATCTGAGGTCTTGCCCGAGATACAACCGAAAGCAAAGTCGATTTACCTACTGAAGGGAAACCAACCAGACCGACATCGGCCAGCAGTTTCAATTCGCAGACAAGATCAAATTTCTCACCAGGTTCACCACGTTCGCAGATTTGGGGAGCCGGATTTCGCGATGTTGCGAAACGGGCATTCCCGCGTCCGCCACGACCACCTTTGGCAATCTGAGCTCTTTGTTTGTCAGCTGTCAGATCGGCTAGGATATCTCCGGTTTCTTCATCATAAATCACTGTACCGACTGGGACTCTGATAATCAGGTCGCCCGCATCAGCACCGTGACATTTTTTCGGCATTCCGTTTTGACCAGGTTTGGCTTTGTATGAACGGTTGTATTTCAAATCCAACAAAGTTGTCAGTGATGTTGTTGCTTCAAAGATGACTGAACCACCTTTTCCACCGTCTCCACCGGCAGGACCGCCTTTTGGCACATAGGCTTCACGTCTGAAGGCAACTACCCCATCTCCGCCTTTTCCTGATTCTACATGAATGCTTGCTTTATCAATAAATTTCAAGAGTTATGCTCCTTTCTACAAAAAAAAGCCCATTCAGGGCTTTTGTCATTAAGCTGCTGGGTAAACAGATACTTGTTTACGATCTCTTCCTAATCTTTCGAACTTAACTACTCCATCAACTGTTGCGAATAAAGTGTCATCTCCACCTTTTCCAACGTTAGTTCCTGGATGAACTTTAGTTCCTCTTTGACGGTAGATAATTGAACCTGCAGTACAGAATTGACCATCAGCCAATTTAGCTCCTAATCTTTTTGATTTAGAGTCACGTCCGTTTTTTGTAGAACCTACCCCTTTTTTAGAAGCGAATAATTGTAAATTTAATTTTAACATCATAGTGTTACACCTCCACTTTAGTAATTTTTATATTATCATTGTGAGATTCTTCGACAGTCATCAAGCCAATCATCAGTGTCTCTAGTACCACTTGATAATCATTTTGATAACTTAATACTTGAATATCAGTAAATCCTTCTTCGATTTCATAAATGCAATCAGGTTTCTTAAAAGCCCCTTTGTAATCCAAAGTGTTTAAGACCGAGTAAACCAAAGTACTCACTCCCGCACAAACCAGATCAAATCCCGGATCACCCGAAAGTGCATGACCAGAAATCGTTATTTGTTTAATTTCACTTTTGCTACTTTTAATAGTAACTTCGATCATTATTATCCGTTAATTGCAGTAACAGTTAATTTTGTATAAGGTTGTCTGTGACCTTGTTTTTTATGATAATGTTTTTTAGCATTATATTTGAAAATAGTCACTTTCTTTTCTTTACCTTGTTTTTCAACTGTTGCAGTAACTGTTGCACCATCTAAATATGGAGCACCAATTTTAGCAGCTTCGTCACCGATGAATAATACTTTGTCAAAAGTAAAATCAGCTCCTGCTTCTACATCTAATTTTTCAACGAAAATAGTTGAACCTACTTCAACTTTTAATTGTTTTCCGCCTGTTTCAATAATTGCGTACATGCTTGCGCACCTCCTATGATTTTCTTAGACTCGCCAACCAAGGCAGCTTCCGCTTTGACACCTCTTATGCGCGGTTGTAGCTAGAGGTCTACAACACAGGAATTTTACCACTAAATCAACCTGGTGTCAACCATTATTTAATAAAAAGTTTGGTCAACTTCAAATGTTTTCAGTCGATCAACCACCAGATAGACCAACACCCCCACAATCAGGTTTCCAACCACGGTTGGAAGATAGCGCAAGGTGATGAACTGTTCGATTGAAAGATTGGTCCTTTGAAATACCGTATAGACAATAAAAGGAATAACCTGATTGATTGTGATCAATCCGATTGTGATGACCACACTCTCAAAAAAAGAAATCTTCCGGGTTTGGATATAGTGATTGACCAGGTAGGTGTCAATCACGAAAAGCCAGACATAAATGAACTGGGAATTGGCATAAATGATTGAATAGTACAGTCCCACCACCAGGGCATAGGCATACTGGTGCCGGCGGGAAACCGTATTGACAACGTATGCGAACATGATCACTCCGACACTGGAGATATACTCGAACATATTCGAAATCCGATATGGCACAAAATAGGTAATTGTCGAGTCGATTGCAAAAGCAACGACAAGAAATAGCGACAATCTGACAATTTTATTTTTCATATCAGCCTCTTTGGACCACGGAAATGTATTCCAGGTCATTCAGATTTGCTGCCAGTTTGACCAACAGGACTTTTCTGGTCGCATCACCATAGTCATGAAGCCGCAAAGTGGTTCCCACAAAAATCCCCTTGGGTGCCTTGTCCTGTCCGCCAAGTCCCGATGTGTAGACCTTGATATCCGGTTGGATAACCTCGACATTGGTCAAAACATTTATCACCAGCGCTTCATTTTCATCATCATAACCTTCAACCAGACCGTAGCAGACAGTGCCGTCTTCGACCGTGAACATAATTGGTACTTCATTGACATAATTTCCGGAAGTAAGCAACATGACGTTGGCTGTTATCGGTGTCGTTGACGTGATTACTCCGACCATCCCCATATTGTTTACCACCACCATGTCCTTGGAAAGGCCACTGTTTTCACCACCATTGATGGTGATTTCATCATCCCATTTGTCAAAAGACCGCGTCATCAGCGAGAAAGTCTTGACCTGATACTCAGTTGGCAGATGTTCCAGATCCAACTGTTCTTTTAGTTCATTCAGCTCATTGGCCAGGACATCCGTATTCGCCTCGATTGAAGCATAGGAATTCAGTTTTTCTTGAAGCAACCGGTTTTCGTTGTATACATCGGTCACCGCATGGATTTCTTCAAATATATTTGCAACCATTTCCAATGGCTGTTTGACTACATAATATTCTATCGAGGCTACTGTATCATGCAAAACCGACTCCAAATACGTACGATTCCGGCTCGTCAATGATTGAACGGTAACCACTACCAGACTAAAAACAATTATTACAACCAAAATCGTTCTTACCAAGTTGTTTTTCAAATAAATCACCTCGAAAAATATTATACAAACAAAAGCCCAAAAAAGCAATTCAATTCGAGTTGATTAGCCGGTCAGTCAAAATGCTGTAGTAACAATTTTCGCCGAAAATCAAATGATCAACCAATTCCAGTCCAAGTTCCTCCGCCTGACGCTGGAGTATTTTGGTTGCTTCGATGTCATAAGGCGAAGGTCGGGGATTTCCGCTGGGATGATTGTGAATCACGATGAACCGGCCCGATCCCGATTTGAGAACTTCCCGGAGAATATCCTTGATTGAGAAAATCGAACTGTCGCTTGAACCGATGTGGATCAGTTTTTCACTGACCAATTGCAATGTCGCCGAGAGGCAGAGTAACACGACCTTCTCCTGCGATTCAAGTTGCAGTTTGCCGCCAAGATAACGATAAATCACTTGGGGTGAGTCAAGTACCAGGCGCGCTCCTTTATAACCGCTCATCAACCGTTTGGAAAGTTCAATCACAGCCATCAGTTCAACCGCCTTGACCTCGCCGATTCCCTTGATTTGCTTTAGTTCCGTCATTGAAAGATCGACCAGGCCTTCGATTCCATCAGCTTCGCTTAGAAGGAGTCCCGCCAACTCCAGCACCGAATTTTCCCGGGTACCGGTTCTTAACAGGATGGCCATGAGTTCCTGATTGGATAGAGTTGCAATCCCCAGCCGCCGGGCTTTTTCGCGGGGACGTTCCCTTAGTGGGGTTTTTAGCATGACCAAAAGGCACTCGAAGTGCCCTTGGTTATCGCGACCATTCCATGGAAATGAACCACGGTACTGAAATCCTTCCCCGCGAGCTGGTGAAAATCTTGTATACCCCGGTACCCACGACAATACAGATCAGAACTGTTCCCAATCCAAACCCGGCCGAAATCATTTGTTGTTGCTCTGGTGTTAATTCTTGCATCTTGTTCTCCTTTACCATTCATCTCTCATCAATGATATACAGGGATCACCAGTCGTTTACTCGAGAAAACAAAAAAAGGATGAAATTAATCATCCTAATATTTTTCAAGCTGTGCCATGATAGCGTCATATTTTGATTTGTAGTCGGCCAGTTTGGCTTTTTCTTCATTGACTTTGGCTTCAGGAGCTTTTGCCAGGAAGCGCTCATTGGAAAGCATTTTTTCACAACGGGCGATTTCGTTTTGCATTTTTTTGGCTTGGTCTTCAAGTTTCGCTTTTTCAGCTTCCTTGTCGACATAATCACCAAGTTCAACCACGATTGACTGACCGCCTTTGATGGTCACGATTGCCACATCATCACTGTGTTCAACATTGACACCTTTGCAAGTCGAGTTGGTCAGTTTTTTGATATACAGATCAACTGACTGCAGCAATTCAGTAATATTGTCATCATTTGACTCAATCGAGTAAACCACTTCGATGCTGTTTTTGATTGTATAGTTGGCACGGATATCACGGATACCTTTGATCACATCAATGACATATGCGAATTTGTCATTTACTTCATCATCATTGAAATCTTCATTCACTTCCGGATAAGAAGCGATTGTGATTGATTCTTCAAGATGCGGTAAAGTTTGGTAGATTTCTTCAGTCATGAACGGCATGAATGGGTGAAGCAGTCGGACGATTGAATTCATCACGTAAACAAGAGTGTTTTTAGTTGCTTCTTTTTCAGTTTCATTATCGCTGTTAAGATGTGCTTTGGCAAGCTCGATATACCAAGAACAGAAATCATCCCAGATGAACTGATGCAGAGTTGATCCGACAACTACGAATTCGAATTTTTCCATATTGGCATCGACTTCTTCGATAACCTCATTCAAACGGTTCAAAATCCATTTGTCGCACAAGTTCAGGTTCTCAAATTTAAGGTCTTCATATTTAAGATCATCATCGATATTCATCAAGACAAAACGGGCTGAGTTCCAGATTTTGTTGATGAAGTTCCAAGCCGATTCCAGTTTGTCCGGAATGAAACGCAAATCCATCCCCGGAGCCGAGTTGGTAGTCAAAAAGTATCTCAGGGTGTCAGCGCCATATTGGTCGATAACATCCATCGGATCGATCCCGTTACCCAGGGATTTCGACATTTTAACCCCGTTGGCATCACGGATCAGACCATGAATCAACACGTCATTGAATGGGCGTTGATCGGTGAAGTGCAGTGATTGGAAAATCATTCTACTTACCCAGAAGAAGATGATGTCATATCCGGTAACCAGCGTGTTGGTCGGGAAATAACGTTGGAACATCTCACTGTCGGTATTAGGCCACCCAAGCGTCGAGAAAGGCCACAGCGCTGAAGAGAACCAAGTATCCAGAACATCTTCATCCTGAGTGTAGTTTTCGATATCTTCAGGCGGATTTTTTGAGACAACGACTTCACCGGTTTCATTATGATACCAAGCCGGGATTCGATGACCCCACCATAACTGACGTGATACACACCAGTCTTCGATGTTTTCCATCCAATTGTTGAATGTTTTTTCAAAACGTTCCGGTACGAAACTTACTTTGCCGTCAGTCTGTTGGTTAGCCAAAGAAGCTTCTGCCAATGGTTCCATTTTTACGAACCATTGTTTAGAAAGATATGGTTCGACAATCGCATCAGAACGTTCCGAATGTCCAACCTGATGGACTATTTCCTCGATATGGTCAACCACACCGGCTGCCTTGAAGTCCGCCAATAAGGCCTTACGACACTCAAAACGGTCCATTCCTTCATATTTGTGAGCCAATTCATTCATGGTTCCATCAGGATTCATACAGATTGGCATTCCAAGATCATATTTTTTACCTAAGATAAAGTCATTAGGGTCATGGGCCGGAGTACATTTCATTACTGCAGTTCCAAAGTCCATGTCGATGTAATCATCAGCCATGATCGGCAACGCTTCACCGTTAGCCGGGTTGATTGCTTTTTTCCCGATAATATCCTGATATCTCTCATCATCAGGATGGACGAAAATCGCCGTATCCCCGAACATTGTTTCCGGACGGGTAGTCGCGATAATCAGCTCGCGGTCATCTTCAGCCATTTTATATTTGAAATAATACATTGCTCCATTTACTTCTTTATGGATAACTTCGATATTTGAAAGAGCCGTTTTTTGAACCGGATCCCAGTTGATGATTCTTTCGCCACGGTACATCAGTCCTTCTTCGTAAAGTTTGACGAAGACTTCCGTTACCGCATCATTCAACCCTTGGTCAAGGGTGAATCTCTCTTTGGAATAATCGAGTGACAATCCCAATTTTTCCCATTGTTGGCGGATAATCGCCGCATACTCTTCTTTCCAAGCCCATGATTGTTCCAGGAACTTTTCACGACCGAGGTCATAACGGGAAATTCCCTGTTCACGCAGACGGGCATCTACTTTGGCCTGAGTTGCAATTCCGGCATGATCCATCCCCGGTAGCCATAAAGCATCATATCCTTGCATTCTTTTATGACGGATGATCATATCCTGAAGAGTAGTATCCCAGGCATGCCCCAAGTGCAATTTTCCGGTTACATTCGGTGGCGGAATAACGATTGAATAAGGTTTCTTGCTGGTGTCGCCAGCTTCGAAATACTTCTTCTCCAGCCATTCTTGATATTTTCCGGCTTCTACAGCCTTATGATCATATTTACTTGCTAATTGTTTCATAATTTCTCCTTAATTCTCGATAAATAACGAAGCATTTTCGCCCACATATTCATTGATAGTACTCAAAAAAGCTTCCTGACGGATAAATGAGATCAACTCTTCTTTGAAGTCACTCAAATTATATGAAGAATACGCCCCTTCTTCGTTTTCCACATCAGTTTCCCCGACTGAATAACGATAATATTCGATTGCCTCAAAGAAGCAATCCTTAAGCTCGAATTGTTTGACATCGGTGAACAGTTCCTCAAGGTCTTTGACGAACATCGAACCTTCTTGAGAGGTCATGAATCTTTCGATCGAACCTTTATGGGTAAGTTCCCGTTCCAACAGATAGAGACCGTAAATTTTTCGTTCCGGCTTGGTGATATAATCATGGAATGAAACATCCGGATCATCAATTTTAAAATATTCATCTTCCTTACTCATCAAATGATAAAGGATTACATGAGTATAATTCCCATCAGGTGCATTTTCCAAGTCTTCCAAAGAAATCACCCGGTATTTTTCCTTCATCTGTTCGATAGTATCCATTGCGTCTTGACTTCTTTTCTTGGCCTTGGTATATCTTTTCGCATAAAAAAGGACAACCCCAAGAACTACTACTGCTGTTAATGATAAAAATAATAAATCCTGCATCGCTGCGCTCATCGCTTTTTCCTCCTGAAATAAAAAAAGACCGTCCTGATAAGGACGATCATAATTATCGCGGTACCACCTTAATTCCTGCCGGTTCCCCGACAAGCTCTCAAAACCTTAACGCGGTCAAACGTGAAAACTTACTTAGGTTCAGTCTCCAGGCTCCTTGGCTACCTTCTTAAAGCTTCTCTCCTCTTTCACACCATCCAAGAGGTCTCTTTGAAATCCACTTTAGTACTCCTCCAAATCATTGCCATATAATTCTAACACGGAAAATTTGAAAAATCAACGACTAGTCGAAATTTACATCACATAAGTCATAGATGGCTTGCCAAGCCTGATCGATTCCAACTTTTTTCAGTGAAGAAAAACGGATAAATCGGTCATTTTCATCGAAATCCAGTTTTTCTTTGATTCTTTTTTCAAACTTTTTCAGTTCGTTTCTTTTGATTTTGTCTTCTTTGGTCGCCACCACAATCACTGGAAGGTCGTAATATTTGACATACTCATACATCGTCACATCATCATTGGTTGGAACATGACGGTAATCGACCAATAGAATCATCCCCTTGAGCGTTTTTCGCTTGGTGATATAAGTGTCAATCATCTTCCCGAACGATGCCTGGATGTGCTCCGGAACTTTGGCATAGCCGTATCCGGGAACATCGACGAATCGCAGTTCATCATTGACATTATAGAAGTTCAATGTCCGGGTTTTCCCGGGATTAGATGAAACTTTTGCCAATCCGCTTCGATTAAGCATTGTATTGATGAATGAAGATTTTCCGACATTTGAGCGTCCTGCCAGACAGATTTCCGGAAGATCCTCCTCAGGCCATTGCGACTCCCAGGCCGCCGACAAAATATATTCAGATTTTTTTATTTTAGCCATATTAACATCCTCGCTTTAAAGACAGTATAACAATTAATTGGAAAAACACAAGAAAAAATCACTACACTAGGTAGTGATTATAAATACGCATGTTCAAAGACTGTATCGACATGTTCTGCCAATACGATTTCGATTTCATCACGAACTTCTGATGGGATGTCTTCGATATCCTTCTCATTTTGAGATGGGATGATAATCTTCTTGATTCCTGAACGGTGAGCTGAGATTGCTTTTTCTTTCAATCCGCCAATGGCCAGAACGTCACCACGTAAAGTGATTTCTCCGGTCATCGCAATATCATCACGGACTAACTTACCGCTGAATGATGAATAGATTGCTGTTGTCAAAGAAACTCCGGCACTAGGTCCATCTTTTTTAACCGCTCCTTCAGGAACGTGGATATGGATATCAAATTTATCGAATTCGATCCCTTCCAAATCGTATTTTTCGACATTGGCTTTCAGGTAATCCAGGGCAATCGATGCCGATTCCTTCATAACATCACCAAGTTGTCCGGTGATGATGAATTTCCCGGAACCTTTGAAGTGATTGACTTCTATTGGAAGAATATCTCCTCCGAATTGAGTCCACGCCAAGCCGGTAACAACACCGACTGTCGGTTCTTTTTGTTTCTTAGTATGGGTATATGGTGCTTTTGAAAGGATTCTTTCCAAATCTTCCACATCAACCGCAACACTTTCCTTACCATCTTTAAGGATTTCAAGGACTGCTTTACGGCAAACTTTGGCAAGCAGACGTTCAAGTGAACGAACTCCGGCCTCACGAGTATAATGACGAATGATTTCCATAATCGCCGCATCTGTGATGGTCAACTGACCATCTTTAAGCCCATGCATTTCGCTTTGTTTTCTGATTAGATTGTTTTTGGCAATCATCAGTTTTTCCTGTTCGGTATAACTTGACAGTTCGATGATTTCCAAACGGTCCAATAATGGTGCTGGTATGGTTCCCAGATCATTCGCAGTTGCAATGAACAGTACTTTTGACAAGTCATATGGTTCTTCCAGGTAGTTGTCCGAGAAGAAACTGTTTTGTTCTGGATCTAGAACTTCAAGCATGGCACTAGTAGGATCACCTTTGTAATCACTTGCCATTTTATCAATTTCATCAAGCAGGAATACCGGATTGACTACTCCGGCTTTTTTCATTGACTGAATGATTCTTCCCGGCATTGACCCCAGGTAAGTACGACGATGTCCACGGACTTCCGCTTCATCACGAACCCCACCGAGACTGGCTTTGACGAATTCACGTCCCAACGCTCTGGCAATCGATTTGGACAATGATGTTTTCCCGACACCCGGTGGCCCAGCCAGACAGATGATCGGTGCTTTCAATGATTTGGTCATTTGTTTTACTGCAAGATGTTCGATGATTCTTTCTTTTACTTTTTCAAGTCCGTAGTGATCTTCATCAAGAACAACCTGCACATGGTTGATATCTTCGATATCTTCAGTTTCCTGATACCAAGGGATTTTCATCATCCAGTCGATATAGTTGCGGACAACGTTCGACTCGGAACTTGCCTGAGGCATCGCTTCAAAACGACGGAGTTCCTCAAGGATTTTTTTCTTGATATGGTCAGGGTATGGGTTTTCTTCCAGTTCCTTACGGATATAACTTGCGTCATCTTCCTTGTCAACTGTATCACCCAACTCTTCACGAATAGCTTTTAGCTTTTCACGAAGATAGAATTCCCGCTGGTTCTCATCAACTGATTCACGAACTTTGCGGTTGATTTCTTCCTCGATCAATGTGATTGAACTTTCTTGTTCCACTGTTTGAGCAACAAGCAACAAACGTTCATTGATATTGAATGTTTCTAAGATGTTTTGTTTTCTTTGTAAACTACAAGGAAGGTACATAGCCAGGGTGTCCGCCAATTCACTTGGACTCACTCCGCCTTCCAATCTGTTGATTGCAACAGTCGGCATATGAGGCAGATATTTCTGACTTTCCTGGAAATATTGGGTCAGTTTACGTACCAACGCAACTTCTTCGTCACCATTTCCACGAACATCTTCCACAATTTCCCCGTTGGCATAGATTGTCTCATCGGTGAATTCATAGTTCGATACTTTGAAACGTTCGACACCTCTCACAGTGACTCTGATAGAGCCCTGAGTGGCACGACGGATCTTTTTGGAAATTTTACATAAAGTAGCTGTGTAATATACGTCTTGTTCGGTAGGATTTTCTACTACGGGGTCGATTTGGGAAACCATGATAATGTTATCCTCAAAATCGTCATGTGCTTGCTCAACCGCTTCTAATGAAAGTGGGCGGCCGACATCTAACGTTAACTTATTGTTAGGATAAACAATCATTCCACGAGTAAAGATTACCGGGTATCTAAGTGTTGTTTGTTCACTCATAAGTTTTCCTCCTTGTTTAAAAAGACGCCTTAGCGTCTTTGGATTATTTACTTCTTAAGGTTGTCTCTTACTAATTCAAGAGCTTTTCTTGTAAGTAAATCAGACTCTAAACGGTCCATGTTATTTGCGAAGATGTTTTTAACTTCTTCTAACTCTCTTTGGTATGTATCAGCGATCATTTGTAATTCAGCTTCAATTTCTTCAGCTGTATTTTCCAAACCTTCAGCTTTTACGATTTGTGCCAAGATAGCATTTAATTTGAATCTGTCAACTGCTTGTGGACGAACGTTTTGAGCGATCACATCTTTTGATTGACCAGTGAATTGTTCATATAATTCAAAGTTCATTCCTTGTTGTTGCAGGTTCATTTCGATTTCTTGTAATAATTGTTGAACTTCACCTTCGATCATCGCAGCAGATTCTTCTACTTTTGAGTTTTCGATGATTGCTTTGAATAAATCTTCATTGAATTTGTTTTCAACTTCTGATTCTTTACGAGTAGTCAAATCTTTTTGAACATGTTCTTTAAGTTGATCTAAAGTATCAACACCATCGATGTTTACATCTTTAGCTAATTCATCATCGATTTCAGGTAATGTTTTTGATTTGATATCAATTACTTTACATTTGAAAGTAGCTTCTTTACCAGCCAGGTTTTCAGCACCGTAATTTTCAGGGAAAGTTACAACTACGTCTTTTTCTTCTCCAGATTTAAGACCTACTAATTGATCTTCGAATCCTGGGATGAATGATCCTGAACCGATTTCCAATGGATAAGCTTCACCTTTTCCACCTTCGAATGCTTCACCATCAACGAAACCTTCGAAATCGATTGTTGCAGTATCTCCAGTTTCAACTGCACCGTCTTCAGCTTTAACTGCTAATTCAGCGAATTGTTCTTGGTAGTTTTTCAATGCTGCTTCGATATCTTCAGCAGTCACTTCTACTTCACCTTTGGCAACTTCTAAATCTTTGTATTGTCCAAGTTCTACTTCTGGTAAAACTGGTACATTGATTACGATTGTCACACCTTCATCATTAAGGCTTTCAATATTTACAGCAGGTTGAGCAATTGGAGCGATATTATTGTCCATCAATGCTTTTGAGTAATTTGCTGACAATAATGCATCGATTGCTTCTTGTTGGATTGAAGCATCAGAAATTTTAGAACGCACTAATTGTTTTGGTGCTTTCCCATCTCTGAATCCGTCAACTTTAACGTTTTTTGCTAATTTGTCAACTGCTGCTTCTTTAGCTGCAGTCCATTCTTCTTTATCAAAAGAAATTTTCACTTCTGTGATTGCGTTTTCTAATCTTTTAATGCTTGTGTTCATACTAATCTCCTTTTATTGTTTCGCGTTCCATTATATACTAAACGGCCTGTATATTCAACTAATTAATACTGAATTGCCCTGAAATTCTCGAGATACTCCTGAATATCATCCTCGTTGCCGTAATATGAAATCTCGATGTCTTCGATTTCCATTTTTATGTCCTGCAAAGCAGCCAGATAGAAGTGGATCGCCCCGGCCAGGGAATTCACTTCATAATCATTGACAATCCTTGGGAAAATATCATACAGGTAGACAGTCAAAAACTGCAAAGCCTGTTCATATAGAGTCGGATTTTCATCCTCAAGATTCTCGCTAAGCAGATCGACAAGCGACCCGATTTCCGGTTGATCTAGCACGCTGGTCATCAGTGATGGATTGATATACTCCTCCTCGAAACCTTTGACCACCAGGAATTCTTCATCGATGACCTGTTCAATCATCATTTCAATCACCTGGCTTTTAGCGAAATTTGGTATTTCCGGATTTTTCAAAAACGAATGAATATAAGGCACCAGCCGTCGGATATTCAACGACTGCATCTGGTTGATTGCCAGATAGATCACTTCCTGGTTGGTATTCCTTCCCGAAAGAATCGACTCGATATCCTCGAGATTGAAAGTCAGATTGTTATAATCGATGTTGCTTTCATGTTTGGCAATCAGCAATTGATCGTAAACCTCGTTGTACATCATCTCGTAATTGCTTGGCACATACGGCATCGACAATTCCTCAATGACCATGTCAATCGCCTCATCATAGCGTTCCAGTTCTTTCAAAATAGTCAGATACATCCCGACCACTTCATAGTAGCTCTGTTCAGCTTTGACCTTTGCCAGCATCACCTCTTTAAGCGCCTGTTGATAATCGGCCAGACCGATCAGACAGACGAGCCTTTGCAAACGGACATTTTCGTCTTCCATGTCGGTAAGAAGCTTCAGCGCCTCACCATATTCACGGTTATTTATATATTCATTAATCATTAACTACCTCTTCATCATCATCAAAATCGTAAACCATTTCCTGGAAATCTTGATTTTTTTCCATTTCCAGCATATCCATTATTTCCAAATAGTCTTCATCTTTTCGACCATCTCTTTGACCGTCATCAATAAAAGCCATTAACTCATCCTTCTTTCAATAAATTAAATATCTTCAGATATTTGTCCTGATAGATTGTGTTCCTATTAAATATAAACATTATATCATGATATATCTCCATATCCAAAAGATATAATAACTCTAATTTGCCGGTTGTCAATTCCTCTTCAACCGCCATTTTATACATGAACGATATTCCAGCCCCTGATTCGACCAGTCGTTTGATCATTTTGATATCACTGATGATATTTACCTTGGCAAACGAATCATAACTGAGATTATGCTCCTCGAGAAACCGGTTGAAGATTTCCCGCGAACCCGAACCGTTCTCCCGGATATAGATTGGAATATCGAGAATATCCTGAAGAGCGGCCTTCTTCCCAATTTTCAGTTGCGGCGATTTTATGGCCACATATTCCTGCCTCGACAGACACCAGGAGTCGAATTGATTCGAATCGAAGTACCCTTCGACTATCGCAAAATCAATCTTCCCGTTTTTAAGATCATCCAAAAGATGACGGGTGTTGTTGATTTTGAATTCAAGCGAATATTCCTTGGCAATTGTGGCGATTCGATCACAAATCAGATACTCGCCGGCAGTCTTGGT
Source organism: Coprobacillaceae bacterium (assembly GCA_963675915.1). Taxonomy (GTDB): domain Bacteria; phylum Bacillota_I; class Bacilli_A; order Erysipelotrichales; family Coprobacillaceae; genus JAQVDW01. The sequence continues at coordinate 1,602,403 of OY780959.1, forward strand.
TGCCCCGAATCTAATCGGCGGTTCCACCTCGGTTTTAAACTCATTTAATAACCGGGCCTCATCAGCTTTCATCGTGATCAAGGCACTGTGAATCCGAAAACCGGCCTCAGTTATTTCCAACCGTTTATTCTTATAATCAAATAGTCGGACATTGTAGAAATCCTCAAGATAACGGATATGGTTACTCACCGCCGGTTGGGTCAGCCCCAATGCCTGGGCCGCTTTGGTATAACTTCTCAGTTTGACCACCATTAGAAATGTGTTAACACGAAAATCCAACATGATATCACCTCGAACCAACTATAACATATTATTATCGATGAATAAATATTTATAATTAGATTTTATCTAAGTCAAATATTATAATTCCCTCAAGGGAGGAATTACAATGAACACAACAATTCAAAACAACACAATGAAATCAATCATCACTAAAGTCCCCGGCCTCGCCCTTTGTCTTGCAATCGCCTTGGTCGCTTACATATTTGGAAGTCAATTCCCGATTATCGGCGGTCCGGTAACCGGAATCATCTTGGGAATGATCAGCGGATTATTTTTCAAGAACCGCGCCCAATATGAATCCGGGATTACTTTTAGTTCCAAAAAAATCCTGCAATGGGCAGTTATCCTGCTGGGATTCAAACTGAACTTTAACGCGGTAATCTCAATGGGAATCACATCACTACCGGTAATTTTATCAACTATCACTACGGCCTTGACCATGGCCTTTATTCTTCATAAAATATTAAAAACCAAAACCAACCAAGCGATATTAATCGGAGTTGGATCGTGTATCTGCGGGGGATCAGCCATTGCGGCCAGTTCATCGGTCATCGATGCCAAAAAGGAAGATATCGTGACTGCAATGTCCGTCATCTTCCTGTTCAATATCATTGCCGCTTTGATATTCCCAACCTTGGGCAGCATCATGCATCTTTCCAATGAAGGATTTGCCCTGTTTGCCGGATCAGCCGTGAATGACACTTCATCAGTGACTGCAACCGCGGCTTCATGGGACAGCATCCACAACAGCAGCATTCTCGGTCTGGCGACTATCGTCAAATTGACTCGGACGTTGGCCATCATTCCAATCACCCTGGTTTTGGGAATCATTACTGAACGTAAAACTGGAAATCAGAAATTCAACCTGAAAAAAATATTTCCAACTTTCATCGTTTATTTCTTGATTGCCTCAGTTGTGACAACTTTTTTCCCTTTGCCAGATATCTTCATCATGACCACAGGAACCCTATCTAAAATATTCATCATCATGGCCATGAGTGCAATCGGACTAAATACGGATATCAAGAAATTGCTTACCAATGCCAAAAAGCCGATCCTGATGGGTTTTGTCATCTGGATCAGCATCATAACTGTCAGTTTGATCAGTCAAACCTTATTGAACCTGGCTTAAGTTCTTTTTTCAAATTTGTTTTGGCAACGCGGACAGGTAATTACAATCTTGCCACGTTTTTTAGGCACCCGAACCAACTGGTTGCATGAGGGACAACGGTAATATTTGTTGTTGCGATCAGCAATTCGCAGTTTCACTTTGTTCCAGATATTCCGATACGGGCGTGATAATTTGAGGAAACGATTCAACTCGTTTCTTCTTTTTTGATATTTTTTCGAAAGCATCCGAAAAATCGCCAACGCCAAAACCAGATAATTGACAACAACCAGAATATAGCTGTTGATGAATACGTTGATTATTATGACTAAGAAGGCAACCCCGACCAAGAAATTATTCAATTGGTCATTGCCATATCTCCCATATAAAAAACGTGCTATTTTTTCACGCATAAAATCACCATCCTTCCCAACGATTCTAACAACAATAAATTAACTTTATGTGAATAAAATCATTTTTTTGACATTAAGTCAAAAACGACTCTTAGAGAGCCGCCTCAATTTTATTATTCCTGATTTTCCTGGAAGCTTGATTGACCTGATTGAGCTTACCCCGGATATAGCGGTGACATGATCCGCAGCCGTTCCACCATAGTCTTCAACTCATCGACCACGATATCCATTTCCGCTTTGGTATTATCCTCGCCAAGGGTAAAACGAACCGAACCGAAAGCCTCATTCTCTGGAAGTTTTATTGCCTTGAGAACATGGGAATAGCCGATACGGCTCGACGTGCACGCCGAACCATTCGAAGCGCATATCCCCTTCTGGTCAAGCATCATCAAAAGCGATTCGCTTTGAACATAAGCAAAACCGATATTGACATTGTTGGGCAATCTGGTCATTGAAGAACCATTAAGCTTGGTATAGGGTATCTCGGATAAAATCCGGTGGATCAGATAATCTCGAAGTGAAGCCATTTTTTCATTCCGCCCTTGAAAACCGGTGTGAGCCAGCTCGGTCGCCTTGGCAAAACCTACGATTGCCGGTAAATTCTCTGTACCGGCGCGGCGCTTTCCTTCCTGATTCCCACCATGAATAAAAGGTTCGATTGCCACACCGCTTCTGACATAAAGCATTCCAACGCCCTTGGGACCGTGCATTTTATGGCCGCTGGCACTAAGCATATCAATCTTGAATTCATCAACATCGATTGGAATATGCCCATACGCCTGGACGGCATCGGTATGGAAGATGATTTGGTGTTCCTTGGCAATCTTGCCGATTTCTTTGATTGGTTGAATCGTTCCAATCTCATTATTGGCAAACATTATAGATATCAGGATGGTTGTAGGTCTGATTGTGGCTTCAAGAAGAGTCGGGTCTACCATCCCTGCTTCATCCACGTCAAGATATGTCACTTCATACCCGAGTTTTTCCAGATATTCACAGGTCTTCAAGATGGCATGATGCTCGATTTTGGACGTGATAATATGATTACCTTTGCTCCTGGCGGCAAATGACACACCTTTTAAAGCCCAGTTGTTAGACTCGCTGCCTCCGGAAGTGAAATATATTTCTTTAGCCTTGGACCCGATAAAATCCGCAATTACTGCCCGGGAGTCTTTCAAAGCCTTTTTTGATTTGGTCGCCAGAGTGTAAGGACTCGAAGGATTGCCATAGCAGTCAAGCAAATATGGTTGCATCTCTTGGTAGACAACTTGATTGATTTTAGTTGTCGCAGCATTGTCAAGATAGATCAAATTTCGCATTTCCCGCCTCCTATATCAATATTTTCAAATTAATTGTTGTGCCGGAATCAAAAGATACTAAACAGCTCTGGCCTTTGCCGCTAATTCCAGCATTCGTTCCAATGGCTTTCTGGCATTTTCCATAACTTCTTCACTCAATTCCACTTCGTTCAAGGGACTTTCAAGCACTTCAAGGACATTTTCAAGGGTGACCTTTTTCATATTGGGGCAAAATTGGCGGTGACCGACTGAGTAGAACTTCTTTTGGGGATTTTTCAATAACAACTCATAAAAGATTCCCATCTCGGTACAGATGATAAATGAATCATTTTCCAGCGAAGTCGCCAATTCGATTATTTGCGAAGTGCTTCCGACATAATCAGCCAACTCCAGTACATCGGGGGTACATTCGGGATGGGCCAAGACAATCGCATCGGGGAATTTTGCCATTGCCTGCTTTACCAGCGGAGCTTCAATACTTTTATGAACATGACAGAAACCGTCATGAAAAATGAATTCCTTATCAGGCAGTTTTTCCGCCACATAGCGACCCAGATTATTATCCGGGATAAAGAAAATCTTCTTTTCCGGCAACTGATTCACCACATCAAGCGCATTTGATGAAGTGACACAGACATCAGATAAAGCCTTGATTTTGGCAGTTGAATTGACATAACATACCACTGCCACATCGTCATGCTCTTTTCGCACCAGGGCAATATCCTCGGGTTCAACCATATGGGCCATCTGGCAGTCAGCCGATTCGTCAGCCATATAGACATTTTTGGCAGGATTAAGCAACTTGGCGCTCTCGCCCATGAAAGATACTCCGGCAAACAGGATATTCTGGCTGTCAACTTCCTTGGCCACTTTCGATAAGTAATATGAATCACCAACATAGTCAGCAATTTCCTGAACACTCCCATCCACATAGTAGTGGGCCAAGATAACAAAATCCTTTTCATTTTTCAACTGTTGAATTTCTTTTTTTATCATAAAAACTCTCTTTCTCAATATTTTGTAATCTAATCGCCATGGCCAAAGATTGAATTGGCCAATATGCTATGGTATGATTGCATCAAAGAGGAGGACATACCATGAAAATTTCCACTAGAGGCCGCTATTCCTTGCGGGTGATGATCGAACTGGCCAGCCGCAACAATGAGGGGTATATCCCACTTAAGCAATTGTCACGGGATCAGAACATTTCCAAGAAATACATGGAACAGATTCTCCCTCCGCTCATCAAAAACGGCTTGCTTGAAGCTTCCAGAGGGCATCTTGGCGGCTACCAACTGGCCAAGGATCCCACCGCAATCACAATCAAAGATATAATCATCAGTGCCGAAGGCAGCCTGGCTCCGGTTGCCTGCATGGATCACAATCCCAACAAATGCGAAAACTGTGAAACCTGTCCGACCCTGCCAATCTATCAGGGACTGTACGAGACTGTTTCGAATTATCTCGAAGGCATCACACTTCAAGATGTTCTTGAGGGCAAAACCAAGACCGACTTCTAGTTTACTAACGATTTTATGAAGGCAATAATAACATTTCTTAAAACCTACCAATGTGGTAGGTTTTGTGTTTTCAATATACCACAAGAACTTAATTCATGCAATTGTTAAAGGATATTTTTACCCATTCAATCGCCTAAAAAACATTATTCGCATTCAAAAGGCAGCCTTAAACAGCTGCCTTCGAATATAGTGATTTTACAAATCAGGACATGTAATAATCAATCAGATCAAATATTGGCAGATCTTCTGCCAATAAAACTTCCAGGACCACTTTGTCTTTGATCATCACATAATGATTGTTCCAATAATAGCCCATATCAATTTTGTCTGAATCGATTGGTTGTAATGACATGATTGCCTCTTGATAACTTTGATATTCAATTGGAGTCTTTGCTCCGCCTGCTTCCAGAAACAATTGATCCAGATCGCTCCAGCCCCGACTGCGATGTTCAAGTTCTTCCACCTTGAACTTGAAAATATCTTGGGCGATGAAATTATCTAGGCAATAATATCTAATTTCTCTATACTCACTCAGATATTCGATATTTTTTTCCTGAGGTGTTTGAGACCCAAAATATCCGATTGATTGATACAAAATGGCATTATTGTTAATAGTGTAATTGTAAGCGTCCTGTTGGAGAGCTTCATTGCCAGAAATAATCATGCTGTTGATATCAGGATACCTGGCCAAGTTAAATATGAAGACATAAACAACAATGGACGCTGGCTTGATAAATCTTTCCAACTTTCCATTATTCATGATCATCAATTTGCCATAGAGCCGCCAAAAAGCAACAAAGACTATCGCCAAAACAGTTAGATAGCCAAGCGTTCTCGGGTTATTCAAACCGAGCAAAATCACTTCAAGACCAATTAGCAACAGCAAGCCGAACCTAACAATATAATGGAATACCTTGATCAGGCGATAACCGCTGACCTGAGGATTTTCTCCTCGGGCCAAACGGGCATATTTGATTCTGGCAAAGATCATCTCGACACCATTCATTATTAAGTAAAGCCCCAGGGCAATCCCGACAAAAGAAAGTAGTACCCGGTGGAAATACAGCAAATATCCGGCCAGACTGCTTCTAGTCAGCAATCGGATCATCCCATTGTAATTGAAAAGCAGCCCCACTAACAAAGCCAGGATAAATAAAGCGGCAATCTTAATGGTACCAAAAACTTCATTTACCGCCATAGATTTGTAATCAGCATTATAAACAGGTTCCCGGGTTTCAAGATTATCGGAGTACAGGAAGGATACTTTTTGGTAACTCCCAAGATATTGGTAGCCCTGGTCTTTAAGCTGACGGATTTCTTCTCCGTTTGCCTGATAAAAATTCATAAAAAACTTAATCTGGGATGGTGATACCTGCTTGAATCTAAAGAAAATCATTCCCACTTTATCAAGCCTCCAACCCGAAGCTGCTTCCCTTTCCAGCATTTCCAGACATTTTTCTTCTTCAAAAATACTCCGGCCAATTAAACGATACTTAAATTTTTTCATCCAAACCCCTCATTTCACTGAAATACAATAATATCATTACCTCATATTTTACACATAACCCCGAAATGTATCAACGTTCGAAAACTTAAGATTTTCTTAAGATGGACAAGATGAATTATGCTTGTGAAAAGCAAACGCAAACCAAATGATAAATAGTCCATAATTGACTCAAATAATCGTACGAGCAATTTTTATGTTTTACAAAAGGTCTTGTAAATCAATGACAGCATAGGTAGTTGCTGACATGTCATTGTTACAAAAAAAACGACTATCTAATAGCCGTTACTTTCTTAATGACGTCCACTAAGGGATTAGTTGTAAGTGATTTCATATCTGTATTTCAGGCAATTATATCACCCTTCAAAATTATTTTTTACTGATATTTCATGTTTTTGACATCAAAATGATATCAATGATTGTGATACCAATTCTTATTTGATTTCCTAATAACTTTTTTATATCGAATAACGATCTAAGCTAGAAAACATTTAAGGTTTCATTTGGCAGAATTTATTACGGTAAGACAAATTAACCTTGCTTGTATTTGATTTCGTTGTGCTCAATTTATCTTCACATTCCATTTATTTCGTCAACTCCTTCAATCCCTTCAAAATCTAACACTATATCCATCACACAATTTCCTTTCCAACTGCATTTATTTACCCAGAAATTTGATTTTCCTAATAATCAATTATTGATAAAAAATCGTTCTCCATACAACGGTAGTCATCAAATCCTCTTAAGGATATTTTATTAATTGATTTGCCCTTAAGATGGAAGTATTTATTATCAAAAGCTAACAATTGGTCAGACTTTTCTTCTCCTAAGCACTGGATGAAAAATCGCATATATCTATATGGGTCTTTTTGAAAATCCGCAACATATTGAATCCCACAGAAATTCTGTTCCTTCCTAAAACCATACTTTTTCCTTAACTTTATCAGGAGCTGACGCGCAGCTTCATGGCCACTGAGCATTTTTACCATAAACACACCATCCCTTCTTCACAACCCTTTGTATCATTAAGTAATATTTTCTAAAGTGAAAACTAAGCCTACCTATCTCAAAAGAATTTTTCAAGTATATAATTAGAATTGCACTTGACAAAGCTGTCAAAGTCAATGAACTGCAGTTAACGGGGTTTAATGCATATACTAACTAGCATATTTTAACGTAGGCGTATTTGTTTTTTTACCAAAAAAGTCAAATCCAGAAATACTATTACAACTAATAAAATCATAGCTAACACAAACAGCAGTAAATTCTCCGTCGGATTAATAAAATAAAAAACAGCGCCTACTTTCGCAATAGACAACAGCATACTTATTTTGAATTTAATGCAATACCACAAATATCATTATCAGAATCACCTGAAATAATTAATTCAACCTCGGATCCATGACCATTATAATCTTCAATTTTTTGCTATTATCAATATAATTATATTGATAAACAATTATATCTTCGTATTTACTTTGCTAAAGGCCATATAGATCAGAATCAATTATTGCAATTATTTGTGCTTATCCTGTTACATTATTGTGTAGTTGTTCAACACCGACGAATTCCTCATACCATTTGCAATTAATCGGTTCGCTACAACCTGAGATTAAAATCAAATTCAAACACATATATAGTGTAGCTAGTCAATTTATTTGATGGATGATTCTTCAAATTATATGGGCCTTCTTTTGGTCCTTTTTTGATGTTCTTCAAATTAATTGAATGGGATATTCAGTTTATTTGAAATGATGTTTTAGAGGAGAAAGAAAATAATCGCCTGTTAGACGATTATCCCTGACTCGTTTAATTTGTAGATGGCTTGTGATATGGCTTCGCTGCTGATTGGATCTATCTCGCGCAATAGAGCTGACTTGTTCCAAAATTTGTCTTTGAAATATGATAGTTCCAGTCCCAGCTTCATCAACGGGATGCAAATCCAGTTTCCTTTGGCTGATTTACCTACTATCACTTCGATTTCATTGCCGTCATATCTTAGCTGGAATTCACACTTATCTGGGTTTTGCGAGACTATTACTATCTCGTTGGCCCATGTTTTTTCATCATAGTTGCAGAAGTATTCGATTATCAAATTACTACCTCTTCGATTGTTTCTAGGATTAAATCGGAATCAATTACTTCGATTTTTCTGATTGCTCCGATAAACATTGCCCGGTCGCATATCCGATCAATAACCCGACAGGTGCCGTTGGATGCATTGATGATTGCTTCAATGGCATTGTCGTTGAACACTTCTTGAATTGTTTTTCCGCCTTGGAGCTTGTCTTTGATATAAGCAAGACTTTCAGTTTTGTTTAACGGCTCCAGTTTGTAATTGATAATCATTCGCTGACGCAGTGGTTCATGAGCGGTCAATTTAAGGTTCCTGGTTATTGTCGGCAATCCGACCATCAAGACTACCGCATGATCCTTGGAATCCATATCAAAATTGAAGATCATCTTCAAATCATTAAGAATGGCGTTATTCATGTAATTACATTCATCAAAGATAAACACCGGGGTAATCCTTTTTTCGTAAATCAACTGGTTTATGGCTGATTGGATCTCCCTGAACAGATCATTCTTTCGATACCGAGGAGTCAAATCCAGCGACTCAGCCAGTTGCATATAGAATTCCTTGACTGTAAGGGTCGACATTGACAAATAAATTATCTTGTAAGCTGATTTGGGGAGTGTTTTGATATAGTTCCTGATCATGGTTGTTTTGCCATGTCCAGGTTCACCGACTATTAGTCCGAAACCTTTGATTTCAAAAAGGCTGTTAAGGCGTACTTTCAATTCCTGGTATTCACTTGTTTCAATAAATAAATTCTTTGAGTTCTTGATAAACGGATTGAATTCCAATCCGTATCTGGTCCAATATTTTTCCATTAATCTTCTCCTCCGCATAATTTTGGCTGCACTCGTTTTACTTTTGAATTAGCGTTTTTATCAAGTAGGTGAATCCGTTCCAGTTCGCCGGTATTCTTGTTAACTATATAGACGTTTTCCAAGTCCGGAGTATATCGGAACATATGCCTTTCACCAGAATAGATATAATCAATCTCGTATTCCCGATTATCTATTTTGATTACCGAATCAGTACTGACAGACCGCTCTACTTCGAACAGGAAAGTATTGTCGATAAAGTCATCATCAAGCCTTTTGATCAGATTGCTTTCCTGAAAAAAACGTTGATGAGGTGTCAATCCATTCAAAGACGAATGCACCTTGTTGTTGTAATCATTGATGAACTGGCTTAAATCCTGCTTCAAACCTTCTAGATTGTTTGTGTAATCTTTTATGTTTATTTGGGCGAAGAACTGATCTTTAATCGTCCGAAACACCCGCTCAATTTTTGATTTTCCTTCCGGCGAGTACGGTTTGCAGTAGCTGATGGTTGAATTAATCCTTGCTGCAATCATCTTGATCTGGTGATTTCGATAATTGGAGCCGTTGTCAAACCTGAACATCTCAGGAACTCCATATTTTGTTACCGCACTTTTCATAGTATCCATCAAATTGACTGTGTTGTCATTCAAATACAAATCAAGATGGACGATCATCCTTGAAGCATCATCAATCAGGGCAATCATATAAGTTCGGTTTTTCTTGCCATTAATGGTTATGTAAGGACCGACCGAACTGTCACCAGCCCAGTTCATATTGATATGGGGCACTTCGTAGCGGCGCATGTCTTTCTTGTTTGATAGACGCAATTCCGACTTTATCTGATTGACACATCGATTAACGGTTGATAGCGAAACATCAGTTTTCTTGATGATTCCCTTTTCAATCAACTTGCCGTAAATTACAGTTGCCGGCAATCTAGGATAGGTTGTCTTATAATATTTGATTGTTTCAACGATGTCATCATCCAGTCTTCTTGACTTGCCACAATCACTTCGCTTTTGAGGAATCAATCCATCGAAGCCTTTCTCTTCGTAAGCAGCAATCCACCTGGAGATGGTACTGCTTGAGACAGTGAAATCACGGTTGTCGAAACTCTTATAGACTTTCTTGGTAGCTTCCGTAATCGCCTGATTCTTAGACCATGCAGCATCGTAATTTCCGGTAATGATGTCATGAATGATCCGATGGCGCATCAACGCTACGTATTCTTGTTCTTTTTTATCCATATAATACCTCCGTCACCCACTATATACTAATAGAATCGATTATTTAACTCATCCTATGTGGTTGATGGTATACAGGATATTTATGGTATTTCTACATTGCATGAACTGCATCAAATAATTTGAAAAACAACTTTCAACAAGTTGGTTAATATCATTTGATTCAATTCTCAACGACATCAAACGTTGCTGCCAAACATTGATATACCTGCTCACAACATTATAAATTTCACACTCAGACATATAGGGATTTCGATCAAGAATGGCTTTTAATAGTTTCTGATTATTTTTATGTATGGAAATCTCAACTTGAACAGCCAACGGGATACTTGAATATGGAACCAAACATGAAAGAAGAATTGCGTGGGTTCTGCCACAATCCTTACATCTTAGCCGCATTATTCTCAAATTAAAAAAGCCAAAAGGCAGTTTCACCCTTCGGTTATAATAACCATGAATTATGAAATTGCCCTGGCAGTCACCAGCGCAACTCAAGGAAAAACGATTGATATTGGAAACCAATTCATTATAATAGGCCTGGAGTTTGGCCCGCGAATCAATCTTCATCAATTTATTATTGATTTTTACTCCGTGATACGTTATCATATTCTTGTCTATATGGCAAATGAGAGAAACTGCTTGGTGGTGGCGTCTCTCATTTTTTCTTTCTCTAGATTTATTACCAATAAAATAACAAAGCAAAAGGTCAATCTCAAGCAATTTGAAGAAAAATTCATCAAATTATTTGGAATTGACCTTTATTTATTATGACTAGATTATGGTTAGATGGCATCAAATAAAATGGCTAGCTACAATATAGGACCATTAAGATTGCGATTTTTTTGATCATGATAGCATTACAGCCTAAGATAATAATCCGAAGAGCATAAATAAAATCAATAATACCAAAATAATAATTAGGGTAACAATAAAGTAGCTAAATTTGCTATTGTGACTCGCTAACAGATCAATTCCATATTTCTTTCTGAAAATCAGGGCCAATATCATAACCGAAATAATTGCTGCTAACGAAAATAAATCAGTTTTTAATATATAATCCATAAAAAAACCACAAATGATTACTAGCACAAATGTTGTTTTGATTTTATTTGTCTTGGTCATTTCAATTTACCTGATACATTATAAATGACTTATCAATCTGTCAATTTATAATGCACTTTCCCTTCTTAATATCTTGTATTAGAATTTAATTGTGAATGTGTACTTTAAGTTTTATTACCTGTCAAAGAAAAAATTACCGTATTTACATTTCCACCTCAATAAATGCTTCTAGGGTATTCTTTTTTCCTGAATAAAATTTGTTTCAGATTCTTAGGCAAGTACAGCTTGACATCTAAATGAAAATAATTCTGTAAAATATACTACGATAACACATAATTTTGTTAATCTATACTTCATAGTATTTTCTCCCTCAATAATACTATGAATTAACTACACACTTCGATATAAACAGAGATATATTTAACCTTTGGTAAGCGTCAAATAGAAGGCACCTACAAATGAAAAGAGCCCCAGTGTATAATGGGCTCAGTTGGATATTTACGTTGATGCACTAAAAGATCATATTTCTATGATTTTTTAGTGATATACAGTTCTTTTGGCAGTTTTGCCCACGGCATTACTGTTTCCAATGATTTTTCATCAGTTATATCCAGATCCGGCAAACGGTCTAGGATATACTGGAAATAATCATATGGTTTGAGATTGTTCATTTTGGCTGACTCAACCAAGCTGTAAATGTAGGAACTGCTATTGGCACCTTTAACTGTATTCATAAACAGCCAATTCTTGCGGCCGACAGTGAACGGTCTGATGATGTTTTCAGCTGCATTGTTGCTGATATCTATTCTCCCATCACTAATATATGTTCTCAACTTTGATTCTTGATTGTAAGCATAGTTGATTGCTTCGCCTAAATGAGATTTAGGTAGAGCAACCTTTTTAAGTTCATGGATTTTTTTGAAGAATTCATTCACTTTCTTCAATGACTTTTCCTGCCGAATTTTGGTCAGTTTGTCATAATCGCAATCTTTGTGCTTTCTCTCTATGGCGAACAGCTCGTTGATCATTGCGAAACATTTATATGTCTCGGTAGACTCAAGATTGACATTTTTAGGAACCAGATCCAAAGCTTCTTTGAATTTCCTTCTAGCATGAGCCCAACAACCTGCCTGAGTTACACCTTCGACTTTGTCATATGCCTGGTAACCGTCTGATATCAAAACTCCTTTGAAATCTTCAAGGTAATTAACGGCGTGCTTATGGGCGCGGCTTGGCTCGTAGTTAAACAGTACGTATTGATTGGCTTCGCTTCTGCCAGTCATATAGACCCACATGTATGATTTCGATGATGCCGCTTTACCTGGTTCATGTAGCACTTGGACGCTGGTCTCATCGGCATTGATATACTGGGCCTTCATCAGCTGTTTATACATGTAGTCAATCAATGGTTTGAAGTAGTTATTTGATACCCTGATCAGCCAGTTTGACATGTTCTGACGATTCAGATTGATCCTCATTCTTTGATAGGAAACTTCCTGACGGTATAACGGCAACGATTTGACATACTTGTCATTGATGATATTTGCCACCAGTGAAGCTGAAGCAATGCTACCGCTGATCAATGGCGTTGGTCCATTAGCTTTGATAATGGTTGCTTCGATGTCGTTCTTCTCGCAATTGCGGCAGCTGTAGATGTGTTCGACATGATTAATCACTTCCACTTTGGCAGGAACGAAAATAAGTTCTTTGCGAACTTTTTTCGACATCTCATGCAATTCATGATTGCATTTAGGACAAACCTTTTCATCAGCACTCAAAACATAATCAATCGTAGTGTTCTTCAAGGAATCCAAATCCATAATTCTTGATTTCTTTTTGCGCTTATGAGATTTTACTTCGGTGATATTTGATTCATCATTGATCGGTGTTGATTCAAATTCAATCTCATCAAACAAAGACAACTGATCAACATGAACTTTTTCAGACGATTGACCAAACAATTTCTTCTGCTGCAGTCTGACCTGTTCCTTGTACCAGCTGTTCTCTTGAGATAATTGTTCTACTTTTGTATGTAAAGCCATGTAGGATTTTTCTAATTCCTCACGTGACATTTTCTTGATATTAACGGTATTTTTCATATCTAGATTATACCAAAAAATCGGCCAAGTTACTAGATAATAAGCCGATTTTCCATGTTTTTAAATGCATATTTTTGATCGATTTCAAGGCCCTCGAGCAACCAGCGAAACTGTCTTTCATCAATGACTCTGGTGTTTGAATTCTCATCTTCACGAACCTTGAACTTTCCGCTTTCAAGCCGTTTGAGAAACAGCCAAAACCCACCATTTTCGTAATAAAGAATCTTCATCCTGTTGCGAGCCCGGTTGACAAAAATGAACAAGCTGCCGTTCATCACATCCAAATCAAACTCCATGGCCACTATCAAAGACAAACCATCGATTGACTTGCGCATGTCGACATGTCCAGTGGCAAGATAAATATGTTTGACATCATCAGTGTTGATAATCATTTGATAGCCCCAATCACTTTACAAAGCAGAGACTCATCAAATGTCAGTTCCACATCGTTGACAGTGATTGTAATCTTCCTGGTGGGATTGTCAATCAATACCGGGGCGAAGAAACGGCCATCAGACTTAACCGGTTGGCTGAGTTCATCAGTATCAATGATCTTACGCCATTTATAAAACGAATTCTTGTTGATCCCATTTTCCATGCACCAACGGCTAATGGATTTCCCGGAAATCCGCCAATTTTTAACTAGACCATTCCAATAATCATAACGCTCTTGAGCATTCATAAAAAGTACCTCCTGTTATAACTTACAACGAAATTATAACCCGAGGCACTAAATTTTAAAACGTGTCATCTATTTGACGCTTACGAAGTATCAGCTATTGATTATATTCTAAAACCAGTTAACCCCAATAGGTTTAATCGAACACTGGACAAAATTGCCGGCGTTTTACAAAAAAATCTAAATAACGTAATTCGTTTAAAAGCATCTAACGGATATTATACGATTGATACAAAATCTATTATTTATATCGAGGCGAATAGACACAATTGCGTTTTTCATATGATCGATGAGGATAAGCAAATAAATATCCCAATCTCAGAAGTGGAGAAATCCCTGGTAGACCATGATTTATACCGGGTTCATAGATCATTTATTGTCAACTTGAAATATATTGGTTCATTTAACCGGCCACTCATTAAACTTACTAATGGTGATTCAGTTCCCGTAGGTCGATCAAAAATCAAAGAAGTACAAAATCTATTTTTGAAATATTTCGGAGGGTAGCAGCATGTATTTAGCATTTGAAATTCTTATCAACTTTGTGGATGAATTCTTGTCTTATTTTTCATCGATTCAATGCTCGTGAATAAAAATCTCCCAATGCGCTATATAACCGCAGCAACTTTTATTTTCGTATCTTCAATCTTAACCTTGTTCACCATTCAGCAGTATAATTCAAATATAGTTTTGTTAGTATTTTTGATTTATATCATATACTCATTAATTTTCTATACCGGCCACTTTCTCTTTAAGTTTTTGGTTCCGGTTTTTGCTTTTTTCATATTTAACCTGGTCGAAATAATTACCCTTTCTCTGGTAACATCATTTTCTAGCGTGGATATCCAGCAATTAATGGGTGAAGAATTCATTAGATTAATGTTGATGCTTATAACGCGAACAATAATATTTATTTTGATGTTTATTATTTCCTATCTGATGAATAGAGATTCCTACTCAAAAAGTATTACTAATAATGAAAGGCAAGTTTATGTATACCTGTTTGTACCGCTAGCATCTGTTTTGTCAATGGTATTTATATTAAGACATTATCTTGAATATAGTTCTGGTAATATGTATTTACTTGTAGTTTCAATAGCTTTGTTTTCCGTTAATTTAATTTCGTTTATACAAACCAGAACACTAATCACCAACCTAACCAGAAAATACAGTATCGATATGTTGTTAAAAGAGAATGAGCTAAAAACAGAACTGTATGATAGAACTATAGCGTCTTACAACCACCTCAAAGGGTGGAAACATGATATAAATATTCATCTTAACACGCTTGGCCATCTTGCCTCTGATAAATCATATGTTCAATTGGAAGATTATATTAAGAATATAGGTTACGATCTGGAAAATAGAATTATCATAGTAAATACAGGCAACATCTACCTTGACGCTACAATCAGCGACTTTATCAGTAAAAGTAATTCCTTGAATGTTCCACTAGATATTGAATTAGAAATTCCCGACATTTCACATATCGAAAATATTGATTTGTGTTCATTATTTGGGAATATTACTTCAAACGCCTTAGATGCTGTTCAAAAGACTGATGATAAAAGAATCAGCTTATCCGTTTCTCTAATGCCAAATAAAATGATTAGGATTATATGCGAGAACACTTTCGATGGAAAAGTCAATCTGAATAATTCACAAATCCGTTCTAGAAAGGGCGGTTCTAACCATGGTTACGGTTTGAAAAACATTAAGAAAATTGTTAATAAATATGGTGGAATGATGGATGTTAATTATACTGGCGCAAAATTTAAAGTTACCGTTCTAATTCCAACTGTAAACACTCGAGACAAAAAGATCTATATTTATAGTAGCGAGGCATATTAGGCAATTACATAATCAATAAATATCCTAGGTTTAGTCACCTAGGATATTTTTTATGTGCGCATTAAAACACTTAAATTGAATACCTATAGGATTTTAAAAAAAGACAGTTCAACTACCCAAATAAAAAAACGACTATTCAATAGTCGTTACTTTCTTAATGGCGTCCACTAAGGGATTCGAACCCCTGACCGCACGCTTAGAAGGCGTGTGCTCTATCCAGCTGAGCTAAGTGGACATTAAAACTCAATCCCAGTTTGGCTGGTGCATGATAATTATACACTATTAATGTCCGTTTTCAAAGAACAATTTACTGATATTGAGTCAAATAAATTAAAACATGCTTCCTATTTTGATTGCCAGATAGATAATATAGTAGCTGATGAAAATCGATCCGGTCCGCTTCGAGATCAGTTTGAATTTATAGGTAGGAACAAACAACAGCAATGAAGCTCCCAACATGATAGCTACATCAAGGAATATCCGCTGGTCTGGAATCGTGATTGGATTGATGAATCCGCTGATTCCAATAACCAAAAGAATGTTCATGATATTGCTGCCGACAATATTTCCCACCGCGATATCTTCCTCCTTTTTCAGGACAGCTACCAGTACTGCCACGAATTCCGGCAGTGAGGTACCAAATGAAACCACAGTCAGTCCGATCAACTCTTCACCAAAACCGAAACTATGAGCTATTTCAACAGCGTTATCCACCGCTAATTCGGCTCCAATTATCATACCGGCCAAACCCAATAAAAACAGCGGAAGATGCTTAAAAACCTCTTTTTTACGGTTGGTTGTGACGGCCACTTTATAAGAACCCGTCTTTTCAATACATTCAATTATCGGAATATCCTCACATTCGGGCGCTATTGCTTCCTGACTTTCCAGGTATTCAAAAAGCTGACCTTCTTCGGGAGTATCCGGAATCTCATTACGAAGGATCTGGCGGGTTTTGTCCATGACATATCCCACAAATGCGATCATTCCGACAATCAGGACTCCGGCTTCGACTCGGGAGATGCCGTTTGAAGTGAACATCATCACCGCCAAAAGAATCTGAATCATGATTGACAACAAAATCTCACGACGGGGAACCTGGGAATCAACGATGATTGGAGCAATAAGTGATGATAGACCGATAACCACCGTGATATTGACAATGCTGCTTCC
Source organism: Coprobacillaceae bacterium (assembly GCA_963675915.1). Taxonomy (GTDB): domain Bacteria; phylum Bacillota_I; class Bacilli_A; order Erysipelotrichales; family Coprobacillaceae; genus JAQVDW01. The sequence continues at coordinate 1,619,531 of OY780959.1, forward strand.
GACGACATCCCCGACTGCAAGCATATTGGTCCCCTGGATTCCCGAATAGATTCCAATGACTGCCTCAGGAGCACTGGTTCCCAAGGCCACCAGGAACAATCCAATGATAAAGCTGGGGATTCGCAGTATTTTAGCTGCCTTGGAAGCTTCATTTACCATCGTATCCGCACCTTTTACCAAAAACAACAAACCGACAGCCATTATCAGAAATTTTGCAATCATCTTATCTCACCCGACCTTTTCAAACCACAAAACCAAATAACAATTTCTTTCTATTATTTATAACCTTAACACCATAATTTCATATCATAGAATCGGATAATAAAAGACGTTGTCGTACCGAATTTGATTATCTGAGTGCTAACTTTACTTCTCATCGAGCAATCTGATGATATCATCCTCCATCGAACCGGGATCATCTTTAGGTGCTGCCCGTAATACAACTTCACCGTTGCGGGATATCAGGAACTTAGTAAAATTCCATTTGATTTTTTTCCCGAGCACCCCTTTTTTCTGGTTCTTGAGATAGGTGTATAACGGATCTTCATTGTCCCCGTTGACATCAATTTTGGCAAACTGTTCAAAAGTGATTCCAAAACGGGTTGAACAGAATTGGGCGATTTCCTCATTGGTCCCCGGTGCCTGATGACCGAACTGATTACAAGGAAAATCCAAAATTTCCAAACCCTGATGATGATATTTTTCATACAATTTCTGCAATGGATGGTATTGGAGAGTGAAGCCACAGGCAGTAGCCGTATTAACGATAATCAGTACTTTGCCCTTGTAATCGCCAAGGGACATCGTGGTTCCATCCATTCTTTTAACACTAAAATCATAGATATTCATAATAACCTCCATATGTACAAATAAAATATACTCTTATATATTATATTCTAAAACTCATGAAGCAATTAATCAAATAAATAACTCATTTAATCTAAAAAAGACAATTATATCAACTGTCCTTTGGTACTGTTAGATGTTCCAAAACGGAAAATCACTTCTTAATTGATTACCATTCCTTATCACTGCATTCAATATTTATTAGTTGAAAAATAATAAGATTTCATGGAAATTGACAATAATCAAAGCGAGGACCGCTCCAAACATCACACAAAACGCGTTCAAGGTTATCTGCACCACTGCATCTTCAACATTCATATTATTTTGAATTAACTCTGACTAGAAAATCATATAGTTTATTATCACATTCAGAGAGCACCCTCCTAATGATAAAATTATATCACAAAATCAGTTTATTTTCCCCTTGAACAAAAAAACAACCCTTCCGGGTTGTTAGTATTCAAATGGCGTCCACTAAGGGATTCGAACCCCTGACCGCACGCTTAGAAGGCGTGTGCTCTATCCAGCTGAGCTAAGTAGACATTTTCGACTGCCATGAAATAATAACATACTTGGCAGTCAGTATCAAGCCTTTTTTTGATTTTTTTTAGAAAAATAAAACCCCGGAAAATCCGAGGTCTAAACTAGCTCGATCAGCTCATAGTCGATCTTTCCCGATTCGACATACAGAACCATATAACTCTTGTTCGAGCCGCCTCGAGGCAGTCTCGATGAACCCGGATTGATCAGGGTGAAACCATCGACTTCCTTGAATTGGGGCACATGAGTATGACCGGAAAGCAAAACATCGCAGTTGGAATACTTCAAATCTTCAACCATCTGTCTATCGCGATCGAAATAACCGTAACGGTCCCCGTGAGTAACCAGGAAAGCGACTCCTTCACAGTCAAACTTCTCAGCTACCGGAAAATTACTGGTCCAGTCGTTGTTGCCGGACACTGCAATAAATCCTTCCAGATCATCTTCGGTTCCTTCGCTATCACCGCAATGAACAAATATATCGGCATCTTCATTCTGTTCCTTGATCAGATCAACTGAAAGGGAAGCGCCGTGATTATCAGATACAACTACAATTTTTTTCAACTTTAATCTCCTAAATTCAAATATTTTACTTCGATATCACCATAGTCAAAGAATCCCTGTGATGAAAATACAAATTCTTCGACATCACCGGTAGTGTTAATTTCAACGTTGCCACCACTGCTGTTAAGCAAATCGTTATGCTCGAGGTACTTTTCAACTTCATAACAAATGGCGTGTGACGATGAAATGCATTTGACATTGGGCATGACCGTTTCAATCTGACCAGTCAAAATCGGATAATGGGTGCACCCCAAGATGATGCTTTCCACTTTGCCTTTGTATTCATCCAGGTATTCATGGAGAGTATCAAAGATTCCATTTTTATAAATTCCTGATTCCACCAGGGGAACCAGAGCTGGAGTCGCTTTGGCAAATATTTTTATATTTCGGTTCAACTTTAGAATTTCATCACTGTATTTGTGAGATTTTATTGTCGCTTCAGTGGCAATGATCAAAGTGCTGGTGAAGCCCTGACTGATAAAATCACTGACAGTGGCATCGATAACCCCGATGATTTTGACATCAGGATAGTTTTCCTGCAGTTGGTCTAGCACGTTTGCACTTGTGGTGTTGCAGGCCAAAACAATCAGCTTGACATTTCGCGAAATGAAATACTCCACAATTTTCGAGGCGTAACCGTACAACTGGTCAACTGTCTTGTTTCCATAAGGACAATTATAGTTGTCGCCTATGTAAATGATATCTTCATTTTTCAATATATTTTTCAAAGTCTTAATTACTGTAAGTCCACCGACCCCAGAATCAAATACACCTATTGGTCTTTTCATAATTACCTCTGTATTCACAATTTGTTTTTTAATTATAGCGCAGTTTAAAACAAATTACTATATCAAAGTGTCTTTAAATAGTCATGCAATTTCGCCGCAGTATTCTTGGGCAACACCTTGCTCAAATCTTCAATTGAAGCGTTTTTCAAATTCTTAAGCGATTTGAATTCCCGCATTAGCATTTGACGCCGCTTCGGTCCTATTCCTTCAACATCATCAAGAATTGACTTGGTTGCCGCTTTGGAACGGACATTACGATGAAACGAAATGGCATAGCGATGGACCTCGTCCTGCATTCTGGTCAACAGAAAAAACAGAGGGCTTCTTTTATTTATCTTGATCTCTTCACCGTTGCTATCAAGCAACATGGCCGTATTGTGATTATCATCTTTGGCCAAGCCACAAACTCTGATATCGAGATTGAGGCTATTGATAACTTCCAAGGCGGCCTTGATTTGGCCTTTGCCTCCATCGACAATGATCAGTTCGGGACGGTCAAGTTTATCAATCAAAACCCGGAAATAACGGCGATAAACAACTTCCCGCATACTGGCGTAATCATCAGGACCTTCGACAGTTTTGATCTTGAATTTACGGTATTCTTTTTTGGCCGGTTCGCCATCGATAAAGCAGACCATCCCAGCCACCGCATAACTTCCTTGGATATTGGAGTTGTCGAATAATTCCACCCGGCGCAGATCTTTGATTCCCAGCAAATGGCCAAGTTCAGCCATCGCTCCAACTGTCGCCCGCTCATTTTTGGCCATCAGCAAGAACTTCTTTTCAAGCTGTTCTTTGGCGTTGGTAGTCGCCATCTTGACCAGGTCGGCCTTTTTCCCGATTTGGGGTACGACAACCTTGGCATCGATAACTTCAGCCAGAGTCCCCATATCCAAATCCTGAGGAACAAGCAATTCTCTTGGAATGGTGTTGGTCTGGTAGAAGGTCGCCAGATAAGTCAGAATCTGGTCATTGACATCATCTTCAACCGGCACTAGCGAGAAATCACGAGAGAGCAGATGACCGTTACGCATGAAGAAAAGCTGGAGACTCAAATATCCGTTATCGACATGGTATCCGATAATATCGCGATCAACCAGATCGTTGAACGTGACATGCTGCTTGTCGGTCACATGGTTGATATTTTGAATCAGATCCCGGATTTCCTTCGCTTTTTCAAACTGGAGATCTTCGCTCGCTTCGAGCATCTGAACCTTGAGGTTCGCAATAACTTCCCGGGTATCCCCATTGACAAACTTGGCGATATCCTTGGATATTTTCTTGTATTCTTCCTCACCGACCGCATTGATACACGGGCCCATACATTGGCCCAGTGAATAATATAGGCAGGGCTTTTTGGGAATATTGCGGCATTTGCGCAATTTGAACAACCGATCGAGCAGTTTTAGTGTTTCCCGGGCCGCTGTTGCATTGGGAAACGGCCCGAAATGGCGATGTTTCTTGCTGGCGGCATTGCGGACAATCTTAAGCCGGGGATGACGTTCCCTGGTCAATTGGATATAAGGATAGTAAGAACTGTCCTTGAGGGCTATATTGTACTTGGGATCATAATCCTTGATCAGATTGATCTCAAGCAGTAAGGCTTCTTTTTCACTGTCAGTGACAATGTAATCAAAATCAACGATTTCGCTGACCAGCTTGGTTGTTTTATAATTATGGGTTCCGCTGAAATACGAATTGACCCGATTCTTGAGTGACTTCGCCTTTCCGACATAGATAATGGTCCCATTGGTATCTTTCATCAAATAGCAGCCCGGTTTTTGGGGCAGCAGCGAAAGCTTGTCTTTGATATATTTGGTCGCCATTAGTCGAAGTAAACCAGGGTCGCCCCCAGTCCTCCTTCATTAGGACCGCCATCCCGGAAACTCTTGACGAATTTCTTCTTCTTTAGCATTTCATGAACCCCTTTGCGAAGAACCCCGCTTCCAACTCCATGGACAATCCGACAAACTGAATAATTGTTAACCAGGGCGGTATCCAAAAACTTGTCGACTTCCTCCATCGCTTCAACATATCGCTTCCCGATGATATTGAGCTCGTAAGTCATGGTTGACTGGGTCTTAACTGATTTCCCGCCGCTTTTGACAATTTTTTTCTTGAATGGAGCGTGTTTGAAGATAACTTCACTTGGCTGGGCGTTAAGTTTGAGTCCTCCCATTGATATGGTCAAATTTCCTTTTTTATTGATAGCGATGACTTCGCCTTCGCGATTAACCGATTTTACCAGCACCACATCACCGATGACATACTGGTGATCGCTGATGTGGTCATCTTTGATTTCCTTTTGATGTTTCAAGACATCAAGAGTTCGTTTGGCTTCAATTACATGATGCGGTTTAAGGGTAGCCTTAGCTTCAAGGTCCTTGACAACTTCCTGAACCTGGCTCTTGGCCTCTTCAAGAATCTTGTTGGCTTCCTCTTTGGCTTCTTCCACCATGGCATCACGCTGCTTTTGCAGTTTCTCCAATTTCTTGGTCAGGTCATTTTCTTTTTGTTCAGCCTGTTTTCGCAAAGTTTCAATCTCATCCTTGTTCTTTTGAACTTCGGTGATTTCAGCCTCCAGTTTTTCAAGCAGTCTTTCATTTTCAGTCAGGTTGGTTTCCTTGATCAGACGTGATTTTGCCACGATGTCCGGATTCAAGCCCAGACGTTTTGATATTTCGATGGCATATGAATTCCCGGTATTGCCCATTAAGAGGCGATAGGTCGGTTTCAGTTCTTCCTGATCGAATTCAACTGATGCCACTTGAATATAATCACTGTTTTTGGCATATTCCTTAAGTTTGGAATAATGGGTCGAGGCAATCACCAGACAGTCAATATCATGAAGATATTCAAGTATTGCCTGGGCAATAGCCTGCCCTTCCTGCGGATCGGTTCCGCTTCCGATTTCATCGAGCAACACCAATGAATGGCTGGTTGCCCGATTGGTGATATCGGTCAGTCTGGTCATGTGAGATGAGAAAGTTGAAAGTGACTGTTCGATTGACTGTTCATCCCCGAGATCGACAAAAATGTTGTCGAAATAAGGAACTGTCGCTTCACTGGCACTTACCGGCAAACCGGCCAGGGCCATGGTTGAAAGCAGTCCGGCTGTTTTAAGAATTACCGATTTCCCACCGGTATTCGATCCGGAAATCAACAAGGTATGATATTCTTCACTCAAGACAATGTTGTTGGGTACCACTTCATCCTGATCAATCAAAGGATGACGGGCTTTGATCATTTTGAATTCACTGAAGTCATCAACGATACTAGGAATTGTCCCGTTAACCGCCAGTCCGTAATTGTTCTTGGCATTCAATATTTCAATCTCGATCAACGCTGTCTGATTATATTTGAGAATATCGAGATAGGTATTGACCTCATTGGACAAGGCCTGAAGAATTCGTTGAATTTCCACCTTTTCCGCCTCTTTGGCAGTTGTTATCTGATTGGAAATAGCCACAATCGCACTTGGCTCGATATATACTGTCTGGCCCGAACCGCTGACAGCGTGGACAATCCCGGAGATGGTGTTTTTATAACTGGCTTTTACCGGCAAAACCAAATGGTCGTTCCTTGACGAAAAAGTCTCCTGAGACAGGAAATCCTTATACTGATTTTTAAGTCCTGAGATCTTTGAACGCATGCTTCCTTCAAGAGAAGTTATCTCATTGCGGATTCGCCGTAAATCGCGTGAAGCCCCATCAAGGACGCTCCCATCACTGTCAATACATCTGATGATGCTTTGAACCAGGGCATGGGGATAGACAAGACTGTCGAACAGATCCTGCAATACTCCTAATTCACTGACATCATCAAGATATTTTTCAATTGCTTCGACATTGGTCAGCTGCCCGAGAATATCAAGAAACTCCAGCCCGATCAAGGTTCCACCCTTTTCAACTTTCTGAAGGATTTCGGTGATATCCACATAGTAGGCCACTGGTACTTGACCATATTTCAAAATCAGATCCATCATCTGAAGATTGTTATTGTGAATTTCATTCAACTCATACAAATCGAAATCAGGGGCCAGATTATCAAAATATTGTTTTGCCATTATCGATCTGGCATATCCTTTTATTTGATTTAATACAATATCAAATTCTAATGTTTTATCCATTAATTACCTCTATCTTATCCAAGATACTGCTTTTGTCGATCCCGTCAAGACGATCAAGAAGTTTTTCAACTTCATTGTATTCAGCCTCGTTCATTTCAACAGTGCCATCCATTTTGCTAACCTGAAGCAGATATGGAACAGCCTTGTCCTCGAATAGTTCCTGGGAAATAAAATCATGATCCAGGGCCGTATTCAGGGCCAAAGCAGTATAATAGATACTATTTTTATCAACACCATCACTGGCGTAACTTTCAATATTATCCAACAGATTCAATGACTCGATATAGTTGGTCACCTGACTAGCATAATCAGGCGCCAAAGATACAATTGTTTTGGCAACAGTCGTATTTTCGATTTCCACATCTGTCTGGGTCGCCACGAAAGCAACCAATAATACATATACAATAAGCAAACTTTCAAACACTGAGATTATTACTCCCAAAAAGCTGTTCAGCCCGCTGACAATCGGCAGTTTGGAAACTTTTTTAAGCATCGGACGAATCAGGATGGAAACGAAAGCCAGCACAATTCTGACAATTCCCAGCAAGAGCAAAAAGGCGATGATCCGATTCATCAGCATACTCATAAACAAAAAAGATTCCGCCATCGGAGCCGTAAACATCAAACTGATTGGTCCCGACAGATAATACGCGATCGCAATCGTTAAAACCGTGATAAACAGGTCATAAACCCGTAATATAAACCCTCTAAAATAACCTACTATAGCAAATACTACGATAAATCCAATAATTATAAGATCGATATTTGAATTTGTAAGCATAAAATTTCTCCTTTTAAAGCCAACCCTAATTAAGTTCAGTTCGCTATTATCAAATTATTTTAACAAATTAATATTATCCTGTCAAAAAAATTGAATTCATGTTATAATTTACATGATAGGAGGTATAGGTCTTGAACAATACAGTAGTCAAATCTAATGTCCATAGAATCATGCTGGCCCCTGAAACCCTAAGCGGCGGCAGTGATATTAGTAATTTCGATTATGCGAAAAATTTCTTTGATGGTACTCATTTAGGAGTTGATGAGACCGGTTCCCAAGACTTTTTCGGACCGTTATGTGTGGTAGCGTGTTTCGTAGATGAAAAAGACTTTGACTGGTTGGTACAATTGGGAGTTAAGGATCCCAAAGAACTGACAAACAAAGAAGTTGTACAAATCGCCAAAGAAATCAAAGATCGGCTAGTATACAGTTTGCTGATTCTTGACAATTCCCATTATAACGAATTGGCAAGCGAAGGCAATAATCTAGCTAACATCAAAGCTAAGCTTTACAATCAAGCAGTTACAAATGTAATGCAAAAAGTGGGACTAGCCATAGCGGACAAGTACGCAGCACAATTCGTATCTCCAAAAACCTATTTCAATTATCTGAAAAACGAGGTGATTGTGGTTAAAGATTTGGAGTTCGTTCCCAAAGGTGAGGAAAACTATCTCGCAATTATGTGCAGTGCGATATTGTCACGATATGCATATCTGCAGTATTTCCAGAATATGTCCAAAACACTGAAAATGAAATTACCCCGAGGAACAAACCCCTCAGTTGAATCGGTAGCCCTTGACGTTGCCAAAAAATACGGGAAGAAAATGTTGTTTAAAGTCACAAAAACCAATATGACTAACTACAAACGACTTAAAAACGCAATGGAAAAGGCTTAAGAGCCTTTTTTTGCTTTATAGGAGGAAAATATGAAAAAACTATTAACAGCAATGCTGTCATTGGCGATTGTCGGCTGCAGCGCTACCCCTAGCGGTTCAATCGTCGATTATGACCAAGCTCTCGATCTGATTGAAAACGAGCAAGCCATCATCATTGATGTGCGAACTCCAGAAGAATATGTCGAGAAACACGTTGCCGGGGCCTTAAACATCCCTCTTAGCGTAATCGAAGAAGAAATCTCAAACCATGTTGCCACAAAAGACCAGACCATGGTGCTCTACTGTCGTTCGGGAAACCGTTCCAACCAGGCACGGGTAGCCCTTGAAGAAATCGGTTATACCAAAGTGTACGACCTCGGGGCAATCGGAAACTGGAAAGGTGAATTTGAATAGCAATAAAGCTCTTTTACAAGAGCTTTTTGATTATTATTTTTTAAAAATCTGTCTCCACCGAAAGTTCAACACGATTCACCTTGCGGTAGCTAACCCCAGCTCCATCAAGCATTTTCTTAGAAGCGTTGTCGCTAGGAGTCCCGGTATATTTGTCATCTTCGTAAACGATTTCCTTAATTCCAGCTTGAATGATTGCTTTGGCACACTCATGACATGGGAACAGGGAAACATAAATCCGGCAGCCTTTCAATTCTTTGATGGCATTCAAAATCGCGTTCAATTCAGCATGAACCACATAGGCGTATTTGGTCTCATCAAGTTCACCCTCGCGCTGTTGCCAGGGAAAATCACTGTCTGCCAGTCCGATTGGCAACCCATTGTAACCAACCCCGACAATCTTGTTTTCCTGAGAAACGATGCAGGCCCCCACTTGAGTGTTGGGGTCTTTTGAACGCAAGCCCGACAGTTTGGCGACTGACATGAAATATTGGTCCCAACTGATTACTTTAGCCACCGCTAGTCACCTCTTAGTTCCTTGATTTTTTTCTCAAAGAACTCCGGTAATTCCGAAGTGAACTCCAGATATTCTCCGGTTCTTGGATGAACAAATCCTAAAGTTTTGGCATGGAGATATTGTCCATAAGTGACATCATCTTTGCGGTATCCATATTTCGGATCCCCTAAAACAGGATGATCAATATAAGCCATATGAACCCTGATTTGATGCGTTCTACCAGTTTCCAGACGGCATTCGACCAAAGTATAATCGTCGAAACTTTCAACTACGGTGAAGTTGGTAACTGCCTCTTTGGAATTTTCAGATCTTACCGCCATTTTTTGGCGGTCTTTAGTGTCGCGTCCGATTGGAGCATCAATTCTCCCATGAGTGTGGGGGAAATTGCCATGGACCAGGGCATAGTAGCTTCTGGTGACACTATGAGCTTTCAATTGTTCTGTTAGTGAACGGTGCGCCAGGTCGTTTTTGGCAACCATCAAAAGTCCTGAGGTTTCCTTATCGATACGATGAACGATTCCCGGACGCATGACTCCGTTGATTCCCGAAAGGTCATCACAATGTTCCAACAAGGCATTGACCAAGGTCCCGGATACAATGGAAAGCGTCGGATGGACAATCATCCCACTGGGTTTGTTGACCACGATGACATCACTATCTTCATATACAACTCCAAAATCCAGTTTTTCCGGTTTGACATCCATATCCTTTGGCGGTAGGATGGTTACTTCGATTTCATCCCCAACTTCAAGTTTGTATGAAGCTTTTACCGCTTTGCCGTTAACCGTGACCTGGCCATCGGCAATCATATCCTGAATCTGGCTACGGGACAGATCATCAAGTTCACCAACCAGGTATTTGTCAATCCTTCCGAACCTTTCAGCAATATTAAAATTTACTACTTCCATTATTCATCCTCCATAAAAATCTCGATCATCATCAGTCCGACCCCAATCACAATTGCCATGTCGGCAATATTGAAAATCGGGAAATCGTATCCGAATATAATAAAATCAATAAAGTCGCGCACATAACCGAAGAAAATCCGGTCAATCACATTTCCAAAAAGACCACCGATCACCAGGATCAAACCAAATCGGGTCAACCGCTGTTTGACATCAGTCTTGATAAAATAATAACTAAGTGCGATTAAAGCCACAAATGCGAAAGCAATGAAAAATCCGACATGACCTTCAAACATCGACCAAGCCGCACCTTCGTTTTTAGCATATGTAAAATAAAAGAAATTATCGATTATTTTTACCGAAGCCCCCAATGACATGTTGCTGGAGATGACAATCTTTGACAATTGATCACCAATCAGGACAACCATCAATGTGGCTACGTATAATATTAATGAGTTTATATTTTTTTTCATAAAATCCAATCTCCGTCTCTATCCATATTATTAAACCACATTTCATAGGGATAGTAAAGACCCACACCAACATTACCGTTTTGACTTTGTCCGATTGGAACGATTAAAAAGCCTTGGATCGGATTTACCAGTCCAAGGCTTTTACTATTATCTTTTTTTGGTTATCAATTTGGTTATCTCCGAAACCACTACTGTCCCCAGACAGAAAGCGATACAGATAAACCATTGGTTGATGTGCAACGGTTCAAGTCTGAAAATCTGACTCAACTCCGGAACTGCCAACAAGACAATCTGCAGAAGCAACCCGCAACCAAACGCTCCCCATAAATAAATATTGGAGAACAGTCTTTTAGAAATGATCGAGTGGTGGGTTTTAACATTGAAAGCATGTACCAACTGGCTGCCGCTTAGAGTGATAAACGCCATCGTCATCCCGATTTCATGATTGATTTTATTACCAATCGCATAGGAAATCAGAGTGAAAGCCCCAATCATAACCCCTTGCCAAGCGATGGTCATTCCCAGACCATTGGCAAAGAATCCTTCTTTTTTAGGACGTGGTTTCCTTTCCATGATATCCTCTTCAACCGGCTCCATTCCCAGCGCGAACGCAGGCAGGGAATCTGTAATCAGATTTACCCAGAGCAAGTGAATCGGAAGTAACGGAACCCCGAAACTGGCATCGGTGAACAGAGTGATTAATGAAGCTCCAAAGATTGTCAGAACTTCACCGATATTGCTGCTTAACAGGAACTGCACGTCTTTTTTGATGTTGTCATAAATCCCGCGACCTTCCTTGATTGAATGGATTATGGTCGCAAAGTTGTCATCAGTCAGAATCATAGATGCGGCTCCTTTGGCAACATCGGTACCGGTTATCCCCATAGCACATCCGATATCCGCCTGTTTCAGGGCCGGAGCGTCATTGACGCCATCTCCGGTCATTGCGACAACCTTGTTATGGGATTGCCAAGCCCGGACGATCCGAACTTTGTGTTCCGGCGCCACTCGGGCATAAACCGAATAATGTTCGACTTTGTCTGCAAGTTCTTCATCACTCATTTCATTAAGCGCATCGCCGCTGATGGCTTCTTCTCCCGGTGAAAGAATTCCCAGTGAAGTCGCTATCGCCGCAGCTGTATCCACATGATCTCCGGTGATCATGATTGTTCTGACTCCGGCTTTTTTAGCTTCTTTTACCGCCGCCTTGGCTTCTTGGCGTGGTGGGTCGATCATTCCGACCAATCCGACAAACTCGAGATCATTCTCAACCATTTCACTGGTCAATACGTCAGGAACTTTATCGAGATGTTTGATTCCAACCGCCAGAACCCGCAAGGCCTTGTTTGCCATTTGGGAATTAGCTTCGATTCTAGCATCATGATTGTTGTCTTTGCATCTTTCATAGATGACATCCGGACCACCTTTGGTGATCTGGAGGAATTTATCCCCGTCTTTGACGATTACGGTCATCATTTTTCGGTCGCTGTCAAAAGCAAGTTCAGCTACTCGAGGATGATTGTCCATCAGAGTGCTTTTTTGGTAACCATTGACCATACTTGCCTTGACCAGCGCTGTCTCGGTCGGATCTCCGACTTCGACTTCACGGTCGCCCACCATCGAAATGGTGGCATCTGAGCACAAAGTGAAATAATTGAGCATCTCGATAGTCTTGCTTGTGGCCGTTTCAATTTTTTCGACCTCCTCACCATCAAGATATGTTCGTACTACCGTCATTTTGTTTTGAGTAAGCGTTCCCGTCTTATCCGAGCAGACAATCGAAGTCGCACCCAGCGTTTCAACCGCAGGCAACGACTTTACAATCGCGTTGCGTTGGGCCATTTTGGAAACTGAAAGAGCCAGAACAACCGTTACTACAGTTGCCAATCCTTCAGGGATTGCCGCAACAGCCAAAGCTACCGCTGTTTTGAAGGCTTCCAGAATTCCGACATTAGAGTAAACCTGAATTCCAAATACAATAGCGACAATCACGATACAGATTATCCCGATTGCCCTTCCGATATTGTCAAGTTGCACTTGCAGCGGTGTCTTTTGGGTTTCGGTATCCGAAAGCATCGAGGCAATTTTTCCGACCTCGTTGTTGTTACCGGTTGCCGTAACCAGTACCAGCCCCCGACCATAAGTGACATTGCACGAAGAATACACCATATTCAAACGGTCCCCCATGGAAACGTCTTGCTTTTCAATCAAAGCGACATTTTTGTCTACCGGTACCGACTCTCCAGTCAGGGCCGATTCATCCACTTTCAGATTGGCTGCTTCGATAATTCTACCATCACTGGCAACCCGGTCTCCGGCTTCAAGGACCATGATGTCCCCCGCTACCACCTGATTGCTTTCAATTGTCTGCGCCGCCCCATCGCGGATTACTTTTGCTTTTGGCGCCGCCAGCTGTTCCAAGGCCTCCAAGGCCTTTTCAGCATTATTCTCCTGGACCAAACCTAAAATCGCATTGACGACAACCACAAAAACGATTATCGCCGAATCAATCCATTCATGGGAATCGACAATTATCGAAATGATTGCCGCAGCAATCAGAATCAGAGTAAGAGCATCCTTGAACTGAAGCAAGAACCTCTTCCACATCGGAACTTTTTGTTTCTTTTCCAACTCATTTTTACCGAACTTTTCGCGGTTAACAGTCACTTGCGCTTCGGTTAGACCGTTTTTGAGATCAGTATCGAAATCCTTGGCCAGTTTTTCCACTGTTTCGTTGTATATCATAATCCACACTCCTTTTAATGAGAGTTTCGCGAGCGCGAACAGTCGTTGGAACGGCTTGAACCGTCATTGAGGACTATTGCATTCACTTCTTCAACATTCAATATATTCAGAATCGTCAGTCTTTTATGCCCGTCGACGCATTGGTAGCCGTCTTCAAGGACATTGACCTTGATGCAAAAAGAAAGACCGATTCTTTCGATTGAAGCCAGCAGACTTTCATCAAAGTCTTTGGTTTCATATTCGATTTTTCCAATAGGAATTTTAATGATTCTCACTGTTTTTTTCCTTTATGTATTCTTCCACTTCTTCATAGTCACTGAAGTGGAATTTTTCATTTCTGATGAGCTGGTAGTTTTCATGGCCTTTGCCAAGCACCAGCAAGACATCATTGTCTTCAAGCAGATCAATGCCCCCGCGGATTGCTTCACGCCGATCTTCGATCACAATATAGTTGTCCGATTCCAGACCTTCAATCATATCCGCGATAATTTCACTCGGTTCCTCATTACGGGGATTGTCATTGGTGAAGACAACCTGATCACTGTAATCGCAGGCCACCTTGGCCATCAGCGGTCGTTTCCTTTTGTCCCGGTTACCACCACAGCCAACTACGGTAAACACCCTGCGGGCAGTCGTTTCCCTGACCGTCTTGCAGACATTTTCGATAGCGTCGGGAGTATGGGCATAGTCGATGAAAACCGTATTGGTTCCCATTTTAAGATATGACATCCTGCCCTCGGGAGCCTGGAGATTTCCATTTTCAGCCAGAACACTGTCAATGTCACAATCCAGGGCCACCACTATCATCAAACTGGTCAGATAATTGTAAATATTGTACTTGCCAATCAAATTGATGGTGGTTTGATAATTTTTATTTTGGTAAGTGAACCCCAACTGGGTCTGGTTATGTTCAATCAGGTAATTGTCGATATTGACATCACCGCCGTTTTCCTTGATTTGAATATTGTGGTTCCCTTCAAGGACGAAATCCCGGCCATGGGGATCATCCCCGTTTATGATTGCAACTTTCCCCGCCCTTGTAAGTTTGAACAGTTCAAGTTTTGTCGCCAGATAGTTTTCCATCGTTTTATGGAAATCCAGATGATCCTGAGTAAGATTGGTGAACGCCACAACATCGAATTCCAGACCATGAATCCGACCATAGGCAATCGCATGGGACGATACTTCCATGATCACTGCATCGCAATCCTGGCTGGAACATTCAAGCAACAGGCTATAAAGAACATCCAGATCAGGAGTGGTATTGTTGAGCGGACGGGATTTACCATTGACATAGAAACCGATAGTTCCAATATAACCCACTTTCTTACCTTGAGCCATCATCATTTCATAACTCATGTATCCGATGCTGGTCTTGCCGTTGGTCCCAGTAATTCCGACCAGTTTCATTTTAGAAATCAGCGGATAGTAATTTTCAGTCAGATATTCTTTGAAATATTCCCGAGTGTCCTCGACTACAACTGTCTCCACCGGATAACTTCCATGTTCGACAATGACCTTGACCGCCCCGTTTTCAAGGGCTTTTCCCACATAATCATGGCCGTCTCGTTCAACGCCGACAATAGCGATGAAGGTATCCCCAGGCTTGACTTTTCGAGAATCCGTCTTCAATGCGATTTCCATTTAGATCTCCGGATATTCGATCAATTCACAGTTTGGCACTTGCTCATTGAATATTTCTTCATTGGTTCTGTCGTAATAATATGTATTGATGGTTCGAATGATTCCGTTATGGCAAACCAGCAGAATTTTCTTGTCAGGATATTTTTCCTTCAATTCATTGATGAAGTTGTACACTCTGGTAACGACTTCGAAATAAGATTCTCCACCAGGATATCTGACCCCGTGATTTTTCTTGAATTCATAGAATGCACTATTGTCCCGAGAATCACCTTCAAATTCCCCAAAATCAATCTCGATGATGCGCTCATCCTTGATGTTGGGACAAGCCTGTCTTGCACAGACAATATCACCAGTAAGATATGCCCGTTTCAACGGTGAAGAGAACACCATATCGAATTGGATATTGCTCAGCTCTTCCCCTAATTCTTTTGCTTGGTCAATCCCTTGTGGATTAAGTGAAACATCAGATACTCCACAAATTAAATTCTCAATATTTGCCGTCGTTTGACCATGACGTGCTGTGTATAATTTCATATTCATCACCCACTGTCTATTGTACCATATTTACAATAATAATTTAATACAATTTACGGCTGTAACCACTAAAAAAAAACGGACATGTCCGTTTTAATTATTTAATGAAGTTCCGGAATTTTTGATTGAATTCGACAACCAGTTCATGAATATCGGTATCTTCAATCGCCATTTTCAAAATCAGGATTTTGTTTTGCTGGTCATGGATCTGACCGAGCAAATCAGTCAACTCCTTAACCTGGTCAAAATAGTCTTCGTCTTGATAGTTGCACATCTCAAGAACATATTTGAGTTCCTTGAAAACCAGGCGCAGACGATGATAACCACAAAGGGGAATATAGTCCTTGTCAAAAAATACCGCCGCACAGTATATCCGATCCTGAATGGAACTGATGACATTCAGGTTGACTTGGTCGGCTTTGAAACAAAGCAAGTCGCCTTCGCAATTGCTGATTTTTCTTACCAGATAGTTTTTCTTGAGCATCTTGACAATCATCCGGTCATATTTGTTCCGTTTGATCAATTTAAAAGACTTGGCCGAATATTTCTCCCTTTTGATTTTCAGTTCACTTAGACCGGTCAGTTCGAACATGATGTCAATGTCCCTGATTTTGCCAAGGCTCTTGAACACAACCTTCAATTCATCGATCAGATTAAGCAACTTCTTTTTGAGATAGGGACAATAAAAGGTTTTGATAACCAGCAGTCTTTTGATAGCGACCCGGATGTCATGGACATTTTCAACTGTTAGTTCCTTACCTACCAGAACTTCCAGTTTTTCCAACTGCTCAATGACGTAATTGTTGAGCTGATAAGTAATCAGATTTTTCGGAACGACCTCGGGTATCTTGGAATCCATCGAATAAATAAAGAGCGCTTCATCATAGACGATATTGCCAAGACCCTCCTGGTAGAATGCATCCGGAACAATGAGCGAAATATCACAAAAATAAGGGCTGAGTGATTTCAGTATGTAGGCTTTCGCCATTTTATGGGCCAGAATCTCATTTTCATGTTGCTTGAAAAAATATTGATAAATAGCCTCAATATTAACAGGGGAAATTTCAATCTCGTTTTCAAAGGAAAAATCAAAACCTATCCCAGGAACATATTCCATAAACATCACCTCTAAAGACATTTTACCACAAAATTGTTACGCATTAACCAAAAAATATCGGTAAAATCATAACAATTTTCTTAAAACCCTAACAAATCCAGCAATTTCTCTTCAACCTGGCGGTTTTTCCCTTGATAGGGATAATCATGGATATGGATTGCCGGGTTGAAATTGATCTCAATTATCCCATATTCATCCTCTTCCAAATCCGGAATGATCATGTCGACCCCGCAAATTCTGGCATCTACCGCTTGGGCAGCCTTGACAGCAATATCCTTGTGATATGAACTGATAACATCAGTATAGTCGATACTGGTACCGCCGGTGGAAATATTCGAATTATCGCGTAGAATCACTTCCTGATTTTTGCCAGGAACCGAATCCAGATTAAGATTTTGACTTGTGAGCACCTGTTTCTCGATTGGCCCCACCTTAATTTTTTGGAGCGGCTTATTATAGTTTTCGCCCCGTAGTGGATTTTGGTTTTCCCGGGAAATCAATTGGCTGACTGTCGCAACCCCATCTCCGATAACACTGGCGTTTTTTCGATGCAGTATCGCCGCCACTTCATCGCCGATAACCAGAAAACGGTATTCCTTTCCGGTAATAAAATCTTCAATCAGAACCTCACTGTCCTCATCAAAAGCGTTATTAAGCGCAATCTCATATTCACTCCTGTCAAACTCCCGATCAAAAATCGAGATTCCCAGACCAAAATTTGTCGAGCGGGGCTTAATGACGATTTTTTTATCCCTAACCTGATTGTAAGCCGCTTTGGCAAGATCAATTGATGCGAAATTTAAAGACGAAGGAGTTTTTATGCCCGCTTTTTCCAAAAAATATTTTGAGGCTATTTTGTTTTCCATGATCAAGTACGTCATGTAACTGTCCAAACCGGTTTTTGTCGCCTGTTTGACATACTGCTCATGTTTGGAGCTTGATATCCTGATAAAATTATCCCGACGATCAACCATTTCAATCTTCAAGCCGCGGCGAATAGCCCCTTTGATCAATAGTTGAGTTGAAAGTTCGAGATCCCCATAACCAATCAATCCGTAATTAGCAAGAGATTCATCTTTAAATCGCTTAGCTTGTCCCAGATTGAATTTCAAATATCCCTTTTCTTTAACCGCTTGAGTGTAGCGGTCAATGTGTCGATCTTGACTTTTGCACCGTTTGGCAACAATTTCCAGGGCTTTTCGATATTGTTCGGGCATCTGTTGATAATCCGCCAGGGCCTTTTTAATTTCCTGATGGATATTGAGTGACTTTTGATGATAAGAATCATTTGCAGCCATATTGGCGAACCTTTCTTTGAACAATTCAAATTTCTCCGGATTGAGTTCGATTGACGGTTTGACCAGGCAAAATATCAAAAACAGATGGAGATAATACAAATCATTAATGTCCACATTGCTTCGGATAAACGGATTTAAGTCGATAACTCGGACTTCCAAATAATCAATTCCGGTTTTCAGATCATTACCAGGCTTAGCCTTGAGTCTTATCGGGGCATAAAATTCGCGAGCCGATTTGATAGTTCCCTGGGATATTGCCCGATCCAAGGATTCGTGATAATTATCCAGTGAACTATAATCTACCCAAAAGTTCGACTTGTTTTGATAGCCATCTTTGCTGTTGCGGTAACTAACCATGTTCCTGCACATTATTTCATCAGGCTTGATAGTTTCAAGCTCACAGTCCGGTCCGCCAAATTCCTTTAGATAGGCATTACTCGCCCCAAACAGGCACGGAAGCAGATAACTGTAACGGTGGAAATTCCGGACTACATGTAAATATAACCGATTTTGGAAATCACGGAAACTCCCTTTGCTGCTGTCATACAAACCGTAAATCAGCTTTTCATCAAAACTGAAGTTGAAATGAATCCCCGACAGCAGTTGGCGTTTTTTACCATAAGCTTCAACCAGATGCTTTCGATATTCGGATTCAGGACTTCCCTCGGGGAACTTGGCCACTTCGATATTATCCTCATTTTTAAATCTTGGAGGCATCGACTGCGGCCATAGATATTCATTTTCAAGGGAGCCGGCAACAATGTCATTGAGATCAACCATGCAATTATATGCCTTATCGATAGCATCGAAAGGCGGGGTGATGATTTCAACTTGACTCTCGCCAAAATCGACGGTGATATAGGGGTTTTCCCTTTTATCGCCAAACACTTTGGGATGAGGGGTAGTGGTAATATTCCCAGCTTCATCAACCCGGATATTTTCCTTTTCCAAGCCGAACACCCCTTCATAAAGGCAATCAATTTTCTTTGCCCTGATTTCTTTTCCATAATTCATAGACTTCACCTCGCTATAATTATATCCTTATTCCAGGCAAACACAAATCATATACCAGCAATTTCGAAACAAAAAAAGCAACCGAGGTTGCTTTTATTAAAGATAACGCTTTAGAATATAGAGTAGTTGCTTGGTATCAATCGGTTTGACCAAATGATCATCCATCCCAGCTGAAATTGATTTGTCGACATCTTCGACAAAAGCACTTGGAGAAAGAGCGATAATTGGAACTTTCCCGCCTAGTTTTCTTTTCCGAATCAACTTAGTTGCCTCAATACCGTTCATAACCGGCATATCAACATCCATCAAAACGATATCATATTTTTTATTTTCCAGAGCATCAATAGCAAGTGAGCCATTGACGACCCAATTAACCGCCAGGCCGTATTTTGCCAGAATCGTCTTGATTGTCATTGCATTGATATTGTTGTCCTCTACCAGCAAAGCCGACTTATCATTGAAGAACAGTTCATCTCCGGTTTCGCTGACATGATTGTCAAGACCAACCTGATCTGCCCTTTTAACCGGAATCCTGATGACAAATGATGATCCTTCCCCTAGTTGGGAAGATACCTGGATTTCCCCTTCAAGCATCTTGACCAATGAATATGTGGTCGAAAGTCCGAGTCCTACTCCGGCTCCCAATTGATGTTTCATGGCCCCTTTGTTGGGGAATGGCTTGAAAATCCTTTCCATCTGGTCGGGACTCATTCCAGTTCCGTTATCAGTAACCTGATGGACCAACAATTCTTCGCCATCTCGGGTAGATTTCGAGATCCGCCAGTTGATCATCCCATTTTCCTTGGTATAGCTATTGGCATTTTCCAAAATATTAAAGACAATCCTTTTCATAATTGTTTTATCAAAAGTATAGGTTTTAGGATTCATGTCCTGGATTGTTACTGTGAATTTCTGATTGCGTTCCTTGAACCTCGGCTCAAACAGAGCTTTCATCTCATCGACAAATTCAAAAATATCGACATTCTCATCTTTAGGGGTGATGAAATCATTTTCTATCTTGGAAATATCAGTCACTTCATTGACGATTTCCAATAAATAATTACCAGCATCAGTCACCTGTTTGAAATAATCTTTGACCACACTGTTGGCGCTGGTGTTTTTACCGACCTGCCCTAATCCGACAATTGTAGTTAAAGGGGTTTTTACTTCGGTGGCAATATCCCGCAAAAACTGCGATTTTGAATATTCGGAATCTTCCACTTCACCACTAAGCTGTTTGATCCGGTTTTCAAGGCTCAATATCTTGAGATCCTGATTGAACATTTCCCCGACATAATAGAACATTTCCAGTTGGCTGTCACTTAGAGTCAATGGCGCATCACCAAATACACAAAGCGAACCGTAGAAAGTTCCATCCGGCCACTTCAGGGGTACGCCCATATATGAGTCCATTTTAAAATCGGCATTGGAAGTATCACGCCAAACTTCATCTTCCTGCGCATTCTTGATTATCAGCATCTGATCATTCCCGATTACCGTTTCACATGTCAGCCCGTGCCCAAGATAATTGCGGCCTCCGACTTTATAGGGATTGCTGGGATTGTTCGATTTGAATGCAACCTCGGCCACGGTTTCCTTCAACTGCATTATCAAAACAGCCTTTACTCCGAGGATATCGGCAATCAGATCAATATTAACCTGCCATTTATCCATGATCTTCTGGTCGAGTTTTATATCAATATTATCTGATATCTCGACCTGCACAAACTTCTTTTCTTTTTTCAAATATACTTTTGTCTTCATATTAATCCTGTTCCTCGATCAAATACATCTTTAAACCCGTTAATAACCAATTGATAAATTAACACTGTCATGACTAATAATAACATTGCTATGGGGATTTTTTCAACCAATTAGACTCCGCTTTATGTTTCTTTAGAAATTCTTAAGTATTCCCTGGTCGAAAAAAGGCTCTTACAATCATCAAAACTGAATCACGACAGTAGTCCACGTCTAGTCACTTGGAATCCCAACTGGAATTTTTGGAAAAAAGGTTAATTGAAAACTGAAGTTCCACTTTGTTTGATTAACTTCCACTCTTAGTATTTGTTTGAAAATTGATATCCGAATATTTCGAATTATATCTATTATTTTTACCAATATATAGATATAATTGAATTAGTAAATAAGAATTGAATGATTTTTGGGCGCACTAAAAATCAGTGTGATTTTTCGAATTTTTTTTGAATTGCGAAATTCCACCCTTGTGTTATCAAGTTTGTTTGATTTCCCTGGATAGATTCTTTATTTATTTGATATCAATAATCGTGATAAAGTGATATCATCCGGTCTTATGTATGAAACATCTAATTTTGTAGCTGCTTCAATCGAGTATAGTGTCGTGAATAATAAATATGGTGGTTTATCATTCAAAGACTTTCGTGCATAAGAATTAATGTGAGACATCATTAAGTTGATGTCTTTTTGCTTGTATTCATCCCAGGATTTGCCCTTGGGGACGAAATATCTAATGAACCTATGATTGTTCTCACATTCACCTTTTTCTTCAGGCGCTGATGGATGACAGTAGAAAATGTAGGTTCTTCTTTCACCTTTGTCATTGAATTCAATAGCGGCAGGATTTGAAAATTCCGACCCATTGTCTGTCAAAATTATCGGAAACAATTTTTTGAACTGATCATGACCCAGCACCTCATAGATATGATTGAAATAGTTTGTAACTGAGGCCGAATCGTTAAAATCGCGTTTTATGGCGATCATGAAAGAAGAATTGTTGAAGTGGAGGGTAAGCAAGCAGGCGCCACCCTTGGTTCCTTCGACACTGTCCATTTCAACTACGGCGACACTAGGGTGCTGTTCAATGAAACTCTGATAATCTTCATAGGTCCTACCTTCAAGGCATTTTTTGTCAACCTTGTATTGCTTGGATTTCTTCCTTCTAGGTGCAAACTTGACTTTTCGAGTAAGATCAATGTTACGGATATTTAAAATACAGGCATCAACCAAATTGTACAGAGTTTTTTCGCTAACCATCAGTTCATCTTTATGATTAATGAAAACGTGATGGATGGACTGATGCTTGTTTTTTACAAGATCACCGAGAATCGAGTTCAATCGTTCAATTTGAGCTTCATCAATAATAAATCCGGATCTTGATTCACTTAATCTAAGATCATGCTTTTTCTGAGCTGATTCGCTAAAATAGTAATGCTTTGACAATGGGCATTTGTGTTTGCTATCGCAGCTATTGCAGACATACGGTGCTTTCAACAACGTCGGGCAGGATTCTCTTTGGTATTTTGAACATTGAGTGACACATAACCCACAGAATTTGCACTTAATTTTTCTTCGTCGATTGCAAGTTTGACAAGCGAAGTTTTCGGAACAATCATATCGATTAATGCAGTCGTTGAAACCATAGCCAAACCTGCCAGTATTTTTAATTGTGAAATTACGCCTTACCTCTTTAGATATGGTAGTGCAGTCCTTGCCAAGTTGAATACCAATGGCTTTAAAAGAACAACCGCTATTAAGAGAATTCTCAATGATCTTGCGATCATCTAGAAGTAAATGTTTGTTTCTCATCAGAAACACTCCCTTCAATGGTTCAGGGAAATCTATACTTAAATTATACAGCTTCATATTTGTAAGGTTAAGTTCCATGTGAGTTTTGTATAAATTAATTCCACCCCTAAAATATACTGGGGTGGAATTTCAAATTACAATTAAATTTTTTGGAAAAAATAATATTTTCTTCTTTACAAGGAGGAACTATTCTTGTATACTAGTCTTTGCAGTTAAGAGATGGCGATCGTGGTGAAGTGGTTAACACACCAGATTGTGGCTCTGGCATTCGTGGGTTCGATTCCCATCGGTCGCCCCATTTTTTTAATTGTGAAACTTAATATTTATCTTATTAAAGATGGCGATCGTGGTGAAGTGGTTAACACACCAGATTGTGGCTCTGGCATTCGTGGGTTCGATTCCCATCGGTCGCCCCATTTGTAATAAACGCATCAGCGTTTTTTTTTGCCCAAATAAAAAATTGCGTCGAATAAACTCGACGCTTTTTTCATATCATTTTAATCCAAATCAATTTCCTTGTAGTTCCCATTTGTTCCCCAATTATTGGTTTCGGATATGTTCAGATACATGTTTTTCAAAGGCACTTTGGATACTTTCTCAAGCATCTTGAACACTTCAGTAGTGAATTCATCCTTTGCTTCCATCGGTGCTTTTCCAAACATTTTCACATCACACATTAAGAAATCTCCCTGTGCTCCCTGGTAGTACATAAGTTGATTGTCTTCCAGACGTACCATCAGTCTTTCCTCGGCTTTGCCAGGAATGATTGTGATCAAATCCCCAAGTCTTTCAACTATTTTATTTTCCTGTGACATTGTCAGAGTCACTGATGTTTTTATAGAAATATATGGCATACGCTCACCTCCGCTAAGATAAGTTTACCACTTTTGCAGGCAAAATAAAAGATTATTTGACCACTTGGAATCCGCGAGCACTCAAACCTGTCAAACCGGGATTACCAGCCATGTAATTGCCAGACAGGTTGCCAACTAACCAGCCAGTGATACTTTTTATTTAGTAAATTAATTCACAATAAGTTATAAAAACTTGTAAAAAGTAAAACTAGAGGCATAATTCCCAAATTTTTTTCGATGCGGCATATAGTTTTGGTTACATTTATGGCTTTATTGTTGATTTTTAATTTTCATAAAATAAAAATAGTTTGATTTTTTAATTATTTTGTTTGTTTTTTTTCCTAGGTGTGATAGAATTATTATGCAAATTAGTTAATTACTTTAATTACAAGTATTGAAGTAAACTTTTTGTAAATACTTGTTGATTAAAGTAATTACATAAAGTAACTCCTTTTGCAGAATTTTTAGGAGGTACCGACATGAGTACAGGAAAAGTAAAATGGTTTGATCAAGAAAAAGGGTATGGTTTCATCACTGATGCAGATACAAGAAAAGACATCTTTGTTCATTTCTCTGCAATCGAAGCAGATGGTTTCAAAACTTTAGAAGAAGGACAAAATGTTAACTTCGAAGTTGTTGAATCTGATCGTGGACCACAAGCTCAAAAAGTTACTGTAGTAGCTGAATAATAAACCTTTTAAAGAGACCTCAGGGTCTCTTTTTTCTTTGGGCCGGATTTCTTGTAAATTGGATTTTGTTTGATATAATGTAAATATAATCAGCATTTGACAGGAGGTAACTATGGCCGATCTAATTATTTTGCTCATTCTTGGAGTTATTGTGATTTTGGTTATCTATCGCTCAATCAAGAACATCCGCAGCGGCAAGACGGGCTGTTCTTCCTGCTCGCAAAATAGCTGTGGCGAATGCGACGAGTACGAAGATATCCAATCATGGTATAAAAAAACTAACGATCAAGACCGTTAGCTTAAATATCCTAATATTTTCAACGCCTGGTAAATACCATCGTTGTCATTGGAGTCAGTGATCAGATCACTGGCTTTTTTGGCACTCTCATTGCCATTGGCCATGGCCACACCGACATCGCAGTGAAGCAGCATTTCAACATCATTGCCCGAATCACCAAATCCGATGGTTGTTTCCCCATGAAGATTGAAATGATCAATCATTTTGGTGATGCCTTGGTATTTGAAATTCTGATCAGTCACCACCCCTTTGGTATTGGGCATGTAGAGATAATTGAAATTTTGGAATGAATCCATCGATGCCGCAGTTCTTTCATCAATGAAAACGAAAATCTTCTTGACGTCATCAAATACGGTTTCCTTTTCGATATATTCGAACTGCAACCAAGGATGATCAGCCAGGATATTTTCGTTATAGGTGTCGTCGAATATTCTGGCCACGGTATCATTCGCCAGGATAATCGGGTACTCCTTGATTGTGCACTCACGGTGGAGTCCGATTACAAATTCCGGATCCAGAGCATCGTAAATGACCAGCTGATCCTTGTGATAAACTGTTATCCCGCCGTCAACAATCGCATATTCGATATTGCAGCTTTCCATGATTTCCTTGGTACCAAGATAACTTCTCCCGGTATCAATTGCCACAACATGACCTTGTTGCTCAAGTTTGCGAATTGCTTCAATTGTCGATGGCAGAACCCGCTTGTTGGAATCAAGCAATGTCCCATCCAAATCAAAGAAAAAGCACGCCATTATAACACTCCTATTTTTTTGAGTTTGTTTTCAAGATTAGCCACATCACCATCATGAACAATACCGGCCATTTTGATATTCAAGGCACCTTGAACGTTAGCTTCGACATCATCGATAAACAGACATTCCTCACCTTGCAAATCAAATGTTTTCAAAAAGTCCTGATAGATGAAATAGCTAGGCTTGAGTAATCGGTGGAACCCAGAGACATAGATACCGTCGAACTCTTTGAGAATCGCGATATTGTTCTGGTAAAGTTCGAATTGAATCGAAGCATTTGAAAGCAGATATATCGCATAACCCTTGGCTTTGAGACGATGAATCAGTTTTTCAACCGGATACTCAGGCAAATGAAGATACCAACTGTCAATTATCTGACCGACCAGTTCACGCTGATGGGCATAGACATTAGCCTCAACGTTTTTTTGCAATTGTTCCTGGGTGATTGCTCCAGCGTCGAACATTTCCCAGAAAGGCGAATCGAACAACTCTTTTTTCAATTTGGCCACTTCGATGTCATCATCAGTATAATTCCTGATGATCTGTTCGGGGTTGTAATCGACAATCACGCCCCCGAAATCAAAAACAATGTTCTTAATCATTGTAGTTTCCTTTGGTCAGTTCACCGAGGATTTGCACGCCTTTGACAATCTCCTCATTGGTAGGTTTAGAGAAATTCATTCTAAATGAATTACATGGTTTGGTATCATCATCAAGGAAAGCGTTTCCTGGTACTACAGCTACCTTTTGGGCCAGTGCCGCTTTGACGAAATCCTGCATGTTAAGACGTTCAGGCAAAGTAACCCAGACAAACATTCCCCCTTCAATATCAGTCCATTTGACATCGGAAGCGAAGGTTTCTTTCATCGTATCGAGCATCAATTGCGCTTTTTCCTCATAGATTTTAGAAATCTTTTCAATGTGTTCATCCATATCAGTAGTAGCCAAAAACTCAGCCATCATCGCTTGAGCCCAGGCATTGGTATGAACATCGGTACTTTGTTTGGCAACAACTACTTTGCCAAGGACATCCTGACGTCCGACCATTGCTGCAATCCGCATTCCCGGTGCGATTATTTTCGAGAATGAAGCCGCATAAATGACATGATCAGTAGTATCCAATGACTTGATTGAATCGACAGCTACACCTTTGAAGCGGATTTCTCCATATGGATTGTCTTCAAGAATCAAGACATCGTATTTGATCGCCAGCTCCAGGATGGCTTTTCTTTTTGCCAATGAAGTGGTAATCCCGGTTGGATTCTGGAAATTCGGAATCAGATAGATCAGTTTTACCCTTTCAGTTGTTTTCAAAGCTTCTTCAAGTTCTTCAAGGTTAAGTCCATCATCTTCCATGGTAACCCCTTTGATTGTCGCTCCATTTACTTTAAAGGCATTCAACGCCCCCAAAAATGATGGATTTTCACTGATGACCACATCTCCGTCATCAATCAGCGCCCGCGCCAACAAATCCATTACCTGTTGCGATCCCGATGTGATCATCAACCCGTCGCTTTCAAGAATGTTGGTGCAGTCACGGTTAAGGAATTTCTTAACTTCTTCCTTAAGTTTCAAATCACCTTCGGTGATCCCGTATTCAAGAATCTTCAATGGATCCTGTTCAAACAACTTGTTTGAGATATCTTTGAGTTTTTCAATCGGGAAACTTTCGCTAGCCGGGTTCCCGCCCCCAAAAGAGATCATGCTTGGATCACTCATCAATTTTAAAATTTCACGTATTGCCGATGCTTTGGCATTGTTAATTCGATATGAAAATATATTTTCCATGGTTATATCCCCCTTGAAAATCATTATACACTTTTGCCGTCACAATTCCATTAAAAAAAGGATTAAAATCAATTAATCCTTTCTGCTTTTAAGCCACTTATTACCAGTTCAGCATTGACAAATATCTATCCGGATCAACCACAGTATCGCGATAAACATCAAAGTCGACCATTTTCTCTTTGCGGCCATCCATCGACTTGATGTAAAGGGAATTATAGTCGGTTTCCAGGATGACCTGTTGTTTTAAGAGCTTGAGGTACCCATTGGAGATATGGTAGGTGGTTTCGCCCTCGTTTTCAACAGCAACCACATCTCCATACAAAGCCAAAATATAAGCCTCATGAGTGGCACTGTCCTCAACCATTATGAAATCAGAACTGTCCTGATCGGGTCCGGTCAGCTTAACCACTTTGGAAAATTCCGCTTTTTCAAGTTGATATCCGGAAAATTCCCAACCCTTATCAATTGTCTCGAGCACTTCAAAGTAATAATCACTTGACTGGTCGTCCTCATACAGTCCCATAAAATCAAGTTTCAAAAGTTCGTCTTCCACCACGACAGTCAGATTACCGCCATAATCGCCAAACGCATATCCCGGATCATCAGATGAATTTGTCAACCGGTTGATCGCAATGAAAACACCGACCACAGCCAACAACCCCACAAAGAATATCAAAATTTTCGCCTTTACGTTTAATTTCATGACTTTACCCCCATTAAGATGATTTTATCACATAATCAAATCCCGAAAAACAAAAAAGAGCCCGAGGGCTCAAATATTATAAGTATTTGTTCAAACGGTTTTGGATATCACCTTTTCCAGTGAATCCTGTGATTTGATCAACAGCTTTCCCGTCTTTGAAAATCACCATATTCGGAATCGCTTGTACACCGTAACGTCCTGCCAATGTTTGTTCAACATCTACATCAACTTTGTAGAATTTAACATTAGGCATTTCAGATGATAATCCTTCGAGCACTGGGCTCAACATTTTACATGGTCCACACCAGTTAGCGAAAAAGTCTACCAATACAACTCCGCTTTTAATTGCTTCATCAAATTTTTGGGCATTAATAATTTCCATAAATAAGTTCTCCTTTTGTTTTATATCAACATTTTACCATATCATTGTTTCACTGCCAATTAATATGCAACATCGAAAGCTATCGATGTGTGGGCCGGAATCATTATCCCTGGCTCAATATAAGCATACTCTTATATACCGGTAAATGCAAGAAATTTGCTTGCTGCTGTGGCCAACCTCATGTAAGTGGTTTCTTCCTGTTTTTGGGCGTTTTAGCCAAAGAATGAGAACATAAGTATTGCTTTTTGAAATATATTTGTTATCATTATTATGTTATATATAGGAGGAATTGTATGAGCAAAATTGCAATAGTTACCGATAGTAATTCTGGAATAACTCAAGCACAAGCCGCCGAGTTCGGAGTCTTTGTCTTGCCGATGCCTTTTACCATTAACGGTACTCCCTTCTATGAAGACATCAATTTAACTCAAGATGAGTTTTATGAAAAATTAATGAATAATGCTGAAGTATTCACATCACAGCCTAGCGCAGGTGAGGTAACCAAACTGTGGGACAAGATTCTGGAAGATTATGACGAGATCGTCCATATCCCAATGTCCAGCGGTTTGTCTGGTTCGTACCAGACCGCAACTTTGCTTGCTCAGGAATATGACGGAAAAGTCCAAGTTGTCAATTCTTCAAGAGTATCCCTCGCTCAAAAATGGGATGCCCTGGAAGCTGTCGAACTGGCCAAATCCGGAAAAAACGCCCAAGAGATCAAGGAAGTCCTTGAAGGAGATTCGCGCAATCACACGATTTTCATCACCGTGAACACCCTGGAATATCTTTCCAAAGGTGGCCGAATCACCCCGGCGGCAGCACTACTTGGCAACATGTTGAAAATCAAACCGATTTTACAACTGGGAATTGGGAAACTGGATACCTATTCAAAAACCCGAACCCTGAAAAAAGGTGCCAAAATCATGAAAGAGGCAGTTAGAGATATTATCAATGAACAATACGGTTCGGATATCTCCAAAGTCCACATCGACGTTGCTTATACCTACGATCGCGAGCTCGCCCTTCAAGCCAAAGAAGATTTGCTTGAAGAATTCGGTCTCGATGACATGTTCGTCGATCCCCTTTCACTCAGTGTTTCCTGTCATATCGGACCCCATGCTCTGGCAATCTGTGTATGCAATAAGCTTTAATAAGACAAAAGGAGATTAAAATGGAAAACAAGCCATCAAATAATACAGGTGGCCAAAAAACTAAAAGAACAAACAAGAAACCGACAAATTCGACAAACAGGAATGCGAAACCTGCCAAAAAAAGCGCAGCTAAAACCAAAAACGAT
The DNA here is from genome assembly GCA_963675915.1 of Coprobacillaceae bacterium. Classification (GTDB taxonomy): domain Bacteria; phylum Bacillota_I; class Bacilli_A; order Erysipelotrichales; family Coprobacillaceae; genus JAQVDW01. The sequence continues at coordinate 1,649,045 of OY780959.1, forward strand.
AACAACACGAAAAAAGATAACAGCACAAAAAACGTTCGTAATCAATCAAAGAACGTTGCGAAAAAAAGCCCTAGAAAAGGACGCCGTCCCAACCAACGCAATAAAGCGCCACGCAGCGTGGACACTAAAATATTTGCACTTGGAGGACTTCATGAAGTTGGTAAGAACATGTACTGTGTCGAACATGACAATGAACTGTTCATTATCGATGCCGGAGTCAAATTCGCTGGGGATACCCTGCCAGGAATCGATTATGTGATTCCTGATTATGCCTATCTACGATCAAACGAAAAGAAAATCCGCGGTCTGATCATTACCCATGGTCATGAAGACCATATCGGAGGAATCCCTTTTCTGCTGAAGGATATCAAGATTCCATTTATCTACGCAACTCCTCTGGCAGCGGCCATGATTCGCCGCAAACTGGAAGAAAAGCGCCTGCTAAATGCATCAAAGATAATAATTATTGATAGTGACTATGTTATCAAATCAAAATACTTCAATATCGGATTCTTCAAGACCAATCACTCGATTCCTGAGAGTCAGGGGATTGTCCTGAATACACCGAATGGAAGAATTGTCGAAACCGGAGATTTCAAATTCGACCTTTCACCTGTCGGAGATCCAGCGGATTTCCAAAAAATGTCATTTTTAGGTGAAACCGGGGTCGATCTGTTATTATCGGACTCGACCAACGCCGAAGTCGAATCGTTTTCAAGCAGCGAGAAGGAAGTAGCTCGCGCCGTACGCGATGAATTCAGAAAAACTGAAGGACGTCTGATTGTGGCGACATTCGCCTCAAACGTCCATCGTGTCCAACAAATTGTCGAAGCAGCGGTCAAATTCAACCGCAAAATTTTAGTTTATGGTCGTTCAATGGAAAACAATATACAAGTTTCCCGCAAATTGGGGTATATCAAAGCCCCTGATAATTTCTTTATCAAAGGCAACAAGGCCAAAAACCTGCCTGATAATGAAATCCTGATTCTTTGTACCGGTTCACAAGGAGAAGCCCTGGCTGCTCTTTCAAGAATCGCCCAAGGAACTCATCGTAATGTAAAAATCAAACCTGGAGACACGGTTATTTTCTCGTCAAGTCCGATCCCAGGAAATGCCTATAGTATCAATCAGGTTGTCAACAAATTGTTCCGGGCTGGTGCCAAAGTATTGACCAACACCCCGTACAACAACCTTCACACTTCCGGACATGCGTCACAGGAAGAACAAAAACTGATGCTGTTGCTGCTTAAACCTAAATATTTCATGCCAATGCATGGTGAGTTCAAAATGCTCAAAACCCACGCGAAGTTAGCGCATGATGTCGGTATGGCCGAAGAAAACACCTTTGTGTTGGCTAACGGAGATACTTTACTTTTAAACAACCACCAAGTTACGGTTGGTCAAAGAATCCAAGCCGATGACATCTTTGTCGACGGAAATGATTCTTCAGGACTTTCAACCGCGGTTTTACGTGACCGGACAATCCTTTCCGAAGACGGGATGGTTTCAGTCCTGATTGCCATGGATTCCCACAGCGGTCAGCTGCTTAAAAAACCGGTCCTGATTTCACGAGGATTCATCTACATGAAGGAAAGCTATGAGATGCTTAAAGAAGCCGAATACCTGGTCAACAAAGCACTTAAGAAAGAACTGGCTAAAAAGACCACTTTCGGAAACATCAAGAATGTCGCTCGCGAAACCCTGTCTTCTTATTTCTACAAAAAAACCCAACGTAATCCGATGATTATTCCGGTTATCATGAACAAGAAATAATTATGGCAGCCAAACAACGTCGACGCTTCAAGTTACGTCAGTTCATCGTAATCACCCTGATTTTTGGTTTGATTCTTTCAGTTGCCTATGGCTATTTCATCGCCCCCGACAATGTTTATCTCAACCGGATCGATTTCAAATCGACCGCAGTCAGCGATACATTCAACGGATTTGAAATAACCCTGCTTTCGGATCTTAATCTCACTGATAGCGAAGATGTCGAAAACCTGGAAACCCAGGTGGCCAAAATAAACGCGCAGGAGACCGAGATGGTGCTTTTCGACGGCGATTTGTACGAGGGCGCCATCTTCGATGAAGAGACCGTCATCTCGATTCTGACCAATCTGAAAACCAGTTATGGAAAATTTGCCGTTTTAGGCGACAAGGATATCCCTAACCGGTCAAGCATTATCGCCTTGTTGAACAAGGCTGGTTTCGAAGTTCTGCAAAACGAAGCCAGAAAGATTTACTACCTGGATGACTGTTTCACTCTTTATGGCATCGATCCTTCCGGAACTCTTGAAGGCGTAGCGAACCAGGAAGAGGAACTTTCAATAACCCTGGCCCATGAGCCGGACAGTTTTGCAACCAACCAGGCAATGACTAACCTGCAGCTTTCAGGCCACACCAATGGCGGATATATCCATATTCCCTTTTTACGAGGTCTGATCAAAAAAGCCAACGGTGAATTATATACTTACGGCACTTATGTTGAAGGTGCTTCAACCCTGATTATCTCAAACGGCTATGATGAGGAATCAAGTTTCCAATTCAAATATCTGTGCAATAACCACATCGATATCATCACTTTGAAGCATCAAAACCCAGTCGCATCAACCAGTGAAATCGACCCGGAAGATGCCGGCTGAAACCACAAAATTTAAGATTATTTTCAAAATCTCCTAGCATTTCTAGGAGATTCCCTATTTTACAGGGGTATTTGTAAGAAAATCCAAAATTATATTGATTTATTTGAGAATTTTTTATAAAATGGATACAAATTATAAGGAGGTCGCAATAAGTGAAAGACAAAGTTATTTTAGCTTATTCTGGGGGACTGGATACTACAACAATCATCCCTTGGTTAAAAGAAAATTACGATTATGACGTCGTATGTTGTTGTATTGACGTCGGTCAAGAAGAAGAATTAGATGGTTTAGAAGAACGCGCTAAACTTTCAGGGGCATCAAAACTTCATATAGTTGATGTTGTTGACGAATATGTAGCTGATTACATCATGCCGACTGTTCAAGCTGATGCTGTATATGAATATCAATATTTACTAGGGACAGCAACTGCTCGGCCTCTTATCTCAAAAGTACTGGTTGATGTAGCTCGCCAAGAAGGCGCTGTTGCTATCTGTCATGGGGCAACTGGAAAAGGGAATGACCAAATCCGTTTCGAACTAGGAATCAAAGCATTGGCTCCTGATTTGAAAATCATCGCTGCATGGCGTGATGACAAATGGGATATCCAATCTCGTGAAGACGCAATCGAATATTGCCGTGACCACGGAATCGAATTGCCATTCTCAGCAGATACAAGTTACTCTCGTGACCGTAATATCTGGCACATTTCTCATGAAGGGTTGGAACTTGAAGACCCGTCAAATGCGCCAAACTACGATCACCTGTTAGTTCTTTCAACTTCACCTGAAAAAGCTCAGGATGAAGCAGAACACATTTCAATTGAATGGGAAAAAGGGTTACCTGTAAAATTGAACGGAAAAGAAATGGGATTAAAGGAAATCCTGATGGAACTCAACAAAATCGGTGGCCGTAACGGTATTGGAATCATCGATATCGTTGAAAACCGTGTTGTCGGAATGAAATCACGTGGTGTTTATGAAACTCCAGGTGGAACAATCATCCAGGCAGCTCACCAACAATTGGAAGAATTGGTACTTGACCGTGAAACTGTAAAATACAAACGTATGGTCGGTATCGAATTCGCTGAATTGGTATATGCCGCAAAATGGTTCTCGCCATTGCGTGAAGCTTTAAGTGCTTTTGTAGCTAAAACTGAAGAGGTTGTTACTGGAACTACAAACTTCAGATTGTACAAAGGAAACATCATCAAAGAAGGAACTACTTCACCATTCACATTATATGATGAAGATATCGCTTCTTTCAAAACTGGTGACCTTTACGATCATAAAGATGCAAGTGGATTCATCACTCTTTACGGACTGTCTACTTACGTACGTGCAATTAAATCTCAAAAAAATAAATAAGAGGGCTCTGCCCTCTTTTTAAAAGCAAGGAGACCAACTATGAAAAGTCAAACGATTTTTGATAAAAAATGATTCCTGTTTTTGGGCGCACTAAAAAGAGGCTAAATATTCAATTTTTTTGAAATATCCTTTAAATATTTTGGTATTCTTGATTGGTTGTTAATAGTTTGTAGATTACCCTTACCAATTTATTGGCTGTATGACCCAGTGCGTTATAGTGGCTTTTACCTTCGTTAATTTTTTTCGTGTAATACAGATTAAATGTTTTGGCATTTTTTTGAACATTGTTCGCAGCCCATATTAGAGCATATCTAAGCATTGAATTTCCGCGCTTGGACATTCTTGTCGATGAGGCATTGAATTTCCCTGATTGTCTAACTCTTGGATCCAAACCGGCATATGCCAGTACTTTACTTGGATGAGAAAATAAGTTAATATCTTTAATAGAAGAAAGAATCATTCCCGCCTGTACATATCCCATGCCAGGGATTGTCATGATAGGTGAATCAAGAGATTCCACTATACAACGTATCTGGTCCTTGAGTTCCTTCTTCTGATTATCGTAAAGTTCGATTTGAAGAATAGTTAACTGCATTCTTACAGCCAAGGAATCTCTCTGTATGCCAACAGAGTTTTGCGCTAGTTGTTTGAGTCTAAGCGCTTTTTCTCGGCCATACCGGCCGCGTGAATTGTTGTGAAGAATGTTAGTCAGCTTGTCAATTCGAACTTTATTTATTTTCTCAGGAGTCGGATATTCTTTGAGCAATGCAAAAGATGCTTTTCCAAAAGTGCTTTTGCCAAATTCTTTGTGATATTCAGGGAAATTTTGATCAAGATAAGTAATCATTTGAATTTTTGCTCTTGCATTCAATTTTGTAACATCATGGTATGATTTGCATAGATCATACAATTCATTCAGAGTATCGTTCAAAGATATTTCATTACCAAGATTCAAGGTGAGAGCCATACAGATAAGCATAGAATCGATTTTATCATTCTTGGCATCACGCATTTGGGTTTTTCTAAGAGCGTGGGTCTGCAAAGGGTTGATGATAACGACCCGAAATCCGTTGATCAATAAAAAATTACTTAAATTATTGGAATAGTGAGCTGTTGACTCCATTCCAAATACGATGTTTTCTTTGTCAAAGTCATTGACTTTAGACATAAGAAGTTCGAAACCTGCCTTGTTGTTTTCAAAAGGAAAAGCTTTTTCAAAAACCTCACCGTTTGAATCGACAATCGAGGCGAAATGTAAGTTTTTGGCAATATCAATGCCTACAAGTTTTTTTGCCATGAAAAAAGACCGCCTTTCTAAAATGTTTTGACACAAGATAGAAACCATCGGCGACCTATTCTCATACACTTGCTAGAAATAAAAGTTCAAAGACTTATCCAACTAATTAAAGATAAAATAGACCGATGGATTTACTCTCCAGGAAGTAGTCACGCTACAGTATACATTAAAATGTACTCATGTCTATTTCATCATAAAATATCAAGAATAATTATGAAAGGAAAAGTATGATACTTGTATCTATTTTGTGTACAAGTTAATCATACAAGGAATTATATGAAATTATGGGGTGGCCGTTTCACCAAAGAAACAAACAAGCTAGTTGATGAATTCAATGCGTCGATCTCTTTTGACAAAACTTTCTATCAACAAGACATCACCGGATCAATCGCCCATGTCAAAATGCTGACAAAACAAAACATCCTTAGTGATGAAGAAGGATTGGAAATAATCGAAGAACTGAATGCAATCCTGATGGAAATCGATGAAGGCAGCCTGGTAATCGACGAAAGTTACGAGGATATCCATTCATTCATCGAAGCTACTTTGATTGAAAGAATCGGAGATACCGGTAAGAAACTTCATACCGGTCGTAGCCGTAATGACCAAGTAGCTTTGGACATGCGTCTTTACACTCGTGACCAAGTCGACGAAATGAAAGAACTGTTCAAGGAATTAATGGTTACTGTCAACAATATCATGGCAGAAAATCTGGAAACAATCATGCCAGGTTTCACCCACCTTCAAAAAGCCCAACCGATTACTTTGGCTCATCACATGGGGGCCTACTTTGAAATGTTCAGTCGCGATTACTCACGTTTGAAAGATATCCGCGACCGTATGAACGTCTGCCCTTTGGGTTCGGGAGCATTGGCGGGAACTACTTATGATCTTGACCGCGATTACTCAGCGAACATTCTGGGATTCGACAGCGCCTGCAACAACTCAATCGACGGAGTCAGCGATCGTGACTACTTGCTTGAACTACTGAGCGCCAACGCTACAACAATGATGCACCTTTCCCGTTTGAGCGAAGAAATCATCATCTGGAATACCAATGAATATCAATTCATCGAACTAGATGACACTTTCTCTACCGGTTCATCAATCATGCCCCAAAAGAAAAACCCAGACATCGCCGAGTTGATCCGCGGGAAAACCGGTCGTGTCAACGGTGCTTGGGTTTCTTTGATCACTACCATGAAAGGTTTGCCTCTTGCCTACAATAAAGACATGCAGGAAGACAAGGAATTGGTTTTTGACAGTATTGCCACAACCAAGTCATCAATCCACCTGATGAGCGAAATGCTTAAAAGTATGACTTTCAACAAAGATAAGATGCGTAAATCAGCTACTGGCGGATTCACCAACGCAACTGATGGAGCCGACTACCTGGTAAACAAAGGTGTTCCATTCCGTGATGCCCATGGTATTATCGGTCAACTGGTTCTAAAAGCAATCGAACTTGATAAAGATCTTGATGAACTCACCCTGGCTCAATTCAAAGAAGTCAGCGATGTTTTCGAAGAAGATATCTATGAAGCAATCAGCGTTGAAACATGTGTCAACCTGAGAAACACCAAAGGTGCCTGCTCACCAACGCAAATGGAGAAAATTGTAAATATCAACGAACAATATCTGGAAAGTTTATAATCTAATAAAGTAGGCTAACTTATTTCTAAGCTAGCCCCTTATCAAACCGCACATGCGCTATTAACGCATACGGCTTACCAATTTACTAAATCTGATTTTATGAATGATTATAGTCTACTTGCTAAAAGAGTAGGCTATTTTCTTGTTTCTTTCTTTCGTGTAATACTTGATTCCGGCTTTCCTGCACTGTTCCACTCTGTTTTTCGTTACTTCTTTGTTGATACCCTGTTGTCTTTGAACATATATTTCAATTGGATATCCATACATGGTATTGAAATAGTGCCAGTATGCCGGTTTCAAACCTATCAGTGCGAAGAATTTGAGATTCCATTTCACATTCATTCCAAACGCTTTCCTGATTGTCGGGTGTTTATGCAACATGCACATCCGCAATCTATGCCGGATATACTGATCAATTTTATTGAGCTTCCATCCCATTATCTTGATATTACACCGGGTTTTGTAATTGTGCTTCTTGAATATTTCCAGTGCTTTGTAGACATTCAGGTAATAATTGACTTTTCCGACTATAATCGGGTTAAGCATGCTTACCCATTTATCCTGAGAAAATGTCCACTTTCTTTGCGTCTTGTCCTTGATTTTCTTTTTGAAGTCTTTGAGTGAATTGGCGTTGGGAACTATGAAATAGTAATCTTTACCCTTCTTGTTTTTCCTCCAGTGCTTGAAGTCAAATCCAAGAAAGGTAAAATCATCATTTTTAAAGTCCACCACTTTGGTTTTGTCCATAGCCATTTCCAATCCCAATGATTGAATCACTTCTCTGGCTATCTTTCCTGCCCTCTCAATTTCTTCTTCTGTTTTCGCAAACAAGAGAAAATCATCGGCATAACGCACGAAGTGAATCTTTGCCTCGTGCAACTTCCAATCCAGTTCGTTCAGGTAGATGTTTGCAAGTAGAGGTGAAATAACGCCACCTTGCGGTGTTCCACTTTTGCTTTGCATATGTTTGCCGTCTTCCATGTATCCCGCTTTGAGCCATGACCAAATCAAATCAAGAACAGTCCCATCAGCGATGCATTTATTCAATACCTTCATCAACTTTTTATGGGGAATGTTATCGAAGAACCCTTTGATATCACAATCGTATATCCAGTTTCTTCCTTCCTCGATGTTCTTGATGATAATCTGCATGGCACTGTCGACACCACGATTCGGGCGGTAGCCAACTGACCAGTGATGGAATATTCCTGCCTCATATTTTGGGGTTAGGATATTGGTCAACACCTGCTGAACTATCCGATCTTTGACTATTGGTATTCCCAATGGTCTTCTCTTTCCGTTTTTCTTAGGGATATATACTCGCCTTACAGGGGTTGGTCTATATTCCTTTAATCTCAGTTCTTCCAGTAGCTTGTCCAGATTGTCTTGTTCATTTTCCATGAAGCGTTCAATGGTTACCCCATCAATCCCTCCACTTCCATGATTTGCTTTTACCTGCTTCCATGCTTCTAGTATTTTCCTGTCCTGGAGTATTTGTCCATACAGAGAATGCCACTTCAATTTCAACGGTTCATTCATAATTTCAAACCTCTCTTTCTATTTATCGTTCTTTGAATTCGTTTGTACCTAAGTACCGTCATTCTTACCATTACGATTAAACAAAGTAAGAATTGTAAAAGGTCAATCCCCTTCGCTTCGCCAAACGTTTGGTCGCATGACTACTTCACTACTATGAGATTGTCTGACTCCTCTTCATATAACCATCACTTCGAATGACTCTTATAGATGATTATCCTTTCGGTGGATGAAGAGGTCTCACAGGGTCATCAACTACGCCCTTGTTGACATGCCAATCACCTTCACAATGGAGTGCCGGCATATTCGACTGGTTCTTAGAATATGTCGTGAATAGACTTCCGCACCTTTCGCAACGTCGTCACATTCTCCACTGCCGCAACATGTGATTCACTTTTCGTTTCGGCCTGCCAACTCATCTACAGGTCTCTCGACTACTGCGTCTCCTTCAAACACAATCTCACGATTATGCCCTAGACTAGATTTCCCGAATAGCACCAGTGCGCACGGGGTAGGATTTGTACCTACGGGGTTTCCCTATTCCATGATATTTACTGTATTGATAGCTAACTATTACAGGAACTCATTTATAAAAGGAAAATGCCATGTACCTGTATACATGGCATCTAAGCGACTGCCTGTCGCACAAAAGCGGTTGACTCAGTCACCGCTTTTTTTAAACTTAAATTTTCGATTTTCGTAGTTCATTGTCACTACAATGACCTCTTGAGTGTCCAGATTCAAAACATTTAACTGCCCTTTTTCCTCACCAATGGCCAATCCGCCATCAATCCCGATCTTATTTATGGCAAACCAGGGATCCAGGCTCTTGTCTTTGTTTAGCATCAAACAAGGCGTATGTCCGAAGATATATGTGGTATCGCCTTTGATTCCCAGATTGAAAAAGGGATGTCTGATCCACAACAGATCCTCTTCACTTTCGTCTTCGATTCGTGATTTACCGGTAATCCCGGCGTGAACCAGGATATATTTGCGACCAGAGATATCAAGCCTTTTATACAAAGGCAGCGCCATAATGAAATCATACATTTCCCGCATGTATCCATCCTGGTCGAGGTTGTTGTTCGCACAGAAATTCGCGATATCTTCAACCGTCGCAACTCCGCCGTTGGAAAAATAGGTCAGCTTGTTAAAACTGGTTCTCTTGTCACTCAGATATTTTTCCCGGTAGTAATTGGCGAACATCAATTCATGGTTACCCTTTAGAAGAATGATATTGCCCATTTTTCTGATTGTCTCATAGATTCCCACTGGGTTATTTCCCCGGTCGAGGATATCTCCGACAATATAAAGGACATCCGCTGGACTGAAATCAACACTACTTAGAAATTTATTAAATATTTTATTGCACCCATGGAGATCACTAAGCACGTACGTGGCCATATGCTCACTCCTTTAGTTTATGATTGGTTCTTCTTCTTCCGGGATCGCAATCACTTCTTCAATGGCATCCTTGTTTTTGGAAATCAGGTCAGCCAGTTGCTCTGCGCTGATGGCATTCATCAACGCCTCATAGGCATCTTCTTTGCTTTCAGCCTCAATTGCGATTGTCAGATTTATTTTAAAAAGTTTTTTATCTTGCATTCTTTGCCTCCTTTATAACCATGTGGTGTCAAACCACTTCCATTATCAGCTTAAAACCTGATATTCCAGATATTTTCCCAGAATTTCTTTTGAACCGGTGACATCCAGGAATATTTTTTCATCCTGATACTCAATCCGGTTTATCTTACAAAGGTTCATCATGGTGTTCACATCGCTCATCATATCATAATCCAATGAGAGCAACAACGAGATATCGTCTTTGAACAGCATCTGGGCAATCCGTTTTTCCAATTCATCCAGATTCAATTTCTCAAGCAGGGAAACGCACACATACGGTTCCTTGTAAGGATAATATTGGTCAATCTGGCGGTCAATTTTATTGTAGACCATCAGTTTCTCGATTTCTCCAGCCCCGATGGAATCAAGCACCTCATTGGTAGTCTTGATATGGGTTGCTATGTTTTTGTCCGAAATATCAACAATGTGCAACAGCAAATCGGCTTCGAGCACTTCCTCAAGAGTCGATTTGAAGGCATTGATCAGATCATGAGGCAACCGGTCGATAAATCCGACCGTATCGCTCAGGATAACCGGACGCTCATCAATTGTAACCATCCGACTGGTCGTTTCCAGGGTCGCAAACAGCATATCTTTGCTTAATACCTTTTTTTGCGTCAAGGTATTGAGAAAAGTGGATTTTCCGGAGTTGGTATAGCCGACCAACGCCACCTTCTTGATTGGTTGGACATTACGTCGTTTGCGCTGGGTCTTGCGCTGTCTGGCAATTTTAGCCAACTGTTTGAGATTGCGGTTCATCCGTTTGGAGATGATCCTTCGGTCAATCTCAATCTGCTTTTCACCAGAACCCCTGAAGCCACTACCACCCATTTGTCCGGTCAGGCTTTCATGCATTCCCGCCAGCCGAGGCAGGATGTATTTGTCCCGGGCGATTTCAACCTGGAGTTTTGCTTCCCTGGTTTTGGCCCGGGTCTGAAAAATCCGCAGAATCAAATCGGTCCGATCACTGATCTCCACTTCCAACAAATCGCTGAGACTGACATGCTGAAGCGGCGACAGTTCATGGTCAAACACGACTATTTCCTCATCATTGATCACATTCTTGATCTCATCAACCTTCCCCGACCCGATATAGGTCGAGATATTTATTTTTTCGATATTCTGGATAATTCTTAATGACGGTTCCATTCCGCACGCTTCTATCAGGGAAGCCAATTCATCCAGATCTTCTTCTTTACAGTTTACACCTACAATTATCGCTTTCATATTCTTTCACCATCTATATTTTATCACACTTCAATCAGTAATTCCTTAAATTTCACCACTTAACCGACAAATCTGTCATTGGCAATTGTCATTACCAAGCAGGTTGGCGACTCAAGTCATATCGATTGACAAAAGTTTCAAAGAGGTTTAAACTATTAATAGTCATTACTGATAGGAGTTAAAATGAAAAGAAGATATTCAAAGCAAAGAGAACTGATTAAGGAAAATTTAATCAATCGAACCGATCATCCTGATGCCAGCATGATTTACAGGGATCTCAAAATCGAAAATCCCGGTTTATCGCTTGGTACCGTCTATCGGAACCTGAGTATCCTGGTCGAGACCGGAGAAATCCTGCAGCTCGGACATGATCCTAAGTTCATCCACTATGACGGAAATACCGATGATCACTATCATTTCATCTGTGATAATTGTCAGCAGATATATGATCTTGATTTGGATGCTTCGTTTTTTAATGACTTAATGGCACAAAGTGATGTAATTCACGATATCAGATCGACAGAGGTCACCTTCAGAGGGATCTGTCAAAAATGCAACAAAGAAAAAGGAGAATAAGAAATGAAATCATTAAAAGGTACTAAAACCGCAACTAACCTGATGGCAGCTTTTGCTGGGGAATCACAAGCTCGTAACCGTTATACTTACTGGTCATCAATCGCAAAAAAAGAGGGCTATGTACAAATCGCCAACGTATTTGAAGAAACAGCTAACCAAGAAAAAGAACATGCTAAACGTCTGATGAAGTTCATGAACGAAGATTTAGCAAAAGAAACAGTTGAAATCACTGGATCATTCCCAGTTCTTTTAGGAACTACTGAAGACAACCTGATTGCTGCCGCTGCTGGGGAAAATGAAGAACATTCTCATATGTACCCTGACTTCGCTAAAATCGCTCGTGAAGAAGGATTCGATGTAATCGCAACTGTATTCGAATCTATCGCTGTTGCTGAAAAATTCCATGAAGACCGTTACTTGAAATTATTGGCTGCTGTCCAAGACGGATCAGTATTCAAAAAAGAAGAATCAGTTATGTGGAAATGTAATAACTGTGGATTCATCCATATCGGAAAAGAAGCTCCTGCAAAATGTCCTGCATGTGCTCATCCACAAGACCACTTTGAAGTATTGACTTTCTTCAAAGGTTAATAGGACCGCAAAAAGTGCCGCTGAATGCGGCACTTTTTTAATTGCTGACGATTTTCTTGGCAAAATTACGGTAAACCAGATGACTAATCAGAGCAAAAATGATAATCACTGCAATGATAACCAGAAACTTATGCATAAAAAATTCTTCAGGCAAGATATTGATGACCGGATCTTTTCGAACGTCAAAAATCCAGTAATCATTTTTGAAAGCCAATCGGTGAAATGTGACAAAAGCCTGTTCGAAGTTACCCATCACGACGATTCCCAGCAAAGTGGGAATGACAATTGTGAAGATAGATGCCAGCTTGAGAAACATGTACTCGCAGTTGGCGAATTTCAGGATAATGCCGACCACTCCGGCAGCTCCCGCACCAAACGTAACAACCTGGATAATGTCAAAAATCCGCTTAACTTCTTCGAAATGGATTCTCCCCCCCTGGGACATGATAAAATCAGGGAGGTCCAGAATCCCGCGATAAAAGATTGACTGGTACTCGATCAAAATCCGATAATTGTCCAAAATGGTCTGATTATCAAGACCGACGACATTGGCCAAATCATAGCGCGTCAAATCGAAAGGGTAGATGAACGGTTCAAACACGCCGATTACAACCGCAAACGAGATGAAAAAGACAGTCAGAACCAAAGCCAGGATGTAATCCGATACCTTATAGCTCATAGAGGAAATCTTCCCCTTTTTGAACTTCCACTTTCGATAATTCATTGAAATCCTGCTGACGCAAAACTTCGTAGATTCCCAGAGCCACACAATTCGAGAGATTGAGACTGCGGGCCTTTTCGCTCATTGGAATTCTAACACAGCGGTCCAGGTAATCCACTAGGATTTCCTTGGGAATTCCGTTATGTTCATGACCGAAAAAGATGTATTGGTCACGATCGCTGACATAGCTTTGATCGCTGTAACACAAGTTTGAATAGCGTGTGAAAAAGTGAAAATCCCCATCTGCCTGTTCCAGGAAATCTTCAAAGGATTCATGAACCCGAAGGTCGAGTTTATCGATATAGTCCAAACCGGCGCGTTTCATTTTCTTGTCATCAAGAGTGAAACTCATCGGTTTGATGATATGAAGAACTGATTCGGTTGCTACCGCAGTTCTCATGATATTTCCGGTATTCTGAGGAATTGCCGGATTGATTAAAACTATATGGTTCATTATAATACCTCCAATATTCTTTCTTGAAGCCGCGCCAGGGCTTTGCCGCGATGACTGACTTTGTTTTTGGTTTGGCTGTCCATTTCAGCCGAAGTCATTTGCAACGGCGGGTAATAGAAAATCGGATCATAGCCAAAGCCGTTTTCACCTTGAATGCTTTTGGTGATTTCACCTTCGAAATATTCCTCGATGTTCAACGTATCGCCTCCAGGGACAACCAGACACAGGGCACAGACAAATCGGGCATAACGGTCCTCTTTGTCTTCAAGCTGGTCGATAATCGCCTGATTTTTAATCAGATAACTGGTATCTTCCCCCATATATCTTGAAGAATAGATTCCCGGCTGGTAGTCGAGGGCTCTTACTTCAAGTCCGGAATCATCAGCCAACACCGGAAGGTTGATGATATCGCAGACTGTCTTGGCCTTGATATAGGCATTTTCCTTGAAAGAAGTGCCGGTTTCTTCAATTTCAATCGGTTCTTTCAAGGCATCGTTCATCGCGATGACCTCAACTCCCACTTCCTTTAGAATCTCTTGGATTTCTTCAATTTTATGTTTGTTCGATGACGCTACCACTATTTGTTTCATATTTTTTCCTACTCTATTTCCAATACTTGTTTGATAAAATCAACCGGCATTTTCTGCCCGGTCCAATATTCAAAAGACTTCGCTCCTTGAAACATGACCATTCGTTTGCCATTGCAATACTCCAGACCGGCTTCTTTGGCCTGCTGTAGCAGTTTAGTCATGGCAGGATGATAGATTATATCCATAACCTTTAAATCCTCAGGGAAGTAAGATATATCCGGTATCAGGCTTACGCCTTCCAGTTTATTCATCCCTACTCCGGTGGCATTGACTAAGATATATGTATCTTCAAGTTCTTTTTTCAGTTTGGCCAGATTACCGATATTCTTGATTTCGATATTGGCCCCATAGCGTTCCTTCAGTTTTTCAATTCTATTTTCCATCAGACCGAAATTACGACCCGGACGATTGAAAACAACTATTTTGGCCAAGTTTTCCTGAGCACACTGCGTCACGATTGCGTTGGCAGCCCCTCCCGCTCCCAAGACAATCATTTTCTGGTTGCGAATATCCCAATTCATGTCTTTGGTCGAATCGACAAATCCGATTCCATCGGTATTGTAGCCATACCATACCCCATCGCGGTTGACAACCGTATTAACCGCACCAATCAATTGGGCAGTTTCATCGATAATATCCAGTTTGGCCATGATCGGCTCCTTGTAAGGCATCGAAACATTGAACCCTTTGACATCGATGGCTTTGAGTCCCTCAACAGCACTGTCGAATTTCTCAGCCGGCACCTCGAATGCGGTGTAGACACAATCGATATCAAGTTTTTTAAAAGCATTGTTCATCATCTTCGGTGATGATGAATGCTTGATTGGATCAGCCAAAACCCCCAACAATCTGGTATATCCGGTAATGTTCTCCACTACGATTTCTCCACTATTTAGAAGCGATAACTTCTACTTCAATCAATGCCCCTTTAGGTAGTTTTCCTACTTCTACCGCACTTCTTGCTGGATATGGTTCTACGAAATATTGAGCATAGATTTCGTTAACTTTCGCAAAATCAGCGATATCATCCAGGAATACAGTTGCTTTGACAACATTTGAGAAATCCAACCCTTGAGATTCCAATAACCCTTTGACATTTTCCAAAGCTTTATGAGCTTGTGCTTCAATCCCTTCAGGCATTTCTCCTGTTTTTGCATCCAATGGGATCTGACCAGAGAAGAAGAATAAATCCCCGATATTGATTCCTTGTGAATATGGTCCGATAGCACCTGGTGCTTTATCTGTTACTACTACTTTTTTCATAATAATTCCTCCTTAGTTTTTGATATTATAACAAAAAATTCCAATTTGATAAATAGTTTATCCCGATATATCCACTTAAAATTTAATTGTAATTTGAAATTCCACCCCAGTATATTTTAGGGGTGGAATTAATTTATACAAAACTCACATGGAACTTAACCTTACAAATATGAAGCTGTATAATTTAAGTATAGATTTCCCTGAACCATTGAAGGGAGTGTTTCTGATGAGAAACAAACATTTACTTCTAGATGATCGCAAGATCATTGAGAATTCTCTTAATAGCGGTTGTTCTTTTAAAGCCATTGGTATTCAACTTGGCAAGGACTGCACTACCATATCTAAAGAGGTAAGGCGTAATTTCACAATTAAAAATACTGGCAGGTTTGGCTATGGTTTCAACGACTGCATTAATCGATATGATTGTTCCGAAAACTTCGCTTGTCAAACTTGCAATCGACGAAGAAAAATTAAGTGCAAATTCTGTGGGTTATGTGTCACTCAATGTTCAAAATACCAAAGAGAATCCTGCCCGACGTTGTTGAAAGCACCGTATGTCTGCAATAGCTGCGATAGCAAACACAAATGCCCATTGTCAAAGCATTACTATTTTAGCGAATCAGCTCAGAAAAAGCATGATCTTAGATTAAGTGAATCAAGATCCGGATTTATTATTGATGAAGCTCAAATTGAACGATTGAACTCGATTCTCGGTGATCTTGTAAAAAACAAGCATCAGTCCATCCATCACGTTTTCATTAATCATAAAGATGAACTGATGGTTAGCGAAAAAACTCTGTACAATTTGGTTGATGCCTGTATTTTAAATATCCGTAACATTGATCTTACTCGAAAAGTCAAGTTTGCACCTAGAAGGAAGAAATCCAAGCAATACAAGGTTGACAAAAAATGCCTTGAAGGTAGGACCTATGAAGATTATCAGAGTTTCATTGAACAGCACCCTAGTGTCGCCGTAGTTGAAATGGACAGTGTCGAAGGAACCAAGGGTGGCGCCTGCTTGCTTACCCTCCACTTCAACAATTCTTCTTTCATGATCGCCATAAAACGCGATTTTAACGATTCGGCCTCAGTTACAAACTATTTCAATCATATCTATGAGGTGCTGGGTCATGATCAGTTCAAAAAATTGTTTCCGATAATTTTGACAGACAATGGGTCGGAATTTTCAAATCCTGCCGCTATTGAATTCAATGACAAAGGTGAAAGAAGAACCTACATTTTCTACTGTCATCCATCAGCGCCTGAAGAAAAAGGTGAATGTGAGAACAATCATAGGTTCATTAGATATTTCGTCCCCAAGGGCAAATCCTGGGATGAATACAAGCAAAAAGACATCAACTTAATGATGTCTCACATTAATTCTTATGCACGAAAGTCTTTGAATGATAAACCACCATATTTATTATTCACGACACTATACTCGATTGAAGCAGCTACAAAATTAGATGTTTCATACATAAGACCGGATGATATCACTTTATCACGATTATTGATATCAAATAAATAAAGAATCTATCCAGGGAAATCAAACAAACTTGATAACACAAGGGTGGAATTTCGCAATTCAAAAAAAATTCGAAAAATCACACTGATTTTTAGTGCGCCCAAAAATCATTCAATTCTTATTTACTAATTCAATTATATCTATATATTGGTAAAAATAATAGATATAATTCGAAATATTCGGATATCAATTTTCAAACAAATACTAAGAGTGGAAGTTAATCAAACAAAGTGGAACTTCAGTTTTCAATTAACCATATCCACTTAAATAGTCACTGATTCAAATTAAAAAAACCACCTTGCGGTGGTTTAAAAATCATCAGGGGGGGGTATTGACTATTTTATAACTCGAAGACTGATAATTTCTTCAACAGCGTTGATTCTTTCGACGATATCTTCACGAACTTCACTGTTTGTATCGATCAGCGTATATGCGTATTCACCTTTGGCACGATTAACCATGTTTTCAATGTTCAAATCATGATCGGCGAACAGTTTAGAGATTCGCGCCAGGATATTTGGTACATTTTTATTGATAATGCACAATCTGACTTTTGATTCTCTTTCCTGTACACAACGAGGGAAGTTCACTGAGTTAGTGATATTTCCGTTT
Organism: Coprobacillaceae bacterium; assembly: GCA_963675915.1. Classification (GTDB taxonomy): domain Bacteria; phylum Bacillota_I; class Bacilli_A; order Erysipelotrichales; family Coprobacillaceae; genus JAQVDW01. Next base: position 1,666,719 of record OY780959.1, read on the forward strand.
TCTAGGAAGTCACGGACTTCTTTGACCGCCATTTTAGCACAGTTTTCTTCCGATTCCGGAGTAGATGCTCCAAGGTGAGGAAGGACAATGATGTCTTCAACTCCCAGCAATTCCGGTGCCGCGAAGTCAGTAACGTATTTAGCCACTTTTTTGCTTTTGATAGCTTCAAGAATCGCTTCATTGTTGACCAGGTCACCACGAGCGAAGTTGAGGATTCGAACTTCATCTTTCATTTTTTCGAAAGCTTCAGCATTGATGAATCCTTTGGTATCTTTAGTTGATGGTACATGTAATGAAATATAATCACAGTTCTTGAAGATTTCATCAAGATTGGTTGTATTGATTACTTGAGTATTCAAAGCCCAAGCTCCTTGGATTGAAATGAATGGATCGAAACCATAAACTTTCATTCCCAGTTCAGCACAGGCATTGGCAACTTTGACACCGATTGCACCAAGACCGATAACCCCGATTGATTTACCGGCAATTTCCGGACCAGCGTATTGGCTTTTTACTTTTTCAGCTTTTTTGGCAACATCCGCGTCACCTTGCGTTGAAGCAGCCCAATTGATCGCTTCAACGATTTTACGTGATGACATAAACAGTCCAGCCAGAACCAATTCCTTAACGGCATTGGCGTTGGCACCAGGGGTGTTGAATACAACAATCCCTTTTGAAGCACATTCTTCTAAAGGAATATTGTTGACACCGGCACCAGCACGGGCAATCGCTTTTAGATTGCTGTGAAAATCGTAATCATGCAATGAAGCTGAACGGACAAGAATCGCATCTTCATTGTCAAAGTCTTCAGAACATTCATAATTATTGTCGAACAGTTCCAAACCTGATTCGGCAATTTTATTCATTAATTTAATTTTATACATTATTTACTCCTTGTTTTCCTTAGCGAATTTATCCATGAATTCTACCAGATACTCAACGCCTTCTTTTTCCATAGCATTGTAAATTGAAGCTCTGATTCCACCAACCGAACGGTGACCTTTAAGATTTGTCATCCCGGCTTTGATTGACTCAGCCACAAATTTTGCGTCCAAATCTTTTGAAGGTGTTGTGAAAGTAACGTTCATCAATGAACGGTTTTCTTTGTCGCTGACAGCTTTGTAGAAATCAGATTGGTCCAGATAATCATAAAGAACCGCACATTTTTCTTCGTTGCGTTTTTGCATAACTTCAAGACCACCAAGTTCATCGATCCATTTCAACACTTCACCTAAAATATAGATTGAGAATGTAGGTGGGGTATTGTACATTGAATCATTTGCAATCATCAGTTTGTAATCAAGCAATACCGGACAATCTTCTTTGACATCCTGTAATAACTCTTCTTTGATGATGGCAACACCCAGTCCGGCAATCCCCATGTTCTTTTGGGCTCCGGCATAGATCATTCCATAATCAGATACGTTAACCGGTTTTGACAAGATATTACTTGACATATCCGCAACTACAAATCCATTAGTTTGAGGGACATATTTCCATTCAGTACCGAAAATGGTATTGTTTGCACAAATATGAAGATAATCGATATCATCACGGATATCCAATTCTTCTTGAGTAGGAATATGGGTATATCCGTTGTCTTTTCCATCATAAGCAACATGTATATCGCCAAATTTACATGCTTCTTGATAAGCTTTCTTAGAGAAACTTCCGGTAACTGCATAGTCCGCTTTTCCTTTTTTTAATAAGTTTAAAGGAATCATCGAGAACTGTTGAGTTGCTCCACCTTGGATGAATACGATTTTGTAGTCATCAGGAATATTCATAACTTTCTTTAATAAAGCTTTAGTATTATTGAAAATATCAGCATAGGACGATGAACGATGGGACATCTCCATTACACTCATACCACTACCTTGATAATTCATTAAATTTTCTTGAGCTCTTTTCAGTACCACTTCAGATAACATTGAAGGTCCCGCACTGAAATTTAAGACACGTTTTTCGTTCATTGTTTAATCACCTTTCCTTTGTAATATTCTTTATTCTATTGTATACAAAACACAAAATCAAGTAAAAAGATAAGAAAAATAGAAAAAGTAGACATCTTATTTTCTATTTTCGGATTAGACTAAACAATGGGCTGATTTTATGTTGATAAAGTGCAAAAAGTCAATAAAAAAAGCTACAAGATTTACATCATTGTAGCTTCATAAATTTTATCGATATTGGTTCCGACGTCTTCTGGTTTATGGGCATCGGACGCAGTTATCATTTCATTGCCGTTTTCTCTCAATATTTTCAATAATTCATCGGAAAGTCCGATATCCTTATGGCCATATCGGTAGCTGGCACCGGTATTATTTTCAACAATCACGTGGTGTTCCTTGCATAATCTGGCAAATTCCCTGTATGTATCAGTCAGATCATAACTTGGATAATAATCGAACATCTTGATTGTATCCACATGACCGATTTGGTCGAAAAGATCACTTTTTACCAGATCAAATACTATTTCATAGTAGCGACGGTATAATTCATCGGTATCCATCACATCCCAAAGGATTTTTTTGGAAAATCCCATATCGTAAAGGCGTCCGTCGATTGAATGAATCGACCCCACCAAAAAATCAAAATCGTACTTGGATACAATATCCCGGATGAAGTCCTCTTTACCAGGAACGAAGCATACTTCCAAACCGAAAGCCACCTCGATCCCCAGATCCAATGCCTGGATTTCGTTTTTCAGTTCGATGAATTCATCGAGGGTATTATGAAATTTATATTCCGGATTGTCCAGCCATTTTTTTTGGATTTCAATTTCTCTTAAATCATCATAAAGATGATAGAATTCCTTGAAACGGTGGGTGTGATCCAATATTTGAATCTTGTCCAGACCTACTTCTTTGGCTCTGTTGACAAATTTCAATACATATTCTTTCGACAAATCGCCGTACTCCAAATGCATATGTCCATCAATTTTCATATTCTCACCTACCATAGTTTAAAATATTCACAGGCATAATAAATTCCGCCCTGGGTATTGTTCAAAGTAACGAAGTCAGCCAGTGACTTGAGTTTGTAATGACCGTTGCCCATGCAAACTTTCGTCCAGTCTGCATCAAACATCACCAAATCATTGACATCATCACCAAAGACAATAACATCTTCCAATGGAGCCTGAAGATGATCCATCATTTTCAGGATTCCGTTTTTCTTATTATCCGGCTGGACAATGAGATAATCATGGAGATATCTGAGATATCCCAACTTTTCGAGTTTTGTCAATTCATGCTGTTTGGCTTCAGGAATCGAAATGTAGATTTTGTGAATCTTGTCAAGATTGTCATAATCCAGACTGTCGTCATAAATATATCGAGTCGGTTCCCGGCGTTCGCCAAACTGTTGGATGAAAAGGTCGTTTTTCGCATATACATCGATGCTGTCATCAAGCGCCAACAAAACCCCGTAACCCAGCTGTTCGGCTTCTTTGACCAATTCCAAGGCCGCTTCAAACTCCAAAGGTTCGTTTTCAACCAGGTTACCATCGACAACGAGCGAATTTCCACCGTTGGCAACGATATTGTTGATATGTAATTCTTCAGTTACCAGACGAGCCTTATAATGAGCACGACCCGTTGCAATTGCGACAAAGTGGCCGCGGTCTTTCAGGCGATCCACCGCCTCCAGGGCACTGTCAACAACTTTACTGGTAGCATGATCAGTCAAGGTTCCATCTATATCAAAAAATATATATTTCTTTTTCATATTCCACCTCTATTTTTAACTCATAATAACAAATATCCTGATTTTTGCAAAGTAATAAGTAAAAATTCTGTCTTTTTAGGATAATAATAATATTTATGGGTTTTATTTTAGCGGAATTAGATATATAATATTCACTGGAGCAAAAGGGAGCTTATTATGAATAAAACATTAGATATGACCAAAGGGAACATTTTCAAGCAGATTCTCTATTTTTCAATCCCCTTGCTTTTGGGGAATTTTTTTCAGCAGATTTACAACGCTACCGATACTTTTATCATCGGTAACTTCATCGGAGACACCGCCTTGGCAGCAGTCAATTCGGTTCAACCGATCATCAACCTGGGAATCGGAGCCTTCATGGGACTTTCGCTTGGGGGCCAGGTTGTCATTTCACAAGGTTTTGGAGCCAATGATAACGAGAAAGTTTCTCGGGCCATCCATGCCTCGATTTTAATTGGAATAATCACCACAGTAGTTTTGATGATTCTTTCACTTTTCATCTTTCCACCACTGTTAAGGATCATGAATGTCGAGGGGGACGTTCTTGATCTTTCCAGTCTCTATCTTAGAATCTATTTTTTCGGGGGATTTGGAATTGTCTTCTACAACCTGATCACCGGCGTACTGAGAGCCTTAGGGGATTCGGTCAGACCACTATATTTTCTGATTTTCACCTGTTTTTTGAACATCATCCTTGATGTCATCTTTGTAACCGTCTTGAGTCTAGGGGTATTCGGAGTTGCCTTGGCTACCGCCTTAACGCAAATTGCCTGTGCAATTTTAACGCTGTACACTCTGATTACCGGGTATCGCGATTATCAGGTCTCACTCCGCAAGGTTCATTTTGACCGTCCGATTCTCAGGGAAGTCATCAATATCGGGATTCCCAGTGCAATCCAGAATGGGATTGTCTCATTTTCTAACGTCTTCGTCCAATCGAATATCAATTCTTTCGGGCCCCTGGCCATGGCCGGTTCGGGAAGTTACAGCAAAATTGATTCATTCGCCACCATGCCGGTTATGACTTTCTCAATGTCAATAACCACATTTGTAGCCCAGAATATCGGGGCCCGGAAAATCGAAAGGGTCAAAAAAGGCATCATCACCACGATTATTTTCGCCGAAGCTGTGATCATCACCCTTTCGGCCATCGTCTGGTTGTTTGGCTATCAGGCTATCGGACTTTTCACCGACAATCACGACGTGATCATGTATGGAATCTTGAAGATGCACTGCATGATGCCGTTCTATCCGGTTATTGCCATCTGTCATATTCTGATTGGAGCCTTGCGCGGGGTCGGTAAAACCAAGATTCCGATGTACATCACGATATTCTCATGGTGTATCATCAGGATGCTGTATCTTGCAATAACCGTTCCGGTATTTCATGATTTGGCAATCGTTTATTACGCCTATCCGATCACCTGGAGCCTGTCAATGGTCCTGCTGATTCTCTACTATTTGAAAGTCGGACTGATACCCGAATTCCAGCCGGAATAGATCAATTTTAAAAGCACAGCCGAGCTGTGCTCAATGGAGTCAACTTAAGGAATTTTTTCCTAGTTGGCTCTTTTTATATCTAAAAGCATCTTCAATATCAATCTCTGTCGCTTAATACAAGCCTAGTTTAAATCATCTCATGAAAAAAAGCGCATAATCCCCCATGGAATTTTAGCGTTTTAAAAAAAATTTTGATATTAGTGTTATAATGATTGTGTATTCTTGACTACGGGGCAACCGTTCTCATGACGCCTTTGATGGTTTGAAGTTTTGGAAAGTTTCGCCCATCAAGCGAGAAACGATAGTAGAATCCACTGGGAACTACTCTGCCCCAACGTTGACTGTGCCTGTTCTTGCGAACGGGCACTTTTATTGTTTGGGCCACGGCAACTAATTGCTTAATTCTTTTTCGCATCAGTGTTTTCTTATGGCTGTAGAAAGGATAGAGTAGATTGTTTTCCATCAGCAGGTTATGAAGTTGTTTAATGTTGACCCGGTATTGGATATTCTCGTCATCATTTTTATTGAAAGTTGCCTCACTATTATGCCGGTGTCGGTGCTGTCCTGGGTTCCGGCTAAGATACATGTCAATCTCTTTCCTGATAACTCCCAGGATATTGTAAAGCACGATTTTACCATAGATGCAGCATTGTGATACGGTATCGGATTCGCTAATGTGACGCTCCAGTTCCATATCGGTTTTTAGCGTTTTATATGCCACCTCAATATCCCAACGTTTCGCATAAAGTTCGATGATATCCGCGTGGCTGAACTCCTTTTTTGACAAACTGGTAAAGTATGTTATATCAGATTCAACGATTTCACCGAATTTATTAGTGTATCCATAAGTGAATTTGACTACTCTGATTTTCACCTTGGGGTTATCTTCTCTGATTTTAAGGGCCTCAGGAGAGAAACGGAATCTTTTCCGCCATAGTCGGTCAACGTCAACCTCGATCCACTCATCATTTGAAGTCATTTCGCTTACTTGCTTCTTGAATAAGTTGGACTTGGCACGGATGCAATAATCAAATCCCAAGTGCTCAAGATGGCTAATAAGCTCGACTGAGCCATAGTAGCGATCAGCAAGATAAATCACTTTCTTGCCACCAAACAGATTACCACAACGATAAAGGTGTTGGAAGGCAAGCGGAATTTCAGAGTAAGGGGCAGGTCTCATCATGAAATCCAAAAAGATGCCGTTAGTGACATCATATAGCCCGGCTGATTTGGATAGAACTTTCTTAACATCGAAAATATCTTTGACGTACTGGTTTTTCCAAAAGTCGAAGTTATAAATATTGTGGATGCTATAGGGAATTTCTAGAAAAGTCCCATCTTCAGCTAAAAGAGTATACCCTTTATATGTCTTAGGCAGCTTGCTTTGATAGAACTCCTTGGCAAACTCTTTAAATAAATATCTGAATACTGAAGGATTGAGTTTTTTGATGTCAACATTAAGAGCTTGCTTGGTAATCCTTTTTTCCAAACGGTTGGTGAAGCAAAAATACTTGGTCAAATCAGTGTTGGTGTTCTTGGAATTTCTAAAAACAAAGTAGAGAATGACATCCCTGAAAGTCATAATCCGATTGCGAGTGAAATCAGAACTCCTGATTCGGGACAAAGCGCAAGTGGTATCGGAAGACAAGACATCCGCGAAAGAATTGAAGAAATCAGACATCTGATTTGTCTTAACTACATTATTCATCGTCATATACCAACCTTGGTTTCTTTTTAGCGAAGGCCGCTTTAAGATAAGGAACACTCTCCCCGTCGACAAGACCGAAATTAATAAGAACGCGGTGTTTAGACACACCATTTTCCCGATAAGACTCAACAAGTGCACAAAAATAGGTATTATCTTTACCTTTATTGTTTTTAACAGCTCTGACAAACATAATATCGCCTCTTTTCTTAACTACATTATACCACTATAATGACTAATTATAGGAAAATATAAACTATAGTCTTAACTACAAATCAAAATCAAATAGCATACAGTTGACAAAAGCGACAAAAAAAGAGCCGACTTAAGAAATTTCTTAAGTTGACTCCATTGAGCACAGCCGAGCTGTGCTTTTTTTAACAATTGTTTTGATATGTTTCTTTGAGGATTGCAATTGAGTTATTGAATTTTGCCTGTTCCTGATCGGTAAGTTTGAGATTTACCAGATCGACAACGCCCTCTTTGCCTAGAACTGCCGGAACTCCGGCAAACATCCCCTCATTGCCAAATTCACCATCAAGCAAAGTTGAAACGGTGATGATCCGGTTTTCATCCCTTAAGATGGCCTTGATTATCCCGACAGTCGTCGATGCAATCCCGTATTGAGTCGAACCTTTTCGTTTGAAAACATCATATCCACTTTGAATCGTCATCTCCTGGATCTTGTCACCGTCGATGTCTTTGAACAGTTCCGGATTGTCTTGCATGATATCCTTGATGTTCTTTCCACCGACACGGACACTGCCCCAAGGAATCATGACCGAATTCCCATGTTCTCCAATAGCATACGCTTCAACATTGCGGGGATCCACTTTTATGATATTTCCGATAATCGTATGCAGTCTTGCAGTTTCCAATGCGGTCCCACTTCCAATGACCTGTGATTTTGGCAACTTTGATTCCTGGTAGACAACATATGAGAGAATGTCGACTGGATTTGAAACGACAATAAACATCCCATCGAATCCGGACTTCATCACATTTTGGACAATATCTTTGGTGATCCCGACATTTTTAGCCAACATCGCCAGCCGGTTAGCCCCAGTGGTCGGCAAAGCTGCGGTGACAACGACAATATCACTGTCAGCACACTCGCTGTAATCTCCACTTCGCACCCGAACATTACGGTTTTGATATTCGATTCCATGAGCGATATCCAGTGCCTCAGCATACGCTTTTTCACTGTTGACATCAATGAAGACGATTTCCGAACAGACTTCCTGAACAGCCAGTGAATATCCAACGGCACTACCGACTATTCCCGCCCCTACTATTACTATTTTATTTCCTTTGATTTTCATACTTATAATTCTCCTTTGACAATAGTATTATAACAATATACTGTGAATTTTCAATTGACAAAACCGCAAAATCCCTTAAAATAAAATTTCCGGACTTTTGGCGGTTAAATGCGCTTTTTCAGTCCTGTTTTTATGATATAATTTTCCAGGAGGTATAAAGTTATGAAAGAAAATTATGTAGTCGTCACCGGAGTCATCAACGTGGATATCGGCGGCACTTCAAGTGAGCGGCTTTACCAATATGATTCCAACGCCGGATCTATCGAAGTAAGTATCGGCGGGGCCGGAAAAAATATCGCAACCAATATCGCTTTGTTGGGGATCGATGTCAAAATGCTTACTGCACTGGGAGATGATTATTTCACTCATACCATTAAAAACGAGTGCAATTCCAGCAACATCAATCTTGATGACGCCTTAGTCATCCCTGGTAGAAGTTGCTCGACTTATCTCTATATCAACAATCAATTCGGTGAACTTCAAAACGCCATTTTTGATACCTCGATTTCTCTGGAACTGAGCGTCGATTATTTCAAATCGAAACTCGATGTCATCAATCAATCCCAACTATTGGTGATCGACGCCAATATCTCCCAGGAGTCACTGATATTCCTGGCGAATAATGTGACCGTCCCGTTGTTTGTCGATCCGGTTTCGACCGGGATGGCGGAGAAACTGATTCCCATTCTTGATAAAATACATACTCTCAAGCCAAACCGCCATGAAGTTGAAGTCCTGACAGGAATATCCATCAAAGACGAAGAGACGCTCAATCAGGCTGCTCAGGCGCTTCTAGACATGGGAGTTACAAACACCTATATTTCCCTGGACAAGGATGGGGTCTATTACATTTCCAAGTCCAATCGTCTTTTTGTCGCATCCAAAGTCCGTAATGTAGTCAACGTAACTGGGGCCGGGGATTCATTTCTTGCCGCACTTGTCTGGGCTCATCTTAACGAACTAGAACTCGAGGATACTATCAATATCGCTCTTCATGTTGCTGCCAAAAACGTCGAGTGTGCCCAACCGGTAAATAAGGACATCTCCAGCGAACTGCTCCATGAATTGATTTTGTCATCAAAAACCCAATAATCTAAAAGGATTCTTCTTGCCGTAAACAAGAAAAATCCTTTTTCATATCAGCTTATTTTTTCACCCACATCAGCTTCATATCTTTTGATGTAACCGTCTTGGAGCTGTTGCAACAATTCCGGAGCTTTACCTCCGACTTTCACTCCATCAACTTCATTGGCATAAGAACAGAATTTACCGGAACTGGTAACCAAAACCTCATCGGCAGTGAAGATTTCATCTAAAGTCATATCCCGTTCTTCAACCGGAATTTTCAGTTCATGGCATATCTCAATTGTATGCTTGCGGGTTATTCCCGGCAAAATAAGATTGCTTAACGGCGGGGTAATGAACTTGCCGTCCTTGATGATTGCAATATTGCTGTGGGCGCATTCGGTAACCATGTCGCCACGATGGAGGATTGCCTCATCGCAATTGGCCTCCTTGGCTCTTTGACTCGCAATAACCGCCGGAATAAGATTCAAAGTCTTGATATTGCAGTGGAGAAAACGGGTATCCTCCCTGGTGATCAATTTCAACGGCTGGGAAATATCAATTGGTCCCAGTTCGGTTATCATAATCATCAATGAAGGATCGCTGTCGGGAAAAACATGCATTCTCTTGCCGGTACCCCTGGTTGTCTGCCAGTAAACGAACAGATTGCCATTTGAATCCATCAAATCAAGACATTTGCGCAGTTCGCCCAGCAGTTCAGTTCGGCTAAGCTTGAATGGAATCTCCAACAGTTTCATGCTGTTGTAAAAACGGTCAAGATGGTCTTCAATCGCAAACATTTTCCGATTAGTCGCCAAAGTAACTTCGTATACCCCATCCCCAAAAAACATCGCCCGATCGGTCATGGGCACCTTCAAATTTTCGACCAAGTCAATATCACCATTATAGTATCCTACTGATTTCATTCCATTCCTCCTTTTTGCATCAATGCAGTTCTATGATATGTATTTCCCCTATTTTTCCAGTTTATCAATACTGGCTTTGATTCGATCAAGGGCTTCTTTAAGCGTGTCAATGTGGCAAGCCAGATTGATACGTTCGAAACCGGCACCACCGCTACCGAAGATATAACCCTCATTCAGCCATACTTTGCTTTCAGTTCTGATCAACTTTTCAAGCTCGTAATATTTGAGGTTCAATTCCCTAAAATCCAGCCAGGCCAGGTAAGTTGCTTCATGTTTCATCAATTTCACCTTCGGAAGGTTTTTCTTCAAATAATCATCAAGATAGTCAAAATTGGCCTTGATGATTTTTTTGGTTTCCTCAATCCACTTATCCCCTTCATTGTACGCCGCAATCGTGGCTTCAAGCGCCATGACATTAAGCATTGAATTGCCAAGGGTATCTCGGGTCTTTTTGAATTTATCACGAAGTTCAGAATTCTCAAAAAGAATATTAGAACCCTCAAGACCGGCTAGATTGAATGTTTTCGATGGAGACGTCATTATGATTGAGAAATGGCCAAAACCTTCTTCTACGTTGAAAAAAGGAATGTGTTTGGCACCATTGAAAGTGAAATCACAATGGATTTCATCACTTAGTACCAGCACTTCATGCTTGTGGCATATTTCTCCAATCATCTCCAGTTCTTCTTGCTTGAAAGCTTTCATTACCGGATTGTGGGGATTGGACATGATAAACATTTTGACATGATTATCACGAATCTTGTCCTCGAAATCCTTATAGTCAACCCGATACTCGCCTTCTTCATCAACCAGTGTCGAGACCACTGCCTTGCGCCCGGCCATTTTAATCGATTTCTTGAAAGGATAATAGCACGGCTCCAAGACAATGATGCTCTCATTCTCTTTGGTGAATGCCTGAATTGCAATCTTGATTGCATAGACCACGCCTGGAGTCGTAATGATATTTTCCTTGTTTACGGTTAAATTATGTCGCCGCTTGAAAAATTCAATCACACTTAGGAAATAGCGGTCCGATTCGATCGGATATCCGAACACGCCGTGCTCGACTCTTTTAATCAAGGCTTCCTTGACACAATCGGGAATTTCAATATCCATATCGGCAACCCACATTGGAATTTCATCCTCTTTGGCCAGGTCCCATTTGACACAGTCGGTATTTCTTCGATTTATTTTCTTCATAAACTTCTCCTTGATATCTTACTGTTCGATCTGACTTTCAAGCGATTTGAAAAACAGATATTTTTCAACCGGTTTGCTTTCCTTAAGCAAACAATCCAGATTGTAGTACAAGCCGATAAACCCACAAAGAAATCCGATATTCTTAACCATCATGAACATCGCCAGCAACATCATCAGTGCCACAACGTGAATTGTAATATTCTTTAGTTGGTTATTGTACAGTCTCTTAGCCTCACTGAGATATTCCATTGCATCATTACGGCTAAGAGTCCTGAATGCCGATTCTACTGTTTCAGTTTTCACAGTAGCCGCCTGCCCTATTTTTGCCAAGATCACCGATATTGCAACTGTGATTACTATTGCTGCTACATCGATTGCAAAAGACATCACCGGGTAATAGAATTCATGTAGACTGACACCGATCAAAACAAACAGCAGGGCAAAAACCGCAATCATCCAGTTATAATAATCTTTCTTCAGATGATAGTACTTAGAGATAAAAACATCTTTGTTTCTGTTATAATAAATGACAAAGTTATCTGCTTTATAAAAAATAAAACCGTCCATAATCATCACCTCTATAGTAACATTTTACCACGGCAACGAATAAAAATGAACGGTTTTACCTATATAATTACCTATTTGTTTTGAAATAATGGAGTTGAGAAATAGCGGTCACCGCCATCAGGGGCAATCACCACAATTGTTTTCCCATTATTCTCATCAAGTGACGCCAATTCCACAGCTGCCTTTAAGGCCGCACCCGAGGAAATACCTACAAATATCCCCTCTGCTTTCGCAAATTCTTTGGCATATTCGAAAGCATCATCGCCCGAAACTGCGATAACTTGATCATATACGGAAGTGTCGAGCGTATTCGGGATGAATCCTGCTCCAATCCCCTGGATTTTGTGAGGACCTTTGGTTCCTTTAGAAAGAACAGGCGAGTCTTCCGGTTCGACAGCCACTACTTTGATATTGGGATTTTGTTCCTTAAAATACTTACCATTACCTGAGACAGTCCCTCCGGTTCCAACCCCAGCTACGAAAATTTCGAAATCACCATTGGTTTGTTCAAAAATTTCACGGGCAGTAGTATTATAATGAGCTTCCGGATTTGCCGGATTTTCGAATTGACTAGGGACAAAACTGTTCGGAGTTTCTTTTGCCAATTCATTGGCTTTTTCAATTGCTCCAGGCATTCCTTGGGCTCCAGGTGTAAGTACCACCTTGGCTCCATAAGCTTTAAGAATATTTTGACGTTCAACCGACATTGTATCCGGCATTGTCAAAATTATCTGATACCCCCGACTCACAGCAATCGCAGCCAAACCGATTCCGGTGTTTCCACTTGTAGGCTCAATAATTGTCGCGCCGGCTGTAATCAATCCGTCTTTTTCAGCTTTGTCAATCATTGACAGACCGATGCGGTCCTTTACTGATCCGGCCGGATTGAAGCTCTCCAATTTCACCAGAAGCTTGGCTTTCAGTCCGTATTTTTTCTCAAAATTATTAGCATGTAAGATAGGTGTTTTACCTATGAGTTCACTTATATTTTCATATATCATAATTGCGTCTCCTTTTAAAAATCTTACTCTTTATATCGATTAGTGTCAATGGATATAATAACTCGAAATCGCTATGTAATGTTTAACAAAACCATATCCTGATAAAACAAAAATATAAAGAGAGGCTATCCAACCTCTCTTAACAGATCTACGACCTTCTTGAAGGATACTACCTGATATCCATATTCACTTGATGCAAAACTTACCTGATTCAGTGACTCAGTGTCATCTGGAAGATATTCCTTGCATGATGAATGGACGCTTGGAACGTTGGTCTGATAAATCAGCTCTTTGACATTTTGGGCAGTCACCCCACAGCCGGCAATTATCTCAATTTGGTCACCATAGTTTCTAACCAAATATCTAAGCATGTCCACCCCGGCAACTGCACTTGGTGCCTGTCCTGATGTCAGTAAACGGTCAACACCCAGACTCACCAAAACCTGAATCGCTTCAATCGGATCATGGCATACATCAAAAGCCCGATGGAATATCGCCTTTTTATCGTAGGCATGGATCAGTTCGACCACTTCTTTGACACGATAATAATCGACGCGTTGATTCTTATCCAAAAATCCAAAGACGATTCCGTCCACATCCGCTTCCAGCAAATCAATAATTTGATTCTTGATCACCAGATATTCTTCATCAAGATAGTTAAAACCACCCGAACGGGGTCTGACCATCGCATTGACTTCCAAATTCAGATTGTTTTTTACCAGTTTGACTGTCGAGATATCCGGAGTCAACCCGCCCAGCGTCAAGGCGCTGTTGAGTTCGATTCTTTTGCCTCCGGCCTTATGAACCTGCAAGGCATCATAATAGCTGCCACAGCATATTTCAACACTGGTTTTTTTTGTCACCAATCTTTTGGTGTAGTCGTGGTCAAGAACCGGACCGACTCCCTGAAATATCAAATCATTAAGATAGATATCGACCCAACGGCCACTTAAATATATTTTGTTTTTCATTAACTCACCTCATAAATCAATATACACTCCAAATAAAAAGTATGTTCATCACATACTTTTTATAATTCAATTAAATTAATTATATTTAGAAAGTGTATTTTTCAATAGTATAACTTATGCCTGCATTACTATAACTGTACGAACTTGGATTATCAATGAAGGTTTGGTTGTAATAATCGTTGACGGCTGAAGCTACTGTGTTTGCCGCACTCTCTGTAATTATATCGGTATCAAATGTAATCACATACACTTCGTCATGTTCATTACCGAATATAAAGACCTGATCACCCACAACATAACACGAGTTCGGATCGTATTGGTTGGACTGAAGTTGCCATCCACCGGAAACTCGATCACTCTCGGTTCCAGGATTGGTATCGTCTCCAGTTGTCACCTTCTTGAATATCTCTTTATGCCCAATCTCAACGCTGCCAGGTGTGTAACCGGCACCGTCTGCATAGGTTACTTTAACATATGCCCCTGGGGCATATGATTCACTACTAGAAAAATCAACTGTCTCATCACTGAGAGTATAAATATCATCCTTGGTTACAATCAAACCTGGATAGATATCTTCATTATACAATTCATCCAGTTTGATAAACCCATCACCATCATACCAATACAACGAAGTACCGGCATAAACCATATCTCCAAGTTCATATGATCCGGATGAATTTGGAGTGTTTTCAGGCAATACATCTTCGTATTCAACAGTTTGTTGTTGTTCAGAAGACAGCAAAGTCACCAAAATGTCCTCGGTAATTTCTTCCCAACGACCATCCTGATTAAAAGTGAACTCAAATTTATTCCAAACATTCTTTTTATCAAGTTTAATATCTTCTCCCTTATTCCCTGTTCTTCTCCAATATTTGTCACCAATTTTTATAATGGTACCTAGGCGGAACTTGAAATTTCGATTATTGTTTGGTGCTACCACTTTAACATAACCGTTAGCATTTTCACTCAACAAATACAGATATTTTGTCAAATCAATATCAAAATCGACCTTGACAATGTTATTAAGATCATCACCTAAAAGTTTATCTGCAGTCAAGTCAATTATATATTCGAAATCTTCACCATTGTCCGGATATTCAAAAGGTTGCAAATTATTGAAGACCTGATACTCAGATCCATCCCAATAGAGCATTCCAAAAATGTATGTTTGCTTATCCTCTACAGTGAATGAAGGATCTGATAAGTAGTATGACAAAATCGCATCAGGATCTAGAGGAGTCGCAGTATTAATCGCTTTTTTAAACACTAACATATCCGCGTCATTTCTAAGCAAATACTCATCATTTGATCCATTATAGCCAATTCCATTATAGTCAACACTCGAATCATTGAATAGTTGGGTGGACAATGTTCGAGAAATCAAATTATCGGTCCCATCGCCGCCGTTATAATTTAGATTAAACTGCAGTTGGTCCATTTCAAAAACATCTTTTAAAACATACAACTCCAAAATGTTGATAGCTCCAGTATCACTGGTATAGAGTGTCATCACATTTTCAGAATGTTTTAATTGCAAATTACCTGACATATCAGTGTATATGCCGTACTCATCATCATCCAAATCGGAACTTGCAGGTACTATGGCAACATCCATAGCATCCTCAACTTGTTCATTAAGAATCTCATTGACATCATTCAGAGCCAATGTTTGGATTTGGGTTATCGACATATTGCTATAAGATTTAAAATTTCCTACAAATGTCTGCCCAATCACCGCGGAAACAATTGCCCCCATCGCCAGAACAACGATGATTTCAACCATAGTAAAGCCTTTTTTATTCATTAAAAACACCTCGCAATCTTAAATGCAGATTCAAAACTACTATTTTATATAATTTATTCTATTCCGTAACCATCATATCTTGCAAAAGAAATGCTTGATTCTTCATCAGAAGTCAAGATAAGTTTCTTTGCTTTGACCGTCTTGGTTACATTATTATTATATACAACATCAACCGTTACTTCAGTCCCGCTGATATGGTTCCAATTATCAATTTCTATTTTAATCTCATCACTGATTTTTTGATATTGAGCAGTGCTGACATCCTGTCGCAAAGATGCCGCGAATCCGGTCCCAACAGCCAGTAGAATTATTGATAAGATTACTATTGAAACTACAACTTCAATCAAAGTCATCCCTTTGTTATTTAGCATAATTTTGAAGCCTCCAATCCCATCCGATTCCTTCGACTCCTGATGCTGATATGATTCCAGTCAGTGAATATTCAATTGCTCCTTTATACACTGTTACTGAGATTTCAGCTACATTTTCACCAGTTCTGGTGATTGAGGCAGTACCATCTTTAATTTGGCCAAAAGCACTATCATCCAAAGTGATATCAAGTGGATATGTAACACTCGGATCTGCTTCAGGGGGAACCATACCCGCAGCCACCGGATCAGTTGAATTTTCAATAGGGTAAGCCACCATATCAATTACATTTTGGGCCGTCAATTCCAACTGGTCTTCAACCATGGTATGAATTATCCTATTTGATTGAAAATTAGACAAAGTTAAAAGCGAGACAATCAGAACAATTGCCACTAAAAATATTCCTAATACTGAGACTAGACCAAATCCCTTATTATCCATAGCATTAACTCCCTTATAAACATTATCCTATATAACTGTATTATAACTTCATATCATGTAAAAATCAAGACTGGTGTGTAACCGTGTGTGAAAAAAAACAAGAAAACCTTGAGATAATCATCGTTTTTGCTATAAAGCTCCAGTGTAGGAAAGCGCCTTCTCAGTATTCATAATCATCTAGCAAGTCATTATCTCCTTGTTTCAAGCGATATCAACACCCAAATAAGTATTTTGATTGATAGCATATTTTCCATTAAAGCACCTTACATATGACTATATTATACTTGTATAGATTGGATTAACATGAGATAACCATATGAATATAAATTTTGGAAAGAAAAAATGCCGGAGCCTTTGGCTACCGACATTTGATTAGATGCTTTGTTTTTTCAAACTCCGACTTTTACGCGACTTGATCAAAACCAATAGGGTTCCAAGCCCCAAGGCACCACCAAGTCCATAAGTTGCGTAAGTATAAGTCTGCAATGAACTTTCAAGATTGTCGACTTGGGAGATCATCGCTGAATATTGCTCATTGGAAATTGTACTTCCTTCCCAAATCTGCAATGTGTTTTGGGATAATTCATACTGATAAATATCTTCGTTTCCAGCTTCATCCATATAATAGATCAAACGGTAATCACTGAATTGTTCTTCATCAAAAGTCCATCCTGGTACTTCACGGTCATCAATTCCGATAATCGCCGGAGTGCAACCTTCGATATCAATCAGTTCCGCAGGAACCGTAATTATATAACCATTTAGCCCCAGCAAAGTTGCTGCTGAGATCTCAGTTAAAATTTCATTGTCGGCAACAACATACCAACTCTCCTGTCCTTGTTCATCTTCAAGATAAACAAGGTTTCGGGCGATGTTCTTGGCATAGAAACCAGCTATTTCCTGATCACTTACCGTAACCGGTTCTTCCGAGTAATCATCTGGAATCGACACATTCTTGAAATCTCGGACGACTCCCAAAGTTGCAGATCCATATGTAAGGAATACTAACGGTTCAAGTTTACGATGAACATTTATTTTATAAGTCGATTTCGATCCATTCTCAGCTGTACAGACAACTTCAAAATTGTTATCCCCTTCGCTGATTGTTTTTTCTCCAGTTCCGCTGACACTTGCCTTGGAATCGGTTGCCGCAGCATTGATGGTGATTTTTTCAACATCCGCTGCCACACTTACATTATACTCCTTGGTGCTTGAGTTGAATTCAACATTCAAATCATGTCCAACCACACTCAAAGACGATATTGTTGACACTGACGACTTGACTGGCGCCGCCGGAGTTGTCGGCGTCGGAGTTGGGGTTGGGGTTGGAGTATTTGATGATGTATCTTCCGGCTCAGTAATATGCACAAAAACAGTTTTTGTAAGTGTTTTTGTGGAGTAATTCAGCTCTCGATTGGTGTATGAACCATCTACTTTTATCGTTACTGTCCCTGATTGTCCAGCAATACACTTAAAGGTATTAACCGAATTAGTATAATACGCTTCGGTACCAACATCTCCACTTCCATTGGTAACATCAATCGAATATTCTGCGGAATTTTCCCCGGTGGAAACTGTGACCGTAATCGTTCCCCCAGGGGCAACATATGCTGGACTAACCTTTATGCTTGGTGGTGCAATCACAGCATCCGACTTTAACATATTACAACAAAAAACCAAAGATAAAGTTACCATTATCATTAATAATCTAGTTAATTTCATTTATTCACCTACTTAATTTCCTTTAAAATTCCAACTATATAATCTCTGACCATCATATAATCGCCAATATCTATCTTTCCATTGTGATTAGCATCAGCTAAAATTCTTTGATTGTCATTAAGATTTACTTCCCCTACTAACGCATCTCTAATCATCATGTAATCTCCGATGTCTATTTGCCCGCTATTAGTCACGTCTCCATAAACATATACAGGTTCCGGTTCTAGCTCTGGCTCAGGTTCTGGCTCAGGTTCCGGTTCTGGCTCAGGTTCCGGCTCTGGTGTTTCAGTTGTTCCGTCACTAGGTTCTTCCACCGGTGTTTCATTTGGTTCCTCGGTAGTAGTATCACCAGGCTCTTCAGTCGGTGTTTCGCTTGGTTGCTCAGTAGTAGTATCACCAGGCTCTTCAGTCGGTGTTTCGCTTGGTTGCTCAGTGGTAGTATCACCAGGCTCTTCAGTCGGTGTTTCGCTTGGTTGCTCAGTAGTAGTATCACCAGGCTCTTCAGTCGGCTCTTCGACTGGTTCCGCCCCCTCATAATATGAAATTACATTCAAATCGGATGTTTGAATATAGACATAATCTCTAGTGTAATCATAAAATGCTGCTGTAATACTGGTGAAATCCCTAGCTGTCCTATCGGTATTCAACGGACCATCTGACTGGATTTTCACCCAACTCGCGTCTGGATTGCTTAACAGTAAAATCGGTGAATAAATCACATTATCCTGACCTACTGGAGCACCAGAAGCCGTGGTATATACGCGATAAGATGATGTACTGGTCGCCAAATAAGTCGGTGTGATTGTTGAAACATAACCGATATCATAATTGTACAAATCGGTTGTTTCTACATTCTTCTCCTCAAGGTAATTTTTCAACATGTATCCCAGGCCAGCCGCTTTTTCACCCCAATAAGGATCAGAAGCATAGCGGACATTCAAGCCAGATTGTTTGTCGCCAAGATTGGTTCCAAAATATTTCCAGTTCCATGGATTCAAATATCCATAAGAAAGGAACCGGTTGGCATGGGAAACCACACCTTGATAAACTGTATCGTAAGAATATCCATTTGATGTATCACTGTCATAGACCGCATGACCAAAAAGGTTGTTTTTCAAAAATGCGTTCTTTGAACATCCATAATAAGATTCATTGATGGCTACCCCAAGTATCAATAGGGCATTGACACCGTACTCATTTTGGACTTTGATCAAATCTTCACCGATTCCAATCAATTTGGAATCATAAGGATCCAATCCAGAACCCGGAAGGCTTCGGTCAATGTAACTTTGGATTGAATTGTAATTCTGAGTTATTTTGTCATAAATATATTCGTTTAATTGAGTAGCTGAAAAGGTCGTCTTGCTGCGATGACTCAAGGCCTGATAATAATTGAAATATGGTTTGGCACTGTTAATGGAATTCGCATATGTATGATTCATATAATCATCAAGCATGACCTTGTAGTCAGTATAGAAATAATGACCGTCATAACTGAAGTATGTTGCGCCATCAGTCATATATGATTGTTGATATCCAACAATATACGAAGCAGCCGCATTGGTCATATTGGTGGTGATGTAGTGATAGATATTTCCATTGATAACCTTGTAACGGCTGGTATACAATGAATCGCTGTAGGCAACAACCTCAACTTTATCAGCCGCCACCCGGCCAAATACACCGGCCTGTTTGAATAGAACATTGCCATTGGCATCAGTTCCAAGGTACGCGGCATCAGGTGCAATCCCACCATAAGTATAGCCGCTGGAATATCCCGTTTCGACATTGGTATAAGTAGTAGTAACTCCATAAGTTTGATCAAAGATTACTACTCCGTATGTAATTCCATTACTGTTTGAGGTCACTTCTTCATCGGTGGTCCCCACATTGGCTGATTTCATTTGGACAACTTGACCGTCGCCGTCGTAAACTTTGTTAATTTCTTCAGTTTCCGAAGTATCAACAACTTCAGTCACTTCCAAAGCATTTTCCAGAGCGCTGGCATCAATACTGTTCTCTTCAAATGAAATTATATTTCCGTTTTCATCTACACTCATGTAGATATTATCTTCGAGCATATATTGATCACCATAAACTTCCGTGTTGTCATTAAGTTGGACCAAAGTTGTTACCAGCGAAAATATGCATACCAAAGATATCAATCTTTTATATCTCATAAAACCCTCCGTTTATTTACAGAAAATATATTTTGTTACATAAAATATTCGGCAATATCCCATTTTTAATAAAAATAATTACCCATATATATCTATATTACTACAACCGAGTACTAAAAATCAATGATTTATAAATATTAGTAAAGTAAATGCATCTTGAAAAAAGATTGATAAAATCAAGATATTTTCATTATGTAACGGCTTTGATTTTTTTGTATACATAAAATAATAAAGTGAGTGTCCCCAAACCAAGCAGAATATCCTCATATATGTAACTAATACTATCTGATGTATCCACTATTGCGCTATTATTCTTAATAATGTGTATATTTCTAAATGTTATCCAATCTGTCATAATGTCGTTTTTGTAACACTGACATTTTGCCACCAGAACCCCCTTACAATCGCTGACTATAGCTTCAACCTGATAAACCGTCTCATCATAGGAGTAATCCGGATTATCCCCGGCGACTTCATTTATCTGAAAATTATAATTTCCGGGCTGACTGAAAGTAAGATCAAAGACCCCTGTCCCAACAGTTGACCCCTCGGCGTTGATGGTTAAATACTTGTTTTTTATAGTTTTCGGTTGATTCGTATCAATCTGACTTAGTTGAAATGTAAACGAGATAATTGGATTATTGTCACCACCCACTATCTCCTTTTTAATCTGAATTTGCGAAGTCACCGGGACCGCTTGATAAATGTTTTCAAACTCAATATTATTTTCAATATCTCCATTCTTGGTGATTGTTATAGTGGGAATTCCATAACTATCAGTAACCATCTTGACAGTATATTCACTTTGATCATATGTATAGTAGGCTGAGTCATTGGGTTCTTGCCTGATATTCACCGCATATTCGGTATCAGGATACATATCAATCCCAAAACTACAGTTATCAGTGGCGGGGTAATCAATCTCTATTTCGCTGTTGAGCAACTCACCAAAGGGAAGAATGTCGAATATCGCTATTTTGAACTTTTCTGCCATCGGGTTCAATCCGCTTATCGAAAGCGTCGGATATATCTCTACTCGAGTGATATTACTATTATAAATATTTAAGTAGCGGATATCGGAGACACTTTCACCATCTTTGCTAATCGTTCCTTGATGAACCTCCAAATCCCCAGACCCATCATATTCGACCTGGTAGGCCACTGTGTATCGGGACTCGTCAAAACTAAAATTTTGATAATCCTGTTTATTTTGATTCAGGGTAAGGAGATATGATCCGGGTTTGGTTACGTGATAAGCCATGCCGGCGTTAATGATCACTTCGCCGTTTGAGTTCACATAATTGACAACTTCTACAGTCTCACCCCCAGGAATTGTCAGCAAGGTTTCAATCTCAAAATCAGGATAGTTTCCCTTAGCCAGAACCGCTCCATTATACAAATCAATCTTGGCATCCGGAAATTCAAGCTGACCGTTCATGACTAGCTTATTGATGATCTTGATTTGATTGCCAACCTGTTCATATGTTGTTTGATAACCAGGGACTTGATCCTGCATTACTTCATAATCGTATGCAACCCCCTCACCATATTGTTCAAGTCCGTTAAAGGTTAATATCGGTTTGGTAACCTGACAGGTCTCAATAACTTCAAAATTGTCCTGACCTGGCCGGTGCCCAAGCAGATGAATATTAACTGGTTTGAATCCACCATAGTCAAAATCGATTGTAACAACAATACTATTAGTCCCACTTAAAGCCCGAACATTGTTTGCGTTTAGACAGGTTACAATAACAACTGCAATCCCTGAAACAAGAATCGAAAATAGAATTTTTTTGATTTTCACTTCAATAATTCCTCCTTGTCATATATTTACCGGAATTATATCACTTTAAACCGCTTACATTAAGGGGCCCCGGCCCGCATCACTCATTTATTAGAATATCTTTAGAGAAATTTTAGATAATCTTTAATATTATATCTATTATACTTTTGTATAATGAATAGTGGTAAAATTCACCAGACAATACTATTTTATGATATTGGTTTATTTTGTGGCTTTTTTTACTATAAATAATTCATTTGAGTTGATAATACGTGCTTTTTTTTGATAGAATGAAATCAATAACGTTCATGGATTAAAGGGGGAGACTATGAAAATATTAATTATTGGCCAAAACAGCGACTTCAACAAACACCTCATCGACGAAATCCGCAAAGATAACGATGAGGTTTTTCTTCTAAGCAAAGAAGATTTCAAACCTGGCACCAAACCTAATTTGACATATCGTCATTTCAAATACACCAAATTCCGCAACCTGATCATCTCAAGCATCAACCCGATATCATCATTATTGGTGATATCGAGCCGGATGGAACCTACCTTAATGAAATGTCAGCCTTTGTCCAGTCAGCAAATGAAAATGACATCAGAATTGTTTTTCTTGCCAACGGAGATTTTGACACCGACATGGCAGAAATCATCATCAAACAAGCAAATAATCACCTGATTTTAAAAGCGGACAAACTTTACTTTGGAAACGATTTTAAAGCTGAAAATAAAATCATCAGTCCTGTTCATTTTCTCGATGCCATCTATGCACTCAAAGTCACTTTCAATACTTTGATCAAAAACAAGACATACACCCTATGTGGTGAAGCAGCCTACAACAGTCTTGATTTGGCTCAGGGTAAAGTTTTGAAACTTCAAGACTGCACTATGGGGAAAGATTTTAGCAACGATTTTGGTTGGAAAGCAATCCGGGACATATCTGATTACATCAATAATCAACCACAAAAAAAGTCCGCTATCGCGGTTGAATCAAGAAAGGAAAACCGTTTGCCGGTTCAATTGGTCGAAAACGCCTCCTTGTTTTCAGTAACGCTGCTGATAAACTACCTTACCAAAGACAGCGCTCTGTTCGCCCATATCGATTTCACAATCATTTATATTGTCGTGATCTCACTTTTCTACAATATGTATTTCATAATTTCTGCAGTTGTACTCGGAATTTTGATGTACCTGGGATTCAATACTGCCAACATCTATAACCTGATGGCGTTGAATTTGTCTCTTAGCACCCTGATTCATATTCTTGAATATCTGGTCACCGGTTTTTTGGTTGGCTATGTGGTTACCCAACTAGATACGAATAACCGGAGACTAAAAGAAGACAACGAATCTTTGCTTGAGGACATCGAGGAAGTGATCACGATCAATAACAAAAACGTGGCCATCAAAGATGAATACAGCAAAAGATTGCTTACCAGTACCAATTCACTGCCCCAGTTATATAAATACGTCAATGATATTGTTTCAAGTGATCTGGAAATCATCTATTACGAGTTACTGAGCGTAATGCAAAAATTGATCAAAACCGATAATATCCGGATTTATTCTTGCAACAGCCATGAAGGTTTCGCCCGGCTTGAAGCAACTACCGATACCAAGGCATTGAATTCGCTCAATATCTCCGATCACCAGTTCCTCAGATATGTATTTGAAAACCAGGACATCTATACCGGTGATCACTTCAATAACGAGGTCGACATTGTTGCGCCCATCGTCTTCCAAGGCCAGGTTATCGCCCTGATCATGATTGACGAATTGGAATTCTTCGACAAGACCCTTTATCAAATCAACCTGATCCGGATGATTTGCAATCTTAGTGCCAACTCCATCGAACAGGCCCGAATCAACCAGCAATCCAACTTCATTGAAGGCAGCCGGGTGTTCGCATTCGAATATTTCAGCAAACTTTGTCAGGAACATCGCGAAAAAGATGCCCAGTACAACATCACTACCACTCTGGTCAAATGTCAAAGCAACCGCAGCTTTGTCAGCCTCTATAACGACATTTCCCGGCAGTTGCGCCAAGTTGACACCTTGGGCCTTAACTCCAAAGATCAACTTTGCATTCTCTTCCATAATGTTTCAACTGCCAATGTCCAGCTGGTTTTGAACCGCCTGAAATTTGATAATGTCGAATTCAAAGTGCTTGAGGGGCTTGATTAATGGAAATTGCAATCATCCTCACTGTCAATCTGATTGTTTCAATCATCTTCTTGGCAGTCAAAAACGAATATTCACATCGGATTCCCCTATTGGGCCTGTTTGTCTTTATGCCCATCTGCGGAATCACGATATTTGCCCTGGCCGATTACTTGTACCGTCGGTTCGACCGACCCGAATATGACAAGAAAACCCTGAACTACCGGCTTCCCCAACAATTTGTTTCCAACCAAGTCAATATGGATGAACAACTCGATATCGTCTCAATCAGCGACCTCAAGAATTTGGCATCATCAAGTGAGAAACGGGAAGTGGTCCTGAACCAGCTCAAGGAAAATCTTACCCGCAACTATGCCCATATCATCGAAATGCAAAGCGACAGCGACAGCGAGACTGCTCATTACATCGCTGCTGCCAAGATGGAATCCTATGATCATTTCATTCGCAATCTCGAGACGGCCCGCCAAAAATATTACCATGACAATTCTACTTTGGAAGACTACCTGGACAAAATCCGGGAAACCATCGACTCCAAACTCCTTAGCTCTGTTGAACAGGAGAAATACCAGAATTTGTATCTGCAGTTATCTCAGGGACGTTTTGACGATAACAGTTACAAATATATGTACGATTTGAAAATGTATGATGAACTATTGGAAATTAATGATATCCAGGAAAACGAGACTCTTTTTCTTTTGGTGCTAAAATACCATTACAACAATAAAAACAAGATCGAATTCCAACGCCAGCTTAACAAGATGATTGTCAGCCAATTGACTTTTTCATATGATGCCTTGGAAATCATCAGGACCTATAAGTCGAGGTATCTCAATGATCCAGCTTAAAAGATTCGCGGTTATCCTGGTCATCTGCATCTCGCTTGGGATCATGGCAATCAGCCAGATTCTGCCTCAAACTCCCAAAGCGGCGCCATCCTCGCCACTTGAATACCGCCACAGCGAAATCGGCTATAACGAATATTTTTATTTGGTAGCAGGCGATGACAATCCCGTCAAAGATGCCACGATTGAGTTGCTTGAAAGCAAGAAATTCACCTATTCAACCGATCTTAAAGACCTGAATTCCAATTCTGTCTTGATATTTACTTCGGCCAACATCGCCGACTATCTGGATTTAAAAACTGTTGCCTCATTGCCCAATTATGTCCTGTTTGCGGGTGGCATTGGCGCCAACAGTGAAAACAGCTATTTGAACAATGTTTTGGGAATAAACCAAAAGCATGAATTGGTAAGACTTGACTATCTGATGTTTAAAGGAACCGAGGTTGAGCTTAGTGACTTTTACAATACCGCTTTGATTGATTTACGAGAATCGACCCGGATAATCCTCGATGGTTCCAATCCGATCATCTTCAAAAACAACAATTTCGCTGTCATCAATTCATCCTTGGCTCTTAGGAGCGGATTCATATTGATGGCACTTGAAAATCTGGTTCCGGATTTGATCTATCCGATTACTGCCACGACCAATATCCTGATTGGGAACATCCCGGTGAATTTTGCCAGTCTCGATGTAGTTTTGGAATATCGAACCAATGACTTCATCCAGGAAGTGTTTCTGCCTTCCATCAAGGC
The DNA here is from genome assembly GCA_963675915.1 of Coprobacillaceae bacterium. Taxonomy (GTDB): domain Bacteria; phylum Bacillota_I; class Bacilli_A; order Erysipelotrichales; family Coprobacillaceae; genus JAQVDW01. Next base: position 1,692,786 of record OY780959.1, read on the forward strand.
CCTCGCTCTTTCTAACAATCTTAATTACAGCATCGGTCTTTTGAAATACAGCGGAAGTTTCACCGCAACCGATATTCCCCTTTTAAACAGCATTACAGCTGACGATTTCTTGGATTTTATTTATGAAGGAGATTTCTCCGGTGATTTTATCGAAGACAATCTAAATTTAAGCACGAACTATATCAACTGCCTCTATGGTAGTATGAACCAGTCCAAGTATCAGGATATCTCGATCGATTACCATCAATTCCGTGATTTTAGGGACCTTGATATCATCAATGATCAATTGCTCAATCGCGAATTTTTGCTTAGAATCGACACGCTTGATTTTATCAGTGATTATGAGAGCAATCTCGACAAGCTAACCAAACTGCTTGGCAGTGTCGAAAGCCCCAGCTCGTCAATCGGTCAATATTTGAATATTCGAGAAGCCTACCAAGAAGTTGACTACACATCCAACCATCAGGATGATGAATTGGTGATAAAAGTTGACAACGAAGCCGGTCAGAGTTTCTTTTTGAAAAGCGCCGCCGCAATATCGGTGACCAACGGAGATTTCCAAAAAGTTCCAGGTGGCTATGTCATCACAGTCAAAGATGTTGAAGTGATTATCAAGATAGGAGAAGAACGATGAGAATCTGTTTTATATGTGAAGGATCATATCCCTATGTACGAGGCGGGGTATCGTCCTGGATTAATACAATCATCACTGCAAATCCCGATTTGGAGTTTGCAATATTTTCGATTGCCACAACCGAAGCGGAAATGTCCGAATATAAATACGAAATCCCGGATAACGTCAAAGAAATCAAGACTTTCTACATTTCTTCACAAACCATTTTGGAAAATGTCAAAAAAATCAAATTGACCAGAATGGACCTGGCAATCCTCGATCATTTGCTTTTGGGAAATGGCGATGATATCGACTGGAAAGCCACTTTGGATTTCATGAAGGAACATCGTGAACATCTAAGCGACATTTTGATGTCGCCCCAATTTTATGAGCTGGTGCTCAAAACCTACCAGGCCAAATATGGAAATCTCTCATTCAATGATTTCTTATGGAATATGCGCTCAATGTACCATCCTTTCATGAAATTGCTTTCTACCTCGGACATCGAAGCTGATATCTATCATCCGGTTTCAACCGGTTATGCCGGGATCCTCGGGGCGATATTCTCTAAAATTCACGAAAAGCCGCTATTGCTTTCCGAACATGGAATCTATACCCGGGAACGCGAAGAAGACATTATCAAATCCCAGTGGCTCAAAGGTAACTTCAAGGATATCTGGATTAGCTTTTTCAAACGTTTATCCTATATTGCCTATCATCAGGCCGAAAAAGTCACCACTTTGTTCGAAACCAATAAATCCCTGCAAATCGAACTAGGATGCGATGATCATAAAATTGAAGTGATTCCCAATGGCGTCGATACTGAAACTCTGGGGAACCTCAAACCCCGTTCCGACAAAAGCCGGAAATATTTCAATATTGGGACAGTCTTAAGAATCGTCCCGATCAAAGACGTAAAGACAATGATCTTCGCATTTCAGATTGCAAAGGCCCAAATCCCCAACGCCCGGCTTTGCATTATGGGAAACTACGATGAAAGTCCCGGATATTATCAGGAGTGTCTTGATATCGTCGCTCATCTGGGAATCAGTGATATCATCTTCACCGGTCAGGTTGACATCAAGGAACATTTGAATGAGTTCGACCTGCTGCTGCTCACATCAATATCCGAAGGCCAGCCTCTGGCAGTTATTGAAGGTATGGCGGCCCGCAAGCCTTTTATCTGCACAAACGTCGGTTCCTGTCAGGAACTGCTGTTAAGCGATGACGGATTCGACCAAGCCGGATTCATTGTTCCAATTATGGGAGTTGAGGAATTGGCCGATAAAATTGTCTACTGCGCCAACCATCCTGACGAAATCAGGCAAATGGGCTTGAACGGCCAAAACCGGGTGAACCGCTTTTACCGCAGTGAAATATTTTTGAATCGATTTAAAGAAATTTACAAGGAGATGGCACCATGGCAGGCATAGGTTTTGAAATCAGGAAAATGTTCGGAAAGAAGACAATTGCTTCAGGCATAAAGGGAACATTCTACGCAATTTTTGCAACAATCGGCCCGATAGTAATCTTCATGGCAATGTCGATTATCTTGAGGTTATTTATGGAAATGATGGCGATCTCGTATCCGGACAAGCTGCTGTTCAATTCCAGCTTCACTTACTGCTTCCTAGTGGCAATTATCACCTCCAGCTTGTTCACCAATACGGTTTCCCGTTACGTTGCCGACAAAATATACGCTGACCGTGAAGCCGATATCTCTGCGAGCATCATCGGCGTCCTGACTCTTGGAAGCATCATCAGCGGGACTGTGATGGCGATAATGGTCTGGCGGATGAGTCAAACCGGAGCCTACAGCGCCGCGACACTTCTGGCCTATTATCTAACCGGGGTTCTGGCATGCAATGTCTATAACATCATGACCTATGTTACCGCAATCAAGGAATATCAAAAGATCTTCAGAGCCTTTCTACTCGGCCTTTCCAGCACATTGATTCTGGTTAATGTCTTTGCCTATCTTAATCTTGAATTCATGTTCAATTTCTATCTGGCGATTGCAATCGGTTTTTTCATCATTTTAACAATGGTAATCTATGAATGTGTCAAAGCATTCAACCGTCCCAGTGATAAAATTTTTGAGTTTATTTCTTATCTCAACAAATACCCGCTTTTGTTTTTTACTTCTTTTATTTTCACCACCGGTTTTTATATTTCCAACATCATCTACTGGAATATCTCCGACAATGCGCTTCAAGTGAATATCTTCAGGACATTACCGGCATATGACTTGGCAATGATGTTGGCGATAATGGCCAATCTTCCGGCCCTGGTAATCTTCGTAGTGAAAATAGAGACCAGTTTTTACGAGAAATATATCGAATATCTTTCCGCTTTGAACAACGATACTTACAAGGTGATTGAGAAAAAGCGCAAAAACATGATCCGGGAACTCAGTCTTCAGTTATTTTTCATCTATGATCTGCAGCTGATTTTCTGCCTGTTCCTCCTGATCATTTCATATATCATCTTTCCATATTTGGGAATTTCCAATCAGACTTTTTTCTATTTCAGAGTCCTGATCATCGCCCTCTATGCCTTGTTTTCAATGCAGTTTACGATGATCATCCAGTACTATTTCGTTGACTACAAATCAACTTTTATCGCGGCAATAATCTACTTTGCTGTCGAAGTGATCTTATGTCTGATAGTTGGTTACAATTATTATCAATACCCGCTTCTGGTCGGCAGTTTGGCTGGATGGGCAATCAGTTTCATCACATTGAGAAATTATCTCAAGAAGGTCAATGTGAATTTATTATGCAGGTAGGTGAATAAATGAAAAAACTTATTAAAGATTATTTCCCACTGACAACCGTTTTAGTAGCTGCGGTACTTTTTGGATCCCTGTACGTCGCAAATCTTGAAAAAGTCAACGCTCCGGCCAGGATTGAGAGTGACCCTGCCGATTTTGACCTCGTTACAACCGGAACCATCCATGACAACCAGGCCATCTACGACTATGACTCAACCATTTATGATGTCTATCTCCGGGTTTTCCCAACCAAAGATGAATCTGGAACTACTCTGGTTTTCGATGACTTTCAAAAGCACGAGGCTTTGGATCATGATTATAACCCGGTCTTGAACTGCAATATTCAGATTCTTGATGAAGATCAAAGCCTGGATCCGATGATTGTGACTTCAATGACAAACGCCACAATCAGAGTAAGAGGTAACTCAGCCAGAGGTGAAGCAATCAAATCATATAAAATAAAAATGGATGATGATACCAACGGATTCAAAGGACAATACAGCCTCAATATCAACAAACATATGGATGACATAACCCGAGTCACCCAAAAATTTTGCACCGACCTTTTGGCATTGACCAATACCTTGATATCCTACCGTACTAATTTCATGCGGGTTTATATTCTTGATGATGCCAAAAACTCCAATGAATATGAATATTATGGTCTCTTTACCAATTCAGAACAAGCCAATAAGACATACTTGGGGATCCATAACCTGGGATCATCATCGAATCTTTACAAAGCGGAAGATTTTTCATTCAATCAGGATGACCGGCTAAAATCAACCGCAAATCCCCTTTATAAAAAGAAAGATTTCGAAGAAGTGCTTTCGATCATGGAAGGTGATTCCAATCACGAACCGCTCCTCGCTATGATCGATGCCATCAACGACAACTCACTTGGCATGGATGACCTGTTTGGCCAATATTTGAATCAGGACAACTATCTTGATTTTCTGGCTTTCAACATCCTGGTTGGTGGCGATGATATCCTTAACCATAACTTCTTGATTTATAACCCAAATAACAGTACCACTTTCTATCTTATCCCTTATGACTTCGACAAGAATATGCAGGTTGAGGATGCCAGCTACATTCCCTATTCGCTGATGGGCGGCCAAAAATACAACATGTCACCTTTGCACCATAAGTTTTTGACCAGCGAAAATGGCTTTGCCCAATTGAAACAGCGAGTTTTGGAACTAAAGGACAAATTCCTCACCAGTGATATCCAAGTACTGCTGGACTCATATCAGGAAGTTCTAAGCAAAACCATTTACTTAAGCCCCGACCTGTCCAGTCTGAAGCAAACACCAAGCCAGACTTTGGCCTATCTCCAGTCTTATCCGGAATTGATCGAGGATAATTATACCAGGTTCCTCAATGCATTTGACTATCCGGCACCGATTTTCACAGCCACACCGGTATTCAATCAAGACCGGACCCTTCATCTGGCCTGGGATAACTCTTATTCATACCAAGGTCTCGATCTGCATTATCAGGTCCGGATCTACAACGACTATGCGAAGTCAACTATTATTTACCAAAACGACAGTGTGATTGATACCGCCACCGATACCGATGTGACTTTTGGCCCCGGAACTTATTATCTCGAGGTCAACAGTGTCGACAGTGCCGGTCACGTTCAGCCCTCATTGGAACATTTTGAATTCAAATCGACCGAATTCGTCTATGTATCCGGTCTAATGGAGTTTACCCTGCAATGAGATTCGAAGGTAATAATCTCAGAAACGAACTTAAATATTATATCAGTTATAATGAGTACCTGGTTTTGAAGTCGCGCCTGAAACCTTTGATAAAGGCCGACCCCAATATGCCAGATGAGCAAGGGTACCTGATTTCTTCGGTCTATTTTGACGATCTTTGCAGCAGTGCCTACCGCCAGAAGATTCGCGGCGACCGCTTCAGAAACAAGTTTCGAATCAGAACATATCAGCGCAGTGACGCAAAAATTAATTTGGAGATGAAATCAAAGTTCCATGACTTCATCGCAAAACAGTCCGCTCCTCTTTCCCGCAAAGAATTTGAGAGCATTTTGGAAGGTCGGTATGAATTCCTTATCAATAGAAATGAAGAAGTATGCCAACGGCTTTTGCTGCACAATCGGCTTCACTTGCTCAAACCCAAAGTGGTGGTGGAATACCTCCGGGAAGCTTATGTATTCAAAGCAGGAAATGTCCGGATAACATTCGACAAAAATCTGGCCGCCAACGACACGACCATGAATATCTTCAGTGATCAGTATTCAAGCCACGGAGTCATGCCCGATGACCAGATGATTCTTGAAGTTAAATATGATGATTTTCTGCCGAATATGTTGAGTGTGATATTAAAAGATACAATCAGTACCCGCGGCGCTATCAGCAAATACGTTATGTGCATCGATGATAAAAGGAGTAAATACAGATGGTAACATTCAGTGATATTTTTAAAAACAGTTTCCTCGAGTCCAGCGGGAACCTGACAACCGCAAGTTTTGCAATGAGCATGCTTGCCTGTTATATGTGCGCGATGATCATTTATTTCATCTATCGCAACTTTTACAAGGGCGTTATTTACAACAACAATCTCAATATCCTGTTGGTTCTGGTTTCCCTGATAACCTGCTTTATCGTGATGGTAATTTCCAGCAACATCGCTTTGTCACTCGGGATGGTTGGGGCGCTCTCGATTGTCCGCTTCAGGACAGCAATCAAGGACCCGCTTGATGTCGGTTTTCTTTTCTTCTCAATCAGTGTCGGAATCGTCACCGGCGCCGGGCTCTATCTCTTTGCCCTGGCCGGAACTTTGATGATTGCACTTGCGTATATCATCTTGATCAATATCAAAACCAAAAAACGTATCTATATGCTGTTGGTTTCTTATGAAAAGGAAGTTGAAGCCCAACTTGAAACGCATTTGCAACCGCTAAACAAGATATTGAAAAACAAGACTTCAACGCGAGAGTCGACCGAAGCTACCTATGAAATCAAAATTTATAATGAAAATACCAGTTTCCTCGATGAGATATCCGCTTTGCCGGGAGTGCATTCCGCCATGGTGGTTGATTTCACCGGAGATTATATGGAGTAAAAAAATCCGTTATTGAAAATAATCAATAACGGATTTTTATTTGTCTCCACCATATTGAGCCAACTTTTTGCGATACTCGACAATCGGGAGATCACCGGGTATTAGTTTTTCATCCATTTTCAATTGGGTATGATCAGGCAGTTGGGTCAATACGACTCTGCGATCCTGATGAAGAATGATCTTATTGAACTGATTAGAGATTTTGGCTACAATACCGCCGAGTCGGTTTGGCAGGAATTTTTGATAAAAACGCAGATAAATCTTGGTATGATGATCATCTACCGGCACGAAGGCAACGAAAATACGGACCTTGTCTGAGATAAGATTTTGCCAGGTATTCGGCAATTGGAGTTTGACTCTAAACAAGCTCCTGTAATTATCGATTTCACTGGCTTTCAATGCAATTTCCTGCCCGTTATCCCTCCTATTTTGGACGTAGACAGTCATTCGGTCATTGTCCCACTCAACCACCGGACCATCCACAATAGTCCGATTACCGCGGCCAATCGTAGTTTCATGGACAAAAGGAAGATGCACGACATCAAGCTGATTTTCAATCGCCCTGGTCAGGTGGACATTCCATGTTTTGCTGAATTCACCATACACAAAACCATCGAGGAGCTCGTCAAAAAATGGAATTTCCTCAGTCGGCTCGGCTTCGCCATACCAAATCCAGATCAAATCGGCTTTTTCAGCTACGTGATAACTCTCGATTCGGTAACGTTCAGGAACTTCGTATTTTCGGCCCATGGCCGGGATTACAACAACCTTACCACTACCGTCATATTCGAAGCCATGAAAAGGACAGGCAAGATGATTGTTATTTATCCGTCCCAATTCTAATGAGGCTCCCCGATGACAGCAACGATCGCAGATACAATTCAATTTGCCGTTATCCTCCCGCCAAAGCACCAGTTTCTCATTGAAGCGGGTTACTCCGACCGGTTTCGACTTCACCTCATAGCTATTCATAACCGCATACCACTTGTCTTTTATCATAATACACCTCCATATTTTAGTCCTCTCCTCAAATTATATTCCAAATAAGCTATATTTGCATCTTATTTGCCTGTTAAGAGCAATCATAAGCATATTTTCAAGATGGGATTATCCAATTTAACTTCAGCAGGAGACTGGATTTGATAATAAAAAAAACCATTGGAGAAAATACTCCAATGGTAACTATTTCAATTTTATTAATTATTTTGAACTAGCTTTTTTAGCAATTACAACCACAACAGCTGCAGCCACCAAAGCTGCTCCACCATAAAGGAAGTAAGTGGTCAAGTTTGATTGTGACGCTTCTGTCCAAGTAACGATAGCTACTGGAGAGAAACTTGTAAAAGTAGCAGTGATTTCACCATTTGTTACAACGGTATCAACAGCTTCCCATACTCCGGTATCTTCATTAAAGTGCAAAACTTGGTAATGGTCACCCTCAGATACGTTAGGACGATCGAAAGTAACTTGAACTGAACCATCTTCAAGAGTTACAAAATTTTCATCAGATACCAAATCAAGATTCATCATTTCAGATACATCGAATTCCGCTCCGGCAATATCCATGATATCTTCAATAACTGCTTGGGCATCGTCTTTATCCAACATCGCTACAACAGCTTCCAGTTTGGCACCTGACAATTCAGGATACATTTCTGCAATTGCTTCTTCATTGGCTTCAATCATTGTAACCAATACTTCAACCGCATCAAGATTGATGACGTTACCTTCACTGGTAACAACTACGGTTCCCTGTGAGAAAGTCCCAGTAGTCTCAACCCCAACAGTCGGACTTGGCGCCGCCATTACAGTACTTATACAAAGAGCGCAACTTAGAAAAAACACATTAAGTGCTACGACTAATTTTTTCATACAAATTCCCCCTAATTTATTACTCATTCTTTTTAATTTACTTCATTATAGAACATTTCAATCAAAATGTCATCCATTTTTTGCTCATCTATGTAAAATTCTTCATATGTGTCACCCATTTGTTTTTCGCCTGGCACAAACGCGGTTTTCGTGAAGTCAACATCATAATCCGACAAGTCGTCAATCTGTTCGCCCGTTAGATCGGTCATGACATAATCATCGAGCATCGTCGAAAAAGTATCATAGAGATTATCAAGATTCTTGGACTTGACTGTATTGACCAAAGCACTGAGGTACTGGACTTGACGTTCCATTCGTTCTGCATTGCCGCCAATGCCCTCAATAACCCGCCCCCGAACATATCTTTCGGCCTGATGGGCGGTCAGGTTCAGGGTTTCCCCTGCAACAAACTCCGGTTCAATGTCGGTGTAGTCTTCTGGAATGGTAAGAGTGACTCCGCCAACCGCATCATTGATAATTCCAATTGACTCGATGTTGAGATTCAAGTAGCCATCGATTCTCAGGTCATTTAACATTGCGCTGACAGTATTGACCATCGCCCAACAGCTCTGAGTACCACCCTTGGCAACTGAATATTGAAGACAAAGTTGGGCAAACGAAGTACCAATTACATTGCCATGGATGTCATACAGATCGATATCCACCATGCTGTTTCTGGAAATCTGCAGCATTTTGGCTTTTTTGGTACTTTTATCCAACGAAAGCAAGATGATGCTGTCAGCCTGATTGGTGTAATTTCCGTATTCTTCTTTTTGGATCAGATCATTGCTGTCGATTCCGATAAAAAGAATATTGGTCAGATCCGTGTTATAACGGTAGCGGCTACCGTTGTACTCAACAATATTTGCCTGTGATTGGCCATTGTCGATAATCATTGGAGTCGTTTCGCGGGTTAAAGCATAAATCCCTCCACCCACTACTGCAACAAGCACAACAGCGATAATAATATTTTTCCAAGACTTAATCATTATTAGCGTCCTAGAAGATTTCTTTTGGTTTGCAAGTCATTGTCATGTAACGGAATGACCGCCAAAGTATTGACATCGAGATATTTTTCAATATCGTCTGGTGTTTTCAAGTTGTTGTTCAACAAGAATCTTCCGACAATGAATCCGGCTGAAAGCAAGAGTCCCACTGCCGCCCCGATAACTGTGTTTCGGGACTTGCTTGGACTTACTGGGACATAATTGGCCTCAGCTCTTTCAACTGTTGTCGGCTCATCAGACTGCATTATATAAGCCATTTGAGATGCGGTTTCTTCGGCCACTGCATTGGTCACCCACGATGCGATTTCCGGATCAGTATAGGTAGCGCTGATAGTCAAAATCCGGGTGTTTGCAGCATTGCTTACACTAATCATGCCTATGATTTCACTACGAGTCAATTCAATATTATACGTGCGGTCAATCTTATCGATTGCTCCGTCAATAACCGGTTTTGAGGTCGCGATGATGGCGAAGTCTTCTGTCAATTCCGATCCCAGCTGCAAATCAGCCAATGATGTAACGCTTGTTGTTTTGGTCAGGATATATAGCATTGAATCCGATTTGTATTCCGGACTGACAAAGAAAATCGTATATCCCAATGCCAGTACTCCGACTAGAACAGTGGAGATTGCAATGAGAATCCAATTTCTCAACAAGACAAAAAACAATTCCTGTAAATCTATTTCCGTCTCATCTAAATATTCTTCATATTCATTCATTTCCCATCTTCCCCCTAGTCATTATTCTTGTATTCATATTCGTAGTATTTATAGTATTTTTCACCACCATAATATCTAGCTTCATGAACATTGAATTTGCTTAATACTACCCCCAAGAAATTAGGGTTTGCCGTTGTAAGCTGTTTGATTGTCGCTTTGACTCTTTTTGAAGTTGCCGTATTCGAAGCAACTACCAGTAAAGAGGCATCGCTGACTTTAGCGATGATAGCCGCATCGATTACCGCTCCAAGTGGTGGGGTATCGATGATAATGTAATCAAACTTGGTTTTCAGTTTGTCCAACATATCTTTGAAAATTTCTTTTGAAAGAAGTTCGGTCGGATTAGGTGGGAACTTACCAGTCGTAATTACATATAGGTTTTCGATGTCGGTTCCGGAGATGATGTCATTGATTGTTGCCATTCCTGACAAATAATGTGATAATCCCATGACAGCCGAACGACTATGACTGTTGATCAATAATGATTTACGTAAATCAGCATCGATAAGCAATACTCTTTTCCCACTTTGGGCAAAGGCATTGGCCAAATTCAATGATGTCGAAGACTTTCCGTCTTCGGGATTGGAACTGGTGACAGCAATCACTCTGTTATCCAAACCGGTAAATTCGATATTAGTTCTTAATGTACGATATGCTTCACGGATATGGAAATCATCCAATATACGGAATTTCAATTTTAAATTAAACACCTAATCTTTCTCCTCTTATTACTCTCTCTTGATTTTCCCTGAAAAGCTTGTTTGCGGTATCCAAGTCGAATTTCTTGGCTACAACCGAATATGCAGCTTTCAAATTTATCTTTCTCTTTGAATCATTGTGGCCATCGCTGGCAACAAAATGAATCAGATTGTTCTTGATCAGATTAAAAGCAAATCGCTTTTTCATAAAACCATAATCACCCAGAATGATACTCGTATTCATCTGGCAATAGGCTCCGATTTTTTCCAGAACGTATATCTTTTTGACATCACTGATGAACTGATACCGCTCCACGTGGGCAATAATCGGGATATAACCACTGCTAGTAAGGTCGTGAATTGCCGCTTTCAACTCTTTGAATTGAATGTAAGGCGGGAATTCAACCAGAACATAATCGGTGTTGTTGATTGTGGGAAATTTTCCATCTTCCAACATTTCAAGGGCCAATGATGAATACATTATTTCTCCGCCCAGATAGAATTTAATCTCAAGTCCGGATTCTTCGATGATATCCTGGATTGCCCGATAACCTTCCACAACCCTTCGAAGATAGTCCTTGCTGGCATCATGACGGAAATGAGGTGTCGCAACGATACAATTTATTCCTTGCTTAGCTGACTGCTGAATCATTTTTAGTGTGACTGTCTTATCTCTAGCGCCGTCATCGACTTGCGGCAGGATATGGCAGTGAATATCAATCATATCTCAACCCCTCCTTATTGAACAAGGATCGCCTCATCCATTGCAAATAATTCTCTTATCAAAACATAAAAATATGCAAACAAACATTATTTTCCCTTATAATGTGTCTTTGTGATTATAACCCTTTAATAGTTCAAAATCAATATCCTGAGAGATTTTTATAAAATTTTAAGAAACGTTTTTTAAAATTTGATTAATTATCTATATTAATGTAAATAAATTATATAGATGTCAAATATTATCATGATATTTGACAATCTGAGTCGCATTCTCAGGAGTAAACAGCAAATCGAGTAGGAGGAAATAAATAAAATTTTATTTCCGACCTCTCACACCACCGTACGTGCCGTCCGGCATACGGCGGTTTAAATCTATACTAAAATATGTTTTAACTGATATTGGTCTAGCAGTGATGCTAGACCATTTCTTTTGAGTACTTTGTTTGTTATTTTGGTTCGCAGAAACGTGCTTGCACAGCGGGCATATGATTTCCTGGAATTTGACCATGATTCATATTGCCATCTTTGGGCCCCTAGTTTTCTCAACTGTTTTCTACGGTTCTTGATGGTTTTCCATTTCTTCCACAGGTACATTCGGATTCTAAATCTAATCCAGCCATCCAGCCTTGCACATTTGGATTTGAAATTTCCGATTCGGTAGTAATTGATCCACCCGACAATAAGTTGCCTTATTTTCATTCGGCGAAATTCCCATGATACTGACCAACTTCTATTAGTCAGTTCTCTGAGCTTATCTTTCAAGATAGCTATTGATTTAGCATGTGGTTTGGCTTTCCATGACTGGCTGAAGTTGTCATAATAGAATCCAAATCCCAAGTATTTGATATCATTTGGTTTGGATACTTTGCTTTTGGTCATGTTGACCTTGAGCCCCAACTTCTTTTCAATGAACTTTCGCACATTCTCCATAACTCTATCTGCAGCTTTACTGCTACCGACAAATATCATGCAGTCATCAGCGTACCTAGTAAAATGCAACCCTCTAGCCTCCAATTCTTTGTCGAGTTCGTTAAGGACGATATTACTCAACAATGGACTCAACGGACCTCCTTGGCTTGATCCGATTATTGACTCTTTGTATTCTCCATCAATGCTTATTCCACTTACCAGGAATTTTCTTATCAGTGATACAATTTCACCATTCTTGACATCTTTCATGATTAAGGTAATCAATTTATCGTGGTTGATTGTAGCTAGCCATTTTATTTGATGCCATCTAACCATAATCTAGTCATAATAAATAAAGGTCAATTCCAAATAATTTGATGAATTTTTCTTCAAATTGCTTGAGATTGACCTTTTGCTTTGTTATTTTATTGGTAATAAATCTAGAGAAAGAAAAAATGAGAGACGCCACCACCAAGCAGTTTCTCTCATTTGCCATATAGACAAGAATATGATAACGTATCACGGAGTAAAAATCAATAATAAATTGATGAAGATTGATTCGCGGGCCAAACTCCAGGCCTATTATAATGAATTGGTTTCCAATATCAATCGTTTTTCCTTGAGTTGCGCTGGTGACTGCCAGGGCAATTTCATAATTCATGGTTATTATAACCGAAGGGTGAAACTGCCTTTTGGCTTTTTTAATTTGAGAATAATGCGGCTAAGATGTAAGGATTGTGGCAGAACCCACGCAATTCTTCTTTCATGTTTGGTTCCATATTCAAGTATCCCGTTGGCTGTTCAAGTTGAGATTTCCATACATAAAAATAATCAGAAACTATTAAAAGCCATTCTTGATCGAAATCCCTATATGTCTGAGTGTGAAATTTATAATGTTGTGAGCAGGTATATCAATGTTTGGCAGCAACGTTTGATGTCGTTGAGAATTGAATCAAATGATATTAACCGTCTTGTTGAAAGCTGTTTTTCAAATTATTTGATGCAGTTCATGCAATGTAGAAATACCATAAATATCCTGTATACAATCAACCACATAGGATGAGTTAAATAATCGATTCTATTAGTATATAGTGGGTGACGGAGGTATTATATGGATAAAAAAGAACAAGAATACGTAGCGTTGATGCGCCATCGGATCATTCATGACATCATTACCGGAAATTATGATGCTGCATGGTCTAAGAATCAGGCGATTACGGAAGCTACCAAGAAAGTCTATAAGAGTTTCGACAACCGTGATTTCACTGTCTCAAGCAGTACCATCTCCAGATGGATTGCTGCTTACGAAGAAAAAGGCTTCGATGGATTGATTCCTCAAAAGCGGAGTGATTGTGGCAAGTCAAGAAGACTGGATGATGACATCGTTGAAACAATCAAATATTATAAGACAACCTATCCTAGATTGCCGGCAACTGTAATATACGGCAAGTTGATTGAGAAAGGAATCATCAAGAAAACTGATGTTTCCCTATCAACCGTTAACCGATGTGTCAATCAGATAAAGTCGGAATTGCGGCTTTCAAACAAGAAAGACATGCGTCGCTACGAAGTGCCCCATATCAATATGAACTGGGCTGGCGACAGTTCGGTCGGCCCTTACATAACCATTAATGGCAAGAAGAACCGGACATACATGATTGCCCTGATCGATGATGCTTCAAGGATGATCGTCCATCTTGATTTGTATTTGAATGACAACACAGTCAATTTGATGGATACCATGAAAAGTGCGGTAACAAAATATGGAGTTCCTGAGATGTTCAGGTTTGACAACGGCTCCAATTATCGAAATCACCAGATCAAGATGATTGCAGCAAGGATTAATTCAACCATTAGCTACTGCAAACCGTACTCGCCGGAAGGAAAATCAAAAATTGAGCGGGTGTTTCGGACGATCAAAGATCAGTTCTTCGCCCAAATAAACATAAAAGATTACACAAACAATCTAGAAGGTTTGAAGCAGGATTTAAGCCAGTTCATCAATGATTACAACAACAAGGTGCATTCGTCTTTGAATGGATTGACACCTCATCAACGTTTTTTTCAGGAAAGCAACCTTATCAAAAGGCTTGATGATGACTTTATCGACAACACTTTCCTGTTCGAAGTAGAGCGGTCTGTCAGTACTGATTCGGTAATCAAAATAGATAATCGGGAATACGAGATTGATTATATCTATTCTGGTGAAAGGCATATGTTCCGATATACTCCGGACTTGGAAAACGTCTATATAGTCAACAAGAATACCGGCGAACTGGAACGGATTCACCTACTTGATAAAAACGCCAATTCAAAAGTAAAACGAGTGCAGCCAAAATTATGCGGAGGAGAAGATTAATGGAAAAATATTGGACCAGATATGGATTGGAATTCAATCCGTTTATCAAGAACTCAAAGAATTTATTTATTGAAACAAGTGAATACCAGGAATTGAAAGTACGCCTTAACAGCCTTTTTGAAATCAAGGGTTTCGGACTAATAGTCGGTGAACCCGGCCATGGCAAAACAACCATGATCAGAAACTATATCAAAACACTCCCCAAATCAGCTTACAAGATAATTTATTTGTCAATGTCGACCCTTACAGTCAAGGAGTTCTATATGCAACTAGCTGAGTCGCTGGATCTGACTCCTCGGTATCGAAAGAATGATCTGTTCAGGGAGATCCAATCAGCCATAAACCAGTTGATTTACGAAAAAAGGATTACCCCGGTGTTTATCTTTGATGAATGTAATTACATGAATAACGCCATTCTTAATGATTTGAAGATGATCTTCAATTTTGATATGGATTCCAAGGATCATGCTGTAGTCTTGATGGTCGGATTGCCGACAATAACAAGGAACCTGAAATTAACCGCTCATGAACCATTGCGCCAGCGAATGATTATCAATTACAAACTTGAGCCATTGAACAAGAGTGAAAGTCTTGCTTATATCAAAGACAAGCTCCAAGGCGGAAAAACAATTCAAGAAGTGTTCAATGATAATGCAATTGAGGCAATCATCAATGCATCCAACGGCACCTGTCGGGTTATTGATCGGATATGTGACCGGGCAATGTTTATCGGAGCAATCAGAAAAATCGAAGTAATTGATTCCGATTTAATCCTAGAAACAATCGAAGAGGTAGTAATTTGATAATCGAATACTTCTGCAACTATGATGAAAAAACATGGGCCAACGAGATAGTAATAGTCTCACAAAACCCAGATAAGTGTGAATTCCAGCTAAGATATGACGGAAATGAAATCGAAGTGATAGTAGGTAAATCAGCCAAAGGGAACTGGATTTGCATCCCGTTGATGAAGCTGGGACTGGAACTATCATATTTCAAAGACAAATTTTGGAACAAGTCAGCTCTATTGCGCGAGATAGATCCAATCAGCAGCGAAGCAATATCACAAGCAATCTACAAAATAAACGAGTCAGGGATAATCGTCTAAAAAGGCGATTATTTTCTTTTTCCTCTAAAACATCATTTCAAATAAACTGAATATTCCATTCGATTAATTTGAAGAGCATCAAAAAAGGGCCAAAAGAAGGCCCATATAATTTGAAGAATCATCCATCAAATAAATTGACTAGCTACAGTTGATGTTATCAAAGAATTTCTCCAAGTCAATGTCAACAATCCATTGGAAACCATCATTCATGTATTCCAATGATTTGATGATTGCCATCTCACAATTTCTATTAGGTCTAAAACCGTAGCTGTTATCGCTGAACAAGGGTTCATAGATAGGAATCAATACCTGGGCGATGGCTTGTTGAACGAACCTGTCGAGCACTGTTGGCACTCCTAGGTTTCTAACTCCACCATCTAGTTTAGATATTTCCACTCTTAATACAGGCTGTGGTTTGTATTTCCTGTTTTGTATCATTTCCTTTATTTCATCAAGATGTTCATCGAGATGTCCTTTGAGGTCCAATACTTTCATTCCATCAACGCCACTAGCGCCTTTGTTTCGTTTTACTTGGGTATATGCCTTTTTGAGATTGATATCACTAAGCATTTCTTCAAGTAATGTGTTATCAGTATTCATATTTCCGTTACCTCCATTGATTTCGCTATTCATCAGGCTCACTTCCCCTACATTCTTCTTTCGGGCCTTGATAGTGTGTTCGTCTGTCTTTGCGGTTTCGCGCGATGAAATCAAGCCTAATTTTAATAACTGATAGATTCATTCAGTCCTTCACTCCATGGCCATTACAGCCACTTCTTCGCTACTACGACGTCTGCTGACTTCTTGCGATTCGTTGTTACTAGGATTGCTCCCTCGCAAGATCTCCCGGGATAAGGTCATATCTCTTTCACCCCATATATCCGCCACATTTACATGTAATAGTTGTATTCCGCAACCTCTTATGACTTCGCGTTGTTTGGCACGCTCGTCCCCATTACCTGCCTGATATGTGATTTGTGTGCCTCGGACCAGGGTTTTGCCTCCATCTTCTTTCAGATTCCACCTCACGATGGACACCCTTGATATTGGCTAGTGGTTGGCAGTTGCGACGTCACCCCCACAGTGGACTTTCACCACCTAGATATATGCCATGCCCGGCATACCAAAAAAAAACAGATAACCGCTAAGGCCATTATCTGTTTTACCATATTAGTTTGCAGTGTCATTTGAATTAACATATGAACTTTCGTTGTCGAAAGTAACTGTAATTCCATTGGTCACTTTTTCAATATTTTCATTTGCTTCGTCAATCGAATCTTGATCAGGCAAGGTCACATACAAATTGTACCCAACTGATGAATAACAGTGAGTCGAACGTGATGGTGTCCCTTCAAGATACTGATGTTGCAGATTCCAAGATCCCCCTTCATTCAACTGAGCCTTGATGATATTAGTGATGAGTCCGGTTGACATGTTGGTCTGCATCGCTGAAAGTCCAGCCTCCAGCAATGAAGGATAATTGGCAATTATTGAAGGCGAGATTGCCTTATCGATGATCGCAGAGATAATCCGTTGTTGGTTCGCAATCCGATCATTGTCTCCTCCTGAGAGGGTGTGTCGTTCGCGGGAATAATATAATGCCTGTTTACCATTAAGATGAATTTCACCTTCTGGCATGTAATAGGTTCCTACTGCCGTAAATGTTTTAGGATTGTAGAAGTCGATGCCATCTAGAGCATTGACAATATCAATGACCGAAGAGAAGTTTACCCGGATATAGTAATCGATATCAATTCCCATCAGGTCCTCGATTGTGGCAACACTTTCCTCTGCTCCGTATAGGCCGGCATGGGTAAGCTTGTCAGGTTCCTGATAAGTATGAAGAGTCACATAATAATCACGGGGAATTCCCGTCATCAGAATCTCATGAGTTTCAAAATTGATTGTCAGAATCATATTGACATCGGATCTCGAGACTGTTGAGATCGAACCATAGGTATCAATCCCTGAAACGAACACGTTCATCACTTCAGGTACAGTTGTACTGGTATTTACCGGTGGCACTGTGGTGTCCGGATTTTCATCTTCTACTTCTATTTCGTAAGATGCGATTACTCTGGTCAACTCCTGGTAGGTTTCAGTTGCGATCCCCTGGTTGTCAGATTGAAGTTGATCATCGTAGGCAGAAAGATAGATCTCATCCACCGTATCGATGACAATCGCTGCCGTGTTACCGTCATAAAGGTCGGCTGCCAAGTCGCTGAAGTTATCAGCTATTCCAGTTTCCAGTCCATGATCGTTTTGAAGGATGTTGATGTACTCTGAAGTATATTGGGCGGTATCATTTGTATCTGATCCGATACAGAATTCGATTTCCTGTCCGACCAGATCTTCCAGGGTTTCATAACTTGAATCAGCCATGACCCTAACATTGATTGTATGGACAACTGTTTTATCGATATCGGTTATTTCGTCAAGGGTTGAGGTGCTCAAATAGATATAATAATTTCCCAGAACCAAAATGATACAGTTGATGATGACTAAAATCATCGATACCTTCTCCCTTAGAAGCATTTTCCTTTTGCTAAAGAGCGATTTACTCGATGTAGTCTTGCCATGATTCTTTCTTTTTGTTCCGTTCTTTGATTTCTTGGCTCTAGGTCTTCTTTGTAAAAACAAATTAAAAAACCAGATTACCAGCAAAACGGCACCCAAAAGGATTGAATATTTATATGGTAGGAAATTGAAATCCAAAATTAGTTTCATCAGGAAGACCGATAAGCCCAACTGAACGATTAAAGCTACTCGTGACAAAAATTTAAGCATCATTTGTATCCTTTCAAATTATATTTATTAAGCCATTACAATTTAATATTATCTAACTTTTTTCAAGTAAAGTCAACTGGATAAAAAATAATGGGTAGATATTGCTCTTTTAGTGGATTGTAGATAATAATATATCAATAACCGCCAAAAATCATTCAAACGGTGAATTTCACACAATATCCTATATTTATCGCCGAACCCGAATAAATTAACCACATCTAGCAAAAAAGACAAGGGTCACTTGTCGTTATAGCAATTAAGATAAATTTTACGGTT
Source organism: Coprobacillaceae bacterium (assembly GCA_963675915.1). Classification (GTDB taxonomy): domain Bacteria; phylum Bacillota_I; class Bacilli_A; order Erysipelotrichales; family Coprobacillaceae; genus JAQVDW01. The sequence goes on from OY780959.1 coordinate 1,711,723, forward strand.
TTGGAACAATCAATGCTAACTTACGGGATATAGCATCAATTCTAACTGGAAGGGCTGGTCCCTTTTCCCCGTCGATATCAACATTGAAATCATGGTTGGGACTTGATATTTCAATCACCCGTCCCTGATGGTATTCGATATTACGGTTGTTAATATGGTTACCGGCCAGAATATCGGTAGATACCTGAATCAACTCCACCGCATTGCATGATTTCAAGATTTGAATGTCCAGCAATCCGTCCTGAATCGAAGCATAGGGAATCATTTTGTCAAAGCCCCCGATATGCTTGGAATTGGCTACCAGAAACATTCTCGCGTTGGTGTTAAATTCATATTCATCAACTTTCACTTTAAGCGGCATATTGACTTTTAGATGCTCGGGCAAATTGGCAACCGCATTCAAGAGATAGCCAAACGGTCCGAGGATTTTCTTGTCACTTACCGGCGTTTCATAAGAAACATCTGAAAACATGCCTCCGGCTACCACATTGATAAAGTAATGATCGTTGATTTTTCCTACATCGCTTTTGACAACGTGAAAATCCTTGATCATCTTGACCAGTTTGTTTGGTGTCTTGGGAATCTTAATATAATTGGCGAAATCGTTAACCGTCCCCGCTCCCATGATCACAAGCGGAACTTCAATATCGTTTTTGGCAATGAAATTTATCACAGCATTGATGGTCCCGTCTCCGCCAACAGCGACAATAAAATCAAACTCTTCGATGAATTCTTTGGAAATTTCCGCAAAAACGTCGCGGTCTTTCATCGTGTAGACAACCTCACATCTGTTGATAAAACAATCGAGCACTAATTTTCCGATTATTTCATCAAGATTTTTTTGATACATCTGTTGCCCGGAATTGGGATTGATAATAAATATTGCTGACTTCATTTAAAGCCCCCTCTTTTTATCATAAATATTCTAAAAAACCGATGTCAGCAAGAACCTAAGTTCTTACCGACACCAGTCAATTCATTAAATTTTAATTCAAATCAAGAAGCATATCATCATAGTAATCCGATTTTCGGGCTACCTGATTGATGACGTACCCGCCTCCAAGTTCCTCCATCAATGTCGGTGTTGCCGAGAACAGGTTAGTTCCCAAGCCCAGCCGGTCTCCCTCGATGTCGGCACCTAATGCCGCAAGAGTTGTCGGATACCAATCCATATGAGAGAATTGACGATTCTTGACATTTTCAGTATCGACCACTGAATTGATAATCACATTGTAGGTTGTTCTGGCATATCCCGAAACATCAGGAAGATATTCTTTCGACATACTCACATGATCACCCCTGATGACAATTGTAGTGTTTTCGTAGAAATCCTGTTGAGCCAGCCAGTCGAGGAAATCATCAATCTGATGATCAGCGCAGCTGATTACATTTGCATATTGTTCATCATACTTGTCTTCGCACAAATCACATGCATATCCTTCCGGTGCATGGGTATCAACCGTCAACATGTTAAAGTTGAAAGGTTCATCTTCAGCAGCCAATTCAGTCAACCTGATTTTGGCAAACTCATAAAGTTTCTGATCTTCATAACCCCAGAATACTCGATAGTCTTCAGGAATCCAACCTCTTTCGATTGCATAATAATAATCATCTATTTCAACTCCACCGTGAGTTTGGAAATAACTGCTTCGACCCCCAAATTCGCCATCCGATCCACACATGAACACTTGGTTGTAGCCCTGAGTTTCCAGAACATCACTGATCGAATATGCCCCCGGCAAAAAAGTACCGTAACCGGTGTACGAGTTTCCGTTAATTGGTATCGTCAATGGGACCCCGGAAGTTTGAGCCACCAATGATCCAACTGTAAATCCGGTTCCCCCAGTGGAAATATCCCCATTATAAAGTTCAGTTGTCGAGAATGACAGATTATCGTTTCGCAACTTGGAAAGATTTGGAATCAGATTGTAATCCAGATAGCCACCTTGATCCTTTGAGGCAAAAGTTGATTCCATCGACTCAAGATTGATATAAATCAGGTTTCTTTTTTGTTCAGGAAATTCGATTGCAACTGTAGCCGGATCGACATAATCTTCCTCATAGATTACCGATTTATTCCTTTGGGAATCAATATAATCAGATAGTCTGATTGAATCAGCAGCATTTACCACATTAACCGAGCTCAAGCCAACCAGTCCTACCAGAACAATTACCGACGACTTGACATGGAAGTGTCTTTTGCCAGTATGAATCCGCAACTTGGGAAGCAAGGTGATGAACATTAGGAACATTGTCACCAGAAAACTCATCGCCACTACCTGAATGATGAAAGAATTGACCAATTGAGAATCTATGCCTCCAGCCGGAGCTTTGATAGTAAAGATGATTCCACTGACGCTGACCCCGCCAAAGTGGCTTAAATACCAACTTGAAATCAAGCCGATGAAACTGATCAGATATGTTATGATAAAAAACATAACGGTTTTTAATTTATTATTCATTATTATTACCTGAATGTTCAAAGTGAACGCTAAAATCAAATTTCGAGTCGACAAAAAGAACCATCAAAGGCAAAATGATCGACCAGACCATTGATATCAATAGATATCTGATTACGAAAAGCATATCCGCGACATTAAAGTCGATAGCAGGATAATTGTTGCCAAAGAACAAATATATAATTGAATAATTCAACAAAGTTACTGCTAACACAAAAAAAGACAGATTGCAAAAATAAAAAGATTTAGATCTATCTCCACTTAATTTTTTCAAAACACCGGTTGCAACCACCGATGGCAATAAATAACAAATTATATTCATTCTACGCACCTTTTCTATTATCGATTTACAATGATTTAACATTATTTTAACGTTTAGTTAACTTATTATATAATATCTATCTTAGTAAAAAAAGTCAACACTCATCGCTATCAATTCGCAGATATTTTCATGACCAGAGGTTCGGATTCTCAAGGTAATAAAAAAGGCGTCTCCCCAAGGGAAAACGCCAAAATAGTTTATCTTGAATTCCTTTGCTCAAATTAGTTAAACCGCCTCTTTCAAGTGCTAATTTTGAAATAATCAGTAGAACCCGGCCAACTTATATCCGATGGTATGGATAATGACATCGAGATTTTTAAGTGCAATGACCGACTTTGTAATCGGATTTGAATTTTTCTTCATTGCAACTTTCAGGCGATACCGTCTTCTCAAAATCCGAATTTTCCAATTATCAATAAGATGTTCATCTTCAAGAATGTCACACATATCTTCAAATGAACTGGTCATATTGTCAGATGAAGCTGAAAAGTTGTCCTCCGTTTCAGTGTGATAATAAAGTTGATCCCGGTTCAGGACAAACTTACATTCAGTTTGGAACATCAATAACCATAAGAAAAGGTCATCACATCCATTGACCTTCATGATATTTTCCTTCCACTGATCCGGGATAGCCTTTTTTCTGATTAAACACTGTCCTGGTGAAAGAATCATGTCGGTTCCATAGATGTACATTCGCTCCTTTTGGGCCAATTTCAAGGCCAGGTCGCGAGAATAAAGCAATTCATTTCGATCAGGAAATTTCCGATACCCATTGGCAACTATTACATCCGCATCCTGAATTCGGTTGAACTGGCTTGACAGACAATTATCAGTGATTTCATCATCCTGGTCCAAAAAATAGATGAACTTTCCGGCCGCTCGCGCCAATCCGTTTACCCTTGTCTGATGAATTCCCTCATTTTTGTTATTTTCCATAAAAATGATTTTGAAGTTGGTATCCGCTTGTTCAAAAACTTGCAAAGGGACCTCGGGATAATCGTTGACAAAGATTAGTTCCACTTCAATATTGGGATGCTGTTGTTTTAAGATATTTACATTTTTTGAAATCATACTTATAAGCATATCAAGGTATTTTTGTCCCTTGTAAATAGGAGTTATTATTGATATATCCATATTATCCCTCCACCTTATTGAATAACTCGAGGTATTGCTTGGCGATGTTGAGGTAATTATACTCCTCCACCATTGCTGAGCTCATCCGCTCCAATTCATCTTCATCATAATTTTGCGCCAGACATTCCACAATCCGTTCGGCCAGTATTTTTTCGTTTTCGGCCGGACCGTAATATTCGCACAGCCCCTTGGTGACTTCCACATTTACCGGAATATCCGAAAGAAGCGCTGGAATTTCATTAATGATCGCCTCGACTGCTGTCATCCCAAAGCCCTCAAAAAGGGTCGGATTGACATACAGCGATGCATTGGCAAACTTATAATTCAAAGTTGACTCATCCACAAACCCGGTGAACTTGATATAGTCTTCCAGATGATGGTCAACAACATATTCCTTCAGATAAGATACCCTCTTGGGCACACTTCCTATCAGAACCAACTTATGTTCAACTTGATCCTTGATCAGCTCGAACGCCTTGATCAGCGTAATGATGTTTTTATGATGAAACTGCAAGTTCAGCGCCACAATGTATTTCTCATCATTGGATTTGTCCTTTTCAAGTTTGTTGACCACGATTGGATTGTAGATCCGGATCACTTTTTGTTTATATTTGCCGTAGTACTCCAATATCTCTGATTTGTCAAAATCACTGATGGCGATAATGTTATCGGCATGCTTGAAATCAAGCCAATACATCAATCGGTAAAGCAGGTACTTGTACATCGGTATTTTGACACTCCCAAGATCCCGGTGAGCTACCGCTTTGATATCATGGGGAATGACAATAGACCTAGTCTTGAGTTTTTTCATTCCGTTGTTGCAACTCAGATGATAAATAACATCAATCCCATTTTCTCTGATTATTTTAGGTATTGTAAAAGTTCCGGTCATACATACTTGCAACATCCGCTTAAGTTCGTTATTTACGGGCGCCGATTTGATTGGGATTATCTTAATCTCGGGGGCAATTTCCCTGATGATATTCACAGAATAGTCAAAACAAATCACAATCAGATCGTCAGTTTTTCCCAACTCATGAAAACCTTTGAGAAGATTTAGCCCTACCTGATCTTTTCCTCCGGCATGATTTTCACTTAAGTATATGTAATTCAAAGCTATTTTCATAATTTTCATCCCTCTTGAATTGAATAAAACAAGTCACGGTACTTTTCACCGATCACCTCATAGTCGTATTTATGCGACGTTTTTATGGCTTGTTCCCGCAACGCTTCATAAAGACCTCTATCTTCGATCAGGCGGTTGAGGTTTTTGGCAATATCATCGCTGTTTTTTTCCTCACTAAGCAGCCCGTCATGAGAATCATTGATCAAGTCAACAATTCCCCCTGAATTACTGGCAACCACAGGCAATCCAGATGCCATCGCCTCGAGGATAACCAATCCGAAACCTTCCTTATCGCCATCTAAAGCAGTGATAGAAGGTGCGCAAAATATATCCGCAGAAGCATAGATCAGTTTCAATTCGTCATGGGTCTTTGACCCAAGAAACTCTATGCGACCTGCAGCAACCGCATTTATCTTTCGGGCTTGTTCCTTCAATTGATTTTCCAAAGGCCCGCCCCCGACGATTACCAGTTTGGCCTCAACCTGACTCATTGCCTCAATCAAATATGTCACGCCTTTTTTTTCTGCCAGACGCCCCACGAATAAAATCACCTTTGAATCATTTTGGTTAAAGTAATTGGCAACCCGATAATCAGGTGTGAAATTTTTAGTATTGCAGCCCATAGAGATGATCTCAAGATGAGGGACCTTTTGAATTTTGAAAACTTCATCCGCTAAAGCCCGAGACACCGTCGTAACGCCTGCCGCTTTTTTCAAGGCCTTTTTCTTAAGTAGTTTGAGAATACCTTTATTCAAAGATGTCACGTCTCCACCATGTCCGGTTACAATATACGGAGTTTTGAAAAAACTCTGAATTATCCCCTGGGGGATTATCCAGTGGGCATGAACCATATCATATTCTTTCAATAATTTTGCTAGATGGAAATAAAGGGACAGCAACAAAAACGGAACCAGCAGGATCCGGGATTTCTTCTCTTTGATTCTGGGAACAATCGCCCCAGGATAGCATAAAGTCTCAAATCGGTGCAAGGGGAAGTAATGATATCTGATCACCTTCACACCTTCTATAGTTTCCCGGTCGGCTGAACCGATTGCTGCTGGAACCATAACAGTCACATTGAAATACCGATTAAGTTCCTTGCACAAATCCAAGACAAATCGCGGCTCGGTATCCCCTTCATATCTTGGAAAAGTCGAAGCTGTAACTAATAATTTTTTCTTGTTCATATTGACCTCTCATTATATATGTCCAAATGGTATTTGACAAAATCAATCAGACAAAATTATTTCTCAAGTATTCAAGGGTTTCTCTGATTGTTTGTTCGATAGCAATGCAAGGCTGCCAACCTACCGTATCTCTAATTTTGCTGATATCAGCTTCAATTATCGGAACATCAACCGGTCTGAACTTTGACTTGTCCACATTGACTGCGATTTCCTTGGTTGAATATTTCAAAATCGTCTTCAATATTTCATCAATCATAACCGCATTACCGCTACCCACATTGTAGGTTTCCCCGGCTTTGCCTTTTTCCATCAGCATCACATATGCTTTAACTACATCCCGAACATCAGTGAAGTCTCTTTTGGCCGAGAGATTCCCGACATTGATAACCGGTTTTTGCAATCCGTTTTCGATATTGACAACCTGATTGCAAAAATCAGCCACCACAAAGAGCGGTTTTTGATTGGGCCCGATATGATTGAATGCCCGAACCGAAATAATATCAAGATCATAAGCATCACAATATATCTTACCAATCATGTTTTGGCATGCTTTTGTCGCTGCATAAATGTTCCCCGGTCTAGTGTTGTTGTTTTCAGCGATTGGAACCTCGGTCGCTTTAACATGACCGTACTCCTCACCAGATCCGATCAATAAAAGACGGAGATTTTGATCAATATCCTTCAATACTTCCAGAATATTCAAAGTCCCATTGATATTGATATCAACTGTGAGTTTGGGATTCTTCCATGAAAGCGCAACTGATGACTGCGCCGCAAGATGGAAAATCCAATCCGGTTTCAGTTCAACTAACAACTCATATATCATCTCTTTATTCAATATATCGAGATCAACAACTTTGGATTTACTGCTATGATATTCTTCATGGGGAAGTTTGGTGATATGAACTTCATTCCCACTTATTTTATGAAGTTCGGCCTCGAGATACGGTCCGACAAATCCCGCTCCGCCTATAATCAATGATTTCATAGTTGGTCTCCTTTTGAAAAATCAGAGAGTGGTCACTCTCTGATCGTTTTTACATATTGGCAATTTTGATTTCTCTTTCAACCAGTTTAAGATCGTTTTTAACCATTCTTTCAACCAGTTCATCGAATGAGATATCACGTTTCCATCCTAATTCTTTTTCTGCTTTGGCTGGATCCCCGATCAACAGTTCAACTTCAGCCGGTCTGAAGAATACCGGATTTACTTTGACAATTACTTTTCCTGTTGCTTTGTCTTTTCCGACTTCATCAACACCTTCGCCTTCGAAGACAACTTCGATTCCTACGTGTTTGAAAGCCGCTTCAACGAATTCACGGACAGTTCTGGTTTCATTGGTAGCAACCACATAGTCATCAGCCTTATCTTGCTGCAACATTAACCACATTGCATAAACATAGTCTTTTGAATGACCCCAGTCACGTTTCGAATCCATGTTTCCAAGTTCCAAGACATCTTGCACTCCAAGTTTGATTCGAGCAACCGCATCAGTGATTTTACGGGTAACGAATTCCTTACCGCGTCTTTCCGATTCATGGTTGAACAGGATCCCGCTGCAGGCATACATATCAAATGATTCACGGTAATTGGTTGTAATCCAGAATCCGTAAACTTTGGCAACCCCATAAGGGCTTCTTGGATAGAATGGCGTATTTTCAGTCTGAGGGATTTCTTGAACTTTCCCGAACATTTCCGAAGTGGCAGCTTGATAAAATCTTGCTTCCGGTTTGACATGTCTGATTGCTTCAAGCATGTTGGTCACTCCGATACCATCGATTTCTGCTGTTGTGATCGGTTGTTCCCATGAAGTTCCGACAAATGATTGAGCTGCCAGATTGTATACTTCGTCAGCCTGAGAAATCTCCATCGCTCTGATCAAAGATACCATGTCAGTCATATCCGCATAAATAAAATTGATTTTATCTTTCAGATGTTCGACATTTCCGTAGTCGACCACTGATTTACGACGCATGATCCCGTAAACTTCGTATCCTTTTTCCAATAATAATTCAGCCAGATATGATCCATCCTGACCATTTACACCAGTGATTAATGCTTTTTTCATAAAAGTCTCCTAAGTTGTTTTTTTATATACTACCATTTATCAGCCCAAATTTTAATATATTATCTGATAAAATAGTTGATTTTCGAATTTTATTTAGATTTCGAATTATCATAATCCATTCTTTTTACCCTTACTTGGATATCTTCCATCATTTTGCGGTTTGTCGAAATCAAATCACCCAACAAGCCCACAACTACAGTCATAAAGCCAAGCATCATCAGAGTGCTGGCCAGTATCAGCGATTGGACATGTCCGTCACCCGCTCCAGTAGCGAGATAGATCAGGTATCTGACCCCTAACGCCATTCCTAGCCCAAAAATCACAGCTCCCAAGGTAGCAAAGAATTTCATTGGTTTGTAGACAATATACGCTCTTACAATGGTCACCATTGAACGTTTGACATAACCAAACATACTGCTAAAAAGTCTTGATGGGCGCAGTTCGGCATTAGTTCTTATCGGAACCGATGTCATCGCAATTTTACTTCTTCCCGCCTGTACAATTGTTTCCAGCGTATATGTATATTCATTAGTAACATTCATCGCCATAGCCGCATCCCGGCTAAAAGCCCTGAATCCACTTGGTGCGTCGGGAATATCCGAATTAGAGGCAACTCGAACAACCCAGCTTCCAAAGTGCTGCAACATTTTTTTTAAAGGAGAAAAATGTTCAGTTTCATCAATCGGTCTTGCTCCAATAACAATATCCGATTTACCTTCGATAATCGGTCGTACCAGTTTCTCAATGTCCGCTCCGTTATATTGATTGTCAGCATCGGTATTGACAATTATATCCGCGCCATTTCTCAAACAGGCATCAAGCCCGGCCATAAACCCTTTGGCCAAGCCTTTATTCCTCTTGAAATTAACAACATAGTTGATCCCCCATTTTCGGGCCACTTCAACTGTATTATCCTTTGAACCGTCATTAATGATCAGATATTCAATCTCGTCAATTCCGTCAATCTGCTTTGGCAAATCATTGAGGGCAATCTCAAGAGTCTCAGCTTCATTATAACAAGGTATTTGAATAATTAATTTCATATTGTTACCTCTATCTTTCTATGGTAGTGTCAAAACCAGTTAGTTATTTATAGCTTTAAATAACTGGTAAACCGCATTCTACCTAGGTTTTTTATCTATTTTAGTCGCTCCCCTCCGGAATCGACATATAACTTAGCCATTTCAATATACAAAAAAGGCAATAGCTCCTATAATTGTAAGTGACAAAACCACAAGTAAAGGAGAACTATTACCATGGCTAAGATTATATCACTAATTATCAAATTATTGAATATTGTCAATAAAATTTCTTTCAAATTCGAATGCTTTTTGATGAAATTTCTTCCCAAAGATCCTGATACTTTAATAATGGGCGAACAATACCGCAAATTCAAGGTTGATCCAGTTCCTTTCATCAAAGAAGAAAATCTCCCGATTTCATTTGATGAAGCGGTAGAAATATATAAATCCAAACATAAAGGTCGCTCGCCCAAACCTATAAATAGACGGGTTCCTTTAAACATACCAAAAGATACTGTTTGCCCTCACTGTGGAGCTCCTTACGAATATCTTTATGACAACAAGTCCGGCAAAATATCAAAGCAGTGTCGCTGCAAAGTATGCGATACCGCCTTCGTTCCTGGAAAACCATATATCCAACAAGTGGCACATTACTGCCCTTATTGCGGGGTAAAACTGGATCCACGTCATACCCGTGAACATTTCACTGTATATCGTTGTCCTAACAACATGTGTACTTACTACAAGCACAATCTCAGAATGATGAACCGCAAGGAGAAGAAACTCTACAAGAGAAATCCTTCCGCCTTCAAACTCCACTACATAACCAGAGTTTTCAGTGCTACCATAGAACAATTGGAAAGACTTCAGGCAACCATAACCCCTTCAAAGGTCCAATTGTCGAGAATCCATAATTCAAAGCACATACTGGGCCTAATCCTCACATACCACATCAACTACGGCTTATCTTTGAGGAAAACCGCGTTGATTATGCGAGAAGTTCATGACGTCAAAGTATCTCATCAGACTGTCGCCAACTATGCCGAAGCAGCCAGTTGTCTGATCAACCCTTGGTTGGACAACTACCAGTATGACAATTTGACTGTAGATCAGTGCGGTGATGAAACTTACGTGAAAGTCAAAGGCAAGAAAGCCTATGTCTTTTTCATGTGTGACAGTGTCAGAAAAATAATAACCTCTTACAACATCTTCATGAAAAGAGATACATTTTCAGCAATTCAAGCTTTCTATTCAGTAATCAGAAAGTTTACAGTCATTCCAGAAGACCTGCCTGAAGATTTGAATTTCGTCGTTGATGGCAATCCAATCTACCTCGCTGCCCAACAATATTTACATATAAACAAAATAAGATTCAAAGTTCATCAGGTAATCGGTTTAGAAAACAAAGATGAAACTTCAAAGATGTATCGATCTCAAAAGCAAATAATTGAGAGATTGAATAGAACATTCAAGTTCTCATATTACGTAAAGAATGGATTTGCGGATTTAAACAAAGCAAATGAATTCATGTGTCTGTTTACCACATACTTTAATTTCCTCAGGAAGCATAGTTCTTTGGAATACAGTCCTCCAGTTAAACTGGAATCATTCGAAGGTGTGACCAACATGCCTAGAAAATGGAATATGATTATCGCTATGGCCAATGATTACATCATCAACAACTCCATAACAAATTAATCATACTTTTCATACCTGTTTGACACTACCCTTTCTATAAATTCCAATGATTGAATCGCTATTCCCAAAGTACGGTTGTCTACCAATCCCAGTTCCGTTGGAGACCAGGTGTCCAAAATCAATTTGACCTCATTCTTACCATCTTCAACGACATCTCGGGCAATAGAGGAAACTATTGGATCAGAGTCGTTTTGGGAATTCACGGAAACTGTATTGATAAGAGTATCATTGAAATATACTTCAACTTCTAGATTTTTGGTATTGATTGCATCAAATGGAATAATCGGTAATTGATTGATGACAAGATCGTAATTGTTTTGCTCAAGGTAAACATTGATGATTACTTCACTTGAATTAGTCCATCTGAAATCACCCTCGATATCCCCAAATCCGTCTTGAATAACCTCAGGATTGTTCATCAGATAAATATTTTTTGGAGTTTCCATTTTCATTAGTGTGATTTCAACTTCTTGCTGTGAAAAAGCAAATGGCAACGGAACATAGCGATAACGATATTCATTGAGGTCCTGAGAAGTAAGATAGCTTCCCTTGGAGATAACCCGGTTATCGAAATCCAAATAATCAATCTCACTGTCCGTCAGCAAATAGACATTGCTGTATTTGTCACTCAAATAATCAATAGTGCTTTCGACTCCCTCGCTAAATATCGGATAGACATCAGTGGCCGCCAAGCTTTTTAGCGGCAAGGCAAACAATCGGCTGATCCTGCTGTCAGTCAATATCACAGCGCTGTCAGCTCCGATATCTTCAAAAACCTGGGTCATTATATTGTAACTCATTTTTGAATCATCATCGTTATCAAGCATAACATATCCATAATAACCGTTGAATCCGGCGGCAACTATCAATATTGCCAAGACAATCCCTTTAGGCAGATACTCGCAGTAAATAGCGTATGCCAATGCAATTATCAAAACAAACGGCGCAACATAACGGGCATAATAATAATAATGAAGTATCTCAATTCGCATGAACGTCGATGTTATTAATATATTGTAGATGAACAAGAACGTGATAATCAATCTCTTGTTGTCCTTAAGGAAAATCCGGGTTTTGAAGAACATAAACAGCAAGCCAAGCGGCAAGGCCAGTAAGCCGGTCATATAGACGTAAGCCGACAAAGTCAGGTTTTTGATCCCACCCAGTTTACCGTAATACCCGGCTTGGGATGAATTTTCTACCGGCAACATTCCACTGACAAGCTTATAGGCATAGTAAGCTGTATACAGGATGACAGCGGCAACAACCAACTTTACCAACCAGGCAAGAACCTTGTTATTCGTAAATTCAAATTTGAATTTAGCGCCGAACTTGCCAAGCAAAAAGATTATCACTCCACAAAGTACCACAACACCCAAGACAAACGGAATAAGATTGCCATGGTTCAAAGGCCCAAAATACATCGGTCTGCTATTATTGAAACTGTATTCAGGTGTGATATACAACATGAATAGGTACCCGATGGTAAAGAACAGCAAAGCCAGATAATTTGCCCGCAGGTATGTCTTGTTACGAGTATTAATAAATAAAAGCCAGTAAAGAACTACTATTTCCGGCATGATTGTATAAATGGAAATATGGAAGAATGAAAATACTAAAATAGGTATTGATGTCAGTATGATCGAACCTGGCTTTGAGGATGTGAAGTAATAAATCAAAAACGTGAATATCAACGTCAAAAACATCTCTGTCAATGACGACTTTGATACCCATAGTACAATCGGTGACATCGCAGCAATTGCCAGAACCACATAAGAATTCAATTCACTCAAATTCAGGTTGTCGGCAATCTTTTTGACCATGATGGCAAATGCGATAAAGAATACACTTTGAAAAATCAACATGTTTTCAATCCCAAAAACACTGATTGCCAGTGCCAAAATCGCTGGGAATGTCGGTATTCCGTGGAATATCCCGGAAACTTCGCTCAGCTCATCACTATCGCTTAAAAATGGTTTCTGGGAATCGTAATTGTCAAATCCCAACAAATCCAAGACAAAATCGCTGTAATCTTCTTTTTGACTATCAGTTGCCAGTCCGGAATACTCCTCGAAGTCAAGTTGTCTTGACGAGTCGCCATAAACAAGCTGGATTGCTTTTGTTTGGTAAACCCCTTCATCCTGACCCATTCCAAAAAATTCAAATTTATTGAATGAGAAAATTGTTGCAATAATCAAGACTATCACAAAAAGCGGTTTTTTTGGTTTCAATAATTCCAATTCATTGTTGTTCTTTATCTTATTTTTGTAATATAAATATCCCAGAATGACAACGTTAAGAATCAACATGAAAAGTTGAACACGCTCAACCTTGAATTTATCAATAAGGAAAAAACCGGAACTGATCAGGATATATTCGCCAAAATAATAGAACACAAGCTTGGCAAACCACTCAAGAATATCAACTTTTTTCAACGCCAATATCATGATCATTCCCGCAACAAATATGTTTATTGTAAATAACCAAAAATTATCCATCGCTATTTAGTTCCCCTTACTATTTCCTCAAACATTTCAGTATACTTTTCAACAATCACATTCCATTCGAAATTACTGTTGACAAAATCATAACCGGATTGCCCCATTTCGTCAGCAATGTTGGGATTATTAAAAAGATAATTAACCGTTCCTTCAAAATCAAAATAACTGTCGAAATACAGACCACCACGTGATTCAATAGCAAAATTCTTAGTCACCGCGCAACCGCCACTCACTAACACCGGGCGATGGGCCAACCAACTTTCCATGATAACCAATGAAAATGATTCACTGTTGGATGGCTGACAAAGGGTCATTGCGGCACCGTAAGCATCATATTTGTCCTGAATATCGACAAATCCCAGATCGTATACATCTTTTTTAACGTCTTGGGGAATTTTGATTTTTCCGCCCCCGATAAGGACTAATTTCAGTTTATTTTTATTACGTTTCTTATATTCTGAAAAATATTTAAGTAGAACATCGACTCTTTTTCCGGCTTCTTTTCTTCCAGCATACAGGATGAACGGGTCTTTGATTTTATATTTTGCAACGAAACGCTTTGCATCATAGGTGAAGTCAGTGTCAACCCCCTCACCTAGAACCTTATGTTTCAAATCAGGGGATAAGTTGTAATTGTCAAGAACCAATTGTTGTTCCGGTTTGGCATGGAAAATCATTCCAGAGATATTCGAATACAATTCCTTGAAAATATCCAGTCGGAAATATGATTCATCGTGGAAACAAGGAATCAACACCGATTTTTTAGGATTGACTTTGATCCCGTTGTAGGTTGTTCCAAACATGTAAGGGATGAAAACGAACAAATCATAGTCATCTTGATTCACTTCCATATATTCATATAAAGCGGAACTGTTGACCATTTCATCAATGTAGATTTCTTCGTCTTTTCTTGTCAAAGGTATTGAACGCATCAACCTTGAATTGATTCGGTTGAATTTGTTAGTATCCCTTTTGTCTGCTTTGAAGCGTCTGATTGTAAGACCATTTTCCACGACAGTCCCTTCCTTGTGAAAGTTGACATTCCAATCGCTGTTGAAATCCTTGACGCAAGTAGTCAATATTTCGATATCAAGATCAGTCTCATTCAGATGGCTAGCCAAACCTCTTAGTTCGGCCTCAGCTCCTCCGGGGATGTCAAATCCAAACCAAGGTGTTACAAAACCTATTTTCATATCAGCTATCCTCCAGTACAGTCGATATTAACTTGTCAAATCGTGAGATGATAACGTCCCAACGATAATTTGTATCCACGTATTTTTTTGCATTTTCTTTCATGACGGCCACAATTTCTTCATTTTCAAGCAGGTAGTTAACCGTCGCCTCAAACTCGAAATAGTTATTATAATAGAGAGCCCCATTGCTTTTTAAACAGTGTCCTTTCAATACCCGACACTTGCCATAGACAAGTACTGGGGTCTTGACACTCATTGCCTCAAGGACGACCATTGAAAGTGATTCGAATTCACTTGGCAGAACCAGCATTTTGGCTCCTTTAATTCCATCATATTTGTCCTGTTCACTGACAAAACCGAGACTGACTATATCCTTGTTTTTAGGAATATCCATTGCCGGTTTTCCCATCAAGACCAATTTCAAATCTCCCCCGATTCGCTTCTTGTATTCTTTGAAATACTTGAACAAAACGTGACAGTTCTTCCCCTCATCGATTCTTCCGACATAAACTAGATAGTTTTCCAAACCATATGTTTGTTTGAATCGGTTGCTGTCGATATCTTCAGGAAGTTCAATTCCAACACCGCCAATATCATAAGGGATATCAATTCCAAACTTGGCTTCAATCATATCCCGTTCTTCTTCAGTGTTAAAAAAATATGCTTGCGGAAGTTTGAAAAGACGTTGATATTTTTCCATTCTTAAAAATGGCTCATCATGGGCCAGCGGAATCAGGATTGCTTTTTCTTTGACCTTATCCAACCCAACAATGGTCGGATAATAAAGATAAGTGAAAAAGACAAATAAGTCATAATTATCCTTGTTCTCTTCAATATAGCTGATTAACTCAGGAGTATATGGCCCCTGCTTTTCAATCCACTCCGTTTCCCGTTCGTGAGGGAGCCTTCCCGACATAAACAAACCATTGATTTGGTCGAATTCTTTTTGATTTCGTTCTTTGGCAACGGCAAATCTTCGAACCGGAACGGAATTGATCACTTCAAAATCCGATTTGTATTCATTTTTCCAAGTAGTATATTCGATTGCTTTAGTAGTCAAAACTTCGATATTGGGGTGATTCACAATCATCTTCTCGACCAATTGGCGACAATGCAATTCCGCCCCGCCATTGACTTCTTCCCCATATCGTTGCACCACAAAAGCAATTCGGACCTTATTGTTCATAATAATTCTCCATAAAGTCAGCCAAATATTCGACAAATTGCTGCTCGACAACTTCATGACTGAAAGAATTCAAACGCTTTTTCTGATTGGCAAGCAGATTATCCTGAAGTGCTTTGTTATTGACAACGTAGTCGATCAACCCGGCTGTTTCAATCGGATTTTTTTGAGCAACCACCAGGCCACCGGCACCCAAAGTCTCCGGCACTGCACATGAATCATAGGCTATGATCGGTGTTTCAAACTTCATTGCTTCCACTAAAGGAACACAGAAACCTTCATGTTCACTCATGCACAAAAACAAATCGGCAATTGTGTAGTAAGCCAGGATATGATCGAAGGGAATATGTCCCGGGAAAATCACATCTTCCACCCCTAAGGCTTCGATATAATCTTCAAGGCGTTGATAGTAAGATTCCATTCCCTGACTATTTCCTACCAGGATCAGACGGGAATTTTTGTTATAGTATTTCTTGTAATGGAAAAATGCATTGATAACGTCTTCCTGCTTCTTATTTGGCGCAATCCTTCCGGTAAACAGAATATTGGTGAAACCATCATCCTGATATTTCTTGATTACTTTGGCATTTGGTTTTTTCTCATAGTCTTCAAAAGGAATCAATATCGGCAGAACCTTCATCGGACAATCAAACCCAATTTCTTTCAATTCATCGACGTTATATTGAGAATCTCCAATCACATAGTCGAATTTGTCTTTCAAAAATTCCAGGCTCTTACGACCTTCATTGCACAAGTTATAGGCGATATCCGAATATGGTTTGAAAAATTCAGGTGGTGTGATGTTATGGTAAATCATGATTTTCTTACCAGGATAATCAGCAATTCTGTAGTTGAGTTTGGTTCCGGTCGACATGTGATAAATAATCACATCTTCAGGACTCACATTCAGATTATCCACCGAAAAGATGAATGAGTTTTTAAGCAGCCTTTGATCGATATTTTCACTGTATATCCCAGTTTGGTAACCTTGGCGTTCCAATGAACGGTGGATTGCCATGGTATCATTACTGACAGCGTCGCCAAATGAGATAGTCGTAAGTACTTGTAGTATCCGCATTAAATCACCTACTCTTCATTTTCCAGTTTTTTAATGTGTTTGTTGAGATATTCGACGTCTTCCTGCAGCTCTTCAATCATCGCTTTTTGTTCATTGATGATTCTTACCAGATGCACGTTGAAAGCAGTCTGTTGGTCACTGATTGGATTAACATAGAAAAATGTCAGTTTTCTGATCACTTTTTTTAAAAAAACCGCAAGAGGGTTTCCTTCCAGTGGGAAGAATGTCTGAATATGGAATGATGAACCGATATACTCGATGCTTTCTTCATAGCTTTCCGCCACTCCGGTCGCGTGAGAACTGATCAGTTCAATATCATCAAAACTCAAATCCTCGTTTTTATATCCCTTTTCTTTGATTTCCTTACGAATTTGCCCCATTATTTCTTCAATATCAATTTTTTCATTTTTCATAATACTAATCTCCGTATATTATATTTATTGGTTCAAACTGATAATCCTTACAGTCCTAGCCAGTCAAAACAACACGACTTGAAAACTACAGTTCCCAATCATGTTCAAGGTGGGCCACACCAACGTCGTTAAGACGTGAAAATACATTGAAATTAATGGCATTTTTGTAGAAATCCACTGGAATTCCACTGTCACACTCAATTGAAACATCAAGAACATAACTTCCCGCCAGAAGTTCAAGATTATCCAAAACAATCTTGAATGTTCCCGAAGTTTCAATCTTTTCGATATCGATATTGTCGATGCGGGTGTTGGTACCATAAATATGGACTCCATCCGCTCTAAAAATTCCGATTCCAAAAATCACATCTTCAATTTTTTTCTTAGGTTCATAGTCAACCTCGATTACTACCCGGTCCCCGGTATTGAATGATGTGTTAAGTTTCCCACGCTTGTCAATCATTCTTACTTCGGTTACCTTGGCATTGCCATTACCCCAACGGGTTTTGGATTTTTTCGGATTATCTTCATTTTCAACCGATTCTTCTCGCTTGTTGGCTTCCTTCTCTTTTTGACGCAATGCCTCTTTTTCGGCAATGATACTGCGCTGTTCCGCCATATAATCCAGATACTGAGGGTGCACATCACGCGGTTTCCCTTCAGCCTCGATCTTACCTTCATGAATCCAGATTGATCTCTCGCAGATCTGTTCAATCTGACCGAGTGAATGGGACACGATTACGATAGTTGTCCCATTGGATTTGATGTCTTTTAGTTTATTGAAACATTTGGTCTGGAATCCGGCATCACCTACTGCCAGAATTTCATCAATCAGCAGGATATCGGCATCAACATTGATGGCAACCGAAAAAGCTAGCCTCATGTACATTCCCGATGAATACGTTCTGACCGGATTGTCGATAAAATCTTCCAATTCCGAAAACGCGATAATATCATCCAGTCTGGCTTCGATTTCTTTACGGGTCAGACCGAAGATTGCCGCATTGGTATAGATGTTCTCCCTACCAGTCATGTCCTTATGGAACCCGGCTCCCAGTTCAATCAGGCTGGATACCCGACCTGCCATTTCAATTGTTCCACTGTCCGGATAGATTATTTTTGACAACAGTTTCAAAGTTGTACTTTTTCCACAGCCGTTATGCCCAACCAGTCCAATCGCTTCTCCTTTTTTTACCGAGAAACTAATATCATTGATGACCCAGCGGTTTTCATGGGCATTTCTTTCCTTGAACAGTAATCTTTCTTTAAAACTGTTTCCTTTATCATAAAAAACCTTAAACTTTTTAGTAAGATTTTTAACTTCGATTGCGTTGTTTCGCTCCATTATAATTCCTCCGCAAATCCTTTTTGAAGTTTATCAAAAACAATATATCCGATTGCCAAAAAAGCAACCCCCAGCACTGTTGCAGTAAGCAAAGTGCTCAGTTCCGGAATTTGTTTGAAGTATAAAATCTGACGATATGCTTCGATAACTGCTTTCATTGGATTAAGATTCCAGATTGGCAACAGGGCCTCAGGAACCATATCCGAAGAATACATAACCGGTGTCAAGAATTGCCAAGCCATGGCAATGATTCCCAGAATATACTCCAAATCACGCAAATATACCGTGCAAGCCGAAGAAATCAAAGCGATTCCCAGGGCCAGAAGATATTCAACCAGCATGATTATCGGCATGAACAGCAAAGCCACAAAATTGATTCCATAACCGGTAACCAGCAGCACCAGCAAAACGACAACAAAACTCAAGACCATGTTGACAAACGCACTGGTAACATAGGCGATTGGCAGCACTTCCCTTGGGAAATAGATCTTTTTGACCATGTCACCTGATGCCAGTACCGAAGATGATCCTCCGGTAATTGCAGCAGCGAAAAATATCCAAGGCACCAAAGCCACAAACAGGAAGACATAATAGTTTTCAATTCCCGCTCGCATGATAACCGAAAACACCATAGTATAGACGATCAACTGCAAAAGCGGATTGACAAAAGTCCACCCAAATCCTAACACTGAACCTTTATAACGGCCGCGAAGGTCTTTTCTAACCAGGCCGTTTATCATTTCCCGATAATTATATATTTCCTTTATTCTTTTCATTAAATCTAACCTCAATTTCATTTAAACGTGATTTTATTAATTTGGTCGATTGCTCCGCACCCAGTTTGACATTGATGTAGTCGTAAGCAGCCTTTTGAAGACTTTCATAATAATCCTTGTCTTCGTAAAGTTTTCTAAGACAAGATGCCCCGTGGGACACTCTAGCTTCCGCCCAATGGTTTCCCCGGCGGTACCACAGATCATCGGTTTCAATTTCAACAATGTCGTATTCGACCATGCAGGCAACATCATTGTTCATGAACTCGGTGTTGGATGACCAGTTGGTGGCTACACAAACTGTTTTTAGTGCCATCGCCTCGGCCATCACCAGTCCGAATCCTTCCGCCCGGTGCATCGAAATAAATACATCGACACAAGCAATCAGCGAATCGACTTCTTTTTTACTCATTCTACTTGTAACAAGGTAAATATTACCACAATCCTTGGTCAAATTCAAAAGGTATTGGAGGTCTTTCTTGCTGGGATTGTTCACTTTCAAAACCAATCCGACATCGTCATTTCCGTTCGAAAAAGCCTCAACATAGGCTTTGACGGCACCCACCGGATTTTTTCGATTTGCTGAACTGTTGACATCATACATGCATAAAACCAGGAACTTATCTTCAGGCAAATCAAAATAGCTACGGTCAAATTCAGTGTTCGAATCCACCAGAAGGTGGTAAGGAATCGTATAGACCGGCTTATCGGTCACTTTTTTGATGCTTGAAGTGACAAAATGGGAAGGCGTCCAGATTTCATCCAGTACCGGAATCGGGAACTCCCATTCTTTCGGGAATGTTTCCAGCTCCCAAAGCCAATACGCAATATTGTAGCGTCGGTCAAAAACATCATCCGGCAAATTCATCCAAGCCAAACCAAGTTCATAGGGTTCGATATGGAACAGGTTGATGCCGTAAGGATATCCATCTCCAATTTTATGATCGAAACTGGTATCCCCTTTTGAGATATTTCCGGAAAAATCCATGTTGTAGATAGTAAAAGGAATGTCCGATTCTTCCAAGGCATTTGCCAATAAACGCATGCTTTGGCCCAGGCCTATTTCCGCCCGGATATTCCCAAATAAATTTATCCCAAATTCGTGCGCATTGCAATCATAATTTGTCTTAATATTCCGGACAATTTCATTGACACGTCTTTCCATCACTTTAATTTTCAAATTTCTGCGAGTTTTCTCGGGAACTACCTTTTTTAACAACTCTTTCCCGGTGTTTTTTATATTAACCATTACAATTTTCCTTTAATATAGCGTATATGTTTTCTGTCAGATTCTCCGAACTGAATTTTCCAAAATATTCAGCTGGATCATCGATCTTCAATTCAAATTTTTCTTCCAGCATTGTCTTTGCCAGTTCGTCGATATTATCCTGTTCATTATCGGACAACTCAAAGTAATAAGCATGATCAGCCATGATTTCTTCGAAGACATCCAGATTCGACAAGATAACCGGTTTGCGCGACAAAGTGGCTTCGATAACCGGCATCCCGAACCCTTCGGCTCTTGAAGGGAATACCAGACATGAACATTCACGGTAAAGCTTGGACCTGGTTTCATCGTCGACATAGCCTAGATATTCAATCCGTTCATTCCCGGCCAGATGCTTTTCCAAAATTTCCCTGATTGCATCATCACGGATTTTTCCAGCGAGCTTCAATTTTTTGGTACCACCCAAATTACAGTACTTCTGGTAGGCCCTGATCAGGATATCGACTCCCTTGCGGTATTCAAGATTTCCGATATAAAGAAAATAGTTTTCATCACTGATTTGGCTCGAATTGACCTCTTGGTCGAAAATTATATAAGAAATATAGTTTTTGACTTGGCCGGCCTTGGGAAAATATTTTTCACAATTGGTTTTCGATGACTTGGAATTGTAGAAAATCAAGTCGCTGTATCGCAGCGTTTTTTTCATAAAAAAACGGAAATACAAACGGTACACCAATCCGTATGATTCTTTCTGGTACAGCGGGAAGACATCATGAATTGTGACAATTGATTTGCATTTCGAACATTTGATTCGTCTTGGAATCAAATTGTTGATTTCCCAAAAGTAATCAGGCTGATGTTTCCTGACCTCCTCTTGAATGAAATTGAAATATTCAAATACTTTGAAACTCTTTTTGATTTCTTTTCCGTATTCGACCACTTTGATATCCATTCCCTGCAGTTCTTTGATTTCATTGCTCCAGGCAACATCAGTCACGAGAATCATTTCAATATCTTCAAACCTTGACAATCCCTTGATGAAATTGTATGCATAATAGCCGACTCCGCTGGGCCTGCTGCCCAGCGTTCTAACATCTATCAATAGTTTCATAATTATTTCTCTGCCGTTCTTTGGTTTTCATCAATACCTTCAGTGTTATCTCTCTGGAATAATATTCTGACTGTCATCAGGATGATTTGAATATCCAGAAACAGGGAGTAGTTTTCAATATAGGTCAAATCCAATTTAAGTTTATCATATGGTGAAGTATTGTATTTCCCATAAACTTGGGCAAAACCGGTCAATCCGGCTTTGACTTTCAACCGGAAATCGAATTCCGGGATGTTTTGTTTGTATTCCTCATGGATACATTCACGTTCAGGACGAGGACCGACAAAAGACATGTCTCCTTTAAGGACACTGAAAATTTGCGGCAGTTCATCGACATGCAGACGACGAATCACTTTTCCAACCGGAGTAATCCGATCATCATTCTTACGGGCCAGTTGGGCCCCTTCTTTTTCCGAATCCATTTTCATCGAACGGAATTTATACATCATGAAATTCTTATGATCGCGGGTCAGCCTTTCCTGTGAGTAGAATATCGGTCCTCCGTCATAGAGTTTGACCGCGATCGCTATCATGATCATGAACGGTGAAGAAAGGACAATCAAAATCAAGGCCACCAAAATATCCTCAATTCGTTTGGCCCATCTTAGCGACAGCGAAATCCCATAGTTTCTAGCCAGATACAAAGGCGTGTCGAAAAGGTGAACTTTTTCAGCCGCATCCAGGATGATATCCGATATTTTCGGAGTCACATAAACCCGGATCCCTTTTTCGTAGCAGTATTTCAAAATATCATTTCTTTCCTGTGCCGGGATATCGTCGAGCACTACGGCGCTGTGTTTGTCGATCTCCATAAACAGGTGTTTGGAATAAGTTGAATATTTGATTGAACCGGAAATTTTGAATTTATCCTCACGGGTCTTGAATTTGTTCATCAGATCAACAGGTGTGTTTTCTCCATAGATTAAAAGCAGTTCCCTAGGTGGATAGAGTGATGTGTAAACATAGCGGACGATGATGATCCAAGGTACCACCAAAGTAACCTGCAATGCCCCAACTTTATACAGCGAGGTCGGCACTACCAACCCTCTGGCAATCAATGAAATCAGGATGAATGCCATGACGTTGGTCACGATTATGGCAATTATATGAGTGATACATAAATCGATAGTTCGTTGATATGAAATTCGGTATCCGTTCAATGAGCGGGTGACAAAGTACATCATCAGCATATAGAACACCACCACCGCAACATCACCCATAAAGAAATAGGGGTTGTGAAGGAATGCGGAATAATGATGAAACCAGCTGTAGGCAAACGCCGTACTTTCGATTAAGGTCAAGACGATATTGGCAAACAGATTGACCAAATGTTTATAACGATCTTTGATTTTGATATTTTTCATAAATTCCTCACTTTACTAACTTGAATCTTCAAGTCAAACAGAAAACATTTTCTGTCTAATGATATTTTTTAAAACCGCTGATAGTGTATGAAACCATCAACAGCAGCGATTTGAATATTGAGTTGCCAAAATAACGATACACCCCAAAATTCATCTTCGCAGATTTAATCTTATTTCGTGATTTTCCACCCGGAGCCATCCGCGAAACAAGCAAGGCTTCATTTATCCCATAGGCATATTTTTCGTTTTTTAGCAGATTGAGCCAAAGAATATAATCTTCATGAAGATTGTCTTTGACAAATGCCGGATTGGGCAGAATGTCTTTTTCGACAATGACCGAACCACAGGGAATGACATTTGATTTCAAAAGGGTGGCAAAATCAACTTTGCTTGGTACCGGGATAATTTCTTTGATCAACGTCCCGCTTTCAGTAATCAAACATCTCGCTGCATAAACGAATCTCACTTGAGCGTTGTCGAATAGCGGCATTTGCTTTTCCAGTTTGTCCTTGCTCCAATAATCGTCTCCATCAAGAAAAGCGATATATTTTCCTTCGGCCAAACCGATTCCCAAATTTCTTGATTTTGATGCACCCAGGTTTTCCCCGTTCTCGACATACCTGATCAAAGCATCCGGATTGGCTGTAATCATCTCACGGATTACCTTACCGGTGTTGTCATTCGAATGATCATTGACCACGATAACTTCCACAATGTACTTGGATGACTGATCCAGCACACTTTTAATAGCTTTTTTAATATATTTTTCGCAACGATAAGCTGGAATTATAACCGAAACATCAATCTTCATTTTCACCGATTATCTCCGTCAAATCAGAATCCGAGTTGGGCACAACACAAATACTGGTTTTTCCGACATTCATCTCCAATTGGCTTCCGTCCTCCCGGTAGAACTTGGTCGGACTTTTGACCCCATCACACTTCCAGGTAACCGGGATATATTCGCCATTGGTAAAATAATAGCCGCTGCCACTGCCGGTAGTATTGATGTTGAGCGTATAGTTGTCAGCCTCATAATGGCTGGCCACATATTGGATAATGACATTCTTGAAAGCCAGTTGCTGTCCATTGCTTTCATCGATATGCGCATGATTGAACTCGTATCGCTCATAAAGACCGGTTGTTGCGTTGTATTTGAAAGTTGTATCGCTGTACTTGTAGCCAGGATAGATTTCATTGGCTTTGGTCGATCCCAGATTGACCTGAGCTTCCAGATTGAATCTGAACGGACTTTGGTAATTGGCTTCCAGCTGGCTTTGATAACCTGCCTGAGCGATTCCTGCTGTCAGCATCTGGCTATTTGTATAAACATTATGAGGCGCTCTTTTGGCACTGCTTCGATAAAACGCCACCGACTCCAAATTATGTTTGATTGGAGTGATATTGTCAATGCTGCTGCTTTTAAGATAACTCAAAGCGTATTTGGACTGACCGTAGTGGACATAGATGGCATCGTAACTTTGCGATATATACGCAAAATAAAGTCGGCTGGATCTGATTGACCCTAACAAATCAAGGTTCGAATAGTCCTGGAATATCGCCATACATCTGGTAATCGATCCCTCTACTGGAATTTCATAGAAGATATCCGCTTGAGATATCCCAGCTTGGGGCAGAGCCTGTTCAATGTTGTTGATCATTACAGCAACCGGTCGGGTCGCTGCAACTGTTTCACTCACTTCTTCTCCGGTATAGGGACTGTAGTAGACCACCGGTTCTGGTTCCGGTTCAACCTCTTCTTGAACATCGATCTCGCTTTGGGATTCTTCCTCATCCAGGACATCGCCTTCGTTGCCATTACCCAGGGAAACAGCCACAAAAACGGCGATTATAACCAGGAATGAAAACAGCGCAATTATCAAAGTTTTTTGTTTGCGTTTCATAATAACCAGCCTCCGTTTGTCTATATTTTCAATTACTTATTTTACCATAATAACAGCGAAAATGAAATCATTTTCTAACCCAGGTGGTACTAGCAGTAACTTTATTTACCGGCCAAAAACAGATAAATTACAGATAATTATATTTTCGTAAACAAAGGATGGTTAGCAGCTAACCATCCTTAAATATTCTAATCCATATCCGCATTTACCATCAATTTTACCAGGCCTTCGAACGAAACATCACGTTTCCATCCCAAGGTCTTGGTCGCTTTGGTATTGTCGCCCCGTAGCTCTTTGATGCTTGATGGACGGAAATATTTCGAATCGATATCGACAAGCAGATTCCCGGTCTGTTTGTCATAACCTTTTTCATCAATTCCCTTGTCACGCCATTCGATCTCGATTCCGACCGTCTTGAACGCCAGTTCCACGAATTCGCGGACACTGTGCGATTCATTGGTTGAAAGGACATAGTCACCCGGAATCGCTTCCTGGAGCATCAGCCACATTCCTGCCACATAATCGCCGGCAAAGCCCCAGTCTCTTTTGGAATCCAGGTCACCCAGGGTCAGTTTGTCCTGACGGCCGTTGTAGATGTCAGCTACCGCTTTGGTGATTTTACGGGTCACATATTTGCTGTCACGGCGTGGTGATTCATGATTGAACATGATTCCGTTGCACGCGAAGATATTATATGACTTGCGGTACATCACCGTAGTCCAGTACGCATTCAATTTCGAAATTCCGTATGGGGAATTCGGAGCGAAAGCTGTCGTTTCGCTTTGAGGCACGGTTTCCAGATTGTCTCCATACATTACACATGAAGAAGCCTGGAAGTATTTGGCATTTAGTTTCGACTTCTGGATTGCATCGAGAATCCGAATCGCCCCCAGAGAGTTGACATCGTTGGTGTATTCCGGTATCTCATATGACGTCGAGACGAATGACTGTGAAGCCAGGTTGTAAACTTCGTCCGGTTTGATCTGTTCGATCAGACGGTTGACATTGGTTCCGTCAGTCAGATCCCCGTAATGAAGATAGAATGATTTGTTTTCGATTCCCTCGAGGATTTCCCCTTCGAGATCATTGTCGTTGTTTGAGAAACGACGCATCATCCCATGGACTTCATAGCCCTTGTTGAGCAGGAAGCGGGAAAGATAGAAACCATCCTGACCGCTTACCCCGGTGATAAAGGCCACTTTCTTTTCTTCCTTGGTTTCAATGATACTCATCAGCTCGGTTTCCAGCTGTTTTTGTTTGTTGTTTGCTTCATACTTGGTTTCACCGATGACACAGTAGTAGAACTTGCACTTCGGTTCAGTTCCACTAGGTCTTACCGCAAACCATGATCCGTCTTCAAGATAATATTTCAAAACGTTTGATTTGGGCAGGATCTTGTATGAATGACGGACGAAGACATTCTCATTGGCGAAGTCTTCGACTTTGACCACTTTGTATCCGGCAATTCGGTTAAGTTTCTGCTTGCGCAGGTTGTTGACCACGATTCCGGCATTCTTGAGTTTCTTCGACTTGTTCACATCGATATAGTAACCGTATTTTTCATAGATATCATGCAAAGCATCAACCAGGTCTTTGCCTTGTGAGGCATAATAGTTAACCACTTCAGCCAGAACCATACATGATTGCACGGCATCCTTGTCTTTTGAGATCCCGCTGAACAGATAACCGTATGATTCCTCATAACCGAAGACAAAATCGAATTCATTGGTTCTTTCATATTCACAGATCAATTCCCCGATGAATTTGAATCCAGTCAGAGTAGTCTGGTTTTTGATACCATAGTTCTGGGCGATTACTTTACCCAGACTGCTGGTCACCACTGTATCGAAAATGATGGTATCCTGATTAAGTTTCCCTTGTTGTTGCAAGGTTCCCAAGATGTATTCAAGCAGGATCGCTCCGGTCTGGTTACCAGTCAAAAAGACGAATTCACCTTCATGTTCAACTGCGATTCCCAACCGGTCACAGTCGGGATCGGTGGCAATCACATACTTGGCATTGTTCTTTTTTGCCTGAGCGATTCCCAGATCGAAAGCATGGATATTTTCCGGATTCGGATTGGGCGTGTTGATGAACTCGGTCGAAGGGAAACATTGTTCCTCGACGATTTCATAATTGACTCCGCGACGGTCGAACATTGTTGTGACCGGCACGAATGAAGTCCCATGTTGTGATGAGAAGACAATCTTGGTTGCCTGGTAGTCGACCTCATTGTATTTGACCTTGTCAAGCAAGTCATAATACTTGTTGTCGATTTCTTCACCGATGTACTCGATGTATTGTTGTTCTTTTCCTTTTGAGGCCATTTCAACATCGAAACCATCCTCAACCATGGTGATGTACTCATAGATCCGGTTGGTTTCATGGACAACACACTGGTTTCCATAATGGTTGTAGACCTTGAATCCGTTGTATTCCTTGGTATTGTGGCTGGCAGTGATTACCACTCCCGCAAAAGCCTGCAACTCCTGAATCGCAAACGACAATTCCGGAGTCGGGCGCAAATCATCAAACAAGTAGACCTTGATTTCATGATTGGCCAATACCGAGGCCACGATTTTGGCGAATTCCTGAGAATGGCGGCGGTTGTCATAAGCGATAACCGCTGACTTGTTATGGTCGCCGACATAGGCATTGATATAGCTAGCCAGCCCTTCAGCCAGTTTTCTGATAGTGAAGATATTCAGTTTCGATGGTCCCACTCCCATGATTTCGCGGACTCCACCGGTACCAAATTTCAATTTAGAACCGAAAATCTCTTTGATTTCAATCTCACTTAAAGATTCGATTTCTTCTTTCAATTCATCTGTCAAAGGAGCTTTAAGCCACTTTTCATATACGTCCATGTATTCCAAAATAAATTACCTCATTATCTGTTTCTTAACTCGTGTACCTGAGCCAATTGTTCTCTTGTTCCTACTACGATCATATCATCCGCTTCGATGCAGAAGGCATTTTTCATCCCCAAAAAGACGATTTCTTTTTTGGTCGAGAAGATGATATTGTTCTTGGCGTTGTCGACATAGAACTTACCTTTGGTGATATTGCCGTTTTCATCTTTAGGCAGATATCTTTCCAAAGCCGCCCAGGTTCCCACATCATCCCAACCAAATGATCCCGGGATCACATTGATGGTATTGATTTTTTCCATGATGGCATAATCGATTGAAATCGATTCGCAGCCCGGATAAATGTCAAAAAGACGATCTTTGAAACCAGCTGATGATACTGATCCGATTTCACTTAATTTTTCATAGGTGTCTGCCATATGGAGTTGAGCCAATTTTTCAACATAATTGACATTCCACATGAAGATCCCGGCATTCCAGAAATAACCGCCTTCTTCAAGATACTGTTTGGCTGTAGCCAAATCAGGCTTTTCCACGAAGCGTTCAACCTGTTTGATTGTATAACCGTTGACTTCACTCTGGTTGGCAGTCTGTTTGATGTAACCATATCCGGTTTCCGGACGGGTTGGTTCGATTCCGATTGTCACAACTGATTCTTCATTCTCATTCAAGAAAGCATCTCCGGCTTTCAAAACATTGCAGAACTCTTCGACATCCTGAATCAGAGCATCAGAAGGTAAAACCACCAGATTCCCACCTGGGAACTTGGCATTGACTTGCATCGCCCCAAATACCACGCATGGCGCCGTATTGCGGCCAACCGGTTCCACCAGGATGTTTTCTTCAGGCAAGTCCGGCAATTGTTCTTTGGTAAGATCAACATATTTGTCACCGGTTGCGATGAAAATCTGTTCAATCGGCATTATTTTCAAAAGACGGTCAACCGTCATTTGGATCATTGTTTTTTCTCCAATCAGATTCAAAAACTGTTTTGGATGTTCATCGGTAGACAAAGGAAAGAAACGAGTTCCTCTTCCACCGGCCATAATTAAAGCGCTTAACATAAAAGTCCTCCATTACTCAGTAATATGAATTAGTATACCACAACAACAACAATAATAATATAAAGATAATCTAAATTCCCATCATTTCCCCCGCTTTCTTGTCATCAAAAAATGACCAGGGAAATAGGATTAATTTCTCGTCTAGATGCAAAAAGCTAATACCACAATGTACCAGCTCTTCATCTATCATCAAACATCTTGGGGCGTATTTTTTTCGGTAGACCCATTATCTTTTTAAATCGATATCATAATATTTTTTGTACCAATCTACAAACTTCGCTACGCCTTCAGCGACAGTCACAGTTGGTTTGAACCCGATTGTTTTCTCCAAATCTAAAACATCGGCATAAGTTTTCAATACATCACCGGGCTGCATATCCATGAAGTTCATTTGGGCTTTGATTCCCAGGGATTTCTCAATTGCTTTGATGAAATCCAACAACTGGACCGGATTATTGCTGCCGATATTGTAAATTTTGTATGGCGCAAAACTGGAACTTGATTCACCAGTGATATCGTTCCATTCAGGATTTGGCAACGGCGGTTTATCAATCAGACGGAATATTCCCTCGACAATATCATCGATATATGTGAAATCCCGCTCCATCTGACCGTGATTGAAAACTTTGATCGGCTTTCCGGCGGTGATGCTTTTGGCAAACAGAAAGTAGGCCATATCCGGTCGTCCCCAAGGGCCGTAAACCGTGAAAAATCTCAGTCCAGTAGTCGGAATGTCATAGAGATTGCTGTAGGCATGAGCCATGAGTTCATTGGATTTCTTGGTAGCCGCATAAAGACTCACCGGATGATCGACTTTGTCATTAGTCGAAAAAGGAACTTTGGTATTGCCACCATAAACCGAACTTGATGAAGCATACATCAGATGCTTGACCGGATGATTCCGGCAGGCTTCCAAGACATTCACAAAACCAAGCAGATTGGAATCAACATAGTCATATGGATTGGTGATACTGTGTCGGACTCCAGCCTGGGCGGCCAGATGAACCACAACATCAAAATTGTTTTTAGCAAACACTTCATCCAGACCAGTTCGGTCAGCGATGTCGATTTGATGGAATGTAAAACCGTCAAATTTGTCAAGAAGCGTCAATCGGTCCTCCTTTAGGACAGGATCATAATAATCGTTCATATTATCAATCCCGACAACCTCAAAAGACCTTCCCAACAGTAACCGGCACAGATGAAAACCGATAAAACCGCTTGATCCGGTAACCAGAATTTTAGTAGTCATAATTTTCCAACCGTATTCATGGTCTATCAAATGAAATGATAACCGAATACGCTCCTTTCCTTTGAATTCGTTACTGTTTTTACCGTTTGGATGACAATCTATTTATGCGACATCACCTGGACAAACGGATTTCTATGAACATTGGATCCCAAGGTAGTGATTCCTTTTGGTTCAGCACCATTTCTAACCAAAACTATCGGTAGATAAAGCTGATCGCGCTTGACCTTACCGTGATAGAATTCATGCCACCAGTCATCCATGATTTTGATCACACTTTCCAGATTATGTCTTCTTGCCAAAACATTGCATTCGAACAAGCCATATTCGCGAGGCATCGCCGCTTCTTCAAGATACTCCAAATAGGGCTTGACTTCTTTTTTGGAAATCTTGCCGATAACACTGGCAGCCTTCACTTCCTCATAAACACAATTGCGGTCACAGTGGGAGTGGAGCGCAATCCCAACTTTACCGATTTTGTTGACTAGAGCAGTGAAATCACCGACAGCCTGAACATTGGCATCAATGTAAACCGAATATTTGTAATCAGGAAACAGCAGATGCGGCATCATTTTGAAAAAGCGGTTTTTTTCAACATTTGAATAACCACTGACCAAATGATCAAAATCATCAATATCATATTTGCACCAAACCCCACCTGGTTGAACATCCTGGTCGGTGATCAGATAAAAATCACAGTTATCCGGAACAAAGAGTGGTTCCTGCACCGAATCATAGTTCCCGAAAAGGACCGTATATACCGCAATCCTCTCATCTGAGAAATAATCATTCACTTGGTTTTTGATATCAATCTTTGCTCTTGGATGACTGGCTGGTAATTTGGTTATTTTCAGACGAATCAAAAAATATTTGATGATATAAATGAATTCCTTATAAAACCCCTGAAAATCCTTTTTTTTCAGAGGACCTGCCATCCGGCCCATCCGTTCCCCAAGCAACTTAACTACCGATTTTTTAGCCTGAGATTTATTATTCGCTTCAATCAGTTCCTGATTGACCTTGAGAATCGCATCAAGGGTTTGGGTCAATTTGGCTTTACAACTGCCGTCACTGACATCATACATCTCTCTCACCTCCATGTTACCTAGATCATTTGTAAAAACTCACAAATGTTCTTTCATCACTACAACAATAATTTGGTATTCACCATGACTGTCCTGTTCAATACTCATGTTTTTCCAAAAGGATCAGCCATGCTTTTATCAATTCTTCCGGGGCATATTCTCGAGACTGTTTCAGAGCATTTTGATGGAGTTGCAGGTATTCTGCCGACTCCATCTCCAGACTTCTAGAAATCGCCGCCTCAAAATTCGCAAACTCCTTTTGATAATTATCATCCAGTTCAAAACTCAAGCCAGTGCTTTCATCAATGATTTCACTGGGCCCGACAGCGTTGGAAACAATACAGGGCACCCCGGCAGCCAATGCTTCAAGCAAGACAATTCCATAAGGCTCCTGTTTGGATGGTAAAACCAGAAAATCGTAATTGGCCAAAGTCGCTTTGATTTGCGACTTGGTCAATTTTCCCAGATATTTCACCCGCTTGTCTTCCCGGGCCAGATTAACCAGTTCCGCTCGATAATGACCATAACCCGCAAAAGAAAATTCGAAAGATGCCCTGCTTTTTTTGATCCAGTCAATCAACAGGGGAATATTTTTCCGATCATTGAACACCCCCATGAATATATACTTTTTGGTCTTTCCAATCTGATCAGGGTGGCGCTTGTAACTTTTCACGTCGATTGAGTGTCTGACTACCGAGGTGTTCGCAACAATCTTGCCAATACCATCTTGCGTTCTTTCACTGACACAAAAAGCTCCTAGAAAATTATCGGTTAGAATCGCTTCGAAATTTTGTCGGTTGTTGAGTTTCCCTTTGGCGAATTTATCAGTCCCCCAATAATCCCACGAAGTGAAATAAAAAGATTTGTTTCTTTTAAAAAGTTTGGCGTAGCGGTTCATCAGGTTGTTGTATGGAGCAATTCCGACTATCAGAACTTTTCCCTTCAGGAAGTGGACGGTAAAGTGCCGATACTCATGTCTGAGAAAATAGATGATTGCCTGAATTATTTTACGCTCGCGAATAATCATCCGCAACACATCCATAACAATGGATTTATGTGACAATATAATCGAACTGCGGACCCGGTATCCGTACTTCTCACATTCATCAATCAATGCTTTGAAATGGGAATCAGCCCCGTATTCATGCAAAATATAAATATCTTTCAACAGTTCCACCTCTACTCTATCGACATTCGTCTAGTTAGATCATAATTGGGTTAACCGGATTATCAGCCGAAATTATCAATTTCAACCAAATAACGGCTCAACGCATCCTGCCATTCTGGGAGTCGGGAAAATCCGTTTTCAACAAGTAGCGACTTATCCATGCGACTGTTGTAAGGACGCTTAGCCTTGGTCAAAAATGCATCTGAGGTGACCGGGTTCACTTTCACGTCAATATTTGCCTGTTTGAATATTTCACAGGCGAATTCATACCATGAGGTTTCCCCTTCATTAGATGCATGGTATGTCCCATAGCGGTCGCTTTGAATCATTTCGACAACCAATTTTGCAAGATCATATGTATAAGTAGGCGAGCCGACCTGGTCAAAAACAACATTCAATTCTTTGCGTTCTTGACCAAGTTTGAGCATTGTCTTGACAAAGTTGCTGCCATTGATCCCAAATACCCAGGATATCCTGATTATAAAATATTTTTCAATCAAGTTTCTGATTGCCTCTTCTCCCAAGTATTTGCTTTGACCATAAACATTCAGCGGCGCCGGCTTGTCGGTTGGCTGCCAAGGTCTTATCCCTTGGCCGTCGAAGACATAATCAGTCGAAAAATACATCAACTTGATATCAAGATCCAGGCAGACCGTGGCGATATTTCTCGTTCCTTCGACATTTACCTCATTACAGGCATCAATATCATCTTCAGCCCGATCGACAGCAGTGTAGGCACTGCAGTGGATTACAGCATCGACTTTGGAATCGGATATCACTTTTCTCACCTGGATTCCATCAGTTATATCCATTTCCTCGAGATCAACTCCGATTGCTTCAATCCCCTCTTCATGGCAGACTTTTACAATATCATGACCTAATTGCCCTTTTACTCCAGTTACCAATACCTTCATAGCTGTCTCCCTTAAATCTTTTTTGAATACATGTTTTTGAAATAGTTCTGATATTCACCCGAAATGATATGACCCCACCAGTCCTTGTTGTCAAGGTACCATTGGATTGTCTGTTTGATTCCGGTGTCAAAATTATATTTTGGTTTCCATCCCAATTCAGTCTCCAACTTGGTCGGATCAATGGCATAGCGTCGGTCGTGACCTTTACGGTCTTCGACAAATCGTATCAGACTATCCGGTTTATCAAGCTGTCCCAGAATAGTCTTTACCACCTCGAGGTTGGTCCGTTCGTTATGACCACCTACATTATAAACTTCTCCGACCCGGCCTTTTTTAATAATCAAATCTATGGCCACGCAATGATCATATACATGAAGCCAATCTCTGACATTGTCACCTTTTCCATAAACCGGCAACGTCTCATTATCCAGCGCCCGAGATATCATTAGCGGAATCAACTTCTCTGGAAAGTGGTATGGTCCGTAATTGTTCGAACATCTCGATATTGTCACCGGCAAACCGTATGTCCGATAATAAGCCAGGACAAATAGATCGGCACTTGCCTTCGAACTGGAATAAGGACTTGAAGTATGCAAAGGAGTCGACTCAGTGAAAAAAAGGTCCGGGCGATCAAGTGGCAGATCGCCATAGACTTCATCAGTGGATACCTGATGGTATCTTTGAATCCCGAATTTATTGCATGCGTCCAGTAGGGTCGTCGTTCCCATGACGTTGGTTTTCACAAATATTTCCGGATCTTCAATCGAGCGGTCAACATGGGACTCGGCTGCAAAATTGACCACCATGTCGAATTTTTCTTTTTCAAAGAGATCGAAGATAAATTTCCGATCAGCGATATCCCCTTTGACAAATTTGTAGTTGGGCCTGTCTTCCACACTCTTGCAAGTTTCCAGATTTCCGGCATAGGTGAGCAAATCCAGATTGACAATCATATCACCAGGATATTTGTCGACCATATAATGAACAAAATTGCCCCCGATAAATCCGGCACCGCCGGTAACTAATATTTTCATAAATTTCTCCTTACCAAATTTTAATCACAGGTATATAAATCTCGCGTATATACTTTATCTTCAATATCTTTCAGGTCATCATGCATCCTGTTGGTAATAACGACATCACAAATCCGTTTGAATTCATCAAGATCGTTGATAACTCGCGAATTATAGAATCTTTCCTCTTTGAGTGTCGGTTCATACACTACCACTTCGATACCCTTGCCTTTGATCCGTTTCATTATCCCTTGGATGGCTGATTTTCGGAAATTATCAGAACCGGTTTTCATCGTCAGCCGATAAACACCGACAATTTCGGGGTTTTTATTGATAATCATCTGGGCAATGTGGTCCTTGCGGGTCCGATTCGAGTCAACTATGGCTTTGATCATATTTTGGGGAACATCGCTATAGTTGGCCAAAAGTTGCTTGGTATCCTTAGGCAGACAGTATCCGCCATATCCAAAAGAAGGATTGTTGTAATGAGTTCCGATTCTTGGATCCATCCCGATCCCTTCAATTATTTGTTTGGTGTTTAATCCTCTTACCTCGGCATATGTATCCAATTCATTGAAATAAGATACCCTCATGGCCAGATAAGTATTGGCGAACAATTTGATTGCTTCGGCCTCGGTACTGTTCGTGAACAAGACGTCCACCTCATCTTTCACAGCCCCTTCTTTAAGCAAATCCGCAAACTTCGTTGCCCGTTCGCTGATTTCTCCCACTACAATCCTTGAAGGATATAAGTTGTCATATAATGCTTTGCCTTCTCGCAGGAATTCAGGAGAAAAAATGATGTTGTCAATTCCGTATTTCGCCTTCATATCATTCACAAATCCGACCGGTACAGTTGATTTGACCACCATCGTGCAATCCTGATTGGAGTCAATGACTGTCTCGATGACATCTTCGACCGATGAGGTATCAAAGAAATTCAATTCATCATCATAATTGGTCGGCGTCGAGATGATTACATAATCCGCCCCCTCAAGAGCTTCCTGCTTATCAAGAGTCGCTTTAAGATTCAAATTCCGGTTTTCCAAAAATTTCTCGATTTCATCATCTTTGATCGGTGATATCCGGTTGTTGATCATCTTCACTTTTTCTTCGATGATATCAACAGCAACCACCTCATTGTGTTGGGCCAGCAATACCGCTATCGACAGGCCTACATATCCGGTCCCAAATACTGCAATTTTCATACCATTTCCTCCAATATCAATGTATACTTCCATATTTTTTACTCGTTTGGTAATTATACCACTCAACTCGCTCTATTGCAAAATTCACTAGTGGCGCAAGCGCTTGAGCCGCGAATACATCATCGTGATCTTTTCCCGGTAGAATATCGTATTGATTGCAAAGCTGACGCCAAACATCACCAATGATACTTTGATTGCCAGGATGATCCAGTCAAGATAGCTGATCGCGGTCATTTCAAACAATCCTGCAATCAGTGCGCATATCGCAATGGTCAGGATATCAATAACCACCTGTTTGATGAAATTTTTGAACGGCCATTGAATCAGATTTTTCGAATTGTATAAGGCCATCCAAATCGTCTGATAAGTCATCGCAATCAAGGTTCCGATTGCGACACCAATCAGGCCTAAATACGATACCGTGATTACTGAGACAACAATATTCAAAACAGCGGCAATAATATAATTGCTTTGGGTTTGTTTATAATGCCCTCCGGCTAGAATCATGATGTGATAAGGCAATCTGAGACAATGCCCCGAATGCGCCAGAGTCAAAACCGCCGCAAACAACGGTTGAATGTAATTGGCGTCATTTATTCCCTGGGTATATACCGCCACAAACGGCAAGATCAAAACTCCGACACAACCAAAGACGAAGGTTGTTCCGGTATGAATCGTCCATTCAACCCAACCGAATATCTGGTGCAACTCGTCAATTTCCTGCTTGGCCCACAGTTCCCCAATCAATGAACGGACTCCGCTGGACATCGCCAGAAAAAGCTGCTTGACCCCGGAAATGACCAGATTGAAAACCGAATAGATCGAGACATCGGAAAGGGTTGCAAAAACAGTCAGGACAATCGGATCGGTTGTTCCTAAAATCACATCGGCCACGTGCTGAGATACCCCATTCCATTTTTGGCTGATTGGCTCATGTTCATAGCTGACTTTCCGGTCAATTGAGTAATTTCTTCTGACATAGATAATCATAAACGCCGGGCGCAAAAGGAAAAACAATGATGTCACCAACTTCACAAGATGAATTGAGTAGCCAGTGGCAATCAATATGGCACAGGCAGCTGTATTCAAAATCAGAGTGACAGTTTTCACAGTGTATTGAATATAACCGCGCTGATCCGCAGAAAGCAGCAGGCGATCAACTATCCCAAAATAATATTCCGCGAATGAGCTGATGCTCATGGCTCCAATCAAGGTAGCTGTATAAACCCATCCAAAATCCTGGTTGGATATGTACGGATAAATAAAAACAAGCACAATCACATAAACAAAAAGGATCAGACCCAATTTTCTGAAAAACTTATGGGCCGAGGCGATTATTTCACTAATTCCCTGCGTATCCTTATTTGCCAGTGGCTTGTATAAAGCCGACTGGATCACCGATCCCATCCCCAGTTCCAAAAATGCAATAATAGCCAGAAATTGGGTAATCGAGTTTACCAGACCATTGACTTCCGAACCATAACTTTGGAGAATCAATCGCGGCAGAATGAATCCACTTATTATCAGACAAATCTGGTATGTGAATGATGAAATTGTATTTCGAATTAAAAGAATTTTTCTCATGATTAACCTTCCTAAAAATGTCCGATCACCAAAAGGATATCTGGTGATGGCCCCAGTCCGGGCCCCCTTGGAAAATATCGGGGGATTTCCACTGAAAAGAATAATAGTTTGTATTTCTGCTTTTTGCAATCATTTATTTGATTTGTAATTGAAAAGTTTAGTTTATTTGCTTTGGTTTACCATCCCAACAGCGTCCAGTCTTCTTTAAGATTCCCATAACGGGACAGTTTCATAGCGCCTTCGCTGTCATTTATCTTCATATTGGAAATTACAGTCGGATTCTAAAAGCGTTGGTCCATTCATGTCCTTTTGCGAAAGAATCGGCTCAATACCGTCCAGCAGCATGCCCCAGTCAACATTGATATCAGGATCATTGTATCGAATCCCCCGGTCATGTTCTTTTGAATATAAATTATCAACTTTATACCTGAATTCCACATTTTCGCTAAGCGTCAAAAAACCATGGGCAAAACCGCGGGGAATATAGAAGAACCTTTTGTTCTCTTCTGACAATTCAACCGCTACCCATTGCTTATAAGTCGGTGACCCTTTGCGGATATCGACCGCGACATCAATCACTTTCCCCCGGGTGCACGATACCAGCTTGGCTTGGGCCATCGGTTCATTTTGAAAATGCAACCCCCTCAATGTCCCCTTGGCGGCACTAAAAGACATGTTATCTTGAACAAAATCATTGGTTATGCCGATTTGGGCATATTTGGCTTTATTATATGTTTCCATAAAATAACCACGATGGTCACCATGAACATCAGGTTCGATGATCACCACTCCGGGGATTTTGGTTTCTATTTTCTTCATCACTAGCTCCTATACAATATATTTACCATCAAGAACATCTTGAAGGTAAGCTCCATACTGATTCTTTTTGTAAAGTTCGATCGCTTGGCGGACTTTTTCTTCGTCAATCCAACCATTCGAATAGGCGATTTCCTCCAAACAAGCTATCTTACGGTTTTGATGCTTCTCGACGGTATAAACAAAATTAGTGGCCTCCACCAGTGAGTCGTGGGTCCCGGTATCCAACCAAGTGAACCCTCTTCCCAAAAGTTCAACATCAAGCGTCCCTTTTTCAAGATAAATCTTGTTTAAGTCGGTGATCTCCAACTCTCCTCGAGGTGACGGCTTGATGCTTTTGGCATATTCGACCACATTCTCGTCATAGAAGTACAATCCGGTTACCGCATAGTTTGATTTTGGTTCCAGCGGTTTTTCCTCCAACGATACTGCCACTTTGTTTTGATCGAATTCAACCACCCCGAATCTTTCAGGGTCTTCGACATAATAGCCAAAAATAGTGGCACGACCTTTTTTATTGGCAGTAAGTTGCAATCTTTTAGTCATTCCTTGGCCATTGAAAATATTGTCACCTAAGATCATGGCACATGCTTCTCCGGCTATGAATTCCTCTCCGATAATAAATGCCTGAGCCAGTCCATCCGGACTAGGTTGGACCTTATAGGACAATTCAATCCCAAACTGGGCTCCATCACCCAACAGTTCTTGGAAACGGGGGGTGTCGTCGGGTGTGGATATTATTAATATCTCCCGGATCCCTGCCTGCATCAGAATGCTTAGCGGATAATAAATCATCGGTTTGTCGAAAACCGGCAATAACTGCTTACTTGTAACCTGGGTCAGCGGATACAATCTGGTTCCACTCCCCCCTGCCAACACAATTCCTTTCATAAAGCCCTCCAATATATTACTTAATTCAATTTACATTTTCATTTTTGTTTACGTCTATTCAAAGCACCTTAGACGATGCGGTACTTACCCTACAATTATACACGCTATAAGCTGGTTCATCTAGTTTTTTATTACCCAATCCAATTTATACTCAGACAATAAATACCGGCATTTAATAGCTTGACGATATTTTGGCACTGGTTTTAGTTGTACCATCATCTTAAACCGATGCAACATCGTCTCCCTCCTTCACAAGGCTATCAATATGATCTAGTTGATTTTCTGATTTTGAAAGAATCCGCTTTCAAAGCCAAAAAATTATAGAATTATCAATGGAAGGAGATTTCAATGAACCAATTAGTTTATGAGAAAATTTCACGAATGCCCCAACAATTTGTAAGAATTCTATATTTCAATCATGAACAGAATCCTAAACAGGTCCCCAAACACTGGCATCGTTCAATCGAATTGATTTATCCTAGACAAGGTTATATGCATCTTTGGGATAATGGGGAATCCTACAAAGTTGAAGCCGGTGATTTCCATGTGATCAATTCACAAGCAATCCACGCCTGCAATCGCGGCAGTCTTGACTATGATGGTTTCGCCATCCAAATAGATATAACTTTTATCAAAATACTCTACCCGCAAATAGAGTTGATTGCTTTTTCCAATGAACATACACCCGAACTAAAGCACGATATCCTGACGATTCTTGATAAAATGGTCTCTGTCAAGCCAAGCGAAACCAGCGAAATCGAAATCAATGGCTATGCTACTGTTTTGATCAGCAAGCTTCTATCCGGGACAACCACCAAAAACAGCGGCATTGAACTGCAAAACAACCAATATTCCCAATTGATCATGGAGATAATGGCTTTTATCGACGCTAACTACTATGAGAAACTTTCGTCACGGGAAATCGCGGACAAATACAACCTGTCATATGGATACCTGGCTAGAATTTTCAAAGACACAACTGGAATGACATTGAGCCAGTACATCAAAAATCAACGACTCGAGAACGCCATCAATGACCTTAGATTCAGTTCGCTGAACATTACCCAGATTGCTTTGAAAAATGGATTTAGCGATTATAAGTCTTTTGACAAAATGTTTAAAGAACGTTATAAGATGAAACCATCAGCCTATAAAGAAAAAATTGGAAGTTAATAATTATTCACCTTAAGATGAACTATTGGGTTCATCTTTTTTGATTTCATGTCATTAAGTGATAAAATTACCCCTAATTTGTAATTTATTGGAATGCAAACCAGCTAAAATTGGATTAAAATTTAATCATTATAAATAAAGGGGAAAATATTATGACTTACCATAACAATTCAAAAATCATTTTAAACGGAACCTATCAGATGCATGTAGGCGCCTATGACTGGGGGACTGGGACTGACCGGATTATCATCATATTTGACGGTGAAATTTCTACCATATCGAAAGAGAATCTCACAATCACTGAGACAAAACAGACAACAATCTGGGATGGGGAGGATTTTCCCATCGAAATAACTTCCAGTCAACGCATTATCGAAGCAGCTTATCTTTGCGACATTGACGGGAACCGAACTCAGCAGCCTAGCTGTCGGGTATTGGTCAAATTGAAAGTCAGCCCTACTGAAGGATCGCCGTTTTTGTTTTCGATGAAAACATCGAAAAACTCCTGGTCTGATCCCTATCACCTGGAAATTCAACTTGCCCAGGGAGCTGTAATCATGCAAGGTGAAAACATCATCAAATCCCTGGCAATCCCGAAGATTGCGACTAAAATCACTACCGCTGGCGAAATTTTCAAACCTGGACATTTCAAAACTCCAGCAGGAGCCACATACGATTATGTCGCTTTCGAACCCGATGTTAACTTTGACACCCTGGTTGTCTGGCTTCATGGCCTAGGCGAGGGCGAAATTGAAGGATCAGATCCCTACTTCCCAATACTGGGGAATAAGGCGGTTGCCCTGGGTGGCAGCGAATTCCAACGCATCGTCGGACCAGCGGCAATCCTGGCACCGCAATGCCCGACAATGTGGATGGATGACGGGAGCAAAAAGGAAACGGCAGATGGTTCAAGCAAATACACCAAAAGCCTCTTCTTACTGATTGACCATTACAAACAAAAAGTCCAGGCGACTAAAATTGTCTTGGCCGGATGTTCCAATGGTGGCTACATGTCACTGGAACTGTTAAGGAATTATCCGAACTACTTTACTTGCACCGTACCTGTGTGTGCTGCAATGGAGAGTAACTGGATCAGCAATGACGAAATTGACAATATCAAACATCAACCCTTGTTTTTCATTTACTCAAACGATGATCCGCTTGTAATACCCGACCAGTACGAAGCCCCGATAATCGGCCGCCTGCAAGAAGCAGGAGCTTCCAAACTCACAGTATTCACTACCGACAAGGTGATTGACACTACTGATAAATATCATGATTCCACTGGCGCTCCATATCGATACAATGGCCATTGGTCTTGGATCTATTTCCATAACAATACCGCCATTGATCCCCGAACCGGTCTGGACGTCTGGTCGTGGATTGCTGCTCAGGTAAATTCATAGCCGGGCTTTCGTGATTTCCGCTAATCACCCCGCCAAAAGAACACATTTTCCACTTTTGATTCATAAGTCGCAATAAGATTCGCAACTATTTTCGCTTAATAAATCAGGTTATTTAACACCTTGAAATCGGTTACATTTTGGAAAGACTCCTTTTTTTATATGATGTATAATTGATTTATCTTATTTTAGGAGGAGAATTAAATGAAAAAATCAAGATTGATTTTATCAAGTTTTTTAGCCCTGGGACTCGTGGCTTGTTCAAGCAGCGATACTGGAAGCGATACTATTACCGGAACTTACAGTTACATGGTAACCGGTTACGACTGGGGAGCTGGTGTAAACAAAGCGGTACTGGCACTAGATTACAAAATCAGTGAAATATCAGCTGATGATTTGGCCGTAATGGAGACAAAATCAGCAACTGACTGGACTGATCCTAATTTCGAAGTAAAAGTAACTGACTTCGATAGAGAAGTTACCGATATCTATTTATGTGACGCTGATGGAAATCCAGTCGACGGAGACAGTGAATACGTGGCGGTAGAATTGTATGTCAGCCCTAATGACGGTAACCCGATCAACTATTCAATGACTACATCAAGAAATACTTGGTCTGATCCATATACCCTGACTTTCACTTTGACTGACACAGCTGAAGTTGACTCTTTAGGTGAGGCTGTAACTTCATTTACAATCGATGCTGATGCTACTGGATACACAACTTCGGCTGATATGTTTGAAGCTGCGACATTTGAAGCCACCGATGGAATTACTTATGATTATGTGACTTACGAACCGGCAGAAAAATCAGATACTTTGGTTGTTTGGTTACACGGTGCTGGTGAAGGATATGCAGATGGAACAGATCCATATATTCCGGTTTTGGCAAACAAAGTAACTGCTTTAGCTGGGGAAGAATTCCAAAGCACAATTGGCAGTGCAGCTATCTTGGCGCCACAATCACCTACTATGTGGATGGATGACGGTACCGGAGGATACACTTCAGACAATTCAAGCATGTATACTGAAAGTCTGATGGAACTGATCGACAGTTATAAAACCGAGTACGGAGCTACTCAAGTTGTTGTAGCCGGATGTTCTAATGGTGGATTCATGACTATGGATATGTTGATTAACTATCCTGATTACTTCGTAGCCGGAGTACCTATCTGTCAAGCAAAAACCGATGCATTGATTACAGATGATCAAATCGCCGCACTTAAAGACCAAGCAATCTTCTTTATCTACTCTGAAGATGATCCAACTGTAATCCCTGGAAATACTTCAATTCCGACAATTTCAAGACTTCAAGCTGCTGGAGCCCAAAACATTATGGTTTACTCACCTGAACATGTAATCGACACTTCAGGTATGTATACTGACGCTGATGGAAATCCATACCAATACAACGGTCACTGGTCTTGGATCTATTTTGACAACAATGATGCTGTAGATGATGTCACTGGTCAAGATTCATGGTCTTGGATTGCTGAACAATTAGATTAACCCTACTGAAAAGTTAATATACTTCCTTATCGTAAAGGTGCCCCTTCAATTCGCAACTGTTTTAGGGACACCTTTTATTTATTGAAACATTATTTTCTATACCGTAGATAAAAGTTACACCAGAGTAATATTAAAGTGATATTTTGCCATGTAATCGGTTACATAATGGAATGATTACCAGCTTTGGTTAAGTTATAATTAATTTATCTAATTCAAGGAGGAGAATTGAATGAAAAAATCAAGATTGATTTTATCAAGTTTTTTAGCACTTGGACTTGTTGCCTGTTCAAGCAATGAGACCGGGAGCGACACCATCACCGGTACCTACAGTTACTACGTTGGTGGTTATGACTGGGGAGCTGGAGTTGACAAAGCCGTTTTGAGTCTGGATTATAAAATCAGCGAAATTTCCGCTGATGATCTCGACGTAATGGAAACCAAAGAACAAACTGATTGGAGTGATCCTGAGTTTGCCGTTAAAGTTGTTGATGTCGACCGCACCGTTACTGATATTTATTTATGTGATGCTGACGGTAATCCGGTTGACAGTGACAGTGAATACGTAGCAGTTGAACTGTATGTCAGCCCTGATGATGGTAACCCGATCAATTATTCGATGGTTACGTCAACCAACACTTGGTCAAGTCCTTATACTTTGACTTTCACATTGACAGATACTGCCGCAGTTGACTCACTCGGTGAAGCAGTAACTTCATTTACGATTGATGCAGAAGCGACTGGATACACTACCGCTGCTGATATGTTTGCAGTATCGACTTACGATGCCCAAGACGGTACTTCATATAATGTTGCCACATACGAACCTGCAGAACAGGCTGATACCCTATTTGTCTGGTTGCATGGTGGTGGTGAAGGACAAGCTGACGCTTCAGATGCCTATGTGCCACTATTGGCCAACAAAGCAACTGTATTTGCCAGCGAAGAATTCCAAACTGAAATCGGTGGTGCGGCAATTCTGGTTCCTCAATCACCAACTATGTGGATGGATGGTACCGGGAACCGAGAACGAGTTGAAGATGATTCATCAGTCTACACTGAAAGTCTAATGGAACTGATCGACAGTTACAAAACAGAATACGGAGCTACTCAAGTTGTTGTAGCCGGATGTTCTAATGGTGGATTCATGACATTGGATCTGATGATGAATTACCCTGACTACTTCACTGCAGGTGTCCCTATCTGTGAAGGTAAATTGGATGAAAAAATCACTGATGCTCAAATCGACATCTTAAAAGACCAAGCTATGTTCTTCATCTATGCAGAAAATGATACTACTTTGACACCAGAAATCTATTCAGTACCTACCCTTGAAAGATTGAATGCCGCTGGAGCTTCAAATCTGATGGTATTCAGTCCTGAGAATGTAATTG
Source organism: Coprobacillaceae bacterium (assembly GCA_963675915.1). Classification (GTDB taxonomy): domain Bacteria; phylum Bacillota_I; class Bacilli_A; order Erysipelotrichales; family Coprobacillaceae; genus JAQVDW01. The sequence continues at coordinate 1,756,171 of OY780959.1, forward strand.
ATACTTCAGGTATGTATACTGATGCTGATGGAAATCCACATCAATATTCAGGTCACTGGTCTTGGATTTACTTCTACAACAATGAGGCTATGGATGACACTACTGGTCAAACAGCATGGTCTTGGATTGCTGATCAATTAGACTAACCATACTAAAAATTAATATATTTCCTTATCTAAAAAGATGATCTTCACGGATCATCTTTTTTCATCTCAAATTTTTGACAAAGAAAAAGACAACTAGTAACTAGTTGTCCCAAGAACGAATAGGTTGAAAATCAACCTTGTACCAATTATTATGCAGTACAGAAATTTTCCTTAACTATAAAAGCCAATCCCCATCAACTTTCCATAGATACTACATATATAATTCCCGAGCAAAAATTTAGCCCCAACTAAATTTAGTAATGTGGTTTGGTATTATTATTACCACATCACCTATTATTATTCTATAGTAATAATCAACTAAATTCAACCTGTCACGGTCAATGTGACAAGTTTTTTCGTGTTTGCCGCACAGGAATCCATCAACTATTTAACACTTGAAGTAATAGTGTTAATATTTCACAAATATAGATTCATCAACTGTTTCAAAACTATGATTGTGTCATCTTTTGAAAACGCCAAACCATCGTCACGCAGCGAGTCGATAAAATCGCAGAACTGTTTTCCGATTTCGGCATCATCGATATAAAAAGCGAAATTCTTGTCATTTTTTTTGAAGTCCGCCGCAAAAGAAATAATCACGCCGTCTGTTTGTGAGGGAATAATCAATAGTTCCTTAGGAAATGTAATGACATCAGAGTTGACCAGCACCAATTCATAGACACCCCGCTTGATGTCCTCAATCATCCGATTGATTATCTCGCGCCGGTCAACCGGACTGAAAATCACATCGCCAAATGGCGGCATGGAAATATTTATCCCGTTTTTGATAAATTCGATGAAGCCCTCAATAGTGCTCGCAACATGATATGATTTTTTTTTGACATCGGTTCCCAGGAATCCTGCCATATGATTGACCGAATTTTCCACATCATTGCTGTCTCGCACATAGTACTTTTCAAGCATTTCCCGGGTCAGATAATTATTGATATAAATACCCGGTTCCACGGAATAGACTGTATCAACAGCAAAAAGCTTCTTGTATATCTGCTCATATTTCCCATTTTCTTCAAAACTATATATCAATGGCTTGAAAAGGTCAACACTGCGGTCAAACTTTTTAGCAAAAAGTTCAACCTGACTATCTCCGGATATCAAAAGTCCATTGCCCATATCATCACTGAAAATAAAGATCTTGTCGTTGACTATCATATAGTTGCTGAAATCTCCGGCTGACAATTTCACTATTTCATTATTATAGTAGCAGCTGTATTGGCATTTTGATGATATTACCAAAGGAATCAAATACATCAGAATATTCATTGCACTATCCCCGCTTTTTAGCGAATTCAAGGTGGTCAGATGATTAATTTGAAGATTAACGTCATAACACGAATAAAGCTCATAGAAATACGCCAACAGGAATTCATCTTTTATATCATAAGCCAATTTGATTTTGGTTCTTTCATCATTGCACAGTGACCACGCAATAACTCTTTTCATCGCCATAATCAAAGCAATCCGACTATCATATTGGTATATACCTTCAAAATAGGCTCCTTTACTGATAGCCGTACTTTCACAAAAATAACGATCTTCCCTGATTGAATCATAGTCAATTGTGATCTGATCGATAAACTCTCTGATTTTGGCTCTAAATCCATATTCATCTTCACCGGTGAGATAAATATCGAAAAGCTTTTCAAACTCTTTTTCTTCCATAAAATTGAGCTGAAGCAGACCGACCAGATTTTCAAAATCCTTGGGAGTTATTTTGATTGTCTTATCATAGATAAGTCCCAGTTCCAGCTTACTGACACCAAGGCACTTGGCCAAATCAGCGGAAGAAACATTGCTTCTTTCAACCAAATCCTGAAGCTTATTTACAAACCTTGACATATATATCTCCTTTACCGAAATACTCCTTCAGATCGTTTTGAAACTGGGTATCCAAGTGAATCAGACAGTTGCCCTTGGCAATATAATAATTGCTTTCATCACTCACAAAACTGGCTTCCGGTGAGATATCCATTTCATTGACAAATCCTTTTCCGCGATGTTGAACCCGAAAATACTGGTTTGCCCGATCAAGCCTTTTAAAAAAAACATTTTTAAAAAATTCAATTCTTTTAGGATTAGTGGTATATCCCAAATTATTCATCTCGTTATCATACATCAGCAGCTTATCATCAACCAGGACATAGTTGTCATAGACAGATAAATTGATGGTCGGATCTACCGTATAATAACCTTGGTAGTTTTCGTTTTTCAAATAAGCCGCCAGCATTGAGTTCAGGTAATTGGTCTTTTTTTCAGTAGAGTTGATGTTCTTGATTTGAATGATATTTTCACCGTTTGCCGGAAGATATGATTCCACATCCGAGGATTCTTCATTCAAGATCAAAATCCGTTGTTGGCATCCGGAAATTTCCCCAAACACTATCTTTCTGATCTCATCGCGATCGTTGAACATCTTATAATCCAATCGTGGTTCCAACTGTTCCGGCAATCCTGTGGGCACTTGGTCAAAGTTATTGACTTGGTCGATAAACTTTTGAATCCGCAGGTTCACATGATAGATGTGGCTATATTCCCTGTTGGAGAGATAGGCCCTAATCAATTTATTCTTTTCTTCTTCATCAAAACAATCCACCGCAATAAGACAGTCGAACTTGGTCTGGTTCATTTCCGTCTCGCCATTGATTACTTTATGGAGCAGCGACCTTGAAATTCCTGATTCCCGGCTCAATTTTGATATCGAGGCACCGCTATTGGCAATAGTTGATTTCAAAACTTCAGCAAACATATTCACTCTTCCTATTCTTTTATCTGTAAATTGATGGTACTGTTGTGGGCAAAGTCCAATACATGGTTGACAAAAGTCGTATTTTTGACCACATAATATTCCCGGCTTCGCTTTCCGAATGAAAACACCACACCCTCTTCACTCACAAAAACATAAGTGTTTTTTTCAATTTCAAGACCTACAGGAACATTTTTTTGGCGATTATCACCATTATGCTCAAACAAGTGGTAATCCATGTCTTTCTTGATATTATAAACCGGGCAGTTTTCCAATCCCGGCAAGTCCGGTACTTGGTGAGGACTATCAGTAAAGATATACTGATAGTGATAATCCGGAAATTTACTTTTCAGGGTAATCAGATTTTTTGAGGACATCCTGTGCACACTCGTGACTTTCTTGTAATACCTGATTAACTCCAGATCGTGTTCAATCCTCATGCACTTGAAGTCCCGGGAAATAAACAATGCCTTATCGTTTAAAATGACATAGTAGGGAAAAATATTGAAATCACTTTCCAGCAGGAAAGCATCGAAATAATAACTGTGATATTTTTCTTTGCCAAAATATTTCAGGGTGATGATACTGTCAATGATATTGATCGAATTGAATTCCTCATTGATCATGCTATCCTCGATATTAACCGGCACAATGTGGTTGATATTATAGTGATTTTTCAAATCAAAAACCAACTCGATAAAGAAAAAACGCAGTACTTTGTCCTTCATCGGCAGGTTGAGCGTGATATTGATTTCCCGGTCATCTTTACACCCCGATCTAATCGCCCGGATTATAGTGGTAACTACATTTAATTTCCCGAAAACAATCTTGTTTTCGATTGAAATATTTTCAATCGGGGAGACAACTATTTGATTATGCCTGATTTTGGATAATTCAGTGATATTATTGAACATCCGGTCAATCAAAGCGAAATTATCTAATTGGGTCTTCGACAGATTCCGACGCAAAAATGAAACTTTGAGGATCTCCTTCTGTCTTTTTGACAGACTGAGATATTCCATCAATGTTTCCAACTCCTGAAATGTCAGGTTACGCTGGCCACTCAGGCAGCGATTCAACTTGGTTCTTGAGATTCCGACATCAGCAGCAATCTTGGTCTGCGTGATTCCAGAATCATCAACAATTTGATTCAACAAGGTAGTAAATTTATTCATAAGAAATCTCCAAACTTGTAGTCTATATCTTAATTTTACTAATTCTAACCCTGACTTTCAACCGTTACAGTCAAATTCCTGTCATTAACATGTCAGAAGTTTGAATTCCGGCTAATTCGCATATCTGCGACATTTTCAATTCCATTTGTCACCAATATTGAAAATATGGTAGAATGTTAGTAAGAGAGGTGCTGCTTATGGATGATATGCTGAAAAAAATCGAATATCTTGAAAATCAGCCGATGACCGATGAAACGGCCGGTGAATTGATAATTATGTACGAAGACCTCCTGCTGTCAAATAAACTGACCAAGGAAGGACAAATATTTTTTTCAATTAAATACGCCTCACTTTTGAATGCCTTTGAAGCGTACGAGGAAGCATACGAAGCTTTGGTCCATCTTGACTTAAGCGCCTTGCCCCTATCTGACAAAGCCTACATCAACAGTTTGCTTGGGAGTCTGTCATTAAAACTTAATTTTGAACAGCACTGCGAACAGTATCTGGCTGAAGGAGCCCGCGCCTACCATCAGCTTATTGAAGAGAACGATATTTATACCTCGATGTACGCCAACGCCCTGTTGAACCTGGCCAACTATTATCATAACAAGAAAATGCATAGCCCGTTCACCGAAACCCTGGATTCCCTGAATCTCATCGATCCAATTTTACTCAAGCCAATCCAGATTCATGAGATCTGCTTCAATAATATCATTCAGGCTAACGAGATGATCAACCACGAAAAATTCAAAGAAGCCAAAGAAGCCCTTGAATATAGTGAGTTGTATCTTGACTTATTTGAATCCAAGCATAGTCGTTACTACTATCTGTATTCAGCAATCCATTATCAGCAAAAGACCCGTTTGTTATCTAAGACCAACCTGATTACTGAGGCGATTGTCGCTGCTGAGAAGTCGGTTTCCTGTCGGATCAAGGTCTATGAAATTGATGAAGAGAGCCAGGAAAGCCTGTCGCATTTGACCGACAGTTATCTGGCCCTGGCCACCTTGCAGCGAAACGCCAACGAGAACAAGGGTCTGATCAACTCTTTGGAAGAATCAATCAAATATCTGTTGAAATCATATCAGCCTGACGACTATCAGCTGGCACCAATCTACTTGACCTTGTGCGAGGCCCTGAGCAATGAGGACGAACACTTAAAAGTAATCGGTTCAGGATTGCAGGCTTTGGCCGCATTTGACAATTACCCCGAATCCGAAGCATATAACGATCAGTGGTTTTATGATCGGGCGATTGTCAACCGCTTGATTTCAATATCCCATCTGGGGCTGAAAAATTATCAAAGCGCCCTCGATTACAGCCTGGACGCCCTTGAAAACCTGACCCAACTCACCAATTTGGACAGCCGCCATCACTTTATTTTGGGTAGCCAGCATTTGGTGATCGGCGAAGCGAATTATTATCTGGGCAATTTCGAAAAATCACTACATTACCTCGATGAGGCAATTCGCCAATATGACATAATCAAAATTGTCAGTTTCCAATACATGCCGTTGATCCGGCTAAAATGTCAAAACTACCTGGCCTTGAAACAGTATCCCGAAGCCCGGATTTGCCTGGAACGGCTCAGCCAAATCCTGGAAACCGCCCCCCAGAACGACCAGGAATATCTTTGGGAGGAACAGGTTAAAACCAATAAACTCTACACGAAATATTATCAGCAACAGCAGGAATTCGACAAAGCTATCGAATACTGCCTGATAGCCCTGGATTTCAGTCGAATGCTTCAGAACATCGATGAAAGTTATCTCGAGCTAGTTCTGGTTGTTTATCAGGAACTGGCCTTTCTTTATCACGAAAACGATGATGCCAGATATCACGACATCCAGGATTTGATTGTTCAGTTAACAGAACAATAACAGCGACAAAATCATAAGAGCTCTGCTTTCATAATTGAAAAAGCAGAGCTCTTTTAGTATTAAATATTTGCGTAGTTACCGTCTTTGAAGATCACCACTTCGGTCCCATCTTCAAGAGTTGCGATGATATCAAGGTCGCTTGTTCCAACCATGAAATCGACATGAGTCAATGAATTATTGATATCGACTTCGGCTTTTTGTTCCTTACTCATCCCGATACCGCCTTTGATACATTCCGCATATGAATTACCGATGGCAAAATGACATGAGGCATTCTCATCAAGCAGTGTCATATAGAATAAGGTATCAAGGTTGCTGATGGGACTGTCAAAAGGAACCAGGGCGACTTCACCCAAATAACTCGCCCCTTCATCAAGGGTAATCATATCCTTGAGTACGGATTCATTTGTTTTGGCCCCGAACTCGACAATCTTCCCATCTTCAAACTTGAAAAAGAAGTCTTCAATAAGATTGCCATTATAATTCAAAGGCATCGAAGAATAGACAATTCCGTTGACACCATGCTTTTTCGGAACCGAGAATACTTCCTCGGTTGGAATATTCGGGAAATTATATACGCCATTGTTCAAATAGCTGCCACCACCGGCAAAAAGGTAGTTATCAGGCAATTCGACAATCAAGTCGGTTCCCAGTGAATTTTTGTAGTGCAATGATTTTATTTTAAGATTATTCAAATAATCAACCCGCGATTCAAAGTTGATCTTGTTTTGTTGATAAAACGCAATCGGGTCCTCTTTGGTCGTATAGGATACTTTGAATATAGCCTGCCAAAGAGCTTCCATGGCCTCATGGGTTGCCATATCGGGATAGACTTTATTAGCCCATTCCGGTGTTGGAACAGCTCCGATGCACCAGGCCAGATCCATGCTGTCACGCTTGTCATTGAACGGTTTAAGCACTTGCATTATCTCTTTGGTGTAGGTTGCCACCTTTTCACTGTCGCATCCTTTGAGCAATTCCGGATTGTCGCCTCTTAATGCCAGGAAACAGGCATCCTCAAGAGCCAACTCGTTTCTGAATTCACTGATATACTTTGGAACGTTTTCAAAAACTTCCTTGTCTGCATTCAAGTATTTCTGACGGGTAACAAAACAGTCTTCATACATTACCCGGACTTCTCGGGCTTGGGCCTTATAGGCTTCTTTGGTCACCTCACGGACCAGTTCAACCGCTTCAACCGGAGCTGAAATGGCTACTATCTGATCAGGTTGGACATTCAGTCCGCTTCTAACCAGCAGTTGAGCATATTTTTTTAAATTTTCTTTAAACATAAAGATACCTCCAAGTATGGAATATTATATCATGTTTGATCAAATTTAACATTAAATATCACTCACTTTTGACATCCTTTGTGACTACAACTTCCCCTTTATCATCAAGCAGTGGCGTGATTCCCAAGCCTGTCATTCCTTCTCTGGCAAGATAGTTGACCCCGGTTTGGGTATCGACAATGATCTGGGCGGTTCCAATCCCGCAGTTTTCTTCAAACACTTTAACAAAACGTTTCTTGTCGGAAAACATGTTTTCCACCTCCTACCCACAGTATACGCCTGCTGTTACCAAAAAACAACAACACAATTGTCCATCAATTCCAAGCCAATAAAAAAATCCCGAAAAAATCGGGATTATGTCAAGAACAGTCCCACTATCAGCGGGATAGTGAAAATTGAAAATAGTGTTGTAATAAAAACCGTCTTGGCCGCCAGACCGACATCATGATCATACTGAGTCGCAAACAACACGGCACTGTTTCCAACCGGCATCGCCAAATTGACCAGGGTAATTCCCTGAACCAGGGGATCCTTGATGAAATAAGCAATCACCGGATAAGCGATAATCGGCAAAAGAATTTGTTTGGCAAAAGTGAACGGGTAGACCATAAAGTCATTGAAGACTTCCTTAACATTGATTATCGCCAGATTGGCCCCAATCAGAATCATCGCCAATGGTGCAGTCATGTCACCAACCATATCCGCGGTTTCCACCAGCAAGGACGGCATCTGAACATTGGTAAAGAAGATTATGATCGACACAATCGCCGCCACCACTCCTGGTGAAAGCAAATTTTTAAAATCGATACTAGCTTTTTCGCCTTTGTCATGATTAATCAGCACCACTCCCAGGGTGTATACCTCCAGGTTGAACAGCAAATTGAATATTGCTGTGTAGAAAACGGCAGTATTACCAAATATCGATTGCATGACCGGAAATCCAATGAAACCGACATTTGAAAATATTGTCATAAATATGAATAGCCCTTCACGTGGCTTTTTGATTCGCAAGCCCTTGATTAGAATCACCGATACTATCGGCAAAGTCACATAAAAGATAATTGAAACTACGAAAACATAAAGCACGACATCCATCGAAGCGTTGTTGTCGCCACAAACCGATGCAAAAATCAAAGCTGGAGTAGTGATGTATAATACAATCCTGTTTAATTTTCTTACCGTCTCATCATTCAAAAACTTTTTCTTCATCATGAAATAACCTAAACCTATTATCAAGAAAAGTTTAAGCATGACATTGATCACTACCATTAAATCCATTTAGTCCCTCCTAATTATTAAATAAGTACGCTCCGTTGGACTCGATTACTTTTTTATACCAGTAGAATGATTTTTTAGGATAACGTTTATAGCTTCCCTTCCCATAATCATCCACGTCGACATAAATAAAACCGTAGCGTTTGGTCATTTGTTTGGTTGATTCAGAAACAATATCGATACACCCCCATGATGTATAACCCATCAAATCAACCCCGTCAAACTCAATCGCATCCAACATTGCCTTGAAATGAGCATCGAAATATTCAATTCGATAATCATCTTCAACATTGCCATCAGTCAATTCATCTTTGGCCCCAAGTCCGTTTTCAACAACGAATAACGGTTTGCGGTAACGATCATACAAGTCAACCAGCGAAATTCTTAGACCGATCGGATCAATTTGCCAACCCCAGTCAGAGGCTGGAATATACGGGTTTTTGATTGCCGAAATCGTATTTCCTGATGTGATTTCTTTGCCCTCTTCATCGTACGCCGCACATGATGAACTGTAGTAACTGAATGAAACAAAATCAACTGGATATTTCTTCATTACTTCCAGGTCGTTTTCTTCCATAACAATATTTATACCATCATTTTGGAATTTAGCAAGTAAATATGAAGGATATTCTCCAAAAACCTGAGTATCGCTATAGCAATAAGTTGAGCGCATATACTGTTGGGCAGTCAGAACATCTTCCGGTTTGCATGTAAACGGATAGTAAGTCAACTTGGTGAGCATGCAGCCAACTTTGGATTCCGGGATGATTTCATGACAGATTTTAGTCGCCAGGGCACTGGCCACAAATTGATGATGCATTGCCTGAAAAATAACTTCCTCGAAATTTTTGCCCGGGAAACGGTCTTCAATCAAAGCACCGGTTGTATATGGGTGACGAATCATCGAATCAACTTCGTTGAAGGTCAACCAGTATTTGACCTTGTCTTTATAACGAGTACAGATGGTCTCAACATAACGGGTGAACATCTCAATCAATTCTCTTGAATACCATCCTTCATAGTTCAACAACACATTCAATGGCGGTTCATAATGAGACATGGTAACCAATGGTTCGATTCCGTATTTGGCCAACTCATTGAACATCTCATCATAGAATTTCAAACCTTCTTCATTCGGTTCCTTGTCGTCCCCGTTAGGGAAGATTCGTGACCAGGCGATTGACATCCGATAGACTTTAAATCCCATTTGAGCATATAAAGCGATATCTTCCTTGAAATGATGATAGCCATCAGAACCTGGACGTTTTGGATACAATGAATCATCTGCAGATTCCAGGGCGGCCATAACCTCCGCAGTTGTAATCGCATTATGCGCCTGATAATCAGTTACATCAACATCAAGATGATGACGAGCACAGTCAGAAACCGAAATGCCTTTGCCTCCTTCGTTCCAGCCACCTTCATATTGATTGGCAGCAGTAGCGCCACCCCATAAAAATCCTTCGGGAAATTTTCTTTCCATCGTAATTATCCTCCTTTTTTTAAATGTATTCCTAGCCAATAATCTTATTAATTGTTTTAAATCACAGTGGGCTGATAATTCCCGGTTTCGCAAACTTTCCATCCTATCAAATTATCATGGCACCAAACAGTCAATATATGAATTGTATCAAACCTTAGTCTCTCGATGCTTTTTTTTAATAATCTGAAAAAGCCCCGAGGGACTTTTTCTAAAACATTTAACCTGACCGCAGGATCTATTTCCTTTTCTCTAGCTGATAAACTCATATTCATTCACATCGAACAATCCTTTTGGGGTGATTCGAATTTCCGGAATCACCGGCAAAGCCATAAATGATAATTTGACCACTGGTTCATCTTCAGTTATGTTCAAAACATCTTTGCAGACATCATGAATTTCTTTAAACTTGTTCATAACAGTGACCGGATCCTGATCGGACATCAATCCGGCAATCGGCAAATCAAGAGACGCCAACACTTTTTGATCACAAACCACAGCAATTCCCCCACCACTGGAAATAAGATATTCAATCGCAACCGCCATATCTTCATCACTATGCCCGACTGCGATCAGATTGTGGGAATCATGAGCGATGGTCAAAGCAATTGCCCCCCGCTTGATATCCAAACCTTTGATCAGACCCAGACCAATTTCACCACTGCCCTGATGGCGCTCAACTACCGCTATTTTGCTGATCCTATCATCGCTGTACTGGAAAAATCCCGAAGAATCCAATTGGACATCAACTTCCACTTTTCTGGTGAGAATCGAATCCGGAATTGTCTCAATGGCATATTGATGGGATGAATCGAGTTTCAAGCGCAACCGGTCCTTGGTAAAACCTCTCACATTCATCGTTCCGGAAACCTTGGTATGATCGGTATTATCAATAGCTATCAGACATTTTCCGGAGTCAGCTACCGGTTTGCCATCCACAAAAACCTTACTTACTTTAAAATCAGTAAGATTATCGAAGAAAACCAGATCGGCTTTCTTTCCCGGGGCAATAGCGCCACGGTCTTCAAAACCATAGCAAGTGGCAATGTTGATCGTTGCCATCTGGATAGCCGTATAAGGATCGACTCCGTTGGCCACGCATATTCGCAGACAATCATCCATATGCCCTTTTTCCAATACCGTTTGGGGTTCTTTATCATCACTGCAAAGCAGGCAGTATCTGGAATTGGCTTCGGTCACCCCGGGAAGCAGATTGACCAAATCCTTGGCGGCAGAACCGTTACGCAATTGGACATACATCCCCCGGGATATTCGTTCGTTCATCTCCTTAGGGGTTGTGCATTCATGATCGGTACCTACTCCCATCGCGACATAACCATCGAGCAGTTGTCCCGATATGCCCGGAGCATGACCATCGATGAACAAATCATTATCATGGGCGAAGATAATCTTGTCCAGGACATCATCCCGACCCGATATCAATCCGGGATAGTCCATCATTTCCCCCAATCCTATTACATCAGGATTGCCTAAATAAGAAGCCATGTCCTTGGCCGTGAACGGTTCCACTGACGTTTCAATGCTGCAGGCCGGCACACATGAAGGAAGCATGTATTTGATACTGATGGGACTTTTGCGCCCCGCCTCAATCATATAGTCCATCCCGGCACAACCGCAGACATTGACAATTTCATGAGGGTCGGCGATGATGGTAGTCGTCCCTTTAGCCACCAGCATTTTTGAGGCCTCTTCAACACTCAGATATGTCGACTCGAGATGAATATGACTGTCCATCAGCCCGGGTGCGATATAACATCCCTTGGCATCTATTTCCTGGATTCCCTCATAATCGCCGATTCCAACTATTTTGCCATTATGAACAGCAAGATTCCCTTCAAGCGTTCTTTTTTGATAAACGTCGACAATCCGGCCGTTTTTTATGACAAGATCCGCCTTCTTGTTTTTTTGGGAAACTTCCAGAAAATCCCTGATTCTACTTTTATCCATATTATTTCACCTCATCATCTTTATTATTACTGTCCCAGCTTGAATGATAATCGCCAGTCATTATATTATTGTTCCTACTTTTATTTTACCACATTCCCGGGCAAATCAAAGCCGCAACAAGTTCCCAGTTTGATAATACAAAAAAAAGACTCCGGGCAAGACCGGAGTCATGATAATATCATCGCAAAACTGATTATTATAATTTGCTTTTGATTTGGTTGTAGATACCTTGAGGGTCAAGTTCGTATTTGCATAACATATCTGCAGCAGGTCCTGATTCACCAAAGCAATCGTACACCCCGATTTTAGTCACTTTAGTTGGATATTCTTCACTCAAAGCCGCAGCTACTTGTGATCCCAATCCATTGATAACTGAATGTTCTTCAACAGTGAACACACGGTTTGTTTTCTTGGCTGATTCGATAATGATATCTTTATCCAAAGGTTTGATTGTATGGATATTGATCACTTCGACACTGATTCCGTCAGCTTCCAGCATGGCTGCGGCTTCCAAAGAGTTTCCTACTGCGATTCCAGTAGCCACAATTGTGATATCATTACCTTCTTTAAGTTTGACACCTTTACCGATTTCGAATTTATATCCTTCGAAATCATTGATGATAGCAACCGGAGCACGTCCGAATCGCAGATACATCGGTCCATAAGTCTCATACGCAGCACGAGTCGCAGCACGAGCTTCGATATCATCAGAAGGAACAATTACAGTCATTCCCGGGATTGTGCTCATCAAAGCCAAGTCTTCATTACATTGATGAGTCGCACCGTCTTCACCGACTGTGATTCCGGCATGCGTAGCCCCGATTTTAACATTAAGATGAGGATATCCGACTGAGTTACGAACTTGCTCGAAAGCACGTCCAGCAGCAAACATCGCAAATGTCGAACAGAAAGGTACTTTACCACAGGTACTCATCCCAGCCCCGATACCAATCAAGTTAGCTTCCGCAATCCCGACATCAATAAAACGGTCAGGGAATTCAGCTTTGAACATCGCAGTTTTGGTAGCTGCTGCCAAATCGGCATCAAGAACCACTAAATCTTCATGCTCTTTACCAAGTTCAATTAATGTTTCACCATAACTAATTCTGGTTGCTATTTTTTTTACTGTTGACATAATGATTCCTCAACTTTCTTCAAATCTTGCATTGCTTGTTCAAATTGTTCATCATTTGGTGCACTACCGTGCCAAGCAGCGTTGTTTTCCATGAAAGAAACACCTTTACCTTTAATTGTTGTGGCAATAATCGCTGTCGGTTTCCCTTTGAACTCACGAGCTGCTTTGAATGCTGCTTCCAATTCATCGAAATCATGACCGTCGACTGTAATCACATTAAAGTTGAAGGCTTCAAACTTTTTATCGATAGGATAAGGTGAATTAACTTCTTCGATAGTTCCGTCAATTTGAAGGTTGTTGTTATCAATGATAACAACCAAGTTATCCAAATTGTTAGAACCTGCGAACATTGAAGCTTCCCAAATCTGTCCTTCTTGGATTTCTCCATCACCGCAAAGGGCATAGACACGATTGCTTTTACCGTCCATTTGGAATGCTTTTGCCATTCCTACTGCAGTAGACAATCCTTGTCCCAATGATCCTGATGACATGTCGATTCCAGGAATGTATTGCATCGCCGGATGTCCTTGTAATTTAGAACCGATTTTTCTAAAAGTCGGCAAGTCTTCAACTGCAAAATATCCACGATGAGCCAAAGTCGCATAATAACCAGGTGTTATATGTCCTTTTGACAATACAAAACGATCTCTGCTTTCCATTTTTGGATTTTCAGGGTCAATGTTCAATTCTTGGAAATATAAGTAAGCTAAGATATCAGCTGCCGATAACGATCCTCCCGGGTGTCCGGATGATGCCGCATGAACAGCAGTAACCGCACCTATACGAATCTTATTAGCTACTTTTTGTAATTCTAACTTATCCATTTCAGTCTCCTCTATATTTTTACCGTAATTTAGATCAGTGCCACTCGAAAACAGCCATTGAGCTGATATATCCATCCCTTTTTCCAAGGGGGCCTCCAAGGGCGCTAAGCATGTAATATATTAACATAAACCGGCTTGACATTCAAACAACTTAAACAACTATTTTCAAATTTTTGAAAAAATTAAAATCTTGCGAATAAATCAGGATAAATTATTAGAAAAATCACCCTGTTGACACTAAATTGGCGGGCTGAAAAGTTGCAATCAACTCGGTTTTGTGCAGTTAATATCCGCCCATGTCCGATGATAAAAAAATAAGGAAGTGATACTATATTATCACTTCCAGCAATTCATCCTTCGAGTAGATGAATTTATAGTCAATCGGCTCTTTCAAGTCACCCTTGATGATCGGTTCAAGAAAATAACGGTCACCGGCCCAGAGATTCAAATCCAGGACTTTATCCTTGTCGACCCAGACCAGATCCCCCTCATCACACTCATGCATGGTTCCTGAGAATTCCTTGACCAGATAAATGAAAATAAGTTCCGTCTCACAGATATCATTCACAAAGGTAATCATACCCTGATATTTAAGATCGAGGGCATCGAGGTTGGTTTCCTCCTTGATTTCCCGGATGCATCCATCACGAGGGGCTTCATCAGGTTTCAGTTTGCCACCGACTCCGACATACTTTCCCTCATTGATGTCATTTTCCTTTTTGTTGCGATAAAGCATCAGATATTGGCCGTCTTGCTCCAGATAAGCCAAAGTAGTTAATATCATAATTTCTCCTATTATCCTGATTATTGAAATTTAAAAAAACAAACCCATAAAGTCGCCCTTATAGGTTTGTTACAGGTTAAGATAAGCGGTTTTTGAAATCCTCATAGCCAAATTCTTTGACCAGTTCGAATTCATCACCATCCTGCAGATAGATCGATGGCAGGTTCATCCCGTTGAAGGTATTGTTTTTCACCATCGTATAGATTGCCATATCCTCAAAAACAACTGTATCTCCTACATGCAAAGGTTCATCAAAACTGTAATCGCCGATGATATCCCCGGCCAGACAGGTAGGTCCGCCAAAACGATAGGTATAAGCCCCCTCAGGATTTTCACCGACAACTCTTGGCCGGTACGGCATTTCGATAACATCCGGCATATGGCACGCCGCCGATGTATCCAGGATTGCATTGACGATTCCATGATTGTCATTGAAATCAAGAATAGTTGAATAAAGATCTCCTGCATCAAGCGCAACAGCTTCACCAGGTTCGAGAATCACTTGAACGTCATACTTTTCTTTGATTTCCCTGATCAGCCTGATTAACAGTTCAAGATCGTAATCATCCTTGGTAATATGATGACCGCCCCCGAAATTGATCCATTTCAAGTCCGGCAGATATTGGCCGAACTTTTCTTCGAATGCCCGTAAGGTCTTTTCAAGATCTTCGCTTCCCTGTTCACATAAAGTATGGAAATGGAACCCATCGATTCCTGAAAGGTCCTTACCTTCGATACTCTCAGCCAAAAGCCCTAGCCGCGATCCAATCGCACACGGGTCATAGATTCCATGATCCTGAGTCGAACACTCAGGATTGACTCTAAGACCAACCGAAATTTCCGGTGTCAGCATATCTTTGTATCTTTCATATTGACCATAAGAATTGAACACAATATCATTTGAGTATTTCACAATATCGGCAAACTCATTGGGATAGAAGGCCGGTGAGAAAGTATGGACTTCCTTGTCCATTTCCTCACGCCCCAGCCGGGCTTCATTGATTCCCGAAGCACAAACTCCGTCGAGATACTCGCCAATCAGCGGGTAAACCCGAAACATCGAGAAACATTTCGATGCCAGCAGGATTTTGCACCCGGTCGCATCTTTGACCGACTTTAGAATCTCAAGGTTCTTTTTAAGCCGGTTGAGATCAACAACATAGCATGGTGTTTTCAGTTCATTCATTTTAATCAACCAGAACTGGATTGAAGTTTTCAATCCATGGCAGACCGCATTCATTCAGTTTTTCCATGAATGGATCCGGATCCATTTCTTCGACGTTGTAAACTCCCGGTTTTTTCCAGATACCTTTAAGTACCATCATGGCTCCAATCATTGCCGGAACTCCGGTAGTGTAACTTACAGCTTGCGATCCAACTTCTTTATATGCTTCTTGATGGTCGCAAACATTATATAAGTAGTATTTCACTTCTTTTCCGTCTTTTTTACCTTGGAAGATACATCCGATATTTGTTTTACCGACTGTACGAGGTCCCAGTGATGCCGGATCTGGCAGGACCGCTTTTAAGAATTGCAGCGGGATGATTTCTTTTCCTTCGAACATGATTGGTTCGATTGAAGTCATTCCGACATTTTCCAGACATTTCAAGTGAGTCAGGTATGATTGACCGAATGTCATGAAGAAACGGATTCTTTTGATTCCTGGCATGTTGATTCCCAGTGATTCCAATTCTTCGTGGTGAAGCAAGTACATGTCTTTTTCGCCAACTTGGTCGAAAGTATAAGTACGTTTGATTTCCATCGGTTCAGTTTCGACCCATTCACCGTTTTCCCAGTAACTTCCGTTGGCTGAAACTTCACGGATATTGATTTCAGGATTGAAGTTGGTCGCGAATGGATACCCATGGTCCCCACCGTTGCAATCCAGAATGTCGATGTAGTTGATTTCATCGAAATAATGTTTCAAGGCATAAGCCGAGAACACTCCGGTAACACCCGGATCGAATCCACAACCAAGAATAGCTGTAAGTCCGGCTTCTTCAAATCTTTCACGGTAATCCCATTGCCATTTGTATTCGAATTTGGCAGTATCTTCCGGTTCATAGTTGGCTGTATCAAGATAATCAACCCCATATTCAAGACACGCATCCATGATTGTAAGATCTTGGTATGGCAAAGCCACATTGATACAGATATCCGGTTCGAATTCATTCATCAAAGCGACCAACTCATCAACTTTATTGGCATCTACAGCAGCTGTAGAGATTTTGGTATCTGTTTTTGCTTCATTTTGTTCTTTAAGCGCATCACATTTGCTCTTAGTTCTTGATGCAATCATTATTTCTGTGAATACGTCACTGTTTTGGCAACATTTTGCCACTACTACACTGGCAACTCCACCAGCACCGATAATTAAAGCTTTCATTTTTTTCCTCCTGAAATACAATTTCAAATTAATGTAGGTATAAATTTCCCTGTATTTTTAAAGCGTTTCTTCAACCTTGTCTTCGACACTTTTCAGCAAGTCTTCAACATAATTTGGCAAGGCGAAAGATCCGATATGCAAGTTAGGATTATAGTATCGACAATCGATCTTGTAGTCAAGCCATCTGCTTGGATCCAAGTCGCGAACCGGATGATATTTTTTCGAAGCGAATCCAAAGAGCCAATGCCCTGATGGATAAGTCGGGATATGGGCCTGGTACACTCGTGCCAGATCAAATGAATCGTAGATCCGACGGTGGGCCCTGGTTGTAGCTTTGGCATCATTCTTATAGAATGGCGACTCATGCTGATTGACCATGATCCCATCTTCCTTTAAAGCTTTGTAACAATTGCCATAGAATTCCTTGGTGAAAAGTCCCTCGCCCGGTCCGAAAGGATCGGTACTGTCGACAATGATCAGATCGTAGATGTTCTCCTTGTCGCGAACGAATTTCAAACCATCCTGAATGTGGATTTTGACCCTTGGCTCATCCAACTTGCTGCTGGTGAGCGGCAAGTATTTGCGGCAGACTTCGATAACTTTCTTGTCGATTTCGACCAGATCAATTTCCTCGACCAGGTCATATTTGCAAAGTTCTCTGACAACTCCGCCATCTCCGGCCCCGATCACCAGAATCTTCTTGGCAGCTGGATGTACCGCCATTGGCACATGGGTAATCATTTCATGATAGATGAACTCATCTTTTTCGGTAAGCATCATGTAGCCATCCAAAACCAGGAATCGCCCGAATTCATAAGAATCAAAGACATCGATCCGCTGGTATTTGCTCTTGGAGCTGTGCAGCTGCTTGTTGATCCTTATCGATAACTTCACATTCTTTGTATGTTTCTCACTGAACCAAAAATCCATATCTTAGTCCTCCTTGATGACATTGATATATTCTAAATTCATATCTTCCATTCCCAGCAAAGAACATCCTTTTTCAATCGCATAATCGATATAGGTGATGATTTCCCGGGTAATGACCTCTCCTGGCGCCAGGATTGGGATTCCCGGAGGGTATGCCATCCAGAATTCACTGGTAACCCGACCAATCGAGTCCTCCAGTTTCACCGATTCTTTTTCACCATAGAAGGCAACTTGCGGTGAATATTTGACTTGCGGCGAAATGTATTCGTGGGTGAACATCCCGCTCTTGTCCCGTTTGTAACGGCGGCGGATTTCAGCCAACGCCCCAATCAGACGCTCGATATTCTTGTTGCTGTCACCGACCGAAATATAGGCCAGAATATTACCCAGGTCGCCAAATTCGATTTGAATGTCATATTCGTCACGCAGGATATCATAAACTTCGATTCCCGCCAGACCGATATCCAGCGTATTGACAGCCAGTTTGGTCCGGTCGAAATCATAAATTGAATCGCCATTGATAAGCTCGGAACTGTAGGCGTAATAATCGCCGATATCATTTATTTCCTTACGGGCGTATTCTGCCAATTTCGTTACTTGTTTGAAAATCTTTCTCCCGTTGATTGCGAGATTCTTTCTCGAGATGTCAAGTGAAACCATCAACAGATAAGAACCGGATGTTGTCTGAGTCAGGTTGATTACCTGGCGGACATAATCATGGTTGACATTCTTTCCGGTTAACAGGAAACTTGACTGCGTCAAAGAACCACCTGATTTATGCATCGATACTGCTGCAAAATCGGCTCCGGCATCCATTGCTGTAACCGGCATGTTCTTGCCAAAATAGAAATGGGTCCCGTGAGCTTCATCCACAAGCACTTTCATATTGGCTTCATGTCCCATTTTAGTGATTTCCCTGAGGTTGGAACAAATCCCATAGTAAGTCGGATTATTCACCAGGATTGCTTTGGCATCAGGGTTTTCTTCAATGGCAATTTTTACATCTTCGATAGTCATTCCCAATGAAATCCCCAGTCGTTCGTTGGTTGAGGGATTGACATATACCGGAATTGCCCCGGTGATGATCAACGCGTTGATTGCCGAACGGTGGACATTCCTTGGCATGATGATTTTGTCTCCCTGTTTGACAACCGACATTATCATTGCCTGAACGGCGCAGGTCGTTCCGTTGACCATGAAAAATGCATGACCGGCCTTGAAGGCTTCAGCCGCAAGTTCTTCAGCTTCTTTGATCACACTGACCGGATGGCAAAGATTATCCAATGGCTTCATCGAGTTCACATCGGAGCTTAAGCATTTTTCCCCCAGGAATTTTCTTAATACTTTGTTTCCTTTACCCCGTTTGTGGCCCGGAACATCGAACGGAACAATTCTGTTGTCCGCAAGTTCTTCCAAAGCATCCAGGATTGGCGCTTTTTCTTGTCTGTTCAATTAGTTACCCTCCTATGTTTACCCCGCTGAAAATTTCATGCATTTCCAGTTTCAGTTTATCTTCAATTTTCTCTTTAACTTCATCGCTTAAAGAATCCACATCATGTTTGAACAAGTAATCTTTCAATACCAAGTCTTTTAATATCAGCCGGGTATGAAAAATATTATACTGATACACATTAACATCGATGGCATTGTATTTTGCCAAAGTTTCGTCCTCGATGAAATCCTGAATTGATCTGATTTTATGATCCATGTAATGTTTGTCTCCAAAGATATCTCGGGTAAATCCCCGAACTTTATAATCGAGGGTTATGATATCGGAATCAAATGAAGCAATCAGATAATCAAGAACTGATAGAGGTGTGATTTTCCCACAGGTAGCCACATCGATATCCACCCGAAACGTACTGATGGCATTATCGGGATGGTATTCCGGATACGTATGGACAGTTACATGGGATTTATCCAGATGGGCGACAACGGATTCCGATTGCACCTGAGACTCCTCAGCAATCAGAATAGTAACTGAAGATCCTTGAGGTTCATAATCCTGTCTGGCAATGTTCAGCACGGTCGCTCCAATCATTTCGGTGACGTTTATTAGAATTTGGGTCAGTCTCTCTGAATTGTATTGTTCGTCGATATACTCGATATATTCAGCCTGTTCCTGTTTTGAGTTCGCATAACATACATCATATATGTTGAAACTCAACGACTTAGTAAGATTGTTAAATCCATATAATTTCATCTTATCCATTAAACCTAAACTCCTAACATTAAAAATAGGATGGAGGGACCACTGTTCCCGTCACATCCTTTTTATCATTGTAAAAAGGCTATAAATGTGCCTTAAAACTAATATTGATAAGCAGTTGTTTCTTACACAAATATAACATTTATAATGAAATTTGTCAATTGAACCGCCAAGTTCAAATCATCACAATATTGCGATAAATTCGAATTAATTCCCAAGTGAAACCAACTATGAACTTAGGTTTGAGAGTCAACATGTTTTCAAGTTGAACAAGCCACCTGGAACTCTGCCTGATTTAGTATTATCCAAATTCATTTTGCATTCCTATTATAACGATTTTCTACTATTTTACAATGATTTTTTAAAAAAAGAATAGACCGTTTCGGTCTATTCTTCAAGTTTGAAATCGCCATTGGTGATGAATTTGATATCCTGTTTTTCCAACATCAGCTGATATCCCGGTCTTGGCAGGTAAATATTCAATGAATATTTCAGAACATCCTCGATAGTCTCGGCAAAAGTGATCTCGAGATCATCTCTGACTGAAGGGGGAATATCCTTGATATCATCCTGATTGTCAATTGGCAGCAATACTCGTTTGATTCCGCTGCGATGAGCTGCAATCACCTTTTCCTTGATTCCGCCAACCGGAAGAACTGCACCGCGCAGGGAGATTTCTCCGGTCATCGCCAGTTGCGAATCAACCGGAATTCCGGTTATCAGCGAGGCCATGGTAGTGAACATAGTCACCCCGGCACTTGGACCGTCTTTCTTGATTGCCCCTGAAGGAACGTGGATATGCAGATCAAACTCCTTGAGATTGATGGCTTTGGTATTGAACACCAGTCTTGAACGTACCAGTGAATAGGCAATTTTGGCAGATTCCTGCATCACATCACCGAGCTGACCGGTAAGATTCATCATTCCCGAACCTCTCATCAAAGCACCTTCAATGAAGAGGATGTCACCGCCGACAGCGGTCCACGCCATTCCGGTGACAACCCCAGGCGGATTGATTTTACCGACACTATCATAGCGGTTAATCTTGTGGCCAAGAATATCCGGCAACATTTCCGCCGTGACTGCAATTGGCAATGGCTCCTCTTTGGTGATGATTTTGCCCGCAATTCCCCTGATGATTTTTTCAAGCTGTCTTTTGAGGTTACGCACCCCGGCTTCAACCGTGTAACTGTTGATAACTGTCTTGATTGTATCATCATCAAACTCGACCTGATCACTGCTCAAACCGTGATCGCCAAGAACTTCGCCCACGAGATGGCGTTTGGCAATCTCAAATTTTTCCTCACTAGTATATGATGATAATTCGATAATTTCCATCCGGTCCAGCAACGGTCCCGGAATCGTACTTAAATTATTGGCAGTCGCCACGAAGAAGACTTGCGAGAGATCATACTCGACTTCGAGATAATGATCCTGGAAAGTACTGTTTTGCTCCGGATCGAGCACTTCCAACATCGCGCTGGTCGGATCTCCATGAGCGCTTTGGGAGAGTTTGTCAATTTCATCAAGGATGAATACCGGATTGGTGGTATTCGCTTTTTTCATTCCGTTGATGATCTTTCCAGGCATCGATCCGATATAGGTACGGCGATGACCTCTGATTTCGGCTTCATCGGAAACTCCGCCCAAGGCCACTCGGACATATTCCCGGTCAAGCGCTTTGGCAATCGAACGACCGATTGATGTTTTCCCGGTTCCCGGCGGTCCCACCAACAGCAGGATCGAACCTTGTTTGTTTTGTTTCAGTTTCAATACGGTCAGATGCTGGATGATCCGTTCTTTTACTTTTTCCAGACCATAGTGGTCTCCGTCAAGAATTTTTCGGGTATTCTCAATATCGATATCCTTGACTTCCGGATTGCCCCATGGCAGGTCCAGCAAGGTGTCAAGGTAAGTTTTAATGACATTGGCTTCAGCCGATTGCGGTCCTTGCCGTTGGAGTTTGCGATATTCCTTGAATGCCACTTTCTTGATTTCATCAGGCATATGCGATTCTTCGATTTTGGCCTGATAATCTACTTCCTCGGTTTCCGGTTCATCTTCGCCCAATTCCTTTTTAATTGTTTCAAGTTGGCGTTTGAGCATCTGTTTGCGATACTGTTCATTGACGTCCTCATTGAATTTGGAAGTAAGTTCCAGCTGGAACTTGACATTCTCTTTATATTCCAACAGGATGTCGATGAATCTCAGCGCCTGATAGCGTTTCGAACTGAGCTCCAGGAAAGCCTGTTTTTCGTCATAACTCAGACTCAGATACGGCATGGTCGCCAACATCACGTCGGTGATGTTATCGAGGCTGTTGAGATAATCGATAAAAGGTTTGGCTCCTTTGATTTCGCTCCCGACTTCACTGATAGTTTCTTTGATATATTTTTTGATTTGTTCATCATCATTGCGGTTAAGATCGTCTTTGTCCTCAAGCACCTGATAAGTTACTTCATTTTCACCGACAAAATCCAACACTTCGACTTTAGCGAGTGCCTTGATATCATAATGATAACGGTTGTTTTCCAGTTTGCGGTTAGAAACTTTGACCAGCGTACCTACCCGATAGAAATCCTCATTCGAGTGCTTTAAGCTCTTGTCGCGTTTGCTTTTTACTCCCAAAACCACAGCATTATAATTATTTTCTACCAACTTATTATAGAAAACATCATCATAAGCTTCACTGTAACTAATTTTGGTTCTTTCGTTCACCAACAATACTTTGTTGGGAATTACCAGTACTTGTAATGCTTCCATAAATTGTTCCTCCTATTGGTTAGTTTTGTTTTACCTAACTAAAATATCATAAATGAATATCAAATCTTGTTCAATATTCTGATCAAGGTTTCGATATCTTCATCTTCAAGTCTTTCCATCATCACATCAATCAGACTATCCATTTTTATCTGTTCGAGGTTGGCGATAATTTTCCCCTTCTCGGTCAGATGAATATAACTGATTCGTTTATCCTGGGAACATTTGACTTTGTAGACACAGTCCAGTTTGATGAACTTTTTCATCATTTCAGTGACAGTCGGTTTTGAAAGGTTCAATTCCCGGGCAATCACCGAAGTGGTGAGAACATCGATTTGATCCAAGATAGTGATATATTCGATTTGTTTGATGGTCAGATCAGAAATATTAAGGTGATCCATAGTATCTAGACAACAACTACCTTTGATTTTCATCAGATGATAGTAGGCATTTTTTAAATTTTCACGATTGTCCATAAGCTACCTCCGATAATTGTTAGTTAGACTCTACCTAATTAATATACCATATTTAAATCCATTTGCAACAAATATGATTGAAAAAGAAGAATTCCCCAAAAATAAATTTTTCCGGGGAATATGATAATCAGATTAAATTATAGTTTTCAAGCAACAGGTTGAGATCGGCAATCTTGTCAAGAATCGCCAGTCCGTCATCGCTTTCGCGAATGAAGATCCGCTGGTTTCTCGCCAAGGTGAAATCGGTCTGGGAATCGATATCTCCATTGTTGTCAAGGACATCATCAATCCCCTTGAATGGCGAATGGGATTTTATTTTCATCATATGCGATGTATAAATCAAGGTATATCCGGCAATTCCGGTTGTCTTTTGGTAAGCCTCGGACAAACCTCCATCAATAATGATGACCTTGCCGTTAGCTCTGATCGGTTTTTCGCCCTTTTTAACCAGAACCGGGGTATGACCATTGATGATATGGGGGTACTCAGGGCCCAGCTGGAATTCCCTGAAGATTCGGGCCAAATATTTTTCGTCTTCAAAATAGCTGTAGTAGTGATTGCGCCTTTCTTCATGACAGCTCTCGTCAGTGACACAGATCCGTTCAAACATCTTGTTATGACGGCCATACAGCGGTGAGTAATAACCGCACCAAAGATACCACATGATGTCGATACCATCACTATCCTGGCGGTAGTACCCTTTCCGGGCCATTTTTTCAAAATAATCCAACAGGGCCTTGCCGCTATAAGTGGTGCCTTTGATTGTAAATGAGGCGAAACTGCCATCTTCATTGGTCGGAATGCAGCCGTGAAGCAGGAGATTGTTATTGGAAATCTTGTACATCGCTCCCACCTTGAACAGGTAATCAATATGAACCCTTAGTTCCTTGGAATCCATAAACGCCTCTTTGAGTCGTTTGATGATCAACTGTTCCTTCTCATTGTAGAACACCACCAGATCCTGATACTCTTCTTTGATCTTTCCTTGGTAGTATTTGAATTTATAGGCCAGGTGTCGTTGTTCATTGGAATATTCAGGATGCTTCAAGATCAACTGGGCCTCAGCTTTGATAACCATCTTGTTGATTACCACATTCATCCCTTCGAGCGAGTCTTCATAACCAAGGGAGATGGCATAATTTTCAATATCCCGGACCGGAATCCCATAAACCCGTTCAAGAATATCAATATTGTCATAACGGATGCAATTACGAACGGCATTCAAAATACAGGCTTCATTTCCCATTTGGGCTCCCATCCATAAAACATCATGGTTACCCCACTGGATGTCGACTTTATGGTAGTCAATCAGGGCATCAATAATTTTGTGCGGCTCGCTCCCCCGGTCGAATATATCGCCGATAATATGAAGTCGATCAACTGCCAAAACCTTGATCAGTCCACAAAGTGCCACAATGAATTCATCGCCGTTTCGATATTTGATGATGGTATTGATGATTTCAATGTGATACTGTTTTTGATTGTTGTCCTCGTCTTCGACCATGTGCAGCAATTCGTCAATAATATAAGAATACTCTTTGGGCAGAGCCTTCTTGACTTTGGAGCGCGTGTATTTTGATGAAATGCTTTTGACAAAGACAATCAGATTGGTAAGCATCTCAAAATACCACTCGTCATCCTTTTCAAGCAACTCCAACTTTTCGCGGGGATAATAGATCAAAGTTGCCATTTCCTGGATCTTCTCGGTGGAAAGTCCCGGAAAATAGAGATTCAACTTATCCTTGATGACCCCGGAGCAGTTATTGAGGATATGGTTGAAAGCAGCAAACTCACCATGGAGATCCGACAGAAAGTGTTCGGTCCCTTTTGGCAGATTCAATATCGCTTCCAGGTTGATCAATTCTGTGTAGATCGCCTGTTTGTTTTCAAATTGTTTCGCCAGCAGTTTCAGGTATTTATCTTTCATGGTATCAGCTCCTTTTTTTCAATCATATCATGAACCGGAACTATTAAAAACAAAAAAATCCGGATTGCTCCGGATTAGATAAACATTGCGAACACGACAGTCATCAAACCGCATACTCCGATGGCCACACCACTCATGGCCCCCTCAAGTTCACCGATTTGGATTGCTTTTGAGGTTCCCACCGCATGGGAACAAGCTCCGATTCCAAGCCCGATTGCAACCGGATTTTTAACTCGGAAAATCTTGATCATCAACGGTGCGAAGACTGAACCCATTATTCCTGTCAGTACCACGGCCGCCACGGTAACCGGAACAACTCCTCCAAGCGAAGTCGATACCCCCATCGCAATCGGTGTAGTAACCGATTTTGGCAGCAAGGATGCTGTCAGGGTATTGTCAAGTCCAAACAACTGGCACAGCAAGTAGATGCAAGCCATTGAAGCAAGAGAACCCATGGCACTTCCGACAATTACCGGAATAATGTTTTTCTTTAAAATCTCGATTTGAGAATAGATTGTCACAGCCAACGCCGTTGTTGCCGGCGCTAGAAACAGTGAAATGAAGCTTCCGCCTTCGCTGTATACCTCATAAGGAATATCCAAAACTTGTAAAGTAGCGACGACTAGCACGATTGCAATCAATAAAGGATTGGCAATTGGCGTTTTTAATTTATTGTAAATAATGTGCCCGATGACATAGGCAACAATGCTTAATGTGATTGAAAAAAATGGTGAAGCATACACCTGAGCTAAACTGATCATTTTCCCCCTCCTAAAATCTTCATGACGAATGTAACCGAATAGGCGGTAACCACAAAAGTCACAATCATCGAGATAAAACAAACCAGGATGAAAGGGATAATGGAATCCGCCAGGTATTGATAATTATCCATAATGCTCACTCCGGCGGGAATGAAGAAAAATGCCATGTTTCCCAAAAGGAAATCCGCTTTTTCCTGGATGTGATCTACCTTGACAATTTTGAATAAAAACAATATCAACAACAATACCATTGACAGCACACTGGCTGGGAAATCAACTGGTATCATCTGCGCAATAATTTCTCCCGCAAGACAAATTGCGAATACAACAGCTATCTGCTTTAATATTTTCATTATCTCTCACCTCTAATTTTATGAAATTATACTATAAAAAGCCAGGCATTGCACGATTTTTTTTGATGTAAGGGAATTCATTTTTATCGATTCTATCCGCCAAAAATATCTATTGCTCACTTCTTCACGACTGCAAATCAAGAGTATATTTATACACACAACACTCCAATAAAATAGTTGACAGGTCAATTATTCAATGATAAACTTGACCTGTCAACTAAAGGAGATAATAATGAATAATCAAACATCAATCATAAAATGTATAAATGTCTCGTCGCGGCAATTCAAAATCTGGATGGCCAACGAGCTCAAGGATCTTCACATTGGAATTTCCGAATATTTCTTTTTAACCAACATGCCCAAGCAAGGTTCGATAACAACCAAGAAGCTATGCTGCATCATCCACTATGATCAGGCCCTGGGGACCAGAACCATCAACAACCTTGTCAAAAAAGGCTTTATGACCAAGACTCCCAACGAAAAAGATAAAAGAGAGATTTTGATTTCTCTGACACCTGAGGGAGCGGAACTTAGCATTAAAATCAAGAAAATAATCATGGGTTATATCGATACGCTCAAAGCGGAATTTACCGACGAGGAATTCGAACTTCTTGAAAGACTGCTTTTCAAAGTCTACACCAAGGCCCTCGATTTAAATAAGGAGGTAGATTGATTTGAATAACGAACGAATCAAGATTCTTGCCACCATGCCTATCGCCAAAGCACTGTACAAACTGTCTGCTCCGGCGACAATCGCGATGATGGTAAACTCGCTCTACAATATCATTGATACTATTTTTATCGGTCAATACGTCGGTAAACTGGGAATTGCCGGTTTGTCAATCGCTTTCCCACTTCAAATTGTCGCCTTGGGAATCGGGGGAATGTTCGGAATGGGGGGCGCTTCGATTATTTCCCGGCAACTCGGAAAAAATCAGCATGAGGAAGCCAATACCACTTTGGTATCCACTTTCGCCTTCAGTCTGGTCTTGTCGTTAATCTACGCCGGGCTTGGCACTATCTTCATCGGTCCGATTTTAAAGGCCTTTGGTGCAACTGATACCATTTATCCTTATGCCTTGGCTTACATGCAGGTTATTTTCCCGGCTTTTGTCTTCTTCATGAACGGAATTTGTCTCAACAACATCATCCGTGCTGAAGGGGCGGCCAAAGTGTCCATGAACGGAATCCTGATTGGGGCCATCGGCAATATCATTCTGGATTATGTCTTTATCGCAATTTTCGACATGGGAATCTTCGGTGGGGCAATCGCTACTGCAATTTCACAGTTTGTCTCAGTTGCCTATTTGATTTCCCATTATCTCAAAGCGAATTCGATTTTCAAAATTGAGCTCAAATATCTTCACCTCCGATTTTCCCTGTTCAAGGATGTAGTCACAATCGGCTCTTCAGCTTTTATTGTCCAAGCCGGTAACAGCATTCTTGCGTTGGTACTCAACAACAGTCTTGGTCATTACGGTGGTGATATCATGATTTCGGTCTACGGAGTTATCAACAAGGTAAGCAGCTTCCTTATTTTGCCGATGATTGGGATTCGTCAGGGCGCCCAGCCGATTATCGGATACGCTTATGGAGCCAAGAACCTTGAAAGGCTCAAAAGCGCTTTGAAATTTGCCATGAAAATAATGATCGGCTATGGGGTAATCTCATTTGCGATTATGCAATTATTTGCATCCCAGGCTTTCTATCTGTTTGCCTCGGACCCTGAACTTGTGACCAGTGGTACAATCCCGCTGCGGATTGTGATTGCTCTGGTTCCGCTTTTCCCGATTGCTATCATGACCTCATCACTGTTTCAGTCAATCGGTTTTGCCAAAGAGGCCCTGATCACCAGTCTGGTCAAGATAATCGTCGTGATCCCATTGGTATTCATTATGTCGAATTTGTTTTCCACAATAGGTATTTTCATCTCATTGCCAATGGCTGACTTCATGACTTTGCTTTTCTGTCTGATCCTACTAAGAAGAATCCTGAAGCAGTTCAATCTCCAGGAAAGCTAGTGCAGTTATGGTCCATCTATAATTAGGATTAATCGGTGTTATAAAAAGTATTTAATGATATCAAAGAAGTTATCCTGGATGTGTCTTGTATTTACTTGACACCTCAACCATCTTCGTGCTATGCTTTTCAACAAGTTAAAACAAGGAGGATGTTATTAACATTTGACTACTATAAATTTCACATTATCGTGAGCCTGTTTTTTTGACAAATTCAGTGCCATTTGATGTGATCTCAAGGGAAATAAAAGCAAGGGGGCTAAAAAATTGAATAACGATAGAATCAATATTCTAGCAAAAATGCCAATAGGGAAGGCATTATTAAAATTATCGACACCATCGACAATCGCGATGTCGGTCCACTCACTATACAACATAGTGGACACGATCTTTGTCGGTCGATACATCGGATCTTTGGGAATTGCGGGATTGTCAATCGCATTCCCGATTCAAATAATCGCAACCGGGATGGCCGGAATGTATGGAATGGGCGGCGCTTCGGTGCTTTCACGTCAGTTAGGTCGAAAAGACCATGAAGGAGCCAACACCACTCTGGTTTCCACATTTGTCTTCTGCGTCATTACCGGAATTATCTACGGTATCATCGGATCGACTTTCATGAGTCCGATACTTCGGGCATTCGGGGCCAGCGATACAATCTATCCTTATGCTCAGGAATACATGAGAATCATCTTTCCGGGGATTATTTTCTTCATGACCAGTATCACATTGAACAATGTGGTCCGAGCTGAAGGGGCGGCGCAAGTATCAATGATAGCCAATTTCATCGGGGCTGGGGGAAACATCGTCCTCGACTTCATCTTCATTGTCTTGTTAAGAATGGGAATTACCGGCGGTGCTTTGGCAACAGTTGTCGCTCAGGGTCTGGCAACAGTATTCCTCTTGTCTCACTATTTAAGAATGAAATCAATATTCACATTTGAATTAAAATATCTCAAACTCAAATTCGATTTGTTTAGGGAAATCGTTTCAATCGGTTTCTCTGCCTTCTTCACCCAGGCAGGAAACAGCATGCTTTCCCTGGTGTTAAACAATACCTTAGGATTCTACGGCGGCGATATTATGATATCCGTATATGGAGTAATCAATAAAATCAACAGTTTCCTGATCCTTCCGATGATTGGAATCCGTCAAGGAGCACAGCCGCTGATGGGTTATTCCTATGGGGCCCAAAATTATTCCCGACTCTATGAAACAATCAAGGTCGGACTTAGAGCGATGTTCACCTATGTAATCGTGGCATTTATCCTGGTTCAAACCTTGGCACCAAGGGTGCTCTATCTGTTTGCTTCAGATATGGAACTGGTAAACGCCGGAGCGGTACCCCTTAGAATCGTAGTCGCATTTATTTGCCTGGCACCGTTAACCATATTCACATCTTCACTATTCCAGTCAATCGGTTATGCCCGTGAAGCAATCATTACCAGCATTGTCAAAGTAATCGTGGTGATTCCGGTAGTTTATATTCTTTCAAACCTTTTTGGAACTATCGGAGTATTTTCTTCATTGGCGGTTGCCGACTTCATCACTGCAATGATCTGTCTGACCTTGCTGTTGAGAGTTGTGCGACAGCTCCACAGTGATTCGGAGTCCGGCGATCTTGAAGTATGCTAAAAATAACTTGATATAAATGCTTTAGTCTTGGGCTTATGGAAATTTCATGAATCCCAAGACTTTTTTATCACGTGAAATGATTGCGGCCTTTATGAATATCTTAATTCGGTTAATAATGGGTTCATCTCACGGTTATATAATATGTTTATAAATACAAGTCTTAAACTCTCCCTAATAATATGAACAACACTTCTAAAAAAGGAATCGCAAAGCCGATTCCTTTTTTACTATCTTGTTATTGGGTTATTTTGCCCTCTCCATTTCAGTCTGAATCAATTCCCGGCACCAATACCATAATTATCCATAATTATGTAATAATGAGTTCATCCCCACGGGCTATATTATACCTGTAAGGTGAATACCTTATCTCTCTCCCTAATAATGAATTATAAACTATAAAACTCTCTTCCTAAAAGGATCCGCTGTGGCGGGTTCTTTTTTTTGCTTCTTTTCGGGTAAACAAAAAGAGGAACTTTCGTTCCTCCTTGCTAAACTGGCAACTTGCTATTGTCACGCTAACGCACTATCTTCGCCGTTATGATGCTTAACTTCTGTGTTCGAGATGGGTACAGGTGTGTCCATCATGCCATCGTTACCAGATTATCGAGTTTTCCTTAGATCACTCAAAACTAGATAATAATCGACTTTGTTGTCTTTGTCCAATTGGTTAAGTCCTCGACCTATTAGTATCAGTCCGCTGAACATGTCACCATGCTTACACTCCTGACCTATCAACCTTATCGTCTTTAAGGGGTCTTACTTACTTGCGTAATGGGAAGTCTCATCTTGAAGTAGGTTTCACACTTAGATGCCTTCAGCGTTTATCCTTTCCATACTTAGCTACCCAGCTATGCCACTGGCGTGACAACTGGTGCACCATTGGTATGTCCAACCCGGTCCTCTCGTACTAAGGTCAGATCTTCTCAAACTTCCTACGCCCACGACAGATAGGGACCGAACTGTCTCACGACGTTCTGAACCCAGCTCGCGTACCGCTTTAATGGGCGAACAGCCCAACCCTTGGAACCGACTTCAGCTCCAGGATGCGATGAGCCGACATCGAGGTGCCAAACCTCCCCGTCGATGTGAACTCTTGGGGGAGATCAGCCTGTTATCCCCAGGGTAGCTTTTATCCGTTGAGCGACGGCCCTTCCATTCGGTACCGCCGGATCACTAAGCCCGACTTTCGTCCCTGCTCGACTTGTAGGTCTCGCAGTCAAACACCCTTATGCCTTTGCACTCTACGCTTGATTTCCATCCAAGCTGAGGGTATCTTTGGGCGCCTCCGTTACTCTTTGGGAGGCGACCGCCCCAGTCAAACTGTCCACCTGACACTGTCCCGTCACCAGCTTATGGCATCCGGTTAGAATTCTAATACAAGAAGGGTAGTATCCCAACGGCGACTCCTTACACACTGGCGTGCATATCTCTTAGTCTCCTACCTATCCTGTACATCTTGCATCAAAATCCAATATCAAGCTACAGTAAAGCTCCATGGGGTCTTTCCGTCTAGTCGCGGGTAACCTGCATCTTCACAGGTACTAAGACTTCACCGAGTCTACAGCTGAGACAGCGCCCAAATCGTTACGCCTTTCGTGCGGGTCAGAACTTACCTGACAAGGAATTTCGCTACCTTAGGACCGTTATAGTTACGGCCGCCGTTTACTGGGGCTTCAATTCTAAGCTTCGATTGCTCTAACTCTTCCTCTTAACCTTCCAGCACCGGGCAGGCGTCACCCCCTATACATCGTCTTTCGACTTAGCAGAGAGCTGTGTTTTTGGTAAACAGTCGCTTGGGCCGTTTTACTGCGGCTTATATTTCTATAAGCACTCCTTCTCCCGAAGTTACGGAGTCATTTTGCAGAGTTCCTTAGCTATAGTTCTCTCGCTCACCTTAGGATGCTCTCCTTACCCATGTGTGTCCATTTTCGGTACGGGTTATCATACTTTAACGTTAGAAGCTTTTCTTGGAAGCTGGCCTCACTAACTTCTGTACTCGCCGTAGCTTTCCATCCGCATCGCATATTCGCATTATGGCAAACGGATTTTCCTATTTGCCTGCTACCTTACTTGCACATGCTATTCCATCAGCATGCTCAGCTAGCCTTCTCCGTCACTCCATCACTAGTATAATAAGTACAGGAATTTCTACCTGTTGTCCATCGACTACGGCTTTCGCCCTCGCCTTAGGTCCCGACTTACCCAGAGCGGACGAACCTTCCTCTGGAAACCTTGGGTTTTCGGTGCGAGGGATTCTCACCCTCGTTCCGCTACTCACACCGGCATTCTCTCTTCTATACGCTCCACCAGTCCTCTCGATCTGACTTCTTCGCATATAGAACGCTCCCCTACCATTATTTCTAATCCATAGCTTCGGTATTACACTTAGCCCCGGTAAATTTTCGGCGCAGAGTCATTCGACTAGTGAGCTGTTACGCACTCTTTAAAGGGTGGCTGCTTCTGAGCCAACCTCCTAGTTGTCTGGACATCTCCACATCCTTTTCCACTTAGTGTATATTTTGGGACCTTAGCTGATGGTCTGGGCTGTTTCCCTCTTGACAATGGACCTTATCACCCACTGTCTGACTGCCAAGTATATAATTATGACATTCGGAGTTTGATTATATTCAGTACCTCGAGATGAGGCCATCATACATTCAGTGCTCTACCTTCATATTACTCTACCTTGACGCTAGCCCTAAAGCTATTTCGGGGAGAACCAGCTATCTCCGAGTTCGATTGGAATTTCACCCCTAGCCACAACTCATCCGCCAACGTTTCAACGGGGGTCGGTTCGGTCCTCCATCGGGTTTTACCCCAACTTCAACCTGGTCATGGCTAGATCACTCGGTTTCGGGTCTACAACATACAACTTTCGCCCTATTAAGACTCGCTTTCGCTTCGGCTCCGTATATCCTACTTAACCTTGCTGCATATCGTAACTCGCCGGTTCATTCTACAAAAGGCACGCTATCACCCATTAACGGGCTCTAACTTGTTGTAAGCATATGGTTTCAGGTTCTATTTCACTCCCCTCCCGGGGTTCTTTTCACCTTTCCCTCACGGTACTGGTTCACTATCGGTCACAAAGGAGTATTTAGCCTTACCAGATGGTCCTGGCAGATTCCGACAAGATTTCTCGTGTCCCGCCGTACTCAGGTGCTACTTTGACTTCGTCACTATTTCAAATACGAGGCTGTCACTCTCTTTGGCTCAGCTTCCCAACTGATTCTTCTATAATGATGTCTGTGTCGTTATTAGTAGTCCTACAACCCCTGACTTTGTCAGGTTTGGGCTCTTTCCCTTTCGCTCGCCACTACTTAGGAAATCATTGTTTATTTTCTTCTCCTGCAGGTACTTAGATGTTTCAGTTCCCTGCGTCTTGCCTATATAAGCTATGTATTCACTTATATATAATTAGCGGTTAAACTAACTGGGTTCCCCCATTCGGACATCGACGGATCAATGTATGCTTACTACTCCCCGTCGCGTTTCGCCGTTCGCTGCGTCCTTCATCGCCTCTTTGTGCCTAGGCATTCACCATACGCTCTTTCTTACTTTACCTATTGGTGTTTGATTAAACTTTTACTGTTGTAAAATTTTAGTTTTTTCTTAGTTTTTTTTCGACTTTTTCTAGAAAGACCACATAAATTAATTAATTAAATCTATCTGGTTATAAATTTTGGAAATTTTCATTTCCTCGATCTCTTTTCTATCTTTCGATTATTATCCAGTTTTCAATGATCTTTGAGTAAATCTCAGTTCACTCAAAACTAAACAGAATTTCTTAACAACACTTCTTGTTTTTGTTCAACCGGGGTGGTTGAACGGTTCTCCTTAGAAAGGAGGTGATCCATCCCCACGTTCCCGTAGGGATACCTTGTTACGACTTCACCCTAATCATCAATCCCACCTTAGACAGCTCCTTCCTTGCGGTTAGGCCACCGGCTTCGGGTGTTATCAACTCTCATGGTGTGACGGGCGGTGTGTACAAGGCCCGAGAACGTATTCACCGTGACATGCTGATTCACGATTACTAGCGATTCCAACTTCATGTAGTCGAGTTGCAGACTACAATCCGAACTGAGAATAGTTTTATGGGTTTTGCTCCACCTCGCGGCTTCGCTTCCCTTTGCACTATCCATTGTAGCACGTGTGTAGCCCAGGTCATAAGGGGCATGATGATTTGACGTCATCCCCGCCTTCCTCCAGCTTATCACTGGCAGTCTCGTTAGAGTCCCCAACTTAATGATGGTAACTAACGATAAGGGTTGCGCTCGTTGCGGGACTTAACCCAACATCTCACGACACGAGCTGACGACAACCATGCACCACCTGTATATCTATAACTATCTCTCTATCTCTAGAGCCTTTAAATATATGTCAAGACCTGGTAAGGTTCTTCGCGTTGCTTCGAATTAAACCACATGCTCCACCGCTTGTGCGGGCCCCCGTCAATTCCTTTGAGTTTCATTCTTGCGAACGTACTACTCAGGCGGAGTACTTACTGCGTTAACTGCGGCACTGAGGTTCGACCCCCAACACCTAGTACTCATCGTTTACGGCGTGGACTACTAGGGTATCTAATCCTATTTGCTCCCCACGCTTTCGGGACTCAGCGTCAGTTACAAGCCAGATCGTCGCCTTCGCCACTGGTGTTCCTCCATATATCTACGCATTTCACCGCTACACATGGAATTCCACGATCCTCTCTTGCACTCTAGTTACCTGGTTTCTATGGCTCGCTGAAGTTAAGCTTCAGGCTTTCACCACAGACCTTTGTTACCGCCTGCTCCCTCTTTACGCCCAATAATTCCGGATAACGCTTGCCACCTACGTATTACCGCGGCTGCTGGCACGTAGTTAGCCGTGGCTTTCTAATAAAGTACCGTCACTTACCAGCCATTTCCTACTGATATCGTTCTTCCTTTATAACAGAAGTTTACGAACCGAAATCCTTCTTCCTTCACGCGGCGTTGCTCGGTCAGGGTTTCCCCCATTGCCGAAAATTCCCTACTGCTGCCTCCCGTAGGAGTTTGGGCCGTGTCTCAGTCCCAATGTGGCCGTTCACCCTCTCAGGCCGGCTACGCATCGTCGCCTTGGTAAGCCGTTACCTTACCAACTAGCTAATGCGTCATAAGTCCATCCTTTACCAGACCTTGAAAGGTCTTTTAATAAATATTCCATGCGGAACATTTACCTATGCGGTGTTAGCTACCATTTCTAGTAGTTATCCCCCTGTTAAGGGCAGGTTACCTATGTATTACTCACCCGTTCGCCACTCTTCGATAAATCGAAGCGTTCGACTTGCATGTATTAGGCACGCCGCCAGCGTTCATCCTGAGCCAGGATCAAACTCTCCATTGTTTATTGTACAAACAATTGTGTTTGTTTAGCTCTTAATTTACTTTATATTCCTTAAGAATATTGACGTGTGTTTTTAATTCTGTTTAGTTTTCAATGAACTGTGGCCCTCTTGAGCCGACTTGATTATCTTACATCATTTACTCTTGAGAGTCAACCGTTTTTTTCAACTTTTTGATTCTCTTGATTCCTGATGTTTTCTTTGGCGCCGCTTCTTTTTGGCGCTCAATCAATATACCACTTATCCCCTCCTTTGACAACCCTTTTTTGCCACTTTTTCATCCCCAAAAAAACCGGTCGTCAATTACCTCGATTACAGCGGGATAATTCACCTGATAAAAAAATATATTTTTAGTTATTCCCATCAACCGTTGACATAACCGCAACCCATCAGGTCAATTTTGGTCGGACTTGCCCAGATAACTTTTTTGAAATCAGATCTTTTTTTGGTATGGCTATCCCAAAATCCCCATAAAATAAAAATCAGAGCCCTTATTTTAAAAGGAGTTGATCAGCCCGATTGTAAAAAGACTCCGATAACTTTATTTGGTTTTGCCATAATTATCCATAATTATGTAATAATGAGTTCATCCCCACGGGCTATATTATAGGTGTAAGGTGAATACCTTATCTCTCTCCCTAATAATGAATTATAAACTATAAAACTCTCTTCCTAAAAGAATCCGCTGTGGCGGGTTCTTTTTTTGGCTTCTTTTCGGGTAAACAAAAAGAGGAACTTTCGTTCCTCCTTGCTAAACTGGCAACTTGCTATTGTCACGCTAACGCACTATCTTCGCCGTTATGATGCTTAACTTCTGTGTTCGAGATGGGTACAGGTGTGTCCATCATGCCATCGTTACCAGATTATCGAGTTTTCCTTAGATCACTCAAAACTAGATAATAATCGACTTTGTTGTCTTTGTCCAATTGGTTAAGTCCTCGACCTATTAGTATCAGTCCGCTGAACATGTCACCATGCTTACACTCCTGACCTATCAACCTTATCGTCTTTAAGGGGTCTTACTTACTTGCGTAATGGGAAGTCTCATCTTGAAGTAGGTTTCACACTTAGATGCCTTCAGCGTTTATCCTTTCCATACTTAGCTACCCAGCTATGCCACTGGCGTGACAACTGGTGCACCATTGGTATGTCCAACCCGGTCCTCTCGTACTAAGGTCAGATCTTCTCAAACTTCCTACGCCCACGACAGATAGGGACCGAACTGTCTCACGACGTTCTGAACCCAGCTCGCGTACCGCTTTAATGGGCGAACAGCCCAACCCTTGGAACCGACTTCAGCTCCAGGATGCGATGAGCCGACATCGAGGTGCCAAACCTCCCCGTCGATGTGAACTCTTGGGGGAGATCAGCCTGTTATCCCCAGGGTAGCTTTTATCCGTTGAGCGACGGCCCTTCCATTCGGTACCGCCGGATCACTAAGCCCGACTTTCGTCCCTGCTCGACTTGTAGGTCTCGCAGTCAAACACCCTTATGCCTTTGCACTCTACGCTTGATTTCCATCCAAGCTGAGGGTATCTTTGGGCGCCTCCGTTACTCTTTGGGAGGCGACCGCCCCAGTCAAACTGTCCACCTGACACTGTCCCGTCACCAGCTTATGGCATCCGGTTAGAATTCTAATACAAGAAGGGTAGTATCCCAACGGCGACTCCTTACACACTGGCGTGCATATCTCTTAGTCTCCTACCTATCCTGTACATCTTGCATCAAAATCCAATATCAAGCTACAGTAAAGCTCCATGGGGTCTTTCCGTCTAGTCGCGGGTAACCTGCATCTTCACAGGTACTAAGACTTCACCGAGTCTACAGCTGAGACAGCGCCCAAATCGTTACGCCTTTCGTGCGGGTCAGAACTTACCTGACAAGGAATTTCGCTACCTTAGGACCGTTATAGTTACGGCCGCCGTTTACTGGGGCTTCAATTCTAAGCTTCGATTGCTCTAACTCTTCCTCTTAACCTTCCAGCACCGGGCAGGCGTCACCCCCTATACATCGTCTTTCGACTTAGCAGAGAGCTGTGTTTTTGGTAAACAGTCGCTTGGGCCGTTTTACTGCGGCTTATATTTCTATAAGCACTCCTTCTCCCGAAGTTACGGAGTCATTTTGCAGAGTTCCTTAGCTATAGTTCTCTCGCTCACCTTAGGATGCTCTCCTTACCCATGTGTGTCCATTTTCGGTACGGGTTATCATACTTTAACGTTAGAAGCTTTTCTTGGAAGCTGGCCTCACTAACTTCTGTACTCGCCGTAGCTTTCCATCCGCATCGCATATTCGCATTATGGCAAACGGATTTTCCTATTTGCCTGCTACCTTACTTGCACATGCTATTCCATCAGCATGCTCAGCTAGCCTTCTCCGTCACTCCATCACTAGTATAATAAGTACAGGAATTTCTACCTGTTGTCCATCGACTACGGCTTTCGCCCTCGCCTTAGGTCCCGACTTACCCAGAGCGGACGAACCTTCCTCTGGAAACCTTGGGTTTTCGGTGCGAGGGATTCTCACCCTCGTTCCGCTACTCACACCGGCATTCTCTCTTCTATACGCTCCACCAGTCCTCTCGATCTGACTTCTTCGCATATAGAACGCTCCCCTACCATTATTTCTAATCCATAGCTTCGGTATTACACTTAGCCCCGGTAAATTTTCGGCGCAGAGTCATTCGACTAGTGAGCTGTTACGCACTCTTTAAAGGGTGGCTGCTTCTGAGCCAACCTCCTAGTTGTCTGGACATCTCCACATCCTTTTCCACTTAGTGTATATTTTGGGACCTTAGCTGATGGTCTGGGCTGTTTCCCTCTTGACAATGGACCTTATCACCCACTGTCTGACTGCCAAGTATATAATTATGACATTCGGAGTTTGATTATATTCAGTACCTCGAGATGAGGCCATCATACATTCAGTGCTCTACCTTCATATTACTCTACCTTGACGCTAGCCCTAAAGCTATTTCGGGGAGAACCAGCTATCTCCGAGTTCGATTGGAATTTCACCCCTAGCCACAACTCATCCGCCAACGTTTCAACGGGGGTCGGTTCGGTCCTCCATCGGGTTTTACCCCAACTTCAACCTGGTCATGGCTAGATCACTCGGTTTCGGGTCTACAACATACAACTTTCGCCCTATTAAGACTCGCTTTCGCTTCGGCTCCGTATATCCTACTTAACCTTGCTGCATATCGTAACTCGCCGGTTCATTCTACAAAAGGCACGCTATCACCCATTAACGGGCTCTAACTTGTTGTAAGCATATGGTTTCAGGTTCTATTTCACTCCCCTCCCGGGGTTCTTTTCACCTTTCCCTCACGGTACTGGTTCACTATCGGTCACAAAGGAGTATTTAGCCTTACCAGATGGTCCTGGCAGATTCCGACAAGATTTCTCGTGTCCCGCCGTACTCAGGTGCTACTTTGACTTCGTCACTATTTCAAATACGAGGCTGTCACTCTCTTTGGCTCAGCTTCCCAACTGATTCTTCTATAATGATGTCTGTGTCGTTATTAGTAGTCCTACAACCCCTGACTTTGTCAGGTTTGGGCTCTTTCCCTTTCGCTCGCCACTACTTAGGAAATCATTGTTTATTTTCTTCTCCTGCAGGTACTTAGATGTTTCAGTTCCCTGCGTCTTGCCTATATAAGCTATGTATTCACTTATATATAATTAGCGGTTAAACTAACTGGGTTCCCCCATTCGGACATCGACGGATCAATGTATGCTTACTACTCCCCGTCGCGTTTCGCCGTTCGCTGCGTCCTTCATCGCCTCTTTGTGCCTAGGCATTCACCATACGCTCTTTCTTACTTTACCTATTGGTGTTTGATTAAACTTTTACTGTTGTAAAATTTTAGTTTTTTCTTAGTTTTTTTTCGACTTTTTCTAGAAAGACCACATAAATTAATTAATTAAATCTATCTGGTTATAAATTTTGGAAATTTTCATTTCCTCGATCTCTTTTCTATCTTTCGATTATTATCCAGTTTTCAATGATCTTTGAGTAAATCTCAGTTCACTCAAAACTAAACAGAATTTCTTAACAACACTTCTTGTTTTTGTTCAACCGGGGTGGTTGAACGGTTCTCCTTAGAAAGGAGGTGATCCATCCCCACGTTCCCGTAGGGATACCTTGTTACGACTTCACCCTAATCATCAATCCCACCTTAGACAGCTCCTTCCTTGCGGTTAGGCCACCGGCTTCGGGTGTTATCAACTCTCATGGTGTGACGGGCGGTGTGTACAAGGCCCGAGAACGTATTCACCGTGACATGCTGATTCACGATTACTAGCGATTCCAACTTCATGTAGTCGAGTTGCAGACTACAATCCGAACTGAGAATAGTTTTATGGGTTTTGCTCCACCTCGCGGCTTCGCTTCCCTTTGCACTATCCATTGTAGCACGTGTGTAGCCCAGGTCATAAGGGGCATGATGATTTGACGTCATCCCCGCCTTCCTCCAGCTTATCACTGGCAGTCTCGTTAGAGTCCCCAACTTAATGATGGTAACTAACGATAAGGGTTGCGCTCGTTGCGGGACTTAACCCAACATCTCACGACACGAGCTGACGACAACCATGCACCACCTGTATATCTATAACTATCTCTCTATCTCTAGAGCCTTTAAATATATGTCAAGACCTGGTAAGGTTCTTCGCGTTGCTTCGAATTAAACCACATGCTCCACCGCTTGTGCGGGCCCCCGTCAATTCCTTTGAGTTTCATTCTTGCGAACGTACTACTCAGGCGGAGTACTTACTGCGTTAACTGCGGCACTGAGGTTCGACCCCCAACACCTAGTACTCATCGTTTACGGCGTGGACTACTAGGGTATCTAATCCTATTTGCTCCCCACGCTTTCGGGACTCAGCGTCAGTTACAAGCCAGATCGTCGCCTTCGCCACTGGTGTTCCTCCATATATCTACGCATTTCACCGCTACACATGGAATTCCACGATCCTCTCTTGCACTCTAGTTACCTGGTTTCTATGGCTCGCTGAAGTTAAGCTTCAGGCTTTCACCACAGACCTTTGTTACCGCCTGCTCCCTCTTTACGCCCAATAATTCCGGATAACGCTTGCCACCTACGTATTACCGCGGCTGCTGGCACGTAGTTAGCCGTGGCTTTCTAATAAAGTACCGTCACTTACCAGCCATTTCCTACTGATATCGTTCTTCCTTTATAACAGAAGTTTACGAACCGAAATCCTTCTTCCTTCACGCGGCGTTGCTCGGTCAGGGTTTCCCCCATTGCCGAAAATTCCCTACTGCTGCCTCCCGTAGGAGTTTGGGCCGTGTCTCAGTCCCAATGTGGCCGTTCACCCTCTCAGGCCGGCTACGCATCGTCGCCTTGGTAAGCCGTTACCTTACCAACTAGCTAATGCGTCATAAGTCCATCCTTTACCAGACCTTGAAAGGTCTTTTAATAAATATTCCATGCGGAACATTTACCTATGCGGTGTTAGCTACCATTTCTAGTAGTTATCCCCCTGTTAAGGGCAGGTTACCTATGTATTACTCACCCGTTCGCCACTCTTCGATAAATCGAAGCGTTCGACTTGCATGTATTAGGCACGCCGCCAGCGTTCATCCTGAGCCAGGATCAAACTCTCCATTGTTTATTGTACAAACAATTGTGTTTGTTTAGCTCTTAATTTACTTTATATTCCTTAAGAATATTGACGTGTGTTTTTAATTCTGTTTAGTTTTCAATGAACTGTGGCCCTCTTGAGCCGACTTGATTATCTTACATCATTTACCCTTGAGAGTCAACAGTTTTTTTCAACTTTTTCATTCTCTTGATTCCTGATGTTTTCTTTGGCGCCGCTTCTTTTTGGCGCTCAATCAATATACCACTTATCCCCTCCTTTGACAACCCTTTTTTGCCACTTTTTCATCCCCAAAAAAACCGGTCGTCAATTACCTCGATTAAATCGGGATAATCCGAATCAAAGAATTATATCATAAAACCATCCCTTAAATATCGTATTATATAAAATGACTAATTTGATGATTTGTGTTACAATTTTGTTATAAGAAATTGGAGGTTGTATATGAAAAAATTAAGAAATTTAGTTTTAAGCAGTATCCTTGCCGTTGGACTTTTTGGCTGTAGCAGCACCAGCGATCAAGATACCATCAACATTATCACCCCGGCTGGAGCTCCTACTCTGGCATTTGTTTCAACATATCAAGATGTGGTTGCCGACGGAATGTTTGACATCGTCGACGGACCTGACTTACTTCAAGCGGAGTTTATTAAAGATGAAAGCGCTTACGATATTATTGTCGCCCCGCTCAATCTTGGATGCGCATTAATCGCGGCCGACCAAACCGATTACAAGATGGCCGCTGTCATCACATGGGGTAATCTTTACTACGTCGGTACCGGACCTGATGTCCTGGACGATGAGGGGGAGCTGGCTCTGTTTGGAGAAGCAGCAGTTCCTGGAAAAATTGTCGCTCAAGCCGACATCGATACTTCACTTACACCGGTTTACTATTCTTCGGTTACCAGTGTTCAACAACAATTATTGGCAGGCCATGCCAAAGCCGGTCTTCTGGCTGAACCATTAGTTACTGCAACAATCGCAATCGGAGCTCAGTCAGGAATGGATCTCCAAGTTATCGCCGATCTGCAGGAAAGCTACCCTGGTGGTGAAGGATATCCACAGGCAGCAATTTTCGTCAAAGATGGTTCTTCGGTAAGCACCTTACTGGATGAAGTCGACGAATTCACCAACAATGATTTCCCATACCTTGGTACATATCTTGAAGACATCACAACTGATACTTTAAAATTACCAGCTGCTCAAATCGTTGAAAATTCGATTGAAGGTCAAAACATCAAATATGTCCCAGCCGATGCGTGCGAACAACAAGTAACCGATTTTCTTTCATTATTCAATATTGAATATTCACAAGATATGTCAATTTGACAATGAAACGTCAATTAATCACAACTCTGATAATACTAAGTATCTGGCAGATACTTAGTATTATTGTCAATAAACCGGTTTTGTTGCCCACACCCGAAGCGGTATTTTTAAAAATGGCCGAGATGATCACATCGTCAAGATTCTACTTATCGCTATTGGCAACTTTGCTCAGGGTTTTTATCGCCTTTATGATTGCCATGTTGCTGGGGAGCTTTTTGGCCCTGATGTCGGGTTATAACCAAAAAATCCGCGAGCATCTTGAACCGATCATCAAGATATTCCAAACCGTGCCACAGGCATCGTACATCCTGATCATTATCGTCTGGTTCAGCTCAACAACTTCATTGCTGCTGATAATCCTGATGATGACTTTGCCGATATTCTATTATTCAATCCTTAATGGTTACCTGGCAATCGAAAGCGATTATCTGGATGTTGCCGAATTGTTTGGAATCAGCGAGATATCAAATATGGTCACTGTGATTATTCCCTTGTTGAAGTCCAGTTTTCTTTCCGCTATCAACGCCGCCCTGCCTTTAAGCATCAAGATTGCCGTAATGGCTGAAATCTTCATTTCATCCGCAAACGGCATCGGCAGTCAGTTGTACCTGGCCCGAATCAACTTGGATATGGCATCGATTTTCGCTTTGACCCTGTTCATGATTATCATCATCGCCATTCCTTCAAACTTGATTAATTTAATAAGTTCAAAAAAATAAGACTTGGCTTAGGTCCATCCCTATAGCCAAGTCTTATTTTTTTATTATTCTACTGTTCGCGGCGCTTTTCTAAACACTTGATATATTATCAGAGCCAGAGCAGCCATGGCGATGAATGTAAATACCGAGATTACTCCCGCCACCAGGAAAAGTCCTAACTGATAAATAATCATTGATACGATATAAGAGAATATCGTCATATAGGTAACTGCGAATATGGTCCAGCGGACATCTTTGAATTCCTGATACATCGCCCCGATTGAGGCGAAGCAAGGGGCACAAAGCAAATTGAAAACCATAAAAGAAAATGCCTGTAGCGGGGTGAAGTCATTGGTAAAATTACCAAACGCCAAACCACTGTCACTGAAATTGTAAACAACCCCCAGCGTCGACACCAGATTCTCTTTGGCTATCAAACCAGTTATCGTACCAACCGCGCCTTGCCAGTTGGCAAATCCGACCGGTCCGAATATCGGAGCGATAAGCCCGCCCAAGCCAGCCAACAAACTGTTTGAATTGTCACTGACCATCATCAAGGAACCATTGTCAAATCCATACGCCTGCAAGAACCACAGCACTATTGAAGCCACCAGGATTACAGTCACCGCTTTTTGAATGAATTCATATCCCCGATGCCAAGTTGTTTTGATGACATTGCGCATCACCGGCAGATGATAAGTCGGCATTTCCATCACAAAAGGAGCCGGCTGCCCGGAAAAATTCCGGGTTTTCTTCAAAATGATTCCGGATACC
Organism: Coprobacillaceae bacterium; assembly: GCA_963675915.1. GTDB lineage: Bacteria > Bacillota_I > Bacilli_A > Erysipelotrichales > Coprobacillaceae > JAQVDW01. The sequence continues at coordinate 1,800,134 of OY780959.1, forward strand.
CCTACAGCAACAATTCCAATAAAGTATGCCGAAGGAGCCACCCACCAGGAACCATTGAACAGGGCTACCGCAATCAGGGAAATGATTGGGATTTTGGCCGAGCAGGGGATGAATGTTGTGGTTATGATTGTTATTCTTCGATCCCGTTGCGATTCAATCGTTCTAGTCGCCATAATTCCCGGAACTCCACATCCGGTCGATACTAGCATCGGGATGATTGATTTACCCGAAAGTCCAAATCTTCTAAAGACCTTGTCCATAATAAATGCGATTCGGGACATGTATCCGATATCTTCAAGAATCGCCATCAAAAAAGAAAGCACCATTATTTGCGGAACGAATCCCAGAACCGATCCGACCCCACCAATCACTCCATCAATTACCAGACCCTCAACCCATGATGAGACCCCCCATATTCCAAACAATGTGGTAAGTCCTCCTTGGACCCAGTCAGCCACGATCACATCATTGGTGAAATCAGTAGCCCACTTACCAACAGTGGAAATGGCAATGAAATAAATCATAAAAATTATCACGATGAAGATTGGAATTGCCAGATACTTGTTTGTAACGATTTTGTCGATTTTGACCGTCAGCGACTCGCTAGTATCCGATGCTCTGATCAAATACCTGGAAGTGTACTTGGTCACATAGTTATAACGGTCATTGGTGATGATTGAATGAATATCGTCATCTTGCCGGGCTTCAGCTTGAGTCACATATGACTCGATGATTTTAAGATCCTCGGGAGTAAACTTGATTCGATCCAGAATCAGAGCGTCTTTTTCAATTGACTTGATCGCCAGATAACGACACACCCGGTCATCATAACCGTATTTCCCCACTATATCCTCGACATGGGCAATCACGTGCTCGATGTCTCCCGAGTAACGGGGCTCTCGAGGAAGATTTCGATCCTTGCTGCGCAAAATCGCCCTTTCAATCACGTTATCGATACCCTCGCCATGCAAAGCTGAAATTTCAACAATATCAACCCCAAAAGACTTTGACAGTTTCTCCAAGTTGATTTGATCACCGTTTTTACGGACCACATCGATCATATTCAAAGCGAGAACTACTGGAATTCCCAGTTCGAATATTTGAGTTGAAAGGTACAGGTTCCTTTCAAGATTAGTCGCATCGACAATATTTATTATTACGTCAGGCGTCTCATTTACCAGATAATCACGGGCCACAACCTCTTCTAAGGTGTAAGGAGACAGTGAATAAACTCCCGGAAGGTCGACTACAATGGAATCAGGATGGTTCTTAATGGTTCCGGTTTTCTTTTCGACAGTAACTCCCGGCCAATTACCGACAGTCTGATTCGATCCGGTAAGGTTATTGAATAACGTAGTCTTCCCGCTGTTGGGATTACCAATCAGGGCAATATTGACCATATTATTCACCTCCTTCAACTACTATCATCTTGGCATCATCTTTTCTGATTGTCAATTCATAGCCGCGCAAAGACAACTGAATCGGATCACCCAATGGCGCCAGTTTACGAACTTTGACTTCGATTCCTTTAGTTATTCCCATATCCATGATTCTTCTCCGGGTAGCTCCCTGGCCGTTTATCTTTTTGATGACCGCCGTTTCTCCAACCCGCACCTGATCTAGAGTCTTCATATTTATCCCTGCCTTTAATGTTAGAATAGTCAAACACTATCTTAGCATCTACCTATTTTATTGTCAATCGATTTCATGACAGTTGGTTGACATCAAAACAAAAAAGGGGACTGAAGTGATTCAGCCCTCTTGATAATGAATTGGTATTTCAATTGTGAAAAGCGTTCCTTCTCCCGGTGTTGACATGACCCGCACCAGTCCTTGACAGGCCTCGATATTTTCTTTAAGCATGTATAGCCCGATTCCCTCCCCGGGAACCATCGATACTCCCTCGCCTCGGTAGAATGCTTTGAAAATATGTTCGAGTTCGCTTTTGGTTATTCCGATTCCGGTATCTTTGACTTTGATTATCGCCTTGTCATCCTCGCTGTAATAATCCAGTTCCACGGTGCCTCCGGGATTGGTATATTTGAACGCATTGTTAACGAGATTGTAAATTGATTGGGAAATTTTGAACCGATCGTTGTAGACCTTGGTTATCTGATCATTATTTATTTTCAATTCAATTCCTTTTTGGTTGAACTGCCTTTGATATCCGGAAACTATCTTTTTGATGATATCCCGCAAATCAAAACTTTCCAATCGCATTTTGACTAGCTCGTAGCTGCCGTCAATCATCAATTCCATATTATCAATCAATTCCTGAAGATTTTCAACCTGATTTTGACAGACTCTAATCTCGTCATCATCCATTTCCACCACACCATCTTCGATTCCTTCAAGGATATTTTTCATGATTGTCAGAGGTGTTCTCGACTGGTGATAGAGTTGGTCATAGATGTTTTTCCGATTTTGATTTTTGATATTTAGTCTGGTGTTGATATCAATCAAAGTATCGTTAAGATTATCGAATTCCTGGATTTTGGAATTACTGATTGGCACAAATTTTTCATCAGTTATGCTTTTGGCCGAGTCCACTGATTTCAAAACATCTTTTGACAGCCATCGGCTTACCAAAAAGGCCAAACAGACCGAGAATAGGATCCCCACTGCCGCAACTTTGAATCCTACCTCCAGGAGAAGCTGTTCGACATCGACAACCGTAATATAACCGGAGTGATGGCCATCAGGGACGAACTGGGCTCTAAAGCCACTTGAAAACAACTCCCCGAACATCAGAGTCGACAAACTAACCAGGATCACTGCACTGATTATCATGACGACCATCATCAAAGTTCTAATTTTAATTTTTCTTTTTTGCATGACCGGCTCCTTCAAAGTAATACCCCACTCCGTATTTGGTAATCAGATACTGAGGATTTTTGGGATCCGGTTCTATTTTCCTGCGGATCCGCTTGATATATGTATCAATTGAACGGTTATCAATTTCGGAATCAAAGCCAAAAGCACTCTCAATCAGATTTTCGCGGGTAAAAACGTGATCTCGGTTTTTCATCAGGACTTCCAGAATACTGTACTCAATTTTCGAAAGATTGAGATTGTTATTTTCAAAAAAACCTTCTTTGCGGTCAAGATCGATTTTCAGCTGGCCGATTTCCACAAAATCATTCGCCCCATAGACCCGATTCAAAAACACCTTGATCCGCGACATCAACTCTTTCATCGAATAGGGTTTGACAATATAATCATCCGCACCCAGATCGAATCCCTTCAGGCGATCAACTTCAGCGATTCTGGCTGTTGTCATCAAAACCGGAACATTGGAAACATTGCGGATTCTTCTCAATATCTCCAAGCCATCGATTCCTTCCATCATGATGTCCAAGAGCACCAGATGATACTCTTTTTCACTGAACATTTCCAATCCGGAAAAACCATCATGGCAAATATCATAATCATACCCGGCCTTATCAAGATACTTTCCCAAAATCCGGGAGATATCCTTTTCATCTTCAACAACCAAAATCCTATACATGTCCGACTCCTCCAGTGCTATTTTTTCTTCAGCACTTCTTTTCTTTTCAAATATTCTTCTTCATCTATTTTACCACTCGCATAGAGGTTTTTCAAAACATCAAGATGCGATGCCTCCTGTTTGCGATGATAAATGCGGTAGATGACTATTCCGGCAATGATTAAAATCAAATAAGGCAAGAGACGGAATCCCCATCCCAACCAACTGCTATATCCCAAGAACTCTCCACAACCCCAGTCCATCATTCGGTCATGGTAACCATACGCCAATAAATTGTTAAACATAATTAATTCCTCCTAGTCTTTTTCCAATACTTCCATTTTTTGATAATATTCCTGCGCATCTATCTCTCCCATCGCAAAGCGTCTAGCCAAGATATCCTTGGCATTGTCGGTTTTCTTTGTTCCGGCACGACTGAAGATGCCCTCTTTATACAGTAAGTATACTGGAATTCCGATTATTAAATACCACATATTTATACCTCCTGATAAAAATATATTCTCAAAATATGGCAGGGTTATGACACGGAAGGGTGTTTATTTTCTTTTTGGTGCATAATCTTTCATTCCGGGAATTTTGCCGCCGGCAATCGCCCAAAGATACAGACTGGCAACCGAGCCGTAGGGGCTGAATCGCCGCTGATATTTTTTGAATAGTTTTTCAGTGATTTTCCGGTGATGATAAAGCATTCGCAATCCCTTTTTGATTGCCAGGTCACCATAGGAAAGGATATCGGGCCGTTGCATCGTAAAAATCATCAACATTTCCGCAGTCCACTTCCCAACCCCGTCAATCTTGATCAGTTCGGCGATGACCTCTTCATCGGACAAACTGTGTAAGCCCTCAAGATCAATTCTTCCAGAAGTCACCTCACCGGCAAATTTTTTGATATATTCGGCTTTCTTGAAAGTCATTCCCTTCTTTTGCAAGGTCCCAATATCTACTTCAGCCAACTTAGCCGGAGTCACATCTTCGAGTTCCAAAACAACCCGGTCCCAAATTGTCTGCTGCGCTTTGGTCGATATCTGCTGTGAGATTATTGACCTTACCACTCCAATAAAAAGATCATTTTCAACATCTCTTTCAATTAAGCCTATCTGCTCGATTGCCCATCTCATTTTTTGATCCCGGTTTGCCAGATATTCCAATTCCTTAGGTCCATATTCAAAATACATGCCAATCATTCCTCCATCTGTATTTTCCACTCATCTTTTACAATTATAATCCATTTGACTTGTAATATCCATTTTTTAGGATACAATGGTAGTATGACAAGACTGATAGACGAAATAATCATTGAACTAAATAACAACGGAAATTACGCAATGCTCCATGAGTTCATCGCCCACGGGACCAAAACTGTTTTCGAACATTCCCGGGATGTTGCGATTGAAAGCATCCGTCTGAAACATAAATATGGAATCGAAGTCGACGAAAGGCGACTAATCACAGCGGCCCTGCTTCATGACTACTATCTGTATGACTGGCATGACAAAAACGGATCCCACCAGCTTCATGGTTTTTTCCATGTAAAATTGCCGGTGACAACGCCCTCAGGGATTATGATATCGATGTGGAAATAAGACACGCAATCGAGCGCCATATGTTCCCTTTGACCATAATGCCTCCAAACAGCAAGATTGGCATCATTGTTACAATAGCCGATAAAATATGCGCTACCAGGGAAACTCTCTTTATGCGAAGAAAAACAATCCGCGATTAGCGGATTTTTTACTATATTCACAAATCGGCATCCATTTATTTAAGATTATAATTAATTTGTCCGGTTTGACCCAAAGATTGAATATAGTTACCTAATTTAATAAGGTTTCCCTTGATAATTTAATACAAAAAACATCTGATATGAAAATAATTTAGTTTTTTCGTAAACTTAGGTTGTAAATTTGTACAAATCATGCATATCACATAATTACACACAGTTATCCCATGATTCAACTCCAATAATGTGTTATTCTATCAATGTAATAAACTAGCTAATAGAGTTTAATTACATTCAATTTCTTCCGAAAATAGCACGAGAGTGCTATTTTTACATTTTATTGGAACATTACCTGCAAATTAGCAGCATTTCACACAATTACCCGTAATATTTCAATATTCTACTGACAAAGATGAGCTATGATATGAATGTAAGAAAACTTACACTTTCTCTCTCATACTTATAATAGATATATTTCTCTAACCAAAGGCGGCCGATCTGGCCGCCTTTGGCTTTTTCTTAATTGAAAAAAACGCCTGATTAAATCAATCAAGACGTTTTTGACTATTGCTTCTTTCTATCTCGTCATTTTTAATCCGTTCAATATGGATTGCCAGATAACTGACCTCGATATCATCAAGCGGATAATTGAAATCCGCTGATATTTCCGCACAAATTTTTTGAGCAAGCGAGTAAGCATATTCATATTTTAATTTAATGAATTCCGATATATCGACTGACAGAACTTCCTGCTTTTCAATTCTGACCAGCATATATTTAATATGGGTCAAAAAACGGTTGTAGAAAACAGTATTATTGTCGATAACTATTTCAAAATCCCGTTCCATTACCCCTAAGTACTTATTTACAATCCTGGTCAGTTCCAGAAAATTATTGATTTTGGTGGAAACAGTTAAAGAAGTGTGAATATGCAAAGTGATAAAAGCAATTTCCTCTTCGTTGATCACAACCCCACATTTTTCGTAAATAATATCCTTGGCCTTCATCGCCACGGCATATTCCTGATCGAATATCACCGAGATATCCTGCGAGAAGGGATTGGTGATATCGATATTGTTTTTGATTCGATAAACCGCAAATTCGATATGATCAGCCAGAGCTATGAGAATTTTATCATCAACACTATCAAATTCCTTTTTCGCCAAAGCGATAATTTCCCCTGCTATTTCGATAAACAGCGGATCGGTGTGGGTAACCACTTCTCTGATTTTCTTCTGGTCTTCATTTGCCAAGGAGTAAATCTGATACTTCTCATCATTTTCAATCAGATTTCCCGGCTTTTGGTTAAAGCCTATTCCATTGGATAAAATTATTGTTTCCACATCATTTTCATCTTTTACAAGAACACAAGAATTATTTAATACCCGTAATATTTGGAACATTATTTCAATTTAGCAACCAAATCGCCAGTCGTCACTTCGCCGTAATTGAATTCAAGTTCTTTGCCTTGGGCAACTGAAGTAAACACCATGACCAAGACATCGCTTGTGGCATTCGCTTTGATATAGTCCAAATCAGCTTCAATCAGCAGATCCCCAGGTTTAACCATTTGACCTTTTTCAATATGGCTTGTGAATCCCTGACCATTCAACGCTACAGTTTCCAAACCGAAGTGCAACAGGATTTCAGTCCCATCATCCATCTTCAGACCAACTGCATGCAAAGTAGGGAAAACCAATGAGACCTCAGCTTTGGCCGGGGCAACCAGTTTACCATCCTTAGGTTCAATCATGATTCCGTCACCCATCATTCTTTGTGAGAATACCGGATCCGGAGTCGCTTCAATGTTTTTGGCAATTCCATTTACTGGCGCTGTGATTTCGATAAATTTGTTTTTCTTTCTTTTGAATATATTCATTTTAACACTCCTTAATTCTTGTATTTAATATAATGTCATGTGGCAGTTCTAATCTCAGATTTCTTTTCATAATTCCGTTTACGACAATCAGATAACATCCGATTATCGGGATGAAAATCGGCGCCATCGAAAATTTAAGCACCAATTCCCTTAGAAAAGATTGAAAAAAAGTACGTGGTGTCTTATCGATGTTTTCAACTTTAATATGCATCAAAATCATTCCAAGTGTCTGGCCGTCAGTTCTGACAGGCAGATAGACGGTTAGATACATCAAGATTATTATAGCACATGCCAACATGTAATATGAACGCAGATAATAATTTTGCCCAACGAAAGATCTTTGAAAAAATAAGAAGACCGACGTGGCAAACAGATTCAAACACAGGTCGATAAGATAGGCTACATACTTTTTCATCATTATTAACCTAAGTATTCTTCAAAATTGGCTTTGATAACAGTAACCTGAGGTCCGAAGATGATTTGTACTCCCTGACCTTTTTTGATCACTCCGGCCGCTCCGGTTTGTTTCAATACACCTTCATCAACCAGTTTGTCATCTTTAACCGTAATTCTAAGTCTTGTCGCACAACAGTCAACATCACTGATATTGTCACGACCTCCAAGACCTTTTTCCAACAGCACCGAAGTGTTATTTTCATTTGAACCAGTTTCCGTATTCTTAGACCCTGATCCCACCGATGTGTTCATTCCGGTTTTCTTGTCAAAATCCGCACGGTTGTAAAGTTTTGTTTCTTGTGAATCATCCTCACGCCCTGGAGTTTTCAAATTGAACTTCGAAATCATGAATTTGAACAGGAAATAGTATACTGCAAAGTATCCGATTCCTACCAAAGGAACGAAAATCCAATTGGTTTTGGCGTTACCTTGAAGGATCCCAAACAGGAACAAGTCAATAATCCCTCCTGAGAAAGTCATCCCGACACCGACATTGAAAACATGCATTAACATGTATGACAAGCCAGCCAAAACACAGTGCATTGCATAAAGCAACGGTGCTACAAACAGGAATGTGAATTCGATTGGCTCAGTTATTCCGGTAAGCATTGAAGTTAGGGCAGCCGATAAAAGCAGTCCTCCGACAACATTGCGTTTTTCTTTTTTAGCTGATTGATACATCGCCAGAGCCGCTCCCGGTAATCCGAAAATCATGAATGGGAATTTCCCGGCCATAAATCTGGTTGCTTCAACTGTAAATTGAGTTGTATCCGATGACGCCAATTGAGCAAAGAAGATATTTTGTGCTCCCTCAATCAATTGTCCATCAACCATGAATGTCCCACCGACTCCTGTTTGCCAGAATGGAAGGTAGAAGACATGGTGCAATCCAAATGGAATCAATGCTCTTTCAATGATTCCGTAAATCAAAGTACCCAGATATCCGGTACCGCGAACCAAATCACCAAGAGAGTAAATCGCTGACTGGATAAATGGCCAAACAAAATACATTGCAACTCCGACAATTAAATATGTTGCAGCTGAAACGATTGGTACAAATCTGGTCCCTCCAAAGAAAGAAAGAACCTGAGGTAATTGAATTTTATAATATTTATTATGCAGGCTCGCAACACCAAGACCAACTATGATCCCACCGAAGACCCCCATTTGCAATGTCTCAATCCCGACTGTTGAAGTAACTGATCCATCAGGCAAAGATGCGAATCCACCTGTGATCGTACCCATTGTGTTGATTGCAGTATGCATTACAAAGAACGCAATCGCCGCAGCCAAGGCAGCTACTGATTTTTCAGTTTTAGCCATCCCGATAGCTACACCCATCGCAAAAATAATTGGAAGATTTCCAAAAATGATATCTCCACAGTTTGACATAACTGTCAGTAAAGCATGAAGGATTGTTCCCTCTCCAAGAACACCTTCCAAATGATAAGCTGAGATCATTGTCGCATTAGTAAATGATCCCCCGATACCAAGCAATAATCCGGCAACCGGAAGAATTGCGATTGGTAACATGAAACTACGTCCTACTCGCTGTAAGACCGCAAAAGATTTGTCTTTCATAATCTATTCTGTCTACTCCTAATTGATAATTTTAAGCAGCCACTTACCCTGGGCCCAAATAAAAAAAGCATTAACCACCTAAAAAAGCACGCAAAAAATGCAACTTTTTTAAATAGTTAATGCCTGATTAAACAGTAACACGCTACTTACTCGAAACATATTACCCTATCCTAACGACAAAGTCAATGGAATTTGACCGAAAGAAACTACCCAATATTAGAGCTATTTACCATAATTATCCATAATTATGTAATAATGAGTTCATCCCCACGGGCTATATTATAGGTGTAAGGTGAATACCTTATCTCTCTCCCTAATAATGAATTATAGACTATAAAACTCTCTTCCTAAAAGGATCCGCTGTGGCGGGTTCTTTTTTTTGCTTCTTTTCGGGTAAACAAAAAGAGGAACTTTCGTTCCTCCTTGCTAAACTGGCAACTTGCTATTGTCACGCTAACGCACTATCTTCGCCGTTATGATGCTTAACTTCTGTGTTCGAGATGGGTACAGGTGTGTCCATCATGCCATCGTTACCAGATTATCGAGTTTTCCTTAGATCACTCAAAACTAGATAATAATCGACTTTGTTGTCTTTGTCCAATTGGTTAAGTCCTCGACCTATTAGTATCAGTCCGCTGAACATGTCACCATGCTTACACTCCTGACCTATCAACCTTATCGTCTTTAAGGGGTCTTACTTACTTGCGTAATGGGAAGTCTCATCTTGAAGTAGGTTTCACACTTAGATGCCTTCAGCGTTTATCCTTTCCATACTTAGCTACCCAGCTATGCCACTGGCGTGACAACTGGTGCACCATTGGTATGTCCAACCCGGTCCTCTCGTACTAAGGTCAGATCTTCTCAAACTTCCTACGCCCACGACAGATAGGGACCGAACTGTCTCACGACGTTCTGAACCCAGCTCGCGTACCGCTTTAATGGGCGAACAGCCCAACCCTTGGAACCGACTTCAGCTCCAGGATGCGATGAGCCGACATCGAGGTGCCAAACCTCCCCGTCGATGTGAACTCTTGGGGGAGATCAGCCTGTTATCCCCAGGGTAGCTTTTATCCGTTGAGCGACGGCCCTTCCATTCGGTACCGCCGGATCACTAAGCCCGACTTTCGTCCCTGCTCGACTTGTAGGTCTCGCAGTCAAACACCCTTATGCCTTTGCACTCTACGCTTGATTTCCATCCAAGCTGAGGGTATCTTTGGGCGCCTCCGTTACTCTTTGGGAGGCGACCGCCCCAGTCAAACTGTCCACCTGACACTGTCCCGTCACCAGCTTATGGCATCCGGTTAGAATTCTAATACAAGAAGGGTAGTATCCCAACGGCGACTCCTTACACACTGGCGTGCATATCTCTTAGTCTCCTACCTATCCTGTACATCTTGCATCAAAATCCAATATCAAGCTACAGTAAAGCTCCATGGGGTCTTTCCGTCTAGTCGCGGGTAACCTGCATCTTCACAGGTACTAAGACTTCACCGAGTCTACAGCTGAGACAGCGCCCAAATCGTTACGCCTTTCGTGCGGGTCAGAACTTACCTGACAAGGAATTTCGCTACCTTAGGACCGTTATAGTTACGGCCGCCGTTTACTGGGGCTTCAATTCTAAGCTTCGATTGCTCTAACTCTTCCTCTTAACCTTCCAGCACCGGGCAGGCGTCACCCCCTATACATCGTCTTTCGACTTAGCAGAGAGCTGTGTTTTTGGTAAACAGTCGCTTGGGCCGTTTTACTGCGGCTTATATTTCTATAAGCACTCCTTCTCCCGAAGTTACGGAGTCATTTTGCAGAGTTCCTTAGCTATAGTTCTCTCGCTCACCTTAGGATGCTCTCCTTACCCATGTGTGTCCATTTTCGGTACGGGTTATCATACTTTAACGTTAGAAGCTTTTCTTGGAAGCTGGCCTCACTAACTTCTGTACTCGCCGTAGCTTTCCATCCGCATCGCATATTCGCATTATGGCAAACGGATTTTCCTATTTGCCTGCTACCTTACTTGCACATGCTATTCCATCAGCATGCTCAGCTAGCCTTCTCCGTCACTCCATCACTAGTATAATAAGTACAGGAATTTCTACCTGTTGTCCATCGACTACGGCTTTCGCCCTCGCCTTAGGTCCCGACTTACCCAGAGCGGACGAACCTTCCTCTGGAAACCTTGGGTTTTCGGTGCGAGGGATTCTCACCCTCGTTCCGCTACTCACACCGGCATTCTCTCTTCTATACGCTCCACCAGTCCTCTCGATCTGACTTCTTCGCATATAGAACGCTCCCCTACCATTATTTCTAATCCATAGCTTCGGTATTACACTTAGCCCCGGTAAATTTTCGGCGCAGAGTCATTCGACTAGTGAGCTGTTACGCACTCTTTAAAGGGTGGCTGCTTCTGAGCCAACCTCCTAGTTGTCTGGACATCTCCACATCCTTTTCCACTTAGTGTATATTTTGGGACCTTAGCTGATGGTCTGGGCTGTTTCCCTCTTGACAATGGACCTTATCACCCACTGTCTGACTGCCAAGTATATAATTATGACATTCGGAGTTTGATTATATTCAGTACCTCGAGATGAGGCCATCATACATTCAGTGCTCTACCTTCATATTACTCTACCTTGACGCTAGCCCTAAAGCTATTTCGGGGAGAACCAGCTATCTCCGAGTTCGATTGGAATTTCACCCCTAGCCACAACTCATCCGCCAACGTTTCAACGGGGGTCGGTTCGGTCCTCCATCGGGTTTTACCCCAACTTCAACCTGGTCATGGCTAGATCACTCGGTTTCGGGTCTACAACATACAACTTTCGCCCTATTAAGACTCGCTTTCGCTTCGGCTCCGTATATCCTACTTAACCTTGCTGCATATCGTAACTCGCCGGTTCATTCTACAAAAGGCACGCTATCACCCATTAACGGGCTCTAACTTGTTGTAAGCATATGGTTTCAGGTTCTATTTCACTCCCCTCCCGGGGTTCTTTTCACCTTTCCCTCACGGTACTGGTTCACTATCGGTCACAAAGGAGTATTTAGCCTTACCAGATGGTCCTGGCAGATTCCGACAAGATTTCTCGTGTCCCGCCGTACTCAGGTGCTACTTTGACTTCGTCACTATTTCAAATACGAGGCTGTCACTCTCTTTGGCTCAGCTTCCCAACTGATTCTTCTATAATGATGTCTGTGTCGTTATTAGTAGTCCTACAACCCCTGACTTTGTCAGGTTTGGGCTCTTTCCCTTTCGCTCGCCACTACTTAGGAAATCATTGTTTATTTTCTTCTCCTGCAGGTACTTAGATGTTTCAGTTCCCTGCGTCTTGCCTATATAAGCTATGTATTCACTTATATATAATTAGCGGTTAAACTAACTGGGTTCCCCCATTCGGACATCGACGGATCAATGTATGCTTACTACTCCCCGTCGCGTTTCGCCGTTCGCTGCGTCCTTCATCGCCTCTTTGTGCCTAGGCATTCACCATACGCTCTTTCTTACTTTACCTATTGGTGTTTGATTAAACTTTTACTGTTGTAAAATTTTAGTTTTTTCTTAGTTTTTTTTCGACTTTTTCTAGAAAGACCACATAAATTAATTAATTAAATCTATCTGGTTATAAATTTTGGAAATTTTCATTTCCTCGATCTCTTTTCTATCTTTCGATTATTATCCAGTTTTCAATGATCTTTGAGTAAATCTCAGTTCACTCAAAACTAAACAGAATTTCTTAACAACACTTCTTGTTTTTGTTCAACCGGGGTGGTTGAACGGTTCTCCTTAGAAAGGAGGTGATCCATCCCCACGTTCCCGTAGGGATACCTTGTTACGACTTCACCCTAATCATCAATCCCACCTTAGACAGCTCCTTCCTTGCGGTTAGGCCACCGGCTTCGGGTGTTATCAACTCTCATGGTGTGACGGGCGGTGTGTACAAGGCCCGAGAACGTATTCACCGTGACATGCTGATTCACGATTACTAGCGATTCCAACTTCATGTAGTCGAGTTGCAGACTACAATCCGAACTGAGAATAGTTTTATGGGTTTTGCTCCACCTCGCGGCTTCGCTTCCCTTTGCACTATCCATTGTAGCACGTGTGTAGCCCAGGTCATAAGGGGCATGATGATTTGACGTCATCCCCGCCTTCCTCCAGCTTATCACTGGCAGTCTCGTTAGAGTCCCCAACTTAATGATGGTAACTAACGATAAGGGTTGCGCTCGTTGCGGGACTTAACCCAACATCTCACGACACGAGCTGACGACAACCATGCACCACCTGTATATCTATAACTATCTCTCTATCTCTAGAGCCTTTAAATATATGTCAAGACCTGGTAAGGTTCTTCGCGTTGCTTCGAATTAAACCACATGCTCCACCGCTTGTGCGGGCCCCCGTCAATTCCTTTGAGTTTCATTCTTGCGAACGTACTACTCAGGCGGAGTACTTACTGCGTTAACTGCGGCACTGAGGTTCGACCCCCAACACCTAGTACTCATCGTTTACGGCGTGGACTACTAGGGTATCTAATCCTATTTGCTCCCCACGCTTTCGGGACTCAGCGTCAGTTACAAGCCAGATCGTCGCCTTCGCCACTGGTGTTCCTCCATATATCTACGCATTTCACCGCTACACATGGAATTCCACGATCCTCTCTTGCACTCTAGTTACCTGGTTTCTATGGCTCGCTGAAGTTAAGCTTCAGGCTTTCACCACAGACCTTTGTTACCGCCTGCTCCCTCTTTACGCCCAATAATTCCGGATAACGCTTGCCACCTACGTATTACCGCGGCTGCTGGCACGTAGTTAGCCGTGGCTTTCTAATAAAGTACCGTCACTTACCAGCCATTTCCTACTGATATCGTTCTTCCTTTATAACAGAAGTTTACGAACCGAAATCCTTCTTCCTTCACGCGGCGTTGCTCGGTCAGGGTTTCCCCCATTGCCGAAAATTCCCTACTGCTGCCTCCCGTAGGAGTTTGGGCCGTGTCTCAGTCCCAATGTGGCCGTTCACCCTCTCAGGCCGGCTACGCATCGTCGCCTTGGTAAGCCGTTACCTTACCAACTAGCTAATGCGTCATAAGTCCATCCTTTACCAGACCTTGAAAGGTCTTTTAATAAATATTCCATGCGGAACATTTACCTATGCGGTGTTAGCTACCATTTCTAGTAGTTATCCCCCTGTTAAGGGCAGGTTACCTATGTATTACTCACCCGTTCGCCACTCTTCGATAAATCGAAGCGTTCGACTTGCATGTATTAGGCACGCCGCCAGCGTTCATCCTGAGCCAGGATCAAACTCTCCATTGTTTATTGTACAAACAATTGTGTTTGTTTAGCTCTTAATTTACTTTATATTCCTTAAGAATATTGACGTGTGTTTTTAATTCTGTTTAGTTTTCAATGAACTGTGGCCCGCTTGAGCCGACTTGATTATCTTACATCATTTACCCTTGAGAGTCAACAGTTTTTTTCAACTTTTTGATTCTCTTGATTCCTGATGTTTTCTTTGGCGCCGCTTCTTTTTGGCGCTCAATCAATATACCACTTATCCCCTTCCTTGACAACCCTTTTTTGCCACTTTTTCATCCCAAAAAAACCGGTCGTCAATTACCTCGATTACATCGGGATAATTTGATTTTAGGTATTAAAATATTTTTGAAAACTTGACGGTGTCCGGGTGATTTTCATATAATTAATTGAGGTGATCAATATGATAAGATACGGAATAATCAGTACCGCTTCAATCGTTTCACGATTTGTGGCGGGAATTAACGAAAGCAAGAACGGAAAAGTTCAGGCTATCGCATCAAGAAGTCTTGAAAAGGCCCGCGAGGCAGCTGCCAAAATGGACATCAAAAATTACTATGGCAGCTACGAGGAACTGTACCAGGACGCTGATATCGACGTGGTCTACATCCCGACAGTCAACGGACTCCATTATCGCGACTGCAAAGCCGCGCTGCAGCATCACAAAAACGTGATTGTTGAAAAACCATTTGTCATGACTGAAGCACAGGCCCGGGAACTTTTTGATTTAGCCTTGGAGAACAGATGTTTTCTGATGGAAGCTCAAAAAGCAGTCCATCTACCGGTCACTAAAAAAATCAAAGAGCTGCTTGGTGCTAATGTTATCGGCCCAGTAAAATACGCCGAATTCAAGGCCGGTTTTCCCGGGAGATTCACTTATGATCACTGGATGTACGATTTAGCGATGGGAGGCGGGGCCCTATACGGCAGTGCCACCTATACGATAGAATATCTTCAGTATCTTTTAGATGAACCTAATTTCGAAATTGACGGCACGTGCATCAAATGTCCCACCGGAGCTGATGAAATCTGTAATTTTCAGCTGACCATTGATAATAACATCCTGGTTTCATCAACCATTGCCATGAATGTCCCTTTGGTCAACGAAGCAGTCTTCTACGGGGACAAGGGATACCTCACCGTACCCAACTACTGGAAATCAGACCGACTGACGGTCACCCTTTATGAGGGGACCAGCGAAACATATGAGTTCCCTTTTGAAAGTGAATTTGTATACGAAGTCGATCATATCAACGAATGCATCGAGGCTGGACTGTTGGAAAGCACGGTAATGACCAGCGCCAAAACCATTGAAGCAGTCAAACTAGTCGAATCATTATATCGCAAGTGGACCAAGTGAATTTTCTCAATCATTACCATAATTATCCATAATTATGTAATAATGAGTTCATCCCCACGGGCTATATTATACCTGTAAGGTGAATACCTTATCTCTCTCCCTAATAATGAATTATAAACTATAAAACTCTCTTCCTAAAAGAATCCGCTGTGGCGGGTTCTTTTTTTTGCTTCTTTTCGGGTAAACAAAAAGAGGAACTTTCGTTCCTCCTTGCTAAACTGGCAACTTGCTATTGTCACGCTAACGCACTATCTTCGCCGTTATGATGCTTAACTTCTGTGTTCGAGATGGGTACAGGTGTGTCCATCATGCCATCGTTACCAGATTATCGAGTTTTCCTTAGATCACTCAAAACTAGATAATAATCGACTTTGTTGTCTTTGTCCAATTGGTTAAGTCCTCGACCTATTAGTATCAGTCCGCTGAACATGTCACCATGCTTACACTCCTGACCTATCAACCTTATCGTCTTTAAGGGGTCTTACTTACTTGCGTAATGGGAAGTCTCATCTTGAAGTAGGTTTCACACTTAGATGCCTTCAGCGTTTATCCTTTCCATACTTAGCTACCCAGCTATGCCACTGGCGTGACAACTGGTGCACCATTGGTATGTCCAACCCGGTCCTCTCGTACTAAGGTCAGATCTTCTCAAACTTCCTACGCCCACGACAGATAGGGACCGAACTGTCTCACGACGTTCTGAACCCAGCTCGCGTACCGCTTTAATGGGCGAACAGCCCAACCCTTGGAACCGACTTCAGCTCCAGGATGCGATGAGCCGACATCGAGGTGCCAAACCTCCCCGTCGATGTGAACTCTTGGGGGAGATCAGCCTGTTATCCCCAGGGTAGCTTTTATCCGTTGAGCGACGGCCCTTCCATTCGGTACCGCCGGATCACTAAGCCCGACTTTCGTCCCTGCTCGACTTGTAGGTCTCGCAGTCAAACACCCTTATGCCTTTGCACTCTACGCTTGATTTCCATCCAAGCTGAGGGTATCTTTGGGCGCCTCCGTTACTCTTTGGGAGGCGACCGCCCCAGTCAAACTGTCCACCTGACACTGTCCCGTCACCAGCTTATGGCATCCGGTTAGAATTCTAATACAAGAAGGGTAGTATCCCAACGGCGACTCCTTACACACTGGCGTGCATATCTCTTAGTCTCCTACCTATCCTGTACATCTTGCATCAAAATCCAATATCAAGCTACAGTAAAGCTCCATGGGGTCTTTCCGTCTAGTCGCGGGTAACCTGCATCTTCACAGGTACTAAGACTTCACCGAGTCTACAGCTGAGACAGCGCCCAAATCGTTACGCCTTTCGTGCGGGTCAGAACTTACCTGACAAGGAATTTCGCTACCTTAGGACCGTTATAGTTACGGCCGCCGTTTACTGGGGCTTCAATTCTAAGCTTCGATTGCTCTAACTCTTCCTCTTAACCTTCCAGCACCGGGCAGGCGTCACCCCCTATACATCGTCTTTCGACTTAGCAGAGAGCTGTGTTTTTGGTAAACAGTCGCTTGGGCCGTTTTACTGCGGCTTATATTTCTATAAGCACTCCTTCTCCCGAAGTTACGGAGTCATTTTGCAGAGTTCCTTAGCTATAGTTCTCTCGCTCACCTTAGGATGCTCTCCTTACCCATGTGTGTCCATTTTCGGTACGGGTTATCATACTTTAACGTTAGAAGCTTTTCTTGGAAGCTGGCCTCACTAACTTCTGTACTCGCCGTAGCTTTCCATCCGCATCGCATATTCGCATTATGGCAAACGGATTTTCCTATTTGCCTGCTACCTTACTTGCACATGCTATTCCATCAGCATGCTCAGCTAGCCTTCTCCGTCACTCCATCACTAGTATAATAAGTACAGGAATTTCTACCTGTTGTCCATCGACTACGGCTTTCGCCCTCGCCTTAGGTCCCGACTTACCCAGAGCGGACGAACCTTCCTCTGGAAACCTTGGGTTTTCGGTGCGAGGGATTCTCACCCTCGTTCCGCTACTCACACCGGCATTCTCTCTTCTATACGCTCCACCAGTCCTCTCGATCTGACTTCTTCGCATATAGAACGCTCCCCTACCATTATTTCTAATCCATAGCTTCGGTATTACACTTAGCCCCGGTAAATTTTCGGCGCAGAGTCATTCGACTAGTGAGCTGTTACGCACTCTTTAAAGGGTGGCTGCTTCTGAGCCAACCTCCTAGTTGTCTGGACATCTCCACATCCTTTTCCACTTAGTGTATATTTTGGGACCTTAGCTGATGGTCTGGGCTGTTTCCCTCTTGACAATGGACCTTATCACCCACTGTCTGACTGCCAAGTATATAATTATGACATTCGGAGTTTGATTATATTCAGTACCTCGAGATGAGGCCATCATACATTCAGTGCTCTACCTTCATATTACTCTACCTTGACGCTAGCCCTAAAGCTATTTCGGGGAGAACCAGCTATCTCCGAGTTCGATTGGAATTTCACCCCTAGCCACAACTCATCCGCCAACGTTTCAACGGGGGTCGGTTCGGTCCTCCATCGGGTTTTACCCCAACTTCAACCTGGTCATGGCTAGATCACTCGGTTTCGGGTCTACAACATACAACTTTCGCCCTATTAAGACTCGCTTTCGCTTCGGCTCCGTATATCCTACTTAACCTTGCTGCATATCGTAACTCGCCGGTTCATTCTACAAAAGGCACGCTATCACCCATTAACGGGCTCTAACTTGTTGTAAGCATATGGTTTCAGGTTCTATTTCACTCCCCTCCCGGGGTTCTTTTCACCTTTCCCTCACGGTACTGGTTCACTATCGGTCACAAAGGAGTATTTAGCCTTACCAGATGGTCCTGGCAGATTCCGACAAGATTTCTCGTGTCCCGCCGTACTCAGGTGCTACTTTGACTTCGTCACTATTTCAAATACGAGGCTGTCACTCTCTTTGGCTCAGCTTCCCAACTGATTCTTCTATAATGATGTCTGTGTCGTTATTAGTAGTCCTACAACCCCTGACTTTGTCAGGTTTGGGCTCTTTCCCTTTCGCTCGCCACTACTTAGGAAATCATTGTTTATTTTCTTCTCCTGCAGGTACTTAGATGTTTCAGTTCCCTGCGTCTTGCCTATATAAGCTATGTATTCACTTATATATAATTAGCGGTTAAACTAACTGGGTCCCCCCATTCGGACATCGACGGATCAATGTATGCTTACTACTCCCCGTCGCGTTTCGCCGTTCGCTGCGTCCTTCATCGCCTCTTTGTGCCTAGGCATTCACCATACGCTCTTTCTTACTTTACCTATTGGTGTTTGATTAAACTTTTACTGTTGTAAAATTTTAGTTTTTTCTTAGTTTTTTTTCGACTTTTTCTAGAAAGACCACATAAATTAATTAATTAAATCTATCTGGTTATAAATTTTGGAAATTTTCATTTCCTCGATCTCTTTTCTATCTTTCGATTATTATCCAGTTTTCAATGATCTTTGAGTAAATCTCAGTTCACTCAAAACTAAACAGAATTTCTTAACAACACTTCTTGTTTTTGTTCAACCGGGGTGGTTGAACGGTTCTCCTTAGAAAGGAGGTGATCCATCCCCACGTTCCCGTAGGGATACCTTGTTACGACTTCACCCTAATCATCAATCCCACCTTAGACAGCTCCTTCCTTGCGGTTAGGCCACCGGCTTCGGGTGTTATCAACTCTCATGGTGTGACGGGCGGTGTGTACAAGGCCCGAGAACGTATTCACCGTGACATGCTGATTCACGATTACTAGCGATTCCAACTTCATGTAGTCGAGTTGCAGACTACAATCCGAACTGAGAATAGTTTTATGGGTTTTGCTCCACCTCGCGGCTTCGCTTCCCTTTGCACTATCCATTGTAGCACGTGTGTAGCCCAGGTCATAAGGGGCATGATGATTTGACGTCATCCCCGCCTTCCTCCAGCTTATCACTGGCAGTCTCGTTAGAGTCCCCAACTTAATGATGGTAACTAACGATAAGGGTTGCGCTCGTTGCGGGACTTAACCCAACATCTCACGACACGAGCTGACGACAACCATGCACCACCTGTATATCTATAACTATCTCTCTATCTCTAGAGCCTTTAAATATATGTCAAGACCTGGTAAGGTTCTTCGCGTTGCTTCGAATTAAACCACATGCTCCACCGCTTGTGCGGGCCCCCGTCAATTCCTTTGAGTTTCATTCTTGCGAACGTACTACTCAGGCGGAGTACTTACTGCGTTAACTGCGGCACTGAGGTTCGACCCCCAACACCTAGTACTCATCGTTTACGGCGTGGACTACTAGGGTATCTAATCCTATTTGCTCCCCACGCTTTCGGGACTCAGCGTCAGTTACAAGCCAGATCGTCGCCTTCGCCACTGGTGTTCCTCCATATATCTACGCATTTCACCGCTACACATGGAATTCCACGATCCTCTCTTGCACTCTAGTTACCTGGTTTCTATGGCTCGCTGAAGTTAAGCTTCAGGCTTTCACCACAGACCTTTGTTACCGCCTGCTCCCTCTTTACGCCCAATAATTCCGGATAACGCTTGCCACCTACGTATTACCGCGGCTGCTGGCACGTAGTTAGCCGTGGCTTTCTAATAAAGTACCGTCACTTACCAGCCATTTCCTACTGATATCGTTCTTCCTTTATAACAGAAGTTTACGAACCGAAATCCTTCTTCCTTCACGCGGCGTTGCTCGGTCAGGGTTTCCCCCATTGCCGAAAATTCCCTACTGCTGCCTCCCGTAGGAGTTTGGGCCGTGTCTCAGTCCCAATGTGGCCGTTCACCCTCTCAGGCCGGCTACGCATCGTCGCCTTGGTAAGCCGTTACCTTACCAACTAGCTAATGCGTCATAAGTCCATCCTTTACCAGACCTTGAAAGGTCTTTTAATAAATATTCCATGCGGAACATTTACCTATGCGGTGTTAGCTACCATTTCTAGTAGTTATCCCCCTGTTAAGGGCAGGTTACCTATGTATTACTCACCCGTTCGCCACTCTTCGATAAATCGAAGCGTTCGACTTGCATGTATTAGGCACGCCGCCAGCGTTCATCCTGAGCCAGGATCAAACTCTCCATTGTTTATTGTACAAACAATTGTGTTTGTTTAGCTCTTAATTTACTTTATATTCCTTAAGAATATTGACGTGTGTTTTTAATTCTGTTTAGTTTTCAATGAACTGTGGCCCTCTTGAGCCGACTTGATTATCTTACATCATTTACCCTTGAGAGTCAACAGTTTTTTTCAACTTTTTCATTCTCTTGATTCCTGATGTTTTCTTTGGCGCCGCTTCTTTTTGGCGCTCAATCAATATACCACTTATCCCCTCCTTTGACAACTCTTTTTTGCCACTTTTTTCTTGTCCGGTTTTACCCTGAATTTTCCCTATCCTATTAATACACCAAAAATCACGTCGTATCAATTGCTTAAAAAAGCGATTTTGGTTAAGATGGTTTTATAAGGAAGGTATACAAGATGAAAACAAATGAAACATATAAATTATTTTTGGAACAGCAGGAATTGATAAATGCCTATGAACAGCTTATTCAAACTGCCCAATTTGACAAGATGACTATCGCTCCGGAAAAAGGACAAGCGACCGCCGCTAAGCGGATCGCCTTGGTTTCCGGAGAATATTTCAAGATTTTGACTTCTAAGGAATATCTCGAACTGGTAAATGAGCTCTATAAAGAGCGCGCGGAACTGGATCCAGCCCAGCAGCGGATCATCGAGTTGACCCACAAGGAACTAAACCGGCTTAAAAATATCCCCGAAGAAGAGTACGTCGCTTACGTGAATCTTTGCGGAGACAGTGAAATCGCCTGGCAAAAAGCAAAAAAAGCCAGCGACTATTCAATTTTCGAACCATATTTGAAAAAAGTGATTGAGTTTCAAAAGCGTTTTGCTTATTATCGCGACCCTAAATCATTGCCCTACAATCTTTTTCTCGATGATTTTGAAGAGGGCATGACAATCGAAAAATACGATCAGTTCTTCACCAAAATCAAGACCGAACTGGTCCCTTTGATAAAAAAAGTTGCCACCAAAAGCGGGATGTTCGATACTACGAAAGTTACCAACGGATCATTCTCAATCGAAAAACAGACCAAAGTCATGGAATTGCTGAAAGATTATCTGGAATTCGACCAATCCTGGGGCTATATGGCTACTTCGGCCCATCCCTTCACTTCCGGTTTCAACAACGACGATATCCGAATCACCACAGCTTACGATAAAAACAACCTGGCATCCGCAATTTTCTCAATCATTCATGAAATCGGACACGCCACTTTGGAACACCACGTGGCCGAGAGATATGACGGAACCGCCATTAAAAGTGATATCACATCAGCTATCCACGAATCGCAGTCGCGCCTGTTCGAGAACAACCTCGGTCGTTCCTTCGCTTTTTGGCAATTCAATTTCCCGAAAATCAAGGAAATCTTCAAAGAGGAGCTCGAGGAAGTCTCTCCTACACAGTTCCACCAGATCATCAATTTCTCAAAACCGTCGTTTATCCGCACCGAAGCCGATGAACTCACTTATCCAATTCATATCTTGATCCGATATGAGATCGAAAAGGGGATTTTCGACGGATCAATTGAACTTGACCAGCTACGAGATGTCTGGAACCAAAAATATTTTGATCACCTGGGAATCGAAGTTACCGAAGATGCTCAAGGCATCCTCCAGGATATTCATTGGTCAGATGGATCTTTTGGGTATTTCCCAACTTATGCCCTCGGTTCGGCCTACAGCGCCCAAATCATCAATACAATGAAACAAAATCTCGACCTTGATGCTCTTCTTGCCAACGGTGACTTCCATAAAATCAATAATTGGCTCAAAGAAAATATCCATCAATACGGAGCTCGCTACACTCCGGATCAATGGCTAAAAAAAATAACCGGGGAAGCTTTCAACCCCGATTATTACATCAATTATCTTAAAGAAAAATACACCACCCTATACGATTTATAACAAACTGATTCTTACTTGAGGAGTTCCTCGCTGTCAAGGATGATTGTCGTTGGACCGCTGTTAACGAGCGCCACATCCATCATCGCTCCAAACTTCCCGGTCGCGACCTCGATTCCCTTAAGTTCAAGTTGATTGTTGAAGTAATCATAAAGCGGTTTGGAAATATCCGGTTTGGCGGCCTCCAGGAAAGATGGCCGCCTTCCTTTTTTACAATTCGCATATAATGTGAACTGGGAAATTGACAGGATACTTCCCCCGACATCCAACAAAGATAGATTTAGTTTTTCGTTTTCATCTTCAAAAATCCGTAAATTGATGAGCTTGTTGATCATTTTGTCGACAATCTCCTGGCTGTCGTCATTGCAAAAACCAACCAGACACGTAAAACCCTCTTGAATTTTCCCGATTGTCTCCCCATTGACCGCAACACTGGCCTGAGAAACCCTTTGGACAACTATTCTCATTTTATTCCCCCTGTTTTTTTGTTATAATTATACATAATATTCTATCAAATTCAAAGGAGCAATTCATGGAACCTCTTGCTATAAAAATGCGACCGCAAACCCTGACTGATGTAATCGGACAAAAACACTTGGTTGGGGAAAACGGCTTGTTCACCAAATACGTAAAGAAAAATCACCCCTTGTCCACCATTCTATACGGCCCGCCCGGTTGCGGAAAGACCACCAGCGCAATCGCCCTTGCCAACGATTTGGAAATCCCCTACCGGATTTTCAACGCCTCTACCGGCAACAAAAAACAAATGGATATGATTATCGAAGAGGCTAAAATGACCGGCAGCCTGTTCATCATCATCGATGAAATCCATCGGCTGAACAAAGATAAACAGGATAATCTGCTGCCCCATCTGGAGTCGGGACTGTTGATTGCAATCGGATGCACGACCGCCAATCCTTATCACTCAATCAATCCTGCCATCCGCTCAAGAATGCACATCGTCCAATTGGAGCCACTCCAGGACGACGATATCAAAACCGGACTTAGCCGGGCTTTGGAAATCGGATTCGAAAACAAATATGAAATTACTGAAGACGCCTTGGACAGCCTGGTCAGCCTTACCGGTGGAGATATCCGCTATGGTTACAACACCCTTGAACTGATTTCAATATCAATCGAGGGCACCCTGATTACCCCGGAATTGATCAAGTCACTTGTTCCTAGGGCCAATACAACTTATGATAAGGGCGAAGACAATTATTACGACACTCTTTCCGGATTCCAAAAATCAATCCGCGGCTCCGATGTCAATGGCGCCCTTTACTATTTGGCCAAACTGATTGAGGTCAATGATTTCCCCAGTTTGGAACGTCGGCTGATCACAATTGCCTATGAGGATATCGGCCTGGGCAATATCGAGGCCTGTGCCCGGACAGTTACTGCCCTGCAGGCAGCCAAGACAATCGGCTTTCCCGAAGCCAGAATCCCAATCGCTTCTGCCGTAATCGAACTGGCCCTGTCGCCAAAATCAAAATCATGCGAAGCTGCAATCGACGCCGCCCGAGGAGCTGTCAACAGCCAACAGGCACATACCCCCAGATATCTGCGTCTGACTCCCTACGGACTTAGCGAAGATGAAAAATACTCTTATGATCTGCATCAGACTTGGGAGTATCTCCAATATCTTCCCGAACAGTTCAAAGACGCCCAGTTCTACGTACCGTGGATAACCGGACCTTACGAAAAGAAACTGGCCGATAACTATCAGCGGATTCTCAACCACGGGCGGACCAATGACATTGTCAAACTTAACCGCCGCTTCAAGAGGCGCAACAATGATTAGCTTTGAACTCAGCATTCTTGATGGAATCCAGGCTATTTTCCATTCATCCATCCTGGATACGCTGATGCCCCTGATTACGAGTTTGGGCGATCATGGCATCATCCCGATCATTTTTTGCGCAATCCTGCTTGTCCTTCCGGCCTACCGCACCATGGGAATTCCCATGGCAATAAGCATGGCTCTCTGTTTTATCGTGATCAACCTGACCCTAAAACCGCTGATCGGGCGGGAACGTCCCTTCACTTATCTGGACCTCCGGCTGTTAATCAGCGCGCCAACCGACTATTCTTTCCCATCAGGACACAGTGGAATCCTGATGGCAGTCGCCGCTTCCCTGTTTTATTCCAAAGCAAGATACCGTCAGCTTGCAATAGTTGTCGCATTGATAGTCGCCTTTTCTAGACTGTATCTTTATGTCCACTTCCCCAGCGACGTCATTGCCGGGGCCATGATTGGATGGGTAGCGGGATATGGCGGTCATATAATTTATCTCAAACTAAAAAAAACAACTGCAACAGACTCCTGATATCCAGAGTCATTGCGTTGGTTTTTTATTAGTTTAAAAACAATTCCACTTTTTGAGCGACTTCCTCCACCGTAATGTTGAAATCCGCAAAATTCACATCAAACCAATTGACAGCCAGCTGATTGTTGAACCAGGTGTATTGCCGTTTGGCATAGTTGCGACTATGTTTTTTTATCAATTCGCCTGCTTCTTCCAAAGACATCTCTTTGGCAAAGTAGGCAAACAATTCCTTGTATCCGATTGCCTGCATCGACTGCAATTTGGGGTTCAGGTATTTTTCTTCCAAATTTTCCATTTCCGCCACCAGACCGGAATCAATCATACGGTCGACTCTTTTATCGATATTGGCATACAGGACATCGCGCGGACAGGTTAGTCCAACGAGGTAGGCATCATAGAGCATCTTATGCTCCTGCTTTTTCAAGGTCTCGCTCTTGGTTTTCCCAGTCGTTTCAAAGATTTCAATCGCCCTAAGCACCCGTTGCCGGTTGTTGGGGTGGAGATCTTTTGCCGTTTCCGGATCAATCTTTTCCAGTAACTGGTGGAGTCCGATATTGTCAAAATCCTGATATTTCCTTTTCGTTGCCTCATGGTCACCTTGCCCCTCATCAAATTGGTAATCATAAAGAGCCCCTTTGATGTACAGACCGGTACCACCGACAATGATAGGAACCTTGTTTTTCGCTGTGATTTCCCCGATCAAACGCCGGGCATCATCCTGAAAATCTTTGACTGAATATGTTTCATCCGGATCTTTGATATCGATCAGGTGATGGAGCACGCCATCCATTTCGGATTTGGTGACTTTGGCAGTTCCGATATCAAGATGACGATATATCTGCATCGAATCACCGGAGATGACTTCTCCATTAAAACGCTTGGCAAGTTCGACTCCCATTTTGGTTTTGCCCACGCTGGTGGGACCGACTATTACTATAACTTTTTCCATCAGACAACCCTCTTGAATAATTTTTCCAATTCATATTCGGTGTAGTAAATAATCACCGGACGCCCATGAGGGCAGACATAGGGATTATCACAACGCATCAAATCATTGACCAACCCTTGCATCCCTTCCTTGGTAAGGTAGGTATTGGCTTTCAACGACGCCTTGCAGGCCAATGTTGCTATGGCATGATCCTGCATCTTGATGACATCGATATGCTGGTCCGATAAAACCCGGTCAAACATTTCCTCAATGAAAATTGTCGCATCGGTGTTTTTCATCCAGACCGGAAGGGCTCTGACCACAAAGGTTTGACCGGAAAATTCTTCGAGATTGACCCCGATTTCAGCCAGTTTATCCTTATTAGCGGCAATTTTGACAAAATCACTTTTGGGAAGATCGAATGTCAATGGCACCAACATGTCCATCATGTCCATATTTTTGTTTTCATACTGACTGATGAAAAATTCGTAATTGATTCGTTCTTTAGCCGCGTGCTGGTCAATCAAAAACATCCCCGTTTCATCCTGAGCCACGATATAAGTACCCAAAACCTGGCCTTGAACATCGAGATATTTTTTGATTGGGCGTTCTTTGACCGGTGGAACAATTTCCTTTTCCGGCTCGATCACCCGAACATCTTTTTGAATCTCTTCAGAAGCGGTTTCCGGTTCCGGGATTATGATTTCCGGTTCCACCGTATATTCACTTTGGCTAGATGCAACAATGTTTGACTGCGGTTGAGGCTGATAGTTCAAATCAAGCTGCAATTGTTCGTTCTCCACCGGTTTGAATTTCGGCTTTTCGATTTTACGGTCGACATTGGTAGCCTGATAAGTGATATCTGTTTTTTTCAAGGCATTTGAGACACCTTCACTAATTATTTCCCGCAGTTTTTCTTCTTTGGAGAATTTCACCTCCAGCTTGGCCGGATGGACATTCACATCGACAAGATAGGGATCAACCTCGATATTCAAAATCGCAATCGGGTATCGTTTTTCAAACAGATATTGACGGTAGACCTCATCAATTGCATTGATGCTGATTTTATTTTTAACAACTCGGTTATTCACCAGGGTGATGATATTGTTTTTATTGGAACGATTGACGTCGAGACTGGAAACATAGCCATGGATTGAAAATTCCTCATCACCAAAATTCACCTCGATCATATTACGGGCTACATTGACCCCGTACATATTGGCGATTATCTCCAAGAGATTTCCATTTCCATTCGAAAGAAAAATCTGTTTGTCGTTGTGGATTAGGGAAAAAGATATTCCCGGCTTGGTCAGTGACAGACGTTCAATATACTGGAGGATATGCGAAAACTCGGCATTGACCGATTTCACAAATTTCAAACGGGCCGGAACATTATTGAACAAATTGGCAACTGTAATCGTTGTTCCCCGACTCCGATCGATTTGGGCAACTTCGCTTTTTTTACCATAATGATAGTTGACCCTGGTATGTTCAACCCCATCGCTTGTTTCCAGCGTAAAATCCGAAATCGCCGCTATCGAAGGAATCGCCTCGCCTCTGAATCCCAAAGTAGAGATGTTGAAGAGGTCCTGATATTCATTGATTTTGCTGGTGGCATGGGTCGAGAAACAAAGCAAGGCATCTTCTTGATCCATTCCGATTCCATCATCTTTGATTTGAATCATTTCCAAACCACCATCTTTGATAGCGATATCGATCCTAGTCGCCTTGGCATCAATACTGTTTTCAACCAGTTCCTTAACCACGTTAGCCGGGCGTTCGATAACCTCACCAGCCGCTATTTTATTGATCAGCACCTGATCAAGCTGCTTTATTCTTGCCATGATTTCCTCCTTTTCATGTTAATAGATTCTTCAGTTCACTTAAAGTCGACCAGGCCTCGCGAGGCGAAAGGTCGTCAATATCTATTTTTGCGAGCATTTTTTCAACTTCGCTTTCCGCTTTGACAATTTTCACAGTCTGATTAGCGAGTTTGTGCTCAATATTATTTTCCTCGAGACTTTCAAGCAGAACATTTGCCCGGGAAATAACTTTTGCCGGCAGATTGGCCAGTTTAGCCACATTGATACCATATGATTTATTCGAACGGCCTTCTTTGATCCGGTATTCGAATTTGATGGCATCCCCATCGATATTCGCTCCGGCATGGACATTTTTAACTCCGACTCCCGTTTCCTGCAGGAAAGTAAGTTCGTGATAATGGGTCGAGAAGAATGTGACGCAGTTGATTTCATTGCCGATATATTCCAGCATCGCCTGGGCAATCGCCATTCCGTCAAACGTCGCTGTTCCCCGGCCGATTTCATCGAAGATTATCAGTGATTTCCCGGTTGCGAATCTAAGCGCGTTGTTGGCTTCGACCATTTCAACCATGAAAGTCGATTGACCGGAAAGAAGATCGTCACTAGCCCCAATTCGCGTAAAGATCTGGTCGAATACTGGCAGGATCGCCTTTTGGGCCGGAACGAAAGAACCAATCTGGGCCATTATCGCCAGAAATGCTCCTTGGCGCATATAGGTCGATTTCCCGCCCATGTTCGGTCCGGTTATCATCAGAATCGGTTTTTCGGGATCAATCATGATATCATTTTCGATATATTCACCTTTTTTCATCACTTTTTCCATAACACCGTGGCGTCCGGCTACAACCTCAACCCGGTTTTCAGGGGTAAACTGCGGACAGACATAACGCGATGTTGAAGCAATATTGGAGAAAGCCAGGAATACATCAGCCTGAGCAATGATTTTTGCGACATCCTGGATCAGATGGACATCTTCCAGCAATTTCTTGCGGATTGCCACAAAGATTTCATATTCCAGTTTGACACTGCGTTCGCTCGATGAAAGAATTTTAGCTTCCATATCCTTAAGCTCCGGTGTGATGAAGCGTTCAGCATTGGCCAATGATTGCTTTCTGGTGAACTCGAATTCGTCTTTGACCAGGCCAAGATTTGATTTGGTAATCTCAATATAATAACCAAAAACCCGGTTATAGCCGATTTTGAGACGATCGATTCCGGTTTCACTTTTCAAGCGGTTTTCATAATCAATCAGCCACTGGCTGCCATTGTTCTTGAGATTTCTCAGTTCATCAAGTTCGCTATTGTAACCGTCCTTGATAATTCCACCCTCCTTGATCTGCAGCGGTGGATCAAGCATGATTGAATCGTCAATCATTTTGGTGATATGACTCAGATCAACCAGGCGATTAGCCAGATTATTGATCAGCGGTTCGTTGAAAAGACCCAAAGTCGCTTTGAGTTCCGGGACCACTTTCAGTGATTTTGAAATCCATATCAGATCACGGGCATTGAGATTTCCCAGCGCAACCTTAGAAGCTAGCCGCTCAAGGTCGTAGATATCCTTCAACAGATCGTTAAGACTGGCTCTGATCATGAAATTGTCATTGAACGTCGCAACAATTTTCAAACGTCGCTCAATCATTTCCCGATTCACCAACGGTCTTTCGATAAAGGTCTTGAGCAAGCGTGAGCCCATCGCCGTATGGGTCTTATCCAAAAGCCAGAACAGTGATCCGTACTTTTGATGGTCATTGTTGTTGCGGACCAGTTCAAGGGCATCTCGGGTATAGCTGTCCATCATCAGATAGTCTTCGTTTTTGATTTCTTCGACAATTTGAAGATGCTCAAGTTCCCTTTTTTGCGAATAAAGCAGGTAATTGGTCAGCAGCGAACATACCTGGATCTGTTTTAAATCAGTGATGTTTTCCAGATTCTTACGGTATTTATCATGGACATTGCCGTCATCAAATCGGGATACCATGATATTGCCGAACTCTCTTTGGCAAGATGTCTCAACAACAATCTCCTTGATTCCCATCGTATCAAGTTGCGCCTTAAGCAAATGTTCACTCTTTTCAAGAGTGATTGTCTTGAATTCCCCGGTGGTTATATCACAAAAAGCGAGCACATAGTTAAAATCGAATTCTTTGAAACATCCGATATAGTTATTGCTCGAAGTGATGTTTTCATCAAAAATTGTTCCGGGAGTGACAATCTGGACAACTCCCCGCTCTACTATTTTTGATTTTCCCGGTTCGCTCAACTGTTCAGCTATCGCAACCTTGAATCCCAGATCCACCAGTTTTTGAATGTATTGGCTCGCCGAATGGAAGGGTACTCCGCACATGGGAACCCGTTCCTTCACTCCGGCATTTTTACCTGTCAATGTCAGATTAAGCGCCTTTGATACCTCGAGGGCATCGTCGAAGAACATTTCATAGAAATCCCCCAACCGGAACATCAAGACCATATCCTGGTGTTCATTTTTGATGTCGAGATATTGACGCATCATCGGACTATATTTTTCTTTCATCATATCACTCCCTAAATAAAGTCATTATAACATAAAATTTCAGGATTGGTATAGGCCCCGCCAAGTTCATTTTTTATTGCATTGAATTTCCGATAATGTTAGAATTTTTAAAAGAGGTGATTATATTGCATATTACTTTGAAAGACGTCTTGGAGTTCGAGACGTTCAAAGACGCAAAAGTTTTAACCAGTACTGACAACCTTGACCGCCCGGTCGGATTCAATTATATAATCGACAGTTTCCCAAATCTGAGCGAAACCGTCAAGTGGTTGCGCGACGACGTTTTGGTGTTTGTTCTAGGCCACTCCATTCTGGACCAGACTGACAGACTGATTGAAATTTTGAACATGCTTGAAGGAATCAAGATACCCGGCGTCGTCGTTTATGTCGACAAATACATTAAATCGATTCCAGAAAGTGTAATCAGAGCCTATGATGAAAAAAACATGCCTTTGGTCGCTTTGCCATGGAAGGTCAAATACCTGGACGTTTCCAATGAGATATTTTCGACAATCGCCCTGAACCAGCTTCACGAAAAAGAGCAATCGGATATTCTCTATCAAGTCCTTTTTGACTCAACCTTCGATCAAGTTGACATCCTGGCCCGACTGGAACCGCTGAGTTTCAACACTGAAGTACGTCACTGCATCATGCTCGGGGACATCGTGCAATTCAAGAAATACATTTCTGCCAACCACTTAAGCGAACAGGATATTTCCAAACTCAAGGATGACTTTCACAACCTGCTTTATACTCAGCTTAACAACCTGGGATTCAACTTCATATCCATGTCGCACAACGACAATACGATAACCTTGCTCGAAGAAGACGAAGCCAACAAAATCCTGGGGACCGACTTCGAAGTAACCCTGAATACCAAATTGAAAAAAATGTACCCGGGAATCGAATGCACCTTGGGAATCGGTTCGAGTGTCAACAACATCAACGAACTGGCCAATTCATACCGCCAGGGGAAAAATGTCATCAACGCCAAAAGAAGCGGTTTGGTACCAGATACAACTATTTTGTACAACGAACTGGGAATATTCCAGATTCTTTATGCAACCGACATCGATACCTTGATGCATTTATATCCCAACAAAATCAAACCAATCATCGAATATGACGAATCTCATAACAGCAACTTGTTGGAAACCTTGGAAATCTATCTTGACAACAAGAACTCCCTGACAACTGCTGCGAAGATCCTCTATGTTCATAAAAACACTATTCTTTATCGAATTGACAAAATCAACACCTTGATTGACCTTAATTCAATTGATACCTTTACACTTTTATTTGAGATAAAAGTATACAAGTACCTTCATTCCAAACAAAAGAATAACAACCAAAAGTAGCAACTGGCTACTTTTTTTATTGCTTCCATTTATTTTGAACATATGTTAAAATAACCTCATCTTGGAGGTAATTATGCAAGAAGAATGTAAAAAATGCAACCTGAAACAAATCCGTAATCTGGCTGAGATGTTGAATCTTGATCCTGATGAGACCAATAATCTGATCCGCCATGCCCAAACTTATTTGAATAACGATTTCGATAACAAGACCAATCCGGAAGTCATGGGCTGTCTGTATGAGGATATCCTGAAAACCATCGGTCATGATGACCCCTATGAATCAATCAAATCCCAATACAATCAGTTATTGCTGAAGCAGGAACCCCTGATTAATGAAATAATCGCCGCATCCGATGACAAATTCAAAACCGCACTTAAAATCGCAATCACCGGCAATTTGATTGATTTTTCAGCGAAACACCAATTCGATCAGGAGCTGCTGTTGGAAAAGATCAATTCGATTTTGAATTCCAACCTTGCTGTCGATCACAGCGACTCGCTAAAAAACAATCTAAAGACAGCCAAGACCCTGCTCTATCTGGGCGATAATTGTGGAGAAATTGTTCTTGATAAGATATTCATCAATCAAATTCAAGCAATGTCCCCAGATCTCAAAATCATCTTTGCCGTGCGAGGACGCCCGGTCGTCAATGATGCAACCATAAATGACGTCAAAGAGGTAAAAATGAATTCAGTTTGTCAGTGCATTACCAACGGCGACGGCTCGCTGGGAACAGTATTAACCAGAGTAGATGACAATTTCACCTCCGTTTTCAACTCGGCTGATATAATCATCTCCAAAGGTCAAGGAAATTTGGAATCACTTATGCACGAAGGTCGTGACAACATCTTCTTTATGTTCATGGTAAAATGCGACTTGGTCGGTGACCCCCTTGATTTGAACTTGTATGACATCGTTTGTCTCAAATCCAATAATATCCACCCATGAAAAAAGACTTCATCCGCAGATGAAGCCTTTTAATATTAACGTGTATTTAAATCATGGAATCTTTCGTCATTAGTGATTGTATGTAATGCTGGGTTCAATCCATATTTTTCAAAATATGTATCGATTAATCCGTCATCACGAATTTCAGCAACAGCAGCGTTCAATTCTGCCATGAAATCAATATTGTCAAATGAAACTGAAGGTGCGATTCTACCCATTAATGATGGATCAGAAACATAATTTTCAGCCAATTCCAAACCTGCTACTACATCTGGTGTATTAGCGAATAAGTTTTCCAATACTGTACCATCAGTTAAGAATGCATCAATTTTTTCGTATTGTAATGCAGTGATTGATTCTGATTGATCTCCAGTAGCTCTTGCTTCTTTGATTAAACCGTCAGCTTCCCATTGCTCAACTACATCAGTAAATACTGTACCTGGTGTGTAACCTACGATTGTGCTGCTTGGATCGAAATCTTCGACAGAAGAGATTCCGCTACCTTCAGCAACTAATAATCCCCCACCTTGAGTATACCAGATATCACCGAAGTACACTTTTTCTGCACGGTCAGCTCTAACATACATACAGTCAGCGATCACATCGATGTTTCCTGAGTTCAGGTTCAAAATCAATTCCGAGAATGGAATCAGACTCATTTCAACATTTTCAATTCCTAAACGATCAGCTGCTTCTTTGATGATTTCCGCATCAACCCCATCGAATGAACCAGTTTCTTGGTCGATGTAAGCAAACGGAGCATCACCTGATGATCCAACAACCAAAGTCCCTGAGTTACGTAATTCAGTAAGTTTTGCAGAAGGTGTCCCGTCTACAGAATAATGATTGTCGTACTCGACATCTCCATTTGATGTAGATCCAGTGTCAGAACTTGAACCACACCCCGTAACCAACATTGATAATACTAATGCCATAGATAAAAACTTCAACTTTTTCATAATTTCTCTCCTCCTAGTTTATTAGTTTCTCTATCTTAAAAACAATATACAACTGTACTCTATTTTCAAAACTCGATATATCTAAACCTATTATCTGACCAATTTTTTTCAACTGGTAATTAATAGTGTTTTTATGCAAATAGAACTCATTGGCCACTTGTTGCAACGAACCGTTGTGGTTGATGTAAAATTCAAGCAAATCACAAAATGTGGTATCATGCTTCCTATCATATTCAACCAATGGACTGATGATGTTACGATAATAAGATTTCAATTCATCCCGGCTGGAAACCGCCAGCAGGATTTTCTCAACTCCCAACTCATCAAAACTGTTAAAGTCTTCATCATATTTGGAATGAATCAACGTGTTAAGTTTTGCATAATTGGTCGAGAGGTTAAAGATACTGTCATTATGCCTGGAGACATAAGTCTTGAATTGAAGCACCTTAGGTATCTCTTCAATCTTGATATTCAACAGTCTTTCCTGTTCAACACCGAGATCCTCGACTATATAATATAATATGGATGTTTCAGTAAAATGGGCGGTGTTCAAATTGAGAGAAAGGAAAGCCTGATGAATGTTGTTTTTCAACTGGTTTTCATAATGATATGAATTATCACCTTCCTCGATTTTAAAACCGTAAATCAGATAATCTCCGTTCAGGTCAAAGCCGCGGTTTTTGATTTCCAGAAAAGCATCATTGGACTTGTTGTGAACGTAGTCCTTGAACAGTTCTCCGACACTTTCCTCCCTTTTGTTATTTTGAATGATTTTGTCACAGAAATTCTTAGTGACATCAACCAATCTGACTTCCCAAGGGATATCGAAAATCGGAAAATTCAACTTGTTGCACAGATCAATGACATCCTTGTTGATTTTCTTGATGTAGGGCCCGGTGTTAAGCACCAGACCAACCGCATTGGCTTGGTATAAGTTCTCGATGAAATCGCAAATCCAATCTTCATCACCATGGGCAATCCCAGTAGTAAACACCAATTCACCACCGTGAAGAAAGTTCGCTGCCTCCGCATCTTCAATTGTATGTATCCAAATCACTTGATTGCTCAGACCTTGATGACCGCCGCGTAGCGACATTTGATACTTTCGTTTGCCTTCGTCAGCCAATTCCTTCAGTGTAATACCCATAATACCACCTCCAAACTACTGTTTCTTTAAAAATTCCAGATAAATTTGTTTTAATGCTTCCTTGGAAATTTCAGCTTTCGAATTTGATGGACTGCCACTGATCATTGCATCAGATGCCATCTTCTCAATATTTGATTCGAAATCGTCATTTTCAATTCCCAGTTGTTTTAAATCAGGAAGATCGCACATCTCAATGAGACCATGCAATTCATCCATAAAGTTACGGGTCCCAACTGTTTTACCCAAAACTTTGAAATCACGCTTGAGCTCAAGTGAAACATAGTTCAAACACTCCTCAAGCAATAGTGCATTCGATAATCCGTGAGGGACATGGTATAACGCCCCGATTGGTCGGGACATCCCATGAACCAAAGTCACCGACGCATTGTTTATCGCCACCCCGGCTTGATATGACGCCAGGGAAAGATAATAACGGTAATCCAGGTTCGTCTCATCTTCAAGAACTTTTGGCAGATACTTGAAGATAAGTTCAATTGATTTCAATGAATACATCTTAGTGAAATCATTGGCTTTGATTGACAGATATGACTCGATTGCATGAGTCAAAGCATCCAAAGCAGTATTGATTGTGACATGACGTGGTGCCGAGATACAGTAAGCCGGATCAACGATTGCCAAATCAGGAATAAGTTTGTCACCCTTTAGCAACATCTTGGTCGTAGTCTGAACGTCGGTGATTACAGTGAACTTGGTTGCTTCACTCCCGGTCCCGGCCGTGGTTGGGATTGCTACGATTTTTGGCAAGTTCCCGCTGATCTCTTTGTTCATGTAGAATGACAATGGTTTCTTGCTATCGATCGCGATTGCCTTGGCACTGTCAATCGGGCTTCCGCCCCCGACCCCGATAATGAAGTCACATTCGCATGATTCGAAGAGTTGACGTCCTTCGCTGATAATCACATCAGTAGGTTCACCAGTAACGCCGTCATAGACGAAATAGGTTATCCCGCATTCTTCCAAAAATTCTTTCAGGTCGGCCATGACTTTGGTCTTGGCAACATGCTTCCCAGTTACAATGAAAGCTTTTTTTCCATAATCAATGATATACTTCGAACTTTTTCGCAGCGCATCTTCACCGATTACACTTGTCTTGGGGTTTTGAAATATCACTGCCATACTAAATCATTTCCTTATCAATGATTTCAAGCACTTCTTCAACCTTCACCAATTCTTCAAGCAGTTGCTCTTCAGTGATGATCAATGGTGGAGTGATAAAGAACATGTTTTCATGTGAATATGTCATGAAACCTCGTTGCTTCAACATTCCGATAACTTTACCCATTACTCCTTGAGTATCTGCATTGTACTCTGTCAATGGTTGTTTGGTTGCTTTATCTTTGACCAATTCAACACAGCTGAACAGTCCGATGCATCTTACATCACCGACACATTTGTATTTAGCCATCATCTTGTCCAACTCTGCGCTTAATACCGCCCCGACTTTTGCGACATTATCCAGAATGTTATCTTCCTTATAAACATCCACAGTGGCAATTCCGGCTGCACAAGCCAACGGGTGACCTGAGTAAGTCAAACCGCATGACAATACATTATCATCGAAGAATTCCGCGATTTTCTTGCTTACGGCAACCCCACCTAATTGAACATACCCGCAAGTAACACCTTTGGCGAACGTAACGATATCCGGTTCAACATCGAAGTTTTCAAATGCGAACATCTTACCAGTACGCCCCCATCCGGCCATTACTTCATCACAGATCATCAGAATTCCGAATTCATCACAGATTTTTCTAACTCCAGGCAAGTACCCTTTTGGAGGGATGATGACCCCGTTTGATCCAGTTACTGTTTCGAGAATGATTCCGGCAATTGAAGTACCACCTTCATAAACGATTTGTTCACGGAGTTTGGTCAGATAATATTTTGTTGCTTCTTCTTCACTCGCAAATTCCACCGGTTCACGATAGATATATGGATCGAAGAATTTAACGAAACCAGGAACTCCCGGTTCCAATGCGAATCTTCTTGGTTCTCCAGTAGCATTTCCTGCACCGAATGTCGAACCGTGATATGAACGATATCGAGAGAAGATTTTGAATCTTGAAGTATACATTTTTGCTATTTTGATTGCATTTTCATTAGCGTCTGCCCCACCATTGGTGAAGAAAACTTTCCCGAAAGAATCAGGCAGCAAATCGATGATTTTTTTAGCCAGCTGGGCTCTTGGCTGTGAACCATAACCCGGAGAAATGTACGCATATTCCTGAGCTTGCTGGCAAATAGCATCAATAACTTTTTGGTTGCCATGACCAATATTCATATTAACTAATTGGCTCGACATATCTGTATATCGATTTCCATCGAAATCATATAAGTAGATCCCTTTAGTTTCTTTAATCATTAACGGATTTAAATCTTTTTGTTTTGACCATGATTGAAGTACATAGTCTTTTTGCATTTGTTTATAGTTTTCCATTCAAACGCCCTCCTTGTTTGTCAATAATATATTATAATAATAATTTATTATTATCAATGGGATAAAAAATAATAATGTCTGTTCTTAAGACCAAACATTGTTTAAACATCGAAATGTTTAACCCTTTAATTTCTTTCAATAGTGTCAATTAAAGTCACAGTTTTGTGGAACAGTACATTAAATTCATTATATCTCCCCGAAAGGATCCTACTATCAGAGCAATTATTACTCTAATAGTAGTCGATATTCAGGTCGGTGTCAACTAACAATTTATCTTAGCCAGCCAAGCCACCTTTAGCAGTTTTGAATATTTCCAGTGCTTGAATGATCAGTTCAACCGTACCTTCAACTCCGTAGGTATTGACATCAATAAGAACATCTTTGCTTTTGATGTCTTCACGGTTTTGACCGGTAACATAATTATAGTAGTTTCTTTTTTGTTTATCGATTCTTCTAATCAGTTTCACCGCATTTTGAATAGTCAGATCATAATCTCTAGCAATATGGGCAATGCGGGCATCTTCAGGTGCATATAAGTAGATTTTAAGAACATTTGGATGTTCTCTAAGAACATAGTCACCACAGCGACCAAAGAGGATGCAAGAATCTTTTTTATTGGCGATTTCGCGAATTACATCGATTTGAGCTTCCACCGCTTTTTCACTGTAGAAATCAGTTGATGATCCATAAGCGAAGTGGCGCAGGAACGAAGTGCTGCTCTTTTGAATCTTTTCGTCAGAACCTTTGACAAAATCCACATTCAACTCCGCTTTTTGAGCTGTAAGGTCAACCAATTCTTCATCGTAAAATTTAACGTTTAATCTCGATGCCAGTTGTCTTCCGATTTCACGGGCATTACATCCGAACTCACGAGAAATTGTAATTACAAATTTTTCCATAGTCTATCTCCTACTTACACTTAATTTACGTTCAATGAATTTGATTCCCAGTGATAAAGGAATGTAAATAATCAGGTAAACACCTGCCAGAATTGTGTATGATTCGATGGTCAGGAATGTTTGAGCCGTGTAGGCTTTTGTTACTAGCAATAATTCCTGAGCTGCGATATAAGCCAATAATGAAGTATCTTTTACCAGCATGATCAGGTAGTTACCGAATACTGGAATAGAGTTTTTGAATGCTTGAGGAATCACAATTCGAAGCATTGCCATTTTTGGTGAGAATCCCAACGCCAACGCCGCTTCACGTTGTCCGTCATCGATCGCAAGAATTGCTGAACGGATTACTTCTGACAAGTAAGTACCGTAGTTAATCCCAAACCCGATAATCCCGGCTTGAACCGCAGACAGATTGAAGGTACTCATGCTGACATTGAATCCCAGCAATGATGCGATAATCGCCAGCAACAGTGGAACTACATAGTAAACATAGACCAATTGAACCAGCAACGGTGTCCCCCGGACAACATCGATGAAAAGATTCAAAATAAAGTTCAATGCTTTTAATTTTGTGAATTTAGCCAGAGCCATCAACAGCCCCAGAACCATCGCCAACAAGAAACCAAGGATGGTTACAGTTACTACTATGATAAACGCATCCGGGAACAATTTCGGCAACAGTTCCGTCAACGCCTTTGAAAAGTTTAAGTTCAATAATGAATTCATCTCTACAACCTCCTACAATACTCTCGACAAGAACTCTTTGGTTCTTGGGTTCTTTGGATTACTGAAAATTTCTTCCGGACTACCATCTTCGATGATATATCCACCTTCCATGAAGATTACCCGATCGGCAACATCTTTTGCGAATCCCATTTCATGAGTAACGACCGCCATTGTCATTCCTTCATTAGCCAGGTCTTTCATTACTTTCAATACTTCTCCAACCAACTCCGGATCCAAAGCACTTGTCGGCTCATCGAACAGGATGATTTTTGGATGCATTGCCAAGGCTCTTGCAATCGCAACCCTTTGTTGTTGTCCTCCTGATAATGTAGATGGATAAACGCTGGCCTTATCGGCAAGACCAACTTTTTCAAGTAAGTCCATTGCTTCTTTGTGGGCTTCGTGCTTGCTTTTCTTCAACAGGTGAATTGGGGCATAGGAAACATTTTCCAATACAGTCATCATCGGGAATAAGTTGAATCGTTGGAAACACATTCCCACTTCCTGACGATATTTCATTACATTGAATTTCTTGTCGACAATGTTATCTCCATTATAGATGATTTCTCCACTTGAAGGTTGTTCCAACAGATTCAAACATCTGAGGAATGTTGATTTACCCGATCCCGATGGACCGATCAATACCAGAACCTCCCCTTCATCAATCGATGTCGAAATGTCTTTCAATACCTTCAAATCTCCAAAGCTTTTCTCAAGCTTATTTATTTCTAATAACGCCATACGTCTTCCTCCTAACTTTTATTTATCAAGATAATAATTTCTTATTAGTTTTAAGCTACGCTCATTATAACTTTCATATTCTTAAAATGCTATGGGCTATAACTACAAACTTTATTGTTACTATAGCACAATAACACAAAAATTCCTGTACTCCAACCCATATATAGAGCATTATTTTGGTGCAACTGTACTAGGTGTTGACTAATATTGTCTATCTTTATTATATATAGGGACCAAATATTGATCAAAAATCAATGTTTTGTACCAATAGCATAGAATTTTATAGGCTCTTGTCCTATATACATATTTTTTTTGTGTTGTATAATGGAGCCAAGAATTTATTATTAATGTGATAAAAATATATTAGGAGGAAATGTCATGAATTTAAAAGATATGATGCCAAGCGTTAAAACTGAACTGCCTGGTGAAAAATCAAAAGTATTATTTGATGCCAGAGCCAAAGAAGTGCCTGGTGCGGTTGGAACTATGTACCCGGTAACCATCAAACGCGGTGCCGGAGCTATGATTGAGGATTTGGATGGAAACATTTTCCTGGATTTCATCGGAGGAGTCGGAGTATTGAATATGGGTTATTCACATCCGGAAATCATCGACGTTGTCAAAAAACAAAGCGAATTATTCTTCCATTCGATGTTCAACATCACCACTCATAAACCATATTTGGATCTTGCTGCCAAATTAAACGCTATCGCACCAGTTGCCGGTGAAGAACATCAGACTTTCTTTGCAAACTCAGGAGCCGAAGCCAATGAGAACGCAATCAAAATCGCAAAAAGTTATACTGGCAGAAAAAATATCATCTGTTTCTCAAGAGCATTCCATGGTCGTACTTTGATGACAATGACATTGACTGCTAAAAAAGCTTACACCAAAGGTATCGGTGCTGATGCGCCGGGAATCTATCGTGCCAGCTACCCATATCTATATCAAAAAGATTCAGGTCTTACCAAAGATGAATATATTCAAAAATGTCTTAATAGCATTTATGAATTGTTCGAAGAGGCAGTAATCCCAACTGAAGTTGCTGCATTCATCCTTGAACCATTACAAGGTGAAGGTGGATTTATCCCAGCTGATATCGAATGGATGAAAGGAATCCGTAAAATCTGTGATGAATTCGGAATCTTATTGATTGTCGATGAAGTTCAATCAGGATTCTGCCGTACAGGTAAAATGTTTGCAAGTGATTACTTCAAAGAAGCTGGTATCTTACCGGATATCATCACTACTGCAAAATCAATCGCAGCCGGTTTACCTTTATCAGCAGTAATCGCAAATAAGGAAATCACAGAAAAAGTAATCAAAGGTACCATCGGAGGTACTTATGGTGGTAATGCTCTAAGTTGTGTTGCAGGTCTTAAAGTTATTGAAATCATGGAGCGTGACAATTTCGAAAAAAGATCTCAAGAAATTGGAGCAACAGTTATGGCTCGATACAATGATTTCATCAGCAAATATGATATCGTTGGAGATGCCCGTGGTCTTGGTGCAATGATCGGATTGGAAATTGTTACTGACCAAGCAAGCAAAAAAGCCAACGCTGCAGCAACTACTGAGATCATCAAATACTGCTACAACCGCGGATTGTTGATCGAGTCAGCCGGAACATATGGAAATGTAATCAGATTCCTGGCTCCGCTTGTAATTAGTGATGAACAACTTAATTGCGGACTTGATATCATCGAAGACGCAATCAAGGAGGTTTGTGGGTAATGGAACAATTCAAAGTTGCCCCTTCAATCTTCATTTTCGATGACTTCGCTGAATTTTCAAATGCCAAAGCAATCGGGAAATCAGATCTTGTCATCACCAATAAAATCATTATCGACAATTACCTTAGTGATAGTGAGGCCATCCTGATCGACTTATATGAGTTCGGTCAAGGTGAGCCAACTGACAAACTTGTTGATTCAATCAGTGAAGCGATCAAGGATAAACACTACGACCGCGTTATCGGAATCGGTGGAGGAACTATCCTGGATACAGCCAAGTTATTCACATTGGCGGACTTTTTACCAATTACAGCGCTTTTCGAAGGTACTACACCACTCAAAAAAATCAAAGAAAGCATCCTGATTCCAACCACCTGCGGAACCGGAAGCGAGGTTACCAATATCTCTATTCTGGAACTGACTTCAATCAATACCAAAAAGGGGTTGGCCCAAGATGAGCTTTTCGCCGACGAAGTAGCAATCATTCCTGAACTTATCTCAACATTGCCAGACTACGTCTTTGCAGCCAGCTCACTTGACGCTCTCGTTCATGCAATTGAATCACTGCTTTCACCAAAAGCAACCGCCTTCTCTGAACTGTATTCTTACAAGGCTATTGAGTCAATCCTTTCAGGATACGCGGAGATTCAGGAAGATATTTCCAAACGTCAACATTTGCTCAAGGAATTCCTGGTAGCTTCAACCAATGCCGGAATCGCCTTTTCCAACGCCGGATGCGGGACCGTGCATGCTATGAGCTATCCCCTTGGAGCCAAATATCACGTCGCACACGGAGAAAGCAATTATAGCCTGTTGATGGGAGTTCTTAATTATTATGGAGCCAATTCAGCATCAGGCGCATTGTTAAAACTTAAGGACATTGTTGCCCAAACCCTGAACTGTACCAGTGATGAATCGCTCGAAAGACTGGGACTGCTTCTGGAAAAAATTCTTCCGCTCAAGAACCTGGCTTCATATAACGTGAAACCTGAAGAACTGGAAGAGTTCGCCGCTTCTGTGGAACAAAACCAACAAAGACTTCTCGCTAATTCATTCTTGCCCATGAATTACGATTCAATCCTGGAAATCTACAAAAGCGTCTATTAACAAAAAAGTAGAAACATTATTCAAGAACGTCATCTCTTGAATCGGTTTCTACTTTTTTTGTTTTTTGAGAATTAATCGGCCTCCAAACAGAACGGCAAAACCAGATGTTATCAGCCCTCAAAAAATCCCTTCTCCTTCTGTTTAGCTCTTACCCACATACTAGGGCCTCTCGTTATCAAGAGCCGTTAAAACGCAAAATAACCGCCTTTTGGGCATAAAAAAAGACGACCAATTTATTGACCGTCTTAATCGATTATTATTATTTTACGTTTCCGCTAGATTCTTTTAAAACAACGTCATGCGCTCCACCTTCAACAATTGAAGTTGAAGATACAAGCGTGATTTTTGCTTTTTCCTGGAATTCAGGAATTGATAAAGAACCGCAGTTACACATAGTTGATTTGATTTTGTTCAAAGTCATTTCAACGTTTTCTTTCAATGGACCAGCGTAAGGAACATATGAGTCGACACCTTCCTCGAACGAAAGTTTAGAGTCTCCTCCCATGTCATATCTTTGCCAGTTACGGGCACGGGCAGATCCTTCTCCCCAGTACTCTTTCATATATTGACCGTTAAGGCTGACACGGTTACTTGGCGCTTCGTCAAAACGAGCAAAGTAACGACCTAACATGATGAAGTCAGATCCCATCGCCATTGCCAATGCCATATGGTAATCATAAACGATACCACCATCCGAACAAATAGGAATATAGATTCCTGTTTCTTCAAAGTAAGCATCACGAGCTTTAGCTACATCGATAGTTGCTGTAGCTTGACCACGTCCAATCCCTTTTTGTTCACGGGTAATACAGATAGATCCGCCACCGATTCCGACTTTGATAAAGTCAGCTCCAGCATTTGCCAGGAATCTGAATCCATCCTCGTCAACAACGTTTCCAGCTCCGACTTTCACAGTGTCTCCGTAGTTTTCACGAATCCACTCGATTGTCAGTTTTTGCCATTCACTGAAACCTTCTGATGAGTCGATACAAAGCACATCAACTCCAGCTTCAACCAATGCCGGTACCCGTTCAGCATAGTCACGAGTATTGATTCCAGCCCCGACTACATAACGTTTTTGATCATCCAATAATTCATTAGGATTGTTTTTACGAGTTTCGTAATCTTTTCTAAAGACGAAATATTGTAAATTTTGATTATCATCAACTACCGGTAAGGCATTTAATTTATTATCCCAGATGATGTCATTGCATTCTTTCAATGAAGTTGCTGTAGTTGCAACAATCAGCTTTTCATAAGGTGTCATGAATGAAGTGACTTTTTCATCTTTATCCATTCTTGAGACACGGTAATCACGACCAGTTACGATCCCGATCAGTTTTCCGGTCGATTGTCCGTTTTCAGTAACCGCCATAGTCGAGTGACCTGTTTCTTCTTTAAGTTTTAAAACGTCTGCCAACGTCATTTCCGGACTTAAATTAGAGTCACTTGGAACAAATCCTGCCTTATATGATTTTACATTTCTAACCATTTGAGCTTGTGATTCAATTGTTTGAGAACCATAGATAAATGAAACTCCACCTTCTCTAGCCAAGGCTACTGCCATTTTATCATCAGACACTGCCTGCATGATAGCCGATACCAGAGGAGCATTTAAAGTAATCGCTGATTCTTCGCCTTTTTTGAATTTTACCAGTGGGGTTTTCAGACTAACATTCTTAGTTTGAGCCTCTGTCGAAGAGTATCCCGGAACTAATAAATATTCATTAAAAGTACGTGAGGGTTCTTTAAAAAAATATGCCATTTTTATCTCCTTTTGAAAATATATTTTTTAGATTTTACGCTAACTATCCGGTTTTGTCAAGGACTAGTTGGCTATTTAAATAATTATTTATATCCTGCAACAAGCCATCGAGTTCATCCTTGGTTTTTTGATAGTTTACAACCAGGGGATTGGAGTAATATTCGTCCTTGAGACGGTCATATTCT
The DNA here is from genome assembly GCA_963675915.1 of Coprobacillaceae bacterium. Classification (GTDB taxonomy): domain Bacteria; phylum Bacillota_I; class Bacilli_A; order Erysipelotrichales; family Coprobacillaceae; genus JAQVDW01. The sequence goes on from OY780959.1 coordinate 1,844,573, forward strand.
TCAATCAATGCTACACTTGACTGCTTCTTACTTTTTACTATAACAATTTCTTTTTGGATTTCAACTATTTTTTTCTCCAAACCCTTCAAATACTCATTATTTTTATAAGATTGCTCCAGATTTTTAAACTCCACGACCAGCGGATGTTCCAGGATTTCCTGATTGATCTGATAGGCCAGAGCTTCCAGCTTATCCAACTAGCTCACCAGTCAAGGTCCAAGTCTTGGCTTCGACAATCTTGACATCGACTATTTTTCCAATCACTTCTTCGCCAGCCGGGAAATTGACCAGTTTGTTTTGTTCAGTATAGCCGCTCATTACCTTTTCGTTTCGCTTGCTCGGCCCGTCAACCAGGACTTTGACCGTCTTACCGACAAATTTAAGATTGGCTTTAAGCGCTTTTTCATTGACCATGTCATTCAAGCGCTGCAGTCTTTTTGATTTTGTTTCCAGATCAACGTTATCAGTCATTTTGGCAGCCGGAGTTCCTTCACGAGGCGAATAGATGAATGTATAGGCCAAATCATATTCACACATATCATATAGGCTCAAAGTATCCTCAAACTGTTCATCCGTTTCATTAGGGAATCCGACGATGATATCGGTCGTAATAGCCGCACTAGGCATCGTTTCACGAATGTAGTTGAACAGTTTCAAATATTCTTCCCGAGTATATTTACGTCCCATCAGCTTCAGGATTTCACTATTTCCCGATTGAACCGGAAGATGGATATACGGCATGATATTAGGAGCCGAATTCAAGGCATCAACCATTTCAAAGGTAAAATCGTGAGGATGACTGGTTGTGAACCTGATCCGTGGAATATTGGTTTTCGCCACATCTTTGATCAGATTGCCAAAATCATAATCCCCTTCAAGATCGTTACCATATGAATTGACGTTTTGACCCAGAAGAGTCACTTCCTGGTAACCGTCTTCTACCAGGTCACTAACTTCCTTGATGATGTCCTCCGGTAGTCGAGAACGCTCTTTTCCCCGGGTATAAGGCACGATACAGTAAGTACAGAACTTGTTGCACCCATACATGATATTGACCCAGGCTTTGTATTTATTGGCTCTTTTAGCAGGTAAATCTTCATAGATATCCCCTTCGGTTGAAAGGACTTCGACTGTCACTTTGTTTTCCTGGATTGCCTGTTGAAGCAAGACTGGAAGATTGTTGATATTGTGAGTACCGAAAACCAAATCAACATGTTGATGTTTGGTTAGAATCTTATTGACGACACTCTCTTCTTGAGGCATGCATCCGCAAACCCCCAAAATGATGTCTGGATTATATTTTTTCAAATTTTTGACATATCCAATTTTACCAAAAACCTTGTCTTCGGCATTTTCACGGATTGCACAGGTATTAAGAATGATCAAATCGGAAGTATCGATGTCATCATTGGGTGTGTATCCCATTGTTTCCAAAATTCCCGAAATGGTTTCACTATCACGTTCATTGGCCTGACAACCATAGGTCGCGAGATGATAGGTTTTCCCTTTTCCATAACCCACCATTTCATTTGGCAGATAATAGGCATCATGTTTTACATCAACTCTGTTTTTGGTTCTTACCTTAGCTTCTTTAAGGTTGGGACCTTTGAAATATTTATCGTAATTATTCATTTTAATTCCTTTCATCAAAAAAAGGACTTAACGTCCTTTTTAGTATGCCCCTTCAGGAGCGATTGAGAAATATAAGACTTTCCCATCAGGTGTAGCTTTGAAGATCGCTTTGCAGTGATCAGCTGCAGCTTGTGGTTCAAGTTCAGTTTCGCAATCCATGTAAGCACGAATTCCTTGAACTTTATCCAGTTTCACCTTAACTTTGTCATCTTCATACCCATCGAAAAAAGATGTTAACTTTTTAACTTGGGCAGTACTCATCATTAATTTTACCATACTAATTACCTCCGACGTAATTATATCATAATCAGTTATGGCAATTATTTTTTTTTCAAATTTTGAATTTAATCGAAAATAGATTTCAAGAACTGTTTTGTCCGTTCTTTTTTCGGGTTCGTGAACATCACTTCCGGCGCACCATCTTCATAAATCCCCCCATCGTACATGAATACGATTCTATCACTTACTTCACGGGCGAATTTCATCTCATGAGTCACAATTACCATGGTCATCCCTTCATCAGCCAGTTCCCGGATTACATTGAGAACCTCACCGACAAGTTCGATATCCAAGGCGCTGGTAGGCTCATCGAATAGCATGATGTCCGGTTGCATCGCCAATGCTCTGGCAATGGCCACCCGTTGCTGCTGTCCGCCTGAAAGACTAGATGGATAGGCATCCAGCTTGTCCGACAGACCGACTCTATCAATCAAATCAACTGCGATTTCTTTGACAACCTTAGGATCTTTCTTTTGGACATTGATTGGCGCCAACATTACATTTTCCAGCACGGTTTTATGTGGGAAAAGGTTGAACGATTGGAACACCATTCCGGTTTTAGTCAGGATTCTGGTGAAGTTATCCTTCGAAATCCCACTGATTTCCTTACCGTTTTCAACGTGGGAAAGCAATTCATCTTCAATGTAGATTTTACCCGAAGTGATTGTCTCCAACTGGTTTATTGATCTAAGGAGGGTCGATTTCCCGGCCCCTGAAGGTCCGATAATGGTAACGACTTCTCCTTTGGTTACTTCAAGGTCAACATCTTTCAAGACCATATGCGAACCAAAGCTCTTGCACAAGTCCTCACATTTTATCATCATGTTCAGTCAACCTCCTAATATTTCGAATGACGGATTTCCAAACGCTTGAAAATCAGCGTGAAGATAGCCGTAATAATCAAATAGATGATCATCGCTGGGATGTACACCAATGAAGTTCCCGACGAAGACTGAATCGAACGGGTAACCTTGGTCAAATCTTCCAAAGCGATAATAGAAACAAGCGATGCATCTTTAAGCATCATGATGAATTCATTACCCAACGGGGGAATCAGTCTTCTGATTGACTGTGGGATAATGATTAGACGCATGGTCTGAGCATACGACAATCCCAAGGCTTTACCCGCCTCGTATTGTCCTTTGGGAATTGATTCCAAAGCAGCTCTGATAATTTCCGCACAATATGCCGCTGAGTTCAAAGTGAACGCCAGCCAGGCCGCGAGGAATCGCGACTGAATAATCAATAACGGTGAAATCAAAGGAAAGCCAAACCAGACAAAGTATAATTGCATCAGCAATGGAGTCCCTCTGAAAAAGAAGATATACGCATCACAGAATTTGTTGATGGCTGTAATCTTGCTCATCTTACCAAGAGCTAAAAATATTGATAGGAATACTCCGGAGATTACCGAAGCGATTGTTAACAGGATTGTGATTCTCGCCCCGTTCAATAGCGGGGGAATCCAAGTAATAATCTGGTCTATTTTAATCACTCCCTAATTAACGAATACTTGAAACTACGTCCATACCGAACCATTCGTTCGATAATTCTACTAATGTTCCTTCATCATATAATTCTGTCAAAGCATCATTGATTTCTTGGACTAATTCATCATTATCTTTACGGATTGCAATCGCGATGATTTCTTCAGCAGGACCTTGGTATGCCAGGCTGAATTGATCTTCTTTGATGTAGTCAACAGCAACTAAAGAATCAGATACAACAGCATCCAAGCGACCTGAAGCCAAATCAGCATAGGCATTCATTACCACGTCATATTCATTAACTGAAATATCCAAATCCGGATTATCAGTGATGAATTGTGTCAACGCAACATCACTTGTTGTTTCCGCTTGGTAACCAACTCTTAAACCGTCAAGATCTTCAAATGAAGAAACAGAATCATTGTCAGACATAACAACGATTGATTGGGCATTTCCCAAATAACCAGTTGAGAACGCCATTGTTTCAGCTCTTTTGTCAGTGTAAGTAACCGCTGAACAGACGATATCATAACGATTTGAGTTCAAACCATCGAAAATACCGTCCCAAGCCGAGTTGATAAGGTCAACTTCATATCCCAATTTGTCGCCAAGGGCATTGATCAAATCGATATCGAATCCAATTGGAGTAGTTCCATCTTCATCAAAATATTCGAATGGTGGATATCCGATCTCAAGACCCACACTCAAAACACCGTCTTTTACTAATTTTCCAGCTTCGGTATCTGCAGATGAACTACAACCAAACAGCGAAAAAGATAAAACCATAGTTAATAACACTTTTACTAATTTCATAAACTCTCCTACCTCTCACTTTTTATTAAAGTAATTTAATAAATTTATTTTAATAAAAAATTTCGCATAATACAATATTTTTTTCACTTTTGATTCAAAAATGACTAAATTTGTCTCCCTATTCGAACGGATGATCATCGTTAATCAGGATTCGCTCCATTCCAACAGTTTCATTGCCTTGGATTTCGATGATTACTCCACAGAATTGGCCTGACGTTTCCGCCATCGCAAATTTCGAATGGTGACCTTGCATTCTTTTAGCCGCCAAATCCAAATCAATTCCGATACTCGACTCATAGGGACCGGTCATTCCAACATCCGTAATGAACCCCACTCCGCGTAAAACCCGCTCGTCTGCGGTCTGAACATGGGTGTGAGTTCCAATTACTGCATTGGCCTTTCCGGCACAATAAGATGCAAAAGTGATTTTTTCACTTGTTGCCTCTCCATGAAAATCTATTATATGGATATCGCTCTCCATGTCAAGATATTTGTCGATACTATCGTAAGGATTCGCATTCCGGTAATCCATATACACACATCCCAAACAGTTTGTCACTCGAATTTTGGTCCCTTTGACATTGAAAACCCGGCTCCCTACTCCCGGCAACACCTTTGGCTGGTTATACGGAACTACGATTCTAGTCGCCTCATCAATGTATTCATACAACTCGCGATTATCGAAAGTATGGTTACCCATTGTCATGCAGTCAACCCCGATGAAAGAAAGTTCATCGTAATGCTTTTTGGTCATCCCGTGACCATGGGTGACATTTTCACAATTCGCAATCACGAAATCCACATCATATTTAGCCTTGATCCGGTGCAGGTAGTCATCGACCATCTGACGTCCTGTCGAACCGAATATGTCGCCAATAAATAATATTTTCATTTTTCCTCCAAACAATTAAAAGATAGGGGAAGCCCCTATCTTATTTTGCAACTTCATTAGCACGAATTTCACGTATCACTGTGACTTTGATTTGTCCTGGATAAGTAAGTTCGTCCTCAATTTTTTTCTTAACTTGTCTTGCAATCTGATGAGCTTTCAAATCATCAACCTTATCAGGTTTAACAATGATTCTGACTTCACGTCCCGCTTGAATAGCGAATACTCGGTCAACACCTTCAAAATCACAAGCAATTTTTTCTAGTTTTTCCAGACGTTGAATATAATTTTCAATCGTCTCACTACGAGCTCCTGGTCTAGCAGCACTAAGAGTGTCTGCAGCAGCAACAATAATTGAAATAATAGATGTGGCAGGAACGTCTCCGTGATGGGATTCAATCGAATTCAAGACAATATCTTTTTCACCATGTTTTTTGGCAAATTTATATCCAAGTTCAATATGACTTCCTTCCATCTCGTGATCCAATCCTTTACCGATATCGTGTAAAAGACCAGCTCTTTTAGCTAACTGTTGGTTGATTCCCAATTCCGAAGCCATAATGCCCGATAAATGAGCGACTTCCAAAGAGTGAACCAAAGCATTTTGACCATAGCTGGTACGGTATTTGAGCTTCCCAATAGTTCTAATGATTTCTTTGTCAATTTTAGAGATTCCAAGTTCGAAGATTGCATCCTCACCGGCTTGGCGAATGACTTCGTCAAGTTCCTTACGAGTTTTAGCAACAACTTCTTCAATTCGGCCTGGCTGAATCCGGCCGTCTTTAATAAGTTTTTCCAATGATAAACGAGCCACTTCACGGCGAATCGGATCAAAACAAGATATTGTGATCGCTTCAGGAGTATCATCAATAATCAAGTCGGCTCCGGTAGCCTGCTCGATTGCTTTGATGTTTCGTCCTTCTCTACCGATGATTCTACCCTTCATTTCTTCCGAAGGCAGGGCTACTGTCGCAACAGTACGCTCAACCACCGTTTCTTGGGCATATCGTTCCAGAGCATGGGCAATTACTTCCCTTGCTTTGACATTGGCTTTGTTTTGGGCTTCTTCTTCCTGTTCTTTGATATAGGCTGTCATTTCCTGAGCCGTTTCCTGTTCGACTTGTCTGAACAGTTCTTCTTTGGCTTCAGATGCCGTCATTGCCGCAACTTTTTCAAGCTCACCAATTTTTGCATCAATCTTCTCTTGAAGTTTGATCTCAAATTTTTCCAAACCTAACTCTCGTTTGTCCAGTTGGGTTACCCTTCTAGACAGGGATTCTTCTTTTCCCGATAATTGGGCGTCCCTTTTTTCAATACCTTTTTCTCTTTGACGTAAATCTTTTTCAAGCTTAGCTATTTCGCCTTTACTCTCTTTTATTTCTTTTTCAGCAGCCAGCTTTAACTCATAAGCCTGGCTTTTGGCATCAACACTTGCTTCTTTGATAATATTTTCAGCGTTGCGTTGTGCATCTTCAATTATTTTTGATGCGCTAACATTTGCCCGCGAGATTTGCATTTTTTCTAAAATAAAAAAAATGAGAAATCCAACAGCAACTGCTATAACATAGGAGAAAATAGTCAACGTATTTAAATCTTGCATAAAATGCCTCCTATTTCCAAATGTGTTGTAAACACTCCTATATTGTAACAAGTTTAGAAAAAAATTACAATACAATGTATTAACTTTGTAAGTGCTTTCTAAAAAAATAAGCCAATTCTTTTCCCATTCGGGAGAGAATTGGCTCGAATTAAATAGCTTTTTCCTGCTTAAGTGTTTCTAATATCTGACTGGTGATATCATCCATGATTTCCGGATGAGATTCCAGGAAAATTTTAGAATTTTCGCGACCTTGGCCGATTTTATCACCTTTATAGGCATACCAGGCTCCTGATTTATCAACAACATCTTTTTCCACCGCCAAGTCAAGAACCTCACCGGTACGGGAAATGCCCTTACCGTAAATGATGTCGACCTGGGTCGCCTTGAATGGAGGTGAAACTTTGTTTTTGACAACCTTGATTTTCGTCTTGTTACCGACGATATCGGTGCCTTGCTTGATTGCTTCGGATCTGCGGATCTCGATTCGCACTGATGAGTAGAATTTCAATGCCCGTCCACCGGTCGTGGTTTCGGGATTACCGAACATTACCCCGATTTTTTCACGGAGCTGATTGATGAAAATTATAGTACAGTCCGATTTGTTGATAACCGGCGAGAGTTTTCTTAAAGCTTTCGACATCAATCGCGCCTGAAGCCCCATTTGGCTATCACCCATTTCCCCATCAATTTCAACTTGGGGAACCAATGCTGCCACCGAATCGACTACCACCAAGTCAATCGCTCCGGATCTTACCAGGGTTTCCGCAATTTCAAGTCCCTGCTCACCACTGTCAGGTTGCGCCAGTATAAGTTCATCGATATTGACACCCAAATTACGGGCATAGACTGGATCGATTGCGTGTTCAGCGTCGATAAAAGCTGCCCTGCCACCTTGTTTTTGAACTTCCGCAATGGCGTGAAGCGTCAATGTTGTTTTACCTGAAGATTCAGGTCCGTATATTTCGACGATTCTCCCTTTGGGATAGCCGCCGATTCCAAGTGCGATATCAAGAGTCAAAGAGCCAGTCGGGATTACATCAACCTCGACCGAAGTCCGCTCACCAAGGCGCATGACCGCTCCTTTACCATATTGTTTTTCCAACTGTTTTATCGCTTCATTCAATGCCTGTTCTTTTTTGTCCAAAACTTGTTCACTTTTTCTAACCATAACAACGCCTCCTACAATATATATACCCTTGCATCAATCGCATTACTTTAAATTATCAAGTATTTTCCGAGCGGCAAAATCAATCGCCTGTTCTATTATTTCCTGACGTCCACCCTTAAGGTGCAACTCATACACATTTACTTTTTCCATCTTGATGCCGATATATACCAGACCGATTTCCTTGTCTTCCATTACTTCGGGACCGGCATTCCCGGTAAAACTGACCGTTATATCACTGTTAAACAGTTTATGGCCGCTCATGGCCATCAGCCCGGCAATTTCCTTGGAAACAACCCCGTATTTATCAATCGTTTCTTGGCTGATTGCCAAAAGTCTTTCTTTGACATCATTCTGATAAGACACCAAAGCCCCACGGAACACTTTTGATATTCCAGGATTCTTGCCTAGCTCTGCCGCAAAATTACCGACAGTGAACGATTCAACCGAAGCGATCGAAATGTTGCGTCCGATCAACAGTTTAGCCAACTCTTTCATTAGACCGACTCCAGGATGATGTCTTTGTTTTTAACGAAATAATCGATTCCGCTGATTAGGGAAACCACTGTGGCAATTCCAATCAAGAACAAATCGACTCTGACTCCCATAAGTGAAAATGGGATGTTTCTTAGTAGCAACATGATTATCGCAAACATTTGCGCCACTGTCTTAAGTTTACCCCAAGGACTTGCGGCGATAACTCGGTTATTGCTTGCTGCCACCAATCTGATTGCATCAACTACCATGTCACGGCTGATCATGATGATTGGAACGATGATAGGGATTGTTCCATCACCTGCCAATAGCAGCAATACCGAATTCACCAATAGCTTATCCGCAATCGGATCGGCAAACTTTCCAAATGTCGTTATCAGGTTATATTTTCTGGCAATCATCCCATCAAGGAAATCAGTAACTGAGGCGATTGCGAAAATAACCAAAGTAATTATATCAATGATACTGATTGAAGTGTTCATCAGTTCGTATTCAGGCACATTGCCAAATGGGAATATGAAGATAACGACAATCATCGGTACCATCACAATTCGCAGCAATGTCAATTTATTAGGTAAGTTCATCTTATTTCTCCAGGTTCATAACAAAATGTGAGACTGTATTGTTGTAATCAGAAGCATCGACCGCCAATTCAACATCATTTACATAGAAGCGATGGCCGTTATTATAACCGATTGTCAAATCCAGATTATCGAATTCGGCCACATCAAATGTGATTTCCACAACTTCCCCTTCATCCTGCAAGTCATTGTCGGCATTGTCGTTATTATAAATGATTTGGGCGAAATCCCCATACGTAGCTCCGTTGACATCCAACGCCGCCCAAGTTCTGCCAACAAAGACAACTTTGAATGTGAATGTCTGCACATCCTCAGGCAAGCTAACTGTATAGTTCAAGGCACCGTTTTTCACATATTCCACTTGAGGGGCCGCCGGCGTCTCAATAATGTCACTAGGATTTTCCTGCTCGGGATCACTTGAAGAATCGGTATCTTCCGTCCCATCCGGATTGTTTGTAACTACCGGAGCTGCAACATCATCAAAATCGCTGTCACTTGATTGTGAAGTGAATGTGTTGATTCCCCAGAATATCGCCAAAATCGCCACCACCACCAGAACAAAGACTATTAGATAACGGATATTATCTCGTAAATGATTATTGCGATACACTCGCTTCGAACGATTTTTCTTTCTGATTGAAGATACTTTCTTCAAATCAGTCAATGTATCATTCAAATTTGTTGTAAATGTATTTTCCTGTTCCTGACTGGCTTTTTTTTCCTTTTCAAGATTTGTTTTTTTTATCTCGCTCAGGGAAATTTCGTGGGTAATATCCAAATATGAATCAATCAGTTCTTTTTCATTGAGATTATAAAATGCAGCTAATCTTTTAATATAGTTTTTTACATACAGTTCATCCCGACGGTATTTTTCAAATTTTTCATTTTCTATGTCATTGATTATCGCTCGTGATATTTTCGTGGTCTTGCTTACCTCGTCAACGGTCAAGCCCTGTTCTTCACGAGCGGCCTTGAATGACGCTCCTATTGTTTTCACTGTTTAATCCTCCACATCGAAATCTTTTTTATTATAACAAAAACCCACTTATTTTGAAAGAATAATAAGTGGTGCCTGATAATTTAAATTATTAATCAAAATAAAAAGTTACCCTCATAGATAACTAATTAATTGCTCACCCGTAAGCCAAGTTCTGTTCTAGATGATTATTTATCTACGGTTTCCCGTCTAGTCTCCGGTTCGATTCCCTTTGACCAATTCCCCTACCAAAATTTGGGTTTCTTCCTTGCAGAGTTTACCTCTTTTCAGCTCGTTTTTTCAAACGAGAATAGTCTCTGTGGCACTTTATGAGCTAGTTACCGTAGTTTCCCTTAGGCGTTCACCCCGTCGTTAGTCATCGACTACCTGCACTTATTTATTCGCACAGTACAAACACTACAAGCATCACAGCTTGTGGAAGCCTGGACTTTCCTCTACATTGCTGCAGCAATCATCCGATGAGCATTATTATAATACCAAAATACTAGGATATTGCAACTATTTTTCACCAGAAAAGACCGCTTTTTCCAGTAAAGACAGGCGCTTAAGGATATCAACATTGGTATTGGCGTTCTCTTCCATGGTCGCAATACTTTGGGCCTGGATGGCTTTTTCACGTTCAAGCATGGCAATTTTCTCATTCAGTTCACCAATCGTTTTTTTGTGAGTATCAATTTCTTCAAATGCCTTTGACAGCAACGCGGCGAATCTTTCATAATCTTCGCAGACGATATCCAAAAACAAATCAACCTCATCGGCATTGTATCCTTTAAAATCAATTTTGAATTCCTTGTTCTCGATTTTTTTAGGGGTCAATTGAATTTTCTTTTCCATAGTTTTACCTCTTCTTTTATAACATGTTATTACTAATATAATAGTACCACTTTTTCACATAAGTGTCATCTTTATTTTATTCGATAAATAGTGTATAATTATTTAAGCCTAATTTAGATGACAAAATCTAGCTTTTAATGTATAATCGAAGGAGGTTTTTGATGATTAAGTACCCTAACGGAAAGAAAACCAAGTTAATTATTAAACCTAAAAGCAAAGTCAACACAGCCTACCGGGGGATGAATCTGGAGGAGGATATCAACCTCTCCAACAAATACTATCTATCCACGAACATGGCTGTCATATATAAGAAACCGACACCTATCCAGATAGTCAAAGTGGACTATCCCAAACGTTCCGCAGCCAAAATAGTCGAAGGTTATTTCCAAACCAGGTCGACTACCGACTACAACGGGGTGTTCCAAGGTCGCTATATTGACTTCGAAGCTAAAGAAACTAAAAAAGAATCGTTTCCTTTCACCAGCATCCATGATCACCAGATTGAACATCTAAAAGCGGTTGTGGAACATGGCGGAATTGGATTCATCATCATCGCTTTTACAAAATACGACGAAGTCTATCTCATTGACGCTCAGTACGTTGTCGACAAGTATTGCAACGCAACCAGCAAGCACATCAGTTACAGCGAAGCCCAGCAAATCGGGCATCTGATTCCTCAGGGGTATCACCCCCGACTAGACTACTTACAAATTGTTAAAGCAATCTACATGGAGGTTAAACATGGCCAAAAAGAAGAAAAAGAAAATTAAAATTTTTAGAATAATCATTGTCGGATTGGTACTTGCCATTATTGCGACATTCTCCGGAGTCGGATGGTTCAGCTACAACGTAATCATGAACGCGCCCGAATTCGAGGTCGAAAAAATAACTTCAGGAGAACCTTCGCGTCTTTACGATGCCGATGGCTCCCTGGTCTACACCTACGGTTCCGACACCAACGGTACCCGCGAAAACATCACCTACGAGGATATCCCTCAGGTTATGATCGATGCAATTGTCTCCGCAGAAGATTCCCGCTTTTTCACTAACCCGGGATTCGATTTACCTCGACTTTTCGTAGCAGCAGTTTCCAATGTACTTTCTTTTATCAATGGAGGCGGAATTGTCGGTGGGGGATCGACCATCACCCAACAGTTGATCAAGAAATCATTCTATCCAGCCGAGCAGGAAACAATCGAGCGTAAACTAGGTGAAATGTACCTGGCATACCAGGCAACTCAGCAACTTTCAAAAGAAGAGATTGTCACCGCATATCTTAATAAGATTTATTTTGGTAATTCGACTTCAGCAATCGGAATCGAATCGGCCAGCAAATATTACTTCAATAAAAGCTGCTCGGAATTGACCTTGCCTGAGGCGGCCCTGTTGGCCGGAGCCTTGAACAAGCCATACCGCTACGATCCATACAACAACCTGGAGGAAGCGACCAACCGCAGAAACACCATCCTTTCACTGATGCAAATGCACGGTTACATCACTCAAGCAGAGTATGACAATGCAGTTAAAATCAAATTAGAAAACATGCTCTATTCACCTAGCGTCCTTGGCAACGGCTCTTATCTCGACGCCTATATCGACATTGTTACCCAGGAAGTAATAGAGGAAACCGGAAACGATCCTCGTGAAATCACAATGAACATCTACACCTTCCTGGATACCAATATTCAAGAGTTCGTCTACAATGAAGCTTCCGACCAGAGCAACTACACCGATGAAGACATGCAGATTGCCGGAGCAGTCCAAGCATCTATGGACGGACGTCTGGTCGCAGTCATCGGATCCAAAGATTACGTTACCGGGGATTTGAACCTGGCAACAGTCAAAGAACAGCCTGGTTCATCGTTAAAACCGGTTATCTCATACGCAAATGCAATCGAGTATCTCGGTTGGTCAACTCAACACCCGACCAACGATACTGAATACACCAAAGGTGGCAGCTGGAATCCATCCAACTGGGATGATCAGGAACATGGAGAGGTCCTGATGCCAGAAGCCATCATGAAATCATGGAACCTGGCTGCGATCTGGGCCCTTGATGAAGTCATCATGACAGTCGGACGCCAACAGGTTTACGACAATCTGATCGCAATGGGAATCGATATGTCGGCTACCATTCCTTCGGAACTTTCACCGGTATATGCAATCGGTGGTTGGCCGGATGGTACTTCACCAATCGAATTGTGCAGTGTCTATTCAACAATCGCCAACAACGGTACTCATATCAAAAGCCATACCATCAACTATATCCAACAAAGTGATGGCAATATCATTAAAGTTGATGAAAAATACCAACAAGAAGCAAATCAGACAATCTCGGCCGCTTCGGCTTATATGATCCGTCAAGTCATGCTTGAATATGTCAGCACCGGTTACAGTTCTTACGGATACTTCAGAGGTTTGAGCAATATCATTGCCAAAACCGGTACTTCAAACTGGTCAAGCGCCCAGTCAAATGTCAGGCCGAATACCTCAAGGGATATCTGGATGACTTCGGCATCACCCGACTATACGGTTTCGATCTGGATGGGATTCATGCAGGAAGGAATCCTGCAAGGTAAAAACACCAGCGATTACCGCGCCAACTCGGCTTCGGTCAATGCCCAAATCCAGAAATTCCTGGCTTCATATGATCGTTCAAATTCATATCCAAGCAAGCCTGATGGAGTAATCAAGGTCAAAATCGCACCTTATGTTTATCCATACTTCCTGGCAACCAACGGAATCGATGCCTATTTCAAAGAAGGTACCGAACCGACTGATTATTATGTCCCTAGTGATTTCACTATCAAAACTCTTGATAACTTCACTGCCACATTGACTACCAGCAATAAAATCGCGGTAAGTTTCACCGAATACGATACCAGCGATATTCCTGATGTTATTTCCGCTTATGGCGACATCCTCTACTGTGTTGATGTCTACGACAAGGCCGGAAATGTCATCTATAGCGGAACCTATCGAGACAATGTCGCAACCGTTGATTATGTCATCGCTGATGACGTGAACGTTGTCGGTTACTATTCATTCACCAACAATCGCGATATCGTTTCCAACCAACAAGTTGTAAGTCTTGGTATCGCCAATCCGATTACCAGCAATATCGACTATAACATTGTCGATGGCAATCAGATAACTCTATTCGACGGGGATTCGACTGAATCAACCCGGTTGACTATCACAACCACCAAGCAGACCGAGGATTCTTCAATGATTATTTCGGTTCTTGATTCAGACAATCAGGTTATTTCAACAGCATCGAACACCCGATTGACAGTTAAATCGCTGGTTCCAGGAACTTATACAGTTAAAATTACCGAAAGCGACAGTTATGGATCATTTACCAAAAACGTTACTATCACAGTAATCGATCCTGACAGTACAACTATAACTACTGACCCAGGAAATTCCGGGAACGCGCCATCTCGTTAATTTAAAAATTTTAGCAATATCAAAAGGTACTTCCCTCGAGGGAAGTACCTTTATTACTACAATAATATTTTAAATATTCTTCCATTCCTTTGATAAAGACCGTTGTCACTCGAACCGGAATATTGACCAACCGGTTCGCCCAAACGTTGATATAGTGAAAACGCCAGCGGATGGCTTGATTTCAAAAACAGGAAACGGTAGCCCTTGTTGCGATAGTACTCCATAATCATTCTAAGCCACTTTTCACCGTTGCCACGAGCTTGCAAAGCAATATGAAAATAGTTGAGCACAATCGTCAAATCTACACGTTCATCAATAATATTCCGATCGCTGAAGAAGACATCACTGTCAATTTTGCCATGGCTGACCAGGGCGATTCCAAGACAGTCATGGTCATGTTCCAGCACATGGAAATCCATTGTGATGTCCGGTCTTGCTTTTACTTTTTCAATCAGTTTGCTGCAGTGATAAACTTCGTTATAATCATCCCAGTCCTGCCGGGATTTGACAAGCAGGTTCTCAATTATGGGGGTCAGAAACCGGCCTTCGAATTTGGCGGTAACCCCGAAAACAAATCCAGCCCGGCGATCGATAATTTCCATTTCCATCAAACATTCATCCTTTTATATTTTATCTTATCCTTGCACATATCAAAAAGTTCACATTCGCTGCAGCTGGGATTAACAGCCTTGCAGAAGTAACGTCCGAAAAATATGAATTGCGAGTGAGCTTTGACTTGCTTTTCGCGCGGTATCGATTGCTGCAGTTTCTCTTCGATTTTAGTCACACTGTCATCTTGCTTGGCAAAACCCAGACGCTTGGATACTCTAGCGACATGAGTGTCGACCGGAATTGCCGGAATCTGGAACCCTTCCACCAGCAATACATTGGCAGTTTTGCGTCCTACTCCGGGCAAACGCTCCAATTCACTTCTTTTGGCAGGAACCTTTCCGCCAAACTCATCGAGCAGCATCCGGCTCATCGCTTTGAGGTTTTTGGCTTTGTTTTTATAAAGCCCCAGCAGCCTGATTGAATCTTCAAGCTGTGATAATTCAGCCTCAGCAACCGCTTCTATCGTCGGAAACTTTTCAAAAAGTTTCACAGTTACCTGATTCACCTTCTTGTCGGTGGTCTGGGCCGAAAGCATGACCGCCACCAAAAGTTCATAAATACTCCGATAGTTGAGTTCACAGCAGGCATCCGGATAGAGTGCATCAAAATAATCAAGAACCCGGCTAGTCTTGGTCAAATTCATGATTTGCTCAGCCAATCGAAGTTAACGACATCGTAATCAACATTGCGTTCCGGCTTGCTGTGGTCAAAGCGGTGTTTTACTCCGTTTTGCCGCCAATTGCTTAGAATTTTTTCAATATAGTTCAGTTTGGGAACTCCTGATTTGATTGCTTCTTTGAGGGCATCGAGAATCATCTCTTCACTGTATCCTTGAGAATTGAAACCTCTGATAACTTCCAATTCAATCGGGCTCAGACTACGGCCGAAGTTTTCCTGGAAAACGGTAATCAGATCCTGCTTTTTTTGTTCGACCTGACGCATATCGTAGCGCCCCAAAAGGTATTCTTGAAGATTATGGATTTTAATCAGACCTCCGGCATCAATAATCAACTCCTTGTTCAACAGGAGTTTGATTGTATCATCGAGCATCGCATCAGTGAAACCGACATATTTCGACAGTTCGATAATGGTAATGGCCCTGCCGCTGAACTCTTCCAGGTTCATGATATGCAACAACAAGTACACCTCATTGTCAGTCAGGTAAAGTTCCTTCCCCCTTAACAGCAACAGTTTTTGGACATCAATAAGATTGTTTTTACTAAGATAATTTATCATATTACAAGATATATGCCTTGATCAACACACCAGTGTTGATGTTGTAGTAAGCATATATCAATTCCTCCTCTCCCACATATTTCAAAGCGTATACCATCGTGGAATTTTCGTATCCAACTTCAATTTTAGAAGCCTCAAAGCCATACTCTTCCCTAAACTCCCCCAGCACCTGTTCCGTATCGATCGGGTTCGATGGTCTCTTGGCAACCAGTTGATTTTCATCATTGATGACGACATAGAAGTTTTCATCATTCTCGACAATCTCCAGGATGTAGTAGAGATCATCACCCTGATATTCATTGAAATAACCGTTGTACTCATACTGGTTTGCTGCAACTATGTCATCCCGGATTCGGTTCAACCGGGCCACATTGTCGCTATAGGGGATATGAACGACAAACAGGAATCCCAGTGCGATGGCAACCACCAAGGCAATTATTGCGATTAATAAAAATTTAAACCATTTTTTCATGCATATCCTCCAAATTTCACTATTAATAATATCATAATCCAGCCGCGTTTAATAGTCAATCAGGTAACTGGATCTCGTTCAATAAAATAAAAAAGTCGGGAAGACCGGTAAGTCTTCCCAACCATTCGTACGGTTATCGTTTAGTCCCGTGAGCTGCCGCTGAGAATCAGCACATATCTCAAAATTGACATCGCTGTTGCAAACGCAGCGGCAACATAAGTAAGCGCAGCGGCGTTAAGCATCGAACGGGCCCCGTCCATTTCATCATTGGAAAGGTAACGGGCTTCGAGAATCGAAAGCGCCCGAGCCGAAGCATCAAACTCAACCGGCAAAGTCACCAATTGGAAAGCAAGAATCCCAAATAACAGAATTACTCCAATCCAAGCCAGGGACGAAGATCCGGTCAGAAAACCAATCATGATTGCAGCCCAACCCAGGTAATTTCCGACATTGGCAAACGGAACAATAATCCCGCGCATTTTCATCGGCTGATAATTCTGTTGATGCTGGATTGCATGTCCGCACTCATGAGCGGCAATTGAAATTGCAGCAATCGAATTACCGTTATAGTTACCTTCCGATAGGTTGACCACCTTTTGAATCGGATGATAGTGATCAGTCAGCTGCCCTTTGACCGGGCGGACTGCCACATCATACAGACCATTGCTGTCAAGGATTTCCCGAGCCACTTGAGCCCCGGTTACTGACAGATGATTTGAAATTTTAGTATATTTGCGGTAAGCACTTCTAATCTTTGATTGAGTGACCATCATGAACACCATGGCTACGATGACCAGTAAATAACCTAACATATATGTTCCCATTGTTTTCACCTCTTGAACAACATTCTAAATCATGTTTATGAACTAAATATTACAAAAAACAGTCGCCTGGGGCAACTGTTTAGTTCATTTGATCTTTAAGAATTTTACTTGGTTTGAAATTCACAGTACGGTTAGCCGGAATCAAAATCTCTTCTTGAGTTTTTGGTGACACTCCACGGCGCGCAGTACGATTATTGACATTGAATGTACCAAATCCTGATATTAAGACCTTATCTCCATTACATACAGTTCTTGTAATAACCCCAAACACTGTATCAACTAATGCTTCAGCTTCTTTTTTTGATAAATCCGCTTCTTGAGATACAGTTTCCACTAATTCTTTTTTATTCATTCTAACAACCCTCCAACATTTAGTACCATGAAATTATAGCATTTAAAAACGTCGATTTCAAGGGCTAAATTCGATATTTATTTTCTTTTTTCACTTGACAAAACCACTCCTTCAAGCTATTATATCAGGTCAAAAAAGAAAGGAGACTCCTAAAACGAGTCTCCTTTTTTTCTATAAAACGCGAACCAGTTCCAAGTAAGAGGTATCACCCTTCAAACCAGGGGTTCCTCCTGTAACCAGAATCAACTGTCCCGCTTTGACATTATTTTCTTTGGCAATAATTTGAGCATAATCGATCATACTTGCTCTTGATCCCAAAGACACACAACTGCAAGGTTTGACACCCCAGCTCAGTGACAATGCTTCCATCGTCTCAACCGAAGGTGTAGCTGCAATAATCGGAGCGTGTGGACGGTAACGGCTCATTTTTCTTGCCGTGAAGCCTGTTTCGGTGAAGGCGATAATCGCTGCCACGTTGAAACGCATTGCGATTTCAGCCGCCGACATACAGATTGCCTCACTAGGTCCGTCGCCAGCCGTTTTGACTGCAGTGGCATGAAGGGCATCATAGTCAAGGTTTGCTTCGGTAAATGAAGCGATTCGCGACATCATCAGCACTGATTCATGAGGATATTTACCATTAGCCGATTCACCTGACAGCATGATTGCATCAGTACCATCGTAAATTGCATTGGCAACATCCGATACTTCCGCTCGGGTCGGACGCGGATTGCTTTGCATACTTTCAAGCATCTGGGTTGCAGTGATTACCACTTTCCCCAGTGATTTGGCCTTGCGGATGATTTTCTTTTGGATGAACGGAACTTCCTCTGCCGGAACTTCAACCCCCAAATCACCACGGGCAACCATTACCCCATCGGCAACTTTCAGGATCTCATCAATGTTTTCGACCCCTTCAATATTTTCGATTTTAGCGATTATCTGAATATCATTACGGCGGTTGGCCACAAGGATTTTTTTGATATCCAGGACATCTTGAGCCCTACGGGTGAAAGATGCCGCAACATAACTGAAACTATTTTTACAACCAAACTCCAAATCCGCGCGATCCTTTTCAGAAAGGTAATCAAAGCTGAGTTTGATGTTTGGTACATTGATTCCCCGACGATTTTTAGCAAAACCATCGTTGGCACATACAGTAACGATATCAGTTCCTTCAATGTGATCGACCAACAGCGAAATCTGTCCGTCATCCACCAAGATGAATCCGCCAGGTTTAACATCTTTGTAGAGATCTTTGTAAGTAACTGTGAAACGCTCAGAAGTTCCGACGATATCTTCGATGCAGATAACGCAGACCTGTCCGTTTTTGAATTCGGTACCTCCATCAACGAAGTCCCCGGTTCTGATTTCAGGACCTTTTGTATCCAACAAACACGCCACGTTTGTGTCCAAATCCTGATTTATTTCTTGAAGCATGTCAAGTTTTTCTTTATGGCTCTCATGGTCACCATGCGAGAAATTCAACCGCATAACATCCATTCCAGCCTTTACTAATTTAGTTAGTACTTCTTTATTGTCTGAAGCCGGTCCTACCGTACATACTATTTTTGTCTTTGAAAATGAATTTGATTCAATCATCTAATACCCTCCATATGTTCTTCATTCTTGAAATACCCTTCCCATAACACCATTATAACCTAAGCCAAGCTAAAAATACATCATAAAATTTAACGTACGGCTCGATGACCGCTATAATTCTCTTTGAAATGCAATAATATATGAGTTATAATTCAATCAAGAATACTAGTGTTGACAAACACCAGCGAAGTGGGGATAGCAATGGAAGAAATTAATTTAATCAAGCAATTCGAAAATCTGGGGGTATGTCTGATTGAGACCGGCAGCGAGATTGCCCGGGTCGAAAACGGACTGACCCGAATCCTGGTCAATTACGGATATAAAAATGTTTCCGTCTTCGCCCTCCCTTCATATCTTATTATCACCGTTTCTTTGAAGGATGGCACCGTGTATACCACCAGCAAAAACACCGATAGCTATTCGACCGACTTCGACCGTTTTGCCAGTTTGAATCAGCTGCTTCGGGATTTGGAATCCAAAAAGCTGACTTCACACCAGATTTGTGACCAAATGAACCGGATCAAAAGCACCCATCATGCGCCGCTGGGACAGTTTATCGCCTACGGCTTTGCCGCATTGGGCTTTACCGGTCTTTTTGGCGGAGGTACCAGTGAATGTATCGGCGCTTTTGTCATCGGGCTGAGCGTATTTGTCCTCAACAACTGCCTGATCATGTTGAAAATCAACCGGTTGGTGCGAACCTTCATCGGTTCCGCCTTTATTGCAATTTGTTCGCACATGTTCAAGGAATTCGGTCTTATCAATAATGTCGATACTATCCAGATTGGCAGTTTGATGCTGCTGGTGCCCGGATTGGCCATCACCAACAGCCTTCGGGATTTCATTGACGAAGACTATCTCTCAGGAGTTTCGAGAATCATCGAGGCCCTGATGACCGCAATATCAATCGCCCTGGGAGTCGGGGTTGTGTTAGGAGTGATCAGCTGATGAATCTTATAATTGAAGGTGTTTTCTGTTTTGTCTGCATGCTTTCTTTCGGCGTGATTTTCAAACTTAATTATAATCCGAAATTCATGATTATCGCCGCTATGAATGCGGTGATTGGCTGGACTGTCTTTTCACTTTCGAACAGCTTTGGCCTAAATCATTACTTTGCTTATTTCGCTGCGGCGCTGACCTGCGCCATCATGGGAGAAATCATCGCCCGAGCAGTTTGGGCCCCGGCAAGCATCTTCTACGTTATCGGCTGTCTTCCTCTTGTTCCAGGTGGCGGCATCTATCATACAATGCTCTATGCGGTTCAAAACCGTCAGGATCTCTTTATTTCCGCTTTTATCGATACGATTGCAATTTCCGGATCGATCGCCATGGCAATCCTGGTCAGCGGAACATTCTTCAGACTATTCAAAAGGAGGCGGCAAAATGAGAATATTAGGCTTAATCGTCGAATATAATCCTTTTCATCAGGGACATATCCGTCATATCACCATGGCTAAGGAAAAGATCAAACCCGACTTGACCGTCGCCGTCATGTCCGGGAATTTCGTCCAACGGGGCGAACCGGCAATCATCTCCAAATTCGATCGCGCCAATATCGCCATCGAACACGGAATCGATGTTGTAATCGAGCTGCCGCTTGTCTACAGTGTCCAATCTGCCAATCAATTCGCCCATGGAGCTATCAAACTGCTCGACAGTTTCCAGGTGACTGATATTGTATTTGGCAGCGAGTCTGGCGATATGACGCTGTTCAAAAGCATCGCCGGCAGTCTCAAAGACAACGACCGGTATCACGAGAAGGTCCGGGAATTGCTTAAGGACGGGATTTCTTACAGCGACGCCTGCAATCAGGCTCTGGTCCAACTGGATCTTCCCAGCATAACAACCCCTAACGACTTGCTCGGTCTGGCATATACCAAAGAGGTGCTGCACAATTTTGACCACATCAATATTGATTGCATCACCCGTTCGACTTCGTATCATGAAAAAAACGTTACCAGCATCCCTTCGGCAACCGCCCTTCGGATCGGACTGAAAAACAATCAGGATCTCGAGGATGTTTTGATCAATCCGGAATATTTCTACCAGGACCTGTACTCATTCAACGCCCTGTTTCCATATCTCAAATACGCCTTGATAAGCCTTAGCGACAAACAGCTCGCCCAGTTCCATCTGGTCGAAGAGGGCATCGAAAATCTGATGCTCAAGAATATCATGAATTATCAGGATATGGAAAGCTTCGTCAACTCACTGACTTCCAAGCGTTACAGCCGTTCTAGAATTCAAAGAACAATCATCCACATCCTGCTTAACAATACCGACCTAATCAACCAGGTCGCCAAAAAAGTCGATTATGTCCGGGTTCTCAAAGCGAATCACGATGGTTTTGCTTATTTGCGCAAACTTCGTAAAACCTGCCCGTTGACAATCATCACCAATCTTTCCGGACACAACCATCCAGCTCTGGATTTGGAACTCAAAGGGGCCCGGCTGCTTACCTTGATTTCAAAACAACGGGACAGTCATATTCGCGAATTGGCTAATCGCCCGACACCGCTAAAAAGCTTCCATATTAATATCGGGACACCCCAGGAAATCATTTCAATCAGAACTGCATATCGTGGTTTCTGCATCAAAGACGGTAAAATCCTTTTGATCAAGACCAATAAAGGGGACTACAAATTCCCCGGTGGCGGTCAGGAAGACGGCGAGAACTATATCGAGGTTATCTCACGCGAATTCATGGAGGAAACCGGCTATAAGGTCAAACAGATCAGTGATTTATGCGGGGTTGCCAACGAATATCGCGAGGGTGGTTTTTTACAAAGATCATTCTATTATTTCTGCACCGTCAACACCAAAAAGAAAAACGGTCTCAAACTCGACCAGTACGAGGCTGATCTGGAATTCACAACTGAATTCGTCACAATTGATCAGGCGATTGAAGCAAACAAAAAGTTCCTCAAAATCAATCCCTGGGTTTACCGGGAACTGGCAGTTTTGAAAAAACTGGCCGAACTTCTTGATTATACAGACTAAAAGGAACCAAGCACGAGCTTGGTTCCTTTTCCATTATTTTCTAAGACTGGCAGCGAATTGTTTTTCAACTGCTTTGATGATTTTATCCATCGTTTCAGTGATTGTAGCTTCATCCAATGTTTTCTTGGCATCTTGCAAAGTAACCTTGAATGCAACTGATTTTTGGTTTTCACCGACATGTTCACCGCGATATTCATCGAAAACGGTAACTCCAGTGGCAATTCCTTTTCCAGCTTGCATGATTTTGCGGATGACATCATAACTGAAGATATCATTATCCATGACAAACGCCACATCACGAGTAACCTCAGGGAACTGAGGAATCGGATTGGTTTTCAGTTTAGGAGTTTTAAGTTCAAGGATTTTTGACAGATTCAATTCCGCCACATAGACATCCTTGACATCATATTCCTTGGCTTTGACCGGATGAACATTACCGACAACTCCGACAATATCTTTCCCCATTTTAATGTATGCACTGCGGCCTGGGTGATACTCTTCATTATCTTTTTCAACTCGCTCAAGTTTGTATCTTGATTGGGCAATTCCCAACTTGTCGAGAATATTATCCACAAACCCTTTTACCAGCAGGTAATCGGCAGCGTAACGGATTTGACGGAAACTTTGTTCAACATATACACCATGGGCTGCGATTGCCAACACTTGGATTTCGGTATCTTCAGTGTACGTATTGGAAACTTCGAAGATATTGACATCTTTCACTTTACGGGCCACATTGTATTTGACAACTTCCAAAAGTGAAGGAATCAACGACTTGCGGGTAACCGAACGTTCCTCTCCAAGTGGTGAAGATAATTTGACATCAGCCCCACTATGGAACAGATTGAAATCATCAGCTTTGGCTGGAGAAGTCAAGGTATAGGTAATCGTCTCATGCAATCCGCTTTGAGACAGGTAGTTTTTGATCATTTTTACCTGAGATTGCTTGCTGGTTCTTTTTCCCATCGTCATATTCATAACCGGAAGCGTACTTGGGATTTCGTTATAACCGTAAATGCGCGCCACTTCTTCAATCAGGTCAGCATCCATGGTGATATCCTTACGATAACTTGGAACTTCAATGCTCAAAACATCTCCGTCTCTAGTGAAGTTGAATTTCAGTTTGGTGAACACCTCACAGATTTCATCAGTTGTGATGGCTGTTCCCAATAGGCCGTTGACTCTTTCAGTTGTGAGTTCAACAACTATTTTTTCTGCTTTCAAACCAGATGAAACGGTTTCGCATACTTCAGTAGCCTCAGCCAGATCTTCAAGCAAATTCGCCACTCTAGTCAGAACATTATGAGAATTTGATGTGTCGATTGAACCTTTGATGTAATGTTGTGATGCATCAGTAAGCAAATTCAACCGACGCGCAGTTTCTCTCAGGCTTGGACCATCAAAAGTGGCAGCTTCGATGACAATATTAGTGGTATCATCCGTGATTTTGGTAGAATCTCCTCCCATCACACCAGCCATACATCCCAGTTTTCCATCGACTTCGATTACGATATCGTTTTCAACAACATCATACTCATTTCCATCAAGGAAAATCTCTTTTGAATTATATCCGGTTTTGACAGTGAATGTCTTATCGGTAATCTTGTCATAATCGTACATATGGATCGGTTGCCCGGTTTCCACCATTATCAGATTGGAAATATCCACGATATTGTTGATCGGTTTGATTCCACTGGCCATCAATGCCGATTTAAGCCATTGTGGCGATTCCTTGGTTTTAACGCCTTTGACCACCTTCACGCCGAAGAATGGACACAGATCAGTTTCGATTTTAACTTGAACATCGCTAGGTTTTTCATCCATTTCGCGCAGCTTGATTTCTTTGACGTCACGGTCAAGAATCGCTCCAACTTCATAGGCGAATGCAGTCAACGCCATACAGTCAGCCCGGTCCGGAGTCAGCCCGATATCCAGGATATCATCTTTCAAGCCCATATAGCTTAGCGCTTCTTCTCCAAGAGGAGCATCTTCAGGTAAAACTTCGATTCCGGCTTTTTGTTCTTCAGTGACAAAACGGCTGTCCAATCCCAATTCGGCCATCGAACAGATCATTCCGTTAGATTCCACGCCGCGGATTGAAGATTTTTTGATGATGAAACCTTCTCCCAAATCACAACCAGGCAATGCCACGATGACTTTTTGTCCTGCCGCCACGTTTGGCGCCCCACAGACAATCTGACTTATCACATCTTCAGCTATTTTGACTTGGCAAACATTAAGGTGATCGCTGTCAGGATGAGCTTCGCAAGCTTCAACGTATCCGACAACCAGGTCTGTTCCGGCAGCCAGTTTTTCCATCCCTTCAACTTCGTGACCGATTGATGTGATCTTGTCAGCCAGTTCTTTAGGATCCTGATCTTTAATCTCGATATAATTATTCAATAAATTCAAACTTACTAACATACTAATTTTCCTCTCTGTTAAACTGCGTCAAAAAGCGAACATCGTTATTGTAGAAATCACGAATATTATCAATTCCGTATTTCAACATCGCAACCCTTTCGATTCCGATCCCGAAAGCGAATCCCTGATATTTTTTCGGATCGAATCCACTCATTTCCAGAACTTTCGGATTTACCATTCCGGCACCCAGAATCTCAATCCATCCGGTATGCTTGCAGATTGGGCAACCGGCTCCCCCACAGTTGTTGCAGCTTACATCAACTTCAACTGAAGGTTCGGTGAATGGGAAATATGAAGGACGAAGACGAATCGCTCTTTTTTCACCAAACAGCTGTTTGACGAAAACTTCAAGAGTTCCTTTAAGATCGGCCATTGTGATGTTTTCATCAACCACAATCCCCTCGCACTGCATGAACTGATGAGAATGCGTTGCATCATCATCATCACGGCGATAAGTTTTACCCGGACAGATAACCTTGATTGGTCCTTTTCCTTCTGCTTTGATCATGGTTCTCGCTTGAACCGGCGAAGTATGTGTTCTCAGCAATGTTTGCGGATCAATATAGAATGTATCCTGCATATCTCTGGCTGGGTGACCCTGAGGCAGGTTCATCAATTCAAAGTTGTAATAATCCGATTCCACTTCGGGACCTTCGGCAATCTGATAACCCATTCCCAAGAAGATATCTTCCAACTCGTTAACCACATGGGTCAATGGATGCAAAGAACCTGGCATAACCCGGTAACTTGGCAATGTGATATCAATGAATTCACTGGCAATCTTCAGATCGACCGCCTTTTTCTCAAGTGCCGCTTTCGCTTCCTCGATTGCTTCACCGATGCTTTGTTTCACTTCATTGGAAATCTTACCGAATGCAATCCGTTGTTCCTTATCCATATCCTTCATCGATTTCATCGCATTTTGAATCGGACCTTTTTTCCCCAAATAGTGAACTCTTATGTCATTCAACTCTTTCAAATCCTGAACAATCGCAATTTTATCAAGAGCCTCTTTGGCGATTTGTGTTAATTTATCCATCATTTTTCCTCCTAAAATAAAAAAACGCTCCTATTTATAGGAACGAAATAATCGCGGTACCATCCTACTTCACAGCCTGAAAACAGGTTGCGCGCTTGATTACTGTAACGTAGCTAACGGCGGTGATTAGCCGCACTCAGTGGTGAATTCAACATATTCATGCAGGAATTCTCAGCACCATTCCCTCTCTTGAGCATTACCTATATCTACTAGTCCACGTCATCGATTTGTACCCTATTATAACAAATATTACTTAAATTTCAAGACAAACTTGGCGATTGTGCCTGATTATTCGCCACTTTTTCAATCCCCCGGGACCCGTGGGTCCCGCTTGGGATTTATTTGAAATGATACATCATAATACTTCCGGCAATTGCAACATTCAACGATTCGATTTTTTCAATCTCGATATAACCGATTTCATCACATAAAGCCAGAATTTCAGGATTCATGCCGTTACCCTCGTTACCGACGATATAGGCCATCTTAAGACTCTTTTCCAATTGGTCGAGCGGTTTGCCCCCTTCGAGTGCCGAACCGACGACCTTGACGCCTTGACTCCTTAGCGCCCCGATAACCTCGCTAAGATCCCTGATTAAAATCGGCATCTTGAAATGAGCTCCCTGCATTGAACGGAGCATCTTGTCATTATAGAGATCAACCGTATTTGGCGACATGATCACCTGATCAATTCCCAGGGCCAGAGCGGTTCTAACCAAAGTTCCGATATTCCCAGGATCCTGAAGGTCATCAAGCAACAAATAGCGGTTGCCCTCGACCAAATCACTGCTGTTGTCTTTTTTGACCCGGGCCATGATTTTTTGGGGACTCTTGGTAAAAGCTAGTTTTTTCATCAGTTCTTCAGTAATCGTGAAAACCGGAATCTCGCTTTCAACCCCCTCATCCGAGGTGATGATCAAATCGCAGCGATTATTGGCAATGGCATCCTCAACCAGATGGTCACCTTCGACAAGGTAATGGGTATCCCGGTATTTTTTCTGCTTGAGTTTCATCAATTCCTTGAAAGTGCTGTTGCTTGAAGATGTTATCATATTCTTACTTCCTTTAACTTTTCTTTATGAATTTTATAGTCAGGCATCCTTGAAGCCACTTCATTCCAGAATTCCTTGGAGTGGTTCGGATGTTTGATATGGGATATTTCGTGATAAAAAACATAATCAATGACATTGAGTGACAGAAACGCCAGTTCGACATTGAAGGCCAAATCATGATATTTCACATTACAGGAACCCCACTTCGATTTGTATTTCCGGATGGTCAATTTCCGGATTCCAATGCGGTTCTCATTCAATTTGGCGATGATATATGCTCCTAACTGCTTGCGGGCAAAACTGTAGATCTGATTCTCAAAGTCATTTTGGTCAACAACCAATCTCCCGGAACCGATCCGGGGACTTTTGATGTGATTTTGGAATTCAAGCACATATTCGCGACCGAGCACGGTTATGACCTTCCCGGGTTCGAACCGTCTTTTGACAATACTTTGGTTGTTGATTGCCAAAATGATCTTCTTTTCATTGTCCCGGACCAGTTTTTCAATGCTGCGAACTGGATAATTATAAGGTGCAGAAACCCTGATGATGCCATCACGAACCTTGACATTGACGTTGACGCTGTTGCGGCGGTAAGTTATCACCAGCAGGTATTGTTTTCCCGCGAGGGTTGTCATCATCTTCTTAACCAAATTTGACCAACCCCTTTTCTTTGATTTCCTGGTAACCCTTGCGTAGTGCCAGATAGATTGCCACCCCGATAAAGTTATAGAAGTAAAGATCAAGCGGATGCAAGATCAACAACACTATGATTGCAAGCACCGTCACAGCAATTGCCAGGGAAACCACTTGACGGTCCTTGAATTTGATATATCGGTATTTTTGAGCAACCAGATTGTCGAATATCTCGACAAAGGCTTCCATCACGACATAATTCAACAGCCATAAAAGCAACAAATATGCCAACGTATAGAAATTATTGAATAACAAGCGTTGGAGCGCCCGGAAATAGCCGATTTGATAGTATGAAGCGATAGTGATCAAATTGGCCGCCACGGCTATTGCCAGTGCCGCTAAGATATTAAAAGCCAGATACACTAAGGCCATCTTTTCTTTTAGTTTATTCACTTTGGCTTACCTCCCTGAAATCAAGTTTTACCACCTGGCGGCTCTCACCTTGCTTCAAGATTACAGCCACCGACAACGGCCGTTTGGCGATTACAGCCTCATCACTGGTAAAGCGATAAAGACCATAAGTCTTGTTGGCGAGGATTTCGTCAGGAGTCCCTTCGATCCGACGGAACACCATATAGGAATTGTTGTCGTCACGGTCCATCTCATCATCAATTAGATAGCGGTACTCCAGCACAATCGAATCGTAGTCCGAGACATCCAGGGATGTAGCCAGAAAACCAAGGCGCAAAAAATCGGAAGTCAGGCTGACATTTTCCATGCGCATCACCTTGTTATCGGCAATGAGCCTTTTTGACGGACTCATCTGCAACTCGATGGATGCGATCATCTCTTCACCGGAAAAAATTTCGGCGTCAACCGAGGTTAGTGATTCCGGCAGGTCAAACCCGTCGCTTGAAGGGCTGAAATAATAAGTTTGTCTTGCTGTAGAATAGACAAACTCACTGATTTCGACAGCACTTCCATCATTGAAGCCCAACTGCAATGAGTAAGTCGAACCCTCTTCAAAACCGGACGCATCGATTATCTTTAAGACCGATACCGAAAAGCTGCTGGTATTTTGATCCTGATATATATTTAAATCGCTGATTGTAAAAGAATTATTGATATCTGTATTTTCAACTGTGTAATCATATCTGATTGCGCCCGAAAAGGTATGGAACCGATATAGCGGGAAAAGGCTGTTCATAATTAATGCGATAACAGCGCAAGAAATGATTGCAAGCAGGATATTTATGTTTATGTATTTTTTCATCTTGTTCACCTTCTAACATTATACACAGTTTGCCAAAATTTTCCAACCGTGAAAGAATTTAATCGAAATTTCACCGATGAAAAAAACCTCTAATCATGCGACTTTTTTATCATATCCAACGCATATTTTCACAAATTTATAAATATATCAAATATATTTTCTCGATTCCTAAAAAAACGCAATATTTCTTGTAATTTGTGTTAAAAAGTGGTATTGTAGGTGCATATTTAGGTTGGAGGTCCTTATTTAATGAAAAAAATAGTAAAGTTTGGTGGTTCATCACTTGCTGATGCGAATCAATTCAAAAAAGTGTACGATATCGTCACTAGCGATGAAAGCCGTCATTATGTTGTACCTAGTGCCCCAGGTCGCCGTTTTGATGGAGATATAAAAGTAACTGATTTATTGTATGATGCTTATTACGCTGATGATGAAGCATCTTTCAACAAAACTTTTAAAGATATCAAAGAAAGATACAACAGTATCATTTCAGGATTGGATCTTGACTTGTCTTTGGAAGAAGAGTACAAAACAATCGAAAAGAACTTCAAAAACAAAGTTGGAGTCAACTACGCAGCCAGCCGTGGTGAATACCTTAACGGGATCATCTTGGCAAACTATCTGGGATTCGATTTCATCGATCCAGCTACTTGCATCTATATCGACAGTTCAGGTAACTACGATTACAAAAAAACCGATACTTTATTGGCACAAACATTACAACGTCATGAATATGCGGTAATCCCTGGTTTCTATGGTCAGGCTAATGATGAATCAGGATCTATCCAGACTTTCTCTCGTGGAGGATCGGACGTAACCGGATCAGTAATCGCTAGAAACTCTGATGTGGATCTTTACGAAAACTGGACTGACGTATCAGGATGTCTGATTGCCGACCCTCGTGTTGTCCTTAATCCAGAAACAATCGAAACAATCACTTACAAAGAATTACGCGAATTATCATACATGGGTGCCAGCGTATTGCATGAAAACTCAATTTTCCCAATCCGCTCACAAGGTATCCCTATCGTAATCAAAAATACCAACCGTCCTCAAGACAAAGGTACTTTGATTGTTGAATCCACTTGCCACAAACCTAGTCATATCATTACCGGAATCGCTGGTAAAAAAGACATGGCTACAATCATGATTGAAAAAGACATGATGAATGCGGAAATCGGATTCGGTCGTAAAGTTCTTCAAGTATTGGAAGAAAACGGACTGTCTTTCGAACATATGCCTTCAGGTATCGATACCATGACAATTGTCGTGAATACCAAAGACTTTATCGAAAAAGAACAAAATGTCATCGCCGGAATCCACCGTGCTGTCAACCCAGACTCAATCACGCTGGAATCAGGTCTTGCCTTAATCGCCATCGTGGGACGCGGTATGCGTGATGGCCGCGGTACTGCTGCCAAAGTATTCACTGCAATGGCTAATTCAAATATCAACGTGAAAATGATCGACCAAGGTTCATCAGAGTTGAACATCATCGTTGGGGTCAAAAATGTCCACTTTGAAAAAGCAATCAATGCAATCTACGATGAATTCATTACAAAAGAAGCCTAGGAAGGCTTCTTTTTTCAGTTTATTAAGATGGCGATTTTCAGCTTCGTTGTTTTCCCTCTTGGATATTTGAGAAAGACATACCCAAAACTATCCAAAATAATGGTAAGACCATAAGCACATCATTAGTGAAAAAAGCCTGAACCAGATAAGTAAATATCATAATAAAAAACAAAAAGGTTTTTTCGTTTTTCCATTTACGGAAGATGAAATAAGATAAAAATACAAGATAACTAAGCAACGCGGGGATTCCTGCCGAAACTGCCAAATCCAAATAAATATTATCGGACTTACCTATAACAGTGTTGCCCAGATGAACGCCATAGTAAATTAAATTATCCAGTCCCACCCCAAATGACCAATGTTCAAATATTATTGGAATAACTTGCTTCCATATTGACATTCGATTTGATCCAGCACTACTTTTTAACTGTAGACCATCAGAAACATTTTGAGATACTGTTGATAATCTTGAATACAACGCCCCATCTTTGGTTAACATCAATATGGCTGTTACAAATCCTAATGCTAAAATAGCTACTATAAACCATTTTCGATATTCTTTTTTTTTCAGATAATAGTAAGCCATGATTACCATTGTGATAGCAAATGCAATCCAGCTCCCTCTCGTACCTGATACTATCATTCCAGTGTAGATAAGGATTGAAGACAATAACCATGTCTTTTTCTTATCCACAATAAAAAAGTGAATACTGGCCGGGACTATAAAAACACAATATGCGGCTAAGTAATTATGGTGCCCGATTGTCCCGTAAGGACGATAATTGTCCTTGAAGTTTTCATGTGGAACAATATTAAAATTAAAATATTGAAACAGTGAAATAAGTCCAATTATCGAAGCTGTAATAATCATATATTTTAATAATTTCCTTTTATCTTCAACTTTATAAGCCACAAAAAAGAGAACTATACTGAAGATCCATGTAATCAATCCAGTGAACCATGCTGTTGATAAAAGCACCAAATTGTTCTCATCACCTCCTAGTGGTATAACTTTCAGCCCAAATAAACCATTCACGGAAGTAAAGATATCTTTGGAAGTTACAGTTGCTATAATTAGACATAAAACATATATGATCAATGGAATATAGGCCCATATAAATTTTTTTTCAAAATTCTTATAAACACAATAAATAGAAATACACCCTAGAATCACTAATAATAGATATCTTGGAAAATAGAAATATCCCCAGCGATTTGGAATCACTAGTAGTGGAAATATGGTAAACATGATAAAGATGATAAATTTCATCATGTTGGTGACATCAAAATCCCCAATGATAATTTCCTTTTTATACCAAATTTTCTTAGATTCGTCATTACTCATATGATTTATACCCCCCCATTTTTTTGAGAACATCAACAGCAAAATGCCGAGTAATATTCACATAGTCACATTATACCCTCAAATCCAACTATGGGTCAATATAGTATCTACCCTAGTCATAGATAATTATAGATATATATTGAAATTGTTTATTATAAATAATGTAAAAAAAGGCAGCCCATTATCCGGTTCATCCAGTAATGGAACTGCTTTATTACTCTATATATTTTAGATGCGAGTTATGCTAAATCACCTTTTATGTTTGAAATGCTTTCGCTGATTGACTGACAGTAGTCTCCGATTCTTTCAATCAAAGCAGTAGTGTCATCGTAAAGCGAGTTAATTACATTTGTAGTTTCAATTTTATTAAGTACCCGATGGACATGGGCATCTTTGAAATGTGAATACATTGAATCCAGACTAGATTCACCTGCATCAATTTCATTTACCAAATCCTGGTTATAGTCAAGGTAAACATTCTTGGTTTTTTCAACCAGATCAACTGCCACATCCATTAATTGGCTGATTTCCTGGCGGGTTTCCGTGTTCATTGTTTCGTTTGAATCATTCATTTGTTCAAATAATCCTACCAAGCGGAAACTGATATCAGAAAGCAACTCGAAGTCTTTGATGATTTTCATTGAATTCACGTACATGATTACAGTTTTATCATCAAACTTCTCATGGGGAATATTGGCCATATAGCTGGTCAATTTCTTTTCCATCAGGTTGATGGCGTTTTCCAATTCCTGAGCGCTATCTGCCTTATTTTGAACCTTTGATTCGAAATATGATTTCGTCGTAGCAGTCAGTTCGTAAGTCAACGCTCCCATTTTTTCAATCTGTTCAGTTGCCAGTTGCAATGAAGCTTCCGGGAAAAGTCCCACTACATCTTCATCAAGTGTAGAAAGATCAACCTCGACTTCGTAATCCTTGCGCTTGATCAGACGTTTGATCAATCTCTCATTAGTATGAATCAAAGGATACATGATGATTGTAGTTGAAAGGTTGAATATCCCATGGGCCATCGCCAAGGACATTTCCGGAGATAGATTCAGCGATCCCGCCAAATGTCTTATCAGCATGGTAAATGGGGCAATGATAATCATAAATAGCGTGGCGCCAAAAACGTTGAAGATAACGTGGTATGATGCCGCCCGCTTCGCAGATGTTGAACCACCAATTGAAGCCAACACTGCTGTAATAGTTGTACCGATTTCACAACCGAATACAAAAGGAAGGGAAATTCCTAAAGTAAGGGCTCCAACTCCGTACATCTGTTGGATGATGGCAATTACGGCAGATGACGATTGGATAGCCATTGTCATCCCTGCTCCTCCAAAGAGAGCCAAAATCGGATTAGCGGCTAATATTTCCGTTGCCTGCGTGAATTCAGGAACTTGTGAGATCATCTTAAGATTATGTCCCATCAATTCCAGACCGTAGAACAACGCTCCAAATCCAAATAAAACCTGGCCAAAATACTTAACTCGTTTTCTTGATGAAAACATTAATAAGATTGCACCTAAAATAATGAAATACACCGCGTATTTCGAAATTTTCAAACCAACGATGAATGCAGTAATCGTAGTACCGATATTGGCACCCATAATTACCCCGATCCCTTGTGGGAAGGTCATTAATCCCGATCTAATTAATCCAATTGTCAAGGCTGTCGTTCCTGATGATGACTGTATCAAACAGGTGATTACCGTTCCGACAATTATTCCGTGTAATGGGGTTTTAGTATAACGATCAATGATGTCTTTCAAACCATCTCCGGCGAAAGCTTTCAATCCGTTCCCCATATAATCGATCCCGAACAGGAAGAGACCAAGTCCTCCCAGTATCAAAGGCCACTCGATTTGTCCTAGTGTCATATAATCACTCTCCTACCCATACATTATATAAGCATATATTCACAAATGTAAAGAAAAAATGCTGAAAAATTAACCGTTTTTTTATGTTTGAAAATACTTGAGAGAAATCTTCATCATTTTGGTTGTTTTTCGGCATTAAAATACAAAAAAAGAGCCTTTCAGCTCTATATTTTTTAGTTGATTTTAACAAATATCTCTTAGATATCTGTTCGCATCATTTTCCTGAATGTCCGTCGTCATTTGAAATCAGTTTGGTAAGACACTTACAGACAAATTCCTTGTCAATCTTCTGGTCGGTTTCACCCGCAAAAATAAAGTCTGCTTTGATCTTCTTTTTAGCAAAAATCGATTGCAGTGTTTTAGCCGATTCTAACGTAGTACCACTGGAATTATTCAAGATATAAATATTGTCAAACTTGTTGTACAGTTCAATATACGGATGGGTTTCATCCATATTATCCAAATAAATTGTCGGGCTGTTGTCATAAATGTATTTATCCATGAACTTACCGAACACTTCCGAAAGATCAAACATCCCATTAAGACTGAATGTCCCTAAAAAGATATCCGGTCTTCTTAAAAAATAATTGACAGTGGCTCCGCTGATTCGATTTTCACCAACGGTATAGATGCCCGAACATCTTTCGCCATCGTTCGATTTAGTATTAATTCTAAATACGCGCGGCACTATTTCATGAATCACATGATTATAGAACTGCTCAATGAAAAAACTTGATTCCGAGCTTACTTCTACTTCTCCCAAAAGCAGCAGTGGGCTCGCAATTTCAAACACTTGAACAATTTTTTCATTCGCCAATTTAATCAAACATTCGCGAACGATGTGTTGTTCTTCACCAGAAACTATATAGAGAATCGGTACACCGCTTTCTCCATAGACTTTCATCTCAACATCTTTATCAAGACATTGGCTAAACTCACGGTAATATTCTGTAGTCATATTTTCATCCCCAAATCACTATTCATCCATTTTATTATAGCCCATATTTGTTAAAATTCAAACATTATTATCATAAAATGTCAATATGTTAGGTTTTTACCATTTTTCGAAAAATGTAAGCGTCAACAATCATTAATTACCTAATTTGTACATTATATCTGGAACATTCCCAGGTACCAAGCAATGATTTGAGAACCGTAAAACAGGCTGATTATTATCCCCAGGCACAAATATGGTCCAAATGCAATATGAGCCTTAATCGTGGTTTTATGCGAATATATCAAGTAAATCGCATATATCCCTGCCACTACTACTCCGATGAAACTAGCCAATAAACTGTTCGCCAGCCCCAACATGAATCCGGCTACAAACATCAGTTTGATGTCACCGCCACCAAATGAAGAACTGACAATCAAATTGGTGACTATCATGATTCCTGGAACCACTAGCGCTCCAATCAACCGACTAAGCAGACTCACCTCGGGATGAAGTACCGCCATGGCCATTGCCGGAATTATCAAAGCAACAACCAATTCATTGGGAATGGTCATCGTTCTAAAATCAATCACACTTATCGCCAGCAGAATCATACCTGCCATGAATACCACCGGAGTCTCCACCGAAATCCCAAATCGGTAAAAGCATCCAATCGCGAACAATCCTCCAATAAATTCGATGATCGGATGGATTATTCCAATCGGACTTTTACAGTAGCGACATTTACCTTTTAAGATTACATACGAGAATACTGGAATCAAATCATAGAATTTGATTGTATTATCACAGTTGCCACATTTGCTTCTTCCCGCAGCAATATTTTCACCAAGGGGGAGTCGATAGATGACCACATTGATAAACGAGGCGATACAGCTCCCCAAGATCAACAGATAAACATAAATTATAATCGTATCTGTCATCTTATTGTCCGAAGAAACTGTTGAAATCGTTGATATTCATACAGCGTTCCTGAGCAACCATACGGGTAACTTTACCTTGTTTAACCAAATTGGCCAAAGCATTGTCCAAAGTAATCATTCCAAAGTTAGCTCCAGTTGCCATGATATTAGTAATTTGATGGACTTTAGCTTCACGAATCATCGTTCTGATGGCATCAGTGGCAATCATGATTTCCAACGCGGCAACCCGACCATTGCTGTCCGCTGTCGGTAACAATGTTTGAGTGATAACGGCATTCAAAATCCCCGCCAGCTGGGTTCTTACCTGAGCTTGACGGTGACTAGGGAAAACGTCGACAATCCTGTCAATAGTCTTGGCTGCACCTGAAGTATGCAGAGTCGAGAAGACCAAGTGACCAGTTTCGGCAAGCGTAATAACCGCTGAAATGGTTTCGTAGTCCCGCATCTCTCCGACCAGAATGACATCAGGATCCTCACGCATCGCTGAACGCAAAGCCGTATCAAATGAATCCACATCACCATGAATTTCCCTTTGATGGATCAAAGCCTGTTTTTCATGATACAGGTATTCGACCGGATCTTCGATAGTCAGAATATGACAGTTGCGGTTTTGATTGATATAATCGATTACCGCTGCCAAAGTTGTCGACTTCCCTGAACCGGTTGGTCCGGTTACTAAAACCAAACCCCGGTGGTCCATCGCCAATTTATTAAGAATTGATGGCAACCCTAACTCTTCAACTGTCAGGATTTCCTCGTTGATAACCCGGTATGCCGCATTCATCCGCCCTTGGGCGAAGTAGACATTGACCCGGTAACGGGAATGACCGTGCGTTTCATCGATAAAGACGAAATCGGCATCCTTGCCTTCGGCAAGCAACTCATTCGCTCTTGAGTTAGCTGAAGTCATTATCAGCATTTCCAATTCATCATTTGAATAATTTAAATCTTGATATTGAAGACGACCGTTAAGACGGAAAGCTATTCCTTGTCCAACTGATATATGAATATCGGAACACCGCTTACTACGGGCCTCTTCTAGTATTCTTGCAATTTCCATAAACCCTCCTAATCAGAATAAAGCATGATTTTTCGCATTT
Organism: Coprobacillaceae bacterium; assembly: GCA_963675915.1. Classification (GTDB taxonomy): domain Bacteria; phylum Bacillota_I; class Bacilli_A; order Erysipelotrichales; family Coprobacillaceae; genus JAQVDW01. The sequence continues at coordinate 1,881,089 of OY780959.1, forward strand.
CATCAATTGAAGTAACTCCATCAATAAGTAACTGACGAGCTTGCTCCTGCAATGTGAGGAGACTTTGATTTTCAGCCAGATATTTTGATATCTCATCGGTGGATTTCTCTTCAGTAATCATCCGGCGGACCACTTTGTCAATCTTGATGATTTCGTGAATCGCCAGACGCCCCTTATAACCGGTATTATTACATACCTGACATCCTTTACCTTGCCAAACAGTGTTGATATCAATTCCCAACTCTTCTTTTTCAGCATCGGTAATGGTGATTTCTTCCTTGCAATGGGGGCAAACTTTTCTAATGAGACGTTGGGCCACAACTCCAACCAGGGAGTTGGAAGCCATATATGGCTCGACCCCCATGTCCTCGATTCTGGTAATCGAACTGACTGCATCATTGGTATGAAGTGTCGCCACTACCAGATGGCCGGTAATCGCCGCTCTAACCGCAATAGTCGCAGTTTCAGCATCCCGAATTTCCCCAATCATGATAACGTCCGGATCCTGACGAAGCAAGGAACGTAACCCGGCGCTGAAAGTCAGACCGGCAACGGGATTAACCTGGGTCTGATTAATCCGCTGCAAAGTTCGTTCGACCGGATCTTCAACAGTGGAAATATTAATCTGTTTTTGCGCCATCTTTTCCAATATCATATATAACGTTGTCGTTTTTCCTGAACCGGTTGGTCCGGTAACAAAGACAATTCCATGGGGCATTTGGAGAATTGATTTCATCTTTTGATAGTTGAAATCAGTCATCCCATAAGTATCCATATTGGTAATTGGCGTATCGTTATTCAAATAACGCATTACCACTTTTTCCCCGAAAACAGTCGGTATCGTAGAAACCCGCATATTCATCTCACGATCATTGATGGTAATTACGAAATGGCCATCCTGAGGGACCCGCTTCTCGGCAATGTTCAGGTTAGAAAGGATCTTGACCCTAACCACCAACGAGTTGAGGACATTGATATTCAAATTGATATAATCGACCAGTAAGCCATCAATACGCATTCGAATCCGCAAGACTTCCTTGGTTGGTTCGATATGGATATCGGATACTCCATTACTGTATCCCCGCGCCAACAAAGAGTTAAGCAGTTTTACTACCGGAGTATCATCATCTTCGCCCAAGTTCCCAAAATCAATTGGCGAATTGGCAGCTGATGTGTACTGGATATCCTTGGCGATATCGAAAGCTGCGACTTCCTGATAATACTTGAAAATCGCTTTTTCAATTTCAGCTCTTGTCGCCACCTGGATTGAAATATTCATTCCGGTAACCAACCGAACATCCTCTATTCCATAGTAATTTAGAGGATCATCGGTAACCACGATCAACGAACCACGATCCTGAGCGATGGCAATCATATGATATTTTTCCGCCATCTGTTTTGGAATCTTCTTAACAGCATTGATATCAACCTTAATGAAATCCAATTCGACCATTTTCTCACCAAGCTTGTTGGCCAGTTCACTTAACAACTGTTTCTCGGTAATATAACCTAAATCGATAAGATGTTCACCCAATCGCTTGGTGTGATCCTGCCCTTGCTTTTGAAGAGCGTCTTCAATCTGGTCATCTGTTATATATCCGGCACTCTTCAACAATTCGCCAATTGGCAAGTTTTTCATCTTCATCATTCCTCCTTAAACAAGGCACTAAATAAAATCTTAATAGGATAATTCTACCATAATACTATTTAATTCTAATATCACTTGATTATGATTCAATCATGTTCAAAACATAGGTCATCGAGATTCCTGATTGACCGTTATCCGAAGAAGAATAAGTGAAACTGGTGATTTGCACCCCTTCAAGTCCTCTAACGAAGTCAACATAATTCTCCAGACTGCCTTTTTCACCAGTCAGACTTTGGCTAATAACAACCTGATAAACCCGATGAGGAACGGCTTCGTCTTCAGCCACAGTTCCATCGCCCGTCAATTCAACCGGTTGGCTGATATTGATGCTGCTTGGTGTCAAACCACGATTAGCTGTTGATGTAGTCAAAAGGCGGTCGATATCTTCGGTAAATTGAGCAGGTTGGTACTGAGTGGCAACTTCCTCAAATCGAGCGGTAATTTCCGCCAATAGTTCCGGATAATCCTCAATCGGGATTGCGGTCGCTTCCAAAACTGCGACTTGACCCTCAAGAGTTTGTTTTTCGGTCGCCAAAGTACCGCGCGCATCCAGTTGGGGTGAAATAAGCACATACCACAGGACAAATACTATCGCCATCGCACCGGCGATGATAAGCAGATTTTTTTCTCGTTTAGATAGTTTATTCATCTTCATTACCTCCCGGTTGACTGATTACCAAGGATATATTAACACTTACACTAGAATCGCCTGATGACCAACCTGAATAGCTGACACTACTAAACTTACCAGTGTTTTTTAGGGCGGTAATCAATTGTGGGGGCACGTTTTTGTCACTTGCCGTAACCGCCAGTTCAATCGTCGCTGTCGCCTGGGTGTAGCCAATCGATTTAATTGAGACATTACCAGTAACACTATCGATTGAGAGCAAGACATCCCGTTTCAATTCTTCATTAAAAACCTGATCACCGATACTATCTAGGTAGGCCATTTCATTTTTATATTGATTATAGGCAATGGCATTTGGATCAGTCTCCGCAACGGCTATTTGAGTTTGAAGTTCAAGCATTTGATTTTCCAAATCCTTGATATCGCCTCTGGTCCCCATATTTTGGATAAAGATTACCAAAAAGAATACTAGAGCCGCTGTTACAACAATCGCGCCAACACCACCAAGAAGTACTAAAATTCGGTTTTTCTCAAAAAATGTTTTCTCATAACTGTACGCAGCCAACAAGTCAAGGTCGCGTTTTAATTTCTTTGCCATGTTGCCTACCTCCTTATCAGAGCGCCAAGATTATACAAATATCTTTGGGCCTCGAAATCAACAGCTTTTGCTCCGACGCATTTAACCATTTCCGGTGTCAAAAAACTACGAACCGGCAAGTCGGTCGAGGTCGCGATGACACTATATAACATCTCAGCTTCATCATTGCCGACATTACTAAACATAATCTCTTCAACATCATAATCACGATAATTAGCTAAATTAAAATTAATCATTTTCATAATAATCGAATTTATTTCATTGACATATCCTGAAGTTCCGACATCACTGAAGAATCGAGAATTTTGAGTAATCAATTGTTTCGGCCCTTGGTAAAGGCTGACCGAAACCTCATTTCCATGGATATTGGCCCAAATGAAAATCTTTTCAGCCAGTTCTTTGGAATGGGCGATCAATTTATTCATCACATTATAGTTGATATCGATCCCGGTGACTTGGATTCCAATTGTGTCAAAGAGATCAAGATATTTCTTGATGAAATCACGGGTTACACCGACGAGTAAGACTTCAATCCCTTCACTTCCTTCAACCTGGTCATTGACAATGGCATAGTCATAGACCATTTCATCATTATTGATATTGTCACTGGTCAAATGATACAGTTCATCCGCTACCACGGTAAGCATTTCCTCATGACTCAACCTTGGGGCAACTATAACCTTCCGCAATATCTGCGTTGAGGAAAGTACCAGGCGGGCCTTGGAAGTTGTTCGAGCAACCTCCTCTAACGCCTTCAACACCTTGTTTTCATCAGTGATAACACCATTTAGCATTGCCCCTTCTTCAAGAGGGTAAATACTATAATCTGTAACTTCAATATTATCTTTTTTATATTCGCCAGTTAGGAGAATTATCCCCCCCGACGATAAATACATTACGGTTTCCATATTATCTTCCCCTACATATTCGAAACATTATCATATACACCATAGATTGGCAGCATTACCGAAACAATGATTAAGCAGACGATAACTGCCAAAAAGATAATCATAATCGGTTCAATCATAGTAACCATCCGCTCACTCGCTTCACCAGCATCGTATTCGAAATTATCAGCTAATGAAGAAAGCATCGAATCCAATTGACCGGATTCTTCACCAATGTACACGCTCGAAATCAACTTATAGTCAAAACCATCGATATGCGCCAAGGCATTAGATAATGATTCACCAGACCTAATCCCTTTAATGGCTTCTCCAAACTGCGATTCTAGATAAGTATTCCCTACGGTTGTCCGGGAAATCTCCAAACACTCGACAATCGAGATTCCTGCCGAGAATAGAGAAGACAGAGTCCGAGCAAACCGAGCAGTATAGATTACCGAATTCAAAGGCCCGAAGATTGGCAACCGTAATTTAAGTTGATCAACCGTAAATTTAACCTTCTCATTTTTTAATAGCATTGCCATCCCCACAATTACCAGTACTAACATGATAATTAAGACGTACCAGAAATTAATCAAAAAATGACTTATGGCGAAGTTAATTCTCGTAATCAGAGGTAACTCCATATCTTGAAAAAGATCCAAGAATTGTGGCATTACAAACGCAAAAACAATGATCAAGACAATCACAGTAACCACACTTAAGATAATTGGATAAGTCATTGCCGACTTGGTTTTCTGGGTCAACTGATGGTCCTTTTTATATTGATTGGCCATCAACATCGCCGTTTGATCCATAGCTCCACTAGCCTCACTGGCCCTAAACATTTCAATCAATAATTGTGGAAAAGCTTCACCTTGCATTTCCATAGCTCGAGACAAAGGCAACCCCTGTTGCAACTTGTGATACATGTCCCGATAAATTTTCTTGATTTTAGAATTCTTTTCCCGTTGCTCCATGATTCCCAGGGTTCTAATCAACGTAATCCCTGACGACAGCATCGTTCCTATTTCACGTGAAAAATTGGACAGTTCCAAAAGTTTAAATTTATAAGTTGTTTCCGCCTTCTTTTTTACTTCCTTATTATTTTTGTAAGAAATCAAAAACAAATCATTTTCCCGTAGATTACGAACCAACTGTTCCCGATTATCCGCTTCCGATTTTCCAGTAACCTTATTAGCGCCTAAGTCACGAGCAACATATTTAAAAACAGCCATTATTGCACCTCCTTTTTCAAAAGTTTAAATATAACACTATTATACCACATTTGGTGAAATAAGTAATAATAATCTATTAATTTACAACAATTAACCTATTCATAGTCAGAACAGGTTTTTAAATTTCTTTTTAATCGAAAAAAGAGTTGACTAGCAACTCTTTATACAAATATTAGTAGGTAAAAAGTTCTACCTTGATTATGACTCAGCAGTAGTTGAGACGATTACTATTTCATCATTTGGGTTAACATCAGCCACAACTGCGACATTACCTGAAGTCCAACTTATCGTGTATTTAGTTCCATCATAATCAATGTCAGTAACAGTGAAATCAGTGGTATTGATTCTGGCAATTACAGCTTTTTCTATAATTCCTGTTCCTGTTTCTCCTTCTCCTGTTCCTCCGTCAGTTGCCGAACCAGCCCTAACCATTGTTAAACCGTCGGTTCCTGCAGCCGCCATAGCTTCTTCTACCTGACAAGCCAAATAAACAGATCTTCCTTCCGAAACATATTTTGCATCGTTCGCATCATTAATGTAACTTAATACCGATGGAATTGCGATTGCTGCCAAGATTGCCATAATTACGATAACTACGATAATCTCAACAAGCGTAAAACCTTCTTCTTTACGAAGCGCACGATTCATTAGTTCTTTGATTTTATTCTTCATAATCTTTCTCCTTTTCTAATGTGAATCATAACATACTATATTTGTATTATAACGTGGTATGTGTTTCTATGCAATAGAAATAATGCATAAGTGTGAATAAAATTGCCAGATGCGAGGAATATTTTCACTTTATAACTCTTAAGTCAGAATTTGCGTATAATAATATATCGATATACGTCCATACGTGAGAAAGAATTCCCTTCCGGGAATTCTTATTTATTCATTTCTTCTGCAACTAGTTGAGATACCTTTCCCAAAATAACGGTGACCTTATTCGAGGTTTGAACGATCCCTGATGCCCCTAATTCCTTGAGTGCTTCTGAATTTAATTTGTTGTCATCTGAAAGTTCTACGCTTAATCTTGATCCAACCGCTCTGGTTGAAATAATATTTTCACGCCCCCCCAGTGCCGTGATGATTTTTTCAACATCGACATTGACTTTTCGCTTGGCCTGGATCTTGCTTCCTCGTAAATATTTGGTGAAAACAACCCATAAAACCACCGCAATGACAACCGCACCTGCTATTATAAACGGAATATACTCTTCCATGCAAAAACCTCCTAAATATTTTGTATTAATCTCAATTTATAGTATACTATATTACGATAGTAAAAACTATTATTTTTAAAAGTGGAGGTATATATGCCATTAAAAGAGAAACATCTCGTATCCATCCCTTTCGCTCTGTCAGTCATTATCCTCGGGATAATCTCGATAGTCGCTGTCTGGGGGGCTACTCCTTTAATAAATTACGCCGAACCTGAATCATACTTTGTCAAACAGTTTGTTTTCTATTGTATCGGCCTTGTCATCCTGGTCATCATTTTCAATTACACCAATGACCGGATTTATTCCGGCAAGTGGATAATCTACTGGTTTTGCATCATTTTGCTGGTAGGTTTGGCAATTGAACATATTGCAATCACCCGCTTTGGGATCAGCATTATTCCAAGAGCCCTTCACCTAAACGGTGCCACATCCTGGTATTCGATTCCCGGATTTTCATTGCAACCTTCCGAGTTCATGAAAATCGCTTTGGTTATCGTTTTGGCTGATTTGATAGCTGAACATAACCGCGAAGGCAAATCAAAACTATTGGAAGATGACCTGGCCTTGATTTTCAAGATCATCAAAGTATCGATTTTGCCGATTGCCTTGATTTTGATTCAAAACGATACCGGAGTAACCATGATTATCATGGCTTCGATTGTCGCTGTAGCCTTCGCCTCAGGATTGAACCGTAACTGGTTTTCATTAATGATTATCCTGGGTGTTCTGGCGATCGGGACATTTGCTTATCTCTTTGTTTTCCATCACGATATTATCGTCGACTTGTTTGGCGGCGACTATAAATTAGGTCGACTTTACGGTTGGCTTGATCCCGAAGGAACCTACTCGGACAAAGGTTACCAACTGCTTAATGCCCTGATGTCTTATGGGACTTCAGGGGTATTCGGACACGGTTTCCAATCAGTTGTGATCAACTTCCCGGAAGCCCAAACAGATTTCATTTTTGCCGTAATCTGTCAGGATTTCGGTTTTGCCGGCGGAGCGATCACACTTATGGCAATCCTGTTTTTTGACATCAATGTCATTTATATCGGGCTTCGCTGCGAGGATCCCCGCAACAAATATCTGATTTCCGGATTCATGGGAATGCTGATCTTCCAGCAATTCTGGAACATTGGAATGATCTTGGGATTGCTTCCAATCACCGGAATCACCTTACCCCTGCTTTCGTATGGTGGCTCATCATGTCTTTCTTACATGATCGTCATCGCCATGGCCTTTGAAGCTGAAAAGCAGACCAGAATCAAGGAAGGGAAAAACCGTTATTCAATTATCTAGGACCTAAAAATAGAGACCTTATGCCAAGGTCTCTATTTTTTTATTTTGGCCGCCTGAGTTTTAAGCCTTTTTATTTTTGAATCGCAGTTAGCTTGATAGTCAATGCCATATTTCTTCATCAAGGTAACAAAAAATTCCAAACCTTTTTCATAGTCTTCAACTTCAAGTTCCACTTCGTAATCGGTACGCCCCAGATACTCATTGGCATCCAGTGACAGCAATCCTTCCGGAATGTGCATATCGCTTCTTCTGGTAGTCAGATACAAGTCAGTCGCCAGCTCGTCAACTCCCAAATATCTCAAGGTAGCAAAGATTTCATTTTCGAGAAACTCGCCTTCTTTGATCCGATCGAACTGTTCTGCTGTAATATCGATATTGGTTTCCATCAACCCGACTTTTTGCGGCATTTTCAAGGTCAATTCGAATTGATCACCTTTTTCACGAACTCTCAAACTGATTCGCCGGCTGTCAAGATTGGGATGAGTCAGATAATAGTTGGTCTGATAATAGATACTCTGATTGTAATCAGAAAAATCCTGAAGCATTTGATTGTACTGCTTTTTATTCAACAATTGTTTGAATTCTATTTCCAAATTATGCATCATGATCCCCCTTTCCTTGTCATCCATTATAATTCAGTCAGTAAATTAATACAAGATTTGAGATTTCAAATCTTGTGGGGTATAATACATTTAAAAGATGATAAGGAGCAGGCAAATGGAAAAATACACTATAGTTATCCGCGGTGACGACCTTTCCCAGAAGGTTGCCAAGAAAATCGACAATGAATTGTCCAAACATCTCATCAGAGACGATGACAATCCCAACCTCGTCATTTCAGTCGGAGGAGACGGGACCATACTTGAAGCTGTTCACAGTTATATGGGCAAAGACTGCAATTTTGTCGGCGTCCACACCGGTACTCTCGGTTTTTTTACTGATTACCGGATCAATGAAATCGACATGCTGATCGAGGATGTCCAAACCAATAAAGGGACCATCAACAAACGTTACCTTCTCGAGGTCGAGGTTTTGGCCAACAACCGCTCGTACACTTTCTACGCCCTCAATGAGATGAGAACTGACCACGACTATACCACCCAGACCATCAACATCTCAATCAACGGCGATTTTCTCGAAGTTTTCCGCGGCAATGGCATCTGCATTTCCACCAACAGCGGTTCAACAGCCTATAACAAATCACTTGGCGGGGCGGTAATCTATCCGGGAATTCAAATCATGCAAATGACAGAAGTAGCCGGGATTTCCCACAACGCCTATCATTCGCTCGGTTCTCCAATCATTTTAGGGGCTTCCAACGAGATTTCCCTTAAATCACGAAACTTCTCAACTTTGTATCTGGGAATGGACCATCTCTGTCACGTAATCACCAATGTCGACGAAATCAAAGTACGAGTTTCTAACAAGTATGTCAAATTCATCGAATACCGGGAACGCTCATTTGTCAAACGGATTTCTCGCGCCTTCATCCACTCATGATTTTTTCAGTTGATAAACCGATTCTGCTCCGGGATTTCCTGGTGGAAGCCGGACTTTCTCGCAAGCTGATCAAAGATATCAAATCCCAAGGTAAGATTCTGGTCAATAACCAGGAAAAAACCGTCAGACATTTCCTGGAATCAGGAGACGTGCTTGAGTTGGTGCTCCCTGCTGAAAAATGCGATATCACCCCAATCGAAATGCCGCTTGATATCGTCTACGAAGACGAATATTACCTGGTCATCGACAAACAGCCTGGCCTGGCCTGCATTCCAACCAAAAGTCACCATGACAATTCCCTGGCCAATGCGATTTCATGGTATTATCAGCTAAACAAGATTCCCTACACCATCCATTTTGTCAACCGGCTCGACCGGGAAACCCAAGGACTGATGCTTGTTGCCAAAGACCGTTTTTCCCATTATTTGCTTTCAAAAGATATCAAACAGGTTAAACGGGTGTACCACGCCCAGGTCAGCGGCACCCTGACATTGCCTTTGACAATTGATAAACCGATTTACCAGATAGACACCAATATGAAAAGAGTTATCGACTCGAGAGGCAAGAAATCGATAACCCATGTAAAACCACTTTGGCATTCCCCGACCACCACCCTGGTCGAGTGCATCCTGGATACTGGAAGAACCCATCAAATCAGGGTTCATCTCGCCTCGATCAATCATCCGCTGGTATCTGACGCAATATACAACGAGGAAAAGTCCGGGACGATGTATCTTCGATCAGTCGAATTGGAGTTCATCCATCCCTATACCGGTGCCACAATCACGATAACCAGTCCCGACAGACCAGAATATCAAAACAAACAAAAAGACGATCAATGATCGTCTAATTTGCAGTATTGTTTTGATATTCTTTTTTCAGCTTATCCCATTTTTTCCCTGGATTGAAATGAGGGCAATCCTCACTTGGAATTTTACATTGTGCTAAACGTCGTAGTTCGCGCGGGATGAAGACACGAATTTCCTCTGAGTTGTAACCGACCTGGAAACGTCGCTCATCAATCATTATCGGTCTTTTCAAAACTGACGGATTTTCCTGGATGAACGTTATCAATTCATTAAATGACATTCCGTCAAGGTCGATATCGTTTTCTTTTATGATTTTAGAACGTTTTGATATAATATCATCAGTGCCGTTTTCACTGCGTTCCAATAATTCTCGCAACTCCGCTTCACGTAGTATTGTCGAGAAAATATTTTTTTCAACGTAGGGAATATTATGTTCTTTCAACCATGCTTTAACTTTTCTACAACTAGCACAGCTAGGTGCTGTATATATTCGAATCATTAAAATCCCTCCTATGCTATATTATGACACGAATCAAATTCAAATAAAATGATTTTTTTTCATTTAATCAAATTTATATGAAATTACACCAAATTATGAACTTATGTCTTTTTGATATGATTTTTGGCTCAATTGTCACCTTGAATCCGATGATAATTCGATTATTATCGATATATCATCTAATAATAAACTACACTATCTAATCATCAATTTCAACAACTATTTACGATTTTTAACCCAATAAATATTGTTTCCTGTCATACAGGCATTATTTGTGATATACTATTAAATATTGATTAAAGGAGAATCTCTATCATGAAAAGAATGCTTAGTGGAATTAAGCCGACTGGTAAAGTAACTCTTGGAAATTACCTGGGAGCTATCAAGCCATTCGTCGAATATCAAGATGAATATGAAATGTTTGTTTTCGTTGCAAACCTTCATTCAATGACAATATATGTCGAACCAAAAGAATTGCGTGAGAATACTAAAAATCTAATTGCCCTTTACCTGGCAGCTGGACTTGATCCAGAAAAAGTAACATTGTTCCTGCAATCAGACGTCCTCCAACACGCCCAACTAGGATGGTATCTGGGCTGCATGGTTTCCATGGGAGAATTGTCACGGATGACTCAATATAAAGACAAGGCTTCAAAAGGCGAGTCAATCGGAGCCGGAATCTTCAACTACCCATCTTTGATGGCGGCGGATATCCTGATGTACGATCCGGACTATGTACCAGTCGGGATTGATCAAAAACAACACTGCGAACTGGCCCGAGATTTGGCCCAACGCTTTAACAGCCGATACAGTGATACATTCAAATTGCCGGAACCTTTGATTCCAAAAATCGGCGCAAAAATCATGGACCTCCAAAATCCAACCAAGAAAATGTCCAAATCAGCCGAAAATCCAAAAGGGTGCATCTACATTCTTGATGATGTAAATGTATCTAAAAAGAAAATAATGTCGGCAGTTACCGACAGTGATGGCATCATCAAATACGACCCTGAAAACAAGCCAGGTGTCTCTAACCTTTTGGAAATATACACCACTTTGACCGGTACTCCTATTTCCGATCTTGAACAAAAATACGACGGTTGCGGTTACGGCGTGCTTAAAAAGGATCTAGCCGAAATTCTAGGAACCCGTCTAGAAGAAATCCAAGGACGATATAAAGATATAATAAGTGGAAGCTACATCTCCGACGTACTGGCTGACGGAGCTGCCAAAGCATCGATATTGGCAAGAAAGAAGTTAGCCAAGGTCGAACGCAAAATGGGAATCACCATGAAAAAATAAGAAAACGGTTGTCTGATGACAACCGCTTTTTTCTTGTTTTTACCCCAGGAAGACCAAATAGACTCCAGCCAAAAAAGATATTATCGCCACTACCGCAAGCAAGTCTCTTCTTACTAGCTGCTTGTACAGTGCCGTGGTAAAAAAAGTCAAAATCGCCACAATAACCATAACCGCTATTGAACCGACCAGAGAAGGCATGACACTGAAACTGTTGCCATACTGGATGAAAGTTGTAATCATATAGTTGAAGGTAGCGACAGCAAGAGCCAAATAGCCGAATTCAACTATCAGTTTCAACTCGTATTTTCTTATTTTCAAAACCAGATATGCCAGAGCCAGAAAAGAAATCCCCGGATAGATTGCTAGGATTGATACCAACCCGACAACGACCCCATCGGATATCCGCAGCGCGTTTTTGACATTCTTTCCGTTTTTGATCATTGAACCAAACAGGATTACAATCGCACTGATCAAAAGACCCACTCCGATATAACGGTTATCCAAAGCCAGCGAATAACCCAGGCGGCCCAAATACAATTGAGCCAGCAGATTTATCATAGCAACCGCAATCAAAGCCATCGCATAATTGAAATTCTTGCGGGTAATCGACCGATTGCTTTTATCCCCCAAATATTCAACCATCCCCTGGAAATGATTGATCAAGGCCCAGTGGTATTTGTAGATCAAGCCCATGATCACCCCCACCGAAACCAGAATTGAAGTCGTCGTGAAATTCACCACTTCCCCACTACTTCCAAACATTTCTTTGACAACGTGAATGCCACCAAGATAATCCAGCGGCAAGACAGCAGTTATTCCAAAAAGGATTGAAATCACAATATAATAAACCATCTCTGTCAGCTCCTTTAAAATCTATAAATAAAAAACTCAAGTAATTTACTTGAGTATCTTTTTCTATTGGTGACCCGTACGGGATTCGAACCCGTGAATGCATGCGTGAAAGGCATGTGAGTTAACCGTTTCTCCAACGGGCCACATGGCGCTTGAAGTAGGACTCGAACCTACGACCGCTCGGTTAACAGCCGAGTGCTCTACCAACTGAGCTATTCAAGCAATTGGAGCGGGTGATGGGAATCGAACCCACGTAGTCAGCTTGGAAGGCTGAAGTTCTACCATTGAACTACACCCGCAATTTGCGTTTGGTATTAAATATAATGGAGCGGGTGATGGGAATCGAACCCACGTAGTCAGCTTGGAAGGCTGAAGTTCTACCATTGAACTACACCCGCATATTTGCGTTTGATATTAAATTATAATGGAGCGGGTGATGGGAATCGAACCCACGTAGTCAGCTTGGAAGGCTGAAGTTCTACCATTGAACTACACCCGCATATTTGAATGGTGCCCAGGGACGGAGTCGAACCGTCACGGATTTTAAGGTCCGCAGGATTTTAAGTCCTGTGCGTCTACCAATTTCGCCACCTGGGCCCTAAAATATATAAATGGTGACCCGCAGGCGACTCGAACGCCTGACCCTCTGATTAAAAGTCAGATGCTCTACCGACTGAGCTAGCGGGTCAAAAATGGCTGGGGTACCTGGATTCGAACCAGGGAAATGACAGAGTCAAAGTCTGTTGCCTTACCGCTTGGCTATACCCCAATAAAAAAATGGTGGAGGAGGGCGGATTCGAACCACCGAACCGAAAGGAACTGAGTTACAGTCAGCCGCGTTTGGCCACTTCGCTACTCCTCCGTATATGGTGCCGGCTAAAGGACTTGAACCCTCAACCTACTGATTACAAGTCAGTTGCTCTACCAATTGAGCTAAGCCGGCGTAAAAAATAAAATGGTGGGGGTTAACGGGCTCGAACCGCTGACCCTCTGCTTGTAAGGCAGATGCTCTCCCAACTGAGCTAAACCCCCGTTTTTTGCTACCCTGATATATTATCAAACTTTCACTCATTAGTCAACAACTTTTTTGAAAGTTTTTGATGACCCGGAACCACTATGCGGAGTTCAATCTCCGTTCGCATTCCCCTCGGTCAAGGCGCTATATCAATATACACTAGATACTATGGGATTGCAATAGTTTTCGTGAAAAAAATGAATTTTCTTCTTAGCTGACATGTTCATCGCCCAGCAGTCCCGTTTTCATAAGATCCAAACACCGGATTCTGAGCAGGAATTCTGCCACTGCTCTATTCAATATATATACACGAAATTTACCTTTCATTTCTTCAACAATCCAATCACTTTGATTACATGTTACAAATGGGACTCCCATTTTGTCAAAATTTATTCAATTAACTGTATACAATCTCTTGATTCTTGCGAATACTTGGTGTATATTTGAGGAAAGTTCAATGGAGGGTAAATTATGAACGTAAATGATTTATTTAGAAATTATATCAAAGATGCTGTCGGATATACTCCAGGCGGTAAACCTTTGCCACCTGCCCCTGAGGGAACACCATTTTCAAAGCTCAACGCCAATGAAAATATGTTGGGGCCAAGTCCAAAAGTTGTAGAAGCAATGAAGGAATCTCTTACCAATATGCACTTGTATCCAGGTAAGGAAACTGCGAAAACACGTGATGCTATTGCTGCTTATCACGGTGTCACTGCAAGCAAAATCAATTTGGGGGCTGGTAGTACAGCATTGATTTGTGCTTTGCATGACATGTTCCTTAATCCGGGTGATGAAGTTGTTGCAGCTGATCCTACTTATGTTGCTTATCGTATTTTGGCTTCTCGTCAAGGTGCTGATGTGGTAAAAATTCCTACTAAGGATTTCGCTTGTGATCCTAAAGCAATGCTTGAAGCAATCACCGAAAAAACAAAACTGGTTTGTATTGTTAATCCAAACAATCCGACCGGTGCTAAAATCACCAACGAAGAATTGCATTACTATTTTGACAATGTACCTGATCATGTTATTACCATCGTTGATGAAGCTTATATCGACTGGATTGATGATAACGGCGAAACAGAATCAGCTATTCAATATGTTGACACTCACAAAGTTGTCGTTTTAAGAACTTTCTCTAAACTGTTCGCTTTGGCAGGTCTGCGCTTCGGTTATTCTATCGCCAGCGAAGAAATCGCCGAACGTCTGACTATCTTCGAATACAACTACAGCCCTAACCGTTTGGTATTGAAAGCTGTTCGCGTAGCTTTGGAAGACACTGACTATATCGCCCGTTCAGTCGCAAACAATACTCAAGGAAGAAATTACATCTATGATGCTTTATGCCAATATGACTTCGAAGTTGTAAAATCATATACAAGTTTCATCTATTTCAAGCCTGACCGTGATCCTGAACAATTGCTTATGGATCTCAACCAAAAAGGTGTCCTGATTCGTCCATTCGGAGAATATCTTCGAGTAAGTATCGGCCGTCCTGAACAAAACGAACAATTCGTGAATGCTTTAAAAGAAATTATGGCATAATTATCAAGGCAGTGCTCCGGCACTGTCTTTTTTATCGCCATCCGCCAAATAAACGCCCTCTATCCGACAATAGCCGGCTTTCATCACCTGGTTATCCAAGCATTCAAAACAGCGCTTAAATCCCCTCATTTTAAACAATGATCACCACCCATTCAAAAAGCCATCACCACCAGCCGCTCTTAGTGCTCAGTCGTTGCGGATTGCCGCCATCCTCATTCACATATATTCCCATATATCAAATTATTGTTGAGTTTCAAGGCTTTTTTTGATAAAATAAACAAGTAAAAATCAGGAGGATTTATATGGAATCTATTAAGAAATTTGCTAAGGAAATAAGTATCTTCGGCCTGGTACTGGTAATCTTCATCGGATTATTCATCTTTCGTAATTTGACCCACGAGGACGTAACCACAATATCACAGGCTGATGTTACCAATAAAATGGAAGCCGGTGACAGTTTCGCACTTTTCGTAGGGGATAACAGCGACGCCAATGTTTACGGCTACATCACCGAAGTGGTGGAACCATTCCTTCAAGATCATTCAGGGACTCAAATCTATTTCCTGGACACTCAAGCCATGGAAAATTCAACAACTTGGATCAAGGAAACTTTTTCAACAACAAACGGCTCACAACCACAATATTTTGTAATTGAAAACGGAGTTGTAGACCGCACCTATGCCGGTACGGTATCATATATCCGTTTAAATCAATTGTTTGACTGATAATATCAAACCTACCCAAGGATTTGCTTTTGAAGCGAGTCCTTTTTTTGATACAAAAAGCCGCCACCTTTTAAAGTGACAGCTTCTAAATTAGTTGATATCATCCCCACAGAATTCGTGAGTTAGTTTACCCAAATAGCTGATTCCATTGACAATTTGTTCTTCAGTCGGAATCGAGAAATTGATTCTTACCGAGCGGCTAGCTTCTGGATTTTCCAGACAGAAGGCACTACCAGGTACAATGGCAATATGTTTTTTTGCCGCTGCATCGACAAAATCCTGTAAACTGACATAGTCAGGCAATTCGAAATAAAGGAACATTCCGCCCTCAGGTTCAGCGAAAGTGACATCCTCATGGAATGTTTCCTTCATTGTTTTATACATCAAAGCACATTTTTTGGCATATAACGCACTCAGACGGCTGATATGTTCATGCATGTCGGTTTCTTCCAGGAATTTGGCCATTGTCAGCTGAGTCCAGATCGGAGTTGAACCATCGATCAAACCTTTTTGGACAACCGCTTTTTCAATGATTTCCTTAGCCCCACAAAGCAGTGCGCAACGCATTCCCGGTGACACTATTTTTGAAAGTGAAGCCGCATATAATACATGTCCGGTCTTATCAAATGATTTGATTGGAGGTACGTCCTCACCCAAAGTTCTCAAGTAACCATACGGATTATCCTCAAGAATGATGACATCGTATTTGACAGCCAGATCATAAATCGCTTTTCTGTTTTCAAGCGAAGTTGTATATCCAGTCGGATTGTTGAAGTTTGGAATTGTGTAGAAGAATTTAGGCTTAGGCTTGCTTGCCATTGCCGCCTCCAATGCTTCCAAATCAACACCGTCTTTTCCCATGGCAACTCCTTTGATGATTGCTCCATTAGAAATGAATGACGAGAATGCTCCCGGGAAGGCTGGATCTTCACTCAAAATAACATCGCCTTCATCAAGGAAAACTTTCGAAGCAATGTATAACCCTTGAGTAGATCCTGATGTAACTAAAATTTCATCAGTATCATCAAGAACATCAAAATCCATATTAATGAATTTTCTCGCTTGATCGCGAAGCTCATCACGTCCGATACTAGCCCCATATTGGAAAACTTCAGTATCGTATTCTTCAATTACCCTTTTCGAGATATCTGCAAGTTTCTTTGACGGAATCGCTTCTGGATCCGGGAAACCTGCTGCGAAAGAAATGAAGCCCTCCCCTTGGGCATTGGTAATTGCTGCTCTGATTTTATTTGGTTTTGATTTTTTTACTTTTGATGCATATTCAAATGACATAATATTTTCTCCTGTTATATATATTTCTATTAATGGTATTGAATTCATTCAGCAGGTCATAATAAAAAACCTATGATAGCTCAAAGGTTTAAAAATATAAAATTCAATATCGCCGCCACCATTAAATGCGACATGCGACTAAGAAAATTCCCCTAAAAACCTTACTGTCTGAGTTTTTTTGATATAGATTAGATTGATGAATCAACATCAATCTAAGGATTTAAAGTAAATGGTCAAATTATGGCTGACCATTTACTTTATCTCACTTAGTTCCCCCAATATTTTTCTTACTTATGGACCAATGTATTTGGCGTATACATCGGCTGGCACCACGTTCGGAATAGGGATAGTTACGCCACTACTAGTAAGAAACATAGAGATACAATAATTAAATACTGACACTATACAAGGATGGGTGATTAAATTTAGTACTGTTCCTTTTACCTAGTAACAGCGGCAGACACGAAGCCCGCAACTATCTGTATGGGATTAGGGCTACCGAGGCGTACAATAGCCCAATACCCATGATTGTAATCGGAATTTCCAATACCCGTACCCGACGCCGTAGTGTGTGGAAAGGCGTAGTCGAGTTCAACCCTAGTATTGCTTGTGATAAGTTAAAATCATTACATTAGATTAGTTGTATAAGGATTATTTAATAAAAATGGTTAGGTACTTGATATTTTAATCCTTATCACAAATCAACTTTTCACGGTAGTTGGCAGCCAACCGCGACAGTTGAGTCAGTCAGATAAATATGAACCTCGCTTGTTAATATGTCCCTTCTAGCAATTTAATTCCCAATAGCCACATAACAGAAATCCTGGAACCGAGAAGGATTCCCCTCTAACCCATCTCGATGTTTGTTTTTGCAGTCTTGCGTCCACGTCCCGGTTTCGACAAATATCTTACCAGCAGTGAAAGCGAGAAGTTTACTGTGAAGTAGATCATGATAAGCACACCGTATGTGAATACTTTTTCTGGAATGGTCGTATATTGAGCCATAACCGCACGTCCTTGGTAAATCAAATCTGCAATTGAGATCGTTGCCAGGAATGAAGTATCCTTGATGATTGTTATCAATGTTGACAATAATTGCGGTGTAACCGCTCTAACCGCTTGTGGCAAGACAATGAATGTCAATGTTTGCGGAAAGTTAAACCCTTGTGATGCTGCAGCTTCATATTGGCCCTTACTGATTGCATTCAGTCCAGATCTCATCGTTTCACAGATGATGGCACTGAAGAAGAACACAAACATCAACATGACAGCTGTATATGGCGGCAAGCCAAAACCTTTTGTGATCCCGAAGCGTCCGAATAAAATCCACAGCAGCAACGGTGTATTACGATAAATTTCGATAAACATTGTTCCCAAATATGCAATAGCTTTTGGCGCATAGTTGATAACCAAAGCCAACACAGTCCCTAAAAGGAAACTGAAGAAAATTGAAAGAATCGCAAATTGTAATGTAGTTAATAGCCCGTCTAGAAAATAACTGATATTCCCCGGGGTTAAAACCGTACTAATTAGTTCCATATGCGTTCCCCCTTAAGCCAGACTTTTTTTTTTCAATTTTTTAGACTTTTTAGTTGATGAGTATCCAGAAGCGAATTTTTTCTCCAAGTAACGAGAAAGCAATGTCATTGGATAACACATCACGAAATAGATGATTGCCGCAACCATGTATGATGGTCCTGAGAATCCGGTGTAAGCAGTCCAAGAATGGGCTTGATACATCAAATCATGAATTGCAATTGTTTGCAATACGGCAGTATTCTTAACGATTCCGACAACTTGTGTTGTAATTGGCGGAATGATGATTCTAACAGCTTGAGGCAAAATGATATAACGCATCGCTTGGACCCTAGTAAACCCTTGCGATGCCGCCGCTTCATTTTGTCCTTTATTGACAGCCTGGATCCCAGATCTGACGATCTCTCCGATGTACGCGCCGTGGTAGAAGCCAAGTACAACCGAACCGACCCAAAAGCCATCCAGTGCCCGTCCCGCAAGAGATGGGATAATGATGTAATAAATAAAGAATAATAAAATCAAGATTGGAGTATTCTGTAACAATTCAACGTAAATTCTTGAAAAGGCCCTGAAGAATAAACTTTCTGTTGTTGCCAAAACCCCAATTAGGACCCCGAATACCATCCCGATTATCAAGGCAATTATCGCCGCCCTTAAGCTGACGGCGATAAAAGAATTAATAAATGTCGGAAATTCTTGTATTGCTTGATCGAAGCCCCTAAAGATTAGGAACATTTAAATCCTATTCTTGATCGATATGGAAATAAGGGCCATATTGTTCATCCAAAGTATCTGGTGCTTCTTGTGTAGGGAATCCCCATGTTTCTAACCATCCAGCGATTGATCCGTCTCCCCAGAATGTACGTACTTCATCTTGAACAAATTCTGTCCATTCTAAATCTTCATCAACTGTACCATTGTTATAAACTGTAACGATACCTAATGGTTGAGGTGCGAACATGTCTCCAGCAGCTGTTTCAGCGAAGATTTCCAATGTATCATTTAAGTAAGATTTCAAGTAAGTGTAGTCTACACACCATCCATCAACGATTCCTGAATCTAATGCGATCAAGATTTCATCAGTAGTTGAGTATTCCATGATTTCAATATGTTCATCAACTTGTTCTTGAGTCCATCCTAGTTCAGCAATAGCATATTCATCAGTT
This sequence comes from Coprobacillaceae bacterium, assembly GCA_963675915.1. Lineage (GTDB taxonomy): Bacteria > Bacillota_I > Bacilli_A > Erysipelotrichales > Coprobacillaceae > JAQVDW01. Next base: position 1,900,849 of record OY780959.1, read on the forward strand.
AACGCAGCTCCAGAAGTTGTTCCTAAACCGATTGCGATTTTAACTGGTTCATCAGAATCCAAGAAGTCCATAACCCCACCTGGGTATACACCTTTTTTAGTCATTACTGAAACCCCATCATTGAAGTAAGCTGAAGAACAGTTCCATTGCTCTGCACGTTTAGGAGTATCTGTATAAGATGCAGCAACCATATCGATTGATCCTTCATCCAGCATAGATACACGAGTTTGTGCGTTTACTTTTGTATAAACTACTTCGATTGCTCCGTCTTCCAGACCGTTTGCAGCTTCAATATCATCAGCGATACGTTCACTCAAATCAACCTCGAAACCTTCTAATTCCTTAGTAGCAGTGTTTTCTAATGCGAAACCGATTTTGTCAGTTGAAATCCCGACATTCAACTCGCCTGTTTCAATGATTCTTTCCATTACTGTCATTCCACTTGTGTCCGCCCCTGAACTACAACCGGTTAATAACATCGATGCTAACAATAACGTACTTCCTACTTTTCTTGAAATCATAATCTTTTCTCCTTTTTCTCTCTTTAGTGTCTTATAATTTTTCCTAAGAAATCCTTAGCGCGATCAGTTTGGGGATTATCGAAGAATTCTGTTGGAGTTCCTTCTTCTACAATCATTCCCTCATCCATAAATACTACTCTATCAGCTACAGCTTTGGCGAATCCCATTTCATGGGTTACACAAATCATTGTGATATTTTCTTTAGCCAATTCAACCATAACATCCAATACTTCCTGAACCATTTCCGGGTCTAATGCACTGGTAGGTTCATCGAATAAGATAATTTTACTTTTTGTACATAACGCTCTAGCGATTGCAACCCTTTGTTGCTGTCCTCCGGACAACTCTTCAGGGTAAGCTTGCTCTTTGCCTTTGAGCCCAACTCTTTCCAATGTTTGCATCGCCAATTCGTCAGCGTCCCATTTGCTAACTCCATGCAACTTGATTGGTGCCAATGTCAAGTTTTCTAAAACCGTTAAATGCGGATACAGATTGAACTGTTGGAAAACCATCGAGACGTTGTCCCGGACCACCTTGGTTTTGTTCTTTTTGGTGACTTTTTCATCACCGATAGTAATTTGCCCTGATGTCGGTTCTTCTAAGAAGTTAATGCAACGTATAGTAGTTGATTTACCCGAACCAGACGGACCAAGAATAACTAATTTCTCGCCTTCAGCAACATTTAAATTCACATCTTTTAACACGTGAGCGTCACCGAAGAACTTATTGATATTCTCTAGTTGAATCATTTAACCACCTGCTCTCTTTTGTTTATGGCTATATATTAGCAAAGCAAAACCACCTTGTCAATAAGAAATTATTATTATAATAAGATATTTTCTTTATAAATGTGTTATTACCACAATTATATAAGAAATGGGTATTAAAGTGGCCAAAAAGGGACTGATATCATAGTTTTTGCTATCAGAAATTACCTTTTTTTATTATTAATTATCATTTTTTTACAATCTTTAATAAATTTTGATAATTTTTTTTTACAATTTATTGCCTCGGTTAAAAAAACTGTTTTTTCTTTAAAATTTAAAAGCACCCCGATCCCAAAGGACCTGGATGCCTGATTTTTCAATCATATGATATGTCTACTGGTAAAACATTCCCTCATTCTTCTCTTCACAGACTTTGATTGCGTGATAAACGAACTCATTGATCGGAGTCGGAATATTTTGCTCCTTACCGAATCTGATTACACTACCTGAGAACATATCGATCTCCGTCTTGGTTTTTGAATTGAGATCCTGCAAGGTCGAAGGCTGATTATTGAAAGGAATCCGCTTGTACTTATCTTGCTGTTCTTCAATATCCTGATATGTAAGTCCAATCCCTTTGGACATCGCAATATCCACCACCTCTTTCATCAACATGATTCTGACATGGTTGATATTGTCGCTGACAGTGAAAGCCCCAAACGGCACTCCAAGAAGCGCACAAGACAGGTTTTCACCGACATTACACATATACTTATGCCACAATGACTTGATCATATCCTCATCATTAACATATTTGATGTTGCATGCATCAAATATCTCATTGATCCTCTTCACTCTTTCACTCAATGTTGTATTGGTCTTTTCTCCGAAGAATACTCGCCCTGTATTTTCGTCGAAATCAGCTTTCCCGTCTTTTACCTGATTGCTTACGCGCATATAAGAGTAAAGGACATTATCCTTGCCATAGACCTCCATCGCTCTTTCATCGGCCTCGACTCCGTTAAGTACCGCCATAATCTGAGTATCCTCTTTAACGAAGTTCCTGATTGATTCCAAAGCCAGATCCAAAGCCGGATACTTTACCGCCACGATGACAAGATCCGCCTTGAACAAATCATATGAAGGTTCCAATACCCTGAAGTTGTAATGTTTGTCATTTATTGTCAATCCGTTTGTCTCTATTCTTTTTTTCCGGGCCCCCTCGGCAATTACGACAAAATTGTCATCCAAACCATCTTGCAGCCTTCCGGCAAAGAAAGTTCCCATGGCGCCAAGTCCCAGTAATGCAACTTTTTTCATATAAACACCCTCCTTAGTTGATATGATTTTATCATAATGAAAATTATTTATCATGTCAAATACTTTCCCCAAGATTAATAAAAGATTTTTTTAGGCCCACTTTAATTAATAAAATTAAGCAATATTGCCGTTTTTATTAATTTTATTAATCAATGTCCGTTTGGAGTCGACTGCGCTTAAGCTTTAAGTCAGAAAAAAAGGTTTACCCCCATTGGATAAACCCTCCATCTCCACTAGTTGATTGGCGGGAATGGCTTTATTTTTTATATACTCTTGGGATTCTTTTGATCAGGCAGATTATCTCATAAGAAATTGTATCCAGTTCCTTTGCCATCGAATCAAGCGAGATATGATCCCCAAATATTTCAACCTGGTCTCCGACCCCGATGCTATCATCAACCCGGACCATGCATTGGTCCATACACACCCGACCGACGATCTCGTAGTATTTTCCTTTGATGAATACTTCCCGTCCCTGATTCTTACGGATAAAACCATCGGCATATCCAATCGGGATTGTGGCAATATATTCATCTGTCATCGCCGTATATGTCATTCCATATCCGATTTTGGTTCCTTTGGCTATTTTCTTGACCATCACCACATTTGAAAACAGCGACATTACCTGTTTGAACTTGCCGCGATGCTTCCCAGCCGGATCAAGACCATACATGGTAATTCCGATTCTTCCAAGGTTACTTATTTTTTCATCATGATAGAACATACCAGCGCTGTTATTGCAGTGCATATATTTGAAATTAAGCCCTTGGGTCATTTCATAATACTTATCAAGTTGCTTTTGATATTCAAGATTATCACCATCTGCAGTGGCAAAGTGAGTGAAAACCCCTTCGATTTCAAATTGACTTTCATTGATATCATCCAAAAGTTCATCAAGTTGCTGCTTGGTTTGCAGGCCAATCCGACTCATCCCGGTATCCAGCTTGATGTGGATTTTAAGGGGATTATCTAATTTAAATGACTTTATCAGATAATAGTATTCCAATGATACAATCGTTAGCGATATGCCATATTTGATTGCCAGCTCGATTTCTTCACGTCTGGTCGGAACCGCCCCGAGTACCAGGATGCCTTTTTCAATATTCAGTTCCCGAAGTTCAATCGCTTCTCTGAGCGTGGCCACCGCGAACATCTCCAAATATGGGATATCATTAATATATGTGGCAACCTCTTTGAAACCATGACCATAGGCATCCGCTTTGATGACCGCCATCAACGGCCTTTTGAAGTCTTGATGAACCATTTCAATATTCTCTTTTAATCGCTTTAAATCAATTACTGCATAACTATCTCGCATCAACATTTTCTAAATCCCCCTATTGAAAAAGCGAATTAACAGATAAATTCGCTCATTTCTCCAGTTTCCTTATTTATTCTAACCCGATTCTTCACCAGTTTAAGCATCGGGATGTCACTTTTTGAATCAGAATATCCATAAGAATTGTCATAATCGATTGCCAGTCCCTCTTGATCGAGAACTTCCATGATCCGGCGGACTTTTTCCTCGCGCTTGCAATTCTTACCGATCACAATATTGCTTAATTTACCATTAATCTCTTTGGTTTTGGTTCCCGAAAGAAAATGGTAAGGCAAATCAGTTTTCAATAGATAAGCCTCTATACTCGCCGAACATATATAAATATAATAACCCTCTTCATATTGCTTTTTCAGCGTCGCAACTACGTTAGGGTAATATTTCGGTTTGATGACTTTATCGTAGAAACTTTGAAGCTCATTGTCGCTCATCCAGCGGACCGGTCTTAGCCAGATGCTTTTGGCTTTATTGATCGGACACAATTTCAATTTGTACCCGATGAAATAAATCGCAATCGGTATCACGCTCAAGATGAAAAGCGGACGTTTCTTTATCCCATATAAAAATATGTAATATCCTGAATCCCCATGAATCAGGGTATCGTCAAAATCGTAAAAAGCAAATTTAGATGTATTCATAAGCAGTCTTAAGGGCAATCTCCATCATATTTCTAAAACCAGTCTGACGCTCTTGAGGGGATAAATACTCGTCAAGCACCAGGGAATCCGATACAGTCAATATGCAAAGAGCCGATTTTTGCAGTTCAGCCGCAATCGTGTACAAAGCATATGACTCCATTTCCACACCAAGAACACCCATTTGCGCCCACTTGTCCACCGGTGAATTCTTGCTGTAGAAAACATCGGAAGACAGGATATTACCGACTTTATAGTTACATCCCTGTTCCTTGGCTTTCTGATTGGCAATATCCAGAAGTTCAAAAGTAGCCGTAGCCGAGAAAGTACCCGGCAATTGATAGTGGTGGGCAAAATTGGAATCAGTAGATGCTCCAATAGCCAAAATCACATCATTGACATGGATATCTTTGACATAAGCTCCACAACTTCCGATTCTGATAATCGCCTCAACCCCGTATTGGGTGTATAATTCGTAAGAATAAATTCCAATCGAGGGCATTCCCATTCCTGATCCCATTACTGATATTTTTTTACCGTTGTAAGTACCGGTATATCCAAACATATTGCGGACTGTATTGAATCTGACAACATCCTCAAGATAATTCTCGGCCACAAATTTCGCTCTGAGCGGATCGCCCGGCATCAATACAATTTTAGCGATTTCTCCTTGTTTCGCTTCATTATGCGCTGTAGACATTTATTTTCCTCCTATTATTGGGCAATGAAATAGTAGCGACCTGCCACCAGTTCATCTCCCAGTTCCTTTCCATTGATTGCTTTTTTCATATCACTGATCAATTCATCTTCATCACCATAAGAAAAGCCTAATTTGGCGAAATAACCATCAAGCGAGATGAATGGACCATAGCCGTAATTTTCCTCTTCATAGCCATCGAGGCGATTGATGGTATCATCATAGATTTCCTTATTATCAAGATCATCGAGACTGTAAGTATTGATGATGATATGGTCTTCAAATTCCGTTTCAATTGCCGGAATTGCGTAATCGATAAAATCATCGCACCTTGAACATCCTTCGACATAAAAATAATTAAGGGTATAAGTGCCGCTGAGTTCCTGCTGGTCATCATCCGATTGAAATATCGTACAACCCGCCAGCAATGCCAGTATCAAGACAAAGCCTAATATTTTCTTCATTTTAATCACTGCCAATCGTTCAAGAACAACTGGTTTCCTTTCTAAACATAATTGATTTTAAAAACCAACTCCCTCTAGTCACTTTTCGTGATTTGACAACCACTCAAAAAGCCGAATGCAATATTGGTTTCCAACTATAAATCATTATACATGTTTTCAACTCAAAATTAAACACCCACAAAAGATTAACTGTCAACCGAGCGGCAATTCTTAAGATTTACTAAACATATTGACACCAATTAGAGAAAGAAGTATAATACCAGTAAGATAGATAATAAAAATAATTTTTATAATTTAGACACTATCTTTGAATTTGTAAAAAAATTCTTGTCTATTACCTAATATGATAATACAATTGAGAAAGGATGGATATTATGGACTTCAACTGGTCAACCAGCGAAAGCAATCGCAAAGCTGTTACCATAACCGAATCAAATATAACTTTGAACACCAACGCCAGCAAACATTTCCAAAATGTTTCTTATGTCCTGCTTGGCGTTAATAGCGAACAAAAACTAGGCATCAAACCAGTCGACAAAGAAGCAATCAACAACAATTACTACCCCAAGGAACAACTGCATCACCTGTCGGTCGGGAAGAGTTATATGCGCGTTTCCAATAAAAGTTTCATTAGAGAGTTAAATGAAAGATTCGATTTGGGTCTGGATAGTCAAAAATCCATCAAACTGTCAGCCCATTTTGATGTGGTCCATCAAATTTTGTTGGTCGACTTGAAATGATCTTATTGAATCAGTTTAAAAACGAAAGGAAGATTTAGCAATGTACACAATATTATGGTTGATAGTACTAATTGTCGCAATCATTTTTGAGGCCATCACAGTTGACCTGGTGTCAATCTGGTTTGGCCTGGGCGCGTTAGTCGCTCTGATTCTTGATTTATTAAATGTCAGTTTTGGTATTCAGATTGCAGTATTCACTGTCATCACAGTCGTTTCATTGGTGGTAACTAGACCAATGGCAAAGAAATACCTTAAGACAAACGTCGTAGCCACGAATTCCGACCGTTACATCGGAAAACACGCACTCGTGACCAAAAGCATTTCTCCAGATAAAAAAGGTGAAGTTTCTGTCATGTCTTCTATCTGGAGCGCATCAAGCATTGACAACACCACAATCGAAAAAGATGATTATTGCGAGGTTGTGGCAATCGAAGGTGCTCATTTGGTAGTCAGGAAATTGTCCAAAGAAAGCGAGGAATAGAAAATGGACCAATTATTAAAATTTGTTTTATGGGGAATCATCGGCTTGATCATCCTTGTAACCATTGCAAGAACAATCAGAATCGTCCCTCAGTCAAGGGCATACGTAATCGAACGTATTGGGGCTTATGACCGAACATTGTCAGTAGGATTGCATGTTCTGATCCCGTTTGTAGATCGTCTGGCCAATAACATTTCACTCAAGGAACAGGTTGTCGATTTTCCACCACAACCAGTTATTACCAAAGACAACGTAACGATGCAAATCGACACCGTAGTTTATTTCCAAATTACCGATCCGAAACTTTTCACTTATGGGGTTGAACGTCCGATTAACGCTATCGAAAATCTGACTGCAACCACCTTAAGAAATATTATCGGGGATTTGGAACTTGATGAATCACTGACTTCACGTGATATCATCAACTCAAGCATGAGAAGCATTCTTGATGAGGCAACTGACCCGTGGGGAATCAAAGTTCACCGGGTTGAAGTCAAAAACATCATTCCACCACGCGATATCCAAGAAGCAATGGAAAAACAAATGCGGGCTGAACGTGAACGTCGTGAAGCCATCCTCCGCGCTGAAGGTAAAAAGACCGCAGCCGTTTTGGATGCCCAAGGGGATAAAGAAGCAACAATTCTTCGGGCAAACGCACGAAAAGAAGCACGTATCGCCGAAGCTCAAGGGGAAGCTGAAGCCATCAGATTGGTATTTGAAGCCCAATCTCGTGGGATTGAATACATCAACGAGGCAAACCCTCAAGAAGGATACATCAAACTGCAAAGTTTCGAAACCCTTCAAAAAGTCGCTGACGGAAAAGCAACCAAGATCATTATTCCTTCAGAGATCCAAAACCTTGCCAGCATGGCAACTTCTATAAAAGAATTCATCACCGATGAAAAACCTGCCGAAGCAAAGCAAGAACAAAAATAATCAAATAAGATTTCCCATTTACGGCGTCTTGCCGATTCTCGGGGAATCTTTTTTGATTCCCCGGTACCAAATGATAGAATTTTGAACTTAATTTTCACATCATCATTAACACCGGGAATCATTATATGATATAATTATAGAATATTCGGAGGTTTTGTATGGATTTGAATAAGAAGCAACTAAAAAGTCTGATGACTTTCTATAATTATAAGGCGGCATCATCTTTGGAAAAATTCCAAAAAGTTAAAGAGATCAAGGTTAACCAAAAAAACGGTGGATACCAGATCAGCGGTCAGATTGAACAGCACAAGGACACCTTCGCGCCCGTTGCCAGCGTCGACTCTGATGGCAAAATCAGCCATTTCACCTGCAACTGCACCCGCCACAAGGACGACCAAATTGCCTGTCCCCACATCGGCGCCTTGCTAATAAGGTTCGCCAAACTTGACAGCAACATCACCCTTCCATACCACAACGTTGTCAGCGACAGTTATCAAGAACGCCTCCTCGAGGTCCAGGAGATCTTCAAAAGTCTGAGAATTTCCGAGATGAAGCAAAAATCCGTTTCGCTGATCGACACCTATAAGGAAGAGATTCTCGAGGCAACGGCCAAATTGGATACCGGCATCAATATTTATCCGCTAATCACCATTGATAAAAGCGAAGAAATAAACATTGAATATAAAATCGGAACCAACCGTCCTTATGTTATCAAATCCTTACCGCAATTCATTGACAGTTTCAATACCAAGGCCAAGGTGAAATACGGCAAAGAACTGATTACCAATCATGAAAACGACGACTTCACCAAATTCGCCCGCAATCAAATTGAATTCATCAAGGAAAATGTGGCTACCGATGACCAAATCGGGCGTTATATCTACATTGACAATGACAACATCGATCTTTTTTACAATACATATTCCAAATTCGACAATCCTTTTGTCAAATTCGTCGATAAGACTCCAAAAGTCATCAAAGTTAAAAAATCAAACTTTGAAGATTATGACGAATTCTCAATTGATAATCTGCCCGGTCAAATATTATTCGGGCACCGTCATATATATCATTTGATCAGCAATAATCTTTACCGTTACTCATTGATGGCATCTAATGCGATTAAATCATTTCTTGGTAAAATCCTCGATGAAAACATTATTGTCTTCAATGACGACAAGACAAATTTCGGAAAATACATTATCGACAGAATTTCACCGTATATCGAACTGGTTGATGACGACTATGACGATTATCTGACCGATGATGTCTACTGTCAGGTGTACGCCGATATTGATTTCGACAACAGTTTGCGGATTGATCTCAAATATGTCGACGACACCGATAAGGAAATTTCCAAACCGGAACTTGAAAATTACAACCTTCCGATAAACATTTCCTCAACTCACAACCTCCTTGAAAAGGACCTGGGCTATGACGAAAAACGCAATGCCTACATTCTCAAAGATGAAGGAAAAACAATCAGCAACTACATTAAACAGAAATTGCCCCGCCTCAAAGAATTTACCGAGGTTTTCGTTTCCGATGCCATTGCCAGTCTCCAGAAGAGTTCCAGCACCGCTTTGAGCGTTGGAGTCAAACTGGAAAACGATTTGCTTCAGCTTAATTTTGATGCTTTGGGAATTTCCCAGGAAGAGGTCATCGATATTTTGAAATCATATCGAACCAAACGTTCATTCCACCGCTTGCAAAACGGTGAGATTATTGACCTTGACGACCAGAATATCAAAGCTGCCAATGACTTGATCAACGACCTGGATATCGACCTTGATGACATCGAAGATGGTTCTATCATCCTCGACAAATCCCGCTCATTATATCTTAACAACCTGATGGATGAATCAGTTTTGTCAATCAAATCCCGCAATGATGCTTTCGATTCTTTGATTACCGGTATCACGGATGTCGACTCATCCAGCTTCGAACCACCGGAAAAATATCAAGATATTCTAAGAAACTACCAAAAAGAAGGTTTCCGTTGGCTGAAAACTTTGGAACATTATGGTTTCAATGGAATACTTTCCGATGACATGGGGCTTGGTAAAACCTTGCAGGTTATCGCCTTGTTGGAGTCGAACCGGAGTCCAGATAACACCAGCATCGTAATCACCCCGGCAACCCTGATTCTCAACTGGCGCGATGAAATCGCGAAATTCACCAACAACCTCAAGGTACTTTGTGTCCAGGGGGCCGTCAAAAACCGGATCGAGGATATCGCCAAGTGCGAGGAATATGATGTCATTTTGACCTCATATGACTACATCAGACGCGACAGCAAATACTATGAAGACATCATGTTTGACTATGTCATTCTTGATGAAGCCCAATATATCAAAAATCAAAAAACAAAAAATGCGAAAGAAGTCAAGAAAATCCGCAGCCACCATCGTTTGGCACTGACCGGAACCCCAATCGAAAACTCATTGGCCGAACTGTGGTCAATCTTCGATTTCTTGATGCCGGAATACCTGTTTAGATACAGTTATTTCAAACGTAATTTTGAAACTCCAATCGTCAAGAACCAAAACAAGGAAGTTACCAAACGCCTGCAAAAGATGGTCGAACCATTTATTTTGAGAAGAACAAAGGCGCAGGTATTGAAGGAACTTCCGGAGAAAAGCGAAAACAATATCCATATCCGCTTCAACGACGAGGAGAAAAACATCTATCTCGCCAACTTGGTACAAGTCAACAACGAACTTCAGACAATGCTTCAGGGCGAAACATTCAACAAGATGCGGGTACTGGCAATGATGACCAGGCTCCGCCAGCTCTGTTGTGATCCCCGTCTGGTTTACGAGGAATTCCTCGAACCTTCAAGTAAGTTGCAGGTCTGCATGGATCTTATCGGAAACGTCGAGCAAGATAACGAAAAAGTTCTGGTCTTCTCTTCATTCACCTCAGTCCTGAATCTAATTGAACAGGAACTCGAACAAAGCGGGATCAGTTACTACAAATTGACAGGTGCAACTTCGAAATCCAAAAGACATCAGCTTGTCAACAATTTCCAGGTTGATGACACAACTGTCTTCTTGATTTCACTCAAGGCCGGAGGTACCGGATTGAACCTGACATCCGCCTCTAATGTCATCCACTTTGACCCTTGGTGGAATCTGTCGGCCCAAAACCAGGCCACTGACCGTGCTTATCGAATCGGCCAGAAAAATCGGGTTCAAGTTTACAAACTGATAATGAAGGATTCCATTGAAGAAAAAATTCAAAATTTACAGCAGCAAAAAAATGATCTAGCCCAGCTATTCGTTGAAAACAACGAAGGATCGATCACATCGATGAACCCTAACGACATTATCGAACTATTCAAGATTGATGATTAATCTTTGAAAATATACTTTGGAGAAATACTATGACCAAAAAATTAGGAGTGCCCAAATATCATAAAATCGCAATTGATATTGCTTCAAAGATCGCAACCGGCGATCTTTTGGAGGGCGACAAAATATACGCAAGTTCAACCCTGGCCGGACGCTATGCCGTTTCGAGCGAAACCGCTCGCCGCGCCATCCATATTCTGGTTGACCTGGGAATTGTCTCAGCTAAAAAAGGAGCCGGAATATATGTGACTTCTTTTCCCAAGGCAGTCGATTATATCCAGCAAAACAAAAGCATCACAACCCTGATGGACTTGCGTGATGAGATGTCCGCCAGCGTATCAAGACAAAAAAAAGAATTGGAATATTTCAATGAAAAAATGAACGAGCTGTTGGAGCGGACTGAAAATCTCCGTTCCGAAAATCCTTTCATCCCCCAACAGATTCACCTCACTGAAGATGCATTACATCTGGGGGAAACTATTGGAGAAATGGCTTTTTGGCACAACACCTTGGCGACAATCGTAGCCATTCGTCGCGGGGATACCCTGATTATGTCACCTGGTCCTTATGAATCAATCCAAGCGCACGACACCGTATTTTTCTTTGGGAAAAACGAATCATTGCAAAAAGTGAAACTTTATTTTTTTGGTGAATAACAGAAAATAAAAAAATAGGTCTTTCGACCTATTTTTATTTTGGTTTTTTATCCAAGCCACGCATCAACAGCATCAGAATTTTCATCGATCCATTGCTCTGCTGCAGCATCTTCCGCCATACCATCATTGATATATTTTTCAATAGTACCAATTTGGTTATCGCTCATCGAGAATGCTTCCATCATTGCTGTAACTTCCGGATTTGCTTCCGCAAAGTCCGCATTAAGCAAAGTATGGATTTGTTCTTCAGCTCCAAAAGAACCTTGTGGGTCTTCGAGATACTTCAGATCAAACGAAGCGAACATCCAGTGTGGAGACCACCCGGTAATCGCAATCCATTCATTATCTTCATACGCTTTTTCCAGTGAGGCTACCATTGCCGCTTCACTACCTTGAACTAAAGTTGTCGAGTCAAGGCCGTACGTTTCAATAGCGCTTTCCGTTGCCGACATGATTCCAGCCCCCGGATTTATTCCGATAATTTGGTCGTCGAATTGATCGGCAACCGCATTGAATTCGTCCATCGAATCAATAGTCACATAAGATGGGACAGTAATTCCGATTTTAGCTGATTCTTCATACCAGACACCGGCATCATATAAATCATCTTGATATTCATCCCAATAAGTGGCATGGGTTACAGGTAACCAGGCATCCATGAAGATATCGACATCCCCTTCAGATAGACCAACGAACAATGGCGCGACGTCCAATTGAGTCAGTTCAACATTATATCCTTGTTCTTCTAGAATATTGGCCCAAATATTTGTGACCGCCACACATTCCGCCCAGTTAACATAACCGATTGTGATGGTCTCTTTCCCATCAGTAGATGAGTTCGAACACCCGGCCAAACCTACTGTTGCCATTGTTGCCGCTAATGAACCGGCAATTAACTTGTTAAATTTCTTAGTAAACATTATATTCCTCCTTTTTTATTTATCATCAACTTGCATGGATTTTCCAATCCCTTGTAAGATACGATCCAAAATAATCGCCATGATTACTACAGCAATACCGTACTCGAATCCCATCCCGTTTTTCAGTTGGGAAATGGCTTGCAGTACGCCTGCTCCTAATCCACCGGCACCGATCATCGCCGAAACGACAACCATCGATAATGCCAACATCATGGTCTGGTTGATCCCTGTCATGATTGTCGGTATCGCCACCGGCAATTGAATTTTCACCAGTAATTGCATTGGAGTACACCCGAAAGATTCCCCAACTTCAATCAAGTCTTCAGGAACTTGACGAATCCCCAAAGCTGTCAGCCTGATAATCGGAGGCATCGCGAAAATTACGGTTGCGAAAATCGCCGGTACCTGACCAATCCCAAACATTAACAACGCTGGAATCAAGTAAACAAATGAAGGCATCGTTTGCATGAAATCGAGCACTGGCATGATCACCCGGTAGAAACCTTGGTTTTTACCCGAGAGAACTCCAAGTGGAAATCCAATCACCATTGAAATCAATGATGAGAATAAAACCAAGACAAACGTCTCAATAAACGCCGGCCACAGATCAAGGTTCCAAATCAGGAACAACCCCAATACTGAACCAATCACAAATTTAATTCCATTTGTCTTGAATGCCAGAATCGCCACAAGAATCACAATTACCCACCAAGGGATTGCTCCAAGCGCGCCACTGACAATATCGATGACTTCCGAAAACGCATCTGAGAACAAATCCAGGAAAGGTCCCCAGGCATCTTTCATCCAATCTACAAATCCATCTACTACTTCAGCTACTGGTAATTTATACATTTACTTCACCACCTTCATTTTGAGCCAACGCTCCAAGTACCCCACTTCTGACTACCAGTCCCAATAGCTTGTTGTTTTCATTAACAACTGCTAAAGGCAAGCTGGAAGCCGCCGCAGTTCCAATCAATTCGCTGATCGGGGTAAATTCATCCACGATCGGAGTTTCAGGGAAATCAACCCCTTCAAGGGTTTTGACTTTTTGATCTCTGAGTTTGACAGCCTGTTCAACTGTCAAAAGACCTTGCAACTGCATTTTCTTATTTACAACAAAGATACTTGAAATCCCGTTGCTTTTCATCAATTCCAAAGCAACTCCAGGGCCGCTGGTAACTCGGACAGTCGCTTTCAATTTTTTCATTACATCCTTGGCAGTCAGCACTTTGGTCAAATCGACACCACGGATGAATTTTGCGATATAATCATCAGCCGGATTATCGACAATCTCTTCTGGCGTACCAACTTGGATCAAGGCTCCATCTTTCAGGAACGCTACCCGATCTCCGATTTTTAACGCTTCATTCAAGTCATGGGTAATGAAGATAACTGTCTTTTCACTGTTTTCCAACAGTTCCAAAAGAAGATCCTGCATTTCCTCTCTAATAAGCGGATCCAAGGCACTAAAAGCCTCATCCATCAGCAAAATATCCGTGTTCGAACACAATGCCCGAGCCAGACCTACCCTTTGTTTCATCCCCCCTGATAATTCATGAGGATATTTTTCTTCCCAGCCCTTGAGACCGACTTGTTCCAAAGCCACTTTGGCGTCTTCAATGCTTTCAGCCTTGTTTTTCCCTTGTATTTCAAGACCGAATAAAGTATTGTCGAGCACCGTACGGTGTGGCAGCAATGCGAATTGCTGGAAAACCATCGCCATATGAGTCTGGCGGAATTGTCGTAATTTTGGTGCATCAAGCTTAGTGATATCAACACCATCTACAATTACTTCCCCTGATGTTGGTTTCAACAAGCGATTCAAACATCTCAGAATCGTCGATTTTCCGGAACCTGACAGCCCCATCAAGACAAACATTTCCCCTTTTTTTACTTCAAAACTTACATCGTCAACACCAATGGTGCTTCCGGTTTCCTTGAGTACATCATTTTTACTTTTACCCTGTTTTCGCATCTTCAAAGCTCTTTCAGTATTCTTACCGAAAACTTTGAATAAGTTGTTAACTACAATTTTATTCTCAGTTGTATTTGTGTTATCCACAGTTTTTTAATACCTCTTTTCTTTTTTAATCGTAACAACTTCACAATAACACAAAGTTGTACCTTTGTCAAACGTAACGATTTCATTAAATTCATTACAAAACAAAAACGAGTACCGCAAAAAGGACTCGCTTTATTCAATATATTATTTGGAAATTCTCTTAAGAAATAGATTTTTAAGGAAATTGATTCCTGATTTGAACAGGCCATAAAAATATATTCCATAGGCATAAAACCAGATTGTTTTGTACTCCATTGATTCCGATTCCCGGGAAAAGACATCATTGATGATGTATCCCGCATAAATCGCTGTGGCGATAAAATACACCGAAATCAAACCCAACAAGATCGATGACAAGGGACCATATAAAGTTTCATAACGGGTCGTGTAGTCCATGATGTTGAACAGCATAATCCCAATTGCCATAATCATTAAGCTGGTAACTACCGAACCAATCAAGCCATAAGTCCAATGTTGCTTCTTGAAACTGAACGAACGATACATCAAATAAAATGCAACAATAAAAAGAATGAAGTTAAGCAACCTGGTTGGAAAGTAATGGAAAACGTTGATCAAAGTAATCGTATCCATGATGACGATTGATATTGCATAGAGAACAAAGGCTTTGATCCTAATCAAAAAATTCGGACATTCAAAATTCTCATCAACCTTGCTGATCAGCATGAACGAATAAAAGCTGCGGCTCGCCAGAAAAAGCGAGGCAATGATGGTGACAATCAGTGAAAACCCTGATCCATAGTCGGTTTCAGAGACATAGTCAATTAGCGGAGCCACCAACTCTTCTGGAAACAATTGGTACAGCGCTACCATCATCTCGGCATAACTGGAAAAAGTCAGACTAAAAGCGATGATAACCACGATGATTGTCGGAAAAATAGCCATGAAGATACTAAATGACAATGAGTAACGGAAAAGCACTCCCTCTTCGGAGAAAAACCTTTTATACGCAGTTACGACATTTTCCATATCAGTTCTCCCTACAGACGATCGAGTTTCAAATCACCTTTTTTGATCCATTTAGCCCGCTTGAATCCCTGGTAGATTACCAGATTGACAATAGCCGGCAATACGATTGTAAACATGACAACAATTAAAGTTTTGTTATTGCCCATATACTCAATGGCACTAAGCGGTCCGACCAGTCCGGCCGTCCCCATTCCCGAACCGATTGCATTGGCCTGGATATTGAAAAGAACAATCCCAATCGGGCTTAATATCGCCCCGGTTATAATCGGAGGAAGCCAAATCAGCGGATGTTTGACAATGTTTTTGAATTGCAGCATGCTGGTTCCAATTCCAATCGCAATAACATCCCCGATATCATTGTCATCATATGACATGATGGCAAACCCAATCATTTGGGCGCAGCACCCAATCAAGGCAGCTCCAGCCGCCAATCCTTCCAGACCAAGCATGATTCCAATCGCCGCCGATGATATCGGCGCGGTTAGCGCCATTCCCATGATAACAGCCACGATGATTGACATAATAAAAGGTTGCATTGTAGTCCCTGAATTAATGACCGCTCCGGTCCAAGAAATAAATCCAGCCACATAAGGCGCCACAAACATGGTCACCAAACCCGATGAAACAATCGCAGTCAACGGTACCAAAAGAATATCCACTGGGGTTTTCCCTTGAACAAATTTGACCAATTCCACTGCAACCAAAGTTGCAATGTACGCCCCGACCGGATTACCGATTGCCAGGTTTCCACCCGAAATCGTTCCCGCCCCAATTGCCCCGGCAATTATCGCCGAAATCAGATTCAGCCCCTTGGCTTCAATCGTAAAAGCAATTCCGGCCCCGATGGCAGGTCCCATCAGATATGATGCGATATTTCCCCATTCAACCAAAATAGCCAAATTGAGATAGACCCCAATTTGTTTCAAGATTGTCCCTACAATCAGACTGGCAAAGAAACCATAAGCCAGACCGTTAAGACTTTTGATGAAATAATTTTGTTTCCCCATATTCGCTCTCCTAAGTTAAATTTTTAATCCAGTCGCCACGTTTATAAAGATATATCCCGGCAACACTTTTGACGAACTCGACCCCCTCGACGACAAAATACAACGGAATCAATTCGATTGCTGTAAACGAAAGTGTTGTCGACAACGCCATTGATATGATCATGAATCCGGAATCCAGGATAAACGTATTCTTGGTATCTCCGCCCGAGCGAAGAATGAAGAACACACAAACCGTGACCCCATTGGCCATAACCCAGAATGATTTATATCGCAGACAAGTTATCACCATATTTGTCGTTTCCGGTTTAAGATTGTAGAATAACGGCACAATCGGCGCCAACACAAAGATGATTGTTCCGATTCCAGCCGCCAGCATCAATGACAGAATGATCAATCTGAGTGAATTGGCCTGGGCTTTTTCAAGTTCATTAGCCCCCAACTCATTCCCGATCATTACCATTACCGCACTGCTTATCCCGGCAAAAATAACAAACAGCAAACTACCGATCGTATCAATGATACTGATACCGGCAACCAAGATTTCATCGGTTCGCATATAAGCCATGAACACCACCGTTGTCCCGGTCGTGTAGATAATTTCATTGATGGTCAAAGGGACAACTTTGTTGATCATTCTTCCGATGATTTCAAAATTCAGGCGCACCAGCTGGGTAACCCGGATCCTGAAATAATAATTTTTGAAGTTCAGGCAATATAAGTATAACCCGAATTCCACCAATCTTGCAATCAAAGTGGCTAAACCGGCCCCTTCAACCCCTAATTCCGGCAAACCGAAATTACCATAAATCAAAACATAGTTCAGTCCTGTATTAGTCAATACGGAAACTATTCCGATCATCAGCGACAATTTTACGATTTTTACCGAGCGTAAGTTAGTAGAGATTGCCAATGACACCCCAAACGGGATATAGGTGAACTTGGCAAACTTAAGATACTGCAACGCCGCTGCAATTATCCCTTCATTATCAGTGAATAGCAACAGTAATTGACGGGGGAAAAACACCAAAAGGGTTGTGAATAAAAATCCCACCATCAATGAGGCCA
Organism: Coprobacillaceae bacterium; assembly: GCA_963675915.1. Classification (GTDB taxonomy): domain Bacteria; phylum Bacillota_I; class Bacilli_A; order Erysipelotrichales; family Coprobacillaceae; genus JAQVDW01. Next base: position 1,918,736 of record OY780959.1, read on the forward strand.
CAATTGTAATGTCGAAGGATTCCTGAACCTCTTTGTCTTTTTTTGCACCGAAATATTGAGCGACAAAAATACTGGCCCCGCCGGCCAAACCGAAAATTAACGAAAAATTCAAAATATAAAATCTGTTTGCGGTGGAAACTGCTGTCAAAGCAACCTCACCCAAACTACCTATCATCACATTATCCACCAACGACACGAAGGACGTGACAAATTGTTGCGCCATAGTCGGCAATGCGATAGCCAGGAACCCCAGATAGAATTGGCGGTTCCCAAAAAATTTACTCTTCATGATATTCCCTCAAATCCAATTTTGACCATGGCGCCGGATATCAATCGGCATCAAAACTGGATATCAACTTTAATTTACGCCCGAATACCCGGGCGATGATATTATTTTGTAAGCAACTTAGTGTAAAAAATTTCCATCAATGTCGCCCCTACCGGAGCGGTAACAATAATTGATATAACCGCAACTGTCAGAACAATTTCCCCGCAAGGAAGCCCCATTGCCAGAGGCAATCCCCCAATCGCTGCTTGAACGGTCGCTTTTGGCATATAAGCAAAAACAGTGAAAAGCCGCTCTTTGCCGTTGAGATTGGTTTTGATCAGACTGATTAGAACTCCCACAATCCTGAATAGCAACACCCCGGCAATCAATAATACGGCAATCGGCCCGGCATCCAAGGCATAATCAATATTTACCGTCGCCCCTACCAGGACAAAAAGAATCACTTCGGCACCAACCCATAATTTGGAGAACTTTCCTGACAAGCGACGAGAAACCTCATATTTACGCTGTTGAATCGCACCTCCCAAGGCCATGACCGCCAGCAGACCGGAAAAACCGATCATCCCGGTCATTTGGTGTTCCAAAGTCACCAACAAGAAGGAAACCGATAAGATAATTACAACTTTCCCGGTGTCCCTGATATGGAATTTAGTGAAAAACCAGGTCAGTATCAAACCGGATATAATTCCACCTGATAACCCTAGAATTATCGACGTCGGAATGGTTAGAAAGTGACTCGGCGTAATCGTTCCTCCTTGAGCGAGACTGACAAAAGCCGTGAATAGAACAATGACAAAAACATCATCGACTGAAGCTCCCGCCATAATCATCTGTGGCACACTCTTGTTCTTGCCATAACCGTTATCCATCAACTTTAGCATCATCGGCACAATAACCGCAGGCGAAACCGCAGCTACGACAGTTGCCATCACCATCGCTTCAATGGTCGATATTCCCAACAGCCGTGGCGCCAAAAGAACCATTCCAACTATTTCGAAAACAGCCGGAACAAAACACATCAAAATTGCCGGACGGCCAACTTTTTTAAGATCCTTGATATCCAGATTAAGACCTGCCCGGGCCAGGATGATGATTAAGGCTATTTGGCGCAAATCGGTGGAAACCTCCAGGATTTTCGGATCCAACAGATTTAGCACATAGGGCCCCAACAATATCCCGGTAAGCAACATCCCCAGCAGACGGGGCATCTTCAGTTTTTCAAATAATTTCCCCAAAGACATTCCAATAAGCAAAATCAATGCAAACGACAATAACATGTAAATTCTCCTTTTTATGAACAAACGATAACCGGAATGATCAATCGACCATTTCACCGCCAATAAAGTGGCAAAAAATCCGCTCACAATCAACAGTAATTTCCGATATCCCAAAATATTTCTACGGCATAGATTATAACACCACTTCCGTTTTTTTTAAACACCAATCAACGATTTACTTGATTCGATATCCATCAATTATCGGACTCTATGCCATAATCAATAAAAACACAAAAAAAACCCTGCCTAAGCAGAGTCTCATTTTTATTTTGGTGGAGCCTAGCGGGATCGAACCGCTGACCCCCTGCGTGCAAGGCAAGTGCTCTCCCAGCTGAGCTAAGGCCCCAAAACAATAATAAATATTAAATTATGGTGGGCCTGAATGGATTTGAACCATCGACCTCACCCTTATCAGGGGTGCGCTCTAACCAACTGAGCTACAGGCCCATAATTTATATATTAAGCAAACAATTAATGGTGGGCCTGAATGGATTTGAACCATCGACCTCACCCTTATCAGGGGTGCGCTCTAACCAACTGAGCTACAGGCCCATCAACTGACTGCCTGTATATAGTACCATACACAAATGCCATCGTCAACACATTTTTTAAAAAAAAATTCTTTTTTAAAACAGGTTCAAATCAATTGAAATTTTAACTCGACTCAGGCCTCAAACCCGGGTAATTTTGATTCGATTTTTTCACCAGTTTGGCTCTGATTGAACCAGTCCTCGCCAGCTAAAATAGACCCATTTTTTTACGATGAATAATTACATTAATTGGCATTGATTAAATCTATTAATCAATCATATAAATTATATTAATGATAAAATAGTGGCAATGTGATAAATAATTATTGTATTAATGTTCTACTTTGATATAATCATTTCAAAGATATTATATAAAAAAGGGGAGATTAACATGGACTTTAGATTTTCAAAAAGATTCAACGATTTAACACCTAGTATGATTCGTGAAGTTCGCGTCAAAGCGGCTGGACCGGGGATGATTGACTTTTCGGTCGGTCGTCCGGCCAAAGAGGTATTTCCAGAAGAAAGAATCCGCAGCTTGTCTGATAAGATACTGGCAGAAAATATGTATGAAATCTTGCAATATGCCAGCAAAACTGCTGATGACGATCTGGTCATTGAATTGAAGAAATTTTTTAACAGCATCGAGAATATTGTGACCGACGATGATGATATCATGGTTACATCAGGTTCAGGGGAAGGTTTGGAGTTGGCATCCAAAGTATTCTGTGACGAAGGCGACTCAATCATTGTTGAAGATCCAAGTTTTGTAGGGGCACTTAACGGATTCAAAAGCAATGGGGCAAAATTAATCGGGGTACCACTCGAAAGTGACGGATTAGATCTAGATTTGTTGGAAAAGGCCATGCAGACCAAGCCAACACCAAAATTGCTATACATCATTCCGACCTTTCAAAATCCCAAATGTTTTACCACTCCATTAGAAAAGAGAAAAGCAATTTACGAGCTATGTCTTAAATACGGGGTTATGATTTTAGAAGACAATCCTTATGGTAATTTACGCTTTAAAGGTAAGGCCGTTCCTTCATTTAAAGCTTTGGATACTGAAGGTATCGTTATTTATCTGGCAAGTTTGTCAAAAATCATCTCACCGGGAGTACGTGTCGGGACTGTGGTTGCCAGAAAAGAAGTTGTAAATAAATTTTCTACTATGAAGGGTACCCGTGGTGGAGCTGTTACCAACTGGTCGCAACATTTGATCAAAAAATTCCTGCAGACAACTGATATGGAAGATCATATTGCCAGAGTAACCGAAATCTACCGCATCAAAAGCGCCTTGATGCTCGAAAAAATGCGTGAACATTTCCACCCGGACATCAGAATTCAGGAGCCCGATGGCGGAATGTTTATCTGGTTCGATCTACCTGAATATGTAAGTGTCGATGAATTCTTCGATAAAGCAGTTGCCAAACACATAGCCATCGTACCTGGAAATGGGTTCGCTACCGACTATGAATCCCAAGGATTCCGACTGTCATTTACAACTGCCACCATGGATGAAATCGTTACTGGTATTAAAACACTTGGTGAAATTTCATACGAGTGCTGCAATTAATCAAAACAAAAACCATGAAGCTTACCAATGATAAGATTCATGGTTTTTTACTTGGTCATGTTATCATTGACCGGTTTTAGCCAGTTCACTATCACTCTTATCGTTGAGAGGGCGATCTCCGGCACCAAAACTCGCAAACAGGGTAACTGCCAATATTATCGAACCGCCCATGATTTCGTTTAGAGACGGCATTTCCCCAAGAATCATCAACGCCAGAACGATTCCGTACACTGACTCCATACTAGAAACAACTCCGGCTGTCTGCGCTCGGATTTTTTTCAAAGCAGCCACAAAAAGAGAATGGGCAATGGCTGTACAGACCACTCCTAAAAATATGATCAATAAAAACTCGTTAGCATCAAAAACAAAATCGACCAGAACCAGGCTTGGCAATAATATTACCGTCGCAATCGACTGTTCGAAAAAACATACCACCGTGCTTTTGTATGACCCGGAAAGTTTCCGGTTTAGCAAGGACAAAACGGCATAAGTGAAACTTGAACACATCCCCCAGAGTATCCCGGCTATTATTCCTCCATCGAGTGAATGGTAGGGCACGAGCACAAAAACTCCTATCAGCATCAAAACTGCCAGCACTAGATCCCTGGTCATTAGCCGCTCCTTAAAAACAACCGGCTCCATAAATGTCACAAATAGCGGAAAGGTTGAAAAGGTCACCGTTCCAATAGCTACACTCGAAATCTGAATCGAATGCATAAAACTGGTCCAATGCAAAGCCAGAACCAATCCCGAAATCCCAAACCATAAGTAATCACTTTTACGAGCAACTTTGAATGAGCCCTTTGTCAGTAATATAATCACAGCTAAAAATACCGAGGAAAAGAAGACTCTTCCCAACGTGACAATAACTGCCGGAGCCATTACATGACGGCCGATAATCCCCGCCAAACCAAACAGCAGAGTTGCAAAATGAACCTGACCTAGATATCTGAAATTTTTATCCATAAAACCCCTCCTTTGCAACGTTATTATTACCTCGATAAAATATTATCACAACCAACTTTTATTGTAAACCTCATTGTGTCTTTTTGCTATTCAAAAGAAAAAAGTTCCTGGCGTTAAGTCCGGGAACTTGTAACATTATCCTTAGATCAATTGATAGAACATTACAATCAGCGGCATCGTGATAATACAAAAAATAACCGAAATCACATTGATGACGCTTGAATAAGCAGGATTCTTATCGAATATCTGGGCAAAATTGGTTATCGTCGAAGCAGTCGGCGCACTCGCCGCCAATAACGTAATAATGAATATTTCATTTCCGCCGCTGTTAAGGAAGAAAATATCTGTAACCTTGAGCATTGCAACCGCAATTAACGGGAAGATAATCAGACGGTAGAAACCAATCATGTATGCTCTTTTAGTTGAGAAAACATCCAACAGATGCATGTCGGCAATCAACATCCCAACAATAATCATACTCAATGGTCCAATCATACTTCCGAAACTCGATACCGTCTCCCCAAGGATTGTCGGTAACGTAATTCGGTTAATGAACATGACGAACCCGACAATAATGGCAATCACATTGATATTCATGATTATCTTTTTCAGATCATACTCTTTGCTTTCCATTACCAGACTTTTAGCATGAGTCCAAAGCAAGACGGTTTGGACCAGCATGTACCCCGAGCTGTAAATAACCCATTCAGTTCCCAGAACCGAACCAACCAACGGAATGATCAGATTGCCTGAGTTAGCATAAACGACAGCCGCTTTTTCAATCGAGGTGAACTTCCTCACCCTTGCAAGCATTTTGGCAACTACAATGAATATCACCTGCACTACAACAGCCCCAACAACTGCAATCAGCAGACCGTTTAATTTTTCATTGGTGAACTCTACCTGATATGAACTTAAAATAGCGCAGGGAGCTGCGACATAAAGGACGAATTTCGACAGGATTTTACTGTCTTGAACATGGAATATTTTGGCTTTGACAATTATATAGCCGATGACCACCATAATAAAAAGTTTCAAAATCTGCATCATTAATAATATACTAAGTTCCATAACAGGCCTCCATCTAAATGATATTAATAACATTATATCTAATCCCTGATTTTTGCCAGCGTTTTTCATAATCGGAAATTAATATTGCGAAACGTGATTATTTTTTAATTTCAAAATTTTTACCCCGAAACTAATATGAATGGGAATTAACTAAAAATCGAGTAGGAGGAAATAAATAAAATTTTATTTCCGACCTCTCACACCACCGTACGTGCCGTCCGGCATACGGCGGTTTAAATCTATACTAAAATATGTTTTAACTGATATTGGTCTAGCAGTGATGCTAGACCATTTCTTTTGAGTACTTTGTTTGTTATTTTGGTTCGCAGAAACGTGCTTGCACAGCGGGCATATGATTTCCTGGAATTTGACCATGATTCATATTGCCATCTTTGGGCCCCTAGTTTTCTCAACTGTTTTCTACGGTTCTTGATGGTTTTCCATTTCTTCCACAGGTACATTCGGATTCTAAATCTAATCCAGCCATCCAGTCTTGCACATTTGGATTTGAAATTTCCGATTCGGTAGTAATTGATCCACCCGACAATAAGTTGCCTTATTTTCATTCGGCGAAATTCCCATGATACTAACCAACTTCTATTAGTCAGTTCTCTGAGCTTATCTTTCAAGATAGCTATTGATTTAGCATGTGGTTTGGCTTTCCATGACTGGCTGAAGTTGTCATAATAGAATCCAGATCCCAAGTATTTGATATCCTTTTGGTTTGGATACTTTGCTTTTGGTCATGTTGACCTTGAGCCCCAACTTCTTTTCAATGAACTTTCGCACATTCTCCATAACTCTATCTGCAGCTTTACTGCTACCGACAAATATCATGCAGTCATCAGCGTACCTAGTAAAATGCAACCCTCTAGCCTCCAATTCTTTGTCGAGTTCGTTAAGGACGATATTACTCAACAATGGACTCAACGGCCCTCCTTGGCTTGATCCGATTATTGACTCTTTGTATTCTCCATCAATGCTTATTCCACTTACCAGGAATTTTCTTATCAGTGATACAATTTCACCATTCTTGACATCTTTCATGATTAAGGTAATCAATTTATCGTGGTTGATGTTATCAAAGAATTTCTCCAAGTCAATGTCAACAATCCATTGGAAACCATCATTCATGTATTCCAATGATTTGATGATTACCATCTCACAATTTCTATTAGGTCTAAAACCGTAGCTGTTATCGCTGAACAAGGGTTCATATATAGGAATCAATACCTGGGCGATGGCTTGTTGAACGAACCTGTCGAGCACTGTTGGCACTCCTAGGTTTCTAACTCCACCATCTAGTTTAGGTATTTCCACTCTTAATACAGGCTGTGGTTTGTATTTCCTGTTTTGTATCATTTCCTTTATTTCATCAAGATGTTCATCGAGATGTCCTTTGAGGTCCAATACTTTCATTCCATCAACGCCACTAGCGCCTTTGTTTCGTTTTACTTGGGTATATGCCTTTTTGAGATTGATATCACTAAGCATTTCTTCAAGTAATGTGTTATCAGTATTCATATTTCCGTTACCTCCATTGATTTCGCTATTCATCAGGCTCACTTCCCCTACATTCTTCTTTCGGGCCTTGATAGTGTGTTCGTCTGTCTTTGCGGTTTCGCATGATGAAATCAAGCCTAATTTTAATAACTGATAGATTCATTCAGTCCTTCACTCCATGGCCATTACAGCCACTTCTTCGCTACTACGACGTCTGCTGACTTCTTGCGATTCGTTGTTACTAGGATTGCTCCCTCGCAAGATCTCCCGGGATAAGGTCATATCTCTTTCACCCCATATATCCGCCACATTTACATGTAATAGTTGTATTCCGCAACCTCTTATGACTTCGCGTTGTTTGGCACGCTCGTCCCCATTACCTGCCTGATATGTGATTTGTGTACCTCGGACCAGGGTTTTGCCTCCATCTTCTTTCAGATTCCACCTCACGATGGACACCCTTGATATTGGCTAGTGGTTGGCAGTTGCGACGTCACCCCCACAGTGGACTTTCACCACCTAGATATATGCCATGCCCGGCATACCAAAAAAGGATTGAATTGCTTAAAGCAATTTCAACCCTTGATCTAAAACACTTGTTTTTGTTTAGCCATCACAATTACGCTATGGCTTCTAGATTATCTTGATCCCACCGTATTGACGGATTTTCAAAACATGGCAAGTACCTAATCCAAAACATTTTTCAATTTCATTTTTATAATTCGCTACCTGTTCATCCTTCACAAATGCCTGGATCGTCCCAGCAAATCCTCCTCCATGTACGCGACAGACTCCATCATCACCGAGAATGTTTTCGGAAAGGGCCAAAGCGATTGAAACTGCCTGGTCATCGATGTAACTGTTCGAATAGATATTTTGCAGATACTTGAATGAACTGTCGCCTGATTCTTTGACAATTGATTTGAAATCAGCGAATTGACCGTTCTTGAGATAATCAACAGCTTTTTCCACCCGTTTGTTTTCATTGAAGAAATGAATTGCTCTTAGGACCGCCCGATCACCGGTCAAATCACGCAACTCTTTGATATTTGCATAAAACTCAGTTTCATCAACTTCTCTTAAAACAGCTTTCTTGAAATATCCGGAAACTTTTTTCATTTCCGAAGGAATTGCTGCGTAATCATTTGTCAGATCCGCGTGAGATGCATTCACATCAACAATGCAAAGACTATGGCCGAATTTGCCAAAATCAGATTCGACTTTTGCGACCTTGGGATTATCATTATCTTCGAAATCAATATGAATCAACCCTCCAACCGAACAAGCGCATTGATCCATCAGACCACAAGGCTTATCGAAATAGAAATTCTCACTATATTGACCTGCCTTAGCAATTGTCACCGGATCCACTTTCATTTCGTTGTAAAGACCTGAAAGAACCGTCCCGATCATTACCTCAAAGGCAGCCGAAGATGACAAACCTGAACCTTGCAATACTTCACTGGTCATGTAGGCATTGAATCCACCAATATTATATTTCAATTGGTCAAATCGTGCCAAGACACCTCTAATCAAAGCTTCCGAAGTTTCAGTTTCTTCTGCTTTGATGACCAGATCATTAACCGCCACGGCTTTCAAATCATAATCATCCGATAAAATCTTCACTTCAGAATCATTCTTGGCTACGATTGCAATGATATCAAGATTGATTGCTGCAGCCAGAACCTCCCCTTTTTGGTGGTCTGTGTGGTTACCGCAAACCTCACTTCTACCTGGAGTGCTGTATATTTCCACATCTTGATCGCCATACAAATCAATAAACTTTTCAATCGCCGCTATATATCTTTTTTTCTGAGCGGGCAATTTGTCACAATCAACATAGACATCCTCGATTCTCTTATCATGTCGATTACCCTCAAATTCTTTAATCAACTCACTTGCTTTTTTCACTAGTTATCAACCTTTGCGCCAATAAAATATTGACGCTCTTTCTTCATATTATTACTTATATTATTTTGCCAGGCTCAAGACAAACTCACGGAATGCCTTGATTCCTTCATCATCCAACTTGAATACTCCGGCATCTTCAAGAACGTTCACAAATTTTTTCGTCAACGCTTCTTCCATGATTCCATCGATTTTTTCATTTGTAATTTCATGATTTTTTTTGATTTCCTGATACCATTCCTGATGTTTTTCCAGAACCTCAATATCTTCAATTTCCTTGATTCCCAACAGACAGTCTTTCAATAAGGAAATTTCATCTTTTAGCCTAGCTGGCAATACCGCCATACCCATAACCTCAATCAGACCGATATTTTCTTTCTTTACCGCATGCAGATTGCGATGAGGGTGGAAAATCCCTTCAGGATATTCATCAGTCGCTCTATTATTTCGAAGGACCAAGTCAATTTGATAGTTATCACCTTTCTTGCGGGAAATCGGGGTAATAGTATTGTGCGGTGTTTCTCCTGTGAAAGCCAGGATATCAAGCTTTTCATTTTGATATTGACGCCAATCATTAAGGGTTTTTTCAGCAAAATCAATGGCTTCCTGCTTACTTGGGGTTGTAATTCTGATGGTCGACAGCGGCCAGTTCATCAACTCAATAGTTGAATTAGGGTACTGATCGAACTCGAAAATTTCGATAACCGATGCATCTTCTATTGGGAAATGATATTTACCTCCCTGAAAATGATCATGGCTGAGAATTGAACCACCGACTATTGGCAAGTCCGCATTAGAACCGACCATATAGTGAGGAAATACATCCAGAAAATCTACCAGACTGATAAAGGTGTCACGGCCGATGACCATCGGCTTATGCTTCTTATTGAAGACAATGCAGTGTTCATCATAATATACATATGGCGAATATTGCAGGTAGTATTCCTGTTGATTCAATTCAAGAGGAATGATTCGGTGATTTTGTCGGGCCGGACGATTTAAATCTCCTCTAAAACCGACATTCTCCTTGCATAAAAGACATTTAGGATAGCCGCTTGATTTTTGCATTTTGGCCTTGGCAATCTCTTTGGGATCTTTTTCTGGTTTCGACAAATTGATGGTTATTTCAATTTCACCATATTTGTAATTTCGCTTGAATCTAATATTCTTGTCCGTACGATTCTTGCGGATATAATTCGATGCAATCGATAACTTGTAAAAATAGTCAGTTGCCACTTCCGGACTAACTTCATATTTTTCATTAAAATTGCGAATTACTTCTTGGGGACGGGGCATCAGGCAATTCATGATTCTGGTATCGAACAAATCACGTTGAGTAATATTATTTTCAATGATTTTGTTTTCAACCGCATAATCAAGCATCGCTTCAATTATTTCGGTACTGCTTTGGAATGGGGCAGTTGGAGTTTGAAACTCAAAACTGTTCAGGTCAAACAGATCAAGTAAAAGATTTACCGAATAGTCAATATCATTTTGACTGATCAATTCATTGTTCAAACCGTAGTTAATTAGTTTGTTTATTAGTGAATTCATTGTATTTTTCTCCTTTAACTATACCTACATTCTAAGCATCAATGTAAGCATTGTCAATAAATTTTACTAAAATATACGATTTATTTTAGTAAAACATTGACTAAGTTTTACTAAAAGCATATAATGATGGTGAAGAAAGGAGGACACAACATGAGTATTTTAGTTTTAGGTGGTGCTGGTTACATTGGTAGTCACACAGTTTATGCACTAAAAGAAAAAGGTGAAGATGTGGTTATTGTCGACAACCTGCAGACTGGATTTCGAAAACTGGTTCATCCCGAGGCGAAATTCTATGAAGGTGACGTCCGCGATAAAGATTTTTTAAGAAATGTCTTTAAAAGCGAAGATATCAAAGGTGTTATCCACTTTTGCGCCAATTCGCTTGTCGGAGTAAGCATGAAAGAGCCATTGGAATATTATAACAATAACCTATATGGAATGATCTGCTTGCTTGAAGTGATGAAGGAATTCAATGTCAAACATATTGTCTTCTCATCTACTGCAGCTACTTACGGCGAACCAGAGCATGTTCCAATTTTGGAAAGCGATGCAACAAACCCGACCAATCCATACGGCGAAACGAAATTAGCCATGGAAAAACTGATGAAGTGGTGCGATCAGGCCTACGGAATCACTTGGGTTGCCTTACGTTATTTCAACGCATGCGGCGCTCATGAAAACGGACTGATTGGTGAGTTGCACAATCCTGAAACCCACCTGATACCGCTGGTATTGCAAGTGGCTTTGGGACAACGTGAAACCATCAAGGTTTTTGGTGATGATTACGAAACAAGAGATGGAACATGTATTCGCGACTACATCCATGTCAACGACTTAGCCGACGCCCATATCAGAGCTTTAAACTATTTATACGACCACCAACCTAGCGACATTTTCAACCTTGGTAACGGAACCGGATATTCAGTTTTGGAAATCATTAATGCGGCAAAAAAGATTACAAAAGAAAGAATTCATGTTACAATGGACGAAAGACGCTTAGGAGATCCAGCGAAATTGGTAGCTGATAACACAAAGGCTAAAACCATCTTGGGTTGGCAACCTCAATATACCGATATTGAAAATATTATTGCCACCGCTTGGAACTTCTACATCAAAAATCAATAAAGGAGAAATATATGGCAACACTTAAAGACGTTGCAAACGAAGCCCAAGTTTCTCAAGCGACAGCATCCAGAGTTTTGAACAACGATAACACTTTGACCGTCCCTGAAGATACACGACAAAAAGTGCTTCAAGCCGCTAAAAAACTCAATTATCAAAAGAAACGAAAGAATGTTCTCAAAAAAAGCTATACTCTGGGAATTGTACAATGGTACACACTCCAACAAGAAATCGATGATCCATATTATCTTTCTATCCGCCAAGGAGTGGAAAAATTCTGCAAAGAAAACGGAGTAGCCATCGTTAGAGCATTCAAAGACGATACTAATTATAAACACACATTGCTGGACGTTGACGGTTTGGTTTGCATCGGAAAATTTAGTGTTGATGAAGTCAAGGAATTCGAAAAAATCACTAAAAATGTTATATTTTTAGACATGACAATCGAAAATATCACTTCCCATACGATAACCCTGGACTTTTATCAAGCCATTAAATCCGCATTGCTTTATTTAGTTGAATTGAATCATAAAAAAATCGGTTATTTAGGTGGCAAGGAATTGCTTGGTGATAACACATACTATCATGATATAAGAAAAGAAGCTTTCATAATGTACTGTCAAAATCTGAACATTGACTATCTCCCTTACACTCTGGAGGATGAATTCACCAGTGAGTCCGGATACAAAATGATGTGCGAACTGATCAAAAATGACAGTTTGCCTGAAGCTATCATCACCGGAAGCGACCCCATCGCGATCGGTGCCATGAAGGCCTTGCAGGATCACAATATTTCTACTCCAGAAGACATTTCTGTTATTGGATTTGACGACATCCCTTCAGCAAGCTATACCAACCCACCACTCACAACTATCTCCGCGCCCGCTCTGGAAATGGGCGAATACGGTGCATCGATAGTTTATTACCTTAAAAGCATGAGTCTGCCGTTCAAAATGACACTTCCATGTACACTCATCAAACGAGATTCATGCAAACCGCGAAAATGATATATTAAATTTATGATCATTTCAACATTTTGTCATCTATTCAGATTGGTAGTGATGGATACTGCCCTAGATAATTGTATCCGCCATTATCAACAGTTTTATTAATCATTTATTCATAATTTTAATCCGTTTGGCTGTGGACTATTTCACAGCCTTTTTTATAACCATTTTTCAGGACACAAAAAAACTCGATACGAATGTACCGAGTAAAACAAAAGTATGATTAACGTTTTGAGAATTGTGGTGCACGTCTTGCTTTTTTAAGACCGTATTTTTTACGTTCTTTGATACGTGAATCACGAGTTAATAAACCAGCTGATTTTAATGTTGGACGGTAATCTGATCCAGCTTCTAATAAAGCTCTAGATACACCATGACGGATAGCACCAGCTTGTCCTGAGTATCCTCCACCATTAACATTTACAGAAACATCGAATTGACCAACTGTGTTAGTTAATTCTAATGGTTGATTAACAATCATTAATAATACATCTGATGGTAAGTAGTCTTTTGCAACTTTACCATTAATTACGAAATTACCAGTACCAGGTGTTAAGATAACACGAGCCACTGAAGATTTTCTTCTACCAGTTCCTCTATATTGTACGTTTGCCATTATCTTTCCTCCCTAACCTTTGAATTCCATAACTTCAGGTTTTTGAGCAGCATGTGGATGCTCGCTTCCTGTGTAAACGAATAATTTCATTCCTTGTTTTCTACCTAAAGTATTATGAGGTAACATACCTTTTACAGCAGCTTCAACAAATCCTGTAGGATTTTGATCTTTGAATTGGCGAGCAGTTTTAACTTTTAAACCACCTAACCATCCAGAGTGACGATAGTATTTAACGCTATCAAGTTTTTTTCCAGTCATTTCGACTTTGTCTGCGTTTAATACGATTACGTAATCTCCGCAGTCTACGTGTGGAGTGTAAGTCGGTTTATGTTTCCCTCTTAACACTGTAGCCACTTCTGATGCTAAACGTCCTAAAGTTAATCCGGCAGCATCAATAACATACCATTTTCTTTCAATAGTAGCAGCATTTGCCATTGTTGTTTGTCTCATTTTATTTTCTCCTGTATCCTTACCGGGGACTTAGAGTTCATAATGAACAATACTATTATAGAGAAACTTATTGCTAAAGTCAACTATAAAAGTATTAATTTTTTATGGATTTAAGGATGTTTTTTCACCTGCTGAAACATCACCTGTCAATAATTATTTATTGAAAAAATCCACAATATCCTGATAAACACTTTGTTTGATGTTCTCGTTCAATATTTCATGACGACAATCACCGTAAAGTTTACTGGTAACTTTATATCCCATATTTTCCAGGAAATCCAATTGATCATTGAAATCCTTGATCCCATTTATCACCGGATCCTTGCTTCCGGCAATAAATAATATTTTTAAATCGATTTTTTTTCGCTTATACTTTTTGGCATTATTGGCATTAATCATAAGTTTCGCCAGATTCAAGTAACCGTTATTGGTAAACTCGAAGCCACAAAATTGATCATTGTCGTAATCGGCAACATTCTGGGTATTTTTGGAAAGCCAGGCATTAGATTCTTTTCTGGTGAACGCCTTAAAATATTTACCCATGAACATCTCGCGTAAAACCCGCGCATGACCACGATAATCAAGCCGGGCAATTCCACGCGCCGCTGCCAAATTAGCCTTTATCAACTGGCTATATGATGGCGAACCAGCCAAAATCACCTTCTTCAATTTAAAATCATTTTCCTGAAGATAGACTTTCGCAATGGTTGCCCCCATTCCCTGAGCGAAGATATAGACCGGTTTTTCCGGATATTTCATCTGCAGATAATCGACCATCACATCAACATCATAAACAATTTGTTTTCCTGATGTATCGTTGAAATACCCCAACGAATCAATGGTAAGGTTTTTGCCGTGACCGCGGTGATTATAGATACAAGCCACAAAACCATTTTTTGCAAGATAATCCAAAAATCCATAGTAGCGTTCCTGATGTTCCATCATGTCATGAAGACACAAAACAATTCCTTTGATATGCTCCGGTTCGACAATATGTGGATTCAAATCAAATTTCTTATCACGCGATAAAAACTCCATATTGCTCTCCTCCTATATATTCAAGCAACGTTCGATCCCGCCTGAGCGCATATATTGTTTGGTCATATCCACAATATTACCGTCTGCGAAATCTCCTCCATAAATGTTGAGCGTTGTCAGAATGTCTTTAGTCAACATTTCCAGTTGCTCATCGTTCAATTCTCTTTTGCAAGTATTCTTTACAATTTCTTTGGCGTGGGCCAAATATTTTTCCAATTCAATTTCAACCATATGATCCATGATTCTACCTCACTAACATTTTAACGACGTATCCGCCGATATATATTCCCGCCACACTCGGTACAAATGGGACCGAACCCGGCGTTCTTTGATTCAATTTTATCGGTTCTTCTTTTGAATAAAGAACATCCAACTTATTCACATTCCGCTTTCGCAGCTCCCGTCTCATTACCCGGGCCAGCGGGCAAACCTTGGTTTTGTAGATATCCGCAATTTCAAGTAATGACGGATCAAGTTTGTTCCCGGTTCCCATGCTGGAAATTACTGGAATCGAGCTATTGTAGCAATATTCGATGATTCCCAATTTTCCGGTTATCGTATCGATTGCATCAATAACGTAATCACAATCCGCAAACATGTACTCTTTATCCTGAGCAGGAAGATAAAATTCCTGATAAGTTGTTATGTTAATCTCAGGATTGATGTCAAGGCATCGTTGCTTGAAAAGCTCGCACTTGGCTTTTCCTACCGTTGAATTCAGAGCAATCAACTGGCGGTTGATATTGGTTTTATCCACGACATCATTGTCGATCAATACCAGGCTGCCGACCCCGCTTCTGGCCAGAATTTCGGTAACGAAACCGCCGACCCCACCAAGTCCGATGACCGCTACTTTCTTGTTCTTCAATTTTTCTATTGCTTCATCACCCAGCAAGAGTGCTGTTCTAGTTGTAAAATCCATCGAATCCCTCCACCTAACATTATACTACATCCGATATTTTTATTAAACCAAAATAATAATAATCCCGGAAAACAAAACACCACCGGCAAAAGCCGATGGCATCTAAATATTCTATTCGAAATCCAATGTATAACCACGATTGTCCAATTCAAGTTTGACTACTTGCCAATCTTCAAGCAACTCGCCCAACTCTTCTTTGATTCGAACAACCCCCAATGTATCCGATTCTGAGATCAGGACCATCAAAGTAGGTCCAGCTCCCGAAAGATAACAACCTAAAACCTGTTCATCATCGCCAAGAATATCCATGATTTCTTCGTATCCTTTGATCAGTTTCCCCCGATATGGTTGGTGCAAAGCATCCTTGAAACCAAGTTTCAAACCAGAGTCATCTCCGTTAAGCAGCGAAGCAACCAATAAGGCCAAATGTGAAACATTGGCAATGGCATCTTCACGCGGAAGCGACTTAGGCAGTACTTTGCGCGACTCTTCAGTCGAAAGGGTAAATGGTGGAATCAAAGCCACAAAACGATAATCGTTTTTGATTGGCAGATTAAGCGTCTTAACCTTGCCGTTATCCATCACCGACACCGTCATTCCTCCGAAAATCGCAGGAGCGACATTGTCCGGATGACCTTCGATTTCAGTAGCCAGTTCCAAAACATCCTGACGGTCAGGGTTCTGCTCTTTAAAGGCGAATGCTGCAACAATACCGGCAACAATACAAGTTGATGACGAACCCAACCCTCGGGTATAAGGTACATCACCGCTGAAATCAATTTTCAAACCATCAAAATCCAAACCACATTTTTCCGCGGCTTGCTTGAAAGCCTGATATGTCATGTTTTCTTCGTTCGCAAACTGTGGCGGAGTTCCGGTGATTTCCAATCCCTCTTCTTGCAGTTCGAAAACGAATGAATTATATAAAGTTAAGGCCAATCCTGCAACATCGAACCCCGGACCAAGGTTAGCCGATGTCGCTGGCACTTTCACACGTACTTGCATATTATTTTGTTAATCTATCTTCGATAGTAGCGATAATATCTTCTTTTTTGATTTCATTGGTATGTAAGACCGGACGATCTTTGATACCTTGAAGAGCTTCAGGTACCGGAACTTTGGTAAACTCTTCCAATTTTGTTATCGCTTCATATACGTCTAAATCTTCACCAGTCAAAGCATAATATACTGATTCAGGGAATTTGTATGGTGATGCTGTTGACATCAATACTGTCTTGGTAGTATCTCCAGTCTTCTCTTGATATTCTTTCAAGACACCGTATCCAATTGCAGTATGCGTATCTAATAAATATCCAGTTTCTTCATAACAAGCTTTGATTGTTTTTAGAATATCTTCTTCACCCAAACATCCAGCTTTGAATTCAGCTTTGATTTTAGCGAAAGTTGCATCATCAACTTTGTAAATACCGCTGTTTTTCAACTCTTCCATATATTGAGATACTTTAGATTTGTCATCAGACATGAAGTAAACCAATCTTTCCAAGTTACTAGATACCAGGATATCCATCGCTGGTGCATTTGTTTTGTAGAAATCACGGTTAGCATCATATTCTCCAGTATTGAAGAAATCAGTCAGGATATTGTTTTTGTTGCTTCCGGCAATAAACTGATTTACTGGAAGTCCCATATTTTTAGCGAACCAACCTGCCAGACAGTTTCCGAAGTTTCCTGAAGGAACACAGAAGTTGATTTTATCTCCAAGTTTGATTTCACCTTTGTTTACCAATGCCAGGTAACTATGGAAGTAATAAACAACCTGAGGGATCAAACGTCCTACATTGATTGAGTTTGCCGACGAAAGGAAAACATCGTTCGCAGCTGAAATCTCTTTTAATTTTTCAGAGCTGAATGCTTGTTTTACAGCTGTTTGTGCATCATCGAAGTTTCCAGTGATTCCGATAACTTCAACATTGGAACCTTCTTGAGATACCATTTGTTGTTTTTGGATATTACTAACTCCATCAGATGGATAGAATACCATGATTTTAGTACCAGCAACATCTTTGAAGCCTTCCAAAGCTGCTTTTCCAGTATCTCCACTGGTAGCCGCTAAAATCATTACTTCTCTGGTTTCATTCAATTGTTTCAATGACAATGTCATCAAATGAGGCAGTAAAGATAACGCCATATCTTTGAACGCCGCTGTTGGACCCTGGAACAATTCGCCAATATAATCATTTCCCACTTTCACAACAGGTACTACTTCAGTTGGAAACAGTCCGTCCCCATAAGCTTTTTGACATGCATCCTTAATTAATTCATGTCCATCTTCGTCGACAAAAGTTGAAATCACTTTTGTTGCCAATTCGACGTAATTCAATTTTAACAGACTTTCCAAGTCTAATTTCTCAAAGTCAAAATCTGGGACCAATAACCCACCATCATCGCCAATACCTTGAACGATAGACTCGTAAAAATTTAATGGTTTTTGCCCTTGACGGGTGCTTATATATTGTTTTTTCATAAAAACATCCTCCAAATTACATTCATTGTATGTGATAATTAACTGCTTGTCAATAATTGTATACAACGTTTGGATATTTTTACAAAATATTTCTATTTTTTCAAAACAAAAATATATAAAATCGCCCTGTAAAGGTAATTTTTTACAAATATCAAGTGCTCAATTGACTTTTGTATACAACAATGATAATATAAAAAAAATCTAAAAGTAATGGAGGTTCTTATGCAAGTTGGTGTTATTGGATTAGGTACCGTTGGTTATGGAGTAGTGGAAATCCTGACAAACGAGAAAAAACGACTTGAAAAACTATTAGGCCAAGAAGTTATTGTCAAATATGGTTGTAGTTTAGACGATGTTGATTTGCCTGAAGGTATTATAAAAACAAAAGATTATCAAGACGTGTTAAACGATGAAGAAGTTGATGTGGTAGTTGAACTTATTGGCGGCGAAACTATTGCTAAAAAGATCATCATTGACTCCTTGAAAGCTGGAAAAAATGTTGTAACTGCAAATAAAGCTTTGATTGCTCATTATGGAAAAGAAATTTTTGCATGTGCAAAAGAGAATAAATGTCATATCTTATATGAAGCTAGTGTTGGGGGCGGCATCCCAGTATTAGTTTCGCAAAAAGAAAGCTTAGTGGCTAATAACACTAAAAAAATCACAGGAATCCTTAACGGAACAACAAACTTTATCCTGACATTAATGGAAAAAGACAATCTTGATTTTGGTGAAGCCTTAAAAATTGCAGAAGGCCTGGGATATGTAGAAGCAAATCCGGCATTGGACCTTGACGGTATTGATGCTGCTCATAAAATTTGTATCTTAGCGCAAAACGGTTTCGGACAATTCATCGATTTTGACAAAATCCAATGCAACGGTATCCGTACGGTTACCAAAAAGGATATGGCTTTTGCCATGAAATTTGGTTACCGTTTCAAAATGATTGCTCAAGCGAAAAAACTTGAAAACGGAATTGGAATTGATGTGTCGGCCGCTTTGGTCAACATGGAATCATTGGTAGCTAACGTTATGGATGCGTATAATGTAGTCGAAATCGATACCGATTATTTGGAAAACGTAATTTATTACGGAAAAGGTGCCGGACGTTATGTGACAGCATCAGCTGTAGTCAGCGATATCATCAAGACTCATCAAACAGAATTGTGGAGTCATGATTATCCAGATTGTGAAAACGTTCAAGCAATTACCAAATCAAAATACTACATCAGAACCAATGCTCCAATCGAAGTAGATTATATTGAATATTATTCAAAAGACGAAGATCATATCTACATCACAGAAGAATTGGAATTAAATGATATCAAACCACTATTAAACGAAAGCAGTGTCTGTTTCAAAGTACACGGATAGGAGAAAATATGAAAAAGTATAATGTAGCCATCGTTGGTGCAACTGGAGCCGTAGGAGCTGAAATGCTTCGTTGTGTTCTGGAATTTAACTTCCCTTACGAATCAATCAAATTATTAGCTTCAGCTCGTTCAGCTGGAAAAGAAATTACTCAAAGCGGTCATACATTCATCGTAGAAGAATTGACTGAAAACAGTTTTGAAGGTGTTGATGTGGCGTTCTGGTCGGCAGGAGGATCAATCTCTGCAAAATTCATGCCTGCAGCGGTTAAAGCCGGATGTGTTAACATCGATAACTCATCCCACTTCAGAATGGATCCGGAAGTACCTTTGGTTGTACCAGAAGTTAATGGTGAAGCATTAAGAAACCACAAAGGAATCATCGCTAACCCTAACTGTACGACAATCATCATGTGTTCAGCATTGAACCGCATCGAAGAAGAATTCGACATTGAAAAAATCACTGTTTCAACTTACCAAGCCGTATCTGGTGCCGGAGTTGCTGCAATGGATGAACTTTACGCTCAATCACGCGATGTATTAGCTGGTAATGAACCAGTTGCTGAAGTTTTACCTTCGGCTGGTGATAAAAAACATTACCCAATCGCTTTCAACTGTATCCCTCAAGTAGATGTTTTCAACTTGGAAAACGGATACTCTAAAGAGGAGTTGAAAATGGTTAATGAAACTAAAAAAATCTTTGATAAAGACATCAGCGTCAACGCTACTTGTGTTCGTGTTCCAGTTTTACGTGGACACAGTGAATCACTTTACGTTAAAACAAGAAAACCACTTGATATGGACAAAGTGTTCGAATTACTAGGAAATTCAGTTGGTGTTGATCTTTATGATGATCTTGCTAACCAAATCTATCCTATGGCAACTACATTCATCGGGGATGAAATGGTTCACGTAGGACGTGTTCGTAAAGACCTTGACAGTGATTACGGTTTAAACCTTTGGGTAGTATCTGATCAGTTAATGAAGGGTGCTGCTTACAACTCTGTTGACATCGGTTTAAAAATGATCGAAATGGGATTATTATAATATATGTAAAAAGTCGAATCTTTACGATTCGACTTTTTATTTTCTAATCAATCCCAATCCCAGTGGATAAGGGCCGGTATGAACCGCTATCGTAGCTCCGATTTGCTCAATTGCGATTGTCTCTGGTTCAATATTCAAATTCTGACTAAATTCTGACATGACTTTTTCCCGGAATTTAAGGGCCTCTTCGTAATCATATCCATATCCAATGACAAAGTCAAAATTGTCAGGATCATACCCGTTTTCCCTAAAATATTCGATACATTTATCGATTACCGCGGTCAGCGCTTTTTTACGCCCTCTTTTAAGTCCCTCATTGAATATTTCTCCCTCTTTAAGGCAAATAATCGGCTTTATCGAAAGAACGCTGGCAGCGATTGAAGAAAGCTTGCCAACCCGGCCTCCGTGAACAAGATAATCCATCGAGCCGATTGTGAAAAATATTCGACCCGTTTTGATATTTTCATTGAAATAGTCAACCAATTGTTCGATTGAATGGCCTTGATTTTTCAGTCTTACCAACTGTTTGAGCAACAAGCCTTGCAAAACGGTGTTGACGTTGGAATCAAGAACAGTAATTCTCCTTTGAGGATATTCTTCACCAAGCATCTCCCGGGCATTGCAAGCTGCGTTGTAGGAACCAGAAAATTTCGAAGTTATGCAGATTACGATCAGATCAAACCCGGATTCAAGCTGGGGTTTCATCGCCTCTAGATAGTCGCCAATCGACGGCGTAGATGTTTTTGGAAATATTTTGGGGTTATCAATCATATTCTGATAGAATTCTCTGACCTCAAGATCGACCCCTTCCTTTTGATTAAGTTTATTTCCAAAAGAAATATAAAAAGGAACATTAATTATTTGATTATCATCAAGGTAGCCCTGTGACAAATCACAGGAACCGTCAGTAATAATTTTATACATATCTCTTACCTCGTTTCAATTAATTATCGCCCTTTTAAAATTCAAATGCAAGAAAAAAAGAAGGTAGCTATTCAGCTTCCTTCTTTGCTATTGGTAGAACTACAACAAATTTGGATCCCTGTCCAATCACAGAATCCACAGTTACCAGACCTTTATAGTGGGCAACAATATGTTTGACAATCGAAAGACCCAGTCCAGTGCCGCCAGTTCCTTTGTCCCGGCCGTCATCGATCCGATAGAATCGCTCGAAAATCCGTGGGATTTCATTGGCAGCTATTCCATTACCGGTATCTCCGACAATGATATTAACGGAATTCTGATATTTGAATACATCGATTGTAACCTGGCCGCCATCGCGATTATATTTGCAGGCGTTGGAGATCAGATTATTGAACAACTGATGAATATGTTTGATATTGGCATGATATACGATATCCTCGCAGTTCATGACAATTTCAAGATTCTTATCGCTGATAACCTTGGATTGAGAATCCAAGACATCATTGATGATGCTTTCAATTTTAATATCGGTGTACTGAACTTCAATTGCGTTGTTTTCCAGCATTGAGATCATCAGGATATCCGAGATCAGATTTGACATATTGACCGTCTCACGGTTGATTTTACGATATACTTCACGAATCGCTTCAGGATCCTTGATATAATCAGCCAACAGGATATCACTGTAACCCCTGATAGCAGTCATCGGTGTCTTCAATTCATGAGATACATTGGAGAAAAACTCACTTCTCATCTGCATAGCCTTACGGTTCTCGGTAACATTGATAAACAGTACGGTTACCCCATATTCAACTTTGGAGATATAGCAAGAATAAATCCGATCAATCGAGATATAATCAAATTTGATAGTTTCATCCTGTACATTTTTGATGGCTTTGAGCAGCTTCTTGTCAAAGAAAAATTCCGTGGCATCCTGTTTGTAGACAAAAGCCGCCGAATTAATAATTCTAGCCCGCTTGTTGGCCATGATGACCTGATTTTTTTCATTAAGCAGGACAAAACCTTCTTTCATTTGATCAAGGATTGCATTGATTCTGAACTGCTCGAATCTGAGCCGCTTCATAGTTGTATTGATTCTCCGGGAAATCCGTCGGGCTTTTCCAAGGATTATATTATACTCATCATAGCTGACGTTGATATCACCAGAGTGTCCACTATCACCGTCAAGAAGAATATCTTCCAGATAACTTGAAACTTCATTGATTGGCTTAATCATCCGTCTCGACAGGATGATACTTCCAAAGTACGATATCGCAATCACCATAACATAGGCAACAGCCAAAGGATAAGCATTTCTAGCCACAATTTGGCCAAAACCAAGGTAGGCAACCACGACTCTGACAACATAATCGCCCGTAGTTTTGGTCACTGCCAGCACATTGGTCTCAAAATCTTCGGAGTAGTAAATTTCTTTACCTGTCCCATAAAAATATGCCTCGATATATTCTCCGCTTTTTGATTGGTCTATCGGCGAAGCCTCACCGTTGTAAGCGATAATATTACCCTGACGATCCATTACCGCAATTTGAATCACCTGGGAGTCAAAGAAAGTCGGTATGGTCATGCCGGTATTGGCAATATTCTCAGCGGTAATATCTAACGCATAATCAACTATCCGCTCTTGTTGAGTTCGCAATGTTGTCGCAGTGGCAACTACTGATACCGCGCTTACCAAAACAAATATCACAGTCATTATCACGGCAACATACTTAAAAATCGTCTTACTCATTTTTAGTTCTCTCTTCAAAACGATATCCCACACCTCGCGATGTTGAGATATACTTAGTGGTTTCATTGTCCAACTTCGATCTCAGGGCGCGAACATGGACATCAAGCGCCCGTGACTCACCCATAAAATCATAGCCCCAGATTTCATTCAGCAATTCTTCGCGCGGAACAACCCGATGGCGGTTTTCCATCAAGTAGATAAGAAGCTGATATTCCTTGTTGGTCAATTCAATCTTTTTACCCAATTGATTGACAACTCTGGTTTCCTGATTGATTTTCAATGTCTTTGAATTCAGCACCAAAACGTGACTCTGCTTTCTACGGATCAAAGCTCGCACCCGGGCTTGCAATTCAAGCACCCCAAATGGTTTAGCCATATAATCGTCCGCACCGCTGTCCAGTCCGGTAACTTTATCTATTTCCCGGTCCTTGGCCGAAAGAATCAAAATCGGCAAGTTTGGATTGGTTGATCTGATCATCTTGATTGCATCAATCCCGCTCATCCGCGGCAACATGATATCAAAAATCGCCAAATCAGGATCATTTTCCCTGATAGCCTCCAAAGCATCAATGGCGTTGCTGAATGCCATAATTTCATATCCGGTGGAACCCAAAGCAATTTCAATGACTTCCCGAATGCTATCATCATCTTCAACAATTACAATTTTTTCTGCCACAAAACCACTCCCTCTCTAGATTAATCTAGTGTGATTCATTTCTCCTGTTTCCTGGAACTCTGTCCATTCACAAATATTTACAGCATGATCTCCGATTCGTTCCAAATATTTGGCAATGATTGTAAATTCAATACAAGCATCGATTTGGTCAGGAGAATTTCTGGTAATTTCAACTAATTCCGATTTGACTTTATCAAACAGTTCATCAACCCGATCATCCCTAAGTTTTACTTCTTTTGCCAAAGTCACATCATTATCATTGAATGATTGAATTGCATCACGAACCATTTTGGTGGCGATTGACGCCATTTCAGGAATATCTTCAACCATTTTGAATGCATGTTTTTCATTCATTCTGATGATAGTTTCGCAAATATCAGCACTTTGATCTCCGATTCTTTCAAGGTCAGTTACAATCTTAAGGGCAGTTGAAATATCACGCAAATCACGGGCAATCGGTTGCTGTCTCAAGATAAGACCAAGGCAACTGGCCTCAATCTGTCGCTCCATTTCATTAATTTCTTTATCTTTCAAAACGACTCTTTGCGCCATTTCCTTATCATCATTTTTAAAAGCATCAATTGCATTTTCAAGTGATTTGATTACTAAATAACACATGCGGTTCAAATCAACTTTCAACTTATTTAGGTCATTTACATATGAGGTTCTTAGCATAATTTTCTCCTATCCAAAACGTCCGGTAATATAATTTTCTGTTCTTTCGTCCTGTGGTCTTGAGAACAGATCAGCTGTTTTTCCGTATTCAATCATTTCACCAATCAAGAAGAAAGCTGTGTAGTCAGCGATACGACTGGCTTGTTGCATATTATGAGTTACTATCGCGATCGTATATTTATCTTTTAACTCCATCAGCAATTCTTCGATTTTCAAAGTAGAAATCGGATCCAGTGCAGAAGTCGGTTCATCCAATAAGATAACATCAGGTTCAACCGCCAAACAACGGGCGATACAAAGACGTTGTTGCTGCCCTCCAGATAGTCCAAGAGCATTTGTGTGCAGACGATCCTTGACTTCATCATAAAGAGCCGCTGCTTTTAAAGAATCTTCAACAATTTTATCCAAACGTTTGCGATCTTTGATTCCATGGATCCGAGGTCCATAAGCCACATTATCATAGATAGTCATTGGGAATGGATTTGGTTGTTGGAAAACCATTCCAACTTTTTTTCTTAAAATGGTCGTATCAACTTTTTCGTCGTAGATGTTTTCTCCATCAAGGATGACATCACCCTCAATTCTGACATTGTCGATATAATCATTCATCCGGTTCAATGTTTTCAAATAAGTTGATTTACCACATCCCGAAGGACCGATAAATGCCGTGATAGCATGTTCTTTGATATCGAGATCAATCCCTTTAAGGGCATGTTTCTCTCCATACCATAAATTCAAATCTTTTGTTGTAATTTTATTTTCCATTGTCTATTTCCTTCTATTTAATTCTGCTTACATCAAAACGTCTCGAAATCCATCTCGCTGTGAAATTCAACGACAGAACGATTACCATTAATACCAATGCGATAACGAACGCAATATCAAAATTTCCTTTTGCCATTTCAAAATAAAGTTGGATCGTTAAGGTAGCTCCTGATGTCGTGATATGTCCAATAATGTTAGCCGGCAATTTGGCTACAGCACCAGCTGTGAAGATCAATGCTGCCGACTCAGCTACAACCCGTCCCATTGCCAGGATAACCCCGGTCAAGATACCAGGAATTGCGCTAGGAAGTAATACTGTTCTTATCATATACCATTTGGTCGACCCAATACCCAAGGCCGCTTCACGGTATGAATTTGGCACATTGTCCAAAGCAACTTGGGTATTTCTAGAAATCAATGGCAATACCATAATTGCCAAAGTTAAGGCTCCGGTTAAAATCGAGTAAGAAAGTCCTAGGAACAACCCGAAGAACAAATACCCGAACAAACCATATACAATTGATGGGATCCCCGCCAAGACTTCAGTCGTGAAACTAACCAAGTCCACGAATTTTCCACCTTTGGCATATTCATTAAGATAGATTGCTCCTCCGACCCCGATCGGCACTGCAATCACCAAGGTCAAGACAATCATGTAAATTGTGTTAATTATGTTAGGCAAAATCCCAACTGTGTTTTTTAGAATACTGGTTTGATTTATAAAATATCCGATATCCAATTCAGGTATTCCTCTAAAAGCAATGTACCCTAAGATGACAATTACTATCAGCAGGGAAATACCGGTACAAAGATAGATTAATCCGCTTAGGACATTGTCCGATACACGTTTCTTTTTATCAAAAATACTTTGCATACTATACTCCTTCCAATATTAATTGTCACTCGCCACGCTGGCACGAACCAAGCGCGTCAAGATAATGTTGATTACCATGATAAAGACAAACAACACCAATGCAATCGTATATAAAACATCAAGATGGACACCGGTTGCATATGCAAAATCAGTTACGATCCCTGTTGTTAAAAACCGGACCGAAGCAAATGGTGTCGGAAAATTAACTGAATTCCCGGAAACGAGTACGATTGCCATCGCTTCCCCGATAGCTCGTCCAACCCCAAGAACAACAGCTGAAAGAATCCCGTTCTTTGCAGCAGGAATGACAACTTTGAAAATTGTCTGAATCTTGCTGGCCCCAAGAGCCAATGAAGATTGACGATAGTTGTCAGGAACAGCTTCTAAAGCCGTCTGAGAAATATTGATCAATGTCGGCAAAATCATTATTGCCAGTACCAGGATAGCCGAAAGTAAATTAGCTCCACCGGTAACCTGATGATTTGGATCGTTGGCAAAAATAATTTTCTCCAGGTCATACATGAAAGGATTTATTATCAGGATCCCCAGCAACCCATAAATCACCGAAGGAATACCCGCTAAAAGTTCAACCGCCGAACGGACTATTCCACGCTGTCTTGGCTGGGCAATTTCTGATAGAAATACAGCTGTCAGCAATCCAATCGGAACTCCGACTACAATTGCCGCAGCAACCCCGACGATTGATGTCAGGATGATCAGCAAGATACCATATTGTGCTTCTGCACCTGTTGGATCCCAAACCGGATTGAATAAAATGTCGACTATCCCCTGGCTGAATAATGCCGGTGTTCCTGAGATAATCATATATATTGTAATTGAAGCAACCGCCAAAATAGACACAACGGCACAGATGCGAAGGATAATCGCAGCTGTGCGCTCTGTCGTTGATTTAGATCTGCGGTTGCTAATAATTGAAATGTTATTATTAGCTTCCATTTATTATTTTGCTCCTACTAATCCCACTGCTTCCAAGACTTTTTGTCCGTCTTCTGAAGCGATAAATTCGAATACGTTTTGTACAGCTTCTGTTTGATCAGAAATTTCACCCATTGTCGCCATTACAAATGGACGAGACAATGTATATGAGCCATCTGAGATAGTATCTTTAGTCGGTTCAACCCCATTAAGAGCCATTGCCATTACTGTTTCATCGACCATATCCAATGATACATATCCGATTGCACCTTCAATTTGAGCAACTTTTGCGATTACCGCTCCAGTTGATTCTATTTCCTGAGCATATGCCGCTTGACCTTCGATATCCAAGATTTCTTCAAATGCACCACGGGTACCTGAAGCCGAATCACGCCCGATTACTACAATTGCAGCATCCTGACCGCCCAATTCAGACCAGTTCTTGATTTCACCAGTGTAAATATCGGCCAACTGAGCCGAAGTTATGTCGGTAACTGACAATGCTGGATTTACTACAACTGCAATCCCATCGATTGCAACGATGTTTTCAACTACACCCTGATCCAATTCTTCTTGTTTTAAATTACGTGAAGCATCACCAATGTCAGCCGTTCCCGAAATCAAAGCTTTGATCCCAGATGAAGATCCGGTAAACTGAGCCTCAAGAGAAATATTAGGATATACTTCTGGCATAGCTTCTGATAAAGCTCCAACCAGTTTTTCCATTGAAGTCGAACCATCCAACTTTACCACTTCTTTATCGGTAGATGATCCACACCCAACCAAACCTACAGCCATTGCTAGAGCCATAAATATACTTACTAACTTTTTCATTTCAAATTTCCTTCCTTTGCGAATGTTAAGTTCCTTTACATAATAAGACAATAAATGTTATGAAAAAAGCACAGTCAGGTTAATTAATGTTAAGAATGTGTAAAGAAAGTGCTTACACCTGTATTATCTCCTATTGATACATCTTTGTCAAACTGTCAATCTTAACTTTAATTTGATTTTTAAGGCTTGTCGGCTTAACAATTTCAATCTCGGTATTGAGCATCAATATCCATCCAATCAGTCCTTCGGTGATGTTGACATCATTGATGACACCGTGGTACTGATCCCCAACTTTTTCGACCCAAAGCTTATCGCCAAAGCGAGTCCCGATTTCCCGAATTATTTTCTGTGAAAAATTGAATTCCAGGGTCTGGGATTTTTGGGCAATATACATGTTGACATTATTCTTGAGATAATTGTCAATTTCCTGTTTTGGCGGACTCGCAATGAATTTCCCTTTGTAAGTTTGAATCAGCCGCATTCTATCGATTCGATATACGCTTAAAGTCCCGGGCCGCTTGTCGTAGTAGCCCAGGATATAGTAGTTCGAGTTGTCCATTACAATCCGGTATGGAGAAATCATATAATATTTGTGCCCGTTGACAGTCCGGTTGCCCCTTTGATTTTCAACGATGCTCAATCGCCCATTTTGCACATCATAAGTTATATATTTGAATATCAGATTCGTTTTATTATTTATTGCCTTAATCACCGTAGTAAGATTCAACAGCAAATCATAATCAAAGGCACCATTTTCTGTTGGACTGGGATTCAACCTTGACATTTGCCTGGCAGTCGAAAGCAACGCCAGTTTTTGTTCCAACCGATGCTTTGATTTCAGATTCAGGTTACCGTTTGTCAGGACAACATCCATTAAAAACTGGACTTCTCCGTCACTGAAATAATTATTTTCAATCAGATATCCGTGTTTCTTCTTATTATTGATGAGACTGTAGCCCAGGGCGACATTGGTCATTTCATTTATTTTGATAATTGAATTCCTGACCGTTTTGATATCGACCTGGATTCCGGTTTCTTCCAGCAGTTCCTGAATTCTGATTCCATTTAAGGGACTGGTGGCCTCTTTAAGAATTTTTACTATCTCATACATTCTTGTCAGCATAATCTACCTCGATAATTTCAATAATTTATTTTTGTACTGGTGACATTTCTTTATTCTTCTTTGATATTTTCTAGGTGAATAATCACTTAAAATTTTTGAATATTCTCCAAATCCGTCAATATCGTTGATCGATATTGCACTGAAAGCTTTTTTGAATTCACCTTCTATAATATATACTTTTACCTTGATCACTTCGCTTTGTCTGGAACTTAGACTTTGGCGCTTGGCCAGGTAATCAACCAAATCATCGATAATGGAAACCCGATAGTTCACCAAGTGGCGAATAATCATCATTACTCTTTCGTCCAATGTTCCGGTTTTTATCAGTGAATTGAACAGGCGATACTTGTATTCAAGAGCAACCTTGAAATTCTTGTCGATCAGCAGATTCAAATAAATCAGTTCTTCTTCCAGCTCACTCAAATTGCCAGCCGCATTGATACGGCACTTAATCATCGAAAATATCGCCAGTTGGATCTCCTTGTCCGCATTGATCAGATATTTCAAATCACCATTGCTATACGATCTGTTCAGGATTTTGGCATATGCCATCATCTGTTTTTCAGTAAGATTGTTAATTAGGTATTTCTTCAGTTCGATTATTGATTTGTCGATTGCACTTTCATATCTTTTACATTCCATTGTCCTTCACCTCACAATTACATTATACTTGATTGACTCCTTTTTTAAAGGGAAAACACCCTTTTAGAAACCTAAAAATAGGTTTTTATATTGGTTTAGAACAATAAAAAGAGAGAAATCACTTTCTCTCTTCTAAAAACTCTTTGATTCTGGTGGTCGCTTCTTTGATTTGTTCAATTGAATATGCGTAGCTGACCCTGATATATCCTTCTCCAGCTTCACCAAAAGCCGAACCAGGAACACAAGCAACCTTTTTGGCATCAAGCAGTTGTTCACAGAACTCATCACTGCTCAGCCCTGTTGATTTAATGGATGGGAAAATATAGAAAGCCCCCTGTGGCAGGAATGTTTCCAACCCCATATCATTGAATGCTTTAGTGATGAAATTACGACGCAATTGATATGATTCTCGCATCTTAACGACATCGGCATCACAGTTTTTCAGTGCTTCCAACGCTGCGTACTGAGCTGCAGTAGATGAACACATGATTACGTACTGGTGGATTTTCTTCATCATTGCGATAACCTCTTCATGGGCAACAACGTAACCTAAACGCCACCCGGTCATTGCATATGCTTTGGAGAAACCGCTGATAAGAATCACTTGGTCCTTGATGCTTTCAAACGAAGCAAGTGAACAGAATTCATGATCATAAGAAAGTTCAGCGTAGATTTCATCAGTTATTACCATGATTCCAGATTCTTTAAGAATCGGAACAATATTTTCATAATCCTCTTTTGTCATAACTCCACCGGTCGGATTTGACGGGAAATTCAAAAGGATTGCCTTGGTCTTTTCGTTAATTGCTTGGATAAGCAGTTCCGGTGTCAGTTTGAAATTGTTTTCAGCAGTTAAAAGAATATTTTTGACTACCCCGCCGGCAAGTTCAACTCCAGGAGTATAGGCAACATAATTCGGTGAAAGCAAAATCACTTCATCACCAGGATTTATCAGTGTTCTAAAAGCCAGATCAATGGCTTCAGATCCTCCGACAGTTACGAGACACTGAGCCTCATAATCATATTCGAGTTCAAATCTTCGATCGAGATATTTGCAGATCTCTTGGCGCAATTCCGGCAAACCGGCATTGGCAGTGTAGAAAGTTCTTCCTTTTTCAATTGAATAGATAGCTGCTTCACGAACATTCCACGGAGTATCAAAGTCAGGTTCTCCAACCCCAAGGGAAATTACCCCTTCCATGGTATTGGCAAGATCGAAGAATTTTCGAATGCCTGACGGTTTGATTTTCTTTACATGATTGTTAAATTGTGATTGAAAGTCCATTATGCAGACACCAACAATCTTTCATCTTCTTTATCACCATCATCATCCAAAACAATACCTGCAGCTTTGTATTGTTTCAAGACGAAATAGGTTTCAGTACCGGTAACTCCGTCCATCGGCGCTAACTTCGCATTGACGAAATTGGCAACCTCCTGCATCGTTCTACCTTTGATGATGCACATGAACTCATAATTACCACTTAACAGATACAGAGAATCCACCTCTGCAAATTTTTCGATTTTTCGGGCGACTACATCATACCCATAATCGCGAATCGGATCCGCATTGACATGAATTAATGCAGTAACAGTATCGCTATTAGTTTTATCCCAGTTGATAACCGTATGATATCCGGCGATAACGTTATCATTTTCCAACTCTTTCATTGCGTCTTTGACATCTTGTTCAGTCTCATTCAAAGCCGCGGCCAGATCAGTTACCTCATACCGAGCATTTTTTTCTAGTAAACCTAATAATAAGCGTTTTTCCATTTTTTTCACCCTCCTATACCCGTTATTATAGCTCATAATTATTTCTTTGTATACAACTTTTAAGGGCAAGCTGGAGTATGTTTGACTCCAAAATCATGATTCGAACCGGATATTGACGCTAACGGCAGTTTGGACAACCCGATTTTTTGCCTATTGGAGCGTGATTTTTCATAAAAATGAAATGAATTGCTATCCAAGTGTGATATAATTTAGGCATCAAGGAGGATACCATATGAAAATTATTGCTAGTACTTACGATAAAAAAGAAAAAGGCATATATTTAATAGAATTCGATAAACGTAATTCCCGGTTCAAACTGGACAAATGGCTCATGACCAAGGACTATCCATCATACCTGTATAAAAAAGACAATTATCTTTTTGCTTCTTTGAAAAACAGTTCAACCAGTTCAAAGCAAGGTGGTTTGTCAAGTTACGAAATGACTGATAATAATATCAAACTGATTTCCCATATTTCATCATACGGAAGCAGCTATACCCATGTATTCGTCAACGATACCAATGAATTCGCATTGGGAGCCAACTATCACGGGGGAACCACCGGTCTTTACCGCCTCAATTATCCTTTGATTGTGGATGAACTGGACATCGCGGTCCACACTGGTTTGGGACCAGACATCAAACTCCGTCAAACTTCGCCTCATCCTCATATGGTTGGGCAGACCCCTGACAATAAATATTACTACTCGGTCGATCTTGGAGCTGACAAAATAGTGGTATACCAAATCATCGACAACAAACTTGTTCCGGATGAAGAGCGAACAGTTATGGTGAAACCCGGAAGCGGTCCAAGACATCTGGTCTTTGACAAAACCGGAAAATTTGCATATGTTGTTTGTGAAATCGCCAATAAAATCGACGCTTACAAGTATAATGACGGTAAGTTCGCATTCATCCAAAGAATCAAAGCAAAACCGGATCACTTCAAAAACGCCAACAGCGCCAGTGCCATTAAAATCACTGAGTCAAATGAACATTTGCTTGTTTCCAATCGCGGCCATAACTCCCTATCATTCTATCGAATCAACCAAGAAACCGGTCGTTTGACTTTGTTGTATATGGTTCACACCGGGGCAACCCCTAGAGATTTTTGTATCCTGGAAGACAAATATGTCTTTGTTGCCTGTCAGGATCAAAATGAGATTGAATTGTTCTATCTGGACGAATTGGAAGAAACCCTGGTTAGATCGACAGCGGTATACAAAATCGACCAGCCAGTATGTGTAATCAAAGGAGAATAGTTGATGGAATACGAAATTATCGGCGACACCTTACCGGTCGTCATTTGCACTTTAGCCAAGGGAGAAACCATGATCACTGAAAGTGGCGGAATGTCCTGGATGGATCCGGGGATTAAAATGCAAACATCTGGTGGCGGTTTTGGCAAGATGTTTGGCCGCATGCTCAGCGGTGAAACGTTATTCCTTAATCACTATGTCTGTGGATCCGACAAGGCAAAAATCGCTTTTGCATCCTCGTTTCCTGGCAATATAAAAGCAATTGAAATATCCCCCGGTAAAGAAATGATTGTCCAAAAATCTTCGTTTTTAGCCTGTGAGTCCACAGTTGAATTGAATGTGAGTTTCCAAAAAAGTTTTGCTCAGGGCCTATTCAGCGGCGAAGGATTCATCTTGAACAAACTTTCTAATCACGGCATCGCTTTTGTCGAGATAGACGGAACATGTGTCGAGTACGAACTGGCCCCCGGCCAACAAATCATCCTTGACAGCGGTCACTTGGCCATGATGGAAGCATCATGCACACTTGATATCAAG
Source organism: Coprobacillaceae bacterium (assembly GCA_963675915.1). Taxonomy (GTDB): domain Bacteria; phylum Bacillota_I; class Bacilli_A; order Erysipelotrichales; family Coprobacillaceae; genus JAQVDW01. Next base: position 1,952,237 of record OY780959.1, read on the forward strand.
CAAATTCCGGGGATTAAAAACAAACTATTAGGAGGAGAAGGGTTATTCAATACTACTGTTACCGGACCGGGAAAAGTCTACATTCAGTCAATTCCTGCCAGCAAACTAGCCAGTTCGCTTATGAAGTATTTACCCTTAAACAATAAATAATGATCAGCAGCAAAATTTCTATGATTTTCTTCGACGTTGACGGCACTTTGATCAATTCGACCATTACATCATTGCCAGATTCGACTCTTGAAGCACTTAACCTTTTAAAACAAAAAGGATACAAAATAGGTATCGCCTCGGGCCGAGGTAAAGATTCCATGATTAAGACCAACATTTTAAGTCAATTCCAATTTGACGGTCTTGTCCTTAATAATGGCCAAATGGTTTACGACCAGGATATGAATTTAATTTTCGAAGATTACATCCCTGATGCAACCGTTGAAAAATGCATCAGAATTGCCACCGAGCTTAAAATCCCTTTAGTAGTCAAATCATCGCCCCGTTTCATTACTATGGAACCAAATGAAGATGTCTACCGCGCCCGCGAGTATCTGAACAATTCAATTCCTGAAGTGGGAATTTTTGGTGGAAACAAAGTGGGTGCCATGGTTGCCTATGGACCGCTGAGCTATGATTATCAGGATTTTTGCAGCATTGCCGGACTAAAGGTTCTCCCGGGAATGTCATCATATTGCGACCTGACCATGGCAAATGTGTCCAAACAAACGGGTATCAGAATCTTGCTTGAATTGAACAGCCTGGAGAATTACATCGGATTTGGCGATTCGCTTAATGATATAGAAATGATGGCTGGGGCTAAAATTGCCGTTTGTATGGGCGAAGGCCATGAAAAGACCAAAGAGATTGCCGATCATGTAACTTCAAATCTGGAGGATGACGGAATCTACAATGCCTGTAAATTCTTGAAGCTTTTCTAACGTTAATAAAAAAAATAGGACAACCTTGCGGTTGTCCTATTTTAGATTCTATTAGATTTTTGTGATATCAATCAATGATGATTCATATTTGTCTTTGTTTTGCAGACATGTAATCAATGCTTGAGCTGTATCTAGAGATGTGAAGATTGGAATACCTGCTTCAACCGCGAAACGTCTGATGATGAATCCATCTTTCAAGTTGTCGTTTCTAGTTGGAGTGTCAATGATCAAATCCACTGTTTCAGTGTACATAAGATCAAGAACGGTATTTTCCTTGTCTCCGATTCTGTTGACCAGATTACATGGACAGTCATGATCTACCAAATATTGGTAAGTCCCGATTGTCGCATATAAATCATATCCGTATTGATAATATTGTTTTGCAATTGGCAAGAATTCTTCTTTATCACTGTCTTTGATTGTACAGATGATATTCTTTTTCTTAGGTAAGTCGAAACCGGCTCCCAAGAATGCTTTATAGATTGCTTCATCGTAGTTTTTAGAAACACCTAATACTTCTCCAGTCGATTTCATTTCAGGCCCTAAAGAGATTTCAGCACCTTTGATTTTTTCGAATGAGAATACCGGCATTTTAACTGCGATAGTTTCTTTTTCTTCAGCCAATCCATATTCATATCCCAACTCTGGCAAAGTTTCACCCATGATTGCTTTAGTTGCAAGTTCAACTACTGGGATGTCAGTTACTTTTGAGATATAAGGAATTGTTCTTGATGAACGTGGGTTTACTTCAATTACATATACCTGATCATCGTAAAGGATGAACTGGATGTTGATTAAACCAACTACGTTCAGAGCTTTTGCCAAGCGACGAGTGTACTCAACGATTGTTGTTTTCAATTCTTCTTTTACTTTTTGAGTTGGATAAACCGAGATACTGTCTCCCGAGTGAACCCCAGCTCTTTCCACGTGTTCCATGATACCTGGAATCAGGATATCAGTACCATCACAGATTGCATCTACTTCGACTTCTTTACCCATCAGGTATTTATCAATCAAGATTGGATGCTCTTGATAAGTACGGTTTACGATTCTGATGAATTTTCTTACATCAGCATCATTAAGAGCGATTTCCATCCCTGCTCCACCTAATACATATGATGGACGTACCAAGACTGGGTATCCCAATCGGTTGGCAACTTCAATTGCTTCATCTTCAGTGAAGACCGTATCACCTCTAGGACGATCGATTTCACATTTATCAAGGATTTGGTCGAAACGTTCACGGTCCTCTGCAGCATCAACGTCTTCTGCTGAAGTTCCTAAGATTTTAACTCCCATTTCCATCAGGTCTTTAGTAAGTTTAATCGCTGTTTGCCCACCGAACTGAACAATTGCTCCATCAGGTTTTTCAACTTTGACAATGTTTTCAACATCTTCAGGTGTCAGCGGTTCGAAATACAGACGGTCTGCGATATCGAAGTCAGTTGAAACTGTTTCCGGGTTGTTATTGACAATGATTGTATCATATCCGGCATCTTTTAAAGCCCAAACTGAATGTACTGAACAGTAATCGAACTCGATCCCTTGCCCGATTCTGATTGGACCTGAACCAAGTACCATTACTTTCTTACGGTTATGGTCAACTTCTGCTTCATTTACCTCACCTTGAATTGAGTAATAGTATGGAGTTGAAGCATCGAACTCAGCCGCACATGTATCTACCATTTTATAGATTGATCTGATTCCAAATGAATCAACCAAATCGCTGATTTCTTTTTTATCTTTTCCGGTGAATTCTGCAATCACTCGGTTAGGGAATTGGTGATGTTTTGCCAAAGTCAGCAATTCTTCAGTCAATTCATCTTTTCTAAGTTTTGCTTCGATTTCTACCAAGTGTTGGATTTTATCAATGAACCACAAGTCAATTTTTGTGATTTCATGGATTCTTTCAGGAGTAATTCCCAAACGGATGGCTTGAGCCACAGCGAACAATCTTTGGTCATCGACGTCTTGCAATTTAACTTCGATTTCAGCTACTGACATTTCGTCAAGTCCTTTTGATTCCAGATAGTAGAAGTTTTGTTCAAGTGAGCGTAAGGCTTTCATCAAAGCTCCTTCGAAGTTATCGCAGATTGCCATTACTTCTCCAGTAGCTTTCATTTGAGTTCCCAATTCTCTTGATGATCCTACGAATTTGTCAAATGGCCATTTTGGGATTTTACAAACAATGTAGTCAAGAGTCGGTTCATATGATGCATATGTCTTTTTAGTTACCGCATTTTTGATTTCATCAAGTGAATATCCCAATGCGATTTTGGCTGCCAATTTGGCAATTGGATAACCTGTTGCTTTTGATGCTAATGCCGATGAACGAGAAACCCTTGGGTTAACCTCGATAACTGCATATTCAAAACTGTTAGGATTCAATGCGTACTGTACGTTACATCCACCTTCGATACCTAAAGTAGAGATGATGTTGATTGCTGAAGTACGGAGCATTTGATATTCTTTATCAGATAATGTTTGAGAAGGAGCTACTACGATACTGTCTCCAGTATGAACCCCAACCGGATCCAGGTTTTCCATATTACATACAGTGATACAGTTACCTTTGCCATCACGCATTACTTCATATTCGATTTCTTTCCATCCGGCAATTGATTTTTCAATCAAACATTGAGTTACCCGTGAAAGACGTAAACCATTTCCAGCGATTTCTCTTAATTCTTTGTCATTATGGGCAACCCCACCACCAGAACCACCTAATGTGTATGCTGGACGAACTACAACCGGGTACCCGATTTCATTAGCGAACTCAACAGCATCATCAACAATTGTGATAACTTTTGAAGCTGTACATGGTTCGTTGATGCTTTCCATTGTTTCTTTGAATTCCAAACGGTCTTCCGCTTTTTTGATAGTATCAGTTGAAGTTCCGATTGTACGAACATTATTTTCTTCAAGGAATCCTTCATCCGCTAAAGCCATAGCGATATTCAATGCGTTTTGGCCCCCAAGGGTAGGCAGGATTGAATCAGGTTTTTCCTGAATGATAAGTTTTTTTACTACAGGTACAGTCAAAGGTTCGATGAACACTTTATCAGCGATATCTTTGTCAGTCATGATTGTTGCCGGGTTTGAGTTGATCAATACAACTTCGCACCCTTCTTCTTTTAACGCACGGCAAGCTTGAGTTCCGGCATAATCGAATTCCGCAGCTTGACCGATAATGATTGGACCTGACCCAATTACTAAAACTTTCTTAATTGAATTATCTCTAGGCATTAACATTTCCTCCCATCATTTCAGCGAATTCATCAAACAAAGCATCAGTATCCAAAGGACCTGCACATGCTTCCGGGTGGAATTGCACTGTCTTAATATTTTTATTTTTATAGATTAATCCTTCGATTGTACTGTCATTTACATTTACAAACCATGTATCTGCGATATTATTGTCAATACTTTCAGGATCAATTACGTAGTTGTGATTTTGTGTTGAAATATAAACACGACCTGATACTAAGTCTTTAACCGGATGGTTGGCACCATGATGTCCATATTTCATTTTTTCAGTTTTTAAACCATGAGCCAAAGCCATCAATTGATGTCCTAAGCAGATCGCGAAAATCGGAGTTCCAGATTCGCTTAATTTTTTGATTTCTTCAATGATTTCCACATTTTCTTCAGGGTCTCCCGCCCCGTTTGAAAGCATAATACCATCGAAATTTTGAGCGAGGATTTCATCAGCTTTTGTGCTTGCAGGATATACTGTTACTTCATAGCCACGTTTTGCCAATGAACGGGCAATATTTCTTTTTGCTCCAAAGTCCATCAAAGCAACTCTCTTAGTTCCTTCACCAACAGTGTAAGCTTCTTTACAAGTGGTTTTTTCAACCACTCCAGTAACTCTGAAGGCTTTTATTTTTTCCAAAACTTCGTCCAAATTATCATATTTGGTAGTTGTAATCATCCCGTTCATACAACCTTTTTTACGGATAATTTTAGTTATTGCACGAGTGTCCACACCTTGAATTCCTGGAATATCCTGATCAATAAGGTATTGAGACAATTCAATGTTTTTTCTAAAATTGCTACCCAGTCTAGACAATTCTTTTACAACAAATCCTGAAACATGGGCTTTTGAAGATTCTTGGTCTTCCAGAGCGACTCCGTAGTTCCCAATTAACGGATAAGTCATTACTACTGATTGGCCACAATATGATGGATCAGTCAAAACTTCGAGATATCCTGTCATTGAAGTATTGAAAACGAATTCACTAATTATTTCTTTATTAGCTCCGAAACTTTCACCTTCAAACACATTTCCATCTTCTAAAATTAAATATGCTTTCATAAAATCCTCCTTATTTTAAAAAAACACGTCACCTATATGGTAACGTGTAAACAACAAAAATCAACTATAAAAAAGTCGCATTGCGATACCGATTTATTCATTTCAACCGCTACTTTTTGCATCACAATCACTCCTTTTCCTTTGATGATTATACACAATTTAAAAACAGAAATCAAGAACAAATTTGTTTTTTTGTCCCCATTTTCCGAAGGTTTTACCGAAGTCATTTTTATCCGATACAATCGACTTAAATTGAGTATATACGTGTGTCATTATTCAAGGGGAGATTTAATAACGAGGGATCCACATCCCAAGAGGCCCGGACTCCAACTTTATCAATCACTTCTTGATATGTGGCGCCTTTTTTTATTATAACTGCCTCTTTAAAAATTCCATCCACAACAAAATCAACCTGAACAGTGCCTGGGTTGGCTGAAGTATTGAACACAATCGTTTTGCGAGTAGCGATGCTTTTTTCCTGATTGAAGAAATTAGTATAGGTTAGTACATTATTTATGTCAATTATACCACTTTCTTTGTCGATGCTCAATATTTCCACCCGCAAATCGTCACTTCCATTTAAATTTGTTGCCATGCTTGTCAAATAGCTGTCAATCAGTTCCTGATAGCTCCAGTCCATTTCCTTGATTTTCATATCAATCATCAATTCATAAATACAGTCACTGCTCACACTCTCAAGCATTGACTTCTTAGTAGATTCCAAACCGGTAACCATTATAATCAATGCCGCCATCACCGCCACCATAATTGCCCCAAAGACAACAACCGCCTGTTTCATCGCGCTACCCCGCTGATACAATAATGTTGGACAATATTCAGAACCGGAATTGAGTAGTCATATTCCAGCTGAATTTTCACCAATTCCTGATTCGCTCCGGTTATCACTTTTTCTACTGAAATATCGTAGGGAGAGTTACTGACAATACGATCAATAATATCCTGATTATGACCGCTCGATTCGATTTGCCTGATGCACTGAGTCTGATAGTCTCTTGCATTATTGGCAAGAAGATTCATACCAATAAGATTTACTCCCAGAACACTCATAAAAACAATAAGCACTACAATCACATAAAACTCCACAGCTATTTTCATCGTTTACTCCTTTATAACCACTAGCGAATGCGTAATTTCGCTGGTTGAATTACGATTCAGGATAATCGTCACCTCATCAACAAAAGAACCAAAATCCCCGAGTACCACATCAATGTAGTTCAACATTCCTGAATCACTGTATTCGGAAACAAATATCAGATTATCCAAATTCTCATTCTGGTAATATATATGGTTTCCGGAAGTGGTTTGATATATCCAATCCTCAGGATTGAAATTTGATTCACCCAACAGTTCCACCGGACTGACAGTTCTGGCTGTCGTTTCAGCTGATCTTACCGACAACTCCAAATTTTCCGGTTCATATCCAGCAACCTCAAAGTCACCTCTGCTTACCGAAATCCGGTAAAGCGGACGGACTGCCGTGATAATCATCAATAACAACACCGCCATCAAAACAGTCAAAACTACGTTGCCGTATTCTTCAACAAGTTCTTTCATGACAGGCTCCCATCACACATGACCTTGATCTGATCACAGATCAAATCAAACCACCTAGAATCGGTATTGGTTGTCAAAATCAGCGATCCGATAAGCACCAACACCAACACCATTCCATACTCTTCAATCAAATTTTTCATAACAATCCAGACAAGATTCTTCCAAACAAACCAATTATCCCGAATAAGATACTGCCAAAAATAATGGTCTGACCATATTCTCCAATCAATTCTCTCATCAAATCACCCGCATCTTTCCAATCAATAACAAAACAAATCCCGACATGTCCCCCATCATTTTGAATGTTGCCAGTAGCATCGGCAGATATTGCAACACCCCCATGAAAGCAATCTTGTTTTCATGATATAGTCGCTCAGTTTTATCAACAAGTTTGTTATTTCTTGTCATCAATTCGTTTAAAAAACGGGAACTTTCACCATTGCCATTGATATCCAGAGCATATAAGGCCCGCATCAGAGATTTCACCTCTGACAAATTGTATTCACCTAAGAAATCATTGTATGGCAGCAATGAATTGGGATTTTCTTGAAGTTCATTCAAGAATTTTGTGATTGCTCCCTTCATAATATGCGGTGCTTCAACAAGCGACTGTTCTATCGCCACGTGGACATTATTATTTTGAAGCAAAAGTGTAACTTGCAACAACCACTGCGGAAAAGCAAGTTCGATCTCCTTAATAATCTTTTGGCGCATCCTTTTTTTCCGGCTCCATATCTTACTCCCGACAATCAGTCCAATCATAATCAAGACCAGTGAAACAAGTAAGCGACCTGCGAGGTACGCCCCTACAGCCAGGCCAAGCGTGACCGCCAGTAAAATTATTTCATTTTTGCCAAAAATGCTTTTGGTCCCGAAAAGTTCATAGGCCCGGTCAATTTCATTTTTTTTCATCAGTTGGATTCCATCAAAATATCTCCCGGTCAGCTTGCGCCTTACCACGACCACAAGCGCAATCAATCCCAACAAATAGGCCAAGGAAATGACTTTGACATACACCAAATCAAAAATGTTCAACTCACCTGGCAAAATGATGCCCATCACCGCAGCAATCAAAGAAGCCATCAATGCCGAAATATAGATATTCTTTTCGATTTGATGTTGTGATTTGGTTAAGAGATATACTCTTTGGACCCACAACAGTCTTTCTTGGGCAAGTAGATCAAGTGTCTCCTGATAGGCGCCACCCCATTTTTCAATTTGGATTAAAAACCGATGAATTTTTTCAAGACGGTAACAATTGAATTCCTGTTCGATAATGGCAAATGATTTCTCATAGATATCCGGCTCTTCGTTAAATTCCAGATAGGAGATAACCTGCTCAAGGCGTTCGAGCAAGATTCCATCTTTGAAAATCTGACTGGTTTCCTGTAAGGATATCAGCAGATTGCCATGACGTTTGAAAGACATCATCAGCTGCTCTAGATAATTATTCAAGTCATCGAAGCGACGTTGTTGATAAAGATCCCGATATGTATCCCTAATCACCATCGGAACGGCAATCATCATTGCCAGCACAAGAATGACCAAATAGATGGAGCGGAGTTGAAACAAGTAACCAATCACAAGGATTCCCACAGTCGATCCGGCCATTATCTTATAAAATCGGGAAGTTGAAAATTCATAGCCGTATTCCGCTATTTCCCGATGCATATCTTTTAATCTCATTATCTTCATAATTATCAAGATCAATTACCTGAGCAATCGATTTCCTCCTTTCTGTTTCGCTTAATTTCTTCATATCTTTGATAGGGGAATTTTATTCCATTTCGCTGGAATTTTCGTTTAATTTTACATGGCAGCGGCTGTTGTTTCAGTTTCGCCTCATCCACCAGAACCACCATCTTGCACTCACCTTCCACGTAATCAAATATGCAAATTTGATCGATCCATCGTCGGATTTCATTATTGGCCAATTTGCGATTCACAAGTATCCCGATATCAATGAAATTGAAGATGTCCTCATAAATGACATCGGCGCTGATTTCCAACTGCATCATATTCTTGATTCGCCGGGGAATTTTATTGACATCATCGCAATGGATAGTTGTCAGGCCATTGTGACCGGTCGAGAACGCCTCCAAAAGGAATTTGACTTCCCGTGACCTGGCCTCGGAAAGAATAATCCATTTGGGCATTTGTCTTAAGCAGGTTTTTATCGCTTTTGGATAATCGAATCTTTGATCATCGACTTTAAGCTCCACACAATCCTTCCCGGGGTTTATTTTCGAATACCTTATTTCAAGATTATCTTCAATTGTAATAACTTTTTCGTTTCCTGGAATATATCCAGTCAACCATTTTAATAGTTCTGTTTTGCCCGAACCGGTGATTCCGGCGACAATGACATTGCACGATGCTTTGATGCAATTCTCCAGGAAATTCAGAATCGGTGCAGTCGCATATTCGGTTTCCAGCATCATATCCCGATCAAGCCGGGATATCGGCGGTGTTTTTCTAATCGATATCGCTACTCCCGATTTGGCTACCGAATCGTGAATTATTGAAATTCTCAAATCTGCAGTTTCAGCTTCCAGGACATTGTGTTCCTGATTGAAACTTTTCGACACACTGTTTTTTACCCTCATAATAAAAGTGTTGAGAAAGTCTTCACTCAATTCAAGATTCACCTTATATCTTCCCCGATGAATGTGATCGACCCAGACATCCCGACCATTATAGTTAATATCGGTTATCGACTCATCCTCAATAAAAGGTAATAATTCCCCAAAGCAATTTTGGGGAATTATCTCAAACATTGTTTCCATTATGATACCGGTTCAGCGGCAGCCTGTGTGGTCAACTCGGTAATCTGACCTTCTATCGCATCCCCGATTTGGGTCCCAATCCCCGGCCCGATGCCCACAAATCCCAATATTACCAATGCAGTAACTACAATCAATCCATATTCTCCTAAAAAATCTTTCATTATTTTCTCCTTTTATTCAATATTAAAATTCACCAGAGTCTGACCCTGGTACTTGTTTATTCCATTAATTATAATCGTTCCGATTCCCCGGCCCACATTGTTGCGGTACGCTAAACGGTAGTCGGCATTTTCAATAAGTCGTCTTCCTTCAAAATAAATAAGCGGCTTCAAATCCAACGGCTTGCCAGTAAAATTCTGATCAGGAACCGCAGTCACTACCCCATTTTCAATGTTTCTTTTTACTATAGGTATTGTGATTATTTTGGTCCCGATAAATTCATCAGGAACTGCTACCTTAGCAATAATTTCATTATTCCAGGTGGTCGACCAAGAAATAAGCGCCCCTTTATCGAGATCGTTCCCCTGATTGTCGGTAATATCCAGCGATTGGAATAAGTCATTTTCATTGGTAATCCCGCCAAGCGAAACTCTAACATCTTCGACAGTACGAAGTTCCGGTTTTATCAGATCTTCATTAAGCCAATCAATCTCCGGACTCATGCAATTCACCCTGAGGTAGTTTGCTTTGATTCTCTTTCTTTGATAATTGTCAATCTCATATGAAACCAACGGTTCGACTCTTTTCAGACTTCTATCAAGAAGTGTTCTAAAGTAATAATCCTTCGAGTATCGGCCCCAGACGATGTTGCCATCGCTGTCCGATTTGAAATGGTCGCTGTCGATGAATCTTATCTGATATGTACTTTCATCTTTCAAATCGTCAATAACCCGAACGTTATAACTGGCAGTTATGTAATATTCGTGTTTAGACATATAACTAAATTCAATTGCGACGATGCCGTCATGCTGAAAACTCCCAAAACTGTAAGAACCGGTTTTGATTTGTTCTCCAACTTCCTGACCTTCGTCGACTCCTCGTATTCCGGTACAGTCCCTGATCAAATAGTCGATATTTTCAGGGGTGATCTGGGATAATCGCAATGTACCATCATGACCGATGATTTCCGGTCGTAAAAATACCAACTGCTCCAAATCATAAAGAATTTCAAGGTAATATCCCGAGCCGTCAAAATTGACATAATCGCCAAAATTGTCGGCAGCTATTTGCAAACCTTCTTTGAGTTCAATCTCATTTACAGTTTCAAACACGGTCCTGCCTTCTTGCTCAACCCACATTTTCAATGGTTTATAATCATTAAGGTTGAACTGGGAAAATTCGCTGGTATGGTAATCCTCCCCAACTGGAATCTGCTCTTCCTTCAAAATCAGATCCGGGATAGGAGCATAGTATATTACATCGATATTATCATATTCTAAATATTCGATAGTTACCGTATGCTCTTCACCTGGGATGACATTGGCATAATACGTCTTGGAAACAACACTATAGGGAAATGCGATTTCCCGGGGTGTGATCAAATAAGATCCAGGTGACATATCTGGCAGGTTTACTTCTCCGCTTTCATCAGTTCTCAACATTATTGAATATCCATTTGCTCCTGAAACTGTCAGCGGGGCATTCGCTACTGGATTGTCCATATTTGAACGGGTTTTTATCCTGATTCCACCATTTTCTTGCAATTTCAGATGAATGTTGGTTTTAAGAGTTCGAGAGGTTCTAGTCAATGATCCTATCGTCTGATAGCTGTCATTGTCAGGATTTTCAACATCCACCGTTCCTAATACTTTGGCAAGAGTAACAGTGTAATCATATAGATTCCCATTTAAGACAAATTCCAAATCACATTCGCTGATTGCGATTCCCCGCTCAGCCTCGAAGTGGAAAAGATCACCACTCTCAAGATATGCAGTCGTTCCGGTCGTCCGGATATTTTCAGTCTCATTGACAAGAGTAATCCCATCTGGAAGATTGAAATACCCAAAGGTGTTTTCGTCGGCATGGAGTCCGACTGAATCACTGACCAGTCTAGTTTCCAGATCAAAAAAACCAATATCCGAACTTGTAAAATACAGTTCATGATAATTGGGATCCCTCAAGATGGGTAATTGATTAAAATAATCAATCAGATTGCAATTCATGTAGCGATCCAGGGTATAGAAACTGAATCCTCTCATGTCATTAGCGTAAATATGACTTGCCATCAAATGAGTGTAGGTAATCTGGTTTTCAACCGAAAGATCGCTCATCAGATTGCCTTCGCCGCCATAACCGTAATAGAGGCACTTGATTAGATCGACATTGGCGCTTGTTGCTTGTGAGGTTACTATCCCGTCCGGTTGCCTAGTTCTCGATGCATTCAGACAAAATGCCATCTCTCCATCGATATTATAGCGTTGGGTTTGCATGCTTGTATAAAAAGGATAAGGAACCGTCCCATCTTCACCGAGCGTTGCTGCCTGGGCGAAGACTGTCGTCATTACCATGATAACAATCGGGATTATTCCGATTCCCAAACCACATGCCCATTTAAGAAATTTTGTTTGCATTTTCACCCCTTCTTCTTGATTTTTTCCCAAGGCCGCCAATAGCTGTAATCATCGCTAGAAAACTTGCAATGGCAATCACCACTTTTCCAAAGTCATCTCCGGTCATAACAATCGGATTATCATCGGAATTGTTATGATCAGATGTGACAAGATCATCAACAATAACATTAGAGTCATCTCCTTTCCGGGCTTTAACACTCTTTGGCTGAGTAACTTGCTGCAAAGGGGGCTCACCGATTTTAGGTTTTGTGGCTGACAAACTAACTGAATCAAGAATAAAATCATAATTACTGCGTCTGGCAATAAAATTCCCAATTCGATTGTTGAACTTTATTGTATAGGCAACCCCTTTTTTCAAATAAAAGGTATTGCCCGAAATAGAGCATTTTTCCCGGGAGATCAAATCATCACCAAGAAACAGTTCAAAATCTGTTTCTTGGATCAGCTTTGGATCATCGATTTCCATCTTGAAATGGAACGTCACCGGGAGGTCATTATCGGCTTCTACAGAAAAATCAACTTTCTTATACCCATTGTCTTCCTTTTTGAGAGATGAATAAAATTCTTTAGCATAGTTACCATAAACGAAAACAAAGCGATACTCTTTGTCGACTTCTCCTCCTTTGAAATAGTAATAACCATCACGGGTTTCAAGTCGGTCCACCAGACCTTCCTCATCATAAACATCAATCCGACTGCCGGGATAATAATCGCAAACCAGCACAATTTCGTTGGCTTCGACAATTATCACCTTCGCGTCTGAGCTGAAATCTATTTCGATATTTTGCAACTGACGATAACCGGCGATCGTATTGATTTGATTCAATTCATAGATCCGTCTTTCGTCAATGGGAAAATCATAGTCTTGATTCTCACTTTTGAAAATGACCGATTCCCCATCCGACGATGACAATTCCAAAATCAGTCCTTCCATCGATTGCTCCACTAACGGCTTCATGCTGTCGATAAATATTAATCGGGACCCTTCCTGAGCCTGTACCTGATTAGACATTCCAAGCCAAACAAAAAAAGATGCCAAAAGCATCTTAAGTATTTTTTTCATGATACCTCCATAAAAAAAAGAGGCCCCTGACCTCTTAATTTACACGAACTATTTCATAACCCAATTCAGTGAATTTATCCATAATTGTTTTAATATGTTCTTCACCTGATGTTTCGCAAGTAACTCGTAATTCAACTTCTGAGAAACGGGCGAAATTCTTAAACTGATTATGCTCAACTCCTATTACATTCGCATCCATTTCATTGAGAACTCTGGATACGATTTCAAGTTGTCCGGGTTTGTCAGGTAGTTGAACCGAGAATGTGAAAATTCTTCCTCGGGAAATAAGCCCTTTATTGATCATTGATGAAATTGTCAAAACATCAATATTCCCTCCCGAAATCAGTGATACGACTTTTTTGCCCTCGAGGTTAAGTTTCTTGGTTCCAGCCAAAGCCAGAATTCCAGAACCTTCAGCCACGAGCTTATGTCGTTCAACCAAAAGCAGGAAAGCTTCCATCAGTTCATAATCATCAACCAATACGATTTCGTCGACAAATTCCTTGATATATTCGAATGGTTTGATTCCTATTTGCTTTACAGCAGTTCCATCCGCAATGGTATTTACTTCTTGAAGCAGGCAAATTTTGTCTTCTTTGACCGCCGCTTCCGCGCTAGCAGCCCCCTCAGGTTCAACCCCGATAATTTTGATATTAGGATTTATAGCTTTGGCACAGGCAGCAATACCCGAAATCAGACCTCCCCCTCCAATCGGAACCAGAATTGCATCCGCATCTGGAAGTTCTTCAAGAATTTCAAGAGCGATTGTCCCTTGCCCTTCGATAACATCCTCATCATCAAACGGATGAATGAATGTCAGATCATTTTCTTCTTGCAATTCACAAGCTTTTTGGTATGCTTCATCATACACTTCCCCATAAAGCACCACGTTGGCACCAAGCGCTTTGGTCGCGTTAACTTTGATCAAAGGCGTGTGCGCCGGCATTACAATCGTCGCTTCAACCCCTTGTTCTCTTGCAGCGAACGCCACTCCTTGAGCATGGTTTCCTGCTGAAGAAGCAATCAAACCTTTACGTTTGGCCTCTTCAGAGAGTTTGCTTATTTTATTATAGGCACCTCTTAATTTGAATGCTCCGGTTTTTTGAAGATTCTCCGGTTTGATATATACTTCATTACCCGACTCCTCACTAAATGCTTCAGAGTAAATTAAAGGTGTTTGCAGTATTACTTTATCAACCCTTTTTTTTGCTTCTTGAAAGTCCTTTAATTCCAACATCTCGAAATCCTCCTAATAAGAGTAGTATATCACTAAAATTATAATAAAAAAAGGGAAAGTTATTTCCCTGTATTTATTAAAAAGCGTTGTTTAGTTCGAGATGTTCCAAGATATGGGCGATACCATCTTCATCATTGCTCAATGTTATTGTATTGGCTTTTTGCTTTACCTCATCACAGGCATTTTCCATCGCCACACCCAATCCGGCGAATTCAATCATCGACAAGTCGTTGTAACCATCACCAAATGCGATAACTTCTTCTTGCTTGATATTCAAATCTTCAATAAGACTGTTCAGTGAGCGGGCTTTATCTATCCCTTGGGCCATAACTTCAATAAAGAACGGCGCCGAACGATAAATTGAAAGCTCGCCTTCAAACGGTTCCTTGAATTCTTCGACGATCGAAGCTAGATAATCTCCATCACCAGTCAAAAGTAATTTATCCACATTTTCTGAAAGGACATCTTTCAAGTTTGGAACTTTAACCAGTTCCATGTTATTGATTCTTCCTTCTTCAACCGTATATTCATCTTTTGGTGTTTGGGTTAAAATAACCTCATCAGTATAACAGATAGAACATAAATCATATTCCTTAGCCCGGTCCAAGATTTTATAACCTATATTCTTATCATATGTCTTTTGATAAACAATTTCTTTAGTATTCCAATTGATAATTTTCGCTCCATTGAACGAAAGAACGTAACCGCCCTTTTCCAGTTCAAGAGTGTTAGCTACATATCGCATCCCCGGAGTTGGTCGACCGGATGCCAATGTAATAATCACCCCTTTTTGCGCCAACCTTTTCAGAATAGCTGCAGTTTTGGGCAAAACTAATTTATTAGAATCTGTAAGGGTACCATCTAAATCCAAAGCAATAAGTTTATATTTCATTGAAATGCTCCTTTTCTTCTTCTAAATAGTACCTAATGTTGCTTACCTTGTCAATAAAAGACACTAATATATTATCATGTTTTTTGGCAATTTTGGTGCCAAATATGTACCTATTTTGTCTCAGACACCAAAAAAGTTTACTATTTCACACCCTCGTAACAATTTTTTATGATTAATATAAATTTTTTTCAATATTCCATTAAAACAATTGCATTTGTATTTTCAATTAGTTATACTGTATACAATATAAATTGAAAGGGTGATAAATATGTGTGGGATTCTAGTTGTTCAAACAAAAGACGTTGACAAACAAAGACTCCAAAAAGCCTTAGATGCTGCTAGCTATCGTGGGCCTGATGATCAAGAATTAGTTATTAAAGAAGGTATCGCCTATGGTTTCAATCGTCTATCGATTATGGACTTGAGCGATCATGGGAATCAACCGTTCGAGTACAATAATTGTACCATGGTGTGTAATGGGGAAATTTATAATTACCCTGCTTTAAAAAATAATCTTGAAAGTAGTTATCACTTTAATTCAGGAAGTGATTGTGAAGTCATTATTCCTGGTTATTTGAAGTATGGAATGGAAATTCTAGTGAAATCTTTGGACGGGGAATTTGCCCTGGTCATCAAAGATGATAACAATAATAAACTGCTTGCAGCACGTGATCCAATGGGAATTCGTGCGATGTTTTATGGATACGAACGTGAAACCAAAGAAATTTGTTTCGCTTCCGAAGCCAAAGCCTTGATGGAATATTGTGATGATATCCAACCATTCCCTCCAGGTCATTATTATGAAGATGGTGAATTTCATCTGTATCATGATTTGAGTACAGTCGATTGTTTCCATCAAGATGATTTGGAAACTATTGCTAAAAACCTGAGAGAAAAACTTGAAACTGGCGTTGAAAAACGGTTGCAGTCAGATGCACCAATCGGTTACTTGCTTTCTGGTGGGTTAGACTCATCACTTGTATGTGCAATCGGGCAAAAACTTGCCAAAAAACCAATCCGTACTTTTGCAATCGGAATGGAAACTGATCCAATCGATTTGAAATACGCAAAACAAGTTGCTGATTACCTGGGGACCGACCATACTGAAGTCATCATGACTAAAGGTGATATTCTCGATAACCTTCGCGAAGTAATCAAAAACCTGGAAACATATGATATTACAACTATCCGTGCAAGTATGGCGATGTTCCTGCTGTGCCGTTATATCCGTCAAAACACTGATATCAAAGTTATCCTTACTGGAGAAGTCAGTGACGAAATCT
Source organism: Coprobacillaceae bacterium (assembly GCA_963675915.1). Taxonomy (GTDB): domain Bacteria; phylum Bacillota_I; class Bacilli_A; order Erysipelotrichales; family Coprobacillaceae; genus JAQVDW01. The sequence continues at coordinate 1,968,890 of OY780959.1, forward strand.
TCGGATACAAATATACTGACTACGCACCAAATCCAGCAGCTTTCCAACAAGAAGCTGCCAAGAGAATCAAAGAACTTTATATGTATGATGTCCTTAGAGCCGATAGATGTATCTCATCAAACTCATTAGAAGGTCGCGTTCCTTTTGGTGACAAATTTTTCGTTGAATATGCAATGAGCATCGATCCAGCTAAAAAAATGAACATCTACAACAAAGGTAAATATTTGCTTCGTCATGCTTTCGAAGATACTGATTATCTTCCAAACGAAATCTTATTTAGAGAAAAAGCAGCCTTCTCAGATGCAGTTGGTCACTCAATGGTTGACTACTTGAAAGAATACGCTGCTGGAATCTACAGTGATGAGGATGTGGCTAACGCTAAAGACAAATATCCTACTCACACTCCATTCACTAAAGAATCACTTCTTTACCGTGATATCTTTGAATCTTTCTATCCTGGATATGATTCATGGGTTAAAGATTTCTGGATGCCAAACAAAGAATGGGAAAACTGTGATGTTGATGATCCTAGCGCCCGCGTTCTTAAAAACTACGGAGCTTCAGGAGAATAAATTAAAAAAGACTGCTGTGCAGTCTTTTTTGCTTTTTGTATTATAATTCAAACCCCCGAAGATTTGTTCCTCGGGGGTTGCTGCGATATTATTTAATCAAAAATCATCCCTGATCCGGATCATCGTTATCCTGGTCGAGAATCCCGGGATTTTCAATTACAGTGATATCTCGATACTCCTGAATTGTATTTCCTTCATCATTGGTAACCTTGTAGATTACCGAATAAATTCCGATTTCTTCAATATTTACATCATTTTTCAAAATAATGATTTGATCAGTGATATCATTTCCCTTTCCATCGGTAGCGATAACACCATCCAGTGGATCAAAATCAGTACCCAAATAGATTTCAATATCTTCGATACCGGTAAGGGTTGGGATATCATTGTTATAGCGGACAACTATCTTGATTCGTAACTTGGCTGATTCGTTTTGCGAATCATCAATTACAATCAGACTTTCAATATATGAACCAATCTCCATGAATGTCTTGGTTTCACTGGTCGAACCGTCTTCAAGGACAAAATAAGCCTTGAAATTGGAATTGTCAGTAACTTCTACTAGATCCGCAGCGACCAGAGTATCTCCCGGTTCGATGTTAACCTGGACTTGCTTCAAAGTGGCAACCGGATGGGTCGTATCGACAATCTTGATTGTGAATTCGTAGGTTCTCCCCAAATACGTCAATGATGCTGGATACGAGCCAATACTTGTTTTGACATTTGAAAAATCAAGTTCCGACATTTCCAATACTTCATTGGACCCGTTTGCATAAATCACGACATCAGTTGGAATTTCATCCCCATATTCAAAAACAAAAGTTTCCTTCCTAATTGTAATTGGATCCACATTAACCGCCAAAGCAATTAGAAAAGATGAACTAATGACAAAAAACGCAAGCACTGATGCTATTATTTTATTCCGCATTATTCCACCTCCTCAGTCGCTTTATCATTTCTGGCAAAAAAGAAAAGTAATATTACTTTTCTTTTTTATATCAAACGTTGTAAAACTTTATCTTTACCGATCAATACTATCGAACTAGCCAAATCCGGACCATGCATAAGTCCTGTAGTGGCAATTCTCAACGGCATATAAAGCATCTTACCTTTAACTTTTGCTGCTTTTTGCGTACCTTTGATAGCCGCTTGAACATTGTCACGGGTAAAATCTTCAATTGCTTCGAGTTGTTCTTTGAAGACCGCCAAAGTGTTAGGGATAGTTTCATCTTTCATAAATTCTACGGCTTCTTCATCCAATTTCAATTCATCGTTAAAGAAAAGAGAAGTCAATTCTACAATTTCTTTTCCGTAAGAAAGTTGGTCATGATATACTCCGACAAGCATATTGATCCAGTCTTCTGATTTTTCTGACAAGTCATAAGCTTCTTCCAGGAAAGGTCTGCATAAGGAAACTATATCTTCCAAAGATCTTTCCTTGATATAACGGTTATTGACCCAGATCAATTTTTCCTTATCAAACATAGATGGTGATTTTGATAAACGAGTTTCGTCAAATGCCGCAATTAATTCCTCTTTGGTGAATATTTCCTGTTCACCTTCAGGAGACCAACCTAACAATGCCATGAAATTGAACATTGCATCAGGCAGATAACCTTCCTCTTTGTACTGTGATACGAACTGCATGATTGTTTCATCACGTTTAGAAAGTTTCTTTCTGTTTTCGTTGACAATCAGGGTCATATGACCGTATCTTGGCGCTTCCCACCCCAACATTTCAAATATCATAGTTTGTTTTGGCGTGTTAGAAAGGTGTTCCTCACCTCTGAAGACGTGAGAAATTTCCATCGTATGATCATCAACTACCACCGCAAAATTATAAGTCGGGATTCCATTGGCTTTTTGAATAACCCAATCTCCGATATCTTTTGATTCAAAAGATACCTCACCACGAATCATATCATTGAATGCATAAGTTTTCCCATCGGGAACTTTGACTCTGATAGTGTAAGGCAAACCTGCATCTTCTTTCGCCTTTACCTCTTCAGCAGTAAGGTTGCGGCATTTTCGATTGTACATTGGTGCCACTCCGCTTGCCACTTGCTGTTCATGAACCTCATCAAGTTCTTCAGGCGTACAGAAACATTTATACGCATAACCCTTTTCCAATAGGAAATCGATATATTCCTTATATATATCCAATCTTTCCATCTGACGGTAAGGAGCATATTTTTCGACAGGTTTTAATGGAGACTCATCTGGTACAATTCCCAGCCACTCAAGGTTCTTAAGTTGGCTCGCTTCTCCACCTTCAATATTTCTTGCAACATCGGTATCCTCAAGACGGAAAATGAAATCCCCATCATGATGTTTCGCAAACAAATAATTAAATAACGCTGTTCTAGCTCCTCCAATATGTAAATGTCCGGTTGGACTTGGAGCATATCTGACTCTAACTCTATCCATTTTTAATCCTTTCTTTTTAAAAGCACAACAGCCTGAGCTGCCACCCCTTCTTCATTTCCGACAAACCCCATTTTTTCGCCGCGGGTTGCCTTGATATTTATCTTGTTGAGATCACAATGCAGATGCGTTGCAACATTATGGCGCATCTGCTCGATATGCGGCGCCATTTTAGGTTTCTCAATCAGGACGATACTGTCCAGATTGCTGATCTCGTATCCTTTGCCATCCATCAATTGGTAACAGTGATCAAGAAGAATCAAGGATGATACTCCCTTGTACTTCAAATCGGTATCCGGAAAATGCTTCCCGATATCACCAAGTGCCAATGCGCCGATAATACTTTCGATAATGGCGTGTAAAAGCACATCCGCATCACTATGGCCAAGTAGTCCGTATTCATGTTCAATTTTGACTCCACCAATGATAAGATCACGCTCTTTGACAAGCTGGTGGATGTCGATTGATTGTCCGATTCGGTACATTCTTCTTTCTCCTGTTTCTTATTCTACCATAAATTATCAGTTTGATTCAAATAATCTGATAGTTCAAATTAAAAATTTGATGTATTATATTTACCCTTATGAGCCGCTGAAATCAAGCCCAGGAATAACGGCTGAGCTCGGTTAGGTCTTGATGAAAATTCCGGATGGAATTGACAAGCGACAAAGTACGGATGATCTTCGATTTCAACGATTTCAACCAGATTACGCTGAGTGTTGACTCCAACAACTCGCAGACCATTTTTTTCCAGGATGTCACGGTATTCATTATTGAATTCATAACGGTGACGGTGACGTTCCTTGATATCTTGTTTCCCATACAAACGATATGCATGAGAATCCAGTTCCAGATGACAGTCATAGTTACCAAGTCTTTGAGTTCCCCCAAGGTCATCAAGGTTTTGATCAGCCATCAAGTTGATAATCGGATATTTGGTATCCTTATTGAACTCAATTGAATTTGCACCGTCAAGCCCGCATTTGTTACGAGCATATTCGATACAAGATAATTGCATTCCCAAACAGATTCCCAAGAATGGTACTTTGTTGCTACGAGCGTACTCGATTGCCGTGATCATTCCTTCGATACCACGGTCACCGAATCCACCTGGCACGATGATTCCATCGACATTTTCCAATGCCTCAGCTACGTTATCTTTAGTGATTTTTTCACTGTCAACCCAATCAATGATGACTTTGCTTGACTCATAGTATCCGGCATGTTTCAGCGCTTCGTTTACTGACAAGTACGCATCCGCCAATTGGGTGTATTTACCTACCAAGGCGATATGCAAATCATCCTGCAAGTTTCTGACTCTTTCAATCAGAGCACTCCACTCTTTCATGTCCGCTTTAGGAGCGTCGATTCTAAGTTGATTTAAAACGATGTCATCCATTCCTTGAGCCAATAGATCCATTGGCAACTGATATAAAACATCAACATCCAAATTGGAAATTACGTGTGATGCCGGAACATTACAGAATAATGATATTTTGTTTTTAATACTATCATCAAAAGGTATCTCACTACGACAAACAATGATATCCGGTTGAATACCATAGTTACGAAGTTCTTTTACACTATGTTGTGTCGGCTTTGTTTTAAGTTCCTTACTTGCTGCGATATAAGGAAGCAATGTTGTATGGATATAAAGAACGTTATCACGACCCAGGTCCAATCCGACCTGACGGATAGCCTCAATAAAAGGGAGTGATTCGATATCTCCGACTGTTCCTCCGATTTCGCTGATTACAATATCCGCATTGCTTGATTTTCCAGCCGCGTAAATACGTGATTTGATTTCATTTGTGATATGAGGGACAACCTGTACAGTAGCGCCAAGATATTCCCCACGTCTTTCTTTGGAAATTACCGAGTCATAAATACGCCCAGTAGTGATTGAACAGTTACGATTCAATTCTTCATCGATGAAACGCTCATAATGCCCTAAATCCAAATCAGTTTCTGCACCATCTGCAGTTACGAATACTTCCCCATGCTGATACGGTGACATTGTCCCCGGATCGACATTAATATAAGGATCGAGTTTTTGCATAAACACTTTCAATCCACGCTGCTTTAAAATACGTCCAAGCGAAGCCGCAGTCAGTCCCTTACCTAAACCCGAGACTACTCCACCTGTTACAAAAATAAACTTTGTCATGATATACCTCCTATTAATAATAAAATATAAAAAAATGCCTTCCAAGGGAAGACATGATTAGCCCTTTATGATTATATCATCTACTCAATCTTTTACAAGAAAATATTTATTTTTCGTGAAGATAAATTATCTTACCGCAAGAAACAGCCACAGGCATCTTAATTTCGAGATATCCGATGAACATCAAATATTCACTCGGTATCATTTCTAGGGCATTTCAGTTTATACTCACAAAAAACAAATATCAGATAATATCGATCATATCCCTCGATCGGTTATAAAATTTCTTCATTGAATTCATAGAATCCGCCGATGATAATTCCTTTGGAATTCTTGTGATGGCCGATTTCATCGGTATTAGCCACCGGTTTATCAGTCATATTCAATATTGTCTCAATCAACCATTCACGATCGTGACTGCGGTCGAGTTCAGTGAACCTGCCGATAACTATGCCATCAGCCAACTCAAATGCCCCCAACTGTTTCAGTTGATTAAGCATAGTACGGACCTTATACTTGTCGCCACTGTTGGCTTCCAAAACAAGGAGCTTTTTTTTCAAGTTCGGGAAATATTCGGTTCCCGCCAGTTTCAAGAAGCACCGGAGATTCCCTCCGACTACAACCCCACTCATCACAGAACCTCTGACAAACTTCACCATTAGTTTGCTGTTGCCGCTAAGAACATCCTGCAAAATTTCCGGATAGTCAGTGCAGTAGCGAATCTGATAGTACCACGACGATTTACCGGTCTTGGCATAAATTCCATTCAGGATAGTAGTAACATCGCTATATCCGCAAAAAACAGTGCTTGAAGATGAAATCAGATCATAATCCAAATATTCAAGGACACCATTAGCCAAATCACCACCGCTGATATCAAATATGTATTTCTTATTTGAAGCGAAAAGTCGGTTAATTTCTTCAGCCTTAGATTTTTCGTTTTCACTTTCAAGCAGTTCACTGACAATCAAATCCCCGTCAAGAAGCAATCTGATCCGTTCAATCAACTCTTTATCCGCTCTTAGCGGATTCGAAGTCCCCACTATCGCATACATCCAGAAATCACCTCAATTTTATACTCTATTATAATTAAACCATATTATCATTTCAAATTGAAGAGAGGAATCCATTTTTAGTCGATAAATTCATATTTTCCGCTCTTTATCGCATATTATACGCAAAACCCAGACCTGAGTCCGACTTATCGAAAGCCAGCTAAAAACGCCTGTTGGAGGACAGGCGCTTTTGTATGATATTTATAGCTCCGTTTGCGCCAATTTGGCGATTGAACTGGAGATTTCCAGATTACCATTACGGCACCTGATTTCATCTATAAATTCTTTTTCATTAACTTCAGGCTTGATTTCAACTTGATATTTGAGTTTGAACATGCTGCCCATGTTAGTTGTCTTTACTTCCAATAATTTGTAATCATTGGAATATTTGACAAAAAGATCATCGAAAATATTGGGATAGTCAAGATCCTCCGGAACCGTAATCCGTAACTCTTTGGTTGAATCCGGTCTTTTATATTCCCCAAACGGAATTGAAACCAGAAAGAAATTGAAGATTCCCATAATCAACGTGAATATCAAGGCGATGGTTATATATCCCATTCCGGTTGCCAACCCAGTTGCCATTGTAAAAAAGATGGCATTGATTTCCCGAGCCGTACCGGGCTGCGATCTGAAGCGGACCAGCGAAAACGCTCCGGCTACCGCCACTCCTGTTCCGATATTCCCATTGACCATCATAATGACCAAGGCGACAATTGCCGGCAGCATTGCCAAGGTGATCACAAATCCCTTGTGATACGTATTTCGATATTGATAGATAAATGCAATCAATATCCCGATTAGAATTGATGCAATAATGCAGATGACAAACGATTCCAGGGTTATCTCGCTACTTCCTGAGTTGGTAGTTAGTTGTTCGATTATTGAATTAAGCATATGATAATTCTCCTTCTTTTATTTTTTTCAAATCAAGTTTTAGATTCGGACGCTGCTCTTTGGCGATCTGCTTGTAGGCATTACCGTACTTCGAGAAACTGGCCTTATAGATTTTCAGTTGTGAAAGGGCCTCCGCCAGCCATAACGGCATAGCACCCATAATCTTGATTTCCATTAAAACCTCATTGTCATTCAATAAATCAGTACCAATGTTGCCTTCGCTCAGGTTAAGGCTATCTAGGCGGTAGCGGATCTTCTGATCGAATGTGACCCGAAAATCGGCATCTTTTTTGTCGTAGTAGGCAAGTCGTTCATAGCCAATAAACATATTCGGTTTCAAGTCCTGGTAAAAATCGAGAAAATATCCAATTTCCCGGCCAATCTGGCTGGAATCGGTATTATCGGACTCCTTTAGATATTCCAAAGTTTCTCCATATTTTTTTTCAATCCTTCTTTTGTAAACAACTCCATCATATTTTTTCTTGAGTTCAATAAACACCTTGTCATTATTCTCGACCCGACCATAAGAACGAACTCTCAATTTCTCCTTGTATACCGGCTTTTCAATCGAACTTCTAATAATCCGATAATCGTCGGTGTCATAGTATAAATTGAATATTTCGCTTAAACCATAACTGTCGGCCACAACCGTTTCTGGAAACAACTTCAATAGTTGCTCTTGCTGTTCTTTGGTTATTTTGTATTTATATTCCAGTCTTTCAAATTTATTTCCTGCCATTTCTATCACTCCATTTCATAAATAGAATATCAGTCAAACTTAAAATGTACTTTAAACGCTGTTCACATCTGGAAATTTTCCAAAATAAAAACGACGGAAGTTTTCCATCGTTGCTATCATAATTCTATTTTCAGCACAAAACTGTGGCCATCGCGGCTATATGCTTTTATTTTTCCCCGATGCTTTGCAACTATTGATTTGGCAATCGCCAGTCCGATTCCATAGCCGCCAATTGCCGAGTTTCGTGATTTATCCAAACGCGAAAAGCGATCGAAAAGTTCCGGATACTCGCCAATTTCAATCTGTCTGACTGAATTTTTGATGATAATTTGATTTTTGCGGGATTTTGACAAGCTTACTTCAATCTCACCTTCATCTTCAGTATATTTAAAGGCATTGTCTAGACCGATGGTTAGCAGTTGCTTGATCAAGGCCCGGTCACCTTTATACTGTACTGGCGTATTCACGAATTTCAATGTCTTGTTTTGAACCAGTGCCAAGTCCTGATACTCGTCGATTACTTCATCTAGAAGTTGATCGAGTGAAAAATACTCCATTTTGACATTCTCTATTTCTTCGTCAAGTCGTGATAGTTTGACCAGCGAATTGGTCAACTCGGTAAGTTTGGCAATTTGTTTGTTAATTGCTTTGGACCAACTGTTTTCGCCATAATCCATTTCAATCATTTCATTGTTTGCTGAAATAACTGTCAGTGGCGTCTTGAGTTCATGCGATGCGTCGGTAATAAACTGTTTCTGTTTTAGAATCGACTGAGCAACCGGTTTGATTGCAATTTTCGAGAGCGACCATGATACGAACGTGAATAAAACCAGCCCAATCAATCCAAGCATAACACTATTTGATACAAAATCACGGAACGTTTGCATCTCGAGATATATGTCGAGGAAGATTACAACTTTGGTGTCTCCATCTTCAAATACGATATAACGATAATTGTCATAACTTCCCGAATCCTCATTAACAACTTGCTGACCCAGGGTTGCGGCAATGCTTTCATCGATTGCAAAAATATGGTCGATATTCACACTATCGACTTCGCCGTCTTTAAGGACAACGATAAAGTAACGCGCTCCGGCAATACCTTCAGGACCCCGGCTCTCAAGGGGAGCGAGCTCTTCATCTATCTTCGGTTGATGAACAAAATCTCCCTCGGGAAAATCTCGGACCATCGATTCAAAACCAGTCTGTGAATAATATTCGTACAAGGATTCGATGGTGTTGTTCGATGTATTGACTACATTGTAGTAATTGCTTCCCAATAAAATCCCAATAATCGCCACGAAGACAAAAGAGACCGAGAGAACCGCCAGGGTGATAAATCTTTTCTGTAGTTTTTTAACCATCATTTTCCTCCAAATAATACCCCGCGCCTCTCGATGCCTTGAGAATCACATTGGCTCCGATCCCCTTCAATTTCTTTCGTATATAAGAAATATAAGTCCAGACAACATTAATTTCACTTTCACTTTCATAGCCCCAAACCTTATCCATGAAAGTTTCAGTTGAAATAACGGCCCCTTTTTGATTCAACAGCATCTCAAGAATCTGAAATTCTTTCGAAGCAAGTTTGTATTCGCCTTTTGGACCTTTGAGCAGGAAAGTCACTCGCGACAAAGTGATATTACCCAAGGAGAGATCATTGGTAATAACATCCTGATTCCTTCGCGTCAGCATCCGGATTCTTGCCAACAATTCCTTGGATGCAAAAGGTTTGGTCAAATAATCATCAGCGCCGCTGTCAAGACCGTCGACCTTGTCATCGACTTCACTTTTGGCGGTAAGCAGCAGTACTGGCAAGCGATTGCCCTGCTCCCTTATCTTTTTTAGAGCAGTCACCCCGTCCATCTCAGGCATCATAATGTCCAGGATACCTAAATCATAATTTCCCATCATGGCATAATCGACGAAATCGATTCCGTTAGCCACCCAATCAACTTCGTAATTGTTGCGCCGCATCAATACTTGCAATACCGATGCAATATCTTCTTCATCTTCGGCCAGTAAAATTCTCATAATCATCACCTCTACTACTAATTACCATAATTACTTAAAACATACTTAAAATAATCACTTAACTAGATAAATTATAGCATTATTACGTAAAAAACAAAACTCACCTCACGGTGAGCTGTCTATACTGCAGAATTATATAACTCGTTGTAATCCTCAGTTTTTTCGTCGGCCTGTCTTTCCCCACGACCACATTGGGGCGCCGCCAACGAACAATGACGTCCACATGCCGAACAGTTGAAGGTATTCAAATATTCCATCAAAGTCGGAATATTTGACGTATCGGTATCATCATCATCATCATCGCCAACACTTGTCGAAGAGCTCTGGTCAGTATCCGTCCCCGTATCTGAAGTTGTTGTATCTTCCTCGGTTGCCACAATCGGTTCGCTCTCGCCGTCACCATAAAGGTTATCATATTCAACGGTTGCGGCCTCGGCCTGATTAACACCAACTCCGCATTGAGGCGCTAACAGCGAACAATGACGATGGCAGCCGGTACAAGTCAACCCACCAAGATAATCATCCAAGGTTATCACGGTTGTATCAGTCCCATCATCATCGAGATCATCATCTTCTTCTTCAGTACTGGTATTTGCTGCACCATTATTGTCACTGTCGTCAATTTGGCTCGCAGCATTTTCAACCTGCAGGATATATGCAAATGAGCCGTAAACCATCCCTCCGATTAATAAAATCGCCCCAAATAGAGCGGAAAAGTTTACAGCTGGACGCTGCGATTGGCGTTTGATTGCCTTCATTATCCCTTTTAGATAAGGAACGTGAAGATAGAGATGGCCGATAATGATACCTAAAACCAGCCATGATACGACATTGTGGAGTGATACCAAGGTTTCATTATATGCTGTTACAAACAGAACCCGGGAGATTATCAACCCTGAAATCACATCAACTGGCATCATGATGATCAATAGCACATCCAAGATTGCATTGACCTTGCGGCTGCCTTTAAGTTTTCCAGTTAGCAGCGTTTTTAACTGGGCTTTGGTTTCTCGATAATTGAGGGCAATATGAGTCAGGAAAAATACTCCGATCATAATTCCCGCCACTTCATGAAATAGTGGCGTGGTTCCATATCCAAACATCAATGAAATCATCGTGAATGCCATCAAGGCATCAACCAATATTTTCACAATTACTTTTTTCTTCATTCTAGTACCTCGTTTCCAACAGAACTTGTTACTGCTGTTTCTTCACTGATAGTCTATCTTAATAATATGACAAAAATGTGACAATTGAAAAATAAATAAAAAAACCTGTGAGAAAACCGCCCTAAGGACAGATTTTCTTCACAGGTTAATAGTTAAGACAGATTATTTAGCGAATTTGCTTTTGTAATCGTAGATTGTTCTCAACATTGCTTCCATATCATTGATAAGAGGCATTCTTGGGTTACATGGAGTACATTGATCTTCGTAAGCATTCATTGCCATACGGTGAATAGCTTCTTCCCATGTATCTTTAGCGATTCCTTGTGATTCGATATTTGCAGCAATACCGATTTTAGCACACAATTCTTCACAAGCATCAGCGAACATTGCGACACCTTCAGCTGGAGTTTTAGGATTTAATCCGATTAATTGAGCTAATTCCATGTATTTAACGTCAGCTTGATAGTTTTCAATTTTTGGCCAGATGTTTAATTTAGTTGGAACAGTACCATTGTAACGGATTACGTGTGGTAATAAGATACCATTTGTACGTCCATGAGGTACGTGGAATTCCCCACCGATTTTATGAGCTAATGAGTGGTTAACACCTAAGAATGCGTTAGCGAATGCCATACCAGCGATTGTAGCTGCATTATGCATTTTTTCACGTGCAAGTGGTGAACCAGTGAATACTGAATCTTCTAAGTAATCGAATACTAATTTGATTGCTTGTTTAGCCCATCCGTCAGTGAAGTCAGATGCTAAGATTGAAACATAAGCTTCAACCGCATGAGTTAATACGTCGATACCTGTATCAGCAGCTACTGCTTTTGGTAATGTAGCAACGAACTCAGGGTCAACGATAGCTACAGTTGGAGTCAATGCGTAGTCAGCCAATGGATATTTTTTGTTTTCTTTTTTGTCAGAGATAACCGCGAAAGGTGTAACTTCAGATCCAGTTCCTGATGTTGTTGGGATACAGATCATTTTAGCTTTACTTCCTAATTCAGGGAATTTGAATGCACGTTTACGGATATCCATGAATTTTTGTTTCAGATCATCGAATACTACTTCTGGGTTTTCGTATAATAACCACATGATTTTAGCAGCATCCATTGAAGACCCCCCACCTAATGCAACGATGCAGTCAGGTTGGAATGATTTCATTACTTCAACACCTTTGTATACTGTTTCCAAAGATGGATCTGGTTCTACTTCGAAGAATAATTCGATGTCTACTTTATTATTACGACGACGGATTACATCTTCAATTTTATCAACGTAACCTAAGTTGTACATACCTTTGTCAGTTACGATCATACATTTTTCCATATCTTTCATATCTTTAAGATATTGGATAGAATTTCTTTCGAAATAAATTTTTGGTGGAAGTTTAACCCATTGCATATTGTTGTTACGTCTCCCGATTCTTTTAATATTGATCAAGTTTAAAGCACTAACGTTGTTTGAAACTGAGTTATGTCCATATGATCCACAACCTAATGTTAATGAAGGGATGAATGCATTATAAACTGAACCGATTCCACCGAATGTTGATGGTGCATTTTCGATAATACGGATTGCTTTACATCTTCTACCGAATCTAACAGTGATGTCATGATCTTCAGTATGGATTGCAGCCGAGTGACCCAAACCGTTGAATTCAACCATTTGTCCAGCTAATTCGATACCTTCTTCAGTACTGTTTGATTTCAAGATTGCTAATACTGGAGATAATTTTTCACGAGTTAATGGTTCATTTGGTCCAACTTCAGCACATTCAGCAGCAAGTACTTGAGTGTCAGCAGGAACAGTGAATCCAGCTTGTTCAGCGATCCAAGCAGCAGGTTTACCAACTACAGTCGCATTTAATTTACCAGCAGCAACGTTGTCAGATCCACTTTCAACACCGAACATGAATTTTTCTAACATTTTCTTTTCTTTAGCGTTTGTGAAATAAACTGGGTATTTTCCGATTTCAGCTTTGAATGCATCATAGATTTCTTTGTCAATGATTGCAGCTTGTTCAGAAGCACAGATCATCCCGTTATCGAATGCTTTTGATAAGAAGATATCATTAGCAGCACGTTTTAATACAGCTGTTTTTTCTACATAAGCAGGAACGTTACCAGCCCCAACACCTAATGCAGGTTTACCACAAGAGTAAGCAGCTTTAACCATTGCGTTACCACCAGTTGCTAAGATTGTAGCGATTCCTGGGTGATTCATTAACGCACCAGTTGCGTACATAGATTTGATTCCTAACCATTGGATACAGTTTTCAGGAGCTCCAGCTGCGATTGCTGCATCTCTGATTACAGTTGCTGCTTGAACAGAACATTCATGAGCTGATGGATGGAATGAGAAAATGATAGGGTTTCTTGTTTTCAATGCGATTAAACATTTGAAGATTGTTGTAGATGTTGGGTTTGTTGTTGGAACGATACCACATACAACACCAACTGGTTCAGCAATTTCAGTAATTCCTGTTAAAGGATCTTCATTGATGATTCCAACAGTTTTAGTGTGACGTAAGTTTGAAGTTACGTATTCACAAGCGAATAAGTTTTTAACCGCTTTATCTTCGAATACACCACGTCCAGTTTCTTTTACTGCAGCTTCAGCTAAGATACCATGAGCATCTAAACCTGCTACTGAACATTTAGCCACGATATGATCTACTTGTTCTTGATTGAATGATTCGAACTCTTTTAATGCTTGTAACGCGCCAGTTACAAGACCATCAATATGAGCATCAGTTTCTGCCTCAGTAGGAGCCGCCGCTTTTACAGCTTCAACTTCTTTTTTAGCAACTTTTTTTTCTGCCATTAATTGTTTCCTCCAATATATTTGTGAAATATTTAATTTACAACGCTAGTATACATGCTATCTAAATCAATTACAAGCATTATTCGCAAAAAATTTCACAAACTTTTTATGTTACCGTTTACATTGCGATATACCCAAAATATCCCTGTCGATATTAAGAATATTCCCAATTGTCAAATAATAAGAAAGCTGATTCAATTTGAGAATATGATGTTCCTAATAAATGGCCGTGAATATTTCAACGTCCAAATTCCAGTTCCCCAAATCGAATCAGCCCTTAATACAAGTGTATGAAAATTTAAATAATTGTGAACAGGTATGCGACATACCCTGCCACAAGAACCATCGCACTACGGCGATTGAAGATATTGGTCTTGAAGGTAAGACTGAAAAACAGTACAATCGCCGCCAAGGCCACAAACGCATCCATTATAAATGAATGATCAAATATTACCGCGCTAGGCGCCACCACTGAAGTGGTACCCAGTACCAGCAGAATATTGAAAATATTGGAACCGACGATATTTCCGACCGAAATATCGACATTTCCCTTGAGTGCTGCCGTAATTGAAGTTATCAATTCCGGCAACGAGGTTCCCAATGCGACCACCGTAAGACCAATGATCCGATCATCCACCCCAAACGATGTGGCGATACTTGTTGCTGAATCGATTGTCAGATTACTTCCGCCGATAATCATCATTATTCCGACAACAATAAAAAACAGCAACCTGTACGTTTTGTCTTTTTCTTCAGCCACACTGACTTCATCCAGCGAAGTTTCCTGTCCGGTAGTAGTCAGCCAGTACAAATATCCCAAAAAAACCAGGAAAAGCCCCAATAGAATCATTCCATCGAATCTGCTGATTGATCCGCCAATTGAACCCAACACAGCCAAAACAATCGTAATCAACATTACAAAAGGTATCTCATATCTGATGGTGTTTTTCTTAACCGCCAGTGAGGCGATAACTCCAGTAACCCCCAACACAAACAATACGTTCATGATATTTGATCCGATTATGTTTCCGATACTAAGATCGGCTGCGCCACTGTAGGCGGATGTGATTGAAATCGCTGCCTCTGGAGCACTTGTACCAAAAGCAACTATTGTCAGCCCGATTACAATTTCAGGAATATGCATTTTTGAAGCCAGCTTGCTTGAAGCTTCGACAAAGATATCAGCCCCCTTTATTAAAAGTATAAACCCTAAAATCAAAATCCCAAACTGTATGATCATTGTGTTCCTCCCAAATTAATAAAAAAAGACGCATGTCCCCTATTGAAACATGGTCTTGTCAATGACTTTATATCCGGTATAAATACGAGATGACGAATATAAAAACGTAGGATACGGTGACTACTCCCCATGCATCCATATTATCATAAATCACGGTAATTGCAAATAAATTAGATAAATTTGTGATTTTTCAAAGCTTGATAAATTCCTTCTTGCTCAACCGTCTCAGTAACATAGTCGCCGATTTCCTTGAGCTGCGCTACGCCGTTGCCCATCACAATCCCCATTCCAACAGTTTCAATCATTTCAAAATCATTGTATGCATCACCAAATGCAATGGTATTGTCGATTGGGACGTTCAAATGTTCACAAAGTTTCTTGATTCCTTTGCCTTTTGATTCGCCTTTCAAAGTCAAGTCACATGAGTATTCTTGAATATGGGGCTGCAGGTCAAAATAATTGCCTAGCTTGCCACGAGCCTTATTCAAGGTTTCCACATCAGGACAGACCAACATCCCGATATAAACTTCGATCTGTTCATAATCGAAGTCATCGACGCAGACTTCTTTTTTCATCGACCACTCGGCAATGAATTTTTTATGCATTTCATCTTCATGGTCTCTGATATAAATGTTATCTCGCGATTCAAAATAGTAGTTGCTGTCATGAACTTGACAGAACTCAATCACTTCTTTAATTGCTTCTTTGGAAATTGCCGACTTGTACAGCGATTTGCCGTTTAACTCGACGTAAGCTCCATTGCAAGTCACAAAACCGCTGAAACTGTATTCGTTAACAAAATCCGGAATAAAGCAAATGCTGCGCCCTGTCGCAACAAGAACCTCGTGTTCCCGGGTTTTAAGTTCATCCATGGCTAACTTTGACTTTGTGGTGATGCGATCGATTCCGTTGTTCAAATCGACAAGCGTACCATCAATATCAAAGAAAAAGTATTTTTTGTCTATCATATGTTCCTCCGTAAAAAAAAGAGATACAAGATCTCTTTTTTGTTTTAGTAAATTCTGATTGCGTATGTGAAACTGCTGATACCTGTAGCGTATCTCACAACGTCACCGGTATGTGGTGCGTGGATATAAGTATTCCCACCTACAAAAAGTGCGACATGCCCAGATCTCCATAAGATATCACCTGGACGGGCGTTGTAAACCGATACAGCCGTTCCCGCATATCTTTGGTCACCGGAAACTCGAGGAATATAGATTCCCACTTGGCGGTAGACCCACTGCGTGAATCCGGAACAGTCAAATGTATACGGCCCTGTCGCGCCCCATACGTAAGGACTTCCCAGCTTGGTAGCTGCAACCGAAAGAATCTTATTTCCGATTGAAGATACCTTGACTTTCAAGGTTGCTTTGGCAACATTGCCTTCACTATCCGAAACCGAATACGTTACCGTCTTAGTTCCTGAAGTTGAAGTATCAATACTTGAAATCGATACCTTTCCAGTCAAATCACCATCTTTGTTATCAATTGCCGAAACAAGGTAAGATCTTGTAGAAATACTTGCTCCCGTAAGGATATCAACTGTTGATTTAGAAAGTTTGATTGTCGGCGCTGCCGTATCTTTTACTGTGAATACCAGACTGTTAACAGTTTGGTTTCCTGATGAATCGGTTGCCGTAACTGTCAGTTGCTGCTCACCGTCTTCATTTTTGGAATCGACATTACCTTCGACAGCAATATCCAATTCCTGATCAAAATTATCTTCATAAGTCAGATAATCACTCAGTTTGAATTCTGTTCCGTAGTTCAAAGTAACCACTTCACCTTGCGAAAGATTCGCTACCGGTGCTTGGGTATCGGCCACATTGAAATAGAATGTTTCTTCTGCTTTATTGTCCGAACTGTCAGTTGCTGTAATCGTAACTGTTGTCAGACCTAATTGTTCTGTATTTAATTGTGTTGAAGTTTCAATGAATGGCGTAACATCTCCATCGACGTTATCTGTGGCATTGATGTAATCACCAATTGCAGTAGAACCCATTACCGGAACTTCAATTGTATAGCCTGTTCGATTACCAATAACAGTAAAATCAGGTGCTTGATTGTCAATTACCGAAACAACAATATTTTTTGTCGCTGTATTCTGGAATTGATCAGTCGCAGTTACCATCACTGTGTAATCTCCCAATTGATTGATATTTAATGAATCTGTATCGGCAGTAATAACCATCTCACTAAGAGTATCATGATTATCGTGAACCTCAACCAAATCAGTTGAAAATTCTTGACCGTATGCTAATTCAATATTGTTAGAATCAATTGTCGGTGCTTCACGGTCAACCGCCGCGTAACCTACCAATGCAAATGAAGCTACGGCAACTACAGGTATAAACATTGCCTTGCGTTCCTTCACACTAGTTATGATTGATTCTTTGATATTTTTTATCTTAGACATAACTAACCTCCAAAGTCATGAGTAAATTTTACAATATTCTGACAACCAAAGCAACCCTAAAACCCAAAAAAAGTGCTTTTTATCAATATATTCCAACATTTATCGCCTGAAATCCGCACTATCAGTACGTTTCAGGAAATAACAAAAAATATGTGATAAAAACGGTCTCAGGTAACGGTTTCCACCCTTTTTTACATAAGTTTCAAACCGTAAATTTGGTGTTTCACATTAATCATTTCACAAAGTAAGCGCTAACATATTTTGTGTGATATTTGCCTCTTTTTGTGTTGCATACTTCCATTGTTGTTTTTTGCCTTTTTTTGTAAATTAATTTTGGAATAAAAAAAACACTCCCAGTTATCCGGCATGCCTATCCGACTGAGAGTGTTAATCAACTATTTATTATTAGTTTAGTATTCAACTTTTTCCAGCTGAACCAACTCGATTTCAGCAGTATTCAAGTTTCCTAAGATATCGATAAGAACTTTTGCAGTATCCTTTTCACGATCAATCGATTCAACTTTACCGATTTTATCTTTCAAAGGACCGGCAACAACTTTGACGTCGTCTCCTTCTTCAAAATCGATTTCGAAAGATGTTGGTGTAAGGTTCATTGCTTTCAAAATAGGATCCAATTCTGATTTTTGCAGTGGGAATGGCTTAGCCCCTCCCCCTGAAGATCCGATAAATCCAGTAACTCCCGGTGTGTTACGAACAACATACCAAGCCTCATCGGTCATGATCATCTCAACAAGAACATAACCAGGGAACATAGTCTTGCTTATATTGACTTTTTTCCCGTCTTTGACTTCTGTCTCTACGTGTTCAGGTACAACGATTCTAAACAGGATATCTTGAAGTCCCATTGACTCCACCCGTTTTTCGATATTTTCTTTTACTTTGTATTCGTGTCCAGAGTATGTGTTAACAACATACCACTGTCTACCTTCATCGTTCATATCTACCATATTAACTCAACCCCAACATTTCAAAAATTACTACAATAATAGCATCACTTGCATAAAAATATAAACCCATAACAAACATAAAGCAAATTACAATAAGAGAATTCTTAACTAATTTGTCTTTTTCCAACCAATGGATTTTCTTTACTTGCGATTTAATTTCTTTTAATTTACACCACTCGCGTATCTTCATAGATCCTCCTACTTAGTTTCGCGGTGAAGCGTATGTTTACCGCATTTTTTACAATATTTTCTTAATTCTAGTCTCTCAACGTTAACTCTCTTATTTTTTGTAATTGTATAATTACGAGAAAGGCACTCAGTACAAACTAAAATCACTTTTTCTTTCATAATATCACTCTTTCTAACTTTTTAACATTAACATAAAAACGGCTATCCGTCAAACTTTTTTAAGTCTTTAAGCTTTCTATTGAGCCTCGCACTGGCGTTATAGACGGCTTTTATCGTCAAATCGAGTTCTTCGGCAATTTCCTTTGTACTGTAACCGTTCGCTCTAAGTACGAATATTTGCCCTTCCGTCTTGGAACAATTTTCATCCACAAACTCAACAACCTCTCTGATTGTATCCTTGAACTCAAGTTTATCGTCAGGCTTATACGTTTCATATTCTTGGGCAATTTTGACATTTCCGTAGTATTCATTAAGATCCTCATACGAAATACTATTATGGTTGTTTTGATATCTTAATTCATTACGAAAAGAGGTCTTGGTCTTATTGCGAAAAACCTTTGATATATATGTTTCCATCCGACATCCTTTGTCGTATCTGAAACTTCTGGATATTCTCAAGATATCTTCAAGATTATTGGCAATTATTTCGTCAATATCCCAATATTTGATGTACCGATTCCGTTTAACTTCGGAGTAGGTGGTTATTTTTATAATTTCCGTGACTTTTTTAATATACTCCTCGAATGCATACGGGCATCCTTGCAAATATAAATAATACAATTCCTCCAAACTATAACTCATAACCTTGCCTCCCCTTTTTTATTGAATCGGATTACGTGAATTGTAAACTTGGTAAAGCATTACAGCAGTTGCCACCGAAGCATTCAGGGAAGTAACATGTCCCTCCATCGGCAAAATAACGCTGTAATCACAGTTCTTCTTAACCAATCTGGATATCCCCTTACCCTCTGATCCGATAACTAGAACAACCGGCATTTTATAGTCAACTTTTCGATAGTCAACCGAATTCTCCAAATCAACTCCAACGACCCAATATCCCTGTTGCTTCAAACTCTCCAAAGTTCGTGACAGGTTGGTAACCGCGGCCACTTTAACATGGTCGATGGCTCCAGTAGATACTTTGGCAACTGTCGAATTAAGTCCGACTGAACGATTTTTCCCGATAATGACCCCATCGATATTCAGGGCATCGCCACTTCTCAAAATGGCTCCCAGGTTATGAGGATCTTCCAGACCATCAAGCATGACAATCAATGGGTATTCCTTTTTCTTTCCAATCGCAACAATTTCTTCCACGCTCGAAAGCTGATACTCCTTGACTTCCCCGATCATTCCCTGATGATTTACCTTGCCAACCATCTTGAACGCTTTGTCTTTGTTGATCAGCTCCACTTTGATATTATTGCGTTTGCATAGATCGAGGACTTTGTCATCTTTATTCACGAGGTACACTTTTGTTGCACTTCGAACTTTGATGGCTTCGATCACTGTGTTCTTTCCATATATATATTGTCTCATATATACTCCTTCATTTTGTCTCAAATTCGTTCCTATTTAGTTTCATTGAACTTATAGAACAGGTTCAGTATCTCCTGAATTCTGGCCTCATTTCCATTTAAGTGGTGATAGCCCAGAATCGCTTCAAACCCAGTCGAATGATGATGAGCGCCTTTTTTAGAACGGGCTTCTTTATGATTGCGTCCTCGTTTGTAGATACTCATTTCCTTTTCGTCAATCAGATTATGGGCAATCAGATGCTGCATGAACTGCAAGTGAGCATTTGCGCTTACAAATCCCAAGGCAACCTTGTTCATTTCATTTACTTTTCCGATTTTTAAATCTTCGATAATGTGATAGCGGACATGCAATTCCAGGACGCTATCCCCAAGATAGGCCAACACCAACGGATTTTTCAAACTATGATCCATTAAATTATTCCACGCTCTTTCAATTCATCACGGAATTTATCCGCACTCTCAAAATCTTTGCGACTCTTGGCTTCCTGCCAATTGCGAAATAATTCGATATCTTGATCACTCAATTCCTTCACATCGACAACAAGCCCGATCAAATCCATCATTTTGACCAAGGTAGCATAGAGATCACTGATTACCTTGGAATCTTTATCTTTTTGGCGGGTTGCCTGATTAAGCTCTTTGACAATATCCAGTATTTTAGTCAGGGCCAGCGAAGTATTCAAATCATCAGCCAGAGCTTCAGCCATCTCGTCAACCTTGTTCTTATCGTATTGACCCGACCCTACTGCTTCCACTTGAAGATATAGACTCGTGCTTTTAAGAACGTTTTCTACCTTGCTTACTTCCTTTTGAACGCCTTGAAGAACTTCATCAGTAAAGTTGAGCGGATTGCGATAATGACTTGAAAGCATCAGCCATTTATAGACATTGCATCCCAGCGTTGCTACCAGGTCCTTGGCCCACAAAACATTCCCTTTTGATTTTGACATTTTTTCGTTATTGATATTGATCATTTGATTGTGCATCCAAGTATGGGCAATCGGATGGTCATGAAGGGCCATTGATTGGGCTATTTCATTTTCATGATGCGGGAACTTCAAATCCATTCCTCCGCCATGAATATCAATTTTGCCATTTTCAAAAATATCGTTAATCATGACCACACATTCACTATGCCATCCCGGACGTCCGGTTGACCATGGGGAATCATAGCGAAGCCCATCATCAGTCTTTTTCCACAACGCAAAATCAGCTGATGATTCTTTTTTATTTTCATCATCAACCCTGTTACTAGCTCCAGCAATCAATTCATCAAGTTGAATCTTTGAAAGCTGACCGTAGTCTTTTACCTTCGGCACTCTGAAGTAGACATCTCCATCAACTTCATAACCATAGCCTTTGTCGATCAAATCCTGGATAAAATCAATGATCTCATCCATCGTTTCAGTGACTCTGGGACTGTAAGTTGGGAACTCGAGATTAAGTGCTTCTCTGACATCATTGTATGCTTGAATATATTTGTCAGAAAGTTCTTTCTCACTGATCCCTTCTTTTTTGGCTCCGGCAATTATCTTATCATCAACATCAGTGAAGTTGGAAACGAAAGTAACATCATATCCGTAGTATTCGAACATTCGACGCAACACATCGAAAACAATCATCGGACGGGTGTTTCCGATATGGATATAGTTGTAAACCGTTGGCCCACAAACGTACATCGACACCTCATCTTTTTTTATCGACGTGAATTCCTCTTTTTTATTAGTCAAACTATTGAACAATTTTATCATCTAAATTTCTCCCGTATCTATCGATAGTGTTTCCAGGTAATTCACAATAACTTCACTGTTTTTATCATAAGCATCTGAAGTTGCCTGGTATCCATACACATATGTGTTTTCAGTAGTGAAATAAACCAATTCACTAAAGCGAATTGACACATCACTATAAAGTCCTGTAATCAAATAACAATCCAATCCGCTGTCGATTATCGGTTTGGAAACAGATATTATTTGCGCTCCGTCCTGCTCCAGCATCCCGATATACAGGTCATCCAAATCCTCCAATAGATTCTGTGAATCATCTTCGATTACTTCATAATAAATGCTTTGGTCTTCATAAGCAAAGGAAACTTTATTTCCAGTAGCCTCGATCAGTTCAAATGTATCAGGGTAGTAAAATGAAATATTATCATTGATAGTATATTCAGTTCCGTTTTTTACAGTGTTATCGCTAATTTCTTCGCTTTGACAACCTGTAAGCAACAGAATCAAGGCAGCTGCAATGAAACAATTTTTTTTCATAAGAAAACCTCCTTTGATTATTTTACTAAAATTATGACTCCAGTGCAACACTTACAAAGAACATGGTTACCTTGATGACATTTTAACGGGTAACAGTCTATATGTGATAGTATTGCTTCGCAACTAAAAAAGCGGAGGTATTGCTCCCCCGCCCATTTTTATAGCAATGATTGGAATATCTTGATATATTCGTCAGCCGATCTATCCCAGTCGAGTTTTGTTTTCATTCCCCGCTCAACAATTTCATCCCATGCTTCTTTATCATTATAGTAAACATGCAATGCATAGCGGATAGTATCATGCATTTCTTCCGCATTGAAATTAACAAAACTGAATCCCAGTCCGGTATTGCTTTCTTCATCATATGCCGGAACCGAATCTTTCAACCCTCCGGTTTCCCGAACGATTGGTACTGATCCGTATCTTAGTGCCATCATCTGTGAAAGACCGCAAGGTTCGAATAGCGAAGGCATCAAGAACATGTCGGTACCTGCGTAGATTCGACATGATAATCCAAAATCGTATTTCAGCTGCAAAGCCAGTCTGCCTGGATATTTGGAAGCAACATCCTTTAAGGCATCTTCATAATTTTGGTCGCCGGCACCCAAAATTACCACCTGGGTTTCCTCTTTCATGATCTCATCAATCTTATTAAGAATGATATCGAGACCTTTTTGTCTGGTCAGTCTGGTAACAATTCCAATCAATGGCATTGCCACATCCTGTTCCAATCCGACTTCCGCTTGCAACTCCAATTTATTCTTGATTTTTTGGGTTTTGACAGTTTCAACGTCGTAATTTGCGATTATATTCGGGTCTGTCGCCGGATTGTTAATATCATAATCAATCCCATTCAATATCCCGTACAAATCATATTTTCGAAGTTCCAGAACCGTATCCAAACCTTCCCCAAATTCAGGAGTCAAAATCTCCTGAGCATAGGTAGGCGATACCGTTGTGATAACATCGCTGTAGACAATTGCTGCTTTCATCATATTAAGACAACCATCGTGACGCGCATTACCATTGTAGTAAAGGTAACTATCCAATCCAAACAGATCGGTAAGAAGTTTAGGATCACATTTGCCCTGATAGGCAATATTGTGAATCGTGAAAACAACTTTGATATCTTCATATCCTGGGAAATAGCAATATCTTTCCTTGTAAAGCATGGAAATCATCGCCGTCTGCCAGTCATGAAGATGCAGAACATCAATATCAAGGTTCAAATGACTGATCAATTCCAGAACCGCAAAATCGAAATATGCAAATCTTTCGTTGTCATCATGGTACCCATATAGACCCGGGCGTTTATAATACATTTCGTTATCAATCAGGTAGTAGGTCACTCCATCACGTTCCATTTTGAAGACACCACAGTAAAGTTTGCGCCATCCGATATAAATATCGTAAGAAGTGACATATTCCAGTTCATCATTGAGATTGATATCCTGATATTTTGGCAGTACGACAATTGGTTCGATTCCCTTTTTAGCCATTTCTTTTGGCAGGGCACCGATAACGTCAGCAAGACCTCCCGATTTGATAAAAGGAACAGCCTCAGAGGCAGCGAATAAAACTCTCATTAAACGACATCCCCTTCTTTAACGTAAAGAGGTAATTGTTTGTCTCCGATCAAATCTTTCTGGATTTTTACTTCTGAACGTTTATCCATGATTGTATTGACAACCACTGCGCCGTCAGCGATTTTCGCTCCGGTGAAGATGATTGAATTTTTAACGATTGCCCCTTTACCAATGCGAACACCACGGCCGATAATACTGTTTTCAACTGTACCTTCGATAATCGCTCCATTAGCAATAAATGATTTTTTCACCGATGCAAATTTCAGATATTTAGCCGGAGGTGTATCGTTGGTCAAGGTATAGATTGGCCAGTTTGCTTTGAAAACTGCCGAAGAAATATCCAAATTCAAGAATTCAAGAGAAATCTTGTAATAGTTTTCCAGCGAATCCACATAACGAGCATATCCACGATATTCATAAGCATGAATTTTTTTCTCATTGACATAGTAAGCCAAGGCATCTTTCAGTTTGAAGAATGAAGAAACTTTTTTGGCATCTCGGATAATGTCAAGCAAGGCATCCTTGTTGACAACATAAGTTTCTAAAGAAACGTCGGCAACATCCAAAATTCCTTTGTTGGTATCGAATCGCGTTACTACCCCATTGTCTTCTCTTAAGGTCTGCGCTCCGATGAAACTTTCAGAACCATTGGTAATATGTTGGTAGGCCACGGTTATTTTCGCTCCTGATTTTTCATGAGCGGCAATAACATCCTCAAAATTCATGGTAGTCAGAATGTGAGCCGGTGCAATGACAACATATTCCGGATTTTCAGATTGAATGAAATGAATATTTTCATCCAAGTTATTCAAATCATGGTTGTATTTTTTGTTGTTGGCATATTTTTCATTATATAAGAAAGAAATCCCACCAGCTTTCGAGTTAAAATCCCAAGAATTTCCACCACCAAGATGTTTAAACAGTGAACGTGGTTTTTCTTGAATCAAAACACCAACCGAATCAATGTTCGAATTTGAAAAGTTTGAAAGCACGAAATCAATAATTGCATAACGTCCTAAAAAACTAACTGACGCACCTGGTCTTCTTTCTGTCAAGCCATCATAGCTTGTTTCTGTATGTAAATTGACAATTCCGATTACTTTTGGCATATCAAACTCCCCCTATCCTTCTTGATTTGAAACCAACATTACTTCGTTAGCTTCTTCGTTTATTACTTTGCCTGATTCTACAACCACACCTTCATCGATTATCGATTTTTTGATAATTGCGCCTTCTTCAACAAGAACTCCAGGCATCAAAACTGAATCTTCGATAACAGCATCTTTTCCGATACTTACGCCACCGAACAATACCGAACCTTTAACTTTACCTTCAATCACACATCCTTGATTGATGATTGAATTGCAGATTTCTGCATCTTCGCCGATATATTGCGGTTTTGCCAGGGTATCTTCAGTATAAATCTTCCAATCACGTTTAATGTTGTAAAGATCTAATTCCGAATCTCCTAACAAATCCATATTTGCTTCCCATAATGAATCGACAGTACCAACGTCTTTCCAGTATCCATCAAATTCATAAGCATAGAGCATTTTTCCGTCATTAAGCATGTTAGGAATGATATTCATCCCAAAGTCATGTTGAGAGTTCTCATCCTTGGCATCTTCAATCAGATATTTTCTCAATTCTTGATATGTGTAGATATAAATCCCCATTGATGCCAATGTTGATTTTGGATGTTCCGGTTTTTCTTCGAACTCATAGATAGTTCCGTCTTCATTAGTATTCATTATCCCAAAACGAGTTGCTTCTTCCATTGTTACGTTCAATACGGCAATAGTCGCATCCGCACCTTTGGCTTTGTGAGCTTCCAACATTTTCGAATAATCCATTTTATAAATATGATCTCCTGATAATATCAGAACATATTCCGGATTTTGTTCATCCAGGAATTCAATATTTTGATAGATGGCATCAGCAGTACCTACATACCAAGTGGCCCCTACGCCACCACGTTCACGAGCTGGTAAAACCGCAGCTTGTGACTGCTTTCCATCTAGACCCCATTTTGTCCCAGCGCCTACATACGTACCCAACAATACCGATTCATATTGTGTCAACACTCCGACAACATCGATAGCTGAATTGGAACAGTTACTTAACGGAAAATCAATAATCCGATATTTACCTCCAAAGTGTACAGCTGGTTTCGCAACACTGACAGTCAACGCTTTTAAACGTGTCCCACGACCACCAGCCAAAATCATTGCTACAATCTCTTTACCCATAGTTTCATCCTCCTTATAATGTAAGCGATTTCAGACTAATTATACCACAGAAAATAACATTTTGACAGCCAAAACAAAGTACAAAAAAACGCCCTAAAAATCAAGGCGTTTATCTTCCCAAAAAATAGATTCAGTTTTCACAATTGCTTTATTTGCCATGAAACCTACCCCCTAAATACTCTCTAGCACAAGAAACAAAATGAATACTTCCTGTCAGTATTATTGTATCATATTTTTTATATATTTTGGATACAGTATCGGTAAATTTTTCATTTTTATTTCTCTTTTGTCTAAAATCGTGGAAACTACTATGATAAATCGGGTAGTTACCGAACAAACTGTTCATTGTAACCACATCTTTATCATCAAGAGCACTGAAAATTATTGCTACATTTGTCATTCCCTTGATCGATTCGACCAGAGCTTTGATTCCGGCCGGGTTATGAGAGCCGTCCAGAATGAATTTATCAATCCGTTCGAAATGAAGCGGCAGACTGAATCCAGCCAGGGATTCCAACACTTTTTTACGCTCTAATTCAACCAGGCATCCGGCAATGGCAATAGCCAGAGCTCCGTTGCCTTGTTGATAACCTGGCTCAAAATTGAATTCCAAAACTTCTCCGTCCAAAATTATCTTAGTCGGATCGACCTTGACAAACTTGGTATTCAGCTCCTGGCAGCGCTGCGCCATCAGTGAAGTCATTTTCGGATTCGTCTCTGTTGTCACAAAGATGGAATCATTCCTGATTATCCCCATTTTGTTGACACAAATCTCTTCAATCGTATTCCCCAGCATTTCCTGATGATCCAAGGCAACATTGGTGATAGCACTGATTTTAGAGTTGAAAATATTGGTCTTGTCATTAAGACCTCCGATTCCGGCCTCAAATATCAGATAATCGAGGTCCTTGTCCTTGAACCATTCCAAAGCAATCAAAAGATCAATTTCAAACATCGACAAATTTTCTGTTTTGATTATGTCTAGAAGATTGTTGATTATTGACAACAGATCATTATCGCCGATCATTTCACCATCGATACAGACTCGATCATTGTGTTTTACCAGATATGGCGAGGTAAAGGTCCCAACCCGGTAACCGTGATTGTTCAAAATTAATTGGAGGTATTTTGTCGTCGATCCTTTTCCGTTGGTTCCCGTTATATGAATCACATTTTCGTAATCTCGCTTGAACCCGTATTTTTCAAGTGTTTCCTTGAATTGTTCGAGGGTTCTTTTGATTCTTTGGTTTTCAATAAAATCCAAAGCTTGTCTTAGATTTTCAAACACCAGTCAATTTCTCCTAAATCGTTATTCTTCAAAAATTCATTTGCCCGGCTGAACGGTTTCGATCCAAAGAATCCCCGGTAAGCACTTAAAGGCGATGGATGCGGTGATTCAATCACCAGATGCCGTGCATCCAGATATTTCTTCTTGGTTTGGGCATTCTTGCCCCACAAGACGAACACAACTGGATGATTGGAATTGTTTATTTCCTTGATGATATTCAAAGTGAACTCCTGCCACCCATAAGTAGAGTGACTGTTGGCAAGTCCCTCCTGAACGGTTAGAACATTGTTGATCAACAGAACCCCCTGTCGGGCCCAGATACTTAAATCGCCATGTTCAACAATATCACATCCGATATCCTCATTGAGTTCCCGATAGATATTTCGCAAACTTGGAGGAAGTTTCACCCCCTCATTGACACTGAAAGCCAAACCATTGGCCTGGTGCTGTTCATGATATGGGTCCTGACCAATTATCACGACCTTGACTTGGGGAAGGTCGCATAATTCAAAGGCGTTGAAGATTTTATCTCTTGGTGGAAAGATTGTGTTTTCCTGATATGCAGTTGCGACTTTGATCATCAAATCAGCATAATATTCCTTGTCCTTTTCCCTGGTCAAAAAATCACTGAAACTAATCATTGAAAACAAACTTCTCCATCATTTCAACAAAACCACCTTCATCATAGCGTTTTTTGGTGACATAGTCTCCATGGCAAGCCAGTTCCGGCGGAGTATTGGCCATATATACACCAGTTCCAGCGGCTTTGATCATTTCAACATCATTATAATTATCCCCAACCCCCAGGGTATCCTCAATATCAACATTCAAGATTCGGCATAATTCACGGATCGCTGCTCCCTTGTTGATTCCGTAATCGTTGAATTCAGCATATCGCGATGATGAGAAAGTAAGTGTGACTTCGTTCAGGAATTCATCAGTCAAGAATGAAATAGCGTAGTCAAGAACTTCCTTGTCTTCATTCACATACAAAATTTTGGCAATCAGTTCATCCTTGAGAAAATCAATGTTTGTATCAGTATCCTCCATGATAATCAATGGAGCTTTTTGATCCTTTTTGCGAATCAGTTCGCTTTCAAGCGTATTCCACATATAAACTTTGTCGAGGGTAAAGATCAAAACACATAAATTGTTTCTTATCCCATTTTCAAAAACCGGTTTAACCAGATTGAAATCCATTCGTTTAAAATCAATGATTTCCTCTTTCCCGAGTTCCATGATCAAGCCCCCATTGAAACAAATGGCATACTCTCCGTCTTTACCGCTAATTCCCATTTCCTTGGTGATATCAGTGACTATGTTGTAAGGGCGTCCTGTACAAGGAACGACTTTGACCCCTTTTTCCTGCGCTCTTTTGATTATTTCACGATTCTCTTCTGGCACATGATGATCAACCAACAACGTCTCATCAAGATCAGTAAATATTATCTTCTTCATAACTTTCCTCCAATTTCGATAGTATTATATCACAATTTCATTTTAAAAATCCGACATTTATGCATTTGAAAAATAAAAAGCCACTAATTAGTGGCTCCCATCTCGACGGCAGATTATTCGTCATCCATATCAGGTATTATTGATACTTGTTCTCCATCTTTCAAGAACACGTAATGTTCCCGTGCATATTGAGTCAAATATGACTCATCCTGGAGATTGGCAACCTCTTCTTCCAAATCGGCTTTTTCACTCTCCAAATTATCCCTGGTAATTGTCACCGATTCCAGTTGATTATACATACCAACTGTATCCGCGATTTTTATAGCTGTGGAATATGACAAAAATCCTGCGACTACAAGACTTAACGTTGCTAAAACAATTCTAAATCCAATTTTAACCTTCCTGAATTTGGTCATTGTAATCACCTCATAACAAAATTATAGCACCGCAAAGTAACCTTTACAACACAAATGTTATTTAATTCTACTGTGTTCCCCAAAATAATTGTTATTGTATAGGTACATGACAAAGGCCATCGCAATGATCACAAAATATCCGATCCAACTGAACATATCGCTTACCTGACCAAAAACCAGGAAACCTAGAATTGCGGTAAAAATGATGTTCGAATAATCATATACCGAAATCTCCCGGGCCGGAGCATACTTGTATGCCATGGTTATCGCAAATTGTCCAACGGTGGCAAAAAGACCGGCCAATAGCAGACTGATAATCTGAACTTGGCTCATCGGAGTGAAATCCGCCAACATGAAAGGTAAAGTCACCAGACATGAAAACCCTGAAAAGAACGCCACGATGAATGCCGGTTTGACCCCCATCAAACCCAGTTTTCTCACCATGGTGTAGGCGAACCCAGCGCACAATCCCCCAAACAGACCAACCATCATCCCGAAATCAATTCCCTGAAGGCTCGGCTTGATTACCAGCAAGCTCCCCATAAAGGCCCCTATAACAACCAAAACCTGAAGCGGTTTTAGCCGTTCCTTGAGAATAAAAAACGAAAATATCAAGACAAAGAATGGCGAAAGTTTATTCAACATTGAAGCATCTGCCAGAACCAAGTGATCCACCGCATAGAAGTTGCTGACAATCCCCCCGGTACCAGCCAATGCCCGAAGAATCAAATACGGCCATGACTTGGCACTGATGTTGTTTTCCCCCGGTGTCCTTTGTAAAACTATAAATGCCACAATGAATGCAATCAGATTCCTGAAGAAACTTTTCTGCATCGATGGCAGGTCACCCGAATAACGTACACATACATTCATCAAAGCGAACCCAAGTGCCGAAACTACAATTAATAATATCCCTTTTGTTTTATTCATTTATGTAAATTCTCCTGACATAATATAAAAGAGAAGACTTAGTCCTCCCTTTCAATTCTCTGTTCATCAATTATTTCGTAAAGCAAAGTACTGTCCTGCTTTAGGACATGTTCCCTAAGCTCCTTGACTTTAACGGTGAGCATCGTTCTTCCGAACTCAATTTCAATCTCATCACCAATTTTCAAGGTAGTAGATGGTTTAGCCACTTTACCATTGACTTTGACTCTTCCACTCTCAGTGATTTCTTTGGAAAGAGTTCTTCTTTTGATAATTCTCGATACTTTTAAGAATTTATCTAATCTCATTATTCAGATAACACTCCTGTCAATTGAGGCACTACTTGTTTTTTACGGGAAATAACACCCTTCAATGTAGCTTGGTTATCAGTCAATTTAATTTCAAATGCATCTTCTATCAGGCTTTTGCGCACACCGGCAGCCAGGATTTCACTGTTCCCGTTGATTACATCGGTCAACAGTAATAATGCGAATTTCAAATTATTGGCAACACAGAATTCTTCCATATATTTAAGCATATCACCCTTATATGTCATGAATCCCTCGATATCCATTGTATTGACTTGAGCCACTGCTACAGTATTGTCATTGACTGTGAATTTCTTCATATCCTGATTGAAGATTTCCTCAACAGTCTTTCCAGTCAGTGAGGTACCCGCTTTAAACATGTTCATTCCGAACTCATATAAATCGACTCCAGCGATTTTCGCCAGTTCTTTAGCTGTATGTTCATCAATTGGAGTACAAGTCGGAGATTTGAAAATCAAGGTATCCGATAAAATTGCCCCCAACATCAATCCAGCAATTTCTTTAGGAATTTCAATTCCATTTTCTTGATAGATTTTATATATGATAGTATTGGTACATCCCAAAGGTTCTCCTCTGAAGTACAGTGGTGACATTGTCTGAACATCAGCAACACGATGGTGGTCAATGATTTCCAGGATATCGGCCTCTTCCACCCCGGGAATCGATTGACCGCGTTCATTATGGTCAACCAGGATCACTTTCTTGCGCAGTCCTTTTAAAAGGGCGAATCTTGATACGGCTCCTAGACAGGTTCCGTCGAAATCAAGAACCGGATAAGCACGATAACGGGTTTCGGCCATCACTTCTTTAACGTAATCCAATGTGTCTTCAATCGAAAAAGTTTTCAGGGCTCCAGTTTGCATCACATATGAAAGCGGAATTGATTGAACAATCAAATGAGCGGTATCATATGTATTATGAGAAGTGGAGATAACCGAAATTTTCTTTTCTTTAAGTTTTTCCAACACTTTATCGGAAATTTTCAGGTTCCCAGTCAGGATGATCATCCCAATTTGCGAATCCAAAAGAGCTGCTACAGTTTCATCACGATCACCACCGATAATCACAATATCCTTAGCTGCGATTCTTTTGCGGGCTTCTTCTTTTCTCATCGAAGCAACGTGAACCGCTCCTTCAACATATTCGTGCTCGCTGTTTAAATAAAGTATCTCCGCTTCCAGCGTGTCTACAACATTTTCCATTGGTGTACGGGCATTTTTCAAAACATCCGCATCCCATTTGTTCATAAAACCTTCAATAATGTTTGTAGTTGAAAGCAGACCCGCCAGGCTTCCGTCTTCTTTTAAAACAGGAGCTGATCTGATTCCTCGTTGTTCCAGCAAATACCAAGCTGTTTTAAGAGTTAACTCAGAAGAGAATACTGTGACTTTATCGTAGTTTAGATCCTCAACAGTCTGTTTTACTGATTTCAACAACATTGGCGCTTCCACACCGAATTCTTTTAGAATAAACTCTGTTTCTCTTGAAACATTACCTAGACGGCAAGGTATCGCATTGTATTTCCCGATTTTGTTCAAAAGATAAGAGTAGCTTATCGCTGAACAAATACTATCACTGTCAGGATTGCGATGCCCTGATACATAAACACTTTCTTCCATTAATTATCTTCTCTCCTTAACTAGCCTTTTTCAAATATCTGTATACTGTTGGCTCTGAAACTCCCAACCGGTTGGCAACTAAAGTAATCGCACCTTTGATTTGGAAAGTTCCGCGGTCATTAAGAAACTCAACGACCTTGATTTTTTCATCAACTTTCAGCCTTTTGGCTGCAAAATAACCTGGTAACCCCATTTCTTCCAAACAAGTTTTCACGTATTGGTCAACCATTTGGTCCAAAGATGTCGACAAGACCTCTACCGGATTGTCGATTTTATATTCAACATCGGCATCTTCTTTGATTCCAAGCATTTTTTTCAATGTAGTATCCAAGTATTCATAATCGGAAATATCTACATTTATACAAAGCATCCCTACGGGTTCTTTGCGTCCATCTTCTCGAACGAAATAAGAAGATGATCTCATTAATTTTCCATCAGCACCTACAGTTTTGTAGTTGTTGACGTAATCCTGTTTTTCATATACTTTATCCTCGATATAATGTCGTGATAAATTAGACATTTTAGCTCCTACTTCACGTTTCGAGAAATGATTATTTGAAATCGCTACGATAGCCCCGTCATTTTCAGTCAGGTCGTGTAATGCAATCTCATAGTTTTCTCCTAAAGCGTTACCTAAAAAGTCCACAATCTTAGCGTATGGTTCTAATAATCTATGCATAAGTTTGCCTCCTCGAAGTGAGTATAACATAACCGCAAGGCAATTTCAAAGTTTTTTATCATGATAATAAAATCATTACCGCCGTTTCAAGGAAAATACATCCTGATAATAAATTTTCGGCATATTATTTCGAATATTCGTGATTTTTCCATCAAAAAAGCGCAATTTGAAATCACGCTTTTATATCATTATTTGTTTTTCAGATATTCATCCATTGCTTTGGCAGCTGTCTTACCAGCACCCATAGCCAGGATAACAGTTGCAGCACCAGTTACTGCATCCCCACCGGCATATACACCCTCTTTAGAAGTAGCCATTGTATCCTCATCAACAATGATTCCTCCCCAAGATTCAGTATTAAGTCCTGGAGTTGTCGATCTGATCAAAGGGTTAGGTGACTGTCCGATTGCCACGATAACACTTCCAGTTTCGATTTTGAAATTAGATCCTTCAATCGCTTTTGGACGGCGACGACCTGAAGCATCAGGTTCTCCAAGTTCCATTTCAACACATTCCAATGATTCAACCCATCCATCTTTTCCATGGACTTCAATTGGATTTGTCAATAATTTGAATTCGATTCCTTCTT
This sequence comes from Coprobacillaceae bacterium, assembly GCA_963675915.1. Lineage (GTDB taxonomy): Bacteria > Bacillota_I > Bacilli_A > Erysipelotrichales > Coprobacillaceae > JAQVDW01. Next base: position 2,002,534 of record OY780959.1, read on the forward strand.
CTTTGGCATGGTGTACTTCTTCTTCACGAGCCGGAACTTCTTCAGCCCCACGACGATAAACGATGTACACATTTTTAGCACCCAATCTTTTAGCAGTACGAGCAGCATCCATAGCTACGTTACCAGCACCAACAACACAAACAGTTTCAGTAACTTTTACCGGTGTTGGAGTTGCCGGGAATTGGTATCCTTTCATCAGGTTAACCCGTGTCAGGAATTCATTGGCTGCAAACACCCCATTAAGGTTTTCACCAGGGATATTTTGGAAACGAGGTAATCCGGCACCAGATCCGACAAAAATACCTTCATATCCGTCTGCAATCAGTTCATCAACTGTAATTGAACGACCAACGATAACGTTTGTTTGGAAATCAACTCCCAATGCAGCAACATTATCAACTTCCTGTTGTACCAGACTCTTAGGCAGACGGAATTCAGGAATACCATATGACAATACTCCACCTGTTTTATGCAAGGCTTCGAAAACAGTTACCTCATAACCGTATTTTGCCATTTCACCGGCGCAAGTGATACCTGATGGACCAGATCCGACGATAGCAACTTTTTTACCGTTTTTTTCAATATTAGTTTCAATTTTGCCTTCATTTTGTAAATGATAGTCAGCAACAAATCTTTCAAGACGACCAATGGCAACAGGTTCCCCTTTAATACCACGGACACACTTGCTTTCACATTGTTTTTCTTGTGGACAAACCCGTCCAGTGATTCCTGGAAGAGCATTTTCACGGGTAATCACTTTATAAGCCTCTTCGAATTCTCCTGCTGCCACGTGAGAGATGAATTCAGGAATAGGCACCATTACCGGACATCCGTTGACACAAGGTTTATGTTTACAGTTCAGACACCGAGTCGCTTCTTCAATTGCCATTTCGGCAGTATATCCAAGAGTAACCTCTTCAAAGTTTGTTGCTCTTACTTTAGGATCCTGTTCTGGCATTGCAACTTTAGTTAATGACATATTAGGCATGTTTATGATCTCCCTTTCCGCCACAGAAGCAAACATGACCGTCTTCTTCAAGTGTGACTGTAACATCTTCCTCTTTTTTATAAGCTCTTTGACGACTCATAAGTTCATCAAAATCCACGTCAAAACCGTTAAAGTCAGGACCATCTACACAAGCGAATTTTGTTTCTCCGGCGATGGTAACCCGGCAAGCCCCACACATTCCTGTTCCATCAACCATGATTGGATTCAATGAAACTGAAGTTGGAAGGCCAGCTGGTTTTGTTACGCCAACTACTGCTTTCATCATGATAACTGGACCGATTGCGATACACTCATCATACTTTTCACCCTTATTGATTAAATCTTGCAACACATCAGTTACAAACCCCTGAGTACCTAATGAACCATCATTAGTAGCGATATATACATTTTCGCAGAATTCTCTGAACATGTCCGCCATCAATACGTATTGAGCTTCACGACCACCAATGATTACATCAACTTTAGTTCCCATTGCAGCGAGTGCTTTAAGTTGAGGATAAATAGGTGCCGATCCAACCCCTCCAGCTACACCAACAACTCTTTTATTTTCGATTCCTTCCGGGAATTCAGTCGGTTTCCCTAACGGCCCAACAAAGCTTACTAGCTTATCGCCTTCTACAAATGTAGCCAACAATTGAGTAGAGCGTCCCATTTTTTGGAAAATAATTGTTATTGATTCTTTTTCGCGATCAAAATCAGCGATTGTCAAAGGAATTCTTTCTCCGTCTTCTTCGCACATCAAAATGATGAACTGCCCGGCTTCACAACTACGTGATACCATCGGAGCATGAATATCCATAAGAACAACTGCGTCATTTAATACAACCTTACGTAAAATTTTGTACATGTCATATCTCCTTTTAAATAAACTATTGTTATTTTAGTACTATTTTTCTAGCATTACAATATAAAATAGGCTAAATATTTATTTTTCCTAAATATTTGGCAAAACGGATGGATTAACCACCAAAAATTGCACACATAAACCCAAATCCGTAGCCCCATCTTAACACCATCATCATATTATATCCAACTTTTCTCTTAAAATGTAAAAAAGGTTCCTTCTATCTTGGACTTGCCAAAATTGAAAGAACCTTTTTTTCTATTTCCTTATTTATAATACATAAATCAAAATGCAGATGAAATGAAGAAGCGTCCCCAATAATATGAATACGTGGAACAGTTCATGGAACCCGAAGCTGATTGTGATATTCGGTCTTTTAAGAATATACATAACTGCACCAATACTATATGAGATTCCCCCTGCAACCAGCAACATAAATGGTACCAACGGCATTTCCATCAAAATCGGAAATTTCAAAACAATCGCCCAGCCCATTATCAGATAAATCAGGGTGTATAAAGTCCGAGGGGCGTTTAGCCAGAACATTTTCATTACGATACCGGCTATCGCGATAAACCAGATGAATCCCAAAAACAATGCCGCTTCCCTGAAATCCATTAATTCAAAACAAAGCGGGGTATATGTCCCTGCAATCAAAACAAATATCATTGAATGGTCGAATTTGCGCAAATTATTCTTAAATCTTTTGTTGTCCAAACAATAATGATAAATACTGCTTGCGCTATATAAAGCGATTGCCGAGAGACTAAACACAATCGAGGAAACTATTTCCAGCGCATTGTCCTGCATCGCCACACCTCTAATCATTGTAATAACTAACGCCCCGATCGATGCAATCGCTCCCCAAAAATGAGTCTCGCTGCTGACTGGGTCCTGTGCTTTTTTAAAGAATGCCATTGTATACCTCCTTATGTAGTATCCTATACTATGTATGCTTATATTATATACCTCGTTGTGTTTTTGTCAACTATAAGATATAATTTATAAAACAGTTATAAGAGGTGTACTATGAAAAGTGAAAAAATAATAGAGAGTTGTCTGCTCAAGCCTGAATTGGGACCGGATGAGATCCCGGATATCGATCTTTACATGGATCAGATCCTTTCGCTGGTCAATTCAAAACTTGCGCCGGATGACGAAAATGTAATTACCAAAACAATGATCAACAATTACTCCAAAGCCAAGGTGATCCAACCAGTCAAAGGAAAGAAATACACCAAGCAGCAGATTCTCCAAATGCTGCTGGTATACGATTTGAAAAACAACCTGGCCATCAAGGATATCAAAGAGACGCTTGATCCCATCTATGAAAACGAATCGGATCTGATAGAAATATATCGGGAGTTCATCGAATCCAAAGCGGAACTGGCCGAAGATGCCAGTAGGCTGCTCAATAGTATCGTTGACACATCCACATTGGAAAATAAACTGATTAGTCTGTTACGGCTAAGTTATCTTGCCGATTCAATCAAACAGATAATGGGGAGCATCAAATGATCTCAATGACTATACACAAAGCGAGGTGGCAGCAATGTCTTTAATCAGTCATTTGGAATTCGAACTGAACTTTACCGAATCCGAAATTCAGCTTGCGCGATTCATTCTCAAGGACCCGGAAGCCGTCCTTAAACTGTCAATCAAAGAATTGGCCAAAAAAACATATTCCTCACCGGCAACCATTGTCAGGTTCTGCCGCAAACTCGGAGTTGATGGCTACGGAGATTTCAAAATCCAGTTGGCCAGCGAACTCCAATACAACAACCGTTATCGCATTGACGTCAACTATCCCTTCACCAAGAAAGACAATCACAAGGAAATAGTAAAAAAACTGGCCACTCTGCATCAGGAGGCCATCAACGACACAATCAACTTACTTGATTATGACAAGCTTGAAAAAATTTGCGACAAGATCTATCAAGCCAATGATATCTTTGTATTTGGCGAAGGAAATTCCCTGACCGCCGGATTCGAATTCCAGCACAAGATGTCCCGCCTGGGAATTAATGTCAACATGCGCCCTTTCTCAGGAGAAGAGAGTTTTATGACCAGCGTCATGAGGGAAAAGGATATCGCAATTCTGATTTCCTATTCCGGTGAAACTGTCCGAATCGTCAATATCGCCAAAATTCTCAAAAGCCGCAATATCGAGATGATTGTGATCACCTCAATTGGCGAAAACCAGATTTCCAAATTTTCGAACAATATTATCAACGTCGCTTCAAGAGAGAAAATCTTCGATAAAATGGCCCCGTTCGCCTCGAAGACTTCAATATCATTCATCCTCGATGTGATTTTCAGCATTTATTTCCAAAAAAATTATGATTATAACTGCGAGTTCAGACTGAGTCATGACAAGAAATATGATCACCGGCACCCTTTGAATTCGCCAATCGACAAATAGAAAAAAGGCAAGTTACAAAACTGATTCCCAATAATCAGGGAATTGTTTGAAACTTGCCTTTTTATTATACTTCAATGATTTTCGTCCTTGACCTGATTTCTTGGTCTGGAGCTTTATTGGTGATGATTGAAGCTTTTTCAATTGGTGCAAATGAAACCATGCTGCGGTTATTGAATTTCGAATGATCACAAAGGATATAGGATTCGCGGCATTTGCTCAGGGCCATTTCCTTGACGCTGGCCTCGATTGCTTCTGGAGTCATGTATCCATTCTCCGCCGTCACTCCGTTGGTTCCAAAAAAGCCCTTGGTGAAGTTGTAACGCCAAAGTGAACGGACCGCTTCCCCGCCAACCACTGCTTCCGTATCGCTTTTAAGGTTTCCTCCAAGCAAATAGGCATTGAGATTGGCCGCTGCCAATGCCTGGGCCTGCTTGAGCCCGTTGGTCACAAATGTGGCTTTTGAATCAACTAAAAACTCAATCATCATATAAGTTGACGTACCGGCGTCGATGAACACCAAATCCTCATCATTTATCAGGCTGGCTGCATATCGCCCAATCCCCAATTTCGATTCCAGATTTTGAGTTGACCTGACCGAAAATTTACTGTCACGGACAATCAGCTGTTCCGAATCATCAAGACTCTTAGCCCCCCCGAAGACCTTTACCAACTTTCCTTCTTCATCAAGTTCATTCAAGTCTCTTCTTATCGTCGATCTGGATGTGTCCAAGATATCGATCAGTTCATTTAAAGTCACTGACTTTCTTTCATTGACCAATTTAACTATTAAAGATTTTCTTTCAGCCCCTAGCATATTTTTCACCTCTTTATTAAGAGTACCGCTTACAGGAGCCAGTGTCAATTCATTCTTGTTTCAATAATAGGAAAAGCCATCGCAATCCCTTCGGCGGAAAGCAATGGCTTTTTCAATGTAAATTTAGATAGATTATTGTTTAATTGGTTTGGACAAGGAAATCATTCCAAAATATCAGATAATCAGTCTGATTTTAAGCTGTTTGTTGTTCCAGCTCAACTTGAGCTTCTTCTTCAGCTTGGAGGATTCCTTGTTGTTTTTCATACATTTTGATGAATGGGAAGTAAACAACAATTCCCACAACAACACCTAACAATTGGCAGATTCCTCCCATGAAATTTCCACCTGAAGCCAGGAATCCCATCAAGAATGGCGGCATTGTCCATGGTACTTGGATATACATCACCGGACAGATTCCCACTGCTGTAAGAACGTATCCCATCGCAATACTAACCAACGGCGCCAGAATGAATGGAATGATTAATAACGGATTAAGTACAACCGGAACCCCGAACATGTTTACTTCACCGATATTGAACAAGTTTGGAAATAATGCCAATTTGGAAATTGATCTGTTTTCTTCACGTTTGGCTCCGATAAAGATTGCCAAAGTAAGAGCCAACATCGCCCCAGTTCCCCCGGTTGCCATGAAGGTACGATAGAAAGAATAGTTGATAATATTAGTAGCTTGTTGTCCGGCTTCGATTGCAGCAGTATTTTCAAGCATAAGAGTTACGATGATTGGCTCCAATACCCCACCAATCATATTGTCACCATGAAGACCGACCGACCAGAACAAACATGATAAAGCGATAAACATCATGATTCCCGGTAAAGAACCACCAATTCCCAGTAGCGGCTGTTGCACCATTGTGAAAATCAGGTCATTGATATATCCGCCTGTTAAAGATACGCAAGCAAGACTCAATAAAGTTGTTGCCAACAAGACGAAGAATACCGGAATCAGGTATTCGAATGAACGAGCCACCCCAGAAGGAACTTGTTCAGGCATTTTTATTTTCAAGAAATCGAAGTTAAAAAGCAAATGGAACAATTCAACTGACAAGATTGCCATAATCATCCCGGTGAAAATACCTTTACTCCCCAAAGAATCCGCAAAGATCCCCGATACTGATGAAATCAAGTTTCCGGAATCATCATAAACACCCATAGAAGTGTTGGTAACTGAAATCAGCGCAGTCAGAGCGATTGCTCCGGCAAAAACACCTGACATTCCGTTTTCTTTTCCCAGTTCAGCTCCAAGCAAAACAGTGATTCCCACCGTGATACATCCGATTGTACAGAAGTTCATTGCATTGAAAGCTGGGTTTAAAAAACTCAGGTTCATGATTGGTGGCCAAAGAGCTCCCAACCCTGTTGAACCGTTTACGATTACGTGTGACCATAGGACCCCGACGGCACCGATGATCGTGAATGGCATGAATTGTTGGAAAGCATTTTTGATTGATTTCAAATATTTGTTTTCACTGGCAATTGTACCAAACTTAATTAAAATACTTTGTAGTTTTTCCATTTAATTACTCCCTGTTAAAATTTGTTTTTTCTACTCAGTCAGTCATTACAGATTTCGTCCAAGTCCATTTAGGCCCGAGTTCAAACAAGGCAAAAATGATATCTTGGATCCCAGCGTTTACATCCGCAGTCTACTCTCTTCCTTGACGTCAATAGGATTACTCATGACTGCTGTACCGCTTACATACAAATTATCACGATAAATACTGGTAATTCAACAAAATCTAGGAAGCCGAAAAAAAAGTTCAAGCTATGAGATTGAACCACAATAGACCCCGAACTTTATTATCTTTTTACCCGGGAGCACTCCGGCCATAAAATTTACGTATATTTAAAAATATTTGTATTTTCAATAAATATAAACGGATATCTTCGGAATAATAGATATCTGAAGCTTGTCCTTACCTGATTTGTCGTCATTCATCTATTTAGGTGTCTTTTTTGAAGCGATTGATTATAATATAATATTTCAAACGAGAGTAAAGGAGAAAAACCATGTTATTGGAGAAACTGGAAAAGAAATACAGACTTACTGATACCGAGGCGGCAGTGGCTGACTACATCATCGAACATAAAGAGGAAATGATGAACATCACTATTGGCCGGCTGGCCGAAAAATCTTATTCATCTAATGCAAGTGTTATCAGAATATGCCGGAAACTTGGTTTTAAAGGTTTCAAAGACTTTAAAATTGCACTTTTGCTGGAAATCGAATCCCAGAAGTACACTCCCTGTTCATTTGACTATAGTTTTCCCTTCGCCTTGAATGAACCAAGCGACTCAGTCGTTAGAAACCTCGGTTCCTTGTACAAGGAAAGTATCGACATCATCAATTCCCGTCTGGATTGCAGAGTTCTTGATCAAGTGGTGAAGGTCATCATGAAATCAAATCGCTTCTTCATCTTTGCAGTTGGAGATTCCGGAATCACGGCGATGAACTTCATCAATAAAATGGTCAAAATCGATTACTTTCCCATTTTGGCGACCGACAACCATGAAGAGGCATCAATTTGCAAAAACATGAGCCGAAGCGATTGCGCCCTTTTTATCAGCTATCGCGCGAATTATGAATATCACCATAAATGCATAGAAATCTTGAATTCCAAATCCGTACCGGTGATTTCGCTTAGTGCTATCGAAAAAAGCCCCCTGATAAAACGGAGTGATCTCGCCATCATAATTCCTGAACGTGAACATGGTCAGGATGAGAAAATTGCCACGTTCTATTCACAACTTGCCTTCCAGTATGTTTTAAGCATTATATATTCATTGATTTACAAGAACAAATTCCATCAAAACTAAAAATACATGCAAAAAACTCAGGTGGCGAACCTGAGTTTTTTTTTTGTGTTTATAAAGATAACTAGAGTATCGAATTTGTTATTTGTCTTTTTTCAGAATTGCCAGCAAAAACATTCCAACTGCTGAACCAGCTGCGATTGCCACCAAGTATAATAGTGGATTAGTGATTGTCGCAACAACGAAGATTCCCCCGTGAGGTGCTCTTAAAGTACAGTTGAATAACATTGACAATCCTCCAGCCACAGCCGAACCGGCGATGATTGATGGAATAACATGAATTGGATCAGCTGCTGCATACGGGATTGCTCCTTCAGTGATGAATGAAAGCCCCATGATGTAGTTAGTTAAACCTGATTTTCTTTCACTTTCAGTAAATTTCTTAGGGAAGAAAGTAGTTGCCAGAGCGATAGCTAATGGTGGAACCATCCCACCTGCCATTACCGCAGCCATAATATCGAAATTTCCGGATTCAATTGAAGCCAGACCGAATACATAAGCGGCTTTATTGATTGGACCACCCATATCGACAGCCATCATGGCCCCTAAAATGATTCCTAACAACAATCTTGAAGAAGATCCCATTGAATCAAGGAATCCAGTGATTCCTACGTTGATACTCGCGAAAACCGGATTTACTAACAGCATTACTAATCCGATAATAAGTGTACCGAATAGTGGATAAATCAAAGTTGGTTTGGTACCTTCCAATGCACTTGGTAATTTATCACTGATCTTTTTAAGGAAATTAACTGCATACCCAGCGAAGAACCCGGCAAATAATGCTCCCAGGAACCCACCTGAAATAGCAGCACCTGTTCCCGCTAAGGAACTGAATGATGTCCCGGCAGCGGCCAATGCCCCACCGACAAAACCTGGTGCCATACCTGGACGGTCAGCGATAGATTGAGCGATGAATCCTGACAATACCGGCAGCATGAATCCGAATGCAACTCCTCCGATTCCCGCTTTTAAGATATTGGCAATAAGAGAGTTTCCACCGAACGACGCATAATTTGATGCATTTGTATAAGGCATATCGAATAGGAATGCCAGGGCAATCAAAATCCCACCACCGATTACGAATGGCAACATATTACTTACACCGTTCATCAGATGTTTATAGATTTGACGTCCGAATGATTCGTTTTCATCACTTTCGAAGGAACTGTCAGCTCCACCGGTATGATGATAAACTTTACCTTCTCCAGCCATTGCTTTTTCAACAAGTTCTTTGGCATCGTGGATACCTTTGGCAACTGGCACCGAAATCACTTTCTTACCTTCGAATCTTGCCATTGCAACATTCTTGTCAGCCGCGATAATTATCGCATCAGCTTCAGCAATATCCTTTTTAGTCAGCGCATTTTTGACTCCACCAGATCCATCAGTTTCAATTTTTACTGTGTATCCCATTTCTTTGGCAGCATTCTCCAAAGCCTCTTGAGCCATATATGTATGGGCAATTCCAGTAGGACAAGCAGTCACTCCGACTACCTGAATTTTACCTTCAACCGGTACAGCTTTTTGAGATTCTTTGTTTTCTTGAACTGATTCCTGTTCATCAATCAAAGCCAGGAACTCTGATTGAGACTGAGCATTGATCAAACGGGCTCTGAAACCTTCATCCATCAACATTTGTGACAATCTTGCCAATACTGCAAGGTGGACATCGCCACCATCTTTTGGTGCTGCAATCATGAACAATAGTTTAGCTGGATTTCCATCCAATGATTCAAAATCAACACCATCTTTGACTACCATTGCAGTAAGAGCCGCACTGGTAACACCACTTGATTGACCATGAGGAATAGCCACACCTTCACCGATTCCGGTAGTCGACAGCGCTTCACGGTCCATAACAGCTTGTTTGTAAGCCGCCATATCACTGATATTTCCGACTTTTTCCATTGCTGCAAACAATTCATCCATCGCTTCCGCTTTGGTACTTGGATTCGCACTTAATATTATCGAATCACTTTTTAACAAATCTCTAATTTTCATGAACATTCTCCTTATATTTTTGATTCTTGCAAACTATACTAATACTCTTTCCAACTTATATTATTTTTCCAATTGTTTTTTCAATTCTTCAACTTCTTCTTTTGTTGCCAGATTTCGCGAAAAAGCTGAGGCCGACCCGGTGCAAATTCCGTTGATAAAGGCCTTTTCTAAATCCTTGGTTTCCAGATAACCGGCAATAAACCCGGCTACCAATGAATCTCCGGCCCCAACTGAATTAACCAATTTTCCTTTTGGTGTCTCACTGTACGCTACTTCGCCGTTTTCTCCAACCAAGATAGCTCCTTCTCCAGCCATGGATACCACAACATTGCGGGCTCCCATTCCCTGCAACTTTTTTGCTAATTCAATGATATCATCATTGTTTTTAACTTCAGCGTCGAATAATTCAGCAATTTCATGATGATTAGGTTTGATCATGAATGGCTTATACTTCAATGTAGCCGTCAATGAATCACCTGTTGCGTCAACTATGAAATCAACACCTTTATCCTGCAATCTCAAAATTATGTCTTCGTAAATTGTTTGGGGCAAACTGCTTGGTATATTCCCCGATAGCACCAACAAGTCCGAACTTTCTAATTTGTCCAGTTGCGCATACAGTGCCTTGATATCGGAATCTTCAACCACCGGTCCCATTCCGTTAATTTCGGTTTCTTCTGCTGCTTTGATTTTCACATTAATTCGTGAATGACCTTTTGGAAGTTTTATGAAATCGCATTTGACTCCATGTTCAACCAATTCTCTTTGAATCTCTTCTCCTGTAAATCCTGCCAGAAATCCCAATGCGGTAGACTCCACTCCGAGATTTTTCAACACGATTGACACATTGATTCCTTTTCCACCGGCCAGGATATAATCATCCTTGGTTCGATTGACCTCACTAACTTTCAACTCATCTAAAAACACACTGTAATCAAGTGCCGGATTAAACGTCAACGTATAAATCATTTAACCTCTATAACCTCCGTTTTCTCTAATATCCTTTTATTAGGTTTTTTATCTGTGATAATTATTGCTTTTTCAATAGGCGCAAATGTAACCATGCTTCGATTTCCAAATTTGGAATGATCACAAAGGACATATGCCTCCCGGGATTTGCTTAACGCCATCTCCTTGACACTTCCTTCGGCAGGTTCTGGAGTCATATAACCCCTTTCCGCCGTCACACCATTGGTTCCAAAAAATCCCTTGGTGAAATTGTATCGCCACAGTGATCGTACCGCTTCGCCGCCAACGACAGCTTCAGTATCACTTTTAAGCACTCCGCCAAGAAGATACGCATTCAATTTTGCTGCAGCCAATGCCTGGGCTTGCTTCAATCCATTAGTGACGAATGTCGCTTTCGAATCTATCAAAAACTCTATCATCATGTATGTCGAGGTACCGGCATCAATAAATACCAGGTCATCATCCTCGACCAGATTTGCGGCATACTTTCCAATTCTCAACTTAGCCTCAAGATTCTGAGTCGACCTTACTGTGAAATAGTCGTCTCTTGCAACAAGATTTGATGTATCCTCACAGCTTCGGGCACCTCCGAACACCTTGACAAGTTTACCTTCCCGATCCAGTTCATTTAGATCGCGACGAATGGTCGACTTGGATGTATCAAGAAAATCCACCAGTTCACTTATGGTTATTGACTGCCTTTCGTTAACTAGTTTGACGATCAAAGTCTTTCTGTCAGCTCCGAGCATAACCTCACCTCACAACCACAGTATACCGCTTACATTTACCGTAGTCAAGCACAAAAGTTCAAAAAAGTTCAAATAATTGATTAAAATTGGTTTATTTTGGTGTTGATTGGTTGATTTTTGACCATTTTACAATCGAGTAGGAGGAAATAAATAAAATTTTATTTCCGACCTCTCACACCACCGTACGTGCCGTCCGGCATACGGCGGTTTAAATCTATACTAAAATATGTTTTAACTGATATTGGTCTAGCAGTGATGCTAGACCATTTCTTTTGAGTACTTTGTTTGTTATTTTGGTTCGCAGAAACGTGCTTGCACAGCGGGCATATGATTTCCTGGAATTTGACCATGATTCATATTGCCATCTTTGGGCCCCTAGTTTTCTCAACTGTTTTCTACGGTTCTTGATGGTTTTCCATTTCTTCCACAGGTACATTCGGATTCTAAATCTAATCCAGCCATCCAGTCTTGCACATTTGGATTTGAAATTTCCGATTCGGTAGTAATTGATCCACCCGACAATAAGTTGCCTTATTTTCATTCGGCGAAATTCCCATGATACTGACCAACTTCTATTAGTCAGTTCTCTGAGCTTATCTTTCAAGATAGCTATTGATTTAGCATGTGGTTTGGCTTTCCATGACTGGCTGAAGTTGTCATAATAGAATCCAAATCCCAAGTATTTGATATCATTTGGTTTGGATACTTTGCTTTTGGTCATGTTGACCTTGAGCCCCAACTTCTTTTCAATGAACTTTCGCACATTCTCCATAACTCTATCTGCAGCTTTACTGCTACCGACAAATATCATGCAGTCATCAGCGTACCTAGTAAAATGCAACCCTCTAGCCTCCAATTCTTTGTCGAGTTCGTTAAGGACGATATTACTCAACAATGGACTCAACGGCCCTCCTTGGCTTGATCCGATTATTGACTCTTTGTATTCTCCATCAATGCTTATTCCACTTACCAGGAATTTTCTTATCAGTGATACAATTTCACCATTCTTGACATCTTTCATGATTAAGGTAATCAATTTATCGTGGTTGATGTTATCAAAGAATTTCTCCAAGTCAATGTCAACAATCCATTGGAAACCATCATTCATGTATTCCAATGATTTGATGATTGCCATCTCACAATTTCTATTAGGTCTAAAACCGTAGCTGTTATCGCTGAACAAGGGTTCATAGATAGGAATCAATACCTGGGCGATGGCTTGTTGAACGAACCTGTCGAGCACTGTTGGCACTCCTAGGTTTCTAACTCCACCATCTAGTTTAGGTATTTCCACTCTTAATACAGGCTGTGGTTTGTATTTCCTGTTTTGTATCATTTCCTTTATTTCATCAAGATGTTCATCGAGATGTCCTTTGAGGTCCAATACTTTCATTCCATCAACGCCACTAGCACCTTTGTTTCGTTTTACTTGGGTATATGCCTTTTTGAGATTGATATCACTAAGCATTTCTTCAAGTAATGTGTTATCAGTATTCATATTTCCGTTACCTCCATTGATTTCGCTATTCATCAGGCTCACTTCCCCTACATTCTTCTTTCGGGCCTTGATAGTGTGTTCGTCTGTCTTTGAGGTTTCGCGCGATGAAATCAAGCCTAATTTTAATAACTGATAGATTCATTCAGTCCTTCACTCCATGGCCATTACAGCCACTTCTTCGCTACTACGACGTCTGCTGACTTCTTGCGATTCGTTGTTACTAGGATTGCTCCCTCGCAAGATCTCCCGGGATAAGGTCATATCTCTTTCACCCCATATATCCGCCACATTTACATGTAATAGTTGTATTCCGCAACCTCTTATGACTTCGCGTTGTTTGGCACGCTCGTCCCCATTACCTGCCTGATATGTGATTTGTGTACCTCGGACCAGGGTTTTGCCTCCATCTTCTTTCAGATTCCACCTCACGATGGACACCCTTGATATTGGCTAGTGGTTGGCAGTTGCGACGTCACCCCCACAGTGGACTTTCACCACCTAGATATATGCCATGCCCGGCATACCAAAAAAGCTGCCAATGGCAGCTTATCTGTTCGTTTTTTTGATGATATCACGGGTATATTTGACATTTTCGACCAACTCGTCAAAATCGAGTAATTTCCACGACCAGTTCAAATCGGATACTGTTCCGGGAAGATTAAATCTTGTTTCCTCTCCCTTGCCAAGCATATCCTGAATCTGTACTATTGCAATATTCGCATCGCATGCAAATGTCCGATAATAGACTTTCTCATTGAAATTATCCCCCGGATATTGAAGTGAATCCAGGATATCCTCAATTCGCAGTTTTTCATTCAGCGGCAATTCTGATTCCCAGCCTTGCAAAGGATTATTATCATGGGTACCTGAATAGGCTATACACCATTTGGGAATGACATAGAATTCTCTTTCTTCCTTTTCTCCAAATCCGTATTGGATAATTCTCATCCCCATCAGATGGTAATGATCTCGAAGATAGTGAACCTGATCACGCAGGTCGCCAAGATCCTCAACCACAATATTGATATCCGGAAGCTCCTGATAAAGGTGATCGAAGAAATCGTAACTTGGACCTTCAACCCAGATTCCGTTTCGGGCAGTTTTTTCATCAGCCGAAACCTTCCAATATGTATCAAACGCCCGGTAATGATCGATTCTAAGAATATCGAAGACCTCATTGTTCCAACTTAGTCGCTCCATCCAGAACTTGTAACCGTTGCTTTTCATGTTATCCCAATCATAGAGCGGATGGCCCCATAGCTGACCGTCATCGCTGAAATAATCAGGGGATGCCCCGGAAATAAATAATGATTGATTATCCTGATCCAGCATGAAATCCTTACGATTGAAATATACATCAACCGAATCCAATCCAACATAGAAGGGAATATCTCCCATTATAGCAATATCATGTTTGTGGGCCCATTCTTTAAGCATATTGAACTGATAGTAGAAAACAAATTGAACGAACTTATGGTATTCGACCTCATCTTCAAGAAAATCAACATCGCAATTCTCAAGATACTGTACCGGCCATTTCGGCCACTTTTCCCGATCAAGATAACGATTGAGAGCCATGAATTTGGCATATCCTTCGAGCCAGAATGTAGTATCCACAAATTCCTGATAGCTATCCTTTAATGTATCGCTGTCGGAAAGTTTGAATTTGGCATAGGCCAATTTCAAATAGGCATCTTTGAACGAGCGGATACTCCCGTAATCGACTCGGGTCGCGTCTTCATTCCAATTTACAACACTGTCAAGCAAACCGTCTTTGATCAGCAATTCCAGTGAAATATAGATTTCATCACCCGCAAAAGAAGAATAAGGTGTATAGGGTGAATTGCTGTCCGACGAAGGATTAAACGGCAATATTTGCCATATCTTGAATCCAGTTGCTGCAATTATCTCAATAAAATCGTAAGCCGATGTTCCCAAATCGCCGATTCCATGACGACCCGGGAGGGCAAATAAAGGCTGGAGCAATCCTGCCTGTCTTATATTTAAGTCACCAAATTTTTCCATAACATATCCCTGTTCTTCCAATATTTTAGCTTTTTGTCTGTTATTATGTGACTGGGTTTCCAATCAAGCCAGCCTAGTAAATTGCCTCGTCCGTCACTTTGTCAAAATAATGAAGCTTGTTTGGATCAAAGACAAATGTTTCCTCGCTATTTATCTGTACTTTGCACCCTGGAGTAGTTCGGGCAATCAGTTTTGTGTCATTTATCATGAAATGAAGGAATGTGTCCGAACCGAGAATTTCCACCCGATCAACATGGGCTCTTACCTTCGTATCCGGAGAAGCCATGACGCATACCTGGTCTTCATGAATGTCCTCAGGACGGATTCCAATCACTATTTCCTTACCCTCGTATCCAAGTCCAGCCAACCGTTCTCCATGTTTTTTCATGGGCTTGATCACCGTGCCATCGTCGAGCTCAAATATGGTTTCACCTGCCATCCTCTTAACCACGGCATTAATCAAATTCATTTGTGGTGATCCGATAAACGTTGCCACAAACTTGTTTTTAGGGCGATTGAAGATAGCGGATGGAGTATCAATCTGTTGAATCAACCCTTCATTCATAACTACTATTCGAGTCCCCAATGTCATTGCCTCGGTCTGGTCATGAGTCACCAGGATGACTGTTGTGGCGGTTTCATTGTGAATTTTAACCAATTCTCCGCGCATTTGATCTCGTAGCTTTGCATCAAGATTTGATAGAGGCTCATCCATCAGCAAAATCTTCGGCTTGCGCACCAGCGCCCTTCCGATGGCTACCCGTTGGCGTTGCCCCCCGGAAAGTGATCGCGGTTTCCGGAACAACAAATCGGAGATATTAAGGATTTCTGCAACTTCGCGTACTTCGCGGTCGCTTTGATCTTTGGTCAACTTTCGTAATTTCAGTCCAAAGGCAATATTGCGGTATACTGTCATATGCGGATACAGACCGTAATTTTGGAATACCATAGCGATATCACGATCTTTGGGTTTGATCTCATTGACGATCATACCATCAATTTCGACTTCACCGGAAGTGATCGACTCCAATCCTGCAATCATCCTGAGGGTCGTCGACTTGCCACATCCTGATGGACCGACAAAAATTATAAATTCCCGGTCTTCAATATCGATATTGAAGTCTTTGACTGCTTCGCTGCCGTTGGGATAAGTCTTATAAACATTTCTCAATTTCAAATTGACCATCTCAAAATTACCCCCTTAATTTGATTATAATAAAATTGGCATAAAAATGATATATTTCTTTTAAATTTGTTACTTCGAACAATGTACACTAATGTTTCTTTTTACATTTTTGAGAATTAAATTCTTGAATCAACTTGATTTTTTATGTTATCATTAAATAGGTGAATACTATGAAATTAAGAAAAACAGGGAAACAAGACATTGTTCAAATAATGTCGATAATTAACGAAGCAAAAGAATACTTACAGTCACAAAACGTCAATCAATGGCAAGATGGATATCCCAATGAGGAGACTATTGAAAGCGACATCGAACTAAGCCGCTCATTCGTTGTAGAAGATGAAGGGGAAATTATTGCAACAGCAATGCTTGAAGTGGCCGATGATCCGACTTATCAAATTATTGAGGGGGAATGGTTGAATGATCAACCATATCTAGTGGTCCATCGAATTGCCGTAGCAGAAAAATGCAAAGCCAAAGGGGTGGCTAAATTCATTATTGACGAGGCAATCAAGTTATTCGATCCAACTGATATCAGAATGGATACACACGAGAAGAATATTTCTATGCAAAGATTTTTAAATAAATATGGTTTTAAGTATTGTGGGATTATCTATCTCGAAAACAAGGATACCCGCATGGCTTATCATTTCACGAGGTAAACTATGAAAAAGAAAATTATCTTGGCATTAGCAATTGTAGTTGCATTGCCAATCTCATCTATCAGTCCGGTCGAGGCAATTAACTTTGCCGAGAAAGAACAGGAGTATATCGAACTATGCGCCTCGGGCGCCCTTTCGTCTGCTGATGAAGCAACATGTAAAGAGTTCAACAGCTATTTGAAAGAAAAGAACGAGAATCTAAAAGATGAAATCTCTCAAAGAACTCAGGAAGCCGCTGATACTCAGGACTCTATCGATGACCTGACAGCTGAAATTATCAGGGTTCAAAAGCAAATTGACGAGAAGGAAATTGAAATTGACTACCTGGAAACTTCAATTGGAAATCTCGAAAATGATATCGCCAAAAAAGAAGAAGAATTGAAAGACCGCATGTACACGATGCAGAGTTATTCGAACTCCAGAGCGATCATTGATTTCATTTTCTCGGCCAGCGATTTTACCGACCTGCTCTCACGGGTGGCTTCTTTGAACGAAATAACCGAATATGACAATCAACTGATTGATGAACTGACCCAGCAAAAACTGGATCTCGAGGATCAAAAATCAACCTTGGTCATCGCCAAAGAAAATCTAGTCGAGCAACAAACTGCAGTACAAAACAAGAAAGCGACATTGCTGGCGCTATATGCCCAACAGAATGCTGCTTTGATTGCCGCGAAGAAAGCCAAACTCGAATCTGAAGATATTCAGGAAAAAGTAGATGACAATCTTGCCGCTCTGGCTCTGGCTACGGCGCAAAGTCAGGTAAGCCCTCAGGTCAACTGGCTCACCAACAATACCGTTGGTGAAAGAATCGCCAATTTGGCCTTGTCCAAACGCGGACTATGGTATGTCTGGGGTGGCTGTCATACCATGTCGGAAATTATGAATTTCAACTCTACTCGTTTTGATTGTTCAGGATTGGTAAACTGGGCTTATTATCAAGCCGGTGTCAATATCGGAGTCCAATATACCGGTTCACTAGTTCGGATGGGTCAAAACATTTCCCGAGGAAACATGATTCCTGGCGACATCATCCTCTTTAGCTCCAACGGCGCTTTAAGTGGAATCCACCATGTCGGTATCTACATCGGCCATAATTACATGGTCCATGCTCCACATACCGGATCTAAAATTCAAATTGCCAGTCTGTCCAGTTCATATTGGCAAGCAGAATGGTACAACGTTAGACGTTTATACTAAGTGCTGGAAACAGTGCTTTTTATTTTTATAATACAAAAAAGAGCCGGTGAAAATTTCAACCGGTTCTTTTAATTTTGTGTTCGTTCCAGATAATTGTTCTCAAAAATTCTATCGATAATAAATGCCGCAACCTCTTTTATCTCGGCATCATTCAATTCTATTCCTTGATTTGAGAATTTGTCTTTTATATCATTTTTATTGTTGGTATTAACAATTTCGTCAAAGAATTCGCGGTCATTCAATAAACCGACAATACATTTCTTCATAATACACCCCTCGAATATAGCAATCTTATATAAACTAAATGATAGTTTCTGAACAGTAAAATGTCAAGGGAAACTCAATTTTTATTCGATTAAAGCATACTTTTTCTTTTATTGGACGCTTTTTGACCAATTCATATCGCTAATCGTTCAAAATCGTCAGTTCATAATAAGCTGTTTTGAATTTAGCTTGAAAAACTAAACATAAAGATATCGTCTAATTGCTTCAAGGGTCATGTTTTTAAAGTCAAACAGATAAACATTCAAATTTTTATCCATCAGCATCGACTTAACTTCACCAGGAAGTGATGTTCGGGCGTACATCCCGACAAGTATCGCATTTACTGTCTGGAAAGTATTGATGAACTCTTCGCTTGACCACGTCAATCCCTTAGCTCTTACGATATCAGTCATTTCATTCAAAGATGCATATACTCTCTCTTTTAGCTGAAGTGATAATTCAGTCTCAATATTTCTTTCCAAAGTAGAAGCTTGGATCATCATCAATCTGATATAAAGGAGATGATTGTCGATCAATGATTCAATCTCATTAATTATCAAATTTTTAAGAACTTTCTCATCGATATATGAATATTTGGTTGATTCCTCTTTCATTCTCTCGAAGCGTTCAATATACTCGTCCACCAAAATAGTGAGATACAGTGTTTCCTTGGTCGGATAATAACTGTAAATGGTCCCCTCGGACATTCCTAATCGTTTGGTGATATTGATCATCTTCAAATTATGAAAGTCGGACTCCATAAACACTTCTTTAGCCACTTTTTTGATTTTACTACATTTTAGAGCACGAACCTCCGGGCTCATTGCTTTTCTAGCCATCAAAATTCCTCCCTTGCCCTTTTCCCCATTATAACATAATTCACACTAGATACAATATTTGGGCAGTTATTTTGATGTTATCATTTGATTTATGAGTATTTCTACTCATTAATTATCAAATCAATCTGACTGTTTATCATTTCCTTGAGGGTATCGCAACTTTTATCGAATTTTGATTGATCAATATTGTTCAATCTTAGTTTCACTATTTCCTTGATTCCATTGCGGTTGACTATTGCCGGTGTTCCGATATAAAGTCCTGATTGGCCGTATTCTCCTTGTTGGAGGGTGGAAATGGTAAGGACCGCATTTTCGTTTTCAAAAATAGCCTGAAGCAATCGATTGAGCGCCAACCCAATTCCATAATAAGTCGCTTTCTTTCGCTCGATTATCTCATATGCAGCGCGCTGTACCTGTTGATAGATTTCATTCAGGGCATCAAGATTCTCACCGCGTTCGGTTATATATTCCATCAGGGATTTGCAGCCGATATAGGTGTTCATCCAAGGAACGAAACTGCTGTCACCATGTTCTCCCAAAATATATGCATGAATATTGTTGGGCGATATTTGGAGATAATCGCTCATCAGATATCTCAGGCGTGCAGTATCTAGAATAGTTCCCGAACCAATCACCCGAGAAGCCGGGAGACCGGAAACCTTGTAAGCTACATAGCTCATCAAATCAACTGGATTGCTGGCAACAACTATGATCCCGTCAAAGCCGCTAGCCATTACGCTTTCAACAATTCCTTTCATGATTCTGGTATTGATTTCAGTCAACTCCAACCGGGTTTGTCCGGGTTTTTGGGCTGCTCCCGCTGTGATTACAACCACATCAGCATCCTGACAGTCCGAGTAGTTTCCTGCGGTAATCTTAATAGATGATTTGGTATATGGTGCTCCATGGTTAAGATCCATCGCTTCGCCAATCGCTTTATCGGCATCGAGATCGACCAGAATCAGCTCATCTACACCTCCGGTATTCAAAATCGAATATGCCATCGACATTCCGACAAATCCAGTCCCAACTAGGACCACTTTTTTTTGATCTATATTGTATTTCATTATCCTCACCTCTCACCATCTTTATACCATATAATGTTACTCCAGTCTAACAATATGATGGTTTAAAATCAAAAAAAAGAGAAGATTACCTTCTCTTTCATTTTAATCATTTTTCAAGTTCATTCTTGTGATTGCTCGTTTTAAAGCAACTTCTGCACGACGGACATCATATTGTTTTTCTTTCGCTTCTAAACGTTCTTTGGCACGGGTATATGCCATTTTTGCACGTTCGATATCAATTTCATCCTGTGACTCAATTGCATTGGTAATGATTTTGGTCATATCTTCAGCAACATAGACAAAACCGCCATGTAACGCGAATTTTTCCCGATTACCATCAATGATATAATTCATTTCCGCAATATCCAGGCCACTTGCAAGCGGGATATGATTTGCGAGAATCCCGATTTGACCATCTGTTGTGCGAACGTTCAATTGATCAATTTCAATTTCTTTGTAAATGCCACGTGGAGTGACAATTCTAAGTTTAAATTTAATCATAATTTAAAGTTTTCGCTTTTTCAACTGCTTCTTCAATAGTTCCGACGTTATGGAATGCTTGCTCTGGTAAATCATCATATTTACCATCTAATATATCTTTGAAACCTTTGATTGTGTCATCAACTTTTACGTACTTACCATCAAGTCCGGTAAATTGTTCCGCAACCGTGAATGGTTGGGACAGGAAGTTACGTACCCGACGGGCACGGGCAACAACCAATTTATCTTCTTCTGACAGTTCGTCCATCCCCAGAATCGCGATGATATCTTGCAACTCTTGGAATCTCTGTAAAATTTCCTGTACACGGTGAGCAACACTGTAATGTTCTTCACCAACTACTTGAGGATCAAGGGCACGTGAAGATGAATTCAGTGGATCCACGGCTGGGTAGATTCCCAAGGCTGCGATTGAACGGTCCAATACTACTTTTGCATCCAGATGGGCGAAAGTAGTCGCTGGAGCCGGGTCAGTCAAGTCATCGGCCGGTACATATACGGCTTGGACTGAAGTGATTGAACCTTCTTTGGTAGAAGTGATTCTTTCTTGTAAAGCTCCCATTTCAGTTGCCAGTGTTGGCTGATAACCTGCTTGTGAAGGAACACGTCCCAACAAGGCAGATACTTCTGATCCAGCTTGAGTGAAACGGAAGATGTTGTCGATGAACAACAATACATCCTGATGTTCCTGATCACGGAAATATTCTGCCATTGTAAGACCTGAAAGGGCAACTCGCAAACGAGCTCCTGGCGGTTCATTCATCTGACCGAATACCAGAGCAGTTTTGTTCAATACTCCTGATTCTTCCATTTCATAGTACAAATCATTACCTTCACGGCTTCGTTCCCCTACACCGGCGAACACTGATAAACCACCATGTTCTGTTGCGATGTTTGAGATGAATTCCTGAATTAATACGGTTTTACCAACCCCGGCACCACCGAATAATCCGATTTTACCACCCTTGATGAATGGACAGATCAAGTCAACGACTTTGATACCTGTTTCTAAAATTTCTGTTTCTGTTCTTTGTTGTGCATATGTAGGAGCTCCACGATGGATTGGGTGATGTTCGACATCATCCAGACTTTCTTTCCCATCAATTGGTTCACCTAAGACATTGAACATTCTTGATAAAGTGGCACGGCCGACAGGTACTGAGATAGGTTTCCCAGTATCTTCTGCTTCCATTCCCCTAACTACACCATCAGTTGAACCCATGGCAACGCATCTTACGACGTCGTCCCCGATATGTTGGGCAACTTCAATAACCAATTTTTGGTCACCGTTTTTAATGTTGATAGCGGTATTTAAAGAAGGTAGGTCGTAGTCTTTATCAAAAGCAACGTCGATTACCGGTCCTACGGCACTAATTACCTTTCCAACATTTAAAGACATTTATATTCTCCTTTATTATTGCGCGTTTGCGCCAGCAACGATTTCACTGATTTCATTAGTGATTTGCGTTTGTCTAGCTTGATTGTATTTAAGTAATAATTGTTCATTTAATTCATCGGCGTTGTCAGTCGCTGTTTCCATTGACGTTCTACGTGATGCATTTTCACTAGTAATAGATTCGACAAGGTATCCGTAAATACTTGCACCAAGATACATTTCCATCAGATTGGTCAATACCACATCGGCATTTGGCTCAAAGACTGTATCTTTGCAGGTAACTTCAACTTCATCAAAACTGCTTGGATCGACCGGAAGAAGGGTCACCAAATGAGGAATGAACGTAATATTGTTCACAAACTCAGTGTAAACAATTTTAATCGAACCAATTTCCTCTTTGTTGTACATCTCTGTCAGTTCGCTGACCAGACGAGTAATCTGGATATAGTCCAGCGAAGTGTTCAGAGCCTGATAGTCTTCTGTGACAGCTTCGCAATTTCTTCTGGCAAAGTTGACAGCTTTAGTCCCGATTGGGTAAACCAAATCATCTTCAGCCAAATTGCTTTTGGCAAGTTTGAAGACATTGGCGTTGTATCCGCCACATAATCCTAGTGAAGATGCAATCAAAATCACCGCTGATTTTTCAACATTGTTGGCTTTAAGATATTTGCAGTCACCACTGTTGTGGTTTCCTGACAAAATCTGAGCTACGATTTGTTGAACATTTGAATAGAACGGTTTTAACTGTTCAAGCTGATTACGTGATTTACGTAATTTACTTGTCGCAACCAGTTCCATTGCTTTGGTGATTTTTCTAGTCGAGTCGACAGACTTGATCCGACGCTTGATTTCTTGCATCGATGCCATGATTATTCACCTACTTTTGTTTTCAGATACTGATCTAAGTAAGCTTGAATCATTTCTTTAAGATTAGCATTCAATTCATCGGAAATAACTTTTTTCTCTTTTATTTCCGCAAGATATTGAGAGTAATTCATCTTAGTGTTATCAATAAGCGAATTCATGAACTCCGACACTTCCTCAGCTTGAAGTTTCTTCGCAAAACCATTTTTCAAAGCAAATAAAGACAGAACTTGTTCTTCTACTTCACGTGGTGAATATTGAGCTTGTTTTAATACTTCACGTACTTTGGCCCCATGGTCAAGGGTTGCTTTGGTAGCTGCATCAAGATCCGAACCGAACTGTGCGAATGCCTGCATTTCTGCATATTGAGCCAGTTCCAGTTTTAAAGAGCTAGATACTTGTTTCATCGCTTTGATTTGGGCAGATGAACCTACACGAGATACTGAAAGTCCTGTATCAACCGCTGGTCTGAACCCTGAGTTGAACAATTCTTGTTGCAAGAAAATTTGTCCATCGGTAATCGAAATTACGTTTGTAGGGATATAGGCCGAAATGTCACCTGCTTGAGTTTCAATGATTGGAAGTGCAGTGATTGAACCTCCACCATTTTCTTCATTAAGACGAACAGCTCTTTCTAATAAACGAGAATGTAAATAGAATACGTCCCCTGGGTACGCTTCACGTCCTGGTGGACGTTTCAATAACAGTGAAACAGTACGGTATGCAACCGCATGTTTAGATAGGTCATCATAAACGATCAATACATCTTTACCTTGGTCCAGCCATTCTTCGGCAATCGCACAACCTGCATATGGTGCGATATATTGGATTGGCGCAAGTTCAGATGCTGAGGCTGATACGATAGTAGTATATTCCATCGCTCCGCCGTCACGAAGTTTTTGCACTAACTGAGCTACCGTTGAATTCTTTTGTCCAATTGCAACATAGACACAGTAAATGTCTTGCCCTTTTTGATTCAGGATTGTATCAATTGCAATCGCTGTTTTACCGGTTTGACGGTCTCCGATGATCAACTCACGCTGACCACGACCGATTGGGATAATAGCATCTATAGAAGTAATCCCTGTTTGTAAAGGTTGGTCAACCGACTTTCTGGTCATAACCCCTGGAGCAACTCTTTCGATTGGTCGTGTTTTTCCAGTGTCAATTTCACCTTGTCCGTCAATTGCCTGTCCTAAAGGATTAACTACTCTTCCTAATAATTCATCACCGACGTTTACCTCGATGATACGACCGGTACGTTTTACTTCATCGCCTTCTTTTACAGCACTTTCGTTACCTAAAAGAACCGCACCGACGCAGTCAACTTCTAGATTCATTACCATTCCATATACATCGTTAGGGAAAAGCAATAATTCTCCAAGCATAGCGTTATCTAAACCATGAATCAAACTAACCCCATCACCTACAGTCATAACTGTACCGATATCTTTTAGTTCGATCACTTCATCAAAATGCTCGATTTGTTCCTTAATAAGAGCACTGATTTCATTTGGTCTTAATGCCACTATCTTTCACCTACTTTCTTAATAGTTCTTTTCTCATTAATTCTAATCGGTTTTTAACCGATCCATCGATTACTCGATTACGCATTTCCACCTTAAGTCCCCCGATAAGATCAGGTTTTTCGACTTGGCGAAGCACCACGTTTTTCCCTTGTGATTTGCTTACTGCAGACTGAATCTGTTCAAGCTGCTGTTCATCAAGTTTTTTAGCAGTGTAAATAATTCCTTCTTCGATTCCCAAATAATCGTTAGCTAGTTCCTTGTATGCTACAAAAATTTCATGGAAATTCTTTATTCTTTTGTTTTTAACTAAAAGCTTAAGGAAGTTAAGAACCATCTTGTCTAAATTTTCCTTGAAACTTTTATCAATTACTTCCATTTTTTCACTATCGTCAATCAATACATGCGAGAAAAATTGGTCTATTTTTGGATTTGTAGTAAAAATATCCGCAACCAGTTCAACTTGTTCAAGATATTTTTCCACACTGTTTTTTTCCACCGCCAGGTCAAACAGAGATTGACCGTAGCAAGCTCCAACCGTATCCATTAGTTAACCATTTTATCGACAAATTCCGTTACCAGACGATCATTGTCAGTTGATTGCATATCTTTTTCCATGATTTTTGAAGCTACTTCAATCGCTACATTGACAATTTCTTCTTTCATTTGTTCTTCTGCAGCTTTCTTAGATGCTTCGATGGATTGATTAGCCTGCTCAATTTTTTGTTTTGCTTGAGCATTTGCTTCACTGATAATTTCATCTTTAGTTTTTGTCGCTTCTTCTTTCGCTAAGTTAATAATGTTGTGATATTCTTTCGCCGCCTGTTTAGACTGCTCTTCACTAGTCACCAAGAACTCGCGTGCGCGAATCTTGCTGTCTTCAGCTTCTTGAAGGCTTCCTTCAATAAAGTCAGCCCGAGCTTGGAAATATTTGCGGACTGCGTCCCATAAATATTTCTTGAAAAAATAAACCATTACACCAGTTGATAGTAATTGAACGATAATAGTAGTGATATTAGGAAATAATTTTCCGGCAATATCAATTGTCATAATAACCTCTTATTATTGGAATACGAATAATAAAATCAATGAGATTAATAAACCGTAGATGGCAACAGTTTCTGAGATCCCACATCCGACGATCATCATCAAACGAATTTTATCTTCTGCTTCTGGGTTACGTCCTACTGCTTCTACTGCACGTGAAGCTGCGATCCCTTCCCCAATTCCTGTTCCTAAACCTGCAAGTACTGCGATTGCTGCTGCAATTGCGATTAAACCTCTATCTGTCATTTCCTTTTTTCCTCCATAATTAGTTTAGTTTTTTAGAAAATATCTTTACTAGCCTTCTTGCTCAAGAGCAATGTAAACACTAGATAAAGTCACAAATATAAATGCTTGAATACAACCCGCGAACACATCAAAATAAGCATGCAACGCAGGGGCGATAATTGGTCCTAAGAAGTTAAACTGGATGATGGCACCACTAATCCATGCCAACAAACTGTATAACAGGGCCATAATAATAGATCCACTTAGGATATTCCCGAACAAACGCATTGATAACGAAATCAATGGTGCGAGTGCACTAAGAATATTCGTCGGTGGCAAAACCAAATCCTTTACAAAAGTGAATGCTCCTTTTCTTTTGAACGCCGTAATTTGCACCATTACGAATGTGACCAAAGCCATTGACAACGTAATCGAGAAGTTGGACGTCGGTGAATCCAAAGCGATTAATCCACTAATGTTCGATATCAGTATGTAAATAGCCAATACCGAGAAATACGGATATACCCACGGTTCAAAATTTGCAGGTAATATCGTTTTAAAAAAGTTATACAATGCATTAACCAAAGTCTCGCAGACTACAACAAAACCTTGAGGAGGTTTCGTCGGATCTGCAGCTGCGACCTTTTTCCCGGCAATAACTGAAAAGACAATTATTGCAAACATAATTACCAGGGAAAAGATGAGCTCCGGCTGTATTGTAATAACTAAATTATCCACATTTCCACCTACTTTCCTGTAATACTAAATATATAAATACCCATTTTCACAAACATGAATCCGATAAAAACCGTCACGATGTTAAACCAAGCGGATACAAAAATAGCAAGGAGTAACCCGCTGGCATAAATTGCCATCTGAATAACCCGTGACAGAATTACCAATATCATTGACCACTTTGTCATTGTGCCAAACAGGGCATCAATGACAAAGATGTGAAAACGGAAATTTATCAAACATATTGCATAACCAAGTACCAATCCAATCAGGATGCTAAGATCATTCATGAAATAACTGACTATGCTTGATACGACCACTCCATAAGAAAAAAGCCGCATCGAATTCAAAAACAATTTCTTTTCGTTTAATTTATTTTCCATATTTTTTACTTATAGTTAATAAGGTATAAAGAATATTGATGCAGGCCAGCACCAGCAATATCAGCAAGGCAATATGGCCGCTATCGAATATCCCATCAATAAAATTACCCAAGAACACTGCAATTACAAACGCCCCGATGATGCGAAAAGCCAAATCGAGGGCGAATACAATAATCCGCAAGGATTTCTTAGTTGGTACCAAACAAACGGTCTCCAGCATCACCCAAACCAGGAACGATGTAACCTTTTTCGTTCAATTTCTCGTCGAGCGTTCCCAAATAAATTTCAATATCCGGATGTGCAGTTTCCACTGCTTTTAACCCCTCGGGCGCTCCAACCAGACAAACCAACTGAATGTCAGTTGCTCCACGGGCTTTAACTGCATCAAGAACTGCGATTGCCGATCCACCTGTAGCCAACATCGGATCAACAACGATTACTCTTGCTTCATCAATATTCGAAGGGAATTTCGCATAATATTCTACCGGTTCCAATGTCTCTTCATCACGAGCCATTCCGATATGACCAATTTTTGCAGTTGGGATAATTTCTCTGAATCCATCCACAAGACCGATTCCAGCTCTCAAAATCGGTACCAAAACTATATCTTTTGACATTTCTTTACCGATCATCGGGCAAATTGGCGTTTCAATTTCCTTGTTTTGGACAGGGATGTCTTTTGTAACTTCATATGCCATTAGCATCGCGATTTCATCAAGATTTTGTTTGAATACTATTGTATTGGTATTTTTATCACGCATAATGGTAAGTTTATGGGCGATCAGATTATGATTTAATATTTTTGTCGACATATGTGCTCCTTATACATAACTAATATCGCTATACATTTTAACTTTATCAGTTAATTTTTTAACTCTTGCTTTGCATTCAACCATGATTTCATCAGTTTCTTCATTTTTCAGTCGGTAAGCAATGATTTTTGCGACTTCGGCGAAATCTTCTTCAGTGAATCCTTTTGTAGTCATAGCCGGTGTACCAATTCTGATTCCGCTGGCTTTGAATGGTTTTTCAGTATCAAAAGGAATTGCGTTCTTATTGGCAGTGATGTTGATTTCATCAAGAAGACGTTCCGCTTTCTTTCCAGAAATACCACAACTTGCTTTGACATCGACAAGGATAAGGTGGTTATCAGTTCCGTCAGCAACCAATCTGAATCCTTCTTCTTTCAAAGTTTTTTCCAATGCTTTGGCATTTTTTACTACTTGTTTGGCGTAATCCTTGAATTCAGGTTGCATAACTTCAAAGAAGCATGCCCCTTTGGCAGCGATAATATGCTCCAATGGTCCACCTTGCATTCCTGGGAACACAGCACGGTTGATAGCTGCTCCAAATTCCTCTTTTGCCATGATAGCTCCACCACGTGGACCTCTTAAAGTCTTGTGAGTAGTTGTAGTGACAATATCAGCATGAGGGAAAGGTGAAGGATGTACTCCTGCCGCAACCAATCCGGCGATATGCGCCATATCAACCATGAACAATGCTCCATTATCGTGAGCGATTTTTCCCATCAATTCAAAATCGATGATTCTAGAGTAAGCACTTGCTCCGGCAACTACTAATTTAGGTTTGATTGTTTCCACTTTATTTTTGAAATCTTCATAATCGATAGTTTCAGTTTCTTTTGAAACCCCGTAACTATGGAAATCATAGTTGATTCCCGAGAAGTTCAACGGATGACCATGAGTAAGATGTCCACCGTCATTCAGTGACATACCTAAAACTTTATCTCCATGATCCAATAACGCCAGATAAACTGCGGTATTAGCCTGTGCTCCACTGTGAGGTTGAACGTTGGCAAATTCAGCACCATAGATTTCTTTTAGTCGGTCGATAGCCAATTGTTCAACTTCATCGACGAACTGACATCCACCATAGTATCTTTTTCCAGGATATCCTTCCGCATATTTGTTTGTAAGAACACTTCCTGCTAGTTCCAAAATTTGTGGTGAAACAAAGTTTTCCGATGCGATCAATTCAATATTTTCTCTTTGACGGTTTAATTCTTTTTGAACACTTTCAAACATTTTAAGATCTCTCATTTATTCTTCCTCCAGAGCCATCATTTTTTCAATTCGGTTTTGGTGTCGCCCACCTTCATACTCACCGTTTAGGAACGCTTCAACAATTTCCAAAGCCAGTCCTTCGCCGATTACACGTTGTCCAATCGACATCATGTTGGCATCATTGTGTGCCCGTGTAGCTTTAGCACTGAAGACATCATTACATAATGCACAACGAATTCCTTTTACTTTGTTTGCAGCGATTCCGATCCCGATTCCGGTTCCGCAAATAAGAATACCTAAATCGCATTCTTTATTGGCAACAGCCTTTGCAGCTGGTGCGGCAAAATCAGGATAATCACAACTTTCTTCATTGTATGTTCCAAAGTCCACATATTCATAATCTTTGGAATCCAGATAACTGATGATTGCTTGTTTAAGCTGATAACCACCATGGTCACATGCGACCGCTATTTTCATTTCAATACCTCCATAATTTCTTGCTCGGTAATTTGACCGGCTCTAAGAATGATAACATTGTCACCGTCAAGTCGGAATACCGTACTGGCTTCCTTGCTTTGACAATGGCCTTTTACAATCAGTGGAAGTTCATGATTGAATTCCTTCAAAACCTCTTCACTGGAAACCGTATTTGATTTACCCGACCGATTGGCAGAAGTGACAAGAAGAGGGCCGGTTAATTTCAACAATTCCAGGACAAACTCATCATCCGGAATCCTGATTCCAACCGTATCTTCAAGGTAAGGGATATACACATCGCTTTTCTTTTTCAAAACAATTGTAATCTTGCCTGGCATAAGTGATTCCATCACTTTTCGCTCGGATTTTGATATTTCACAAAATGCATCAGCGGCAGCCAAAGAGTCGACCATCAGTGTAATTGCCTTGCTCTTTTCCCTACCTTTGAGATCAAAGAGTTTATCCACCGCTTTGATATCATCGTATTTTGCAGCCAAACCAAAAACAGTCTCAGTCGGAAAAGAAACTACAAGACCGTTAAGCAACGTTTGCTTTACTGTCATGATATCATCCTTACCCACTAAGACTGTCTCCATTATGCCATCACCTCATTTGTTTTATAATATCATAATATCATCAAATTTTGTATATAATTTTGACATTTTCACTGGATATAGATAGATAAAATATCAACAAATTTAAATTATCAAGCATATCGCCCTTGTATCCGCTTTCACCCCGGCCCATAGGCTATTATAATAAAAAACCGAACCATCAAAAATAGATAGTTCGGTACCCAATATTATTTTCCAGAAACCAATTTGTCGGTTCCCAGCAAGTAATTCTCATAGAAGTCGGAGGATTTCTGAATTTCATTATTGACGTATTCGTACCCGTAAGATTCCAACAGGGTTGGCACATCGCTAAACAAGTTGGTTCCCAGCCCCAGTCGCTCACCATCAATAACGCCTCCTATTGCGGCGATCGTTGTTGGAAACATGTCCATTGAACTAAAAATACGGTTTTGGGTATTTTCAGTTTCCACCGCGCCATTGATGATCAAATTGAATGGCGTCCGGATATATTCGTCATCGATGTCCGAAAAATATTCGCCAAACATACTCAGATGATCACCAACAACAATGATAGTTGTGTCATCGTAATAATCCTGCTGTTGGATGTAGTGGATAAAATCCACAACCTTCTTGGATGCATCGGCTATTACATTGGAATACTGATCATCGTAAATCTCCTCAACATCATCCTCAAGATAGCCTTCCGGTGTGTGGGTGTTCACTGTCACCATGGTTAAATTGAAGGGTTCATCCTGAGATGAAACTTCAGCCAGTTTTTCCTTGGCGTATTCATAAGTCTTACTGTCTTCCATTCCCCAGAAAACCCGATAGTCGTCCGGGATGAATCCTTCTTCGATTGCAGCATAGTAATCGTAGATTTGATAGTTTCCATGACATTCAAAGAAATTAGATGTTCCTGCAAAATCCGCATCGGAACCTTTAATCAAAACATTGGTATAACCATTATCTTCCAAAATCTCACCCAGTGAATAAGCACCAGTCAGATAAGGATCGCCAGTCTCATAACTGTCATCTCCAAATTTCAAAGTTACCGGAATCCCGGAATTTTGAGACACCATTGAAGCGATGGTCCATTGAGTACCCTCAATTGTGCGCCAGCCCCCGAGTGTTTCTTTGTTTGAAAAATTAGTGTTTGCCAATGTCAACTCTTCCAGCTCCGGCATCAGACTGACCGGATTCGCTCCGCCGTTTTCCTGAGATAAATATGTAGTTTCAACCGACTCCAGATATATATAGATCAGATTGCGTTTCTCATTGAAAGTGATATCGGTGGTTCTAGGATCAACATAATTCTTTTCGTAAAAATCCGTTACTTGGGATATCTTAGAAAAATAACCGTATACATTATAATTTGTGAGAGTGAAAACAAGCAATAATGTAAGGGATATTACTGATACATGAGTACTGTTGATTCTCAATTCTATACCCCAATGCGAAATGTACCGGGTATAACCTAAATAAATAATCAGAAAAAATATTGCACTTGGCAGCGCCGCCTGGACTATCCAACTTACCACTACCCCCAGGTCAAGACCGGCTCCCGAAAATTTGGTATGATAGATCAACTGATTCAGTGTAGCCGTCGAAAAATTATTATTCCCCCATCTTATCGACATAAATGCCAGCAATGAAGCGAATACAATAAAAAGACCAATATTTTTCTTCTTCACCCTTATCTCCTCCTCGCTGTTGTAATATTAATACTTTTCATAATAAAAATAAACATTTATTAACAAAACTGAAAAAATTTAAGACATTCTTAAGAATTCAAACTACCAAAATTGATTCATTCCAATTAAAACAAACCGACGAAGCGGGTAAGCGCTTACTTGTCAAGAATAATTATAAGACCCTTTTCAAGATCTTATAATATTTTATCCAATTTTGCATGAACGACGTATCGATTCAGTTCGTCAGATGATCCTGTCGCACATGTGGAAAGCATGATTACAGGCGCATCTTTCGATTCGTCAAAATCGATACTGATCGTGCTGTAGGCTTTAATTTTACTATAATATGTCTGAGTGTCAATATTATAGTTTGAATAAAAATCATTTGTAGCTTTAATTATTCCGGCTCCAATAACTTGATACTTTTCTATTGTACCATTTAGTCGGTAAATATAGACGTATGGATGCTCCAACGCAAAATCCTGATTCACATACGGTTTGATTCCGTGGAACATCGAACCGTTTTTCATGTTATGACCATAGATTACAGTATTGTTGGCATCAAAAGGGTCAACCGTTCTGGAATCAAGGAATATTGATCCTGAACGCAGATAATTGTGATCAATATCGGCATGAAGATATTCATTTGTCGAACTCGGATATAAAATAGGATAATCGACACGGGTATCTGGGATTTGAATCCAGCCGATTACTTCAGGGTTTCTCTCGTACAATGATTTAAGATCCACCTCACTATGAAGCTTGGCATATTCATCCTCAACTTCAGGTGCTTCTTCCGGTTCTTCCAGATCATCTTCGGTATCATCACCTGAATCCACATATTGTTCGGTGATTGCATCATTGACTTCGTCCATGTGTTGATATTCCAAATATGTTGACACTAAATTATAGGCAGAAAAAGCTAAGACAACTATACAAATTGCAATGATAAGCTTTCGTATAGTGTTATTCATTAAACGTTGAACTTGAACAACATCACGTCGCCATCTTTACCGACGTACTGTTTTCCTTCTTGGCGGATTTTCCCGGCTTCTTTCAAAGCGGCAACGCTGCCGTACTCAACTATATCATCATAACTGTAAGTTTCTGCTCTAATGAATCCTCTTTGAAAATCTGAATGGATAACTCCGGCCATTTCCGGGGCTGTCATCCCTTCTTTGAAGGTCCATGCCCGAACTTCCTGTACTCCGGCGGTGAAATAAGTTCTTAATCCCAAAAGTTTATAAGCTTCTTTTATCAACTTATCCAGTCCGCTTTCTTCAATCCCAAGATCAGCCATGAACATTTCTTTTTCTTCAGGATCAAGCCCAACTAATTCCGCTTCGATTTTTGCACAAATCGGAACCACGTCAGCACCTTCACTTTTGGCGAACTCAACCACTTGATTATAGAATGGGTTAGATTCCGGATCTTCAAGATCCTCTTCTCCAAGATTGGCCACATAAATGATTGGCTTTCTGGTAAGGAGGTTGTATTGTTTTACAATCGCTTCTTGGTCTTTATCCAGTTCCAACATTCTTGCAGGCTTTGAATCTTCAAGAAGTTCCTTCAGCGGTAACAGCAATGCCATTTCAGCCTTGGCCTCCTTATCTCCTGATTTGGATTTTTTATCAAGTCGCGCAATTCTTTTGTCGACTGTTTCCAAATCCGAAAATATTAATTCCAAATTTATAGTTTCAATGTCTCTGATTGGATTGACGTCTCCCTCAACGTGGGTTACATCATTATCTCTAAAACAGCGGACAACTTCACAAATAGCATCGGTCTCACGGATATTGCCCAGGAACTTGTTTCCCAAACCTTCTCCTCGCGATGCCCCTTTTACCAATCCGGCAATGTCGGTGAATCCAAAAGTAGTCGGTACAGTCTTTTTCGGTTCAACCAATTCAGTCAGTTTTTCCAAACGGCTATCTGGTACTTCAACCACCCCGACGTTAGGGTCGATTGTCGCAAACGGATAGTTTGCCGCCTCCACCTGGGCGTTAGTTATTGCGTTAAACAATGTCGATTTACCCACATTAGGTAAACCTACGATTCCTGCGGTTAATGCCATATATATTTCACTCCTTATTGTTATCATTCCTATTGTAAAGAAATTTTAAACCAAAAGCAATAAAACTATTGCCAAAGTTAATTTATTATCTCCTTTTCTTGTTTTTTTGCCTGAAATGTGATATTTATTACATTGTAAACTAAAGGAGATATTATGTTCTATTCTATTGATATTCATTCCATGACCAAAACTGAAGCCAAGGTGGCTATTGACAACTATATTGACTCAATGTCCGGAATATGCCAAGAAATTGAAGTCATCCATGGTTATTCTTCAACAATCTTAAGGGATTATGTCAGAAAACAGTATCGGCATAAAAAAGTCGGACGAAAAATACTGACTACCAATCCCGGAGTAACCATTCTCACAATCAAATGATGACTGATTTTTATTTGTTTTTTGTCAATAGAATCAACAAGAACCAACCTTTAAGAGAATTCATCAAAGGTTTGAATCTTATCCTGCCTTTTTCAGTTTTTTTCACCTACTCACTATGCCTGATGTATTCATTGAACTATGAAAGATCGGCATTCATAGCCATGGCCCTAATTCCAATTTCATGTTTCTTGGCGACATCAGCTTTTAGGAAGCTGATTTCACGAAATCGTCCCTACTCAAAAATTGGTTACAAACCAGTCGGTGAGATAAAACATGATCGGGAATCATTCCCATCGCGTCATGCTACAAGCGCATTTGTGATTGCTTTTGCAGTTTTACCTTCCCTTCCCCTAGTGGGCTGGTTTTTAATTGGTATTGCAACAGTAATTTCAATCCTTCGCGTTATCTCGGGACTACATTACATTTCTGACATAGTAGGCGGAATAACCTTCGCATACTTGTTCGCATTCATAATATTCTAACCATCAACTGTCAACAAATTTTGGCAGTTTTTTCATACCATTATTATACCACAACATTTTAAAAATTGATTATTATAAGGACTGTTAAGAAATATTTACAATAATTCATTTGAATAATGCCGCTCTTTTTGTTAAACTCATCATATATCGATAAACAACGATATGTTGCTTGATGGAACGGCAGCTACCCGATGTTTTAAATAAAGTAAAAGACACTGCCGAAATACATTCCATCCATATTATTATATATTATAAAACTAGCGAGGTATTTTATGAAAGAAAACAAATTTGAAGGAATCAGTTTTTTTGAACGGTACTTAACTGTCTGGGTGGCATTGTGTATGGTTGCCGGAATCCTGATCAGTACCTTCCTCCCTGCGGTTCCTGAATTTTTCAGCAAGTTCGAATATGCAAACGTTTCAATCCCAATCGCGATATTGATTTGGCTGATGATTTACCCAATGATGCTTAAGATTGATTTCAGAAGCATCAAAAATGTCGGAAAGAATCCCAAAGGTCTGTTCCTTACTTGGGTAGTCAATTGGTTGATAAAACCATTTTCAATGTTCGCAATTGCCTCATTTTTCTTCTATGTGGTTTTTGGCAACCTGATCCCAACCGATCTGGCCCGTGACTATCTTTCAGGAGCAGTGCTGCTGGGAGCGGCCCCTTGTACCGCTATGGTTTTCGTGTGGAGTCATCTCTCAAGAGGGAATGCCGCTTATACCGTGGTTCAGGTAGCTACTAATGACTTGATTATCCTCGTGGCATTCACGCCGATTGTTGCATTGTTACTGGGAGTCAGCGGAGTATCAATACCTTGGTCGACCCTGATATTATCGGTTGTCCTCTTTGTGGTAATTCCGTTGGCTGGTGGGGTCTTCACCCGAACAACGGTCATCAAAAACAAAGGCCTTGACTATTTCAATAATGACTTTGTTCCAAGATTTTCAAATGTGACTACTGCAGGATTATTGATTACCCTGGTGCTGATCTTTTCATTCCAAGGAAGTGTTGTCATTGAAAATCCGGTTCATATTGTCCTGATTGCAATTCCGCTGATAATCCAAACATTCCTGATTTTCTTTATTTCTTACGGAGCGGCGAAGTTGCTTAAACTTCCTCACAACATTGCCTGTCCGGCCGGAATGATCGGAGCTTCAAACTTTTTTGAATTGGCCGTGGCTGTAGCAATTTCGCTCTTTGGAGCCCAAAGCCCAGTTGCCCTGGCAACAATCGTCGGCGTTCTGGTCGAAGTCCCAGTTATGCTCACCCTGGTCAAAATAGCAACCCGAACTGAACATTGGTTCAAATAGTTCAAGGATTCTGTTAAAGCAGAATCCTTTTTTGTACGCTATTGCTTATTTAATAACCTTCTGATCAGCCTGATAGGTAGTACATCTATCATTCATTTCTTTTTCCATTTTATTATCTATTTGTTATAATTTACTCAGGAGGTTAAGAAAGTAGGTTCTCGGATATGATAATGCGTTTCTTGGCTCAAAATCCCAATTGCCAAAAACTAATGATTATCAGTTATCGGATTTTACTCCATCCTGAATGCAACGAAAAGATTTATTGAATTGAATATCAACGTGGGAAGTACCGTCTATTTTATCGGAATTTTTGGACTTGAAGAATAAGGAGGATATTCTAATGTGCAAAGTGGTAAACGTTATTGGTCAGTACAAGATAATCAGAACTCAAAAGGATTACGTTGTTATCAACATGAGAGGTAATTATGAAAATCATGGTCATTTCAAGAAACTCTCAACTTGCTACGTAATATGCAGGTTATTAAACCATTGGGATGTTCCAAAGAAGCGCTATTTGATCAGATCATGCATCCGCATAACCACCGACGTAAATTACAAAGATACTTTGGTCGGAACGCTTGGTAATCAGCGACAAATGCAAAGCCGGACCCTGCCCCCCTAAAGGTGACCTTTGATCCTCAGTGCCATCGGTGCCTGTTTACATCGAAATTGCACCATTATTGGATCAAATAATTTATATATCCATCATCGCTCTTTTAGCTGCCTCACGGCCGGTGGCTAGGGCGATGATTTTTTATATGCATAAGAATTCATATTTCACGGTTATTTTTATGATTTGTGATATTATTTAGTCAAGGAGGTATCATATGAACCTAAATTTTTTAAATGATTTACCTGAATTCAATTCCTATCAACCCCGGAAGATCTTGGAAAACGCCCACTCAACCGCCTTCGCCCTTGGTGATGACTACCTTTTGACAGTTTTCCAAAGCGATTCTCCTTTGAAGTTCCTACTAGACAACGTTGACTATTTTTCTGCAAAAGGTCTCATTCCTAAAATCATCACCTCCGGTTCAAGCGCCGGACTTGACGGTAATCAGTATATAATATCGGAGCTGACCAAGGGGATTTCGCTACTGGATTCGACCAATACCGACCAACATCAACTGGCTCATGCGCTGGTAAATCACCTCAAGGAAATACAAAGTATCAATCCCGAGGATTTAACCATGGACAAAACCAGTCCGATTGCTTTCTCAGACTTGATCGAAAACATCCGAACCATTATTTCCAATCAACCTTGCGGTAATGATCAAAAAGTATATACCGACATCCTTGAACAAGGACTGAGTGAAACCGAATGTCCGCCAGGAATTGTCTTGGGCAATATCAATCCCCAAAGCATCATCGTATCCGACGGAAAATTTGCCGGATTCCTTACCCTCCCTCCAATTTCTTATGGAGACTCATGCTTTGATCTTTCGATTGGCTATGAGTATTTTGACAAGGATTCGCGGGATGAGTTTTTCAATCTAATCGGCGCTGATCTGTCAATCCGAAAGAAATCCCGCAACTGGGCTTTATCAAAAGCATTGACTTCAATGAAAGATGACGAAAAATCGGCAATGAACACCCTATACAATATTTTCGAAGAATATTATAGTTAGTCAGTTCATTACAGTAACAAAATCAAAATCCCAATAATTGAGATATCTACCTTTACCATCGCCTATTAATTTGAAAAGCGGCGATGGTTTTTTTTACCCTGATTCTTCTAACCGAAATGATTTTAAAAACCATCTAGAAATAATTTATATTTTTTTTTGCAAGGTTTTTCCGCTTTCTATTGTATTAATTGTGAAATACTTAGGAGGACAATAAAATGATGAAAATTACTATGATGACAAGTTTGGCCCTTTCGGGAGTTTTAGGTGTTACCGGAGTGGCTGCTGCCCAAAACGAAAATTCAATTAATACCAATACAGCGACAATGGCTGGAGAAGCTATTGAAACTCCAGTAGCTGCTGAAGTTGAAACTTGCAGCGAAGAAATGGTGCAAACTCAAACTATGACACAAACAATGGAACAAACTGAAACTCAACAACAAAATGCCTATTCATATGCATATGCAGGTGAAAAATTAGAAGCTTCTGATCAAACAGCAGTTTTGGAAGCGGCTGAATATTCATATAACCATGAATACCATAAAGGTGACGAAGATGGCGATGGTGTTTGCGACAACCTGGATAAAAGTGATTGTGAAGAAGCGGCTAATGACTTCAGCTATAACGAAGCTGGTCCCCACAAAAATAAATAATTTTACTTTTTATAACAAATGTTTCTAATCAATATCAGGAAATGTTTTCCCGCGGCCTCTTTCGAGGTCGCTTTTTTTCGTTCTAGCACCAAAAAAAGAGCCGCTGGGCTCTTTTTGCATCAACGGCATCCTCAATTGTCTGCCATTATCAATTTATATCCGGTTAATCTGAAGTTATCACTTTTTTCAATCTTTTCTCAAAATCTTTGCGCGAGAACATTACAATCGCATTGCACCCCAAACATTTGATTTTGATGTCAGCACCCATTCTGATAATCTGCCATTGGTTGGATTTCTTACAAGGATGGGGCTTTTTCATTTCCACGATATCATTCAATTTGTATTCCATAACTAACCCTCGTGTATTTTATAAGCTTTCAAGGTGTTTTCCAACAACATTGTAATTGTCATCGGTCCCACCCCACCTGGAACAGGCGTGATTGCTTTAACTTTTCCTTTGACTTTTTCAAAATCAAAGTCACCGCATAACTTGTTGTTTTCATCTCGATTGATTCCGACATCTAGAACAACAGCTCCGTCTTTGACATATTCATCATCAAGGAATTTGGCTTTACCAACCGCCCCAATCAATACATCAGCCCTTTTGCAAACAGCCTTAAGGTTTTTGGTACGGCTATGAGCAATGGTAACCGTCGCATTTTTTTGCAATGCCAGCAAACTCACCGGTTTACCGACGATATTAGAACGTCCGACCACTACTACTTCCTTGCCTGTCAGATCATAGTCGATTTCATCAAGCATTACCATCATTCCTTTAGGAGTACATGGCACCAGACTATCTTCACCAAGGAACAATTTGGCAATGTTATCCGGATGGAATCCATCTACGTCTTTGTCGGGTTCAATAGCCCGCAACACTTTCGATTCATCGATATGACCCGGAAGTGGTAATTGAACAAGAATTCCATCAACTGTTGAATCGTTGTTAAGAGCCTCGATTTCTTCAAGTAATTCAGTTTCTGAAAGACTTTCATCCTTTAGTAGCAACACCGATTCCATCCCGACATATTCACATCCTCTTTGTTTATTGCGAACATAAACCTTAGAAGCCTGATTATCTCCAACTAGAATCACTACTAGCTTAGGGATTCTCTGATTATTTTTTACAATCAAATCAACTTCAGCTTTGATCTGATCTTTGATTTTTACCGAGATATCCTTCCCGCTTATTATCTTTGGTTCATTCTTATCTTGAGGATTGAGAATTCGGCCCAATTCCAAGATTACCCCACCATCTTCGCTTGACTCGATTTCCTTCTTGCAAATTGCTTTGATTTCCGGAACAGCGTTAGCTACTGCATAAGAATATTTTGCGTAGCGGAGCATTTCAAAATCATTCAACTGATCGCCAAAAGCATAGATATTGGAACGATCTTCATTAAGGTAAACTGAAATTTTTTTCAACGCCTCACCCTTATTGGTCGTTTTTGGCAAGACATCAAACCAAGTGAATCCGCTGGTTACACAATAAATATCCTCAGGAATTTCCCGTTCGATTTCCTTTTGCACTTGTGGGCCTTTACCGTTTTCTTCATAAAAAGCCAGTTTGACAATATCATCATCAATATTATCATAACTGTCCACAAACACATAGTCACCGTAGAATTTAGTGATGACATTGTCAAGGTGCTGATAATCTTTATGAATATACGCATGTTTTGTTCCACAGACAACAATCATGCAATTGAAACGTTTCAATAATTCCAACATATCCTTGTACGAATCATGGGCAATTGGATTTTCGTGAATCAATTTATTTCCATCATATATCAGCCCACCATTTTCTGAAATATACATAATCTGATCTCTGATTTCTTCCGGGAAACGAGTGCACAAACGTTGATATTGTCCGCCCGAAGCCACCACAAATCGATCCCCTTTTGCTGTTAATGACTCAAACAACTCCAGAAATTTATTATCGTAAGTCTTATCTTCTCTTAAAAAAGTACCATCCATGTCAGTTGCAAAAATTCGCATCTAGCTACACCTCCGTCAAATTGAATACAATATACCATAAATACAACCAAATTTAAATAATCAATACCGAATATTTTAAGTTGCCTTAA
Source organism: Coprobacillaceae bacterium (assembly GCA_963675915.1). Lineage (GTDB taxonomy): Bacteria > Bacillota_I > Bacilli_A > Erysipelotrichales > Coprobacillaceae > JAQVDW01. The sequence goes on from OY780959.1 coordinate 2,042,977, forward strand.
AAAAACACATCCCGAATACCGCTAACTAACATGATTTCCCGCTTGAGTTGCGTTTAAGATGACAAAACCGGGACATGAAATCCCGGTTTTGATCTTAATTCAGTTTATTGATGATTCCTCTGGCAACGACAATTCCGTTGGCACCGGCCTGAGCCAGACCTCTGGTCAATCCTGCTCCATCTCCTGCAACATATAGATTGTCAATTTCAGATTCGAAATGGTCACGTACCTTTGGACGAGCCGAATAGAATTTGGCTTCAACCCCGTATAACAATGTATGATCATTGGCGATACCAGGTGTTACCGTGTCCAGCGCCTCAATCATTTCAATGATCGATTTCATCGTATTGTAAGGCAGCACCAGTCCCAAATCTCCAGGAACTGCTTCTTTTAGAGTTGGTATTGTATACCCTTCTTTTAAACGTTTGTCAGTTGTCCGACGTCCTTTTTTGATGTCTCCATATTTTTGGACAATGACACTTCCATTGCTCAATTTATTAGCCAGCCCAGAAACTTCGTGCGCATATTCATTTGGCGCATTGAACGGTTCTGAGAAAGTGTGCGATACCAGCAACGCAAAGTTGGTGTTGTCAGACCCAAGTTTTGGATCCTGATAAGCATGCCCGTTGGCAAGCATTGTTCCGCTGTGGTTCTCAACTACAACGTGACCGCTCGGGTTTGAGCAAAATGTTCTTACTTTGGTTCCGACCGATGTGTTATAGATGAATTTACCTTCATACAGATTTTTATTTATTTCTTCCATGACGATGTTTGATGTTTCTACACGGACACCAACATCCACCTGATTGTTGTAAAGTTCGATATCTTGATTCTTAAGAACTTTGGTAAGCCATGCTGATCCGTCACGTCCCGGTGCCAATATCACATTATCAGCTTGAATCTCGGTTCCGTCAGCAAGAATGATTCCTTGACATTTTTTGTTTTCAACAATGATATCTTTGACCTCTTGCGAGAACACCATATCAATGCATTCTTTCAAATCAGCCGACATTTCAGACATAATTCGAAGATTTTCTTCAGTACCCAAATGACGAACTTGCGCGCGCAACAATTTCAGCCCGACTGCATATCCTCGATGTTCAATATCCTTAATCGCATCAGTATTCGGATCAGTGATTTCCTCGGTAGCCCCATGCTTAAGATACAAATCATCGACATATCTGATGACATCTTCGACTTCTGTGGGACTCATATAATCAGTCAACCAGCCACCAAACTCGCTGGTGATGTTGAACTTCCCATCAGAATAAGCTCCGGCTCCGCCAAATCCTGCCGTAATTGAACAGGCTGGCAGACATCCTGGCATATTGTCTTTGATAATCGGACATGCTTTGATTTTCTTTTCTTTAATCGGACAGCGACGCATTGTAACATCCAATCCCTTGTCAACAAGTAAAATATCCAAATCAGGTTTTTTTAATGATAGTTCGTAACTGGCCATAATTCCGGCTGGTCCAGCTCCGACTATAATTACATCATAGTTTTTTTTCATTTATTTCTCCTTTTTGACCATCGAACATTATATGATATTTGTTCGATAAAATCAAGTAAAATGCATATAAATATTTAAATATGCCTTTTCATCTGCGACTATTCAAAATAATTATGAGTTTTTATTATTTTTTTGCAAGGATTTGGTCATTTGGATAGTATTAGTAGTGAATATACTAGGAGGATACATCATGAAAAAATTAACTATTGTAGCAAGTTTGGCTTTTGCCGGGATTCTAAGTGTAGGAACAGTCGCGGCCCAAACCAACCAAAACGAAGCATCATATAACCATAGCAGCGAGAACTTCACTGATCTCGATAACGACGGGATTTGTGACAACGTTGACGGTGAAATGAACCAATCCAAATTTGCATACCAAAACAAATCAGCAAATAAATATTCAGGTGAACAAGGCAACAACGGGGAGTGCAATAATGAAAACTGTGAAATGAATGAATATTCTTACGAATATGATTATTCATACAATTACAACCACTCCGGCGAACATTCCGATGGTGCCGGGTCTGCCAAGATTGCAAATTCCCACCAAAAAGCGCATAATAATAGTAACTAAAAACATTTAATTACACCAATAAATCGAGGAGTTATTATGATAAGCGAAGAAAAATGTTCACAGGCTATTGAAGAATATGGCGATATGGTCAAAAAAATCTGTTTTTTGCATTTAAAAAACGATGCCGACACCCAAGATGTTTTTCAAAATGTGTTTTTCAAATACGCTTCTCACGAGGCTCCTTTTGACAGCAAGGAACACGAAAAAGCTTGGCTGATCAGAGTGACCATCAATGAATGTAACAACATTTACAAGAACATCTTCAAAAGAACGGTCGACATCGATGAGCTGCACCATCTTACAGGACAGTTTGATTTTCCCAATACCGATTTGATGGAAGCTGTTTTGAAATTGCCAAAAAAATATAAAGAAGCGATTTACCTTCATTATTATGAAGGCTACAACGCCAATGAAATAAGTTCCATTTTAAATCGGAAAGTAAACAGTATTTACAGTGATTTAAAGCGGGGCAGAGAAGTGTTAAGGAAAGAGTTAGGAGATGATTTTTATGAACAATAAGTTCAAAGCAAATTTTGACGCAATCAAAGCCTCAGAAGAATTGAAAAACACCACTTTGAACAGCATCTATAGCCAAAGCGCCCCTAAAAAGCGAAAAGTATTCAAACCACGATTGGCTCTGGCAACCCTAGCCGTATTGATTATCTCATTATTCTCATTCAGTTATATGAGCGATTCAAGTTCGGTTATGGCTCTTTCGCTTGATGGCGATATCGCAATCGAGTTGGAAGTCGATGACGCCGACAAAGTTATTGACGTTGAAGCTTTCGACGAACCAGGATTACAGCTTATTGCCACAAACAATTACTTGAACGAAAACTATGTTGAAGTGGTCGAATCAATCCAACAACAGTTCCAATCCCAACTTACTATTTCGGTCATTTATCGCAATCAAAATGCGAAAATCCAAAATTCTTTGGTCAATGCCTATGAAGTCAGCCAGGAAACCCAGACCCAAGCTCATAACTATGGAATCAGCTTTGGGAAATACCGAATCTGTGCCGCATTAGATGCAATTGATTCCGATTCCAATATCGAACAATATTTCAATATGCATTATAATGAAATTCAAAACCAGCTTAAACTTAAATATCAGGGCCAACCAGATAATGATAATGGACAAAACGGAAACGGTAGCGAAGCAACCGATGGGATCAACAGCAGCGATAGCGGATCCGGTTTTCAATCCAGTCAACCAGAACATCCTTATGGAAATTTGGAAAATCAGGCTGATAACGACACACCAAGAGCGCATAATTAGCTAAATATCCTGGGTTATTATAGAACATTAGCAAACTCCAAGCATAATCATTAGATTAGACTTGGAGTTTTTATTATCCTCATCAAAAATGAGAACCGTTTCACTGCCCTGTGTCCGGTTCTCATTTTTGAATCCTTGATCATTACAATTTATATCAGCAGTTATTATGATTGTCTGCTATCGTGAATCCAGCAAGATAATATCCTTTTACCCTGCAGTTACATTTGATTGTTGTGCTTTGATCATATATTCTAGTCGAGATTGATTTTACTCCATCATTGATGAATATTTCCAAAGATGTTGTATCTGAATATACCGTAAGTGATTCGAGAGTGTCAAGCTCCAGGATTCTGCTATCCCTACCCCGTCCTGAAGAACCCATCTTGAAACTCAATTTTCCGTTTTCAAAATCTATAATCACATCGTCACGTAATTCCAAATGAAAATCAGATTCAATATTCTCGAATATCAGTTCATAACAGTTGTCTTCAAGAGTTCCGGATTCAATCTCAAACTCCCGTTTTCTCAATCTTTTCAGTTCTTCCAACGGTCGCTGTTTTAAGATTCCTTTCTCATACACAAGTTCTCGGGGTATCGTCAGACAGTGTTGCCACTGATTGGCGTTTTCGTTAATATAGTCAACATCCGGCATTCCCATCCAACCTATCATTATCGTCCGATTTCCATCGTTGAATGTCTGGGGAGCATAGAAATCAAATCCGATGTCCATTTCGATAAATTCACCGAGCTTGTCATCATGCACAACGAAATATCCATTATTGTATAGTGGTTGAAATCCATCTCCAGCCTGTGCAACACCCTGAGGACAGCAAATTAGGATTTCCTGATTATCCAGATTGATATAATCCGGACATTCCCACATATACCCCAGTTTGGTTTCAGTCTCTAACCGATGGGAGAACGTCCAGTTCTCCAAGTCTTCAGACTGGTAAACCAATACCAGTCCCCGATCTTTTTTGTTTCGTGCCCCAAGCACCATTTGGTATGTTCCTTTTTTTAAAAAAACCTTGGGATCACGAACATGACAGGTCAAGTCTTCGGGATAATCATCGTTAGTCAAAACGACAGTCTTTGGACTAAACGCAAAACCGTCCTCGCTAACTACGTGGATAACGTTTGCTTCACGGCCGGAGTTAATATAATCGTATTCACCATTGTATTTTACGTTTCCGGTGTAATACAAATGCATTTTTCCATCAGCGATAAAAGCACTTCCTGAATAGACACCATCTCTATCAGCGGCAATATCCGGTTTTAGTGCAGTTTGATGCAACTGATAATTAAGATAATCGGTGGTTGTATAATGCCCCCATTGTTTAAGCCCGCCACTAGGATCTTCACTGTGTTGGAAGAATATATGAACGGTTTCATTGAACCGGCACAGGCCATTGGGATCGTTCAACCAGCCCATAGGCGGCATCAGATGGTATTTAAGAGCATTTTTATCACTTGGCAATTTACTCATTTTCTATCTTCAAAACCCTTTCGTTTTTATTATTCTTGACTTCAGCATTCATGATAACTTTGGTTGGTGAAGTAACAACCACGACGACCTCATCTGAGAGACCAGCATCTTCAATGATTTTTCGGTTGATTTGCATCAATTTGTCTCCAGCTTTAACAACCTGTCCCGGAACCACCGCTGCGCTAAACGGCTTCCCGTCAAGTGATACAGTATCAATACCGACATGAACCAATATCTCCAGCCCGTTTTCGTCTGCAAGTCCGATTGCATGTTTGCAAGGATAAATAAATACCACTTTCCCATTGATTGGTGATACAAGCTCGCCATCTTCCGGGAATACCACAAATCCATCACCCAGGGTTTTATTCGCAAACGCTTCATCGCTGCATTTTTCCAACGGCATTACCAAACCATTGATTGGTGAAACCACCTCATTATTTCCCAGCATTTCTGCCGCGATTTCAGCAGAGCCACTTAATTGAGCTTCTTTTTTGGTATTTCGTTTATGTAGTACTATTGTCACTCCAAATGATACGATAAATGATACAATAATCCCAATCCAAAAATTCAATTGTGAATCAACCGGGAATGAGATGAATCCAGGAATTCCGGCTGCTCCAAGAGCAATCGCCTTGGTTTTGGTCGCCGCCATCCATGCCGACCCTACTGCCGCTCCGATACATGATCCAATAAACGGATATTTCAATTTCAAGGTTACCCCGAACATTGCCGGTTCCGTAATTCCAAGCAATGCCGAAACCCCTGATGCCGAACAAACTGATTTCAACTTTTGATTATTTGTCAAAAACAATACCGCCAAAACCGCAGCCCCTTGAGCCATATTTGAACATGATGCGGTCGGGAATATAAACGTACCTCCCGTATTGGCAAGATCTGCCAACAACGTTGTTTCAATGGCAATGAAACTATGATGCATTCCCGTAATAACCAATGGTGCATAAAATAATCCCAGGATTCCCCCGCCCAAAAAGCCAAGCGAATCATATAACCAGGTCATCCCACTGGCAAGCTGATTTCCTGCCACGCGCATAACCGGACCAATAACCACAAATGTCAGAATTCCGGTAATCAGAATAGATAACAACGGTGTCGTCAGGTTATCAAGCCAGATCGGGGTATGACGGTGAAGTCTTTTCTCGATATTCGCCAATACCCATGAAGACACCAGGACTGGTAAAACAGTTCCTTGATAACCGACCGCTTCGACATTCAACCCCAGGAAATTCCATGACGGAATTTCGACTCCGATACCGCCATAACTATAGGCATTCAATAAAGCGGGATGTACCATCAACATACCCAAAGCAGCTCCTAAAAACGCATTTCCGCCAAATTTTCTAGTTGCACTAAATCCAATCAGGACTGGTAGAAATACGAAGGGTGCGTTGGCACACATATTGATAAATCCTGCCACATCCGCTAATCCGGGATTAGCTTCAATAACACTCATTCCTTGATAGAATAATCCTTGTGATGTCAACAAGTTGTTGATTCCCATCAATAGCCCGCCAGCCACGATTGCCGGAATGATCGGGACGAAAATATCACTGAGCGTGTTGACAAATCGCTGCAGCAAGTTTCCTTCCTCTTTCTCATTTTCTTCATCAACTACTAAAGCATCCCCGCCAATTCCGGTCAGCTTCAAAGCCTGCTCACATACCAGATTGACAACGCCAGATCCCAGTATGATCTGATACTGTCCTTTGTTATTGAAAGTCCCCTTTACTCCCTCAATATCGGTTACTTTCTCATCATCAATTTTTGCATTGTCTTTAACGACAATTCTTAATCTTGTTGCGCAGTGGAATATCTGATTGATATTTTCTTTTCCCCCTACAGCTTCAATAATTTTTTTAGCTACTGCATTATAATCCATTTTATCTCCTCCTAGATGGGAACGGTCCCATAAATTACAATTACACTCTACCAAACGTTTTGCGTACTGTCAAGAGAAAATGTGGAACCGTTTCCATATTTTCTAAAACAAAAGGTCAAGATTATTTCTTGACACTTTCACCGATAATACATTTATAGCCAATCACTTGGCTTGGCTTAGCTGCTCCTCCTTTGATCATGTTGATAATCGTCTCAACAGCCAGTTCCCCTGCATATTCACTTTCAAATCGGAATGTAGTTATGCTTGGCGTTAGCAATGCCGAAATATCATAGCCACCAAAACCAATCAACGAGACATCTGACGGAATTTTCTTGTTACGGCGATTCAATTCATTAAATGCCGCCATCGCCATCCGGTCGGTTGAGCAGATAATTGCATCGTACTTTTCTTGATTAAGTTGGTATGCAATCACATCTCTGGTCTTGTCAAACGAAAAATCCGATTCAATGACTTCATAGTTTGATACGCCCTGCGATTTCAAACCGGCGATTATTCCTTCTTTTCGATATTTTCCAATAGCAACGTCGTCAATATTGACACTTACAATCAAAACATTTTGGGGGGCACTTTGTCCTATTATGGTTCCGGCATCGTATCCGGCATTGTAGTCATCATTGATAATCGAAACATGTCCGTCGACATCCTGGCCTACAAAAACGAAGGGAATCCCGATTTTATTTACCATTTCCCGATGTTCTTGAGTCACTTTTGTTGCCAATAATATTATTCCATCTACATTCATTTGCCATAGTCTATTGATTGAAGCAAGTTCTCTTTCAATTGAATGATTTGTATTTACCACAATTGAGCGATAGCCCTCTGATATCAGCTTTTCGTCGATATTCATCAGGATTCGGGACGTTATTGTCGAGTCGAAACATGGCGCAATCACTCCAATCAATTTCGATTCTTTAGCTTTCAAACTGGCGGCAAACTGATTTGGACGATAGTCGTAAGCCTCAATTACTTTCCTGATTTTTTCCCTTGTTTCCTCTTTAACGTAGCCTTCGTTAAAGTAGCGGGAAACCGTAGATTTACCTACCCCCGATAGTTTCGCAATGTCATTAATTGTCAATTTTTTCTTCATATCTGCTCCCCTTGATTCTTAATAATATAATATCATAATTTATACCCCAATAACAGTAACCTGTAACAATCATTCTTTAGTAGGCGCTTCGAGGCGATACTATTTGACAAATAATTGATTTACCGTTAGAATTATTAAGAAAATGCGATGATTGAAAGAAACAATTTCGAGCTTTTTAGAGAATCAGTGGGTGGTGGAAACTGATAAGCGAGGATTGCCGAATGGTTCATGAGCAGATATCTCGATATGTAGGGATAAACGTTGGCGGCGTTAACGCTTTAAGTGACACAGATATGTGTAATAAAGGTGGTACCGCGAACTAGTTCGTCCTTTAATTGGGTACTTTTTTTATTTTTAGGAGGAAAATATGAAAAATAAAAACGATTATTATTTAACAACAGCAATAACGTACACATCCGGAAAGCCTCATATCGGAAATACATATGAAATCATTCTGGCTGATGCGGTTGCCCGTTTTAAACGTCAGGAAGGTTACAACGTCTATTTCCAAACCGGGACCGACGAGCATGGTCAAAAAATTGAGGACAAAGCCAAAGCGGCTAATGTTCCCCCACGTCAATTTGTCGATGAAATTGCCAAAGACGTTAAAAGAATCTGGGACCGTATGGACACATCTTATGACTATTTCATCAGAACAACTGAAGAATATCATGAAAAACAAGTTCAAAAAATCTTCAAGAAACTTTACGACCAAGGTGATATTTATCTAGGTCATTACGAAGGAAAATACTGCAAGGCCTGTGAAAGTTTCTTCACCGAAAGCCAACTTGTTGACGGACAATGTCCTGATTGCGGTGGTCCGGTTGAAGATGCCAAAGAAGAAGCATATTTCTTCAAACTTTCAAAATATGCAGATCGTTTGATCAAACATATCAATGATAATCCGGAATTCATCCAGCCGGTTTCCCGCAAAAACGAGATGATGAATAACTTCCTGTTACCGGGATTGCAAGACTTGTGTGTTTCAAGAACTTCATTCACCTGGTCGATTCCAGTTGATTTCGATCCTAAACATGTAGTCTATGTCTGGATTGATGCCCTTTCCAATTATATTACCGGTCTGGGTTATGATGTCGATGGCAACCACGGCGAACTTTACAAGAAATTCTGGCCTGCCGATGTCCATATCATCGGAAAAGATATCGTAAGATTCCATACTATCTACTGGCCAATAATGTTGATGGCTCTGGATATCCCTTTACCTAAACAAGTGTTCGGACACCCTTGGTTGCTTCAAGGAGATTCAAAAATGTCCAAATCTAAAGGTAATGTCATCTATGCCGATGATTTAGTTGATATTTTCGGTGTTGACGCAACACGATACTATGTGCTTTCAGAAATCCCATACGACAATGACGGCTCTTTGACTTGGGAACTTGTTATCGAAAAGATCAATACCGATCTCGCCAATACCCTTGGAAACCTGGTCAACCGTACTATTGCAATGGAAAACAAATACTTCGACGGGATTGTCAACAATCCTCAAGTCGTAGCCGATGTTGATGAAGAGTTGAAAGAGACGGTACTCAACATGGTTACTAAAGTCAAAGAATATGCTGACGATTTCAAAATCGCCAAAGCAATTGATGAGATCATGGTGGCCTTACGTCGTACCAACAAATATATCGATGAAACCACTCCTTGGATCTTAGCTAAAGATGAAGCTCAACATGACCGTCTGGCAACTGTACTTTATAACTTGATTGAAGCTATCCGCTTTAGCGCAATTGCTCTTTATCCATATATTCCTGCCAGCGCGACTTCAATCTTGGACCAAATCAACACTCAAAACCGAGAATTCAAATCTCTAGATTCTTTTGGAGGTTATGAAGTTGGCAATAAAGTAACTGACAAACCGGAAGTATTGTTTGCCCGTCTTGATCCAAAAGAAATTGCATCTAAAATCGAAGCAATTAAACCTGCGGCGAAAAAAGAAGATAAAAAGGAAGCTGACGAAAATCAAATCACTATCGATGATTTCAAGAAAATCGAATTTGTAGTCGGAACAATCGAAAAATGTGAAAAGCATCCTGATGCGTCAAAATTACTGGTTAGTCAAATCAATATCGGTACCGAAACTCGCCAGATTGTCTCAGGGATAGCTGCTCACTACAATCCGGAAGATCTTATCGGTAAAAAAGTAATCGTAGTTAAGAACTTAAAGCCAGCCAAATTACGCGGGGTCGAATCGCAAGGAATGATTTTGGCAGGAACATCTAAAAAAATAATTGAATTGCCTACTTTGGACAAATTACCAAACGGAACTAAAGTATCGTAATGATATTCAAGAAAGAGAAATGGCTTAAACAGTTGCGTGAAAACAAAACTTTTTGGCCGTTTCTCACCAATTATTCTATCGTCCAAAGCAAAAATTCCTACGTTCATTATTTTTCCCACCCCGAAGACCTGGCCAACATTATTCAAAATAGCACGAAACAATACGAGTTACCTGCAAAAATGCTGCCGATGGATTTGACTATGGAGGCCGAGTGTTTTGGCCCGTTGACAATTTTCCACGTCAAATCATTGCCACAAATAATCAGCCCTGTAACCCTGGAAGATATTTTGGCACTGGCAGGACCAAAGTTTAAATCCAATCGCTATCTAACTTATATTAAGACTGTTGAAATACTCGCAGCTGCAAGTGAGGATCCTACAATCTGTTTTGTTACTGGTCCATTCACAATCTTGGCTCAACTAGTATCAACTTCCCAAATTAAGAAGGAGTTGATCAACAACAAGCTGCTGGGACAAGCTCTTGATATCGTGACGGAGTTTTTGATTTGCTATATTCAAGAACTCAAGGAAAAAGGATTGAACGGCTTTGTTTTCTGTGAGCCGTATGTCCAAGTATTATCCAAACATCAGATATTGAAATATTCGACAAACTATATTGAAGCTGTCAAAACTAAGTTTCCCGAGTTGGTCTTTGGCTATCATAGCTGCGTTGATAATGTCAGCAAACTGCATCCGACCATCGCCAAGCTTAATCCTGATATCGTCTCAGTAGGCAATGATGAAAACTTGGAACAAACATTCGATTTCGTCCTGGATTCTACAGTGGTGATCGGGAATATTTCTCCGCTTGATATTTTAGTCAAGGACGATATTTCGACCGCCCGGATCAAAATGCACACTGAGCTTGAGAAATACCGCAATCATCCCAACTTTATCCCCGGATTCAGTTGTTCGATTCCTCCAAACAGCAAGAAGAAAAACCTGGAGGAACTGGTGACATTTTTCACCAAAGCCGCCCCAAGCCGATAAAACAATTGTCTAGCGACATAATTTAAGTTATAATTTAATAGTCTTTCAAATATGGAATTAGGTTTAAATCCTAAGCGGATCCGCCGCCGTAATGTAGAGAAATGCAAAAATACCACTGGTATCTACCGGGAAGGTTGCATGACGTTGAAGCTAAGCCGGAATACTTTTTGGAAGAGAGAAAAAGGAGATATTAGATATGAAAAAAATCACAGCATTACTACTTACTTTGGTATTGTCATTTTCACTGGTTGGATGTACTTCATCAACTGCAAATACCGATGAAATCACGGTAACAGTTGAAGTTCAAAGCGAACGAGACAATTATGATTCTTCAACTGATTACACTACTGATGAAGCAACTTTGGCTGATTTGCTTAAAGCTGAAGACCTTGTAGATTACGAAGACAGCGAATATGGGATGTTTATCCATGGCGTTGCCGGAATGCAAGACAATTCAGCAGAAGAATACTGGTGGAGCCTCTCGGTTGATGGTGAAATGGCAATGACCGGAGCAGATGGTATCGAACTGGCTGACAATTCGACATACACTTTAACCTTGGTGCAAGGATACTAAAAAAAACCGGATGGCGGTTGTTCATTTAAGATGAACCCGCTATCCGGTTTTTTTATTACTGTTAATATCCTGTTGAATCCAGGCCTTTTAAGATATTGATTGCTCTAGAAGTTCCCAATCGGTCACATCCCAATTCGAGGAAGTGTACGAGATCATCAACTGTACTGATTCCCCCGGCAGCTTTGATTTTCACATCCGGTCCAATATGTTCCTTGAACAGCTTGATATCGTCGAATGTCGCACCTGCTGTTCCAAATCCTGTCGATGTTTTAATATAATCAGCTTTGGCATCGGTAACGGCTTTGCACATGGCAATTTTTTCAGTTTCGTCAAGATAACAGGTTTCAATAATCACTTTCAGGATTTTGTCACCGCAGAGATTCTTAAGTTCCCTGATTTCATCTTCCACTTTTTGATAGTCACCGTTTTTCACATCGGAGATGTTTACCACCATGTCGATTTCTTCGGCCCCGTTGTCCAAGGCGTCGCTCACTTCCTGCAATTTCGACCTAGTCGAATTATATCCGAGCGGGAAGCCAACAACTGTACAGATTGTGACCGTATCACCGTAGGTTTCCTGCACTCTCTTGACATAACTTTGAGGAATGCAAACTGATGCAACGTCATATTCTACTGCATCTCCAACCAACTCCTGAATCTGATGCCATGTAGCGGTAGGTTTTAAAAGAGTATGATCAACATGTTTCAATATTTCTTCTTTTGTCATATTAATATCTATCCAAACCTTTGTTCAGATATCCTCCTGATTATTATCTTTACCATTATCTTAACATATCACTTCCATCGATTAAACGTCTGGTGACATTATTATCGGTCTTATTAGTCTTTTATCGCTCTAAAGATATCCATCAATTTCATTCTGTTACCGTAATGCATTACCCCGAGACGGTAAATTTTTGCCGCCAACATCCCGATAATGATAGTTGTCAGAATCAGGATACCGACCGATATCATAATTTGATACAGGGGAACCACGCTCATTCCGATTCTTGCCAACATCGCCAAGGGAGCGAAAAACGGGAAGAATGAACCAATCATAATTGCCGGCGATACTACGTCACCCGATGTCGTCGAAACCATGGTGATTATAAAACCTCCGACAAACAATAGGGTTATCGGCATAACTGCCGGCGATATGTCCTCAACTTTGGAAACTGTCGATCCGACCGCTCCAAAAAGAAAGGCGTAAAGGAAGAACCCCAAGAGGAAGAACAATATTCCAAAGAAAAGCGTTGAAGTCGAGACATTGAGCAGACTGACAAACGACTGCGCTCCGATGTAATCGGCATTTACCGTATACCCGATATATCCAGTCAAAATAATAACTAGTATCTGTGACAATCCGGCAACTCCTGATGCAAAAATCTTTCCAAACATCAAACTTCGAGGTTTGGCACTTGTAATCAACATTTCCATTGCACGGGAAGTTTTCTCGGTAGCCACACTTGTAGCGATTAACTGACCGTAGATCAAAATTGACATATACAAAAACATGATCATAGCATAGGTGAAGAAGAAACTTTCCGATTGGTTGACTCCTATTTCAATTACCTCACTATCCACAAAAGCCGACAGAATCTGATTGGCCTGAGTCGAAGTCAATCCGTTTTCCTGCATCAGATAACTTTGATACTGAACCCGCATCAGCTGATTCATTATTTCATTATTGGAATCGGTTAGCTGTTGGCTATCGACGATGTATTGATAACTGTCCACATCATTAACAATGAACCCGCTGTCATATTCACCATTCTTGATTGCTTTTTTTACCCCCTCAAGATCCAGGTTTGCCACCTCAATGTCGACATCTCCAAAATAGCTTTCCATCATCGCAGCCAGACTTTCTCCCTCAGAAGCATTATCCACCAGGACTATTTTGGTAGTTCCTGAAGAATCCCCGTCTTCTCCAGTGCTGAAAATATCCTGGAATCGCGGAATCGATGTCACTGCCAGAATTCCTAAAATTGCGACTACCGAAACAATGATAAAACTCTTATTTCTAATAAAATTAAGATATTCATGTTTGAATACGATAAAGAATTGACGCATCTCAGATTCCCTCCTTCGTATATTCGACAAAAATGTCGTTCAAAGACGGCTCAACCACATTGATACTCTCCACTAATACCCCAGTATCAAGAACATCCTTGATCAGACTATTGATTTGAGCTTCGTCTTCCAAAGTCACAATCAGTTGATCCCCTATTATTTTAGAATCATAATCCAGCTTCCCGATCAATTCTTCATTATCCAGAGAATTGATTTTGATGACATTTCGAGGATATGTTTTTTTGATTTTGGAGATATCTCCCTGAATCACGATTCTCCCCTTGTTCAAAATTGCGATTCGCTCACAGAATTCCTCGATCTGAGCCATTTGATGGCTGGAAAATAAAACAATTTTCCCTTTACCGATCAATTCGATCACAATGTTTTTAAGCAGTTGTGATGTGACAGGATCCAATCCTGAAAAGGGTTCATCCAGGATTATCACATCCGGGTTGTCGACCAAAGTTGCAATCAACTGGATTTTTTGTTGATTCCCTTTTGAAAGGGTGTCGAGTTTAGCATTGCGGTACTCGGTCACTTCCAGCTTTTCCAGATAATAATCAATGGACTTGATTGCTTCAGGTTTCTTCATCCCTTTCAACTGAGCAAAATAAATCAATTGTTCAATAATTTTCTTTTTAGGATACAGTCCCCGCTCCTCAGGCAAATAACCTATTTTGATTTTTTTACGATCAATTGGCTTGCCATCGATAAGAATTTCGCCCTTGTCACTGTTGAACAGACCAAGAATTATTCTAATCGTGGTAGTCTTTCCGGCTCCGTTGCGGCCTAGAAGTCCCAATGCTTCCCCGGAGTTAACTTTCAAATCAACACTTTTGAGAACTTCTTTGGCCCCAAAACTTTTTGCTAAATTTCTAATTTCAAAATTCATAGAAAATCTCCTTTATTCTTCAAGGGTAACACATTAGTTACAAAACAGCAATACCGGTTGTTAAAGTAACCAAAAGCGGGCAATTTAACCAATAAATTGTCCGCTTTTAATTAACTTTCTTCAATTACTTCCATTAACTGCAATATTCTGTTGAGGTCATCGATATCTCCGTATTTAAGTGTGATGGAGTTGTTGTTGACCACAACCTTTGTGCGAAATTTCTTCCTAATCAGGTTTTCAACATATTTTAACTGCTGCGTCTTAGTCTCGCTTTCCGGAGTGCTTTTTGACGCTTTTTCCGGTTGATCGTCTCCAGTACCGTTTTCTGCAATATTTTTTACGATATTCTCAACATCACGGACGGATAATTTTTCTTCAACAATCTTATTGGCAAGTTGAGTTGCAAGTTCATCATCGACAGTAACCAATGCTCGGGCATGACCCATGGTGATCTTGTCTGCCATTACCAAATCCTGAACCGCTTTTGATAAATTAAGCAATCTTAGCGAATTAGTAATATGGCTTCGACTTTTACCGATTTTCAAAGACAACTCTTGTTGAGTCAACTCAAGACGATCCATTAGAACTTTATATCCCTTAGCCTCTTCAATTGCATTGAGGTTTTCCCGCTGAATATTCTCTAACAGGGCGATTTCCATCATATCATTATCACTGATTTCTACGATTATTGCCGGTATCTTATCCAATCCCGCCATTTTAGCAGCACGACAACGACGTTCTCCGGCAACTATTTCAAAACCATTAACCGATTCTTTTAACAATACCGGCTGAAAAACGCCGTGCTCTTTGATGGAAATAGACAGTTCCTTCAATTTAGTTTTATCAAATATTTTCCGGGGTTGATATGGATTAGGTCTGATGTCTGCAAGATTGACATCATAGGAGTCCTTATGACTTACTGCATTTTCGATATCACTGATAACCTTATCAATATCCCCTCCGAAAATATTATTCAACCCTTTAGATAACCCTTTATTTTTTGCCATTTCTCTTTACCATCTCCTTGGCTAATTTTAGATATGATTTAGCTCCTTCGCTGCGATTGTCATAATCAAATATTGCCACTCCCTGACTAGGTGCTTCAGACAAACGAACGTTTCGAGGAATGACAGTTTTATACACTTTTTCCTTGAAGTACTTTCTTACTTCCTGGCTGACTTCGATTCCCAAGTTGGTACGGCTGTCGAGCATAGTCAACAAAATTCCCTCAATCGCCAAATTCTTGTTGAAAACAGATTGAGCCAGCAAAATAGTATTTAATAATTGCGTAAGTCCTTCAAGCGCATAGTACTCACATTGAACCGGAATCAGGACTGAATTGCAAGCTGCCAAAGCATTTGTATTCAAAAGTCCCAATGCTGGAGGGCAGTCAATAATAATGAAATCATATTCCTTATTCAGGTTTTTGATTGCATTTTTCAGGCGCTGCTCCCTTCCCACCTTCACATTTGAAAGTTCGATATCAGCTCCGGCAAGCTCAATTGAAGCCGGACAGATATCCAAATTTTCGATATAAGTTTTTATTATTACATCATTAATATCCGCGTTTCCAAGTAAAACATCATATGTAGACAAGTCCAATTCATCTTTATTGACCCCTATCCCTTGTGTTGCATTAGCTTGAGGGTCAGTATCTATTAATAGTACTTTATACTTTAAGCGGCATAAAGCTGCAGACAGGTTGACGCATGTAGTCGTTTTACCTACTCCACCTTTTTGATTTGTAATTGCTATCGTCTTTGTCATAATAACCTCCAAGTTATTTTATCTTAAAAATTATATCATATTACGCTATCAATTTTAATACTTTTAGAAAATAAATAGTTGAAAGCGTGTGCCATTGCGCTCGAATTTATTTGCTATAATTTCATAGGAATCAGCTCAATTTCACTATTTGAACTAGGAAATAATTGATTTTCGTGATAAGATTACAATGATTTGAATGAACTTTTGCAACATGATTTTTCAAATGAAGTTCATTTAAAATAGCAAAAAGGAGAAAACAAATGCAGAGAATAGCGAAATTCGAATTTGTATCCCAAGATCAGTTCACCACTGATTTTATTGATACATTCGCCGTCAGCGAAAGTGAGGCTTTGACCGTATACCAATCACTTGCAAAGCCTACCAGAGCGACAACCGGATCAGCTGGTTACGATTTTTTATCCCCACTCGACTTTACCTTGGCTCCGGGACAAACTATCAAAATCCCGACAGGAATCCGCGTCAAAATAAATGACGGATGGTTTTTAGGCATCTATCCGCGCAGCGGTCTTGGTTTTAAATTCCGCTTGCAGCTGAACAATACCGTAGGAATTATCGATAGCGATTATTACAATTCCAGCAATCAGGGTCACATCTTCATCAAAATCACAAACGACTCTAACGAAAACAAGACTTTAAAAGTTGAAAAAGGTCAAGGTTTTGCTCAGGGGATATTCACTCCTTTTGGGATTGTAGAAGATGATGAAGTTTCCACTCTTCGTGACGGGGGCATGGGGTCAACCGACAAATAGTCGGAAAGCCATGTGATCAGTAGATATACTTTAACAAGGGAATAGTATAATAATTTCCATATCTAATTCCGTGGTAATATTCCCACTGGACAACAAGTTTTCTTTAGTGTATACTGTCAATGAAATACATGGATATTTGTTTACCACACACACGACATATAGCCGGTATCTTCTATCATTTGGATGCTTTTGCATCCTTTTTTATTTACAAAAATTATATATTCATTTCTTATGTGACGAAACCGATTTTTTTGTTATAATATTGAATACAGGTAGTACTTGTAAGTTATTGCTTAGATAATATATTTTCTAATTATGGGGGTATCTTTATGAATTCATATTTGGAAGTTGAAAATAGAACTTTTGACGATTTTTATTTGAACTTTTGTGGGATGCAGGAATGTAAATCCGACTATGCTTATGGTCCCGCCGTACGACCCACTCATGTCCTTCACTATTGTCTTGAAGGAAGAGGCAAGTACTACGTTGGCGACCGGGTTTATGAAATCAAAAAAGGCGATGCGTTTTTGATTATGCCCAATGTTGTGACCTATTACCAGGCCGACAGCGAGGACCCCTGGGCCTATCTGTGGATTAGTTTCTCCGGTTCAAAGACCGATCAGTACTTGAAAATGTGCAATCTTGGTCCCGATAATCTGGTGATTCACTGTGATTATCTCAATGAACTTCAAGAAACCGTTCAGGCAATAATTTCAAACAGCAAACTTAGCTATGACAATGATTTTTTCATTCAAGGGCAATTATTTACTTTTTTCAGTTATTTAGCCAAGAGCGCTGACATATCATATGAAAAAAATGATGCGGAAAGCTCTAATATATATATATCCAAAGCTATTGAATATATCCAGAATAACTATCAGGGGATGGTTACCGTCAAAGAACTTGCCGACTATCTTTCTTTAAACCGCAGTTATCTCACGACCCTTTTCAAAAAACATCTTAATGTCTCATTACAGGAATTTTTAATTCAGTACCGGATGTTACGAGCTGAGGAACTGCTGACTGAAACTGATTTGCCAATCAGTCAAATCGCCTACTCTTGTGGCTATTCGAACCAACTATCATTCTCAAAATCGTTCAACAATACCCATAACATGTCGCCTAGGGATTTTAGAAAATTGAATTCCCCCTCTAATAAGTTATTGGATTAGCGCCGGCCAGGGACAAAACATGTCCACAATTTTATCACTTATCAACGTAAAAAAGACTGACTCAGATCATTTGATCACTGTCAGTCTTTTTGCATGCTCCAATTACCATAATTATTATGTTATTATTTGTATTTGATTTTTTACTCGAACGATTAACCCGATATTATAATGAACATTCTTTATTTTGCTTTTAGGATATACAATCTTGATAGGTAATCTCCGTTGCGACCATTATAGGGCTCACGTGGTTCCCCAGATGATTCATCGCTTGTCAATAATCCCAGATTCATCAACTCATCTCCATAATGTGATGTACCGGTACTTTCAATTTGATAATCAATCTCCGGATCAAGTCCCATCAAGCGAACTCGGCGGTAGTTACGGTTAACTTCTTGCAACACTCGGTAATATCCGACAATTGCTTCTTGCTTATCTTTTGAGACCACCATCCAGACAGTTTCATTACCTTCAAACGGGCTCTTCAACCGATAAAATGTTCCGTATTGAATCAACTGGCGATGTTCTTTCATGAATTTTATTTGATTCATTACAATTTCTTTTTCCTCATCATCAAGTTTATTGACGTTAAGTTCATAACCGAATGTCCCAAAATACGCAACATTGGCTCTTGTTTCAATAGGAGTGTTCCGACGGACTTGATGATTTGGAATCGCCGAAACATGAGAACCCATAGATGAAACAGGATATACCATGCTGGTTCCGTATTGAATTTTCAAACGCTCTACTGCATCCGTATCATCGCTGGTCCAACATTGCGGTGCATAGTACATCATTCCCGGATCAAATCTGGCTCCGCCGCTGGCACATGATTCAAATAAAACTTCAGGAAAGCTATTAATCAGTCTTTCGTATAATTCGTATACCCCAAGAATGTATTCATGCATTACTTTTCCCTGGGTTTCGCTTGTATGACATGCTGAATAGACCTCACTCATGCAGCGGTTCATATCCCACTTGATATAAGAAATATCAGCTTCACCAATCACCTTGGCCATCGATTCGTAAATATAATCAATCACATCAGGATTAGAAAAGTCAAGTACATATTGGTTACGACCATGCCCCGAGATTCTACCTGGAGTTTCCAGCGTCCATTCAGGATGGGTACGATATAAGTCGGAATCCTTATTGACCATTTCCGGTTCAAACCATAGCCCGAATTTCATACCTAAATCAGTAATCTTTTTGGCTAGTCCCGTAATTCCATTCGGTAATTTGTCGAGGTTTGGAAACCAATCACCTAAGCCGGCGAAGTCATCGTTACGCTTTCCAAACCAACCATCATCGAGCACAAAGAGTTCGATTCCCAGTTCATTTGCGGTTGTCGCCATTTCAACAATCTTCTCTTCATCGAAGTCGAAATAAGTTCCTTCCCAATTGTTTATCAAAATCGGACGTACCTGGTCACGGTAGCTTCCTCTGGCCAGTCTTGTCTGATATAGTTGATGGAAAGTCTGTGACATTTTATTGAGTCCCTGATCACTGTATACCATAACGGCTTCAGGCGTTTGGAATTTATCGCCTTTATTTAATTGCCAATTGAAACAGAATGGATGAATTCCCATTGTCACCCGCGACACATCGAAGGCATCTACTTCAACTTGAGCAATGAAATTCCCGCTATAAACAAAACTGAATCCCAATGCTTCTCCCGAATACTCGTCACAATTCGTTCTTGCCAGGGCAATGAATGGATTGAATGAGTTTGAAGAACAACCTTTTAATGAACCGATTGATTGTGTTCCATGTTCAAGTTTTCTTTTTTTGACTGACCGCTCTCTTGACCAGGCTCCAGTCAACTCAATCATTTCATAATCCATATCCGGCAAGTCCAGGGATAGCGACATCGCGCGATTCAAGGTCAGTTGATCTTCTCCTCCATTTACAATCAAAGAGTTTCTCACAATTACCGGCAAATTCTCATAAATTGTATATGACAGAACGACTTTCAGATCAATCAGTTTGTCTTTTAATGTTATCAGCAAAGTTGTGGCTTCGGATTCTTGCTCGACATATGTTGCCGGAAGTTTTTCCAATTTTGGTTTACCTGCAACTACCTCATAACCATGATACTGTAAATCAAGAATCCGGCTTCCGTTGGGTTGACAAATATCAATTGCCGGAATTCTCATATCACCGGTACCATATACCGGATATTCCTGTTTGATATGTTCCAACGAAAAAAGACGATCATTTTCATTACGGCACACCGCCATCGCTCTTGGCCTCATTTCAAACAAATGATCAAAATCATCACGATCCCTGATTTTTTTACCGTAGTACAGTTGCCCCATTTGGTTGTTACTCAAAATTTTGAAAACATAACTTATTTCTTTATTATACAAGTGAAAAGTCTTGCTTTTTTCATGATAAATTACTGGCATGATATTCCTCCCTAAACGTTATTTTACTTTTCCATATCTGAATGGATATGGCCGGTTAATTACTTATGCCTCGTTCGCGCCTTGGAAATTCTCTTCATTCCCTCTAAAAAAACAGTAAACGCTTACTCTAAGATATTATAACATTTAGCATCTCAAATAATAGTCGATTATGTTCTTAAAACATGTCCCAATGTTATATTGTTCGGTTATTGAAGCTTAATTACTTTTGTTAAAAGAAGTACATAAAAAGGATAGACAGAAATGTCTATCCTCTTTATGTTTGTTATTTCATGAATTCCAGGTCATTATCGCTCATTGATTTGATTTTTGCCAGTGATTCCACTCTGTATCCTCGTTCTCTGATTTGGTCGCCACCTGGTTGGAAACATTTTTCAATCGCAATTCCCGCACCGACAACTTCGGCCTTGGCAACTTCAACAATATCGATTAATCCGTTCAAGGCATTCCCGTTGGCAAGAAAATCATCGACGATCAAAATCTTGTCTCCTGGCTGAATATACTTCTTAGATACACATACGTCATAAATCCGGTTGTGGGTGTATGACTCGACTTTGGCCATATAGATAGAGCCATCCAGATTTTTGGTTTGGCTTTTTTTGGCGAAAACGACCGGACAGTCAAATACATATCCACACATAGTCGCAATCGCAATCCCTGAAGATTCGATTGTCAGAATCTTATTAACTCCGTCATCTTTGAACAGTTCTTTCAATTCTTCTGCCATCGCCTTAAGCAATTTGACATCCAACTGATGGTTCAAGAAAGAATCTACTTTAAGAATATTTCCTGGGAGAACAGTTCCCAATTCCATTATTTTTTTTTCTAATAATTCCATAAATTTTACCTCTGTTTATTTTTTTATTCTGAGTGTTATCACATACTCATCTTCAAGGTCTTCGACCTCCTGATTGACAATAACGCCAGTCCGTTCAATCATTGTTATTGCCTGATTAATTGTATTGGTAGCTATCTTGACACTTTTGGAGATTGATTTTTTTGCAGCAGCCATAGTAACTTTTTTACGTTTGGGCTTTTTATTGATCAATTTTTCCGTGTCTTTGACCGTCAGTTTTTTTTCTTTAATAACATCAAGAATTTTGATCTGCTGATCAGTATCCAAACCAACCATGGCACGGCCGTGACGTTCGCTGATTTCTTTGGTGCTCAAAGCTTCAAGAACGGGTTCGCTCAATTGAAGCAATCGCAATTTGTTTGCGATAGTTGACTGTTGTTTCCCTACCACGCTGGCAACGGTCTTTTGCGTATAACTATATTTCTCAATCAATGTTTGATACGCTTTGGCCTCCTCATATGGAGAAAGATTTTCTCTTTGTACATTCTCAATAATTGCCATTGTATCAACTTGCATCTCATCAAGAGATTTGATAATACAAGGTATTTCGCCAATTCCAGCCATTTTAGTAGCTCGGAACCTGCGCTCCCCTGCTACAATCTGGTAGCCGTTCGCAAAAGGACGAACCACAATCGGTTGGATGATTCCGTTTGTTTTGATAGACTCCGATAATTCCTTGATCAGACTCTCATCAAAGGCTTCACGCGGTTGTTTTTTGTTTGGAAAAATCTTGTTTAGTGCAATTATTTTCAACTTGTCTTTTGCCATAATTCAACCTTTCTTAAACTTTATTACACCATATTATACATTATTTACCCCGGGATTTAAATACCTTGCATTAAAATTGCCAAAATGATGATCCGGGCCTCAAAGTACTAAAAAATCCCAGTAGCAATTAGCTATTGGGATCTGATCTATTTTAGCGGTTTCTTTTTGATTTGACCAAACTGACGGGGATATTTTAATGGTGTCTGAGCTGTTTTTTTGATAATAACGTTACCACGGATATCCTCCTGGTCCGCCAGGGTGAACTCGACAACATTTTCGATTAAGCCACCTAATTTTTCAATACCCTTTTTAGCTTCGGCAATTTCTTCCTTGACCTGTCGGCCTTTTAGTGAAAGGAAATATCCACCAACTTTTACAAGCGGCAAGCAAAGTTCGTCAAGAATATTCAAGCGAGCCACCGCTCGTGCCATAACGATATCGGCAGCTTCGCGATGGTCTTTGGCATAATCCTCACTTCTAGCGGCAATAGCCTTTACCTTGGTAAGCCCCAGTTTATCAAACAAAACATTCAAAAAAGTAATTCGTTTGCTTAATGAATCCACTATCGTGATATCAAGTTCCGGATATACTATTTTCAAAGGAATACTAGGAAAACCGGCTCCCGCCCCGACGTCGACAATTGACTGATTGTCGAACTTAAAGTCAAATGCAATTGTCAGGGAATCATAGAAGTGTTTGAGATAGACAGCTTCTTTTTCTGTAATTGCAGTAAGGTTCATTTTTTCATTCCATTCAACAAGCAGCTTGTAGTAGTCTTCAAACTGTTCCAGTTGTTTGGCAGTCAGATGAATTCCCTTTTCCGCCAACTTGTCAATAAATTCTTCTATATTCATTATTAGTTCCCACTTTGCTTAAGATGAATCAGCAATACTGCAATATCCGCAGGATTGATACCCGAAACCCTTGATGCCTGTCCAACTGTAAGAGGGCGGACTTTGATCAGTTTCTGTCTCGCTTCAATTCGAAGATTCTTTACTTCATCATAATCGATATCTTCCGGAATGGTCTTGCTTTCGTTTTTCATTTGCTTTTCAGCCTGACGTTTTGCCTTTTCAATATAACCTTCATATTTGATCAGGATAGTCACTCGGCGGCGCTGTTCTTCACTAAGGTCAGCTGATTCGATATAAGGTGCCACCAAATCATAATCTACCTCCGGTCTTTGAATCAGATTACGAGCACTGATCCCTTCCTTCAACTTCGACGATCCGATTTTTTCCAACATTTCGTTGATAGGTGATTTTGGCGTGAATCTGATTGTTTCCAATCTTTCAATCTCATCATAAATACCTTTCATCTTATCCAGATATTCCTGATATACCGCTTCAGAAATTAGACCAACCTCATGGCCATAACCCATCAATCTCTCGTCGGCATTGTCGTGACGTAAAAGCAAACGATATTCAGCTCGAGATGTCAGCATCCGATATGGTTCTTTCGTTCCTTTGGTAACCAAATCATCGATAAGAACTCCGATATACGCTTCATCACGTTTGAGAATCAACGGTTTTTTGTCTTCCAGTTTCAAGGTCGCATTGATTCCGGCCATCAAACCTTGAGCTGCTGCTTCTTCATATCCTGATGTCCCGTTAATCTGACCGGCCGTAAACAGATTGGTGATTACTTTTGTTTCCAGACTTGGCCACAGTTGCAGAGGATTAATTGCATCATATTCAATCGCATAAGCGTATTTTAGAATTTTGCAGTTTTCCAATCCCGGCAAAGTTCTGATCATCTGTTCCTGGATTTCATGAGGCAATGAAGTTGAGAACCCCTGAACATAGATTGTGTCCATTTCAAGACTCTCGGGTTCCAGGAAAATCTGATGTTTGGGCTTGTCGGAGAATTTAACAACTTTATCTTCGATACTTGGACAATATCTTGGTCCGATTCCTTTTACAATCCCACTGTACATACTTGATTTATGAAGATTTTCTTGGATGATCTTATGTGTTTCTTCATTTGTATATGTCAAATAACAAGGAGTTTGTTCTTCAATCGGCATGAATTCCTTTGTTTGGAAACTGAATGCCAATTTTGCATCTGTACCCGGTTGAATCGTAGTCTTTGAGAAATCGACGCTGTCGATTGCAACCCGTTGCGGAGTTCCGGTTTTCAGCCTTTGAATTTCAAATCCCAAATCAGCCAGTTTGTCCGAAAGGAACCGGGACTCTTTTTGATTGTCGGGGCCGGAGTCTGTTTTTTGGTCCCCAACCAATATCTGCGCTTTCAGGAAAGTTCCGGTTGTCAATATTACTGCCTTACCCTTAATTTCAGTTCCATCTAAAAGACAGACACCTTTGACAGTACCATCCTCTACAATCAGATCTTCCACCATGCCTTCCAAGACCTCGAGATTCTCTTGCTCTTTGATCACTTTTTGCATATATCTAGGGTAGGCCTTTTTATCTCCTTGAGCGCGTAGCGATTGTACTCCCGGTCCTTTGGCCGTATTCAACATTTTCAATTGAATATAAGTCTTATCAGCCGTAAGCCCCATTTGACCACCGAGCGCATCAATTTCGCGAACTATGATCCCCTTGGCCGGTCCTCCTATTGAAGTATTGCAGGGCATCGCTCCAATATAATCGATATTACCGGTGATCAACAAGGTTTTCATACCCATTCTTGCCGGTGCCAAACACGCCTCAATACCGGCATGGCCTCCACCAACGACTATTATATCGTACATTATCTGTTTCACTCCTTTAAGCATCTAGTTATATTATAATATTCTAAAAACAGTCAAAAAGCAATGAATTTATCACTTAAATTTCGATTTTAGAACATATCCGACAAAATAAAAGCCAACCCTAGGGTTGACTATTAAATATTATCTCCAGAAGTTTCTGTCGCCACTACCATAAGAAATGATAGTGTATTTTGTTTTTAGAGACGTATCTGCTCCAAAGTACTGGTTGCTTGCCGATCCATTGAAGATATCAAAATGGGTTCCTGTGATAGCACCCCCACGATCGACAACAATTCCATAAATTGTTGATTGCAATGCTAAATTATGATTTTCAATTTTTACAATAGTTCCAAATGGAATATCCGGGTCGGCCGCTAAAGCATAGTAGCTCCCACCGTTATACTGCAACAGAGCAGTATTCGAGTAGTTGACTCCGGTATTTGGCGATAATGGTAATCCCGATGCAGCAATTCCAATACATCCAGGACAATCACCGTAATAGTATGTCAGAATACCGGTGAACGTTTTTACCCCTGATTCATTCAATCCGGGTGCCAGATAAGACGTATTGATCGGTTTTGGACCTTTTGAAATAACTGTTGTTACTTCGGCCTTTGTCTTCTTTGACATTGTCAAAGTTCTGGAAACCTCTTCCCCGTTTTGCAATAGTACTTCATATGTATTTGTTATTTCTCCAGTTGTTCCTTGTTGAATAACAACCCCTTTTGCTACGGTATCAGAGTATTCATACACCACTGGCGAATTAACTGTAATTATCTCAGTTACTGTTTCACGCGAAACTCTTGTAATTGATAGTAGATCCCCTTTTTCAACTATTTCCTCTAAACCTTTACTCACTGTATCTTCCCCGAACAGTTGATAGTCCAATTGTGTCAGGACATTGTTCACAGTGTCTTGCTTAACTAAATAACCTCTAGCTTCTTCATTTCCATCTTTTACGGAGATATCTACTGTTTCAACGTAATTTTCCAGAGATAAAGTAGCTCCAGCTTCTGTAACTTGTGTCAAGATTGCTAATGCCGCAATCAAAGCAATAATTATCCCGTAAAAACGGGAGTTTGGTTTAAAATCCTTGTTCTTTAAAAATTTCATGAATCAATTCCTCCTTATTTAATCCCAAATAACTCCTTGGCATTAAATTCAGTTATGCGTGCTACGTTTTCTATTTCCATATTTTTAATCTTTGCGATTTCTTTGGCTACGTACACTACATTTGCAGGTTCATTCAATTTACCACGAAATGGATGTGGTGTTAAATACGGACAATCTGTTTCAATTAATAAATCTTCAATTTGAATATTTCCTGCCACTTCCTTAGGAACGCGTGCATTTTTGAATGTAACAGTTCCTGATAGCGAGATTTTAAACCCGATATCGACAAATCGCTGTGCCATTTGCGCAGAACCGCTATAACAATGCATCACTCCATAATGAGAAGCCTGCTTAAGCATTTCGTAAGTATCCTCGTAAGCATCTCTGCAGTGAATTGATAAAGGCAAGTTATGTTTCTTAGCCAAATCAATGTGCCACTTGAATACTTCTTTTTGCTTTTGAATGGTAACATAATCCCAATAATAATCGAGACCGGTTTCCCCGATAGCTACCACTTTAGGATCATCTAGATATTTTTCCAGCACATGCATGTCTTCCAATGTGGTTTCATTGCAATCGTTTGGTCCGATAGCAACCGCCGCATATAGAAAATCATATGAGTTGGCAAGCTCAACTGCAAGCTTTGATGACTCCATGTCATATCCAACAACTAACATCTCCGTAACATTTTTTTCCAAAGCGTTAGCAATAAACAAATCGCGCTCTTCATATAACTGCGAACTATTTAAATGTACATGACTATCAAAATACATAGATTCCACCTCAAATCGAATCTTAACAAAATCTTAAGAAGTTGTCAAATTTCTAAATTAATTTTATACACAATTAGCCATTTATTCAGGTAAATACGACATTTATCCATTAATAACCGGTATCATTTTAGGCGTATCCTAAATAAAAACCATCCCAAATAGCTAATTTTAACCTGAAATCAGGGCAAATTTAACGTTATTTGGGTGGGGGCTTTTTCAAATCTTAATTTAAATATAACAAAAAAAACGCCTGATGGATACCCATCAAACGCTTTTTGAGTATCTAAGATAGTTTAATATTGCCGCTCCGAACAATATGAGTGATGGTTTACTTTTGTAGGACCATTTATTAGCTACAACGATTGTTGAGGTGTAATTCTAAAAAACAGGCTTAGCTCCATGATTCATTTTGGTGCTTTGCCTGTTTTTTTGGTATCATATTAGTATATAAACATCTTTTAGAAAGGAAAAAAGATAGAAATCTCCCCTACCAAGTTTGATTTCTATCTGCTCATAAGAACAATATGATAATAATAAAAAATGAAACAAAAATCAAGTATATCAACCAAAAATCCTACTCCAACACAGTTAATTCAATCAATTTTTCACAAATGAGCTGCTCTTGTGGTGCGACAAACTCTTTCAAGACACATTCCTACTACGTTAGAAATGTGTCGTTTTTAGGTCTCAAATTCAAAATTAGGATCATGAGGCTCATTTGCGGGGACTGCGGTAGAACTCATGCCATCCTGATTGAATCAATGGTTCCATTCTCAATTTTGTCAAAAGATGACATAGTTTCTATCATTGTAAACAACAACCATTACGATCCTTCGTATCTCAGTTATCTGCGGCAGTCTTTCGACATCAATCTAAGCTATGAAGATTTTTGTATTCTAAAATCAAGAAAATTTGACTGTATCTTCATTACCACATAACTTTCATACGATTAAACCGGGTTTATTTGTACAATCTACTTGTAAAATGAATTTTAGGAGGAAAACGTATGGAATCGAATAATAAGTCTAATCTTTCTACGTGTTTGGCGACGAATCCTAACACGGGTGCGTCTATTGATGACATTTATATTAGAAAACTATTCAATCTTGAAGACAAACGGATTAAGAAAATCCATGTCAATCATCAGTTTGATGGTGTTCATGTGTATGTTGAACTTGAATGTGTCCCCCACATATGCCCGGTCTGCGGAACCGAGACCACCATCGTCAATAACTACGTTAACAAGAAAATAACCCACTCTATCCTAAATGGTATTCCTTGCTATATCAACTACCATGCCCGCAGGCACAAATGCCCCGCCTGCAACAAAACATTCTATGAACACAATCCGTTCACCCTCAAAGGTATGAAAATCTCTTTGGCGACCGTATATAATGTCCTGAAGGATTTGAAATCGTTTAATGAAACATTCAAGAGCGTTGCTTATCGTCACAACATATCGCCCACCACAGTTGCTTCGATATTTGACAAGCATGTAAGAGTATCAAGAAGAACGCTGCCGGAGTATATCTGCATTGATGAAGTTTATGCCTTCAAATCGAAAAGAAGCAACTATGTTTGCGTGCTGCTTGATTATCAAAACCAGAAAATAATTGATCTGTTGCCAGATCGAAAAAAGTACAGTTTGCTTAACTACTTCACCCTGATTCCCAGGAAAGAACGGGAAATAGTTAAAGTCGTATCAACTGATATGTGGGAAACTTATCGAATCGTAAGCAAGCGTGTATTCCCAAATGCCGTTGTGGCCTGTGACAAGTTTCATGTAATCCAGGAGCTTACCAAGAAGGTTGACAGAGTTAGAATCGATGTTATGAACAAGGTCAAAGTCCCACCAAATATAATTAAGGAGAATCTCACCCCAAAAGAGATTGTAGAAATCAAAGAACGTAAGAAGCAATATTATGTGCTCAAAAAATTCAATTGGCTTCTTTACAAGAATGATCCAAAGATATTCGATCCGAACGTCAAAAAGAAATACAATAGAGTGCTTGAAGGTTATTACAATCCCTATGATCTTCTTGACTACATAATGAAAATCGACCCACAACTCGAAGAAGCTGTAGATTTAAAAGATGAAGTAATAAGATTCTTTAAAAAGAGCAATTATAAAACAGCGAAACGGAACCTTGAGGAAATAATTGACGAATTTAGAAAAAGCAATGTAAAAGGAATGAACGATTTCGCTAATACGATGGTTAGGTGGAAGAACGAAATAATCAATTCGTTCATCGAAATAACCAAAGGTCATAAAATCAATAATGGAATAATCGAAAACAGAAACAAAACCATAAAAAGCATCAAACGAAACGCCAATGGCTATAATAACTGGGAAAGATTCCGAAGCAGGGTGCTATATGTCTTGAACGATGATGTGAATTACTATATCTACCCCTCGACAAAATGAAAAAGTGACTGGAAATCATACGATTTCCAGTCACCCTATTGTGGCTCTAATCATTCATGAGGTAGTAAGCACATCAAATAATTCTATTGCTTATAACAAGTGCTACCTCAAGTTATTTTAGAGTACCCGCTTTTTTTAATGTCAAATCTAATTTTTAAACACATTTGCTTACAATATTGTTAGCCCATTGCACAATCGGGATGACATATTTTTGATAATTGTCAGAAACGTCATTGATTGCCAGTGATCCCAAAATCTCCTGATTTTCAAGGGTTCGCAACAAAAGTCTGTTGGCAAATCGTTTGCGGTTGTTCTCGATATAGAAATAAGCAAATTTCTTGGAACCAAAATCATACCGCTGCAATAACTCACTCAATATTTTGACATAATTCTTGTCTAAAGTTTCAATTCCCAGAACAATCAAATCATAGTTATCAAAATCTATTTCATTAATATCGAAATAGATATTCTTGGGTCCAAACAGACCTAAGAAATTGTTATCGACCGAATAACACAACTGTTCTTTTTTTGCACAAAAGGACTTTGCCAACAAATTCGTTACATCTTCAATTTCACCGTTGGGCGAATTTGATAATAAGAGTACATTCATATGTCATCTCCTGTAAAATATTTGGTCAATCTTCCTTTATTACCTGAATTAGTGCGAAGAAACCTCCGCACCAACCAGTTGCTTTTATATTATAAAGTAAATTCTTCGAATACGTTAGATACCGGCAAATTGTTTTCCACATGTTCAATTGTTTTTGCCAATAATGAATCCACAGAAACAATGCTCAGTTTAGGGAATTTTTTCTCTTCACTAACTGCGATTGTATCTGTTACAACAACTTCGATAGCCGAACAGTTTTGCAGTCTTTCTCTAGCTGGACCAGAGAATACGGCATGGGTACAAGCTACAAATACGTTTTTAGCCCCTTTGTTGATCAGCATTTCAATCCCGGCAGTGATAGTACCTCCGGTATCAATCATGTCGTCAATAACGATACAGTTTTTCCCTTCGACATCACCAAGGACTCCCATGACTTCAGCCACATTTGGCTTTGGACGACGTTTGTCGATGATTGCAACAGGTGCATCGAGAGCCTGCGCCATTTTTCTAGCACGGTTAGCACCACCGTGGTCAGGTGAAACTACGACGATATCATCCAAACCTTTATTTCTGAAGTATGTAGTCAATAATGGCAGAGCTTGCATATCATCAACAGGAATGTTGAAGAATCCTTGCAACTGAGCAGCATGTAAGTCGACTGTGATTACTCGGTCAACTCCTGCTGTAGTAAGAAGATCCGCTACCAATCGGGCAGTGATTGGTTGACGAGGTCTTGCTTTACGGTCTTGACGCGCATATCCAAAGTATGGCATCACTGCAGTGATGTTGTTGGCAGACGCACGTTTCAGGGCATCACATAACACCAGGATTTCCATCAGATTGTCAGTTACTGGTGAAGATGTCGATTGGATGATGTATACATCTTTCCCACGAACTGACTCGTCGATTTCAACCAGGATTTCTCCATCGGCAAAGTGACGTACTTCGCATTTACCTACATCAGTACCTAATTTTTTAGCAATCGATTGAGCAAGATCCTTACTCGAACTTAAAGAGAAAATTGTAATTTTGTTTTTCATTTTGGGCTCCTAACTACTTCTTGTTTCTTTTGTTTTCTAATACTTTGGCATAACCTTTTTTGGTAACCTGACGGTTTCTGGCAATTGCGAAATCATCTTCCTCGATATCATCAGTAATTGTCGATCCGGCCGCGACAAACGAACCTTTACCAACAGTTACCGGTGCGATCAGATTTGAATTGCAGCCAATAAAAGCATTGTCTTCGATAATTGTTTTAAATTTGTTTTTCCCATCATAATTAACTGTAATGGTACCACACCCGATATTGACATCTTCACCAACCTTGGCATCGCCAATGTAAGTTAAGTGAGCCGCTTTCGATCCTTTGCCGAATGTCGCATTTTTCATTTCGACGAAATTGCCCATATGAACATCTTCCAAGATGTGGCAATTTTTTCTTAAACGGACATAAGGACCCATGTCCACGCCTGACTCGATAATTGAATCATGGATAACCGAAAATTTGATTTCGATATTATCCTTCAGGGTCGAATCTACTATCTCACAATTTGGGCCAATATGGCAATTTTCACCGATAACGGTGTCACCCCGGATAATACATCCTGGTTCTATGACTGTATTTTTGCCGATTACAACATTACTTGAAACATAGGTGTTATCCTTATCCACTATCTGGACCCCATCCATCATCAAGTCCCTGTTGACTCTTTGTTGCATCGCTTTTGTTGCCAATGACAACTCATAAAGATTGTTGATTCCCCCGACTTCGTTCAAATCCGGAATCTTGTAAGCTCCGACTTTCAGACTCGCATCATTCATGACCTTGATCACGTCAGTGATGTAGTACTCGTTTTGGGCATTATTGGAATCAATTTTCTCCAATGACTTGAACAGTTCAATATTGTCAAAACAATATTCGCCTACGTTCATTTCTTCAATCATTCTTTGATCTGCGGTTGCGTCCTTATATTCAACAATTCCGACAACCTGACCTTCTTCTTTGATTATTCTTCCAAAGCGGGAATCCAGATCACAATCGCAAGTCATGACCGTACCCTTCAATTCATTTGAATTGTGATATTCGATCAGCTTGTCCAATGTCTCTTTGGTGATAAGTGGGGCATCACCATTCAAGATAATCGTCGTACCTTGCTTGTCTTCAAGAAGTTCTTTTGCCTGCATAATTGCATGACCAGTTCCCAGTTGCTCTTCCTGGTAAACGAATGTAACTCCTTCAACAGTCTCTTTGACGATTTCCGCTTTATATCCGACAACAACAAATATCTCATCGATACTCATTTGCTTAAGTTGTCTTACAATATGACCGATCATGGGTTCATAAAGAACTTCATGGACTACTTTCGGTTTGTCCGACTTCATTCTTGTTCCCTTGCCAGCCGCTAGGACTATTGCATATGTTTTCATTAATTTCCGCCTTTCAACTCATCATTCTAACTAAAAACCTTTGATTATTCAACACTATTTTCTATTTTTTATTCAATAAAGCGCTTTTTCTCACAAACACTTTTTCGTTACTGAAATATTTATTTCCCTTTTCCAACACTTCGAGATCCCTAGTGATGCCAAAAACACAGCTTCCCGAACCGGTCATCATGGCATTGTCAAATCCCAGTTCCATTAATTTATCCTTGATATCCTGGATTTCAGGTACGGATTTTATTGCCCCGAGCTCGAGGGAATTTTTCATGTTTTCAACGACCATCCGATAGTCGTCACTATTGATTCCCTTTACCATATTTTCACAATCCTGATGCTCGATTTCCTCAATTTTAAGACCCTCGAAAGCTTTCTTTGTACTTACTCCTTTACGGGGCTTGACCAAAAGAATATGAGCTTCAAATTTTTTATCGATAAAATGCAGCTTCTCTCCAATTCCCTCTACATAAGCAAAGCGATTATAGACACAAAATGGAATATCCGCTCCAATTTCTTTACCGATTTGAGCAAGTTGCTCATTGGTCAGGTTGAGTTCATATAATTTATTCATGGCATGCAAAATCGCCGCACCATCCGCTGATCCGCCTCCAAGTCCGGCCTGGGTCGGAATGTGTTTGTAAATAAATATTTCGACACCGCCATCGATATTGAACATTTCTTTCATCCTGACGACAACTTTGTACATAATATTCTTTTTATTGGTTGGCAAAATGCTGCTGTTTGATTTAATTATGATTCCTTTTTCCGTCTTGTTGACATAGATAAGATCATGAAGTGTGATTGGTGCCATGACCATTTGAAGATCATGATAGCCATCCGCCCTTTTTCCCACAACGTCAAGAGCCAGGTTTATTTTTGCGTATGCTCTAATTTTCATCATTTTCACCTATTACAGCAAGAATTCTTAGGTAATCTCCGATTTCGAGTTGTTCACTGCGCATATTTTCAGCTATTTGTGATTTCTCAAGAATTTCTCTAGCGTCCGGATATTCCTGCTTCAAATTATTATATATAGTCTTACGCCGCTGTTTGAAACACACTTCCAGCAACTGGAGCAATTTGATATTGGGCTCCTTTTCAATTATTATTTTCAAGATAGCACTATCGACTCGCGGTTTGGGAATGAATACGTTTTTACTGACTGTGAATAAATATTCACTTTTACCAAGATAATCAACCATCATGATAATCGGATTTTTATACTTGGATGTGAATTTTAAAGCTACTTCTTTTTGAACCATCAGAACCATCGCATCGACTCTCGCTCCACTTTCAATAACCTTCTCGATTATTTTCGTGGTTATATAGTAAGGAATATTGGCAACAATCAATACCCGACTGTAGTTCTGTTTGAGTTCTTCAATTTTGACTGCAATATCTACTGTCAAAAAATCAGTGAAATTGATCTCAACATTGTCGAAGTTCAAAAATTCCTGATACACATCTTTGAATCTTTCATCTATTTCAAAACATACCACTTTCCCGGCTGATCGTTGGAGAATCTGGGTCATTGCTCCGATTCCCGGTCCGATTTCAATGACACAGGTTTCTTCGTCGATTCTTTCGCTGCTGACAATTTTTTCAACGATATTGCTGTCAATCAAGAAATTCTGACCAAATTTCTTCAGCGCTCTTAAGTTATATTTCTCCAAAATGTATTCGGTAGTCTTTATCGTTGCAATTTCTTTCATCAATCTAAAATCTCCTTAACCATATCCTTGGTTATCCCGACCATGTTCATCCGTTTGAACAGTGTCTTCACATTTCCATATCCCAGATTGAAATGATTGTACACCTCAAGACGTCTTTTCTTGTTTCCGACAATATCAAGGTCGAGGAATTCTTTCCAGGTTATGCTGTCATGGGTGCCATTGAAAGTAACAACGCTTTCCAAAGCCTCTAGAATTGCCTCGGTTCGCCCCTGAGCAATTCCGACTTTCTTCTTACCGCGATAATTATCGATAGCATCCTTTTTGTCGATAAAGGCATGCTTGCAATTAATGCGATCACTGATTTGTTTTCTTATTCGCATCCCCGGATAGTCCGGATCTGTCAAAACTATTATTCCTCTTGTTTCATTTGTTTTTTCAATCAGGTCCAATGTCTCTTCTGTCAAATTGAGCCCGTTTGTTTCGATAGTGTCGACGTCCAACAACCTTTTCAGGATTGCCGTATCAGTTTTCCCTTCGACTACGATTACTTCAGATATCTTTCTCATAAAACCACCTTGAATATTAATATTTGCTCCATTTGCTAAAATGAACGCAAAATTCTATCTTACCTTGATATTATAGCATAAACAATTTTTTATTTGACCAAATTAAGGCGATATTTGTCAATATTGTCATATTTTCAAAACCATGATAAGCGCCTTGGCATTGAATATCCCATCCTGAGGATGACTACCATTCAAATTATAAGTGAATTATTTAATCGGATCTAAAAACGACTCCCTAAAGGAGTCATTTTTAAACCAGCAAGTATAACACACCACCGACAAATCCCGAAATCAACATTACAATTACCGGATTCAATTTAAATTTTCGTAACGCCACCAAACTTATAGCAAAAATGATAATTCCAATCCAATTGAGATTGGACCAAGCATATTTCGTATCTTCAAAAATAACCAGCCTCATAATATTGATACCTGCACTGGCAATCAAAGCCACCACGGCCGGACGTAACGATTTCAAGATTGACTCCATCAAATCAAATTCCTTGTACCGGTTATAGATAAACAAAAGCATGTAGACCATCAGTATCCCCGGCAGGACACATCCAACTGTTGCCGCAACCGCCCCGATAAGACCACCTAACTTCAAGCCGACAAATGTAGCAGAATTTATTGCAATTGGTCCCGGAGTCATCTGCGCAATTGAAATCAGGTCGGTGAATTCATTTAACGAAATCCAGCTGTTAATCTCGACAATTTCCTGTTGAATAAGTGGAAGTGCTGCCAACCCACCCCCAAATGAAAACAGGCCAACTCTAAAAAAAGCCAAAAACAGATTCAAGTACATCATTCTTTCACCTCCATTGACCTGGTCAAGCCTCTTGCCAGACCAAAGAGGGCACAGATAAGTATAATCAATGCCACGTTGAGACCGAATCCAATCGCTGCGACCAGGCAGACGATTATCAGCAGGTCATTAATCACATCCTGTTCCTTGAGCACGTTTCTGACCAATCTGATTACGACATTGAATATTACTGCGCATACCGCTGCTCGCATAGCATTCAAAAAAGAATTGACAAAGATATTATCTCTGAATTGATTGTAAAAAATTGAAACAATTCCAATTATAAGCAGAGGCGGGATTACCGTTCCGACAATTGCCACCAGACTGCCGACCACGCCTGATATCCGATAGCCAATCAGGATTGAAGTATTAACAGCTACCGCCCCCGGTGAGCTTTGAGCTATTGCAATCAAATCAAGCATCTCATTCTCATCAATCCATTTAAGATCTTCAACAAATTTCTTTTGCATCAGCGGAACAATCACATAACCCCCTCCAAAGGTAAAGGCCGAAATATACAGTACCGAACTGAATAATATCCATAGTTTTTTCAAGTTATCACCCACCCAATAGTTTCATTATACACTTTAATGTCAGGATTTCTATCATCTATCAGTAAATAAAAAGGTTTCTTTCATGATTAACGTAATAAAGTAGGCTAACTTATTTCTAAGCTAGCCCCTTATCAAACCGCACATGCGCTATTAACGCATACGGCTTACCAATTTACTAAATCTGATTTTATGAATGATTATAGTCTACTTGCTAAAAGAGTAGGCTATTTTTGTGAATTTTTGTTTTGTGTATCTTTTAGTTCCCAATTTTCTGTCGCGTTCGGCATTTTTCTTTGCGCGAGTTCTATTTTTGCTCTGTTGATTTTGGACATAAATTTCAATCGGATAGTCATACATAACATTGAAATAATACCAATTTGCCGGTTTCAAACCTATCAGTGCGAAGAATTTGAGATTCCATTTCACATTCATTCCAGATGCCCTCCTGATTGTCGGGTGTTTATGCAACATGCACATCCGCAATCTATGCCGGATATACTGATCAATTTTATTGAGCTTCCATCCCATTATCTTGATATTACACCGGGTTTTGTAATTGTGCTTCTTGAATATTTCCAGTGCTTTGTAGACATTCAGGTAATAATTGACTTTTCCGACTATAATCGGGTTAAGCATGCTTACCCATTTATCCTGAGAAAATGTCCACTTTCTTTGCGTCTTATCCTTGATTTTCTTTTTGAAGTCTTTGAGCGACTTGGCGGTGGGAACTATGAAATAGTAGTCTTCACCTTTCTTGTTTTTCCTCCAGTGTTTGAAGTCAAATCCAAGAAATGTAAAATCATCATTTTTAAAGTCCACCACTTTGGTTTTGTCCATAGCCATTTCCAATCCCAATGATTGAATCACTTCTCTGGCTATCTTTCCTGCCCTCTCAATTTCTTCTTCTGTTTTCGCAAACAAGAGAAAATCATCGGCATAACGCACGAAGTGAATCTTTGCCTCGTGCAACTTCCAATCCAGTTCGTTCAGGTAGATGTTTGCAAGTAGCGGTGAAATAACGCCACCTTGCGGTGTTCCACTTTTGCTTTGCATATGTTTGCCGTCTTCCATGTATCCCGCTTTGAGCCATGACCAAATCAAATCAAGAACAGTCCCATCAGCGATGCATTTATTCAATACCTTCATCAACTTTTTATGGGGAATGTTATCGAAGAACCCTTTGATATCACAATCGTATATCCAGTTTCTTCCTTCCTCGATGTTCTTGATGATAATCTGCATGGCACTGTCGACACCACGATTCGGGCGGTAGCCAACTGACCAGTGATGGAATATTCCTGCCTCATATTTTGGGGTTAGGATATTGGTCAACACCTGCTGAACTATCCGATCTTTGACTATTGGTATTCCCAATGGTCTTCTCTTTCCGTTTTTCTTAGGGATATATACTCGCCTTACAGGGGTTGGTCTATATTCCTTTAATCTCAGTTCTTCCAGTAGCTTGTCCAGATTGTCTTGTTCATTTTCCATGAAGCGTTCAATGGTTACCCCATCAATCCCTCCACTTCCATGATTTGCTTTTACCTGCTTCCATGCTTCTAGTATTTTCCTGTCCTGGAGTATTTGTCCATACAGAGAATGCCACTTCAATTTCAACGGTTCATTCATAATTTCAAACCTCTCTTTCTATTTATCGTTCTTTGAATTCGTTTGTACCTAAGTACCGTCATTCTTACCATTACGATTAAACAAAGTAAGAATTGTAAAAGGTCAATCCCCTTCGCTTCGCCAAACTTTTGGTCGCATGACTACTTCACTACTATGAGATTGTCTGACTCCTCTTCATATAACCATCACTTCGAATGACTCTTATAGATGGCTATCCTTTCGGTGGATGAAGAGGTCTCACAGGGTCATCAACTACGCCCTTGTTGACATGCCAATCACCTTCACAATGGAGTGCCGGCATATTCGACTGGTTCTTAGAATATGTCGTGAATAGACTTCCGCACCTTTCGCAACGTCGTCACCTTCTCCACTGCCGCAACATGTGATTCACTTTTCGTTTCGGCCTGCCAACTCATCTACAGGTCTCTCGACTACTGCGTCTCCTTCAAACACAATCTCACGATTATGCCCTAGACTAGATTTCCCGAATAGCACCAGTGCGCACGGGGTAGGATTTGTACCTACGGGGTTTCCCTATTCCATGATATTTACTGTATTGATAGCTAACTATTACAGGAACTCATTTATAAAAGGAAAATGCCATGTACCTGTATACATGGCATCTAAGCGACTGCCTGTCGCACAAAAGACGAATCCGCAGGGATTCGTCAGAACTCTATAATTTTTTAAATGATTGATCGAGGTCACCGATGATATCATCAATATTCTCTAATCCAATCGACAATCTGATGGTATTGGCTTTGATATCATATCTGACCAATTCCTCTGCTGTTAATTGGCTGTGAGTTGTACTTGCCGGATGAATTACCAACGAACGGCTATCCCCGATATTGGCAAGCAATGAGAACAATTCCAATTGATCAATGAACTTTTTAGCAGTTTCTTCATCTCCTTTGATTTCAAAAGTGAATACTGATCCGGCTCCATTAGGATAATATTTATGATAAATTTCCGGATTGTCGATTGATGGGTGATTAACCTTTTCCACCAATTCACTGTTTTGGAGATATTCCACGACTTTCAAAGCATTGTCTTTGTGACGCTCAACTCTTAATGATAATGTTTCCACTCCCTGAAGGAATAACCAGGCATTGAATGGGGAGATACAAGCCCCGATATCCCGAAGCAGAATGGTTCTTACTCTGGCAATATAGGCAACCTTAGGATCAAACTCGATATTATGATAGCTTGCCTGTTTCCCGGCGATTTGAGGATACTTGTCAACGCTATAACTGAAGTTTCCGCTATCAACCACAATTCCCCCGACACTGTTTCCACTACCGCCAATAAGTTTTGTAGTCGAATGAACTACGATATCACACCCATGTTCAATCGGACGCAGCAAGTACGGTGATGCAAACGTATTGTCAACAATCAATGGCAAACCATGTTTATGGGCAATATCGGCTACTGCTTTGATATCCGCAATTTTGCTGTTTGGGTTAGACAGCGATTCAATGAAAACACATTTAGTGTTGTCTTTGATCTGAGCTTCGAAACTTTTCAGGTCATCGATATCGACAAATGTACTGGAAACCCCTTCTTCAGCAAAAGTGTACTTGATCAAATTGTAGCTTCCACCATAAATATTGCTTGCTGACAAGATATGGTCACCGCTTTTCACCAAGTTTTTAATTGCATAGTAGATTGCTGCCATACCTGAAGCTGTCGCAACTGCGCCGATTCCTCCTTCAAGTTTTGCTACTCTTTCTTCAAAAATTGAAACCGTCGGATTCGTTAATCGGGTGTAGATGTTTCCGGTTTCGGCAAGATTGAAGCGATCCTGAGCTTGCTGGCAATTGTCAAAGACAAATGACGTTGTCTGATAAATCGGCACCGCTCGTGATTTGAAGGCACTTTCCACTTCAAAGTAACCTGCATGCAACTGGTTTGTTTCAAATTTGTAGTCTGACATATTTTTTCCTCCTATTATTTCCAAACTTCTTCGGCAATCTCTTTAACTAATTTCAGTTTTGCCCATTGCTGGTCTTCAGTTATTTTATTTCCCTCTTCTGTCGAGGCGAAACCACATTGGGGACTTAGGTACAGCCGTTCAAGCGGCACATACTTTGTTGCTTCATGTATTCTTCTGATTATTTCGTCCTTATTTTCTAGAATCGGCGACTTGGTTGTAACAAGACCCAACACTACTTTTTTATCTGGACTGACATGCTTCAATGGTTCAAAGGTTCCTGAACGTTCATCGTCAAATTCCAGATAGAATGCATTAACGTCTTCATTGGCAAACAATTCTTCTCCAACCAGGTCATAGCCCCCTTGACAAGCCCAGGTTGAATGGAAATTCCCGCGACAGATATGGGTATTGATGGTCAAATCATCCGGTTTTCCTTCTATTGCCAAGTTATTGACTCTGATTAATTTCTTTATATTTTCCTGCAGTCCTTTTTCATCGGTATTCAAAATGAAACAGGCATTGGGATCAACACAAACTCCCCAAGTACAGTCGTCAAACTGAATATTTCGACATCCCGCTTCATAGAGAGCATTGATCACAGTCCGGTAACCTTTGACAATGTCCTGAATCAAATCCTCTTCATCTGGATATATCTCTTTTGTTTTAGAAATATTTTCCGGTAAAATCATTTGGAATAAAAACTGAGCCGGTGCCGGAATGGTCTGTCTGGCAACCGTACTTGCATCCTCATACTGTTTGACGAATTTGAAATGATTGACAAACGGATGATTATCTACTGAAATTTTTCCGACAAGATAAGTATCGTCTATCAGGGCCGGTTCATCGTGAAACGGAATTCCGCTTTCAGTTTTGCTATGTCCGACACCGTTGAATGCCCACATGAAATCCAAATGCCATGATCCCCGGCGGAATTCGCCATCTGTAATTACATTATAACCTAATTCTTTCTGTTTTGTAATCAAGGTGATAATAGCTTTGTCTTCAACCTTGGTTAACTCCTCTTTTGTCAATTCATTTTTATTAAATTTATCTCTAGCTTCTTTCAACACCGCTGGTCTTAAGAAACTTCCTACTATATCAAATCTAAATGGTGCATTTAGTGCCATCTTAAGTTCTCCTTTCTCGAGTTCTTTTTTTTTACTTCTTGTCCATATTATAAAACGAAAAAAGAAAATGTGTTAATATTCAAATCCTAGAGTCCGTTATAGTCCGGCACTATAGTGTAATAAAGTAGGCTAACTTATTTCTAAGCTAGCCCCTTATCAAACCGCACATGCGCTATTAACGCATACGGCTTACCAATTTACTAAATCTGATTTTATGAATGATTATAGTCTACTTGCTAAAAGAGTAGGCTATTTTCTTGTTTCTTTCTTTCGTGTAATACTTGATTCCGGCTTTCCTGCACTGTTCCACTCTGTTTTTCGTTACTTCTTTGTTGATACCCTGTTGTCTTTGAACATATATTTCAATTGGATATCCATACATGGTATTGAAATAGTGCCAGTATGCCGGTTTCAAACCAATCATCACAAAGAATGCTATATTCCATTTAACCGTCATTCCAAACGCTTTCCTGATTGTCGGATGTTTATGCAGCATGCACATTCTCAGCCTTTGGCGAATATACTTGTCAATTGTATTTAGTTCCCTTCCCATTAGATTTATGTCGCAATGGGTTTTGTAGTTGTGCTTCTTGAATATTTTAAGTGCTTTGTAGACGTTCAGGTAGTAATTGACTTTACCAACTATAATCGGATTAAGCATGCTTACCCATTTATCCTGAGAAAATGTCCACTTTCTTTGCGTCTTGTCCTTGATTTTCTTTTTGAAGTCTTTGAGTGAATTGGCGGTGGGAACTATGAAATAGTAATCTTTACCCTTCTTGTTTTTCCTCCAGTGCTTGAAGTCAAATCCAAGAAAGGTAAAATCATCATTTTTAAAGTCCACCACTTTGGTTTTGTCCATAGCCATTTCCAATCCCAATGATTGAATCACTTCTCTGGCTATCTTTCCTGCCCTCTCAATTTCTTCTTCTGTTTTCGCAAACAAGAGAAAATCATCGGCATAACGCACGAAGTGAATCTTTGCCTCGTGCAACTTCCAATCCAGTTCGTTCAGGTAGATGTTTGCAAGTAGAGGTGAAATAACGCCACCTTGCGGTGTTCCACTTTTGCTTTGCATATGTTTGCCGTCTTCCATGTATCCCGCTTTGAGCCATGACCAAATCAAATCAAGAACAGTCCCATCAGCGATGCATTTATTCAATACCTTCATCAACTTTTTATGGGGAATGTTATCGAAGAACCCTTTGATATCACAATCGTATATCCAGTTTCTTCCTTCCTCGATGTTATTGATGATAATCTGCATGGCACTGTCGACACCACGATTCGGGCGGTAGCCAACTGACCAGTGATGGAATATTCCTGCCTCATATTTTGGGGTTAGGATATTGGTTAGCACCTGCTGAACTATCCGATCTTTGACTATTGGTATTCCCAATGGTCTTCTCTTTCCGTTTTTCTTAGGGATATATACTCGCCTTACAGGGATTGGTCTATATTCCTTTAATCTCAGTTCTTCCAGTAGCTTGTCCAAATTGTCTTGTTCATTTTCCATGAAGCGTTCAATGGTTACCCCATCGATTCCGCCACTTCCATGATTTGCTTTTACCTGCTTCCATGCTTCTAGTATTTTCCTGTCCTGGAGTATTTGTCCATACAGAGAATGCCACTTCAATTTCAACGGTTCATTCATAA
Source organism: Coprobacillaceae bacterium (assembly GCA_963675915.1). GTDB lineage: Bacteria > Bacillota_I > Bacilli_A > Erysipelotrichales > Coprobacillaceae > JAQVDW01. Next base: position 2,085,433 of record OY780959.1, read on the forward strand.
TTTCAAACCTCTCTTTCTATTTATCGTTCTTTGAATTCGTTTGTACCTAAGTACCGTCATTCTTACCATTACGATTAAACAAAGTAAGAATTGTAAAAGGTCAATCCCCTTCGCTTCGCCAAACGTTTGGTCGCATGACTACTTCACTACTATGAGATTGTCTGACTCCTCTTCATATAACCATCACTTCGAATGACTCTTATAGATGATTATCCTTTCGGTGGATGAAGAGGTCTCACAGGGTCATCAACTACGCCCTTGTTGACATGCCAATCACCTTCACAATGGAGTGCCGGCATATTCGACTGGTTCTTAGAATATGTCGTGAATAGACTTCCGCACCTTTCGCAACGTCGTCACATTCTCCACTGCCGCAACATGTGATTCACTTTTCGTTTCGGCCTGCCAACTCATCTACAGGTCTCTCGACTACTGCGTCTCCTTCAAACACAATCTCACGATTATGCCCTAGACTAGATTTCCCGAATAGCACCAGTGCGCACGGGATAGGACTTACACCTACAGGGTTTCCTAATTCCATGATATTTACTGTATTGATAGCTAACTATTACAGGAACTCATTTATAAAAGGAAAATGCCATGTACCTGTATACATGGCATCTAAGCGACTGCCTGTCGCACAAAAGACCGGTTTTTCAACCGGCCTTCAAATCCCCTATATTTTATTTAATGCCGTGAGGGCCTTCCGGAAATATTACCATCGGGCATTTTCATTGTCCCTGCGGAACTTCCGTATTGAAGAGTATCCAGAGTGATTGTCGTACTATCACCGGAAATTGTCAAAGTATAAGTGTTTCCGATACTTAATTCACTTGTTGAAAAAACAATCATATTGAATGCGGAAGTGGCTGTATAACTGGCCAGAACATTTCCATCACTGTCTGTGATTTCAATCTTTGACCCTGATTGGTAATTTTGAGATAGTTGCATATAGACTACACCTTGATTGGTTGCCGTCAATGTCTGGTCCATTCCCGAAGCTCCCACCGCAATAATGGTTCCTCCAGTAATGCTCCCTTCTCCGTTGTAGTCGATAACTCCGTTACCAGAATTAGTCGGACCGGAAGCATAGACTTCGCCGCCATTGATTATCAGATCGCCATTACTGTCAAGCCCGTCGCCAGATGCATTTACATATATAACACCGTCATTGATTGTCAACACACCACTACTTGAAGCAAACTGGTCCATTCCTCCACCAAAACCGGAACTGTCATTTCCTCCTGATACATTGAATCCGTCATCGGATGAAGTAAGTTCAATGCTTCCACCATTGATTGTGATATCAGCTGCTTCAATACCTTCATAGGATTCCTCAATCAGGATTGAACCACTGTTGATTATTATTTCCGTATCACTATGGATTCCGTCATCTTCAGCGGACATAAGCAATTCTCCGCCATCGATAGTAATTGTTGCGGTTGCATGCAGCGCATCATCCCCACTGTCCAAATCAAATTCACCACCGCAAATATAAATGTTGCCTAGGCTGCCATCTTCATCATTGCTGGAATTAATGGCATCATCTCCACTGGTGATATTGTAACTTCCGGATTTTACTTTGATAATATCATTTGCCTCAAGGCCATGATTTCCGACGTTCATATTGATAGTGACATCCACTAGGATCAGATCATCCTTCGAAACAATTCCGTTTGAGTCACCTTCGACAATCAAGGTTCCGGTTCCATTGATTGTCAAATCATCTTTGGAATAAATGACTCCGTCGACATTATTATCATCGATTGCAACATAGTCACCTGATGTTTCCAGATTATTGTCACCGATGATGGTCAAGAAAACCTTGTCGGCCTGTTTGATATAAATTGGTGCTGATGATTCACTGGTTATGTCTACCTCATCCAATACTACTTGAATCTTATCTTCGCTGGTGGCGTCGATTACAATCTGCCCGTTAGACAAGCTGCCACTAAGTATATATGTGCCTTCAGCGGATATTGTAATCACATCTCCAGCAACACTGGCTCCTTCACCGGATATTGTTGTGCCTCCATCGGCCAAGACTATTACTGTAGCTGTCGACTCGTCGTAACTAGAATCCAAATCGCGTTCGGTAAACTCAATCGAACTTCCTTCCCCGTAACTAGTCTGAGTTGTGGTTTGTGATGTCGAATCTGATTCCGTATCGCTTGTGGCAGTTGTACTTTCAGTGCTAGTGCCTGAGGTGCATCCGGTCAGCAAAAGTAAACCTAGTACTGGTATTATTCTTTTCATATCTGTTCCTCCTATTTCTACACTAACATCATAATAACCAAAACTTAAATGTACTTAAAAAACGCCAAGAAAAAAGCAGGCTATGTCAACCTGCTAAAAATATTTGAAATACATTCACCCATGAACACACTGTCTTCTCGCTGAACATAGTCCGGCTTTGTTTGAAAGAACACATTGATGGTGTCTTTCACCCGAGCAAAGAATTCGCGGATTTCTCGTTCCATCTGGTCAGGATAATCATTTCCTTCACTTCCGACTCCGTTTACATTCATTCCCATCATTCTTCCGATAAACAGCGAACGGTAGAGATGATACGGTTGAGTTACAATCAAAATATTCTCGAAATCATAGTTATGTTTGAGGGAATAGATACTTGCATAAGTCGAGAACCCATCAGGATCCTCAATAATCGAATTTTCCGGGACACCCTGTTCCACCGCGTAGTTTTTCATTGTCTTTACTTCGTCATAGTAGGAATCGCCACCATCTCCAGACATCATAATAGTGTCGGAGTATCCAGATTCGTATAATTCAATCGCCTTGTCCAATCGATCTTGAAGCATATCGCTAGGGCTATTGTTGTAAACACTGCAGCCAAGTACAACTATGGCTGCATACTTGGTTGAATTATCGGAAATCTTGCTACCTTGGCCGATCAACATAACGAATATATTGATACCAATTGAAATAACTATCAGCGAAATTATTACCCGGGAAATAAATTTTATCAATTTCATTATTATCACCTCAATAATTATACCTAATATTCCTGATTAAAACTATCTTTAATTTAGCAGATCAGCGTAAAAATAACTTTTTCACATTAATAGGCATCAAATGTTCAGTTAAATTAGCCTGTCTCAAAAGCAATCAAACCCACTTGTTATAGTGGGTTTGATTGCATATCTAATCTTCTTTGTTTAAATTCTTAAACGCAGTAGACATCATCAGTTTGATTCTGTTAAGCTGATTAACTTCGCTTATTCCCGGATCATAGTCGATAGCGACAATGTTCGATTCCGGATAGGCTTTTCGTAGAGCTTTGATTGAACCCTTCCCGGTAACGTGGTTTGGCAGGCATCCAAATGGCTGCATGCACACGATGTTCGGAGCGCCGGATTCGATAAGCTCAATCATTTCGCCAGTAAGGAACCAACCTTCTCCGGTTTGGTTTCCGATATTTACTACTTCACTGGCTTTTTGAGCAAGATGATAAATCGATGCCGGTGGTTCAAAACGATTCGAGGCTTCCAATGCCTTGCGCATATCATGGCGGAGGAAATCCACAAACCCAATCAATCCTTTTGATACGTATTTGGTTATAGGTTTTAAACCATATTGTTTTTGTTTGTACTGCATATTGTAGAATGAATATTGGAAGAAATCAATCAGATCCGGCATCACTGCCTCTCCGCCTTCTTCTTCAATAATCTTAACAATTTCATTGTTTGCGGTTGGATGGAATTTAACTAGAATTTCTCCAACCAAACCAACTCGTGGTTTCTTGATGTCGGTCAAAGGCAGCTCATCAAAATCTTTTACGATTTGTTTGATATTTTTTTTGAACTGGTTAAGTGATCCATTTACGACATTATCAATACATCTGCTAACCCATGATTCATATAACTCATTGGCACTGCCAGGTTGAGTTTCATATGGTCGAACTCGGTACAATACCCTCATGAATAGGTCGCCATAAATTGCTCCCATGACTGTTTTCTTAGCCAAAGGAAGAGTTATTTTGAATCCCGGATTGGTTTCAATTCCTTGTAAGTTGGCTGAAATTACCGGTACTTGTTCCATTCCGGCATCTTTCAGTGCTTTTCTGATAAAGGCAATGTAATTGGTTGCCCGGCATCCTCCTCCGGTTTGGGAGATGATCAAAGCTGTTTTATCCAGATCATATTCTCCGCTTTCAAGTGCCGCCATCATCTGACCGGCTACCAGGATACTTGGATAACAAGCATCGTTATTTACATATTTCAATCCCGCATCAACTGCCTTGTTGTCAACTGAAGGTAATACTTTCAAGTTGTAACCTAACGCTGCAAATGCCGGTTCGACAAATTGAAAATGGATTGGCGACATTTGAGGACACAATATTGTCCAGCCTTCATTTTTCATTTCTTTCGTGAACGGTACGGTTTGAGCATCATATTTAGGTGCATCAGTGGTTATTTCGTCCCTACGTTCTTCCATAGTCGCCTTTAGCGAACGAATTCTGATTCTGACCGCGCCAAGATTTGATCCCTCATCAATTTTAAGCAATGTAAATATTTTGTTTCTGGCATGCAGAATTTCACTGACCTGATCGGCAGTAACTGCATCCAGACCACAACCGAAAGAAGTGAGTTGGATCAACTGTAAGTTTGGATTTGTAGTCACATAATTGGATGCTTTATACAAACGTGAATGATATGTCCATTGATTTACTACCCGCAAATCATTTGATTCAAGATCAAGGTGAGCGATACTGTCTTCAGTCAATACTGCCAAACCCTCACCGGTTATCAGATCCGGGATACCATGATTGATTTCCGGATCAACATGATATGGCCGACCTGCAAGTACGATACCCTGAATGTTGTTTTTGGCAATATATTCAAGAACTTTTTCGCCTTCTTCTTCAATATCCAGACGGGCTTTGGTCATTTCACCATACCCTTTATTGATTGCCTGCAACAGTTCGTCATCAGGAATATTGTAAGATTGCAATTCTTCTTTCAATACTTTGAATATTGATTTTTTATTTGAAAGATCGATAAACGGATTTTTGAAATCAATATTGCCAATACTGTCGACATTGTTCCTGATAACTTCGGTATATGATGTTACAACCGGGCAGTTGTAATGGTTTGTCGCTTCTTCAAACTCTTTCCTTTCGTACGCAATCGAAGGATAGAAAATGAACTTGATTCCTTTTTCTATTAGAGATTCGATATGACCGTGTGATATTTTAGCTGGATAACATACCGATTCCGACGGAATGGATTCAATCCCTTTTTCATAGATCTTTTTAGAAGATGCTGGTGATAGAACTACTCTGAAATTCAACGAGGTGAAGAAAGTATGCCAAAAAGGATAATTTTCATACATGTTCAATACTCGCGGAATTCCTACTTCTCCCCGACTAGCATCTTCAAGTGCCAATGAGCGGTAACCGAATGTACGGCGATACTTGTAGTTAAACATATTTGGCAGATTCTTATTTACCGGTGGTAAATCAGCACCTCTTTCACAGCGATTCCCTGAAACATGACGGGAACCGTCATTAAATGTAGATACTGTCAACAAGCAATGATTATTACATTTTTGACATCTTTTGATATCGCTTGTAAAGCTGAAAGATTTTAACTGATCTTTGGACAATAAAGTCGACTGTTCTCCTGAATAGTCTTCAAGAGCCAACAATCCAATCCCAAAAGCTCCCATCAATCCGGAAATATCAGGTCGAATAACTTCCAGTCCGGTTTCTTTTTCAAAAGCCCGCAATACAGACTCATTATAGAAAGTTCCCCCTTGAACCAAAACGCTATTACCGACAGATTCGGCATTTCTCAGTTTGATTACTTTATAAAGGGCATTTTTAATTACTGAATATGACAGACCGGCCGAAATATCTTCGATTTTGGCCCCTTCTTTTTGAGCTTGTTTGACTTTGGAATTCATGAAAACTGTACATCGGGAACCAAGGTCTATCGGTAGACGTGAGTCGTTTGCCATCTTGGCAAAATCCTTGACGTTATATCCCAAAGATTTCGCAAAAGTCTCGATAAATGAACCACAGCCTGATGAACATGCCTCATTAAGCAGGATGTCCTGGATAACTCCATCTTCTATTTTGATGGCTTTCATATCCTGACCACCAATATCCAAGATGAAAGATACGTCTTCCTTAAAGTATTTTGCTCCACGGTAATGGGCAATTGTTTCTACTTGTGACATATCGACTTTGAAAGCTGCTTTGACTAGCGCTTCCCCATATCCGGTAACTCCCGAATGGACTATCTCAACGCCTTCGGGCAGTTTTTCGTGAATATCCAAAATGATTCTTCTGACAACTCCCAAAGGGTCACCTTCATTCGAATCGTAATATGTATATAGGACGCCACCAAGTTCATCCAAAAGAACCGCTTTGGTTGTGGTGGATCCAACGTCAATACCTAGGAAGGCCTTTCCTTGATATGACTGCAAATCAACGCGGCGGACTTTATCCTTTTCATGACGTGATCTGAATTCAATAACTTCAGCTTCATTTTTGAATAATGATGGCAGCGTTTTTGTTTCATCTCCTAAAGAATCCGGAGCATTATTAATTTTATCAAGAATATCTGCAACTTCATGAGTTTGTTCAACCTCATGAGCCAGAAGACACGCCCCCATCGCTACGAATAATTGTGAATTATCAGGGAAAATCACATCTTCATCTTTAATTTTTAAAGTATCAATGAATCTTTTACGCAGTTCGCTTAAGAAGAACAAAGGTCCTCCCAAAAACGCAATTTTCCCTCTTATTGGCTTACCGCAAGCCAGACCTGAAATTGTCTGATTGACAACTGCCTGGAAAACTGAAACAGCAATATCCGCTTTACGGGCCCCTTCATTGATTAAAGGTTGAATATCCGTTTTGGCAAAAACACCACATCTTGAGGCAATCGGATAAATTGTCTCATAGCTTTTCGAAAGTTCATTCAAGCCCGCAGCATCAGTCTGTAGCAAGGTTGCCATCTGATCAATAAATGCCCCAGTCCCCCCGGCACATGAACCATTCATTCTTTGCTCAAGTGAAGACTCAAAGTAAGTGATTTTTGCATCCTCACCACCAAGTTCAATTGCCACATCACATTCAGGAATATACGTTTCTACCGTTTTGGTACATGCAATAACTTCCTGAACAAATTTTATATTAAGATATTTAGATAATGACAATCCCCCTGAACCGGTCATTACTACTTTTATTTTGATATCAGGGTATTTCTCATGAACAAGGATAAAAAGTTCTTTTATCGCTTTCTGAACATCTGAGAAATGACGCTGATATGTAGAGAAAATGCAATTATCATTTTCATCTGTTAAATAAAATTTTACAGTTGTAGAACCAACGTCAATACCTAGTAAATATGTTTTGTCCATGTTTTCTCCTATCTATATTATTAGCTATAATAATGAACTTATTATAGTTTAGGTACTAACTATTGTCAACAAATTAGGCATTTACTTGAAAAAATCGAATGGAGGTTTTTCACACATTTCCTATTATATGTTAAAAAAGTCAACTTCAATCGTTGACTTTTTCTTATTATTCTACTGTTACTGACTTTGCAAGATTACGTGGTTTATCCACATCGCAACCTTTGAATTTGGCTGTGTAGTAGGCCACCAGTTGTAGTGGAACCGCAACCAGGATGGCTTGTAAAATCGGATCAACATCCGGAAGAATGTAAACATCCTCGATCCCATGCACATCCATACCTTCGATGGTAAATAAAATCACTCTTGCCCCGCGGGCAATTGTTTCTTGAATATTTGAAATTGTTTTAGCGGCAATTTTTGGCTGAGTTGCTACAGCGATGACCACCGATCCTTCTTCAATCAGGGCGATTGGTCCATGTTTCAATTCTCCTGCAACATAAGCATCAGCATGAATATATGAAACTTCCTTGACTTTCAAGGCACCTTCCATAACTGAGGCATAATCAAGTCCTCGGCCGATGTAATAGCAGTCACGTTCATGTTCCAGCATTTGGCCGTAACCTTTGAACTTTTCTTCATCTTTGAGAATATTATCGATATGTTCCGGAAGTCGTGACAGACCCGCCAAAAGTTTTTTGTAATCATAATTTTCTTTTTTCAGTGCTTGGGCAATATACATTGCCACTAAATCCATAACCACAATTTGGGTTGTATATGCTTTGGTCGAAGCTACTGCAATTTCCGGACCGGCAGAAGTGTAGATTGTATAATCGGCCTCACGTGAAATTGAAGATCCCAAGACATTGACAATAGCGATTGTCGTTGCGCCTTTTTGTTTGGCAAGACGAAGCGCTGCCATGGTGTCTGCTGTCTCTCCTGATTGGGACACAAAAAACGCTAGTGTTTTTTCATCAACAAGCGGATCCGAGTATCTGAATTCGGAAGCCACTTGAGTCATAGATGGAATTTGAGCCAACTGTTCCAGGATTTTAGCTCCTAAAATACTGGAATGATAGGCAGTTCCACAAGCAACGAAATATGCTTTGGTGAATTTATGGAATTCATCGTGAAGTTCATCCAATTCATGTAAAACGATGCGATCATCATTTTCAACGCGTCCCCGTAATGTTTCTTTTATTGCATGAGGCTGTTCGTGAATCTCCTTCAACATAAAAGTATCATAACCACCTTTTTGGGCTGCTTCATTGTCATAAGGGATATGAACCAATTCCTTTTCGATGATATTGCTGTTGGCATCATAGAATGTGATCTTTTCCGATTTCAATACTGCAATTTCCCCATCTTCAAGGAAATAGACATTTTTAGTATAATCCAGAATTGCCGGGATATCCGATCCGGCCACGGCTGCAGTATCAGTTTTTCCCAATACGATCGGACTGTCTTTTTTCGTGATATAGATGACATCAGGGTGTTCATTATGGACAATACATAGTGCGTATGATCCTTCTATTTTCTCGAGAACCTTCAAAATAGCGGCATGCATATCGCCATCATAATAATAGTCAAGCAGATGTACAACTACTTCACTGTCAGTATCCGATTTGAAATCATAACCTTTTTGGATCAAAAACTTTTTGATCTCCTGATAATTTTCAATGATTCCGTTGTGAACCAAAGAAATTGTCTCATCACTATTGGTATGGGGATGAGCATTCAGGTTTGAAGGAACTCCATGGGTAGCCCATCTGGTGTGACCAATTCCGATACTCCCCTCAATATTTTTTCCTTCCAGTAATTCTTCTAAATTTTTGATTCTTCCTTTAGCCTTATATGTATTGATTTCATTGGCGCTGTTAATCAAGGTAACTCCAGCCGAGTCATAACCACGATATTCCAACTTCTTCAATCCCTGAAGCAAAAAGGGCAATGCTTTTTCTTTACCTACATAGGCGGTAATTCCACACATAATTTGTCTCCTTTATTGTATTTAGTGTGGGTAACTGATATCCCTCTGTTCAATAATCGCTTACTGTTTTTAGAATACCATCAGACATTACCATGCCTTTAGGTCATCCGCCGAATCTTTCGATAAACCTAAACCTCGTCAACTCCTAGAGTCCTGGCGCTTATAAAACTTATTTCACACTATAGAATAATTATATCGATTATTTAAATATCTACAACCTTATTTGTACCGTTTTTAAAATATAAAAATATATTATTTCCAGATGAAAAATATTAATTATTTCTATTATTTTTCTTAATTAGCCACAAGATGCATGTTGGATAATATACCAATTAGCACCAAATGCCTGTATATGCTTGTTTTCGTTTTAGGAACCGTTTTTGTTCCTTCTAAATCTTTGATAATTGAAGACCATTAGAGATCATCTTGATATGATATTACCGAGGTGATATCAATGTCTAAAAAACTAAAACCAAAGAAAGATTCCTTAATTGCTCTTACTCGAAAATACGCCAACGACAATGCCCAATGCGTCCAGTTCTTCTTCAACATAAAGTGGCCTGAAGGCTTCGTTTGTGAAAAGTGCGGCTGCACTCATTACTACTTTGTTGAAAGCAGAAAAGCGTATCAATGCAAAGAATGTAAGAAACAGCACTTTCTTCTTGCGGGAACTATATTCCAGGATACTAAGCTTGATCTGTACAAACTTATTTTAGGAATGTTTATTTTCTTTACTTCCAATAAAGGTGTGTCAGCTATCGAACTTGCCAGTGAATTGGATGTTAATTACAAAACTGCTTTATTACTGGCTAAAAAATGTCGTATTTTGATGGCTCAGAGCTGTAGTGAAAAGATGCTGGACAGTATGTTTTATGAAGCTGACGTCGTATATATTGGCTCTAAGAGCAATGATGAGAATCACCAAGGTTGTGCCACTGAGCAGCAGCCTTTTTTGATGGTCTTATCGACTAATGGGGAGAACAAATATCCCCAATACATCAAACTTCACCCTATCCCCGTAGACAATAAATTTCATATCGACAACATCATTACCAAAAGCGTTAAGCTATCGAAAAAACGCAAAATGAATACCGATGGCAAAACGACCTTCAACTCGATCAAAGACAAGATCAACCTCAATCAAGAGAAGATACTTTATCATGAAGATGATCACCGGATGTATTGGTTAAACATCATTGTGGGCGATATTAAAAACAATATTACCGGGATATATCATGGAGTGGCTAAACGAGATTTGCCGTTATTTCTAAATGAACAGGAATGGCGGTTCAACCACCGATACACAGGGACAAATATAATGAGCAAAGTGAGAAAATACTTACAGCTTTCATCACCGATGCCAAGAAGAAAAATTGTGACAGTCCTCAATCTAGCGGAATCCTATTTTTCTAGTACATGTGTCTGATGGCTAATTAAGTTATTTTTCAAATTATGAAATTTTTAATTTTAAAAATCATTTCATTGTATCATGGAATCAATAGTTTATTAATTTAATTCCCATAGTCACATCATCAATAATCCTTATAATTAATAAACTATTTTGCAATTTATTGCATCCTTGGGGACTCCCCTAAGTCCTCAATCAAAAACCCGCATGTTCAATCGTTGATTGAACATGCGGGTTTTTTTAGATATATTTACGGATTTCCCCAATTAGTTTTTCAATAATGTCAATCCGGTTAAATGGAGTCATCAAATAGAATCCGTCGCAAAAATCGCTAACCTGATGAATCAACTGGCTGGATAGCTCTACCGCAATTTCCGTCGCCTCTTCACGAGTTTTGTCTTTGTATCTTTCAATAACTTTCTCTCCAACTTCAATTCCGGGAATTTCATTATCGATAAAAAGTGCATTTCGATATGATACAACTGGAAGGATTCCGGCTAGGATGTATGCATCCAACTCTTCATGGGCCCTTTTTAAATTCTCAATCGATTGTTTAGACATTACCGGTTGAGTCAGAAATACCGTAACGCCATTTTCGATTTTTTCTTTGGCAAGTTTCAATTGGATGTCAAAATTTCTGGCATTGACATTCAGAGCCCCCATCAGATTAAATGGTTTTGAAAAATCAGTTCTATTTAGATTAGAAATATACTTTGCCATCTTCCGACTATTAAACTCATAGACCGATCGAACCTCATCTCTCATCGAAGATGGAATCGGATCACCAGTAACAATCAGAACGTTATGAACTCCTTCAACCGATAAACCCAGCAGCAATCCCTTGGTGGCATTGATATTGCGGTCACGGCACGTCAAGTGCGGTAATACTTCCAGTCCCAGTTCCCTTTTGACTTTGCAGGCTACCAGTGAGCTGTCCATTCGTGATCTACCAAGAGGATTGTCGGCAATTGTCATTATGTCAATTCCCATTCCCTGTAGTCGATGGGCTCTATCCATGAATGGAGCTATATTATCTTTTAATGGAGAATCAAGTTCCACTGCAACGATTTTTTTGTTCATTTTTAGTTTGTTTAGAATCGGATTGTTCAACACAACATCCTTTGATTCCATATTGGCCGCTTCCACTTCCATATTATATTTCCCGGGCAATAATTCTTTGATCATTTCAATATGGCGAGGAGTAGTGCCACAGCATCCTCCGATGATAGCTGCTCCGTTTTTTGATATTTCAACCATCTCCTGAGCATAGTAGTCCTCGTTGGCTCTAAAATAAGTCCGATTACCAATTATTGTCGGATAAGCGGCGTTAGGAGCAATGAATATCGGTTTGTTATGCTTTTCAATATTTCTCAAATGATAATTGAGATGCCTTGGTCCGGTGCTACAGTTTAGTCCAACACTATCCACGAATTTGCTCATTGAAAAACTATCAATCAAATCAAGGTAAAATTCGCCATCATTGCTATATCCTTCGGCATTAACCGAAAATGATACGATAATGAAGGAATTTTCCACATTACTTTTTATATATTCACAAACCTCCAAAATATTGTCTGGCGATGAAAAGGTTTCAAAGATGAAATTCTTACCTCCCACTTTGATGAATTCTTTCACCACATTTAAAAGCACGTCCTTTTCACCATCGACCGGACCGATGTCACAGAATACAAATGCATCATAGTAACTGGCCTGCTTAGAAGCAATTTTAAATCCTTTTGCGATTATTTCCTGGTACCTATCAGGGTACTTGGTTTCATTTGCCATAAAGGTATTGGTTTTTATGGCTTTGGCACCAGCCTCAAGATATTCCTCATGAATTTTTGCAATAAGTTGCGGATTGTTCAAATTATCCAGTTCGCAATCATTAAATGTCTGATCAGCCAATTTATTATGATATGAACCCATTGCTCCATCGAACAAAAGGATATTGTGTTTAATATAATCCTTAACCATCATAGCCAAAAACCTCATTTGCAATATCTACAGCATCTTTGGCATCACGGGCATAGTGATTGGCGCCAATTAATTTCGAGTGTTCCGGAGTCAATACGGCTCCTCCAATCATAATCTTGCAATCAAGATTATTATCCCTTAAAGCTGTGATTGTATCTTCCATATTTTTAACTGTTGTTGTCATCAAGGCTGACAGACCAACTAATTTGATCTGATGTTCCTTGACTGTATTTACAACAGTGTCTATCGCTACGTCTTTTCCAAGATCAATTACCTTGAATCCATAGTTTTCAAGAATCACTTTGACAATGTTTTTACCAATGTCATGGACATCACCCTTGACAGTAGCTAGGACAATGGTCCCCCTATTGATTGACTGGTCACTTTTTGCCAGTTGTTCTTTGATAACCTCGAATCCGGCTGAGGCACTTGAGGCAGATTTGATTAACTGAGGCAGGAAGATTTTTCCGGTCTCATAGTTATTACCTACAATATCAAGAGCAGGAATCAGATAATTATTGACAATATCCAGCGGTTCTTTTTCTTTTAGGAAATTCTGGACAATTTTATAGACTTCGTTTTCAAGTCCTTTGTTGATTGCGGTGAAGATATCCATATCATTTGTTGCAGTTTCAACCTTTTGACTTTCCTGATTTTTGTAGACATCTATGTAGTTATTACTATCTTTGTCATGGCCGCTTAGAACCTGATATGCGTTGACACTATCCATCAATACTTTGCTGTTAGGATTGATTATCGGCAATGTCAGACCATTGGTCATGGCAACAGTAAGGAAAGTCTGATTCATCAGTGGACGGTTAGGCAAGCCAAATGAAATATTGGAAACCCCCAGAACCAACTGCAGTCCTAAACCGTTGTGGATATAATTCATCGCCTTAAGTGTTTCCTGGGCCTGATCCTGGCTAGATGCAACTGTCAATGTAAGGCAGTCAATATAAACATCTTCTTTTCTGATCCCATAACTTTTAGCTGCATTCAAAATCTTTTTGGCAATCTCGATTCTCTTTTCGCTAGTTTTAGGAATTCCGTCTTCATCAATTGTAAGTCCAACTACGCTAGCACCATATTTTTTCACTAAAGGTAGAATTGAATCCAATTTTTCCTGTTCACCGTTTACGCTGTTTACGATTGGTTTCCCATTATATACCCGCAGTCCGGCCTCGATTGCATTCAAGTCCGATGAATCAATTTGCAAAGGAACATCAACGATTGATTGAATCGCTTTGACAACTTTTTTCATCATTTCAGGTTCGTCGATATTAAGAGTTCCGACATTGACATCCAATATGCTGGCTTTGGCATCAACCTGTTCGATTGCCAAAGAGAGAATATAGTCAATATCCTGATCAATCAATGCCTGCTTAAATCTTTTTTTACCAGTCGGATTAATTCTTTCTCCAATTACTTTGACACCATCGATTTCCAAAGCATCAACACCACTACTGATTGTACTTCGATACTCCACATCATCTTTTGCGTTATATGTCAAATTATCATAAAGAGCTCTTACATAATCCGGAGTAGTACCGCAGCATCCGCCAATAATCTTAACCCCATATTTCATAAACTCCTGATAGGCACTCAGGAATGTCTCAATATCAAGATCATATTCATTGGTCTGCGGATTTGGCAATCCAGCATTTGCTTTTACCATAACCGGAAGATTGGTTGATTCACAAATTTCTTTTACAATCGGCTGCAGTTCAATTGGACCTAGAGAGCAGTTAACCCCAAGAACATCAACACCTAAAGCCTCTACAGTCGTAACAAAGGCTTTAACTGATGTTCCTGTGAAACTCCGCCCATTTTGCTCAAAGGTCATTGACGTCATTATCGGTAAATCACAGTTTTCTTTAGCTGCAAGAATCCCGGCTTTGAGCTCATACAAATCACTCATTGTTTCAAAAACAATCAAATCAGCATCTTTACCGGCCTCAATGATTTCCTTGAATATTTCATACGCCTCTTCGAATTTCAGTGTTCCACTAGGCTCGAGCAATGTTCCAATCGGCCCGATATCCAGGGCAACCAATCGATCCTTGGCAACTTCTTTGGCATTTGCAACTCCCGTCCTGATAATCTCCTTGACATCATATTCGCTGTCGTCATATTTGTAGCTGTTTGCCGAGAAGGTGAATGAATAAATTATATCACTTCCTGCATCCAGGTATTTCTGATGAATCTGTTTGATCAACTCTGGATTTGTCAGATTCAATTCCTCCACATGCTTAGGAACCTCTATCCCGCTATCAAAAACCATGGTTCCCATGGCTCCATCAAGAAAGATCAAATCTTTTTTCAATAAATTATTTAGCACAAGTTTTTCCTGCCTTTCTTATCAAACATGTTTCTTTCATGTTGCATGTTTCACAACCTATCATTTTCTTTTGTTTAATGTCGGATATTCCTATTATGCACGTTATTGATTTTCGCGGAATCATCAACATTGTATCCGTAAGATTAATTCCCACTCTTTTTTCTAGTTGAAGCAAATCAAAGATATCTCTTTGATATTTGATATCCATATCGCCGTACCCAGGGGCAAAAGCATCGGTAAAATGCTTCGATGGATAATCTTGTTTAATTTCATCTATCACACTTTCCTGATAATCTTCAACCATAGATGACAGCAAGGCGTCACTGATAACCGAATATAGTTTATTGCTGATGGAATATTTTCGTAATTGTTGTTCGATTGTAACTCCTAATGTCACAGCAAGGATAATGACTTTCTCGCTTGATTCCAGTAGTTTGTCAATATCATTGCTGTTAAATACCCGATTTTTTATCGTTACGGGATTTTTCTTGAAATCAAAGACCTGGTAATAATAGCGCGGTTTTACCAGCGGTAGCAGCTTCTGATACAGCTCTTCAATATCCTGATCAATCTCATTAGGATTTTCATCCATTCCAAGATACCGCTTGACCAAACTCAAATCATATTTTATCTCCATAAAACCACCACTTTCGTTATCTTAAAAATATTATATAATAGGCCTTTACGGGTTTCAACTTTATATAAGACATTATTTGATAATGTCTTATACGATAATAATATTACTGGTTATAGGTAAAAACTATAACCAGTAATATTATTATCGTTCTCTTTGATATAATGCAATAAAGGAGAACTGATTAGTCCCCCTTATTTATTTTGGTGATATTCATTGTACACATCGGATTTTTTTAAATCTCTTGCCTTTGCAACTTCCTTGATTGCTTCTTTGGAGCTATAACCCAAAGCAATCAATTCCTCGATATGTTCAATTACTGTGTTTTCAAATTGATGTTCCTCATTCTCAGTGTTACCACTGACTACAATGACCATTTCGCCCTTCAACTCGTCTGCTACTTCTAAAACTTCGCTGATATTACCGCGAATTACTTCTTCATATTTCTTGGTAAGCTCGCGTACCAGCGCAATTCTTCGATCCCCGAAGTATTCCAACATAAGCGCAAGGGTTTTAGTGATTCGATGCGGACTTTCATAAAAGACGAGTGTCTCTTCATACAATCTGAGCTTTTCCAATTGCTTTTTCTTAGTTTTATCTTTATGTGCCAAAAAACCATAGAACATAAATGGTTGCGGTGCAATACCTGATACAACCAATGCCCCAATGGCAGCATTAGGTCCGCTGATAACCACGACATTGAAATCATGGTTGATTGCCTCACTTACCAATTCATAACCAGGATCGGAAATAGCCGGATACCCAGCATCAGATACCAATGCGACTTGATTTCCTTCTTCAAGCAATTTGATTATTTTTGGAATAGCTGTATTGAGATTATGTTCATGATGAGAAAGCAACTTTGTCGATATGTTGTAATGATTAAGTAGTTTGGTTGTCACTCTGGTGTCTTCAGCTGCAATAAAGTCAACTGAATTTAAGGTCTCAATCGTTCGATAGGTCACTTCACTAAGGTTACCTATCGGTGTAGCAACCAAAAACAACGTGGCTTTATCATTATTAAAACTCTTCTGTCTATTCATCGATAACTTCTCCAAACATTTTTCTGACTTCATTACTATACGTACCATCATCATTGTGAGCGTATAATGGTGGTTCAATTATCAATCCCGGACGGCCTTTATACATTCCTTCAACCAAAAGTACGTGACTGGTTCGGTTCATCTTGGGATAAACAAATCTAATTCGCTTAGGTTCTATGTCGTATTTCCCCATGAGATTGATTATATCAATCATCCGATCAGGGCGGTGAACTATAGCAAAGCGGCCTTTATTGTCTAGAATTCGGGCTGCTGAAGCAATTATTCCTTCTAAATCAATCTTGACTTCATGCCTCGCAATTGTGAGAAATTCATTTTCATTAAGGTTACTTCGTTCTCCCACTTTGAAAAAAGGCGGGTTACAGATTACAACCTGCACTTTGTGATAGTCTTTAACAAAATCCTTGATATCACCGTGAACAATTTCTATCTTATCACCAAGTTCATTGAGGTCCACATTCTTTTGAGCCACTGCAGCGGCTTCCTTTTGGATTTCAACACCAGTGACCTTTTTGTCATATCTGCGAGATAAAAGAAGCGGAATTGCAGCATTGTTTGTGCCAAAATCCACGACTTCTTTTACATCCTTATTTATTGTTGCAAAATTGGCAAGCAAAACAGTATCCAATGAAAAGTTGAACATATCCTTTCGCTGAATGATTTTCAAACCTTCATGGGCAAGAAGATAATTAATTACTTCGTTATTATCCATTTTTGTCTCCACTTGTTTTTCCTTGATTATTTTTATTTACCTGATTAGGGTTTCTTGGACGTTTTTTACCAGGGTTTTTTCTATTTTTTCTTTTTTTGTTTTTCTTTTGGCTATCGTCATTATTCCCACTAGACTTTACCGGTTTATCTTTATTACGACTTCGACGGCTTCTTTTGCCACTTTCATCGTTTTTACTTTTACTTTCTTTAGGTCCGTGTTCATCATTTCTTTTACGGTTGTTCAAAGGTTTTCTTTTTTGGTCAATTTCCTCATGAGGAATAAACATTATACTTCCTTCACAGTCAATTTTGATCAGATCACTAATGATATTGTAGCCAATCACCTTTACTGACTTGTTATCATAATTTACAAAGGAACCAATCTTCGGATATTTCTTCTTTGCCTCTGTATAAAGATCATCTTCGTACTTCAAACAACATAAAAGACGACCACAGTTTCCAGAAATCTTATCGATATTGATTGCCAACATCTGATTTTTGGCCATATTGATGGATACACCACTGAATTCTCCCATTATTCTGGTACAACATAGTGGAAGTCCGCATACGCCAATACCTCCTACAATTTTAGCTTTATCTCTCGGTCCGATCTGACGAAGTTCAATCCGACATCTAAACACCACCGCAAGTTCTTTTAACAGATCTCGGAAATCGACTCTGTTGTCAGCTGTATACATAAAAATAACCTTTGAGTGATCCAATGTGAATTCACAGTTAGTTAGGTGCATGTTCAGCTTATGCCTTTCGATAATATCCCCGCAGATTTTTAATGCTTCAATCGCTTCTTCTTTATTTCTATTATACTGATCGATATCCTTTTTAGTCGCCCTGCGGACTACTTTTTTCAGTTCTGTATTCAATTTAAAGTCTTCGATATCTCTTAAATCATCAATTAATTCGCCAAATTCTATTCCACGTGCTGTTTCAACAACTACGTAATCTCCATTTTTGAGATCCAGATCCGTTGAAAAGTAATACATTTTACCGGTTTCTTTAAAACGAACGCTGGCTAATTTTAATTCTTTTGCCATATAATTCCTCCTCTCCTGATTTATTCATTTATCAGCTGATACATCAGTTTATCCATTAACAAATTAAGATTAACATTATAGGATAACTGATAATCTTTTTCCAATACTATTTCTATCATTTTGATTATATCAAATTTTTGGATGCTATACGATTCAATTGTTCTTGATAAAGAAATGATTTTCAATTCGCCGTTAATCTGATAGTTATAGATATCCTTAAGTAACAGCAACATTATATTCAAAAACAGATGAATATCATCCTTGGATGTATACTTATTGAAAACATTGATTTGGGCATTGATAATCAAATTATCGGTTTTAAGGTATAAATCATCGATAAAATTCATTGCTTCGGTTTTAATTTCCTGGTAATTATCCGGGTGGACAACCTGATTGAATATTGTACTGAGAATATAAGCATCCTCTTCACTGAATTTATCATCCAGATATTTTCTAATTAAAGCCGATTTGTTGTCAGGGCGCAAATTCAACACCTGACATCTTGATATAATCGTGGGTAATACGAGATTAAGGTTTTTTGTGGTAAAGATAGCATACACATCTTTTTGAGGTTCTTCAAGCATTTTGAGCAAACTATTCATAGCTTCCTTGGAGGAATTCTCAATTTCTTCCAATATATATAGTTGTCCTCTTCCTTCTATAGATGATTTAGCCATTTGTGTCTGAATATTGACTATATCCTTCTTTTTGATGGAATTACCTTCTCCTCCATATCTGACGATATCCGGATAGGAATGATTTTCAACTCTTCGGCAGACATTACATGTTTCACATGAAACAATTTCTTCACAAAATAGCGATTGTGCCAAAAAAACCAGAGGATCCTGATAATTATCTCCTACCAATAGAAACGCATGAGGAACCTTTCCTTTAGAAAATTCATTATGGACTATTTGGTAAAATATAGGCTGCTCTTTTTTTATGTTTTCTTTCATATTAGCTTAAGGATGATTTCAAGTGATGACTCCAGCACTTCCGCTACCGTGCGACTGGCATCTACGATTTCAAATCTTTCAGGATATTTTTTAATTACCTCTTGATATCCATCATATACTCGCTTATGGAATCTATTGCCTTCCAGGTCCAAACGGTTAACCTCACGGTTATTTTCATGAATACGTTTCAATCCAATTGTATAATCAATATCAAAAAACAGGGTTTTGGTTGGCATGAATCCCTCGATTGCAAACTTATTCAGTTCATATACTTCATCGATACCAATTCCACGTGCATACCCTTGGTAAGCTAGTGAGCTGTCAATGAATCGATCACAAATCACTATCTTGTTTTCATCAAGAGCCGGTTTCACCTTCTCCACTAGATGTTGTCTTCGTGCCGCAGCCAACAATAGAGCTTCAGTCCGATAATCCATATTGACATTTTCCTTATTCAGTATGATATTTCTGATTTGTTCAGATATATTAATTCCGCCTGGTTCCCTGGTCAAAACAACCTGGTACCCCAGTTCTTCAAGCCTTGCTGTCAGCAGTTTTGAAATGGTTGTTTTACCGCTTCCTTCAGGTCCTTCTAATGTTATAAATGCACTCATTTCTTTACCCCCATATCATCTATTATACCTAATATAACTACCAATTTAAAGTATTTATTATGTTTCACGTGAAACATTTAAACGCTATCATCATGCTTTAATCCCGATTGATTCCAAGTATCTCGGGTATAAAAAAGAGAAAGGAAACTAAATTTCCTTTCTTCCTTCAAATGATTTCAATAATGTAAGCTCATCAGCATAGTCTAGATTTGAACCGATTGGCAAACCATGAGCAATTCTCGTAATCTTGAGATGTGGATATTTCTGCAGTACCTTAGCCAAATACAAGGCAGTTGTTTCGCCTTTGCTTGTGGGATTGGTAGCAATAATAACTTCCGTCACTTTATCCAATCTCTCATAAAGTGATTTGATATTCAAATCATCCAATGTAATACCATCCATTATCGAGATGGTCCCATTCAAAACATGATAATCTCCCCGGTACTCTTTGATGCTTTCCATTGCAAAGACATCTTTAGGTGATTCAACAATACATATAGTTGCATGATCACGGGATTCATCAGTGCATATTTCACATTTATCGGTATCACAGAGATTCCCACAAATCTCACAAAAATGGATGTTTTCTTTAAATTGGGATATTGTATTGGCAAAATCCGACATAAATTCTTCATCCATATTCAACAAGTAATATGCATATCTTTCTGCTGTTTTAGCTCCAACTCCCGGCAATACTTTAAAATAATACATCAGGTCTTCAAATGCTTTAGGATATTTCATTACCGACTACTCCTCTATCTCAACAATTTCACCAAATAGATCAATTGCCAATTTTTGCCCTTCGGTCAAACTTTCAGTCGTTGTTTCCGCCACTATGTGACTCAAATTAATTGGTCCCGGACTTGGAAGCTGGTCGGTTCTCTTTAAATCAATGAAATGCTGACGCATCTTCTGCCACTGATTTGCTTCCAATGCAATGAATTCCAGTTCCTCTCCAAGAACCTCTGAAAGGAATTTTTTAAGTGAATGGTAATTATCCGAGCTATTAACCTGATTGACTTCAACTTGGTATTCATATGACAGGATAA
The DNA here is from genome assembly GCA_963675915.1 of Coprobacillaceae bacterium. Classification (GTDB taxonomy): domain Bacteria; phylum Bacillota_I; class Bacilli_A; order Erysipelotrichales; family Coprobacillaceae; genus JAQVDW01. The sequence continues at coordinate 2,106,606 of OY780959.1, forward strand.
AGGCCTTGTCACATGCAGCAACTACATCGCCACTGATCAACATTGATGCAAACTTGGCGGTATTTAAGTTATATTGATAACGATTGATAACTGCCCATCGTTCTTTGATATTTTCCATATATTTACGCTTTGCCTGAACTAAAATGTTCATAATATCGTCAATACTAGGTTCAACTGAATATTGTTCAACTGGTGCTTCTGATGTTTCACGTGAAACATTTTCCGCTAACCCAATCTCATCACCTTGACGAGGTGGTTCCTCATTGGTTACCGGTTCAACTTCTAATTCAGGACTCTCAGTAGATAAAGGAGTAACTTCAGGATCCAATTTAACCGGATCAGGAGTAGGTTCAAAACTCACTTCTGCAATTGGCGTTGCTTCCTTGACTTCAGTTTTAACCCGATTACACAACTTTAAGACCGCTACTTCGAAATACATATTTGGGTTAAGAGTTTGGTTATATTTTGATGCCGTATCCAAAAGAATATCAATATATTCAAAACATTCGGCAACTGTTATATAAGGATTGATCATTTCGATGTCTGAATCACTCAAAACAATCAAAATCGAACAGTCCTGGATATTCTTGTATAGAATAACATCTTTCAATACATCAACAAGATCATAAGTCAATCTTTTGATATCAATACTCGAAGATGTCATCTCATCGATAAGTCTAAGAGCCCCTTTGATATCCTTTGCCAGGATACATTTGATAAAGTTGATTTTATGTTCCATTGATAATAAGCCGTAAACTGTATTTACATTATCAACCGATAGACTTTCCGAATAAGCAAGGCACTGTTCCATGATACTCAAGGCGTCTCGCATTCCCCCCTGAGAAAGCTTTGCGATTATGTTCAAAGCTGCTGAATCATAAGCGATATTTTCACTTTCAAGTACGTCCTGCAAACGTGAAACAATATCCGAATCATCAATTTTCTTGAAATCATATCTTTGGCATCTAGAGATAATTGTTGGTAGGACTTTATGCGGCTCGGTAGTTGCCAAAATAAAGATTGCATGAGCTGGTGGCTCCTCCAATGTCTTTAAAAGGGCATTGAACGCTCCAGTTGACATCATATGGACCTCGTCAATAATATAAACTTTGTATTTACCGTTTATCGGTGCATAATTCACTGTCTCAATCAGATTACGAACCTCATCAACCCCATTATTGCTTGCCGCATCCATTTCAATGACATCCGGATGATCACCTTTAGCAATTGAAATGCAGTTCGGGCACGTATCGCATGGCTTGGAATCTCCGGTGCAATTTACAGCTTTAGCGAACAATTTCGCGATTGTCGTCTTTCCGGTCCCCCGTGGACCACAAAATAAGTATGCATGGGCAATTCGATTTTCATTGATTGCATTTTTTATTGTTTTTACGATATGTTGTTGACCAGTTACTTCATTGAAAGTTTGCGGTCGGTATGTACGATAGAGAGCTTTATATGACATCAAGTTATCCTCCAATTCTAATTATCATTATATCAAAAAACAAAAGATTTATCATCTTTTGTTTTTAAAGTATTCCTTAATTAATGTAGAACATTCATCTTGCAAGATACCTTCAACTACCTCCGGCTGATGATTGGTCAATTCCTTGTTATCAACAATACCCGTCAGTGAAAGCCATCTGTCATCTTTAGCACCATAAACAACCTTTGGAATCCGGCTCGAAATTATTACTCCCGAGCACATCAAGCACGGTTCCAATGTAGTATAAAGAACACAATTATCCAAACGCCATGATTTCAGCTTCTGACAAGCTTCGTTGATAGCTAAAGTTTCAGCATGATTGGTAACAATCTGTGTAGTTTCTTTAGTGTTGTGTGCAGCTGCTATAATCTCGTTGTTACGGACTATAATCGCCCCAACCGGTACTTCATCCTTTTCCAGGCACTTCAACGCTTCATTATATGCAATTTTCATATAATATTCATCACTGAACATGGCTATTTCTCCTATTTAAAAATGCCACTACACATAGACGGACATTCTTAATGCTGCTACCTTCCGGTCCTGACATGGTTCGAAGCCGCCTATTGTAATGGCAAGATTTATTATACAATAAAATATTTTACAATTCAACAGTAAATTAAAATTTGATTAATCCGTCAAATCCAAGCACATCACATAAGCATCGAGTCGATGATCTCCCACTTTAGAATAGTTGAGATACGTCCCAATTTTTTCAAAGCCAAAGTTCTCATAAAGCCTTATCGCTCTTTCATTTGTGGTTATAACTTCAAGATCCAAAACTTCAAGATTGTGGTTGTAAGCATACTCAATCAACTCATCCATCATTAAGGTTCCTATTCCCATTCCCCAGAACGATTTCTTCACAGTTATCCCTAAGGAAGAACGATGAGAGAATCGCGATCTAGGAGAACCTTCAAGGGAGCCAATGGAGATTATTTCATCACCATAGCAAGCCAAAATCATACATGAATTGGCAATTCCATCAAGATTGGCAATAAAGGCCGCCTCGTCGATTTCATTTATTACAATTGAACTCCCAGCGAATGAAAGATTATCAGTTTCATCACCCACAATTTTCAGATATTCAACAATTTTCAAAGCGTCGCCAGGAATAGCGTGCCTTATTGTAACTTCTTTATTTTCCATTTTATTTGGTTGGTACTAATTTTTCTTTATTTCCCATGTACGGTCTGAGTGCCTCTGGGATATTGATTGAACCGTCGGCATTAAGGTTATTTTCCAAAAATGCGATTAACATTCTAGGAGGTGCCACACATGTGTTATTCAATGTATGAGCAAAATACTTACCATTATCACCATCGATTCTGATATTCAGACGACGAGCTTGGGCATCAGTCAGATTTGAGCATGAACCTACTTCAAAATATTTTTGCTGTCTTGGAGACCAAGCTTCCACATCGATTGATTTGTTTTTCAAATCAGCCAAGTCACCGGAGCAACATTCAAGGGTTCTAACCGGTACATCAAGACTTCTGAATAAATCTACAGTGTTTTGCCATAACACGTCAAACCACTTTTTACTTTCCTCAGGTTCACAAACAACAATCATTTCTTGTTTTTCAAACTGGTGAATTCGATACACACCACGCTCCTCAATTCCATGAGCACCTTTTTCTTTTCTAAAGCATGGTGAATAAGATGTATATGTATATGGAATTTTATCCTTATCAAGGATCGTATCGATAAATTTACCAATCATCGAATGCTCAGAAGTACCAATCAGATACAGATCTTCCCCTTCGATTTTATACATCATTGAGTCCATCTCTTCAAATGACATTACCCCAGTAACAACCGAAGATCTGATCATATAAGGTGGAATGACATAAGTAAATCCCCGATCAATCATAAAATCACGCGCATAAGAAAGCACCCCTGAATGCAATCTGGCAATATCACCCATCAAATAGTAGAAACCTTGTCCGGCAACTCGTCCGGCAGCATCCATATCGATACCATCAAGAGCTTCCATGATTTGAGTATGATAAGGGATATCATATTCAGGAACAATTGGTTCCCCGTACTTCTTGATTTCAACATTCTCACTATCATCTTTTCCTAATGGAACCGAATCATCGATAAAATTAGGAATTTTCATCATGATATCATTAAGTTTTGTACCATATTCTTTTTCTTTTTCTTCAAGTTCAGCGATTTTATCACCAATCGAAGAAATCTCAGCTTTGACATCGTTTGCTTCTTCTTTTTTGCCTTCACGCATCAACGCCCCGATCTGTTTCGAAGCCTTGTTACGCTCGCTTCTTAAATCTGAAGCTTCAGTAAGGACTTTACGGTAAAGAACGTCCAGCTCAACCGCTTGATCCACCAATTCCAATTTATGATCCTGGAATTTCTTTTTAATATTCTCTTTTACACTTTCAGGGTTTTCCCTTAATATAGCTATATCAATCATCTCTACACCTCTTTTTAAATATAAAAAAATTATACACTATTTATCATTCTATTTAAAGAATTATCTAACTTCTAATATACAACTAAAACGAATATCTTCGATACTTTCACCAGTGATCTTAAATATATATTTGCAATCAGAAATATCCATAAAAACATCAAGAACTTCGCCATACTGCGATTCCTTGATGTATTCAAGTGAGAACTCATCAATCATGATATTCTCAATGATATCCATATCCAAAGAATCAAGGCACCATTCCAAATATTTCACATTATTCAAATGTTTATTTATGTCGATATGAGAATATTCCACCTTAACTTTTTTTGTGAGCGTGAAATCACCAGTAAGATTGATATCCTTGAAATCGATAAGGACATCACCTTTAGTATCCTCCGGCATGTTTATTCCAATTTTTGAAGGTCTGATAACACGTCGACGTTTTATATCAATCAGTGACCAAAGGGCGGTCTGCTCCATGGCAATCTCATCCCCAACCATAATCATACTGTTACGATAGAACCTCACTCGCGAATAATCCCCTGGATAGGTAATCAGATCGTAACCATCACTGATAGTAATCGGCCGATGGAACTTGATTCTCTGTTTGACAATAACCCATCCGTATCTGCCCATCATATCCTCAGACCAAAAACTGTTTTTAATGCTGTTTAAATGCGCTACATAAGACAATTCTTCCAATAATTTAGTTAATTTGATTTTCCCTGTAAAATCAACATCCTGATAATCAAGATTTCGGGATATCGATGTTTCATATTTCATATAATCACCCACCACCATTTTACATTAAATAAATAATTTGTATAGAAAATTAGAGGTAAAATTAAAAATATATCCATCTGTGTATATAATGGATATATTTTTAATTACATATATTAGTTAACTGGCTTTTTCAAAACTAATGCCCGCTACATAATTCCTTTGATGAGTATAAGCCAGAACGATGCAGATAACTTGTATCAAAGCCCCCATGATAAATATACTTTGATACGATAAACTGGTTGCCACCAATCCCCATACAAGCGATCCGATACCATAACCCAAATCCAAAGAACTGTAATACAATGCATTACCGATTCCAATCTTCGCCTCAGGAAGGTTCTCAACAACATAGGTATTAACAATCGGCGCTACCGATCCCATTGCAAAACCGGCCGGGAAAGCCAAAACCATCAGTTGGACCACTGATGAGACCCCGGAAATAAAGTAGATACTTATCCCAAATATGAATGAATTGAAAATAATCATTGGGAATTTTCCGAATTTTCTCACTAAACGATTCATGACAAATCGAGAAGCAATAATACCGACTGCGTTAATACTGAAAAACATCCCCACACCGGAGAATCCCAATGAGATGGCAAACAGCGACATAAATGAGACAACCCCACTTTGGGTCAATGAATTGCAGAAGAGAATTATCAGCGGAACAATCAAAATCTTTTTGTTGATGACTTCCTGCTTATTAGAAAGTTCTGGCGAACCGCCTTCGGTTTTGCTTACGTCGCGTCCCAAGACCATCATTACTGCAGTAATGATAATTATCACTACTCCCACAATGAAAAGTCTGTCAAAACGATTATAATCCAACCCAATCAATGAATATCCAATCGAAGGACCGATAACTGCGGTCAAACCATTGGCAATCGATGAATAACTAACCCCTTCAAGAAGATAGTCGGGATTTGTATTCTTAATTGTATAGGTACTCGCACCAGTTGAGGCAATCCCAAAACCGAAGCCCTGAATCAAACGATAGACAAGCGCAGTGAAAATGGAATCACAGAACAAAAACAAAAGAGTTGAGATAAACATCAGTCCAAGACCAAATAGAATCACTCTTTTACAATTGAAGCGGTCCAGAAAAAATCCTGTAAGCAGCCGAACACTCAAGGCTCCAAGTGTGAAAATTGATGTCATCAGACCGGCATAAGTATCCAGATTTGTCAGATTTTTCGCAAATATTGTAAGAGCTGAGAGAACCATGTTTGATACCAGACACAAACCGAATAATATCAGGACTGCCAGAATATATTTTCCAGTCCATAAGGTATTATTCTTTCTCATCTAAACATCCCCATTCAAATTTTTGAGAATATATTCGACGGCTTCACTGAAACCATCCTCTTCACAACTTCTTGTCACATGAAAAGCTTTATCTTTGATGTGGTCCAAACCACTTTCAGGCGCAAACGAATATTTGAACAAATCAAACATGCTGATATCGTTATAACTATCCCCAACAATAGCAACTTCTTCCTTTTTCAAACCTTTCAAAGCAATGGTCTTTTCAAGGATGACCCCTTTTTGTGCATTCATATGAGTTACTTCAAGATTATCAGGAAATGATGATAAGGCAATAACCTCGTTGACATTTTTTACTTTTTGCTTAACGTCATCCAGTAGCAGCTCATCCAAACTGAATATTTCAAATTTGTATATTTTCACTTCGTTGAACCATTTTGATAAATCTTCTATCTCCTTGATTTTCAAAAACGAAAGATCAATCGCAGCAGCATCTCCCCTGATTCTTTCCACTCTTTTGACAAATTCACCAAATGCACAATCGACATCCAGCGAAAAATTCCCCTTATCAGTTACAATGATATGTGATATTCCCGTGTCAGACAGAATATCGAACAATTCACCAGCTTTGTCCTTTGCAATAGCATACTCGCTTAAAATCTCCCCCTGATCGCTATAATACAAAGCCCCACTACAACATAAATATTCCATTGTCAGATCTATATGACTGAATGTATCTTTAGCATGGTGAAAATCACGACCAGTAGCAACACCGAACCCGATATTATTTTTCTGTAATTTTCTGATTGCTTCTATATTTGCTTGACTGATATCCTTTCCGCTTGTAACAAGCGTACCATCAATATCACTAATAACCAATTTTATCATATTTATTACCCCCATTAGAAAACATAATAGACCAATATTCCCAAAATTTCTAATAATTTCATCAAATTGAAAAAAATACAGACAACTTCAGAGCTGCCTGTATTTCAGTAATATATTATTCAGTTTCTGTCGTAAGCGACTCATCTGTTGATTCTTGATCATCTTCATCTTCGTTGGATACTACTTCGATTGAAGAAACTTCATTATCGTCATCTACTCTGATCAAGCGAACTCCCTGGGTAGCTCTTCCCGATAATTTAACCTGCTCAAGAGGCATTCTGATAATAATTCCATTGGTAGTGATTATTAACAGATCTCCAGTGCCGTCAACAGCGCGGATCGCTACAAGCTCACCGTTTTTATCAGTTATGTTGACAGTACGAACACCTTTTCCACCTCGGTTAGACAAACGGTACTCGTCGATATGACTCATCTTACCATAACCTTTTGTGGTTAGAACCATGATGTACTCACCTTCACTGTCAGTAGTAACGCCGACTACATGACCTCCATCAACATTAATACCTCTTACCCCGGTAGCAGTACGCCCCATCGTACGAACTCTGCTCTCTTCGAAACGGACAAGTTTACCAAAGTTTGAAGCAATCAGGATATGATTGTTTCCGTTTGTCAATTTGACATCAACAAGTTCATCGTCATCTTTCAAAGTTATCGCAATTTTACCATTTTGACGAATACTGTCAAATTCTGTCAGATCAACTCGTTTGACCAAACCGTTTCTGGTTACAAAGAATAAGTAATTTTCTTCTATTTCTTCTTCCTTGTTACTATAATCAGGAATTGAAATCATCGACTTAACTGTCTCATTTGCATCCAAATTCAACAAATTGACAACCGGAAGTCCTTTCGAAGTTCTTCCGAATTCAGGAACGTTATATCCTTTAATTCGATATACAATCCCTTTATTGGTGAAGAACAACAGATAATCATGGGTAGACATATTGATAAGACTATCAACAACATCATCATTAGCGGTAGCCATTCCTTTGACACCTTTTCCACCACGATTTTGAGTTTTATACGTATCAACCGGCAAACGCTTGATATAACCATTATTAGTCAAAGAAATGATGATATCTTCTTCAGGAATCAAATCTTCATCCTCAAGATCAAATGAACCTTGAATTATCTCAGTTCTTCTCTTATCTCCGAATCGTTCCTTTACTTGTTCCAATTCATCATAAATGATATTCAACAATCTCTCTTTATTGGCAAGAATATCTTTCAGATCAGCAATTGTCGACAACAATTCATTCAATTCGTTCTCAAGTTTTTCACGTTCCAAACCAGCAAGTCTTTGCAATTGCATTTCTCGGATAGCTTTTGCCTGAATCTGAGACATTTCGAACTCATCCATCAGGCGATTCTGGATTATTTCAGTCGTACGTGAAGAACGAATTAACTCGATAATCGCATCGATATTGTCAATCGCAGTTCGCAAACCTTCAAGAATATGGGCACGAGCTTCCGCCTTGTCCAATTCAAATTTGATTCTTCTTGTGACAACCTCTTCTTGATGTTCAAGATACAGAGTTATCAATTCTTTAAGATTCAGTTTTTTAGGTTCGTTGTTAACCAATGCAATCGAGTTTACCCCAAAAGTTGTTTGCATAGCTGATAATTTATACAACTGATTCAACAATACCTCAGGTTGAATGTCACGGCGACACTCAATCACAATTCTGATCCCTTCACGGTTCGATTCATCACGTAAATCGGTTATTCCTTCAATTTTCTTATCTTTTACCAATTGAGAAATTTTTTCAATCAGGCGGGCCTTGTTTACCTGATACGGTATTTCAGTAACCACAATAACCGGTTTTTGATTTTTATATTCGATATCACATCGAGATCTCATCACGACCAAACCGTTTCCGGTTTCATATGCTTTTTTGATTGCGGTTTTTCCAAGAATCAGGGCTCCAGTTGGAAAATCAGGTCCTTGGATGTAGTTTTCCATCAATTCAGTGATAGTAATATCAGGATTTTTAGCTACTGCTATGGTGGCATCAATTACCTCATTAAGATTGTGAGGCGGAATATTGGTAGCCATCCCGACGGCGATACCGGTTGTCCCGTTAATTAGCAGGTTCGGGATTCTAGCCGGTAAAACTTCCGGCTCCTGTTCTTCGCCATCATAGTTATCAACGAAATCGATTGTATTCTTATCAATGTCCTTTACTAGCTCCATTGATAATTTAGACATTCTTGCTTCGGTATAACGTTGTGCTGCAGCACCGTCTCCATCGATTGATCCAAAGTTCCCATGACCGTCAACCAACATGTAACGGTAAGAGAAATCCTGAGCCATTCTTACAAGAGCTTCATATATAGAAGAGTCCCCATGAGGATGATACTTCCCCATTACCTCACCGACAATACGGGCTGACTTTTTATAAGGCGTATTTGCACGACATCCCAAATCATTCATACCATAAATGATTCTTCGTTGCACCGGCTTCAGACCGTCACGCACATCAGGCAAGGCTCTTTGGACGATAACCGACATCGCATATTCCATGAAGGAATTTTTCATCTCGGCGGTAAGATTAACTTTTCTAATTCCTTGTTCTTCCATCTATTAACTCCTTAAACATCCAAATTTTCAACGTATTTAGCGTTTTCCTGGATAAATTCACGACGTGGTTCTACTTTTTCCCCCATCAACATATCAAACACCATATCAGCCTCTAAAGCCTCATCAATGGTAATTTGATTCAATATTCTTTTTTCAGGATCCATAGTAGTATCCCATAACTGTTCGGCGTTCATCTCTCCTAACCCTTTGTAACGTTGAATCGAATAACGGGCGTTAGGTCCGAATTCTGCCAGAAGATTATTTAGTTCCTCTTCAGAATAAAGGTAATGCTCCTCTTTTCCGTGTTTAACCTGATAAAGCGGTGGCTGAGCTGCATAAACAAATCCCCCCTCAATCAACGGTTTCAAGTAACGATACAAGAAAGTAAGCATCAGGATTCTGATATGACCTCCATCGACATCCGCATCGGTCATGATAACAATTTTATGATAACGTAGCTTGTTGATATCGAATTCGTCACCGATTCCGGTACCAAATGCGGTAATCATCGATCTGATTTCATCATTTCCCAAAACCCGTTCAAGACGAGCTTTTTCAACATTGATGATCTTCCCTTTAAGCGGCAGGATTGCTTGAATGTTTCGGTCCCGTCCCATCTTGGCACTACCACCTGCGGAATCCCCTTCGACTATGAATATTTCCGAAATAGTCGGATCTTTAGAAGAACAATCCGCCAGTTTTCCTGGCAATGATGAAACTTCCAAAGCCGATTTTCTTCGCGTCATCTCACGAGCTTTCTTTGCTGCCATTCTGGCGTGAGAAGCTACAATTGCCTTATCCATGATTATCTTGGCAATATTCGGATTTTCTAGCAAGAATGTCTCAAATGCCGAAGAAATAATACTTGAGGCAATTTTACGAACTTCCGCATTACCAAGCTTGGTCTTTGTCTGTCCTTCATATTGAGGATCCGGATGTTTGACCGAAATTATCGCAGTCAATCCTTCACGGCAATCATCTCCGGAAAGAGAATCATCATCTTTTTTGAGAAAATTATTGTCTTTGGCATAATTGTTGATTACCCTTGTCAATGCCAGACGGAATCCTTCCTCATGAGTCCCACCTTCATGGGTGTTGATGTTATTACAGAATGAATAGATATTTGACTGATATCCGTCATTGTACTGCATAGCAACTTCAATTTTGATATCAGATTTTTCACCTTCAACATAAACGATCTTATCGTGTATCGGTTTTTTGTTATGATTGATGTAATCAACATACTCCTTGATCCCACCTTCATAGTGGAATTCAACGCTGCGGTTGATTTCTTCACGGTTATCTTTGAGTATCAGTTTAAGTCCTTTGTTAAGGAAAGCCAATTCCCTAACCCGCTGCTTCAGCGTGTCAAAGTCATAAACAGTACCTTCATGGAAGATCGTCGGATCAGCTTTAAAGCGAACTGTGGTTCCGTTACTATTGCTGTCTCCGATAATCTTAAGATCTTCTACCGGCGCTCCACCGTTTTCAAATCTCTGATAATATTCATTTCCATCACGACGAACGTATACTTCCAAGAATGAACTCAAAGCATTTACAACAGATGCTCCAACCCCATGAAGACCTCCGGATACCTTGTATCCTCCGCCACCGAATTTACCACCGGCATGTAAAACCGTGAAAATAGTTTCGATTGTGGAAATTCCAGTTTTTGCATGAATTCCGGTTGGCATCCCCCGACCGTTGTCGGTAACTGAAACAACATCATCATTTTCAAGTGCAATTGTAATCGTATCACAATATCCAGCCAAGGCCTCATCGATAGAGTTATCGACAATTTCCCAAACAAGATGGTGAAGACCTCTTTTGCTGGTGGTCCCAATGTACATTCCGGGACGTTTACGGACTGCTTCAAGTCCTTCAAGAACCTGGATATCGGAATCGCCATAACTGTGCTTTACTTTGTTATCTTCCATTTGTTACTCCTTCTATATATATTTTATTGGCATTCTCAATTACTTCATAAATCAAACCGTCAAATGAAGTTGTGGTTATAAACGTTTGGATGTCCTGAGACAAAAAATGTAGTAAATTGTTCTGTCTCTGGTAATCCAGTTCACTCATGACATCATCCAGCAGTAATACAGGATATTCGCCTATCTCTCTTCTAACCAATTCCACCAGGGCTATTTTGATACTAAGAACTATTGTTCTGATTTGTCCTTGTGACGCAAAATGTTTCGCCTCTTTGGAATTTAGAAAGATTCTTAAATTGTCATGATGAATTCCAAATACGGTTTTCAAATACCGTTTATCTTTCTTAAACGATTGTTTATACATATCGAGATAAGTTTGAGTTTCTTTTTCCATATCGAAATCTGAATCCAACTTCAAGTTGATAGTATCATTATTAGCGGCTATCTTTTGGTAAGTCGGTTCAACTATTTCATTTAATAAATCCACAAATTCTCGGCGCTTGCGGTTGATTTCCAGTTGCAGCTTGACAATTTGTTCATCGATAACCTCCAGATACTCATCATATCGCTCAGTTATTTTCAAATATTTATTTCGCTCTTTTAGTAAATTATGGAACTTGTTGAAGTTAAAGATATAAATTGGGGATATCTTCGACAGTTCCAAATTCAAAAATTTTCTTTTTATTTGGGGAGCCCCTTTGACCAGGTTGAGATCATCGGGTGTGAATACGACTACATTGAGTATCCCCACGTATTCACTTATTCTATCGATATCATTGCGATCAATCTTCGCTTTTTTAAAATCTTTTCCGATAATAATCTCCAGGTTATGATTGCGTTCAGTTTCAATCTTGGCAGAAACCTTACAGAAATCGTTGGAAAATTTAATCAGGTTTTTATTAACATTGGTTCTAAAAGAACGGGCCAATGACAAAAGGTAAATTGATTCGACAATATTTGTTTTCCCTACGCCATTAGCACCGATGATAATATTTATATTCCTGAAATTCTCCAAAACCAAATGATCGTAGTTTCTGAAATTGGTTAATTCTAATTTCTTAATCTTCATGTACTACGACAAATGATTCTCCGTCAAAAGTGACAACATCATTATCGTAAAGTTTTTTCCCACGCATCAGACATGTCTCATTATTGACCTCAACCAATCCGTCCTGGATAACAAATTTGGCAATATTTCCACTCTCTACAATCCCGGCAAATTTCAAGAATTGTCCCAGTGTGATATATTCATCTCGAATTACAACTTTTTCCATGATCAACCCTCTTTTCAACTATTAGATTATAGCATAAATAGGAAAAAAACGCATTAAAATATGCAAATTTTAACTAAAAAACTTTTATAGTACAGGGATATATAAATTAGTAAAAACTGCTTAGAACGTAAAATAATCGTTATTTTATGGAAATAATAAAAAAACCCGTAAAAAACGGGTGTCGTTTTAGTAAGAATGTGTTCTTACTGGCAAGATCAATTCAATCAGACTGTCATCATCCATCATTTTAATAATAAATGGTTTCATTTCCCCGGGGAAACACAGTTTGATTTTTCCTTTATCAAGCACTTTTATCGCATCAGAAATATATTTGTTGTCAAAAGTTATCGACAAAGGGTCACCTTTATAGAAACAATCGGTAATGGTATCTTCCACCGAACCGATTTCCTGCATATATGATGACAAGATAACGCGATCATTATTCATATCCAATCTGATTACATTGTTCTGTTCATTGGTAAGCAATGAAACTCTAGAAATCGAATTGGAGATCAGATTGCTGTCGATTGTCAATTCATGAGCAAATTCAGTCGGAATCAAGCTTGATACATCCGGAAACGAACCATCAATCAAACGAGTTTGAATAATGTTGTTTTCAAAAATGAAAATAGCACTTCTTTCTGAAACGTAAATGCTCACATTATCCTGTTTCTCAATAATTTTAGAAATATCATCCAATGATTTGGCTGGAATAGTAATATCAAAAGTGATATCACTATCAATATCAATTGTTTTTTTAGATAATCGGTATGAATTGGTTCCGATTGCAGTAAGCTTGCTGTTGTTCGCGATAAGATTGATTCCGGTGAGAATTGGTCTGATTTCCTTTTCGCTAGCTGCAAATCTGGTATCATTTACCAATTCCTTCAATTCAATGGTATCCATGTTGAAAGATGTTCCTTTGGGAACAAGATCAATTTGAGGATAATCCAAAGGATCAGTACCATTTAAATTAAATTCAGAATTTCCGCCAGAGATTCTAGTCAGGAATCCATCGATAATTTCAAATTCGACAATATCAGAATCTATTTTACGGACAATTTCAAGAATATATTTAGATGACAAAACTACACTACCAGTATTTAATATTTCCAGTTTGTCACTTTGTTCAACTTTGCATTGAATAGCAATGTTCTGTTCACTTGCAGTCAGTTGAAGATAAGAATCAAATAAATCAAATTTGATTCCAGTCAAAGCAGGCAATGGTGTTTTATAACTTACAGCCTTGGATACTTTCGATAATGAGTTTAATAATAAAATTCGGTTAACTTTAAAATTCATAAATTTTCCTCTCATGTAATGTATATATATATTTATTTAAAATTGTTAATTATTATTATTATAGTGTGAATTTTGTGCGTAACTGAAATTATACCGATATATTCAAGGTTTTTGATGTGATTTCGATATGTGGTTAAATTGTGCTTAATTTATTCCTAACTTGTCTTTAATCTGATTCAAGGCTTTTTTGTACTCGACATCCTTTTTCAGTTTTGTCTCCACCCTTTTACAGGCCTTCATCACCGTAGAATGATCACGCCCGGAATAAATAAGACCGATTTCAACGAAAGTCAGGTCCAGTTGTTCACGCATCAGATACATCCCCATCTCTCTAGGGATGGTCAACATTCTTTTTTTGTTTTTGGATACTACCTGAGATATCAATAAATTGTAATATTCAGCAGTAACCTTTAATATTGCATCGCTTGTAAGCTCTCTTTTTGAAGTGGCAACCTTGATTTTGTCATCTTTGAAAGCTTCTAATGCCAAATCCATGTTGATTTGTTCAGCATGGTAAATAATACTTACGAAGAAAAGCCGCTTTAAAGCCCCTTCTAAATTTCTGATGTCCCGACCATAGTTTGTAACCATGAAGTCGACAACATCTTCACTTATCTTTACTTGTGAGTTTTCTAAGTTATCAATTTTCTTTTTTAATATAGCGCGAGCAGTTTCAAAATTTGGTGGCTCAATCCCATAGGAAAGTCCCGATTTGAATCTGCTGATAAGACGATCTTCAATTCCATTGAGTTCATCAGGCATTTTGTCACTGGTGATGACAATTTGCCGATTATTGGCAATCAGGTCATTAAAAATGTGAAAGAACATTTCACTACTTTTATCTTTATTGAATAAAAATTGGATATCGTCGATCAAGAGAATATTGATTTTCCGATATCTTTCGATTAATTCATCTGATTTTTTATTCTTTATAGCAGCGACAACTTCGTCAACAAACTCTTTTGAAGTTATGTATCTGATTTTCAAGCTGTTGTTTTGGCTGTATGCGAAATTTCCGATTGCATGGAGCAAATGGGTTTTACCCAATCCGGGATTCGAATAGATGAAAAGCGGATTGAATGTCGAACCAGGGTTCAAAGCTACGTGCAATGCCGCATTTTGAGCAAATTGATTCGAAGAACCGACAACGAAATTGTCAAAAGTAAGATCATGTTTGATGTTACTTTCAAATACCTCATTGTTTTGAATCTTAATATAGTCATCACTAGACATGACTTTTATAGCTATATTAGTAGAAAGAAGACGTGATAAAATAGATTCTATTTGATCATTGTATTTGAGAATATTGTGAATAACCATATTGAAGCGATGTGTGATAGTGACAATATTGTCATTTATCGCAACAATTGATGCTGTCCGAAGATAAGAATCGAAAATAATCTTTTCTTCTGGCTTATCATCCAGTTGTCTCTCTAATTCATCCAAACACAAATGCCAAATCTTATCAAAGTCATTCATGTTTTCTACCTCCCACAAGGAAAATTATATATGTTATTCACATCAAAATAAAGGCATTTTTTAAATGCCCAGAGTTATGCACATCAAAAGTCACAAAAAAATGTGCATTTTCTCTAAGTTAGTTAGGTTTATACACATTGGTAACAAATTTCAAATTGAGCCTAAATTTTAGTCACTGTTACTAATGAGGAACAACTTTCTGGTTTTAAAAACAAGGAACAATATTAGTCACATTAAAAATGTCGCCATATCAGCACTTTTAGTGTTAATTCACAGCAATTCACATAAATTCATATCATAAAATCACAGAATAAGCCAAAATTGACGATTTTGTAATTAATGTAGAAAAAATCAGGATATTTTAAGTTTACAAATGTCACATAATATTGGGACATTATCTACTCGTCCGGTTTATCACCTGCAATTGTTGCCAAGTTGAAAATAGTAAGATATAATGGCCTGAATTTATGAATCATTAGATTGAGGGGACATTTGGGGGTGTAATGCAATCAGGATATTAGAAAAAGAAAATTCAAAAGTCACAATGTGACAATTCAAGGTTGTGGCCTAATATGATACAATGGCATTGTGAAGATGATCAGGATCAACTATTTAATACCACCAATAGCCAGTAATATGAGTAATAAAGATAATATTGTAAAAATAGCCGATAAATTTAGTTGATTTTATCATCATTATTTTGGTGAGGTCCAAATAAAAAAATAAAAAAAAAATTGACTTGGACGACCTAAATAGTATATAATTGTTAAGCATATGTTAAATGTATAAAAATATAGTATTATGGAGGTGTTTATTTTATGAAAAGAACATATCAACCAAATAAAAGAAAAAGAGCAAAAACTCATGGTTTTAGAGCCAGAATGGCAACTGTTGGTGGAAGAAAAGTTATCGCACGTCGCCGTAAAAGAGGAAGAAAAAGCTTAACAGTTTAAGAGAAATCCACTTTTATAGTGGATTTTTTTCTTATTTAAGTAATTATGAAAAAAGAATATCGCGTAAAGAGAAACGAAGATTATTCAAAAATCATCTCCAAAAGAAACAGCGTTGCCAATCAAGCTTTTATTGTCTACTCAATGAATAATGGTCTTGATCATGCCAGAGTAGGAATTTCGGTATCCAAAAAATTGGGAAATGCAGTTGTACGAAACAAGCTGAAACGCCAGATACGGGCAATGACCAATGAATTAATGGATTTCGAGCGGAAAAATGATTATATTATCATAGCAAGAAAAGGTTATTTAAGGTATAATTACAACGATAATAAAAATTTGTTAAACAAATTATTTAACAAAATAAATAAAAAGGACGGAAAAAAATGTTAGCACTTGATAAAAGGACAAAAAATTATTTGAAAGCAGCTCTATTGCTTCTTGTACTGGTAGTATTGACAGGATGTGCAAGAAACTTAGACTCATCAGGTAATTTGATTGCTGATCGTGCAATAAACTCATCGACTCCATGGGATCTATCAAACGGGATTTTCAACTTCATCCTGGTAATTCCTTTGGCAAAATTGATTTTGTTCATCACTGATATTTTCGGAAATGTGGCTGCCGGGGTAATCGTAGTTACAATTTTGGTCAATATCATCATCTTGCCGGTTATGATCAAATCAACTGTATCAACTCAAAAAATGCAATTGTTACAGCCGGAAGTACAAAAAATCCAGAATAAGTACCGTGGCCGTCGCGACCAAGCGTCACAAATGCGCATGCAAGCGGAAATGAACGAACTATACAAGAAAAACAATGTTAGTATGTTCGGATCTATGACTACTTTGGTAACTTTACCAATCATGATTGCAATGTGGCAATCGGTTCAAAGAATTGAAATCCTGTACACTACAAGTCTTTTGGGAATCAATCTTGGAAGTATCCCGATGGGTCAAATCACATCAGGTAATTTCGCTTACTTGGCCTTGATTCTTCTTGTCGGAATTACTCAATTCTTTGGTATGCAGATGACAAACATCATGATGAAACGTAAAAAATCTTATCGTGAAACATCTCAAACAAAACAGATGAGGATGACTCAAAACATTATGTCAGTATTCATCATCTATATGGCGGCAATCATGCCATCGGCAATGTCGTTATACTGGATCACTACAAATGTGATCAATATTATCAGAACTTGGTATATTTATGAACACCATGTTGAAGAAAAGAAAGAAGTAGAACCAGAATTACCAGATTATGTAAAAAAAGATATTGATAAAAAAGATTAATAAGAAGGTGTAATAATGAAGGTTTATAGCGGTAAAACTTTAGATGATGCATTGGAAAATGCATGCAGTGATTTACAAACTGATAAAGATAATATCTTTTATGAAATTATCAAGGAAACAAAAGGATTATTTTCCAAAAAAGTGGAAATAAGTTGTTTCACTGAAGAGATGGTTCGCGAATACGTTGAAAAATACTTCAATGATATTGTGACTGAAATGGGATTCGAGGTAGAAACAGTTTCTTACATCCAAGATGGCAGAATCTACTGCAATATGAATACCAACCACAATTCAATTTTGATTGGACGTGGCGGAAGCATTCTTAGAGCATTCACTATCATCATCAGATCTTCGGTAAGTAATATATTCAAGAAGAGATTCGAAATTAGTTTGGATATCAATGGATATAAAGAAGACCGTTATAAAAAGGTTTCGTCAATGGCGAAACGCTTCGCTAAACAGGTTCAACGGACTAAACATAAGATTGAGTTGGATCCGATGCCTGCTGATGAGCGCAAAGTCATGCATAAAGTGGTTGACAGTTTCGACCATGTTAAGACTGAATCGGTAGGAGAAGGCCGCAACCGCCATATGATCATTTCATATTACGAATAAACGAAAAGGACCAATCCTGGTCCTTTTTTGAACGCTAACAACTAAGATTACCGTGGATTTTGGCTCTTTCAAGAACTTCCACCACATCAATGGTATGGTCAAGTAAAGTCACCATTTCCTGGTAATCACTATTGCTGATTATTCTGATGAATGTCTCGAATTCGGGAAGCATCCGATGCAATGCGTGATTTTCAACAATAATTGGTTCACTTCCGTTTAATTTGAACTGACTATGATTAAGTTGTGAGACTGGGCCCTCGATTTGGACATAACCTTGGTCACCCTGGATTGTCGAAGAAATCGGAGCTTTAGTATCTTTCGAACCAATGCATACCGCTTTGAATTGGGGGTAGTCTAGAATCAAAACGCCTGAAGTGTCCACGCCTTCCCGTATATTGGGATAGTAGAATATATTTTCCGGTCGGCCGAAAAGTCCGACAACAAAGTGAATATTATAGACATTGAGATCGAACAAGGCACCGCCGCCTTTGGCAATATCAAAAGCCGGCAGAATGACTCCTTCTTTGAATTGGTCATACCTTGACGAATATTGGGAAAAATTGCAACTTACAATTTTAATATCTCCCATTTTTTCGGTCATTTCTTTAATCTTTTTAAATGGTTCTAAATGAATGTTGGTAATGGCTTCGAAAAGATATAATTTTCGTTCAAGTGCGATTTTTTTTAAAACAACCGCATCTTCAAGATTCAGGGTGAATGATTTTTCAACAATAACATTCTTGCCCTTCAAAAGTGCTTTTTTCGCAAAATCGAAATGGAGATGGTTGGGCAGGCCGATATAAACTATTTCAACATCGCTCTCGAGCATTTCATCGTAATCATTGTAATAATTGGCAATCGAGTATTTTTCGCACAAAGGATGCCCTTTTTCAATATTGCGACTATAAAGGGAGTGGAGTTCGTAACCGGGAATCGAACCGATTACTTCTAGTAGTGTTGTTACTATTTTACCACTGCCGACTATTCCTAACTTCATAAGAATCCTCCTTTTCTTGATTATAACATAGCGCTACGTTCAAGAGCGGACAAAATTAATAACCAGTTAAAAAACGGGGTTTATGATAATGAAGATGCCAAGGGGCATAAATTAAATATAATGCAAAAAAAATATTTTTAAGTTATAATTACTAAAAAAGTAGGTGAATAATATATGGAAGAAGATATAATTGTTGCTATTGCCACAAGTCGTCTGGAAGCGGCAATTTCGGTGGTGAGATTGTCAGGTGAAGGAGTAATTGATTTTGTTCAATCATTTTTTACCGGCAAGATTGCCAAGGCAGCGAGTCATACAATCAACTATGGTTTTTTAATGGATAATGAAATCAGGGTGGACGAGGTCCTTGTAAGCATATATCGGGGAACCAGAACGTTTACCGGTGAGGAAATGGTCGAAATAAGTTGCCATGGTGGGGTGTTCATAACCAACAAGGTTCTGGAACTATGCCTGAAAAAGGGAGCCCGAATGGCAACAAGAGGCGAATTCACCAAACGAGCTTTCCTTAATGGAAGAATCGACTTGGCCCAATCGGAAGCGGTTTTGGACATGATCACAGCCAAAAATGAATATGCGAGTCAGTTGGCTTTGAAAGGGATCCAAGGGAGTGTATCTAATTTCCTTAATGATCTTGAAGAGGAGTTAATCGCCATTATTACCAATATCGAGGTGAATATCGATTATCCTGAATATTTGGATATCGAGCAGCTTACGACTGAGGTTCTTTTGGAAAAATCGGTTTCGCTCCATCAGAAAATGGAAAGGATCATCGAGGATTCAAAAAATGTCAAACTGATTAAAGACGGAATCAGTACGGTCATCATTGGTAAGCCGAATGTCGGAAAGAGCAGTTTGCTCAATGCGTTGCTTAAAGAAGACAAGGCAATCGTTACTGATATCGCTGGAACAACCAGAGATTTGGTTGAAGGAAGTATTTCGGTGGATGGAATAATGCTTAATATGATTGATACTGCCGGAATCAGGGAAACCGACAATATGATTGAAGCAATCGGAGTCTCAAAATCGCGGGAGCTGATCAATCAGGCTGATTTGGTCTTGTTAGTGATTGATGGTTCAAGAGAATTGGAAAAAGAGGACCGGGAACTGCTGGAATTGACCGAAAACACCAATCGGATTTTGATTATCAATAAGCAGGATATCGGTCAGGTGGTTGATCTTGAAGGAATTCAGATCAGTGCCAAAAACCAGGATATTCACAATCTTACTGAAAAAATCAAGGAACTTTTCAATCTGGGAATGATAGCGAAAAACAGCGAAAATCTGCTGACGAATGTCCGACAAAGCCAGTTGCTTTATCAAGCGAGTCAAGCGTTGAATACTGCGATTGAGGCGATGAATAATCTTATTCCGCCGGATCTTGTTGTCGAGGATCTTTATGAAGCATGGAGCTACATCAAAGAAATATTGGGACAGGAAGCCAAAGAAGATTTGCTGGATGAATTGTTCAAGCGGTTCTGCATAGGTAAATAAGATGAAAAGAAAAGAAATAATTATCCAATCATACGAGCGTTACAGCCTCTATATGATCCGGGCATTGCTGGTTACCGCAACTGTATTGATTGTGGGATTAATTATGGCAATGTTCCTGACCATCGGATCAATAATTGCATATTTCGCATTTTTAGTATTTGTGGTGAGTGCAATCCAACTAGTGGTATTGAAATTGATATTATTAATATTGAAAAGGAAATAAGGGAAAATAGGTATGAATTTAACCAATAACGAATTATTTACACAAATTGACAAGTTATTTGTCGATGGCGCACTAAATGGCGCTATGACCATAATCGGAACTTTGATTGTAGTCAGAGTCCTAAATACATTGATTAAACGAGCAATCACGAAAAGTAAATTTGAAAAGAAAGATATTGCCATAAAAATAATCAGAATAATGTTAAGAGTGGCCGCGATTGTAGTTGTCATGATGCAATTCACTTTCACCCAAACCATCACTGGAGCCCTGCTGGCATCCGGAGGGGTTGTTGCAGTTACTGTCGGGCTGGCATCTCAGGAAGCGGCTTCGGGGGTTGTTAGTGGGTTCATGCTCACTGTCTCGAGACCTTTCTCAATTGGCGATTATATTTCACTACCTTCCCAAGGAGTCGAAGGATATATCGTTCAGATGAATATCCGCCACTGTGTCGTGGAAACCTTTGACAAGACGGAAATAGTTGTTCCCAATACGATGTTGAATCAGTCTATTATTGAAAACGTAAGTGCCAATGAAAAATATCGTGTCAACAGAATTGTATTTGGAATTTCATACGAATCCAATATTGACCGCGCGATTGAAATCATTAAAGAGGAAGCGCGAAATCATCCGCTTTACCTCGATGTCAGAACGGATAAAAACTCTGATGAGATCCCAGTTGCCTGTATGGAACTGGCTGACAGTTCGGTTAATTTAAGAGCGACTGTGACTACCAAAGATATGCTTGACGGCTATAAAGTCAAATCCGATCTTAACATTGCTATACTGAAAAGATTCAAAGCGGAAAATATTGAAATTCCGTATCCTCATATTCAAGTTATAAATTAAGCAAAAAAGGACATTTGTCCTTTTTTATTTGATTTTGTTTGGTTATAATGACACTTTAATTCGGACAATATGAAGAAAATAAGGATATTTATTGGTTTATTTATCATCAAACTTTTAAATTTTATTGTCTGGAGCTATAATACCTATATATAGGAAAGAGAGGATATATTCGTGGAGAAATTCTTCAAATTAAAAGAACGCGGTACTAATGTCCGTAGAGAAATTATTGCCGGTTTGACAACGTTTTTAGCAATGGCTTATATCTTGGCGGTTAACCCATCAATGTTAGAAGCCGGAGGACTATCGTATAATGGTGTGTTTCTAGCTACTGCCGTTTCTGCAGGTTTCGCATCAATTTTGATGGGAATTCTTGGTAATTATCCAGTTGCCTTGGCACCGGGAATGGGAGCGAATGCCCTGTTCACATATACAATCATTATGGGATATGGATTTTCACCAGCTGCTGCTTTGGCCGCAGTATTTGTAAGTGGTTGTATTTTCATCTTGATTTCAGTTACCGGAATTCGTAACGCTGTAATCAATGCAATTCCTAACCCTTTGAAAATGGCTATCGGGGCCGGAATTGGATTCTTCATCGCATTCATCGGATTGGTTAATGCTGGATTGATCGTGGCTGACCAAGCTACATATGTTGCGCTTGGAAATCTTAAAGATCCTGTAGTGTTACTTTCAGCATTTGGAATCATCGTCACTTTGATCTTGATGGCTAAAAAAGTTAACGGATCTGTGTTTATCGGATTGGTTATTACCGCAGCAGTGGGGGTTATTTTGGGATTGACAGGTATCGCTGGCATGCCAGTAGCGCCAACTCAATTCATTTCTTTCAATATCGACACTAGTCTTATCGGTCTTTGTTTCTCAGGATTTGGAGAATTATTCTCGAATCCACATACACCGATTGCAGTATTTTCAATCTTATTCCTGGATTTCTTTGATACAACTGGGACATTAATTTCAATTGCTAACCGAATTGGTTTTGTCAATGACAAAGGTGAACTTTATAATATTGAAAAAGCATTATTATCTGACTCTGCTGGATCAGTATTCGGTGCTTTCATGGGAACTTCAACTGTAACATCATATGTTGAATCAACTGCCGGTGTTGGAGCTGGTGGACGTACCGGTTTGACTGCAGTAGTAACCGGATTATTATTCTTCTTGTCAGTTATCTTTGCTCCGGTTTTATCAGTTTTCACTAGTGCTGTTACTGCACCTGCTTTAATTGTTGTCGGGGTATTGATGGTTGAACAGTTACGTGGAATCGACTGGGATGACTTCACGATTGCGGCTTCATCATTCTTCGTAGTTACATTCATGATCTTGAGTTATTCAATTTCAAACGGTATCGCTATCGGTTTTGTAGTTTACGCTTTAATGAAAATTGCAACAGGTAAATGGAAAGAAGTATCACCGATCGTATGGTTATTGGTTTTGTTATTTATTTTCTATTTTGGATTTGCGCTGTAATAAACAGTTTTCAAATAAAATATATGTTTATTGATATCAAAAGGATGAGCTCACACGGGCCATCCTTTTTGGTTATAGCCCTAAGAACAGGATTAAGTAAAAATAATCTAATAGCTGTCAATGTTTGTGGGTGAACATTCTTTGTAGTATAATCATAGTAGGAGATGAATAATATATGAAATTTGACAGAAAATTATTTTTAGCAATAGGAGCAGCTGTCACCGCAGCTGTGGCTATGGTCACCGGAATTGCCTTGATTGTAAGAAAAAAATTCATGCGAAACAAATAGCCTAAATGACAATTTAGTCATTGTGCTTATTCAAGAAAAGGAACCTGAGTTATAAAACAGCAAAATAATATCAGCTGGGATTGGGTTCTTTTTTTCGTTCCTAGTGAATAAAAAGCTGCAATAAGAACAATTATCGTTAGATTAATTGTCAAATGTTAATTAAAATTATTTTCTTGGTAATGAAAATGTTTACTTTAATATCCGGATAAATGGTATACTTTCAGGAAAAGGAAGTGATATATTGAATAATTTTGTACAGTTCAAAGACGTCTCTAAAATATATAAGGTCGGGGACGTTACGATAAAGGCTTCAGACGGAGTGGATTTTACAATCGACAAAGGTCAATTTGTAGTAATTGTAGGGCCATCTGGAGCAGGTAAGACCACAGTCCTAAATCTGCTGGGAGGAATGGATACAGCAACTTCGGGGGAAATAATTATTGATGACAAGGACATTGCCAAATACAATGCCCGTCAATTGACTAGATATCGCCGTGAGGATATTGGATTTGTTTTTCAATTCTATAATCTGATTCAAAACTTGACTGCACTTGAAAATGTGGAATTGGCAAGTCAAATTTCAAAAAATCCACTGGATAGCAGAATGGTAATGGATCGGGTTGGTCTGAGGGACCGAATGGAGAACTTTCCCTCACAACTTTCTGGAGGAGAACAACAGCGGGTTGCGATTGCCCGGGCTATTGCAAAAAATCCCAAGTTGCTTTTATGTGATGAGCCGACGGGAGCACTTGATTATCAAACAGGTAAAGACATTCTCAAACTCCTCAAGGAGATGGCGACAAAATACAAGATGACAGTAATAGTAATAACTCATAACAGTGCCATTGCAGGGATGGCTGATATCGTGTTCCATCTTAAAAACGGAAAAGTCAATGACCAGTACTTTAATGAAAGTCCAATGAGCATTGATGATATTGAGTGGTAGTTATGAAAAATTTTAACAAGAATATTCTTCGTAATATCAAAAAAGATAAATCAAGATTCATTTCGATATTTCTGATCATCCTCTTGGGATCTTCAATTTTTGCGGGATTGCAGTCAACACCGATTATCATGAAAAAAAGCATGAATGATTATCTCGCCGAGCACAATTATTGGGATATATCAGTTGTGGGGACTTATGGCTTTGAACAGGAAGATCTGAGTCTGATTGAAAGCATTGAAAACGTTGAAGGAGTAACGGTTAAAAATCGCTTTGACGTCATGTATGAAAGTGAGTCCAAAACTCTGGGACTAACTGGATACGGATATGATGATTTCGACCAGACAAGCTATGACCTGCTCGCCGGTAATTTCCCGGGAAATAATCAGGAATGTGTGATTGATCGTTTTTTTACTGATAATGAAGGCCTTTCTATTGGTGATTGGGTAACCTTCGCAAATAATCAGGGTAAAAAGCAGTTTGAAATTGTCGGAATAGTTGACAGTGCCCAATATATTGCCAAGGATTACCGTGGAGTAAACAGTCTTGGTGATGGCAGCAACCATGGTTATTTTGGGATATTGAATTCCGGAAATGAAAACTGGATGTTGCCAGAAGAATTATACGATTTGGTGGGATCGGATATATTCAATGAAATCGATATCCGGATTTCCAACTCCAATATATTTACCCCTGGATACGATGAAGATATTAATCAGGTGACAAGTGATTTGGAATCGGCTTTGGAAAACTTGTACCATGATAAGTATGATGAAATTCAAACTGATGCCTTCGCCCAAATAGAAAAAAACCAAACCGATCTTGATGATGCAATCAAAGAATATGAAGAAGGTCTTTCATTGTACAATGAAGGTCTTGATGAATATGAACAAGGACATCAGCAATATTTGGATGGAGTTGAATCATACGAACAAGGAATGGAACAATATGAGTCCGGTTGGCAGGAATATCTCGACGGTCAGGATCAATATCAGGCGGGACTTCAAGAATACGAGAATGGCTATAATCAATATCTTGTAGCTCTTGATGAATACAACAGTGGCGTTAGCGAATATGAAGCTGGGTTGCTTGATTATAATGCTCAAAAGGCGGAATTCGATCTAGCATATGCAGATATTGACAGTTTCGATGATGAGACCAAAGCAGATTTGGAAGAGCAGAAAATATTACTCGAAGAAACCAAAGCGGCCCTGGATGCTACAAAGATTGAGCTGGACAACGCTAAAATTCAATTAGATAGTACTAAAATTGAATTGGATCAAAACAAAGACATTCTTGATGAGACCGGTGTCGAGCTGGAATCGGCTCGAGAAGTACTTGAAACAACCAAATCACAATTGGATGATGCAAAAATAGAACTTGATGAAAATCGCGTGATTCTGGATGAATCCAAGCAAACTCTTGATGAAAATGCTGCGGTTTTGGCAGATAACCAAACCAAATTGGATGATGCCCAAGCCAAAATAGATCAGGCGACCAAAGATATTGAACGGCTAGATCAGGGTAAAATATACTCATTTTCAAAAAGCCAGAACGACGGAGTAGAGTCCTTCGAGCAAAATGCGGGAGCAATTGAGTCAATATCATATATATTTCCGATAATATTCTTTTTGGTAGCCGCGTTGGTTTCGATGACGACAATGACCAGAATGGTCGAAGAACAGCGAATTCAAAACGGGACCTTGCTTTCACTGGGGTTTTCGAAAAGAAATATTATCAACAGCTATTTGTTATTTGTGATAATTGCAACCTTACCGTCTTCGATAATTGGAATAATTTCCGGAATCAACTTCTTTCCAAGATTCATATATTATCTATACAGCTTGATGCTTTATGATGTTTCAGCGCCAACTTTCATCGTCTATGACTTGATGATCATTCTGGTAACTTTGATGATTTCCGTAGGGATAATTCTTCTTGTTACTTTAGTGGTTGCAATAAGCGAATTGAAAGAGGAACCAGCAAACTTGCTGCGTCCAAAACCGCCGAAGATGGGAAAAAGAATACTCCTTGATCGGATCACCCCAATCTGGAAACGACTTTCGTTCAATAATAAGGTAACATTGCGGAATATCTTCAGATACAAAAGACGGTTTATTATGTCAATCATTGGAATTGCC
Source organism: Coprobacillaceae bacterium (assembly GCA_963675915.1). Lineage (GTDB taxonomy): Bacteria > Bacillota_I > Bacilli_A > Erysipelotrichales > Coprobacillaceae > JAQVDW01. The sequence continues at coordinate 2,133,353 of OY780959.1, forward strand.
GGTTGCGGCGCTCTTCTAGTATTGGCATTTGGATTGAAATACTCGATAACCGAAACAGTAGTCAAGCAGTTTGACGAGATAAACCTCTATGATTACAAGATTTCGTATGCAGAAAATGACAATGATAGTATTATTAACTTCTCCGAAAGTTTAGTAGCTCAAAATGATAATGTTGAAGTCAACAATTATTATGAAGCTATGGTTCAGGTTGAAGACTCTTATGTCAATCTACAAGTTGAATTTGATGATAATTATCAAGATCTTCTAAATCTTGTCGAGCGCGGACAAAAGATTCAACTCGATGACACCGGAGCAGCTATCAATGGAAAACTCAGCGAGATATTGGGAGTCAAAGTCGGGGACACTATCGAAGTGCTTTATGAGGATATGTATTATCAGGTCGAGATCACCAACATCTTTGATTATTACTATGGCAGTGTGATGTTTATGAGCGACGCTTCTTTTGAAGATATGACGGGAGAGTCAATCATGATCAACCGAGCATTGATAAGTGGTAATTTGAATCAGCTGACAGATAATGAAATGGTGATTTCTCAAGAATCAAGTGAAGAAGGTCGGAGTGATTTTGGTAACCAGCTGGAATCGATCGATACTGTGGTGCTGATCTTGATATTTGCTGCCGGTTTCCTGGCATTGATTGTTATCTACAATTTGACCAATATAAATATCCAAGAACGGCTTGTTGAAATTTCAACGATTAAAGTTCTTGGATTCTATCCTCGGGAGATCTATGACTATATTTTCAGGGAAAATATCTATCTGGGAATAATCGGAAGTATTGTCGGAATGTTCCTGGGAAAAATTGTTCATTATTACCTGATAATCACAGTTGAATTGGAAACAGTTCAGTTTGTCAGACATGTGGACACCAAAACATATCTGATTTCTTTTGCGATAACTATGCTATTCACAATTCTGATTAATTTGATCATGCGAAGAATCGTGAACAGAATTGACATGGTTGAATCATTGAAATCTATCGAATAAAAAAAGACTGGCCTTCATTATCTGGAAAACCAAATAATGAAGGTCAGTTTTTTTAGCGGTATTTCCCGTAGGGAAACTATTCAAAATTGCGGTCAAACCGGGATGTAATTTCTTTGGTACAGTAAAAGTCATTGATAATTTTAGGAGCTTCCTGGAGACTTTTTTGATAGAGAGTATCAAGATGGTCAAGATAACTGCTGAGATTATCAATTTCCGGACCCGGGCGCATGAACAGACCGGTAAAGTTGTCCTTCTTCATCATTCTCAAAAACTTGTTAGTCAGTTTTCTTCTCAGTTTGTTTTGGGTTACAAAAAAGCCATCAAAGCGGATAAATCCCCTCAATGAGTTCATAATATCCTTGGGACGCAAAGCGAAGAAAGGGGCGATTATTGCAGCATTAAAATCACTTATGACGATATGATCCCGGACCTTTTTAGTCATTGGATCATATCCGTCTTTGATTATGAAGCGCCGGTCATACTGGGACTCAATGGTTTGATGATACTCAGCGGTTTCGCCCTCAATTACATTGTTAATGTAGGGATGACAATTGCTGTCAAGAATGAAATGGGTCAAAAATCCCAGAAGATATGCCCAACATGCATCATGATCTTCACATTTTTCAATAACTTGGAGCGCATTTGTGAAAAATACGGCACCAGAATCGTAATGAATTTGGTAGGCTTGATCAACAATGGCACTGCCTTTGTAGGGCTTGTAGAAGAAATTGATATCGGCCCCGTGGCAGCCAATGAAATACAAGTCGATATTTTCTTCAATTATCCGCCTGATTTCGAAGTTGTCGATATTGGCCAGAACATCTCCGGCAAAGCTGTAGTGGGTGTACGATGCTGGCATACTACCCTCCGATGCTCTGGTAAGCATCTTTTTTTAAACCAATAATCACTTTGTCATCAGTTTCAAGCAACGGGCGCTTGATCAGATAACCGTCACTGCTTAACAATTTCAATTTTTCATCCAAATCCATGGTTGCGAGCTTGTCCTTTAGTCGCATTTCTTTAAATTTGGTACCTCGTTTATTGAAAAAATCATCTATGTCGGCACCGCTTTTATGAAATAATTCGGCAATTTTATCATAGGCAAGATTGGTATCGATAAAGTCAATAAAATCATATTCAAGATTAAATGACTCAATTTCCTTTTTAGCTTTTATGCAAGTTGAACACTTCTTGTATCCGTATAAGTTTAGCATATGTCCTCCTTTATTAGCTCTTATAAGCTATGTCCTCATTGTATCATTATTATATAAATTAGCAAATAATCATGCTCACAGAAGCCTTGTTAAGAAATTAATACATATTGCTTCAGGGAAAGTGCTCGATGTGATAATCTATAGTCAATGGAGGACTGATAGATGGAACAAAACAAAATCATAGTGACATTTAGCGAGTTTTTAAGACAGTTCAAAGATGCACTATTTGCAACGCCGGAACTCATCAAGGCCAAAAAATCACTCGAAATCAATGATGAATTTTTTGAAAGGATTATTTTGGCGGTGACTGAAGTCAACGGGTGTGCTGTGTGCAGTTATGAACACAGCCGGATAGCTCTTGAGGCAGGCATAAGTAAGGAAGAAATTGAGATGATCTTGTCAGCTGGTGAGATAGAGTTTCCTGAAAATGAGCAAGAGGCAATTCTATTTGCACAACATTATGCTGCAACCATGGGGCAGCCTTCTAAGAAAGCTCAGGCGGTATTGGTTGATACTTATGGTAGCGATATTGCCTCGCAGATTGTTGCAGTGATAAAAACCATTATGGCTGGAAATGCTTATGGAATTGCCTATGGAACATTTAAGCAGAGGCTTAAGGGGAGACCGGTTGATCGATCTTCATTGAAAAGGGAATTATTGATTCTGTCAACTCCACTGGTGATTGTCTTGTTGCCATTGGTTTTGATGGTCAGAATAATCAAATTACGATTGAAATAAATCCAGTGGAATGAGTCAATATGCCAATATTAAATTGAAATTACGGCTTGATAAACGGAATCAGAAATGTTACAATTAACTAAAATAAGACACTTATTTATATTCAACACCAGCTATATGAGTAGAAAGAGAGGGCCTTATGGGATATTGGTTATTGATGTGGGGATTTGTCCTAATGGCAAATTTCAATATCAACGGTATTGATATAATTCCGGATATTTTTGGATATGCCTCGATGCTTATTGGCTGTCAGATTTTGAAGGAGAGCAATCGTACTTTTAAAATTGCGGGATATTTCAGCGTTCTGGCAATGGTTCTTTCAATGAGCCAATTTACACCAATTTTGGGCATTGCCATACCGGAAAAAGGTTTGATTGAAGTGGTCGGAGCCATATTGGTGATGACTGTTGATCTTGGAATTGTTTACTTTATTTGTAAAGGAATTGGAGAAATAGCCCAATCAATGCAAAATGATAAGTTGGTGAAACTATCAAGATATACTTGGATTATTTATTTGATTGCCCGAATATCGGTTGTTTTGGTAATTATGGCAATCGAATCCGAAACGATGATAATTCTCGTTTTTGGGGCAGGAATATTGCTGGTCGTTTCTTATTTCATTAATATAATCTTGATGAAAAAAGCGGCTCAGGATCTCACTACTTATCAGCCACAGGTTGATGTTTGAGTTTTACTTTAAAAATCGGGAAATTTTCATTCCCGATTTTTATTATGTTCTAGTTATTGTTTTCGATTTTGGAATAAATCCGGTAAGAATAGACTATCGGATAGACAACACATAATACCAAGACCAATCCCAAGATTATTGCTGTAAATTGGCCAGGCAAAAAGGCACTTATGAAAACTGCTATTCCGCAGCCAAACCAAATCTTTCCGGCCATCCGATGGGTTTTGATCCATACTTCTTCATTATTCAAAGTCCAGGGAACTTTAATTCCGATAGTGTAGTTCTGATTGACTTTAGGAAGATAATTTCCGATGACAATGAAGATCACACCTACAAAACCAACAACATATGTTGAAACATCGAGGTCATTTCCCAGGGCGACTGCATAAGTTACACAGGAAATAAATATTGTCAAGAGTGGAACGAGCCAATAGATCTTATTGACCAGTTTATCATTATTTTTTCTCCTCTTAGGATCCAATTGCGTAACGGTTATGGCAAAAGCGTTCAGTAGGGCCATGAAAACCGGCATCCCGAAAATAACAATATTCTTGGGCATGTAGCCATCTACTTCGCCGTTAATCCCCCAGTGCGATGGCATTGGATCAGGGAGTCGATCATAAAAGAAAAGACCGATTATAATTGGTGTCAAACAGGCAAGTGATGACAATATCATAAACTTAAAATTAATTTTCTTCATTGTTGCTTCCTCCGGTGAATTGCGATAAGTAAAACATCATTTCCTCAACAACCGAGGTGTTGATCCGGTAATAGATATAATTTTTGTATTTGTGCTCACTGATCAAATCACTGTTTTTCAAAATTGACAAATGATGGGATATAGTAGCGTGGGCCAAATCAAATTCAGCAGCGATATCGCTTGCTGTCACATCCCCGTTTTTTAAAATATCGAGGATCTGACGCCGAACTGGATGTGACATGGCTTTGAAAGATTTTTGAAAACTCATTTTATCACCTTCTATTTCGATGTTTTTCTAAATAGATTTTAACATCAAAGTAGTCCGGGGTCAACCTATTTAGATGAAAATCTAAATAGGTTTGTCATTTTGCCTGTTCCAGATTAAGTAGTCGTTGTTTCAATTCCAGTCCTCCGGCGTATCCGGTCAACTTACCATTGGAACCGACACAGCGATGGCAGGGGATGATGATCGGGATGGGATTCTTGTTATTGGCATTTCCCACGGCTCGAAAAGCTTTGGGGTTATCTATCGCCAGGGCAATATCTTTATAACTAACCGTTTTGCCATACGGGATATTTTGCAATTCCTGCCAGACACTTTTCTGGAAGGCAGTTCCTTGAGGGTCAAGGGGAAGTTCGAATTGGGTTCTGGTGCCTGAAAAATACTCCTGAAGCTGACGGAAAGCTTCATCGGTCAGCTTGGTTTTACTTCCCTGGGCGTAGTGGGGATTGAAACTGACTTTTGTGATTGAACTGCCGTTTTCTTCAATCAACAGTCTTCCAATTGAAGAGTCATAGATATAGTGGGTTTTCATAAGAGTCTCCTTCATAAAGATAATGGATATATTTCCATGATAGTACAATCAAAGTGAACATTCAAACAAAAAGGGTACTCAATAAGAGTACCCCTGGCTAACTCAGTTCGAGACTGCCGGTATATAATTGGTGATAAATTCCTTTTTGCTTTAACAATTTGTCATGGTTACCACGTTCGATGATGCGACCTTGGTCCATAACCATAATCACATCGGAATTGACGATTGTCGAGAGACGGTGAGCAATGACAAAGACTGTTCGGCCATGCATCAGTTTATCCATCCCTTCCTGAACAATTTTTTCAGTTCTGGTATCGATGCTTGATGTTGCTTCATCAAGAATCAATACCGGGGGATTAGCCAAAGCGGCTCTGGCGATAGAAAGTAATTGTCTTTGACCCTGGGATAAACTGTCCCCATGACCATCAATCACAGTATCATAACCAAATTCCAGATGTTTGATGAAACTGTCAGCATTGGCCAGTTTGGCCGCCTGGACAACTTCCTCGTCACTGGCCTCAGGATTTGAGTAGCGGATATTATCCTTGATTGAGCCGCTGAAGAGATGGGTATCCTGTAAAACGATTCCCAGCGAACGACGCAAGTCTTGCTTCTTGATGGTTTTGATATCGATGTTGTCATAAACAATGCTTCCTGACTGGATATCATAAAAGCGGTTGATCAGATTGGTTATTGTAGTCTTACCAGCTCCAGTAGAACCAACCAAAGCTACTTTTTGACCTTGCGATGCATACATATTGATATCATGAAGAATCTGTTTGTTTTCATTATAGGAAAAATCCACATTGTTGAAAGTGATATCTCCGGTTAGTTTTACCAAATCAACAGTACCGTCTTTGTGCGGATGGCGCCAGGCCCATGTTTTGGTCTTTTCATTGGTTTCGTAAAGTCCATTTTCATCCTCCTTGACGTTGACCAAGGTAACACAACCATCATCATCTTCAGGAGTTTGATCCAATAGGTTGAAGATCCGATTGATACCGGCACCAGCCATGATAACCGCATTGAACTGCTGTGATATCTGAGTAAGTGGCATGGTGAATGAACGGTTAAGTTGTAAGAATGCGACCAGACCACCGATTGAAAGTGCTCCGATATTGTTGATGGCAAATAGTCCGCCGATAATTGCAGTAACCACATAAGAAAGGTTTCCGATATTCATAATGATCGGCATCAAGCTCGATGCGTATTTATTGGCGTTGTAGGCTGATTTGAACAAAGCTTCATTGATTTTGTCAAAATCCTGACGTGAATATTCTTCATGAGTGAAGACTTTGACAATCCGCTGCCCTTCCATCATTTCTTCGACATAGCCGTTTACTTTCCCCAGATTGGCCTGTTGTTCTTTGAAGTGTTTGGATGACTGCTTGCCAAGGTATTGGATAACTTTTACCATGATAATTGAAAAGAATACGATGATTATTGTCAGTTGCCATGATGTCGCCAGCATAGCGAAGAATACTCCAACTATCGTTACAAACGAAGAGAAACCTTGGGGAACCGATTGGGAGATAACTTGACGGATGGTATCGGTATCGTTGGTGTAAACAGACATGATATCACCGTGTTGAGTAGTATCGAAGTATTTGATTGGAAGTTGTTCCATTTTTTCAAAAAGGTCTCTTCGCAGACTGTCCAATGTTCCCTGGGATACTTCAATCAACAGGAAACTATAAAGATAAGTGGACGTGACCCCGAAAAGATAAATCCCACCCATCACAAGTAATGCTTGAATCAGCGGCGAATAGTCGGGAATGCTCTGATTTAGCATCGGAGCAATGTAATCATCAATCAGCGACTGCAAAAACAACGAACTGGCAACAGTAGTCAGCGATGAAATTATCAAAAAAACGATAATGACGAACAGCCTTTTCTTATATTTTTTCAAGATGTATTTGATAAGGCGTGAATAATCCTTCAGCGATCCTTTAGGCTTTTGCATCAGAAGCACCTCCTTTGATTTGAGTATAGTAAACTTCCTGGTAGATCGGAGAACTTTCCAGAAGACGTTCGTGAGTTCCGATATCCGAAATCCCACCATTGTCCATTACAATGATTTTGTCAGCGTATTGAATCGATGAGATTCGTTGTGAAATGATTATCTTGGTTGTATCTTTGATTTTATTCTTGAATCCGTCTTGAATTCTCTTGTCGGTAGCTGTGTCAACCGCACTGGTTGAATCATCAAGAATCAGGATTTTGGGTTGTTTTATTAGTGCCCGGGCGATTGTAAGACGTTGCTTTTGCCCACCGGAAACATTGACGCCCCCCCGTTCAAGATAAGTATCATAGCCATCAGGCATGCGGGAAATGAATTCATCGGCCTGAGCCAATTCGCAAATTTCCTTGATTTCCTCAAGGGAAGCATCGTGCTTACCCCACCGGATATTGTCGGCAATTGTCCCTGAGAAAAGGACGTTTTTTTGAAGAACGACAGCAACATTGTCACGAAGCGTCTTCAAATCGTAATCTCGAACATCAACCCCACCAACTTTCAGGCTGCCTGAAGTCACATCATACAAACGGGAAATCAGTTGAACCAAAGTTGATTTGGCTGATCCGGTCCCTCCGATGATTCCAATAGTTTCACCGGATGCAATATTAAGATTAATATCGGCAAGATTCAGGTTTTCAGGATCATCGGCATACGAGAAATTGACATTATCGAAAGATATCGAACCATCTTTAACTGCCAGAACCGGTTGAGCGGGATTGATTATTGTCGGAACTTCATCAATAATTTCATTAATTCGCTTCATTGAAGCAAATGAAATCGACAGCATGACAAACATCATCGAGAACATCATCAATGACATCATGATATTGGCCGTATATGAAATAACCGAGGATAGTTGTCCGATGGCCATGGTGCCTTCGACATTGAACCGAGCGCCCAGGAATGATATCGCGATAATGGCGCTGTACATAGTGAACTGCATGATTGGTGCATTGAAAACCACAATCGATTCGGCTTTTTTGAACATGCGATAAAGGTTGTAGGCAGCCACTGAGAATTTTTCGATTTCGGTATTTTCCTGAACATAAGCTTTGACATCGCGCATATTGGTGATGTTTTCCTGAATGGAAGCGTTCAGTTCGTCATATTTTTCAAAGGTTCTTGTAAAGCTTGGAATTGCATTTGAAAGGATAAAATATAGAAAGACTCCCAAAAATGCCGCCGCGACCAGATAAACCAGCGACAATCGCGGTGATATGGTAAAGGTCAAAAACAGTGCTACTAAAAGCGACAAGGGAGACCTGACGATAATGACCAGAATCATCATGTATGAGTTCTGGATATTGATAACATCGGTGGATAGTCTGGTAATCAGACTTGATGTCGGGTATTTGTCGATATTGCTAAAAGAAAAATTCTGGATATTGTTGAATGTTGCTTTACGAATATTTTTGGCAAAACCGGTTGATGCCAGCGCATATTTACGCATTGAGAACATCCCGATTAATAATGATGCGATGGTACATCCGATCATCAGAGTTCCGTAAACAAAAATGTTCCGGGTATCCTGCATCATAACCCCCTCATCAATAATCAGGGCAATCATATAAGGGACAAGCAGTTCGAGAACCACTTGAACTGCGATGCCTATCATCCCGATCAAAGTTGGCCGTTTATATTCCTGAAGCAACGAAAGTGTTTTATTAATGGTTCTAATCATTTTCGTTCTCCTGTTTCAAGTAAATTTTCATTAGGTATTTTTTTAGATTCTCCTGCTCCTGCTCTGAAAGACAGTCAAGCATATTACGCTCATTTTCATTGATGCTGTCAAGGATTGCCTTATCAACATCCCGAGCTTTGTCGGTAACATACAGCAGTCTTGATCTGCGGTCTGTAATGGAAGCTTCCTTATAAACATAATCTTTTGCTTCCAGTCTTTTGATGATTCCGGTTACCGTCGGATTGGATAGTTTCAATTCAATTTCGATATCTTTTTGCATTATATCCTGGTTCTTTTCATTGGCAACCAGAATGGATTTCAAAACCCGTCCCTGAGAAAGCGTCAAATCAAATTTGGAAAGACGGATATTAAGATTATATACAAAATTATCATTGATTTTTTTCAACAGGTATCCTACATTGTAATGTTTCATATTTTCACCTCACATATACATAGCACGCTATGTGAAATACATAGTACGCTATATTTGTTGGGGTGTCAATAGTTAAGCATCAAAAAATTCACCAGATAAACTGGTGAATTTAACGTCTGTTTTTCATTATATTTTGAATCTGTTTCAAAATCACAGGATATTTCTTGGATACTGCAGTCGGATTACGTCGCAGCATGTTCACAACGCGATGATTTTTACGGGCAAACAGGCCGGCATTCTCAATCGCTTTGAGCAACTCATTGTAATGTTCGCGTGGTAATTTGGTCAAACGGTCAACGTGGTTTTCCAAAGAATTTTTTCGAGCCTGGTACTTTTCGATAATCTCCTGGTTGTCGGGTTTAATGGCGCTAAAGAGGTTTAAATCGACATTGCGAAGTTTCCCTAACTCAAGAGTTTTTCGGGATATTTCGCCCAGCAAAGCCCGCAAATGGAGTCCGTCAAATACCGAAACTGCAAAATCAACGATAAAATAGATCAGGGCCGCATAGGTTATAACCCGGATATAATTATAGTCAATCCCTAGGATAAATCCGGAAACGGCTGGATGAATGAATTCAGTCAATAAATATGAGAGAAAACCCCAGAACAAAGATGACTGAGGACAAATATATCCCTTGATATTACCTTTGAAATCAGTGTAGTCCCAATAGCGGACCTTGAATATCTTTTCCATGGTAATCCCGGTAACCAACTCCAGAGTGGTGGCAACGATGACATATAAAACAAAAGTTGCCAGGGGATTGTGGTTTACCAATTCATAGATAATCAGACAGCTCAGGGAACCGACTCCATAGATGGGAATGAGCGGACCGTTTAAAAAACCTCGATTAATCAACTTTCCGGCTTTTATTGACTCGTAGATAACTTCCCAAATCCAGCCAAAAAAACTGTAGGTTATGAAAAAGGAAAGCCAAATTGTAATGGGATATTCGAACATAGTAATCTCCTTGCAAATATTATGGGCTGATAAAAGTATTGTCTAATCAAGATTATACTACTATCTCAGGAAACTTTAAAGATAATCCGGTAGAATCCCCCGAGAAATAGAACTGAATCCAAAATATGTAATGTTTATAGTAGAAATTGGTAAATATCGTGTTATAATAAAGTTAATAAAAGTGTTGATATATAAGTATTGATGTGCTATATTATACATTAATTAGGATAGAGGCGCGAACGTTCAAGAAGCTAATGTTGCAATATGCGAACAGACATTAGGGGAGGGAACTTCGCCGAAGGAATAATTTATCGCATTAAATTATTGCCTGGTTTTTTAGAGAATATCTACTAAACTGTCATTACTTGGTAATGGTGAGCTATCATTGTGAGATTGTTTTTTGTCGCAGTGATAATTCATTGCGGCATTTTTTTATACATTAAAGGAGAAAAATTATGGAAAAAGTTGTAGATTCATTCAGTTTTGAAGACGATATTGTACAGATTAAGTTTTTGAATGTTCCGAAGCATCCACGATATATTGCCCGTATATTTGACATACTTGCAGAATCTGATGTAAACATTGATATGATTTCTCAAGTTATGACTGAGGATTTAATGCATTTGGAAATTACTTGTGACGACAAATATCAGCGAGAATTGAATCAGGCTATTATGAAGTTAAAAGAGGAGTTTAGCGACATTGAAGTTGAAATGTCGAGAAAATATTTCAAAATGGCTGTCGGGGGTACTTTAATGGAAGATACTCCGGGGGCGGCTGCAAAAGTATTCGGTATCTTGGGAGATAATAACATTCATTTCTATCAAGTATCGACATCGAAACGGACAGTTTCATTTGTCATTGACAAAGAAAACAAGGAACTGGCATTACAAAAAATTAGTGAAGCATTTGATATGGAGGAAAAATAGATGGCAATTTTTGAAGGTTCAGCGGTAGCATTGGTACTTCCGATGCACGATAATGGTGATATTGATTATGATGGGTTCAGAGCCCATATCAGAAGAATGATCGATGGCGGGGTAAAAGCGCTGCTTGTTAACGGAACAACCGGAGAGACAGCAACAATTTCAATCGAAGATGAATTCGAGTTGATCGATATTACATTGGAAGAGGCAAAAGGAAAAGACGTGAAGGTAATTTCGGGAGCCGGATCCAATGATACAGCAACAGCAATCAAAAAAGCTAAATACTGTGCGCAAGCCGGGGTTGATGCAATCCTGGTAGTTACACCATATTATAATAAAACCAGCCAGGAAGGTCTTTATCAACATTTCACTGCAATCGCCGCAGCGACTGAATTGCCGATGATTCTTTATAATGTTCCCGGACGTACCGGCGTAAACATGGGGGTAGAAGTGGTTGCTCGATTGGCTAAAAATCCCAAAATCGCAGCAATCAAAGATGCTACTGACGACATTTGTTATGCCATGGAAGTTCTGGCAAAAACAAAAGAAGATGATTTCGATGTCTACTCAGGATGTGACGACAATATCCTGCCTTTGATGGCGGCTGGAGCAAAAGGGGTTATTTCAGTATTGTCAAATGTGTATCCTCGTGAATGTCAGATGTTGTGTGACTATGTCTTGAGCAATGACTTTGCCAAAGCTCGTCAACTGGCTTATGATCTTGAACCAATCAGCCGTAATCTTTTTATCGATGTCAATCCAATCATGCCCAAAGCGGCTTTGAATCATAAAGGATACATGAGTGCTGCATTGAGATTGCCGCTGATCCAGACTACAAAAGATAAACTGGATATTCTTGTTGATGCCATGAATACATTTGAAAGCAAGGGGTATTAATGATGAGAACTATAGTTTATGGATATGGTCTGATGGGCCAAAAAATAGTTGCAAAAGTTGCAGCTAATGAAAAGATGGAATTGGTTGGAGTTGTTTCACCATTCTTCGACAGCAAGCCTGATGATGTGGCAACATTTTCATCACTGAAAGAGGTTGTTGATCCGGTTGATGTGATCATCGATTTCTCTCATCCTAACAATTTGGATGACATTTTGGATTATTGCACCAAGACCAAAACCAAACTGGTTCTGGCAACTACCGGACTGTCTCAGGAACAACTTGAAAAAGTAGAAGAAGCCAGCAAAGATTTTGCGGTCTTCCAGTCATACAACACATCATTTGGAATGCAAATGGTTACCAAAATCCTGAAAATGGTGGCCAAAGAATTTTACGACAACGGTTATGATATTGAAATTATGGAAAAGCATCATAACCAAAAGATAGATGCTCCAAGTGGAACTGCAATTTTGCTCTACGATGTCATGCACAATGAAATCGAGGAGAGCAAAGCAGTCTATGACCGCTCGAGTGTAAGAAAAAAAAGAGAGCATAGTGAGATTGGAATCAGCGCTATGCGTGGGGGAACAATCTTCGGTGAACATGAAATAATGTTTGCGGGAACAGACGAAATTGTAGAAGTAAAGCATACTGCCTTGTCAAAAGATGTATTTGTTCAAGGTGCGATTTCGGCGGCTTTCTCTTTGAAAGATAAAGAAAAAGGTTTGTTCACATTAAAAACGTTATATTAAGGAGAAAGAAATGTTTTTTCAAACAGAATTTGCAACAGTAGAAAATAATGTGCTTAACATCGATGGGGTTAGCGCCCTTGATTTGGTAAAAGAATACGGTACCCCACTGTACGTAATGTCGGTCGGACATATTCGTAAACAATTGGGTCACCTGAAATATGATTTTTTGGACAAATACGACAATGTACTGCCGTTGTTTGCCTCAAAATCATTCTCATGCAAAGCGATGTACAAATTGGCACAGGAATATGGAATCGGTCTGGACTGTGTTTCAGCAGGTGAGATCTCAATCGCTCTTGCCAGCGGATTCGATCCGGATAAAATTTATTTCCACGGAAATAACAAATTGCCTCGTGAGATTGAATATGCTCTTGAAAACGGGGTAACTCATTTTGTGGTTGATAACTTCTATGAAATTGAAATCGGAAGTGAAATCGCCAACCGTCTAGGTAAAAAAATCTATGCTACAGTCAGAATCACACCGGGTGTATATGCCGGTGGCCATGACTTTATCCGAGTAGGTGCCAAAGATACGAAGTTTGGATTCTCGAATCATGACGGCTCTTATCTTACAGCAATCCGTCAGATTCTGGCATCACCTCATATGGAATTCGAAGGAATTCATTTCCATATCGGATCTCAGATTGAAGATATCCAGGCTTACGAATTGGCGTTGGCTAAATTCGTGGACATCACCAAAGAAATCAAAGATAAAATCGGTGTTGAAGTCAAAAAATTGAACACTGGTGGAGGATATGGGATCGCCTATACCAAGGAAGACCATCCGGTTGACTTCGTTGAAATCACTGAGACAATCATGAATGTCCTTGCCCGTGAATTTGAAAAGATCAACATTCCAATGCCGATGGTTCTGATCGAACCAGGACGCTTTGTTGTCGGTAATGCCGGAATAACTTTATATACGGTCGGATCAATCAAGGATATCCAGGGAATCAGAAAATATATTTCCGTTGATGGAGGGATGACTGACAATATCAGAGCTAGCCTTTACGGTGCCAAATATGGTGCGGTTATCGCTAATCGTGCAGCAGAAGAACCGCTTGAAGAAGTCACTGTTGCCGGTAAAAACTGTGAATCAGGTGATATCCTGATCAAGGATATCTTGTTGGCATATCCAAAACCAGGGGATATCCTGGCTTGCTTCTCAACAGGAGCATATCACTACTCAATGTCATCCAACTACAATCAATTGCCTAAACCAGCAGTTGTATTCGTAGAAAATGGAGAATCAAAAGTAGTAGTTCGTCGCCAGAGTTTCGATGACCTTGTTACTTATGATGTTGACTAAAAAATTTTGAAAATCAAACAAGCCCCGAAATGCAGAACCATTTTGCAATCAGGGCTTGTTTTTTATATTAAATTTTGTCGCTTAAAAGTTCGTTGTGAATTGATTCCATTTCGTCCTGCACTTCGGATATGATATCAGCACAGGTTTTCAGTCGATCTTTGATCGATTCAGAAACTTCAGTTTCGTTTTTGTATTTCAAATGATGTTCCAAACTGGCCCAAAAATCCATGGCTACGGTCCTGATTTGGATTTCAACTGGGACGTTTCGGGAACACTCGGCTAAGAAAACCGGAATTGAGACCACCAGGTGGATTGAGCGATAACCGTTTGGTTTAGGATGTTTGAGATAATCCTTAATTTCTAGTATTTCAATATCAGTCTGGTTTACCAGCAGCTTCAAAATACGGTAAATATCTTTTTCGTAATTGCAAATCACCCGAATACCGGCAATATCAAGCAAGTTTTCCTCAATCGATTTCAAATTGACTTCGACATTCTTCTTTTTGACTTTCTTGACAATGCTTTGTGGTGATTTCAAGCGGTATTCCATATGGTGGATGGGATTGTAATCATATTTAACTGAAAACTCATCATCGAGAATTTCCAGTTTGGTCTGAACTTCTTTGAGCCCGGCAGCATAAACCTGCTCAAGAATCCGGTATTCACCAAAGACGTCAGCCAGTGATTCGGATAAGATAAACGAGTTGATGTCAGAACGTATTTCTCGCTTCATAATTCTATTGGGCATACATTTCACCTCATCCACCATTATACCAAATTTTTGGGTTAAGTGGTTACAAAGTGCTAAAAATATTATATAATGTTTAGGAGAGGTAAAAGTTGATGAAGTATAGTGCTATTGTTTTATGTGCCGGTTCCGGAAAAAGAATGGAGCTAGGCTATAATAAGGTTCTCTATAAACTTGGCGATAAAACAGTCTATGAAAAAACAATGGAACTGTTCCTGGAAGATTCTCGATGTGAACAGATTATTGTCGTTACCAAGGCTGAAGAGCGTGGCCAGTTTGAAGAACTCATCAAGAGTGAAAGACTGATGTTTGTATCTGGCGGTCAGGAACGCCAGGACAGCGTACTAAACGGATTGTCACAAGTTTCCCAGGATCATGTCCTGATTCACGATGGAGCCCGCCCTTTTGTTCCTAAAAAGTGTATCGATGATATTCTGGCGATATTGACAACCAAAGATGCCTGTTTACTGATGGTTCCTGTCAAGGACACCATCAAGGAGGTCAAGGATGGCAAGGTGGTTAAAACTATGGAACGAGCCAAACTTTACCAAGCCCAAACTCCCCAGGCTTTCAAAACCGAATTGATTAAAAAATGTTATCTGAAAGGAAAAGACGCAGCCTTTCAGGCAACTGATGATGCTTCTCTGGTAGAAGAGTTTTCCGATAGCGAAGTTCATGTCGTTAAAGGAAGTTATGAAAATATTAAATTAACAACGATCGAAGATATTAATTTGAAGCAAAAAATGTAGATTTATACTTGATTTTCGGGTTCTTTTATGATATGTTATTTAAGCATGTAATTTAGTTTACAGCCTGTCTATTGAAAAAATAGACCAATAGTCCATAGGAGGTATAGAAATGAACAAATATGAAATCATGTTTATCGTTAAACCTAACGTTGAAGAAGACGCTAGAAATGCTTTAGTTGATCAATTCAAAAAAGTATTAGAAGTTAACGGTGGAACAATCGACAATGTTGATGAATGGGGATTACGTGATTTAGCTTATGAAATCCAAGATTTCAAAAAAGGTTACTATGTAGTATTAGACGTAACTTGTCCAGCTGATAACGTAAAAGAATTTGACCGTTTATCATTAATCAACGCTTCAATGATGCGTCATTTAATTCTTCGTAAATAATAAGGAGAAATCAAATGATAAATAATGTAGTTTTAGTTGGAAGAATGACAAGAGATCCAGAATTAAGAAGAACTGGAAATGGAACACCGGTGACAAGCTTCACCCTCGCAGTAAACCGTACTTTCAAAAGTGAAAATGGTCCGGATGCCGATTTTATAAACTGTGTAGTTTGGAATAAGCAAGCGGAAAATACTGAACGCTATTGTTCAAAAGGATCACTGGTTGGAGTTACAGGAAGACTTCAAACTCGTTCTTATGACAACAATCAAGGTCAAAGAGTTTACGTGACTGAGGTGGTTTGCGACTCGGTTCAATTTTTAGAAACTAGAAATTCTAGTGGTCAACGTGCCACTGGAGGTATGGGAGCAGGTTATAACCAAGGTTATGGTCAGCAACCACAGCAACCTTCTTACAATCAAGCTACAGCACAACCTGAAAATAATCAGTATAATATGAAAACTGTTCAACTTGAGCAGGATTTCGATAATACAGATGATATCTATGATATCATGCAAGACGATATTGAGTTTTAACGAAAGGAGATTCACTTAATGGCTTTCAGAAGACCAAATAGAGGTAGAAGAAAAGTTTGCTACTTCACTAAAAACAAAATCACTTACATCGATTACAAAGATGTTGAATTATTAAAAAGATTCGTATCAGCTAACGGGAAAATCATTCCTAGACGTGTAACTGGAACTTCAGCTAAATATCAAAGACAATTAGCTGCAGCTATCAAACGCGCTCGTCAAATGGCTTTATTACCATACGTTGGTGAATAAGATTTAAATTAACAAGAGAGGATATCTCTTGTTTTTTTTTAGCTTAGTAACCCCATTAAAAAAACCGAAATCTCAAGGGATTCCGGTTTTTGCTTTCTTCTATATCAGATTATGTTCTCTCATTGATTTTGCAATACCGTCTTGGGCAATGTCATCGCAGACTTCATCAGCAATTTCTTTGAGCTTTTCTTTGGCATTGCCAACAGCGATTCCATGGCGGCAATATTCAAGCATATCAGTGTCATTTAGTCCGTCACCATATGCAAAGGTGTTTTCCTGTTTCAAACCAAGATGAGAAATTACTGATTCGATTGCACTTGATTTTGAAACACCAACTACGGAAAGTTCCCCGCTGTCATCACCAAACTTAGGTACGGTACAATGAATAACATTGAAATCATGGGCAAACTGGTCAACGATTTTCGCAAATGGAACATCGGTATTCTCCAGGAAGCAGATCTTGTTGACATCACTACGGTACATGTCATGGCCGCTTTTCATTGATTCAATGAAGTGGCTGGGATGCTCTTCTTTACGGCGTCTGGCTTCAGGATCGTTTTGAAGATCACCATATGAGATTGTTTCTAGCCGTTCAATTAGATTGGTGCTGGCAAAAAGTCCGCCGTTGCTTTCAAGGTAATAGTCATATTTGTGCTCTTCGAAAAAATCAACCACATTAGTGACGCTCTGGTCGCTCACTTTTTTGTGGAACAGCATTTCATTTCCGATCATTGCAAATCCACCACCGGCACCAATTATTCCATCAAAGCCGACCTCAAGAATGTGGGGATAGATTTCAGCCAGACTGCGACCAGTGCACAAGAAGCAGTAATTCCCCTTCTTGCGGGTTTCCCTGATAGCTGCAACTGTTGATTCCGGAATGTATTCTCGTGACGGTCTCACATCCACAAGGGTACCGTCGACATCAAAAAATATAATTTTCTTTTCCATATAGCTCCTTATCATATCAATTGTATAAATTTTTCTTATAGTTATTTATAACATTAAGCAGGCGGCGTGACTGTCATCCAACATCTTAGAGAGGGTCAATCATAAAAAAAGCCACCTATAATCAAGTAAAACTATGACTATTATAGGGGGTGAATGAGCGAAAGTCAAATATCCATCAGAATATGAAAATAAAAAAAGAACATCAGAGGTGATGTTCTTTGATCCAGCTTATTATAGTGAAGCCCCAACCATCCGGTCATATCTGATAATAGCGTCAGCAGCGTCCCAGCAAATGCGTTCTTCACTGATTTTTCCCAAGAAACTATGGCGCTCAAGTTCAATGAGTACCTTTTGCGACATTCCGGAAAAATAAACGTTGATATTCTTGGCCGTCAGATTGGTGAAGATTTCTTCAAGCTCTTTGACCCCATTGTCATCGATTGATGCAACTCCGCGCATTGAGAGGATCAAGGCATCGGTATGGTCGTCAATCGACTCAATTGCTTTGGTTATTTGGGATTGATTCCCGAAAAAGATTGTACCTGAGAGATACATTACTTTTGTTTTTTCGTGATGATGATTAAGACCGTCGATACGGTTGACATCCACATCACGAACATCAATGTGGAGTTTGGTATTGTTGAATGCGAACATGATGATTGAAATCATCACTCCGGCAAAAATTGCAACTGTAAGATCGAAGACTACCGTTGAGATCATTGTAACGGCAAACTGGATTATCGGAGTTTTGATTTTTTTGTCAAACATTTCCTTGATTGCATCCCACTCATTCATTCGCCAAGAAGTGACAATTAGGACCCCGGCAAGAGAGGCAAGCGGGATCTGGGCGATGAACTGTCCCAGAACTAGCATCGACATCAGCAAAAGCAATGAATGGAATACCGATGTCAGACGGGTAATCCCCCCGGATTTGATAGCAACACTTGTTCTCGCTATCGCTGCAGTAGCCGGGATTCCACCGAAAAATGGAATGATGATATTTCCAATACCCTGAGCGATCAATTCCCTTGAGCCATTGAAGCCTTCATTCTTCATCTTGGATGCTGTTGCTCCGCACAATAGTGATTCAGTCATATTCAAAATGGCGATTGAAATACCGGGAATCATCAACTCTCCAATTATATCCGGACTTAAATCCGAAAAAGAAAGATGCGATTGTAACAGTAATGATTTTGGAATAGCACCTACTGTGGCGATATCAAATTTAAAAATTATGTTTAAGATCATTGAAATGATAATCACAACCAGGCTACCCGGCAAAAGGTTGTTGATTTTTTTGGGATAAAAAGCCAAAAACATCACTGTTGCGAGTCCGATTATCATGGTGACGGTTTCCGGATGGAAACCATTAGAAAAATATGATCCGAATTTGGCGATGATTCCTTCTCCAGAGGAACTAACTCCAAAGAAATTGTCAATCTGTCCCATTGCGATTACAATCGCAATTCCTGAAGTGAACCCGGTGATGACAGCAGCAGGAATGAAAGTGACCAAGCGACCCAGTTTCAAGGCGCCACTGATAATTAGAATCACTCCGGAAATCAATGCACCGATAAAGATCCCCTCAATACCATATTTGGCGGCAAGACCCATCAGGATCGCTGCCATGGCCCCGGTCGGACCGGAAATCTGAAAACTTCCTCCACTGAAAATTGCAATAATAACCCCAGCCAGCACCCCGGTTACCAGACCGGCAGAAGCTGTTGCCCCGGCACTTGTACCAAATGCGAGTGCCAGTGGCAATGCGACAGCCCCGACTGTCAAACCAGCTAGAATATCCTTGATCAGGCGTGGGGCGTTATAACCTGAAAATTCCCTCTTTAAATCAATAAAATAATCCTTAATCATATATAGTTCCTCCCAAATAAAACATATAATAGTACAATTTCGTGCCCATGACAATGTTTTTTGGTAAAAACTTTAATGATATTTAAAAATGTGTGGAATAAGTGCAAATAAAAACACGTTTTGAAGTAAAACGTGTTTTTAGCCTAAGGCTACATCTAAAATCATCATGATTGTAAATCCGATCATCGCCCCGATGGTAGTGATATCCGTGTCAGCAGTTCCGTTTTCTCCAGGACGTTGTGCTTCAGGAATAAGCTCTTCAACCACAACATAAATCATGGCACCGGCAGCGAATGCCAATGAGAACGGCAGAATAAATGTTATTTGGGAAACAAGAATTGCTCCGACAACTCCGGCAAGCGGTTCAACGATTCCGGAAGCTTGGCCATATCCGAACGATTTAAGTCTGCTGAAACCCTCTTTGCGAAGCGGGATTGAGACAGCAGCGCCCTCGGGGAAATTTTGAAGTCCGATTCCGACGGCCAGGGCCACTGCAGCAAGCAAGGTGGTCGCCGTTGGATTATTGGAAATCGCTCCAAAAGCAACCCCTACTGCGAACCCTTCGGGGATATTATGCAAAGTGATTGCTAAAATCAACAAGATCGGCCGTTTCAGGTCGGTTTTTATACCCTCGGCAAGTTCCACCTCAAGACCTAAATGAAGATGCGGGATGATGTTGTCGATAAAAAGCAGGAATATCCCACCGCTGACAAATCCGGCAGCAATTACCAACCAAGGAAGTTGTCCGATTGTTTCAGCCAGATCAAGACCCGGAGCAATCAACGAAAAGAAACTGGCGGCAATCATGATCCCCGCTGCAAACCCCAGCATGGCATTGAGAATTCGCTTGTCAATCGTTTTAAAGAAGAAAACCATTCCAGCGCCCATAGCTGTCAAAGTATATGTAAATAGTGTTCCCATAAGTGCAAGTATTACGGGGTTAAGTGATAACAGATAGTCCATCCTTAATTCCTCCTTATAGTAACAACGTTAAGATAATATAGGACAAAAGTCAAATATAATGACTAATAAATTACTTTTGTCCCACTAAGTAATTTCAAATTGGAGTATCTTGGGGATACTGATTTTGATTGGATGGAATTTAGTCTGATAATGTGATAATATAGTATAAATGATTTATTGCATAAAACTAAACTATTTGGCCAGAAGGAGCATAATATGGAACTAGTATACATCTATGAAGGCAAGACGATAACTGTTAGGGCCGATCAGGATTTTCAAAATGATCAGCTCTCGCTTGAACTGATTCAGGAAAAAGACAGAATCAGGATTGTCACAACAACACAAGAACCAATAGTTTTCAAGTCAATTAGATACAATATCAAAAGGAAGTATTTGGAAGACGAATATATATTTACTAATGGATATCAATCGTGGACGGATTCTTTTGAACATACAATTAATGATTCCATCAAGGGACTGAAAAGAATCCCCAAGATATTAATCGACCGCTACAGTCTTAGCAGCTATGGTGATTATGGATTTTACAAATACACCAATCGTCGCGGAATTTTACCAAGCTACAGTTACAGTTACATCCGTAGAATTGACAAGTTTGAAATTTTTGGTTCATTGAATGAGCGCGATGGTTATACGGTGTTCGAGCACAACACAAACAATAGTCGCATCACCGTGATAAAAGACATCGAAGGATTGATTGTCGATGGCGAAAAGACTCTTGTCGATATCTTCTGTAAAAGTGGGGCAGAGGCAGTCATCGGGGAATATTTTGAGAAAATTGATGTGGCAAAGCCTAGATTTGAAAAAATATCCGGTTTTTCGACCGGCTATAAATTCGGCCGCAATATCAACCATCAATTGATTATCGACAGTATAGAATCTTTATCCCATCGAGATTTTGATATAGATTTGATTATGATTGGTCTGGGGTATGAAAAGCTCGTTGGTGATTGGTTTGATTTCGATTATGAAAAATTCCCTTATGGTTTGGAGACCCTGGTTCAGGAAATCCATAATCAGGGATACCAAGCCGGTATCACCATTGCTCCGTTCATTGCTGAGTCAGACAGTGATGTTTATAAAAGCAATCCCGATTGGTTTTTAAGCGATGGCAAAATTCCGGTCAGTTCCGGATTCGAGTGGTCGGGTCATCATCCTCTAAATCTTGAAATCGAAGCAGTCAGGGAACATATCCGATCAATAATCGAGTATTATCTGGAAATTGGATTCGACGTGTTCAAGTTCGACTATCTCTATGCTGCTGGGATGATATCGGGAGCAAAACCGCGAGCGACAATAATGTATGAGGCAATTGAATTTTTATGGGATTGTTTAGGTGATAAAATGATTATCGCAAACCAGACGCCTTTATTTCCGGCAATGGGAAAAGTCGATGTCTGTCAGGTAAGCTGCAATATCGGCTATGATTACGACAGCACCAGAGTGGCAAAAAAACTTCAGCGCGAGCGGGTATCCACAAAAAATGCAATCGCTGCTACGGTTTATCGCCGTCATTTGAACAACGTTGGATTCATCAGTTACAGCGATGTTGCCGTTCTTGATGAAAATTCCCATCTCAATGAACAACAGCGACGGACTGTAATGATGGTTGAAACTATTTTCAACGGGGCCCATTTTATCAGTGAAAATGTTTCCAATCTGGCGCCAAACCGGATTGACGAATACAATCTGGTGCAATCCAGCACGTTTGATAATGTCAAGGTGATAACTCATGGAAAAAATATCATTATCAGATATGACAATGAGCGGGGAACTAATGTTCTAAATATTGATTTGGAGACCGGGATCTCCAAATAGACTGCTCAGGAAATAATCAGGTTAGGGAGCCAAGTTGTTTTTGACCCCCAAATTAGCTATAATGTAGGGGGAGTGTCAAATGGGAAACAACAGCATCCGGGTGATTACATATGGGGCCATGATTGCGGCTTTGGCGGCAGTGTTTGGTTTGGTCAATCTTGTCTCCGGAGGAATAATTGATGTCTTGTTTTCATATGTCCTGACGATGGCGGTGTTCTATTATTCATACCGCTTTGGTAATCTCAACGGCTTGGTCACGGCGACTGCATCCTTTTTGTTGTTAATGATGATTGGCATTATCTTTTTCGCCGTCTTTACATATGCGACCATGTTTTTGGGAATTATAATGGCATGGCTGCTCAAGGGGCGGAAAAGTTATCGGATGTGCACCGTTGTTTTGACGGGGGCCGGGGCTTTGAAAAACCTACTGATATTCAATTTGATGGCGCAACTGCTGGGAATAGATATGCAGCAAGAAATGATTGAGTTGGTGACATCATTCAATATCAATATGGATCTTGTCAATCTTATTTATTGGACCACCCCGGTTGTAATCGGGTTTATGGAAGCTACCATGGTGAATAATTATTCCCGATTGGTTTTAACAAAAATTAGAAGATATCATCAGAGAGGAAGATGATCATGGCAAATAGAATTGTTTTAGTGAGAAATGTAATAGTAGCAACGATGCTGGCCATACTGGCAATATCGGTTATTTTTCAGGTAATGATGCAGTCCTATACATCGATGACAGTTCTGGTAGTGGTAAGTATCTACTCCCTGGCGATTTCAATTTTGGCGATAGTCATTGCCAATTTACTGCTAAAAGACAACGTCGAGATAGCAGAAATCGTTCAGGAGGAATCGTCAAATCTTTTCATCTATGGCGGATTGGGGATAATTCATTATGATGAAAGCCGCAATATCGAGTGGAGCAGTGAAATATTCAAGACAATCGGAGCGTATATCAACGGAAAGAAAGTAGTTGAATGGCAGCCCAAACTGACATCGTTGTTCGAGAACCAGGATGAAACTACCGTAATCGATATTCGGGGGCATAAATTTGAAGTTTACAATGACCTGTCCAAAAGGGTTTTGTATCTGAAGGATATAACGGATTTTTTCATTCTTGAAAATGATTTTTATGATCAACATGTCTGTGTAATTTATATTTCGATAGACAACTATGAGGATGTTTTCAATTCTCTTGATGAGCGGAATGCGACAATGTTGCAATCAAGAATCAGGGAGATGATTGTCTGCTGGGCAGATGAAAACGACATCGCCTTGAAACAATACAAAGATGACACTTATTTCGGTTTTTTCAATGAAAGAATTTACAACAAAATCGTGTCGGACAAATTCAAAATAATCGATGATGTTAATGACCTGGCCAAAAACTATGATGCGATTCTTTCGCTTTCAATCGGGATTGGACGGCAATCAACTGCGATAAGGGAACTGGACGATATGGCCATCAATGCCATCAATCTGGCCAAATCTCGAGGCGGAGCCCAAGTTGCGGTCAAGAGCAAGGATGAAGAGGTCCGCTACTTTGGCGGGAATTTCACTTTGAACGAGACCTCTTCCCGGATCAAGGCCAGAGTTATCGCCCAATCACTCAAAGGGTTGATCAAACAGGCCAGCAACATTTTTATCATGGGACATCTCAAGTCGGATTTTGACTCCTTTGGATCCTCAATTGCCATTTACAAAATGTGTAAAGCCTATACTGACAATGTCTACATTGTCATCAATCCTAATTCCCTCGAGGAAAAAGTCGCTGCGGTATATCAGGATATCAGTGAAGATATCTTGTATTCAGATGTATTCATCACCCCGACTAGAGCGTTGGAGTTGAACCGCAATGGAACATTGTTGATAAATGTCGACAATCATAAACCATCTTTGGCGGTAAGCAAGGAACTTTTAGGTCTGGTTAAAAACAAAGTTGTTATTGACCACCATCGCCGTTCGGAAGAATTTATCAATGCACCGATTCTTACCTATCTCGAACCGGCAGCGAGCTCGACCGTCGAACTTGTCGTCGAGTTGATGATGTATTTTAAGGATGAAATCAAAATAACCGAACGAGAAGCAACAATCATGTATACGGGATTGCTGATCGATACATCGTACTTCAAAAACAGAGTTTCGAACCGGACTTTCGACATTGCGGCGAAGCTCAAGGAAATGCAGGCGGACATCAAAGCAGCCTACGATTCTCTTGAAGATGATTACGAAACAATCAAAACCAAGATAGCGATAAAATCAAACAGTTATTTATATAAGGACAATATTGTCATCGCCCATGCCAATCAGGACCAGATAGTCACAAGAGCTATCCTGGCTCAGGTCGGAAATGATATGATGAATATCGCCGATATCGAAGCGGTGTTTGTGGTCGGGCTTGATGCTGAGGATGAAGTTGCAATCTCAGCACGTTCAAGTTCGAATATCAATGTCCAGATTATTTGTGAGAGCATGGGAGGCGGCGGCCATTTTTCTATGGCGGCGGCCCAAGTGAACACCGATGATCTTCACCAGGTTATTGTCGACCTGGAAGAAGCAATTGACAATTATTTAAGTGAAAGGAATATTGAAAAATGAAAGTAATTTTATTGAAAGATGTAAAAAAAGTAGGAAAAAAAGGTGAGGTGGTAAAGGTTGCTGATGGATACGGTCAAAACTATCTGATCAAAAATAACTTGGCGGTTCTTGAAACTCAACACGGAAAAGAGATTGTGGCCCAAAACAAGGAAATCGAACGTCAAAATGAATTGGAAAACATCGCGAATGCCGAAAAACTAAAAGAAAAAATTGAAGGCATTACTTTGGAATACAAAATGAAATCAGGTAAAGATGGGCGAACTTTCGGGTCGGTTTCAACCAAAAATATTGTTCAGGACTTAAGAGAAAAATACGATATCAGAGTAGATAAAAGAAAAATGATCGATGCTCACCCGATTCAGGCTTTGGGTTATACCAAAATCAAAGTAGAGTTGCATAAAGGCGTTATTGCAACGATCACTGTGCATCTGGTTCAAGAATAGGAGGCGCTTATGGCTCGTGAAATTCCTCATGACGTTGAAGCGGAACGTGCTCTGCTTGGAGCAATGTTAATCGATAACGATATTGTAAACAGGGTTTTGAATCAGGTTAGTATGGATGACTTTTATGTCGACAGCAACCGTTTCATTTTCGAAGCAATCAGCGAGACTGCCAAAAAAGGGCAAGGAATCGACTATGCAACTGTGAATTCCTATCTGGCTGACCATGACCTGGTAAGCAAGACCGGAGGAATAGAGACATTGATTGCGTTGGTCGATGCAGTGCCAACAGTTGCCCATACCGATTACTACCTGAAGATTTTAATTGAAAAATCGACTTTGAGAAAAATTATTTACCAAGCCAGCCAGATAGTGGAAAGTGCTTATGAACCAGTCGAGGATCTCGATGACTTCATTATGGGGGCTGAAAAAAGACTGCTGGAAGTTACGCAGAACCGGGAAGCCGGAGATTTCAAGGAAATCCGCTCGGTTGTAAATAATATCACTGAGCGACTGAACCGACTTCAGTCCCAAACTGATGGGATATCCGGTGTCGCCACCGGATTCAAGGATCTTGATAACTTGACTTCGGGGTTTCAACCCGGCGATCTGATAATTTTGGCGGCACGTCCGGCAATGGGGAAAACCGCTTTTGCCCTGAATATCGCCCACCAGGTATCCGAAAATTCGGATTTGCCAGTCGCGATATTTTCTCTCGAGATGCCTGCGGAGCAACTTGTTCAAAGGATAATCTGCTCAATGGGCGAAATCGAAGGTTCCCATATGCGGACCGGTGAAGTATTGAAAAAAGATGCCATGAAATATTATGGCGCAGCGGAAAGGGTAAATAAATGCAACCTTTATATCGATGATTCTCCAGGGATTAGGATCAATGATATTATCAGCAAGTGTCGGAAGCTCAAGCATGAGCACCATGGCGTAAAAATGATTCTGATTGATTATCTGCAGCTTGTTGTTGGATCTTCCTCTAATCGGGAGTCAAGACAGCAAGAGGTTTCGGATATCTCGAGACAGCTTAAATCATTGGCTCGGGAAATGATGTGTCCGGTTCTTTCTTTGTCGCAGCTGTCACGTTCGGTTGAACAGCGTGAGAACAAAAGGCCGATGCTTTCGGATTTGCGTGAGTCCGGAGCAATCGAACAGGATGCGGACATCGTATCGTTTATTTATCGTGAAGATTATTACCGTAAAGTTTCCGATGATTCAGAAGAACAGGAGAACAATATCGCGGAGCTGATTCTGGCCAAACACCGTAACGGGGCCATTGGAGATGTGAAATTCCAATTCCAAAAAGAATATTCGCGGTTCAACAACTTGGCGCAAGTTGATGAAAGGGGCAACCCGGTTGACTTTAACGCAATGAAAGATGTGAGAGGTTAATCAATATGTATCACCAATACAAAGAAGGCTGGATTGAGGTTATTTGTGGCTGTATGTTCGCCGGAAAAACCGAAGAATTGGTTCGTAGAATCAATGTCCTCAATTATGCCAAAAAAAATATCAAGATTTTCAAACCCAAAATAGACAATCGTTATTCGGAAACCGAGATCGTCACTCACCTTGGAATCAGGATTCCCTGCATCATTGTTGAAAACAGTGAGGAGATTCTGGAACATATCGACAGCAAGGTGGATGCGGTGGTTATCGATGAAATCCAGTTCATGGATGAAAAAATCATTGATATCTGCGAATACCTGGCCGATAAGGGGATTCGAGTGACGGTCGCTGGACTGGATCAGGATTTCAGGGGAGAATGTTTCCCGGTAATGGGTGAACTTCTCTCTAAAGCCGAATTCATTTCTAAACTGACAGCTGTTTGTGCCGTTTGCGGTGCACCAGCCACAAAAACCCAACGTTTGGTGGATGGACGTCCGGCCCGTTTCAATGATGCGACGATTTTATTGGGTTCGGCCAACGAATATGAGCCCAGATGCCGTCATTGTCATGAAGTGGTTGAAAAGCCGAAAAAAAAGATCTTCAAAAAAGCGAAAATCTAAAATATACTGAAATCAAGATGTGTGTATTGTGAGCGATTACACATCTTTTTTTGTTTCTAAACGGCAAAATATCAAAATAAATATCTTGATAATTTAAAAAAAACGTTGTAATGTTCATAAAAAGTTAACAAATATTTTTTAAGATAACACTGTAGAAACGATAATATAATTTTACTCCCTTAAAATTATATACTACAAGGTTAAGACATCCGCCAAGTTATCTTAACTTTAGAACCGTGCCCTCGACAAGCACGGTTTTTTGTTGTTTTAATCGAAATTTCCGGTATAATTAACAAAAAAGGGGGAAAAACAATGATTAATTATGAAAATCAAGCAAATACCGTAATCAAGATGTTGGAAAAACGCAACATGGCCGGTTATTTTGTTCAAACAAAAGAAGAAGCCCGGGAAAAAGTCTTTGAACTGATCGGGAAAACCGATTCGATTGGTATGGGGGGAACGGAAACCATGAAGGAAATCGGTGTTTTGGAACAGTTGCAAAAAGGAGAATACAATTTCCTTGACCGCTCCAAAGCAAACAGCCGCGAAGAGGCCGATGATATTATGCGTCAATGTCTTTTGACGGATACGTTCCTGATGTCGACCAACGCCATCACTATGGATGGTAAACTGATTAATATCGATGGCAATGCCAACCGGGTTGCAGCTTTATGCTTCGGGCCCAAACAGGTTATCATCGTAGCCGGAATGAACAAAGTCGCAGCAGATGAGGAAACGGCCTATAAAAGGGTTAAAACTTCAGCGTGTCCACCAAATGCCCAAAGACTTAATTTGAGCACTCCATGTGCCCTTACCGGTAAATGCGCAAACTGTCTTAACGGGACAATTTGCTGCCAGGAAGTTGTCACCAGATATTCTCGTGACAAAGGCCGCATCAAAGTGATCCTGGTTGGGGAAGCAGTAGGATATTAATTTCTAAAATTTGGATAACAAAAAGGGTTAAGCTTTCGCCTAACCCTTTTTTTAGTCGGATGTAGAATTAATTTATATAGACTCTCGTTTTAGTTTAAGTTACTTTTTTAAATCGCCACGAATAAACTGAATCGTTTAAATATTATTGTTTTGATTTATCATTTCATTTAATCTAGTTACTAATTTTAATTGATAGATAAGACTTCACTTTTACATCGCGCATGTTCTTATCATCTCTTTTAGAATTAGCCTTTCGGATCAACCTAGATCAATTAGTGTATGTCAATATGCTACAACAATTTAAATATCCAGTCTTTAGGATACTTATTAAATTATACCTTGTACCTAATCTTTTATATGATTACAACTATCGTACTCTCAATAAATGGATTACATATTTTCAAACTCAGTTTCATCAGTAATCTTCATTGATTTCTGCTAATTTAAAATTTATCGATTCGTTGATTAGATGGTGTGTATGCTTTTACTTGTTATTTATTTCTAAATACTCTTGTAAAATTGATTAATAATCACTACTCCTATTTAATCAGGTGATTATGGTTGAATTGATAAATAGTACTTGGTCAAAGTAACGTACTTCAATAAACTCTAGGTGACCCTATCAACTTTCGTTGAATATTGATGATAATTGATTTCTCTTTTATCGTCAATTTCGAGGAATCTTATTTGTTAAATCTACCACCCTCCTTGTACTATTATAATAGCACCAGACCCTTGTTTTTGCAAGCGTTTTCAGATGAAAAAATGACGATTTTTCCATTATTTTCACGTTGTTTTTCACTCTTTTAAAAACGTCGATTATGCCTTGATAGTCTAAAAAATCACACCTGTTTTAATAGGAAAAACTTAGTTGTATAAGTGGTACTAAATTGGCAGGATTACACCAAAAAAACGAAAATATATTTTTGGTGGATGAAAATGAATTTTAATGAAAGTGAACAAAAATGGAGAATATCCTAGTTTTTTGTGGTTTTTTTTATTTTTGAGTTTCCTTCCTGGTGAAAATGGAGAAAAGAATGGTTGGAACAAGTCAAATTTTTGCCGATTATATGGAATATTCTACCGCTATTACTACCATTCATGATAGAATTATAGTACAATGTGTAAGGCTCGGAGGTATAAAAATGGATAATATGATTGAAAGATTAGAATCAATAGAAAAAAGATATGAGGAATTGACCCAGATGTTGATGGATCCTGACATTGGTAGTGATATCAAGAAGATGACCGAGGTCACTAAGGAACAATCACAACTTCAAGGAGCATTTGATTTATATCAGGAATATAAAGAAGTTACAAGCGGGATCGAAGAAGCAAAAGAGCTGATGAGCGAAAATGATCCTGAAATAAAAGAAATGGCCAAAATGGAATTGGATGAACTTAACGAAAGATTGCCGGAAATTGTAAGCAAGCTGGAAATTGAGTTGATTCCCAAGGATCCAAATGACAATAAGAATGTCATTATGGAAATAAGAGGAGCCGCTGGTGGGGATGAAGGTAATATCTTTGCCGGAGACCTTTTTAGAATGTACAGCAAATATGCTGAGACTCAAGGATGGAGAGTTGATGTCATCGAGGCGGCAGATGCTCCTGCGGGGGGATTCTCAACCATCTCATTCAATGTCATCGGGGACGATGTCTATGCCAAACTGAAGTTTGAATCGGGATCACACCGGGTTCAACGGGTTCCTAAAACTGAAACACAGGGACGGGTTCATACGTCTACTGCAACAGTGCTGGTAATGCCGGAAGTAGAAGAAGTCGATGTTGATATCAACAAGAATGATTTAAGAATCGATACCTATCGGGCTTCAGGTGCCGGGGGACAACATATCAACAAAACTGACTCGGCCGTTCGGATCACCCACATTCCAACCGGAATCGTTTCGGCATCTCAAGATGGACGTTCGCAACATGACAATAAAGACAAGGCAATGAAAGCTCTGGCGGCTAAAATATATGACCACTTTCAACAGATACAAAACGCTGCTGTTGACAGTGAACGTAAGAGCAAAGTCGGAAGCGGTGACCGCTCTGAGAAAATCAGAACTTACAACTATCCGCAAAATCGGGTTACCGACCATCGGATCGGATTGACAATTCAACAGCTTGACAGAATCATTGAAGGAAAGTTGGATGATATAATTACAGCTCTGGTCAATGAGGACCAAAGACTGAAACTGGAAGAAGGCGCAAAATAATATGACAATCCGCGAACTTATTCACCAAAGCGAAGCGCGTTTGGAAGAATTGGAAAAAGATGTAAATGTACCCAAGGTGCTGTTCTACCATCTTTCCAATATGCAGCCACAGGAGTTGTATCTTAGACTTGAAGATGAAGTATCAAAAGAACTCGAACAAGAGTTTCTTGAACAGCTTGAGGAATATATTTCCGGAAAGCCAATCCAGTATATCAAGGGATATGAGACGTTTTTCGGCCGTGATTTCATCGTCGACAGCAATGTCCTGATTCCCCGCTATGAAACTGAAGAATTGGTTGAACAGATTTTATATCGGATTGATGACTATTTTGAAAATTACGATTCAATTGATCTTTGTGATGTGGGAACTGGTTCCGGGGCAATTGCGATAAGTCTCGCTATGGAAGAGCCGCGACTGAAAGTTGTGGCCACAGATATTTCGAAAAAAGCTGTCGAAGTAGCTCGCAACAATGCAACTAATCTTGGGGCAAAGGTCGACTTCAAGGTTGGAGATCTTTTGGAACCTTTACTGGAAAGCGGACAGAAGTTTGATATTTTTGTTTCCAATCCTCCTTACATTCCCGATAAACAGGAAATTGAAGCCTTGGTCAAGGACAATGAGCCGAATATCGCCTTGTTTGGCGGAGACGACGGTCTGTATTTCTATCGGAAAATATTTGCCGAAGTCCGTCCTCTTTTGAAAGAAAGAGCAATCCTGGCGTTCGAAATGGGTTTTGATCAACGCGAGATAATGGAAGAAGCGGTCAAAACATACTTCGATGATGAATTTGAGATTATCAAGGACATCAACGGGAAAGACCGGATGCTGTTCATTTATTACAATATCAAGAAATTATGAAGTTAGAAACTGAGCGATTGGTAATCCATGATCTGAGAATCGAGGATGCGGCGCCGATGGCGGCCTATCGATCAAAGGATGAAGTTGCCAAGTATCAATCTTACAAGAATTACACTGAGAAAAAGGCAATCAAAAGAATCAACGAATGCCTGGCCAAGCCGTTTGAATATGAACCTGGGAACTTTCAGCTGGGGATATATCTCAAAGGGACTGACCGACTGATTGGAGATATCTATATCAATATCTCATATGACTATGAGATTTCGCTCGGGTATTCGCTCGATAGCGAGTATTGGCGAAATGGCTACATGAGGGAGGCTTTCGGAGAGTTTCTCGGTTATTTGAGGGAAGTGCACAATGTCAGACGCGTTTATTGCATGGTCAGATTTGCCAATGAACGATCAATCAACCTGCTGACAAAATTGGGTTTCGAGGAGTTTGAACGATCTAATTTTCGCAAAGTGATTTGCTTTATAGGAAGGTTATCAAATGTTTGAACAATTGAGAAAAGACAAACAATATCTTATCGGTGTATCCGGTGGCTGCGATTCGATGGCGCTGCTGGATATGCTTCATAAAGCCGGTTATCAAGTAGTTGCCATTCATGTCAACTACTTTTTGCGCTTTGATTCATCTTTGGATGAAATGACGGTCAGGTCTTATTGTCTTAGCAATGAAATTCCCTTTAGAGTCCGACATGTCCACCAGGAGGATTATCAAAAAGGCAATTTCCAAACTATCGCCAGAAAGATCAGATACCGCTTCTATGCGAAAATTGGTGCGGAATTTGGTTGTGATACTGTGGTTCTGGGGCATCATCTTGATGACCAGTATGAAACCATCTATATGCAAAAAATGCGGGGATTCACGGGATTCATGGGAATTTCCGGTCACAGCGAGGTTGAAGGCTTGTCAGTGATCAGGCCATTGCTCGAGACACCGAAGAGTTCGCTGCGGAGTTACTGTCACGATAATGGTGTTTACTACCGAGACGACTATACCAATTTTGAAGTTGAATTCACCCGCGACCGAATCAGAAATATCGTGATGCCGGATTTGAGTGCTTCCCAAAAAAAGGAACTGCTGCTTTATCGGGGATATCACAATCTCCAAAAAAGCAATCTCATCAAACAGGTAAAGCCGGCAGTCGAAAAGTATCGTAAACAGGGGTCTTTGGATATCGGCAGCTTCAGTGATGATAATTATCAGGAACTCCTCTATGCGATCCTGGCGTTGTATCTCGACAAGGAACTGATAAATTACAATCTAATCGATGAGATCTACAAGCAGTTGGAAAGTCCCAAACCGAATCTCAAAATTTCATTGCCAGTTAATTATGAATTCATAAAAGAGTATCATAATGTATATGTTACATCTGTAATTGATATGGATCAATATGAGGAAATTGTAACTGCAATTGAACCGTTGCAATCAAGTTATTTCAAACTGGAATTGGCGGGACCGCTGAACAATGGAGTATTTGTAAAGGCTGATGATTTGCCGCTTACCATCAGGTCGCCTAAAGCCGGTGATAAGATTGTAACCAGTGGCGGAACCAAGAAAGTCAGCCGGATTTTTATTGATAATAAAATCCCTCTAAAACAACGAAAAATCTACCCGGTGGTACTAAATGCCCGAAACGAGCTGATTTTGGTGCCCGGATTAGCCAAAAATATCGGTTATATGACTACAAAAGCTAATATTTTTGTGCTATTATTGTAAGATATAAGAGGAGTGAAAATATGAATAAATCAATAAAAGAAATATTAATATCCGGTGAACAGATTACACAACGTTGTAAAGAGTTGGCCGAAATGATAAACGCGGACTACCAAGGTCAAAAGATTGTTTTGCTGGGACTGTTGAAGGGATCGATTCCTTTTATGGCCGAACTATCAAAATACATCGAGGTTGACGCTTCGTTCGACTATATGAAAGTCAGTTCATATGACGGAGTTGAGTCGAAGACGCTGGTGGTGAAGCATGATATGGATGGTCCGGTTGCAGGAAAAAATATCATCATCGTTGAAGATATTATCGATACAGGTAAAACCCTGGCAAATGTGGTACAGATGTTGTACGACCGTGAAGCCAAAAGTATAAAAATAGCAACTATGCTCGACAAGGCCGAAGCAAGACAATATGACGTCCAAGCGGATTATGTCGGATTTGAAATTCCCAATGCTTTCGTAGTCGGATACGGATTGGATTTCAATGAAAGATTCCGTCAACTCCCATATGTGGGGGTTTTAAAAGAAAGTTGCTATAAATAAAGGAGAATATATGAAAAACGGTAATCGAAATACGTTATTACGCTCAATGCTGCCGGCTTTGGTAGTGTTGTTGATCGTGGCTATTGCTTTCCCGCTTTTATCAAATGATTCGTCGAATCAAATCACATACAGTGAATTCTTCGATGTGATCAGAGATGAAAATGTGACTGCAGTGTCAATCGAGCCCCAGACTCTGGTAATTGACGTATCAGGAAGTTATACAGAAACTGTGGATGGAGAAACAACAACTGTGACATTCTCCACTACTATTCCCAAAACGGAAGTAGAACTTAATTCATTGACAACACTGCTGGAAAGCAAAGATGTGGAAACCCAAGTGGTCGACACATCGGAGCAAGGTGTTTTCATGGACGTGATTCTGGCGATTGTCCCATACGTTCTGATGTTTGGTGGGGTATTCCTGATTTTCAGAATGATGTCAAACCAAGGTGGAAACAGCAAAGCTTTCGAATTCGGGAATTCCCGGGCAAAGCTTGAGAAAAATTCCGACACTCATTTCGAAGATGTTGCCGGAATGGATGAAGAAAAAGAAGAAGTTAAAGAGATTGTTGATTTCTTGAAAAATCCTAAGAAATTCGTTGACATGGGAGCTAAAATCCCTCGTGGTGTTCTTCTTGTGGGGCCTCCGGGTACCGGGAAAACCTTGCTGGCGCGTGCTGTTGCCGGTGAAGCGAATGTTCCATTCTATTCAATTTCAGGTTCTGAATTCGTTGAAATGTTTGTCGGTGTCGGTGCCGGAAGGGTCCGCGACATGTTCAACAATGCCAAAAAATCAGCACCTTGTATCATATTCATCGATGAAATCGATGCAGTAGGACGCCAAAGAGGTACCGGTATGGGTGGCGGACATGACGAACGTGAACAAACATTGAACCAGTTGCTGGTTGAGATGGATGGTTTCTCAGGTTCCGAAGGTGTAATCGTCCTGGCGGCGACAAACCGTGCCGATGTCCTTGATCCGGCGTTACTACGTCCTGGTCGTTTTGACAGACAGATTCAAGTTTCCAACCCAGACAAGGCGGCCCGCGCAAAAATCCTGGCTGTCCATGGTAGAAACAAGAAATTTGCTCCGGATGTCAATTTTGACAATGTGGCGCAAAGAACTCCTGGATTCTCAGGGGCCGAATTATCAAACGTGCTTAACGAAGCGGCTCTGCTGGCAGTTCGTTCGGGACATGATTTGATTACGATGGCTGATATCGATGAAGCAGTCGATCGTGTAATGGGTGGACCTGCTAAGAAATCACGCAAATACTCGGAAAAAGAACGCCGTCTGGTTGCTTATCATGAAGCCGGGCATGCGATTCTGGGTCTTACCCTTGAAGATGCAAACAAAGTACAGAAAGTTACTATCGTTCCTCGTGGTCAGGCGGGTGGATACAACCTGATGACTCCAAAGGAAGAAACATACTTCCAGACCAAGTCTCAACTGGAAGCAAACATCGCCGGATTCATGGGTGGTCGCGTTTCTGAAGAAATCTTTTTCGGTGATATCTCATCAGGTGCTCATAATGATATCGAGCAGGCAACTAGAATTGCCCGTCTGATGGTAACTGAACTAGGAATGTCTGACTTGGGACCAATCAAATATGCTTCTGGTGACAATGCTGTGTTCCTGGGACGTGATTACAACAACACGTCAAACACTCATTCAGGTCAGATAGCTTACGAAATCGATGTTCAAGTACGTCGAATCATTGAAGAATGTTATGAAAAAGCAACCAATATTATCAATGAAAACAAAGATAAATTGATTACTATTGCGGAAGCTTTACTTACATATGAAACACTTAACGGCGAACAAATCGATTCTCTTTTCAAAACTGGTGTTATGCCAGAAAGCCATACCGGAGCAATTGAACCGGTTAAAGAGGTAGAAGAAAATGAAGAGGAAAGCAAACCATCTTTTAAAAATCAAGATGACTTGCTGGATGATATGAAATAAGGCGTCTCGACGCTTTTTTTCATGGAAAGGAAAACAAGAATATGAGTAAGAAAAAAAGAACTGTAGTTATCTGGGTTATCCTGATAACCATGGTGTTGTCAACATTACTCCCAACTATCGGAATATTCTTTGGAAATTAGGATGGCAGATAAATTAATCAGAGGATTATCAAACAATCATAATTGTCGACTTTTCGCAATCGATTCGACTGAGTTGACGGAAGTAGCCCGACAAAAACACGGACTTTGGCCAACCGCTTCCGCATCTTTGGGAAGGCTAATGGCTATCACCCTGATCATGGGGGCGATGAATAAAACCAAAGACAAAATAACAGTCAATATCAATGGAGGCGGGCCAATCGGAACAATGATGGCAGTTACCAACAGTGATGGCAAAGTCAAAGGCTTTGTCGGAAATCCCCAAGTTCATTACCAATACAATGATACTGGAAAACTTGCGGTTGGTGTAGCGGTCGGAAAAGCCGGTTATCTTCAAATAATCAGAGATATGGGATTGAAAGAACCGTTTGTCGGTAATGTTCCGCTGCAAACAGGAGAAATCGGTGATGATTTCGCTTATTACTTCATGGTAAGTGAGCAAGTCCCTTCGGTTGTTTCACTGGGGGTTTTGGTTAATGACACCAATGAGATTCTTAGTGCCGGCGGTTTTGTGATCCAGTTATTACCGGAAGCAACTGAAGAGGATATCGTCTATATCGAGAACAAAATGAAGGATTTCCCGACGGTTTCCACTTTGCTTCATGAAGGAAAAACACCAGAAGATATGTTGAAAATGCTATTTGATGATGTCGAAATCCTGGCCGAGATTCCAGTATCATTTGAATGCGACTGTTCTAGAGAAAAGATGGAGGAAGCTTTGCTTTCGGTTGGTCAGGATGAATTGCAAGATATGATTGAAACTGATCACGGAGCTGAAATAACTTGTCAATTCTGTTCGACCAGATACACATTTGACGAGGATGAATTGAAAGAGTTGGCGAGCCGCGAGAAAGATGTTTAAAATAGGTAATATTGAAATCAAGAATGACGTTGTGATGGCCCCTCTGGCTGGAATCACCAACGTTGCATTCAGAAGTATCATCAAGGAGTTTGGGGTCGGCCTGGTAGTTTCCGAACTGATCAGCGACAAGGCAATATATTATGGAAACGAGAAAACTTTGGCGATGCTCGAAGTCCATGAAAATGAACATCCGATGGCGTTACAGCTGTTTGGAAGTGATGTCGAAACCATGGTGTATGCCGCCAAGTATTTGGATACCAAAACCGACTGCGACATAATTGATATTAACATGGGATGTCCGGTAAACAAAGTTGTTAAAACCGGCGCTGGGAGTGCTTTGATGACTACTCCTGATTTGGCCTATGAAATCGTCAAGGGTATTGTCGATAATGTTGAAAAGCCAGTTACGGTGAAAATCCGCAAGGGATTCGACAGCGAACATGTCAATGCGGTTGAAATAGCGAAACTTTGCGAAAAAGCCGGAGCCAAGATGATTGCCGTTCATGGAAGGACCAGAACCCAGATGTATGAAGGCCAAGCTGATTGGTCAATCATCAAGGAAGTCAAAGATGCGGTCAGCATCCCGGTAATTGGAAATGGCGATATCCGGACTGTGCAGGACGCCCTGGATATGAAAGAACAGACCGGATGTGATGCGGTCATGATCGGTCGAGGCGCTTTGGGTAATCCTTGGCTTTTGAAACAAACGGTTGACGCATTCAATGGTATTTTGCCTGACGATGATGAAATCGGAGTCGAACAACGGATTGAACAGTGTCTCAAACACGCCCGCAGGCTGATGAAAATCATGCCTGAGAAAGTGGCAATCAGTCAGATGCGCGGTCACGGCCCGTGGTATATCAAAGGTCTGCCGAGTTCTTCACATTATAAAAATGAGTTGGCCAAAATAGATACCTATGAGCAACTTGAATATATTTTGGAAGAGTATCGCAAATATTTACATAATATTGATAAATAATAATCAAGACCCGAAAGGCTTAAATTTATGCCTTATTATCCGGGTCTTTTTGTTTTTTTTTGCCATAAAGCAATTATGGTTAAGGACATATAACCAATATACCTTGGAATTAGGAAAAAAAGCGCTTAATTTGAAGATAAATCTAAAAAATTCGGGATATGCGGTTGAATTGAATTAGGGTCTTCGTTATAATAGGGTGAAATTACAAATTTGGAGGAAGTATTGTGGATTTTGAATTATTAAATAACATGGGACTTAGCAAGTTTAAAATGTGTAATGAAGATGTTCGCCGTTTCTTTGTAAGAAGTGTTGCGGCCGGGATGTATCTGGGCTTGGCTACATACTTAAGTTATACATTGGCTTGTCTGCTTTATCCTCAAAATGCAGTTTATGCTAAATTTGCCTTAGCGGGAAGTTTTGGTATCGGACTGGTGTTAATAGCAATGTTGGGGGCTGAATTATTCACTGGAAACTGTTTCGTTTCAATCATTCCAGTTTATCATGGGGAACTAAAATTCTATCAAATCTTGAAGATGTGGGGAATTTGCTATGTCGGAAACTTTGTAGGAATTGCAACTATCTGTCTATTGTTTGTCTTCAGCGGTGCCAATCATGCAGCGTTGAATGATTATGTGCAACCGGTAATTCAGCATAAATTGGAATTTGAACCATTGCAATTGCTAGTAAAAGGGACTTTATGTAACTTCACTGTGTGTTGTGCTTCATTTGCCGGTTACAAAACCAAAAACGATCTTGCCAAAACAGTACTCACATTGATCGTGGTTATGGCTTTCGTATTACCTGGATTTGAGCATAGTATCGCAAACATGGGGTCAGTTACAATGGGATTCGCATTAAATGCACCAATGAATCCATTGACACTTCTGGCACACTTTGGTATTACAACTTTAGGAAATGCAATCGGTGGAGCTGTATTGCTCGGATATCCGGTTTACAATGTAATTAAACCTGCAAAATAAAAAATAGTGCTTTGGGCACTATTTTTTATTTGCGTTCATAATTATCGGAAAGTCTTCTGAATTCCAAGGTATATGCGTCCACTTTTTTAATCAATTCCAGATATAATTGTTCGACTCCTAACTCTTCTCGAACTTCCTGTTTGGGTAAATTGATAAAATCGGATAAAAGCGAATTTGGATCAATTCCAAATGCATTGCAGATTTTAACCAGATTAGCGACCGACAGATCGCAATCACCGATTTCAATCCGATTATACGTTGACCGCGGTATGTCGCATACCCTCGCTGCTATTGATATATTGTAGCCCTTGCTTTTTCTGATTGAAGTTATTTTCTTACCGACAAATGTCATTTCGTTACAATTCATAACTATATTATTCCACAAAACCAAACCACAATAAACCGATTATCGGAAAATTTAGTTTATCTAAAGTATTTCTTAACTTTATATTTAGAATTAAGATGCTATAATGATGCTAAAGGAGAATTGTTATGGAAGTTAATGAAACATTTGTAAAAAATTTACTCGAAGAACTTGGAGATAAGGTGCTGGTTGCGGCCACTAAATATGTCGGAATCGACGAAATAAATGCCTTGGAAAAGTTGGGAGTCACGCATTTTGGGGAAAATCGTGTTCAGGCATTGCTTGAAAAATATGAGCAATACCAGGGTCAGGGAACATTTGAATTTATCGGAACTCTCCAAAGCAACAAGGTCAAATACATTATTGATAAAGTCAGTCTGATTCATTCGATTGATAAGGAAAAATTACTTAAGGAAG
Organism: Coprobacillaceae bacterium; assembly: GCA_963675915.1. Classification (GTDB taxonomy): domain Bacteria; phylum Bacillota_I; class Bacilli_A; order Erysipelotrichales; family Coprobacillaceae; genus JAQVDW01. The sequence continues at coordinate 2,172,856 of OY780959.1, forward strand.
TAAATAAGCAAGCGAAAAAACATGATTTGGTGATGGATGTCTTGATTCAGGTCAATGTTGCCAGAGAAGAAAGCAAGCACGGTTTTGATGAAGAAGAGATTGATGAATTATTTGCTCGGATTGACCAGTATGAGAATGTCAGAGTCAGAGGGCTGATGATGATGGCCCCAAATATCGATCCCGGTGAAACGGTAGGGTTCTTTGCCAAAACCCAGGAGTTGCTGAATTCACTTAATCATAAATTCAATCTGGAAATGACTGAACTTTCAATGGGAATGTCTAATGATTACCAAGAGGCGCTGCAAAACGGTGCTACCAGAATCAGAATTGGTAGTGCACTGTTTTCAGAATAATAACCCGTTTGGCTAACTGGGGATTTTACTAGAAAAGACAAGTTTCTTTTCTAGTTTTTTGATTGTGGTGATTGGGTTGTAAACTGACAAAAACCACGGTACAATTAATACATGGGGATTTATATATTACATTTATATGACGGGAGGGATACTAATGCGTGAATTACTGGCTCAAATCCGTAATGCGTTCAAGGTTCAAAATGATATCGTGTCGTATGGTGATATCGAGAGAGATATTCTTGAAGGGATCCAGATTGGAGGTACCAATCTGATTATCCTGGTAGTTGCCATTTTCATCGCTTCGATCGGACTTAATGTCAATTCCACTGCGGTAGTGATTGGGGCAATGTTGATCAGTCCGCTGATGGGGAACATCATTGCAATCGGATATGGAATTGCCATTGGGGACTATTCGGTAACCCGAAGAGGTTTGACTGGATTTGGTTTTCAGGTAATATTCTCGATTGTGGCGTCGACCATCTATTTTATTTTGACACCGATTGATTACGCCAGTTCGGAACTGTTGGCAAGAACATCTCCAACACTTTTCGATCTTTTGATTGCAATTTTCGGTGGTGTCGCGGCAATCATCGGAATCGCCCGAAAATCAAAGGGAAATGTTATCCCTGGAGTTGCCATCGCGACTGCGCTGATGCCGCCGCTATGCACGGCCGGATATGGACTTGGAACCGGTAATTTCCGATATTTTTTTGGAGCGATGTATCTTTTCTCGATGAATGCAATCTATATCATCGTCGCAACTATCATGGTATCCAAATTTTTGAGACTGCCTTACAAGGTGTACGAAACCAATTATTTACGACGGAAGAAAATCAGAAATACAATAATTGCGGCCAGTATTGCGGCCGTTCCAAGTGTATATCTGGCGATTGATATTGTCGGTGAAAACAATATCCAATCAAATATCAACCGTTATGTCCGGGATGTTTTTGATTTTTCCGACACCCAGGTAGTCTACAGCAACAGTGATTTGGAAAATATGGATATCGAGATTGCCCTGCTGGGGGAAAGAATCGATGAAGATCAGATTGAATACCTGATTGAACAAAAGTCCAAATATGACCTTGATAATCTGGAAGTGAACATCACTCAGGTTGAAGTACCTGAGGGGATTACCCAACAGGAAATTGAAGAAATCATGCAAAATGCCAATGAATCACAGACGGAAGTGGAAACAAAAATTGCTCTTAGCGAACAGCAGATTGCCACGCTTACAGAAAAAATCGGAGCACTTGAGGACCAAATCGATAAATTAGAATATGCCGATTCAAATATCGCCGAAATCGGGAATGAAGTTAAGGCCCTATATCCCAATATCGCTGATGTCGAAATTACAATTGTGGCCGATAGTGAAGTTGTGACCGAAGTCAGTCTGAAGATAGCAAGTTCCATAAGTCTGACAGCTGACGAAACAGCCCAACTGGAGGGTTATCTTAAAACTCGTTTAGGGGTGGAAACTGTGAATTTGTCTTATGTAGGGGAGGAATAAACATGTTAAAAAGATATACAATGTGGAAAATAACCGATGATGTAACCGATCGGGATTTGTTGATGCATAATCTCGATTATAATCTCAAGGCGCTTGTTGGTGTAGCCGAAGGACTGGAATCGGTCAAGCTTGTCAAAGGTCTGACTGGGACATCTCATGATATCATGATTGTAAGTGAGTTTGATGATGAGATTGCTTTAGCTAATTTCAAGGCGGATATTGCTTATAATATTTTTGCCCAAGTTTATATTCAGGGTAATCTTATCAATCCGTCGATATTGATGTTGGAGGAATAGATGAAAGTAGAACATATTGAGATTCATAACGAGAATTCCTTGAATTCCGATGCAACTGGATATTTCCTGGATTTTAATGAGCGCTTGCCTCATTCTGCAAGTCGACCGGTAGTTCTTATTGCGCCAGGAGGCGGCTATGGTAAGGTGGCTTTCAAAGAAGGAGAGCCGATTGCCTTGAAATTCAATTCAATCGGATATCATGCGATAGTCTTGAATTATTCGGTTTTTCCGGCAGCCTATCCAACTGCCCTCAGGGAAGTCGACAATTTATACCGGTGGGTAGTTGATAACGGGAAATCAAACAATATCGATCTTGAGCGCATCTATCTGTGTGGTTTTTCGGCTGGCGGTCACCTGATGGCCAATTATGCCATCGAGTACGAGCGTCTGTTTCTAAACAAGAACAGGATCAAGGGCATGATTCTTGGCTATCCGGTCATAACGGCGGGACAATACCGCCATGAAGGTTCGTTTGACAACCTGATTCAAAGCAATTTCGATTTGCTTAAAGACAATGTTTCGATTGAAGAAAACATCACAGCTGCTTTTCCCAAGACATTTGTTTTTGCAACCTATGACGATAAGACGGTTTCGGTTAAAAATACCGTCCTGCTTGTCGATCGCCTGATTGACGCCGGGGTAGAGGTGGAGTCGCATATCTTCAAAAAAGGAGTGCACGGATTGGCCCTGGCTGATGAAGTAACGATGACGGATGATGACTATTTGAACAGGTCGGTTGCAGTATGGTTCAGCCTGTTGGAAAACTGGTTAGGCAGTCTAACTTGAAAACAGGCTATTAACCATGTAGAATTATCATAGACTCAAATATATTTTAAAGGAGAAAATTATGGGATTAAAGAAAATCAGGATTGAAGAATTGCAGTTCAATCCAATGACTATGATTGCCAATGAATGGATGTTGATAACTGCAGGTGATCAGGAAAAAGGATGTAATACGATGACTGCTTCTTGGGGTCATTTGGGGGCAATCTGGGGTAAAATGACAGCCACTATCTATATCCGTCCGCAAAGATATACCAAGGAGTTTGTCGATAATTCCGACTATTTCACCTTGAGTGTGTTAGATGGATCATTCAAAAAGGAACTGGGTTATCTTGGCCGCGTATCGGGTCGGGATGAAGACAAAATCAAGGAAACCGGTTTGACGCCTGTTTATCAAAACGGTACTACCTATTTTGAGGAAGCTAAATTGGTATTCGTCTGCAAAAAACTATATCGTGCACCGATCAAAGAAGAAGGCTTTGTTGATGAAACACTGATTGACAGTTATTATCCCAAAAAAGATTATCACGACATGTATGTTGGTGAAATTGTGGAGGTTCTGGTCAAAGAATAAAATAATGCGAAAGAAAAAGAGCTTCGGATCTTGGTAAGATAAATCTTACCGTTCCCGGATGCTCTTTTTTTAGATTACTATATTTTCTTGATTCTTACACATGTTCCCACGAAGGTAACCCCGATCATATCATTCTCAAAGTTGATATGTTGAACCTGGATACCGATAATGGCGTTTCCTCCCAGACAGATTGATTTCAGGATAGCTCGTTCCTGGGCTGCTTTTTTGGCAGTGTTCAATTTTTGGGCGAACATATTGGATTCAGTTGAAAAAAAGTCGTCACTGTCAATTGTTATTGCTGTCAAAAATCCGGTTCCCAAAACGGATTCGCCGCTGACGATATCGATATAGCGTTCGATTGTATAACCCTCAAAGTCGTGACCGGTAGTCAACATGTGGTCCTCAATCAAATCATGATATTTTCCGACACTATAGTCACTGAGAATTTTGTCGAATTTTTGATTCTCAATTGTGTGATTTTCACACTTCAAAAGTGCTTCACGCTGTTGTTCAAAGTAAATGTTGATATCTTCGAACACGTCCTTGGGGTAATTCAGTTCCAAGAGCTCGTGATTGACATCGTTCCAGTTATCAATCAGCCCCTCCATATTTTCATAAGCGCAGGTCTTGGTGAGTTTGGTCAATTTTTCATAGCAATCATCACAAAGGACAGTTTTCAACCCGAAGGCTGTTGAATGATTTCCGTGATCGGAAATTTTACTTTGACATACCGAACATATTATTTTCGTACTCATAATTATAATCCCTTTCCTGAAAATTTTAAAAAAGTCACTGGGTGGCTGCCAAGGGCAGGCTTAGTAACTTGATAACTTAATTATATCTTATTTCATGCCCAAATGCCACCGAAGTTGTTAATAACTGGGTAAGTATGACTTTCACTCATTAATTTGGGTATAAAGTGGCTGTTTTAGCGGAATCTAGCTCTTATTGTTGCGACTTGGTCGTAGTTATAATATAATGATAAAAAGTTTTCGATATAATAATATGTTATTATCGGATGGGAAAGAAGAGGAAAATTAATGTCAAAATTATATGTTAAGGATAAGATGCCAAATTTTGTTTTCAACACCGCTTATGAAAGCGATAAACAGCTTCATGAAGTTTTATCGGGCAAAACGGTGTTTTGGGTGATTCGCTATATTGGCTGTACTGACTGCCGTTATGATGTTCACCTGTTGGCAAATAACTATGAAAAAATCAAGGCTAAGGGCGCTCAGGTTTTTGTAGTTATGCAAAGTGATCAGCAGCATGTCCAAGAAGATTTAAAAGAGTTCAAGCTGCCTTTTGGCGTTTTTATTTTGTCAAATTTATTGAATATTTTTGTAGTACTTTATAGTACTTTGTGGTATGATGTATGTAAGGGGTGATCTATATGCGTTTGAAAATTACTAAGTCTAAAAATTCCGAATCTCTTTATGTAATCAAGTCCTTCCGCGTCAACGGGAAAAGCACTTCCAAGATTGTAAAGAAACTAGGTAAAATGAATGAGTTGCTTCCGTTGCACAACGATTCTCGCGAAGATGTTATTGAGTGGGCTAGAGAAGTTGCTGCTACTATGACCAGAAAAGAAAAAGAGGAGTCCAATGAGATCATTGTGAAATTCTCCCAATCCCGTGAGCTGGTTAAAGATGAGAATACCATTTTTAACGGAGGCTATCTTTTCCTTCAGGATATTTTCTATGACTTACAGTTGGATCGTATCTGCAAAGTTATTAGTGATCGTCACAATTTTGAATTCAATCTCACGGATATATTATCAAAACTGATTTATTCAAGAATTCTTTCGCCTGCATCTAAATTGTCTACATACGACTATTCCAAGACATTCATAGAGCAACCGGATTTTGAACTTCATCATATTTACCGAGCACTTGATATTCTTGAAGAAGAATCCGATTTCATCCAGGCTGAGCTTTACAAAAACAGCGAAAAGGTAATTGGGCGAAACACTTCGGTCCTTTATTATGACTGCACCAATTTCTTTTTCGAAACTGAAGAAGCTCAAGGACTGAAACAATATGGAAAATCAAAAGAACATCGCCCCAACCCAATAGTCCAAATGGGCTTGTTCATGGACGGGAACGGTATACCCCTGTCTTTCGTTATCTTTCCTGGCAACAATAGCGAGCAGCCTACCCTGGTTCCTCTTGAAAAGAAGATAATAAGGGAATTCAACCTCTCAAAATTTATTGTGTGCACTGATGCGGGACTCGCATCGAATGATAACCGAAAATTCAATAACCACAAGAATCGCTCTTACATAGTCACTCAATCTTTGAAAAAATTGAAGGCTCACCTTAGAGAATGGGCCTTAGCCCCTGAAGGGTGGAAGTTGAATGGCGAAGGCGCAGAATATAATATTAATGAAATAGATGAGTGTGCCCATTTCAACAGTGTCTTCTACAAAGAAAGAAGCATCAACGAAAACGACATAGAGCAGCGATTCATCGTATCATATTCACCCAAGTACAAAAACTATCAATCAAAGATTAGAGATCGACAAATTGAACGGGCAAAAAAATCAATTGCATCCGGTGTGAAAATTAATCGTAAAAACCCAAATAGTTCATCAAGATTTATTAACGAAGTAAAAGCTACTTCAACAGGAGAAGTAGCCAAGGAAACATATTATAACCTAGACACAGACGTCATAGCCAAAGAAATGCGATACGATGGATTTTATGGAGTATGCACAACACTGGAAGACGATATTCAAAGCATCATCAATATCAACAGGAGACGCTGGGAGATTGAAGAATCATTTAGAATCATGAAAACAGAATTCAAATCGAGACCGGTATATCTTCAAAAAGACGAGAGAATCAAGGCTCACTTCCTAACCTGTTATATCTCACTGATGGTGTACAGATTATTGGAGAAGAAGATTGATGAACAATATACCTCAACACAGATTGTAAGCACATTGAAAGAAATGAAATTCCAATCGATCAGAGGAGAAGGCTATATTCCGATTTACAAAAGAACAGATTTAACCGACAAATTGCATGAAAAATTCAAATTCAGAACAGATACACAGATAGTTGGAACAAAAAAAATGAAAAAAATTATAAAACAAACAAAAAAGTAAAAAAGTACTACATTTCAAGGTATCGAAAAAGGCTCAAAACCAAGACTAGGTCGAGGTTTGAGCCTTTTTAACTGTCAAAGACGGGATTATATCTTATTTCATGCCCAAATGCCACCGAAGTTGTTAATAACTGGGTAAGTATGACTTTCACTCATTAATTTGGGTATAAAGTGGCTGTTTTAGCGGAATCTAGCTCTTATTGTTGCGACTTGGTCGTAGTTATAATATAATGATAAAAAGTTTTCGATATAATAATATGTTATTATCGGATGGGAAAGAAGAGGAAAATTAATGTCAAAATTATATGTTAAGGATAAGATGCCAAATTTTGTTTTCAACACCGCTTATGAAAGCGATAAACAGCTTCATGAAGTTTTATCGGGCAAAACGGTGTTTTGGGTGATTCGCTATATTGGCTGTACTGTCTGCCGTTATGATGTTCACCTGTTGGCAAATAACTATGAAAAAATCAAGGCTAAGGGCGCTCAGGTTTTTGTAGTTATGCAAAGTGATCAGCAGCATGTCCAAGAAGATTTAAAAGAGTTCAAGCTGCCTTTTGAGATTATTTGTGATGATACCATGAACATCTACAAGAATCTTGAAATCAATCCGGCGGCGGACATGGAAGAACTTGCCGGTGATAGGATGGAGGATTTGAAAGCCAAAGCAAATCAGGCCAACGCGTGTGGATTTGTTCATGGCGATTATGAGGGAGATGAACTCCAACTTCCGGCTCTTTTTATCGTCGATGAAGAGGCAACGGTGATGCATGCCCACTATGGAGCGAATATTGTTGATATGCCGACTGTGGATGAATTGATCGAGATGCTTTAAGATAGGCAATCATGAAAAAAGAGGCTGCAACGAGCAAGGTTTTTCAATCTTGCTCGTTACAGCCTCTTATCGCATAATGCGGTTTTTGCTATTTGTTTTTCATATGAGGGAAAAGTACGACTTCACGGATAGAATCCTGTCCGGTAAGAAGCATAACCAAACGGTCAATTCCCATTCCCATACCCCCAGCTGGAGGCATACCATATTCAAGGGCTTCAACGTAGTCCAAATCCATTTCATTGGCTTCATCGTTTCCTAATTCTTTTTCTTTTAATTGGTTCGCGAATCTTTCGTATTGATCGATTGGATCATTCAATTCGGTGAACGCATTGGCATATTCATTGCCGCAGATAAACAATTCGAATCGTTGAGTGAATCTTGGGTCTTCAAGATTTTTCTTTGCCAAAGGCGAGATTTCGATTGGATGTCCGTAGATGAATGTTGGCTCAACAATTGTTTCTTCTACATATTTTTCGAAGAATTCATTGATGATGTGTCCATATCCAAAATGCGGCATAACTTCGATATGATGCTCATTCGCATAAGCGACAGCTTGTTCAAATGAGATGTCTTCGCTAAAGTCAATTCCTGTTTTTTCTTTGATGGCTTCAACCATTGAGATTCGTTTGAATCCAGGAGCCAAAGAAATTTGATGGTCTTTGTATTCGACATCATAAGTTCCGAGTACGGTTTTGGCAGCGTTGGCGATGATTCCTTCAGTAAGGTCCATCATTCCTTCAAGATCCGAAAATGCTTTGTAAACCTCAATAGTTGTGAATTCCGGATTGTGAGTACGGTCCATTCCTTCGTTTCTGAAAAGACGGCCGATTTCATAGACAGCATCCATTCCACCGACAATCAAGCGTTTAAGTGGAAGTTCGGTTGCAATTCTTAAATAGAAGGGCATATCCAACGCATTGTGATGAGTTACGAATGGTCTTGCTGAAGCTCCTCCGAGAATTGGGTTCAGTACCGGTGTTTCAACTTCAACATAACCGAGATTATCCAGGTAATTTTGGATTGATCTGATGATTTTTGGTCTGGTGAAGGCAATTTTACGTGCTTCTTCGTTCATTATCAAATCGACATAACGACGGCGGAATCTTTCCTCAGTGTCTGACAAACCGTGGAATTTTTCCGGAAGTGGTCTTAGTGATTTTGTCAATGGTGTATAAACACTAGCTTTTACTGACAATTCTCCGGTATTGGTAACGAAAAGAACTCCTTCGATTCCAACGATATCCCCGATATCTGCTTTTTTGTAGAACTCGTACATCTCCTCACCGATTCGGTCTTTACGAACATAAATCTGAATCTTTCCGTCACGGTCCTGAATGTGCATGAATCCGGCTTTACCCTTGCGGCGGTTGGTCATGATCCGACCGGACACTTTTACTTCGATAGCCAGTTCTTCCATCTCGTCGTGTGTTTTGTCACCATATGTATCTTTTAATTCTTGTGATAAATGAGTGCGATCGAATCTTTGTCCGAATGGATCGATTCCTGCATCATAAAACATTTGTAATTTTTCACGTCTGATTAATTCTTGTTCACTAAATTTACGATTATCCATAATGTTCTCCTTTTACAAAATAAAAAAAACTCCAATCCAAGGGACGAGAGTTACTTCGTGATACCACCCTAGTTCATCAATGGATTTCGCCATTGACCTCACTAACTGTATAAGTCCGGTTATAACGGTACCACCGGTATCCAATCAAAATATATCCTGGATACAGCTCCTAGTTTTTATTCATTAAAGCTCTACCTGTTTGTTTCCACCTGTTCAAACTCTCTAGTAAGCGAATTCTTTAACTACTCGTCTATTCAATGCATTTGTTATTTTATCCTTAGTAATATTATCAAGCAATGGGGCTTTTGTCAAATGAAATACGAAAAAGATTGAATTTATCGATAAAAAAAGCGAAATTAGTAGATGGGATGGATGGAATTCAATTAAATGAGATTATGATTGATTTTTACTGGCTGATGATATACAATACCATATATGAACACGTGTTCATGTGTAGGAGGTGTTTTGATGGAAAATAATTTGATTGATTTGGCTGAATTATTCAAAGTTTTTGGTGATTCTACCAGAATAAAAATCATTCACTGCCTGATTTCGGGCGAAATGAATGTAACCCAACTGGTCGATGAACTGGGAATGACGCAGTCGGCCGTATCCCATCAGTTGCGGATTTTAAAAACCGCTAAACTGGTTCGGGGCAGAAGAGAGGGAAAGTCGATTTTTTATTCCCTCGATGACGAACATGTAAAAGAAATATTTGAGATTGGGTTGGAACATATAACCCACGAGTAGGTGAAGATGATGGAAGAAAAATGTGATTTAAAAGCACCGCACGAAGAGATTCATATAGCAGGCGTCAAGTTTGATATTGAAGGACTTCATTGTGCCAACTGTGCGGCTAAAATTGAGAAGAAACTTAATCATACGGCGGGAATCGAGGAAGCGGTTCTCAATTTTTCAACCATGAAAATAATTGCCAGAAGTGATTTGGACAAAAAGGAATTGCAGAAATTGGTTCAGACAGTCGTCGACAGCATCGAGGATGGGGTCACGATTACCTATAAACAGGAAAAACAGAAAACCAAACTGATTTCCTTCCAAAATAACTGGAATTTAATGGTTGGGGTTCCGTTGTATGCTTTGGGATTGATTGCAGGTTTTCCGGCTGTTGTCCTGGTCTCTTATCTTGTGATTGGATTTAAAGTCCTGCGAGCGGCAATCAGAAATATTATCAGGAAAGATTTTTTTGAAGAAAATTTTTTAATGACAATTGCCACAATCGGGGCAATCGCTATAGGCGAGTACAATGAAGCAGTCGGAGTCATGCTGTTTTATAGTGTGGGAGAACTATTTCAGGATTATGCAGTCGACAAATCTCGGGAATCCATCGGTGGATTGATGGATCTTAGAACCGAAACCGCTACGGTGAGAGTGGGAAATGAACTGATCGAGACCGGTGTCGAAGAAATTCCAATCGGTTCCATTCTGGTTGTCAAGGTCGGACAGAAAATCCCATTGGATGGGATAGTAGTTGCCGGAACGAGTATGCTTAACACTGCCAATCTGACTGGTGAGTCACTGCCGGTGGATATCAAAGAAGGTGAAGAGGTTCTGTCCGGGACGGTCAATCTTACTGCTGTTCTTGAAATCAGGACGACTAAAATATACGAGGATTCAACGGTGGCTAAAATCATTGAACTTCTCGAGGAAAGCGCCTCTAGAAAAGCGCCGATTGAAAAATTTGTGACGAGATTTTCACGTCGTTATACGCCGACGGTAATAGCCTTGGCAATGATTGTTGCCTTTGTTTTCCCGATTCTTTTTGGCGGTGGTTTTGAAACTTGGATTTATCGGGCGCTGGTGTTCCTGGTGGTGTCCTGTCCATGTTCAATTGTAGTCAGTGTGCCACTGACCTTATATGCAGGGATCGGAAAAGCAAGTAAAATCGGAGCATTGGTCAAAGGAAGCAATTACCTTGAGCAGGTGAGCAAAATCAAGACAATCGTCATGGACAAGACCGGAACGATCACCAAAGGTGAGTTTGAGGTTAAGAAGGTCAATGGAGATGTCCTTGAGCCAATTGCTTACGGGGAGGCTTTGAGCCACCATCCGGTCGGCTTGAGCATTCTAAAGGAATATGGCAAAACCATAGATCAAAGTCGGATCGCCGATTTTGAAGAAATAGCCGGAAAAGGTATCAAAGTAAAATTTGACGGGGATAATCTAATCGTGGGAAAATATGAATTTCTTCAAGAAAATGGCGTAGAACTGGATCGGATTCAATCCCTGGATACGGTTATTTATCTGGCCAAGAACGGAATTTATCAGGGATCGGTCGAAATCGGAGATGATCTGAAAGAAAATTCCCAAAAAGCAATTGAGGAATTGAATGGTCTGGGACTGGAAACCGTGATGCTTACCGGAGACAATCGGTTAGTTGCCCAACATTACAGTGAAATGCTGGGAATTGACAAGGTTTATGCCGATTTGATGCCTGAGGACAAAGTTGCCAAGATCGAAGAGTTGCTTAGCCCGGATTATCGGGTGGCTTTTGTGGGCGATGGAATCAATGATGGCCCGGTCCTGATGCGGAGCGATATTGGAATTTCGATGGGAAACAAGGCCAGTGATTTGGCCAAACAGGCAGCGGACATTGTCCTGATTCATGATGACCTTTCTGCAATAGTCGATCTGATTAAGGTTTCACTCAAAACAAACCGAATTTTGGTTCAAAACATTGTTTTTTCAATCATGGTCAAAGTGTTGATCATAATATTGGCTACCCTTGGAATTGCGAACATGTGGATTGGGGTTTTTGGAGATGTCGGGGTTGCTTTGTTGACAATCATCAACTCGCTAAGAGCGATGAGGTAAAAGAGCTATTGCAAAAAGACTCCAAAAACGCTATTATATAGGAAATAAAATTAAATAAGACAGGGGAGCTTGTAGGCAGGCTGAGAGGAAGTAATCAACTTCGACCCATAACCTGATTTGGATAATGCCAACGTAGGAAGTTCGAATGTTTTTATACGGAATAGTCCATCAGGGGATTTATTCCGTTTTTTTATGCTCAAAAACCAGAACCCAAAATACGTTAAGGAGGATTGACCATGTGGTCGAAAACAAGAAGAAAAGTAAGAGAGACAAATCCAATAGTCCATTGTATAACTAATTATGTTACTGCAAATGACTGCGCCAACATAATTCTGGCAAATGGCGGTTCACCGGTAATGGCTGATGAACCGGATGAAGTAGAAGATGTTGTGGAGTTGGCATCGTGCCTGGTCATCAATATCGGAACCTTGAATTCCAGCCGGCTGGAGGCGATGATCAGGGCCGGAAAACGGGCCAATCAAAAAAATATTCCCGTTATCCTTGATCCGGTCGGAGCAGGAGCTTCGGCCTTTCGCAAAGATGCCTTGCGACAATTGTTGGAAAACATCCGTTTCAGTGTGATTCGGGCAAACTTGTCCGAAATGAAAGTCCTTAATGATTTCGCGGCCACTACTTACGGGATTGATGCCAAAATTGATGATGTTATTTCCCGGGAAATATTGGATGAAGTGGTAAGATTAGCCCAACGGCTCTCCACTAGATATGAATGCACTATCGCCATTAGCGGTGCAGTCGACCTGATCAGCGATGGCAATACTACCTATCTTGTCTATAACGGAGTTGAATGGATGAGCCGGATTACCGGAACCGGATGCATGCTGACTAGTCTGATCGGTTCATTTGTCGGTTTGCAAGATAATGTTATTGAGGCAGTGCTGACAGGTTTTGTAATGATGGGGCTTGCCGGGGAACTGGGCTATCAAAAATCCCTGACAAAAAGCGAAGGTTACTCCAGTATGAAAATGTATCTGCTGGACTTTATCGCTGTGATGGATGATTCACATCTTGATAACCATGCCAGTTACCTAAAATATCAGAAGCTTGATGTCAGCCTTTATGGAGTTACTGATGAGAAAATTATGAAAAATGTTCTCCAAGATTGCCGAGATTCTTTACGTGGTGGAGTGAAAATGATCCAACTGCGGGAAAAGTCGTTAGCGCAGGAGGAATTCATAGACCGGGCGAAAGCGTTGAAAAATATATGTTCCACCTATAATCGGCCGTTGATAATCAATGATAACTTGAAGGTCATGCAAGCCAGTGGGGCCGATGGGATTCATGTTGGTCAAAACGACCTGAACTGCCGGAAGGTTCGCAAAGTGGCTGGTGCAAACAAGATTATCGGGGTGACCGTCCACAATATCGAAGAAGCGTTGCAAGCCCAAAGAGAAGGGGCCAACTACCTCGGGGTTGGTGCGGTTGAAGTCACGACGACGAAAAAAGACACGGTAAAGATTTCCCGAGCTGAACTGGCAGCGATTGCCCGGGCGGTTGTCATTCCGGTTGTTGCCATTGGGGGACTGAATTATGACAATATCACCAAATATCCAGGCGTTGATGGATACGCTCTGGTAAGTGGCATCTACAGCAGTTTGGCCATTGAAGAAAAATGCAGAAAGCTGACCAGAAAGATAGAGGAGATAAAAAATGATTAAGAAAGTTTTGACTATTGCCGGATCAGATTGCAGTGGCGGGGCTGGAATCCAAGCGGACTTGAAAACAATAGCAGCGCATAAAATGTACGGAATGTCGGTAATTACCGCATTGACGGCTCAAAATACTACAGGTGTATATGCAATCAGAGAAGTTGATGAAGCAATGATTGGAACTCAGCTTGATTGTATTTTCACGGACATAGTCCCGGATGCGGTTAAAATTGGAATGGTTGCCAATGAGAAAATCATCAGAATCATCGCATCAAAATTGATTGAACACCAAGCCAAAAATGTTGTCGTTGACCCCGTAATGATTGCCACCAGTGGAGCGATGCTCTTGGAGGAAAATGCTCAAAAGGCTTTGGTCGAAGAATTGTTTCCGTTGGCAACTGTGATCACGCCCAATATTATGGAAGCTTGCTGTTTAAGCGGGGTGGGAATAGACAGTGGCATCAAAATGATTGAAGCAGCACTCCAAATCGCCCAAAATAATGTTGGAACCGCAATTCTGATTAAGGGCGGTCACTTGGATTTTGCCGGTTATTCAAGCGATCTCCTTTATAGCGGCGATCTCGAATGGATTTCGGCTCGAAGAGTGGACAATCCTAACACCCATGGGACCGGCTGCACGTTATCAAGTGCGATTGCCTGCAATCTGGCAGCGGGACAGGAACTCAGCCGGGCAATCGGGAATGCCAAGAGATATCTCACCGGCGCACTGGAAGCCGGACTGGATCTGGGTCACGGAGCGGGTCCTTTGGACCACACTTATGGAATTAAGAGGGATGAAAACAGCGGACAGGCAATAAACGATAAAAAACTATTGACATGATAAAAAATTAGCGGTTATTATGTATACAGGTAGGACAGGACATAATTCTGTCTTAGGGAAAAATTACTAATGAAAGAGGGATATAATGAAAATAGTAATCGCACAAAGTAATCCGGAAGTCACTGAATCAATGATCAGAATCAAAGAAATCATTCTTTCTCATCAGCCGGAATGGGAAGTTATCACCTATCCATTCAAAGGGGATCTTGAAGAGTTCAAGCACGTTGTAAGTGATGCTGATGGCATAATAACGGCTTACGTCAAACTTGACCGGGAAATTATTGATGCCGCTAAAAAACTCAAGGCCGTCTCATATACATCTACTGGATACAATACGGTCGATCTGGAATATGCGACCAAGAAAAAAATCGCGGTTATGGCAATTCAGGAATATTGTACCGATGAAGTGGCCGACCACACGCTTGCGCTTCTTTTGGGGTTGTCGCGAGGTTTGAAAACATACATCCGGTCAATCGATGAAGATAAAGCATGGAATGTCGGAGTTGTCGGGCAGCTTCATCGACTGAGAGGCCAAAAAATGTGGGATTTTTGGCTTTGGCCGGATTGGACGGGCGGTTGCCCAAAGAGCTCAGGCTTTTGGAATCGAAGTTTATGCTTACGACAAATATCTTGGTGATACCGATAACGAACTGAATGTTAAAATGGTCGATCCGGAGTTCATTTATGAAAACTGCAGTATCATTTCGAATCATATGGCACAAACCGAGGAGAATCGCTACTTCTTCAACCGAGATTCCTTCTCAAAAATGAAGAAGGCTCCGATTTTTATCAATGTCGGGCGGGGACTGGCAGTTGACCAGGAGGCGCTTTTGGATGCCCTCGATAAAGGATGGGTCACATCGGCCGGTCTCGATGTTCTCGAGGTTGAGCATCCGGATATTACTGATTGCAAATTGGTCGGGCGAGAAGATGTCATTTTGACACCACATGCAGCCTTCTTTTCCAAGGAATCGATGGCTGATATCGTCAGAATCCCATGTGAAAATATCATCAATTACCTGATTGGCGATTACCCAAAATTATTCAAAATAATCAATCCGGAAATAATCGATTAGCAATTCCGGATATAACCATTGTTATTTTTAATCAGCTACAATCCTGTTGGATGTAGGAGATGCTGATTTTTTTAGAAGCCGAATTCAATCGAATCCATGTGATTAAATTGAGGTTCGGCTTTTTTGGTTGTTAAAAAATTAATTATACTATATGATTTGCGGATAAAAATGAGAAGTGATATAATGTCTATGTTAGAAAAGGCTAACAAGGAGGATATTAAAATGTTTGAAATTATTGATATTTATGCTCGTGAAGTCTTAGATTCCCGCGGGAATCCAACTGTCGAAGTCGAAGTGACTTTGGCATCAGGCGACATGGGACGTGCAATTGTTCCTAGTGGTGCCTCTACAGGTATTTATGAAGCTGTGGAATTGCGTGATGGTGACAAAAGCCGTTACCTAGGAAAAGGTGTATCTAAAGCTGTTGAGAATGTCAATGACATTATTGCGCCGGCTTTGCTTGGCTATCAAGCTACTGATCAAAGATTGATTGATCAGACTATGATTGCCCTTGATGGAACTGATAATAAAGGTAAATTGGGAGCTAATGCGATTTTGGGTGTATCTCTTGCAGTTGCCCGTGCATCTGCCAATGCCTTAGATTTGCCACTTTATCGTTATATCGGTGGGGTTAATGCCTACATCTTGCCAACTCCAATGATGAACATTCTTAATGGTGGTGAACACGCTGACAACAACGTGGACTTTCAAGAGTACATGATCATGCCAGTTGGTGCTGCTACTTTCAAAGAAGCAATCAGAATGGGTGCTGAAGTTTTCCATTCGCTTAAATCTGTTCTCCATGACAAAGGTCTCAACACTGCAGTTGGCGATGAAGGTGGTTTTGCACCAAACTTATCAAGCAACGAAGAAGCTTTGGGAACTATTATGGAAGCTGTGGAAAAAGCTGGTTACAAACCAGGAGAAGACATCAAAATTGCGATGGATACTGCAGCATCTGAATTCTACAAAGATGGAAAATACGTTCTTGAAGGTGAAGGTGGACGTGCTTTGACCAGCCAGGAATTGGTTGATTACTATGCTGAACTTGTTGATAAATATCCAATTATCTCCATTGAAGACGGTCTGGATCAAGATGATATGGCCGGATGGAAATACATGGTCGAAAAACTTGGTGACAAGATTCAAATTGTCGGTGATGATTTATTTGTAACTAACACTAAACGTTTATCAATGGGGATTGAACAAGGATTGGCTAATTCAATCTTGATCAAAGTTAACCAAATCGGTACTCTGACTGAAACTTTGGAATCGATTGAAATGGCTCATCGAGCTGGATTCACCTCAGTTGTTTCGCACCGTTCTGGTGAAACAGAAGATACTACTATTGCTGACATTGCAGTAGCGGTTAATTCCCGTCAAATCAAAACCGGATCGGCTTCACGTACTGACCGTATCGCCAAATACAATCAATTATTGAGAATTGAAGATGAACTAGGCTCAATGGCTGTTTATGCAGGTAAAAATGCATTCAACGTTAAAGAATAATAAGATTAGAAAAAATAATTAAAAATTATAATATTTGAAAAGGTAATGATTGCAACCATACTCCTTTTGATAATCTTTTAGCGCTCATCAAGAGCGCTTTTTCTTTATTTCAATTCAGACCATGTGATATATTATATTTAATGGAGGGATGGCAGATGATAAAATTGATTGCAACCGATCTTGATGGAACTTTGCTCAATGATAACAAGAAAATTTCCCGATTAAATCGGGAAACACTGATTGAGGCGCAGCGCCAAGGCTATATAGTTGCGTTGGCAACCGGACGGAATTTCCATTCGATGGACCAGATTATTGCTGATTTAAAAATGGATCAGTTCAAAAGCGGCTATACTGTCGGAATCAACGGCATGCAGATCTATGATTTTAAAAGGGACAAGTATCTAAAAACTGAGGGAATCAGTGCGGACGCAACAGCCAAAATCCAAAATCTGATGGCAAGAAACAATTGTCTGTCATTTTACTTCAGTGATCAAGGCGTGATTTGTCTTTATAGCAAAATTATGGTTCCGTTTTTCAAGAATGGATTTGTGCGCCGAATTATCAACCGCTATGTTGCCGCAAGCAATCACATCGAGGTCACTTTCAAGTCGCATCGTTACAGTTTGGAAAAATCCTACGATAAAATATGCTTTATCGTTTTCAATCGTCAAAAATTAAGACGGATCAGCGAAACGTTGGGGAATGACTATCGGATTCTTAAAGTGGGTCGTCGTTGGGTCGAAATCATCCCCAAAGAAGTCTCCAAATCAAATCGGTTAAAAGAAATAATGGCAATGGAGGGCGTGGCTCCCGAAGAGATGATTGTTTTTGGTGATAGTGAGAATGATGTCGATATGTTTGGGTTGACGGCCAATTCATATGCTGTCGCAAATGGCTTGCCTGATGTGAGAAAAGCAGCCCAAAATATCATTTCCAGCAATAACGACGATGGAGTTGGAAAAGAAATCCGAAAGATAATCAGTGAGGGTCAAACAGTTGAATGAAAAAGTGTTTTTCTGGGACGAAAATAGTTGATAAAAGCAAACTATATTTGATACAATTGTATTTCAGGAGGGCACTTGATTATGGAAAGAGATATGACAAAGGGGTCGCCATTAAAACATATATTACTATTTACTATCCCGGTTTTTTTAGGTAACCTTTTTCAGCAGTTTTATAATATAGTTGATGCAATAATTGTCGGGCGCTTATTGGGCGAAAATGCGCTTGCGGCAGTAGGATGCACCGGTTCGATTATGTTCCTTGTTGTCGGTTTTGCCTTAGGGATGACTCAGGGGTTTGGAATTGGGATTTCAAGGGCATATGGACAAAAGGATTTCAAGCGGTTAAAACACCTTGTCTTTGTCACCCTGGTCCTTGGCGGGATCATTGCAACAACACTAACACTGGTGGCAACCGGTTTTTCATACCGGATTCTGGCGTTGATGAACACTCCGGAAAATATCATCGACCTAGCCAACAGTTACATTGTAATCATTTACCTGGGGATGCTGCCGCTGATTTATTACAATATTGCAGGAGCTATCTTGCGGGGAATCGGAGACAGTCGGACACCGCTGTATTTTTTGATTATTTCATCATTGCTTAACATCTTTTTCGATTACTCGTTCATTACTTTTTTTCATATGAGTGTCAACGGAGCAGCTCTGGCAACCGTAACTGCCCAAGGGATTGCAATGGTCCTGGTGTTCATCTATATGTTCTCCCGGTTTGAAATTTTACAATTCAAACGTGAACATTGCTACCTTGACTTGGAGTCGGTATCATTTCTGATGAAAATCGGGATTCCGATGGCCTTGAATTTTTCAGTGATATCGATCGGGTTTATGATTCTTCAAAGCGCAGTCAATTCATTTGGATCCAGTGCGGTTGCCGCATTCACCGGAGCATCGCGGGTTGAGAATATCATAATCCAGGTGCTGCCGGCCTTGGGAGCCGGAGTGGCAACTTATTGCGGTCAGAATTATGGTGCAGGAGAGTATCAACGAATAATCAAAGGAGTCAATCAGGCTGCTGTTTTCTCGGTGGTGCTGGCGGTTTTGGCGATGCTTCTACTGACATTATTTGGCGAATCGGGTGTTCGCTTGTTCCTGCAAAATCCATCCAATGAAGTGATTGGATATGCAAATCGATATTTGGAAAACATCCGATACATGCTGCCATTGTTGGGATTGCTTTTTGTGTATCGCAGCTCACTCCAGGCGATGGACATGCAATTCATTCCCTTGCTTTCGGGGGTTTTAGAATTACTGGCTCGTTTTGTCGTTTGCGGGCTATTGCTTAATCAACTGGGATATTTGGCAATTCCGTACGGTGAGGTCGGATCATGGTTGCTGGCAAGCACAATTTTGGCAATTGCATATATCTACTGGTATCGCAGGAATTATCAACTTGAATTATGTGAAGACAAAATCTAGGGTTTTGTCTTTTTTGAGTCGTAACGCTTTTTTTGTAAGTTCAAATATAGTAATATTAAATGAAGAGGTGTTTTTTATGCAGGGATATGTAATTAGAATTGGTAGTAGTGCCAACAAAAATAATTTTTATGATGTGGTAATCCAGGAAAAGACAACTCTGGATCAAATAGCCATCATTGCAGCAACGATATTGAACGACGAACTTGATGACGGTTATGAAATTGCAGCAATGGACAGCGTTTTTTCCCGCCATCTGGAGAAGGTTGGGGATCTCGATAAAACAATTCCATGGGTTGACAGCCGTGAAGTGAATGTCGCGAGCATTTTCGATCCCTTGGTCGAATATATGAATATCAAGAATCGGGATTCCGATATTTTTGTCTACTTTGTCAATATCACCGACAAAGCCAAAAAATATCCGGAAATAATCAATTCCAACGATCGGGAATATGTATCCAAAAACCAGAAATTGGTCAGTCTCGAAGTCGGGGCGGGCAAACTGGATTCCAAATATGTCAAGCAAGTGAACCAGGTCCTCACTCAAGTAAATGAGGGTCTCAAGGAACGGGATTTTTATCACTTTACGGTGATCAGGATCGATGATGTTTTTTATGTCATCAACAACATCCGGACTTTAAATATTCAGATATATTTCAATGAACATGATTATGTTTTGGGACACGAGAATTGCTTCCCAGAACAGACATTGAGTCTTTACAAACACTGCTATTACGTTTCCCTGCTCAAAGAGGGTTTTGGCGGGGTCAAGTTCAATTTCGGCCTGGGGGACAGTAATCTCACCAACTATGATGTCAGCCTGATTGATTTTTATCTGACAAAATTATTGGAAATGATCAACGATCAAGATACCCAGATTCAAAGCAAAAAACCCAAAGGATATTATCAATATGATAAAGAAATGAAATTGCTCAAATACCAACCCGTTATGAAACTTGAAGATCTGATTGGACAGCGCATCAGATTGAGCAGACCGGAAAACCGGTTCAATTTTGCCAGAAATAGGAATGTGCCGCAAATTTCAATCGATTTGGCTTATGGGATCGAGAGTGAAAATATCATTATGGCGATTTCTAATCCAATCAACACGATCATTCCGGTCAAAGGATACAGTTTCGACTCCCTGGTTGCCAATATTATCAAGGTGATGCAGCACTATTCAACAATCGGATACAACTTCATCACTGTAAAAACCGATGATTTCAATCTCTACACCATTATCCGATGTGCGCAGGATATCCTTAATACGGATATTGTTTACGATAAGGGCGACAGCAGTGTCGAGAAAGTGATGCGGAAAAAGGATGACAGTGAAGGTTCGTATTATTTCAATCATTACCGCAAATATGAGGAATTTCTCGATCCTGAGTTCAAGGATTTTCTGGAATATTCCCATTCGTATAAAACAGCGAATTATCTGATGTCGGGCAAAGACAAATCGGGGGCGGTCTACGAGATGGAGAAATTTATCAAGAAATACAAGTAGGTCCTGAAGAGCGATGCTTCTAAAAGGGGGATTTTATGAAGAAAATCATATTTTTGATTACGGCAATATTGCTGACGGGATGCACTCCGGCAACTCAAAGCAGCGACGCAATAACCGTATATACGACATTTTATGTGATGAGTGAATTTGTTCAGGACATTGGCGGCGACTACGTCGAGGTCCACCAGTTGGTACCCAATGGGGCCGAGGCTCATGATTATGAGCCCAAAACAAGCGATGTCGCCGGAGTGGCTGATGCCGATATGTTTGTTTATAACAGTGACTATATGGAACATTATGCTGACGACATCATCGAAAGTGCTTCGAATGAAAATTTGGTGGTTGTGGAAGCGGCCCGGGATATTGACTTTCTGGTAAGCGAACAGGGGCAAGACCCCCATACCTGGCTTTCACTTGAAAATGCGCAACGGGAGCTTGATGCGATACTCCAGGCTTTGATTCAGCTAGACAGCGAACATGAAGACTATTATCAGTCGAATTATGACAATTATGTCAGCCAACTCCAGCTCCTGGATCAAGAATACGCAAGCAGGTTGGCCGGATTCGATAAACGGGAAATTGTAGTGGAACATGAGGCGTTCGCTTATTTGTGCGCGGACTATGACATTATTCAAAATTCGGTTACCGGGATTACAATCGAGGGTGAGGCCACATCCAGGCAAATTGCCCAGACAATCGATTTTATCAATGAAAATGAAATCAAGGTGATTTTCTACCAGGAGTCGCTCAGCAGTGATATCATGGCTACAATTGTCAATGAGACTGGATGTAAACTGTTACCGCTTAATACAATCGCATCACTGTCAAATAGCGATATTGAGGCGGGAAAGAACTACATTTCCCTGATGGAAGATAATTTGGAGAATATTGTATATGCCTTTGAAAAAATTAATTGAGCTTCAGGATCTTGATTTTGGCTATGGTGATTACGAAATATTCAAAGGTCTTAATTTCAGTGTCACCGAAGGGGAAATTGTCGGTCTCTATGGCGAAAACGGATGCGGGAAATCGACACTTTTGAAACTGATGATCAAAGAACTCAAGCCGCAATCAGGGCGGGTGAAATATGATCATGAAGATATCAGGATCAGTATTTTGGGTCAAAGCGACCGGGATATGATCAAAGGGAGTCCTCTGACAGTTGAGGAACTGCTGATGATGTATCATATCAATTCAATCAAGAATATGCCCAAAAGCAAAACTCGAAAGCATGTTCGGGATTTGATGGCAAGATTCAATTTGGGTAAAATAGCCAAGAAAAAACTGACCCAGATTTCGGGAGGCCAGCTCCAGCGGGTAATGATTGTAAAAACTCTCTCTACCCATCCGCAATTGATTTTGCTGGACGAACCACTTAATCAGCTTGATGAAACAACCCAAAAAGACATCATTGATCTAATTAATCAGTTCCATCGCCTGGGCAAGACAATTGTAATCATTCTTCATGATAAAAAGCAGTTGGAGAAAATTTGTGACAATGTCTACGTCTTCAAGAACAAATCGATTGAAAAAAGCGAGGTGGTCTAATTGCTTGGTTATGAATTCATGCAAAGGGCGTTCATAGTTGGGATTCTGGTTGGGCTGGCGATTCCGCTGGTTGGCCAGATTCTGGTATTGCGACGCTATTCGATGTTGGGTGATTCGTTAAGCCATACGGCATTGGCCGGAGTGTGCTTTGGAATAATTGTCGGCGTAAATCCGACCTTCAGCGCGACGATATTTGCGGTTCTGGCATCTTTTCTGGTGACAATCGTCGGTCGCCGGATGAAGGGCAATGAGGAAATCTCAATTGCAATAATCATGTCTTTGGGGGTCGGTATTTCCGGGATTCTTTCCGGTTTTATCGATTCCTCGGTATCGATAACTAGTTTTCTTTTTGGTTCGATTGTGGCCATATCCGACGGTGAGTTCTACACGGTGATTGGATTGTCACTGCTGGTGATATTCCTGTCATCTAAATTTTATTACCAGTTCATGTTTTATTCTTTTAATGAACTGGAAGCCAGCCGCAACGGAGTGGCAGTGAAGTTCATCAATGGAATGTTTACCGTAATGGTCGGTCTGACCATTGCCATCTCAGCCCGGATTGTGGGGGCGCTGATAATATCCAGCTTGCTGGTAATACCGGTGGCCTGTGGAATCTTGCTGGGCAAATCTTACAAGACGACGATGATTTATTCTGCGATATTGTCGCTTGCTTTCATGGTTTCTGGAATAACCGCATCCTTTTATCTTGATTTGCGCCCTGGGGGCACAATCGTGGTATTGGCCTGCGCGGTATTGATGGCGGTAATGGGATATAAACGTATTTTTGAAAAATAAATTCATAAGAGGAGATAGGGATGAAAAAAATAGTAATTGCCTGTGATTCATTCAAGGAAAGCATGAGTGCTATGGCGGCCTGCCAAGCGATTGAACGTGGCCTGAAGCAGGGGTTCAAGGAAGAAATTGAAACTACTTTGATTCCGATGGCTGATGGCGGTGAAGGTACTATTGATGTGCTTAAAACTGCGATTGCCGGCGAGTACCGTTATTATCACGTTGCCAATCATATGAATGTTATGACCGAAGTCGAATACGTTATGAAAGATGATTTGGCAGTGATCGAGTCAGCCAAGGTGATCGGTCTTGATCTGATTGCGCCAGAACAAAGAGATCCGACCGTGGCAACATCCCTGGGATTGGGACTTTTGCTTGAAGAAGTCATCAATAACGGTGCCAAAAAAATCATTGTCGGACTTGGTGGCAGCGGCACCAACGATGGTGGTCTGGGAATGCTGATGGGCATGGGGGCCAAGGTATATGATAATCAGGGTGTGGAACTCACTTGTGAGATCGCATCAATCAAAAAAATTGCCAAAATTGATTTGGAACCGGCTCTGAAAAAAGTGGCCGGGGTTGAAATAATAATTGCCAATGATGTCGATAATCCTTATATTGGCACTAATGGGGCAACAAGAATATTCGGTAAGCAAAAAGGTTCTAGTCCACAGCAACTGGATTATCTTGAAAGTTGCTTGGTTCATCTTAATGGAGTTATTAAAGACGAGATGGATATCGATCTTGGTTCTGTTGCCCAAACCGGAGCAGCCGGTGGTCTGGGCGGAGCGTTTTATCTTCTTGGTTCGAAAATGCAAAAAGGGATTGATCTCGTCCTTGAAATGACCCGCTTCGAAGAGCGAATCCAGGGAGCGGCCTATGTTTTCACCGGAGAGGGAAGCATCGACAGTCAGACCATTAACGGAAAGACCATCAGTGGAATTGCAAAAATGACATCGGCAGCGGATATTCCTTTGATTGGAATGGCGGGAAAAGTTGATTTTGACATCGACAATCTTTATGAGATCGGTCTTACTGCTGCATTTTCGATTACCAATCAGCCCAAGACTCTTGAAGAAGCTCTCAAACAAGGCGAGATCTCGCTGGAAATGGCAAGTAAAAATATTGCCAGAATTTTAGACCTGTAACGGGGAAAAGGATTGTTATATTGACGAATATCGATATTTGTGATATCTTGAACGTAGGTGATAATATGGAAATGGTAGATATATTTAAAGCTTTAGGGGATTCAACCAGATTGGAAATAATCAGATTGTTGTTGGAAGGTGAAAAATGTGCCTGCATGATTTTGGAGGATGTTCCATGTGTCCAATCGACATTGTCGCATCATCTGAAAATTCTGGCAGATGCTCAAGTTATCAAAACCAGAAGAGCGGGGAAATGGATTCATTATTCCATCAATATTGAATGCGCCAAAGCAATTGAAAAATTTGGTATTCAGCTTGAAGAAAGCTGTGCTGAAAAGTCCAACTACAGTTGTGAATGCGAAGGAGAATAGTAATGGCATTTTTTAAACAAAAAATCAAAGTATCAAAAGATAATGTGAAATCCGATGTTAAAGTATTGGGAGGAGGCTGTGCAAAATGCAATGCCTTGGAAGCCAATGCCAAAACCGCTTTGGAAAGATTAGGTTCTTCAGAAGATATTGAACATGTCACTGACATGGCGGATATTGCGACGATGGGCGTAATGTCGACACCAGCTTTGGTAGTTGACGACAAGATTTTATTCACTGGAAAAGTTGCAACAGTAGAAGAAATTGTTGATGCAATCAGTAAAATAAGAGGATAATATTAAGGGCTTGGGTGAACCAAGCTTTTTATTTTAAATCGCGAAGGAGAAGTTGATGGAAAATAGATTTTTGTACTTTTTTAAATACCCTCATCTGGAAGAAGAGTTATTCAAGGGGGAGTATCGGGCCTTGTTCAATCATGAGAATCAAGCTAATTACCTCTTTTCCAATATCAGGGTGGATATTGACAAGTCGGTTTATATCAAGGATGTGGTACGTTTGATTGCCGAAGCACCGAGTATGGATGAAGTGCTGAAAATGTTGGAAGCAAAGAAACTTGAGTATCGCAATTTTAAAGTAATCTACCTTAAAAATGATCAAACTCATGTGAAATACCAGGAAACTCTTGATATCTGTGCCCGAATATCAAAAACAATAGCGGGCAACGTCAGGGTCTCCAACCCCGAGAATACGATTGCAGTAACGTTTATCGAAGGCAAATATGTCGTTGGTGAAGTTGATCATGGCGACGAAAGCTGGAAACGCTTCTTGAACAAGCCCTATACATTTTGCAACGCCTTGGATTTGCGGATGTGTCGAACCCTGATAAACCTGGCGGTTGGCACGAGTGATTCAATCACGGTAGTCGATCCTTGCTGTGGTATGGGTTCGGTAGTCCTTGAAGGTCTGGGACTCGGGGTTGATATAATCGGATTTGATATTTCACGGTCGAATTCATACCGGGCCCGTCTAAATCTTGAAAATTATGGATACGACGGTCAGTTGGTTAAAAAAAGCGCTATCGAGGACCTTGAAATCAAAAAAGATGTGGCAATAATCGATCTTCCTTACAATCTTTATACGCCAATTACCAGGGAACAGCAGGAATCAATAATCGTCAATGGTCTTAGAATTGCTGAAAAACTGGTATTGGTAGTTCATGAGGAATACGAAGAACTGTTTGAAAAACATAATTTTGAAATTATCAGGAAAATGATTGTCCGGAAAACCGATAACGGCAAATTTAAGCGGATAGTTTATATTTTGAAGAGGTGATGAGATGCTTCATGTATTCATAATCAAACCCGGGCATCTCGAAATCGAAAATATCATCAAAGAGGTCATGGTCGGGCATGAATACTTGATCTTGAGAACCAAGGGGCCCCGGGATACC
The DNA here is from genome assembly GCA_963675915.1 of Coprobacillaceae bacterium. Classification (GTDB taxonomy): domain Bacteria; phylum Bacillota_I; class Bacilli_A; order Erysipelotrichales; family Coprobacillaceae; genus JAQVDW01. The sequence goes on from OY780959.1 coordinate 2,199,022, forward strand.
TCGAAACTGGCAGGGTTGCATCAATCTCCTCAAAATCGGATTTATGTGATTGGCGGGGACGGGATGATCCATGAGGCAATCCAACAGTTGGTTAACACCAAAACCGGCCTGGTAATCATCCCATATGGAACCGGCAATGATTTTGCCAGAAACTTTTCCATCAGCGGTGATATCAAGGAGGAGATAGTCAGGTCATTGGAGCTTCAAGGGCAGGACATCGATGTTTTCAAAGCTAATGACATTTACTGTGCAAACACCCTCGCTTTTGCCATCGACAGTGACTGTGCTAATCATGTCCATGATCAAAAAATCTGGAAAATTCTTCCCGGTAGTATCTATTATGCCAAGACAATGGTCCAGCGTCTGGTTCACTTCAAAGGGTTCACCGCTAAGCTGAGTATTGGTGACCAGGAGAATTCCAATCGCTTCATTATCGGGGCAATCGCCAACGGACGGTATTACGGTGGTGGCTTCAAAATCGGCGAAGGCAAGGTCGATGACGGGATGATTGAACTGATTGCAGTTGCGGGCAGCGGCAAAATCAAAGCTGTCACAACTCTTTTAAAACTGGCTCTGGGAGTTTTGATTGAAGATCAGCGAGCTATAAGGTTAACCACTAATCAAATGACGCTCCAAACCGAGCATGAAATAAATATCGATGGTGAGACATACCCGGCGGGGACGTATCGGATTAATGTCATTCCCCAAGGATTGCGGGTCATCAACGAACTAAAAAACCCTTGATTGAATCAATCAAGGGTTTGTAGAATATTATGATTTACGTTTCAGGGTGATTTTCAACTTGTCTTCATCGACAAAAAATAGTCTTGTCGAAAGATGGTTTTGGCCGTAGTTGAATGTGATTTTATGCGGTTTGAACTGGATTCGTTTGATTTTTCGATAATCAAATTTAGCTCTTCCGACAATCAGTGATTTGTCGCTGTAATAAACAATATGGTTGAAATACTGATTTGACAGCAAGGCCAGGATAGCGACAACGTTCAGCAAATCAAGACCGGTCGGATCAACCTCACCGATTGATGCGAAATAAATCATGGCAGCTAGGCCTGCGACAGTACCCAAAACATATACTAATAAAACTAAGTAGTTAATAACAATTCCCAATGGGGTATTGCATAACTTCATCCCACTTTCATCTTTTTTCAGCTTATGGATATTATAGAAATAGTTGATGTTCAAAAAAGTGAACCACACCAGCAGAATGCTAACTACAAGTGGTAAAAATATATTTGTAAGACTTGACATAAATCAGACTCCTTTGTTGTATATTTGTTATTATAACAAATTTTACTACAATGAGTAAACAGTTATTTTAATATCGATGGTAATTTCTAAAGCGCTTAACTCGTCGATTACGTGACGTTTGTCGGCAGAAACGTGATAATAATGCGGGGTCATCTTGAACAGGTTCAGGACATCCTCGGGATTCTCGATATTTTCCTTAACAGTGAAATCGTATTGTTCCACCACCGGGAGGTCTAGCCGGATGAATTTGTCGCTTTTGACTTTGATTTCATCATAGATCAGGTGCTTGAATTCAATCAGATGATTGGGATTGGCAGTAACATGAATGATTTTGCCGTCTTCTTTCAAAGTCCTTCGCAGTTCATCGAGATTGACAACTGTGAAAAGAGCGGCGATGAAATCCAGTTTGTGGTCCTGGATGGGAATGTTTTTGGAATTGCCGACGATCCAGTTGATGTCCTTGGTATATTTGGTGGCCATATTGATTCCGGTTTTGGAAATATCCAGACCATAATATGTTCCGGGAACGGCACGGTACATTCCATAAGTGTAATAACCTTCGCCACAGCCCAAATCGAGAATATGGGGATTGTCTGAAAGGTTATATTTTTTGATTATATCGGTTACCTGGTTTAAAATAGAATCATAGTGATGGGAATTAAGATAATTTTTCCGGGCAATCAGGCTTTCCTTTGAATCGCCGGGATTGTTTGATGCTTTATCCGGGTTGAGCAGCAGGTTGATATACTTTGTTTTGGCCAAATCATAACAGTGGTTGTTTTGGCAACGGTAGGTTTTATTTTCTAAAATAAGGGGTTCGTGACACTTTGGACACGCTAAATAATTGTTCATTGAATTCACCTCCAAATTAGTATAACATGGTTTTATAAAAAAAAGGAGTGAAGTTAGATGAAAGTTAAAAACTATCAAAAAGACAGTTCCTATACATATACGACAGGCGTGTTTGAGACCATTGAGCTGCTTAAAAAGAAGCCGGATATTGTTACGAGGATATATCTTTCCAGCAACAGTCATAAAAACAAAGGGGTCGAATTAATCAAGAAGATCGCCATTAAAGAAGGAATTGAAATCATCGAGTCGGACAATACAATCAAGCGACTTGTGAAAAAAGGCAACTGCTATGCAATCGCACTTTTTGATAAATATGATATGAAAATTGAGGAAGCGGATCATGTTGTCCTGGTTAATCCTGGCGATATGGGAAACATGGGAACGAATATCAGAACAATGCTTGGCTTCGGTTATCGCAATCTGGCAATAATCCGTCCCGGTGTCGACGTTTTCGATCCCCGGGTTTTACGGGCATCGATGGGGGCTATCTTCTCAATCAAAATCGAGTATTTCGACAGTTTTGAAGATTATCTTAACCGATTTCCTGAAAATGACATTTATCCTTTGATGTTGAAAGGAGCGGTCAATCTCAGTTCGGTCGAACCAAAACCAGGATTCCATTCCCTTGTCTTTGGAAACGAGTCGAGCGGGCTACCGGATCAGTACTTGGAGTACGGGCAATCGATCCTGATCAATCACTCTAAAGATATCGATTCTTTGAATCTTTCAATGGCATTGGGAATCACACTTTTTCATTTCTCAAAACGAAAATTTATAGATTTAAACGAATAAGTTTGGTATATTTATATTTAAGTGTATGATAATTATTTTCCGAGAAAGCAGCATATTGTCGGGAAATGAATTGGGAGGATATTGAATTGGAAAACGATAAAAAGGCTGACAATGGAAATGTCCGCAAATCAATATTACATAAGCTTTTTGACAGTAAATTGAAAATCGTGGTCTGGGTTATCGGGATAATCCTGCTTGTTATCTACTTTATGGGAGTGAATTTCTACGGTTCCCACTTCTTTGAAAATTCCACTTTGGAAGGTGTCAATGTTTCAAGCAGGACCCGTGATGAGGTCGTCGGAATTTTTGAAGATAATATCAATGCGCGAAAGATGTTGATTGAATTCAAGGATTCGGCTGTTCTTCTCGATTCGTCGGCTTTCAATCCTGAAATCACCCATGGCGAAGAAGTGGCACAGCTGATTGAAAACCAAAACAACTTGCTTTGGTTTGTGGGATATGTCAAACCGAGTCATTATTCAAGTGACGATTTTGTCTCGATTGATGATCAAACCCTGGAGAATACCATCAGAGGTCTGGATCAAACCAATGGAACCACGCCGCCTAGTGATGCATATGTGAGTTATCAGGACTCCGGATTTGTGATTGTTCCCGAAGATATCGGAACAACCATGGATGTGGATTCTTTGATTGGATTGATCAAAGAAAATTATCTTTTGGGAGAGGAAACTTTTGATGTTGTTGAGCAAGGCCTTTATTATCAGGCTGAACTTAAATCGGATAATCCCCAACTTATGGCTAAGCTGGAACTGGCAAAGCAATATTGTGATGCCAGAATCACCTATACCCCGGATGCCGAACATACTTTCGTTCTCGACGAAAATACTTTGCTGACCTGGCTGACTAAGGATTCAGCTGGTAACTGGACCAAAAATGACGACGTGTTCAAGCGCAATGCAGAGGCATTCATCCGAACATTCACTCGATATTACTATACCCTGGGAATAACCAGAAACTTTAAAACCGCAACTGGAAATACGGTTACCATCAGTGGTGGAAGCCTCGGCCAATACGTCTTGGTGAGAGCGGAGACAAATAACCTGGTTGAATTGATTAGCGACCATGCCAAAGTAAGCAGAAAGCCAGCCCTTTTCGGTTATGGTTATGAAGGCAATCAAGGGATCGGTAATACTTATGTTGAAATCAACTTGTCGGCTCAGCATTTATACATGATCCAAAACGGCAAGATTGTCTTTGAAACTGATCAGATTGTAACTGGTCTGGCCAGTGATCCTGATCGCAAAACACCTTCAGGATGTTACTATGTATATTACAAACAAATCGACCGAGTTCTTAGAGGAACCCAAAATCCTGATGGAACCTGGCCGTACGAAGTTCCGGTAAAATATTGGATGGCATTCAATCGGGGAATCGGGATGCATGATGCGACTTACAGATCAGCATTTGGTGGAAATATCTATACCTATGCAGGATCACATGGCTGTGTCAACATGCGCTATTCCGAGGCGGCGAAGATGTATTCGTACACTCAAATCGGTACCCCGGTTATCTGTTACTATTAGAAATTTACAATAAAATAATCAGCCCCGACCGGAGGAACAGCCAATGTATCCGCTATCATTGAGTCGGGGTTTGTGATATTCGTGAAAAATTAATCAAATTGCCAAAAAATCCGGTTAAATGGCAAAAAAAACTAGATTTTTTGAGCAAATGTAGTAAAATGGACCTGTAAAATCAATTTAAGGAGAAATAATAATGGGATTAGTATCTGCAAAAGAAATGCTTGTAAAAGCAAAAGAAGGACATTATGCTGTTGGTCAATTCAACATTAACAACTTAGAATGGACTAAAGCTATTTTATTAACTGCTCAAGAAAATAACTCACCAGTTATTTTAGGAGTATCAGAAGGTGCTGCTAAATACATGACAGGATTCAAAACTGTTGCTGCTATGGTTGAAGCAATGGTAGAATCTTTAAACATCACTGTACCTGTAGCATTACACTTGGATCATGGTTCTTACGAAGGAGCTAAAGCAGCTGCTGCAGCCGGATTCACTTCAATCATGTTCGATGGTTCTCATTACGGAATCGAAGAAAACATTGAAAAAACTAAAGAAATCACAGAATTCTGTCACTCAATGAACATCTCAGTTGAAGCTGAAGTTGGTTCAATCGGTGGAGAAGAAGATGGTGTAGTTGGAAAAGGTGAAGTTGCTGATCCAAAAGAATGTAAAATGATCGCTGACTTAGGAGTTGACTTCTTAGCAGCTGGTATCGGAAACATCCATGGTAAATACCCTGAAAACTGGGCTGGTTTAGATTTTGAAGCGTTGGCAGCAATTCAAAAAGAAACTGGAACTTTACCATTAGTATTACACGGTGGAACAGGAATTCCTGATGATATGATCGCTAAATCAATCGATTTAGGAGTATCAAAAATCAACGTTAACACTGAATGTCAACTTTATTTCCAAGAAGCTACTAGAAAATATATCGAAGCTGGTAAAGACTTGGAAGGTAAAGGTTTCGACCCTCGTAAATTATTAGCTCCTGGATTTGAAGCGATTAAAGAAATCGTTAAAATCAAAATGGAATTATTCGGTTCTGTTGACAAAGCATAATTAGGTTATTAAAACTTTATCAAAGATGATGTATTCTCAGGAATACTTCATCTTTTTTATTCGGTAAATTGCAGCGAATAAAATCCCGTTATTTTTATATGGAATTGTGTTATAATTGATTTGGAAATGATATCTTGGATAGGATCCTATAGTTGGAGGACTATGATGAAAGAAATAATTGCAATTGAAGGTGGTCACAAGTTAAACGGAACCGTGGTAATCAGCGGAGCCAAAAACGCAACTGTAGCCCTGATTCCGGCAGTGGTGCTGGCTGATGGACCGGTTAGTATTTTTGGTGTTCCCCATATTTCGGATGTTGACGCCTTGAAAGTATTGTTGGAGGAATTGAATTGTACCGTAAGCCGTGACAGTGATACGATCACAATCGATCCAACCAACCTTGAAAATATCCCTTTGGTTTCTCCGGCCGTAGATAAACTGCGAGCTTCGTACTATTTGATGGGATCGCTGCTTGGCAAGTTCAAATCAGTGAAGATGAGAATGCCTGGTGGGTGCTATCTAGGGCCGAGGCCGATTGATCTGCATATAAAAGGTTTCGAGGCCCTGGGAGCAAAAGTTGAATATGATGATGACTGCATTGTGATTTCGGCAGAGGAATTGATCGGGACCAAAATTTATCTCGACTTCGCTTCCGTGGGGGCGACGATAAATATTATTTTAGCGGCTGTCAAAGCCAAAGGAAAAACCGTTATTGAAAACGTGGCCAAGGAACCGGAAATAATCGATGTCTGCAACTTGTTGACAAAGATGGGAGCAAATATCCGGGGAGCCGGAACCGATACGATTACCATTGAAGGGGTTGATTCTTTAAAAGGATGCAACCACGAGATAATTCCCGATCGAATCGAAGCGGGAACCTTCCTGGTTATCGCTGCTGCGGCAGGTGATCGGGTTGTCGTACAAAATGTCATCCCTCAGCATTTGGAGTCTTTGATTTCAAAACTGAAGGAAATGGGGGTTGAAATGGAGACAATCGGAGACAGCATCATTGTCAACGGTGCCTCAAAGATGGTTTCCTGCGATGTCAGAACCCAGGTGTATCCTGGTTTTGCAACCGATTTGCAACAGCCGTTGGCGGCCTTGATGACCCAGGCGGAAGGAATTTCTACAATCACGGAAAACATTTATCCTGAACGTTTCGGTCATTGTGAACAGTTGGCGCACATGGGAGCACACATTGAAGTCGGTGATGGTGAATGTGCAATCCACGGACCAACCAAACTGACTGGGGCCCGGGTATATGCCACCGATCTTCGCTGTGGAGCGGCTTTGATTGTAGCGGCTTTGATTGCTGATGGTGTCAGTGAAATCGCCAACGTCTATCATATCGATCGTGGCTATGCCAATATCGACAATAAATTGATTGCTCTTGGAGCAAGAATTTCGAGAAGAAATGTTGAAAATTAGAAAAAAACTTCTTGAAATGGGGTTAAATTAGTGTATAATATCATGGTAACTTACTTTGTAATTATAAAATTATAAGGCGGAAGGAGAAAAATATAATGAAAAAAGGAATTCATCCTAACTACAAAAAAGTAACAGTTGTTTGTACATCTTGTGGGAACGAGTTTGAAAGTGGTTCAGTTTTAGATGAAGTACGTGTAGATACTTGTTATAACTGTCACCCATTCTATACTGGTAAACAAAGATTCGCAAGTGCAGATGGTCGTGTTGATAAATTCAACAAAAAATACGGAATCAAATAATTATAAAACAGGGTACTATGTACCCTTTTTTTCTTAGGAGCAAATTATGGAATATCATGTTTTAGCAAGCGGTTCAAAAGGGAATAGTACATTCATATATATCAATGGAGTGGGATTTTTGATTGATTGCGGAATTTCCCGCAAGCAGCTTTTATATAAAATGGGAGTTTTGGGATTCGATGAATCCAATATCAATTTTGTTTTTCTGACCCATGAACATTATGACCATTCCAAGAATATCCATATCTTCTCGAAGTCGATTGTTTACACCGGGGCGCTGACGATGGCAGATCTACCCGATCAAAATTATCTCCAACCATATCAGGAATACGATTTTTCAGGGATTGAAGTTATGCCTTTGGCTATCAGCCATGATGTGAAAAATCCCCTGGCTTTTATCTTCCGGTTCAAAGGGGAATCCCTTCTTTATATGACAGACACCGGATATATCTCCAAGAAAAATCAGGAATATATCCACAACCTCAGTTACTATATTATTGAAAGCAATCATGATGTCGAGCGACTGATGGCTACAAAGCGTCCGTTGTTTTTGAAAAGGCGGATCTATGAGGATCGCGGCCATCTAAACAATGAGTACAGCGCATCGGTGATGGCTGATGTAATCGGACCGGATACCCGGGAAATCACTTTGGCCCATTTGTCTGAAGAAGCCAATACCGAACAATTGGCGCTGACGACTTATCAAGGTGTCTTTAATAAACTGGGAATTGCCTTTGACTGTTTCAAATGTGCATCGCAGGTAGATATTGTTTCAGGAGGAAAGCATGAACGTTAGAATTATAGCTGTTGGAAAACTGAAAGAAAAATATCTCAAGATGGGAATTAACGAATATGTCAAGCGGATTGGCGGTTACAGCAAGGTGGAGATTGTCGAGGTCAGTGACGAACCAATCAAAGACAATTCATCTTTAAAGGAAATGGAACAGATCAAGCTTAAGGAAGGTGGCAAGATTTTAGCCAAAATCAAGGACAATGAATACGTCATCCTGCTCGATGTATCTGGAAAGCAGTTGGATTCGGTTGAACTGGCCCGGCAGATTGAGACCTGTATGATTAATGGCAAATCGACAATAACTTTTGTCATTGGCGGTTCACTAGGGCATGGCGAGGAAATCCTGCGACGCAGCGATTTGCGGCTGTCATTTTCAAAAATGACCCTTCCCCACCAATTGATTCGTCTGGTTCTGGTTGAACAGATATACCGAAGTTTTAAAATAATAAAGAATGAAACTTACCATAAATAACACGGGGAACTCTCGTGTTATTTTAAATTAATCCCGAAAATGGCTCTATTTGGGATTATTCGGACTTTATTATTGTAGCCGGAGACAATTTAAATTATGATATAATAATAAGGGTGTTGGTGAAATTTATTTAACCAACTGAATGATGAGGTGCGCAAATGGATAATATTAACAAGCTTATGGATAAAGCCATGAGGATAATCGAAGAAAAAGGCATATACAATATTGTCGGGGACGACAGCCATATTGAAGCTGACTGTGAAGATGGTGAAGTGCTTTATCATCTCGTTTTGGATGGTCATGTCGGAAACCTTGATGACATCATTTGCGATTGCGGTAAGAAAGTCTGCGCACATAGACTGGCATTCGTGCTGGAATTGAACCGCAAGATGGAAAACTCCAAAGTTATGATGCTGGAAAATGCTTTCAATGGAGCTCTGTCCGAAGAAGGTCTTAAGGATTTCGTCGAACTGGCAATAAATTATAATGAGGATCTGTATCACTATTTTCTGGACATGATTCTATTTGAAGAGTCTGGCGGGATCGAATTCTCCGGTGACGAGGAATATGAGAAAATCGATATGATTTTCCACAAGTATTCGCAAACCGGATTTGTGTTCCAGAAGAACTATAATGTCTTGGCTGCGGAAATTCTCGAAGAATCAAAAAATTACCTTGAGTACCCGGAGCATCTTGATGAACTGCTGGTATATATTCTCAAGCTGATTGCCCAGTATCAATATGACAAGACCAATGAGTTCTATCCGACGATTCTTCCGGTTCTTCAGGAAATTGCGGACTTGGCTGGTTCCAATGGAAAACAAAAGAGCAAACTTCTTGATTCGCTTACCGAGCTGCTTGGCCAACCCAATATTATCATGGTTGAGGCTTTGATCTATGATTTGCTGCTCGACATAGTTGCTGCCAAAACACAGGCTCGGGCGGTCTACAATATCATCAAACCACGGGTAAGCAGTATCGCGGAAATAATTACCGACAATGCCGACCTGGGCGAACCGCAAGACTTAATCTTTCTTAGGGCGGCCCTGAATCGGATCAATTTGCATACCAGAACAATCCTGGGTATGTCAGATCGGAACACTTTCAAGGATTTTTTCAAACTCTGCCCACGCAAATATCTGTACAACGGAGTGGCCACTCTGGTTAATTACTACGCCCTTGCTGCTCAAGAGGAATCCCTTGATGAATTGGTTGACTATCTTTTCAGTGGCAAACTGGAAATAATGGAGGAATTCGAAGTGGCCAAAGAGGTTGTTTTAAGCCTGATTAACTCAATCAATGAGAATCTTTATTATGACAATGAATACTACATTTCGAAGATTGTCGAGAAGATTGTCGCGCTATATGCCCAAACTGTCAGTTTCAAGCTGCTTTGGGAATTGAATTTGCTTTAGAAATGATAACTTAAATTAATTGAGTTCACTGATTTTTAGGAATCCGGTAAAAAACTCGGATGGATTTGTAATTTATGACAATAATCGTGAAAAAAATCCAAAATCATTTGATTTTTCGTACAATATGGATATACTTATAATGTTATTGTAAATCGTAGGAGGTACTTATGGAAAATATTGAGATAATTATTGAAATGGAAAACGGAGATGTTATGGCGGGAGAACTATATCCTCAACATGCTCCAATCACTGTAGAAAACTTTTTGAAACTAATTGATGAGGATTTCTTTGCCGGTCTGATTTTTCACCGGGTAATCAAAGGCTTCATGATCCAAGGTGGCGGATATGACAAGGATTTCAACCACAAAGATGCCAGCAGCATCAAAGGTGAATTTGCGTCTAATGGAGTTGAGAACAATCTGATTCATACCAAAGGAGTTTTGTCGATGGCGCGAACTGCTTATAAGGATTCGGCTTCATCACAATTCTTTGTCATGCACGATAATGCACCTCATTTGGATGGTGAGTACGCAGCTTTCGGTAAAATTACAGAAGGGTTGGATGTGATTGACAAAATCGCATCAGTAAAAACAAACTTCCAAGATGCACCACTACAACCGGTTATAATAAAAACAATCAGAAGAAAATAATTTGTAGTTAAAGTGTTATTTTTAGGAGGTAGTATTAATGAGTTTTGATCCCAAAAAACAATATAAGACTCAATATACCGCAAATACCAAACGAGTGGATGTCGTTGAAGTTCCCACTCAAAATTATATTATGGTTGATGGCATCGGTAATCCTACCAACGAGGAATTCCGATTGAAAAGCGAAATATTGAGATTGGTGTCCCGGGAAATCAAGAAGCAGATGGCCCAACAAGGTGTTGAAATCGGTTATGGTTATCTGGAGGGTCTGTGGGATACATATGATAATGAACATTTTGACGTTCAAAGGAAAACGGATATCCGCTTTACCTTGATGATGTGTCAGAGTCCTGAAGTCAATGATGAGCTTTTGGACAAGGTAAAGGGAGCGTTGATCGATGCGACCGCGAATCCTTACTTGTTAGATGTCTATGTTAAAGAAATCCCGTCGAGTACGGTGGTTCAGATGCTCCACAAGGGGACCTACAACAGTGAGATCAACACAACTAAAAAAATCATGGAGTATATCACCGTGGAAAACATCAAACTATCGGGGATGCATCATGAAATATATTTGAACAGTCCCAAAAGGGTAAAACCTGAAGGGCTGAAAACCATTGTCAGATACGAAATCGAAAAAATGTAGTGCTTGAGAGGTGAGATGTATGAAAATCATGTTCATTAGTGATATTCACGGATCGGTAAAATATGCTAAAAAGGCTGTGAAGAAATTCCAGGAATTGGAATGCGACCTTTTGGTCATCCTGGGAGATATCCTTTATCACGGCCCTCGAAACAATTTGCCTGAAGAATATGACTGCAAAGGCGTAATCGAGGTGCTTAACAATCATAAGGCCAAAATTGTGGCAGTCCGCGGAAACTGCGACAGCGAAGTCGACCAGATGGTTCTGGATTTTCCAATCAGAAGTGATTTCAACATTCTCCATGTCGATGGTCACAAGTTCTTTTTGACACATGGACATCTTTTTAATGAAGACAATCTGCCACCGCTAGAAGCCGGCGATATTTTTGCATTCGGTCATATTCACAAACCGGTGTGTAAGAAGAATGATGACGGGATTTATTTAATCAATCCGTCCTCGATATCGCTCCCGAAAAAAGGAACCAATAGTTTCGGTGTCTATGAGAATGATAAGTTTGAAATATATACATTCAAGAATGAACTGGTAAAGGAGATTAGTTTTGACTAATCTCTTTTTATATGTTACGTTGTTTTAACGGCCGTTGGCAACGGATTGAATAGCAGGGTTGAATTGGATATTTAGTGATATTGGGGACTTTTAATTTTCGGTGAGATATGCTATATTGAATTGGATTTGTAGAAACACTGCTGCCTGAATTTTTTGCGGCTTGATTATTAAAAAAATAATAACTGTTGGCATAGGAGATTTCCCTAGTGGGTTATCTCCTTTTAAATAGTCCGTGCATTTGCATTAAAAGTATGGTATCTTTAACCAAAGGAGGCTTTTTATGGTCAAGTATATTGAGATAGCGGATGATATCCGCAGAAAAATTAATAATAACGAATATTCCCATGGGCAAAAGCTGCCCTATGAATATGTACTCTGCGCCAATTACCGCTGCAATAAAACCACTATGAAAAAAGCTCTTGAGATTCTGGTTAAAGAAGGGCTGATTGTTAGAAGAAGGGGCGCGGGTACCTTTGTCAAGGAACAGGATACTCTGACCCAGTCAGCAGCCCAGGCATCAAGCCATGGATTGACCCATACTTATCCAAATGCAAAGGTGACTTCTAAGATTATTGAATTTGAAGTGATCGCGGCTGACGCAATCCTGGCTCATCATCTTCATATCGAAGAGGGGAGTTTTGTCTACCATATAATCCGTCATCGTTTAATTGACGGGAAATCACATTCGCTGGAATACACTTTCATCCCGATATCGATTATTCCCAATCTCAAAGCAGGCAATCTTGAAGGAAGCGTCTACGATTATATTGAAAACGATTTGAATCTGAAGATTCATGGTGTTCACAAAATCATGCATACCGTCGAGTCAGGCTCGCTTGACCGGGGTATTTTAGGAATCAAGAAAGGTCATCCGGCCATTGAAATCGAGCAGGTTGGTTATCTGAGTTCGGGAGTGATCTTCGAATATTCACTTTCACGATATGATTACAAAGATTTCCAGACCAGTTTTGTAACAGTATTATAAGGGGGAACTTATGGCTAAGTATAAAGATATTGCCGATACGATTCGCGAAAAGATATTAATAGGTGAGTACAAGTACGGACAAAAGCTTCCTTATGAGAGAATCCTCTGTGTCAGTTACAACTGCAACAAGGAAACGATGAAGCGGGCGCTTTCAATCCTTGTTGATGAAGGGCTGATTGTCAGAAGAAGAGGATCGGGTACTTTTGTCAAAGACTATGATGCCCAAGAGGCGCACAAAGATTTTGAGACGGTCCACCAAAACAGTTTTTCCAAACGTCATGGCATCGAGAATGTCCAGACTGAAGTGATATCATTTAATGTAGTACATGCCTCAAAAGAGGTTTCCGACCGGCTCCAGGTCAACGAAGGCGACTTTGTCTACCATCTTATCAGGATCCGCAGTCTTCACAATGTTCCAAAGACAGTAGAGATCACTTATATGCCGCTTAGCATCTTCCCGAATTTGACAGCGAGCGATGTAAGCGGGTCTCTTTATAGTTATATCGATGAAAAGATGGGGTTGAAAGTCCAGTCGGGGCATAAACTGATCACATCACTGCTTTCCACCCCTTTGGAACAGGAATATCTGAATGTTGCCAAAGGATATCCGGTAATCCAGATCGAACAGGTTGCTTATCTTGATAGCGGAGTTATCTTCGAATACTCGATTTCGCGCCAAGTTTGCGAAGGATTTGAGCTTTCAACGGTCGAAATATTCTAATTATGAACTGAAAATTAACTTTTTCATTTCTTGAAAAAATGTAAGCGCATACCAAAACCCTTGATTTTATGCGGTTTTTTTGGAAAAAGACGGGTATTCAAAACAAAAGTACGGTATTTTTATCCTGATAAGTCGTTGACTTTTCTCCAAAAAGATTCTATACTTAACTTGTCGAAATATTTAAGGGAGGAAAAAATATGGACAAATTGGCGGATGTCCTTGGCCGTGTTGGTGCATGGGCAGGACAAAACAAAATTTTATCATCGATCAAAAACTCATTCCAAACATTTATGCCTTTAACTATCGCAGGTGCGGTTGGGTTACTTTGGTCAAACGTATTAGTAAATGCTAACACAGGTTTAGGAGCATTCTTTTCACCTATCATGGCATTGGATTTCTTGAATCCAGCATTTAGTGCAGTGTTTAATGCAACAATTAGTTGTATCACTATTGGGGTTACTTATGGTATCGCTCAAGAGTTCTGTGAAGCTTCAGGAGAAAAAGGTTGGTTCCCAGGATTAGTTGGTTTATCTGCATTCTTAGCAGTAACACCTAGATCATTCGAAGCAACTATCGATGGTGTGACTGGTATGGTTGGTGGATATGACACTGGATACTTCGGTGCAACAGGTCTTTTCACTGGTATCATCATGGCTTTAGTTTCAGCAGCAGTTTATGTTCAATTAAGAAAAATGGATTCTTTAAAAGTTAAAATGCCTGAGCAAGTACCACCTGGTGTTGCTAAAGCATTCGAGGTTTTGGTTCCATCTATCTTAACAATGATCGTTGCAGCATTAATCGGATTGGCTTCTGAAATGATTTTCAATTTACCAATCAATTCCGTAATCTTCAACTACGTTCAATCACCTATGATGAAAGTTGGTAGCTCATTAGGTGGGGTTATCGTTCTTTACATCGTAATCATGTTATTCTGGTTCGTAGGTATTCATGGTAACAACATGATGTCTGCAGTAAAAGAAACATTATTCACACCATTAATCTTAGACAACGTTGAAAAATTCAACAACGGTGTTGATCCTTTATCTGATGAAATGAACATCTTCGCTTATGACTGGTTAAGAATGTTCGGGGAATTCGGGGGATCTGGGGTTACTTTAGGTTTAGTAATCGCTATCTTCGTCTTCGGTAGACGTGATGACAACCGTGCAATCGCAGCGTTATCTGTAGTACCAGGAACTTTCAATATCAATGAAACTGTAACATTCGGTATTCCAATGGTATTGAACCCAATCTTAGGTATTCCATTTATTCTTGCTCCAGTATGTAACCTTATCTTCGGTTATATCATTACTTCAATTGGATTCTGTCCAAAAGCAGTTATCGTTGTCCCTTGGACAACACCACCAGTTATTCAAGGTTTCCTTGCAACAGGTGCGAGCTGGCGTGGAGCTGTATCACAATTATTAGCGTTAGCATTATGTACAGTGGTTTATACACCATTCTTAGTTGCTTACGAAAAATATCAAAACAATCAAGCAGAACAAGCTTAATTTCAAAAAAGCGAAGGGCGATTTGTTCGCCCTTCTTTTAATTCAATTAAATATATGATATATTTAATTGAATTAAAAGAAAGGAGTTAGTCATGAAGGACAAAGAGTTTAAAGTCAGAAGAAATCCGGCGGTTTTATATTTTGAGGTAATGTACTTTCTGCTGATTATATACAGGATTTTTATTAGGGATTTGGATGGTATTGTAGTCATAATAGTATTCGGAATTGTGATTTTCGCATTTATCGAACTGTTCAGACCATATAAATATGTTATCCATCGTAGAAACATTATCGAGAAACGCCGTCTTGCGAGAGATCGTGAATACAATATCATGAGAATCAATACGATAACTGATCCGATTGTTAGTTTGAAGAACATTGTTGTCAATCCAAGAACGATCGAAATTTATTTCGAAGACAACAAACGTAAAGCCCTTTCTCTGGTTGATCCGGTGGAGTTTGTTGCGGCATGTTTATTTGCCAATAAACGGATTCACTGCAATGTCAAAGCTTATAATGAAGTTGCTCGAAAATTCGAAAAACGTAACCGTAAGCAAGAAGAAAAAATGCGTAAACATGGATATAAAATGGATGATGAATAATCATCCGTTTTTTTGTTACCAAGAACAATTTACACGTTGTAAAAAAATTATTATCTTTAAGTAAATTTATTAATCTCCATTGACAAACAGGTACTAATATTGTATATTGTATACAACAAATTAAGTTCAGGAGGCAAGCAAATGGAACTAAATGAATTAACTGATTTATATGGCGTTATGAAATTTGATGACGACACAATGAAAACATTGATTCCTAAATCTATCTACAAAGCTTTTCACAAGGCTATCGCAGATGGTGAGGAATTATCTAAAGAATGTGCTACAGTAATTGCAAATGCAATGAAAATCTGGGCTGTTGAAAATGGGGCAACTCACTTCACTCACTGGTTCTTACCAATGACTGGATTCCCAGCTGAAAAACATGACTCATTCCTAGAACCAGAAGGAAACAAAGCAATTTTGGAATTCTCTGGTAAAACATTACGTAAAGGTGAACCTGATGCATCATCATTCCCTTCTGGTGGATTACGTGCTACTTTCGAAGCTCGTGGATACACTGCATGGGATTTAACTTCACCAGCATTCGTAAAAGACGGAACTTTATATATTCCAACATTATTCATGTCATACAAAGGGGAAGCTCTTGATAAGAAAACTCCTTTATTGAAATCTGTGGATGTATTATCTAAATCTGTAAAAGCTGTTGCACCTTACATCGGTTTAGAAGGTGTTAAAGGAGCTACTGCATCAGTAGGTGCTGAACAAGAATACTTCTTAGTATTGGATGAATACTTCCAACAACGTATGGACTTGAAATTAACAGGTCGTACATTATTCGGGGCTATGGCTCCAAAAGGTCAAGAATTAGAAGATCATTACTTCGGTTCTTTAAAACGTAAAGTATCTGCATTCATGCATGAATTGGATGAAGAATTATGGCGTTACGGAATTCCTTCAAAAACAAAACATAACGAAGTTGCGCCTGCACAACACGAAGTTGCTTGTGTATACGCTAAAGTTAATGTAACTACTGACAACAACCACTTAACTATGCAAATCATGGAAGATGTTGCTAAAAAACATGGTTTAAGATGTCTGTTACATGAAAAACCATTCGCTGGTGTTAACGGTTCAGGGAAACATAACAACTGGTCAATCATCACTGATACAGGAATTAACTTATTCAACCCAACTAGCACACCTGCTAAAAACTTACCATTCATCGCTACTGTTGCTGCAACAGTTAGAGCGGTAGATAAATATGCTGACTTATTACGTATGTCAATCGCTTCTGCCGGAAACGATCATCGTTTAGGAGCAAACGAAGCTCCACCAGCAATCATCTCTATGTTCTTAGGTGAAGACTTAGAAAAATTAGTAAATGAAATCATCGAAGGTGTAGCTATTTCTGAAAAAGAATCTGTACGTTTCTCTACAGGAGTTCCTTACATCCCAACATTCTCTAAAGATACTACAGACCGTAACCGTACATCACCATTCGCGTTTACAGGAAACAAATTCGAATTCCGTGCTGTAGGTTCAGCTCAATCAATCGCTGGTCCAAACACAATCTTGAATGCAATCTTAGCTGACTCATTCAATGAAATGGCTAAATTAGTTGAAGAAGGTGCAGATGTAAATGCTGTTATCCGTCAATTCCTAACTGATCACCAACGTGTAATCTTCTCTGGAGATGGATATTCTGAAGAATGGCAAACTGAAGCTGCTAAACGTGGATTAGAAAACAACAAAGACACAGTTGCTGCATTAAAATGCATCACTGCTGAGAAAAACGTTGCTTTATTAGACGGATTAGGAGTTTACTCTGAAGCTGAATTAGAATCACGTTTCGAAATCTTATTGGAAAACTATAGCAAAATTATCCGTGTTGAAGGATTAACTGCTTCAAAAATGGCTAAAACATTATTATACCCTGCTGCTGTTGATTACTTCGGAAAATTAACTTCTACAGTATTATCAGCAAAAGAAGCTGGTGTTGCTGCTGACTTCGCTGTAGCTGATGCTAATGAATTAGCTGCTAAATTAGCAGAAATGAAATCATTAATGGTTGCTTTAGATGAAAAAATCGCTGCATGTGATGCTTCTGAAGCTGCTATGTTCGATCAAGCTGCAGCTTGGCGTGATGAAGTACACGGTACTGCTGAAGCGTTAAGAGTTGTAACTGACTCAATCGAAGAAGTTGTTGATGCTGCTTACTGGCCAATTCCTTCTTACGTTGATTTATTATTCGGTGTTTAATCACCAATAACCTATAAATTAAAAGTTGTCAGGTAATCTGACAACTTTTTTTGTGGTATGCCGGGCATGGCATATATCTAGGTGGTGAAAGTCCACTGTGGGGGTGACGTCGCAACTGCCAACCACTAGCCAATATCAAGGGTGTCCATCGTGAGGTGGAATCTGAAAGAAGATGGAGGCAAAACCCTGGTCCGAGGTACACAAATCACATATCAGGCAGGTAATGGGGACGAGCGTGCCAAACAACGCGAAGTCATAAGAGGTTGCGGAATACAACTATTACATGTAAATGTGGCGGATATATGGGGTGAAAGAGATATGACCTTATCCCGGGAGATCTTGCGAGGGAGCAATCCTAGTAACAACGAATCGCAAGAAGTCAGCAGACGTCGTAGTAGCGAAGAAGTGGCTGTAATGGCCATGGAGTGAAGGACTGAATGAATCTATCAGTTATTAAAATTAGGCTTGATTTCATCACGCGAAACCTCAAAGACAGACGAACACACTATCAAGGCCCGAAAGAAGAATGTAGGGGAAGTGAGCCTGGTGAATAGCGAAATCAATGGAGGTAACGGAAATATGAATACTGATAACACATTACTTGAAGAAATGCTTAGTGATATCAATCTCAAAAAGGCATATACCTAAGTAAAACGAAACAAAGGCGCTAGTGGCGTTGATGGAATGAAAGTATTGGACCTCAAAGGACATCTCGATGAACATCTTGATGAAATAAAGGAAATGATACAAAACAGGAAATACAAACCACAGCCTGTATTAAGAGTGGAAATACCTAAACTAGATGGTGGAGTTAGAAACCTAGGAGTGCCAACAGTGCTCGACAGGTTCGTTCAACAAGCCATCGCCCAGGTATTGATTCCTATATATGAACCCTTGTTCAGCGATAACAGCTACGGTTTTAGACCTAATAGAAATTGTGAGATGGCAATCATCAAATCATTGGAATACATGAATGATGGTTTCCAATGGATTGTTGACATTGACTTGGAGAAATTCTTTGATAACATCAACCACGATAAATTGATTACCTTAATCATGAAAGATGTCAAGAATGGTGAAATTGTATCACTGATAAGAAAATTCCTGGTAAGTGGAATAAGCATTGATGGAGAATACAAAGAGTCAATAATCGGATCAAGCCAAGGAGGGCCGTTGAGTCCATTGTTGAGTAATATCGTCCTTAACGAACTCGACAAAGAATTGGAGGCTAGAGGGTTGCATTTTACTAGGTACGCTGATGACTGCATGATATTTGTCGGTAGCAGTAAAGCTGCAGATAGAGTTATGGAGAATGTGCGAAAGTTCATTGAAAAGAAGTTGGGGCTCAAGGTCAACATGACCAAAAGCAAAGTATCCAAACCAAATGATATCAAATACTTGGGATTTGGATTCTATTATGACAACTTCAGCCAGTCATGGAAAGCCAAACCACATGCTAAATCAATAGCTATCTTGAAAGATAAGCTCAGAGAACTGACTAATAGAAGTTGGTCAGTATCATGGGAATTTCGCCGAATGAAAATAAGGCAACTTATTTTCGGGTGGATCAATTACTACCGAATCGGAAATTTCAAATCCAAATGTGCAAGACTGGATGGCTGGATTAGATTTAGAATCCGAATGTACCTGTGGAAGAAATGGAAAACCATCAAGAACCGTAGAAAACAGTTGAGAAAACTAGGGGCCCAAAGATGGCAATATGAATCATGGTCAAATTCCAGGAAATCATATGCCCGCTGTGCAAGCGCGTTTCTGCGAACCAAAATAACAAACAAAGTACTCAAAAGAAATGGTCTAGCATCACTGCTAGACCAATATCAGTTAAAACATATTTTAGTATAGATTTAAACCGCCGTATGCCGGACGGCACGTACGGTGGTGTGAGAGGTCGGAAATAAAATTTTATTTATTTCCTCCTACTCGATTGTTCAAAAGAGAAACGTTGCATATAATGGTCTTAATTTGCGTGCCACGGGTCTTAATCGGATGGGATGGTTCAATGTTCGTATGAACGATTACGGCTGCTTAGGGCGTGAATAATTCAGTTATTTAAAACAAAGACGAAATAAAAAAGTATGAACTTAATCATACTTTTTTTTGATTAGTCTGTTAAATCAGCACCGTTTGTTTCGATGACTTTTTTGTACCAGAAGAATGAATCCTTGCGGTAACGGTCCAAAGTTTTAAGATCGAACTCATCACGATCAACATAGATGAAACCATAACGTTTAACAATACCTTCATGAGTAGAAACCAAGTCGATTGCAGACCATGGGCAGTAACCCATCATTTCAACACCGTCAGTGATTGCCAATTGGATTTGTTCGATATGTTTACGTAGATATTCAATACGGTATGGATCATGAACTTTTCCGTCTTCGGTAAGCTTGTCATAAGCTCCAAGTCCGTTTTCAGTGATGATCAGTGGTAAACGGTAACGAGAGTAAATTTCTCTAAGAGTTGCACGGAAACCGATTGGGTCGATTTCCCATCCGAAGTCAGTAGTTTGCAAGTTAGGGTTACGGTATCCTTTATAGAATCCACGTTCTCCACGTTGATGCTGTTGGTTTGCCGAAACTTCTTGTTCTTCATCGTCATCTGGATTGTAAGCTTCCGCAGTAGCTGTATTATAATAGTTGAATCCGATGAAATCAGGATGTCCGTTTTTAAGTGCTTCTTCATCGCCAGGTGCGAATGTAGGTGTTGCATCATGTTCTTCAAGGTAAGCCCATAACAGGTTATTGTATACACCGTAAACAGACATGTCAAGGTATAACCAGTTTCTGATTGCGTTCAAGTTTTGAGAAGCGATAACGTCTTCTGGTTTACATGTTGCTGCATATACAAGTGAAATGTTTGGAGCAGGTCCGATTTTTCCACCTTCAACCATTTCATGACATAATGCCATTGCTTTTGCTTGAGCTACCAGCATATGGTGATTTTGTTGATAGATTTCTTTGATTTCATTTGTGCATCCTTCAGGAAGGTGTAAAGTTCCGATAATCGGACCAACCAAAGTAAGCATGTTTTGTTCATTGATAGTCAGCCAGTATTTAACACGGTCTCCGTAGTTTTCATACATTAATTTAGCGAAATCAACGAACCATTGAACTGAGTCAGGGTTACCCCAAGATCCGCGTTCATCAAGAGCTGCAGGCATGTCGAAGTGGAACATTGTTACCAGTGGGATAATGTCATATTTCAAACATTCATCGATTAAGTTATTGTAGTAATCGATCCCTTCTTGGTTGACTCTTCCAGTACCTTCTGGTAAAAGACGAGACCAAGAGATAGAGAAACGGTAAACTTTGAATCCCATTTCGGCCATCAAAGCAACGTCTTCTTTATAACGGTGATACTGATCAGCACAAACGTCCAATCCACTTGTACCTTCCGGTAATTCTTTGACGTCCTGGCAAGAAGGTCCTTTACCGTGAGTCAAGCTTGCTCCTTCTACTTGGTAAGCAGATGTTGAAGCACCCCAAAGGAAATCCTTTGGAAAGGGTTTTAATTTTTTATGTAGCATTATACTTCCTCCTTATGTACAGTTCCAATTATATTACGAAAGAAGTGGTTAACGGATATTTTTTCAGTTAAAGAAAAAGATGGATTTCTCCATCTTAATCCAGATCTTCAAGGACTTTTTTGACGTGGTCATTGACTCTGGTTACTTTATATACTTTTTCAACTTGGCCTAGTTCGTTCAACACGTAGGTTGTTCGGACAACCCCCATATACTCCTTGCCATAGTTTTTCTTAAGCTGCCATACTCCGTAAGCTTTGATTACGTCGAGATTTGGATCGCTTAAAATCTCAAAGTTGAGTTCGTTGTTGGTTGCGAATTTCAAATGGGATTTGACCGAATCTTTGGAAATTCCCAGAACGACAGCATTTTTTTCATCGAAATATTCGACACGATCGCGGAAATCACAAGCTTCCTTAGTACATCCCGAAGTGGAATCCTTAGGGTAAAAATATAAAATCACTTTTTGTCCCAAATAGTCAGAAAGGCTGATTTCCTTTCCGTCTTTGTTTTGCAGTGTAAAATCAGGAGCACTGCTTCCTATATCTAGATATGCCATATTATCACCTCTTTAGATAATTGTAGCAGTTTTTGAGAGATAAGGGTACTGATATGCATTCAAGTTGAGGAAGGGTTACATTTGCAACATTTCCCACTCCTCCATCTGATCTTCCAGCTGGGTTTCCAGGGAATTGATCTGATCGGATATTTCATTGTATTTTTGATAATCATCAACCACTTCATTGCTGACAAGTAACTGACCGAGTTCTTCGAGTTCCGCTTCCAGTTTCGAAATTTTGGCTTCGACCCTGCGCAACTGGTTCTGGTTTTTGCGCAAAAGGGTTTTCTCCTGCTTGTGCTGGATATAACTGGAGTTGTCTTTGGCTTCACTGGCGCCATAGTCGGCTTTGACAGTCAGGTAATGTTCGTAATTGCCAGGGATTTCGTTGACACCTTGCGGGGTCAGTTCGATAATCTTGGTGGCCAGCTTGTTGATGAAGAAGCGGTCGTGGCTGATAAAGATGATTGTTCCGTCATAGTCCATCAGGGCATCTTCCAAAACCTCTTTTGAAGCAATGTCAAGGTGGTTGGTCGGTTCGTCAAGAATCAGGAAGTTGGCTTTTTTAAGCAAAATCTTGGCTAAAAGAACCCGACCTTTTTCTCCTCCCGAAAGCAGGGCAATCTCCTTGAAGACATCGTCGTTTCTGAAATTGAACAGGGCCAGGGTTGAACGGATTTCAGTATTGGTCATTTTGGGATAGGCATCGGAAATTTCGTTGAAAATCGGATTCGAGAAATTAAGCGATGTATGTTCCTGGTCATAATATGCCATTTCGACTTTGGCCCCGATTTTTATTTTACCTGAAGAAGGACGCAATTGCTGAGTAATCAGGCGCAACAGAGTGGTCTTACCGACCCCATTGGCACCGACCAGACAGATTCGATCCTGCTTTTTGATTTCAAAATTCACATCCTTGAAAAGTGGAGTTGCAAAAGTCATTCCAAGGTTGGTGACCTTCAAAACGTCATAACCGGATTCGACTTTGGCGGTAAAATTCATCCGGATTGATTCCGGGAGCGATTCCGGCCTGTCAATCAGTTCGATTTTATCAAGCTGCTTTTCCTTCGAACGGGCCCTCTTCACCGATTTTTCGCGGTTGAACGACTTGAGGGTGTCGATCGATTTCTGGATTTTCTTGATTTCGCTTTGTTGGTTGAGATATTGGTTGAGTTCGGTGTTCCGGTTCCTTTTCTTGATCAGGGCAAACTGGGAATAGCTGCCAGGATAAGTCTTGGTTTTGCCGTTTTCCACCTCTACTATTTTGGTTGCTATTTGATCGATAAAATAACGGTCATGGGAAACGATCAAAACCGCGTGCGGATAGTTTTTCAAAAAGTTTTCCAAATAGACTGTTGCATCGTAGTCCAAATGGTTGGTTGGTTCATCAAGAATCAGCAGCTTGGGCTGTTTGAGCAGCAATTCACCCAGGGCCAGACGAGTCTTTTGGCCACCGGAAAGAGTTTTGACTTTCAGGCTCTGGTCATCCTTGGTGAATCCCAATCCTTTAAGGACTCCCTGGATGCGGCTAGGATACTCATAGCCGTTTTGAGTGGCGAAATCATGGGTCAGACGGTCATATTCGTTCATGACTGCTTCGCTGTGATTATCGGCCATCAGGGCTTCAAGTTCGCGCATTCTGCCCTCCATTTCAATCAGGGGCGTGAATATTTCCAACGCCGTATCATAGACAGTTTTTTCCAAATCCAAGTGGTGTTGCTGTCTCAAGTAGCCGATTGTGACATCTTTCGATTTGAAAATGTTGCCATCGTCATAACCGGCTTCTCCGTTTATAATTGACAGAATAGTTGTCTTACCGGCACCATTGACACCAATAAGCGCAACTTTGTCGTTGTCGTCGATTCGAAAAGTAACATCTTTGAGCAAGGGAATCCCTTGAAAAGATTTAGTTATATTCGAGCATTCTAAGATCATAAAATCACCTCACGTCATTTTAACATAAATATCCGGCCAGTTGGACAAATATATCGAATTATTGTATACAAATCCTTGAAAAAACAGGGAGAGTATAATATAATTGTATACAATTAGGAGGTATAGTATGGGATTAAATTTAGCGTACAAAATATTAAATGAAAAATTGGTTGCTGGCGAGTTGAAGCCGGGAACAGGAATCGGGATAAAAATAGATCAGACATTGACACAGGACTCAACTGGAACAATGGCTTATCTTCAGTTGGAAGCGATGGATATCGATCACGTTGCTGTTGACAAGGCAGTGGCTTATATCGACCACAACATGCTTCAAACCGGTTTCGAAAACATGGATGATCATGAATTCATTCGTTCAGTTGCAAAAAAACATGGTATTGTTTTTTCTCGTCCTGGAAATGGTGTGTGCCACCAGTTGCATTTGGAAAACTTCTCTAAACCGGGACAAACCCTGGTAGGATCTGATTCACATACTCCAACTTGCGGGGCAATGGGAATGATTGCCATTGGTGCGGGAGGATTGGATGTTGCCGTTGCAATGGCGACAGGAAAATATTACCTTCAATGCCCAAGTGTATTGAACATTAAACTAGTAGGTGAAAAAGCCAAATGGGTATCTGCAAAAGACGTAATCTTGAAAGTTCTTGAAGTTCTGACTGTTAAAGGTGGAACCAACAAGATTGTTGAATATTCTGGAGAAGGGCTTAAAAACCTGACTTTGACCGATCGGGCTACTATCACTAACATGGGAGCGGAACTTGGTGCGACAACATCAATCTTCCCTACTGACGAAAATACTTTGGCTTACTTGAAACAACAAGGCCGCGAAGCAGATTATGTTGAAGTCAAAGCTGATGAAGATGCTACGTATGATGAAGTATTGGAAATCGATTTGTCTGAATTGGAACCAATGGTTGCCAAACCACACAACCCTGACAATGTAGTTCCTGCTGCTGAGCTGGAAGGAATGAAAATCAATCAGGTAGTGATTGGTTCATGTACAAACTCATCTTACGCAGATATGATGCGTGCAGCTAAAATCTTGAAAGGGCGCAAAGTCAATAATGATGTTTCATTGGTTATCGCACCAGGTTCATCATCTATCTTGGCAATGTTGTCAGAAAGCGGAGCTTTACAAGATATGATTCATGCTGGAGCACGTATCCTTGAATGTGGTTGCGGACCATGCATCGGTATGGGACAAGCACCTTTGTCAAAAGGGGTATCTTTACGTACGATCAACCGTAATTTCAAAGGTAGATCGGGAACCAATGATGCTGAAGTTTATCTGGTATCTCCTGAGCTTGCAGCCCTTAGTGCAATCAATGGATACCTGACAACAAAATTCGAAGATGACATGTATCTTGATGTTATCGAAGATGTGAAATTCATTAAAAATCCGAATTATTTCATTGATGAATACGATTCAACTAACGAAGTTTACATGGGACCAAACATCAAGCCGGTTCCTCGTGGGGAAAAAGCAGCTGACCAATTAGAAGGTAAAGTTGTTCTTAAAGTCGGAGATAACATCTCTACGGACCACATCGTTCCTTCAGACAGCAAACTGTTGCCATTTAGATCGAATGTACCTCATTTATCTAAATTCTCATTCTCAAAAGTTGATCCTGATTTCTATGACCGTGCAATCAATGCTGGTGGTGGATTCATCGTCGGTGGTGACAACTACGGACAAGGATCTTCACGTGAACATGCGGCCCTGGTACCTAACTATCTGAAAATCAGAGCGGTAATTGCGGTATCTTTCGCTAGAATTCACCGTTCAAACCTGATCAACAACGGTATCCTGCCTTTGGTTATCGAAGAGAAAGATCAAGATTTCTTCTCACTTGACGGAGAATATAAAATCGAAAACATTTTTGCGGCAATGAATGAAACTGGTGTTGTTACAATTACCAATGTAGCTGACGGTTCAACTATTGAAGCGAAACTTGAATTGACACCACGTGAAAAAACAATGATCGAATACGGTGGTCTGTTAAATGCAATCAAAGAAATCGGAGGGGAATTTTAATGAAAGCAGTATTAATACCTGGAGACGGAATCGGGCGCGAAATTGCTAAAAGTGTTGAAGCAGTAAGCACAGCGCTTAATCTGGATATCGAATGGGTTAAGTATGAAGCTGGAGCTGAATATGCCAAAGATACCAAAGAAGTGTTCGAACCTGGTTTGGTTGATGCAATCAACGAGTACAAATGGGCTTTAAAAGGTCCAACAGCTACGCCAATCGGGACTGGATTCCGTTCAGTAAATGTGGCATTGCGTCAAAAATTCGAAACATACGCAAATGTCCGTCCGGTAAAATCAATTCCGGGAACAAACTCACGCTATGATGATATCGACTTGGTAATCATCCGTGAAAACACTGAAGATTTATATAAAGGAATCGAATATAATATCGGTGATGACGTTGCGCACGGGATCAAATTGATCACTCGTCAAGCAAGTGAAAAAATCGCCAAATATGCATTCGAATATGCAAAAAGCAATGGCCGCAAAAAAGTAACTTGCGTTCATAAAGCAAATATCATGAAATTCACTGACGGACTTTTCCTGGAAGCGTTCAACAGTGTTGCCGAAAACTATCCTGATATCGAAAGTGAATCAGTGATCGTTGATAATATGTGCATGCAATTAGTGATTCGTCCGGAAAACTTCGACGTTCTGGTTGCACCAAACCTATACGGAGATATCGTATCGGATTTATGTGCCGGATTGATTGGTGGTTTAGGATTTGCTCCATCAGGAAATATCGGTGATGAATTCCGCATCTATGAAGCTGTTCATGGTTCGGCACCGGATATTGCCGGTCAAAACAAAGCAAATCCAAGTGCCTTGTTGTTAGCTTTCGCGCTGATGCTCGAAGACATGGGAGATAAATTGAACGCTAAGAAATTACGTAGTGCAATTATCGAAACCGTTGGAGAAGGAAAAGTTATTACTGCCGATATCGGTGGTAAATCTTCAACAGAAGAATTTACAAAAGCAGTTATCGAAAGGTTTTAAGTTATGAAAAAAGTCAGTTTAGAACATGCTGGACACGGATCGTTAGGTAGCAAGATATTTAACATTCTTCGTGATCGCATCTTGAACGAAGAATACGACAAAGGGCAGAAATTGAACGAAGTGGCCTTGTCAAAGGAATTACATATTTCGCGAACACCAATCCGTGAAGCGCTGAAGCAGCTTGAACTCGAAGGGCTGGTTCGTTCCGAACCGAACAAAGGAGTATTTGTAATCGGTTTTTCACATCGTGATATCAACGACATGCTGGAAATACGTTACGTCTTGGAAGGTCTGGCAGTGGAACTGGCAATCGACCGCATCAATGCTGTCCAACTTGATAAAATCAAGGAAGCCTATCTGGCTATGGAAGAAGCGTCGAAGATCGGAAATGAAGAGAAGTTCAACGATGCCAATATCGCATTCCATGAGTCTATTTACAAAGGAACGCAGTCGCAATATTTCGAACAGCTACTCCGAGACATAAATTATTATATTCACGTCACATCACGTCATTCAATCAAACAACCGAACCGACTGGAATCGGCAGCTGTGGAGCATCGTGAAATTTATGAAGCAATTCTAGCTGGCGATAAGAAAAGAGCCGTGGAAAAAGTCAAAAATCATATTCGCAAGACTCAATTCCTGGTTAAGCATTATTACGAAAACAAAGAGAATTAATGAAAGGCACCTGCAACAGCAGGGCCTTTTTATTGGTATGCCGGGCATGGCATATATCTAGGTGGTGAAAGTCCACTGTGGGGGTGACGTCGCAACTGCCAACCACTAGCCAATATCAAGGGTGTCCATCGTGAGGTGGAATCTGAAAGAAGATGGAGGCAAAACCCTGGTCCGAGGTACACAAATCACATATCAGGCAGGTAATGGGGACGAGCGTGCTAAACAACGCGAAGTCATAAGAGGTTGCGGAATACAACTATTACATGTAAATGTGGCGGATATATGGGGTGAAAGAGATATGACCTTATCCCGGGAGATCTTGCGAGGGAGCAATCCTAGTAACAACGAATCGCAAGAAGTCAGCAGACGTCGTAGTAGCGAAGAAGTGGCTGTAATGGCCATGGAGTGAAGGACTGAATGAATCTATCAGTTATTAAAATTAGGCTTGATTTCATCGCGCGAAACCTCAAAGACAGACGAACACACTATCAAGGCCCGAAAGAAGAATGTAGGGGAAGTGAGCCTGATGAATAGCGAAATCAATGGAGGTAACGGAAATATGAATACTGATAACACATTACTTGAAGAAATGCTTAGT
Organism: Coprobacillaceae bacterium; assembly: GCA_963675915.1. Taxonomy (GTDB): domain Bacteria; phylum Bacillota_I; class Bacilli_A; order Erysipelotrichales; family Coprobacillaceae; genus JAQVDW01. The sequence continues at coordinate 2,227,199 of OY780959.1, forward strand.
GATATCAATCTCAAAAAGGCATATACCCAAGTAAAACGAAACAAAGGCGCTAGTGGCGTTGATGGAATGAAAGTATTGGACCTCAAAGGACATCTCGATGAACATCTTGATGAAATAAAGGAAATGATACAAAACAGGAAATACAAACCACAGCCTGTATTAAGAGTGGAAATACCTAAACTAGATGGTGGAGTTAGAAACCTAGGAGTGCCAACAGTGCTCGACAGGTTCGTTCAACAAGCCATCGCCCAGGTATTGATTCCTATCTATGAACCCTTGTTCAGCGATAACAGCTAGGGTTTTAGACCTAATAGAAATTGTGAGATGGCAATCATCAAATCATTGGAATACATGAATGATGGTTTCCAATGGATTGTTGACATTGACTTGGAGAAATTCTTTGATAACATCAACCACGATAAATTGATTACCTTAATCATGAAAGATGTCAAGAATGGTGAAATTGTATCACTGATAAGAAAATTCCTGGTAAGTGGAATAAGCATTGATGGAGAATACAAAGAGTCAATAATCGGATCAAGCCAAGGAGGGCCGTTGAGTCCATTGTTGAGTAATATCGTCCTTAACGAACTCGACAAAGAATTGGAGGCTAGAGGGTTGCATTTTACTAGGTACGCTGATGACTGCATGATATTTGTCGGTAGCAGTAAAGCTGCAGATAGAGTTATGGAGAATGTGCGAAAGTTCATTGAAAAGAAGTTGGGGCTCAAGGTCAACATGACCAAAAGCAAAGTATCCAAACCAAATGATATCAAATACTTGGGATTTGGATTCTATTATGACAACTTCAGCCAGTCATGGAAAGCCAAACCACATGCTAAATCAATAGCTATCTTGAAAGATAAGCTCAAAAGTCTGACAAATAGAAGTTGGTCAGTATCTTGGGAATATCGCCGAATGAAAATAAGGCAACTTATTGTCGGGTGGGTCAACTACTACCGAATCGGAAATTTCAAATCCAAATGTGCAAGGCTGGATGGCTGGATTAGATTTAGAATCCGAATGTACCTGTGGAAGAAATGGAAAACCATCAAGAACCGTAGAAAACAGTTGAGAAAACTAGGGGCCCAAAGATGGCAATATGAATCATGGTCAAATTCCAGGAAATCATATGCCCGCTGTGCAAGCACGTTTCTGCGAACCAAAATAACAAACAAAGTACTCAAAAGAAATGGTCTAGCATCACTGCTAGACCAATATCAGTTAAAACATATTTTAGTATAGATTTAAACCGCCGTATGCCGGACGGCACGTACGGTGGTGTGAGAGGTCGGAAATAAAATTTTATTTATTTCCTCCTACTCGATTCTTGTAATTATCATGGAAAGCAAAAAAGGAGACAAATGCCTCCTTTTGTTTGGGTTATAATTTGTTTTTAGAATGTATAAGGTTTGAATTGTTGGTGACAATTCCGATTGCCAGCACTCCGGTTCCGATTGCAGTCATTACGGTAGCCACCAGCAAGAAACTGTTGACTCCCAAATTATCGATTAAAAGACCTGCGGATAATGATGCAATAATTCCCGCTAAAGTCATTGACATCGTCATAAACGACTGACCTTTAATCTGATCGGCAGGGCTGATTGCTTCATTCACATAATAAACCGTACACAGGATGAACGGTGCATAAGCAAACATTTGCAGTACTTGAGCGAAGTAGATTACCCCGACATTTGGCGCCAGCCACGTAAGGACTGTTTTGGCGAGATACATAACTCCGGAAAAGATGAATAGTTTGTTTAGTGAGAAGCGGTTGTTGATGCGAGTGAACATAAACATGACCGGGATTTCCAAATAGGCCGCAATTGATACGGCAACCCCCATGTTCCCGGAGTTGCCTCCGACATTGGTGATAATTTGGAAAAAGAAGTTGTTGATTGCCAAATGACCGATATAAAGGAAAAAGCAACCAGCTACAACAATCATGAATTTTTTGTAACGTACCACAAACTTGGCGAGCGACAAATCATTCTTAACTTCTTCGGTTTTTTCTACTTGTTCAGAAATTTCTTCCTTTGGCAGTCGGAACTGGCGGATACTTACCAGCATCGCTGAAGCGAAGATGGCGAAGAATACCGGCATATAGTCCGTACTGTTGCCAGTGAAGAACCATCCCAGGAACAGGGAAGCAGTTGCGTAAGCACCGGACCCTATTCCTCGCGGAATGGAAAAGTTAAGTTTGTAACCATGTTTTTCAAAGGTGAAAGCCATGGAATTTATCAAGGGCAGGATGCACAATCCGACTGTCAGCAGGACGATCTGAACGACGGTAACCACACCACTTGCGCTACCGGAAATGAAAGCTATTGCGCTGCCAAGCAGGATGATAGCCAACATTATTGCGACCGCACGGGACAAAGGTATTTCCTTGTGATCATCGAGATATGCCGCGACAAATGGTTGAATAACAAATGCGAAGACGTTTGCGAGTGCCAATGCCAGTCCGATTACCGAGTTCGAAATCCCTGAACCCAGCATGTATACCGAAGCGTAGCCGGACATTGCGCAGAAAGTGGCATAGTAAAGTGCCTGAATTGCTCCGTAAGTGATATTCAACTTTCTTGTCTTGTTCATAAATTTCTCCTTGAAATATAGTTGATAGTTGCTTTAAAAATTATAATTCAGCGATAGCTTGAACTTTTTCGTCTTTGATTGTAACACCTGCTGCTTCCAACTCAGCGATTTTTTCAGCGAATTGTGGAAGGAAATGTTTATGAGCGATCAATAATTCGTCACAAATACGTTTTGCAGTTGTTCCACCTGAGATTTGTGGATTCAAAGTGAATGCTTGTAATAATGTTCCATAATCTCCAGTTACTGCAGCTTCGATAACACATTGTTCCATGTTTTTCATTACTTGCAGCCAACCTTTTGAAGCGTAATCCATATCTCCCCAAGCGATAGCCATTGGACCTGCACTTGACATGTATGTAGATACTTCTACTGCACAGTCAACTGGTAAGAATGGGATAGCTCCATTGTTTCTTGTTGAAACAACGATGTGAGTTTTCTTGTCTCCGTAGATAGATGCGATAGTTTCGCAAGCAGCATCACTGTAGTGAGCCCCACCACGTTTAGCCAATTGTTCAGGTTTATGATCCAAGTTAGGATCTTTGTATAATTCGAACAGTTCTGCTTCAGTTTGTTTAACTTGTTCAGCACGAGTTCCTTTACCATTGTAATCTTCCAATAAGTGATCAAGCATATCTGTTTGCATATAGTAATAACGGTGGTATCCACAAGGAATCATTCCCATTTGATCAACGATTTCTTTTGTGATTGGACAGTCAGCGATATTAGCTGGGATACCAGCATCAGCATCATACATACGATCGATTACTTTTTGAGTGATGTTGTTTCCAGCTTTGTCATATACTTTATGCCAGTGGAAATGGTTTAAACCGGCGAAACGATAGTTCATATCTTCAAGTTTCATTTCTAACATTTCAGGTTCAGCCATCATTGCACCAACTGGTACGTTACATAATCCGATAACTTTTTCCCATCCACCTTTTCTCAGGATAGCTTCAGTAACCATTCCAGATGGATTAGTGAAGTTAACCAACCAGGCATCAGGACATAATTCTTTCATGTCTTCAACGATGTCCAGGATTACTGGGATAGTTCTAAGTGCTTTGAAGATTCCTCCGGCACCATTTGTTTCTTGTCCCATTACACCGTAGCTAAGTGGGATTCTTTCGTCTTTGATCCGAGCATTCAATAAACCAACCCGGAATTGGGTAGTAACGAAATCAGCATCTTTCAATGCTTCACGACGATCTAAAGTCAAATGTACTTTAACATCATAAGGAGAAGCGTCCCACATTCTTTGAGCCATTTTCCCAACGATTTCCATTTTTTCTTTACCAGCTTCGATATCAACAAGCCAAATCTCGCGGATTGGCAATTCATCATATCTTTTGATGAAACCTTCCATCAATTCAGGAGTATAAGAACTACCCCCACCAATTGTAACTATTTTAACACCTTTCATTTAAATAAAATCCTCCTTAAAGTTTATGGTTCCATTGTAGTGATAAATTTGAAAAAATGGGACTATTTCCAAAATTTGAAATTTCACAAATCTGAAAAAAATACTGAGCACATTCCTTTTATCAAAGAAACAAAAGTGCTATGATTGGTGTAGATAGTAGAAAAAGGAGGAAAATCCAATGAGATTTTTTAAATGTAATGTGTGTGGTAATATCGTTGAATTAGTTGAAAATGGTGGCGGACAATTAGTTTGCTGTGATCAACCGATGGAAGAATTGATTGCAGGAACTGTTGATGCAGCAGTTGAAAAACATGTCCCTGTAGTATCTATGGATGGAGATGTGTTGAGTGTGGCTGTTGGTGAAGTATTGCATCCAATGACTGAAGAACATCTGATCAAATTCATCGCAGTTGAATTGGAAGACGGATCTTTACGTAAAGATTTGACACCTGCTGACGAACCAAAAGCATCATTCAATGTAGCTGGTAAGAAAGTTGTTGCAGTTTATGAATTCTGTAACCTTCATGGATTATGGAAAACTGACGTAAAATAGTCGTTGGAATTTCAAACTGTTATATTAATTTAATAAATAAGGAATATTATCCCGCGGTCATAGCTGACTGCGGGTATTTTTTTGGGGATTTGGATAATTTGAGCCAAAATGGCTAAAAAACTATATTGTCATCAATTTTTTTTGTATAATGTATAAAGGAGGTTTTGATTATGGGAAAATTCACTTTAGCAAGCATTGCCTTGAAGGAGGAACGAGTAATTCGGGATCCGATCCATAATTATATAACTGTTGATAATCGGGTGATTCTCGATTTGATCGATACGCCTCAATTTCAGAGGCTGCGTCGGATCAAGCAGTTGGGGGGGACTTCGCAGGCATATCCCGGGGGGGAACATTCACGTTTTTCCCATTCACTGGGAGTGTATTATATAATAAGGAGAATGGTCAGAAAAAGTGTCATCAAGGAATACCTCTGTGACTACGAATATCTTTGTGCGATGGTGGCCGGGTTACTCCATGATATCGGCCATGGACCGTTCTCGCATTCATTTGAAGATATCTTTTCAGGAAAACACGAGGAGTATACCGTCAAGATTATCCGGGACTGTCCGGAGATATCCGATATTCTAGGTTCAGTAAGTGAAGACATGGCTGAAGATGTCTGCAAGATAATTGAGAAAAAACACGATAATCAGATTCTCATAGGCTTGGTTTCATCGCAGATCGATGCCGATCGGATGGACTACCTGCTTCGGGATTCTTATTTTACCGGTGTAAGTTACGGTCATTTCGATTTGGCTCGTATCATTCGCTGTATCCGAGTCCAAGATGGCAAAATAGTCTTTAAAAAAAGCGGGGTCCAGGCAATCGAGGATTATATCCTGGCGCGATATCACATGTATTGGCAAGTGTATTTCCATCCGGTTGGCCGTAGTTATGAAATGATTCTAAAATCAATCTTCAGGAGAGTCAAAGCCCTTTACAAGACCGGGTATGACTTTGGCGATATCCGTTACCTCAAGCCATTTTTGGATGGTCAAGTCAGTGCGGCCGATTACATCATGCTTGATGAAGCGGTGATTCTTTATTATTTCAAGAACTTCACTCAGGGAAGCGATCAGATATTGAGTGATCTTTGCACCAGATTCTTGAATCGGGAGTTGTTTGGCTATATCGATGTCGACTACTATGATGAAAAAGTGGTTGAAAAAATCAAGAACGACCAAACAAAACGGGGCTATGATCCTGATTACTATGTTGCCCTCGACACTCAGCAAGCGGTTCCGTATCATTATTATGGCAACTCGCATCAAATTGGTGAGATTGAAATTGTCAACAATGGCCAGCTGGTTCCGTTTCCACAGATAAGTGAAATAGTCGGAGCGATAACAACTTCCAATCGAAACAAAGAGGCTCATAAAATCTATTTCCCGAAATAATTTTTAGTTGTTTATATCAATTTATGGTATAATCGCAATGGTGATTAAATGAAAGTTAATATTAAGTATAAAAGTATAATTAAATACGAAGATTATCGGGATACTATCGAATATTATTCCCAAGGTCATTACGATGAACGAGGGGATGATTTTGAATTGGTATTCACAACCGATGGCAACCGGATCAAGATTGAAAAATTGGGAGATTCAATTTATCTGTACAACAACGATTCCAGATTGGTGTTGCGTGATGAGGAGCTTCTCAATGACTATTCAACTCCTTATGGGAGTGTCGAATTGGTTAGCAAGCTGGATAAGTTTGAATATCTCAAACCTAATCTGAAGATCAAATATACTCTCTCTCAAAATGATGAGAAAGTTAATGAGGTTTTCGTTGTCGTCAAAATTATGGAAAAGGATGATGGAGATGAAAATATTTAAAATTTTAACCAGTAAAATTTTTGTATTTGGAATCCTGATTTTATTTCAACTGATATGGGTGTTGGTAATGATGTTCTTCCTTTCCGATATTTCGGTTATTTTGGAAGGCGTGCTGCGGATAGTGAGCTTCATGGTTCTGCTTTACATTGTCAACAAGGATGAAGATTCCGGATACAAACTGATATGGGCGATTGTGATAACCATTGCACCTCTTTTTGGGGGCATGATGTATCTGGCTATCGGGAACAAACGACCTTCGACGCGGATGCGCGACAGTTTTGACAAGCAGTTGAATTATCTAACAACTTTGCCGGAGGAAAAAACCGCCGATATCGATATTCCCCTGGATTATCGGGGGCAGTTCAACTATCTTGAGTCAATCGGTTATTCGACCTATCAGCATACCACGTCCAGGTACTATCCGGTCGGTGAGGAAAACTTCGTTGATCTTCTTGCCGATATCAAAAATGCCCGTCATTTTGTGTTTATGGAGTATTTCATAATCGAGAACGGATACATGCTTGAGAGTATCATCGAAGCGTTGATCGAGTGCGCGCAAAAGGGAGTTGAAGTGAGATTCCTCTATGATGATGTGGGTTCTTTGGCCCGTGGTAAGAGCGAAACCCTGAAAAAATTGCGTGACGCCGGGATCAAAATAATGGCTTTCAATCCTTTCGTCCCATTCTTGTCAATCGCGATGAATAACCGGGACCACCGCAAGATTACCGTTATCGACGGAATTGTCGGCTACAGTGGCGGAATCAATCTGGCTGACGAATACATCAACGAGATTGTCCGATTCGGGCACTGGAAAGATTCCGGAGTCAGAATCGAGGGCTTGGGAACCTGGTCGCTGACCAAGATGTTTTTAACAACCTGGAATGCCTCGAAGGACTCCTATGAGGATTTCCAAAAGTATCATCCCAAGTATTATCAACAAAACTATGCTACCGACGGTTATATAATTCCCTACGCCGACAGTCCTTTGGACAATGAATCGGTAGGGGAAAACGTCTACCTAAATATAATCAATAATGCGAAAAAATACATTTATATCTTTACGCCGTACCTGGTTTTGAACGACACGCTTCACAAAGCCTTGGTTCTGGCGGTAAAGAGGAATGTCGATGTCCGGATTGTGACGCCGGGAATTCCCGATAAGAAGTATGTGTATTATGTGACCCGTTCATTCTATGAAAATCTCATCTCTGAAGGGGTGAAGATTTATGAATATACGCCGGGATTCATTCATTCAAAAAACTTCATTGTCGATGACGAAATTGCGACAGTAGGTACGATCAACCTTGATTATCGGAGTTTGTTTTTGCATTTCGAATGCGGGGTTATCCTGTACAAATCAAGCACCATCGCCAAAATAAAAGAAGACTTTGTCAATACATTCGAAGTAAGTCATCAGGTTGAAGCGACAGAACTTGACCGCTTCAAATTTACCAAAGTGGCCGGATTTATCCTGAGACTGTTTGCTCCACTGCTCTAAATACTAACTTTTATTGACTAAAAGCCATTTTTTTGGTAATTTTAATAAGATAAAACCTAAGGAGGAAAAAAATGCCAACTAATAAAATAGAACATTCTTTGCAATTGGCGCTGAAAGAAGCATTGATAAAAAGTGGATTTTGCCAGGAATATGATGAAAATACAATCACAATTGAAATTCCTAAAGACAAAAGCCATGGAGATTATGCAACTAATCTGGCAATGCAGCTTACGAAACAATTACGCAAAAATCCTCGAGAAATTGCCGGGGCGATTGTTGAAAATGTCGATTTGACCAAATACAACATTGAAAAACTGGCCATCGCGGGACCGGGCTTCATAAATATAATTATGGAAAAGACGGCGATAACATCAGTTATCAGTGAAATCATCGCCGCAAAAGACGAATATGGAAAATCAAATGCCGGAAACAACGTTAAATATAATATCGAGTTTGTTTCGGCAAATCCGACGGGGGACCTTCATTTAGGCCATGCCAAAGGTGCCGCAGTAGGAGATTCAATCTGTCGAATCATGACAGCGGCGGGATACGATGTTACCCGTGAATATTACATCAATGATGCCGGTAACCAAATCAACAATCTGGCAATTTCGCTTTATTACCGATATCTTGAAAGTTTCGGAAAAGATGTTGCTCTTCCTGATGACGGTTATCATGGACAGGATATCATTGATATTGCCAAACTGTTGAAAGAAGAAGTACAGGACAAGTATCTCGAAGCGCCAAAAGAGGAAGCGTTGGCTTTCTTCAAGGAGCGGGGAAAATACTATGAACTGGAAAAAATCAAAGGGGTTCTTAAAGAATTCCGGGTTCACTTCGACAACTGGTTCTCGGAGACTTCACTGTATGAAGATAACAAGATCATCCCGACAATTGAAAAACTGACCAATGCTGGATACACTTACGAACTCGATGGCGCTTTATGGCTTAAATCAACTGAGTTTGGTGATGACAAGGACCGTGTTTTGGTCAAATCCGATGGTTCTTATACTTATTTGACTCCGGATATCGCATACCATCTTAACAAGTTCGATCGCGGATATGAATATCTGGTCGATTTGCTTGGAGCCGATCACCACGGCTATATCAATAGGATGAAAGCGGCCATTCAGGCGCTTGGATACAATGCCGATCAGTTGAATATCGACATCATCCAAATGGTCAGAATGGTTGAAAACGGTCAGGAAGTCAAAATGAGCAAACGTACCGGTAATGCCATCACAATCCAAAATCTGATTGATGATATCGGGGTTGATGCGACCAGATACTTCTTTGTATCCAAAGCAGCTAACAGTCATTTCGATTTCGACTTGACTCTGGCCAAATCAAAATCGAATGAAAATCCGGTTTATTATGCGCAATATGCTCATGCCAGAATGTCTTCAATCATGAATCAGGCTGAGGAAGCCGGATTGAAAATGGCTGATACGTTTGAATTGCTTGTGCATGAAAAAGAGGTTGATCTTTGTCAAAGCATCAACGAATTCCCAAATGAAGTCAGTGAAGCCGCTCGAAACAGAGCACCGCACAAACTGGCTAACTATATTCAAAAACTGGCAGCATCATTCCATAGTTATTATAATGAATGCCATGTAATCGATAAAGACAACCTAGAGCTGTCGAGTCAACGTCTGGCTCTTGTCGAAGCGACAAGAATCACACTGAAAAATGCAATGAATTTATTAGGTGTAAGTGCACCGGAAAAAATGTAAGGAGATCGAAATGGAAAATTTTAAATCAATGGTTGATATTGCCTATGATTCTTTGATAGAAGCTGGTGGGGCGATGAGTTTTTATGATATGTTTGACAAAGTCCAAGCACTTCGTGAATTTAGCGGGGAAGAAATCGATGAAAAGAGATCACTATTCTATACGAACGTCACTTTGGACGGGCGTTTCATCACCCTGGGTGAAAACCTGTGGGACTTGCGTGATCGCCACCTTTTCTCTGAAGTTCATATCGATATGAATGATATCTATAATGAAGAAGACGATGCTGATGATGAAAGCGAAGAAGAAGACGAAGATTAATCTCGCAATTTAGACCGGACAAACCGGTCTTTTTTTCATAATTTAGAAGATTTTTTTGTGATTTTCCCAAGTAACCCGGAGCTAAAAAGGCAAATGCCTAAAAGTTCGTGAAAAAATTTACTATATTGTCATTGTAAACACTTACAATGCGGAAAATGGGTTGCTTTTATAAAAGTGTTGGATTATAATGAACACATAAACTATAAGGAGGATTTATTAATGGCAGTAAAAGTAGCGATTAATGGTTTTGGACGTATTGGACGTCTAGCATTCAGACAAATGTTTGGTGCAGAAGGGTATGAAGTAGTAGCTATCAATGATTTAACAGATACTAAAATGTTGGCTCATTTGTTGAAATACGATTCAGCTCAAGGTAAATATGCATTAGCAGATACAGTAGTAGCAGGAGATGATTCAATCACAGTTGATGGAAAAGAAATCAAAATCTTTGCTAAAGCTAACGCTGCAGAATTACCATGGGGAGAATTAGGTGTTGACGTAGTATTAGAATGTACTGGTTTCTATACTTCAAAAGCAGCTTCTCAAGCTCATATCGATGCAGGTGCTAAAAAAGTTGTTATCTCAGCTCCAGCTGGAAATGACTTACCAACAGTTGTATTCGGTGTAAATGAAGGTATCTTATCTGCAGATGACAAAATCATCTCAGCAGCTTCATGTACAACTAACTGTTTAGCTCCAATGGCTAACGCTTTAAACAAATTAGCTCCAATCAAATCAGGTATCATGACTACAGTTCATGCTTACACTGGAGATCAAATGTTATTAGACGGACCTCATAGAAAAGGTGATTTAAGAAGAGCACGTGCTGGTGCAGTTTCAATCGTACCTTCTTCTACAGGTGCAGCTAAAGCAATCGGATTAGTTATCCCTGAATTAGCAGGAAAATTAATCGGTTCAGCTCAACGTATCCCAACTCCAACTGGATCAACTACAATCTTAATCTCAGTTGTAGAAGGTGAAGTAACAGTGGATCAAGTAAATGCAGCTATGGAAGCAGCAGCTAACGATTCTTATGCTTACAACACAGACTTAATCGTTTCAGCTGACATCGTTGGTTCTACTTACGGATCAATCTTCGATGCTACTCAAACTATGGTAACTGTAATGGAAGATGGAAACACTCAAGTTCAAACAGTTGCATGGTATGATAATGAAAACTCATACACTAGCCAAATGGTTAGAACAATCAAATATTTCGCTGAATTAGCATAACCATTATTTAGCTATCAAAAAAGACCGGTAACGGTCTTTTTTGCATTCAAGGTTTTTACGATAATTTGGCGTTTTGTTTTTTTCTAATCAAGTTTATGGTAAACTAAAGTATGGATATAAAGGAGTAATTTATGAACCTAGGAAAAAAGACAAGATATCGCTACGGTCGGATTATCGTAGTATTGATTATAATTATTGTGATCAGTTTTTTGGGTGGATATTTCGTATCCCAATCCCATCCGATCATCATCGCCAATAACGGTTCAGGAACCATCAGTGAGATATATGAGATTCTTGAGGACAAGTGGGTGAACCCCAACGAAGAAATAGACTTTGATCAGGCGGCAGCTGCCGGATTGGTGGCTGGCTTGAACGATATCTACACTAGTTATATGACTCCCGAGGAGACCGACAGTTTCAATTCGACCATGGATGGCAGCCTTACTGGCATCGGAGTCCGTTTTGTCGCTTCTTCAAAAGGGGCCCTGATCAGTGAAATTATCGATAATTCACCGGCGCAGGAGTCCGGACTTAAAGCCGGTGACATCATCATTGCCTGCAATGATACTTCACTGGCAGGACTGACATCGACTGAAATCAGGGATATCATAACCGGATCCAGCGGAACAGTTGCTTCACTGCAAGTCAAATACCTCAATCAGGTTCGTCAGGTTGAAATTACTCGTCAATATATCGAAACAGCTTCAATTGCCAGTATTCGTGAAATCAATGGAGTTGCAGTTGGCTATTTGGAAATAACCACCTTTGGCTCACAAACGGCAATGGAAGTAAAATCCGGCCTGGAAATGTTCAAGAGCGCCGAAATCGAAACCATAGTGATCGACTTGAGGTCGAATGGCGGCGGGTTGCTGAGTGCCTGCAATGACATCCTGGATATGTTCATTGGCCAAGGGGAAGTGACTTACTCAATTTCCACTAATGACAATCCTTCAAAGGAATACACAAGTGCCGGTAACGTGGTTGATGTTTTCAAGAAAGGCTACATCCTTACCGATGAAAATACCGCCTCAGCTGCGGAAATAATGACTGGTGCGTTGATTTATGATCTGGGATATCAAACTGTGGGAACGACCACTTTTGGCAAAGGCATCGCCCAGGTATCCATCCCGTTAACCGATGGGTCGACTTTGAAATACACATATGCCAAATGGTACATGCCAAATGGCGAAAATATCCATAAAACCGGAATTGAACCGGATTATTCGGTTGCCAGCTATGACGCCCTTTCATTTGTCAATTTGAATATTGAAGCGGCAATTGAGGTGGATACGGTCGATGTCGACAACGTCAAACCGGTTCAGGAAGCGCTGGAGTTTTTGGGATACAGTTGCCGGACTGACGGTTATCTCAATCAGGAGACTATCAGACAGCTGAATAAATTTGAAAAAGAAAACGGACTTGATCAATCAAATTCGTTGACTGTGGAAACATATGAGGCAGTCATCTCCAAGGTTTTGAACAACATATCGCTGGAGGAAAACGATCAAGTATACAATGAATTGCAAAAATTGATAAAGTAGGTGATTATATGCCAGAGTTTAAACTCGTTTCTCCTTTTGAACCGATGGGGGATCAGATTCAAGCGATTGAAGAATTGGTTCAGGGAATTCAAGAAGGGAAAAAGGAACAGGTCTTGCTTGGGGGAACCGGAACCGGAAAGACATTCACCGTTTCCAATGTCATCAAACAAGTCAAAAAACCGACCTTGGTACTAGCTCATAACAAAACTTTGGCCGGTCAGCTTTATTCGGAGTTCAAGGAATTCTTCCCTGATAACCGGGTTGAATATTTCATTTCGAACTTCGACTTTTACCAGCCGGAAGCATATTTGCCAGGGCGTGACCTTTATATTGATAAAAACTCCAAAACAAATTATGAAATTGAAATGCTTCGAGCTGCAGCGATGAACTCCCTGATTGAACGGGAGGATGTCATTGTTGTGGCTTCGGTGGCTTCAATCTACGGTCTTGGAAATCCAAGCCAATACAAAGAAATGATTTTCTCCCTGCGCGTCGATCAGGAAATCGACCGCAAGGAACTGCTGACGTACCTGGTTGACCGTCAGTATCAACGCAATGATATCGACCAGACCCGGGGGACTTTCAGGGTCCGCGGGGATGTGATTGAGATAATTCCTGGCCATAGCGATTCATATAAAATCCGAATCGAACTGTTCGGTGACGAAGTTGAGCGAATCAGTGAGGTTGACCCGCTTACCGGTCAGTTGCTCGGTTCATTCAAAACATATACAATTTATCCTGCCGACGGTTATGTTACGACCAAGGAAAATATCCTGAAAGCCGCCGCCGATATCGAAGTCGAACTTGAAGAACGGCTTGAAGAATTACGTCAGGACAACAAGCTGCTTGAGGTCGAACGGCTTGAACAAAGAACCCGGCATGACATCGAACTTCTCCGCGAAGTCGGAATCTGTCCGGGGATCGAAAATTATTCGCGCCACATCGACCGCCGCAAACCGGGTGAAAGACCGTTCTGTTTATTGGACTACTTCCCTGATGACTTTTTGTTGGTGGTGGATGAATCCCATGTAATGCTGCCACAGATTCGCGGGATGTACAATGGAGACCGGGCACGAAAAGAAACCCTGGTGGAATACGGCTTCCGTCTTCCCAGCGCTTTGGACAACCGTCCGCTCAAATTTGAGGAATTCGAAGATAAAATCAACCAGGCCATCTATGTTTCGGCAACTCCGGGTGACTATGAACTCGATGCAGTCGACCACAAAGTCGTCCAGCAGATCATCAGACCGACCGGTTTGCTTGATCCGCTAATCGATATCCGGCCTACTGAAAATCAGATTGATGACCTAATTGGTGAAATCAATACCAGAGTTGACCGTGATGAGCGGGTCTTGGTAACAACCCTCACCAAACGAATGGCTGAAGATTTAGCCGCATATCTCAAGGAAGTTGGGATGAAGGTTTCCTACTTGCACAGTGATACCAAAACGCTGGAGAGAACTCAGATTCTTCGGGATCTTAGGTTGGGTAAATACGATGTTCTGATTGGGATAAATCTACTCCGGGAAGGGTTGGATTTGCCGGAAGTCAGCCTTGTCTGCATCATGGATGCCGACAAAGAAGGGTTCCTCCGTTCCAATCGTTCCTTGATTCAGACAATCGGGCGGGCAGCCCGTAACAGCAACGGACAAGTCATCATGTATGGTGACAAGATAACTGATTCAATGGCTTATGCCATTGAGGAAACCAAAAGAAGACGTCAGATTCAAATGGCCTACAACGAGGCTAATAATATCACCCCTACAACAATCAAGAAGGAAATCCGCGAAGCTATTCACGGCTTTGATCAGATTGACCAGGCAGCCTCACTTGTTAAAAAATCCAAAAAAGCATCCAAAAAGGAAAAACAGGAACTTGTTAAAGATCTTGAAAAACAAATGCGCGCTGCGGCGAAAGAACTCGATTTCGAACGAGCAATGGAACTAAGAGATATCATCTTGGAGCTCCAAGGTGAAATTTAATCTCGACCGCACGCTGGATGCAATTTTAAGGGATATCGAGTCTGCTGGAGGGAAAGTCTTTTTTGTAGGTGGTTATGTCAGGGATTATCTGATGAGTGAGCACTGGGAAAGTCATGATATCGATTTGGAAATATTCTGCTTTGATATTGAAAGACTGAAGCAGGTGCTGATAAAATACGGCAATGTCAGTGAAGTCGGTAAGTCCTTTGGGATATTGAAACTGGATATCTTGAACGATGTCGACTTCGCTCTGGCCAGAGAAGAAGTGAAGACCGGTCACGGTCATCAGGATTTTGAAATAGAACTGTTTGACGAACTTGATATCCAAAGAGCGGCAAAACGGCGTGATTTCACCATCAATGCGATGTATCTGGAGTACGCTACCCATAAAATCCATGACCCTTATCATGGGCGGGATGATCTAAAGGAAAAACTGCTGCGGATGGTAAGCGATGAAACGTTCAAAGAGGATCCGTTAAGGGTCTTGCGTCTGGCCCAATTCATCAGCCGTTTCAATTTCAAAGCTGAAGAGAAAACCCAGGCGGAATGTGAACGGATTGTCGCCAAGGGCGAACTGAAATTTCTTTCCGATGAAAGAATTTTCAATGAATACAACAAAATGTTGATGGGGGATTACCCTTCCAATGGAATAAAATTCCTCCGAGATATCAACGGTTTGCTTCATCAGGTCCAAGTGCTGGATTCAACACCGCAACGGCTGGATTATCATCCGGAAGGAAATGTGTTGAACCATACGATGATGGTGGTTGATCTGGCCTCGCTGGTAAAGCAAAAGGCAGCTAATCCGAGTTATTTCATGTGGGCCAATTTCCTTCATGACATCGGTAAGGCAGTGGTAACCACAGCGGATCTCCATGCGCCTAATCACAGCGGAGTGGGCAGTGTTATTTTCGAAGAAGAACTGGCACATCTGATCAAAAGCAAAGAGATGAACAAATATCTCAAGGTTATGATCCAAGAGCACATGTCTTTGATGAATATGGCCAGAAAATCGAATCAGGAATACAATTATCTCAAATTGCTCCATAAGATCGAAGGGGTGGTCAGCCTTGATGAGCTGGTGTTGCTGACAAAATGTGATAAACTGGGAAGATCCCGGGAAGGTTATCATGATTACAAGTTATTGACCGGTTTCGTCGGAGAAATGGTTGAACTCCATGGCAAAAGCGCCTTAAAACCCTTTATCAGGGGTCGGGACCTGCTTGACTGGGGGATCAAAAACCATAAGGAATATTCTAATATCTTGAATACTGCATATGATATGCAGCTAAGAGGAATGCAAGAACCGGAAATTGTTAAAATTATACGAGGTAGATATGGCGAATAAAGATTATTTGATTATTAAAGGGGCGCGTGAAAACAATCTTAAAAATGTTGACGTGACAATCCCTAAAGATAAATTAGTGATCCTGACCGGTTTGTCGGGATCAGGAAAATCATCGTTGGCTTTCGATACAATCTATGCCGAAGGGCAACGGAGATATGTAGAGTCGTTGAGCGCATATGCCAGACAATTCCTGGGAAATATGGAAAAGCCGGATGTCGACAGCATTGAAGGTCTGTCGCCGGCTATCGCCATCGATCAAAAAACAACTTCAAACAATCCCCGCTCGACTGTCGGAACTGTGACGGAAATATACGATTATCTCCGGTTGCTGTACGGTCGGATCGGGATTCCTTATTGTCCCAACCACGATATCCCGATAGTGTCCCAGACTGTCAAACAGATGGCCGACATTGTCGATGGATATCCGGAGGGGACCAAACTGCAGGTGGTGGCCCGAATGGTCAAAAACCAAAAGGGAACCTTTAAAGAACTATTTGAAGAACTGATGGCTGAAGGTTTCGTGCGGGTTCTGGTTGACGGTGAAACTACACTGATTGAAGAGATGGAGCCGTTAGAAAAAAACAAGAAGCACAATATCGATGTAATCATCGATCGAATCAGAAAAAAAGACAATTACCGTTCCCGGTTGGTCGATTCACTGGAAGTCGGATTGAAACTTACCGGTGGAGAAGTTGTGGTTATCAATCTGGACAATGATGAAGAGAAACTGTTCAGCGAACATTTGTCGTGTCCGATTTGTGGATTTTCAGTGCCGAAATTGGAACCGCGGCTGTTTTCATTCAACAATCCTTTGGGTGCCTGTCATGATTGCAAGGGGTTGGGAATCAAGAATGAAGTCGATGATGATTTGCTGATTCCGGATTGGAATCTGTCAATAAATCAGGGCGGAATCCGTTATTTCAAATCAGCGGTGGGAACAAGTCGTCTGGAATGGCAAAGATTTTTGGCTTTGTGCGACTATTATGATATTGATCTTGACAAACCATTGAAAAATTTCAAGAAAAAGGAACTTGAGGTCATCTTCTATGGTTCGGACGTGCCAATCAGGTATACCCTGATTTCAGCTAGCGGAACCAGAACCGATCAATTCAAAATGATTGAAGGCGTCAAGGCATCAATTCAACGGCTGTTCGAGGAGACAACCTCATCATGGTCGAAAGAATGGTATGCTTCATTTATGGCGGAACACACATGTCCGACCTGTCATGGCGATCGTCTCAATCAGCAGGTCTTGGCGGTCAAAGTCGGAGGCATCAATATTTCCGAGTTCACCAACCTGTCAATCAGAGATTCTTTGGATTTCATGAACAAACTGGAACTCGATGAATATCAGATGAATATTGCGCGACTGGTGGTCAAGGAAATCAGGGATCGATTGACTTTCCTGGATGAAGTTGGTCTGGGCTATCTGGACCTGGCCAGAAAAGCTGGTACTTTGTCAGGGGGAGAAGCCCAGCGAATCCGTCTGGCAACTCAGATTGGGACGCGATTGTCAGGTGTCTTATATGTGCTTGATGAACCATCAATCGGATTGCATCAACGTGACAATGATCGGTTGATCAAAGCGCTTCTTGAAATCCGGGATCTGGGCAACAGTGTCCTGGTTGTTGAACATGATGAAGATACCATGAGGGCGAGTGACTATATCGTTGATATCGGTCCGGGAGCCGGAGCTCATGGCGGGGAAGTTATTTTCAGCGGAACGCCTGATAAAATCGGCGAATGCGAAGACTCAATCACCGGAAAATATCTGACGGGCAAACTTAAAGTTGAAGTCCCGGAAAAAAGAAGAAAACCTCAGGGGAAATACCTTGAAGTGATCGGAGCTAAGGAACATAACCTGAAAAACATTAAAGTCAAATTCCCGATTGGCTGCTTCAATGTAGTTACCGGAGTGAGCGGTTCGGGTAAATCGACCCTTGTAAACGACATTCTTGGCAAGGCTTTGAAAGTGGCAATCTACAAATCCAAGGAAAAACCGGGTTTACATAAGGAAATTCGTGGGTTAGAATATGTAGATAAGGTAATCGAAGTGTCTCAGGATCCAATTGGGAGAACGCCCAGATCGAATCCGGTAACCTATACCGGGGTGTTCGATCAGATCCGGGATCTGTTTGCTTCCACCAATGAAGCCAAAATCCGGGGATATTCCAAAGGAAGATTCTCGTTCAATGTCAAAGGCGGTCGTTGCGAAGCTTGTCAGGGTGATGGGGTAAAGAAGATATCAATGCATTTTTTGCCTGATGTCTATGTTCCTTGCAATGAGTGTCATGGTAGAAGATATAATGAAGAAACCCTTCAGGTTACTTATAAAGATAAAAATATTTACGATGTTCTGGAAATGACAATTGAAGAGTCATTGGAATTTTTTGACAATATTCCCAGAATCAAAACCAAATTGCAGGCCCTCTATGACGTCGGTCTGGGATACATCAAACTGGGACAATCGGCTACCACCCTTTCTGGTGGGGAAGCCCAAAGGGTCAAACTGGCATCCGAACTTCAAAAACGTTCGACCGGAAAGACGGTTTATATACTTGATGAACCGACTACCGGCCTCCATTCCCACGATGTTGCCAAATTGATAGAAGTGTTGCAGCATATCGTCGAACAAGGAGATACGGTTATCATTATCGAACATAACCTGGATGTTATCAAAGTCGCAGATTACCTGGTTGACCTGGGACCGGAAGGTGGCGACAACGGTGGAACTGTGGTTGTCCATGGAACACCGGAAAAAGTGGCTGCCTGCGAGCAGTCATACACAGGAAGTTTTTTAAAGAAAATATTATGAGGTGAAAAGAATGGCAAAATCGATTAAATTGCGGGATTTATTAAAATTGGAAGCATATACCCAAATTACAGGAAGTGAGGATTCTCTTGATCGCGAGGTTGTGTTGCCCGAGGTTAACCGCCCGGGATTTGAATTGGCGGGGTATTTCAAAAACAGCGAATTCAAAAGGTTGATAATACTAGGCGATAAGGAAATGGCCTTCATTTCCGAGATGAGCGTGGAAAGACAGAAGGAAATTTTCCCGCAACTGCTCCACGAAGAGACACCATGCATGATTATCTGTAAAGGGAATACATGTCCACCGATATTGATGGATATTGCCATTGAAAAAAATTTCCCGATATTTGTGACTAAATCGCCTACTGGAAGAGTCTCGATGAATCTGACCAACAAATTGGACCGAGCCCTCGCCAAAGAGACCTTGATGCATGGGGTTTTCCTGAACATCTACGGTAAAGGGGTAATCATCAAAGGAGAATCCGGAATCGGTAAATCCGAAATTGCTTTGGAGCTGATCAAAAGAGGTCATCTCCTGATTGCCGATGATGCTATTGAGTTGATCAATTTGGGACAACGGATTGTCGGAAGAGCACCCAAAGTCCTTTATTCCTTATTGGAAATCAGAGGGATCGGGGTTATCGACGTATCGAAAATGTTCGGGATCGGTTCAATCCTGGATGATGATAATGTTGACCTGATTATCCAGCTGGACCGCTGGGTACCTTCACGCGAATACACTCGGGTTGGAGTTGACGAAATCCAATCATTTGAGGAAGTTCTTGATATCCAAATCCCTCGCGTAGTTGTTCCGGTATCTTCAGGGCGTTCAATGGCGGTAATCATCGAATCAGCGGTAATGAATATGCGGCTTAAAGACAGTGGGGTTGATTCATCGAAAGAATTCGTCAACCGAATCCTGGCAAATATTGACGCCAACAAGGGGAACTAGCCATGTTTTTTGTGGATCGTCAGACATTTTTCCAATTGGGCGGAATATCAATCCAATATTATGCCGTTTTCATAATGACCGGGGCAGTGATTGCTTACCTGATTGCGCAGCGGAATTTCAAGAAATTAGGTTTCGACAAGGAAATCATGTCGGATTTCGTTTTCCTGTTGATGCCGGTTGGAATTGTCGGAGCTAGAATCTGGTATGTCATCTTCATGTGGAATGAAGTGTATTCGAACAATTTTTCTGAAGTATTCAGAATCGATCATGGCGGCCTGGCCATTCAGGGTGGGGTTGTTGCCGGTCTGATTTTGGCCTACTTCTTCTTCAAAAAGCATGCAATCGACTTCTTCGTTGCCGGAGATGCAATCATGCCGGGAGTTTTGGTCGCTCAGGCGCTGGGGCGCTGGGGGAACTTCTTCAATCAGGAGGCCCATGGCGGGATTGTCAGTCTCGGATATCTTGAGAGCCTGCATCTGCCCCGCTTCATAATTGAGGGGATGTACATCAATGGCAATTACTATATCCCAACCTTCCTTTATGAATCTTTATTGAATATCATCGGATTCGCACTAATCTACCTGGTAATAAAAAAAATATCCAAACATGATGGGATTGAGTTTTTCAGTTATTTCATCTGGTATGGGATTATCCGGTATTTTATCGAAGGAATGCGGACTGACAGTTTGTATTTCATGGGAATCCGGACCGCCCAATTGACATCGATAGTCTTTGTCCTGGTCGGTCTGGCAGGGATGATTTATTCAATCAAAACCAATGGTAAAACAAGGGGGATTGATTAATGGAACTGGCCGTGATATTTGATCTTGATGGGACAGTCATCAATACCGACCGCTTGATTATCGAGTCGTTCAAACACGTCTTCAACAAGCATAAACCGGGTTATGATCTTTCAATCGAGGAACTCCATTCTTTTCTGGGACCGAGTTTGAAAGATTCCTTCAGCCGATATTTTTCAAGCGCCACTGTCGAGCAATGCATTGAAGATTATCGGACCTATAATCATTCCAATCACGGGATTCACGTGACAATTTATCCGGGAGTTGAAGCTACGCTTAAAAGTTTGAAAGCCAAAGGCTATCAAATGGCAATTGTGACAACCAAGAAAAAAGAGACGGCTCACTTGGGTCTGGACCTTTTCGACTTGGGTAAATACTTCGATCTGGTTATCGGGATTGACCAAGTCAAAACCGGCAAGCCGGATCCTGAAGGCATCAATTATGTCCTTGGTGAATTCAATCTGAGCAATGGGATCTATGTTGGCGACAATGACACTGACATCATGGCGGCCAAAAATGCCAGAGTAAAAAGTGTCGGGGTTAAATGGAGTCCCAAAGGTTACGATCATCTCGCAGTCCTCGAACCGGACTATCTGATTGACAGCTTTGACGAGATCGAAGCAATAATAGAACGAGAGTCATCAATCATCTAATGATTGATGATTTTTTTTCAATTCAATAAAAATTATGCTATAATTAACGAAAGAAAAAAGGACGGAAATTATGGAAGAGTTAAAAAATTTGATTAGAGAATATGATTCTAATCTTGAAGAAGAGGTTTATTTGAAATTGGTGGACAAGGTAAAATCAATGGAGGATTTGATTTTTGTCCGTTCAGTGAATACCAAATTATATTATCTGGAAGACTATTTGGATCGACCATGTACCAAGATGTTTGTCTCAAGAGAAGATTTTGAAAAATTCCGCCAGGAAATGATCCAGGAGAAAATCAAAGTCAGCGGGATGGCGACAAAAGTAGGAAAAAGGGATTTTTTAGCCGGTGACTTAAGCCGTTGTGGAATCAAATTGATTCAGCTGATGGTTGACGGTCTTGAAGTTATCATGACGGTTGAAGAACTTTTTGGAACAGCTACCGAGTTGCGCCTGGATAATCATGAACTATTGTTGCTGGCCAACACTTTTATTGAAAAAGCGCGCCGTGGTCAGGCTAATCCTCAGGATGAAGAAGTTTATCTCAAGAAATTCAGTGAAAGCAAATTTATTGTCCCGGTAAAAGGTAAAAAAGGACCTGCTGACGAAGAGGGGAAAGCGCAGTTCGAAATTCCAATCTTCACCAATAAGGAAGGTACAAAAGCTCAATTTTTGTTCAGTGACCTTTATGAATTCTCGGCTTTCAATCAAAAGAAGGAATATACATCGCTTACAGTAAATTATCAGGACTTGCGTTCTCTTTATCAAGGAGTGGACAGTTTGATTTTCAATCCGATGTCAATCAACATGGTGATTACTGAAACGGTTTTTGACCGGATTGAAAAAGTTATCCGCTTTTCAAAAATGAATTAAATCAATAATTAAAAGATTCTCTAATCCGAGGTCATCAACTGATTACTTCGTAAAGGGGAGTCTTTTTGTTTTGAAATGCATTCGCAAACTTGCCGGGATCCGCCATGGTGCTATTTAAAACTTCAATTTTACGTGGTACAATGGGATAAGGAAAGCGGATACAAAAGGAGCGGATATTGTGAAAGAATATATTATGGCGATTGACCAGGGAACCACATCGACCAGGGTCATTATTTTCAACCAAAGTATGGATGTGGTCGAAATCGCCCAGAAGGAAATTAGAAGCTTTTATCCTGAAGACGGCTGGGTTGAACAGAATCCAGAAGAGATCTGGCAGAGCGTACTTGACTGCGCCGACCAGGTTTTGCGCAAATCAGGGCTGACCATCAAAGAAATAAGGAGTATTGGAATCACCAATCAGCGGGAAACCACAGTCGTTTTTGACCGGAATAACCATAAGCCGGTCTATAATGCGATCGTATGGCAATCGCGCCAATCCGAAAATGTATGTCAGCGACTGAAAGATGAAAATCATGAAAATACCTTCAAGGATAAGACCGGACTGCTGATCGACCCCTATTTTTCGGGTACCAAAGTCAGATGGATTCTGGACAAGATAGCTGATTCCAATATGGAAGTAAATAAGGATGATTTGCTTTTTGGCACTATCGATACCTGGATTCTATACAATCTTACTGGGGGCAAAGTTCACGCGACGGATTGCACCAATGCATCCAGAACGCTGCTATACAATATCTACGACCTTTGCTGGGATGAACAGCTGTTGGAAATCCTGGATATCCCATTAACCATGATGCCCGAGGTTAAAGATTCGGGGGCAAGTTATGGCACCACGGCCAAGGATGTTTTCTTCAATGGAGAGATTCCGATCACGGCGATAATGGGTGATCAGCAGGCATCCCTTTTCGGTCATGGCTGTTTCCAGGCCGGGATGGCCAAAAACACCTACGGCACCGGATGTTTCATGCTGATGAATACCGGAACCAAACCGGTCAAGTCAACCAACGGACTGATTACTACGATTGCCTGGTCGATTGATGGGGAAGTGAATTACGCCCTCGAGGGTTCGGTGTTTGTGGCAGGTAATGCGATCAAGTGGCTTAAGCAAGGTTTGGAACTGTTCGACAGTCCGGCAATTACAAATCTCTGGGCAAGTGAACTCGAAAGCAATGAGAATGTTTATTTTGTCCCGGCCTTTGTCGGATTGGGAGCGCCATACTGGAATGACAAGGCGAGAGGAATAATAGTGGGAATCACCCAAGCGACAACCAAGAAGACGCTGACTAGAGCCACGTTGGAGTCGCTGGCATATCAGAATAAGGATATTCTTGATGTGATGGTAGCGGAAAGCGGAATTGCCATCAACAGCCTGAAAGTTGATGGCAAGGTGACTGATAATGACTTTTTGATGCAATTTCAGGCGGATATTTTAAAAATTGTCGTTAATCGTGCCAGAGTGGCGGAAACAACCGCCTTGGGAGCGGCGATGATGGCGGGCCTTCAAAGCGGCTTCTTCCGGGATTTTGATCACCTGATTCAAAATCTGGCCCCGGGAAAAACCTTCACCCCGAGAATGGCTGACGAACTGGTAGTTGAGTTGTACCAGGGGTGGCAAAAGGCGGTCAGGACGTGTATTTATCAGACTCGCGAAATGGATGATTAACTCCCAAAGGACGAATTCGAAGGCCGAGCATATTGTTTGAACAATATCTCGGGAATGATATAATGATTAAAATGGAGGTCGAATAAATGAAAGACTTAGTAATTATCGGAGCCGGTCCAGCCGGTTTGTCAGCTTTGCTTTATGCTACCCGTGCTGGTTTGTCAGCCATTGTTTTGGACAATGGGGCACCGGGAGGGAAATTGAATCTTACAGCGGAAATTGAAAATTATCCGGGAATAAAACAAAAAACAGGGCCGGAACTGGCTTATGAACTATATGAACATGCATTGAGTTTCGGGGGAGAACATGTCTATGGCGATGTGGTCGACATTATCGATCATGGCGATCATAAGGAAGTTGTCTGTGCCGACCAGTCTTACGAAGCCAAAGCGGTTTTGATTGCATCTGGTACCAAGGAAAGAAAAATCGGACTTCCAAACGAGGAAGCCTTGACCGGAAAAGGAATATCTTATTGCGCGGTATGCGATGCGCCTTTTTATCGCGACAAAGAGGTGGCCGTCATCGGGGGCGGAAACTCTGCGGTTGAAGAAGCCATCTATCTGACTAACTTTGCCCAAAAAGTTCATATTTTCATCCGAAGAGACGTCTTTAGAGCGGATAAGATTTCTTTGGTCAAAATGGAGAAAAATGATAAGATTGTGGTTCATAAACTGAAAAAACCACACCATATCGTTGAAGCGGACGGAAAAGTTGCGGCACTGGGAGTGATTGATTCAGTCACTGAAGAAGTTGAAGAAGTTCCAGTATCTGGAATCTTCCCATACTTGGGGCTTGATCCGGTCAGTGATTTTGCCAAAAATATCGGGGTCCTTGACGAATATGGTTATGTGATTACCGATGAAACTATGGCAACAAGAGTTCCAATGGTTTTCGCTGCCGGGGATGTTCGCCAAAAAGGATTGCGTCAGGTTGTCACAGCAACCAACGACGGGGCGATTGCGGGCCAAAAAATCGCATCATTATTAGACTAAATCACCGATTTAGTCTTTTTTTCCTCCTGAATTGTTGATTAAAGGATGAAAAAACGTCGGACTAGCCGACGTCGGGTAATGATTATTCAAATATTGATCTGTCAGCGCATCTTTTGATAAGATCTTCGACTTTTGATTTGATGATGTCACGGGTTTTCTCGAATCCTTCAATCGGACCGCCTGAGGGATCTTCAAGGCCCCAGTCTTCACGGTGACGGCATGGCAGGAATGGGCACTCAACTCCACATCCCATCGTTATCACAACATCTACTGCTGGGATGTCGGACAACAACTTAGGGTGATGGTCGCTCATGTCAACTCCGGCAGCTTCCATTACTTTAACTGCATTCGGTTTTACCTCGGGATAGTTTTCGGTTCCGGCCGAATAGGCTTCAATGACATCATCGCCGAGTTTCTTGGCCCAACCTTCAGCCATTTGGGAGCGGCAAGAGTTATGAATACAAATAAATGCTACTTTGATTTTTTCCATTTTGAGAACTCCTTTTCTACCTCTAATATATAGCATATATCGATGTTTGTCAATATGAATGAATATGGGCATTTCGGGATTTTGATTTTGATTGGTGAATTATGGCTGTTTTATGCTATAATCAAGTTTATAAGGTGGTGGAGACTATGGAGATGCATGAATTGGTGGTGGTCACCGGAATGTCCGGGGCCGGGAAAACCTCCGCGATGGAGGCGTTTGAAAATATGGCTTATCGATGTATCGACAATTATCCGGTTGTTTTGCTGCCGGAATTGGGTGAATATATCAAAGAACAAAAAGGAACGGAAAAAGTTGCCTTGGCGGTATCGCTAGAAGATGCCCGAAAAGCGATTATGATCCTGGAAAATATGGAATGGATCAATCTTTCGGTTTTGTTCCTGGACTGTTCAAATGAGGTTCTGATCAAAAGATACAAAGAATCCCGTCGAATCCATCCGTTAATGATTTCCAACCGGGTATCTTCGCTGGGTGATGCTTTAATGGTGGAGCGGGAAGATGCCAACCGGGTGGCCCAGCTGGCCAATTACATTGTCGACACTTCCAATTTGAAGAAAAAAAGATTTCAGAAAATCCTGCTTAATTATTATGACAAGGAAAACAGTCAAGGAATAACAGTCACCTTCGAATCGTTCGGTTATAAGAACGGGGTGCCTCGGGATACCGATTTGCTTTTCGATGTCCGCTTCCTGCCAAACCCGTTCTATGTTGAACAGTTGCGTCCTCTGACTGGAAACGACAAGGCGGTCTATGATTATGTGATGGAAAAAAAGGAAACCGCTGTTTTTATCGAAAAACTGAAGGATTTGCTTGATTACCTGATTGAACAGTATATTATCGAGGGCAAACAGCATCTGACAATCGGAATCGGCTGTACTGGGGGGCAACATCGCTCAGTAACATTAGCCAACTATTTTACTGAATATTATGGAAAGCGGTATCGTGTAAATTGTTTCCATCGCGATGCCATTGATTCAAAATGATCACATTTTCAAGAATAGTTAAGGAAGAGGTTGTCCTCAATGATTTTGAAGAATGTTGCTCAAAAGCGCTGCTCTCGGCAGTGATAAAAATCAATGGGACAATGTCGATTAGTTCTTCAGGACTGTCGCTGACCATCCGAACTGAAAATGCCAAGATAGCTTCAAAGCTTCATAAGATGTTGAAACATCTTTATAATCCCCAGATTGAATTCATGGTTTCCCGCAAGATGAAATTGAAGAAAAACAATGTCTATAAATTGAAGGTTACCAAAGCTCGGGAGATTCTCGACGATCTCGAACTGATGTCAGGCCTGGGATTCGTGGCGATTCCGTCGCATCATCTCATCAGCAATGACTGCTGTACCAGGGCTTATCTGGCCGGAGCTTTTCTCAGTTGTGGCTCGGTCAACAATCCGGAAACATCCAATTACCATCTCGAGATGGCGTTTACCGACGAGGAATACGCCAAGTTCATCTTGGAGTTGATGAACGGCTATGAGCTTAATGCCAAAATAATTTCGCGGCGCAACAAATATATAGTCTATATCAAATCATCGGAAAAGATCGGGGATTTCCTCAGGGCGATTGGAGCAAGCCAGTCGGTAATGCAGTTTGAAAGCACCCGGATCGACCGCTCAATGATGAATATTGTCAATCGCTGGAATAATTGCGATATCGCCAATGAAGTCAAGACAATGAACGCGGCCAATCAGCAGCTCACCGATATCAATACAATCATGATGTTTGATTCCCTGGATGCTCTTGATCCGATTTCTCAACATTTGTGTCAGGTACGGTTAGCCAATCCGGAAAGCAAACTGAGCGAAATTGTAGATGCTTATTACGACCTTACCGGAGAAACTATTTCCAAGGCAAGTGTCTCGAGACGCTTTAAAAAGATCCATGAAACTGCCTGCAGTCTTTTGAAGTTGGGGGAATAGCCATGGATAAAATAGAATTGTATTTTGGCCACAAGGTTCGCCAGATAAGGCTCAAAAAAAACATTTCGCAAGAAGAACTGGGATTTCGAAGCGGTCTTTCCAAGAACTATATCAGTGATGTGGAACGCGGTAGGCGCAACGTATCCTTGCAGACAATCGAGAAAATTGCCAAGGGTCTTGAAGTGGCAATCAAGGATTTGTTCTAAAATTCATACTATGTTAATATATTGCCTTTAATATTAATGGTGCTAAAGGAGTCGAAGATATGGAAATTTTTAGTTTCTTAATAGTATTTGTAATCTTATTTATGTTAATAAGTATTTTTCTGGGATTGCTTTCAAGTCCGTTTTTCTGGGTTTTCGTCCTGTTCTTATTCGGATACGGAATGATCAGACGCTATCTTTTTAGAAAAAGGATGGAAGAATATACCCGTCAACAAGAACAACAGTATGAATCGAGACGGGAACAGTATTACAGCAATTTCAATCAACAACAGAATAGTCGTGGGGACACTTCATCAAAAAGTTCAACCGCATCAGGTGATGTTATTGACGTGGATTATGAAGTTGTCGATGAGAAAACCAATGATTGATAACATCTAGAATTTCTAGATGTTTTTTTTTGCATCGGTAATCTTGATATTTTGTTTTAAAATAAATAGGTGATATGATAAAATCTATAGGTGAGGTGATTTGATGAAATGTCCAAAATGTGGAGCTGAAGTTGAAGAAGGAAAAAGATGCCATGTCTGCGGGCACCAGAACCGCTCGGGAGGCCGGACAGGATTCTTGAATATAAAGGTTTATCTGGTGACGTTACTGGTTATTTTACTGGGAGTCGGGGCGATGCGCTACATGCCTGAGCTCACGCTTACCGGAAATCAGGGAAACGATGATTATGTGGCCGTTAAAATTGATGATTACGAACATATCCAAGAACAGTTGCTAAGTGCCTATAATGTAGTTGCCGGTTATGATGGGGAAAATTATTATCTGATGGAGAGCGATGGTCTTAACCGTTATGATGCTGATTTGTCAAATCCAGTCAATCTGACCGACCGGGTAATCAATTATCTGATTGTCAGCGATGATTATATTTATTTCTGTGATCAGTATTTCGATCTTTATCGGGTGGACAAGCAGTTTGAAACGGTTCCTGAAAAACTGCTAAATAATATCTATTATCCGCTTTTGGTGGGTGAGAGATTGTATTATCAGGACGATTCCGACAATGAATCGGTTCATTATCTTGACTTGGCGACAAATGAGCAAGTCAAACTTAACGATGAGAAAAGTTATTTCCTGATGGTTGAAAACGAGATAGTTTACTATATCGACGACCAGGGTCAACTCAAGAGTGTCGATCA
Source organism: Coprobacillaceae bacterium (assembly GCA_963675915.1). Classification (GTDB taxonomy): domain Bacteria; phylum Bacillota_I; class Bacilli_A; order Erysipelotrichales; family Coprobacillaceae; genus JAQVDW01. The sequence continues at coordinate 2,255,824 of OY780959.1, forward strand.
AGAAGGCAATTTCGAATTGCTGGTGGCTGGAGAAGTCAACAGTTTCATTGTAGCCGGACAGGATTTATATTACAGCGATGAGGAAGGAATCTTTGAAATTGATCTTTCAGATTATTCAATCACATCGATTCTGCTAAATGAATCCGGGGAATATCTTCCCTATCTGATGATGAATGTCTATCAGGGCAATCTGGTGTTTGTGACTTCCCAGGGGATTCAAATGTATGAAGATGGCAAACTGGTGACGCTTGTGAGTGGAATCAATTATACCAAGTATTTGGTGCTCAATGATGTGGTGATGACGGTAGACGGTGATCTGGAATATACTATTTACCAGGATTTTAGCCAGACGGAACAGAAAATAGACGGGGCGATGGAGGTTTAAAATGCAAGGAAGTGAAATAATTGCTGCTACCAATGGTTTGGTATTAAGCGGCAGCGTTAATGACAATTTCCAGGGAATAACCCAGGACAGCCGCAAGGTCGAGCCGGGCAACTGCTATGTGGCAATTATCGGCGAACGGGCTGATGGTCATGATTATATCGATATGGCTATCGCCAAAGGGGCCAGTGTTATTCTGGTAACCAAGGATGTCGAACCTAAAAATGTCTTGGTGATCAAGGTTGATGATGTGGTACTGGCACTGGGCAAGATGGCCCGTTACCTGCGGGAGCATCGTGATTTCAAAGTTATCGGGGTTACCGGTTCGGTAGGAAAAACCAGTACTCGCGATTTGATTGGAAATGTGGTAAAACAAAAATACAGTACCTTGATTACCCAGGGTAATTATAATAATGAAATCGGATTGCCTTTGACAATGTTGAATTACCGTGGTGAAGAGGTCATGGTTCTGGAAATGGGAATGAATCATCTAGGCGAGATTTCATACCTTTCCCAAATTGCCAAAATGGATGTGGCCTGCATCACTAATGTGGGAACCGCTCATATCGGTAATCTGGGATCACGGGAAAACATTCTTAAAGCGAAATGTGAAATCATGGATGGCAATATCAATGCCTTGCTGGTGGTTAATGGTGACAACGACCTGTTAAGGACGGTAAAGTATCCCAATTACAAATTGGTGGGATTCAAACCCCATAATGATTATCGGGCTTTGAATGTCGAATCAAAATTGGAAACCAGTGAATTCGACATTATCATTGGTAATGAGATGCATCATTTCATGATTCCGGTTCCAGGTGAACATTATGTTGCCAATGCCTTGATGGCAATGGCAGTCGGTTTGGAACTCGGAATTGAAATTGATCTGATCAAAAAGGGGATCGCGACATTTGAGTTGACCAAGAACCGCCATGATGTGCTCAAACTTGACCATATTACGGTGCTTGATGGTTCTTATAACTGCTCCCTTGAAAGTCTCAAGGCCAGTCTGGATATGCTCGATGCCTATAACAACCGGAAAATTGCGGTTATCGGGGATATGAAGGAATTGGGCGATTTCTCCCGGGAACTGCATCAGGAAATCGGCATTTATCTAAACAAGCTGAGTATTGATCTGGTTTTCACAGTTGGTGAGGAGACCGAGGTCATTGCCGGTCAGTACAATGGGGAAATCCATCATTTTGACAATAATGAGGAACTGCTGGAGGATTTGCTGGGAACAGTTCAGGAACGGGATGTGATCCTTGTCAAAGGTTCCAACAGCATGAAATTGAAAACAGTAGTGGAAGGGTTGGTTAAGGAATATGGAAAAGATTAAGTTGGTAATAATGTGTGGCGGGCAGTCAAGTGAAGAAAAAATTTCGCGACTGTCAGCTACTTCGGTGCTAAAAAACATCGACATGACAAAATATGAGTTGACATTGGTCGGGATCGATCTTGATGGAAGATTTTACAAACTGGATAATACTTGTGACCTCAACAGTCAGGGATGGCTGGAAGAAGGCGAGAAAATCGGAGACATTGTCGATTTTCTTAAAAACAATGATGTGGTCTGGCCGGTTCTCCACGGTCTTTATGGCGAAGACGGAACCATCCAGGGACTGTTTGAGTTGGCCGGAATCAAATATGTCGGATGTCAGGTATTGGCCAGCGCAGTGGCCATGGATAAGATCTATACCAAGAAAATTCTCGACAGTGCTTCGATACCCCAGACACCATCGCTTTATGTCAAGAAGCTGCAAAGTGGTAAATTGGTGGTTGTCGATGATGACTTCAATTATCTAGACGACGTTGAAGGGGTTATTACTGAAAAACTGGGGATGCCTTGTTTTGTCAAAGCCAGCCGCCAGGGAAGCAGTGTCGGGTGTTACAAAGTCAACGACAAAAGTGAATTGATGGCCAAGCTGACAATGGCTGGAGAATTTGATAATAAGATTGTGGTTGAAAAAGCGGTAAATTGCATTGAATTGGAAGTAGGCGTGATGGGTAATGATGAACTGGTTGTTTCCCCGGTCGGACAGGTCATGCCCCATGGTGAATTCTATACTTTCGAATCAAAATATGAGGACAGTGAAAGCAAGACGGTGATTCCGGCGCTTGTTGATGAAAGTATCCAGGAAATAATCAGGGATCTGGCGTTAAAAGCTTACCGGGCAATCGATGGAGCTGGTTACAGCCGAATTGATTTCTTCCTGGATCGTGACAGCAACAACATTTATTTGAATGAAATAAACACCCTTCCGGGCTTCACAAATATTTCGATGTTTCCGATGCTAATGGAAGCAGCTGGCTATAAATATCCACAATTAATTGATAAGTTAATTGAATATGGAATGGAAATTTGAGGTTTTTAGTTTTTTTACAAATTAAGATGTCAAAATTTTAATTTGAATAAATTTTTAAAAAAATCGGTTGACTTTTTCCACCGGTCCATATATCATGTTTTTAACGACTAAAACACATTGAGAGGAAATAGTAAATATTCTTTAATGCTTAGAGAGAATCTGGTTGGTGTAAAGATTCGTGAGAAGACTATTGAACTCGTCCTGGAGTGGAGAGGCTGAAACCGCAGTAAGCCACTACGCATAGCTAGCGTTAAAAAGCCAAGGTATTGTTATACCTACTGAGATTGATATCGTGAGATATTAATGAATCGAGGTGGAACCACGAAGTTTAATGCTCTCGTCCTCAAAACAATTTTGTTTTGTGTGCGAGAGTTTTTTTTATCAAGATAAAGGAGTAAAATTATATGATGAACTACAAGAAGTACAAACGCTTTGAACCAGTGAAATTGACAAACCGAACTTGGCCGGACAAGATAATTGAAAAAGCGCCAAAATGGGTATCGGTTGATTTACGGGATGGAAATCAGGCGTTAGTGACACCGATGAAAATAGAAGAAAAAGTGGAAATGTTCCAATTATTGGTGGATATGGGATTCAAAGAAATCGAAGTTGGATTCCCGTCTTCATCACAGATTGAATATGATTTTTTGAGATTACTGGTTGACGAAAACCTGGTACCTGAAGATGTTACTGTTCAAGTTCTGACTCAGGCAAGAGAACATCTGATCAGAAAGACATTCGATGCTTTAAACGGATTGCCTAAAGCAATTGTTCATATCTACAACTCGACCTCAACGCTTCAAAGAGACGTGGTGTTTGGAAAAACAATGGATGAAATCAAACAAATCGCCATTGAAGGAACCCAATTGGTGAAAGAACTTGCTGATGAATTCTCAGGTGAAGTTATTCTTGAATATTCTCCTGAAAGCTTCACTGGTACCGAACTGGATTATGCGGTTGAAGTATGTGAGGCGGTAATGGATACTTGGGGCGCTTCAAAAGACAGGAAAGTTATCATCAATCTTCCATCTACTGAAGAAAAATCAACTCCGAATGTTTATGCTGATCAAATCGAGTACATGTGCAAAGCATTCAGTGACCGTGAACGGGTTATCGTTTCACTGCATACTCACAATGACCGTGGGACTGGAGTCGCTGCAAGCGAACTTGGAATCATGGCCGGAGCTGATCGGGTTGAGGGGACATTGTTCGGAAACGGTGAAAGAACCGGGAATGTCGATATCGTCAATCTGGCTTTGAATCTTTTCTCTCAAGGCGTCGACCCTGAACTTGATGTCAGCAATATCAATGAAATCAAACGAGTCTTTGAGAAAGTGACAAAAATGGAAGTTGGTCCTCGTCATCCATATGCCGGGAAACTGGTCTTCACAGCATTCAGCGGATCGCATCAGGATGCCATCAATAAAGGGATGCGCAAATATCAAGAACGTCATAACCAATATTGGGAAGTTCCTTATCTTCCGGTTGATCCAAGTGATTTGGGAAGAGCATACGAACCGATTGTCAGGATCAATTCCCAATCCGGAAAAGGTGGAATTGCCTTCGTCCTGGAAAGCATGTATGGCTATCATCTGCCTCGCGGACTGCAAATCGATTTTGCCAAATTGATCCAAGACATTTCCGAAGTTGAAGGTGAGGTTTCACCGGAGCGGGTATATGACACTTTCGTCAACAACTATGTTGAAAACACTAGTCCTTATAAATTCGTATCACAGAAATTGATTGATATTTCAAGTGAAGGTGAATATGAGCGTAAAGCTATCGTTGTGATCACTAAAAATGGTGAGAGAATTGAATTGACTGGCTATGGAAATGGTCCGATCAATGCAGCGAAAGATGCTTTAAACAAAATCGGTGACCTTTATGCTCACCTGGTGGATTACAGCGAACACGCCCTTACTTCGGGGTCTTCGTCTAATGCAGCATCATATGTGCTGTTACGCGAAAAAGGTTCGGCGAATCAGGAGTACGGAGTCGGAGTTCATCCGAATATTGCCACAGCAACAACAATGGCAATAATTTCCGCATTAAATCGCCTTTATCAAACTAGAAAAGGAGAATAGTTATGCAAGAACGTTTCGTTTTATCTATTTTGGTTGAAAACAATCCCGGTGTCTTGTCAAGAGTGTCAGGACTGTTTTCCCGAAGAGGTTACAGTATCGACTCACTAAGTGTAGGTCGGACTACCGAAAAGAATATTTCCCGAATGACAGTTGTTGCCCGTGGGGATGAATATGTTTTGGAACAGATTCAGTCCCAACTTGGCAAACTGGTTGAGGTAATTGATATAACCCGACTTCCAAAGGAACAGTCGGTGTACCGTGAGCTGGTACTGATTAAAGTGGAAGCAGATGCTGCCACAAGAGCTCAAATTATTTCAATTGCAGATGTCTTTAGAGCAAATGTAATTGATGTGGCCCCAGAATCATTAATCATCGAAGCTACAGGAGATAGCACTAAAATTGATGGTTTGGTGGCAATGGTAAAAGGTTTCAATATTATTGAGGTAGTGCGTACTGGTCTATGCGGTATGTTACGTGGAGTCAATGATTTTGATATAGATTCAGAAAATCAATAACGGAGGTTACATTAGAAATGGCTAGAATTTTTTATGAATCAGATTGTGATTTAAGCAAATTAGATGGAAAAACAGTTGCGGTAATCGGGTACGGTTCTCAAGGACATGCTCACGCATTAAATATGAAAGAATCAGGAGTAAACTGTATTATCGGTTTATACGAAGGTTCTAAATCATGGAAACGTGCAGAGCAACAAGGATTTGAAGTATTTACTGCAGCAGAAGCAGCTAAAAAAGCAGATATCATCATGATGTTGATCAATGATGAAACACAAGCGAAAACATTCAAAGAATCAATCGCACCAAACTTGGAAGATGGAAACATGTTGATGTTCGCTCATGGTTTCAACATTCATTACAACCAAATCACAGCACCAGCTGGAGTTGACGTTACAATGGTAGCACCTAAAGGTCCAGGTCACACAGTTAGATCTGAATACGAAGCAGGAAAAGGTGTTCCTTGTTTAGTAGCAATTCACCAAGATGCAACTGGTAAAGCTTTAGAAACAGCTTTAGCTTACTCATTGGCAATCGGTGGAGCTCGTGCAGGTGTATTGGAAACTGATTTCAGAACAGAAACAGAAACAGACTTATTCGGTGAACAAGCAGTATTATGTGGTGGGGTATCTGCCTTAATGCAAGCTGGGTTCGAAGTATTGGTAGAAGCTGGATATGATCCACGTAATGCTTATTTCGAATGTATCCACGAAATGAAATTAATCGTTGACTTGATCTATCAATCAGGATTCTCTGGAATGAGATACTCAATCTCTAATACAGCAGAATACGGTGATTACATCACAGGACCAAAAATCATCACTAAAGATACTAAAGAAGCTATGCGTAAAGTATTAAAAGACATCCAAGATGGATCTTTCGCAAAAGAATTCTTATTAGATATGTCAGAAGCTGGTGGACAAGCTCACTTCAAAGCTATGCGTCAAATCGGAACTGAACATATTTCAGAAGGTACTGGAGAAGAAATCCGTAAATTATATTCTTGGTCTGACGAAGACAAATTAATCAACAACTAAAATATGCAACACACTTTTGTGTGTTGTTAGTGGGGAGTAAGTTTTACTCCCCAGTAGTAACCCACAAAAAAGGAGGAAAATATTAATGGGAATGACCATGTCACAAAAAATCCTAGCAAAACATGCCGGATTAGATAATGTAGTAGCTGGACAGCTAATTGAGGCGAAATTAGATGTCGTCATGGCTAACGATATAACTGGGCCTATGGCTTTACCGATTTTCAGAGAAATGGCTGATCAAGTCTTCGATACTGAAAAAGTAGTTCTGGTCCCAGACCACTTCACACCGGCTAAAGATATCAAGTCGGCTCAAAACGCAAAAGATGTCCGCGAATTTTCACACCAACAATGTCTGAAAAATTACTTCGAAATTGGACAAATGGGGATCGAACATGCCCTCTTGCCCGAAAAAGGAATCGTGGCTGCCGGGGAACTTATAATCGGTGCTGACAGTCATACTTGTACATATGGTGCTTTAGGTGCCTTCTCCACAGGGGTTGGGACTACTGACATCGCAACAGGAATGGCGGTTGGAGAACTTTGGTTCAAAGTCCCATCGGCAATCAAGTTTGTTTTAACAGGAAAACCACAAGAATTTGTATCAGGTAAAGATATCATTTTACATATCATTACAAAAATCGGAGTTGATGGTGCGCTTTACAAATCAATGGAATTTGTAGGGGATGGCATCAAGAATCTTTCAATGGATGACCGTTTCACTATGGCCAACATGGCAATTGAAGCCGGAGCGAAAAACGGAATCTTCGAAGTTGATGATATAACCATCGATTACCTTGACAAACATACCAAAAAAGAATACGAAGTATTCAAAGCTGATGAAGATGCTGAATATGAACAAGTGATCGAAATCGATTTGGCGGCGATTCGTCCAACTGTTGCTTTCCCACACCTTCCAGGAAACGGGAAAACAATCGATGAAGTCGAAGCAATGGATAAAATCTTCATCGATCAGGTCGTAATCGGATCTTGTACCAATGGTCGTCTTGAAGACTTACGTCGCGCAGCGAAAATTTTCAAAGGACATAAGGTTAATGAAAATGTCCGCGTGATTGTCGTTCCGGCGACTCAAAAAATCTATCTTCAATGTGTAATGGAAGGATTGACAGAAATATTTGTCAATGCCGGATGTACATTCAATACTCCTAGCTGCGGACCTTGTATGGGTGGACACATGGGTGTTCTGGCTGCTGGAGAAAAATGTGTCTCTACGACCAACCGTAACTTCGTCGGACGGATGGGGCATACTGAATCATTGATTTATTTAGCTTCTCCGGAAACAGCTGCTGCCAGCGCTATTGCCGGATATATTGCGAACCCTGAAAAAGTGGAGGTAATGTAGATGAGTAAAGTTTACAAATACGGTGATAACGTCGATACCGACGTAATTATCCCCGCTCGTTATTTAAATTCATTTGATGCAAAAGAACTTGCCAGCCATGCGATGGTGGATATTGATCCTGATTTCGCTAAGACAGTTGAGCAAGGTGACTTTATCGTTGCCGGGAAGAACTTCGGGTGCGGTTCAAGCCGTGAACATGCCCCGCTATGTCTAAAAACAGCTGGAGTTCAATGTGTGATTGCGAAATCATTCGCAAGAATCTTCTTCCGTAATTCAATCAACATCGGATTCCCGATTCTTGAATGCGAAGAAGCAAGCAATGATATCGAAGCCAACGATGAAATCAGCGTTGACTTTAAAACTGGTGTGATCACCAATCATACCAAAAACAAAACTTACCAAGCACAACCATTCCCTCCGTTCCTGCAAAAAATGATTGAGTTGGACGGACTGGTAAACTATGTTCGTGCCAAAAAAAGAGGTCAGTAATGGAAGCAAATATAGCAGTAATCAAAGGTGATGGAATCGGTCCTGAAATAGTCAATGAGGCTATGAAAGTACTGAATGCCATCTCTGAAAAATATAATCATCAATTCAATTTCACTGAAATCCTGATGGGAGGAGCTTCAATTGATGCTCACGGAGTCCCTTTGACAGATGAAGCATTGGAAATAGCCAAATCAAGCGAGGCGGTCTTGTTGGGATCAATTGGTGGCGATACCAACACCTCACCTTGGTACAAGCTGGAACCCCAACTTCGTCCTGAAGCTGGATTGCTTAAAATCCGTAAGGAACTGGGATTGTTTGCCAATCTTAGACCGGCTTATCTGTATCCTCAATTGGCCAATGCCTGTCCAATCAAACCGGAGTTGATCGAAGGTGGATTCGACATGATGATCATGAGGGAACTTACCGGTGGTCTGTACTTTGGACAACGTTCGACGGAAGTCGAAGACGGGCAGTTGGTTGCACGTGATGCTATGAGTTACAGCGAAAGTGAAATTCGTCGAATTGCCTACCGGGCTTTCGATATCGCCAGACTGAGAAACAATAAAGTTACCTCGGTTGATAAAGCAAATGTCTTGGATACTTCAAGATTATGGCGTAAAGTAGTAAATGAGGTAGCTGAAGAATATAAAGATGTCGATCTTGAACATATGTTGGTCGACAACTGTGCGATGCAGCTGGTAAAAAATCCTAAACAGTTCGATGTCATTTTGACTGAAAACATGTTTGGAGATATTTTGTCGGATGAGGCTAGTATGATCACGGGATCGATCGGGATGCTGTCAAGCGCCAGCTTGCGCGAAGACAAATTCGGAATGTATGAACCATCACATGGTTCGGCACCAGATATCGCCGGACAAGACAAGGCTAATCCAATTGCCACTATTTTATCGGCGGCAATGATGCTTCGCTATACATTTAATTTAGTTGATGAAGCCAATGAAATCGAACAATCGATAAACAAAGTATTGGAACAAGGCTACCGAACTATCGATATTATTTCTGAAGGTTGTCAAGAGGTAAGCTGTCATCAAATGGGTGATTTAATAGTTGAAAATTTAGGAGAATAACAATGAAAAGCGATAATATAAAAGTCGGGACTGAAAGAGCCCCACACCGTTCATTGCTTAAAGCTGATGGTTTTGTTGAAGAGGAAATGTCACGTCCGTTAATCGGAGTCGTAAGTTCTTTTAACGAAATCGTTCCAGGACATATTAATTTGGATAAAATTGCCGAAGCAGTCAAAAAAGGAGTCTATCTTGCAGGTGGAGTTCCTGTTGAAGTTCCAGCAATTGCTGTCTGCGACGGGATTGCAATGAACCATACCGGGATGAAATATTCTTTGGTTACCAGAGAATTGGTTGCCGACAGTACTGAATGTTTGGCTACTGCGCATCAATTTGATGGATTGGTAATGATTCCAAACTGTGATAAAAACGTGCCTGGTCTGTTGATGGCTGCGGCTCGGGTAAATATTCCTACCATTTTCGTATCTGGTGGACCAATGTTGGCGGGTAGAATGAGTGATGGTTGCAAAACTTCATTGTCATCTGTCTTTGAAGCTGTAGGACAATTCAATGCCGGAAAAATCGATTTGGCAAAATTGGAAGAATATGAAGAAAAAGCATGTCCATCATGCGGTTCTTGTTCGGGAATGTTCACTGCCAACTCAATGAACTGTCTGACTGAAGCTTTGGGAATGGGACTTCGTGGAAACGGAACTATCCCTGGAGTTTATTCAGCAAGAATCCGTCTGGCTAAAAAAGCCGGAATCCAAATTGTGGATTTGATTAAGAAAAATATCCGTCCATTGGACATCATGACTGAAGAAGCTTTCCAAAATGCTTTGACTGTCGATATGGCTCTTGGTTGTTCAACCAACTCAATGCTTCATTTACCTGCTATCGCATATGAAGCAGGGGTTAAACTTGATCTGGAAATCGCCAATGAAGTATCAGGAAGAACTCCGAACTTATGTCATCTGGCTCCAGCTGGAAACATCTACATGGAAGATCTTCAAGAAGCTGGTGGGGTTTATGCGGTCATGAACGAATTGGCTAAAAAAGACCTGCTTAATCTGGATCTGATGACTGTTACAGGAAAAACAATGGGCGAAAACATTGCCGGATGTTACAATACAAATCCGGAAGTAATCCGTCCAATCGAAAATCCATATAGTGAAATCGGAGGAATTGCCGTACTTAAAGGTAACTTGGCTCCTGATGGATCAGTAGTAAAACAATCGGCTGTTGCACCAGAAATGATGCAACATACCGGACCTGCTCGGGTATTTGACTGCGAAGAAGATGCAATCGCTGCAATCAGAGCCGGTAAAATTGTTAAAGGTGATGTCGTGGTAATCCGTTATGAAGGACCTAAAGGTGGTCCGGGAATGCGCGAAATGCTTTCACCTACAAGTGAAATTGCCGGAATGGGATTGGACAAAGACGTTGCTCTGATCACTGACGGTCGATTCTCAGGGGCTACCCGTGGTGCCAGCTTGGGACATATCTCTCCTGAAGCGGCTACTGGTGGACCAATCGCTTTCGTCGAAGAAGGTGACATGATCACTGTTGACATCGTCAACCATCGTCTGGATGTGGATGTCAGCGAAGCAGAATTTGCAAAAAGAAAAGAAAACTGGGTTCCAAAAGAACCTAAAATCAAAAAAGGTTACTTAGTTAGATATGCAGAGCAGGCAACTTCGGCTGCCACTGGTGCAATCTTAAAAGCAAAAAAATAAGGAGGAGAAATTATGGAATTGAATGGTTCAGATATCATAATTCAATGCTTGCTAGAACAGGGCGTTGATACAGTTTTCGGTTACCCCGGTGGAGCAATCCTGAACGTCTATGATAGTCTATATAAGAATTCCGATAAAATCAATCATATATTGACTTCTCACGAACAAGGTGCATCCCACGCTGCTGACGGTTATGCTCGTGCCAGCGGTAAAGTTGGAGTTTGTTTTGCAACATCGGGACCAGGGGCAACAAACCTGGTTACCGGAATTGCTACAGCATTTTTGGATTCGGTTCCATTGGTTGCAATCACTTGTAACGTTGGACGGTCTTTACTTGGTAAAGACAGTTTCCAGGAAATTGACATCACTGGTGTGACAATGCCGATCACAAAGCATAATTTCATTGTAAAAGATGCCAAAAATCTGGCTAAAACGATCCGTCAGGCATTCTACATTGCTGCTGAAGGTCGTCCAGGTCCGGTTTTGATTGATATTACTAAAAACGCTACTGCAGAAATCGCTGAATACGAACCGGTGCAACCGGAATTCATCGATTCACGAGGATATACATACTCACCAGAAGATATCGAAGAAGCAGTTTCAATGATCAAAGCTGCCAGCAAACCGATGCTTTTCGTAGGTGGTGGTGCGGTAATCGCCGGTGCCAATGAAGAATTATTGGAATTCGCCAATAAAATCGATGCACCGGTAAGTGATACTCTGATGGCCAAAGGGGCTTATGATACAACCAGACCTCGTTATACTGGGATGGTTGGAATGCATGGTACCAAAGCCAGCAATTTGGGAGTTACGCGATGCGACCTGCTGATTGCAGTTGGGTGCCGTTTCTCGGACCGGGTATTGGGTAATGCGCGAAAATTCGCTGAGAATGCCAAAATAATCCAAATTGACGTCGATGCAGCTGAAATCAACAAGAACATTCTGGTTGATTTGGGAATTGTCGGAGATGCCAAAAGAATTTTAAAAGAACTTAATTCACGTCTGGAACAGCTTAACCATCCTCAATGGATGAAAGAAATCCGTGACTTGAAAGAAAACTTCCCGATGACATATCCAGAAGGATTGACTGGTCCGTATGTTGTTGAAAAAGTAAGTGAAATGACTAATAATGATGCGATTGTCGTAACTGACGTTGGTCAACATCAAATGTGGGCTGCGCAGTTTTACAAATTCAGATTCCCACGTCAATTACTGACTTCCGGTGGTCTGGGTACCATGGGTTACGGATTGGGTGCCGCTTTAGGGGCTCAAATGGCCAAACCGAATAAAACAGTTGTCAACTTTGCTGGTGATGGATGTTTCAGAATGAATCTCCACGAATTGGCTACTGCAAGCCGCTATAATATTCCAATCATTGAAATCGTTCTTAACAATGAAGTGTTGGGAATGGTACGTCAATGGCAGGATCTGTTCTATGAACAACGCTATTCGGCTACGGTACTTTCTGACAAAGTGGATTTCTGCAAGGTTTCCGAAGGTCTTGGATGCAAAGCGTTCAAGGTTGAAACCAAAGAAGAATTCGAGGCGGCTTTCCAAGCGGCTTTGGACCATGAAGGACCGGTAGTAATCGAATGTATGATTGACAAAGACGACAAAGTATGGCCGATGGTTGCCCCAGGTAAACCGATTGCCCAATGCTTTGACAAGAAAGATTTAGATTGTCGATAAAAACCAAGGTCATCTCGAGAGAGGTGGCCTTTTATTTTGAGTTTAGTGGTTATTTCCCGGGAAATAACCACTAAACCCACGATTAAAATGACAATAGTTCCCGTTTTATTCAGGGAAAAAACATTGGAATAATCTTAGGAAATCAGGGAATTGAACCTATTTTCAGGTGCGGTTGATGTCACGGGAACAAATTAAATCGGGATATGCCAAATATATGTGGAAAAACGTCGTTTTTGGCCAATTATGCCGTTGAAATGTACAATTTGTCGTGATATAATTCACTACATGGAGGACTTAATATAATGGATAAGAAAACAATCAAAGATATTGAAGTTGCTGGTAAAACAGTATTATGCCGTGTTGACTTCAACGTACCAAGAAGTAAAGATACTGGAGAAATTACAAACGACAACCGTGTGGTTGCTGCTTTGCCTACAATTAACTATTTAATTGAACAAGGGCCTAAAGCTATCGTATTATTCTCTCACTTAGGGAAAGTAAAAACTGAAGAAGACAAAGCTAAAAATGATATGGCTGTTGTAGCTCCTTGCCTGGAAAAACATTTAGGTAAATCAGTTAAATTCGTAAACGCTACTCGTGGAGAAGAATTAGAAACTGCTGTTAAAGAAGCTACTGATGCTCAAGTAATCTTAGTGCAAAACACTCGTTATGAAGCTGGAGAATCTAAAAATGATCCTGAATTAGGAAAATACTGGGCTTCATTAGGTGATGTTTTTGTTGAAGATGCATTCGGTTCAGTTCACCGTGCTCATGCGTCTACTGCTGGAATCCCTGCTCACTTACCAAGTGCTGCTGGTTTCTTAGTTGAAAAAGAAATCGCTTATATCGGGAAAGCTGTCAATGATCCAGAAAGACCATTGGTTGCAATCTTAGGTGGGGCTAAAGTTTCTGATAAAATCGGAGTAATCGAAAACTTATTGAACGTTGCTGACAAAATCATCGTTGGTGGAGGTATGTGCTATACTTTCGCTAAAGCAATGGGACATGAAGTTGGTTCTTCATTATTAGAAGAAGACAAAATTGAAATGGCAAAATCTTTCATTGAAAAAGGTGAAGGAAAACTTATCTTACCAATCGATTCAATCTGTTCAGACAAATTCGGTGTTGATGGAGACATCAAACCATGTGGTGAAGACGTACCTGAAGGATATATGGGATTGGATATTGGTCCTAAATCAATCGAATTATTCACAGAAGCATTACAAGGTGCTAAAACTGTAATCTGGAATGGTCCAATGGGTGTATTCGAAATGGAACCATTCTCAAAAGGAACTATCGCAGTATGTGAAGCATTAGCTAACTTGGAAGGTGCTAACACTATCATCGGTGGTGGAGATTCTGCTGCTGCTGTTATGCAACTTGGATATGCTGATCGTGTAAGCCACATTTCTACTGGTGGTGGAGCTTCATTGGAATACATGGAAGGTAAAGTTCTTCCAGGTATCGCTGCAATTGATGATAAATAATAATTAGAAAAGGATAATAGGAATAATGAGAAAACCAATCGTTGTTGGAAATTGGAAAATGAATAAAACTATCGCTGAAACAAAAGAATTTGTTGCTGCAGTTGATGGTAAATTAAATGATAAAGCTACTTGGGGTATCGCTACTCCATACTTGGCATTACAAGCTGCAAAAGCTGGTGCTGAAAACTTAGTGATCGCTGCTGAAAACTGTCACTTCGAAGACAATGGAGCATTCACTGGAGAAATTAGCTGTGATATGTTGAAAGAAATCAACGTTGAATGGGTAATTCTTGGTCACTCTGAAAGAAGACAATACTTCGGAGAAACTGATGCAACTGTAAACGCTAAAACTTTAAAAGCTTTGGATAAAGGATTGGCTCCAATCGTATGTGTTGGGGAAACTTTGGAAGAATACGAAGCTGGTTCAACTAAAGATGTATGCAAAACTCAAACTACTGCTGCATTCAAAGATGTTAAAGCTGAAGATATGGAAAAAGTTGTAATCGCTTATGAACCAGTATGGGCTATCGGAACTGGAAAAACTGCTACAAACGAAATCGCTCAAGATGTTTGTGCATATATCCGTAGTGTATTAGCTGATATGTTCACAACTGAAGTAGCTGACAAAGTAAGAATCCAATATGGTGGTTCAGTTAAACCTGCAACTATCAAAGAATTATTGGAACAACCTGATATTGATGGTGCCTTAGTAGGTGGAGCATCTTTGGAAGTTGATTCTTTCTTAGCTATGGTTGAGGCTTTAGCATAATCATTACTTCAAGGGATGAAGTTATTCATCCCTTTTTAAATGGGATTTTTCAATTTTCAAAAATTGAAAAAATTTTAAATATTTGCGCCTTCATGTTATCATGTATCTCGCATGGATAGTTATTGAGTCACTCAAGCTAAACCTGCATGAAGATGCGTCAAAAATATTGACAAGTTTTTGTGTGGGTTTTTTTATTGGAGGAAAAATGATAATAAATAAAGTTCTTAACAACAATGTTGTAGTTGTTGTAGATGAAAACAATAATGAGAAAGTTGTCATGGGAAGAGGCTTGGCGTTCAAGAAGAAACCTGGTGATAGCTTTGATGATGATAAAATTGAAAAAGTTTTTGAATTGAATACATCTACAATGAGTCAATTTGAGGAATTGGTCAAAGATATTCCGATTGACTACTTCAAAATTGTTGAAGAAATTGTGGAGTATGCCAAAGTCAGTCTGGAAACCAGCTTTTCGGATTTGATTTATGTGTCTCTGGTTGATCATATTTACACCGCAGTAAAAAGGGCGCAAGAGGGAATCACAATCAACAACGCTTTACTATGGGAAATCAAGAAATTCTACCCGAACGAATATGCGGCCGGACAGTTTGCGCTTGATCGACTTGAAAGTTTGGCGGAAAGATTGCCTGATGACGAAGCAGGTTTCATTGCCTTGCATTTTGTCAACACCCGTCTTGACAGTGACTATACTGATCCAGAGGCAGTTATCAAGGTGATGACTGAAGTTACCAATCTAGTTCGATATTTTTTCAAAATCGAACTTGATGAGGAGAGTGTTTATTATTACCGTTTCATTACTCACTTGAAATTCTTTGCCCAACGTCTGATAAACAAGGAGCAAAGTTACAAGGAAGAAAATGATTTGCTGGAAATAATCAAACAGAAGTACCAGGCAGTTTATAACTGCGTCGAGAAGATAGCTGATTTCATTGAAGAGAAGTACGACTATCATCTTTCAAGTGATGAACTACTCTACTTGACTATTCATATCGAGAGAGTTGTTTATAAATCGGCGAAACCGCAATAAGCAAAAAGCTGTTGCATCGCCAAAAAATTGGATGGTTACATTAAGTTGGCCAAACCTTCATATTTCACATTTAGAAAAATGGAGGAGAAAAAAATGAGTAAATATGAAAGCTTAGCAAAAGACATTGTAAAAAATGTCGGTGGAGAAGAAAACATTATTTCTTTAGTTCACTGTATCACCAGATTACGTTTCAAATTGAAAGACGAATCTAAAGCGAACGATGACGTTCTTAAAAAAATGGACGGAGTTGTTACAGTTATGAAAAGTGGGGGGCAATACCAAGTAGTTATCGGTAACCACGTTCCTTATGTTTATGAAGATGTATGCAAAGTTGCCAACATTTCAAATGACAAAGCAGCTGTTGAAGAAGAAGCGCCTCAAGGTGTTTTCAACCGTTTGATCGACATCATTTCAGGTTCATTCCAACCGTTCTTAGGAGCAATGTGTGGAGCAGGGATGATCAAAGGTATTAATGCCTTATTCATTTTCTTGGGGTTATTCACTCAAGCTGATGGTACTTACATCGTATTAAATGCAATCGGTGATAGTGTTTTCTATTTCATGCCAGTAATCTTAGGATATACAGCAGGTAAAAAACTTGGACTGAACCCAATGCTTGGTTTGGTTATCGGGGCGGCTTTATGTTACCCAACTCTTCAAGCGGACACTTTAAGTGCTGCGGGAGAACCTTTAGGTCAATTATTCGGATCTAATTATTATGTAACTTTCCTTAGAATTCCTTTAGCTGCAGCTAACTACACTAGTTCAGTTATTCCAGTAATGGTAATTGTTGCGTTAGCGGCTAAATTGGAAAAACTTGGAAAAAAATTCATTCCACAATTGATCCAAACATTCTTTGTACCTTTATTCGTATTAATTGTATCACTTCCAGTCGGATTCCTTTTAATCGGACCGATTATCTCAACTTTAACATTATTATTAGGAGACTTCTTCCTGGCAGTTTCTAACTTCTCACCTTTATTATTAGGATGTTTAGTTGGGGCTTTCTGGCAAGTATTGGTAATCTTCGGATTACACTGGTCTTTAGTTCCTTTGGCTATTGCCAACATGGGTAACTATGGATATGACATTGCTTTAGTAGGTATGTTCGGAGCTTCTTTCGCTCAAACTGCTGTAGTTGGAGCGTTGTTCTTCAAACTTAAAGATAAAAAAATGAAAGAATTATGTATCCCAGCATTCATCTCAGGTATCTGTGGTGTTACTGAACCGGCAATCTACGGTATTACTTTACCTAGAGTTAGAGCCTTCGTGATTTCATGTATCTCGGCTGCTGTAGCTGGTGGGGTTATGGCTGCAATGGGAGCCAAATCATACACTATGGGTGGTTTAGGGATTTTCGGTGTAGTTAACTATATCAACACTGCTACTGGAGACGCTTCTGGTATGTATGCAGGTTTTGTTTCAATTGCAATCGCAATGGTATTGGCATTTGTATTAACAATGGTATTCTTCAAAGATGACAGCGAAGCTGGAGAAGCAGTTGATGTTGAAATCGAAAACAATAAAGTAAAAGTAAACAAAGAAGTATTAGTTAGCCCTATGCAAGGGAAAGTAATTCCATTACAAGAAGTAAAAGACGAAGCTTTCGCTATGGGAGCTTTAGGAAAAGGTGTTGGTATCGAACCAACTGACGGTCACGTAGTTTCACCTGTAAACGGAACTGTTTCTGTTTTATTCCCAACATTGCATGCAATCGGTATCACTGCTGATTCTGGTGTTGAAATCCTGATCCACATCGGATTAGATACTGTTCAATTGAATGGTGAAGGGTTCACTGCTCACATCCAACAAGGTGATAAAGTAACTGTTGGTCAACCTATCGTTGATGTTGATCTTGACTTCATCAAAAGCAAAGGTTTCTCAACTCAAACTCCAGTTATCATCTCAAACACTAATGATGTTTTGGATATCCTGGAAACAAAAGAAGAAACTATCGCACATAAAGATGACTTAATCACTGTATTATTATAGGAGGAATTATGACTTTTAGACCTGACTTTTTATGGGGTGGCGCAACTGCTGCCAATCAATTTGAAGGTGCCTGGGACGTAGATGGAAAAGGACCTTCGGTTTCTGATATGTGCACAAATGGTTCACATACAATGCCAAAAAGAATCACTAGAACTCACGAAGAAGGTACATTATATCCTTCGCATGAAGCAACTGATTTCTATCATCATTACGAAGGGGATATCGCTCTTTTGGCTGAAATGGGATATAAAACATTCCGTATGTCAATCAACTGGACTCGTATCTTCCCTACAGGAATGGAAAAAGAACCTAACGAAAAAGGTTTGGAATTCTATGACAAAGTATTTGATGAATGTGCTAAATACGGGATTGAACCGTTGGTTACAATGTCTCACTACGAAATGCCATATGCATTAATCGAAAAATGCAACGGTTGGGAAGGTCGTGAAGTGATCGAGTACTTCATGAACTACGCAAAAGTTATTTTCGAACGTTACAAAGACAAAGTTAAATACTGGCTGACTTTCAATGAAATCAATGCAGGAACTATGCCTTTTGGTAGTGCATTGTCAACTGGGACAATCCAAGGTTATGAAGGGAAATTGACTGATATTCCTGATGAACCTCAATCACGTTTCCAAGCAATCCATCACCAATTCGTGGCTAGTGCCAAAGCAATCAAATATGCTCATGACAACTATCCACAATTCAAAATGGGTAACATGATCTGTTTCATCACAATGTATGCATTGACATGCAATCCTGATGACATCATCAAAACTCAACGTGAAATGGAAGTAATGAACTGGTTCTGTTCAGACGTTCAAGCGCGTGGAGAATATCCATATTACATGAAACGTTTCTTTGAAGAAAAAAATATCGAAATCAAAATGGAAGAGGGAGATGCTCAGATTCTTAAAGAAGGAATCATCGACTTCTATACATTCTCTTATTACATGTCAAACTGTGTATCGGCTGCTCCGGAAGCTGACCAAACTGAAGGAAATATCATCGGTGGGGTTAAGAATCCATATCTTGAAGCATCTGATTGGGGATGGCAAATCGATCCAAAAGGACTTCGTTATACATTGAATGAAATCTACTCTCGTTACGGATTGCCAATGATGGTGGTTGAAAACGGATTGGGAGCATTCGACAAAATCGAAGAAGACGGATCAATCAAAGATACTTACCGGATTGATTACCTTCGTAAACACATTGAACAGATGGCTGAAGCAGTAAAAGACGGTGTTGATTTATGGGGATACACTCCTTGGGGATGTATCGATTTAGTTTCAGCATCAACTGGTGAAATGGCTAAACGTTACGGTTTCGTTTATGTAGACAAATATGATGACGGAACTGGAACATTGGAAAGAAGAAGAAAAGATTCATTCTTCTGGTACAAGAAAGTCATCGAAACAAACGGTGAAGATTTAGGATAGTCATATATCGTATATGTCCGAATAATCTAAGAGTAACCCCATGGATCTTCCACGGGGTTACTCTCTTTTGTTTTTTAGGAGAGCACCTGAGAAGCAATCAGCAAATAGTTTGCTATAATCATATTTTTTTATTAAAAAGGCTTGCATTGTTGTATTTTTTGTGTATAATAACTAATTGTCACAGTACGCATGTATTGTGCTTGTCAATCCGCGTGGAAGGACGAAAGTCCGTTTGACCACAGCACCGACAGAAATAATATAAGGAGGAATGTCGCGTGAGTAAAAAAATCGTGAGAATTATGAAAATTCAATTCCCTGCAGGTGGAGCTAGACCAGGTCCAGCATTAGCAGGAGCCGGAATTCAAATGCCTAAATTCTGTACAGCGTTCAACGATCAAACAAGAGAACGTGCTGGTGAAACAGTACCAGTTGTATTGACTGTATATGATGACAAAGACTTTGATTTCGTTTTAAAAACTGCACCATGTGCGGAAGTAATCAAGAAAAAAGCAGGTATCAAAAAAGGTGCCAGCAAATCTGGTTCAGAAATCGTTGGAACATTAACAGCAGAACAAGTTAAAGAAATTGCTGAATACAAAATGCCAGACTTAAACGCTAATACGATCGAAGCTGCAATGAAAATCGTTGCTGGAACTTGTCGTAACATGGGTGTTGAAGTTACTGGAATGGAAGCATAATCAAAACCGTCATACGTGGAAGGAATATTCCGCTTGACCACATAGGAGGAAAGTAAATGGCTAAAAAAAGTAAAAGATTTAACGAAGCTGCTGGTTTAATCGAAAAAGGTAAAGCTTACTCAATCGAAGAAGCAGTTGAGCTAGTTAAAAAAACAAGTACAGTAAAATTTGATGCAGCTATCGATGTTGCATTTAACTTAGGATTAAATACTAAACACGCAGACCAACAATTACGTGGTGCGTTAGTATTACCAAACGGAACTGGTAAAACAAAAAAAGTTTTAGTAGTTACTGAAGGTGAAAAAGCTCAAGAAGCAAGAGATGCTGGAGCTGATGTAGTAGGTGGAAAAGAAATCTTAGAAGAAATCCAAAAAGGATGGCTTGATTTCGAAGTAATGATCGCTACTCCAGATATGATGGCTCAATTAGGTCGTTTAGGACGTGTCTTAGGACCTAAAGGTTTGATGCCAAACCCAAAAACTGGAACAGTTACTATGGATATCGCTAATGCAGTTAAAGAAACTAAAGCTGGTAAAGTAACTTACCGTACAGACAAAGAAGGTAATGTTCATTTAACATTCGGACGTGCTTCTTTCGAAAATGATAAGTTAGTTGAAAACTTTAATACTATCATGGATTTGATTGTTAAATCAAAACCATCATCTGCAAAAGGTGTATACATCAAAAACATTGCAATCTCATCAACAATGGGACCAAGTGTTAAAGTTCAAGCTGCATAAGCAGTCAATTTAATAGCCGCAATCAATATACCCAAGACAGCAACTGGGAAACCTTAATTCGTTGCCGAGGTGTTA
This sequence comes from Coprobacillaceae bacterium, assembly GCA_963675915.1. Lineage (GTDB taxonomy): Bacteria > Bacillota_I > Bacilli_A > Erysipelotrichales > Coprobacillaceae > JAQVDW01. The sequence goes on from OY780959.1 coordinate 2,276,755, forward strand.
GAACAAAAATTCTAAACTCTTGGGTCAAACCAGGAGTTTTTATCTGCAAGTATATTGTTGCATATATAAAAATCTTATAGGAGGTGTAACGATGTCAGTTGAAGCAATTAATCAAAAAGCTCAAGCAGTAGCTGAAATCAACGCGAAGTTATCAAATGCTTCATCAGTAGTGGTTGTTGAATACCGTGGATTATCAGTAGCTGAAATCACTGAATTACGTAATGAATTACGTACTGAAGGCGTGGAACTGAAAGTTTACAAAAACAACTTAGTTTCAAGAGCAACTGAAAACACAGATTTCGAAGGTCTTAAAGATTCATTAAAAGGACCAAACGCAATCGCTTTAGGTAGCGAAGATGCTGTAGCACCAGCTCGTGTCTTGGCTAAATTTGCTAAAAACCATGAAGCTTTAGTATTAAAAGCAGGTGTTGTTGAAGGTAAATTATTATCAGTTGAAGAATTAGACGCAATTTCTAAATTACCTGGACGTGAAGGAATGTACTCAATGTTACTTGGTATGTTACAAGCGCCAGTAAGCAAATTTGCACGTGTAGTTAAAGCTGTTGCTGATGCAAAAGAAGCAAACGGTGAAGCTGCCCCAGAAGCTGCTGCAGTAGAAGCAGAAGCTGCTGAATAATTTTAAAAAAAACGAAAGAGAACTTTAAGGAGAATATAAACATGGCAAAATTAACACATGAAGATATCTTAGCTTTCTTAGAAGAAGCTACAATCTTAGAATTAAATGACTTAGTAAAAGCAATCGAAGAAAAATTTGACGTAACTGCTGCTGCACCTGTAGCTGTAGCTGCTGCTGGAGCTGAAGAAGCTGCTGGACCTAGCGAAGTAACTGTAACATTAACTGACGTTGGTGGTAAAAAAGTTGCTGTAATCAAAGCTGTACGTGAAATCACTGGTTTAGGATTAGTTGATGCTAAAGGATTAGTAGACAAAGTTCCTGCTGCAATCAAAGAAAACATCAAACCAGCAGAAGCTGAAGAAATCAAAGCTAAATTAGAAGAAGCTGGAGCTTCAGTTGAAGTAAAATAATTCTAACGAATTAGAAACAAGGTCCTACGGGACCTTTTTTTATGGAGGTTGAAATGGCACATTATTATACAAAAAATAGTGATCTTAAAAGCGATAGACAATCGTTCATCTTCACATTCGACAAATATGATTTTCATTTTACCAGCGACATCGGGGTATTCTCAAAAGATTTCATCGATTATGGGACCCGGGTTTTGCTGGAACAGATTGTTGTAGATGACAACTATGGTTCGCTGCTCGATGTGGGTTGCGGTTATGGACCGATTGGTATTTGCATGAAAAAACTGTATCCTCAACTTGATGTGATGATGGTTGATGTCAATGATCGGGCCCTGGAACTGGCACAGTACAACGCTGAGCAAAACGGGGTTAATGTTGAAGTGGCTGAATCCAACTGTTATCAAAATGTCGAAGGGACTTTTGACTTGATCGTATCCAACCCTCCAATAAGAGCCGGAAAGTCGGTTGTTATGGAAATTGCCAAAAGTTCGTATGACTATCTCAATGATGGTGGGGCGTTCTACGTCGTAATCCAGAAAAAACAGGGAGCACCATCGGTCAAGAAAATCCTATCAGATATTTTTGACAACTGTGAAGTAGTTAAGCGGGACAAGGGATATTACATCTTAAGAGCAATTAAGTCGGTATAACCGACTTTTTTTTGTCAAGTGAAAAAAATATTTTTCAAAAAGGTATTGATTTATTGAAAGTGTTGTGATAGTATTGTTTAATGCCTATTCATGGTTGATATGAGGTTTTTGTGTACTCAAAAACAGGATTTAATATATAAAAGGAGTGGCGTAAATCGGTGGACAACAATATATCAATGGCGAAAAGTAAAGTTATTCGTCGAAATTATTCAAGAATTAGCGGTTCTTTGGAATTGCCTAATTTAGTAGAAATTCAAACTGATTCTTACAAATGGTTCAAAGAAGAAGGGATTAAAGAAGTTTATAACGACATTTTCCCGATCACAAATTTCAATGACACTATGTCGCTGGAATTCGTTGATTGCGTATTTGATGAGCCAAAATACTCTGTTGCAGAAGCAAAAGAACGTGATACGAATTATTCGGCTCCAATCAGAGCCCAATTGCGTTTGGTTAATTCAGCAACTGGAGAAATCAAAGATCAAGAAGTATTCATGGGTGACTTCCCATTAATGACTGATTCAGGTACTTTTATCATTAACGGTGCTGAACGTGTAATTGTCTCACAATTAGTACGTTCACCAGGTGCTTATTTTGCTGATGCTGTTGATAAAAGCGGAAAAGTAATCTTCAACGGTAGTATCATTCCATCTCGTGGTACTTGGTTGGAATTCGAGAACGATGCTAAAGACATTTTGAATGTCCGTATCGACAGAACTCGTAAAATTCCGGCAACTGTACTGCTTAGAGCATTGGGATTGCAATCTGATGAAGATATCGTAGAAGTATTCGGTGAGCATGAACTTTTGGAAAACACTTTTGCAAAAGATTCGACAGAAGACACTGATACTTCATTAATTGAAATTTATAATAAATTAAGACCAGGTGAACCTGCTACTTTAGAGGGAGCCAACAATTTATTGTACGTAAAATTCTTCGACCCTAAACGTTACGATTTGGCAAAAGCCGGACGTTTCAAAATCAGCCGTAAGCTGAACATTCTTGAAAGGGTCAATGGGCGTGTCTTAGCTCAGGACTTGGTAAGCGTTGATGGTGAAGTTCTTTTGGAAAAAGGGACTAAAATCACTTCTGCTAACCTGGACATCGTTGGTGATGCACTTGCTGCAGGTGCCCACAAGCATACAATCAAAACAAATGAAGGTTTACAGTCTACAGACACTATCCAATATTTGGATGTATATGTAAACTTTGATTCCGAAATCGCGCCGGAACAAAACAAAACAATGCGTGTAATCGGTACTGATTTGTCATTGGATGGAAAATTCATCACAATTTCAGACATTATCGCAGCATACTCTTATATGCTTAACATCTTTGACATTTATAATAGTTATGAGTTGTCTTCGGAAGCTCGTGTAAACTCGATGGCTCGTATCGGTTTATTGGATGATATCGATCATTTAGGAAACCGTCGTGTTCGTTCGGTTGGGGAATTGATTCAAAACCAATTCAGAATCGGTCTTTCACGGATGGAAAGAGTTGTCAAAGAAAGAATGACAACTAACCAGGAAGAAGCGATGACTCCGCAAAAACTTACCAATATCCGTCCATTGACTGCGGCGATGAAAGAATTCTTCTCTTCATCACAGTTGTCACAATTCATGGATCAGATCAATCCATTGGCCGAGTTGACCAACAAACGTCGTTTGTCGGCATTAGGTCCTGGGGGATTGTCTCGTGACCGTGCTGGTTACGAAGTGCGTGACGTCCATCCATCTCATTACGGACGTATCTGTCCAATCGAAACTCCTGAGGGACCAAACATCGGGTTGATTTCGACTTTGGCATCATACGCAAAAATCAATCGTTATGGTTTCATTGAAACTCCATATCGTAAAGTTAACGGAACTGTAATTGACGAAAGTGATGTTCGTTATCTTACAGCTGATGAAGAAAAGAACTATATCATCGCCCAAGCGAAAGTTGACAGTGATGAAAATGGTCAAATCTTGGAAGAGCAAGTAATTGCCCGTCATTTCGGAGAAAACATCCTGGCCAACCGCGAAGATGTTGATTTTATCGATATTTCTCCAAAACAGATCGTATCAGTAGCGACCTCATGTATTCCATTCTTGGAAAACGATGATGCTACCCGTGCCTTGATGGGTGCCAACATGCAGCGTCAGGCAGTACCTCTGTTGAATCCTCATACTCCGTTTGTCGGAACAGGTATGGAATATCAAGCGGCCCGTGATTCGGGTGCCGCAGTAGTATCTGAAGAAGGTGGCGTAGTTACATACGTTGATTCTAAGAAGATTGTCGTAACAAATGAAGAGGGAGATCATGTTTATCGCCTTTCTAAATTTGCGATTTCAAACAACGGAACTTGCATCAATCACAAACCGATTGTAAAAGTTAACGAAAAAATATTGCCAAATCAAGTTTTAGCTGATGGACCAGCGATGGAAAACGGTGAACTTGCCCTTGGTCAAAACGTCCTGGTTGGATTCATGACATGGAATGGTTACAACTACGAAGATGCGATCATCATGTCTGAAAGACTGGTTAAGGAAGATGTTTATACTTCGATTCATATCGACGAATACTCAATCGAATGCCGTGATACCAAATTAGGACCTGAAGAAATTACAAGAGATATCCCTAACGTCGGTGAAGAGGCTCGTAAATACCTGAATTCCGATGGTATTATCATGATCGGTGCCGAAGTTAAAGAAGGAGATATCCTGGTAGGTAAAGTTACGCCTAAAGGACAGGCGGAACTGTCTGCTGAAGAAAAACTGTTATTGGCTATCTTCGGTGAGAAATCTCGTGAAGTTAAAGATAATTCACTTAGAGTTCCTCATGGTGGGGCCGGTATCATTCATGACATCAAAGTATTCTCACGTAAAAACGGTGATGAATTGCAACCTGGTGTCAATAAAGTAGTTAAAGTCTATATCGTTCAAAAACGTAAAATCTCCGAAGGGGATAAAATGGCCGGACGTCATGGTAATAAAGGGGTAATTTCCCGTATCTTGCCAGTAGAAGATATGCCGCATTTGGAAGATGGAACTCCATTGGACATCATGCTTAACCCATTAGGGGTACCTTCTCGTATGAATATCGGTCAGGTATTGGAATTGCATCTGGGATACGCTTGTCGTCAACTTGGTATGTATATTGCAACACCAGCCTTCGATGGTCTGAACCTTCATGACCTGGAAGATGCTATGGCTGAAGCAGGTATGGCAAAAGATGGTAAACAAAACGTAATTTCCGGAAGAACTGGAGAATATTTCGATTCGAAAATCTCAGTCGGTGTCATGTACATGATCAAATTGGCCCACATGGTCGATGACAAACTGCATGCCCGTTCAGTCGGACCTTACTCATTAGTAACTCAACAGCCATTGGGTGGTAAAGCTCAAAATGGTGGACAAAGATTTGGGGAGATGGAAGTTTGGGCCCTTGAAGCATATGGGGCGGCTTACACATTGCGCGAAATCCTGACTGTTAAATCAGATGACGTTGTCGGACGGGTTAAAACTTATGAAGCGATTGTCAAAGGATTGCCTTTACCAGAACCAGGTCTTCCAGAATCATTCCGCGTACTGAAAAAAGAACTTCAGGCATTGGCTCTGGACTTCAGATTATTGGATGACGAAGGAAACGAAGTTGGAATGCGAAATATTGAAGATGAGGAACGTCGCTTCCCTAAATCAATTGATCGCGACTTTGGAAATAAAAAAGAAGAAGAAAAAGATGAGTCTAAAGAAGATTCTAAGCAAGAATCTGAAGAAGATGAAATCGATGAGTTAGATGCAATTCTTGATGAAGCTATCGAAGAAATTGAATTCGATGAAGAATCAGGAAACTTAGTAGATGTCGAAGAAGACGAAAATGATTTATAGGAGGAAATTTGATGGCAAGTACAAATAATTTCTCATCAATCCAAATTGGTTTAGCATCTCCTGAAAAGATTCGTGAATGGTCATTCGGTGAAGTTAAAAAACCGGAGACAATCAACTATCGTTCACAAAAACCGGAAAAAGACGGTTTGTTCTGTGAAAGAATCTTTGGTCCGTCAAAAGACTGGGAATGTAGCTGTGGTAAGTATAAAAAAGTTCGTTATAAAGGCGTAGTTTGCGACCGTTGCGGTGTTGAAGTAACCAAAGCTGCTGTTCGTCGTGAACGAATGGGTCATATCGAATTGGCGACTCCAGTAGCCCACATTTGGTATTTAAAAGGAATCCCTTCTCGAATGGGATTGGTATTGGATATGTCACCAAAACAATTGGAAGAAATAATCTATTTCGTTTCTTACGTAGTTGTTGATAAAGGTGCTACTCCTTTGGAATATAAACAAGTATTAGCTGAAAGAGATTACCGTAAGTGTCTTGAACAATTCGGTGATGCATTCGAAGCTCAAATCGGAGCTACAGCTATTAAAACTTTATTGTCACAAGTTGATTTGGATAAGGAATTTGAAACAATCAACAGTGATTTACGTGAAGCTCAAGGGCAAAAACGTACAAAACTTTTAAAAAGACTGGAAGCAATCGAAGCTTTCAGAGCTTCTGACAACGATCCTGAGTGGATGATTATGGATGTACTTCCAGTCATCCCTCCGGATTTACGTCCGATGCTTCAACTTGACGGAGGTCGTTTCGCGACTTCGGATCTTAATGATTTGTACCGTCGGGTTATCACTCGTAATAACCGTCTTAAAAAATTATTGGAGTTGGGAACACCTTCAATTATCGTACAAAACGAAAAACGGATGCTTCAAGAAGCAGTCGATGCCCTGATTGACAATGGTCGTCGTTCTAAACCGATTACCGGTGCTGGAGGTCGAGCTCTTAAATCATTGAGTCATTCGCTTAAAGGGAAACAAGGTCGGTTCCGTCAAAACTTGCTGGGAAAACGTGTTGACTACTCAGGACGTTCGGTAATCGCCGTAGGTCCGACTTTGAAAATGTATCAATGCGGAATCCCACGTGAGATGGCGCTGAACCTGTTCAAACCATTCGTTATTCATGGTTTGGTTGAACGTGAAATCGCTGGAAACATCAAATCAGCTGAACGTCTTATCGATAAGATGGATGACGTTATCTGGCCGATTGTTGAAGATGTTATCGAAGATCATCCGGTCCTTCTTAACCGTGCGCCGACACTTCACCGTTTGGGGATCCAAGCGTTCGAACCTAAGTTGGTAGAGGGAAGAGCAATCCGTCTTCATCCACTGGTTACTCCGGCCTTCAATGCCGATTTCGATGGGGACCAAATGGCCGTCCATGTTCCTTTGGGACCCGAAGCCATCCAAGAAGCCCGTCAACTTATGTTGGGATCAAGCAACATCCTTGGTCCAAAAGATGGTAAACCTATCGTTACTCCTTCTCAGGATATGGTGTTAGGAAACTACTATCTGACTCTAGAAGATAAAGATGCCCTTGGGGAAGCTACTGTCTTTGTTGACCGTAACGAAGTGTTGCAGGCTTACTATTCTAAGACTGTTCAACTTCATACCCGTGTGGCAATCCGCGCTTCAAGTCTTAACAATGTGACTTTTACAGAAGAACAAAATAAATCTTACTTGATTACTACTGTCGGAAAAATCATCTTCAATGACATTTTCGCAGGACAATTCCCGTTCATCAATGATCCATCTGATGAAAACCTGGTTGCAACACCAGATCGTTATTTCGTACCGATGGGAACCAATATCAAGGAATTCATCGAAAATCAGGATGTCATCAAACCATTAGGAAAAAAAGCCTTAGGTAAGATCATCAACGAAATGTTCAAGAATCGTCCGATGGAAGAAACTTCGACAATGTTGGATAAGCTTAAAAACCAAGGTTTCTACTACTCGACAATTGCCGGAATCACTGTATCGGTATACGATATTCAGGTTCCTGAAGAGAAATATGAATTATTCCATGTCGGAGATGAACGTCTGGATGATATCAACCGTTTCTATGCCAAAGGTCTTTATACCGAGGAAGAACGTTATAATTCAGTTATCAAATTGTGGTCTAACGTTAAAAATGACGTTCAGGAAATTGTTCGTCGTGAGTTCGAAGCTGATGATCGTAACCCGATCTTCATCATGTCGGATTCTGGAGCCCGTGGATCGTTATCAAACTTTACGCAGCTGGTAGGTATGCGTGGTCTGATGTCGAATACCCGTGGGGAAGCAATGGAAATCCCAATCAAATCTTCATTCCGTGAGGGTCTGACTGCATCGGAATTCTTCCAGTCTACCCATGGTGCCCGTAAAGGATCTACCGATACGGCCCTTAAGACAGCCGATTCAGGTTACCTGACTCGTCGTCTTGTCGACGTTTCCCAAGAAGTAATTGTTTCTGAAGAAGACTGTGGTACCGACCGTGGTCTGGTTGTTACAGCATTATTGAATCCAGAAGACAAGAACGTTGTCGTTCCATTATTCGACCGTCTGGTTGGACGTTATTCTTGCAAGAATGTGTTCCATCCGGCTACTAACGAGTTGATTGTAGGGATCAATGAATTGATTACTGAACAGTTGGCTGGTGAAATTGTCGATGCTGGAATCGAAGCGGTTGAAATCCGCTCAGTTCTGGGATGTGCATCTAAAAATGGTGTATGTCAAAAATGTTACGGTAAGAACCTGGCTACCGGCGAAGTTGTCGAAGTCGGTGAAGCCGTAGGTATCATGGCTGCCCAATCAATCGGGGAACCTGGTACCCAGCTGACAATGCGTACCTTCCATGAGGGTGGGGTTGCCGGTGGTGCCGATATCACTCAAGGTTTACCTCGTATCCAAGAGTTGTTCGAGGCCCGTAATCCAAAAGCTAAGTCACTGATCACTGAGATCAGAGGTACTGTTACTGATATCATCGGAAGCGATCATGACCGTAAGGAAATCGTTATTTCCAACGATCTTGAATCCCGCAGTTATCTAGCTCCTTATGGTGCGAAGATTTCTGTTGCAGTGGGTGAAGATGTGATCCTTGGTCAAAAATTGACCAAAGGTTCGATCGATCCTAAAGAATTGCTTTCAATTTCGGATACGGAAACAGTTGAAAAATACATCATTCAGGAAGTTCAGCAAGTATATCGTCTTCAAGGGATCGAGATTTCAGATAAACATATCGAAATCATCGTAAAACAAATGTTGAAGAAAATGGTTGTTGTCGAAGGTGGGGATACTGATATCCTGCCGGGTACTCATGTCAATGTAACTAGATTCACTAACATGAACAAAGATACCTTGGCTGAAGGAAAACGTCCTGCAGTTGGTAGACCGATGTTGCTGGGGATCACCAAAGCATCATTGGAAACTGAATCATTCCTTTCAGCGGCTTCATTCCAGGAAACTACAAAAATCCTGACTGATGCAGCGATCAAAGGTAAAGTCGATCACCTGAAAGGTCTTAAAGAGAATGTATTGATCGGTAAATTGTTGCCGGCCGGTACTGGTATCCGCGGACCATTGGTGGCGCCAGAAGATCTTGAAGAGGAAAATCAAAACTCTTTAAGTGATCTTGATGCACCGGATATTGAATCTTTCTTGCAATCATATGAGCAGATGGATGAAGATATCACTCTAGATGCAATCAATAATGAAGAATTTCAATAATTGATCTTCAATAATTGACTGTTAAATCATCATAATATACAAGGGCCTGGATCAGGGATGATAATCATCTCTGGCACAGGCTCTTTATGATGATTTTGTCCCAAGAAAAGGACATAATCTTGAAACTGAGGATTAAATTGTCCGAATATCATTCGTCATAAAAATTATTTGTTGTTTTTTAGTAAATTATATTGACAATGACTGATAAATATTGTATATTCACATAGGTGTCCTGTATGGACATATAAGATTATTTATAGTGAAACACCCGGAATTGTGTGTTAGATATTTGAAGAAAGGAGAAACTTAAATGCCAACTATTAATCAATTGGTTAGAAAAGGTCGTTCAAATAAAACAGTTAAATCAAAATCACCAGCGTTAAATAGAGGTTTTAACTCAATAGCTAAGAAACCAACATTGACTAGCTCACCTCAAAAACGTGGTGTTTGTACTCGTGTTGCTACCATGACGCCTAAAAAACCTAACTCGGCTTTGCGTAAATATGCCCGTGTTAGATTATCTAACGGAATGGAAGTAACTGCATATATTCCAGGAATTGGTCACAACCTACAAGAACATAGTGTTGTGTTAATTCGTGGAGGTCGTGTAAAAGACTTACCTGGGGTTCGTTACCATATTATCCGTGGTACAATGGACTGTGCAGGAGTTAATGATCGTAAACAAGGTCGTTCTCGTTACGGAACAAAAAAACCTAAAGCTTAATTAAAGCTTATTAATACTTAAAGAAGGAGGATATATTAATGTCAAGAAAAGGACGTATTGGTAAAAGAGACGTATTACCTGATCCAGTGTATAACTCTAAGACAATTACTAAATTAATCAATAACATTATGCTTGATGGTAAAAAAGGTGTTGCTCAAAACATCTTATACGATGCATTCAGCAAAGTAGAAGCAAAATCAGGAAAACCAGCAATGGAAATCTTTGATCAAGCTATCAACAACATCATGCCAGTTTTAGAACTTAAAGTTAGACGTGTGGGTGGGGCAAACTACCAAGTACCAGTTGAAGTTTCATCTGAAAGACGTGTGACTTTAGGGTTAAGATGGTTAGTAAACTACTCTCGTTTGAGAAACGAATCAACTATGGTTGATCGTTTGGCTAACGAAATTTTAGATGCTTCAAACGGAACAGGTGCTTCAGTTAAGAAGAAAGAAGACACTCATAAAATGGCAGAAGCTAATAAAGCATTTGCTCATTTCCGTTGGTAATATAAATAAAACAAGGAGAAAATTATGGCACGCGAATTTTCATTAGAAAACACTCGTAACATTGGTATCATGGCGCATATCGATGCTGGTAAGACTACGACTACAGAACGTATTCTTTTCTATACTGGACGTATCCATAAAATCGGAGAAACTCACGAAGGTGCTTCTCAGATGGACTGGATGGAACAGGAACAAGAACGTGGAATTACCATCACATCTGCTGCTACTACTGCACAATGGAAAGGTAACCGTGTAAACATCATCGATACACCGGGCCACGTTGACTTCACTGTCGAAGTAGAACGTTCATTACGTGTATTAGACGGTGCTGTTGCAGTGTTAGATGCAAAAGCTGGGGTTGAACCTCAGACAGAAACAGTATGGCGTCAAGCTACTACTTATGGAGTTCCTCGTATTGTATTCGCAAACAAAATGGATGCAACTGGAGCGGACTTCATCATGTCAGTTGAATCGATGGAAAAAAGATTAGGAGCTAATGCAGTTGCTATCCAATTACCTATCGGTGCTGAAACAGAATTCGAAGGAATCATCGACTTGGTTACAATGAAAGCCATCTTCAACAAAGATGACATCGGAGCTGAACAAGACATCGTTGAAATTCCTGAAGAATACAAAGAACAAGCTGAAAAATACAGAGCTATCTTAATTGATACTGTAGCATCATATGATGATGATCTTATGATGAAAGTTTTGGAAGAAGAAGAAATTACAGTTGAAGAAATCAAAGCTGCTATCCGTAAAGGTGTATTGGCTGTTGATTTATTCCCTGTACTTTGTGGTTCTGCTTACAAAAACAAAGGTGTACAGTTAATGTTGGATGCGGTAATCGATTATTTACCAGCACCTACTGATGTACCATCAATCAAAGGTATCGATGAAGATGAAAACGAAATCGAAAGACATGCATCAGATGAAGAACCATTCTCAGCATTGGCATTCAAGATCATGACTGACCCATTCGTTGGAAAATTAACATTCTTCCGTGTTTACTCAGGGACTGTTGATTCAGGTTCATATGTATTGAACGCAACAAAAGACAAAAAAGAACGTTTAGGACGTATCTTGCAAATGCACGCCAACAAGCGTGAAGAAATCGACCGTGTACATGCAGGGGATATCGCTGCTGCCGTAGGTTTCAAAAATACAACAACTGGGGATACTATCTGTGATCCAAATAACTTCGTTATCTTGGAAAAAATGGAATTCCCTGAGCCAGTAATCGAATTGGCTATCGAACCAAAAACTAAACAAGATCAAGATAAATTAGGTCTTGCTTTATCTAAATTGGCTGAAGAAGATCCAACGTTCAGAACATTCACTAACCCAGAAACTGGAGATACAGTTATCGCTGGTATGGGTGAGTTGCACTTGGACGTAATCGTTGACCGTTTAAAACGTGAGTTCAAAGTTGAAGCTAACGTAGGAGCACCTCAAGTTGCTTACCGTGAAACTATCAAAGGAACTGCTGATTGTGAAGGGAAATACATCAAACAATCAGGTGGACGTGGACAATACGGACACGTATGGATCAAATTCGAACCTAATGAAGGTAAAGGATTTGAATTCGTTGACGCTATCGTTGGGGGATCAGTACCTAGAGAGTACATCAACTCGATCAAGGTTGGTCTTGAAGACGCATTGGCTACTGGTATCGTTGCTGGATTCCCAGTATTGGATGTCAAAGCTACATTATTCGATGGTTCTTACCATGATGTCGATTCATCAGAATCTGCATACAAGATCGCTGCTTCAATGGCTTTAAAAGCTGCTGCTAAAAAATGTGATCCTGTAATCTTGGAACCAATCATGGCTGTAGAAGTAACTGCACCATCTGAATACTTAGGTTCAGTAATGGGTGACGTTTCATCTCGTCGTGGTATGATTGAAGGGCAAGAAGAAAGAGGAAACGCAATCGTTGTTCAATCTTCAATTCCTTTATCAGAAATGTTTGGTTATGCTACTGACTTACGTTCATTCACTCAAGGTCGTGGAAACTACACAATGATCTTCGATCGTTACGAACCAGTACCTAAATCAATCAAAGAAGAAATTATTAAGAAAAACGGTGGAAACAACTAATTTTATAGTGAATTTACACCTTTAATTCTTGATTTTTCAATAAATATGACTTAAAATTACGTTATACTAAATATTAGGAGGAAAAAGCTTAAAATGGCTAAGGAAAAATTTGACCGCTCAAAAGCGCACGTAAATATCGGAACAATTGGTCACGTTGACCACGGTAAAACTACATTAACTGCTGCTATTACAACTGTATTGGCTCAAGCTGGTGGTGCAGACGCAATGGATTACGCTGCAATCGATGCAGCTCCAGAAGAAAGAGAACGTGGGATCACAATCAACACTGCCCATGTAGAATACCAAACTGAAACTCGTCACTACGCTCACGTAGACTGTCCGGGACATGCTGACTACATCAAAAACATGATCACTGGTGCAGCTCAAATGGATGGGGCTATCTTAGTAGTTGCTGCTACTGATGGACCAATGCCACAAACTCGTGAACATATCTTATTATCTCGTCAAGTAGGTGTACCATACATCGTTGTATTCTTAAACAAATGTGACATGGTAGATGACGAAGAATTATTAGACTTAGTTGACATGGAAGTTCGTGAATTATTAGATGAATACGGATTCCCAGGTGATGACACTCCAGTTATCCGTGGATCAGCTTTAAAAGCATTAGAAGGAGATCCTAAATGGGTTCCAGCTATCCATGAATTAATGGAAGCTGTTGATGCTTACATTCCAACTCCAGAAAGAGATACTGACAAACCATTCTTAATGCCAGTTGAAGACGTTTTCACAATCACTGGACGTGGTACAGTTGCTACTGGACGTGTTGAACGTGGAACTTTAAAATTAAATGACGAATTAGAAATCGTTGGTATCAAAGAAACTTCTAAAACAGTTGCTACTGGTATCGAAATGTTCCGTAAATTATTAGATTACGCTGAACCAGGAGATAACGTAGGGGTATTATTACGTGGTGTAAACCGTGAAGAAATCGTTCGTGGACAAGTATTAGCTAAACCAGGATCAGTTACTCCTCATAAAAAATTCAAATCTCAAATCTACGTATTATCAAAAGAAGAAGGTGGACGTCATACTCCATTCTTCGCTAACTACCGTCCTCAGTTCTACTTCAGAACTACTGACATCACTGGTGTTATCGAATTACCAGAAGGTGTAGAAATGGTTATGCCAGGGGATAACGTTGAAATTACTGTAGACTTAATTCACCCAATCGCAATCGAAAAAGGAACTAAATTCTCTATCCGTGAAGGTGGTAGAACTGTAGGTTCTGGAAATATCTCTGATATTATCGAATAATATTTGCAATTTAGACACTCAATTTGAGTGTCTTTTTTTGTTCCATGGTTCGCAATTGTTTTTGAAGACAAATAGACTGAGAACCATCATATATTCTCTCTCAGGCCTGTATTTGGGCCGGAGCGTGCTATTTGGCCTTTGGTAGAATAATTATTAAGCATTGATGTTAATCTGGCTTGTCGGGCAAATAAGAGCCGTATTCAAACCAACGACTTCGGTTAAGTCAATATCAAATATTTTTTTCATAATTTAAAAATATAAAAGTACGGTATTTATTGATTTGTTATTCCATATTTGCTAGAATGTAAGGGTAAACAAAAGATAAGGAGATATTACAAATGGATCAATCAGAACAAATTATCATAAACTTAATTGTTAACGCTGGGAGCGCACGTAGTTCAGCTATCGAAGCTATCCAATACGCTAAAGGTGGAGACTTAGAAAAAGCTGAAGAATCAATTCAACAAGCTAAAGAAACTGTTAATGATGCTCACCATGCACAAACAGAATTAATCCAAGCAGAAATCCGTGGAGAAAAAACTCCATTGAACTTATTAATGGTACATGCACAAGACCACTTAATGACTGCATTGGTTGTTATTGACTTAGCTCAAGAATTCATCGATTTATACAAAAAAGTGGGATAATCACTTTAACTAAGACTTCGCTTGCAGCGGAGTCTTTTTTTTGTGAAAAAGTTTTTGGTAATTATCCCGATGTAATCGAGGTAATTGACGACCGGGGATTTTGGGGATGAAAAAGTGGCAAAAAAGGGTTGTCAAAGGAGGGGATAAGTGGTATATTGATTGAGCGCCAAAAAGAAGCGGCGCCAAAGAAAACATCAGGAATCAAGAGAATGAAAAAGTTGAAAAAAACTGTTGACTCTCAAGGGTAAATGATGTAAGATAATCAAGTCGGCTCAAGAGGGCCACAGTTCATTGAAAACTAAACAGAATTAAAAACACACGTCAATATTCTTAAGGAATATAAAGTAAATTAAGAGCTAAACAAACACAATTGTTTGTACAATAAACAATGGAGAGTTTGATCCTGGCTCAGGATGAACGCTGGCGGCGTGCCTAATACATGCAAGTCGAACGCTTCGATTTATCGAAGAGTGGCGAACGGGTGAGTAATACATAGGTAACCTGCCCTTAACAGGGGGATAACTACTAGAAATGGTAGCTAACACCGCATAGGTAAATGTTCCGCATGGAATATTTATTAAAAGACCTTTCAAGGTCTGGTAAAGGATGGACTTATGACGCATTAGCTAGTTGGTAAGGTAACGGCTTACCAAGGCGACGATGCGTAGCCGGCCTGAGAGGGTGAACGGCCACATTGGGACTGAGACACGGCCCAAACTCCTACGGGAGGCAGCAGTAGGGAATTTTCGGCAATGGGGGAAACCCTGACCGAGCAACGCCGCGTGAAGGAAGAAGGATTTCGGTTCGTAAACTTCTGTTATAAAGGAAGAACGATATCAGTAGGAAATGGCTGGTAAGTGACGGTACTTTATTAGAAAGCCACGGCTAACTACGTGCCAGCAGCCGCGGTAATACGTAGGTGGCAAGCGTTATCCGGAATTATTGGGCGTAAAGAGGGAGCAGGCGGTAACAAAGGTCTGTGGTGAAAGCCTGAAGCTTAACTTCAGCGAGCCATAGAAACCAGGTAACTAGAGTGCAAGAGAGGATCGTGGAATTCCATGTGTAGCGGTGAAATGCGTAGATATATGGAGGAACACCAGTGGCGAAGGCGACGATCTGGCTTGTAACTGACGCTGAGTCCCGAAAGCGTGGGGAGCAAATAGGATTAGATACCCTAGTAGTCCACGCCGTAAACGATGAGTACTAGGTGTTGGGGGTCGAACCTCAGTGCCGCAGTTAACGCAGTAAGTACTCCGCCTGAGTAGTACGTTCGCAAGAATGAAACTCAAAGGAATTGACGGGGGCCCGCACAAGCGGTGGAGCATGTGGTTTAATTCGAAGCAACGCGAAGAACCTTACCAGGTCTTGACATATATTTAAAGGCTCTAGAGATAGAGAGATAGTTATAGATATACAGGTGGTGCATGGTTGTCGTCAGCTCGTGTCGTGAGATGTTGGGTTAAGTCCCGCAACGAGCGCAACCCTTATCGTTAGTTACCATCATTAAGTTGGGGACTCTAACGAGACTGCCAGTGATAAGCTGGAGGAAGGCGGGGATGACGTCAAATCATCATGCCCCTTATGACCTGGGCTACACACGTGCTACAATGGATAGTGCAAAGGGAAGCGAAGCCGCGAGGTGGAGCAAAACCCATAAAACTATTCTCAGTTCGGATTGTAGTCTGCAACTCGACTACATGAAGTTGGAATCGCTAGTAATCGTGAATCAGCATGTCACGGTGAATACGTTCTCGGGCCTTGTACACACCGCCCGTCACACCATGAGAGTTGATAACACCCGAAGCCGGTGGCCTAACCGCAAGGAAGGAGCTGTCTAAGGTGGGATTGATGATTAGGGTGAAGTCGTAACAAGGTATCCCTACGGGAACGTGGGGATGGATCACCTCCTTTCTAAGGAGAACCGTTCAACCACCCCGGTTGAACAAAAACAAGAAGTGTTGTTAAGAAATTCTGTTTAGTTTTGAGTGAACTGAGATTTACTCAAAGATCATTGAAAACTGGATAATAATCGAAAGATAGAAAAGAGATCGAGGAAATGAAAATTTCCAAAATTTATAACCAGATAGATTTAATTAATTAATTTATGTGGTCTTTCTAGAAAAAGTCGAAAAAAAACTAAGAAAAAACTAAACTTTTACAACAGTAAAAGTTTAATCAAACACCAATAGGTAAAGTAAGAAAGAGCGTATGGTGAATGCCTAGGCACAAAGAGGCGATGAAGGACGCAGCGAACGGCGAAACGCGACGGGGAGTAGTAAGCATACATTGATCCGTCGATGTCCGAATGGGGGAACCCAGTTAGTTTAACCGCTAATTATATATAAGTGAATACATAGCTTATATAGGCAAGACGCAGGGAACTGAAACATCTAAGTACCTGCAGGAGAAGAAAATAAACAATGATTTCCTAAGTAGTGGCGAGCGAAAGGGAAAGAGCCCAAACCTGACAAAGTCAGGGGTTGTAGGACTACTAATAAAGACACAGACATCATTATAGAAGAATCAGTTGGGAAGCTGAGCCAAAGAGAGTGACAGCCTCGTATTTGAAATAGTGACGAAGTCAAAGTAGCACCTGAGTACGGCGGGACACGAGAAATCTTGTCGGAATCTGCCAGGACCATCTGGTAAGGCTAAATACTACTTTGTGACCGATAGTGAACCAGTACCGTGAGGGAAAGGTGAAAAGAACCCCGGGAGGGGAGTGAAATAGAACCTGAAACCATATGCTTACAACAAGTTAGAGCCCGTTAATGGGTGATAGCGTGCCTTTTGTAGAATGAACCGGCGAGTTACGATATGCAGCAAGGTTAAGTAGGATATACGGAGCCGAAGCGAAAGCGAGTCTTAATAGGGCGAAAGTTGTATGTTGTAGACCCGAAACCGAGTGATCTAGCCATGACCAGGTTGAAGTTGGGGTAAAACCCGATGGAGGACCGAACCGACCCCCGTTGAAACGTTGGCGGATGAGTTGTGGCTAGGGGTGAAATTCCAATCGAACTCGGAGATAGCTGGTTCTCCCCGAAATAGCTTTAGGGCTAGCGTCAAGGTAGAGTAATATGAAGGTAGAGCACTGAATGTATGATGGCCTCATCTCGAGGTACTGAATATAATCAAACTCCGAATGTCATAATTATATACTTGGCAGTCAGACAGTGGGTGATAAGGTCCATTGTCAAGAGGGAAACAGCCCAGACCATCAGCTAAGGTCCCAAAATATACACTAAGTGGAAAAGGATGTGGAGATGTCCAGACAACTAGGAGGTTGGCTCAGAAGCAGCCACCCTTTAAAGAGTGCGTAACAGCTCACTAGTCGAATGACTCTGCGCCGAAAATTTACCGGGGCTAAGTGTAATACCGAAGCTATGGATTAGAAATAATGGTAGGGGAGCGTTCTATATGCGAAGAAGTCAGATCGAGAGGACTGGTGGAGCGTATAGAAGAGAGAATGCCGGTGTGAGTAGCGGAACGAGGGTGAGAATCCCTCGCACCGAAAACCCAAGGTTTCCAGAGGAAGGTTCGTCCGCTCTGGGTAAGTCGGGACCTAAGGCGAGGGCGAAAGCCGTAGTCGATGGACAACAGGTAGAAATTCCTGTACTTATTATACTAGTGATGGAGTGACGGAGAAGGCTAGCTGAGCATGCTGATGGAATAGCATGTGCAAGTAAGGTAGCAGGCAAATAGGAAAATCCGTTTGCCATAATGCGAATATGCGATGCGGATGGAAAGCTACGGCGAGTACAGAAGTTAGTGAGGCCAGCTTCCAAGAAAAGCTTCTAACGTTAAAGTATGATAACCCGTACCGAAAATGGACACACATGGGTAAGGAGAGCATCCTAAGGTGAGCGAGAGAACTATAGCTAAGGAACTCTGCAAAATGACTCCGTAACTTCGGGAGAAGGAGTGCTTATAGAAATATAAGCCGCAGTAAAACGGCCCAAGCGACTGTTTACCAAAAACACAGCTCTCTGCTAAGTCGAAAGACGATGTATAGGGGGTGACGCCTGCCCGGTGCTGGAAGGTTAAGAGGAAGAGTTAGAGCAATCGAAGCTTAGAATTGAAGCCCCAGTAAACGGCGGCCGTAACTATAACGGTCCTAAGGTAGCGAAATTCCTTGTCAGGTAAGTTCTGACCCGCACGAAAGGCGTAACGATTTGGGCGCTGTCTCAGCTGTAGACTCGGTGAAGTCTTAGTACCTGTGAAGATGCAGGTTACCCGCGACTAGACGGAAAGACCCCATGGAGCTTTACTGTAGCTTGATATTGGATTTTGATGCAAGATGTACAGGATAGGTAGGAGACTAAGAGATATGCACGCCAGTGTGTAAGGAGTCGCCGTTGGGATACTACCCTTCTTGTATTAGAATTCTAACCGGATGCCATAAGCTGGTGACGGGACAGTGTCAGGTGGACAGTTTGACTGGGGCGGTCGCCTCCCAAAGAGTAACGGAGGCGCCCAAAGATACCCTCAGCTTGGATGGAAATCAAGCGTAGAGTGCAAAGGCATAAGGGTGTTTGACTGCGAGACCTACAAGTCGAGCAGGGACGAAAGTCGGGCTTAGTGATCCGGCGGTACCGAATGGAAGGGCCGTCGCTCAACGGATAAAAGCTACCCTGGGGATAACAGGCTGATCTCCCCCAAGAGTTCACATCGACGGGGAGGTTTGGCACCTCGATGTCGGCTCATCGCATCCTGGAGCTGAAGTCGGTTCCAAGGGTTGGGCTGTTCGCCCATTAAAGCGGTACGCGAGCTGGGTTCAGAACGTCGTGAGACAGTTCGGTCCCTATCTGTCGTGGGCGTAGGAAGTTTGAGAAGATCTGACCTTAGTACGAGAGGACCGGGTTGGACATACCAATGGTGCACCAGTTGTCACGCCAGTGGCATAGCTGGGTAGCTAAGTATGGAAAGGATAAACGCTGAAGGCATCTAAGTGTGAAACCTACTTCAAGATGAGACTTCCCATTACGCAAGTAAGTAAGACCCCTTAAAGACGATAAGGTTGATAGGTCAGGAGTGTAAGCATGGTGACATGTTCAGCGGACTGATACTAATAGGTCGAGGACTTAACCAATTGGACAAAGACAACAAAGTCGATTATTATCTAGTTTTGAGTGATCTAAGGAAAACTCGATAATCTGGTAACGATGGCATGATGGACACACCTGTACCCATCTCGAACACAGAAGTTAAGCATCATAACGGCGAAGATAGTGCGTTAGCGTGACAATAGCAAGTTGCCAGTTTAGCAAGGAGGAACGAAAGTTCCTCTTTTTGTTTACCCGAAAAGAAGCCAAAAAAAGAACCCGCCACAGCGGATTCTTTTAGGAAGAGAGTTTTATAGTTTATAATTCATTATTAGGGAGAGAGATAAGGTATTCACCTTACACCTATAATATAGCCCGTGGGGATGAACTCATTATTACATAATTATGGATAATTATGGCAAGAGGTAATTGGGCGAAAGCAACAAAAGACAAGTTGCCTTGTCTTTTGGTTGAGAAATTGAGTATTGTGTTAAAGTTTTTGAGAGAGAAAGTGTAAGTTACCTTACAATTACATCATAGTCCGCGAATGTCATGCAAATATTGATAATATTTGGGCAATTATGTGATAATTGGATTGTGATGAAATAAAATTACTGTAATACTTGTAGAAGATATTACCAAGTGATACAATCTCACCATGGAGGTAATTTGAGTTGGAAACTAACAATTGCAATGATTACAGATATAATTTCATCAATGAGAGTTTGACAAAACTGCTTGATCCCAAATATAAAATTTTATGCATCGGAGATCCTGACTGCGTTGCTCTTGATCGACCTGATTTCAAGGGGGATGTGACTGTTATCGAAAACGATGAGGCAGATGCTTCGCTTTTAATGTATGACTATGATCTGATTGTCTTTTCTGATCTGGTCAAATACAATGACTTTGGCAACCTGCGCTCGAAATTGAATCGATATTACCATTTTCTGGCTATCAAGGGTACTATGGTGCTTACTTTTGAGATTGCGGGAGCCGGTGATTCTAAAAGTGGTCTGATCAGCCGTGATGAATTTGGTGATCTGATTGATAATTATACTAACTTGGAAATATTCACATATGAGCTGTTTGCGGCGGAAGAAACGGATGTCAAATCTTATTTGACAGCGGTTTTGAAAACTGTCTAACAGTTTTTATTTTACAAAATAAGTTTAGATTGATACTTAATAACAGTTTCTCGCTTGAAGAAGTTTCGCACGTATGATATAATACTCACTAGAGAATAGAAAGGAGAGGCTGTTATGGAGTATCCTAAAATCAAGAAAAGCGAGAATAATAGTTCGCGTAAAACCAAAAAAGCAATCAGAAATGCTTTGGTATCTATCATGCAGGAAAAGGAACTGTCTACTATTACGGTCAAGGAATTGACTGAAAAGGCGGATATTTGTCGTAAAACCTTCTACATCCATTACGGGCAACTTAATGAGGTGCTCGACGAAATTCAATTGGAATTTTTGGAAGAGGCTCAGTTGATGCTGGAGGGGCTATTCAATAATGGATCTATAATAAATGTTTGCGATATTCTTGCGAGTATTCATGATTTGGTAGTCAAGAAGGATTCCTGGTATTATGATCTGTTTGAATCGGCTTATGGTCCCAAATTGATCATTGAACTGACCAATATCCTGTCCGAATCCTTGTACTATCGGATCAGACCGATTCCAATCATAAGTGAGCAGCAGTTGCGCTTCACCTGTAAATTCATATCATCGGGACTTATTGGAATGTACTATGACTGGGAAGTTAGTGAAGATAGAATTGAATTGGAAGAGTTGGCAGTAATCATGACGGATCTTATCAGCAACGGCTTGCCGGATAAGATTGAAAAATACGTTCCGGAGTTCATGGCTAGGGCTGAAATTCAATAAAAATTCAAGGACGAAATGTTCTTGTTTTTTTATACAAAAAATTAAATATTATTAATAAAGGTTAATTGAAAACTGAAGTTCCACTTTGTTTGATTAACTTCCACTCTTAGTATTTGTTTGAAAATTGATATCCGAATATTTCGAATTTTATCTATTATTTTTACCAATATATAGATATAATTGAATTAGTAAATAAGAATTGAATGATTTTTGGGCGCACTAAAAATCAGTGTGATTTTTCGAATTTTTTTTGAATTGCGAAATTCCACCCTTGTGTTATCAAGTTTGTTTGATTTCCCTGGATAGATTCTTTATTTATTTGATATCAATAATCGTGATAAAGTGATATCATCCGGTCTTATGTATGAAACATCTAATTTTGTAGCTGCTTCAATCGAGTATAGTGTCGTGAATAATAAATATGGTGGTTTATTATTCAAAGACTTTCGTGCATAAGAATTAATGTGAGACATCATTAAGTTGATGTCTTTTTGCTTGTATTCATCCCAGGATTTGCCCTTGGGGACGAAATATCTAATGAACCTATGATTGTTCTCACATTCACCTTTTTCTTCAGGCGCTGATGGATGACAGTAGAAAATGTAGGTTCTTCTTTCACCTTTGTCATTGAATTCAATAGCGGCAGGATTTGAAAATTCCGACCCATTGTCTGTCAAAATTATCGGAAACAATTTTTTGAACTGATCATGACCCAGCACCTCATAGATATGATTGAAATAGTTTGTAACTGAGGCCGAATCGTTAAAATCGCGTTTTATGGCGATCATGAAAGAAGAATTGTTGAAGTGGAGGGTAAGCAAGCAGGCGCCACCCTTGGTTCCTTCGACACTGTCCATTTCAACTACGGCGACACTAGGGTGCTGTTCAATGAAACTCTGATAATCTTCATAGGTCCTACCTTCAAGGCATTTTTTGTCAACCTTGTATTGCTTGGATTTCTTCCTTCTAGGTGCAAACTTGACTTTTCGAGTAAGATCAATGTTACGGATATTTAAAATACAGGCATCAACCAAATTGTACAGAGTTTTTTCGCTAACCATCAGTTCATCTTTATGATTAATGAAAACGTGATGGATGGACTGATGCTTGTTTTTTACAAGATCACCGAGAATCGAGTTCAATCGTTCAATTTGAGCTTCATCAATAATAAATCCGGATCTTGATTCACTTAATCTAAGATCATGCTTTTTCTGAGCTGATTCGCTAAAATAGTAATGCTTTGACAATGGGCATTTGTGTTTGCTATCGCAGCTATTGCAGACATACGGTGCTTTCAACAACGTCGGGCAGGATTCTCTTTGGTATTTTGAACATTGAGTGACACATAACCCACAGAATTTGCACTTAATTTTTCTTCGTCGATTGCAAGTTTGACAAGCGAAGTTTTCGGAACAATCATATCGATTAATGCAGTCGTTGAAACCATAGCCAAACCTGCCAGTATTTTTAATTGTGAAATTACGCCTTACCTCTTTAGATATGGTAGTGCAGTCCTTGCCAAGTTGAATACCAATGGCTTTAAAAGAACAACCGCTATTAAGAGAATTCTCAATGATCTTGCGATCATCTAGAAGTAAATGTTTGTTTATCATCAGAAACACTCCCTTCAATGGTTCAGGGAAATCTATACTTAAATTATACAGCTTCATATTTGTAAGGTTAAGTTCCATGTGAGTTTTGTATAAATTAATTCCACCCCTAAAATATACTGGGGTGGAATTTCAAATTACAATTAAATATTATTAATAAATTTGCTCAAAAGGGTTGTCAAAGGAGGGGATAAGTGGTATATTGATTGAGCTCCAAAAAGAAGCGGCGCCAAAGAAAACATCAGGAATCAAGAGAATCAAAAAGTTGAAAAAAACTGTTGACTCTCAAGGGTAAATGATGTAAGATAATCAAGTCGGCTCAAGAGGGCCACAGTTCATTGAAAACTAAACAGAATTAAAAACACACGTCAATATTCTTAAGGAATATAAAGTAAATTAAGAGCTAAACAAACACAATTGTTTGTACAATAAACAATGGAGAGTTTGATCCTGGCTCAGGATGAACGCTGGCGGCGTGCCTAATACATGCAAGTCGAACGCTTCGATTTATCGAAGAGTGGCGAACGGGTGAGTAATACATAGGTAACCTGCCCTTAACAGGGGGATAACTACTAGAAATGGTAGCTAACACCGCATAGGTAAATGTTCCGCATGGAATATTTATTAAAAGACCTTTCAAGGTCTGGTAAAGGATGGACTTATGACGCATTAGCTAGTTGGTAAGGTAACGGCTTACCAAGGCGACGATGCGTAGCCGGCCTGAGAGGGTGAACGGCCACATTGGGACTGAGACACGGCCCAAACTCCTACGGGAGGCAGCAGTAGGGAATTTTCGGCAATGGGGGAAACCCTGACCGAGCAACGCCGCGTGAAGGAAGAAGGATTTCGGTTCGTAAACTTCTGTTATAAAGGAAGAACGATATCAGTAGGAAATGGCTGGTAAGTGACGGTACTTTATTAGAAAGCCACGGCTAACTACGTGCCAGCAGCCGCGGTAATACGTAGGTGGCAAGCGTTATCCGGAATTATTGGGCGTAAAGAGGGAGCAGGCGGTAACAAAGGTCTGTGGTGAAAGCCTGAAGCTTAACTTCAGCGAGCCATAGAAACCAGGTAACTAGAGTGCAAGAGAGGATCGTGGAATTCCATGTGTAGCGGTGAAATGCGTAGATATATGGAGGAACACCAGTGGCGAAGGCGACGATCTGGCTTGTAACTGACGCTGAGTCCCGAAAGCGTGGGGAGCAAATAGGATTAGATACCCTAGTAGTCCACGCCGTAAACGATGAGTACTAGGTGTTGGGGGTCGAACCTCAGTGCCGCAGTTAACGCAGTAAGTACTCCGCCTGAGTAGTACGTTCGCAAGAATGAAACTCAAAGGAATTGACGGGGGCCCGCACAAGCGGTGGAGCATGTGGTTTAATTCGAAGCAACGCGAAGAACCTTACCAGGTCTTGACATATATTTAAAGGCTCTAGAGATAGAGAGATAGTTATAGATATACAGGTGGTGCATGGTTGTCGTCAGCTCGTGTCGTGAGATGTTGGGTTAAGTCCCGCAACGAGCGCAACCCTTATCGTTAGTTACCATCATTAAGTTGGGGACTCTAACGAGACTGCCAGTGATAAGCTGGAGGAAGGCGGGGATGACGTCAAATCATCATGCCCCTTATGACCTGGGCTACACACGTGCTACAATGGATAGTGCAAAGGGAAGCGAAGCCGCGAGGTGGAGCAAAACCCATAAAACTATTCTCAGTTCGGATTGTAGTCTGCAACTCGACTACATGAAGTTGGAATCGCTAGTAATCGTGAATCAGCATGTCACGGTGAATACGTTCTCGGGCCTTGTACACACCGCCCGTCACACCATGAGAGTTGATAACACCCGAAGCCGGTGGCCTAACCGCAAGGAAGGAGCTGTCTAAGGTGGGATTGATGATTAGGGTGAAGTCGTAACAAGGTATCCCTACGGGAACGTGGGGATGGATCACCTCCTTTCTAAGGAGAACCGTTCAACCACCCCGGTTGAACAAAAACAAGAAGTGTTGTTAAGAAATTCTGTTTAGTTTTGAGTGAACTGAGATTTACTCAAAGATCATTGAAAACTGGATAATAATCGAAAGATAGAAAAGAGATCGAGGAAATGAAAATTTCCAAAATTTATAACCAGATAGATTTAATTAATTAATTTATGTGGTCTTTCTAGAAAAAGTCGAAAAAAACTAAGAAAAAACTAAAATTTTACAACAGTAAAAGTTTAATCAAACACCAATAGGTAAAGTAAGAAAGAGCGTATGGTGAATGCCTAGGCACAAAGAGGCGATGAAGGACGCAGCGAACGGCGAAACGCGACGGGGAGTAGTAAGCATACATTGATCCGTCGATGTCCGAATGGGGGAACCCAGTTAGTTTAACCGCTAATTATATATAAGTGAATACATAGCTTATATAGGCAAGACGCAGGGAACTGAAACATCTAAGTACCTGCAGGAGAAGAAAATAAACAATGATTTCCTAAGTAGTGGCGAGCGAAAGGGAAAGAGCCCAAACCTGACAAAGTCAGGGGTTGTAGGACTACTAATAACGACACAGACATCATTATAGAAGAATCAGTTGGGAAGCTGAGCCAAAGAGAGTGACAGCCTCGTATTTGAAATAGTGACGAAGTCAAAGTAGCACCTGAGTACGGCGGGACACGAGAAATCTTGTCGGAATCTGCCAGGACCATCTGGTAAGGCTAAATACTCCTTTGTGACCGATAGTGAACCAGTACCGTGAGGGAAAGGTGAAAAGAACCCCGGGAGGGGAGTGAAATAGAACCTGAAACCATATGCTTACAACAAGTTAGAGCCCGTTAATGGGTGATAGCGTGCCTTTTGTAGAATGAACCGGCGAGTTACGATATGCAGCAAGGTTAAGTAGGATATACGGAGCCGAAGCGAAAGCGAGTCTTAATAGGGCGAAAGTTGTATGTTGTAGACCCGAAACCGAGTGATCTAGCCATGACCAGGTTGAAGTTGGGGTAAAACCCGATGGAGGACCGAACCGACCCCCGTTGAAACGTTGGCGGATGAGTTGTGGCTAGGGGTGAAATTCCAATCGAACTCGGAGATAGCTGGTTCTCCCCGAAATAGCTTTAGGGCTAGCGTCAAGGTAGAGTAATATGAAGGTAGAGCACTGAATGTATGATGGCCTCATCTCGAGGTACTGAATATAATCAAACTCCGAATGTCATAATTATATACTTGGCAGTCAGACAGTGGGTGATAAGGTCCATTGTCAAGAGGGAAACAGCCCAGACCATCAGCTAAGGTCCCAAAATATACACTAAGTGGAAAAGGATGTGGAGATGTCCAGACAACTAGGAGGTTGGCTCAGAAGCAGCCACCCTTTAAAGAGTGCGTAACAGCTCACTAGTCGAATGACTCTGCGCCGAAAATTTACCGGGGCTAAGTGTAATACCGAAGCTATGGATTAGAAATAATGGTAGGGGAGCGTTCTATATGCGAAGAAGTCAGATCGAGAGGACTGGTGGAGCGTATAGAAGAGAGAATGCCGGTGTGAGTAGCGGAACGAGGGTGAGAATCCCTCGCACCGAAAACCCAAGGTTTCCAGAGGAAGGTTCGTCCGCTCTGGGTAAGTCGGGACCTAAGGCGAGGGCGAAAGCCGTAGTCGATGGACAACAGGTAGAAATTCCTGTACTTATTATACTAGTGATGGAGTGACGGAGAAGGCTAGCTGAGCATGCTGATGGAATAGCATGTGCAAGTAAGGTAGCAGGCAAATAGGAAAATCCGTTTGCCATAATGCGAATATGCGATGCGGATGGAAAGCTACGGCGAGTACAGAAGTTAGTGAGGCCAGCTTCCAAGAAAAGCTTCTAACGTTAAAGTATGATAACCCGTACCGAAAATGGACACACATGGGTAAGGAGAGCATCCTAAGGTGAGCGAGAGAACTATAGCTAAGGAACTCTGCAAAATGACTCCGTAACTTCGGGAGAAGGAGTGCTTATAGAAATATAAGCCGCAGTAAAACGGCCCAAGCGACTGTTTACCAAAAACACAGCTCTCTGCTAAGTCGAAAGACGATGTATAGGGGGTGACGCCTGCCCGGTGCTGGAAGGTTAAGAGGAAGAGTTAGAGCAATCGAAGCTTAGAATTGAAGCCCCAGTAAACGGCGGCCGTAACTATAACGGTCCTAAGGTAGCGAAATTCCTTGTCAGGTAAGTTCTGACCCGCACGAAAGGCGTAACGATTTGGGCGCTGTCTCAGCTGTAGACTCGGTGAAGTCTTAGTACCTGTGAAGATGCAGGTTACCCGCGACTAGACGGAAAGACCCCATGGAGCTTTACTGTAGCTTGATATTGGATTTTGATGCAAGATGTACAGGATAGGTAGGAGACTAAGAGATATGCACGCCAGTGTGTAAGGAGTCGCCGTTGGGATACTACCCTTCTTGTATTAGAATTCTAACCGGATGCCATAAGCTGGTGACGGGACAGTGTCAGGTGGACAGTTTGACTGGGGCGGTCGCCTCCCAAAGAGTAACGGAGGCGCCCAAAGATACCCTCAGCTTGGATGGAAATCAAGCGTAGAGTGCAAAGGCATAAGGGTGTTTGACTGCGAGACCTACAAGTCGAGCAGGGACGAAAGTCGGGCTTAGTGATCCGGCGGTACCGAATGGAAGGGCCGTCGCTCAACGGATAAAAGCTACCCTGGGGATAACAGGCTGATCTCCCCCAAGAGTTCACATCGACGGGGAGGTTTGGCACCTCGATGTCGGCTCATCGCATCCTGGAGCTGAAGTCGGTTCCAAGGGTTGGGCTGTTCGCCCATTAAAGCGGTACGCGAGCTGGGTTCAGAACGTCGTGAGACAGTTCGGTCCCTATCTGTCGTGGGCGTAGGAAGTTTGAGAAGATCTGACCTTAGTACGAGAGGACCGGGTTGGACATACCAATGGTGCACCAGTTGTCACGCCAGTGGCATAGCTGGGTAGCTAAGTATGGAAAGGATAAACGCTGAAGGCATCTAAGTGTGAAACCTACTTCAAGATGAGACTTCCCATTACGCAAGTAAGTAAGACCCCTTAAAGACGATAAGGTTGATAGGTCAGGAGTGTAAGCATGGTGACATGTTCAGCGGACTGATACTAATAGGTCGAGGACTTAACCAATTGGACAAAGACAACAAAGTCGATTATTATCTAGTTTTGAGTGATCTAAGGAAAACTCGATAATCTGGTAACGATGGCATGATGGACACACCTGTACCCATCTCGAACACAGAAGTTAAGCATCATAACGGCGAAGATAGTGCGTTAGCGTGACAATAGCAAGTTGCCAGTTTAGCAAGGAGGAACGAAAGTTCCTCTTTTTGTTTACCCGAAAAGAAGCAAAAAAAAGAACCCGCCACAGCGGATCCTTTTAGGAAGAGAGTTTTATAGTTTATAATTCATTATTAGGGAGAGAGATAAGGTATTCACCTTACAGGTATAATATAGCCTGTGGGGATGAACTCATTATTACATAATTATGGATAATTATGTCAAGGCTTGTTCAAATTGATATTGTCATGAGAGGATGGTATAATAGTTACAATTTCCTGTACATTTAGTGCAATGAAATATTGTAATCTTCAGCAAACTCAAATGGAAAAGAAAAAGAACCGGCAAGCCGGTTCTAAAAATAAAGAGAGTTGGACAAATATATTATTATATGGGGGGAAGGTATTTACCTTATGTCTCTATAATAACCCAATTATATTAAATTAATGTGAACAATAGTTGATTTTCGAAATATAAGCTAAAAATCTCAAGGAGTTGGTTAGATGGAGTTAATGCTAGAAAATATATTCAGTTTTTACAATAAGTTGACAGAACAGCAGAAAGATTTGCTTAAAAGTAACACCCACCGCTATGAGCATAAGAAAAATGAATTGCTGAATCATGACAGTAATGAGTGTCGGGGAATTGAAATTGTTGTCTCTGGTCAAGTCCGGGTATTTCTTTCCTCACGGCAAGGATCGCAGATAACATTATATCGTTTGTTTGAAAATGATATTTGTGTTTTGTCGGCCGGCTGCATGCTTAAAAATCTTGACATCCCGATTGAAATGGAATTTGAAGAAGATACGGTCATGTATGTGATTGACAACTATATCTTTAAAAAAATTTGTGATGATAATATTTTTGTCAAGGAATTCGTCCTAGGCGAACTTGCTATGAAGTTTTCGGATGTCATGTGGTTATTCAATCAGTATGTCTTTTCAAACAACGCCCAGCGTCTTGCTGAAGCGTTGATTCATCATGTTTCAATTCAGGACAGCTACACTTTGGAAATCACCCATGATCTTTTAGCTAAGGATCTGGGAACCGCCCGGGAAGTGGTGACCCGGCTTTTACGTCAGTTTCAAAAAGATGGGTTAGTCCGACTCAGCCGCGGCAAGGTTGAGATTATTGATTTCGAACAACTCAACAGAATATAAAAAAAGCATTTGGCGTTTAGTCAAATGCTTTGTTGTCTTTATCATATTGTTGTTTTAAATCCAATGCTTTAATTTTGCAGATACCCTGAGTCATTGTACCGATCGGGCAATAAACGCACCAGGTCCGGGGTTTGAAGAAGGCCATCGTGATCAACCCGAGTAGGGTGGAAGTAAGCATAAGCGAATAAAGCCCATACGCGAATTGGGTTACCCAAGGGAGCGTGTTGTGGTAGTTGAATGTAAACGGGATTTTCATGGTCCAGAATAGGGTGATTACAGTTTTAAGGGAAGTGGTATCTTTGAATACCAGATATGTCAGAATAAGCATGTTGGCGAACATTGCCAGGAAGAATACCAGGAAACCATAACGGAAGACGTTGCTTCGAAGGGAACTTGGACATTCGTTATTTTTAGACAGCTTAAGTTTTTTTCCAAGGATATCCAATAACTGACCTCTACCGCAATATTTTCCACAGTATGATTTTGAGCCTGATTTGATAGCGATGATCAAAGGGACGAACATACAGATCAGGCCAAGCCAGGCAAAAATGATATTGAAAAATCCGAGGATAAAATATGTTATTGTGGCTATCCACATATAGTCATACCAATTTTTCTTTTTGTTTTTCATTATTTGCTCACCTCGATTTCAATTACTGAAGCCGGACACTCTCTTTTGCATAGTCCGCACCCGACACATTTATCCATATCAATTTGGGCATACATCCCTCTATCTATCTTTATCGCATTGCGGGGACATACCTTGATACATGATCCGCATGCTACACATTGTTTTTGATTTATGATTGCTTTTCTCATAGTTCCCTCCTCATTTACTTGCTAGTATATCTAAGTGTTGAGGGCTTGTATGTGATAAAGTTACATAAAACGGGACGATATTCCAGTTTTGAAAAATACTTTCAAATTATGTCCAAACTAGTATAATGTTAATAATAGACAAACTATTAGATGTCAAGAAGTAACTAAGTGAATATTCATTTAGGTTTTTTTGACAATTAATGGCCGTTTGGCTTGGTTTAGAGGTGAATCCTCTATAAAAATCTTGTTTTTGGATAAATTTGAGCGCACTGAAAACAACCTGCCAGATTTTAATCACTGGAAGCTCTTACATTTAATGATTCCTTATAGATTAGGCTCGCTTATGTTGTATAGATGAATTTATGGACTTCTCCATTTTCATCACTGTAACGATAGATTTGCCTTCTGGTCTTTAGGGGAATATGAGTAGTAATACTTTGGAAGAACGTATTTCGGGTTTCTTCCGGTAATCTCATGAGATGATCATGTTCGATTACAAATTTGCTTTGCTTCTTCATCATGGAATATATATAACGGGCAACTTTATTGGCTACTGCCACAACTGCCAATCGATGGCGTTTTTTGTTCCCGTTCTTGATCTTTTCGAAATATGCCTTGAGGACTGGATTGTGTCTTCTGGCAAATTCTCCAATCATATATATGGCATGACGAAGATATCTTGAACCTTTTTTTGAAATCTTGCCCATGATTTCAACTGAACTGCCGGAGCGCTTGTTTCTTGGGGCGAGCCCCATGTAAGAAACATATTTGTCAGCGTTTTTGAAAAGTTTGATGTCATATGTTTCGGCAATTACTGTTGCCGCTGTTACATCACCGCATCCTGTCAAAGTCTGCAGTTTATCAAACATCGGATTAGTTGAACCTAGTTCTCTAATCATCTTTTCAAGAGTTTTTATTTGTCGCTTCATATCAATGACGACTGCCGCCTGGCCCTGGATTATGGATCTGATTGACTCAGATACTTTGCGTGGAGCAAGCGAATCAAGACAAAGGTCAAACAGCTTATCTACCTTATCTGATTTGGTCCTGTTTTTCGATGCTTTTAAAACAATATCTAATACTTCTATTCTTGAAGCGTTTATGATATCATGTGTCGTAGGATATGAAGATAAGATAGCAAGAAATGTTGCTGACTTAGGTTCGAAGACATATTGAAGTTCAGGGAAATAACGTTCGCATTGGGCAATGAGGCGGTTAATTTCTTGAGTATAAGTTTTCTTTACCTGGCCATGGCGATGCACTACTGCTTTCAAATCTGCATATCCTTTTTCATTATTTATGTTGTTTTTGTGAACATATTTAACGTCATATTCATATGCGACTATTGAAGCAATTGTCTGGGCATCCAGTGGATCAGACTTACCGATATCATGAGATTCACGCCATTTATTGACATATTGGGTGTTAAGTAGATATACATCCTCAATGTCGTTTAAAGATGAATGGATGAACTCGAAGATATTGTCGGAATAAACACCAGTGACTTCCATTGCATAAGTCACATGGTTGCAATCTGAATCAATGTATTTTCTGACAGTGGCCAGGAAATCATTCAATTCGGATTTCAAAAACTTAAATTGAATTCTTTTTCTCAAGAATTTAGGCTTGATATTTCTATCACGATTGACAGAAATAATAGCAGCATCGGCCTTGCCTTTAGAGACATCGATACCAACGAATAATTCATAACTGTTATTCATAAACTGAACCTCATTTCAATGTATTCTGTTTTGAATTGCACCTCTAAACCAAGACAAACGCAACCTCGTAAATGGGGAGACGAAGTGAAACCACAACGCTGCATCAAACTAATTCGGGTATAAAGACTGCTTGGATCAAGGATTAAGTCTACGCAAGGTGGACATCATGTGAGCCACAGGGAGGAGGAATAAAACCTTCATTCAAAACAAGTCTATTATCTTAGAAAAAGGATACTAATGCAATTCTTAAGTGAATCAATATTAATTAAGGATTACAAACATATTATACGAGGGGGGATTACAATGAAAGCAGTATTTTTTGATATTGATGGGACGCTGGTCAGTCATGGAGACCGGATCATGCCCGAAAGTACCAAATTGGCTTTGAAAAAGTTGAAAGAACAGAACATCATGGTGTTCATCGCTACGGGGCGGCCGCACAGTTCGGCGGTTTTCATGAATGAATATTTCGAATTCGATGGTTATGTATGCAATAACGGCACGAATGGAGTGTTCAGGTGTCAGCAGATTATTGACATTCAGATACCTAATGAATCACTGGAAGTCATGATTGAATATGTGCGCTCGAAAAAACTTAAAGTGGGGATTTCGACTGATGTTGAAGTCTATTATGGCGGAGTTGACGGAGTTTTATACGATGACAATATGCCCGTCCGACCGATTGAGCAGTGTCTTGATGACAAGATATATCAGGTGAATCTATATGCGCCACCAGAAGCGGATGATGAATTCCTTCATCATTTGCCCAATAGCAAGTCAGTCCGGTGGACTGACCGCTTTGCCGATATCATCTCGGTTGAAGGTGGTAAGGAAGTGGGAATCCGCAAGTTCTTGGGACTGTTGGGAATCGAGGAAAGCGAAATCGCCGTTTTTGGCGATGGCGAAAACGACCTGACGATGCTTAAAGCCTTCAAAAATTCGGTGGCCATGGGAAATGCTAATGATATCGT
Organism: Coprobacillaceae bacterium; assembly: GCA_963675915.1. Classification (GTDB taxonomy): domain Bacteria; phylum Bacillota_I; class Bacilli_A; order Erysipelotrichales; family Coprobacillaceae; genus JAQVDW01. The sequence continues at coordinate 2,309,789 of OY780959.1, forward strand.
CAAGGAGAATGCCAGCTTTGTGACTGACCACATTCTTGAAGATGGGATCTACAATGCCTTGAAGAAATTCAAAGTAATCGAATAAAGGAGAATAACAATGGAATTAGTCCGACTTGAAAACGTGAATAAGACATATAGTAACGGCGAAGTTGAAACCAAAGCCCTGGTGGATATCGATTTGGCGATCGATCAAGGTGAGCTGATTGTGATATTGGGACCATCAGGTTCGGGAAAAAGTACGCTCCTGAATGTTATCAGTGGTTTGGACTCGATAACTTCAGGAAAGATTTTCTTTGAAAATGAACTGATTTCCACATACAAGGAAAAACAGCTGACTCAATTCAGACGCAAAAATCTTGGTTTCATTTTTCAACAGTACAATTTGCTGCAGACACTTGATGTCAAGGATAATGTCAAGATTGGAAGTGAAATCGCCAGTGAACCGCTAGATGTCGATGAAACTCTTGAAGCAGTGGGCTTGAGTGCGATGGCGGGAAAATTTCCTTATCAGCTTTCAGGCGGGGAACAGCAGCGGGTGTCAGTAGCCAGGTCGGTAGTCAAGAATCCTAAAATCATGCTTTGTGATGAACCGACAGGAGCGCTGGATCAGACTACCGGACAGCAGGTGCTGGAATTGCTCGAGCGTCTCAATACTGAATACAAGATGACCCTTATGATAATCACTCACAATCCCAATATTGCCCAGATGGCTGATCGAGTGATCAAAATGAATTCGGGAAGAATAACTGCGATAGAAAAAAATGTGCATAAACGAAAGGCCGGCGATATCGAATGGGCGTAAAAGTACTTTTCAAAAACGTTGTCAAACTGTTCGGTAATAAAAAATTCCAGTTGTTGGCGATATCGGTGATCATTTTCTTGTCATCGTTGATTTATACAACTATGTTTCTGGCGACTGAATCGCTTGGTGACGCCATTGGTGACATTCAGTCCAATTACAATCTCGAGGACTTTTCAATTGATAGCTATGATGTCCTCTATCCTGAGGAACTTTCATTGATCGACAGCGGGCTGCCGGAAAACTTCGATTATTCTCTTGAGGCGCTGTACCATCTTGATCAGAAATCTTTTGACCGGGTAGTCGCAGCGAGGATGAAAAAATTCGAGGATGAATTTTCCAATAGTGATTATGATTTGATGGTTCGGGAATATCAGGATGTTCTTTTCGAAGGGAATCACACCTTTAGAGTCTATAAGAATTCCGATACGATCAACCGGACTTATCTCGAACAGGGAGTTCTTCCCTCAGATGATGATGAAATTGGGATCAATGAAATTTACGCCAAGAAGAATAATTTGACAATCGGTGATAGAATCGAGATTAATGACAAGGAATATGAAATCACCGCATTTATTCTTTTTCCGGATTATAATCTCCCGATTACCAACAACCAGTTCATTATCGACAGTTCCAAAAACGGGGTGGCCCTGGTGATAGATGAAGAATTTGATGATCTTGAGGGAAGATTCGGTTTTTACATCTCCGGAATTTATTCCGGGGCGACAACCAAGAATGATTTTGAAACAAATGTCGTCGATGAATTTGATCTGGACGATGTTCCCGGTCTGACTGCTATAACCTTGACTGAAAACCAAACTCGTTCCGGGGCTATTTATGAAGAAATTGCCGGGGGACAGGTCATGACTCTGACAATTGCTCTCAACATTTCCCTGATTGCGGTAATTGTGGTGGCGATCATAACTTACCGAATCCTCATAAGCCAAAAATCCCAGTTGGGACTCCTTAAATCTTTGGGATACCGAAACAGCGAGATTGCTTTGCCATATTTGATTCTTGTGGCAATAATTTCACTTCCGATGCTCCTGGTGGGGCACCTGGTCGGTAACTTTGCAGGATACTATATGAAATTGATGTATTTGGATTTCTACATGTTGCCCAATACTCCAATTAGCGGTGACCTTTCGGTCATGGTGACTTCGATAGCTGTTCCATTTGTCTTTATTTCCGGTTTGTCATATCTTGTGATTTATCGGATGCTTAATAAAAAGGCACTTGATCTGCTCCGTCCGCATTCATCTAATAAAGTGAACTTTATCACCCGATTGGTGACAAGAGTTCTTGCCAATGCCAAAGCGAGCATCAAATTCAAATACAGTTATTTGACTCAAAGTTTTGGTAAACTGGCAGTTTTTATTATCGGCCTTTTCTTTGTGTCCTGCTTGCTGATCATCTCGACAACGTTTGTCGGGTTTGTTGAAAAAAGCACCACCGACTATTATCAATCGAAAGATTATCGTTATGAAGCTTACCTTGATTTCACTAAGGCGATTCCAAAGGTTGAACCGGGAAGTGAAAAATTCATTGATGCCCAGGCCCTCCTTTTCGAAAGTCAAGTCGCAATCAAGGGGATCGCAGCTGACAATGAGTTGTTCCGTCTCTATGACCGTTCTGGCAATGAAGTTACAACAAAAGTCACTACGGGAGTAGTAGTTAATCGGGCGCTGGCAACTGAATACGACCTTAAAGTCGATCAGGAAATCGAATTGGAAATCCAAAACGAGATCTACCACAGCAAGATTAGTGCGATAGCCGGAAATTACTATGCTCCGACGTTGTATATGGAAATAGGGACTCTCTCCGAGGCGATAGTGGGCAATGAAAGTCTGTTTACCGGGGTCTACTCCAAAACTACGCTTGATCAAAACCAGTATCAGGTCGTAGTGGCCAAAGATGAAATCATCGAGCAAGCCTCGAACATGCAGGGGTTCATGACAGTGGCTATCTATTCAATGATTATTTCGGCGGTTGTTATTGCTGTCTTGATTCTCTATATTCTTACTTCTCTGACAGTTGAAGAGAACTATTATTCGATTTCTCTGCTCAAGGTGATTGGCTACGACCGCAAAGAACTGCGGGCGATGGTGCTTAGAAGTTACCTGGTCTACTGTATCGGGATATATCTCATCACCATCCCGGTGGCTGTGACGATGATAAATCTGATGGTTGAGTACATGGTCAAGGAATTCAATATGTACATGCCTTTCGAATTCAATCCGCTGCTAACGGCAGCAGGTTTGTTGCTGATGGTTGTGATCTATTTGCTGGGAACATTCAATGCGGCACGTAAAATCCGCCAGGTTCCCCTTCAGGAAGTCCTGAAGGCTTATCAGGAATAATAATCTATCAAACATCAGCCCTTGTCCGGGTTGGTGTTTTTTGGTAAAAAAATCAGGGCTAGCAAGGCGGGTAGGAGACTGGTTGAGCAAGGGCGAGACTGTTCTGAAAGATTATCGAAGTGATAAAATTTTATCGAAATCATCGCCGTTTTTTGCCAGAACCAACTATTGAAAAAAATATTAAAAAAAAACAAAAAAAACCTTGCAATACCTATATATTTTGTTATAATACGGATGTTGACGTTGCGAAGATGTGCGAGGTTGCTGAAACACCGGAAGGCGTTGTCATGTACTCGTTGATTTCAGGTAATTCGCATGGAGCAAGTCTATTAACTAAATAGGCGAAAGGAGAAAAATCATGGCAAACAACAAAATTAGAATCAAATTAAAAGCATTTGATCACAAAATCCTAGATACTTCAGCGGAGAAAATCATTTCTTCAGCGAAAAATTCAGGTGCTCAAGTAGTAGGTCCTGTACCTCTTCCTACTGAAAGGGAAGTTTATACTATCTTAAGAGCTGTTCACAAATACAAAGACTCTCGTGAACAATTCGAAATCAGAACTCATAAGAGATTAATTGACATTGTGAACCCTACACCAGAAACAGTTGATGTTCTAACTCGTTTAGAATTACCAAGTGGTGTAGACATCGAAATCAAATTATAGAAAGGCAAAGGTGTAACTCATGAAAGGAATCTTAGGTCGTAAGATCGGAATGACTCAAGTCTTCAATGAAGAAGGAATCTTAATTCCAGTTACTGTTGTAGAAGCTGCTGCAAACGTAGTACTGCAAAAGAAAACAGTAGCAACTGACGGATACGACGCTATCCAAGTTGGTTTTGAAGATAAAAGAGAAAAACTAGCAAACAAAGCTGAAAAAGGAATTGTCAGCAAAGCAAACACTGCTCCTAAGCGCTTCATCAAAGAATTTCGTTATGACGAAATGATGAGTTATGAAGTTGGAGATAAAATTACTGTTGATAGCTTCGTAGCAGGTGAAGTCGTTGATGTTCAAGGAACTTCAAAAGGTAAAGGTTATCAAGGTGTTATTAAAAGACATGGCCAAAAAATTGGTCCAAAAGGACATGGTTCAGGTGCTCACCGTATAGTTGGTTCAATGGGACCAATCGCTCCTAACCGTATCGCTCCTGGTAAAAAATTACCTGGACAAATGGGACATGTTACAAAAACTATCCAAAACTTAGAGGTAGTTGCAGTTGATACAGAAAACAACTTATTATTAATCAGTGGTTCTGTACCAGGACCTAAAAAAGGTTTAGTTGTTGTAAAATCTGCTATCAAAGGAAATGGAAAAATTAACGAAGCTCAAGCTTTAGTTGACTATACTCCTGCAGTTGAAGAAAATACAGAAGCTACTGAAGCTGCAGAATAATAGAAAGGAGATATACAATGCAAGTTAAGGTATTAAACCAACAAGGTGCTGAAGTTAAAGATTTAGAATTGAACGATTCAATCTTTGATATCGAACCAAATAACCAAGCAATCTTCGATATGGTATTATTGCAAAGAGCTTCTTTAAGACAAGGAACTCACAAAGTTAAAAACCGTACAGAAGTTGCCGGTGGTGGAAGAAAACCATGGCGTCAAAAAGGAACTGGACGTGCTCGTCAAGGGTCAACTCGTTCTCCACAATGGCGTGGTGGTGGTGTTGTATTTGGTCCAACACCAAGATCATATAAATTTAAATTAAACCGTAAAGTTAGAAGATTAGCTTTAAAATCTGCTTTATCTACTAAAGTTAAAGATAATGAATTTATGGTAATTGATGGAATTTCATTTGAAGCTCCTAAAACTAAAGAAATGGTAAAAGTTTTAGAAAACTTACAAGCTCCTGCAAAAACATTATTAGTTGTTGATGAAATCGACACAAATGTTGCAAGATCTGCAAATAACATTCCAGGATTAAAAATCTTAGATGCAAAACGTGTAAACGTTTATGACATCTTAAACAGCAATAAATTAATCATGACTGAAGCGGCAATCAAATCAGTTGAGGAGGTACTTGGATAATGGCACATATTACTGACGTATTGAAAAAACCAGTACTTACTGAAAGAACAATGAAACTTATGGCTGAGGAAAACAAATATACATTCGACGTAGAATTGACTGCTAACAAAACTGAAATCAAACAAGCGGTTGAAAAAATGTTCGATGTAAAAGTTGACAAAGTTAATGTAATGAACGTTAGAGCTAAAAAGAAAAGATTGGGACGTTACGTAGGTAAAACTAACCGTCGTCGTAAAGCAATCGTTAAATTAGCTAAAGATAACGAAATCAATTTCTTCGGAGAATAATCCAAGAGTAATATTGGAATAACTCATTCCAGATAATTAAAGAGGAGGAACTAGAGAATGGCAATTAAAGTATATAAGCCAATAACAAATGGTCGTCGTAACATGACTTCATTAACATATGAAGAAATTACAACAAACAAACCAGAAAAATCTTTAGTTGTAAGCTTATCTAAAAAAGGTGGGCGTAATAACCAAGGTGTTATTACAACAAGACATCACGGTGGAGGACACAAACGTAAATATCGTCTTATCGATTTCAAACGTAACAAAGATGGAATCCCAGGAAAAGTTGCAACTATCGAATACGATCCAAATAGATCAGCAAACATCGCATTAATTAACTATGCAGATGGTGAAAAAAGATATATCTTAGCACCTAAAGGATTAAAAGTTGGAGATTCAATCATCTCTGGTGAAGAAGCGGATATCTTAACAGGTAACGCAATGCCACTTAAAAACATCCCTGAAGGTACTGTAATCCACAATATCGAATTACAACCTGGAAAAGGTGGACAAATCGCTCGTTCAGCTGGTGTGTCTGCACAGATCTTAGGTAAAGAAGACAAATACGTAATCGTAAGATTAGCTTCTGGTGAAGTACGTAAAATCTTGGCTGTATGTCGTGCAACAATCGGAACGGTTGGAAACGAAGATTACGGTCTTGTAAATATCGGAAAAGCTGGACGTAACAGATGGAAAGGTATCCGTCCTACTGTACGTGGTTCTGTAATGAACCCTAATGACCATCCACACGGTGGTGGGGAAGGTAGAACTTCTATCGGACGTAAAGCACCTATGACTCCTTGGGGTAAAAAAGCAATGGGTGTTAAAACTCGTAATTCTAAAAAAGCATCTAACAAATTAATCGTTAGACGTCGTAACAGCAAATAATAGAGGAGGAAGAAAATAATGGCACGTAGCTTAAAAAAAGGACCATTCGTCGATGAACATTTAATGAAAAAAGTTGAAGCATTAAATGCGGCTGGTAAAAAAGAAGTGATCAAAACTTGGTCAAGACGTTCAACAATCTTCCCTGCATTTATCGAACATACTTTCGCAGTTTACAACGGAAAAGAACATATCCCTGTTTTCGTAAGCGAAGATATGGTAGGACATAAATTAGGAGAATTCGCTCCTACAAGAACTTACCATGGTCATGATGCTGACAAATCAGGAAAGAAATAATCAGAGAGGAGAATTTAATACATGGAAGCAAAAGCAACAGCTAAAATGATTCGTGTTTCGCCTCAAAAAGCTCGTTTGGTAGTTGACTTAGTAAGAGGTAAGGATGTTAAAGAAGCGCTTGGTATTTTAGAATATACTAACAAAAAAGCGACTCCTGCACTCATTAAAGTTATCAAATCAGCTGCAGCCAATGTTGTAAACAATGATGGTGCAGACGAAGCAAAATTATATATTAAAGAAATTTATGTAGACGAAGGTCCAACATTAAAAAGATTCGCTACAATGGCAAAAGGTAGTGGAACAAGAATTTTAAAAAGAACAAGCCACATCACTGCTGTGGTTGCTGAAAGATAGGAGGTTGACATATGGGTCAAAAAGTAAGTCCAGTTGGGTTACGCGTTGGTGTTAACCGTGATTGGGATTCTAGATGGTATGCCAACGATCAAGAATTCGCAACTTTATTACACGAAGATATCAAAATCCGTGCTTATATTTTAGATAAATTAAAAAGAGCTGGGGTAGCTCGCGTTGAGATCGAAAGATCTAAAAAACGTGTTACTATCATCGTTCACACTTCAAGACCAGGTGTTGTAATTGGTAAAGGTGGAGAAGCTGTAGATGCTCTTCGTAAAGAAGTTACTAAATTGGTTGACGGGAAACAAGTTTTCATCAATATCGTTGAAATCAAAAATCCTGACATCAATGCACAATTAGTTGCAAATGATATTGCAGCTCAATTAGAAAACCGTGCTTCATTCAGAACTGTACAAAAACGTTCAATTCAACGTGCAATGAGAGCTGGAGCTAAAGGAATTAAAACAAACGTTTCAGGTCGCTTAGGTGGAGCTGATATGGCTCGTTCTGAAGGTTATAGTGAAGGAAATGTACCTTTACATACTTTAAGAGCAGACATCGATTACGCTACTGCTGAAGCAGATACAACTTACGGAAAATTAGGAGTTAAAGTTTGGATCTGTAAAGGCGAAATCCTTCCTGAAAAGAAAAAGGAGGCAAAATAATCATGTTAATGCCTAAAAGAACAAAATATAGAAGACCACATAGAGTTAAATATGAAGGTAAAGCAAAAGGCGGAACTAAAGTATCTTTCGGTGAGTTCGGTTTAGTAGCTCAAGAAGGTGCTTGGATTACTTCACGTCAAATCGAAGCTGCTCGTATTGCCATCAATCGTTATATGAGACGTGGTGGTAAAGTTTGGATTCGTATCTTCCCACATTTAGCGAAAACTAAAAAACCACTTGAAGTACGTATGGGATCTGGTAAAGGTTCACCTGAAGAATGGGTAGCCGTAGTAAAACAAGGTCGTGTAATGTTCGAAGTAGCTGGTGTAGAAGAAGAAGTTGCTAGAGAAGCTTTAAGACTTGCCTCTCATAAATTACCTGTGAAATGTAAAATCATTGGAAAGGGTGAATAATTATGACAGTACAAGAAATCAGAGAGTTAGACAATGCTCAACTTCAAGCTAAAGTTGAAGAATTCAAAACTGAATTATTCGGTTTAAGATTCCAACAAGCTACAGGGCAATTGGAAAATACAGCACGTATCAAAGAAGTTCGTAAATCTATCGCTAGAATTAAAACGATCATCACAGAAAGAGAACTTCAAGGTTAATTAAGGAGATACAAATGGAAAGAAAAGCAAGAAAAGTTTATACTGGAACTGTTGTATCTACTAAAATGGATAAAACTATTACAGTGCTAGTTGAAACTCACGTAAAACATAAATTATACAGTAAACGTGTTAAACGTTCTACTAAATTCAAAGCACATGATGAAAACAACGTTGCTAACGTAGGTGATACAGTTAAAATCATGGCAACAAGACCTTTATCTGCAACAAAACGTTTCCGTCTAGTTGAAATCGTTAAAAAAGCAGATATCGTATAACATACTCTAGAAAAAGGAGGTAACCTAAATGATTCAAAATGAAAGTAGACTTAAGGTAGCTGATAATACTGGTGCTAAAGAAGTATTGGTAATCCGTAACTTAGGTGGTTCAAATAGAAAAACAAGTAACATCGGTGATGTTATCGTTTGTACCGTTAAACAAGCCATCCCTGGTGGTTCTGTTAAAAAAGGTGAAGTAGTAAAAGCTGTTATCGTAAGAACAAAATATGGTGTAGGACGTCCTAACGGATCATTCATCAAATTCGATGATAACGCATGTGTAATTATCAAAGATGACAAGTCTCCAAAAGGAACTCGTATCTTTGGACCAGTAGCTAGAGAGTTAAGAGATGCTGACTTTATGAAAATCGTATCTTTGGCTCCGGAAGTATTATAATAGGAGGACATGACATTGAAAATCCGCGTAGGTGATACTGTCGAAGTAATCGCAGGTAATGACAAAGGTCAACAAGGTGAAGTGTTACAAGTTCTTGCAAAAGACAATCGTGTAATCGTTGAAGGTGTAAACATGGTAACTAAACATGTTAAACCATCACAAGCAGATCCTGAAGGTGGTATTATTACAAGAGAAGCTCCTATTAATGTTTCTAATGTAGCATACTACGATAAAAAAGCAAAAAAACCGGTTAAATTAGGTTACAAAGTAACTGAAGAAAACGGTAAAAGAGTAAAAGTTCGTGTTAATAAAGCAACAGGAACAGAAATTTAAGATTGTTGGAAGGAGGAGCAATAATGAATCGTTTACAAGAACGTTATAATAACGAAGTAATCAAATCATTAATGGAAAAATTCAATTATTCTTCAACAATGCAAGCACCAAAACTTGAAAAAATCGTTTTAAACGTTGGTGTTGGAGACGCAGTAAATAATTCTAAATTATTAGAAGACGCTGTAGCTGAATTAACATTAATCACTGGACAAAAACCAGTAATCACAAAAGCTAAGAAATCAATCGCAGGTTTCAAATTACGTGAAGGTGCACCTATCGGATGCAAAGTTACTTTACGTGCAGAAAAAATGTTCGAATTCTTAGATAAATTAGTAAGTGTTTCTTTACCACGTGTAAGAGACTTTAGAGGTGTATCTAACAATTCATTTGATGGAAGAGGAAATTATACTTTAGGTATTAAAGAACAATTAATCTTCCCTGAAATTGATTTTGATAAAGTAAATAAAATTAGAGGAATGGATATCGTATTCGTAACGACTGCTAAAGATGATGACGAAGGTCATGAATTATTAGCACAATTAGGAATGCCTTTCCAAAAATAAACGGAGGTTGTAGACTAAATGGCTAAAACATCAATGAAGGTTAAACAACAACGTCCACAAAAATATAAAGTACGTGAATATACACGTTGCGAACGTTGTGGTAGACCACACTCAGTAATTAGAAAATTCAAACTTTGTCGTATTTGTTTCCGCGAACTAGCGTACAAAGGTGAAATCCCAGGTGTTAAAAAAGCAAGCTGGTAAAAATTAGAAAGAATTCGTGGAAGGAGGATTTTAAGCAATGGTAATGACAGATCCAATTGCAGATATGCTAACAAGAATCCGTAATGCGAATAGACAACGTCATGATGATGTAGCTATTCCTTACTCTAAAATGAAAGAACAAATCGCTGGAATTTTAGTAAATGAAGGGTTCATTAAAGGATATAAAGTTGAAGGCGAAGGTGCCGATAAAAAGATTAATATCGCTTTAAAATATAGAGGTAATGACAGAGTAATTACTGATTTAAAACGTATTTCTAAACCAGGATTACGTGTTTATGCAAAAGTTAACGAAATTCCTAAAGTATTAAACGGTTTGGGAATCGTTATTGTATCAACTTCACAAGGTGTTATCACTGACAAAGAGGCTCGCGCTAAACAAGTTGGTGGAGAAGTCCTTGCATATATTTGGTAAAAAAAACAGGAGGTTAAACGATGTCTCGTATCGGTAATAAATTAATTAGCATTCCTGATGGTGTCACTGTAGAAGTTGCTGCAAATAATGAAGTAACGGTTAAAGGACCAAAAGGAGCATTAACAAGACAATTTGATCCATCTATTTCTGTAGAAATCGAAGATGGAACTATTACTGTTAAAAGAAGTAGTGAAATTAAACGTGTAAAACAATTGCACGGTACAACTAGAGCGTTAATCGCTAACATGATCGAAGGTTGCAACACTGGGTTCAAAAAAGAACTTGAAATCGTTGGGATCGGGTATCGTGGACAAATGAAGGGTGGAAAACTGGTTATGAACCTTGGACACTCTCATCCAATCGAATTGGAAATCGAAGAAGGAATCACTGTTGAAACTCCTTCTAACACAAAAATTATCGTTTCTGGAATTTCTAAAGAACGTGTAGGACAAGTTGCTGCAGAAATCAGAGCATGGCGTAAACCAGAACCTTACAAAGGAAAAGGTGTTCGTTATGTAGATGAAAGAATCATTAGAAAAGAAGGAAAAACTGCTGGTAAAAAGTAGTTAGCTAAAGGAAAGGAGCTCACAAAATGGCAAAAAAATTATCACGTAACGATAGCCGTCTTAAAAGACATGCTCGTATTCGTAGAAAAATCTCTGGGTCGGCTGAATGCCCACGTTTAAACGTATTCCGTTCTAACGCTCATATCCATGCTCAAATCATTGATGATGTCAATGGTGTGACTTTAGCTAGCGCGTCAAGCGTTGATATGAAATTAGAAAACGGTAGCAACGTTGAAGCTGCAACTAAAGTTGGAGCTGCAATTGGTGAACGCGCCAAAGCTGCCGGAATTGAAAATGTAGTATTTGATCGTGGAGGTTATGTATACCATGGTCGTGTTAAAGCTTTAGCAGAAGCTGCTAGAGAAGCTGGATTAAAATTCTAAAGGAGGTCAATATGGAAGAACGTAAACCTAGACAAAATACTGGTCCTAGAAGAAATCGCAGAAATTCGAAAAATAGACCTAGAAGAGAAGCAAAAGAATTTGAAGAACGCGTTGTAACTATTAACCGTATTACTAAAGTAGTAAAAGGTGGTCGTAAAATGAGATTTGCGGCATTAGTAGTTATTGGAGATAAAAAAGGTCGTGTTGGTTTTGGAACTGGAAAAGCTAACGAAGTACCTGATGCAATCCGTAAAGCAATCGAAGATGCTAAACGTAACTTAGTTACTGTACCTATGGTAAACGGAACTATCACTCATGAAATCGATGGTGTTTTCAAATCAGGTCACGTATTCTTAAGACCGGCATCTAAAGGGACTGGAATCATCGCTGGTGGACCTGTCCGTGCGGTTGTCGAATTAGCTGGATACTCAGATATCTTATCTAAATCATTGGGTTCTAGAACACCAATCAACATGGTAAGAGCTACAGTTGAAGGATTAAAATCAATGAAAACTGTTGAAGAAGTAGCTAAATTAAGAGATAAAACAGTTCAAGAAATCTACGGTTAGGAGGACCTATAAATGGCAGACAATTTAAGTATTACGCTTGTGAAAAGCCCTATCGGTCACAAACCTAAACAAAGAGCAACTCTTCAAGCGTTAGGATTAACAAAATTAAACAAAACAGTGGTAAAACAAAACAATGTTTATACTAAAGGTATGATCAGAGTTGTTGAACACCTAGTAAAAGTTGAAGAAAATTAGGAGGTGTAACGATGAAATTACATGAATTACGATACACTGAAGGTTCTCGTAAAAACAGAAAACGTGTTGGACGTGGAACTAGTTCTGGAACTGGTAAAACATCAGGTAAAGGACAAAAAGGTCAAAAAGCTCGTTCAGGCGGTATGAAAAAAGCTGGCTTTGAAGGGGGACAAACACCTTTATTCATGCGTATTCCAAAACGTGGATTTACTAACGTAAACCGTAAAGAATATGCAATTGTAAACGTTGAATCATTAAATAAATTCGATGCAAACAGTGTAGTAACTATCGAAGCGTTAAAAGAAGCCGGATTGGTTAAAAAAGAATTAGCTGGTGTTAAAATCTTAGGAAATGGTGAATTAGAAAAAGCGTTGACTGTTCAAGCTAACAAATTCTCAAAATCAGCTATTACTGCTATCGAGGCTGCTGGTGGTAAAACAGAGGTGATCTAAAATGCGAAACTTTTTGAAAAATGTTTTCTCAAAAGGGGAGCTTCGCCGCAAGATCGTATTTACTTTAGGAATTTTGTTTGTATACCGACTGGGTGCTGCAATCACTATTCCTTCAGTTAATATTGGTTCAATCAATACTTCATCCGAAGGACTCTTTGGAATCTTGAATATGATTGGCGGAGGAACTTTAGAAAGATTTTCAATATTTGCATTAGGTGTTTCGCCTTATATCACTTCATCAATCATCGTTGAGTTATTATCAATGGATGTGATTCCAGTTTTAACTCAATGGTCAAAAGAGGGAAATACTGGTAAAAAGAAAAAGGATCAAGTTACGCGCTACGTAACTTTGGCCTTGTCTTTATTGCAAGGATTCGTGCTGACATACGCGTTTGATCGCGGGTATGGAATAATCGATAATCCTACAATGTGGTCATATATCTACGTTGTAGTAATTATGACAGGCGGATCAATGTTTGCAGTTTGGTTGGGTGACCAAATTTCAAACAAGGGAATTGGTAACGGGGTATCACTGTTGATCTTCACAGGGATCGTGTCCAATTTGCCAACTTCATTCATTACGACGTTCAATTCGATTGTAACTGAAGGAAGCAGCTTCACCCTTGATTTGATATGGTACATTTTATTTGTTATAGTATATGTGGCAATCATTGTATTCGTTGTATTCAATGAAGGTTCTCAAAGAAAGATCCCGATTGTTTATGCATCTAGTACCAATACGGTCATGCGTACTCGTGAACAAACTCATATGCCAATCAAAATCAACAGTTCTGGGGTAATCCCAGTTATCTTCGCGGCATCTGTTATGGCGGCACCTAGAACGGTTATCTCGTTCATGGAGTCAAACAGTGTCACAAAAATCATTGATACAATATGTAATTACCAACAACCAGTCGGGTTTGTTCTATACATCCTGATGATTGCGTTCTTTACTTTCTTCTACAGTAATCTTCAAATCGATTCTGAAAAGATCAGTAAAGATTTACGTAAAAACGGTGGTTCTATTCCGGGTGTTCGTACCGGGGAAGACACCAGATGGTACTTATATCGTGTCATCAATCAAGTAACTGTAGTTGGGGCTTTATTTTTAATAATTATTGCCGCTATACCGGTTATTACTCCTGTGATTTGGGAGCAAACAGCTAATGCTCAGGTATCTCTTGGAGGAACGGGGTTAATCATCGTTACTTCAGTTGCATTAGAGACAATTAGACAAATAAAAACACAAGTCACTCGTAAAGAGTATCACGGATATATTCGAAAGTAGTGTAGGAGGCGTCAATGAATATTATTTTAATGGGCCCACCTGGTGCAGGTAAGGGAACTCAAGCAGCAAAACTTGTAAATGAGTATGGATTAAAACATATTTCTACAGGGGATATTTTTAGAAAAGCCTTGAAGGAACAAACTAAATACGGAGTTATTGCAAAATACTTCATTCAATTTGGTTACTTGGTACCAGATGACTACACAATTGGTATGGTAAGAGAATACTTGAGGGAAAACGAATTCCCTAATGGATTCATCTTAGATGGTTTCCCAAGAACAATTATTCAAGCGCGTGAGCTGGAATCTATCGGTAAGGAATTCGGATTCAAGATCGATGCGGTTCTTAACCTGGATGTTGATATGAACAGTCTTGCTAAAAGATTATCTGGTAGACGTACTTGCCGTAATTGCGGAGCTACTTATCATGTCGAGTTTAATCCTCCAAAAACAGAAAATGTTTGTGATAAATGTGGTGGCGAATTATATCAACGTGCCGATGAAAGCGAAGAAGCTGTAAAGGTTCGTTTAGAAACTTATAACAAGCAAACTCGTCCATTAGTTGATTATTACACAATGACAGGCGAGATTACTAATATTAATGGTGATCAATCTATGGATAACGTCTTTAGCGATATTAAGGCCCATCTGGAGGCTTTGTAATGATCATTACTAAAGATGCAAAAGAAATAGAATGGATGAAAGAAGCCGGAAGGGTTGTAGCGTTAGTTCATCAAAGACTAAGCGAAGTAATTGTGCCAGGGATAACTACCAAACATATCAATGATGTTTGCGAAGAAGTTATCTACGCTAATGGTGCAACTCCTTCATTTTTAAATTTGTATGGTTTCCCTGCAAGTGTCTGTACCTCAGTAAATGAGACAGTCGTGCATGGTATTCCTAATAACACAGTATTAAAAAATGGTGATATTATCTCAGTAGATGTCGGAGCATGCGTTCATGGTTATCATGGCGACAGCGCTTGGACTTATGCGGTTGGGGAAATCAGTGAAGAGGCCAAACGTTTAATGGAAGTCTGTGAGGCTTCATTATATGAAGGTCTTGAATTTGTGAAACCTGGTAACCGTATATCTGATATTTCTTATGCAATTCAATCGTATCTGGAAAGTAATGGATGTTCTACTCCCCGTGACTATACCGGTCATGGAATTGGAAGTTCTGTTCATGAAGATCCCGCAGTTCCAAACTTCGGTAATCCAGGACGTGGTCCTCGGTTAAAAAAAGGTATGGCATTGGCCATTGAACCTATGGCTCATTTAGGTGCAAAAGAAACTCAGACCTTACAAGATGGGTGGACGGTAGTGACTTGTGACCGCACATTGGCGGCTCACTATGAACATACTATCATAATAACTGATGATGGATTTGAAATAACAACAAAACTTTAGTAAGGAGTAAAATATGGCAAAAAAAGATGACGTAATTGAAGTAGAAGCAACTGTTCTTGAAACGTTGCCAAACGCAATGTTCAAAGTTGCATTAGAAAATGGAGTGGAAATTCTTGCTCACGTTTCTGGTAAAATCCGTATGCATTACATTCGCATTTTACCGGGGGATAGAGTTACCGTTGAAATATCTCCATATGACTTAACACGTGGGCGAATTACATTTAGACATAAGTAGTCAGTACTAGGAGGAAGCAAGATGAAAGTAAGACCATCTGTAAAACCAATTTGTGATAAATGCAGAGTAATTAAAAGAAAAGGGCGCGTAATGGTAATTTGCGAAAACCCTAAACATAAACAAAGACAAGGTTAATTAGGAGGAAAATATGGCTCGTATAGCAGGTATAGATATCCCACGTGACAAACGTGTTGTAGTATCTTTAACATATATTTATGGTATTGGGAGACCTACTTCTCAAAAAGTCTTGGAAAAAGTTGGAATCGATGAAAACATTCGTGTTAAAGATTTAACTGAAGAACAAGTAAATTTAATTAGAAAAGAAATCGAATCTATTAAAGTTGAAGGGGATCTTCGTCGTGAAGTCGCTTTAAATATCAAACGTTTAATGGAAATCGGTTCTTACCGTGGTATCCGTCATCGTAAAGGATTACCTGTTCGTGGACAAAAAACAAAAACAAATGCTCGTACTCGAAAAGGTAAAGCACGTCCAGTCACAGGAAAGAAAAAATAATTTAAGGAGGATTGGATAAATGGCAAAAGCAAGACAAGTACGTGGTAAAAAACGTGTAAAGAAAAATATAGCTAAGGGTGTAGCTCACATCCATTCAACATTCAACAATACTATCGTTACTATCTCTGATGAACATGGTAACGTTGTATCTTGGTCTTCAGCAGGAGCGTTAGGGTTCAAAGGTTCTCGTAAATCTACTCCTTTCGCTGCTCAAGAAGCTTCTCAAGCTGCAGCTAAAGCTGCAATGGATCATGGGATGAAATCAGTTGAAGTAAATGTAAAAGGGCCTGGTCCAGGTCGTGAATCAGCAGTTAGAGCATTACAAGCTGCTGGATTAGAAGTTACTGCAATCACTGATGTAACTCCTATTCCTCATAACGGATGCCGTCCACCGAAACGTCCTCGTGGATAACAAATATTTTTACTAGTAGAGGAGGAAAAACATGCAAAAATTTGAAAAAGCAAACATTAATATTCGTAATTTAGATGAATCTGACAACTATGGTAAGTTTGTAATCGAACCATTGGAAAGAGGATTTGGGACTACTTTAGGAAACGCCCTAAGAAGAGTATTATTATCTTCTCTACCGGGATCTGCGGTATACGCTATTAAAATTCAAGGAGCAATCCATGAATTTTCAGCAGTAGAAGGTGTCGTTGAAGATGTAACTGCGATAATTCTTAATTTGAAGAAATTGGTTTTTGACATTGAAAGCGACGAAAATGTAACTATGATAATTGACGTTGCCGGTCCTGCAAGAGTAACTGGTAAAGATATTCAGTGTCCTTCGGACGTTAGAATCATTTCTGAAGATTTGGAAATCGCAAATGTTGCTGAAGGCGGACATTTGTACATGGAACTTTACGCTCGTAAAGATCGTGGTTATTATAGCGCTGATCAAAACAAGAGAGATATCAAAACAATTGGAATTATCCCTACGGATTCAATTTTTACACCAGTTGAAAAAGTATCTTACAATGTTGAACCAACTCGTGTTGGGGAATCAGCAAAATACGATTTGTTGACTTTAGAAGTTGAAACAAACGGTTCTTTGAAACCTTATGAAGCAATTTCAATTGCATCTAAAATATTAGTTGAACACTTGAACATGTTTGTAGAGATGACAGACATCGCTATGAATATGGAAGTTATGTCTGAAGTTGAAGAAGATACTACTGACAAAGTGTTAGATATGACGATTGAAGAACTTGATTTATCAGTTCGTTCATACAACTGCCTGAAACGTGCCGGAATTCAAACTGTCCAAGACTTAGCAGCTAAGTCTGAAGACGAAATGATCAAAGTACGTAATTTGGGTAAAAAATCATTAAAAGAAGTAAAAGAAAAGTTAAGCGAACTTGGTCTAGGTTTTAGACCTGTCGACTAACATTTTTAAGGAAGGAGCGCAACCATGGCTAAAAATAGAAAATTAGGGCGTACATCAGATATTCGTAAATCAATGTTACGTTCATTAGCAACTGAAGTAATCGTAAACGGACAAGTCCGTACTACTGAAACTCGTGCTAAAGAAGTACGTTCAGTTGTTGAAGAATTAATCACTTTAGGAAAACGTGGAGATTTACACGCAAGAAGACAAGCAGCAGCAGAAATGCATAAAGTAACTTGTCCTGAAACAGGGAAAAACGCTGTTCAAGTTTTATTTGATGATGTAGCACCTAAATTTGAAGGTGTTAACGGTGGATATACACGTATCTATAAATTAGATAACCGTAAAGGTGACAATGCCCCAATGGCATTATTGCAATTAACAAAATAATTAAATGGCGGGCCTAGCCCGCTTTTTTAGTTATTAGGTTGACTTTATTGTTCTATTTTCATACAATAAGTTAAATTGGGAGGCAAATAATGAGCAATATTATCGAAATTAGGGATTTGTGTTTCAGTTATGTGGAGAGTAACCCCGTTCTGAATAACTTGTCTTTGGAAGTCAAAAAAGGAGAATACGTTGCCATATTGGGACCGAACGGTAGCGGTAAAAGTACAATTGCCAAGCTGCTTTTAGGTCTGTTGGAAGCCCGAAGCGGCACTATCGTGGTCAACGGTTTGGAACTCAACCTTGAAAATCTATATGATGTCCGCCGCAACATCGGACTTGTTTTCCAAAATCCCGATAACCAGTTCATCGGGTCGACTGTCCGTGACGACATTGCTTTTGGCTTGGAGAACATCTGCGTACCGCAGGAGGAAATGGAATCCAAAATAATTGAAAATGCCAAGAAAGTCCATATGAGCGAATTTTTGGACCATGAACCGACCAAACTCTCAGGAGGGCAGAAACAACGGGTGGCCATAGCCGGATGTCTGGCGATGGAACCAAATATCATAATCCTCGACGAGGCGACAAGCATGCTTGACCCCCTTGGAAGAGGACAAATCAACCGGACCATCAAGAAAATATCCGATGATCGTGATATAACAGTGATTTCAATCACTCATGATATCGAAGCCGCCAAAGAAGCTGACCGGGTTATCGTGATTAATGGCGGGACAGTACAGTTGCAAGGAGCGCCGCACGAAGTTTTCCGGGATCAAGAATTCATGAGCTCGATGAGTCTGGATGTGCCGTTTGCCCTGAAATTATCAGCTGATTTAAAAGCAGCCGGTTATTCCATCGAAAAAACTATTGAAGAGAAGGAGTTGGTCGCACAACTATGTCAATTACATTCAAACAAGTAAGCCATATCTATGGGATCAACACCCCTTTTGAATTCCAGGCGCTAGATAATGTGGATCTGGAGATTGAACTGAACAAGGTTACGGCAATTGTCGGGCATACCGGTTCGGGGAAATCTACCCTGATCCAGCATCTTAACGCCTTGTTGCAACCCACCTCAGGAGAGGTTGTTGTTGATGAGTTTTCAATCACCAGTGAAAAACCGAAACAGTCGTTGAAGCCGCTTAGGAAAAAAGTGGGAATGGTATTCCAATTTCCCGAGTATCAGCTTTTCGAGGAAACCATCGAGAAGGATATAATTTTTGGTCCGAAGAATTTCGGAGTCAGCGATGAAGAAGCCAAAGAGATTGCCAGACGGGTTATCTGTCAAGTTGGTCTTGACGAATCTTATCTCGAGCGCTCTCCTTTTGATTTGTCAGGAGGGCAGAAACGCCGGGTAGCCATTGCCGGAATTCTGGCATCACAACCGGAAATCCTGGTTCTTGATGAACCGACTGCGGGACTCGATCCCCAAGGAGCCATCGAGATGATGGATCTGTTCAAAAATCTCAATAATGAAGGGGTCACTATCATTCTGGTTACCCACAACATGGATCATGTGCTGGAATATTGCCAGAACGTGGTTGTAATGAAATCCGGTAAAGTTGAGAAAAATTGTACAGTTGAAGAACTTTTCAAGGATGTGACATATCTGGAAACCCTTGATATCGAGCTCCCGATCATAACCAGGTTCATAAACGATCTCAATAACTGTGGCTATAAAATCGACAGTTCAATCAACGATTACCAGGTATTGATGAAAGCAGTAAAGGAGCAGTTAAATGGATAGTATTACATTTGGTCGTTATATTCCCGGGGATTCGATTATTCATCGACTCGATCCGCGCGGTAAGATTATCTGCCTGTTTGTCTTGTTGGTTGCTGTTTTCTTTGATGCCGGATTTATCGGATATGGTATTCTGGGGGCATTTTTGATTTTGATTGTCTTGATGTCGAAGACCAGTTTCAAGGATATCTTCAAAGCTTTGAAGCCGATGTTGATCATGATGGTGATCATCTCGCTGTTCAATGTGTTTTTGATCAGGACCGGGGACTTGCTGTTTTCATACGGTTTCCTGGAAATCCACGAGGATGCCCTGTTCCAAACCGCATATATCATAATCAGGTTGTTTTTGATCATTACCCTTTCAACGGTTCTGACAACCACAACCAAACCTTTGGATTTGACATTGGGAATTGAAAAGTTGCTTGAACCGCTCAAGAAATTCAATTTTCCTTCTCATGAATTGGCGATGATGATTTCGATTGCACTACGGTTTATCCCGGATTTGATTGATGAAACCAAGAGAATAACCAAGGCCCAGGCTAGCCGTGGGGTTGACTTCAATGAGGGTTCATTTATTTCCCGGGTAACATCGATGGTCTCATTGGTAATTCCCCTGTTCATTTCGTCGGTTCTAAGAGCTGAGGATCTTGCCAACGCCATGGAATCACGCAATTATAATCCGGTAGCACCGCGAACCCGTTACAAACTGCTGGCCTGGACAGTCAAGGACACTGTCGCAATCGGCGCCAGTCTTCTCATCCTGACAGGAATAATAGTTCTTAGCGTGGTGTTGTGATGAGAATCAAATGCACAGTATCTTATGATGGTTCGAAATTCAAGGGATGGCAGATCCAGAACACTCATCGGACTGTTCAAGGAGAAATCCATAAAGCCCTGAAAAATATCTGTCAAACCGAAATCATCATCCATGGCTCGGGGCGAACAGATGGCAAGGTTCACGGCCGTAACCAAATCTTTCATTTTGATACTGAAAAAAATCTGGATTGCAACCGCTGGAAACAGGCAATCAATCATTTCCTTCCTAATGATATTTACATCAAGAAGGTGGAATTGGTTGATGAAGAGTTCCATTCAAGATATTCAGCTAAAGGCAAGGAATACCGCTACTATGTCAATGTCGGCGAGTATGATCCTTTCACCACCAACTACATCTTCCAGCTTAATCGACCTTTGGATGTCGAATTGATGCAAGAGGGGGCCAATATCTTTATCGGCGAACATGATTTCGCATCATACTGTTCTTATGATCAGCTCGGAACAACTGTTCGCAAAATATATGAATTTGAAGTTACTAAAGAAAATGAAATCGTATGTTTCCGTGTTAAAGGCAACGGATTTCGCCGCTACATGGTCCGCCATCTAGTCGGGGGACTGATCCAACTCGGTCAACACCGGATTGGAATCGACCGACTGGCGACCATGCTTGAAAGCAATGGTGAGATCAAATGCCTGTTCAAAGCGAAACCTCAAGGTCTTTATTTGCAGGAGGTAGAATATGAGCAAAACTAATTTTCATACCCATACATATCGCTGCGGCCATGCAGAAGGTGATGAAAACCAAATAGTTGAAGCCGCAATTGATGCCGGAATTGAGAAATTGGGTTTTTCTGACCATGTGCCATTACCGGATTACCGCCGTTTTCTGGTCAAAGGAATCTCGACCGTTATCCTGAGTCCCCATGGGATGATGACGATGCTCAAGGGTCTTTACACCAATGGACCGCGAATGAGAATGGGATTTCCGGAGCGACACGAACACCAGACCAAGGTCAAAGAATTGAAGAAGATGTACAGCCACAAGATTCAGATTTATCAAGGTTACGAGGCGGAGTATTTCGAAAACTATCTTGAATATTATCAGGGACTTTTGGAAACCGAAGTCGATTACTTCATTCTCGGCCACCATTTCGACCAGTTCAATACAACCACCCGTTACTATGGTCGGCCTGACGTGACAGACAGCGATCTTTATCAATATCGTGATGATGTCATCAAAGCCCTGGAAACAAATCTGTTTTCATATCTCGCTCATCCGGATCTGTTCATGGTCGGTAAGGTTGTTTTTGATGATGTGGCCAAGGAAGTCACATATGATATCTGTCAAAAGGCCAAGGAATTGAATATTCCCCTCGAGGTAAATGCCGGAGGGATTCGCCGTGGCAAACGTGAAGTTGCCGGTGAAATGGTATATCAATACCCGTCAAAGCACTTTTTTGAGATTGCCAAAGAAATCGGCAATGATATTATTTTGGGAATAGATGCCCATTCCCCTGAGGATTTGAATCATCGCATCTATGAACAGATGATCGAATTCTGTGATGAAATCGGGTTGAAGATTGTCACTGAATTCGAGTTTAGAAAAGGCAAGAAATAACAGCTGATGATACCCCGATTCCGATCGGGGTATTTTGAGTTATGTGGTAACATTCTATGGTTTTTACAAAATAAAAATGCTACAATAGTCTAAGAGGTGATGACTTTGCCAAAAATTGAATTGATAAACAAATATCTAGAAGAAAACAGCAGTAAATACGCTGGGAAGTATCGCTGTCATTCTAGCGTACAGACTAAGCCGTACGAATATAAATTTCAATATTACATCTATGACGGGCAGTTCCGGGAGATATCGGTGTTTTTGACAATCGCATTTGTCAACAACGAGATTGTTCCGACTTTTTCATTGTCGCTCAACGAACTTGAACAGAAATACATGATCAAGGATGCTCTTGAAAAAATCAAGACCCTGTCCCAATATAAATCAGTACTGCATTCGGACATTTTCGAATACTATGTCCAACACAAAGATTCGATTTCTTTGATGGCGCCAATCGATTTTAGGAACATTCTCGATTATCTGGAATTCCACAAGGGCACCAACAAAGCGACAATAACTGAATTCTATGATATCTACATTCCGTATTTTGAACGGCTGGTGCATACCAAGAATTACAAAAATCTATTGGAATCGATTGATCTGATTCTTGACAAGATTTCCTATGAATACGAATGGGATGGCTCGACTAGGAAATACCTGGATACGGAATATCAGCATCATTTGAAATTCTTTACGAAGATTACAATCTACGGATTGAAACTCCTCAAAGAGTTCAATCAGGCCCAGAAGGAAAAGTTTTACGCGATAATATATGATATTGCTACGGTAAAAAGATTCGCTTTGCTGATTCTTGTCAAGGTTGATTTCAGTGTCATCAGACAGATTCCGGAAGTCGACTATCTGATTGAATACCTGGTAGCGCGCGACATCGAGGAAGAAGGCCAAAATTTCGTCATTGAATACTTCAAGGCCTTATACTATGAAGATGATGAACTGCTTAAAAAAGCCAGTGTCGAAGTGGTCAGAATGATTGTCGAAGATTTCCTTTCTTTCGCCAATCATGAATTGATTCTGGAAATCGGAAAATCTATCATAGAAGTTCAAGGTTACGATTTTTTAATCGATTATTTTTCAACTTATTACAATACTTTCGTTTTTGCCGCCTTCCCAATATCGTCATTCCCTGAGGTTTATCAAAAACGAATTAAATTCGAATTAGAGAAAGCGATCCGATTCTACGCTGCGAGAATGGAACATCCTCAGTACTACTTGACATCTTTTGAACAAGTTGCCAATATCAATCGGATCTTGATGGAGAATTTTGGAGGATACAATCAATGAAAGCAAGTACTATTTTGAAAGTTACCGGAACAGCTACCGCAATAGCCGGAGCCAGTGTCGGAGCTTTATATAAAACTAGTGGTCAGATTGCCAAGTCACTAATCTACCGCTCCGAGAGCGAACCCAAGAACAAGTCAGCGCTGCTTGAGCAGTTCAAACCGGATCAGGTTTCGGTTGTCAATGATATGAAAATTACCCAGAGAGGATATCTGATTGCCAAGGCCGGGAGTACCAGCACTTTGTTAATATTGCATCCATTGGGTCTTGACTCCCTGGATATGGCGCTCTATGTGGATTTTTTCCAGGAGAAATTGCCTAATTCCAATATCTTGCTGATTGATGCATCGGCGCATGGTCAATCGGACGGTTATATCCGCGGACTAGGCATTCATGATGTTTACGATCTGATGGCATGGAATAAGTTTGTTCTTGATAATTACGGATCAGACCATCAGTTGATTTTATATGGTAAAGAGATGGGGGCCAATACAATTTTGAATTGTGTCAGCCAACATCGCTTGAAAAATATCAAAGCAATCATTGCAGATGGAGCGTATGTGTCTTTTGGTGAATTGCTGAAACACCGCTTGGTGAATGATTATCATCTTCCGGCGTTCCCGCTTTACAACTTCATCGCCAAGAAAATCAAAAGGGTTGCGAATATCGATATTGCCGATTCTACAGTTGAACTGGTGAAACACAACGATACGCCGACATTGTATGTTCATGCAAAAAATGATGAATTCGTTCCGCTGGACCATGTCTATCCTCTTTATAACGCCAATCGCGGTCATAAGGGGTTGTTCGTGTTGAGGGATGAAACATACCTCTATGATGTCAAGGAAACTGATGAATATCATGAAACACTAAATGATTTCATCGCAAAATTATAATTTCAGATATCTAAAAAACAAAATCAATCCTCCGGTATTGTGCTATCATGCTACTAGGAGGATTTTTATTATGTATTTTGAAAAAAGCAATGGATTTGACTCTGATTTTTTATGGGGCAGCGCATCAGCTGCCTATCAAGTTGAAGGAGCTTGGGCTGAAGATGGCAAAGGACCTTCCAACTGGGATGAATTTGTAAGAATCCCAGGTAAGACTTTCAAGGCAACGACCGGAGACAAAGCGGTTGATCACTATCATCGTTACAAGGAAGATGTTGCCTTGATGGCGGAAATGGGATTGAAAACATACCGTTTTTCAATAGCCTGGAGCCGGATTTATCCTGATGGCAATGGCGAAGTGAATATGAAAGGTCTGGAATTCTATAATAATCTGATCAATGAGTGTATCAAACACGGAATCGTTCCGATGATTACTGTTTATCATTGGGATCTGCCTCAGGCATTGGAGCAAGAATACCACGGTTGGGAGAATCGGAGAATCGTGGATGACTTTGTCCGCTATGCGACAACCTTGTTCAAGAATTACGGTGACCGGGTTAAACATTGGATCATCATGAATGAACAAAACATCTATACCCGTTTTGGCTGGCTTGAAGGAATGCATCCGCCAGGAAAAATAGATCAGGAAGCAATGTTCTATCAAGTGAATCATCATGCCTTCATGGCACATGCAAAATCAGTGCTTTCACTTAAGGAGCTTTATCCTGATGCGCTGGTGGGGTCATCTTTCGCCTATTCGCCGGCATATGCATTTAATTGCGAGCCGATCAATGCGATGGCGAAATTCGATTTTGACGACCTTCAAAATTATTATTGGATGGATGTTTATGCTTATGGCCGCTACCCTAGAGCAGCGGTTAAATATCTGGCATCAAAAGGAATCGAAGTCACTTTGAAACCTGGGGATCAGGAGATCATGAAAGCGGCTGCGCGCCTTACTGACTTCATGGGAGTCAACTATTACCAGACAACTGTCGCTCAGTTCAATGATATCGATGGAGTCGGTACCACTCATGAAATGAATACGACCGGAAAAAAAGGGACATCAACTGTTCAAGGCGTTCCGGGTCTTTACAAAAATCCCAAAAATGAATTCCTGCCTACGACTGATTGGGACTGGACCATTGATCCGATGGGGCTTAGATATTGCTGTCGTGAAATCACCTCGCGTTATGATTTGCCGATCATAATATCTGAAAACGGTTTGGGGGCTTTTGATAAGCTTGAAGATGGTAAAATCCACGATCCATATCGGATTGCCTATCTTGAAGCCCACCTTAAAGAGTTGAAAAAAGCGGTTGATGACGGCTGCAAGGTTTTGGCTTACTGCACCTGGTCATTTACTGATCTGCTTAGTTGGCTTAACGGTTACCAAAAACGTTATGGCTTCATCTACGTTGACCGTGAAGAAGATGAAAACAGCGGGACTCTTGATCGCTACAAGAAAGATTCTTATTACTGGTATCAGGAAGTTATCAGAACAAACGGAGATAATCTGTAGAAGTTGGCTCAATAGCCAACTTCTTTCTTTTATAACCGGCCATTATTCAATACTTTCCTTTGTATGTATTTCTCATTTGTATTATAATGTTAGCAAGGAGTAAGCTATGGAAACTAACAATTATTATGAGAAAGATATTCTTTATAACCTGGTGACTTTTTTAAATACATCAAGTTCTGAAGAAATGTTCTATACTATCTGTTATAACATTTTAATTAATATCGAAGAGATACCGACAATCAATATTTCGGACCTGGCCAAGATGTGTTATACATCTCCGGCGACGATTTCCCGGTTTTGCCGCCATCTGAAATTCTCTAATTTTGCGGAGTTCAAAAACGAAGTTCAAGAAGCGTTGAACATGGCCCGCAATGAAATCAAACTTTCGGGCAGCAAACTGGTTGAGGCATATCAAAATCCGCAGTCGATAATCGATTTGATCTATGATACATCAATAAAATCACTGCAAATGTCCAAAGAGAATCTGAAAATCGAGGATGTTGACCGCTTCTGCAGGCTGCTTCATGAGGCCAAGAAGATCCATTTCTTCGGATTTCAGTTCAATAAAATTATTGCATCAGATTTTCAGATCAAACTGCTGAAGTTGGGGAAACTGGCTTATGCGTTCGCCGACCGCGGCGATGATGCGCAAAGAATCGAATTGCTCGATGATGACTCACTGGCAATAGTGTTGTCCTCAAGGGCTCGGGATCTTCAAATGTTTTCATTAGTGGATGCCATCAAATCCAGAAAATCAAAAGTGATTTTGGTCACATTGAACTCAGAAGCCAAAGTTATTGAAAGAGTCGATGATGCGTTTATCGTAAAAGGGATGATAAACGATATCTTCGAGTCGGCAACAAGTGAGACAACAGTAATCAAGACATTCCTGGATTTGGTTTATTTCAGGTATGGAATTTTATATCCAAGGAAGGGGTAAAGATATGAAAGGTTTTATCAATGATTATTCAACGGGGTGCCATCCCCGGATTTTACAGGCGCTAAACGACAGCAATGATGTGGTCACGGTTGGCTACGGACAAGATGAATACTGTCAAAAAGCGGCAGATAAGTTAAAAGGCCTGATTGGCAATGAAGAGGTCGATGTCCATTTTCTGGCCGGAGGAACTCAGACCAATGCCACGTTCATTAAAGCGGCACTGCGAAATCATCAGGCGGTCATTGCGGTTGACAGCGGACACGTTGCGGTTCATGAAACCGGAGCAATTGAAGCGACTGGTCACAAGGTTCTGACTTGCAATAATGAAGACGGGAAAGTCACTTGTCAGGCAATCGAAGAAATTGTCAAAGGCCATCCGGATGAACACATGGTTCAACCCAAGTTGGTTTACATTTCCCAAACAACCGAATATGGGACTTGTTACACCAAGGAGGAACTGGCGGATATTGCGGCAGTATGCAAAAAGCACAAACTGTATCTTTATCTTGACGGAGCGAGACTTTCAAGCGCCCTGGCGGTGGACCAGGCAGCCAGTCTTAAAGATATTTGTGAATATTGTGATGCATTCTATTTTGGAGGAACCAAATCAGGTCTCCTTTATGGTGAATGTCTTGTCATCAAGAATGATGCCTTGAAAGAAGATTTCCGCTATATCATGAAACAAAGCGGGGCGATGATGGCCAAGGGCAGAATCCTTGGAGTTCAGTTCTTGGAACTTTTCTCAAATGAACTTTATCTTTCAATCGGACGTCATCAAAATGCAATGGCGATGATAATAAAAGAAGCAATGGTGAAATTGGGGTATAAATTGTTTGTTGATTCATCAAGCAACCAGCTGTTTTTCGAAATGACTCAGACCCAATTCGACTATATCAATGATGAATATGCAATCACATTATTTGAAAAACATCCGGATAAAGTGGTTGTGAGATTAGTGACTTCATACGCTACGACATTTGATGTTGTCAACAAATTCATCAAATATATCAGTGTCTAAAATCACATTGTGTGAGTACGAATGAGACTCTAATATGTTGCAAAGAGATTCCTTTAGGGATATAATGTATAAGTAGACTTATTATGAAATGGAGATTAAGAAATGAATAAAACTGAATTGGTTGGAGCAATCGCTTCTAAAACTGAATTAACAAAAGTAGAAGTTGAAAAAGTGGTAAATGCATTTGTAACAGTTGTTGGAGAAGAACTGGTTTCTGGAAATAAAGTTGCAATTAAAGGTTTTGGAACATTCGAAGCACGTGAGCGTGCAGCGAGACAAGGACATAATCCAAGAACTAAAGAAGTTATCCAAATTCCGGCAAGCAAAGCTCCTGGTTTCAAAGCGAGTTCAGCATTTAAAGACTTATTAAATAAATAAGATAAGACAAGACCAACTTTGAACAAGTTGGTTTTTTTGTCAAAAAAAAGACTGGCATCTATGCCAGTCTCAGAGTCAGAAAACTAATCAATAATAATTCCTTCAGATGTAAGAATTCCACCAGCGGCATTACATTCATCTGTATCAATATGCATGAAAGTTGCATATTTGGCGCTAACACGAATCATGACATCACCGAATACAATGGCACGACCTTCATTGTTAACTGATACTTGAACCAATTGTTTGTCAGACAAACCATAAGCTTCAGCATCTTCAGGTGTCATATGAACATGACGTTTTGCTGCAATAACCCCTTCGGCAATCTCAACTTCACCTTTAGGTCCAACGATTTTACAACCTGGAGTTCCAGCGATATCTCCAGATTCTCTTACAGGAGCGATGATTCCGATACCTCTGGCATCAGTAAGTGACAACTCGACTTGAGTGTCGCCACGAGTAGGTCCCAGGATGATAACGTTTTTAAGTTCGCGTTTAGGTCCTACGATTGTTACACGCTCTTCACAAGCGAATTGTCCAGGTTGGCTCAGGTCTTTCATACAAGTTAACTCGTAACCTTCCCCGAATAATTTCTCAAGATCAGTCTGACTCAAATGTACGTGTCTTGCAGATGTTTCAACAGTAATTTTTTTATCCATAATATTCTCCTTTTCTTAAATAATAATACTCTTTTTTTTGAATTTTTCAACGTTTTTTGAAAATCGGGAACAAAATCGCAAATATCTGTTCCAATATTGTATGCAAAGTGCATAAAAAATATAAAATAATTGTCTTGTTTTTTGTAATATCCTAAAATCGATATTATTTCTTTACAAATATCATTAAATATAGTAAACTAATTCTACCCAATAAAGGAGGTTAATTAAATGAAAAAATCTTTGTACGATCCTAGCTTTGACCATGATAACTGTGGTATCGGAGCTGTCGTAAATATCAAAGGTGTCAAAACTCACAAAACTGTGAGCGATGCTCTGACTATTGTTGAACAGTTAGAACACCGCGCCGGTAAAGACGCCGATGGAAAAACTGGTGATGGAGTCGGTATTTTGACTCAATTGCCTCATGAATACTTTTCAAGTTTGGAATTGGATTTCGAACTGCCAAACGAAGGTGAATACGGGGTGGCAATGTTATTCCTGCCTCAAGAACTTCTGGTAAGAAACCGAATTATCAAACATTTCAAAACTATTACTGAAAACGAAAGCATGGAAATTTTAGGATGGCGAAACGTCCCAATCGCACCTAAGGTTCTTGGTAGAAAAGCTCTGGAAGCTATGCCATATATCATGCAATGTTTCGTTGCAAAACCAAAAACAGTGGCTAAAGGTCTTGATTTTGACCGTCGCTTATATGAAGTGCGTCGTCTTTTCGAGCACAGTTCTTTTGAAGATACTTATGTATGTTCATTTTCGTCACGTACAATCGTATACAAAGGTATGTTTTTAGTAGGGCAATTGCGCTCATTTTTTGAAGATTTACAATCTAAATACTATAAAAGTGCAATCGCGTTAGTCCATTCCCGTTTCTCGACTAACACAAACCCTTCTTGGAAAAGAGCCCATCCAAACCGCATCATTGTCCACAATGGTGAGATCAATACGATCAAAGGTAATGCCAATAATATGTTCTCAAGAGAAGAAAATATGGCTACCGATTTGGTTGATACTACCAAGGTATATCCAGTTGTTGATTTATCCGGATCGGATTCAGCAAGATTGGATAATACATTGGAATTCCTGGTTATGTCAGGAATGCCTTTGCCTCGTGCGGTAATGATGACAATTCCAGAACCTCATGAGAATAATAAGTCGATGGATCCAAAGAAAAAAGCGATGTATGAATACAACGCTACAATCATGGAACCATGGGATGGTCCTGCATCAATCCTGTTTAGTGATGGGGATATCATGGGGGCTATTCTTGACCGTAATGGTCTGCGTCCTTCACGTTATTATATTACTAAGGATGGATATCTTGTCCTGTCATCCGAAGTTGGAGCTCTGCCGATTGAAGCAAGCAATGTAGTAGAGAAAGACCGTCTTCGTCCTGGTAAAATGTTACTGGTTGATACGATCCAAGGTCGTCTGATTTCAGATGAAGAATTGAAAATGGAATTTGCCAACAAAAAACCTTATGGTGAATGGTTGGAAACTCAGCTGGTTAAATTGGCGGAGTTGGATATTCCAAACCAAAAAACCATCAATTACACCGGTGAAGATCTTAAACGTCGTCAAAAAGTATTCGGATATACTTATGAAGATGTTGACAGCTATATCAAAGCTATGGCTATCGCCGGAAAAGAAAAAGTTATCGCCATGGGTAATGATGCGCCGTTGGCTGTTTTCTCGAAAAAACATCCACCGTTGTTCAATTACTTCAAACAATTGTTTGCTCAGGTAACCAACCCACCTATCGATGCAATCAGAGAAGAAATCGTTACTTCTTCTACTTTGTATTTGGGATGCGAAGGAAACATGCTTGAAGACAAGGCTGAAAACTGCAAATTGTTGAAAATCAACAACCCGATTCTTTCAAACCTGGATATGTTGAAAATCCGTGGTTTAAATAAGGAAGGATTCCAGGTGGCTACTGTCTCAACTACATATATCAAAAACACTTCTCTTGAAAGTGCGATTGAAAAAGTATGTAATATGGTTGACAAAGCTTACCATAAAGGTGCCAATATCATCATCCTGTCTGACCGTGAAATCGATGATTACCGCATGCCGATCCCATCATTGTTGATCACTGCGGCAGTCAATCAACATTTGGTCGATACTAAAAAACGTAACTCGGTTGCAGTGATCGTTGAATCCGGAGAACCTCGTGAAGTCCATCATTTTGCGACATTACTTGGATACGGTGCCAGTGCAATCAACTCATACCTGGTTCAAGATACAATCAAAGACTTGGCTGATGCGAACATCCTGGATAAGGATTACTATGCAGCAGTTCATGATTTCAATGATGCCGTATTGCATGGTATTATCAAAATCGCTTCAAAAATGGGGATTTCAACTCTTCAATCATACCGTGGTTCGCAAAACTTCGAAGCTATCGGTCTGTCTACTTCTTTGATCAACAAATATTTCAGAGGAACTGTCAGCCGTATCGAAGGTAACGATATCCAAGATATCGAAAAAGATGTCGAATATCGTCATAACCAAGTGTTCGATCCATTGGGATTGGCTGTCGACCTGTCATTGGACGACAGTGGTGAACTGAAAGAAAGAGCTGGAGAAGAAATCCACTTATATACACCAGAAACAATCTATATGTTGCAACAGTCGACTCGTACTGGTGACTATGAATTGTTCAAAAAATATGCGGAATTGATTAATAAAGAAGGGGAAAAACTGAACCTTCGTGGTCAATTCAGATTCAAAGCCGGAAATCCGATTTCTATCGATGAAGTTGAACCGGTGTCTGAAATCGTAAAACGTTTCAAAACTGGGGCGATGTCATATGGTTCAATCTCGAAAGAGGCTCATGAATGTATGGCAATTGCAATGAACCGTCTGCAAGGACGTTCAAACTCAGGTGAAGGTGGGGAAGACGAAGAACGTTTCGAACCATTGCCAAACGGAGACAGCCGTTGTTCAGCAATCAAACAGGTTGCTTCAGGACGTTTCGGTGTAACTTCTAAATACCTTAACAGTGCCAAAGAGATTCAAATCAAGATGGCTCAAGGGGCAAAACCTGGTGAAGGTGGACAGTTGCCAGCCATGAAAGTATATCCATGGATTGCGAAAACTCGTCACTCTACTCCAGGTGTGGATCTGATTTCACCACCACCACATCATGATATCTACTCAATTGAGGATTTGGCTCAGTTGATTTATGACTTGAAAAACGCCAACACTGGTGCGCGTATCTCGGTTAAACTGGTTTCTGAAGCCGGTGTCGGAACTGTCGCTTCAGGTGTTGCCAAAGCCGGGGCTGAAGTAATCCTGATTTCAGGATATGACGGAGGAACTGGTGCCGCTCCTAAGAACTCGGTATTCAATGCCGGATTGCCTTGGGAACTTGGACTTGTTGAAGCTCATCACTCACTGATTGAAAATGATCTTCGTAGTCATGTTGTCATCGAAACTGATGGTAAATTGATGACTGGTCGTGACCTGGCTGTAGCTGCATTGCTTGGAGCTCAGGAATACGGATTTGCTACAGTACCATTGGTAACAATGGGATGTATCATGATGCGTGTTTGTAACCTGGATACTTGTCCGGTTGGTGTTGCCACTCAAAACCCTGAATTGCGTAAACGTTTCACAGGAAAACCTGAATACGTTGAAAACTTCATGAGATTCGTGGCGCAAGACTTGCGTGAAATCATGGCTGAACTGGGATTCAGAACAATCGAAGAAATGGTAGGTCGTGTTGACTTGCTTGAAGCAGCAGAAGACTGCCCGGTTGACCTTTCTTGCATCCTCAGCACTTCATATGTTGATGCTAAAAATGTCAAGTTTGATCCTAAACTTGTATATGATTTCCAATTGAATAAAGTCAAAGACAATACTGTATTGTTGAAAAAATTCAAATTGGACAAAAAAGTCAAAAAACAAAAAATCGAGCTTGAAGTCAACAACCTTGACCGAAGCTTCGGTACTATCTTCGGTTCGGAAATTACCAAGGCTTATGGGGAAACCCTTGAAGACGATACATTTGTAATCAAAGCTACCGGTTCGGGAGGACAATCTTGTGGTGCATTCATTCCTAAGGGATTGACGATCGATATTACCGGAGATACCAACGATTACTTAGGTAAAGGTCTTTCTGGTGGTAAGATCATCGTTACTACACCTGCGGAATGTGACTTCCAACCTGATGAAAATATCATCGTCGGAAACGTATGTTTCTTCGGTGCCACTTCAGGTCAGGCTTACATCAATGGTGTGGCTGGTGAACGTTTCTGTGTCCGTAACTCAGGTGCTCGTGCTGTCGTAGAAGGTGTGGGTGACCACGGATGTGAATACATGACAGGTGGGGTTGTAGTTGTCTTAGGAAAAACAGGACGTAACTTCGCTGCCGGTATGTCCGGTGGGGTTGCATATGTTTACGACAAAGACAATACATTCTATCAAAATGTAAATCCGGCATTGGTAACATATAATCCGGTTGCATCTAAATATGACAAAGAACAATTAAAAGAATTAATTACAAATCATTACAACGCAACAAAATCAGAAGTTGCTAAAGAAATCTTAGAAGACTTCGAAAATAAAGCTCATATGTTCAAGAAAGTTATCCCGGTTGTATACCGCCGTATGATCGAATCAATCAAAAAATACGAACAACTTGGACTTACTAACGAACAAGCAAGAATTGAAGCTTTCAACGACGTTAAGAAAGGAGCTAATCATGGGTAAAACGACTGGATTCATGGATTATGACCGTAAAGTTTCCAAAGCGGATGATCCAAAAGAAAGAATCAAACATTTTAATGAATTCCACGAGCCATTGAGCCAAGAAGAGCAAGCCTTGCAAGGTGCGCGCTGTATGGACTGTGGTATCCCATATTGCCAATCTGGTTCTACTATCAGCGGATTCACAATTGGTTGTCCTTTAAATAACCTGATTCCTGAATGGAATGATTCAGTTTATCATAATAATTATCCTAAAGCTTTGGAAAGATTGCTGAAAACCAGCAACTTTCCGGAGTTTACTGCCAGAGTTTGTCCGGCACCATGTGAAGCTGCTTGTACATGCAGTCTTAATGGTGATGCGGTATCAATCAAAGAAAACGAATTCGCAATCATTGAATACGGGTTCGAAAATGGATTGGTTACCCCACAAATTCCGGAAACCAGAATCGACAAGAAAATCGCAGTTATCGGTTCAGGACCAGCTGGTCTTGCGGCCGCTGACACTCTTAACAAACGTGGTTACCAAGTAACTGTCTTTGAAAAAGCTGATCGTGTCGGGGGATTGTTGATGTATGGAATTCCAAACATGAAACTGGAAAAAAACATCATCGACCGTCGGATCGATTTGATGCGTGCCGAAGGTGTTGAATTCCTGGTGAACAATGCAGTTTCTTCTAAAGCCAAAGCGAAAGAAATCCTTGATAATTATGACCGTGTTGTAATTGCAACTGGTGCCAGCAAGGCTCGTGACATCAATGTTCCTAACCGCGGTGGTAAAGGTGTTTACTTCGCAATGGAATTTTTAACAAGCGTGACCAAATCATTGCTTGACAGCAATTTCGAAGATAAAAAATTCATCGATGCCAAAGACAAGAATGTCGTGGTAATCGGCGGTGGGGATACAGGAAATGACTGTGTCGGTACTTCAATCCGTCAAGGCTGCAAATCGGTAGTCCAACTGGAAATGATGCCGGAACCACCAATGAAAAGAGCCGAGAACAATCCTTGGCCTGAATGGCCACTGACTAAGAAAACTGACTACGGTCAAGAAGAAAGTATCGCAGTTTTCAATAAGGATCCTCGAGTATTCCAAACAACAGTTGAAGAATTCATCGTTGACAAAGACAACAATCTGACAGGAGTAAAAACTGTCAAATTGAAATTCGATGTTGTTGATGGAAGACGAGTGATGGAAAAAGTTGCCGGAAGCGAAAAAGTGATCAAAGCTGAATTGGTTTTCATCGCTGCAGGTTTCGTAGGTTGTGACGACAAAGTCGCAGACTATTTCGGAGTCGAATTGACTGACCGCGGAAATGTAAGAGCTGACGAAAACTTCAGAACTGTCAAAGATAAAGTTTATGTTGCCGGAGATGTGCGTCGCGGACAATCATTGATTGTACATGCAATGAATGAAGGTAGAATCGCAGCAAAAGCAATCGACAAAGATTTGATGGGTTACACTAATATCGATTAATTGAATTTGAAGCGTCTTAGAGAAATGACAAACTCATTTCTCAAGGCGCTTTTTTATATTTCAATATCATTTCATTTTTGTTATAATTAACTATGAAAGTGGTGATGAAAATGTCGATAACAGAACTGATAATGGTTTTTATAAATGTAATAAGAGTGGCCGTTGATTTTGCGCTTGTCTGGTTTATTTTGCACCGGATTATGATAACTTTTACGCAAAACACCCGGACCCTTCAACTGTTCAAAGGGGTGCTGATGGTATTTGTTGCCAAGCTGATAACCACTATCTTCGGGCTTACAACCCTGGACACCTTGGTGAACATTATCCTCGCTTCGGGGATTGTCATCGCAGTGATTGTCTTCCAACCGGAAATCCGATCCCTGCTGGAAAAAATTGGTCAGACCAGACTTGAATATAACCTGGCTGATTTGTCGGATACCCAAAAACAGTTCGTCCTTGACGAATTGTGCACTACGATAACCAACCTTTCAATCTCCCAAACGGGAGCTTTAATTACGTTTGAAAGGACAAATTCCCTGATTGACTATATCAGCACCGGAACCCAGATCAACGCCGATATCAAAAGCGAACTTCTGGAGTCGATTTTCTACGATGGTACGCCATTGCATGATGGGGCGGTAATAATCACCGGGAACCGGATCGCAGCGGCTTCAGCTTTTTTCCCTTCAACCCAGAAAGAATTGAGTCCGATCTATGGAGCCCGTCACCGGGCAGCTCTGGGAATCAGTGAGATAACAGATTCACTGACCGTAGTAATCTCCGAGGAGACGGGGACCATCTCTTTTGCGATAGATGGTGAACTCATCAAAGTGTCCCGCCCGGAATTAAAAGCCAAACTGATTCAGGAATTGGTCTGGTTTGAAAGTTCTAAAAAGGAGGTTGAGTTGGATGCCTAAAAATCGCGATAATCGTCGGACTTCGACGACTGACAATTTTTTAAAGACAATCGCAAAACAGCAGTCTAAAAGCGAGAGCAAAAAGACTGAACGTGAAGAATATTATGGTTATGCAACCATCACCAATAAACTTAAAAACTTCGGGGTTATGGTGATCAATTCCCTGAACAGTTTTTTTGACCGGACCTTGTCATCAAGAGGAGCGGTCAGCGTCCTGTCATTTGTCTTCACGATGCTGTTGGCATTTTATGTCAATGGCGGAGATTTTTCTTCAATTCTGCGAACCCCGACCAGCGGTGAATTCCTCAACGAGGTGCCGGTTTCAATTCGCGGATTGGACAACGATCTGGTTTGCCTGGGGGCGCCGGAATCGGTAACCTTGGGATTAATCGGTCCGTCACTCGATATTTATTCAACTAAACTGTCAAGTGACTATTCGATTTATATGGACCTTTCAGACGCGACAGTCGGTCAGATGACAGTCGATCTCAATGCGACGGGGTTCCCACGTGATCTTCAAGTTTTGATTGTTCCCCAAAACACTACGGTGACAATCGCTCAGAAAATCACTCAGACATTCCCGTTGGATTATGAATTTATCAACCGCAACGAACTTGGCAATGATTTGTCGGTATCAGTCGAGTCGCTCGAACATCAGGAAGTTGAAGTGAGCGGGGCGCAAAGTCAGATCGACCTGATCAACTCGGTCAAAGCCCAGGTAGATGTGGCTGATCAAACCGGTTCATTCGTCCAGGATTGTCCGATTGTTGCTTATGATCGCAGCGGCAACGCCCTTGATGTGACAATCACACCGGGAACGGTTGAAGCCACTTGTTCGGTCAGCGACTACAGCAAAGAGGTCAATATCGTACCTGAATACGTGGGACAGCTGTCAAGCGGATATGCAATCACGGATATCACGCTGTCGGATACCGTGGTCAAAATCTACGGCAAAGAGGAAGATCTCAATTCAATCAGCAGTGTGAGCTGCAATATTGACATATCCGATCTTAAAAATGACGTTTCTTTTGAAGACTTGAGTCTTAACATCCCAAGTGAAGTATACAAGGCATCTTTGAGTTCGGTCGATGTTGATTTGAAGATAGATGAGAACAGTTCAACTAGAATCATTCAGAATATCCCGATAACATTGACAAACAATGCGAATAACTACAATGTGACATTCGCAACCAATGAAAGTGCCGCTTCACTTAGAATTACCGGTCCGGCGTATGAAATCGCCCGACTGACCGCAAGCGACATCGTGGCAGCAATTGACATGACCAATGTCAAAATCGGAACCTCGACGGTTCCGGTGAAAATCACCATCGATGACATCTTCACTTATGTGTTCGTGTCATTGGATGAAGTAGAAATAACAGTAAGCCAATAAATAGAGGAGAATTATATGGGTAAATATTTTGGAACAGATGGATTCAGAGGAGAGGCGAATATCGACCTTACGGTTGAACATGCCTATAAAGTGGGAAGATACCTGGGATGGTATTTTTCACAAGGCAAACGGGCTCAAATCGTAATCGGAAAAGACACCCGTCGTTCTTCATACATGTTTGAATATTCACTGGTGGCTGGTCTTACAGCCAGTGGAGCCGACGTCAGTCTGCTTCACGTTACAACAACGCCTTCAGTCTCATACATCACCAGAATCGATGGATTTGACTGTGGGATCATGATCTCGGCCTCACATAATCCGTTTTATGACAACGGAATCAAGATTCTCGATTCCAACGGTCATAAGATGTCAAGTGATGTCGAAGATAAGATTGAGGCATATATCGATGGTGAAATCGACGAGCTGCCTCTGGCGACCAAGGAAAATATCGGAGCGGCTTCGGATTATTCAGTAGGTCGGAACCGATATATCGGGTATCTTCTTTCAATACCAACCAGAGCGTTCAAGAATATCAGAGTCGGACTGGATTGCTCAAATGGAGCCAGCAGCGATATTGCCAAAGCGGTATTCGATGCCCTGGGAGCAAAGACATTCGTAATCAACAACAATCCCAATGGTCTTAATATCAACAAGAACTGTGGTTCGACTCATATCGAGGTTCTGCAGGAATATGTCCGCAAGAATGGTCTCGATGTCGGTTTTGCCTATGATGGTGATGCTGACCGCTGCATTGCAGTGGATGAATTCGGACGGATTGTCGACGGAGATGGAATCCTGTATGTTTGTGGAAAATATCTCAAACAGCACAATGAACTGGAAAATGATACGGTTGTGACGACAATCATGTCTAATCTGGGCTTGTACAAAGCCTTTGATGAAGAAGGAATCAAATACGAAAAAACCGCAGTAGGTGACAAGTACGTCAACGAAAACATGGTCAAAAACGGGCATGTTCTTGGCGGAGAACAGTCAGGACATATCATCTTTGCCAAAAATGCGACTACCGGAGACGGGATTTTGACATCTTTGAAAGTTATGGAAGCGATGATTGAATCGAAAAAGACCCTGGCTCAGCTGACTGACACGCTGGACATCTTCCCTCAGTTGATGAAAAATGTCCGGGTTACCAATAAACAGGCAGCGCAGGAAAATGAAGCGGTTAAAGCGATTATCGAAGAAGTATCCCAGGAATTGGGAACTGAAGGTCGGGTTCTGGTTCGTGAATCGGGAACTGAACCGGTTATCCGGGTTATGGTGGAAGCTGCCACCGATTATATCTGCGAGGATTGCGTCAACCGAATTGTCGAAGTGATCAAGGAAACCGGATTCGCAGTATAACATTATTTTCCATATTTAAGTCGAATTTATGCAATATTTCTGTTTTAAAATAAGGCGAGGTGAACAGCTATGAAATTTAAAATAAACATAATTGATGATGAAAAAAATTTGAATGACTTGGTGAGAACCTATCTGGAAAAGGAAGGTTACATAGTCACTTCATTTTACAAATACAACGACGCCCTTGCTCATGTCGATGATGATGTCCAGTTATGGTTGTTAGACATAATGCTTGATCAAAACAGCGGATACGAACTTTTCAATCATATCCGCAACGCCAAGCCGAAAATGCCGATAATTTTCATGTCGGCCCGCGATCAGGAATTTGACCGGATTTTCGGGCTTGAACAGGGAAGTGATGACTATATCACCAAACCGTTCAATGTCAAGGAACTGGTCTTGCGGGTTAACAACCTGATCAAAAGATCATATGACAATCCAAGTATCATCAACATTGACGGTTACTTGATTGACGGCGAAAAGCGTCGGGTTTATTTCGAAGATGAAGAGGTCATTCTCACTACCAAGGAATATGACCTGCTGATCTACTTTGTGACCAACCGCGGAATGGCAATCAGCCGGGAACAGGTTCTTGTCAACGTCTGGGATGAAAATTATTTTGGTTCCGATCGGGTTGTCGACGATACGCTGAGAAGGCTTAGAAAGAAATTGCCTAATATCAACATCAGAACGATGTATGGTTACGGTTACCGGTTAGACTGATGCTCAAGCAATTCCCGCTGCGCCATCAGTTGCTGATTATCATTGTCTGCATGGCCGCAGCTTTGCTGGTGATTGTCATGCCGCTGATCAACCATAATCTGTCACAGGTTATCGATGACGATCTTTTTGAAGATCTCAACAAGGCCCAAACCAATTATCTTGAGTATGGATTTGCACCAACTGCCAGTCATGTCGAGGAACAGATTTACCATCTTGACATTGATATGAACCGGGAAATCATCAGTGTATCCAAGCTGATGACAATCGACCGCGCCTATTTGATTTTCAATGAAGTGGTCAGAAACGATCTGGTCAGCATGATCAACAATCCGGATATCGGTCATCTCGACAGTAAGAAAGTTTTCGAAAACGATACTCTCTACTATTCCATCAATGCCAATGGCAATAACAACTATACGGTATCGATTCTTTACAGCACTTATTCCAATGATCTCGTTGATTCGATCCAAAGT
The DNA here is from genome assembly GCA_963675915.1 of Coprobacillaceae bacterium. Taxonomy (GTDB): domain Bacteria; phylum Bacillota_I; class Bacilli_A; order Erysipelotrichales; family Coprobacillaceae; genus JAQVDW01. The sequence goes on from OY780959.1 coordinate 2,349,589, forward strand.
CAGATCATCTATATCTTCTATGGAATTCTGATTGTCTTTTTCGGAGTACTGGCTTTATGGGTGACGTCCCTGATATCGCCCCTAAGAAGAATGAATCGCTTTATCAAAGGGGTCAAGGCTGGAAAAACAGAGGATATCAAAATTGTGCGCGATGATGAAATTGGCCAGGTTTATGAATCGTTGGTTGAGATGGTTGCCGAATTGGACCGTCAAAACAAAATCAAAGAGGAAATGATGCATAATATTTCTCATGATCTAAAAACTCCGATTACCCTGATTCAAACCTATTCCCAGTCGGTCAAGGACGATATTTATCCATATGGCAACAAAGAAGCGTCGATGGATGTCATTATTGAAAATGCCGATCGGCTTGAAAGCAAGGTTGGGCAACTGCTGCATTTGAACCGCTTGGATTATCTGGCTCAGCAAGATCCTGAAGAACTGGTCGACATGAAGAGTCTGATCGAGGTTACTGCCAACCAGTTCAAGTTCATGAGACCAGAAATCGAAATCGATCTCAATCTCGAACAGGTCTATTTCATCGGGGATCAGGAGTCCTGGCATATTGCGATTGAAAATCTGCTTTCCAACGGGTACCGTTATGTTGAAAGCAAATTTATCATAACTCTTAAAAACGGCAGTTTGGTGGTCTATAACGATGGGGAACATTTTGATGAGGAAATCATCAAGTCGATGTTTAATCCCTATGAGAAGGGAAATAAAGGCCAATTCGGGCTAGGTTTATCCATCGTTAAGAAGACATGTGACATTTACGGCTATGATCTTACTGCTCAAAACGAAGAATATGGTGTAAGTTTCAAAATTACAGTTAAAAACAATGGAAACTCGCTCTAAAAAGCGGGTTTTTGTTTGATTGAAATTGATTTTCGCTTATAATGTATAAAGAAAGTTGGTGAAGTATGAAAAAAGTTATTGCGATGCTTGTTTTGGTAATGGTTTTGTCAGGGTGCAGTTTTTTTGACAGAGATCCGGTTTACGATGACGCTTTTAGCAGCGATTCGGGGATGCATTTGTATTACAGTCAGTTGACAGCTATCCAACAGCAGGACTACGAAAGTATCTATAATTGTCTAAGGGCCTATGGCGACAAAGTCAGGATCAATGCTTCTAGTGTTGAAGAACTGGGAAAAATTGCGGATGCGGTTATTTTTGATAATCCGGAAATTTTCTATATGGCCAATTGCATGTTGTCGCAAAACGGGAACAACTATTACTTTGTCCCTCAGTATCTATTTGATGTTGATGAGATTGAAAGTTATAGCCAACAACTTAATAATTTGGCATCAATAATCACCAGCCAGCTAACATCGATGGATGAATATGACCAGATGGTTTACCTGTTTGAATATGTTGTCAACAATAATGATTATGTGGCTAATTCATCATACAATCAGACAGTAATCTCTTCGATGATTTACAAAGAGACAGTGTGTGCGGGATACGCGATGATGTACCAATACCTTTGTGACTATTTGGGAATCAATGCCGGCTCGATGGTGGGTATGTCTAAAGAAGTCGAAGGTCGGGACAGTGAATATCACCAGTGGAATGTGGTCGAGTATCAGGGGGATTTTTATTACATCGATGCAACCTGGGGAGATCAGGAAGAGGGAATCGCCTATGGATATTGCATGTTTGACAGTGAAACCATGACTGATTTGTACACGCCGAATATCAATTATCCTTATACATCCGATCAATCAAATACGTACTTCCAGAAAAACAATCTCTATCTTGATTACTATTCGCTATCTCAGATTGAAAACATCATCCGGAATGACAATGATAATGACTTTGAAGTTCAATTCAGTGAAAGAGCCTACAGTGTTGCCAAAACCAAACTCATAACCAGTCAGGAAATCTTCAGAGCATTGGAAAACACGGGCCATCTAACTAGAAATGTTCTGTATGTCTTCAATGACACCACCCATACTGCTTATTTTGAATATTGATAATCAATGATTTTTTCCAAGGTCCTCTAGCAAAGGACCTTTTTTAGCTTCGTGAAACTGGCAAACCGCAATGCAGGGTGGCTATCAGGTTGAACTGTGGTATAATATGAAAAAGCTGGATTAAGGGGATTACGATGAAAGAAAAAGCAAATGAACAGAAGAATCTGATTCTAAAACAAAGTTATAAGTTAATAAAAGAAAAAGGCTATGGCCAAACGACAACTCGGGATATTGCTGAGGCCTGTGGGATGAAACGGGGACTGCTTCATTATTATTATCCTAAAAAGCAGGATATTTTGTTTGATATTTATTCTGATTTTTTGTCAGTTCTGTCCGGATATGTCAAAAGAACAAAACCGGGTCAGGATCCTGAATCCACCATAATGATGATTGACAAAATCTATTATGAATATATATTTTATGATCGGGATATGTTGAACATCCTTGTCCATATTCTTCAAAATCGGGAACTTACCAAAATCAAGGTTGATAAGACAATCCAAATTTTTGAAAAAATATATTTGGATTGTGAAGAGGAACTTGATCGAGAACAATTGTTTATTGCCATGGCGGCTGCCATTGGTGCTGAAGTTGAACTGCTGCTGAACATTTTTGAGGGCCGGCTGACAATGGACGTCGATCAACTGATGACTTCAGTAGTAAAAATTGTCTTTATGCTCCGGGGAATTCCGATTGAGGAAGTAGACCGGATTCTAGTTCAAATTCAAAGAGATTTTGACTTGGAGATGTTGGGGGATATCGAAAACTGCCTCCGGGATAATTGTGGCTGGTATCATGATTAATAAGGCGCGTTTTTGACGGTGAAGTTGAAGATGCGCTTTTTCTTATCCTGAAAATTGGGCAAGCCCAAAAAACTTGACAAAAAATTAACAAGGGCGTACGATTGTTTTATGAGGTTGTGCACGCCCAATAAAAGGAGAAGATTATGGAGTTTGAAAGAATTTTGTCGCCAATCAAAATTGGCACTATGGAATTGAATAACCGATTTGTAGTTCCCCCAATGGGAACAAATTTCGGGACATATGAAGGTTACGTCACTCAACAGATGATCGACTACTACACTGCCAGAGCCAAAGGTGGTTTTGGTCTTATTATCCTCGAGGTAACTGCTGTAAACAAAAAAGGTAAGGCTATTTTAAACGAGTTGGGACTATGGGAAGATGAACAGATTGAGGGAATGAAAAAGCTGGTCGACAGTATTCACGAAGCCGGTGGTAAGGTGGTGGTTCAGTTACACCATGCCGGTCGTCAAACAGTTCCGGATTTGATTTGGGGGGAACAACCAGTAGCGCCATCTAAAGTTGCCTGTCCGGTAATGAACTGTACCCCTCAGGCGCTGAGCAATCAGGAGGTATGGGACACCATCGAAGAATTCGGAGATGCGGCCCTAAGAGCTAAACAAGCTGGTTTTGACGGGGTTGAAATCCATGGGGGACACGGTTATCTGGTGGCTCAGTTCATGTCAACTCATTCAAACAAGCGTTTCGATGAATTTGGTGCTGATTTTGAAGGGCGAATGAAATTCCCGGTTGAGATTTTCAAGAATGTCCGAAAAAAATGTGGTGAAGATTATCCAATGCTGTTTAGATACAGCTATGATGAGAAAGTCAACGGGGGAAGAACCCTTGAAGAATCGACAGCTATTGCCCGGGTTGCCGAGGCAAACGGGGTTAATGCGTTGGATATCACCATTATGACTTATGCAAGTATGCCATATATGACTGCTTCTGCGGCTATGCCAGCCGGATTCAATCAGTATCCGACTCAGCAGATCAAAAATTCAGTAGCGATTCCGGTAATCACAGTCGGGCGTTTCAATAACATGTATGTTGCTGAAGATGTCCTCAAGAACGAGCGAGCTGACCTGGTGGCATTTGGCCGGGAATCAATTGGTGATCCGGAAATTCCAAATAAAGTCAAAGAGGGAAGGATCAATGAAATTTCACCTTGTATCGCTTGTTTGCAATCATGTCTCTCAAGACTTACCGATCCGAACTATTTCAAAATTTCTTGTCTGGTCAATCCGCTGACCGGTCACGAAGGGGAATATGACTTGTCAGTTACCCCTAAAAAGAAAAAAGTCTTGGTAGCTGGAAGCGGTCCTGCGGGATTGGAAGCGGCTTGGGTTGCCGCTAAACGGGGTCATGATGTTGTTGTTTATGAAAAAGAGGAAGACTTCGGCGGACAATTCCGGCTGGCGGCAATTCCTCCGACAAAACATGAACTGTTGACAATGCTCAAATACTACATGACCATGGGGAAAAAGCATGGGGTCAAATACAATAACAATACAGCAGTGACCAAATCCCTGGTGGAAACCGAAAAACCTGATGTAGTCATCCTGGCAACTGGGGGACAGCCGATGATTCCACCAATTCCAGGAATTGACGGGGATAATGTCGTTACGGCAATCGATGTTCTTGACGGAAAAGCAGTTACTGGTCAAAAAGTACTGGTTATCGGTGGCGGAATGGTCGGGGTGGAGACTGCCGATTTCTTGGGTGAACACGGCCGTGAAGTTACTATCATGGAAATGCGCAATCAAATTGCAATCGATGTCGAACCGGCTGTTGGATTCTGGTTGATGCAACGTCTCGAGCAATGGAAAATCAATAATATTTGCAACGCCAAAGTTGAGGAATTTACGGCTGATGGAGTAAAATATAGCCAAGGCGATAGCTCAATGGAACTGGCTGGTTTTGATACCATTGTTCTGGCGATGGGGGTTAAAGCCTACAATCCTTTGGAAGAAGAGTTGCAGGGAGCGGCCAAGGAGTTATATGTAATCGGAGATGCTAAAATGCCTGGTCAAGCCAACTTGGCTACCGAAGCCGGTCTGGCAGTCGCTTTGAAAATTTAAATTGAATAAGATAATAGTTTGAATTTGAATATTACCTAAAATCAACAAAAAAAGGAACCATTAATCGGTTCCTTTTTTGTTGATGATGATAAGCCAAATCAGACTACTGAAGCCGGTTTTTTCAAAGATTTGCATCGGCAAGATAGAATTCATTTTGTTATCGTGATACAATATGTGTAGTTAGATACATGGATTCGGAGTGTTGGTTCAGGAATCAACCTGTTGAATCATATTTGGAAATTAGAAAATTAATTTTGCAAGGAGGTGGAATTATGCCTGATTTTGGCAATCCATTTGCGGGTTTGAAAAATGACCGTAAATTGACTGATGAAGAGTTGATCAGAGCGGTCAGATTTATGATTTCGGCTGAATATGAAGCTGTCCAAATGTATATGCAATTAGCGGAGTCAACTGACAACAAACTTGCTCAGGAAGTTTTAAAAGACATCGCCGATGAGGAACGGGTTCATGCAGGAGAGTTTCTCAGATTGCTTCTTCAACTAGATCCCGAGGAAGAAAAATTCTATGCCGAAGGCTCTGAAGAAGTCGAGGAAGAAATCAAGAAATTAATGAAATAAGCACAAAATAAAAGTGGCAGTCCCGATCATACATCGGTAACTGCCACTTTTATTGATTAGTCTTGATTTCTCTGTTCGAGATAAAGCTTCATTTGTTCATATGAATATAGACAACCGCAGTAATTCTGGCGGTACATGTCATAACTGTCGGCTATCGCACAAGACTTTTGATAGCCATTTTCTTTTTTGAAATCCGAATAGAGCCATTTGGTTCCCTTTTTCGCCGTCATTGCTCCGATCTGGTTGATCCACTGGCTGTTTTTATGCGGTGAAACACTAAGCGTGGTCGTATAATATTCAAAACCGTTTAGGGCGGCATACTTGGCTGATTTTTCCAGCCGCAACTGGTAGCACAGATAGCAGCGTTTGCCCCCTTCGCGAACAGCTCCGTAGGTGCCTAACTGACATAAATATATCTCGGGTTCGTACTTATCCTCGATAACCTTGATGGAACTGTTGTGAGTCTGATTGAATTCTTTGATGAAATCGATAAGTTCATCCCTGCGGCGCAGATATTCGCTTTCGGGATAAATATTGGAGTTTGAATAGAAAACGGTGATCTCGAATTTATCATAGAGTGTCGTGATGATATTGGTAGAACAAGGACCGCAGCAGGCATGAAGCAGCAGGGTCGGTCGTTGTCCTTCGAGTTTTTTAAGTTCTTCCTTGTGCTTTAAATTATAATTTACTTTTTCCATTACTGGATGAACATGCTATCGCCAAATGAGAAGAAACGGTAGCTGTTTTCAACTGCATGCTCATAGGCTTTGAAAATTTGTTCTTTTGAAGCAAAAGCACTGATCAACATCAGTAATGTTGATTTGGGAAGGTGGAAATTGGTTATCAATGAGTCGATAGCCTTGAACTCGTAACCTGGATAAATGAAGATATCGGTTGATTCGTTGGTCGCCTTGAATTCGCCATATTTGGTAATATTAGACTCCAACACTCTGGTACTGGTTGTCCCGACAGCGATGATTCTGCGACCGGATGCTTTGGCCGCATTCAGTTTCGCTGCGACAGTCTCATCGATAAAGTAGAATTCGCTGTGCATCTTGTGATCGTTGATGTCATCGACTTTCACCGGACGGAAGGTACCCAATCCGACATGCAAAGTGACATCAAGGATTTCAATTCCTTTGGCAATCAGTTTCTGGTTAATCTCGTCAGTGAAATGGAGACCTGCTGTCGGAGCGGCAGCCGAACCAGGTTCTCTGGCATAGACGGTCTGATAACGGCTTTGATCTTCCAGTTTCTCCTTGATATATGGAGGAAGAGGCATGGTACCCAGCTGCTCGAGCACTTCAAGGAATACCCCTTCATAAATCATTTCGAAAACCCGAATACCTTCTTCCTTGATTTCAAGGCAGCGGGCCTTGAGCGAGCCGTCACCAAAGGTGATAACAGTATCCAGTTTGACGATTCTAGCGTTACCAACCAGACATTCCCAGATGTTCTTGGTCATCTCTTTTAACAAGAGAACTTCAACATGACCACCGGTTTCCTCTTTCAGGCCAAATAGACGGGCCGGTAAAACCTTGGAATTGTTTCTTACCAGGATATCCCCAGGATTGAGATAGTCGATAATATCATAGAAATGTTTATCGCTTATTTCTCCGGTTTCCCGGTTCAAAACCAGAAGTTTTGAGGTGTCCCGCTGTTCAACTGGATGCTGGGCAATCAGTTCTTCGGGTAGATAAAAGTCAAAATCTGATATTTTCATTTTAAAACGCCCTTTCATAAACATCACGACCGTATTTATCGAGGAACTCTTCTTTGAAATCCAAGAGACGGTCTTCTTTGATTGCTTCTCTGATTTGGCGTGAAAGTTCAATCAGGAAGTTGACATTGTGGATTGATAACAGACTTTTTCCGAAAATCTCATCGCATTTGTTCAAATGGCGAATATACGCTTTGGTATAGTTCTTGCATGTGTAGCAGTTGCAATTTGGATCCAAAGGTGAGAAGTCTTCTCGGAATTTTCCGTTATTGATATTGATTCTGCCAAGACTTGTCATAGCCGCACCATGACGGGCAACTCTGGTTGGCAAGACGCAGTCGTACATGTCGACTCCTCTGATTGCAGTTTCAATCAAATCGATTGGATTACCTACTCCCATCAGATAACGGGGTTTGTTTTCGGGAAGCCAGCCAATGGCATCTTCAACCATTTTATACATGACATCTTTTGGTTCTCCAACGCTGGTACCGCCGATTGAATATCCGGGGAAGTCCATTTTCACAAGTTCTTTAGCACAATATTCCCTTAGGTCTGGGAATTCACCACCTTGAACAATTCCAAAAAGAGCTTGGTTTTCAGAGTTTTTGTGAGCTTCCAAACCTCGTTTGGCCCAACGCAAGGTGCGATCAACCGAGTTTTTCATGTAATCGTATGTACATGGGTATGGAGCGCATTCATCAAGCGACATGATGATATCGGCTCCCAGTTTTGTTTGAATATCGATAGCTTTTTCTGGTGACAAAAAAAGATTCGAACCATCTATTATTGATTTGAAATGAACACCCTCTTCAGTCAATTTTCTGGTTTTACCAAGAGAAAAGACCTGGAAACCGCCGCTGTCAGTAAGCATTGGTCCGGGATAGTTCATAAACTTATGTAATCCGCCGGCTTTGGCTACGATATCTTCACCTGGTCTTAACCAAAGGTGGTAGGTGTTTGCCAGGACAATCCCGGCTCCCATTTCAACCAATCGTTCCGGGGCAACCCCTTTAACGGTAGCTAAAGTTCCTACCGGCATGAACATTGGTGTTTCGACATCGCCGTGAGGAGTGTGAATAACTCCGTAACGGGCGCCGCTTTGTTTGCAGACGTGTTTTAATTCGTATGTAATTGCTGCCATAAATACCTCCTAAGAAACTTAAACATTATAACCTAATAAAAGTCAAAAAACAAGAAAAAACCTTGATAAAATAATGATAATTTGGAAATCGGATCCAGTACTATCGGATTTGAGATGATAAAGCACATTGCGAGTGTTATTTGACTGAAGTAAAAAAATGTGATATACCAGTTAAAAGATAAATAAAGGGGGATATCAACATGTATGAATCTTATTTTGATGGCGGTTTGCTTCAGTTGATTGGGTGGCGAATTCTAGGATCACTGGTTACCATTATGACTTTGGGAATTTGTGCGCCTTGGGCGCTGGTGATGGTCTATTCTTGGGAAGCCAGACATACCGTTATTGATGGTAGAAGACTAGTTTTTGAGGGTACGGCATTAGGCCTGTTTGGAAATTGGATCAAGTGGCTCCTGTTGACAGTTGTAACTTTTGGTATTTATAGTTTCTGGCTAATTATCGCGGTCAAAAAGTGGAAAACGAGACATACCCATTTCCAATAAATATAACATCAGGGATCGTTTGGGCCAAACATCTTGTTAGAGTAGGAAAATTTACAATGTGTTCCACTTGACACTAAGGTGGTGTTTTGTATAATTGATGTATGATTAGAGTCGATTATGGCAGTTATGTGAAATTGGCCTAAATAGATTAGGAGATGTTATGACAATATATCCGTTAGAAGCTTACTTTGGACCTTTAAGTGCGTTGGCGATCTTCACCGTTATTGTGTCAAGAAGCGGTCTTTTTAATAAAAAGGTAAGGAACTTATTTCTTTTTGAAATCCTGATTCTGGTTCTTTTGATATTTGGCAGCTGGATTGACTATGAACTTAGTCAGGCGACAGGTTCTGATTGGGTTTGGCGGTTGCGGGCTTTCACCACTTTTATTAATTTCGGACTAAGTCCGTTTCCAGCGATGATTCTGGTTTTGATCTATCGCATCAATGGTGAAAGTCTGCGGCGTAAACTTTTTTATGTCCCGGCCTTGGCTAATCTGGGACTAAGTGGAATCAGCGTCTTCAATGGAATTATTTTTTATATCAGCAGTGAAAATATCTACACCCGTGGGGATTTGTTCATCATCCCCTTTGCGGCTTCGATTTTTTATGTGTTTTCCCTGATGTATTATGCCAGTGGGCCGAAGACCAAGCTAAATAAAATATTAGAGACCCTTTTAGTTGCAATTATCATGCTGGTTATTCTGATTGCCAACGCCATTGAGATAGTAGGTGACACCTATTTTCTGGTTTGGGGAGTCACGGCACTTTGTGTTATTCTATATTATCTTTTCCTGGCGATTCAGGTTATTCTATATGATCCTTTGACCGGATCGCTGAACCGGGTTGCGTATTCCCGGCATCTTGGCAGAATCGACGGCAGCCGAGATTGTACCATAGCCATGATTGACCTTGACAACTTGAAAGCGATTAATGACGTGCTGGGTCATGAATTTGGTGATAAGGCCATCCGGAATATCACCAGGACCATCGATAATGCCAAATTATCGTCAATGCGGCTTTATCGCTATGGCGGTGATGAATTTGTTTTGATTGGGGATTGTGATTGTTACAAGAAAATGGAAGAAGTGTTGGAAACCGCCCGGTTGACCTGTGGCAATATTGAAGGAATCGAGCTGTCGTTTTCTTATGGGATTGCCCAATATAGTGTCGGAGATGATCTTCACAAGGTAATCGCCGAAGCTGATGAGATGATGTACAAAAACAAAGCCGGCAATAACCACCGGCGCTAAATAACTACTTAGAATTCCCAAATAAGAAAATAGATTGTAAAGTTCCGCTTATTGGGGTATTATTGCTCCAAGACAGAGGCATTTTATTTGCGTTTACGCAAATAGCAAGACCGAAAGCATCCTAATGAAGTATTGGTCAAATGGTCGATGTACCGTTTTCCAATGCTTTTTTATTTCAGGATTGCAATAATGTTTGAAGGGGAGGGTTTTATGGAGTTATTTTTGATGATATGTATTCCAGCGTTTTTTGCGGGAATAGTCCAAGGTATCACCGGATTTGGGGCGGGGATAGTAATGATGATGGTTTTCCCATTCATGTTCAACGTAACGCAGGCAGCCGGATTGTCGAGTGCAATCGGGACTTCGCTTTGTTTTTTAATGGTTCTTCGATATCGTCGCCACGTGGAAATCAAGAGCATCATTGCTCCGGCGATTTTGTTTATGATTGTGAGCAGTTTGACAATTCACTATTCAACAATGGTTAACGAATACATGATGCGATTGCTTTTTGGCGTCTTCCTTACTTTCCTGGCTATCTATTTCCTGTTCTTTTCAAATAACAAGGTATTGGAAATCAAATTGCCGTTGGCGATTTTGTTTATCCTGCTGTCAGGAATTTTTAGTGGTCTGTTTGGGATTGGAGGACCGTTAATGGTCATTTATTTCCTGTCGAAACTCGATACCAAGGAAAAATATCTGGGTACGATTCAGACATTTTTCCTGATTATAGCCGGATATAGTACTTTCTTCAGGTTTCAGACTGGGATTATCGGTGGGGAACATCTGCCCTTTATCTTCCTGGGGATGATCGGAGTATTGGCAGGAGTCAATATCGCTCATAAAATGGTCGAAAGAATCGATGGAGAAACAATCAAAAAACTGACATATTTACTGATTGGCTTTAGCGGAATCTACAATGTTATCCATTGTGTTTTCTAGGCAAAAATATAATATCTGAAATTATGTGGCGAATTCAATCATTGAGTTCGCTTTTTTCTTGAGCAAGATAAATCAATAAAATGAAAAAACTCAACATCAGCTATTGACCTAAAGCCAAGTTTAACCTGTATTATCTATATTAGATAACATCAATGGTCAAAAAAGAAAGTCCATTGCAAGAAAAGGAGATTACTATGCCTACAAAAATTGTATTGAAAGCAAATGATATTACGATACCGGCGACGTTGAATGATACTGTTGCCGCTCAAGATTTTAAAACCCGTTTGCCGTTTAAAGTTTCTGGATTCAGATCACCGGTTGATTACTGTTGCACAGCAAAAAGCGGGAAATTCGATCCCCAAGAAACCCAAGCCGGATGGACCAATGGGGATATCAGCCTGGCCGGCGGATGGTTCGCGGTATTGTTCGATGGGGAAGAAAGTTCAAAAAGCTATGACGGAATGATGATTATCGCTCATATCGATGAGGACAATCTCGATTTGGTTAAAGAATTACCTTCAAAAGTTGAATTTACTGTCGAAGTAGCGTAACAAATCGAACTGGAAGGAGGCATTCGATGAAGATATTGATATTAAACGGAAGTCCGCGTCCAAACGGAAACACAGTGGCAATGATTGAAGCCTTTACGGCCGGTTTGAATCCAAAATCACATCAGGTTACGGTCATGGATATTCCCAAAATGGATATTGCCGGGTGCATAGCCTGTGAATATTGCCATGGCAAGGGTGAGGGCAAGTGCATCCAAAAAGATGATATGGAGCCGGTTTACATCGCTTTGAAAGAGGCTGAAATGATAGTGATTGCTTCGCCGATATATTATTTTAGTTTCACTGGACAATTGCACAATGCAATTAACCGGATGTATGCTTTGGGAATTCCGAAGAAGTTGGAAAAATCGATGTTGATTCTAAGTTCCGGCAGTGATGACGTTTACGAAGCAGCGATTTACGAGTACCAAAAAACCTACACTGAATATATGAAACTTGAGGATTTGGGAATCTTCAAAGCTTATGGTGAAAAAAATAAATCGCCTGAAATTCTCAATCAGTTACGGGAATTCGGGAAGAGTCTCTAAGCTGGAGATAAGATTAAATGAGATTGGTTTTGAAAGGAGATGATCAAAGTGAATTTGACAAAACATCTGAGAGTAATTTCGATTTTTGTTTTGATGTTGCTGCTGGTTTCGGGTTGTTCAACCGGATCAAAAGAAGCCGATCAAGAAAATTTGGATAACACGGCAGAAACAACTGCGGATGAACCCAACGAAGATGTCGGGAATTTGACTACGCCGATAATCATGGATATGAACGGGATTGAAGTCAAGGCTCATCTTAACGAGACCCTGACCGCCCAAGAGTTCATTGCTTTATTGCCTTATTCGGTGACGGTGTCCCGGGCAAGCGACGACTTGTGTGGAACTGTCACAGAAGATTTGCAATCTGATCCACAAGAGGGTAAACATGGTTGGGAAATTGGAGAAATCGGCTGGTTTGGTGGTTGGTTTACAATCTTAGTCGATCATGAAGAGAATTTCGCTGATATGGATGGAGTCATGGTGATTGGTAAAGTCGATGACGAATATTTGGACATCATTGCTGATTTCAGAGGCCAAGTTGACATCACTGTCACTTTGGATCAGTGAGCGCGCAATTAATAAATCTAGTAAATAACAAAGGGAGAAACACATATGCAGCTTAAAGTTACTGGAAACGGAAAAACAATTATTTTCAATTTAAATAACAGCGAAGCAGCCAAAACGCTTTGCGCCCAATTGCCACTGACAATCAAGGTAGAAAATTTTGGCAACAATGAGAAGATTTTTTACCCACCTAGTAAACTTAGCACCAAAAAAACTTCGCTGGCAACTGCTAAAGCGGGAACATTGGCGTACTATGCGCCTTGGGGCAATGTGGTCATGTTCTACAAGCGATTTGGCTCAGCGGCAGGTCTGTACGAACTGGGACAGGCAGTCAGTGGTGAGCAAGACATCTCTGGTCTATCAGGAACGATTACTGTTGAAGCCTTATAAAATGGCAATTGATTTCCTGATTGTGAAAACCTGCCATTATATTGATATTTTGGATGTATGATGTTGTTATGCGATTTGCACAGGGATAATATCATAAGGGGGCAAAATTAATGGAGTTAGTTCTAGTGAGTGGTCAGTACCGAAAATTAATCAAGCGGCTGGAAAACCTGAAAAGTTCAGTTGATGGGGTGGAAATTTCCAAGGTTTCCCCGCCATATGTGTATTTTGAGGTTGAAACTGACAAAGGAACAAATGAGACAATCTGGGAAATTAAAAAGGAAATCCGTCAGGAAAAAATAACTCAGGGCTGGGTGTACGAGCTCTATGGAATCTATAAGGGAAGGATAGACTATCTATCATACATGTCCGAAGAAGCAAAACTGCAATATAAATATTATAAAAAATAATCCTGGTTATTTTTCAGGATTAGTGTACAATCAAATAATATTGTTCAAGGAATAGTACTGGTAATTATATGATATTGCCAGTACTATTAGCATGTAGACAAAAACCTTGGTATAATTTATTTGAAAGTGAGGAATCTTCGTGAAATATAATTGTGATGTGTTTAAGAATTGCGGCAGTTGCCAGTACATGGGAATTGATTATAATAAGCAATTGGAAAAGAAAACCGAATATGTGAAGAAGTTGATCAAAGATGCCAAGTTAAGCAATATCAAAGTTGCTGACTGTCATCCATCAAAGAATATCATCGGATACCGTAATAAAGTGATTGTGGCATTTGACAACAATTACAACTATGGCTTGTATGAAGAGGGGAGTCATCGGATCGTCCCATATAAAAGGTGCTTAATCCATGACGAGATATCCGATGAGATAATCCGTTATCTTCAAACCCAGTTCAAGAAGTTCAGGGTCAGTATTTATGATGCGAAGCGCCGTAAGGGACTTTTGCGTCATGTTTTGATCCGCCGTGGGGTTGCTACTGATGAAACTATGGTAGTTTTGGTATGCAATGGCGAGGAATTCAAAGGTTCAAAAAATCTTAGCAAGGGACTGGTTAAGAAATTCCCTTCTGTCAAAACCGTAGTACTGAATGTCAACAAGCGAGATACCTCAATCGTTCTTGGCAATAAAGACAAAGTTCTTTATGGTACAGGATTTATAATAGATAAATTATGCGGTTTGAGTTTCAAAATTTCACCGCAGTCCTTTTATCAGATAAACCATGACCAAACCGAGGAGTTGTATGAATTTGGCTTGGGTTTGGTGAAACTTGACAGTAAGACAGTGCTATTGGATACCTATAGTGGAATCGGAACAATTGGGATGGTGGGTGCCAAAGATGTCAAAGAGGTCATCAGTGTGGAGATGAACAAGGAAGCACATCGCGACGCAATCAACAATGCCCGAGCTAATAAAATTAACAATATCCGATTCATCAATGATGATGCGACTAAATTCATGGTCGATCAGGCCCGAACTAATCTTAAAGTGGATGTAATCATCATGGATCCTCCAAGAGCTGGTTCAACCAAGGAATTTATCCAGGCTGCCGGAAAGATGCAACCTCGGGAAATTCTATACATTTCTTGCGATCCAAAAACCCAGGTTAGGGATTTAAAGGAATTTGAAAAAATAGGTTATAAAACCGATACTATTTATCCCTTCGACATGTTTCCCCAAACAACTCACGTCGAAACGGTCTGTCGCCTTATTAGAACGGGGACCAAAATAATATAATAAGAAAACGAAGTATGTTGAAAAGACCTAAGAAATTACTCTTAGGTCTTTTTTGATTAATCAAAAAACTTTACATCAATAACGCTATATGTTACGATTGTAACGTTATAAAATATGTTGGGGGCTATTATGGGGAAGAATATATTTAGGCTGATATTTAAGATTTTTGTTTTTTTTAGTTGTAATTTTTGGGATATCAGTCATCATTATCAATTCAATTTTCTTGTTTAACCCTTTGACATATGAAGAAGATTTTATAACTTCACAAGATTGTTCGAAGTATAGGACTCCTGTTGAAGTAGTATATTACTATTGGAACGATGACGGAGGTTGGACTATAGTCAGTTCGATTGAGGAATCGGCTGAAGCAAAGTTCATAATTGCGGAACTGAAGGAATCCAAGGAAATAAAATACACATCACAAGAATATCTTCTCCCGGATAATATGAGAGGGGAAGAATACAAGGTGATTATCAGACGTAGAAGTGGAGAAAAGGAATACACAAATTTAGCCCAATTCGATTTCTTCGAAAATGGGGATATTATCGATTTTGATGGCGTCAATTATATAAAATCGACGCATAAGCTAAGACAATTGTTGTGGGATAGATTTTCTTAATAATATTGACAAGTTTCTTTTAAGTATCACACATGTTGAGGATTGTTGTGTCTTGAGACACATATATAAGTTTGTTCGCATGTGTTCTTTTTTTGCGAGGTCAAAATTTAACTTTTATATCTAATTACCAAAAGATACAAATATTCTTGTCAAACTTCAAATTTAAGAAATATATTTTGGAATCATGTAACATAGGAATATTTTGAAATAAGGATATCACATGATTGTAACACCAAAATAAAAGATGGTTGATATGATAGGATGATGTAATGAGGAGGTTTAATAAATGCCTGAAGAAAATGAATTAATCAAAATAGCAACACTAAATTTTAATGGTGAAACATTTTGGTCAATAAATCGTAGACCAAGACTTCCACAAAAATTTTTTGATATAATGAAAATAAAGGAGAAACTTATTGCTTTAATAGAAACCGAATTGGGCGGAATATTAGAGGGGAAAAGTTATGACATAATAGCCATTCAAGAACTAATAAATTCTTCCAAGGAAAAAGATAAAATCGAAAAAATTATAAAAAAACACGGTTACATATTGATGACACCTGAGGTTGATTCAAATACTCATTTTACTGTTGGTTTCATTGTAAAAGATAATAAATTTAAGAAATCTATTATTAAGAAGTGTATAGGGTGTCCTGGAAATATTTTGTCAAAAAATAGAGTGGCTATTTTAGATATTATTATCAAAGACAAGGAATATTCGATTATAAATATGCATGTGAACAATCATAAAATATGTATTCCAGCATCTGATGGCAATGTTATCCTTCTTGGTGATTTGAATGCATGTAATAACTCGCAATCTAGTGATGGGAAAGGGTGTAATAGTGAATTCCTGTCGGAAATCACCAAATCATATGATGCTATGGATATAAATAATGGTAATCAAAATAATTATACATGGAAATCTAACGGTAGAGAGAGAAAACTGGATCATATTTTTGTTTCAAAACAATTTAATGGATTTGAAATTAAATCAGTTGAAAAAATTGATTCTGTAAACTTTTTTTATGATAAAGAAAAGGGGTTCACGGACCATTCAATGATTGTTATGACTTTTGCCATAACATAATTTACATTCGATTTTTTGGTGGTTGGTTGAAATATAGCTACAACATTGTTACTAGATATGAGGCTTTAAGTGAATTAATTTGATTTGGTGGCTTGTTATTTAAAAGTAAACTCTAAATTAGTCTTATTTTTGGTATGCATTAACTAACATTGAAGGAAGTAAAAAACTTAAAAAAGAAATCCCAAGATAGAAATACACTATATAATTATTGCTTTTTACTTGACCATAGGCATATTCCCATCGTTCTATTGGAGCATGCATACTATCCAGTAAATTTTGATTTTAAAGGTAAAAAATATCATGAAGAATACATGTGATATCTCGATAAATAATAACGATGAGAGCTTGTTAAAATGATGTTTGGCGTCACGAAACAAAAAGATAATGAAGAAGTTCGGATTATTATTACTTATGAAAAAGAATTGACCATTACATATGGTTCACCCAAGTTGAAGCGGTATGTCGCCTTATCAGAACGGGGACCAAAAGAACAGTATGCGTCAAATAGAGCGGTGGGAGAATATTCGAGGGTAAGTGAAAAGGAATCCAGGGACAGTTTATTTCCGTCTTGGGATTCCTTTTTTTAGTTCTTTGATTTCCTTCGCTGTCAATTGACGCAGATATCTTGGCAGTTCTTTATTGTATGGTAGTAGTTTCCTGATTTCATCTTCATCACTAGAATCTATTCCCGGCAGCCTTTCCAGTACGTACTCCATGTACATGTACGGTGACAGCTTGTTTTCCTGGGCGCTTAACAGTATCGAATAGATTATCGCTGCGGCTTGCGCTCCTTTGGGGCTTGTATAGAATTTACATCGATTCCTTGATACGACAAACGGTCGTATAGCCCGTTCCGTGCTTGAATTGTCGAATGGAACTTTCGGGTTATTAAATACCTCGCCGAATTCCTTTTCGTGGTTCATCAGATATTTGATTGCCTTAAGCAAGGTTGGTTTCATATTAACTTCGGGCAACAGGATTATTTCTTTAAGGTACGCTAAAAACTTATCGTAGATTGGCTTTACGACATCATTTCGGCCCTTATGAATATATTGGAAATATTTATCCTGGTTCTTTGAGTATTTTCCCTTAGCAGCCGTTTCAATCTTGTTCTTGGCTTCGAATACTTTTTTGTAATAGCGATAGCAAGTGTATTCGTAACTTTGATTTTTATCGGTGCCTTTTGGCAGTACATCCAAGGCTTCCCGGAAATAGCGAAAGGCATGAACGTGGCAAAAACAGTTGGTGACATTATCAAGCGACTCGTAAGCACCATAGGCGTCTGTTACCAGATAGTGGGAGTAATCACCGATGAAGTCTTCAACAACCCGTTTTGAACGACTAGGATCATAACGGTACAAGATAATTGGTTCGTCATACTGATTGCTCCGTAGAACCCAAAGATATGATTTGCTTTGCGCTGGTTTGCCGTCTTCCTTTAGAACCTGGGTGGTGGTTTCATCGCAGTGGATCACTTCCATGGACAACAAGTCATTGTGCATGCACTCAAACAACAGGTTAAGATGAACCGATGCCTTGATCATCCAGTTGGCCATATTCTGTCTAGGGATGACGATGTCATTTTCAAGGAAACGTTTTTCCTGAGCAGCCAGTGGCAAACCCTTTAAATATTTCATGTCCATTATAGTTGCAATCAGTGATGGCGATGCAATGCTTCCTTTGATAACCGGTTGTCTTCCAGGAACTTTCTTGTAAGATGATTTACCTTCCAAGTTGTGTTCCTGACAAGCAACACATTCGTATACCGGTGTACGGTAAATATTCAATTCAACTTTGGCAGGAGTATAGACAAGTTCCTTTCTTTCATCGTACTTCTTTATTTTCATGGTTGTGCCACAAAGATCACAAATATCGAAACCATCAGGAGTTTCTTCTATAATTATATTGGTTTTGAGATGGTCATAATTGATGTGTTTTTCTTTAGGTATTCTAACTTTTCTTTTGTAACCTTTGATTTCCGTAGTTTCGAATTCTTCGGTTTCAGTAGCATTATCAAAATCAAAACCGATTAGACTAAACAGATCAGGACCTTGGTTATATTCCTTAATATTGTTGCGTTGGGAGCTGTAGCGGGCGTTTTCCAATAATTTGATGTATTCGTTTTTCTGTTGTAGTTCAAGTTTGCGTTCTTTGATTTCAGCTGCCATTTTATCAATATCGGAAGTCAATTTCTTATTATCGGCAGATAAATTCTTCTTTTCTTTAATAAGTTTTTCTTTTGAAATACGGTCGGATTCGATTTTGGCATAGAGTTCCTGTTCACGTTGTTTGAACGCTTCGATAAGTTCTTCTTTTGTCATATCTTCCATCAATTTGATCACTTGAATCCACCTCTTTCCACTAGTGGCATTGTAGCATAAAAAGCCCTGAAAGTCTTGATTTCACGGCAATTTATAAAAGATGTGAATAACTTCAAAAGGCATAAGATAAACCCACAAATAAATGTGAATTAATCTTATGCGTAGGGGCTATATCATTACTGAAATGTCCTTGAATGCCCTTTTCTGTTCAATTGCCAATCCATCAAGCAACCAACTCAACTGACGGATGTCAACAACCATTGAAGTGATATCTTCATCACCCTTGGGCCAGAAGAACTTATCTTTATTAAGCAGCTTCTTGGAGTGGATGACAAATCCGTTCTTGTCGAACTCCAGCATCTTGATGCTTTTCTTGGATCTGTTGCAAAAGATGTACAGGTTATTGGCGGTGGGGTCAAGATACAGGCTGTGGGATACAATCGCGCTTAACCCGGCGTAGCTTTTCCTAAGATCAGTTGCCCCAGGAACCAAATAGATATTGTCGAAGTCTTCAAACCTAAGCTTCATTGATCATACCTATCAGTTTAGCCAGAGTTTCCAAGTCTGTCGAGTCGTCAACCGAAATAGTAGCCTTGCCAATATTGACATCGAACCCCTTGGAAACAACCTTACTGTTGCAATCAACAATATCCAGCCTGACAAGAGCTGTAGTAAATCCAGAATCCTTAACTTCATCTCTTGAGCGATTCAAATATGGCTTAGAATACTTGTGGTAGCAAAAAGCATTGTACGAAACATCGTTAGCCAAACACCATTTTTTAATGGTCAGATCACTATTGGCAGCCTCAGTAAATATCACCTGCCACTGATCATCAGAATAATTCAAATCATCACACCTCCAATTCGATGTGATAATCATACCATCAATGAACTCGACAACCTACCACCGCTCTATTTGACGCATACAAAGAACATAATAAAAATCCTAAATATGTTAAACAGACCTAAGAAAAGTATTCTTAGGTCTATTTTGATACAATATAGTAACTTTACAAAAAAAACAAATTCCGTAAAATTCTAGTTATTTTCGATATATTTTGCAGATGTAATATGTGAAACTTAAGATTTTCTTAAATTTAATGTAAGCGATTGATAATGTGTGTCGGAATAGGTATCATAAGTTGTGAAATAAATCATATTGAACATTAAAACACAAATATCGTTGAACTTGGAATTATTTGATCTCTTACGTAACAACTTACGCTGTGGTGCTCGATTTTACGATGAAGACAATTTACGTGTCCTGATTTAATATTCATATCTTATCAATGAACGCGGAGGGTTATTATGAGAATAAACAAAAAAGCTTTGATTAGCGCTACATCATTTATATTATTTTTCACTGCTTTTTTTATCTTGGGAAGACTTTCAAAAGAAGCAGATATTAATCACGAAAATTCAGTTCTAAGAGATGGAGCGTATCAATCTGTTCCAGGAGAAGGGATACTTACTACTGTAAGTATCTGGTTAAGAAATGATTCCTGGGAACTATTTTATTACACTGGATCTGGAGATGCAGAAAGATTTAGTGGGGATCTTGAGCCCATAGGTGATTGTTTATTCTTGATAAATTCGGATCAATTTGACTATGACGTTGTATCCGTTGAAAAAGAGTATCTTCTGTTAATAGACACTGACAGCAACAATGTCATAAAAGCTAACAAGGTTTCAGATACGCCTTTCACAATCGAATAAACTTCAAATTATCTTAAACTAAAAGATCCATAAGTTTAGAACGTCACGAAGTATATTTTGCCCTTGGGGAAATTATATAAAGGGCTAGTGGATATGTTTATTTAATAAACATTATAGAACAAAATTAGTTGAAAGTGGAAAGGAGAGGGCTTATGAGTTTTATGCAAGTAGTTGTTTTTATGGGGTCATTCACAATATGGATCACATCGATAATTTTTGTTTCGAGCTTATTGTCAGCAATCGAGGCTATTCATAAAGACAAACCATATGGCACTGCAACTTTAGTATGTGCGATTAGTTTTTTAATGACGGTAGCCCCAATAATGGTGGGTATATCATTATTAACAGTTGGGGATTTATCATATCTACGATGAATAGTGGAGAGGTTGTTTTTTAACCTGATACAGATAATGTTATCGGGGCGGTAAAAAAATTTTGAGAGAGAACATTTATTCAGCACATTCAACATAAAAGAAGATTCAAAATTATTAACAAAATGACATTAATAGTTTTGATTGTAAATGTCGGAAACCATGGATTTGATTAGTTAAATACAGTAATGGATATAGTGATTTTTTCTGTTTTGAGACTGTGTGTTACCATATGAGTTATTTGCTTGCAGCTTTGAAAAGTGATTTCTTGGGATTAACCTATAGAGTATACTTCCCAAAAATATAATTGCTTACCAGTTTTTTAATCAATTTGGTATGTTGTTTCAAGCTTACAGTTGGCATTTCATGCGTCTACGAGTACTGTCTTTCTTGATGTGAGACAAGATTTCATTACTCAAAACTTAAACATTTAATGAGAAAATATAATACAAAAAGGGGCTACCACTTACTTATATGGGCAGTAGCCTCTTTTGATTATATTCAGTTTTTGGAAATGGACTGTGAACTTTACAGCCCGCAACAGATATCATCAACTGGTTGGTAATATCTTAAATTTCCTGGGGGTAAAAAATATACTCCTCGCACTAAGTCATATCATTACATTGCAGGAATCATTTTATGCTTATAGGAACCATCATCACTCATATGAAATTGGCCTCGGGATTAACAGTGTCTGAACTTGATAATACTTCTTCAATATTAATAATATTCTCAGGAAATTGGCGAAAGTACTTTAATTTTGATTTCATTGTGAATAAGTATTATGATTAGTATATATAGTTTCTTAAAAATACCAGAAAGGTTACCCTGTTGAATTGATGATTGGAGTCATAAAATGAAAGATGAAGAAGAAGTTCTGATTGTAATTACTTATGAAAATGAATTGACTTATTACGATGATGAAGCAGCCGAAAATGATTATCCTATAAAAAGTGGCGATTAGAGATAGAAACTAATCATTGAATCGATCTGAGTGGTCTAAAATGTAAATTGATCAGTTTTATCGGACTGTATTCGATTCTTTCTAATCCTAATAATATTAGACAAGCCCACAAAGCATTTATCTGCATAATCTACTCATTAATATCTGAAATATAATAAACATCTGATTTGGAATATTATAAATGACCTTAAACACATAATATGTTTTCACGGAGGCGGTTTTATGTATAATATGAAGTTCAATACTTTTGCCATAGCTAAGGAAATTGATCTTAATAAAATTGCAGTTGCATGTGGCATCAAGAAGAAGTACGCATGGGAAGAAGCACTAATCATTCATGATTCTTTGCTGGAAAAAATAATTGGCGAAAAAATTGAAAATGATGAGAAAGTATTAATTTATTTTTTTGGTAGTGTTGTTTTCATCAACTCCACCAGGAAACATATTGAAAGATTTATGGGATACCTTAAAAAATTGCAACCAAATATTAATGATAGATATGAAGCTTTTGACGAAAATTATGCCATTAATATAGCATCTGAGGAGAGTATAGAATTGACTGACCGTTATGTTCAAGTCCCTCAAATGGAATTATATTATCCCGAACTGGTTTCCGTCGTTATTGCCAAATCAGCAGCGTTGGAACGAATTGAAAAACATCTCGGCCAAATTTTTGATAATCTCGAAATGAAAATTGATAACCTGGAAAAAGGTCGGCTAAGAGTGGGAAATAAAGAGTTGGCCCGGATATCTTCAAGTATAATCCGTCATGAGTACAATTCTATCGCCTACATCATGATTCTTGACAAACCGAACATCGCCTGGACCAACAGTGAGGCTGCGGATTTTTATGATGATTTGTCCGATTTTTTCGAACTAAATGAAAGGTATGAGGTAATTAAAAGCAAGACGGAAATTCTTAGGAATGTTGTTGACGGACTCTCATCAGTCAGCCAGTCAATGCGCGGTCTGTTTGTTGAGTGGGTCATTGTATTCCTGATTTTAGTAGAACTGATTTTTATGATTGTGGAACTGCTGATTTGAAACAATTGTTTTTATGATAGGAACCAGCGGAATCCTTTTGTTTTTAAAAATCAACTTTCTGAAAATTAAAAAGTGATATTTGTCAAAGAATAGATCAACAAATATTGAATCAGATCATAGAGAGTTAACTGCTCTCTTTTTGTTTTATGAAAAGAAGAATCGATGTTGCAGCATCTTCGTGTGCTGGAGTTTGATAAACCAGATTTACCCAGATTCGAATAACGAGTATCGATTCCATTTTTCAAAGAAGATTAATTAAGCTCGATTCCAGCGGTGTTATCCCATTTGAAAATTGCCCAATCCAACAGTTCAAATTTCAAAGTATGTTTTTAGTTACTATCGCACTTTAAAGTGCCTACTTGTAAAAAAGATACCATATGCTAAACTCATTTTATGATAAAAATTGATGGAAGAGGGTTGTGATGAAAGTATCTAAGGCTGTTTATAATGGAATATTCAATGTTTTGATTGCGGTGATCATGTCGGCAATGATGACGTTGGTTCTGACAATTGTAAATGTGGGAATTGTTGATGGATTTATAATTATCTGGTTAAAATCGGGGCTGGTTGCATGTCTTGTGGCAATACCAGTCACATTTGTGACAATCCCGCTAGTTCAAAAATTGTTATCATTTATTGAAGTTGAATAAATCCACAAAGTTTGAAATGCACCTGATTTGGAATTTGAATGAGTATAAAAGGGAAAGGAAAATTTGGTTATTGATTGCAATAGCCAGGGTGATTTAAAGATGAGTAAACTTATTGATTGCATGAATGAAGCAAAAATATTTTATCTGGCAACATCAAAAGATAATAAGCCAAGTGTAAGACCTATTGGTGGGAAACCAGGGTTTGAGGGAAATGGGTTCGTTGAATTAGATGGTAAAATATATTTGTATACTGACAATAGGAAGTCAATGTATAAACAAATGGTGAATAATTCGGATATTTCGATGACTTTCATGGTTGAAAAAGGATTCGTCAGATTAGTGGCACAATGCGTATTTGACAAGAACATTGATGCTAAAAAATTAATCCTCGATGAAAACCCGATTCTCACAAACATGTACAAAGCTGACGATGATTATTTTGAAGTTTACTACCTCAATGACGTAGATGCCTATTTGTATTCTGTGGGTCAAGCACCGGAGAAATTGATTTAATATTGATATCATCATCCTGTAATAAGTCTGGGCAATTAAAAAATTTCCGCAATAGCGGTCGGGCTGGTACTTGAACAGTGATTATTATAAAATTATTGGGAAAATAATCTAAAAGGAGCAGATAAATATTACTGCTCCTTTTATTATGTCTAAGTATTTGTTCAGCTAATCAATAGGGATTGAAAAACGGGGGATGATGGTATTGGCTAAGTGAGGTTTTAATTCAAAATAGGATAATAAAAGTGTATAATGTAGTTGGACGCATACTTTAGTCAACTCAAAATTGGAGCAATGCATTCAGTGGGACCTTTTAATCAAGATGACCTGGATTTGCTGTTACCAAATTTCAAAGATGTATCAAGAATTTTCATTATTGAAATAATGGCACCTCCAATAATGATTGCTTCGGTTTTGCTGGAAAGGAAAGTTTCATGAAAAAGTTAGATGATTATTTATATTCGGGGGATACAGTCCTCAAAATTTTACAAACGTATGCGGAAGATTTAAAACATTCCGCAAAAGAAACTGACAATCAGATAGATCTGGTCCATTGCAATTTTTTGCTGCAGATTGCCGAACTTTTGCAGCACAATGACTTCTTAGCTTCACAGTCACAACGGATCAGGGAATTTTATAAACTAATGGCGAACGAGTATCCGTTCCTGGCTTTTACTTTCAAGGGAAGAATCAAATCCTTGATAAGGGCGGAAACTAAATTCAACGGTTATATTGTTGAATATATCTACGATTACTACGTTAAAAATAGAAAATACCCGACTCTTCTTGAACTGAAAAATAGTTTGAATTGTTTTAGGGACCTTATTGCCTATCGGATTGTGGTTTCACTGCCAAAATGCCATCTTGAAGAGGGGCACACCAAAGCCGAAGAAGACATAAAATATCTTTATGATGTAGCCAATCAGCTACTTGGTTTTCTCGAGGAAAGGGGCTTTACCGCGGAAGTTTCTTCTCTAAATGGGCAAAAATCATCGCCGCTTCTAAAAGATAGTGTTAGTCCGTACTATCGCGATTATATTGCGAATCCGTCACCAAATGGCTACCGTTCATTGCATATCACATTCTACGATAATATTGCGCGGTGTTATATTGAAGTTCAGCTTCGCACCAAGGAAATGGATGATTTTGCCGAGATTGGTCCGGCCAATCATTTGGGTTATGAAAAACAACAGGAAAGTGAAAGGGCGCGCCGGGACGCCATTCCTGAAGGTGAGAATATTTATTTTGATGAAGCATATGAACGCGTAACTTCATTGCATCAGCTGGAATTGGCAAAATTGGATGTGAATATGTTTTCAGCAATGGATAATTCGCTTATCAATGACGGTTGCGGACTGTTCCGAGGCAGGCTAATCCTTCCTTACGAGCATCTTTCGAGATTTCAAAATGACCTGATCGACTGATTTTCAGTTTTTTCAGGGAACAAGGTTCCCAAATAAAATAATATTGATTATTGAATATAAAAGGGACACTTGAATCGCATCCGACTTGTATTGCGGATGGGAATTCGAGCGTCCCTTTTAGTTGGACAATATATCTTGTGATTACTCGTGAATTTTAACACCGTTTACGGCGCGGACAAATTCCGGATCGAAATGCTTGATCGCTGTTCCGACGTAACCCATGTCCAAAGAGCTGATTTGCTTCATTTCATCTTCAGTCAATGTGAAATCCCAAATATCGAAGTTTTCGACAATTCTCTCTTTGTGAGTTGATTTTGGAATAACCGTAACCCCTCGTTGAACATTCCAACGCAAGATTACCTGAGCGACTGATTTGCCATGAGCTGCAGCAATCTCTTTAAGCATGTCATTTTCAAACGGTTTATAACGCCCGCCACCCAGTGGTGCCCAGGCTTCAGGTTGCACACCATAATAACGCATTGTTTCCAAAGCTTTCTCTTGAGTGAAATATGGATGTAATTCCACTTGATTCACCATCGGTTTGATTTCTACAGTCTCGCAGAAATTTGTCAGTACGTGAGCATAGAAATTGGATACTCCGATGGCTTTCAATTTGCCTTCGCGATAAGCATCTTCCATTGCCCGCCAAGCACTGAAATAATCTTTCATAGCTTGATGAAGCAAATAAAGGTCAAGATAATCCAAACCGGATTTTTTTAGCGACGCATCGATAGCTGCTTTAGCCATTTCATAGTTTTCCATATCCTGAACCCAAAGTTTGGAAGTGATGAATAATTCTTCCCTAGTGCATAATCCTTCTTGGATTGCTTCGCGAACTGCTTCACCAACTGCATCTTCATTGCCATAAACAGCCGCTGTATCAATCAAGCGGTATCCAGCGCGGATAGCTTCAATCACAGACTGCTTGCATTCTTCCTTGTCCCGAATCTGGAAGACCCCAAAACCTTCCATCGGGATTTGTACATCATTGTTTAATACTGCATATTCCATAAGTACACCTCCATCATAAATTTTCCTATATGCATCTGATTATAGATCTATTAAAATTACAATCATATACTATTCTAGTCCTTAATGAGTATTTTTGCAATGAAGATATTGATAAAAGGAAAACAGCAAACCACCCAGCGTAAAAATTTTTCTAGGAATGTTTGGCAATTTCGGGGTACAATGATAGTGAAAGTAGGTAATTAATTCCAAAATATCGAGGTTATTATCTATTATTTTCAAATGTAAGCCGTTTAAAACAAATAAATTAAAAAAGTTCGCAATAACACTTGACTTGAAGTTAACTTTAAATGTTATTGTCTTATTGTGAAATATATTTAACAACAAATTCCAAAAATATAGAACAATAGATAGGAGTAAAAATATGGAAAACGAAAAATTAGAATTAACTCAAGAATGGGATAAAGTATTCCCTTTAAGTGACAAAGTAAACCACAGCAAAATCACGTTTCACAATCGCTATGGAATTACTTTAGCAGCTGATTTATATGAACCAAAAGATGCAACTGGAAAACTTCCAGCAATCGCAGTAGCGGGACCATTTGGTGCTGTTAAGGAACAATCTTCAGGATTATACGCTCAGACAATGGCTGAAAAAGGTTTCCTGACAATCGCGTTCGATCCTTCATATACAGGTGAAAGTGGTGGAACTCCACGTTACGTGGCTTCTCCAGATATCAATACTGAAGATTTCTCAGCTGCAGTTGACTACTTAGCTACTAAAGATAACGTAGATGCTGAACGTATCGGAATCATCGGTATCTGTGGTTGGGGTGGTATGGCATTGAATGCCGCAGCAATCGATACTCGTATCAAAGCGACTGTAACATCTACAATGTATGACATGACTCGTGTAACTGCAAATGGATATTTTGATTCTCTGGATGCGGCTGGACGTTATGAATTACGTAAACAATTGAATGCCCAAAGAACTGAAGATTACAAAAACGGTACGTATGCATTATCTGGCGGATTACCAGAAGCAACTCCAGAAGAAGCACCACAATTCTTCAAAGATTATGTGGCATACTACAAAAAAGACCGTGGATATCATGCTCGTTCATTAAACTCTAATGGAGGATGGAACGTAACTTCACCTCTATCTTTATTGAACATGCCAATTCTTCAATATAGCAGTGAAATTCAAAATGCAGTACTTATGATTCATGGTGAAAAAGCTCACTCTGTTTACTTCAGTCAAGATGCATTCAAAGAATTGACTGGTGATAACAAAGAATTGATGATTATTCCTGGAGCTAGCCATACTGATTTATATGATCAAATGGATATCATTCCATTCGCAAAAATCGAAGACTTCTTCAACAAAAATCTTGGATAAGATTGGTTGATCTAATCTCTCTTCAATAATTCGATAGCAATGAACTCACTCTCTTGGTTCACTATTTTCAACACTTGCCTTTTTTGAAATGCTATCGATGACATAATAAATATTGTTTCTCAAGAGCAGATAATTTGTCTGCTCTTTTTTTGTTGGATTCTAATCAGGCGGGCAAGTATGCTATAATCAAGGTAGATGATTGTATACTGTTAATGATTAATTCTTAAATTTCAAAAGCATAGCATGAGGCAATATGAACGAAAAGGAAATTATGGATTGGTTGCTTGAAGAGAAAGATCGGGCAATCAGATACTATGCCCTGGCCAATTTGACCAAGACATCAAAGACAGAACTTGAAGCGGCCCGAAAAGAAGTGATGTCGGATCGGACGGTAAAAAAAATATTGGCCCGACAAAACGCGGATGGAAGCTGGTCAAAAAAAGAACGGTTTTACACGGATAAATATCAAGGGACGGTTTGGCAATTGCTGATTTTGGCGGAACTGGGGGCCAGCGGCGAGGATCCCCGGATAGCCAAAGCCTGCGAATTCGTGCTCGAACACTCTCAGGATCCAGATACGATGGGCTTTGCCATGCAAATGAGCAAGAAAACCGGGCATGGGCTGCCGGGTAAGGTGATCCCCTGTCTGACTGGGAATATGGTTTATGCTTTGATTCGCCTGGGTTATCTGGATGATTCCCGGGTTCAAAAGGCGATTGACTGGCTGGTGAAATACCAGAAAGCGGATGATGGGACTGCAAGGGAAACTGACTGGAGATATTCCAAACATGAAGCCTGTTTTGGCAAGCATACCTGTTTTATGGGCGTGGTCAAGGCCCTCAAGGCTTTTAGTGTCATCCCGCCAAAGCAAAGGAGCAAAAAGGTCAAACAAAAAATCGATGAACTGGCCGAGTTCATGTTGATCCACCATCTTTATAAAAAGAGTCATGAGCTTGATAAAAAAGCCAAGCCAGGCTGGACCCGTTTTGGCTTCCCCCTGATGTATCAGA
Source organism: Coprobacillaceae bacterium (assembly GCA_963675915.1). Lineage (GTDB taxonomy): Bacteria > Bacillota_I > Bacilli_A > Erysipelotrichales > Coprobacillaceae > JAQVDW01. Next base: position 2,378,414 of record OY780959.1, read on the forward strand.
CCAATTTGTTGGAAATATTGGAAATTTTCACAGATCTTGAAATAAGTGATGAGAGGATGCGGGCAGCATATGCTGTTGTAAAAAGCAAACAGCAGCCAAACGGGACCTGGAAGCTCGAGAACACGTTCAACGGCAAGATGATTGAGGATATCGAGCACAAAAACGAGGATTCCAAATGGATAACCGCTAAGGCTCTTAAGGTCTTGAACATGAGTATTCATCTTGGTAAAGGAGGGTAATTATGAAATTGAATTACGGTTGGTTAATCACCATTACTGCCTGGATTGCCAGTTCCATCATAATCGTACTTCTCCCGGAATTGCTCTATGGAGGCGGAATCCGGATCCCGGGCTATATGGTCATGGAAGTAATTATGACTTTCGGGGTGTTTGCCTTGATAACTGCAGTCGTGTGGATTCCAGTAGGCGTCTATACTTCAAGAGTGTATAGAAATGAAGGTTTGAAAAAATCATTGTTGGTTGTCGGGGCTACGTTTTTATCCCTGAATCTGTTTTGGCTCATGATTTTTTTGACTATCTGGAACTCTTGAGCAACCATATAACTACATTTAAAACCAATAATAATTGTAACTGGTTTTCCCTGTCTTGGTTAAGCAAAGACAGGGCTTTTTTGTGTTCGTCGATCATGGGATTAAGCAGCGGGGCAGCTCAATTGCATTGCTTTTTCAGTTATGGGCTGAGAACTCCTGAATGGCGCGAATTAATATAATATAAACATTTGTTTTACAAATTTAAAATATCTTGCTGGCATACTGGGTTCATCAACTAAAACAGTTGGAACTAGAAACACGGGTAATCAAAAGGAGGATATCAAGATGGATAAAATTGTTAAAATGGCTATTGTTGCCGGATGTGCTGTTTGGGCCGGTATCATTGTTAAAAATCGCCGAATTCAAAACAAATTATAAATTCAAGGAGAAATATATGTCAGTTATCGAAGTTAATCATTTGACCAAGGATTACAATCACGGTCATGGAATATTTGATGTGTCTTTTGCAATCAAAAAAGGGGAAACACTGGGTTTTTTAGGACCTAATGGAGCAGGAAAATCAACGACGATGCGTCATTTGATGGGTTTTTCCAAGCCCCATCAGGGCCAGGCTGTAATTCTGGATATGGATTGCCGCAAGGACTATGCCAGGATCATGGAACAGGTCGGGTATCTGCCCGGAGAGGTTGCGTTGCCAGAGGGTCTTAACGGAAAAGGATTCCTCAAAATTATGAAAGGCTTGCACAAAAGCAAGAACGAAAAGCGGTTAAATCAGTTACTGGAAATATTTCCGGTTGATTTGAACCAGAAAGTAAAGTGGATGAGTATTGGAGAAAAAAGGAAACTGGCTGTTATTGCCGCCTTTATGGATGATCCGGAGATCCTGCTTCTTGATGAGCCAACCAGTGGATTGGACCCAATGATGCAGGAAAAGTTCATCGAATTCATCAAAAAAGAAAAGAAACGGGGGAAGACTATCCTTTTGTCTAGCCACATCTTTTCGGAAGTGGAGGCTTTATGTGACCGCATTGCAATTATCAAAGATGGCCGGATTGTCTCGGTTGTCGATGCCGCCCAAGTCAGACACGGACTTAGAAAAATAGTAGAGATAACCTTCAAAACAGCAAATGATTATCAGCGCTTTTTGCGGGAAAAATTGGAATTTGCCCACAAAAGCGATGGTGAAAGCAGAGTGGGGGTTTACATGGAAGATGCCAGAGTGAATGACTTTTTGAATATCATAGTCAAATATGATGTTTCCAGTTTTACCGAGATGCCAGTGACTCTGGAAGATTACTTCATGCATTTTTACAAAAACGAAAAAACATTGGAGGTGTGAAAGATGGAAACAGTGATTGCAGTAAATAATCTGACCAAGGATTACGATCAGGGACGGGGAGTTTTTGACTTCTCGTTCGCTGTGAAAAAGGGTGAAGTATTCGGATTTGTCGGTTCGAATGGTAGCGGTAAAACAACCACCATCCGCCATATGATGGGCTTTAGCAAGCCGGGGATTGGGAATATCAAAATCAATGGGCTGGACAGCTGGAAAGATGCCTGTAAGATAAAAAAATCAGTCGGCTATGTTCCGGGTCAGATTAATTTTCCCGATGTGGGAACCGGACGCAACTTTTTGAAGATTCAGGCTGATTTCTGGGGTCTAGAGGATCTGAGTTATATGAACCAACTGATTGAGCGGTTCAAACTGGATGTTGATGCTCCATTGAAGCGGATGAGCAAAGGGATGAAGCAAAAAACGGCAATTGTAGCTGCTTTTATGGCCCAACCGGAGATCCTGATCATGGATGAACCATCAACCGGACTTGATCCGATGATGAGAGATGAGTTGATTTCCCTGATTTTAGAGCAAAAACAGCAGGGCAAAACCATCTTCATGAGCAGCCATATTTTCAAGGAACTAGAAGACACCTGTGATCGGGTGGGCTTCATCCATCACGGGAAACTGATCAATATCGTTGATCGAAATGATTATGATCCGGCAATGGCCAAGCAATATCGGATTGGTTTTGAAATGATTGAAGATTACCGCCGGTTTTTGGATGAGAGCGATGATGTTGTATCTTGGAATGATCAATACCGACATGTGCTGATTAGAATCGGTGATGAAAAAGTAAATGGGCTGTTCAGGATTCTCAAGGAACTCAAAGTGAGATATATCAATTATCAGCCCTATACGCTCGAAGGTTATTATACAAATTTGATTGGAAATCAGGAGGAAATGAAATATGTTTAGTATGCCGCTGTTCAAGCAAACAGTAAAGTCAAATACAATGATGTGGAGTGCCATGACATTGGTTATGACGATTCTATGTGTGCAGTTTTCAGTTATGGAGATGACTCAATATTTGTTGTTCACGATATTCTATGGGATGATGACGACAATTTTACCGGGAATATATGTATTGGTGACGGCAAACAAACTGCTGTCAAATCAGGTTGACAGCGGATCGATGGCCTATGTTTTATCAACGCCGACCAAACGGTCTACTGTCGTATTCACTCAAATGATCTATCTGATCGGATCGCTGATTCTCATGTTCGCAATTCAGACAGTCGCCCATCTTCTTGTCAACGGTACAACGCCGATTGCCCTGGCTCAATTTGGCTATACTCAGTTGACCGGCAATTTGACCAACGCGATGATTATCCAAGTGAACATCTCAGCCTTGATGGTATGTATCGCTATGGCGGGAGCATGTTTTCTTTTCTCAGGAGTATTCAATGCGTCGAAATATTCGATGTCGGTCAATGGGACTTTCATTGGGGTAACCGTCCTGGCCAATATGATGGCGATGTTTGGTAAACTGGGGGTGTCAGGTCTGGGTAACTTCAAATATCTGACTATTTGTTCATTCTATGATTATGAATCCGTTCTATACGGGGTCGATGACTGGATCTTCAAGCTGATTTTTCCAGTAGCGATAGCGTTGGTGACATATCTTGTAGGAAGTGTCTGGTTTTGCAAGAAGGACTTGCCTCTGTAAGAAGTTTTGATGGTTTACGAAAATTTGGTGATTGACCAGCAACCAAGGAAATGATTCAAAATTGATTTAAGAGCCAAAGGCTCTTTTTTTGTCGTTTCATTATTGATTTTGAAGATTTTGGTCTATTGAATCATTGTTGACAATGAAAAAAAAATCCTGCTAGGTATAACAGTATCATAAAAAACGCTGTTATATCTGGTAGGATCATTTTTATTTAGCTTGATAAGTTATTGTTCTCTAAGCTGGAAGCGGGCATGAGAACAAGGGAAATGGACTTTCGGATTTTTGTGATCAAATCGAAGCCACCATCTTCCATCGCCCATGTGGTACAAATTCCCCGGCTGACAAAATAACAAGTTGCTGCAATATCTTCAGGATCGTTTGTATTCATTATTTCTCCTGAATCCTGAGCTTTTTTAACCAGACTTGTGACAATTTTCCAAGTGGTTTCATTTTTCGGAAAATTCATATTGTTTGGTTCTTTGAGAAGATAGCTGTAACGATAAGCGGCAACTGCGGGACTTGCAATTACCAGTCTATCATCAAGAATTTCAAAGATAGTCAATATCTGCTCGACATGGGTATCCAGAATCAGGATGTTTGGCATGTTTTCTTGAACTGTATTTCCGATTTGACTGAGAAAATATTCGATAATTTGATCAGCGGAGTTAAAGTGGTAATAAAATGTGCTTTTGGTTATTCCCGCTTCTTTACAAATTTTTGCCACTGTAATTTTGTGGTCGCAAGATTCTCTTAATAATTGAATTGTTGTCTCCATAATTCTGTTTTTGGTGTTGCTCGAATCGGTATTCAGGTTATCTGCCATAGTAATGATACTCCTTTCAGGATACTGTGTACAAAATATTATAACAAAAATCCTTTAGCCTGACAATGATGCAATTTTAGAGAAAATTTATTGTTGACAATTACAAAGGAAGCGCTTATACTAGTCCGTAGTTATTCGTACTATAGTGCTAATTGATTTGTACTATAGTGCTAATGGGTTGGTTTTGATGTCCAACCTGAACTAGAGCAAATGATTGTGGAGGAAATGCCTGAATGAATAAAGAAGTTAATTATGACATATTGTTTACACCATTTAAAATTGGAAATGTCACGATAAAAAACCGAATTGCCATGGCTGCGATGGGGCTGTACTCGGCCAATACCGATGGGAGCCCGTCTGTGTTTACATCTTCATTTTACGAGGAAAGAGCCCGTGGGGGAGCCGGATTAATCATTGTCGGTGCAAGCATGGTATCAAAAGAAGCGGCCAACGGTATCACTGGAATGTATTGGGACGACAAAGCGGTTATCCCTCATCATACGGATATAGTAGAACGTATCCATAGATATGGGGCGAAGGCCGCTATAGCGATAGGTGTCGGCTCGGGAAGAAATGCCTTCCTGACTATGCTGGATGGGAAAAAACCGGTTTCGGCATCGGCCATTCCATCTCGATGGGATCCGGAATTGCTGTGTCATCCTTTGACTATTGAAGAAATCAAAGAATATGTGGCTGACTTTGAAAAAGCTGCTTACCGGGCAAAGTGCGCAGGATATGACATAATTGAAGTTCACGCTCACTGTGGCTATCTGATTGATCAATTCATGTCTCCGCTATGGAACAAACGGACTGACGAATATGGTGGTAGCGACGAAAATCGCGCTCGGTTTGCCATTGAAATTTTGCAGGCAATCAAAAAAGGAGCAGGCCAAGATATGCCGGTCATATATAGAATCGCTCCGGATCATCGGGTGGAAGGTTCAAGAACCTTGGAGAACTGTGGTCCGACATTCGATTTGTTATCGAGGTATGGAGTTGATGCTTTTGACTGCGATGCTGGTAGCTACGATGTGGTCGATTATATCTTTCCGACACAATATTTGGGAGATGCACCGTTAGCCTATGTACTTCCTACGACTAGAAAACATACCCAAAAACCGTTATTGAACGCCGGAAATCATACGCCAGAAACAGCGGTAAAGCTAATTGAGTCTGGTCAAGCTGATTTTGCTTTATTTGGCCGTGGATTGATTTGTGATCCCTTCTTACCTAAAAAACTGATGGAAGGCAGAAGCGAAGATGTTCGCCCTTGTATCCGATGCCTGGAAGAGTGTGTCAGACGTGCTGTTGATCGGACTACAAAAATCAGCTGCGCGCTAAATCCTCGGGTAAATGAAGAAATGTTCTTCAATATAACCAAGGTTGACGAACCTAAAAATGTGGTAATCGTCGGTGCCGGCCCAGGTGGAATGGAAGCTGCGCGAGTTGCCGCTTTGGAAGGAAATAAAGTGACTTTGTTTGAACGCAAAGATGTTCTGGGCGGTAATATGCTTGTGTCTTCGACACCAAAATTCAAAAGTACCATCAGGGATCTAGTTGAATGGTATGAGCATCAATTGAAAAAATTGGATGTCGAGGTTCATTTGAATACAAATATTGACCTTGAGGATGAAATTCTAAAAGATGCTGATTTGATTGTTATGGCGACTGGAGCAAGAGACTTTGTACCGGAAATCGAAGGGATTGACCGCGATAACGTCGTAGGAGTCTCTGAAGCACATATGAACTGGGAACTTGTCAGCGGAAAAAATGCAATCGTCTGTGGAGGCGGATTAGCTGGATGTGAATGCGCATATGAATTGGCTGAAGAAAAGGGTATGTCTGTGACTTTGATTGAGATGAGTGACAAAGTCTTGAATGGAGTATTCGCAATCAATTCCGATTCACTGCTTAGAAAAATGGCAAATCATGATATAACAATTCGCACCTCGGCGAAAGTTACGGAAATCACCGCTGATGGTGTGGTAATAGAGTGCAACGGGCAACAGGAAACTATTGCCGGGGATACCATAATCACAGCATTTGGAATGAAGTCAAATAGTGATTTGGCCGAGAGTGTCCGCTATAAATACCCTAAGAAAACATGGGTAATTGGCGATTGTGAAAAAGTAGGAAATATCGGTAATGCGGTTCGTGGTGGCTATTATGCTGCCATGAGCTTGATAAAATAAAGAAGGGATAGGAATAATGTTTAGTTTAAAAGGAAGAAACGCGGTTATCACCGGGGCATCTGCCGGTCTGGGACAAGAAATGGCGGTTGCACTGGCGGGTCAAGGAGCCAATGTAGTTATTTTGGCGAGACGTTTGGAAAAACTGGAAAAAGTGGCTGAAGAGATCAGATCACTTGGAGTTGAATGTTTGCCGTTGAAATGCGATGTAACTGATACAGATAGTGTCTTCAATGCAGCTACACAAGCAATTGAACATTTTGGGAAAATAGATATCTTGATCAATAACGCCGGAGGCGGTAAACAGTTACCAGCTGAGAGTTGCGATGTGGATGAGTGGATGTCGTTGGTTGATTTGAATTTAAATAGTGTCTACAGATGTTGTCGGGCTTTTGGTCAACATATGATTGATAATAACTATGGCCGGATAATCAATATTTCATCAATGTATGGATTGGTGGGGAGTAAAAGTACCAAAAACTCACCGTATGCCGCAGCCAAAGGTGGAGTAGTCAATCTGACCAGAAGTCTTGGTGCTGAATGGGCGAAGCACGGAATTACAGTTAATGCGATTAGCCCGGGATATTTCAAAACTGAGGTCACTGGGCCGATGTGGGAAACTGTTCAAAAAATTGCTGCTGATAATACGCCAATTGGCAGAGCTGGACGCTCTAATGAAATTTGTGGAGCAGCTTGTTTCTTGGCAAGTGATGCCGCAAGCTACATTGTTGGCGTGACTCTACCATGCGATGGCGGATATACATGTATATAGGAATAGATAGATAAAAAAATAAGAAGGAGGATGTTATGAATACTACTGCATTTCCAAAAGATTTTTTATGGGGTGGGGCAACCGCTGCAAATCAAATCGAAGGTGCATACAACAAAGATGGCAAAGGTCTGAGTGTTCAAGATATTCTGCCTAAGGGGGTCTATGGTGGTCCGACCGAAGAACCGACCGCAGACAACCTGAAACTGGAAGGAATAGATTTCTATCACAAATACGCGGAAGATATCAAACTTTTTGCGGAAATGGGATTTAAAGTTCTAAGAATCAGCATTGCCTGGTCGAGAATATTTCCTAATGGTGATGAAAAGGAACCTAACGAAGCCGGACTGGAATTTTATGACAAAGTTTTCGAGGAATGTGCAAAGTATAAGATAGAACCACTTGTGACTTTGTCGCATTATGAAACACCGTTGCATTTGGGAAAAACCTACAATGGCTGGGTTGATCGTCGGATGATTGGATTCTTTGAGAACTATGTAAGAACAGTGATGAACCGCTATAAAGACAGCGTCAAATATTGGCTGACATTCAATGAAATCAATTCGATTATTCATGTTCCGATTTTCCACGGGGTTATGACTCCTAAAGCGGAATTATCGAAAAATGAGTTATATCAGGCAATTCATCATGAATTGGTTGCAAGTGCATTGGCTACCAAAGTGGCCCATGAAATCAGCCCTGAAATGAAGGTCGGGTGCATGATTCTAGGAAAACCGGTATATCCGATGACACCACATCCGGATGATATGATCAACATGATTCAATTCGAACATCGAAATTCATTGTTTACGGATGTTCACGTCAGAGGGAAATACCCTTCATATGCAAAAGGATTCTTTGAGGAAAACAACATCGAATTGGATATTACCGAGGAAGATTTGGAAATACTGAAGCATACGGTTGATTTCATTTCATTTAGCTACTATACGAGTCATTGCGATACTGTTATTGAAACAGACAAGGCCCAAGCAATCAGCAATCTAGTACCGGGTTATAAAAATCCATACTTGAATGAGACTGATTGGGGTTGGCAGATCGATCCTCAGGGATTGCGATATCTGCTTAACGTTATGTATGACCGCTACCAGAAGCCATTATTCGTTGTCGAGAACGGGTTGGGTGCTGTAGATGAGTTGGTGGTCGATTGCGAAGGCAATAAAATTGTCGAAGATGACTATCGAATCCACTATTTGAACGAGCATCTTGTTCAAATGGAGAAAGCCATCAAAGATGGTGTCGAAGTCATGGGTTACACATCATGGGGATGTATTGATTGTGTCAGTGCATCAACAGCTCAAATGAAGAAACGTTATGGCTTCATTTATGTTGATCGCCATGATGATGGAAGTGGTACTTTGGAAAGGTATAAGAAAAAGTCTTTCTATTGGTATAAAGATATTATTGCAACAAATGGAAGTTCGCTAAAACGCTAACTAAGGGAGGTTAATAGATATGGCAGGCAAATATGATGCATTAGCAAAATTCATTATTAAAAACGTAGGTGGGAAAGAAAACATCGCTTCTCTTACTCACTGTATTACAAGATTACGATTCAAACTGAAAGACGAATCGAAAGCCGATACAGAGGCATTGAAAGGTCAAAAGGGAATTGTAACTGTAATGCAAAGTGCCGGACAATACCAAGTGGTAATCGGGAATCACGTCCCTGACGTATTCGCTGAAGTTGTAAAAATCGCTGGAATTTCGACTGGAGCAGTAGAAACAACAGAAGAAAAAATGACAATTGGTCAAAAAGCGATTGATATAATTTCAGGAACTTTTTCACCGGTACTTGCGGTCCTCGCAGCAACAGGTATGATTAAAGGTTTACTGGGATTATTATCTTATTTCTCATTATTGGATACTGGAAGTGGTACTTACCAAATCCTTTATATCGCTGCAGACGGATTCTTCCGTTACCTACCGGTATTCTTAGGATTTACCGCAGCAAAAAAATTCAAGTTAAGTCCGTTTATTGGGATGGCTTTAGGTATTGGATTAATCTACATGGATGACGTAACCAATTTGGCAAGTATGGAACCAATCGGGCAATTGTTTACTGGAACCTTCTTTGAAGGTAACGTCTATACGCATTTCCTGGGAATTCCAGTGATGCTTCCACAAGCAGGTTATACTTCATCAGTAGTTCCAGTATTACTGGGAGTTTTCGCTGCTTCAAAATTGGAAGTTGCACTTAGAAAAATCATTCCTGATGTAATCAAAACTTTCGTTGTACCAATGTTGACTTTAATGATTGTAACACCTTTGATTTTCATTGTTATCGGGCCGGTTGCAACAATCTTGACAGCTATCGTTGGATCAGTAACTATGTGGGCATATGGTTTGAGTCCGGTTCTGGCTGGAGCTCTTGTCGGAGGTTTTTGGCAAGTTCTTGTTATCTTCGGTTTGCATTGGGGACTTGTTCCAATTTTCTTATTGAATCTTACAACTTATGGGTATGACTTTATTCTTGCACCGTTCTTTGTCGCTTCATTTGCTCAAACAATGGTAATCGTTGCAATCGCAATTAAAACACGTGATAAAAACTTAAGATCAATCTCAATCCCAATCATTATTTCTGGTTTGTTTGGAGTTACTGAACCGGCAATCTACGGTATTTCATTACCAAGAAAAACTCCGTTTATTATCTCATGTATCGCTTCAGGTTTAGGGGGTGCTTACTTGGGTCTTGGTGGTATTAAAAGATTCATGGTTGGTGGATATGGTATTTTCGGATTCCCTACATTCATCAATCCGGAAACAAATGATGTTTCAAGTATGATGGTTGCTGTTGTTGGATGTATTATTGCAATGGTTGCTGCATTTGTAATGACTATGTTCATTTATAAAGAAGACGACGTAGAGGAATCAGGAGTTGTAGTTGGAAACACTGACAACAATGTAATAACAAGCCCAATCAAAGGGACAGTGATGGACATTGCAGATGTTCAGGATCAAGCTTTCGCTTCAGGGGCATTGGGTAAAGGTGTCGCCGTAAATCCTGCTGAGGGTAAAGTTTATGCTCCGGTTGATGGTAAGATTGCGACATTATTCCCAACCAAACATGCAATTGGAATTGTTTCAAATGATGGAGCTGAAATTCTGATTCATGTTGGAACGGATACTGTAAATTTACAAGGGAAATATTTCGATGCAAAAGTTCAGCAAGGTGACATGGTTAAACGTGGGGACCTTTTACTGGAATTCGATTTAGAGGCAATCACTAATGAAGGATATTCATTAATTACCCCGATTGTAATAACTAATTCAGATAAATATTCAGATATCGTTGCAAAAACTGATATCGATACACAAATAAGTGAAGAACTGATGGTTCTTGTATAATTACATGATTTGAGTAAACCACTACTTTTCCTCGGGAAAGTAGTGGTTTTTTCATTCTGGGTTTTGGGTTTCTATTTGGATGATATCATTCAGGACCTTGAACCATTGAATGGCTAATCGTGTAGCCATAAGGTCTTATTGATTGGTTTTGGGAAAAGAGGTAGGGTGAAATTTTGCCGGATATTAAGCTGGTGACGGAAATTGTTCAGAAAATAACGATAAAAATGTCTAATCAATATGTAATTCGATTGGACTATGATACAATTTTGTAAAGGGAAGATCTTATAAAATAATTATTCGATACTGCGGGTGAATCATCTAAATCCAGAATGAGAGGTGATGAGAAGTGATTGAATTACCCGAAGCACGAGTGCTTGCAAAACAGATCAAAGAGATATTGAGCGGAAAAAAGGTCATAGAAGTTATCGCAAATCATTCGCCTCATAAATTTGCCTGGTTAAGCGGCGACTCCGAGTTTTACACTAACATCCTCAAAGGAAGAAAAATGACTGGGGCCAAGGCGGTAGCCGGCTTTGTCGAAATCGACTTTGGCGGACCCAAACTTCTCTTCAGTGATGGCACTAGGTGTCGTTATCTTGAGGGTAAAGATAAAATCCCCAAAAAACATCAGTTGTTATTAAGGTTCGATGATGATTCGGTTCTGGTTGCTTCAGTCCAGATGTATGGCGGGATGTGGTGTTATGAGGAAAAGGTGGACAATGAATATTATCTGATAGCTTTTAACAAACCGACTCCTTATACCCGAGAATTCAGCTATGAATATTTTAATGAATTGATTAGCGAGTCCCAATTGGAGAACAAAAGTGTCAAGGAAGTACTGGCAACCAAGCAGCGGATTCCCGGTCTTGGAAATGGGGTGCTTCAGGATATCCTCTTTAATGCGAAAATCCATCCCAAAAGAAAAATAGGAACTTTGTCAAAAACTGAAATCAGGAAATTGTATCATTCGGTAGTCAAAACGCTCAAAGAAATGGCAAAAAAGGGCGGTCGGGATACTGAGAAGGATCTTTTTGGCAACGATGGTGGGTATCAAACCAAGGCCAGCAGGTTGACCTTAGCCAAACCGTGCCCGGATTGCGGCAGTGAGATTAAAAAGAAATCTTATCTGGGTGGAACGGTCTATTTTTGCGAAAAATGCCAGCGTGAAAAATGAAATAGTTAATAACCGAAATAAAAATCGAAAGGAAGAGTATATTGTAAATTGGCGGATAGGCTAGTCAATATATAATATGCCAGACTCATAATATGGAATACCAAGCGAAGATAAAAGAACTACCTGAGTGTATTGTCTATTCGACAACCATGGTCCTACCCGACTATGATGCCTATTTTGACTTGATCCCGCCATTAGGGGAAAAAGTCATGGCGAAATATCCAGATCTTAAATGCAGCTCACCGGAATATTGTTTTGTGAAATACCTTGATGGTCAGTACAAGGACAAAGATATCAATATTGAATTCTGCGAGGCTGTTAATCAGTTGAAGCCGGATTTTGATGACATTGTCTTCAAGAAAATTGAACCGGTTGATGCCGTCTCTGTTATCCATAAGGGGCCATATGCAACCATTTCTAACGCATATGCCTACTTGATGCAATGGATTGAGGAAAACGGCTATATCATAACTGACTATCCCAGAGAAAAGTATATCGACGGAATTTGGAATAAGGAAAGTGAATCCGAATGGGTGACGGAACTTCAAATCCCGGTTGTTAAAAAATCATAGGGATTGGTGGGAATATTCCTGGATAATAGGAGGGATGATTGTGGCCAAAAAAAGGAAAATGTTAAGTGGCTGGCAGGCAGATTACATCCAGTCCCTGATGGGCGTTATTGAAACCCAAAGCAAGATAACCTTGGTCAACTGGGCGGTTGAATATTCAAGCGATATACTCCTCCCTCTCTGGATCAAGTATTACCCCGATGACTTGAGGCCCCAAGCGGCTCTTGATGGTTCCAGGAGCTGGCTAACCGGGGAAATAAAGCTTCCCGAGGCCAAGAAACTGATTCTTGAATGCCATCAGGCAGCCCGAGATTCTGACGAAAACCCTGTGGCCCAAGCAGCAGCTCGGGCGATTGGACAAAGTGCTTCAACCATCCATTCAGCCCGGCATTGCATCGGACTGGCTTTCTATGGCGCTTTGGCATTGGCATATGATGCTTTGGGTACTGAGGCGCCATGGGATCAAATCGAGAGATATGCGGCTGAAGAGTGTGCGATGATGGAAGCTGCTTTGCGGAAAATAGCAGTGGATAATGAACTTAATCCTGCGAAAATTGATTGGAAATGTTGAAAAACAAAAGATCCGGATAAAACCGGACTGAACGGTACTCGTTTCTTTTCGCACCCATTGTTCTTTTGCGATGGCGGATGATTGCTTTATTTGAACTGAATAATAGAATCAATGACAGTAAAAAGTCGCTCGATTATTTGAGCGACTTTTTACTTAGGGTAATAGTTTATCCCAGGTTGTTCATGGCTTTTTTTAGTGATTCTTCGACTGACTGGGCCACTTCAATCAGACTGTCATCTTTGATTGATTTGATCAATTCGGTTGGCGAAAGCATTCCCATGTAAACTTGGCCCTTGAGATCGTAGACAACCACTTTGCAGGGAAGAAAGTATCCGGCCTCAAGACATTTTTCCTGAAGTTTGTCTTTGAAGTTGAGTTCCCATAAGATACCGAATTATTCTTGGGCCAGGGCAGATTTAAATTTATCGACTGTAGTATTAAAGTCGTATGGCGAAGCTACCTTATATTGGATGTTCATAATTAACCGCCTTTGGTTATTTTTATTGCTATTTAACTAATCAAATTATAGCACCCATAATTTTGGATCACAATCAATCCGACTTTAGGTTGCTTGGCTGGGGAAATATCATGGTTCAAGACCGGTTGAATAGGGTAGAATCGCTCAATAATGGATATTAAAATGCTTATATGTTATAATTTGTTTAAGAAATATTCAATAATACAAATGCAAGGGAAAATAATATGGAAGATAAAAACATAGCTTTACTAATAGACGCTGACAATATCAGCCACCGTTATGTCAAAAGCATATTCGATGAATTGAATTCATATGGTACAGTTTCAATCAGGCGGATTTATGGAAACTGGAAACGGGATCATGGCTGGCGTGAGGAATTGTTTTTGGAATATTCAATTTCACCAATCCAGCAGTTTGACTATACCAAAGGTAAGAATGCGACCGATATGGCCATGACCATCGACGCAATGGACATGCTCTATCTCAACCAGGTAGATATATTCTGCATCATTACCAGTGACAGTGATTTCACAAAACTGGCAATCAGATTGCGGGAGTCCCAAAAGTATGTTATTGGGATGGGGGATTCAAAGACGCCAACTGCCTTGACCAAGGCCTGCAACAAGTTTGTGATGCTCGATCTGATTGAATCGGACGATTACGATTCTGGCGAATCCGCTGATGTTTCGCCGCATGTCAAAACTCACAAGACCAACAAGCACGACGGATCAAATGTTACCCCGCTTAACCAGATTGAAGAAGCAGTGGTTAATATGATACCTGAAGCCGGACTGATATCACTAGGAGAAATCGGATCTCATCTCAACAAGTTGTTTTCGGATTTTGATGTCAGAAATTACGGATATGCCAAATTGAATATCCTGTTCAAGGAAGAATTCAACAAACTTAAAATTGAAGAGCATGACCGTACTTATTATGTATCGATGAAAAATGAAGTCGGCATTGAGCGGGTAACCGAGGAAATCGAGGATTTCATTGCCCGAAATGGCGGATCAGTTGAAAATCTATCCAAGATTCATGGGGCTTTGAAGGCTAAATACAAGAACTTCAATCTCAAGGATTATGGTTACAGTCGCTTCTCAAGTTTTTTAAGAAGCATCAACAGTGTGAAGGTTGATGGCAACAAGGTCAAATTGAAAGGGAAAACCCCGAGCCGTAAAAAACGTCAATTCTTCAATGATTAATTGGCGAGTTGACTCATGAGCATATAATAAAGCTGAAAATATGTGTCGGGATTCCAAAAATATTTTCGATGCTTGACTTGGAAATCAATTTATAATTATAATAAATTTGTTTTAGAATAACTTTTTATTATAATGTGATATTCAGGAGAAAAATCATGAAATTATATATATTGAACACTGGTTATCTGGAGACAGATAAAAACAATGTGGTTGCCTGTGCGACAGTCGGGACCTACAGCCAGCCCCAAGTAACAAATGAATGGATCAAATTGCCGGTTATGGCCTTTTTGATTGAAACTGACAATGGCTACATTCTTTATGATACAGGAAGCAATCCCGAAGCAATGAATGGATATTGGCCCAAAAATCTACAGGAAGTATACCCACTATATCAAAAGCGTGAAGAGCGCCTGGAACAGCAATTGGCGCTTTGCGGTGTCAAACCGGAAGATATCAAGACAGTTGTCCTGTCTCATATGCACCTTGATCATGCGGGTAACCTTGAGCTGTTCCCACATGCTGATGTCTATGTGCCTAAAGCTGATTTTGCTCAGGCTCAAGTTCAGGTAAGACTGAATACCAATCCGGCAACTCATGGCGGATACATCAAGGCTGATCTTGATGTTGCAGTCGGACAGTACCATCTTGTCGAGGAAGATTTTGAATTGGCACCGGGAATCGAAATTCTGAATTTGCCAGGTCACACACCTGGTTTGTTGGGAATGATGGTTCACCTGGATGGCGGAACTTACATTTTGCCTCAGGATTGCGTTTATACACAAGAGATTTATGGTCCACCAGCTAAAGCCTCAGGATTGCTGTATGACAGCCTGGCTTTCTTCAAATCAATCGAGAAAGTCCGTAAACTTCAGAAACAGTATGATGCGGAAGTGGTCTTTGCCCATGATATGGAATATTTCAAGACTCTAAAAACGGCACCAGAACATTACGAATAATCAAGCAGGATGTGTTTCCTGCTTTTTTTTTACGTTTAATATGATAAAATATAAGTAATCTAATATGATGTGTTTAAAGTGAGAAGTTTTGAAGAAAGGATGATTTTTATGATTAACAAGATATTGAAATTATCGCTTGTTATCACACTTTTATCATCATTGGCGTTATTTGCGCCGACCCAGGTCTCCGGACTGGGGGTCAACGGCAATGAAAAGGTCAAGGTTTTGATCGGGTTTAAGAATAAGCCGGGAAAATCAGAAAAGGCCCTGATTAAAGCTTTGGGCGGTGAAGTTCGGTATGCCTATGAAATAATACCGACCATCGCGGCCAGTCTTCCCGAAGCTGCTATCGCCAATTTGGAACGAAACCCCAATGTGACGATGATCGAACCTGATGTCACAGTTTATGCCAATGATGAATTGGCTAACACCTGGGGCGTTGATCGAATTGAGGCTGATCTGGTCCAAGCTGCTGGCAATACCGGAGCAGGAGTTAAAGTGGCAGTAATCGATTCAGGAATCGATATTGACCATCCTGATTTGGCAGCCAATTATAAAGGTGGCTATGATTTTGTCAATAAAGATAAGTATCCAGATGATGATTATGGCCATGGGACTCATGTGGCCGGAACAATCGCGGCCGAAGCAAATGGCATGGGGGTTATCGGCGTCGCTCCTGAGGCCGAAATATATGCCTTGAAAGTGTTGGGTTCTTCAGGAAGCGGTAACTTTAGCGATGTCATCGCGGCCCTGCAGTGGTGTTTCGATAATGAGATCCAGGTGACCAATAATAGTTACGGTTCATCTACTGATCCGGGCTATCAAGTGGAAGATGCGTTTGACAAGCTTTATGAAGCCGGAATTATCAATATTGCATCAGCCGGTAATGAAGGTAATCGCCCGGGAGCCGGTGACAATGTTGGATACCCTGCTAATTACGGTTCGGTAGTAGCAGTAGCGGCCACTGATAGAGATAATGACCGGGCATATTTTTCCAGTACTGGTAACGCAGTGGAAGTATCAGCTCCAGGAGTTGATATCAGATCGACTGTTCCCGGTGGTGGCTATGCTTCTTATAACGGCACATCTATGGCTTCGCCTCATGTTGCGGGTACAGCAGCTTTGATAATCAAATCCGGAATAACTGATCCTCTTGCAATCCGCAGCGTGCTTCAATTGAACGCAATCGATTTGGGATCTACAGGATGGGATTCAAAATACGGCTACGGCCTGATCGATGCCTACCAGAGTGTGCCAATATCCAACACGGCACCAACAGTAGAAATTAGCCAACCTGCAAGTGGTATCACGGTTGATGAAGGAACCTCGGTTAGTTTCAATGCGAGCGCACTTGATAATGAGGATGGAAATTTGACGACTGAAATAATTTGGGAATCAGATCTCGATGGCACAATCGGAAGAGGCGGCTCATTCACGTCCAACCAGCTGTCTAGTGGGGCTCATGAGATAACTGCCCAAGTTACCGATGGTGGTGGTCTGATTGGTCAGGATACCATAACGGTGAATATTACGCCGGATGCAACTAATACGGCACCGACTGTTGAAATTTTAAATCCTATTAACGGAATGTCCTTCAATAGTGGAGAAACCATTTCATTTGAGGCTGAAGCTACTGATGTTGAGGAAGGAAATCTGACGGACGAATTAATCTGGGAATCAGATCTTGATGGTATAATCGGAAGCAGCGGCGCATTTACGACAAATCAATTATCGGTAGGGACTCATACGATTATAGCTAGTGTTACCGACAGCGGCGGATTAACCGGAAGTGCGAGCATAACAATTTTTGTCAGCTCTGTCGCATCGGTTGAAGATCATGTTCAAGTCGAGTCGATAACCTATGCCACTACAGGGGGGCGGAACAATGATGCGCATTTGTTAATCTATGTTTACGTGATTGATGAAGCGGATAATCCAGTTGCCGGAGCCGATGTCTTGGCCGAACTATTTGGCGGAACATCTTTGGTAAAAACGTATAGCGGCATAACTGATGCCCAGGGCATAGTTAGCTTCAAATTGCCAAATGTATCTAGCGGAGTCACTTATACAACTGAAATTGTTGATGTGATTGCTTCGGGATATATCTTTGACGGCATGACACCTGAAAACAGTTTTTCGAAATAGTGATTATCAAAAAGATTGGAGATGACATCTCCAGTCTTTTTTTTGGTATTTTTGTCCAATGATTGGTGAATTTCGCTGAAAAGGGATTCGGTGATTTACAAGATCCAAGGCGGTTGAATTGACAAACTAAGGTTCTGACAATAGAATTAATAATAGATGGAGCAAAATAATTTTTCAATTCAAAATTAATAGAATGTCATTTTAATTAAATCCCAATAAAGAGGTGGTCACTATGAGTAAAAAAAATGATGTCTTGAATGCGGCTAGATTCCGCCGGGCAATCAAAGAATTTGATGAAACCAAGGTTATCAGTGATGAAGATTTTGACTATATTCTGGAAATTGGCCGATTGTCGCCAAGCTCGTTTGGCCTGGAACCGTGGCAGTTTGTCGTGATTCAAAACAAGGAATTGCGAGAAAAATTGGCGATACCTAGTTGGGGAGTACAGCGGCAATTGCCGGGCGCCAGTCATTATCTGGTGATTTTGGCGCGAAAAGCAGCAGAACTTCAAGTGGGTTCGGACTATATGAAACATATGTTTTACGATATTGACGGTTATAATGATGAACGCGTAAGACAGCGATACGCAACTATTTCCAATTTCCAGGCCAATGAATTTGACTTGACTGATGAGAGGAAAATGTTTGATTGGGCCTGCAAACAGGCATACATCCCCTTGGCCAACATGATGTCGGCAGCGGCACAAATCGGGATTGATTCATGTCCTATAGAAGGGTTTGGCCGCGAGAAAGTTGAAGCGATTCTGGTTGAAGCCGGGATTCTTGATCCGGAAGTTTTTGGGGTGGCAGTGATGGCGGTTTTCGGATATCGAAAATCGGAAAATGAGTATCCTAAAGCAAGACGCCCCCTCGATGAAGTCGTTAAGTGGGTCAAGTAGAATCGATATTGATTAAAGATGGACCGGCTAGGCCGGTCCATCTTTATTAGTGAAAGTGGCTGAGATGAAAATCAAACTAACCATTGACATCAAGGGTGCTTTAAGGGATATAGTAGATAGTAAGATAATCATTGGAATGATTGGAGGTATTGGTCAATGGAAGTTATCTATTGTAAAAAAGGTGAACAAAATATATTTGGGCAGGCGTATATTCCCGAAGGTGGAGCAGGCAAATATCCGACGGTTATAATTAGTCATGGATATGGTGGCAGTTATCAGGAAATGAAGGAATTTGGTGAATTCCTGGTGAATTACGGAATTGCCAGTTACGTTTTTGATTTTTGCGGCGGTTCGAATAATTCGAGAAGTGACGGCAACATGCTGGAAATGTCGGTTATCACTGAGATGGATGATCTCAATGCCGTTATTGATCAAGTCAGAGATTTAGATTTTGTCGATCAGGACAATATTTTCCTGCTTGGGGAAAGTCAAGGCGGTCTGGTTACCGCTCTAGTTGGAGAGGAGCGCAAGAATGAGGTCAAAGGGCTGATTCTGCTCTATCCGGCCTTTAACATTCCCGAGTATTCAATGGAGCCGTATGCGAGTCTGGATGAGGTTCCTTCGGTTGTGAATATATTGGGATCCAATGTCGGTAAAGTCTATTTTGAAGACATCCTTAAAATTGATATCAACAAGGCAATTACCGGTTATTCTAAAAATGTTTTGATTGTTCATGGTGACTGTGACGGATTGGTCCCGATTGAAAATTCCTATCAGGCTGTAAAAAGTTATCATGCTGCTAGTCTGGAAATCATCAATGGAGCCGAACATGGTTTCTACGACCATGAAGTTGACCAGGCAGCTTCGGTCATCCTGGATTTTATTCGGGACAACGTGCCTGAATTACAAAGAAGAGAGGATTAATGTTTGGGCTGTTAAGCCGATTTTTCATTTGTTAATCAGAAAAACAGCAAAGCCACCAGGTTTTGCTGTTTTTGAATATTAAATAGTTGGAGTTAAAGACAGGAAACCAGGATCTCGATGAACTCGTTATAATCGCGGCACTTGATCAATCGGGCAATGTTTTCAGGTGAGGTGAGAATTCGAGTCAAAGGCTCGAAAACCTGATTGAAAAGTAGTCGGTCATCGGGCTTGAAACACATCAGCATGACAATTTGAACCTGGTGTTCACCCCAGTTGATTGGTTTTGGGGTGATGGAAGTATGAATGGCGGTTTGGTTGGCCTCCATTTTCATTGTATGAGGCACCGCGAAACGGCCATAAGCAGTAGAGGACATTTGTTCACGTTCCCATACCTTCGTGGTAAAATCCGGTTGGACATATCCGGCTCTAAGCAAAACATTGCAGCTATGTTCGATGATTTCACTTTGAGTGTGGCAAGGGGGATTAATCTCGAAGAGATGCCGATCAATGATATTGCAAAGGTTGGCTCTGAATTCATTTTTTTCCCTGATGAGTTTGATTTCTTTGATCTTGCCTTGAAGATTGTCAATATCGCGTTGCTGAAGAAAAATATTCAAATGGATGAATTGCGTCAAACCAATTCCATTTGCCGGGATGGTGGAAATGATCAGGTCGACAGCATCATCTTGGGCCGCTTCTAGACTATTGACGATGTTTTTAATCAATAACTGGTTGGAGAAGTGCAAATTGATTTTTTGAATCAAGTTATGGCCCATGTCGTAATAGTTGGGACAACAAAGGCAAGCAGTCACTTTATTATGAATTTCTTTTTGAACTTCAATCGCATTGCCGATATGGAAAGCAATATAGGCGATTTCGTCATCGTTGATATCAATTCCGGTCTCTTTCTGGATGATACCTGAAATGTAGACGGCGGCATCATATATCAAGGGGCATCCGGATTTTATCTCGTTTACCAAAGGGTTTTTCGACAAGTAGCGGTTTTTCGAACGGATAATCAAATTTTTAATATGCAGAGCGAATCTGGCTTTGAATTCTGATTCATCCAAATCAATATAATAGACTGAGCGCAACGAGTTTATCAGTCGTTCGACCAGTGTTATCAACGAAAAATCGAGATATTCATAGATGTTGCTTTCATTGATATTGAGATAATTTATGGATGTGACCCGCGACATCAACAAGATAGCCAACTGACTGATTTCATTGGAACTAAAATCAATCTTAAAACGTCTTTCAAGAAGTAGAGCGATTTCCTGGGCCAGTTTTAACTTTGAATCATCATGGATCTGGATATCATTGTTGTTGATGGTGGCGTTATTGTTTTTGATGCGATCAACTGAAATTGTGATGTGAAGAATCAGACTGATAAGCGAATAGTCATTGATGAAATAATAGTTGTTTTTAAAAGCGGTGGTGACCACTTCCTGGATGTAGAAAACATCAATCTGGTCAAATTTTTCTTGAATTGCCCCAAGGCTGACGAAATTGATATTGCTTTCCTTTTGCAGGATGAAACTTACCAATTTTCTTTTGTTGTTTTCGCGCCCTTCGATTGTGAGAGTATCGTTCTTGTTTTTGATAGTCAGGTCGTATTTACCGATCATCATTCTGACCTTGTCCAGGTCATTTTTCAAGGTAGCCATGCTCACAAAGAGGTTTTCACTCAACTCATAAGAGTTTCCGGGTTCCTTGATCAGATGGTTGAGGATGAAAAGGGCTCGCTCCTCACTGGTTTGGGGAATAGAGCCTTCTTTTTGATTGATGATTTCAAGCCCGGTTTCGCGGTCGATATGGTATCCGGAACTGTCGGATTTGATAGCAGTGGGATATAGGTCGTTGATGTCTTTGACATATGTCTTAACGCTTCTGGGGGAAACTCCGAGGGTCACTGCCAAGGCGGATGCTGAAACAGGAGCGTCTTTATCCACAAGGGCCAAAATCAGGTTTTCATATTTTCGATTCAACATATCGTATCCCCCCTCTTTAATGTGATTATACGGTATTATCCAATTCACTTCTATACAAACAGCATTAATATTCGACAAATCCAAAGATTTGCACTGCCCAAGGGAAAACAATTAGTGGAAAGAACAAGTGGCAATGAGCGATAATGAAAATGAGAAATCAGATACTCAAGGAGGGGAAACTATGGAAGAATTAAGAATTTTGATTGTTTGTGGGTCGGGAGCCAGCTCCGGATTCATGGCAGCCAATATGAGAAAAGCGGCAACGGCCCAAGGTTTGCAGTTAAAAATAACTGCCCGAAGTGAGTCGGAAATCGAAAATTATCTGGATGAGATTGATGCACTGATGGTTGGGCCCCATCTGGCTTATATCATGGATGATATCGAAGAATACATCGGCGATACCCAAATTGCTGTTGTTTTGATGGAACCTGAATATTATTCATTGCTAGATGGTGAAAAGGCGATTGAACATCTTATGAAGAAAATCAGATAAGCTGGGTAATCGATATGGATAAACTGATAAATTTCCTCAACAAGAGGATCGCAGCACCGATGACCAGAATAAATCAAAACACCTGGCTGGTCACCATCAGAGATTCATTCAATCAGATCATACCGTTTATTTATCTTGCTTCAGTCTTAGCGATGTTGACAATCCCCGCCCAGGGTATGCACATCGAGTGGTGGCCGGATTTTTGGTGTTTCTATGACTGGGCGATTGGACTTATTTCACCGCTAGTGGCATTTTTGATACCATTCAATCTGATGGAAAAAAACCGGTTGAAAAAGTACCGTTTTGTCGCAGGGATAAGTGGGATGACCCTTTATGGGATAACCGTGGCACCTGAGATTCTGGCCGGATTAGCCAATGGATTTGAGCGAAGTGCATTTGGTCCGGCCGGACTTTTCGTTGCGCTGATAACTGGAACTATTGCTGGGATGATTATTCGGGCTTTGGGCAAGGTTCGTTTCTTCGGGGAAGATTCTGAAATTCCGGATTTTGTGAGATTTTGGCCCGAACAGCTAATGCCAATCGCAATTATTGTGTGCGGTGGATACCTGATGGTGGGAATTGCCGGGATTGATCTGGCAGGGCTAATAAATCTAGTTTTTAGCCCGTTGCAGTTTGTAACTGAGACTTTTTGGGGATTTTTGGCAATTGACCTGTTCATTGTGATTTTGTATTCGATAGGGATTTCGGCTTGGGTTTTGACACCGATAACAACACCATTGAAACTGGTGGCGATAACCGCCAACAGTTTTGCGGGCGCTTCGAATGTTTTCACCAGTTCATTTCAATATGCCTACATGTGTATTGGAGGGACCGGCTGTACTTTGGGTCTGGCATTATTGTTTTATTTTTCTAAATCAAAGCGATTAAGCAAACTGGGAAAGGCGGCAATTGTGCCATCGATTTTCAATATTAATGAACCAATTGTTTTTGGAGCTGTTGTCTGGAATCCGATTTTGATGGTTCCGATGATTTTAAACAGTGTCGTATATTGTTCGATTGCCTGGATGGGGACCAAGATGATTGGCTTTGCCCCGATTCCGGAGCTGTTGTTCCAGTTTTGGTATCTGCCCTACCCGATTTCGACCTGGTTGGCTACTGGTGGTTCATTTACGGCAGTTGTTCTGGTAATGATTATTTTCTTGGCTACGGCACTGGTATGGTATCCTTTTTTCAAAATATATGAAAAAAGCTGTTGCCAAAATGAGGATTAAAAAGATTGGATTTATAAGGGGAAAAATATGGATGAAAAAAATATGCAGATATCGATGCAAATCATATTAAATGCCGGCGATGCGCGAGCAGCCTGTAAAAAAGCGCTTGATGCTGTCGCAAAAGGGGAATTGGATTTGGCAAAAGAAAGAATAAAGGATGCCCAGGAAAAAATCACTATTGCTCACCGGATTCAAACAGATGCAATCCAGGCGGAAACAAATGGTGCTACTCCGGTCTATTCTTTGCTTTTTTCACACGCTCAGGATACTCTGATGACAGTATATAGTGAACTGAATATTGCCAGGCAACTGATCAAAATATTCACTAGTTACGATAACCGAATTAGCGAACTGGAAAAGAATATGAACAAGTTATTGGACGAAAAGAGGGGCTAGAAGTTGTTAAAAAGTAAAGGGATTTATCAACTTTCAAGTGAAACAAAATAGAAAAAGAGGGATAAAATAATGAAAAAAAACGATAATAAATTTCCCGCAAATTTTTTGTGGGGTGGCGCTTTGGCGGCCAATCAGTGTGAAGGGGCTTATCTTGAGGATGGAAGAGGGATGTGTGTTCAGGATATTTACCCTTATGATCCGGTGGAGGATATCAAGAATAAATCAAACAAGGAAATTTCGACGGAAGATATCAAAAAGGCAATCGAAGACAAGATTAATTACTATCCCAAGCGCCATGGGATTGATTTCTATCATACTTACAAAGAAGATTTGAAACTCTTGGCAGGTCTGGGGATTAATTCGTTAAGAATCTCAATCAGCTGGTCGCGGATCTTTCCTAACGGTGATGAAAAGGTACCAAATGAAAAAGGGTTGCAGTTCTATGATGATCTTTTGGATGAGATGATCAAATTGAAAATTGAGCCTTTGGTTACCGTATCTCATTACGAGATGCCGTTAAATCTAGCCTTGAATTATCGTGGCTGGCATGATCGGAAAATGATTGATTTTTTCACTCATTACTGTGAAACGATTTTCGTCCGCTATAAAGATAAGGTAAAATACTGGATTCTTGTCAATCAGATCAATCTGATCATACATGAGTCGTTTAATCATCTTGGTATTCCCTCGGATTCGGTAGATAATCTCAAGCAGGCTAAATACCAGGGGGTTCATCACGAACTGGTGGCCTGCGCGCGAGCTACCAAGATAGCCAGAGAAATAAATCCGGACTTCCAAATTGGAATGATGCTTTTGGCGGAGTTGGCATATGGAAAAACGCCAAAACCTGAAGATCAGATGGCAGCCCTCAAACTCAATCAGATGGAGCAGTACTTTTTTTCTGATGTCCTGATGCGGGGTTACTATCCCAAATATGCGTTCCGTTTTTTTTTGGATGAAAACATCAACATAATTTTTGAGGAAAATGATGAGAAAGATCTTAAAAACACAGCGGATTTTTTGACATTTTCTTATTATTATACTGTTGTAACCGGACAGGAAATTTATGAAAAAGGGCAACGGGAAAACTATAAACGTTTCGCTAAAAACTTAGATCTTCCGGAAAATGACTGGGGGTGGTCATTTGATCCGGTTGGTTTGAGATATACCCTCAATGTATTATATGACCGTTACCAAAGACCGATTATGGTGGTCGAAAATGGATCAGGTTCATTTGATGAGTTGACCGAAGATAACAAGGTTCATGACCCTTACCGTATTGAATACTACAAGGTCCATATTGAGCAGATGAAAGAAGCAATTCACGACGGGGTTGAATTAATCGGTTATTATCCTTGGGGTCCGATTGATATTGTCAGCTGTTCTTCATCGGAAATGAGCAAGAGATATGGTTTTATTTATGTCGATATTGATGATTACGGTAATGGATCCCGGTCCCGATACAAGAAAGATAGTTTTGAATGGTATCGCCAAGTCACCATGTCTAACGGCGAGGTAATTTAGAATCAAGGCACCAGCTTCAACGAGCTGGTGCCTTTTGACAAACGGAAATAAATTTAAGAATACCCTTGACTTAAAGTTAAGTTTAAGGTCTAAGATGTAGTAGTTGAAGCGATGCTAAAAGCTATTCGCTCACACGAATCTCATCCAGAGGGGTGGGGAGATATAATCAAAAAATAAAATGGAGGAACATTATGAATTTAGATTTTACATATCAAAACCCAACAACAATCTATTTTGGGAAAGAATCACTTAATAATTTGAAAACTGAATTGGCCAATTATGGAGATACAATCATGTTGGCATACGGTAAAAGTGCCATCAAGAAAATCGGTCTGTACGATGAGGTTATCGCTATCTTGAAAGATGCCGGAAAAACTGTGGTTGAAGTATCAGGTATCATGGCCAACCCCACATATGATAAAGTTGCTGAAGGGGCTAAAGTTGTCAAAGATAATAATGTGGATCTGATTTTGGCTGTTGGTGGTGGATCGGTTATTGACTGCGCCAAAGGGATTTCAGTAGCTGCTTACTGCGAAGGTGACGCATGGACCAAATACTGGCTTCAATTCGCACCAGTTGACAATAAAATCGTTCCGGTAGCATCAATTTTGACCCTGGCTGGAACCGGTTCGGAAATGAACGGCGGATCAGTAATCACGAATAATGCGATGAAATTGAAAATGGGTCGTGTATTCCCGGCGAATGTCAATCCAAAATTCTCAATTTTGAATACGGAATATACCTTCACATTACCAGCTTATCAGATGGCCAGCGGAATCTTCGATATGATGTCACATTTGATGGAATCATATTTTTCAGGGGAAGACGATGTCACAACTGATTATCTGATTGAAGGATTGCTTCGTTCAATCATCAACAGTGCCAAAGTAGCTGTGGATGATCCTAAAAACTATGAAGCGAGAAGTAATTTGATGTGGAGTTCCACTTTGGCGATGAATCCAATCATGGGATTAAGCAAAACTCAAGACTGGCAAGTCCATATGATTGAACACCAATTAGGGGCTTACACTGACTGTGCCCACGGGATGGGATTGGCGGCGGTTTCCCTGCCTTACTACCGCGCAATTTACAAAGACGGTTTGGATAAATTCGTCCGTTTCGCGACTCAAGTATGGAATGTTGATCCTGGAGGAAAAACCAAAGATGAAATCGCTCTTGCGGGTATTGATGCTCTTGAAGACTTCTGCAGAGAATGTGAAATCGTCACTAACTTACAAGATTTGGGAACAACTGAAGATATGTTGCCGATGATTGCTGAGTCAACAATCATTTTAGGCGGATACAAAAAAATGACCAAAGATGAAGTTCTTGAAGTATTGAAAGAGGCTTTCTAGATTAAAGCAAATGATGAATATCAAAACAACCTAGCCTAATTGGTTACAGGTTGTTTTTTTAGCTGTTCTGAGATTTTTGAGAATTCAATCAGGTAAGTTTAAGGAACAGGACAAGATTGATTTGTGAAAAACCAAAATATTAAGACATAAATATAAGCATAATTCGAAAATAGGCGTTTATTTTCAAAAAGTCAAATCGGGTGCCAAATTACATTGAATTCATGGGGTTAATATGCTATATTTATCAAAACCGATGATTGAGAATAGTAGTATTTGAAAAGACATCCCAGAGAAAAGCCGGTTGGTGAAAGGCTTATGTGATTTTGAATATGAATGGACTTATGAGGGCGAACTGAAAGACAGTAGGGGAGACGGAGAGTTGCTTCGTTAACAAACAAAGCGCATGTTTGTGTGCATGAGAGGGCATGATTTTATGCCAAAATGGGTGGCACCGCAGGAGATAATACTCTTGTCCCAGATATTGATATCTGAGACAGGGGTTTTTTTGTTAGAAAAAAACTAACTGGTTGGATTTCGATAGCAGATACGATTACAGGGAGGATTTTTCATGAAAAAAACCAAAGGTTTATCCATGGCAATGGGAATTGCTTTTGTCGGGTTCATCACCCAGTTTGGCGGAGGTTTCGCTTCGGGAGCCCAAATTTATCAGTATTTCATCAATTATGGAATCTGGATGCTGGCGACTCCGATTATTGCCCAGGGAATAATGGCTTTGTTTTACTATTATGGGATGAGTTATGCCTATAAACACAATACTTATGATTACCGAAGTTTCTCGGATCGCTTCTACGGGCGCTTCAGTGTGGTTTTCTCCAATCTTTATGAAATCGAATATATCGTAATGGTCTGTCTGGCGCCGGCGGTGGCTTTTGCCACGGGAGCTTCGACGCTGACCGCTTTGACCGGGATTCCCTATCTGGTTTCCACGATGATCATCGGGGTGTCCATCTTCGTGGTGGCCCTTTTTGGAACCGGATTTGTGAGAAAATATTCAGCAGTTCTTTCAGTGGTGGTCATTGCGGGATTGCTGGCAGTCCTGATTCCCAACATCATCATGCAATGGGATACCATAGTCGCTGCTTTTTCAAAAGTCGGTGCCGGGCAGATGCCGGTGGGATCTTCTCAAGATGGCGGGATTATCAGTGCGATTACCCGCGGGTGTGTTTATGGAATATTCCAGTTGACTGCAGTGGGTCTGATGTATCAACATACCAAAGGAATCACCGAACCTGAAGACATTAAAAAATCGATGATTTACATGTTCATCATCAATACCGTTATTATGGAACTTGCCATTGTCGGATTGATGGCGGTGGCCTTCCTTCCGGAGTTGGCGGAAGTGGCAGTGCCGATGTTGCTGCTGGTTCAAAACGGTGTCGGGGCCAATATTCTGACTCCGCTGATTTCAGTCCTGATGGTTGTCGGGGCGGTTTCGACGGGAGTTACCATGATTGCCGGAATAGTCGAAAGAACTGTCAAACAGATTGAAAAGAAAACCAAAGTGAAAAGAAGCCATTATGTGCTGGTTTCATTGCTGTTCACGGGATTGGCTTTTTCAATCGCTCAGTTTGGCTTAATTCCATTGGTAGGTCGCGGTTATTCATATATCGGGTATGCAACGTTATTTGTAATTGTCATACCATTCATTATTCATTTTGTTTCAACTAAAACCAGAAAAGCAAAAAAACTGGAGATTGACGAGGAGGGCGTTTAGATGTTGTTGGAAAATTACGAATTACATTTGCCAAGTTATTCGATTGGAGATGAAGTTTACGATCAAGTAGGAAAAATTTGCAGTCGATATGGTACCAAAGCAGTGGTTATCGGGGGGAAGAAAGCTACTGCGGCAATGAAGGCCAAACTGGAGGAGTCGATTGTCAATACACCAATCGAGGTTATTGATTACGTTCTCTACGGTAAAGACTGTACATTTGAAATGGTGGAAAAATTGAAAGCACATCCGTCGTTCATTGAAGCTGATATGGTATTTGCAGTAGGTGGAGGAAAAGCGACCGATACTTGCAAGTGTCTTTGCCAGCAAACTGAAAAACCGATTTTCAGCTTTCCGACCATCGCTTCAAACTGCTCGGCATGTACGACTGTTTCAATCATGTACAATGAGGATGGGACATTCTTGAAACCATATTTCTTTTTGGAACCGCCGATCCATGCTTTCATCGATACTGAAATCATCGCCAAGGCACCGGCTCAGTACATGTGGGCCGGAATCGGGGATACTTACGCAAAATATTACGAAGCGGACATCTCTTCTAGAGGTGAACAGTTGCCTCATTATACGGCTTTGGGGGTCAATACCAGCCGCATGTGTCTCGATCCGTTGATGACATATGGAAAGAAAGGTTATCTGGATAATCAAAACAAGGTGGTTTCTTATGAACTTGAGCAGACTGTCTTGGCAATAGTAGTTACGACGGCAATTGCCTCGATCTTTCTGACCCGGGATTTCACTCCTGATTACAACAGCGGTCTGGCGCACGCCATCTTCTATGCTCTGACTTCATTTCCAATCATTGAAGAGAAACATCTTCATGGTGAAGTTGTCGGATTCGGGGTCCTTTATGCCTTGCTGGTGGATGGTCAAGCTGAAGAATTCGAGAAAATCTACAATTTCAATAAAGCAATCGGCCTTCCAACCAAACTGTCTGATGTGGATATGGATGAGTCAAGTTTCGGAGGGCTTCTAGAAACGATCACGAAAATGTCCGATGTCAGCCATTATCCTTATGAAATTACTGTGGCAATGTTGCAAGATGCCATGGCGGTTCTTGAGCAAAAAGCCTAACATCTGTAAATGAAAAACATAAAAACCATGACTTCGGTTCACTGATGTGACCAGGTCATGGTTTTTATGTTTTTCATTCATAACGGGAACTGTTTGCCAGTGTTCCCGATAATCAGTATAATAGATTTTGAATAATGAAGGAAAAAAGGAGAAAATGATGTTAAAGAAAATGTTTGATATAGTAGTCAAAGTGGCTACTCCGACAGTAGTCGGTCAGGATGACAAGGTCGGGAGAAGGCAGCTGATTCCAATTACTGAAGGGAAACTTACCGGTCAGGATATCGCCGGCAATCAAATCGAGGGAACGGTGCTTCCCGGTGGAGTCGACAGTCAGGTGATCCGGCCGAATGGAATTTGCGAACTGTCAGCCCGTTATGGGGTGCGTCTTTCAAGTGGCGACTCATTTTACATCGAGAACAATGGAATAAGAACGGTTCCGGATGAATATGTGGAGAAAGTTGTAAGAGGTGAATTCGTGGATCCGGATGCCTATTACTTTTCCACTACGCCGACTTTTGAAATCTACAGCGACAATCTCAAATGGCTCAACTGTTATTTGTTTGTCTGTAAGGCGACCAGATTGCCCGCTGAGGTTCAGCTTTCATTCTATATAGTTGAAAAATAACTACTTGGATTTCCTGTTTGCGGTAGTGTCAAACAGGTATGAAAAGTATGATTAATTTGTTATGGAGTTGTTGATGATGTAATCATTGGCCATAGCGATAATCATATTCCATTTTCTAGGCATGTTGGTCACACCTTCGAATGATTCCAGTTTAACTGGAGGACTGTATTCCAAAGAACTATGCTTCCTGAGGAAATTAAAGTATGTGGTAAACAGACACATGAATTCATTTGCTTTGTTTAAATCCGCAAATCCATTCTTTACGTAATAAGAAAACTTGAATGTTCTGTTCAATCTTTCAATTATCTGCTTTTGAGGTCGGTAAATCTTTGAAGCTTCATCCTTGTTTTCTAAACCTATTACCTGATGGACTTTGAATTTCCTGTCTTGCAATAGGAAATATTGTTGAGCGGCAAGATAGATTGGATTGCCATCAACTACAAAACTCAAGCCTTCGGGAATGGCGGTAAACTTTCTGAGTACTGAATAGTAGGCTTGGATAGCTGAAAAGGTATCTCTTTTCATAAAGATATTATATGAAGTGATTATCTTCTTGATGCTGTCACACATGAAAAAGACATAGGCTTTGTTACCGTTGATTTTAACGTAGGTTTCATCACCGCATTGATCTGGTGTCAATTCACCGTATTGGTAATTGTCTAACCAGGGGTTGATTAGACAGCTTGCCGCTTCGGCGTAATTGGCAACGGTTTGGTGAGATACATCGACATCATGTACTTCTTTGAGAATCAATGCAGTTTTTCTTAGGGATAGTCCATAATTGATGTGATACGTGAGGATTAAACCTAGTATTTCCTTAGAATTTTTGATTCTGGATAGTTGAACTATTGAAGGGGTAATAGTCGCCTGGAGCTGTTCTAGTTGTTCTATGGACGCACTAAAAACCCTAGTAATATAGCGAAGTTTGAAAGCGGATGGATTCTTCTTGTATAGCTTTTTCTCTTGTTTACTAAGGGAGCGGATATTGTGTTTGTAGTAGGTGCATTCTCTGTTTGAGCATCGATATACTGTGAAATGATCTCTGACATGATGAGGGTCGAGTTTCCGACCGCAGTAAGGACAGTGATGTGCAACTTGTTGGATATAAGGTTTCCCGGGAATAAAAGTTGTATCACAAACCTTGCAGCGACACTGCTGGGAGATTTTTCCGGACTTGTTGTCATAAAGATATTCGTAAGGAGCACCGCAGTGAGGGCAGACAGTATCTTTGGGTATGTTTAAAGGAACTCGTCTATTTATAGGTTTGGGCGAGCGACCGTTATGCTTTGATTTGTAGATTTCAACAGCTTTAGAGAATGTGATTGGAAGATTTTCTTCTTTGATGAGAGGAACCGGATCAACTTTGAATTTGCGGTATTGTTCGCCCATTATTAAAGTATCAGGATCTTTGGGAAGAAATTTCATCAAAAAGCATTCGAATTTGAAAGAAATTTTATTGACAATATTCAATAATTTGATAATTAGTGATATAATCTTAGCCATGGTAATAGTTCTCCTTTACTTGTGGTTTTGTCACTTACAATTATAGGAGCTATTGCCTTTTTTGTATATTGAAATGGCTAAGTTATATGTCGATTCCGGAGGGGAGCGACTAAAATAGATAAAAAACCTAGGTAGAATGCGGTTTACCAGTTATTTAAAGCTATAAATAACTAACTGGTTTTGACACTACCCTGTTTGCAAGGAGGGGAAAAAATGAGCGTAAGGAAAATATTTTGGGAAGATCCTTATCTTAGTAGCATCAAAGCAAAAATAACTGATGTCAAGGATAATGCGGTGACTCTTGATCAAACTGTGGCATTCGCCTTTTCTGGCGGACAGCAGTCTGATTTTGGGACTATCGGGGGCTATCGGATTATTGAAGCTAGAAAAGACGGTTTGGAAATATATTATACAATCGAGAACAGTCATGATTTGAGCGTCGGACAGGAAGTGACGGTTGCGATTGATTGGGAAAAACGCTATCGGATTATGAAATTGCACTTTGCAGCCGAAATAGTTTTGGAATTGGTATACCAGAATTACGGTGAACCGGAGAAAATCGGGGCCAACATAACTTGCGAAAAGTCCAGGGTGGATTTTTACTGGGATGGTAACATTAGTGATATTTTCCCTGATCTGGCCCAAAAAGCTCAAGCGATCATCGCTAGTGACCAACCAATTGAGTGTGGCTTTGAGGATGTTAATAGGCAGAAGCGCTATTGGAAACTTGAGGGCTTTGCGAAAGTTCCTTGTGGCGGGACTCATATCAAGAAAACCGGAGAAATCGGGTCTATCGCGTTCAAGCGGAAAAATATCGGAAGGGGCAAAGAGCGGATTGAAATCTATCTTAAATAAATGATTGAAAAGGGGGCAGTACCCTTTTTTGACGATAGTTCAAAAAGGCCTTGACGTTAAACTGCACTTCGGGTGTATAGTTTAACTGAAAGAATCAGGAGGGGAAATTATGGAGTATCGAATCAGTAATCAGGGGGACCGGATTTCCACAATCGGAATCGGATCCGCTCATATGCATGAAATCACCAAAGATGGTATCAGGGAACTTATCGATCTGGCCGAAAAAGAAGGAGTTAATCTGATTGATTTGGCGATGTCTTATCCCGAACCGATGGTCCATATCGGCGCGGCTTTGCAAGGAAGAAGGGAAAAGTTCTTTTTGCAGATGCATCTGGGGCTGACGTTTCCAGAAGGACAATATCTGCGCAGCCGCGATCTAGATCTGGTCCGGGAATCATTTGAAAAACAATTGGCGGATTTGGGAACAGACTATGCGGACATCGCGTTTATCCACTGTGTTGATGAACAGGATGATTATGACATTATCATGAAATCGGGAATAATCGAATATGCTCAGGAATTGAAGCGGAAAGGAAAAATCAGATACTTGGGATTTGCGTCCCATACGGTGGAAATCTGCCATCAGTTTCTGGAGACCGGTCTGTTCGACACTTGCTTATTTAGCATCAATGCCGCGTATGACCTCAATCCGGTTGATAATATTCCTTTTGAGGAATTGGACACCAAAGGTAAAGACAAGACGATTGGCTCAAGGGAAAGGAGTCGATTCTACCGCGAATGTGATAAAAATCAGGTTGACATCCAGGTCATGAAAGCATATGGCGGTGGAACATTGCTTAAAGCGGAGAGTTCACCGTTCAATCGGGCAATGACAATCCATCAATGTCTCAAATATGTCCTCGACCGTCCGGCGGTAATGGCGGTCCCGGTTGGAGTCCGGTCGCTTCAGGATTTCAAGGATGCTTTGGAATACTACCAAGTAAGCGATGAAGAAAAGGACTATTCGTTTATTTCGACGATGCAGCCCAAAGAAATTAAAGGAACGTGCGTGTATTGCAATCACTGCCTCCCTTGTCCTCAAGGTATTGATATCGGGGCGGTCCACAAATATCTCGATTTGTATGTCGCCGGCGATGAGTTGGCCCGGGAACATTATCTCAATTTGACCAAAAGAGCCAAAGACTGCATCTTCTGCGGTTCTTGTGAGAGAAACTGTCCTTTCGGGGTTGATGTCCGTTCTAAAATGCGTCAAGCAATCGAACTGATGGAACAATAATATTTCTTTAACGGCATTTGGATGATTGACTGTCATTTAAATGCTTTTTTTATGGGATTCAATTCCCGGTTTTAAGCTTTGGTGGTATAATTAGCCCATAGGATCATCTTGTGTAGTAAAGAAACTATCATGAAAGGAGCAGGAATAATGCCATTAAAAATTGTTTTTGGCGATATCACCAAGATGAAGGTCGATGCCATAGTTAATGCCGCCAACCATACTCTGTTGGGTGGTGGGGGAGTTGACGGGGCGATCCATCGGGCAGCCGGAAGTGAACTTTTGGAAGAATGTCGCAAATTGAACGGATGTCCAACTGGCGAAGCGAAAATCACCAAGGGTTATCAGTTGCCGGCTGGTCATGTAATTCATACAGTCGGACCGGTCTGGCGCGGCGGAACTAATAATGAAGAAGCGTTGTTGAAATCATGCTATCGAAATTCGATGATGATAGCCAAAGAACATCATTTTCAAAGCATTGCTTTTCCGCTGATATCTTCGGGGGTATATGGATATCCCAAAGCTCAGGCTTTGCAGGTGGCGATTGATACGATTGAAAACAACCTGCCTTCGCCTGAGTTTGAGGCATATCTGGTTCTTTTTAGTGAATCCGGATATCTCGACAATCCCCAACTGGCCGGAATTATCGAGGGATATCTTGTTTAGTGAAATGACCGGGGCTGGAGTTTTAGTTTGTTTGACGGGATTGATGAGGAAAGAAGCCGGTCGCAGTGACCGCTAAAAAAGGAGAGTTGCTATGGGAATGTTACTGAGTAGATTGTTGATTGTGGTACTTGAGGAGGATCTGGGTTCGACCAATTATCATATCGCCAAAAGCATTTTGGAGAATTTTGATAATATTTCCAATCTGACAATCGGCCAAGTTGCCGCTTTGTGCAGTGTCTCAAAATCGACGATTTCGAAATTTATCCGTAAAATTGGATTCGATGATTATTTTGAGTTCCGTGATGCAATTCCCAATGTGCCCCATAGCCGTTACAGTTACAATAATAATGTGATGAGCTACCTTGAAAGCAATGACTTTGGTGAATATGTCGACTTGATTACATTTGATTTGAAGCTGCTAAAAGAGTCGATAGAAGCTTCCAATGCGTCGAGATTGGCGGCTGATATCGCCAAATATGAAAGAGTGGCAGCGTTTGGATTACTGTTTTCCCAGACGGCGGCAATCGATCTTCAAATCAAACTGGCATATAATGACAAATTCATTTTTACCAGCCTCAATGATGTCAAACAGCAGCAATTTATTGAAAATGCCGACGAAGAAACCCTGATTATCATCTTTTCGCATTCCGGTGAGTATATCCTGAAGCATCAGATGCTTGAAGGCGATGTCGCCAAAAGCGTTTTCGACAAGACTGCGGCCAAGGTTGTGGTAATCACATCCAACCAAGAACTGGCCAATGACAGCCGGGTTGATTATTGTGTCGAATACGAATGTAGTTCGAATATCTCGATCCACAGTACCTTGTACTCCCTGATAACCGACTATATCACGTTGAAATTTAGAGAACATCTTGCAAGATAACCAAATAATTCAATCCTGAAGCAATCCCGTTTTAATCCGACGGGATTTTTTTGGTTTCCAAATTGCGAACTATCTCCGATTTGGCTGAAAATGGATTAAGATATGACTATGAAGTAAGCTGAATCACGATAAATCAAATCAAAAAATACAAAAAGAGAGGTAATATCAATGAGTTTTCCAGAAGGTTTTTTATGGGGTGGCGCAATTGCCGCCAATCAGGCTGAAGGTGCCTGGAATGAAGATGGTAAGGGAATGACTGTGGCTGACGTGGCCAAGTTCAAACCGAATATCGATATCAAGGATTATGTAAAACAATGGCATGTCGGACTTGAAGACATTGAAGAGGCGATGGCGGCCGAAGATGATACCTATTATCCTAAACGTCGGGGGATTGATTTCTACCATCGTTACAAAGAGGATATCGCCTTATTCAAGGAAATGGGATTCAAAACTCTCCGGGTTTCGATTGCCTGGGCGCGGATTTTTCCGAATGGGGATGAAGCCGAACCTAATGAAAAAGGTCTGCAATTCTACGAGGATCTGTTTTGCGAATTGAAGGAAAGTGGGATTGAACCATTGGTTACCCTGTCGCATTATGAAATGCCATTGTATCTTGTCAACAAATACGATGGTTGGGTTTCCAGAGAATTGGTTGATATGTTTGTCAAATACGCGAAAGTCTGCTTTGCAAGATACAAGGATCTGGTCAAATATTGGCTGACTTTCAATGAAATTGACAGTGTGTTCCGCCACTCATTTACAACCATGGGGGTTGTAGAAGAGAAGTATCCTAACAAAAAAGTGGCTGAAGAAGCAATCTATCAGGCGTTGCATCACCAGTTTGTTGCAGCAGCTCTGGCGACCAAATATGCCCATGAAATGATTCCGGGAGCCCAGGTTGGATGTATGGTCACCAAAACCCTGACTTATCCGGAAACCTGCAATCCTGATGATATCATTCTGGCGCAAAAAGATAACCGAAACAATTTCGTCTATACCGATGTTCAAGTGCTTGGATTCTATCCAAGACACCTGAAGAACTATTGGAAAGACAATGGATTCGAAATTAAGATGGAAGAGGGCGATGAAGCAATCCTCAAGCTTTATACCGCAGATTTTATCGCTTTTAGCTACTATATGTCGATGGTTCAAAGCGTCAATGCGAACCAACGGGAAAAAGTTGGGGGTAATCTGGTTACCGGTGTCAAAAACCCATATTTGCCAATCAGTGAATGGGGATGGCAAGTCGATCCTAAAGGTCTGCGAGTTTCGATGATTGACCTTTATGACCGTTATCAAAAACCGCTTTGGATCGTGGAAAATGGAATCGGTGCTTATGATACTGTTGAAGAAGACGGTTCAATCATCGATGATTACCGAATTGAGTATTTCCGCAACCATTTCAAGCAAATTTCAATTGCGATCGATGAAGGAGTCGAATGCATGGGCTACACATCTTGGGCTTGCATCGACATTGTCAGCGCCTCAACTTCACAAATGAGCAAGCGTTATGGCTTCATCTACGTCGATGCTGATGACATGGGTAATGGTACTTATGATCGTAGAAAGAAGAAAAGTTTTGATTGGTATAAAAAAGTAATTGCCAGCAACGGAGAGATTCTCGACTAACCTGTAAAGGCGAGTTGTCGGCAAATGAAAGGTTGATATAATGAATTTGATGATATTTGTCTTATGTCTGGTCTGGGGATTCAATTTTGTGGTCATGAAGTCTGCCAACAGTGCTTTTCCCCCAGTGCTGTTTGCCGCTTATCGGTTCCTGCTGGGTTCGGGAGTCTTGTTTTTGATTGTTCTTATCAAGAAGATTCCCCTGCCAAGCAAATCCGATTTGAAATGGTATGTTATTTGCGGGATCTTGCAGACGGCCTACTTCAATATGGCGATCCAGGTTTCGCTCAACTACGTCAATGCGGGACTGGTCTCGGTTTTGACTTACAGCATGCCGCTGTTTCTCAATATCATGGCCCATTTTGCGATTCCGGATGAACGGCTGACCGTGCGTAAATTCGCCGGGATAGTCATCGGAATCACCGGATTGGTGCTGGCTTTGAACATCACCACGATTGATGGGAGTATCTGGGCCTTGCTTCTGGCCCTGTCATCAGCAGTAGCCTGGGCATTCTCGAATCTGATTATCAAGGTCAAACTGCAAAGTTGTGACAAATTCCAGTTCACTGCCTGGCAGATGGCTATTGGAGCCACGTTGCTGCTGGGATACTCATTTGCTTTCGAGAACGGAGTTTCTCACTGGAGTTTGATGTCGCTTGGCTATATCCTGTTTTCCGGAGTTATCGCCTCGGCGTTTGCCTTTGTCTTGTGGACATATATCCTGACTAAAATCAAGGCCGGAAAAGCCTCGATCTATCTTCTGATGGTTCCGGTGGTCGGAATCATCTCAAGTTACCTGTTTTTAAACGAAACCTTGGAACTGGTTGCCCTGATTGGGATCTTGCTGGTTCTGGGGGGGATTGTAATCGTCAATTGGAAAGACTGATTAATAAAGGAAGGCCGTAATCATTTCGGCCTTCCTTTTGATTTATCTTGATTTTATCAACCATTCTTGTTAGTTGACTGAGCATGTGCTAAAATTGAATTGAGGAAAGGTTGCAAATTGTGAATGTTTGTAAAAATGGAATGGAGATGATTTTATGCCGCGAGTGACAGATATTCATTTATTAAAACAGGAAAAACAAAATGCCTTGGTTATCAAACACAAAACAAGTATCCAACAGTTGCCGGGATTGATCGGGGAGAGTTATCAGAAACTGGGGGCGTATCTAGGCGAAATCAATGAAACTCTCAGTGATGTGCCGTTTGTGGCCTATCATAATATGGATATGGAAAATCTGGAGGTTGAAATCGGTTTTCCTGTTGCCAGTAAATTGCAGGGCAAGGGGGAAATCCAAGTAGGAGAAATTGCAGCCGGATACAAAATTTTCTGTATTTATCGGGGCAGTTACGCTCAGTTGGAAACCGTGTATCAGGAGTTGCAGGAATGGATGGACAGCAATGGCTATGAGATGGTATTGCCGTCATATGAATACTATTATAATGGCCCTGATTGTCCGGAAGAGGAATTGTTGACCCGGATCTTGATACCGGTGCAACGAAAAAAATAAGATCAGGACCAATAAGGAGAGGTGAATAGGAATGAATGATAAAATCTATTTACTGACAGGCGGAACGGGGAATTTGGGGAGTAATGTCTCCAAGGCTTTGATAGATGGCGGGGAACGGGTGAGGGCGCTGATTAGGCAAAAATCAATTGCCAAGGCGTACCCCGGAGTGGAAATTGCCATCGGTGATGTCCGAGATCAGGAATCGCTGGAAAAATTTTTTGAAGTTGAAGCTGGATTGGATGTATATGTCATCCACTGTGCCAGTATTGTGACGATGGATCCGGATTTCAGTCAGTTAGTCTATGATGTTAACGTCACCGGAACCCAAAACATAATTGACCAATGTCTCAAACACCGAGTCAAAAAACTTGTCTATATCAGTTCGACTGGAGCAATACCGGAATTGCCACCGGGAAACAAGATTGTCGAGGTTGATCATTTCGATCCGGACAAAGTGGTCGGCTATTACAGTGTCACCAAGGCGATGGCCAGCCAGCAGGTGCTTGATGCCGTTAGGGAATATGACCTGGATGCTTCGCTGATTCATCCTAGCGGGATATTCGGTCCCTATGATTTTGGGCTTAGCCTGGTGACTCAAAATATCATTGATGTCGCCAAAGGAAAAGTACCTTTTGGAATCGAAGGAACTTTCAATGCGGTTGATGTCCGCGATCTGGCAGCTGGAATCATTTCCTGCTGTGAAAAAGGCCGCAAAGGGGAATGTTACATTTTAAGCAATGAAACTGCGACCATGATGGAACTTTATGATGAGGTTACCAAATGGAGTGGGACCAAACCAATCAAACTGGTTATTCCAATCTGGTTGGCAAGGATCGTTGCTTTTATTGGCGGAATCATCAGTAAAATCACCAAGGAGCCGGCCATGATCACTACTTTCATGATTTATAATCTGGTGAGAAACAATGATTTTGACAGTTCCAAAGCCCAAAAAGAGCTTGGTTTCTTTTCCCGCCCGTTCTCGAAGACAATCGAAGATGAAGTGGCCTGGTTAAAAGAAGAAGGACTGATTTGATTTATCGAAGAACCGATTTCAATATCGGTTCTTTTTGACAACTGCTGATTTGAAAAAATGCCTGAATTTGCGGGGAAATTACAAGTTAGGGCTTGACATGGAGTGCGCTTTAGGATGTATCTTAATAATAGCAGTTCATAAAAAGGGCAAAAACTGGTATAATCAAGTTAAATTGGAAACGGAGGGTGGTATAATGGAAAAAGAAAGCAAACCAAGTCCTGAGCATGTCCATGACCACAATGGCGTAACGCACCATCATAACCACCAAAGTACCAAGTTGGTGTTGAATCGACTGTCCCGGGCGTCGGGTCATCTTGATTCGGTCAAGCGGATGGTTGAAGACGGCAAGGATTGTACTGACGTTTTGATTCAGCTTTCGGCGGTAATTTCGGCTTTGACCAATACCGGCAAGGTAATTTTAAAAGACCATATGGAACACTGTATTGTCGATGCGGTGGAACATGGCGACAAAGAAGCGGTCGACAATCTGGTCAAGGCAATCGATTTGTTTGTCAAATAAGATTAGAACGGTAATAAATAGTCAAATTAGTGGTGGGAAATCTGCAAATATATCCCCATACCCGGGTTGAAATCAGAATACTAATAGTGTAGGTTATAATTAAATCATAAAAGGGAGGTTTATCTTATGCATATGGCAGACGCACTGGTTTCCCCAGAAGTTGGGGCAACCATGATAATCGCAACCAGTTGTGTTGCGGCATATTCAATAGGGAAAGTAAAGGAGGATCTTGATGATAAAAAAGTCCCACTGATGGGGGTTATGGGGGCTTTTGTTTTTGCTTCACAAATGATCAATTTCACAATTCCGGGAACTGGCTCAAGTGGCCACATTGGGGGCGGGATTTTACTGGCAATTTTGCTGGGACCATATACCGGCTTTTTGACCATGGCCTCGATTCTGATGATTCAGGCCCTGTTTTTCGGGGATGGCGGCTTGCTGGCCCTTGGATGTAACATCTTCAATATGGGATTTTATACCTGTTTTATCGCCTATCCGCTTATCTATAAGCGAATAACCAAAAAGGGACTTGCCCGAAATCGGATTTTCATCGGAGCGTTGCTTGCGGCGATAATCGGATTGCAGTTTGGGGCGTTTAGCGTGGTTTTGGAAACTTTATTTTCCAATAAGACCGAACTGCCGTTTGGGACTTTTGTGGCTTTGATGCAACCAATCCATTTGGCAATCGGGATTGTCGAAGGGTTGATTACGGCGGCGATAGTCACATTTGTGTGGCGCATGCGACCGGAAATACTTGAAAACAGCATCAATAACCGGGCGATTGGAAATGTTTCAATCAAAAAAGTGCTGCTCTCGTTAATTATCGGGGCAGTTGTAATCGGGGGCGGGATTTCCTGGTTCGCTTCATCTAATCCTGATGGATTGGAATGGGCTATGGAACGGACCGCCGGAACGGCTGAGCTGGAAGTATCGGACCCGCTTCATGAGCTGGCATCGGGAATCCAGGATTCAACTGCAATCCTTCCTGATTATGGATTTGATGGCGGAGATGACAGTACCTTGAGTGCATTGGCGGGAACTTCGACTTCCGGAATAATCGGGGGCGCGATGACTTTGATTCTTGCCATGGTAATTGGATTTGCAGTAAGTGTCTTTAAAAAACGAAAAAAAACATATCGTAACAATTATTAGAGTGGTAGAGAAATCTACCCTCTTTTGTCAATAAAAAGAAGGGGGA
The DNA here is from genome assembly GCA_963675915.1 of Coprobacillaceae bacterium. GTDB lineage: Bacteria > Bacillota_I > Bacilli_A > Erysipelotrichales > Coprobacillaceae > JAQVDW01. The sequence goes on from OY780959.1 coordinate 2,419,469, forward strand.
ATACCGATGGATAAGTTAATGGATTCGATTTACAATATCAGATTATTGGATGATCTGGCTAAAAGGGACAGTCTTATCCATCGCCTCCATCCGGTGACCAAATTGGCGGTAACGCTGATCTTTTTGGTTGCTGTCGTTTCATTCGACCGCTATGCGACAGTTGCATTGCTGCCTTTTGTTTTTTATCCGCTCTTGGTGTTTCTGATCGCGGATATTCCGGTAGCGCCGATTTTGAAACGGCTATTGATGGTCGAACCGCTGGTTTTGGGAATCGGGATATTGAATCCGTTATTCGATCCGCTGGGCTGGTATACCTTTGCGTCGATAATGATCAAATCAGGACTGACAATTACAGCCTGTCTCCTGTTGGTGGCAACTACGGGTCTGGATAAAATTGCCCAGGCATTGCGAACACTAAAAGTCCCCAGTATTTTTGTCCTGCAGTTGATTCTTACTTTTCGCTATATTTCCGTATTATTTGAAGAATTGGCCCGGATGCTGCGCGCCTATTCGCTTAGAAGTCCCGGTCAAAAAGGGGTGCGGCTCAAGGATGCCGGCTTCTTTGCCGGTCAGCTGCTTTTGCGGACTTTCGACCGGGCGGGGCGGGTCTATGAAGCGATGCGGTTAAGAGGTTTTAAAGGTGAGTACCACAGTTATGGGAAATCGACAGTCTCGCCTGTAGATTACCTGTATATTGTTATCTGGACCTTGTTTTTGGTGTTTGCAAGATTATATAATTTACCGGGTCTGCTGGGCTTGTTGATAGGAGGGGGAACATAATGAGTCACCATAAATTGGAAGTAAAGAATCTGCATTTTTCATACCCTGATGGTTTTGAGGCAATCAAGGATATTTCCTTTTCAATCGCCCAGGGCGAATCCGTGGCGATTATCGGGGCCAATGGCTCGGGTAAATCGACCCTGCTTTCGCTAGTCATGGGGATCCTTTTCCCTGACAGGGGCGAAATCATCGTTTCCGATACCAAGGTGACCAAAAAGACCCTCGACTTGATCCGGCAACGGCTGGGGATGGTTTTTCAGAATTCCGATGATCAACTGTTTATGACGACGGTTTATGATGATGTTGCGTTTGGGCCGAGAAATTACAACTTGAGCGAGTCTGAAGTTGATAAACGGGTCCAAGAAGCTTTGACCAAGGTCGGAATTTTAGAACTTAAGGACCGGGCACCGTTCAAACTGTCGGGAGGTCAAAAAAGAGCAGCAGCCATTGCTAGTGTGCTTTCGATGCTCCCGGATATCCTGATTATGGATGAACCTACCTTGGGACTTGATCCAAAATCACGCCGGCGGCTGATCAATCTGCTCAACGGGTTTGATCATACCAAAATCATCACCAGTCATGATCTCGACATGGTTCTGGAAAGTTGTGAGCGTATCATTGTCCTTAAAGAGGGCCGGATAGTTGCTTCCGGTCCGACTCTGGAAATTCTCAGCGATGAAAAACTGCTTGAGGACTGCAGTTTGGAATTGCCTTTGGCGATGCAAAACTGTCCGGTCTGTCATTCCAATAAATAGATATATATATATATATATATATTCGACACTTTTCTACAACTCGAATTACAAATAAAAGGTTCCTTTTGAATGACAGATATCATTTAAGAGGAACCTTTATTAATTATATTGAAATCAGTTGTTGCTAGACTGGATTAAAAACTGGATATATTGCCAGGTCAAAGCAACTTGCTCGTCAAACCAGTTCGGATTTTCCAGCTTGAAGCGAATGCAAAGGTTGAAAATCCGACCTCGCATGAAATCGAGGATTTTCCAGGTGATGTCATGGGTGTTTGATAAATTATTTAGGTGGATTAGTTCTTGATTAAGGGCCTTGAAAATGGGGCGTTTCTCATCGAAGAAATACTCGTCATAATATGTTAGGTGACAACTATAGATATGCCGGGCGAAATCGAGATTGTTAAGATTTGCCATTTCATAATAGGTCCTTAAAATCAAAAGAATATTTTCCTTGGGGTTGCCTTGTAACTTGAGGTCTTCAAATGCGCGGTCCAGGTTACGGTAGATGTAAAGGATTGCCTCTTCCTTGCAACTAAAATACACATAAAAGGAACCGAGTGAAACACCGGCGTTTTTGCAGATATCCCTTATTTTGATTTTATCGACTTCCGTGGTTGCGACCAGTTCACTGACTGCCTCTACAATTCTGTTTCTGGTCTCGATGCTTTGCTGCTGTCTTTTTGTTGCCATAGTGCTCTTGTATGATTGATTTGTACATAAAATAGATACAAGTTTCATACTTCTCCTTTCATATTTGTCTTTGATTATTTGTGAGGAAATAGAAATATTATCATTTTATGAATCCTGTAGCTTGACTGCTCCTTGGAGAGTGAATCCAGCGGTCTATTTTATTTTTAATTAGTTGGATAAATCTTTGAACTTTTGTTTATAGCAAGTGGATGAGAATAATTCGCTAAGGGTTGCTATCTTCTGTCAAAATATTGTAGAAAGGCGGTCTTTTTTCATGAAGAAAAACTTGAAGGAATTGATATTGTCATAAACTTAAATTCGCCGCCATTGCCTGATTCTAACGGTGAAGTTTTTGAAAAAGCTTTTCCTTTTGAAAACAGCAAGAAAAGCTACGAACTTCTTATTTACAAAGTCAAAGACTTCGGCAAAGAAAGCAATGTTTTTGGAATGGACTAAGCCGCTAACTATTCCAATAATTTAAGTAGTTAACTATTAATAACGGACTCCGTATCGTTATCATCAATCATTTTCAGACATAAGCTCTAATAAAACACAAACTCGTCACTCCTAGAATTAAAAAATCGATTCTAGGATTATCTACATGGTTCAAATCATGAACATTGGAACTAAATATCTTTTGACTATACTCTGAGAGGACGCTAGGATCTATGTAGGTCATACCCGGAAATTTCAAATTTGAATTCGAGATTGAATTAAAATGATTACATCCCTTGGCAAAATTCACCTACCATGACAATTACTAGCATGTTATGTGTATAAACAGGAACGAATCTAACTTCTATTAAATATATTAACTCATTTTCTCGTCCAAGTAAAGTAATGGCATATGCCGGTCCGGCTCCAAGAGTTAGACAACCAGATAAACTCACTGCCTCATCGACAATAATTTCAAGAGAGATAATTCAATACATGGGTATACCTTAATCAAAGAACCGATAAATATGGTGTGATTTGATGGCGTTATGGAAACATTGGCGGGTGATCAGGTGTTTTGGCAATCGGTTATCGCTCGACTCATCAGTTGTTCAATCAACTCAAAAACGAATATACCCAAATGGATAATCTTGGAGACTCTCGCCAAGTGCGCAAATATCAGGGCAGCAATTTAGGATGCAGATGAAGTTGCCAGAAGCCTGTAAACTCTTCAGAAATGCAGTTTTCAGACTGCTTTTCTCTATGTCTGGGCGCCAAAAAGTCTGGTGGTAAAAAAATAAAAATATTTCTTACGAGAAAAAATTATTTGTGCTATAGTCAGTCCTGTCGGTAGGCGATTCCGATCTTGGGGTTGGTCGCCTACTTATTAAAGGAGGGGTTATAAATGCCAAAAAACAAATTTCAGGAAATCATCTTCACACTACTGATGGTGGTGGGGATGGTTTATGCCATGGTTGTCTACAACATTGCACTTTCAAGGGGTGGTCTTACCGATGCCACTTTTATAATGGCGCTTCATGAATTGCCGTTGATGGGGCTGATTGCTTTCATTGTCGAACTTCTGGTGGTAGGGAACATTGTCAAGATGCTGGCTTTTTCGATGATTGATCCGAGGGAAGAGAAGGGCTATGTAATCAAATTGGTCATTTCGGCAATCACAGTTTGTCTGATGTGTCCAATCATGAGTATGATTGCAACCTTGTTATACCAAGAACCGGGGCAGCAACTTTTTTCTTCATGGGTGACCACGGCAGTGTTCAATTTCCCGATGGCACTATTGTGGCAAATATTTTTCTGCGGACCGACAGTCCGGCTTATTTTTTCCAAAATATTTAAACCGGAACTGGAACTGGCTCAAAACTAGTTCGGGAAAGGTTTGCCACGCGCAAGTCGGCTTGTAATGAGCTGATTTGCGTTTTTTTACACTTTTATTATTATTTTTGTCTACAGCACAAAAAATTATTACCTTGATAATAAAATATCGTCCTGAACGCCATTTTTTTATTGCGATAATATTATCTTGACACAAAAAAAGAGTCATGATATATTTTGTATACAATTAAATATGAGGATATAGGTACTTAAAATGGAGGAGAGAAGTAAATGTTAGATACTGGAAACACGGCGTTTATGATGATGGCGACAGCGTTCGTCGCATTCATGATTCCTGGTCTGGCCTTTTTCTATGGTGGATTGGTTAGGCGTAAAAACGTAATCAATACAATTATGATGACAATGGCAGTCATCGGTATTGGTTCAGTAATGTGGATTTTATTTGGGTATTCATTATCGTTTGGAGCAGATCATTTTGGAGTCATTGGCGGACTCGAATTCTTAGGCTTCAACGGGGTTTCATTCAGTACAACTGAGTATGCACCGACAATACCACATTTGGTTTTTGCGGCTTTTCAAATGATGTTCGCAATCATCACACCAGCGATTATCACTGGTGCGGTAGTTGGCAGAATGCGATTTAGAGCAGTGATGGCGTTCATTGTTTTATGGTCGATTGTAGTGTATTATCCTTTAGCTCACATGGTATGGGGTGAAGGCGGAATTATTTTGAATCTTGGAGCTGTCGATTTTGCCGGAGGGGACGTTGTCCATATTTCTTCGGGGGTGTCAGCCTTGGTATTGAGTATTATGTTGGGGCGTCGTCATGACTATGACCATGCGAATTACCGCATGCATAATGTCCCATTTGTAGTGTTGGGAGCAAGCATCCTGTTCTTTGGATGGTTTGGTTTCAACGGTGGTAGTGCTTATGGTGCCAATCATCTGGCAGCGCATGCATATATCACTACAGCAACATCTGCGGGAGCGGCAATGCTTTCATGGATGTTATTGGATCATATCTTCACTGGTAAGACAACCCTGATTGGAGCAGCGACTGGTTTGATTGTCGGGCTGGTTTCAATCACACCGGGTGCTGGATTTGTTCCGGTTTGGGCGGCATTGATCATTGGGGCTCTGGGAAGTCCGATCTGTTTCTATATGATTTCTGTTGTCAAACATAAATTCAGATATGACGATGCGCTTGATGCGTTTGGATGTCATGGTGTCGGAGGTATTTACGGTGGTTTGGTTACCGGGATTTTTGCTCAGACATCAATCAACGATATTGCCCAATGGGATGGTCTGCTTTTTGGAGATTACCGTCTTTTCTTGGCGCAGGCGATTGCAATCGTCATCACAGTTGTATTTGCAGTTGTGGGAACATATATTTGTGCTAAATTGGTTGGATTGTTCACTCCACTCAGAGTTGATGTAAGAGATGAGAAAATCGGTCTTGACAAGTCTGAGCACAATGAGACAGCTTATCCGTCATTTAATGGTTTAGATTAGTTTGAGGAGATTGCAGATGATAAAAATTGAAGCGATTGTACGCAGAGAAAAATATGAAGATGTAAAAGAAGCTCTTTCGAAAATCCAAGTAAACGGGATGACCGTCTATGAAGTTATGGGTTGTGGAGCTCAAGGTGGTTACAAAGAATTGGTTAGAGCAAATGTGATTGAAATAAACATTTTGCCGAAAATCAAATTTGAAATTGTTGTTTCCGATGAAGAGTGGGAACAAAAAGTTATTGAAACTATCCAAAAAGTTGCATATACTGGAAGCAATGGTGATGGGAAGATTTTCAGTTACGATTTAAGAAATGTTGTCAGAATCAGAACCAACGAATCTGGAACTGATGCAATCAACTAAAAATTCAACTCCTAATTCAATTAGGAGTTTTTTTGTTCGATGATATCTTTGAATCGGATTTTATCTGTGATATCATTTAATCAAGGAGAATTATATGGAAATAAATATTATTGAAATAGTCCTGGTTTATCTGATGGTAATCAATCTCATTGCATTTGCCCTGATGGGAATTGACAAATGGAAATCAAAACGAAATAAATGGCGGATTCCGGAAAAGACTTTGTTTTTGTTCCCTTGCCTTGGGGGAGGAATCGGAGGTTTGCTGGGAATGTATCACTTCCGACATAAGACCCGTCATTGGTATTTCAAATACGGATTTTTTGCTTTACTTATCATCGAATACGGTTTGGTGATTTATTTGTTGGTCCTGTAGATGGAAATAAAAAAACTCCCATGCCATGGCATCGAAGTTTTAATCAAGCAGCATTTGAGCCGTGGGGTTCTAATTAAGTTTGGTAAAAAGTTTCCAGGTATTGAAACAGCCAAAATCGTCACAACAGGTTGTTTGTAAAATGAAACCATATGAGTCGAACAATTCATTGGCCATTTTGTGATCTTGGAGGCATTCCAGTTTGATTTCGCAATATTTCTGACTTTTTGACTCAATCATCTTTGAGAGGAAATATCTTGCGGTCTCCTGGCAATAGTCACTGAAATCAAAAAGAAAATACTCGATTACATTGTTTTTCCAGGTGCACAGTCCGCTGACTTTGGCATCATAGAAAAGAATGTATGTATCGGCTGGGCTCTTGGATATCTGGGCTTCGATATTTTCTGTTTCGAGAAATTCCTTGATCAATTCATAATTATGAAGATGACCATAGCTTTTGGCGATAAGATTGGTTATTGATTTGTGCAATAGATGTTGATCAAGGTCGGCGGCTCTTTTGATTTGATAACTCATAATAAACCTTCTTTCTAATTTTAATCATAGCCAAATTACGTGATTATATCAAATGATATGCGTTTGTTCTTTACTGGAGCTACGGGGACAATTTGGTACCTGAGATTAGAAGAACAACAGTATCTGCCCATTATCGATAGCGGTAATGGTTTTTTGCTTTTTAGAGCAAAAACCAGCTGTTGATCCGGTCGACCGAGTGCCAAACAGCGAACTACTTCGAAAAGAGTCTATATATCTACTAATGTGTATATTTTCTTGAAGTCGCCGCCGAGGTGGGGTAAAATAATATATATTGGAGAAAGAATGATGATAAGTAAAAAATTATTGGTTGTTGGCGGCGGACAAACCGGTTTGTCGTTCCAAGGCCTGGATATAAATCAAAAATACGAAATAATCAACTGTGCTGATGGACTAAAAACTTTGGAGATGATCAGCCAGAATCATGGCGATATCGCCGGAATCATGTTGGATTATTCAAATAATGAATATTGTTGTGACCAAATTGCCACCGCCTTGGATGGCGATGAATATAGAAGCATTCCGGTTTTTGTGATTGCAAGTCAAAGCTCCAGCCAACGCTGTTTGAATAAGCTGGGTCATCGGGCGGTTGCCGTTTTCGATGAAAGCACCGATCTTGGGGCTGTCGAACAGCGGATTGTCAATACGATTGAAACAATCGAAAATGCCTGCATCAGAATCGGCAGGGAAACTGATAATTTGACTTGTCTATACAATCGTAAGACATTCTATCAAAAAGTTACCTGGGTCTTGGAGAATTCCGGTCCGATCCAGTATGATATGGTTTTCGTCAATGTCCGAGGATTCAAGACCATCAACGATATCTATGGCGTATATAAAGGTGATGATTTTTTGAAAACAATTGCCCTGAAAATGCGTGATTGGATTGTGAAAATTCAGGGTCTGTGCGCCAGGTTCAACTCGGACAATTTTTATGCCCTGATTCCCCGCCAGGATGGAAATATCGAAGCATTTGTCAATGACCTCGAGAGACATCTTGAGGAGTTGAAACTCCATCATAAAATAAGTTTCAACTATGGGATCTATCAGATCGATGATTCGAGTCTGCATGTCCAGAAAATGTGTGACTTCGCAGTAGCGGCAGCTAAAATATCATATTGTGATTTTGAGCGTTCAGTAGCCTACTATGACCAGGAAACCAAAGAACGGATGCAAGAAGAAATGCTGCTGGTCGAAGAGTTTGAAAAATCATTGATTGAATCGAATTTCGATGTTTATTACCAGACCAAATATGATTTGTTTGACGAAACAATTGTCGGTGCTGAAGCTCTGGTACGCTGGCGTCATCCGCAACTAGGGATGATTACGCCGCAAAAATTCATTCCCCTTTTCGAGCGGAATGGATTCATCTCCCGTCTTGATTTTCATATCTGGGATAAGGTTGGAAAATTTATCAGGGACTGGATTGATTCGGGTAATCAGCCTTTTCCGATTTCAGTAAATATTTCCCGGGTTGATTTTCTGTGCGGGGATTTGGTGGAACGACTTGAAAATATCCTCAATAAATATGACCTCCCTTGTGAATTGCTGCATTTGGAAATAACCGAGACCTTCGGGGAAATCGATCCGGAATTGCTTGCTGGGGTGGTTACGCGGTTGAAACAGCGGGGATTCTTGATTGAGATTGATGATTTTGGCAGCGGCTATTCATCGCTCAATATGATCGAGGAAATTCCGGCCGATATTTTGAAATTGGATATGCGCTTCCTTCTAAAAAAGAAGACAATCGATACGACAGTCGCTTTTGTGGTCGATCTGGCCCGCTCTTTGAAAATGAAGGTGGTGGCTGAAGGGGTTGAAACCTTGGAAGAGCTGGAAATACTGAAAGATATCGGATGTGAATATGGACAGGGGTTCTACTTCACCAAGCCCCTCCCCCAGGAAGAATTCGTCGAACTGATGAAAGTTTCAATCAGCAAGGGTGGTTCCAAAAATCAGGTTCTTTATAAAAACAAACGGATCAATGACTGCCGCTACAATTCGATTCCTTATGGGATTATCGAATTCAAAGGCGCCGATCTTGATTTGAACTATATCAACAAAAAAGCCTGTGAGATAATCGGCGACGGTAATTTCGAGTCGTCTATCAGCCGGATTTCCAAAATTGAGGATTTGATTATTTCCGATAATCTTGAGAAAATCCATGAGACCATGGCAACTAAAAAGTACTGGGCCGGTGAAATTGAAATAATAACTTCAACCAATGACAAAAGGACCTGTCATTCGACCATCCACAAAATTATCGAAAACAGTGAAGTCCTTACTCATGTCATCCTGATTGCCTGAAAATCCTGATTTTGGGGTTTGATAAACCACTTTGTTTGGTGGTTTGCCATAAAAGTGATAATATGAGTGTAGGAATCCCGTGAAATAATTATTTAATGTTTTGCAATTCTGGTTATTTGGTGTATTATCAGTTAGAGTGGTTTTTCACAAAATGATAATATTTGCGATAATATGAAAAGGAGAATTGTTATGGAAGGGTATGTGCATTCAATCGAATCGTGCGGTACTGTTGACGGTCCGGGGCTGCGTCTGGTGGTTTTTTTACAAGGATGTCCAATGAGATGTCTTTACTGCCATAATCCGGATACTTGGCAAGTAAATACCGGAATGAAAATGTCGATTGACGACATTTTGAATGAATATGATAAAAAGAAGAATTTTTATACCAATGGGGGGATAACTCTTACCGGAGGCGAACCTCTGTTGCAAATGGATTTTGTAACCGAATTGTTCAAAGTCTGTCATGAAAAGGGGATTCATACTTGTCTGGATACATCGGGAGTTACTTTCAATCCTGAAAATACCGAAAAATTCGATGAATTGATGAAATATACTTCTTTGGTGATGCTTGATATCAAGCATATCGATCCTGAGGAACATGTCAAACTTACAAAAAAGAAAAACGACAACATCCTGGCTTTTGCCAAATATTTGTCGGACAAGGAAATACCGGTCTGGATCCGTCATGTGGTGGTACCGGGGATTACTCAAAACGATGAGTATTTGTTCAAATTGGGCGAATTCATCGGTGGTTTGAAAAATGTCAAGGCACTTGATGTCCTGCCTTACCATGTCATGGGAGTAAACAAGTACGAATCAATGGGACTTGAATATCCTTTGGAAGGCGTTGAACCTTTGGCAACGGCTGATGCCGTCAAAGCTCGTAATGTCATAATCCAGGGAATGAAAGCGACAAGAAAAAAGGCAATTAGCTAGACTGATTGCTTTTTTTGTTGAAATGGCAAACTATTAACCTTATAATTTAAGCGATTGGAGCACTAGACTATGAAGATAAAAATATTTACATATGCTGTTGAGGATTTCCTTTTCTTCGAGCAGGAACTGAATCAACTGTCCCAAGCGGGATACAATCCGGAAACCGTGGGCCGGATAACTTTTTTCAAAAAAAGCGAACGCAAGTATTATCATGTTTCGCCTTTTTTGCCGACTGCGACCAAACGCAAAGAAATTGCCCGGGAAAAAATCGACTGGATCAACAATCTGGTTGAAGAAGGGTTCGAATACGTTGGCAAGATGAGTGGAATGTATGTCTTTGCCAGCGATGAATATCTGGAAAAGAAACTGCGTTATGACCATTTGGGCGAATATTTTCAAAAAGGACAAGTATTCAAGCGGATCATGTCCGCTGTGGTTACTTTGATTTTGGGAGTACTTTTATCACTGGCGATTTACCGGGGGGAAGTAAGTCAATACTACACCAACGGAAGAATATTTCTACGGGGTGTTTTGTATCTGACAGTTGCCGGAATCGTGTTTTATAATATAATCAATCTCAAACTGGCCCTGGGTCTGGCCAAGCGGCTTGATAACCGCGAAGAGAATCTGATTTTGAATGAACACCGACTTTTTTCGGTGTTGCGAAAAGTGATTATCGTCTCATTGCCGGTCCTGTTTGGCATTGGGCTGTTTTGGGATAACTATGACAATGACCGCTACCTTGATGATTATGACCAGATTTTCACAATAACCGATCTGGTGGCCGGAAGTGAAATCGTTGATGAACAGTATACGACCAATCATTCATATCTGATTCCGTATTCGTATTCGCTTTATCAGCAAGCCGGCGAGGTCAATTATGACCAGGGCGAAATAGGGGATATTCTCAAGGTTAATTATTATCGCTTCAGTGATGTTTCGTTGCAAAAGCGGATCTTCTCATCATATCTGGTTCTCGAGGATGAAAACCTCAGTTCGATGGAGGAGATTGAGTCGGGAGTATTCCTGGGATATGATCGGAATCTTGGTTTTGCTTCGAATCTCTATATCAATCGCGAGGATGTCTGTGTGATTGTCTACACCAATTTCGACCTCGAACAAAACGACCGAATTGAAACCATAATGGCCGAATATCTTGTTTTAAACTAGCAGTCAAGCTATAATAAGGCTGAGGTGAAGAAAATGAATAAGAAAATATACCGTTCAAGAAGAGACCGTATTTTTGCGGGAGTGTGCGGAGGCCTTGGTGAGTACTTTGAAATCGATTCTTCCATTGTCAGAATTCTGTGGGTAGTCTTCACACTGGCAGGGGGATCGGGATTGTTGGCTTACATTATCTGTGCACTGATAATTCCTGAAAGTCCGTATTAAAAAGGGAGAGGCTCAGCCTCTCCTTTTTTAGTCTTTAGGTTTTGGTACTATGATAGTCAGTTTTTCTTTAAGGGCTTCAATCCTGATTGGCAGGTTGGGGCCTTTTTCGCCATCGACATCGACAGTGACATCACGGATGTCACTGGTTATTTCAATGACTGTTCCCTGGTGGTATTCAACTTTCGGGGTGTTGACGTGATTTCCCAGGAGCAATTCAGTTGTTATTTGGACCAGCTCGACAGCGTTGCAGTTTTTAAGAATCTGCAAATCGAGTTTGCCGTCCTGGATTGAAGCGTAGGGCACCAGGCGGTTGAATCCGCCAATATGTTTTGAATTGGCAATCAGGAACATTCTGGCATCAACTTTGAATTCTTCGCCATCGACTTTGACAATCAGGGGAATCAGTCTAGTCAGATGATCCTGAAGATTGGAAATGGCATTGAGCCCGTATGAAAGAGGGCCGAGGCGTTTCTTGTCGCTTGGTGAAGTAACATAAGAGACGTCGGAGAACATGCCCCCGGCAACAACATTGATGAAGTGGTGGCCGTTGATTGAACCGATATCCGACTTGATCGTATAGAAATCTTCAATCATTTCCACTATCTTTGTAGCGCTTCGGGGAATCTTGACAAATGATGCAAAATCATTGACTGTCCCGGCTCCCAGAATAACAAGAGGCAACTCGATATCATGTCGGGCGATGTAATCGACAACGTGATTGATGGTACCATCGCCACCCACAGCGATGATGAAATCAAATTTGGTGATCTTATAGAGGTCAACCAGCTCATCAAGAGTTTTGTCTTTTTCGGTATAGACGACTTCTACGCGGTTGATGAACTTATCCAGGATCAATCTTCCGATGATGTCATTAAGACTTTTTTGGATGATTTGTTGTCCGGAATTGGGATTGACGATCAAAAATGCGGATTTCATGATACCAATGCAACCAACAGTTTGACTTGCTGTTCCATCTGGGTTAATGAAACAAATTCGAATGGTCCATGTGCATTGCCACCACCGGTACCCAGGTTGGGACATGGCAGTCCCATATAGGTCAGCCGGGCTCCGTCGGTACCGCCGCGGATTGGTACGATTTTAGGTTTGATTTTCAATTCTTTCATTTTATCGATTACGTTCTGGATGATGTAGTATCTCTTTTCGATAATCGGAACCATGTTCAGGTATGATTCCTTGAATGTCAGACTGATTGCCTGATAGCCATACTTGTCATTCAAGAAGGCGGCAATTTTATTGAATCGGGCAATCTGATTGTTGATTTCATCGAGATCATGATTTCTGATGATATAATCCATTTTGGCTTTTTCGGTGGTTCCTTCAATCTTGTGAAGATGATTGAAGCCCTCATAACCCGAAGTGTAATAGGGGCGTTTGTGGGACGGCAGCAGGCTGTCAAATTCAAACGCGATCATGTTGGCCGAAACCATTTTGTTTTTAGCTGCCCCGGGATGGACTGATTTTCCAGTAATCACAACTTCACAGCTAAAGGCGTTGAAGTTTTCGTAACTCAGTTCATTGATGAGGCCACCATCAATCGTATAGGCGTATTTGGCTCCAAATTTCTCAATATCGAAATTATCGGGACCACGTCCGATTTCTTCATCGGGGGTAAAGGCTATTTTGACAGCATTATGGGGAATCTCCGGGTGATTAACCAGAAATTCGATCATTTCCATGATAATGGCGATACCGGCTTTGTCATCTCCGCCAAGAAGTGTGTTACCGTCAGTGACAACGATATCGTCTCCGACAACTTTTTCCAATAGTTCAAATGTTTCAGGGTCAAGCGTGATATCTTTTTCCTCGTTGAGGATTATTTTGGAACCGTCATAATTACGGATGATCCGGGGTTGGACATCAACTCCTGAAGCGTCTGGTGAAGTATCCATATGGGCGATGAATCCGATTGGGTCTTTGGTGTCATCGTTGCCATCTAGTGTGGCATACACTATTCCGAATTCGTCCACATGGGCATCGCCAAGTCCTAATTCAAGCAGTTGCTCCACCAGCAGTTTGGCCAAAACCAATTGTTTTGCGGTGCTGGGACTGGTCTTGGAGTCCGGGTCTGATTGAGTGTCTATTTTTACATATTCAATAAATCTTGTTTCTAACATGGGCAACCATCCTTTCTCAATTTCATTATCCTTTAATTCCTGGGATAAATCAAGTTGAGGATATACTAAAAGTTTGGTAAAATTAGGTAAATTCAAGCGAAGGAGCTACAAATGAAATTTTATGCAGTTAAAAAAGGAAAGAAACCGGGAATTTATCATACTTGGGACGAATGTCGGGCTCAAGTGATTGGTTTTTCCGGAGCAATATACAAATCGTTCAAAACCGAGCAGGAAGCCTTGGATTTCATCAATGACGACCTGGGCGGACCGATTGATGTTGATGTGATCGCCTATGTCGATGGAAGTTACAATATCAAAACCAAAGTATACGGATATGGCGGAGTGTTGATTGCCGAGGGCGAAGTGGTTGAGAAATTCCATGGGGTCGGTGACAATGAGGAAGATGCCAAAATGCGGAATGTGGCCGGGGAAATAATGGGGAGTCTCAAGGCAATTGAACTGGCGATCAAACATGATTATAAAGGGATTGCGATCTACTACGATTATGAAGGGATTGAAAAGTGGGCCAACAAGCTCTGGAAGGCCAACAAGCCGGGCACCAAGGATTATGTCAAGAAAATCGAGCAGTATCGCAACCAAATCGATATCGCTTTTGTCAAAGTTTTAGCACATAGTGGCGACTACTATAATGAAATAGTCGATGATCTGGCCAAAAAAGCGGTCGGGGTTTTGTAGAATAAGTTACAAGTGATGAATAAAACTCATTTATTATTCATAAATCCGGATGAATGAGGGAATAATAGCTGAATATTTTAAGCTGATATTTAACTCAAAAGGAACCTTTTGTTTTGCAGGCGAGAAATAAAATGACCGGGAATCAACTAATTCCCGGTTTTATGTTAACACCACCTCCGATTAGTTAAAAAATTCAAAGTTGTTACATTGTTCGGTGATAAAAACACTTTACCGAAATAATAATTTATCACTTGATGCGTTTATGATAATCCGAAAATTAAATTTTTTTTTTGTTTTTTGAATTAAAAAATGTGGAATAATTTGTGATTGTATGCTAAAGTGTACAGGTACAAAGAATAATTTGTATTATAAATTGGAGGAAAGAAAAAAATGCAATTTAAAAAACTATTAGCAGGTGGGCTGGTAGCTGCAATGTCAGTTTCAACTCTTACCGGATGTGCTACTACATCTAGTACGACTACTTCACTGACAATCAATACAGTTACTGAACCCCCAGAATTAAATTCAGTCTTGACATCTTCTTCAGGATCGATGGATGTATTACGTCAATGTATGGACGGATTGGTTATCTTGGATGCTGACAATGCGGCACAACCAGGAGCAGCTAAATCTTGGTCTCAAGTTGAAAACGAAGACGGAACTGTTACTTACACATTCTTATTACAAGATGATGGTGTATGGTCAAACGGAACTGCAGTTACTGCAAGTGACTTCGAATTCGCTTTAGACTTATTATTCACACCTTCTTACGGTGCAGTTTATGCCGGAACTTGGGCTCCTTACTTTGCAGGCGCTGAAGCAATGATGGCATCAGAAGATGACGCTTCATTAGAAGCTGCAATGGCAAACAAAGGTTGGGAAGCTGTAGATGATACTACTTTCACAATCACAACAACTTCAAGTTACCCATTCTTTATCAAATTATTGGCTTTCGTTAACTTCTTACCAGTAAACGAAGCATTCTACAACGAAGTAGGAGCTGATAACTATGCTAAAGATGCAGATAAATTAATTTACAATGGGGCTTTCACAATCACTGAATGGCAACATGAAGATCATATCACATTCACTAAAAATGCTGATTACTGGAACGCAGATGCAATCAACTTGGAATCTGCTACATTCCGTATGATTAAAGATGAAAACACATCTAAAAACGAATTCATCGCAGGAAACTTAGATGAAACTGCAGTATCAGGTGAAGTTGCTGCTCAATTAAAAGAACAAGGTTACGAAGTTTACAACTACTCAGATGGTTCAGCTTGGTACTTGGAATACAACCACACTTTACCAGGAACAAACAACGCTAAAGTGCGTGAAGCTTTAACAAAAGGTATCGATGCTCAATCATTCGTTGACAACGTTATCCAAAATGATTCAGTTGTTGCAACTACATTCACACCATCAGCAATCGCTAATGGAGACTTCAAAGCAATGGTTGGAGATTTAGTAGTTCGTGATGGAGATTACGATTCATTAAAAGCATTATTGAATGAAGGATTAGCTGAAGAAGGTATGACAGTTGAAGATCTTGACTTAGTAATGATCTGTGATGATACAACTGGTGCTCAAAAATATGCAGCATTCGTTCAAGAACAATTAAGAGCTAACTTAGGTGTTGAAATTCAAATCAATGCTATGCCTTACAAATCAAGAATCGCAGCTATGCAATCTGGTGACTTCTCATTAGTATTCGCTGGTTGGGGTCCTGACTATGATGATCCAATGACTTTCTTAGATTTATTCTATTCAACAAGCGGTAACAACCATGGTGGTTATGCTTCAGCTGAATACGATTCATTAGTAGATCAAGCTAAAATGGAAACTGATACTGATAAACGTAATGAATTAATGAAACAAATCGAAGAAGTAATCGCTACTGATTATCCAATTGGTGTAATCTACAACAGATCAGTATCTTATGTAATGTCAGATGCTGCTGCTAACGGATTAGTTCGTAAATGTTTCAACGATTTAAACATTAGATACGTAAAATAATAGGTATTATTCGATGAAACTCAAAACAAGAGGACATTTCCTCTTGTTTTTGTTTGTGGATTATAGTAATATCTACGATTGTGTTGTAAAATTTATGTAACATAATCATTTTTAGAAAGGTGTGGAGTATATGGCAAAATATGTACTTAAGCGTTTAGCGTATGCCCTTGTAACAATTATCGTGCTGATTGCAATCACTTTTGCATTGATGCAGTTGTTACCAGGCGATCCATTTATTGGAGATAAAGCGATGTCAGAGGCTACCAAAGCAGCTTTGATGGCCAAGTATGGTTTTGACAAGCCGGTATGGCAACAATTTTTTATTTATATGAGTAATGTATTGACTGGAGATTTGGGAACATCAGCGGTCTCAAACCGTTCAGTAACTACCATTATCTTGGAATCATTCCCGTATTCATTCGACTTGGGAATCCGTTCGTTGATTTTTGCGGCTATCGTCGGGGTTTTCCTGGGATCAACAGCGGCAATCCGTCGTGGTAAAACAGCGGATACAGTGGCAATGATCATCTCAGTTATCGGGGTATCGGTACCTTCGTTCATCGTGGCGGCGGTTCTGCAATATTTCTTGGCTCTTAAATTGGGGTTGGCTCTGGGAACATTTATCTTCCCGATATCAGGTTATTCTTCGGAAATGCACAAGATCCTTCCGGCTCTTTCGCTTTCATTGGGGACTTTGGCAACCGTCTCTCGTTTGATGAGAACATCAATGTTGGATGTGTTGGGATCTGATTATATCAAGACAGCAAAAGCCAAAGGTTTGTCACAAAGAACAATCCTGTACCGTCACGCATTACGTAATGCGGTTATGCCGGTCTTGACTGTACTAGGACCGCTGGCTGCAGCAATCCTGACTGGTGGATTTGTAGTTGAACAAATCTATACAATTCCGGGAATGGGGAAACTGTTCGTTACTGCGATTCAATCACTTGATTACCAGGTAATCGTAGGAACAACAATCTTCTACGGAACATTTTTAATTGTCGCTACACTGATCATCGACATCCTTTATGGTGTGGTTGATCCGCGAGTGGATTTATCAAAATAGGAGTAAGATGAATGGAAGAAAATAAAATATATGGTGCCAATTCATCAATTCCAGCTGGTGAATTTGAGCACGTAGGACAAGATATCGACAGTTCTAATGTCATCTCAAGACCGTCAATTTCATTTTGGCAGGATGCTTGGGGTAGACTTAAGTCTGATCGTACCGCAATGTTATTTATCATTGTGTTGATTTTAATGGTTTTAGGGGCTGTCATTTTCCCGATGATTTCTCCTTATAATATGTCGGAACAGCATCTTGAATTCAAAAATTCAGGAATGTTCTTTGGTGAGGACGTCAATTTCCATATTTTTGGGACTGATGACCTTGGTCGAGATTTATGGGTCAGAGTATGGATGGGGGCGCGGGTGTCGTTATTGATTGCCTTTGTAGCGGTTGCCATCAATACTGTTGTTGGAGTAATTTATGGTGGGGTTTCCGGATATTTCGGTGGTGCAATCGACAATATCATGATGCGTATCGTCGAAATCGTCAACGGTATCCCATATCTTTTGATTGTAATCCTTTTAGGTATCATTTTGCCAAAAGGGATTGTTTCGATCATCGTTGCTTTGGTAATGGTCGGTTGGGTCGGAATGGCCCGTTTGGTTCGTGGTCAGGTGTTGCAGCTTAAAGAACAGGAGTTCGTTATTGCCGCGCAGACTATGGGAGCTAGTTCGTCTAGAATAATCTTCCGCCACTTGATTCCAAACATCATCTCGGTAATTATCATCAACTTGACTTTATCGATTCCTTCGGCAATCTTTGCTGAAGCCTTCCTGTCTTTCCTGGGTATCGGAGTACCAATTCCGAATGCTTCTTGGGGGATGTTGGCAAGTGACGGGATCCGTAATTTCCAAGCGTATCCATATCAATTATTAATTCCCGCTTTCTTTATCTCAATCACCATGTTGGCATTCAACTTGCTTGGTGACAGATTAAGAGATGCGTTCGATCCAAAATTAAGGAGATAACAAATGGCAAAAGTATTAGATATAAAAGATCTATATGTTTCATTTGATACTTATGCAGGTGAAGTTCAAGCTGTTCGTGGTGTAAGCTACTCAGTTGATAAAGGTGAAGTATTGGCTGTCGTTGGGGAGTCAGGTTCTGGGAAATCAGTAACTGCTCAAACAATCATGAAATTGAACCCAATGCCGCCTGCAAGAATCAAATCAGGTGAAATCAAACTTAACACTCACGACATTGTCAAATGTAAAGAAGAAGAAATGCAGAAAATTCGTGGTAAAGAAGTTTCAATGATCTTCCAGGATCCGATGACTTCTTTGAATCCGACGATGCAAGTAGGTAAACAAATTACCGAAGCAATCCGTCACCATCAGAATCTTTCTAAAGACGAGGCTCAAAAAAGAGCTATCGATATGCTTAAAAAAGTTCAAATTCCAAATCCGGAAAAACGGGCAAAACAATATCCACATGAATTCTCAGGTGGGATGCGTCAAAGAGCGATGATCGCCATGGCCTTGTCTTGTAACCCTGATTTGCTTATCGCCGATGAACCGACTACGGCTTTGGACGTAACAATCCAAGCGCAGATCATCGATCTTCTTGGTGATATCCGTCGTGATTTGGGAACCGGGATTGTATTGATCACCCATGACCTTGGAGTGGTTGCTTCCCTGGCTGACCGAATCGCGGTAATGTATGCCGGTCAAATCGTGGAGACTGGATCTGCGGAAGATATCTTCTACAAACCAAGTCATCCATATACAAGAGCGTTGCTTAAATCATTACCAGGAAACAATGCTTCAAAAGAAAAAGGACTTTCATCAATTCCAGGAACTCCGCCTGATTTGATTGCACCACCAACTGGTTGTGCTTTCGCAGCGCGTTGTGAAAGTTGTATGAAAATCTGTAAAACTCATGAACCACCAACTTACAATGTTGAAACTGCTCATGAGTCAAAATGCTGGCTGTTGCATAAAGACTGCCCAGTGAAGGTGGAAGGAGAATAATCGATGGCTGATAAATTATTAGAATTGCAGGATCTGACTAAAACTTTCCATGTTTCCGGTGGGGAACTTACAGCTGTAAACCATGTCAATTTTTCGATTGACCGTGGAGAAACTGTTGGTCTTGTAGGAGAATCAGGATGTGGTAAATCAACCCTTGGCCGCGTGGTTATGGGAGTTTACCAACCAACTGAAGGTAAAATAATCTATGATGGTGAAGAGCTGCATATCAAATCAGCTAAAGACCGTCTCGAATATGCTAAAAAAGCGCAAATGATCTTCCAGGATCCATATGCGTCTTTAAACCCAAGAATGACTGTCGGGGACATCGTTGCCGAAGGTATGGTCATCCATGGGATGTATGATGAAGAAGGACGTAAGAAACGAGTTCAGGAATTGCTTGAACTGGTTGGGCTTAACAAGGAACATGCCAACCGTTTTCCACATGAGTTCTCAGGTGGGCAACGTCAAAGAATCGGGATTGCCAGAGCGTTGGCAATCGAGCCTGATTTTTTGGTTTGTGACGAACCAATCTCAGCCCTTGATGTTTCTATCCAATCACAGGTAATCAACCTGTTGATCGATCTTCAAAAGAAATTGGGACTGACTTACCTTTTCATCGCCCATGATTTGGATATTGTCAGATTCATCTCGGATCGAATCGTGGTTATGTATCTGGGGCACGTTGTGGAAATCGGGGCAGCCAACGATGTTTATGAAAATGCGTTGCACCCATATTCACAAGCGCTTCTTTCGGCGGTACCAATCGCGGATCCGAAAAAGGAACACGATAAAAAGAGAATCATCCTTGAAGGTGATATCCCTTCGCCGATTGATTTGCCAAAAGGTTGTCCTTTCGTAGGACGTTGTTCAAAAGCGACTGATATCTGCAAAGATGTCAAACCGGAACTTAAAGAATATACGCCAGGACATTTTGCAGCCTGTCATAATATTTAAACAAAAAAAGACACTTCTGAGAAATCTTATCGGTACTCTAAAATAACTTGAGGTAGCACTTGTTATAAGCAATAGAATTATTTGATGTGCTTACTACCTCATGAATGATTATAGCCACAATAGGGTGACTGGAAATCGTATGATTTCCAGTCACTTTTTCATTTTGTCGAGGGGTAGATATAGTAATTCACATCATCGTTCAAGACATATAGCACCCTGCTTCGGAATCTTTCCCAGTTATTATAGCCATTGGCGTTTCGTTTGATGCTTTTTATGGTTTTGTTTCTGTTTTCGATTATTCCATTATTGATTTTATGACCTTTGGTTATTTCGATGAACGAATTGATTATTTCGTTCTTCCACCTAACCATCGTATTAGCGAAATCGTTCATTCCTTTTACATTGCTTTTTCTAAATTCGTCAATTATTTCCTCAAGGTTCCGTTTCGCTGTTTTATAATTGCTCTTTTTAAAGAATCTTATTACTTCATCTTTTAAATCTACAGCTTCTTCGAGTTGTGGGTCGATTTTCATTATGTAGTCAAGAAGATCATAGGGATTGTAATAACCTTCAAGCACTCTATTGTATTTCTTTTTGACGTTCGGATCGAATATCTTTGGATCATTCTTGTAAAGAAGCCAATTGAATTTTTTGAGCACATAATATTGCTTCTTACGTTCTTTGATTTCTACAATCTCTTTTGGGGTGAGATTCTCCTTA
Source organism: Coprobacillaceae bacterium (assembly GCA_963675915.1). Lineage (GTDB taxonomy): Bacteria > Bacillota_I > Bacilli_A > Erysipelotrichales > Coprobacillaceae > JAQVDW01. The sequence continues at coordinate 2,440,475 of OY780959.1, forward strand.
ATTAGATTTGGTGGGACTTTGACCTTGTTCATAACATCGATTCTAACTCTGTCAACCTTCTTGGTAAGCTCCTGGATTACATGAAACTTGTCACAGGCCACAACGGCATTTGGGAATACACGCTTGCTTACGATTCGATAAGTTTCCCACATATCAGTTGATACGACTTTAACTATTTCCCGTTCTTTCCTGGGAATCAGGGTGAAGTAGTTAAGCAAACTGTATTTTTTTCGTTCTGGCAACAGATCAATTATTTTCTGGTTTTGATAATCAAGCAGCACGCAAACATAGTTGCTTCTTTTCGATTTGAAGGCATAAACTTCATCAATGCAGATATACTCCGGCAGCGTTCTTCTTGATACTCTTACATGCTTGTCAAATATCGAAGCAACTGTGGTGGGCGATATGTTGTGACGATAAGCAACGCTCTTGAATGTTTCATTAAACGATTTCAAATCCTTCAGGACATTATATACGGTCGCCAAAGAGATTTTCATACCTTTGAGGGTGAACGGATTGTGTTCATAGAATGTTTTGTTGCAGGCGGGGCATTTGTGCCTGCGGGCATGGTAGTTGATATAGCAAGGAATACCATTTAGGATAGAGTGGGTTATTTTCTTGTTAACGTAGTTATTGACGATGGTGGTCTCGGTTCCGCAGACCGGGCATATGTGGGGGACACATTCAAGTTCAACATACACATGAACACCATCAAACTGATGATTGACATGGATTTTCTTAATCCGTTTGTCTTCAAGATTGAATAGTTTTCTAATATAAATGTCATCAATAGACGCACCCGTGTTAGGATTCGTCGCCAAACACGTAGAAAGATTAGACTTATTATTCGATTCCATACGTTTTCCTCCTAAAATTCATTTTACAAGTAGATTGTACAAATAAACCCGGTTTAATCGTATGAAAGTTATGTGGTAATGAAGATACAGTCAAATTTTCTTGATTTTAGAATACAAAAATCTTCATAGCTTAGATTGATGTCGAAAGACTGCCGCAGATAACTGAGATACGAAGGATCGTAATGGTTGTTGTTTACAATGATAGAAACTATGTCATCTTTTGACAAAATTGAGAATGGAACCATTGATTCAATCAGGATGGCATGAGTTCTACCGCAGTCCCCGCAAATGAGCCTCATGATCCTAATTTTGAATTTGAGACCTAAAAACGACACATTTCTAACGTAGTAGGAATGTGTCTTGAAAGAGTTTGTCGCACCACAAGAGCAGCTCATTTGTGAAAAATTGATTGAATTAACTGTGTTGGAGTAGGATTTTTGGTTGATATACTTGATTTTTGTTTCATTTTTTATTATTATCATATTGTTCTTATGAGCAGATAGAAATCAAACTTGGTAGGGGAGATTTCTATCTTTTTTCCTTTCTAAAAGATGTTTATATACTAATATGATACCAAAAAAACAGGCAAAGCACCAAAATGAATCATGGAGCTAAGCCTGTTTTTTAGAATTACACCTCAACAATCGTTGTAGCTAATAAATGGTCCTACAAAAGTAAACCATCACTCATATTGTTCGGAGCGGCAATATTAAACTATCTTAGATACTCATCTTATCAAAGAAAGTGTCTTTTTTGTTTCAGCTAAAATTCGGGATAAAAAAAGACCTAAATCAATTAGGCCTTCTTTTTGTTTGTGAAAAGATAATATCCAATGACAGTAACTACTAAAACTGCAGCTACAGTGTAAAAACGATATTGTTCAAGCGGGAACAGATATTGGTTTGACAGAATCCCGATTCTGTTGATTAATATAGTCAACGCAGACCCGCCGGTAAATATGGCGATAGCCGCCACTACCAATTTGACTGCACGATTGAACAGTTCACTGAATAAAATTAAGCCTGCGATACAAACGCATGTGATGAAAGTATAGATAACAAAATGCATAACTAATCCTCCTGATTTCATACAATAAAGTAACACAAAAACGCCGAAAAATCAATAAAAACATAGTCAACACCCTAAAAGAATGATAGAATAAACTAAGAAACCTAGGGGGGATATGTTATGAAATTGCTCACTGTGTGGATTCCAAATGGCGATGAATTACATGGCCGTCTGGAGGTGCTCGACACTTTATACCAATTCAACGAATTTCTGCAGATTATCGTTACAACTGATAATAAAGACCAATTTGTTGAAGATAATCCGCTGATAGATAAATTTGATTTGTCGAAATTCACGTCAGAAAGAAGTCTTCGCCGGATCAAACCGCATATCAAGGGCCTATACTTCAAAATAATCTATGGTCAGGATTTGCTTAACTTCAACAGTTTTCAAACGCTTGTTGAGACTATTGATTCCTTTATCCGGGCCCAACACGCAATTGATTTGTTCATCACGGATTACAGTATCCGGAACAACGAGAAAATCGCGGTTGTCAACTATCGCCATACATTCAAATTGGACAAAATCACGACCTGGCATGACACCACTGGATTGGCGAAGACATACATTCCTTTCGCGGCTCTGACTTTCAAGAGCGCCCTGCTTTGCAAGGATGATTTTCACAACCCCTTGAATCTTGATGCCGATAATATTCTGATTACCCTATTGGCTTTTGTTCAAAGTGACAAGATCTACTATCTCGATGAGTGTGTTTACAACCACAGCGATACCAATATCATGAGTTTTGATTCCATTATGATTTTCAACCAGAAAGGTTCACCGGCTGATTATCCCAAGTACCTGATTGAGATTTCCAACTTCAATCTCGGTCGAATCAAATCGCGTAAATTGAAAAATTATCTGATGAACCAGTATCTGATGGTTTTGGTTGCTCATCTGATGAAAATCAAAAAGCAAGCCCCGAGATCCAATATTCAGGCAATCCGATATCATATCATTGGTGCGATTTCCAATTACGAATTGCAGAATTTTCTCAACAACCGGAGTTCACGAAAGCTTCTTGACTCCCTGACATCGACTCACCAGCTGGCAATCAGTATTCGCGACCGTAAAGTCAAAAAGTATTTTCAGTTCGCAATGGGAGAGATTTTAAAATAATAACTAGAAGTAAAGACAGAGGATAAAATGAAAAAAAACGTTAATTATTTAAAATATTTGTTGATTGGAATAATCTTGATAATATTCTATAAATCATTCGAATACAATGTTATCGGAACCTTGATGCATGTGGGAACTCCGTTGATTATCGGAGCGATTCTGGCATATTTTCTCCAACCGCTGGTTAATTTTGTCAACTCCATTTATTCAAGCAAAATCTTATTCAATCATCGAAAAATTAGTTATCTGATGTCTGTCTTCACAGTATTCTTGTTGATCATCATGGTTATTTCAATTACTATGACATTCCTGTTGCCGGGGGTTATCAATTCGGTTATCAATTTCACAACCAACATCAATGATTATGTCGAAGCTTTGGAAAAAGCGATTATTGATCTGACTCATAATCAGGGAATGGCTGATTTGGCGGTTGAACAGTTGGAATATCTGGTGGAAACGATCGATATCTACACCACTAATAATCTCCTCAATGTCGCCAACGTTGCTTTTGCAACCAGTTCTCGGATCTTCTCAGTGGTTTTGGGAATCATCCTGACCCCTTACTTCCTGATTGAAAAAGACAAACTCAAAGCGATTGCTCTTAGAATACTGAAAGTTTTCTTTAATGAAAATCAGACCGATATGATCGCTAATTACATGTATTCATCGCATATCCTTTTTGGCCGTTTCATCTATGGCAAGTTCATCGATTCGGTTATCATCGGAATGATCGCCATGGTGATCTTTGTGATTTTGAACGTGCCATTCTACCCACTGATGGCGGCGATTGTCTTCTTGACCAATATGATTCCCTACTTTGGACCTTTCATCGGAGGGGGACCGGTAGTGGTGATCACTTTCATGGTTCAAGGTCCGTTGCAGGCCTTGTTTGTGGCAATTGCGATATTGGTGATCCAACAGTTTGACGGACTTATTCTGGGGCCTAAAATTCTTGGAGACACGGTTGGTGTTTCGCCGTTCTGGGTCATTGTTTCCATCACTGTCTTTGGGGGATTGTGGGGCTTTGTCGGAATGTTCCTGGCGGTTCCGCTGATTTCAATTATCCAGATGTTATTTAGAGATTTAATCAAATACAAAAACGAGCATCCTAACTGATGCTTTTTTTTATACGCCAATTGGTGTATACTACCAAGATGGTAGTGTCAAACGTTTATGAAAAGTATGATTAATTGATGATAGTGGTATTTGTTATGTAGTCGTTGGCCATATCAATGATCATATTCCATTTTTTAGGCATGTTGGTAACTCCTTTGAATGCTTCAAGTTCTACAGGCGGTTTGTATTTCAATGAGCTGTGATTTCTTAGAAAATTGAAGTACGTGGTAAATAGACACATGAATTCATTTGCCTTATCAAAATCTGTAAAACCATTCTTTACGTAATATGAGAACTTGAATGTTCTATTCAATCTCTCAATTATTTGCTTTTGAGATCGATACATCTTTGAAGTTTCATCTTTGTTTTCTAAACCGATTACCTGATGAACTTTGAATCTTATTTTGTTTATATGTAAATATTGTTGGGCAGCGAGGTAGATTGGATTGCCATCAACGACGAAATTCAAATCTTCAGGCAGGTCTTCTGGAATGACTGTAAACTTTCTGATTACTGAATAGAAAGCTTGAATTGCTGAAAATGTATCTCTTTTCATGAAGATGTTGTAAGAGGTTATTATTTTTCTGACACTGTCACACATGAAAAAGACATAGGCTTTCTTGCCTTTGACTTTCACGTAAGTTTCATCACCGCACTGATCTACAGTCAAATTGTCATACTGGTAGTTGTCCAACCAAGGGTTGATCAGACAACTGGCTGCTTCGGCATAGTTGGCGACAGTCTGATGAGATACTTTGACGTCATGAACTTCTCGCATAATCAACGCGGTTTTCCTCAAAGATAAGCCGTAGTTGATGTGGTATGTGAGGATTAGGCCCAGTATGTGCTTTGAATTATGGATTCTCGACAATTGGACCTTTGAAGGGGTTATGGTTGCCTGAAGTCTTTCCAATTGTTCTATGGTAGCACTGAAAACTCTGGTTATGTAGTGGAGTTTGAAGGCGGAAGGATTTCTCTTGTAGAGTTTCTTCTCCTTGCGGTTCATCATTCTGAGATTGTGCTTGTAGTAAGTACACATGTTGTTAGGACAACGATATACAGTGAAATGTTCACGGGTATGACGTGGATCCAGTTTTACCCCGCAATAAGGGCAGTAATGTGCCACTTGTTGGATATATGGTTTTCCAGGAACGAAGGCGGTATCGCATACTTTGCAGCGACACTGCTTTGATATTTTGCCGGACTTGTTGTCATAAAGATATTCGTAAGGAGCTCCACAGTGAGGGCAAACAGTATCTTTTGGTATGTTTAAAGGAACCCGTCTATTTATAGGTTTGGGCGAGCGACCTTTATGTTTGGATTTATATATTTCTACCGCTTCATCAAATGAAATCGGGAGATTTTCTTCTTTGATGAAAGGAACTGGATCAACCTTGAATTTGCGGTATTGTTCGCTCATGACCAATGTAGCGGGTTCCTTAGGTAGAAATTTCATTAAAAAGCATTCGGATTTGAAAGAAATTTTATTGATGATGTTCAGTAATTTGATAATTAGTGATATAATCTTAGCCATGGTAATAGTTCTCCTTTACTTTAGGTTTGGTCACTTACAATTATAGGAGCTATTACCTTTTTTGTATAATGAAAAGGCTAAGTTATATGTCAATCCCGGAGGGGAATGACTAAAATAGATAAAAAACCAAGGTAGAATGCGGTTTTCTAGTTAATTATGATTATAAATAACTAACTGGTTTTGACACTACCACCAAGATATAGGGGGGATACAATGAGTAATTTGATTTTTGCGCTGAATGCCACGATGCCGGTGTTCCTGTTAATCGTCGTCGGATATTTTCTTAAGCGAAGAAAAATCCTGAATGAAGGATTCATCCAGGCATCCAATAAATTCAATTTCAATATTTCACTGCCGGTGTTGCTTTTCTTGCAAATGTGGGAGTGTGACTTGCAGGCTACTTTCGATTTGACATTTGTCCTGTATTGCGCCGGGGTCACGACAATAATGTTTTTCGGAATCTGGTTTATGGCCCGGAAACTGATCAGTGACCAGAAGTCGGTCGGGGCTTTTGTCCAGGCCAGTTACCGGTCTTCGGCAGCTGTTTTGGGAATTGCGTTGATTATGAATATGTACAATGATGCTTCTATGGCTCCGATGATGATAATCGGGGCGGTCCCTCTGTTCAATATGTATGCAGTAATCGTCCTGTCGGTTGAAGGGGATCGTGATTTGAATCTCAAGGACACCTTTATCCATGTCCTGAAGAATCCGATTATTGTATCGATCTTCCTGGGTGTTGGGGCGTCATTGATATCACTGGAGGTACCGGTGATTCTGGTTTCAGCGATGGAAATGATTGCCAGAACAGCGACGCCGTTGGCCCTGATAACCATTGGAGCGGCGTTTAGAGGAACCGAGGCAATTGCGAAAGTGCGGCTGAGTATTGCGGCCAGTGTTATCAAACTGGTGATTATTCCCGGGATTTTCCTTGGTATCGCGATGCTGTTCGATTTCACCGGAGCGATGATGGTGGCCCTGGTGGTTTTGCTTGGCGGTCCGGCAACCCCGAGCTGTTATGTCATGGCCAACCAGTTGGGAAATGACGAGATTCTGAGTGCTTCGGTAATTGTGATAACCACGATGCTCTCGGCGATAACCCTGACATTCTGGATTTTCATGCTCCGGACGCTGGGTGCCCTGTGAGTTAGTCTGATACCGATTGATTTGGACTTTAAAACAGTTGGGAATTATGCTAAAATTAATGGGCATGATTAAAACTGTTTTAGAAGTCCCCGTACCTCAGTAGGATAGAGGAACCGCCTCCTAAGCGGTCTGTCGCTGGTTCGATTCCAGTCGGGGACGCCATCATAAAAACAAGCATCTTCACGATAAGTCGGAAGATGCTTTTATAGTGTTATTTTATAAATCGATTGACTCAAGGTCGTCGGGAACAAAGATATTCCCGCTAAAAAACCCCTGTGCTTCTTGAGTGTACAATTCTTTTCGGTTGGTCAAGTGGGTTTCTTCGGTGTGGTAAAGAACCAAGTTTTTGACTCTGTGTTCCTGGGCGAGAATTGCTGCATCTTTGGCAGTGGAATGGTGTTTTTCGTATGGTTTGAAAATTTCCCTTTCTTCGTAAAGGCAGAATGCTTCGTGCATCACGAAATAGGCATCGTCAAGAAGCGGTTCGATATGCGTTGCACAAGGTTCGTCACCAAGGCAGACCAGGCGGCCTTTTTCAAGATTCATGTGAAATCCAAACTGTTTGATTTTGGTCGACCCGATATCGAAGAAAGTGGTTTTTGTACCCAGAATATCGATTTCCTGATTGTCTTCGACAGCAATGATGAAGATTCTTTGATCCAGCAGTCCGATCAGTTTCTTGGTCAGGGTTGCTTTAACGATAGTCTCGATTGTCTGTTTGGCTTGGTCGTGGCAATAGATGTAAAAATTGCCATTGTACTTGGCTTGATTTATCTTCGTCCCGATCATCCGGTAAATCCAAATCATTCCAAACAAGTGGTCGGTATGGGGGTGAGTTAAAATCGCGTGATGAATAGTTCCCAGCTCAATCTTGGCAAACTCGAGCTGTTTTAGAATCTGGTTTCCGCCCCCGCCGTCGACCAGGATATATTCATCTCCTTTTTTTAAAGTGAAGCAGGTGTTGTAACAATTGGTGACAGCCGCATTTCCGGTGCCTAGCATAGTTATTTTTTTCATAAAGGTTCCTCCGTTTTCATTGGTTAGAGTATAACATTGTCAGTTTTTTTTGTCACTTCTATTTCTAACTTCGAAAAGCAAGTCCGGGACATCGGCTGAAACGGATGGAGAACTACCTGGCTGATTCTTGACTGACTTGATTATGTTTTGTAGTGATGGCGGATATTATTGATAAGATATTTTTGGAATATTCGCTGAACTGTTCACTATATCCAAATCCGGAAAGATGAGCAGGGGATTTGTGAGGGCTCAAGTAATTTTAGTGAAAAGGGATAACTTTAGATTTTCAAAAGGGTAAATAACCTCAAGCTATTTTAGGTATAAAGAGATTTTAATGTTATAATACCTAAAAAGGAAATTCTTCGAGGTGATTTAAATGGGATGGATAATGATAACTGGGGCCACCAGTGGAATCGGATATGAATTAGCTAAAAAGTATGCAAGTACCGGTCATGATTTGGTGATCGTATCTGCGAATAAAGACAATCTTCTGGCAACTGAAAAGATGCTTAAGGAAAACTATCAGATTGAAATAAAGTCTTTTTGTCATAATCTGGCCCAAAAGGATGCGCCTGAGCTTTTGTTTCGGGCGGTCAAGTCAGCGGGAATTGAAATAGATATTCTAATCAACAATGCCGGAATCGGTCTGACGGGATCGACTGAGCAGATTGCGCTTGCCTTGGATGAGGAAATGATGATGCTCAATGTCATTAATCTGGTAAAGTTGTGCAAACTGTTTGTGGGAGAGATGTATCAACGAGGTGGCGGTAAAATTTTGAATATCGCATCGACCGGTGCCTATCAGCCTGGACCGTACACCGCCAGCTATTTTGCTTCTAAAAGCTTTGTGCTCAATTACTCCAAGGCGATCAGATATGAGGCAAAGGAAAAAGGGGTGCAGGTTTGCGTCTTGTCGCCGGGAACCACAAAAACCAATTTCTTTTCCCGCCAAAGCAGGAAGACTCCATTCAATGCCATGGAACCGGCCCGGGTGGCTCGGATTGCATATCGTCAGCTGGAACAGAACCGGGGAGAACTGGTTGTGGGATGGACGAATAAGTTGATGCTTTTTATCCCCGAACAGATCAAAATGGCGGTTATCGCCAAAATAAAGCGAGACCAATAATTCAAAGCTGCTCCTGATAGCTCGGTCGTCAAAAAGTATTGCAACTGAGTTACATCCTCTTGGATTGGTGAAATAACTAGCTCGATTTCCGGATTATCAATCGGGGTGAAAAATAAATTGATTATTTCAATTTTTTTCTCTTGACTTAAAGTTGACTCGAACCCATATAATAGGCGTGCCTGTGTTTTACCTTATGGGAGATTGATGACCCGGGGGTGGAATGCTACAGAGAAATAACTGTTCTTGGTGCTCAAAAACGGGATCGGGGTTTTGCCTTATCACCTGTTGATAGGAATCGGCATTTACGAGTACAACAGTTTGTCAAAAAATACTCCTGATTGTGACAAGATGTCCTGGTGGAGGGGTAAGAAGAATAATTATCAGAAAGGAAAGGCAGTCCGGTGGCACGGATTTGCAGGGTGAATTTTAACTAGATATGGAAAAAGTAGAAAATCAAGTATTAAAAGATGAAAGAGCGCTTTTCCAAAGCCGTGACCTTGAAGTTTCAGGGATGGTTTTTGAAGTTGGTGAATCGCCACTTAAAGAAAGTGCGAATATAAAAGTAGGTAACAGTATCTTTAGATGGAAGTATCCATTATGGTACTGCAAGAACGTCGATGTCAAAGATACGATATTATTGGAGACTGCCCGTTCGGGAATATGGTATACTGATAATATCAAGATTGCTGATTCGGTTATCCAGGCGCCAAAAACATTTAGAAGATGCCATGGAGTGACTTTGGAAAATGTCAATATTCCCAATGCCGATGAAACATTCTGGAACTGCGACGGGATTCAAATGACTAACGTTGATGTCAATGGGGATTACTTCGGTTTCAATTCACAGAACATCAAGGCTGATAATATTAAACTGACCGGTAACTACGGCTTTGATGGGGCTAAAAACATTGAAATCCGCAATTCTACGCTGATAACCAAAGATGCTTTCTGGAACTGTGAAAATGTTGTTGTCTATGATTCATTCATCGTTGGAGAATACATTGGATGGAATTCCAAAAATGTGACTTTTATCAACTGTACCATTGAAAGTCTCCAAGGTTTCTGTTACATGGATGAGTTGGTAATGAAAGACTGCAAGTTGATCAATACGACTTTGGCGTTTGAATATTCTTCGGTTGATGCGCAAATCAATTCGAGCATCGACAGTGTTATGAATCCAAAAAGCGGTAAAATCAAGGCCGAGGCAATCAAGGAGTTGATTCTTGATGAAACCAAGGTTGATGTAAGCAAAACTACAATTGAAATGGGGGATTAAATTGAAGTATGATTTTTCAGAAATGACAAATCGGTTTGGCACTAACTCTTATAAATGGGATGTCGAACAGGATGAACTACCTATGTGGGTGGCTGACATGGATTTCAAGACCGCGCCGGAGATCGTTGCGGCAATCCAAAATAAAGTTGCTACCGGAATTTTTGGCTACACAATCGTGCCGGATCAATGGTATGATGCCTATATCAAATGGTGGGACAGGATGCATGATTTCAAAATTGAAAAGGACTGGTTGATTTTCACTACCGGGGTTGTTCCGGCTATTTCCAGTACGGTTAGAAAACTGACCACCCCGGCCGAAAATGTGGTTATTCAAACGCCGGTATACAATATCTTCTTTAATTCGATTTTGAATAACGGTCGCAATGTTCTGGAAAACAAGTTGATATACGATGGTGAAGGTTATTCGATTGATTTTGAAGACCTTGAGGAAAAACTTGCCAATCCCCAGACGACATTGATGATTTTGTGCAACCCTCATAATCCGATTGGAAAAGTTTGGGATCGTGAAACTCTCGCTAAAATCGGGGAAATGGCGGCGAAAAACAATGTTTTGGTGCTTTCGGATGAAATCCACTGTGACCTGGCTGAAAAGGGGCACGACTACATTCCGTTTGCTTCGGTTTCCAATACCTGCGCCAATAACAGTATCACATGCATCGCTCCGACCAAGACATTTAATCTGGCCGGATTGCAGACTGCAGCTGCAGTAATACCGAACCCGGTGATCCGTCATAAGTTCAACCGGGGGATCAATACAGATGAGGTTGCCGAACCAAATGCTTTTGCAATGGAGGCGACAATCGCTGCCTTTGAACAGGGGGAGCAATGGCTGAGCCAGCTAAAAGACTATCTTAAGGAAAACAAGACTACGGTTGCCAACTTCCTGGCCGAAAACCTGCCGGAATTGCACCTGGTCCCTTCAACTGCCACTTATCTGTTGTGGGTCGACTTTTCCAAGGTTAGTGATGATACTTCGGCCCTGTGTCGGGAAATAAGGGAAAATACCGGTTTATATCTTTCTCAGGGAGCATCGTTTGGGGAAAACGGGAAAACATTCATCAGAATCAATATCGCCTGCCCACGCGACAGGCTGATGGATGGATTGGACCGTCTAAAAACTGCGATTAACCAGTACGGTAAGTAGACAATTTGCTCTACCTGGTTGAATTTTATTCCGGAAAATTTACAATTATAATTGATTAATGGATAAAATTTTGGTTTAATGTCATAAATGCAGGGATTATAATTGAGAGACTTTCGTAGGAAATTTTGAATCAGGAGGATGGAGCTTTGAATAAGAATGATTTTTTTAAACGACTTGCTTTTAACATTGGCGGCGTAATTTTAATTGGGATTGGGATTGCCTGGATGCGGTTCGCGGATTTGGGGACTGATCCTTTTTCCAGCATGGTCCTTGGTATCGCCAATCTGCTTGGTACTTCGTTCTGGTATGCCCAGATGGGAGTGTTGGCATCATTGCTGCTGATAGTGGTATTTACCGATCGTTCATATATTGGGATTGGAACTTTGATCAACCTGGTCCTGCTGGGATTCTCATCGGATACTTTCCTGGCAATATTGGAAACTTTCCCGCTGCCAACCGGATTTGTCGGGAGTTTGGCTGAATTGATCATCGGGGTTCTTCTCATCTGTTATGGGGTTGCGATGTACATGCACGCCAGTTTGGGAATTGCTTCTTATGATGCCTTGGCGCCGATTATCGAGGCCAAAACCAATGGGAAACTTCCGTTTAGATGGGCCCGGATAATGACTGACGCTTTATGTATTGCAGTCGGGTTCACTCTTGGAAGCACGATTGGAATTGGAACGGCAATAATGGCTTTTTTCACCGGACCGGTGGTTGCTTTTTTCAATCGATTCTTCAAATCGGAAACTGATAGATAGAAAAGTTAAGGCTGATTGCCTTGACTTTTTTTGGTATGCCGGGCATGGCATATATCTAGGTGGTGAAAGTCCACTGTGGGGGTGACGTCGCAACTGCCAACCACTAGCCAATATCAAGGGTGTCCATCGTGAGGTGGAATCTGAAAGAAGATGGAGGCAAAACCCTGGTCCGAGGTACACAAATCACATATCAGGCAGGTAATGGGGACGAGCGTGCCAAACAACGCGAAGTCATAAGAGGTTGCGGAATACAACTATTACATGTAAATGTGGCGGATATATGGGGTGAAAGAGATATGACCTTATCCCGGGAGATCTTGCGAGGGAGCAATCCTAGTAACAACGAATCGCAAGAAGTCAGCAGACGTCGTAGTAGCGAAGAAGTGGCTGTAATGGCCATGGAGTGAAGGACTGAATGAATCTATCAGTTATTAAAATTAGGCTTGATTTCATCGCGCGAAACCTCAAAGACAGACGAACACACTATCAAGGCCCGAAAGAAGAATGTAGGGGAAGTGAGCCTGATGAATAGCGAAATCAATGGAGGTAACGGAAATATGAATACTGATAACACATTACTTGAAGAAATGCTTAGTGATATCAATCTCAAAAAGGCATATACCCAAGTAAAACGAAACAAAGGCGCTAGTGGCGTTGATGGAATGAAAGTATTGGACCTCAAAGGACATCTCGATGAACATCTTGATGAAATAAAGGAAATGATACAAAACAGGAAATACAAACCACAGCCTGTATTAAGAGTGGAAATACCTAAACTAGATGGTGGAGTTAGAAACCTAGGAGTGCCAACAGTGCTCGACAGGTTCGTTCAACAAGCCATCGCCCAGGTATTGATTCCTATCTATGAACCCTTGTTCAGCGATAACAGCTACGGTTTTAGACCTAATAGAAATTGTGAGATGGCAATCATCAAATCATTGGAATACATGAATGATGGTTTCCAATGGATTGTTGACATTGACTTGGAGAAATTCTTTGATAACATCAACCACGATAAATTGATTACCTTAATCATGAAAGATGTCAAGAATGGTGAAATTGTATCACTGATAAGAAAATTCCTGGTAAGTGGAATAAGCATTGATGGAGAATACAAAGAGTCAATAATCGGATCAAGCCAAGGAGGGCCGTTGAGTCCATTGTTGAGTAATATCGTCCTTAACGAACTCGACAAAGAATTGGAGGCTAGAGGGTTGCATTTTACTAGGTACGCTGATGACTGCATGATATTTGTCGGTAGCAGTAAAGCTGCAGATAGAGTTATGGAGAATGTGCGAAAGTTCATTGAAAAGAAGTTGGGGCTCAAGGTCAACATGACCAAAAGCAAAGTATCCAAACCAAATGATATCAAATACTTGGGATTTGGATTCTATTATGACAACTTCAGCCAGTCATGGAAAGCCAAACCACATGCTAAATCAATAGCTATCTTGAAAGATAAGCTCAGAGAACTGACTAATAGAAGTTGGTCAGTATCATGGGAATTTCGCCTAATGAAAATAAGGCAACTTATTTTCGGGTGGATCAATTACTACCGAATCGGAAATTTCAAATCCAAATGTGCAAGACTGGATGGCTGGATTAGATTTAGAATCCGAATGTACCTGTGGAAGAAATGGAAAACCATCAAGAACCGTAGAAAACAGTTGAGAAAACTAGGGGCCCAAAGATGGCAATATGAATCATGGTCAAATTCCAGGAAATCATATGCCCGCTGTGCAAGCACGTTTCTGCGAACCAAAATAACAAACAAAGTACTCAAAAGAAATGGTCTAGCATCACTGCTAGACCAATATCAGTTAAAACATATTTTAGTATAGATTTAAACCGCCGTATGCCGGACGGCACGTACGGTGGTGTGAGAGGTCGGAAATAAAATTTTATTTATTTCCTCCTACTCGATTGGTTTGCCATTTTCGAAAAAAGTTCGTTATTTACAGGATTTGAAATTAGATTGCACTAAAGGCCGATATTTGGTAGAAGTATGTAAATGGAACTATATGAAAATCAGACTGGAATGGAGAAACAGGACATGAAAAAGAAATATATATTTTTTGATATTGACGGAACTTTGGCGGCGGGAAAAGTTGGGGAACAGTACGTTCCTGAGTCGACCAAACTTGCGATTGAAAAACTACGCGAACAAGGTCATTTCACGGCAATAGCCACCGGGAGAAGCTATGCGATGGCCAAAGGTCATATGGAGGAATTGGGATTTTCAAATATGGTCAGTGATGGCGGTAATGGCGTCACCATTGACAATGAATTGCTGGGAATTGAGCCGTTGGAATACGAAAAATGTCTAGCGCTGATTGATGAGTGCCGCCAAAAGAATGTGATTTGGGCATTTTCGCCTGATAATGATGTGCGCCGATTGGCTCCGGATGAGCGTTTTTATGAGTTCACCCGCGATCTCTATATGAAGACCGAGGTAAAGGAAAATCTTGATCCTCGCGACTATGATCAAATTTACAAGGTTTACATCGCCTGTTACCATGAAGAAGAGAAACAACTGAAAACATTGGCTGAACTGCCATGGTGCCGTTTCCACAAAGAATATCTTTTTGTCGAACCAGGGGATAAATCGATTGGAATCAAGAAAATTGTCGACCATCTGGGCGGTGATTACGAAGATGTTGTTGTGTTCGGGGATGAAAAAAATGACTTGAGCATGTTTATCGACGAGTGGACCAGTGTTGCTATGGGAAATGCCATTGATGAGTTGAAAAAACTGGCGACATATGTCACTGATGAATGTGATAAGGATGGGATATACAACGCCTGCAAACATTTGAATTTGTTTTAGGGCCAAAATTCAAGCGGATTCGCTCCGTCAAGGCACGAAAAAAGTCAATCGCAAGATTGACTTTTTTGGTTCTTATTATTGAAGTTTACCGTGTTTTTCGTAATTGGTAACTCTCGATATTTTATTGTTCTCATCCACAAAAACAACCTTGGGCGGATTTTCCTGAAGCTCAGTGGGACTCATGAGAGCATAACACATGATGATCACCAAATCGCCGGGAGCCACAAGTCTTGCAGCGGGACCGTTAAGACAAATGATGCCACTGCCGCGTTCTCCGCGGATTACATATGTTTCCAGGCGGCTGCCGTTATTGACATCGACAACCTGAACCTTTTCATATTCGTTGATTCCGGCCTGATCCATCAGTTCCTCATCAATGGTGATGCTGCCGACGTAATTGATATCGGCCTGGGTTACTACAGCTCGGTGGATTTTACATTTAAGTCCATGAATTTGCATAGTTAGTTTTCCTCCTTGACGTTGATGATGATATTGTCAATCAGACGGGTCGTTCCGATTCTTACCGCCAGGGCGATCAAAGTATTGCCTTCGATTTTTTCGATCAGTTCGATATCGTCACTGTCAACTATTTCAACGTAGTCGATCTCGCAAAGCGGCATCGTCGAAATTTTATCAATTATCAATGCTTTGACTGTGGCGGCATCTCGTTCGCCTTGTAAAATCGCTTTTTGGGCAGCGGTAAGGGCTTGGTATAATACCGGAGCCTGTTGACGCTCTTCAGGATTTAAATAGGTGTTTCTTGAGCTCATGGCCAAGCCGTCGCTCTCGCGGACAATCGGACATCCGACAATGTTGATGTTGAAATTAAGGTCTTTGACCATTCTTTTGATCACGGCCAGCTGCTGGGCATCTTTTTGGCCGAAGTAGGCCTGATCGGGACTGACAATATTGAAAAGCTTGGCAACCACAGTGCAGACTCCGCGGAAATGATCAGGACGGGAGCGGCCGCAAAGTTCGCCGGTCACTTTGGTCATATCAACGTAACTGCAGAATCCCTCCGGATAAATTTCCGCTGGATCAGGATTGAAGATCAGATCGGCTCCAGCTTGCTGACAGGTGATGCTGTCTTTTTCAAAATCGCGGGGATAAGTGCTCAAATCCTCATTGGCTGAGAATTGGGTAGGATTGACGAAAACGCTGACAACGGTTTTATCATTTTCGCTTGCTGATTTTTCAATCAGGCTTTTATGTCCATCGTGAAGGTATCCCATGGTTGGGACAAAGCCGATTGAATAGCCTTGTTCTCGCCAGGTTTTAATCTGTTCACGGATAATTTGTATAGATTTACTTGTTTTCATTGCAATTGCTCCTGTTCGCTAATAAATCATCGGTTGGCTGGATTTGTTCCATTACTTCCGGATTGATTTTGAAACTGTGAGATGAGGTCGGGAATTTTGATTCGCTTACTTCATTTTTGAACTCTTCGAGAGCCTGAGTTATCAAGGCGGCGCCATCGAGATATTTCTTCACGAATTTCGGGGTGAATTCGGTATTGAGACCAAGCATGTCCTGGAAAACCAAAACTTGCCCGTCGCAGCCGGTACCGGCCCCGATTCCGATTGTGGCGATTGAAATATTTGAAGAAATGTGAGCTGCCAGAGGGGCGGGAACACATTCCAAAACCAGGGCGAAAGCTCCAGCGGCTTCGATGGCTTTGGCATCTTCAATAAGTTTACGGGCTTGTTCGAGCTGTTTGCCTTGAACCTTGTAACCTCCCAGGGCATTGAAAGATTGCGGAGTCAGCCCCAAATGAGCCATTACCGGAATCCCGGCGGCGACAATCGCCTTTATTTGTGGGACCATTTCGATTCCGCCTTCTAGCTTGATTGCATTGGCGTTGGTCATTTTAATCAAGGTTCCCGCATTCTTCAGGGCCTCCTCGACACTGATTTGGTACGACATGAACGGCATGTCCACTACGACAAAGGCTTTGCTGGTTCCCCGGCATACGGCGCTGGCGTGGTGGACCATGTCAGCTACTGTCACCGGCAGGACATTTTCGTATCCCAGCATGACATTTCCCAGGGAATCTCCCACCAGGATCGCATCAATCCCGGCACCATCAACCAGTCTGGCGGTGGTGTAATCGTAAGCTGTGACCATGGTCAGTTTGCGCTTATCTTGTTTTGCTTTGGAAAACATAGTTATACTGTTTTTCATAATTCCTCCTAATATGTGTATTTAGAGGATTCGATATTGAGAAAATCTCAAGTTATTGATACATTTTAGGCAAACAAAAAAGAATACGTCGTGTATATAAGTCATTCGATCCCATTAACTAAGTATTTTGCCAGTTGTATTTGAATGTAAAGTGAAATCTTTCTCGGTATAGTTTCTCATCGAATACCATCCATTGATAAATGTAACACGGATTTGATAATAGTTCAATCAAAAAACCGGAATATGCCAAAAAAGTGCGATATAAACAATGTTTTTACTCGTTAATAAATTGTAAACACAAAATTTGGTGATATAATTAAATTATCAAGAAGTGTTTCTTTTGGAACGTTAAAACCATATATGTGACCGTAACTGAGGTTGGTGAAGAGTTGCCTGGCTGCAGGTTGCCAGGGGGTATTATAATTGATTTTAATGTTTATTGGATATTCTTTAATCTGGATAATGGAGGTATTATTATGAAAGTGAATGGAAAAGTGATTGTGGTTACCGGAGCCGGTGATGGGGTCGGGCGCCAGTTAACGCTGCAATTATTGGAAAAAGGGGCTATAGTGGCAGGAGTTGACAACCATAAAGCCCGGCTGTTGGCCACTAAAAAGCTGACTGGCGACAATCCCCGTTTTTCAATACATCATCTTGATGTGGCTGATAGCGAAGCGGTCGAAGCGCTCAGTGATGAATTGCTGCAAATCCACGGTGTGATTGACGGATTGATCAATAATGCTGGAATAATCCAACCGTTTATCGATATCAACGATCTTGATGTTGAGCAAATCAAACGGGTCATGGATGTCAATTTTTATGGCCAACTCTATATGATCAAGGCCTGTTTGCCTTTGCTGCTTGAGCGGAATGAAGCCCAGATTCTCAATATCTCCAGTATGGGCGGCTTTCTTCCGGTACCCGGTCAAACTGCTTATGGAGCTTCCAAAGCGGCGGTGATCATGCTTACTGGAGGGCTCAGATCGGAGTTACGCCGGACTAATATCGGAGTTGCTCTGGTTATTCCCGGGTCGATGAATACCAATATCACCCAAAATTCAGGAGTACCTGTTGACAGTGCTGATCCGGATTCGCCATTGGCCAAAATGCTGCTGCAGCCAGAAAAGGCGGCGGCTAAAATAATCAAGGCTTTCGAGAAGAATAAACGCGTGACTTATCTTGGAAAAGATACCAATTTTTTCAATGTTCTCAACAAATTCGCACCAAAACTTGGCGTCAAGCTGATCAACAAGGCGTTGACTTTGCGGAAATAGAGCTGGACTGCAATCCGTCAGGGGAATGCCGGTTCAATTGGGAAACGGCTTTTTAAAACAACTTGAATTGATAAAAAAAGTTTACGTTAATAAAAAACTTTCAATAGCGATTGACATTTGATAAGGTCGCTTCTATAATTAGCCCTAGATAAAGGGATAATACAAGATAGGGGGATTATTATGAAGGCGTTAATAGGTGTTGTCGCAGGAGCTAATTTTGAATCGGTTTTGAATCGTCAGATGAATTCGGTGAGTGTCGAATATTGCGATTCGATCTCGGCTTGTGGCGGAGTTCCGATTGTCATTCCGATGAACTGTGATGACAGTCTGCTTGAACATTATTGTGATATGTGCGATGGATTTGTGTTTACCGGAGGGGCGGATATCAATCCAATCAACTATGGCGAAGAGCCGCACCATAAGCTGGGCGAAACCAATATGAAATTTGATGATTTCCAGCTTGCTTTGATCAAAAAAGTCCTGGCGGTCCAAAAGCCGCTGCTGGGAATCTGTCGTGGTCATCAGTTGTTGAATGTGGCGTGCGGGGGCACTTTGTTCCAGGATCTTTCTGAGGATTC
Source organism: Coprobacillaceae bacterium (assembly GCA_963675915.1). Lineage (GTDB taxonomy): Bacteria > Bacillota_I > Bacilli_A > Erysipelotrichales > Coprobacillaceae > JAQVDW01. Next base: position 2,459,520 of record OY780959.1, read on the forward strand.
ACGATGTTCAATCCGTCATTTCCAGGTTGAAAAACCGCGCTGGTCTGCAAGTCATAAAGTGAGTTTCACCAAAGATTCGAAATTGCACGATATTTTTGACGATGAGGCCCTGACCAACAGCTATCATCATCAAACGGTCAAGGATTTGGGACGTAATCTCAAAATAACGGCTTTGGCGGCGGATGATACTGTCGAAAGTATTGAAGTCATTGACCACCCCTTCCAAGTCGGGGTTCAATGGCATCCGGAAATGTTTTTTGGCGAAAATGACCAGATGCTAAAAATATTCCAAAAACTTGTCGACGTGACGGCAGCGCAGCGACAAGGGTAGTGAAATCAAGACCGGTAAGATCAAAAATGATCAGCCCGGTCTTTTTTGATAGTTGATATTTGAGGTCTGATTTCAGGTGATTTACTGTAAACGCAAATATGTTCCGATTTTGTTTGGGTAATATATAAATATCGGTTACATTTTAAGCGCAATCTTTTGAATTATGGCGGTTTGTATGTTAGAATAAGCCCGTAAATAATGGAGGAAATTAATATGTACAATAAAAATGCATGGGAGAAATACAGTTCTAACGACTATAAAGACGTTATGGACTTCAATGAAGATTATAAAGTCTTCTTATCTAATGGGAAAACTGAGCGGGCAGTAATCAAAGAAACAATCGAGCTGGCTCAAGCGGCTGGTTTTAGACCTTTTGAAGAGTTCGATACAGTTAAAACCGGAGACAAATTCTATGTCATCAATCATAATAAAAATATTGCCCTGTTTGTAATGGGGAGCAAACCCCTGAGTGCCGGGATGAGAGTCTTGGGAGCACACATTGATTCGCCAAGAATGGATTTGAAACCTAACCCTTTATATGAAGCGGAAGGATTCGCTTTATTGGATACTCACTATTACGGTGGAATCAAGAAATACCAATGGGTTGCCATCCCGCTGTCACTTCATGGAGTTGTCATCAAACGTGATGGTTCAACTATTGATGTTGTCATCGGTGAGGATGAAACTGATCCGGTACTGGGAATCACTGATTTGCTGCCGCATTTGGCTCAAGAACAAATGGATAAAAAAGCCGCTAAATTGATCGATGGGGAAAAACTTGACCTTACTTTCGGATCAATCCCGGTTAAAGATTGTGAAAAAGACGCAACCAAAGAAAATATCGTGAAACTGCTTAAAGACAAATATGATATCGAAGAGGAAGATTTCCTTTCAGCTGAAATCGAAGTTGTTCCAGCCGGACCGGCTCGTGACTACGGAATTGACCGTTCAATGGTAGCTGGATACGGGCATGATGACCGAGTTTGTGCTTATACTTCACTACAAGCCATTTTGGCAGTAGGTGATATTGAATATACATCATGCTGTATTTTGGTTGACAAAGAGGAAGTTGGCTCAATCGGGGCAACTGGAGCTCAATCACTATTCTTTGAAAACACAGTTGGGGAAATCCTGGAAAAACAAGGAAACACCAATTTCATGGATGTGCGTCGGGCAATGCAAAACACAATGATGCTTTCTTCTGATGTTTCGGCAGCTTTGGATCCTCTTTATCCGGAAGTTACTGAAAAGAAAAATGCTGCTTTCTTGGGTAATGGAATTGTCTTCAACAAATACACCGGAGCCCGTGGGAAGAGCGGATCAAACGATGCGTCACCTGAATACATGGCCCGAATCCGTAAAATCATGGATGAAGAGAAAATCAATTTCCAAACTGCGGAATTAGGAAAGGTTGACCAAGGTGGTGGCGGAACCATCGCATATATTCTGGGGAACTATAATATGAATGTAATCGACGCTGGAGTTGCTGTGTTGAACATGCACGCTCCAATGGAGGTTGTTTCTAAAGTTGATGTTTATGAAGCTTACCTGGCTTACAAGGTATTCTTAGAAAAAGCATAAATGATAAGACCGGCAATCCGGTCTTTTCTTTTTAAACTAAAAAATAGAGCGGTTTCATTTTTGTTTTTAGTAAATTTAAAATATTCAGTTTATTTTATTGACAAATTTTATTCTATCTAGTATTCTAGATTTAGATAAACCGATGAAGTGGAAATAAAAATAATTGTCGCCCTTATAGAGAGTTTGGATGGTGGAAGCAAACAGGTAGCAAATTATTAAATGGCCCACTGAGGGCATTGAAGAAAGCGTGCGAGTATTCAATGACGGCAGATACCGTAAACAATCAGTGATGTGATAGCATCATCAAGTGCATGGAAACATGAAACAAGGTGGCACCGCGGTTAATAATCGTCCTTGGCAGAGAGAGTCTATTCAGGTCTTTTTCTGTCAGGGATTTTTTTTGTACAAGGAGAAATAATATGATCAGCCCGAAACTAAGCGAAATTAAAAAACTGAATTTAGAAAATTATGATTTGGTACCGATTAAAAAGGAGATGTTGAGTGATTTTACAACTCCAATCGAAGTTATGCGGATTTTAAAAACGGTTTCCAAGAACACTTTCCTGCTGGAAAGCAACGTGGATGCTCAAAACTGGGGGCGTTACTCATTTTTGGGATTTAACCCGAAAATGGAGATTTCAGCATTGGATAAAGTGGTCAAATGCAACGGAATAGCCCAGGATGGTTATGATGTGGAACGATTCATCCGTGAGATTCTCCACCAGAACCGTTCATATAAGTTCAAGGATTTTCCGACATTCACCGGAGGTTTGGTAGGGTACTTCGCCTATGATTACTTCGGTTACTGTGAACCGAATCTCGAACTTGCCAAAGAAGGGGCTCAGGGGTTCAATGATGTTGACTTGATGCTTTTCGATGAAGTTATCGTCTTTGATAATTTCAAAAAGAAAATCGTCCTGATTGGCAATGTCGACGTCAACAACCTGGAACATTCTTATCATGAAATTGTTCATAAATTGAATGAGATTGAGGAATTGATCCGCTCAAACAAGAAGGCTGATATTCCAAAACTCCAACTCAAATCGGCTTTCAGACCGCTGTTCAAACAACAGGAGTATTGCGACATGGTCAAAAAAGCCAAACATTATATTGTCGAAGGAGATATCTTTCAAGTGGTGCTGGCCAACCGGCTTAAAGCTCAGGCCAACGGATCGCTCTTTGATACTTACCGGGTGTTAAGAACAACCAATCCTTCGCCGTATATGTTCTATTTTGGATCTGATCAGCTGGAATTGGCCGGGGCTTCTCCCGAAACGCTGGTCAAACTGGAAAATGGTCAGATTTCAACCTTCCCGCTGGCAGGGACCAGACCACGCGGAAAAACCGACTATGAAGACAGTCAATATGAAGAAAGTCTTAAAAATGATGAAAAAGAGCTGGCGGAGCACAATATGCTTGTGGATCTGGGCCGCAATGATTTGGGTAAAATCGCCAAATTCAATACGGTTCGCCTCTCGCGTTATCTCGAAGTTTTGAAATATTCGCATGTAATGCATCTTGGTTCAATCGTGACAGCAACCATCGATGAAAAGTACGATGCTTTGGATGCCATTCGGGCAGTCTTGCCGGCAGGGACATTGTCAGGGGCGCCGAAAATCAGAGCAGCTGAAATAATCAATGAATTGGAGAACAATCGTCGTGGAGTCTATGGTGGAGCTGTGGGATATCTTGATTTCACCGGAAATATGGATACCTGCATTTCAATCCGGCTGGCGTATAAGCAAAAACAGGATCTCTATGTCTGCTCGGGAGCGGGAATCGTTTATGATTCAGTACCGGAAAAAGAGCATCAGGAGTGCATTAACAAGGCCAAAGCAATCATCCAAGCGATCGAAATGGCCCAAGGAGGTTTAGAATGATTTTACTGATTGATAATTATGATAGTTTTGTGTATAACCTCTATCAGTACCTGGGGGAATTTACGCAGGATATCAAGGTGATTAGAAACGATGATTATACACTTGACCAAATCAAGAAGATGGACTTTGATGCAATAGTTATTTCACCTGGTCCGGGTCGGCCTGATGAAGCGGGAGTCATCGAAGACGTAATCAGCTATTACTATGATAAAAAACCGATTTTAGGCGTTTGTCTGGGGCATCAGGCCATCTGTGAAGTGTTTGGTCATGAAGTGACCTACGCGCCGACTCTGATGCATGGAAAATCGAGTCTGATGCATATAATTGAGGATACACCATTGACCCACGGGATCAAAACTCCGACTATCGTGGCCCGTTATCACTCTTTGGTTGCCAATGAAGCCAAAAGTGATCTTCAAGTTGTGGGAACAAGTGATGATGGCTGCATTATGGCGGTAAAGCATCAAGATTATCCCGTATATGGGGTTCAGTTCCACCCTGAGTCGATTATGACAATTGATGGCAAAAGAATGATTCAAAATTTCCTGGAGGAAGCACAATGATAAAAGAAGCAATTATTCAACTTACCAAAAAGCAAGATCTCACTGACAAGCAAGCCTATGATTGCATGAATGAAATAATGAGCGGTGCGGCAAGTGATGTTCAAAAAGCGGCCTATCTGACCGCTCTCAATATGAAAGGTGAGACGGTCGCGGAGATTACCGGAAGTGCTAGAAGCATGCGGGAACACTGCACGCCTTTCAATTCGGTAGATGACGTATTTGAAATCGTCGGGACCGGAGGAGACGGTTCGAACAGTTTCAATATTTCTTCCACCAGTGCCTTGATCCTCGCAGCCGGAGGGGTTACGATTGCTAAACATGGTAATCGGGCAGCTTCGAGCAAGTCGGGGGCCGGAGATGTTTATGAACAGCTTGGCATCAAAGTTGACTGTGCTGTGGCCCAATCGGAGGAATCATTAAGGGAAAACGGCATTTGCTTCCTTTTTGCTCCGGTCTTCCATCCGGCAATGCGTTTTGTCGGCCCAATCAGGAAGGAACTGGGAATCAGAACTATTTTCAACATTCTGGGACCATTGACCAATCCGGCTCGGGCAAAAAGCCAGGTAATGGGAGTCTACAGCGAAGAGCTGGTTGAACCGATGGCGCATGTCCTTTCAAATCTGGGAGTTACCAGAGGAGCAGTTGTGTTCGGTCAGGATACCATGGACGAGATTTCACTTAGCGCCAAAACTACGGTGATGGAAATCAACAATGGGAAATTCACGAGATATGAAATCGATCCTCGGGATTATGGATTCGATCTGATTGATAAAAATGAAATAGTCGGAGGAACCCCGAAACAAAACGCCCAGTTGACCATGGATGTTTTAAACGGTAAACCGGGACCTCATCAGAATATTGTCCTCCTCAATGCCGGGATGGGATTCTACTTGGCCGGCAAAGCCGACAGTTTCGCCAACGGAATTCTTTATGCCCGTGAAGTGATTGAATCAAAGGAAGCGTTGAATGTGCTGGACAAGTTTGTTAAAACGACAAATGGGTAACTAAGATGATATTAGATAAATTAGTGGATGCTACCAAAATCAGGATAGCCAAACAAAAAGAAAAAGAATCGCTGGAATTACTGCAACAAAAATGTGCCCAGCTTGATAATAATACCGGATTTCCCTTTGAAAAGGCGCTGCGTCAGCCGGGGTTGAATTACATCCTTGAGGTCAAGAAGGCATCGCCATCCAAAGGGTTGATCATGCCGGAGTTCGACTATCTGGCAATCGCCCGCGAGTATGAAAAAATCGGAGCCAGCTGTCTTTCGGTTCTTACAGAGCCGGATTATTTTCTTGGAGATGACCGTTATCTTCAGGAAATCAGCCAGACAGTCAGCTTGCCGCTGCTGCGCAAAGATTTCATTGTCGATGAATATATGATCTATCAGGCCAAACTATTTGGAGCCAGTGCGATTTTGCTGATCTGCCGGATCCTTGATGAAGCTACTTTGAAAAAATACTATGATCTGGCCGACGGGTTGGGACTTTCATGTCTGTTTGAAATTCACGATGATGCCGATTTGGAAAAGGCGTTGCAAGTGAATGCCAGAATAATCGGAGTCAATAACCGTAATCTTGATGATTTCACGGTCGATATCAACAATTCGGTGCGATACCGCCATAAAACGGATTTCAACGGGATCTTCATCAGTGAATCGGGAATCTATGACCGAAAAGATATCGAAGTGTTGGAAAACAACGATTTCAATGGGGTCTTGATTGGTGAAAGCATCGTCAAGGCAGCTAACCGCCAGGAATATTTTGACATGTTGCGGGGGCGAAATGGCTAAGGTAAAGATCTGTGGTCTTTTCAAAGAAGCTGACATCGATTATGTCAATGAGGCCCAGGTCGATTATCTCGGGTTCGTCTTTGCGCCCTCGAAAAGACAGGTCGATTATGATCAGGCCAAGAAACTGGCCCAAAAGGCCAATGAAAATATCCTCAAAGTTGGAGTGTTCGTCAATGATTCGATCGATTTTATCACCCGGTTGGTCAATGATGGCATCATCGATTTGGTGCAGCTTCATGGTGATGAGGATGACAGCTATATTGAAAAATTGAAAAGCAAAGTTGATTGTCCGCTGATCAAGGCGATCAAAGTGGATAATAATACCGATTTTGAAAAAATAAGTTATGATGTCGACTACTACTTGCTCGACAACAAGGTGGCCGGTTCGGGCGAAAGTTTTGACTGGAGTCTGATCAGAAAGTTGGATAAGCCCTACTTTCTGGCTGGAGGCCTGAACTATGCAAATATTGATGAGGCACTCAAGATTGCCAACTATGCGGTTGACATTTCTTCGGGAGTCGAGGTTGATGGAATCAAAGACAGAAACAAAATTGCAACCATTGTAAGGAGAATAAGAATGAGCAAAGGAAGATTTGGAATCCATGGGGGTCAATACATCCCTGAAACGCTGATGGATGAATTGTATAAAATTGAAGAAGCATACGAATTCTACAAGAATGATGCCAGCTTCAATGAAGAACTTAAGAAACTGCTGGATGAATATGCGTCACGCCCTTCACTGCTTTACTATGCCAAAAAGATGAGTGAAGAGTTGCAGGGACCTAAGATCTATCTTAAACGTGAAGATCTTAATCATACCGGTTCCCATAAGATCAACAACGTACTGGGGCAGGTTCTGCTGGCCAAGAAAATGGGGAAAACCCGTGTTATTGCGGAAACAGGAGCCGGTCAACATGGTGTGGCCACTGCCACGGCAGCTGCTTTATTGGATATGGAATGTGAAATTTACATGGGGAAGGAAGATACCGATCGCCAGGTTCTCAATGTCTATCGAATGGAATTGTTGGGAGCAAAGGTGATTCCGGTAACCTCTGGAACAATGACGCTAAAAGACGCGGTCAACGAAACGCTAAGAGTATGGACCGGAAGAGTCGATGATACTTTCTATGTCCTTGGTTCGGTAATGGGGCCTCATCCTTATCCGACCATGGTAAGGGATTTCCAAGCGGTCATTTCCAAAGAAGCAAGACAGCAGATTCTCGAAGTTGAAGGTAAACTGCCAACCGCAGTCTATGCCTGTGTGGGAGGTGGATCCAATGCAATGGGGATGTTCTACAATTTCATTGAAGATGAAGGGGTGGGACTGATTGGTTGCGAAGCCGCCGGAAAAGGGGTTGACACTCCTTATACAGCAGCGACAATTTCAACCGGGACTCTGGGAGTTTTCCATGGAATGAAATCATACTTCTGCCAGGATGAATTTGGTCAAATCGCTCCAGTGTATTCAATTTCGGCCGGTCTTGACTATCCGGGAATCGGTCCGGAACATGCAAACCTGAAAGATACCAATCGCGCTCAATATCTTCCGATTACTGATGATGAAGCGGTAGAGGCCTTTGAATATTTGGCAAGATGCGAAGGAATCATCTGTGCAATTGAAAGTGCCCATGCCATTGCTCAAGTCATCAAGGATGCCAAAAAATACAACAAGGATGATATCATAATATGTTGTCTGTCAGGTCGTGGTGACAAAGACGTGGCGGCGATTGCCAGATACAAAGGAGTGGAAATCTATGAATAGAATAGCGGGTGCATTTAAAAAGAAAGCCTTTATCGGATTCATCACTGCCGGTGATCCGGATCTCGACACTACTTACAACTGTATTTTAGAAATGGAAAGAGCCGGGGCCAGTCTGGTTGAAATTGGAATTCCGTTTTCGGATCCGGTAGCCGAAGGTCCGGTTATTCAGGAAGCTAATATCCGGGCATTGAATGGTGGAGTCAACACCAACAAGGTGTTCGAATTGGTTGAAAGAGTGCGTGAAGTTAGTGATATTCCGCTTTGTTTCATGACTTACTATAACGTAGTATTTCACTACGGTGTTGAAAAATTCATGGCCAAATGCCAGGAAATCGGGATTGACGGACTGATATTGCCGGATCTTTCGTTTGAAGAAAGCGGTGAAGTCACTCAATTCAAGGAAAAATATGATCTTGAGCTGATTAGTTTTGTAGCTCCGACTTCCCAAAATCGGGTTAAGATGATTTCCAAAGAAGCAAAAGGATTCATCTACCTGGTTTCTTCGATGGGAGTTACCGGTACTCGTTCAAGCTTTGCCGGTGGCCTGGAAGAATTGGTTGGATTGATCAAAGAAGAAACCGACACTCCTGTAGCGATTGGTTTTGGAATCAACAGCCCTGACCAGGTCAGTGAATTTTCACAGTTCACCGATGGGGTGATCGTCGGATCGGCCATTGTCAAAATCATCGCCAAACACGGAACAAAAGCACCTAAATACGTGTATGAATACGTCAAACAAATGGTGGAGGCTTTGGCTTGAAATCAATGATGGAATTCATCGACCAACAGCTTGAGGATATCCGTGTCGACGTTGCCGTCGACTTCACAGTGGGCAACGGGAAAGACACCCTCAAGCTGGTCGGTCATGCCAAAACCGTCTACGGTTTTGATATCCAGCCTGTGGCGATTGCCACGGCTACCAGTTTCTTGGAAAATCAGGGGATTGACCTGGCCAATGTTCATTTATATGCCAAAAATCATCTTGATTTCGATCAACATGTTTCTCGGTTCGATCTGGGGATGTTCAATCTGGGCTATCTTCCCGGCGGGGACCACAGCATCACCACAGTCAAGGATAATACACTTGCCACTTTATCTAAGGCGACGGAGAAATTAAGACCGGGGGGAATCATTTTTCTGGCGGTCTATGTGGGGCACGATGAAGGTCGAGAAAGTGATGCTGTTTATGCTTTTTGCGAGAGTTTAACAACCGGTTTCAATATAAGTTGTTACAAAATGGTCAATAAGATTAAATCGCCTTATATAATTGTGCTTGAGAAACAAAAAAAGTAGTGATTTTTGTAACGTTAGGTGGTATAATCTCGTTGTAGAGGAGGGATAGTAATGGCTATAATTGAGGCAGTGATAACCAATCCAGTTGGACTTTATGCAACTCCGGCGAGTAAATTGGTTGAGGCAGTAGGAGTATTCGAATCAAGTATTACAATCACTTACGAAAGTAAGACGATCAATATGAAATCGGTAATGGGAGTATTATCTTTGGGAATCCCTCACAAAGCCAATGTTACAATCCAGGTTGATGGTAGCGATGAGATGGCAGCTAAAAATCACATTATTGAATTGTTAAAAAAATTGGAAATAAGTGATAATATCAGATAAGGATGGCGGGAGCTGTGCTTATCTTTTTTTCTTGATGAAACAGCCCGATTATGCTATATTTTAGTTATTCAAAACGAAGGAGTTTACTATGTTGGAAATGTTTGGATCGTTCATAATAAGTTATATATTGATGTTGATTTTAATGCCGCAAATCATCCCGGTTTTTCACCGTTTCAAATTCGGTCAAACCGTCCGTGAGGAAGGTTTGGAATCGCATAAGGTGAAGAGTGGAACCCCGACTATGGGTGGTGCTGTCTTTATCGTTGTGGCTATAGTTACGGCTCTGGGATTCAATTTCGCGAATATCACTTCGCCGGAATTATGGATTTTGACCCTGACCATCTTCGGATTCGGGGCAATCGGGTTAATCGATGATGCCTTGATTGTAATCAAAAAATCAAACAAAGGGTTGCCGGCATGGCTTAAATTTGGATTGCAGGCAGTGTTGACTGTCGGGCTGTATTTTTTGTGCCGCGAATTTATTGAAGGTTTTGATCATGTGATTGATATCCCTTTGATCAAAGCAAAAATCGACCTTGGATATCTTTATCCGGTGATGTTTTTTGTGATGTTTACCGGGGCTAGTAACGGGGTTAATCTCTCGGATGGACTTGATGGTCTGGCGACTGGTCTGACCATGATTGCGATAGCACCGTTTGTAATTTTTTCATACATGACCCGTGATGCGATTTTGACTAATTACTGCATCGCAGTAATTGGAGCGTTGGTGGGATTCATGATGTTCAACTATCATCCGGCTCGAATCTTCATGGGCGATGTCGGTTCACTGGGCTTGGGAGGCTTTTTGGCGATTATCGCGGTACTGACCCGTCAGGAACTGATGTTGGTAATTGTCGGAATGGTATATCTGATTGAAACACTGTCGGTGATTATCCAGGTAGTGTCATTTAAAACAAGAGGGAAAAGAGTGTTCAAAATGGCTCCGATTCACCATCATTTCGAGATGGTTGGATTTTCTGAAACTCAGGTTGTCTTGATGTTCTGGGCTGCCGGCTTTGTTTTTGGAATAATCGGAATCATTTTAGGGGTAATGTAAAATGTTGAAAAATAAAAATGTACTGGTTCTCGGTCTTGCCAAAAGCGGCAGGGCCGCTATCCGCTTATTGGAAAAACTTGAGGCGAATATTGTCTTGAATGAATCAAAACCGCTTGAAGAGATTGAGAATTATCAGGGTTACCTCGACCGGGGAATCGAAATTGTTGCCGGAGGTCATCCGGGAGAACTTTTTGAACGTGATTTTGACTTTGTGGTCAAGAACCCGGGCATCAATTATCATAAGGATTTCGTTTTGCGTCTTAAAGAACGAGGAATTCCGGTTTACTGTGAAATCGAACTTGGCTATATGTTTGCCAAGAAGCAACACTATTATGCTATTACCGGAACGAATGGAAAAACGACAACAGTCAGCCTGCTCGACCACATTCTCAAAGGCCAATATCAAGATGTTTATCTGGCTGGTAATGTCGGAACTCCTTTTTGCGATATCGTCGTGGATCATGATTTGATGGAACGGGAAAATTGTCATGTGGTACTGGAAATGTCGAATTTCCAGCTTTTGGACATCGCCACATTCAAACCTGAGGGGGCGACAATCATCAATCTGACCCCTGATCATCTGGATTATATGGCTTCGCTTGATGAATATTATGCCTCAAAGCTGAATATCTACATGAATCAGGATGAAAATGATTTTTTCATCTTAAATACCGATGACGAGATACTCGCTCAATATTTTCAAAACCGACCTTGCCAAGGTGAAATTGTGACTATGTCTTTAGAAGCTCAACAGGATATCAAAATCCAGGATGGGATGATTTCAATTTATGACCAACCGGTGATTTCGTTGGATAAGATTACACTGGTGGGACGCCATAATCTCCAAAATATCATGATTGCCACCGGTTTTGCCTATAAGGCCGGGGTTTCAATCGCGACAATTGCCAAACAGATTGAATCTTTCAAAGGGGTAGAGCATCGTATTGAATTCGTGCGGGAATTTGAAGGGGTAAAATACTACAATGATTCCAAAGGAACCAACACCGATGCCACGATAACGGCAATCAAGGCATTTGACCGTCCGATCATTTTGATGATTGGCGGGTTTGAAAAGAATTTGGACTTAAGTGGGATGGCAAGTTTGAATGATCAGATTAAGACGCTGATAACTTTTGGGGCGACCAAGCAACGGTTTGCCGATGATATGAATCATCCCGATACTCATATCTGTGAAGGTTTGGAATCGGCTATTTTAAAAGCCTATGAGCTAAGCAAAGAAGGGGATATCGTCCTGCTTTCGCCTTCAACCAGTTCATACGATGAATTCAAAAGTTATATCAAAAGGGGCGAGTATTTCAAAAAAATTGTTAATCAGTTAGGAGAGTAATATGCGAATTGTTGTCGGAAGCGGTGGAACTGGAGGGCATTTGTATCCAGCTTTGGCGTTAGTGGAATATATCAAGGAACAGGAAGACTGTGAGGTTCTTTTTGTCGGTACGACCGACCGGCTGGAATCTAAAGTTGTGCCGGAACTAGGGTATGACTATGTCGGTCTTAAAGTTAAAGGGATGGTTGGCAGCCCGGTGAACAAAGCCAAGAACGCCTTGTTGTTTTTAAAATCGGTAATCAAGGCCCGAAAAGTGATTCGCAAGTTCAAACCTGACATTGTTGTCGGTTTTGGTGGTTATCCTTCGGCCAGTGTGGTCATGGCGGCATCACAGCTTAAAGTTCCGACTTTGATCCACGAACAGAATTCGATCATCGGTCTGACCAATAGAATCCTGATTAACCGGGTTGACAAAATTGTTGCTTGTTATCAGGAAGCTTATGACAGTTTCCCTAAGGATAAGACTTACCTTTATGGAAATCCCCGGGCAAGTGTGATAATTTCCCAACCGGAAAACGACGTCTATGACAAATATGGATTGAATCCGGAATTGCCGATTGTAACAGTGGTGATGGGATCACTGGGGTCAAAGTCGATTAACGACAAAATGGCAACCGCCCTGAAAAATGCCACACTGAGCAATTATTCACTAGTTTATGTGACTGGGAAAAATTATTATGATATAATGAAAGAAGAGTTGGGCGATATCAGTGAAAATATCAAATTGATACCTTATATCGATGATATGCCTTCACTGATGAAAGCCTCGACCTTGATGGTTTCCCGCGGCGGAGCCAGCACCCTTGCTGAACTTACCGCTCTTGGAAAACCGGCTATTTTAATTCCAAGTCCATATGTGGTCAAAAATCACCAGGAATTCAATTCGCAGGAACTGGTTGATTTTGGCGCTGCCAAGATGGTTTTGGAAGCTGATTTTGATGGTGAAAAGCTGATGGAAATGATCGCCGGTCTGGTTAGTGATGCCGGACAGTTGGAACAAATGCATCAGGCCAGTGTCAAATTGGGGAAACCCAATGCCTGTGAAGATATTTACAGGCTGATCAAAACGATGATATAAGAGGAAAATATGAATTTTAACCAGATATATGAAGATTTGAATAATATGGAGCTCGGCACGGTAATCCGTGATGAGCCGATGTACAAGCATACGACCTTGAGAGTCGGCGGACCTTGCGAAATATTCGTTAATGTCGCCAGTCAGGAAAGTCTGATTGATTGCCTGAAGTACTTGGGCAAGCATCATGTCAAGTCAATGGTGATTGGGAAAGGAAGCAATCTTCTTTTCAATGACGCAACCTTTAGCGGAGTGGTTATTTCGCTGGCGAAAGGTTTCGACTATGTCCGATACAATGGGTGTCAGGTGATTGCCGGCGGCGCGAGTTCGATGATCAAGTTGGCCTATCAGGCGGCAAAAATCGGATTAAGCGGTTTTGAGTTCATGTCAGGTATCCCTGGGACCATCGGTGGGGGAGTCTACATGAATGCCGGGGCCTACAAATACGACATGGCTTCAGTCGTCAAACGGGTGACTATCCTCGATGAACATTATCGGGTGCGGGATCTTGAAAATGAAGAAATGAAATTTGGCTACCGGAAATCGATTCTTCAGGATAATCCCAGATGGATTGTTCTTGAAGTTGAGTTCGAACTGACTCCTTCAGATCCGGATGTGGTCAGTGAGGTGATTGACAAGCGGAAAGAAAAGCGGATGGCGACTCAACCGTGGAACAAGCCGAGTGCCGGTTCGATTTTCCAAAATCCTGAAAATAATGCAGCTTGGAAACTGATTGATTCCTGCGAACTTCGCGGCCGGGAAATCGGTGGGGCGCAAGTCAGCCAGAAACACTGCAATTTCATTGTCAACAATGGCTATGCTTCGGCCAAGGATATTCATGATTTGATTGAGCTTGTCAAAACCGAGGTCAAGAACAAACACGGGATTGATTTGCACCAAGAGGTAAAATACGTAAATTGGGAGTAGATTATGGCAAAGAAAAAAGTTGTTTTCAATGAATATGACCAAGACCAGCGTCTGATTCTGGCGAAGCGAAGAAAACGGAAAAGAATTCGCCGTTTTTTCAAACGGTTGTTTTTGATAATGACTGTATTTCTTGTTTGTGGCTATTTTCTATCTAGTTTTTCCAAAATAATGACAGTGACTGTCGCCGGGACCGAACTTCTTAGTGAGGATGATGTCAAAGAACTGTCAGGTGTAACTGTGGCTGAAAGTTATTTTCTGTTAACTACAGTCAGGGAGGTTGAAAACCGGATCCTCGCCAGTGAATATTTCGACGAGGTCAAGGTTTCCAAAACGCTCGACCGCAATCTGACCATCGCAGTGGTGGAGACACCCCTGGTTTGTTATCAGGCAAGCGGAGATGGATATCGGGTTGTCAATGAATTTGGGAAGATTTTCCAGGTTGCCCCCGGATTGGAATCCAATTTGCTGCCATTGCCGGTCATGCATGATTTCACTGATGAAATATTCAGTGAGTTTGCGGTAGAGTATGTGAAGATTCCTACCCAGGTGCGCTACCAGATTTCCGATATCTTCTTCATTCCCGAAGACGGTGATCCTTTGAAGTGTCAGTTCAATATGGATGACGGCAAAATTCTCTATGTCCGCATTGATAAAATGGCTGACCAGTTGGCCGACAACAAGTATCTGCTCAATATCCAGAAAAATCCTGATTATAAATATTATGATTATCTGGGAAGATTCATATACATGGAATAATAAAAGACTTTGTCTAATTTGACAAAGTCTTTTTTGATGCCTTGGTTTGGGGAAAAAGTTTTCTTTTGAGATAGAAAAGGGCTCCTGATGTTTTCTTGTAGGTTAAAAAAATGAAACAGCTTGAAAGGACGAACTGAATCAGTGAAACCCGAAGACCCATAATCATATACAACAAGGTGACCTCCTTTGAGAAGATGATGAAGGGTAGCTGGAGCAATTGCCCGGTCATGAATGACAGCAATCCGGTGATGAAACAAAGCAGCAGGAAATGCCTTTGTAACACCGGCTTCAATGTTCCAATCAGCAAGGAGTAGCAAGGGTAGATGATAAAATACATCAACCCCCATGGTGTCGGACCCATGGTCAGCAGGTAAATCGAGCCGAAAACCAGTGAAGCGACAAAAGAATCCCGGCGCTCGAAAACCATTGCAAAGGTCACGGTAACTGTGGTGATGACCTCCAGGTACATGACTAGGGACATTGATGTGAAAGCTACGTACTGAATTCCGCCCAAAATGGCGATCAGGGTAATTTTCTTGGTAGTGAAATAATTCTGTGACATAAAAAATCGCTCCTTTGACAGGGCGAACAAAAAAGAGCGAAGAGCTGGAAAGCACAACCTTTTCATTCACCAAAAGATGTGGGATTGACAAAGTTCCTGGCTTCAAGGCGGTCCTTGACACAGTAGTGTGAGCTGCTCTAGAATTCAACTAGATTCCTTTTGGTCATTTAAGACAGTCAATATATTAATGATTAAACTTATTATAGTACATTAAAAATCAAATTTCAAATATCAAGATAATGCGTTATTTTACTGATTTGGAAGAAAGGTGTATTTTGTGATTTTATCGACATAAGTGAACTAAAAGTGTTTAAATTGTGTTTAAAATATGATACTATTAAATAGTATATATAATACAAATATTACAAAGAGGGTTTACTAATTTGATTATCCTGGTAAGCATTGCAAGGGGTGGAATAAATGAGAAATATCTATGCATTGTTAGACATAGGTAGTGCAACTATCAAACTGGTTGTAGCGGAAATCATGGATACAAGTATCAACATTCTCTATGCTGATAAAGTTGCCAGTCACGGTGTGACCAAGGGCTATGTATCTAATGAAGAATTGGCTACCCAGGATGTGAAAAAGATAATTGTCGGTGCTAACGATTACTTGAATACTACAATTGAAAGTGTGGCATTGATCGTTCCGACAATCGGTTCGCGCATCTACCAAAGTGACAGCTCGATTTCTCTGTCAGATTCCGGTAGCAAAATTAGTGGTCATGATATAAATAGGATTTTGAACTTGTCGGCCCGCTTCAAGAAAGAGCCTGATGAAGAATTGCTTTCAGTGATTCCAATCCGGTTCCATCATGACAAGGGGACCAATTCCAAGATTCCGATTGATATCAAATCGCGAAATCTGGCAGTTGACTCGTTGGTTGTAACTAGTCCGAAAAAATTGCTTTATCCGTTTCTTCGAGTTGTCGAAGGTGCGGGCTTAAATATTCTTGATGTTTCCATCAGCGCCTATGCGTGTGCATTGGAAACTTTCGACAGTGCCTACATGGAAGAAGGCGCGATATTGATCGATATGGGTTTCAAAACATCGACAATATCATTTTATAAAAATAGTCATATGAAGTATTTGTCGGTTGTTCCCTATGGAGGAAACGATTTTACTAGAAATATATATCAGAATTTCCAGATTTCTCCCGAACAGGGAGAAACCTATAAAATTAAATACGGAAGCGTTTTCGACCGTCATTCCCAAGATGACGTGGTACATACCATCGTATATGACAAAGAGAAAAAAGATTATACTCTCGAGGATCTGCATGCACTTGACAAGGAAGTGGCCAAAAAGATTTTTGAAAAGATCAAAGAGAAGGTTGATTTGATCGACAGAGGAAACAACTATGAAATAATTCTGGTAGGTGGGGGAAGTGAACTCAGGCTGATACCTGAGGTTGCCAGTGAGATACTTAATTCACCCGTACGGGTATATCGCCCGGAAACCATCGGGGTCCGAGACACGGCATATGTATCGTGTCTGGGGATGATTTATTTCATGATAAACAAATCGAAGTATGCCGGTTATTACAAACCTTCAATGGAGATGGCGGATATCTCCAATACAATGGCAATTCGATTGAAAGGATTGACAAGAACCAATCCGATGCCCCAGAGGGCTGTGAACAAAATACTGGACAATTTATTTAATGATGAATAAAAAGTGAGGAACAAACATGGAAGAAAATTATGAGCAAGTTGCGAAAATAAAAGTAATTGGTGTTGGGGGCGGAGGTAATAACGCTGTCAACCGAATGGTTGAAAACGGAGTTCAAGGTGTCGAGTTTTATGTTGCCAATACTGATGTTCAAGTGTTGCGCCGTTCAAGTGTGGAAAACAAAATCGCTTTGGGTGGTAAAATCACCAAAGGTCTTGGTGCCGGGGGAAATCCTGAAGTAGGGAAAAAAGCGGCCATGGAATCAGAAAATGAAATCCGTGAAGTCCTTGAAGGAGCCGACATGGTCTTTATTGCGGCTGGTATGGGGGGCGGAACCGGTACTGGAGCTGCTCCGGTTTTTGCGAAAATCGCAAAAGAATTGGGAGCTTTGACGGTGGCTATCATTACCAGACCGTTCAAATTCGAAGGTCGTCGCCGTAATGATCTGGCTATTGACGGGATTGATGAGTTACGCAAAAATGTCGATTCAATCATCGTGGTGGCCAATGACCGTCTGTTGCAGCTTATCGGGGGACGTCCGATGTCTGAAGCATTCGGTGAAGCTGACAACGTGTTGCGCCAAGGGGTTCAGACAATCACTGATCTGATTGCCATCCCGGCGTTTATGAATCTGGATTTTGCCGATGTATGTTCGGTTATGAAAAATAAAGGAAATGCCCTGATTGGAATTGGGATGTCTTCTGGTGACAACAAAGCAAGAGATGCGGCCAAAGCAGCCATTGCTTCACCATTGCTTGATGTTTCAGTTGCCGGAGCTAAAGATGCAATCATCAATATCACCGGGGGACCGAATATCTCACTTTTCGATGCCAATATTTCATTGGAAACAATCACTGAAGAAGTCGGTGACGATATCAATACCTACCTGGGTGTTGCCATCAATGACAATCTCGATGATGAAATCATCGTAACTGTAATTGCGACTGGTTTCGAAGAGATGAAAGAAGAATTGCCGATGAGTTCAAAGATGAAATTTGAAACGGAAGTTGAAGATCCTAGACGCCGTGAAGAAAGTGAAGATGAAGACGAATTGCCAGGATTCATCCGTATGCGTCGTCTGTAATGATGGATAAAAAAATCGGTTTTATCGGCCTGGGAAATATGGCCGGGGCCTTGCTTGAGGGATTGCTTCAGGCGGGCAGCCTAGAAGCGAATCAGGTCTTTGGATTTGATATCGATGAAGCAAAAACAACTTATTTCCAGGATGAATACGGGATCAGCATTGTTGCGAGTGAAAAAGAGCTTGTCAACAGCAGCGAAGTGGTTGTTTTCGGGGTCAAACCCAATATCGTCGAAAGTGTTATTTCCAAAGTCAAAGACGAATTAATAAACAAAACTGTCGTATCGATGGTGCTTGGCTACAACTATGACAAGTTGCACGCTTTGCTGGATGAAACAACCAAGCATGTGACCATGATGCCAAATACATCGGTGAAGGTAAAAGAAGGAGTTATCCTTTTTGAAAAAGAGACCAATGTCGAGCCACAGGATTTTAAGATGATTCAAGATATGTTTGCAGCGGTTGCGCTTGTCAAAGTTTTACCGGCATACCAGTTTAAGGGTGCCAGTGTTTTAACTGGATGCGGACCGGCATATGTCTATATGATTATCGAAGCGTTGGCTGATGGAGCGGTTGAACTGGGAGTTCCCCGTGATCTCGCTTATGAACTTGTCAGTCAGGTTGTCCAAGGCGGCGCGTTGATGCAAAAAGAAACGAAACTGCATCCGGGAATCCTCAAGGATCAGGTTTGTTCGCCAGGAGGAATCACAATCAAAGGTGTGAACTCATTGGAAGCTAACGGACTGAGAACCGCTTTGATTCAGGCAGTAAAAGCATCAAGTGGCAAATAGGAGGAACAAATATGGGAATTAATGATCGTATTCGAGATTTCTTCGTTGAACCAGATGAAGAATTCGATGATGATGAATTTGAGGAACAGGAAGATTCCACCGGAACAAGAATTGAAGTTGAACGGGTAGTTAACAATGAATTCGAAACTCCTAAATCTGCCAATACCTCAAAGAAAATTCAAAGTATTAATCCAGAACGTGACGGGCATCTGGTTCTGATTGAACCCCGTACATTTGATGAGACCCAAAAAATCGCGAAATTGCTCAAGGATAATCGTTCTGCGGTGGTTAATTTGCACCGCCTTTCAAAAGATGAGTCCAAAAGAGTAACCATTTTTCTAAGTGGAGTCATTTATGCGATTGATGGAACAATGCAGGTTGTTGGGGAGAAAACATATCTTTGTACTCCTAACAATATGAGCGTTACTGGAGAAATTGTCTTAGACGATGATGAATAGGAGGATTTGACGATGCCAAACCCAATCGTAAATTTTTTCTTGGGTAGTGATGAAGAGGGGGAAGATTTCACTCCAACATCAAGTCATCCTACCAAACAACAATTAGAAGATAAATTAGATGAAGAGTGTGATGGCGATATTGTATTCTTCAAACCATTAAATATTGACTCGACCAAGAAATTCGTCGATTACCTTAAAGCTGGCCGGAGCATTGTCCTTAATGTTGCCCAACTGTCAGATGAGGCTAAAACAGACACATTGACTTTTATCCAGGGAGCTTTACTGGTCCTTGAAGGTCAGATGTTTGAGGTTGGAATGGATATCTACTTGTGTACGCCAGAAGGTATCGAAGTAGGCCGTCAATTGGGTCGATACTAGGAGATATGATTATGGAAACTAATGTAACTAATACTGCCACAGAAAACCTGACAGGTGATTTTATCATCTATCAGCCACGTGAATATAACGAAGTCACCGTTATTTCCGACTATCTCAAAAACAATCAGAGTGTCATAGTAAATTTGGAACTGGTCAGTGATGAAACTGCCACATACCTGGTTCACTTTTTAAGCGGAGTGATTTACGGTATCGATGGCGATATTCATAATTTGGGATTGAAGACATACCTGTGCACCCCAAGTACCATCAGTGTCGGGGGATTCTAACGCCAAATGGCTTATTTCAAAGATGAAGAACAGTTTATCAATCAGATCCAAACCTTGAAGGCGCAGGCTGGTGATAATCTCAAGATAGTTACGACAATTTTTCTTGATCCTTACCGTCAGCAGATTGTAAGACAGCTGCTTAATTCAAGTGATGAGCTGCAATGTGAGGCTTACAGCGGATTTAAAGACGGAGAATATGCCCGGATGGTGATTGCTCCGAAGTTCTACGAACTTGAGGACGAGGATTTCCAGGTCAAAGTGCTTCGGATTTCATATCCGGTCAAATTCGGCAAACTGGAACACCGCGACGTCCTTGGGTCGTTGATGTCATTGGGGGTTAAACGGGAAATGTTCGGAGATATCTATGAACATGAGCGCGACTTCTTGGTGGCGGTCGATGCCAAACTTGTCGGTTATGTGATTGATAATCTCAAGAAGATCAAGCGGTTCAATGTGAAAATAAAGATTGAAACCGAAACGGTTGCCGGATTTGTCAAATTTACCAAGGAAGTATTCTTTGTTTCGTCATACCGACTTGACAAAATTATCGCAACCGTGTTTAAAATTAACCGCAAATTAGCCGTCGAAAGCATTGAAGCCGGGATGGTCAAAGTAAATTATAAAACCGTTGAACAAATAAGTTTTTTATGTAATAATAACGATATAATATCTTTTAAAAAACATGGGAAAGTTCGAATAGAATTCACGAATCGGAAGTCGAAGTCCGATAATAATGTTATCGAAGGGTATTTTTATTCTTAGAAGGGGAGTTGTGTATGGGAGGATTCAATCGTCGATTATTTGGTTATTCGATCAAACAGGTGGATCAAAGAGTTGCCGCTTTAAATAAACAAGTTGAATATTATCAGGGTCGAATAGATGTTCTCGAAGAGGATATCAGTCAAAAAGACACCTTAATTGAAGAGATGACAATCCAACTGGATGCAGCGACTGAAAAAGTTGAAGTGATGGAAGCGACTCAGGAAGAGATTGCGAGAATGGCATTGAAAGAGGCGGCTACGCTGATTAACAAAGCCAAGCATAATGCGAATCTTATTTTGACTGAATCGTTGCTTTACGTCCGTTCGTTATCCGATGAAATGGATGATTTCAAACATAAAACCGCAAAATTCAGAACTGCGGTAGTTGAAATGTCGAAAGATTTATTGGATACTATTGACAATTCCGAAGTTTTTACTATACTTAGTGAAGACAAGAAAGATTAAAATGCGTTGAAAGAGACTGTTTACTAATGGCGTCTGCAGAGACCTGGCGGATGGTGAAAGCCAGGGATTAAGTTAGTAATGAATCACTCTGGAGCAGCCCTTTGAAACTAGTAGAAGGAGCCGTTAGTCCCGTTAAGACTTTTAAGCGAGCATAATATTTTTATGCTAACTAAGGTGGTACCGCGATAATTCGTCCTTATTTTTATAAGGACTTTTTTTATTTGGAAGGAGAGAACGATGAATTATAAAGATACCTTATTAATGCCCAAGACATCATTTGAAATGCGGGGTAATTTGCCAAAGAAAGAACCTAAATACGTCCAACGTTGGCAAGAAAGCAAGATGTATGAGAAAGTAATCGCTCAAAACGAAGGAAATCAGGATTTTGTTTTCCATGATGGGCCTCCATATGCAAATGGAAACATGCATGCCGGACATATGTTGAACAAGGTAATCAAAGATGTTATCTGTCGATATAATAATATGATTGGAAACTATACTCCATATATCCCAGGTTGGGATACTCATGGTCTTCCAATCGAAACTGCAATTCAAAAACTGGGAGTTGACCGCAAAACCATGCCGGTTACCGAGTTTAGAAAAAAATGTGAAGAGTATGCTTACAAGCAAGTGGAAAACCAAATGGGTCAATTGATCCGAATGGGTACTTTCGCGGATTACGAACATCCATATCTTACTTTGATGAAAGAATTCGAAGCCAATCAGATTGATGTTTTCGCAAAAATGGCATTGGATGGTTTGATTTATAAAGGATTGAAGCCAGTTTACTGGTCTCCTTCATCTGAATCTGCATTGGCAGAAGCTGAAATCGAATACCATGATGTCAAATCACCGACTATTTTCGTCAAATTCCCGGTGAAAGACGGTAAAGGAATTCTGGATAATGATGTCAACTTCGTTATCTGGACAACCACACCATGGACAATCCCAGCCAACCTGGCGATCTGTCTGAATCCACTTTACACTTACTCTTTATTGGAAACCGAAAAAGGTAAGTTGATTGTTCTTGATGAGCTTGTGGATTCTTTAATGGAGAAATTTGGAATTGAAGAATATAAAACAATCACGCAATACAAAGGAAGCGAACTGGAATTCATCACTTGTCAGCATCCATTATATGACCGCGAATCACTGGTAATCCTGGGTGACCACGTTACTGCTGATGCCGGTACCGGATGTGTCCATACCGCACCTGGATTCGGGGCGGACGACTTCTTTGTCGGACAAAAATACGGACTCGAAGCATATTGTAATGTTGATGAACATGGTAAGATGATGGCTATTGCCGGAGAATGGCTGGAAGGTCAATATGTTGACGATGCCAATAAGACTGTAACGCAAAAATTGGATGAAATCGGCGTGTTGCTTAAACTTGAATTCATCAAACATAGCTACCCACATGACTGGCGTACTAAAAAACCAATCATCTTCAGAGCAACTGACCAATGGTTCTGCTCAGTAGATAAAATCAGAGAAAAACTTTTAAGTGAAATCGAAAAAGTGAACTGGCTTAATGAGTGGGGAGAAATCCGTATTCATAACATGATCAAAGACCGTGGTGACTGGTGTATTTCCCGTCAGCGTTCATGGGGAGTTCCAATCCCAATCATCTACTGTGAAGATGGGACACCAATCATGGATGAAGCCGTTTTCGAAAGAATTTCTAATTTGTTTAGAGAATTCGGTTCTAATGTCTGGTTCGAAAAAGATGAAGCTTTCTTGCTGCCTGAGGGATATACGAATGAACATTCTCCAAATGGTGTCTTCAAGAAAGAAAAAGATATCATGGACGTTTGGTTCGATTCAGGTTCTTCTCATACCGGGGTCATGATTGAAAGAGGATACCGTTATCCGGTTGATCTTTACTTCGAAGGTTCTGACCAATACCGCGGATGGTTCAACTCTTCATTGATTATCGGGGTTGCCGCTCATGGTCAGGCACCTTATAAAACTGTTTTGTCACATGGATTCGTCCTTGATGGAAAAGGAAACAAGATGTCAAAATCATTGGGGAACACAGTTGATCCACTTAAACTTGTTGAAAAATTCGGTGCGGATATCGTTCGTCTTTGGGCTACCAGCGTAGCTTATATGCAAGATGTTCGGATTTCTGATGAAATCATGCGCCAAGTTTCAGAATCTTACCGTAAAATTCGTAATACAATGCGTTTCGTATTGGGGAATATCGGAGATTTCACTGAAGCTGACTTGGTGGCGGTCAATGATCTGGAATCAGTTGACAAATACATGCTGGCTAAACTGAATGACTTGATCAAAGCGTATCAAGAAGCATTTGCGAACTATGATTTTGCTGAAGCGAATCATGTGATTCTCAACTACTTCACTAACGTACTTTCAGCGTTCTACATGGACTTCACCAAAGATATTCTTTATCTTGAAAAAGGTGACAGCAAACGTCGTCGTCAGGTTCAGACAGTTCTTTATCATCATGCCAAAGTATTGATGAAGCTTCTTTCACCAATACTGGTATTTACTGCTGAAGAACTTCATGACAACTTTGTTTGTGATGCGAATAAAGCTGAGTCAATCTTCCTGGAACCGGCTCCTGCTCTATTTGAAGTCGAAGATGAAGATCAGGTTAAAGAATTCTTCAATGGATTCTTGGATGTTCGCAAAGATGTCTTGAAAGCCTTGGAAGGACTGCGTAACGAAAAGATTATCAAATCGAACATGGAAGCCAAAGTATACTTGTCTTTAAAAGACGAGTACAAAGCTATCGGCGAAATGGCTGATTTGAACAAACTGTTCATTGTTGCCAAAGTTGAACTTGTGGATGATGAAACAATGACTGAGTACGACAGTGCTTTTGTCAAAGTTGAAAAATTCGAAGGACATCAATGTCCACGTTGCTGGAACTATTTCGATGAAGATGAAATGGTTGACGGTTTGTGCGTACGTTGCAATAGTGTCGTAAACAAATAAACAATTAAGTGTCGGTTAGAAAAATAACCGACACTTTTTTTAGTGTTTGAAGATTATTGCCGGCTGGAGGTTTGACTCGTATCATGGGAAAAGGTATAATTTAGATATAGGAAAACACAGGTGTTTCCCGGGAAATCTTTTCTGTTAAGGCAGCTTCTCAATAATTTTTCAAAAATAATAAAGGAGAAAATCAGATGATTACAATTACTAATTTAACCAAAAAATTTGGTGATTTCACAGCTGTTGATGCAGTCAACCTCGATATCACCGAAGGGAAGATATACGGTTTTGTCGGAAAAAACGGGGCCGGTAAATCAACTACTATCCGAACTATGATGAATATGCTTTACCCGACCGATGGAGAAATTCAAATTGGTGGTTTGGATTCAATCAAGGACACCAAAAAAATCAAGAAAACGACCAGCTATATGCCGTCGGATATCACTTACTACGATAATTTGAAAGTGATGCAGTTTCTCAAATTCATCCTCAAGTTCACTTCCAAATCGCTTGATGATGCACTTGAACTCGCCCGTCATTTTGAATTGGACACTTCCAAAAAAATTGCGGAATTGTCACTTGGGAACAAAAAGAAAGTATCAATTATTGCCATGCTTTTGAAAGATGCCGATGTGCTGGTTCTCGACGAGCCGACCAATGGATTGGATCCGCTAATGCAAAAGAAATTTTTTGAAATAATTATTCAATTACGCGATAGCGGGGTGACTACGTTCTTGTCTTCACATAACCTTTTGGAAATTGAACGTTATTGTGACGAGGTGGCCATTATCAAAGATGGAAAAATTGTCGAAGTATTCGATATGGCCAAAGTGGATATCAAACACAAGCAGACAGTCACCTACAAAATCAAAGGACAGGAAGAAGTAAGTCGTGATATCACCGAGGATATCAATGAACTGATTCAAAAACTGGCCGGATACGATTTGGATTATCTTGAAATCAAGAATAAAAGTGTCGAGGATGAGTTTATCGGCTACTATGAAAGCGAGGAAAAATCAAATGCTTAACAATATTTTGAAATTGATGCGATTTCAACTACGTAACCGCAAGAATGTGATTCTTGGCTGGACAGTAGGTTCATTCGGTCTGATGTTTTTATATATGATTCTTTTCACATCAATGCAAGATGTGGCTCAGGCGAAATTAGATGCCATGCCCGAAGAACTGCTCGAGGTTTTCGGGGTGTCGTCTTTTGCGGCGATGAGTAACTGGGTTTCATATTTTGGCATGATATTCGGAATCTTCGTTTTGATTATTTCGTTTTTCAGTGCAACGTTCACCGGGAGTCTTATTTTCAATGAGGAAAAATCCAAATCGATTGAATTCCTCAATTCATTGCCGGTTTCCCGGGTTGAAATATTTCTGTCGAAAGTCCTGACTGCCTTTATCGGGGTTACAGTAGTCCTGTTGGCATCATGTACTTCGGCACTGCTTTGCGGTTTTATCAACGGGGGCGAAACTTTCGTTTTGATCGATGTTTTGAGTATTATGAAAATTTCGGGATTCATCCCTTACATTTTCATGGGGGCGGCCTTGTTGATTGGAGGGTTCACAACCAGGGCATCGACTTCGATGCTTGCAAGTGCGTCGGTAATCGGTCTCTATATGATCGGATATCTTGGCGGACTTATGGAAAATGAGATTTTGACCAAGATTTCACCGTTCAAGGTTTTTGACTCGACTCATGCATTGGGGATGTCAAATGAGACCTTCATCATGCTGGGAATATTCTTTGCTCTCATGGTTGCCATGATCATGACCGGAGGCTGGGTTTATAACAAGCGCGATTTTAATATTTAATTACCTAAAATCAGGGTGCTCCCCTGATTTTTTTATTTAAGTAAACGGTGATTTATGGTAAAATTTCACATAGGAGTAATAAAGATATGATGATAAAAAAATATAAAGCCCAGTTGCTTTTGACCAGTGCTGCATTTATCTGGGGGAGCTCGTTTGTGATTGTGAAGGAGTCGGTTACCAGTATCGATCCGGGAATTCTCATAGCCATCAGATTTTTCCTTGCCAGTATTGCGGTATATATAATGTTTTACCCTAAATTGAAAAAAATCACCTTACCAGAGATTTGGCGCGGGGTGGTTATCGGAATATTTCTTTTTAGCGCCTATATGGTTCAGACGATTGGGATTCAAACAACCACTTCGTCAAAAAATGCTTTTTTAACAGCGACGTATGTGGCTATTTTACCGTTTATCTATTGGGCGTATTATCGCAAAAAACCGGACCGGTTCAACTTTTCGGCGGCGTTTTTGTGTCTTTTGGGAGTCGGGCTGATTTCACTTAACGGTTCTTTTGGCATTGGGATGGGGGATTCTTTTTCGCTGATGGCCGGTTTATTCTTTGCCTGCCATATTCTTTCAATCAAGATTTTTTCTCCGGCGATTAACCCCTACAAAATGACCCTGATATCATTCGTGACAACTTCGGTTTTGGCCTTGGGGTATGGATTGGTTTACGAAAACTGGCCGACTGCTGCCAGCTTTGATCTGACAACCATCTTAAGCATCATGTACCTGGCGGTATTTTGCAGTGCTTTGGCTTTGCTGTTCCAAAATATCGGACTGGAGATGGTTGATTCGATGACAGGAAGTGTTCTGCTTTCTTTGGAAAGTGTATTCAGTGTGGTTTTTTCAATCTTGTACGGGGAAATCCTGACGCCCAAGATGTTCATCGGATTCGCGATGATCTTTTTGGCGGTGATAATATCGGAAACCAAATTAAGATTTCTAAAAACCAGGAAAGGAGTATTATGAAAAAAATATTGATATGTTGTTTGAGTCTGCTCCTGGTTGCAGTCACAGCCACACCGGTTCAGGCGCAAGAAAATGTGAATATAAGCCTGTATGATGATTACGCGATTGTAATTGATAATGAAACCGGGATAGTACTTGGCGGTAAAAATGCCGATGAGAGAATGTATCCGGCCAGTATTACCAAAGTGGTTACCGTGGCGGTAAGTTTGCCTTTGATTGAAGACCTTGATGAGACTACGGTGATTACTGCCAATGATCTGGCGACAATATATGCCAATGGAGCTTCAGCGGCCTATTTTCAGGTAGATGAGACGGTATCCTATCGGGATTTGGTGCTGGGGGCCTTGATACCTTCGGGAGCCGATGCCTGCCGGGCGCTGGCGTTTAATCTGTTTGGTTCCCAGGAGGCAATGGTGGCTGAAATGAATAAATTGGTGGAGTCGCTCGGGTTGCAAAATACGCATTTTACCAATAATATCGGTCTCCATGATGAAGAACATTATACAACTGCCTACGACATGGCCCAGTTGGTCAGATACGCCTGCAGTGTTGAAGGTTTTGAGGAACTGTTCAATGTGAATAAGGCGACTTCTACGAGCGGTTTGCACACCTGGTACAAGAAAGTTGTTTACAACGCCCGCAATTCCGGTTTGTCGACCGAAAACCTGTTGGGATGCAAGTCCGGTTACACATACGAGGCCCAGAGCACTCTGGCTTCATTGATGAATGCCAATGGCCGCAAGGTTGTCGTTGTAGTGGCCCATTCGAAGCATGCGCCGGAACAGTATTCGACGTGCATGTATGATACAATCAAGTTGACTGATTATGTCAACAGCAATAGTGCTGACTATGAAGTGGTCGCGTCCGGCCAGACTGTCGGGGAAATCGAGGTTATTGATGGAATCGAGGATACTATTCCGGCGGTTACCAACGAAAGCCTGACCCTGTTTTTGCCTAATGACTATCAGAGTAGGATTCAGCTTAATTACGAGCCAGTCAGTCTCGAGGCACCGATTATGGAGAATCAACAAGCCGGAAAACTTGAAGTCAGCTATGATGGAACAGTGATGGCGGTTTTGGATGTTTCAACCGCAAACGCGGTGGAACGAGACCATATTGCTTACTTCATCCGCTATCCGATTCGGTTGCTCTTTCCATATGTGACCGCAATTGCCCTGATGATTATTTTTATCTTGCTGATGCTGTTAAAAATAAAATTGAATCAGGAAAGTACAAAAATCAAACATTAAAAGGAGAAAAATTATGGGGACTATTTTGAAACTTAAGCCAGTGTTCAAGGATGTTGTCTGGGGAGGAACCAAGCTAAAAGATGAGTTCGGTTATGACATTCCAACTGCCACAACTGGCGAGGCGTGGGTGCTTTCGGCTCATAAAAATGGTGATTGTGAAATTGAAACCGGGTTGTATCAAGGGAAAACCCTCAATGATATTTGGACCGGTCACCGTGAACTTTTCGGTGGAATCGACGGAGACAAATTCCCGTTGCTGGTAAAATATATCGATGCCAAAGGTGATTTGTCAGTCCAGGTGCATCCTGACGATGAATATGCCAGCAAACATGAAAACCAACTGGGGAAGACTGAATGCTGGTACGTTTTAGGAGCATCTGATAATACGAAAATGGTGATGGGACATCATGCCAAAACCAAAGCGGAACTCGTTGAAGCGATTGAAAAAGATGATTATGAAAATCTACTCAACAAATTCACAATTGATAAGGGAGACTTCTTCTACATTCCATCAGGAACGATCCATGCAATTTGCGCAGGTTCATTAATCTATGAGGCACAGCAATCTTCCGATGTTACCTACCGTGTTTACGATTATCATCGTAAAGACAAAGACGGAAATGAGAGAGAACTTCATGTCCAACAATCAATCGATGTGGCAACTGTTCCCTATGTGCCTTATCAGCTGGATTCCAACAGTTCAAGAAAAATCGAGAACGGAACTGCGACCACGATGGTATCAAGCAACCATTTGACCCTGGTCAAATACGATTTGAATGGTAAAAACAAAATTGCCAATGAAAAGCCATTCCAATTGGTTTCGATCATTGAAGGGAACGGGACTGTAGCAGGAATGGACATGACCAAAGGCGACAATTTCGTTGTCTGCAGTGACTGCGAAGCGGTTGAATATGATGGCACAATGACCCTGATGGTAGTCACGTTATGATTGAACGGATAATTCTTCTTTTTCAACTCACCAACTTTCTGCTGATGATCATGGGGGTCTACTCCCTGGTCAAAATCAGAGCAGTCAACGCCAAAGTCGACAAGTTGCTGCGATTGTCGAACAAGAAAAAAGAACAGGTTGCGGTCAAAAATTACCTGGACTGGTCCAAATATGAACTCACGTTCTGGAAAATGATGATTCCGTTGGGATTTGCAGCGCTGGCCACTACGGCTATTGCTTACTTGTTCAAGATTTTCATCGTCATGACAATTCTAGGTGGAGGCTATTTCATCTTTTTGGTGGTGTTGATTGTGTTTAGAAGCCGCAACAATGTGAAATATATCAATCGAAAAGTATAAAAGAGTCCGTTTGAAAACGGACTCTTTTATTGCAATGAAAAAGGACAGACTTGAGCATCTGACCTTTGACAATTCGATTATTCAGTTTCTTCGTAGTTTGAAACGTTGTGGACGATTGTATCAACGTCATCACATTCGTTCAATAATTTCATCAGACGTTGGAATAATTCCATGTCCTCACCTTCAAGTTCAACGAAGTCATTGGCTTGAGTTACGATTTCCTCAACATCGAAATCAGCATCCGGACACGCTTCTTCGATAGCTCCTTTGATTTTGTACAAATCGGTTGGCTCTCCAGTGATTTCGATATAACCATCTTCATTTAATTCGATATCACGACAATCCGCATCAGCTTCCATCAGGGCCATCAAAGTTTCTTCTTCATCGAGTCCTTTGAATGAAAGCAGTGAGAATGTATCATAATTGAAAGATACTGATCCTTCATTTCCTAACTTAGATTTTGATTTAGTGAAAGCTGGACGTACATGTGAAATTGTACGGTTAATATTATCAGTCAGACATTTAACGATTACGGTAGAACCATTTGGACCATATCCTTCAAATGTTTTTTCTTGGTAATCTTCAGTTACACCTTGTTTTACTTTATCGATTGCTCTTTTGATTACATCCGCAGGAACTTGGTCCTTTTTAGCTTTATCGATAATTCTTCTTAATGATAAGTTAGCTTCCGGGTCAGGACCACCAGATTTCGCAAGCAGATAAATTTCTTTACCATATTTCGAATACACTTTTGATTTTGCGGCTGCTGTTTTGGCCATTGATGCTTTGCGCACTTCATGTGCTCTACCCATTGTCTAATTCCTCCTATTGTTATTAAAAATATACTAAATAATTATACGAAAAAACTGGCTTCAATGCAAGGAATCTTCATAATTAAAGGATATTTGGGCAGTAAATGCTGGCTTTGGCCAGTAAGTATGTAAAAATTTGATTAATTGTGATAAAATATATTAGTGTAATCATGAGGAGAATTATGGAAACAATAATAATAATCGGGGCTGGCGCAGCAGGTCTTTTTGCCGCCAGCAAACTGAATCCAAGCAATTATCGGGTAGTCTTGCTCGAACAAAACAAAAAGGTCGGGAAAAAAATTCTGGCCACCGGAAACGGTCGGGCCAATATTTCAAACCTCGACATGCGTCCGGAATTCTACCATAACGGGGAAAGATTTGCGGACGATCTTGTTTCTTTCGATATCAAAAAACAGTTTGAAGATTTGGGCATGTTGCTTCGCTATGACAATAGCCTGGTCTATCCGTACTCAAACAGTTCTAAAACGGTGGTGGATACGTTCTTGATGAATATGGAGAACGTTGAAGTGATCCTGGAATGTCGGGTTGATGCAATCAGACGCAAGGAACGCTATGAACTTGACACGACCAAAGGGATGATGAAGGCCGATATCATCATTGATGCCACCGGTTCAATCGCCGGGGGCTATAACGGTCTTTCGGCTCAACTACAACAATCATTGCCGGTTGAATATGTCGATTTGGAACCAGCGCTGGTGATGCTTAAAACCAGTCCGGTCTACAAAAGTATCAAAGGGGTTAGGGTCAAGGCCAAGGTATCGCTGTTAGTCAATGGCAGAGCGGTCGATTGGCGTCTTGGTGAAGTACTTTTCAATGATACGGGACTATCGGGAATCTGCATCATGCAGCTAAGCCGCCAATATCTCGATTACAAAAACGAAAATGTGGAAATCAGCATTGATTTGTTGCCACAGATGTCGAAGGCCCAACAGGCGGAGCTAAATGAAAAATATCTCTTGAAATATCATGAGGATTATCGTAAACTGATTTTCAATGAAAAATTGGCCGAAATGCTCAAAAAGGAAAAAGTGACCAACTTCAAGGATCTGCGCTTCAAGGTCACCGGTACTTTGGAATCAACCAGAGCCCAGGTGATGCGGGGCGGAATATCGCTTGATAGCATCAACGATGACTTTTCCCTGAAAGCATGGCCAGATTACTATGTTGTCGGAGAGGCTTTGGATATCGACGGTGATTGTGGCGGATATAACCTCCATTTCGCTTTCACTTCGGCCAACAAAGTGGTCCAAAAAATTATGGAGGCATAAATTGTGTTGAAAATTAATAATGTCAAAGTGGGATTGAACGATCAGGATTATCGCAAAATAATATCCCAGTTGTTGAACACATCCAAAAATAAGATCAGAAATGTGAAACTGGTTAAAAAATCAGTCGATGCCAGACGGCAAAAGGTGCACTTCATCTGTTCGTTTGTTTTTGAAATTGACAATGAGCAGGAAATGATGGCTAAGTGCAGGAAACTGAATCTGCAAAGTTACCAAGAATATAATTATCCAAAAATCAAGCCTACCGGCGAGAAAATAGTCGTAGTCGGAAGCGGTCCGGCGGGACTTTTTTGCGCCTACAACCTGGCTCGAGCTAAGCAGCCGGTTGTTTTGATTGAGCGGGGAGAAGCGGTAGAGCAGCGCCAAAAGTCGGTGGCCCGTTTCCTGACATCAGGCAAGTTGAATTTTGAAAGCAATGTCCAGTTTGGTGAAGGTGGGGCCGGAACATTTTCAGACGGAAAACTGACTACCGGAATCAAGGATAAAAGGAAAGAATTCGTTCTGGACACCTTTGTCAAATACGGAAGCCATGATGATATCAAATATGACAGTCTTCCTCATATCGGTTCGGATGTGTTGGTGGAGATATTGAAAAATATGCGTGAGGCGATAATCGAGTGGGGAGGCGAAATCCATTTTGAAACCAAGATGGATGATATCGTTGTTGAAGATAATAAGGTAAAGGCGGTAATTGTTGAAAAAAACGGGTTAATGGAAACCCTGGTCTGCGACAAGTTGGTAGTTGCCCTGGGGCACAGTGCCCGGGACAGTTTCAAAATGCTCCATCATCGCGGGATTGCGATGGAATCGAAGCCGTTTGCAGTCGGTCTTAGAATCGAGCATGACCGCGAATTCATCAACCAAAGCCAATTTGGCAAGTATGCGACCCATCCTTCTTTGAAGGCGGCATCATACAAGATGGCGGTTCATCCGACCAAAAGAGGCGTTTACACATTCTGCATGTGCCCGGGTGGTCAGGTGATGAACTCATCTTCGCATCAGGATAAACTGGTGGTCAATGGTATGAGCAATTATGCCCGTGATGAGATCAATTCCAACAGTGCCATTCTAGTAACGGTCAATCAGGATGACTATGGCCAAGATGTTTTCGATGGCGTGCGGTTCCAGGAAGAACTCGAAGCCCGGGCTTTTGCCCTTGGTGGGGGCAACTATAACGTCCCAGTCGAGAACATTGAAGATTTTCTGAAAATCCCTGGTGAGACAACTCTATTGCCGAGTGTTCAGCCGGGTTATACATATCAGGATTTGACAACTCTTTTTTCCGATGAAATCAATGAATCGCTGAAACTGGGGTTGGAGATGATGAATCAAAAAATACCAGGCTTCACTGCCAATGCCGTTTTGTCAGGGGTTGAAAGCCGCTCATCTTCACCGTTAAGGATACTGCGTGATGATAATTTTGTCAGCAATATCCAGGGATTGTATCCGATTGGCGAAGGAGCTGGATATGCCGGCGGTATCATGTCAAGCGCTATTGACGGATTGAAGTGCAGTGAATTTTTAGTCGGAGGGATGAAAATTGGAAAAGATTAGCCAAAAATTATCAAAGAATTTTACTCCTACCCAGCAGATTGCAACTAGCTTTATTATGGTCATCATTATCGGGACCATCATCTTATCGCTGCCTATCAGCAATATCCAGTCGGTCAGACCGTTTGTGGATAATCTTTTCATTGCGGTATCGGCAACCTGCGTTACGGGGTTGACACCAATTACTGTAGTTGATCAATTCAGCATAGTTGGCCAGTTGACTATTTTGCTGATGATTCAAATCGGGGGATTGGGCTTCTTGACCCTGCTTAGTTTCCTGCTTTCACGGATTCAGAAAAAACTCAAGCTTTCGACCAGAATCGTCCTTCAGGAATCCCTGAACCGGGATACCCTGACCGGATTGGATTATTTTGTCGGCCGAATCCTGTTTTTCACCTTGGTGGTTGAAAGTATCGGAGCAATTTTATTGAGTTTTGAATTCGTTCCCCAGTATGGCTGGGGGCAGGGGATCTATTATGGGATATTCCATTCGATTTCGGCTTTCTGTAATGCCGGTTTCGATTTATTGGGTTCCAGTTCATTAATGAATTATGAAACAAACTACTACATGAATATCGTAGTTTCCGCTTTGATTGTAATCGGCGGGCTCGGATTTGTGGTTTGGTTTGAATTATATGATAATTTTATCAAGGAAAGAAACCGTCCAGCCAAATTCTCAATCGGTCATTATTTCCTGCATTTGTCAGTCCATGCCAAAATTGTGCTTTGTGCAACCGGATTGTTACTGTTTTTGGGGGCTGTGATCACGTTTGTAATGGAATTCAACAATCCTGGAACAATCGGTGATTTGAATCTGGCGGATAAGATTCTGGTTTCGGGATTCACTTCGGTGACGCTTAGAACAGCTGGTTTTGCGACAATCGATATGGCAAGTCTGATGCCCGGAGCCAAGTTGCTATTCTGTCTGTTCATGTTTATCGGCGGTTCACCGGCCGGAACAGCAGGGGGGATCAAGACCGTGACTTTCTCTTTGATAATCCTGATGGTATATTCGGTTTATCGAGGTAAAACGGATGTCGTGGTTTTCAACCGACGGCTGCGAAAACGTCAGGTTTTGCGGGCATTCACCATCTTTATCATTGGAGTTTCAATGACAATTATCGGAATGTTCGTGCTGTTTACTGTTGAAGATTTACCGCCGATCAATTTGATTTTCGAAGTATTCTCGGCATTCGGGACTGTCGGTCTTTCAGCCGGAGTTACCGGTAGCCTTGGTGAGATCAGCAAATATCTCATTATCGTGCTGATGTATGTCGGACGGATCGGACCGATCACATTATTGATTAGCTTTGTTAAAAAATCTAGCAGCTTTACCACAGAAGGTAAGATTAAATACGTTGACGATGAAGTATTGATTGGATAGGAGATAATTATGAAAATTAAACAATGTGCTGTTTTGGGATTAGGAGTTTTTGGTTCTACTGTTGCCACGACTCTTGAAGAGGAAGGCGTTGAAGTGTTGGCAATCGACAATGACTTGGTTTGTGTTGATCGAGTAGTATCCGAAGTCACAAAGGCTGTTCAGGCGGATGTTACTGATCTTGGACAGCTTGAAGAGTTGGGAATCGGTGAGTTCGATGCCGCAGTGGTCGCATTATCGAATCACCTTGAAGAATCAATTCTGGCGATTCTCCATCTTAAGGATATGGGGGTACCATTGGTAATTGCCAAAGCGAAAAACAAGACCGCTAAAATGATCTTGGAAAAAGTCGGAGCTGACCGGGTAATCAGAGCTGAAAAAGAAATGGGAGTTCGGGTTGGCCGCTCACTGACCAGAACGACAATCACGGATTTCATCGAACTCAATGACCGTTTTGCGATTGTGGAGATAACCGTTCCAAATGGATGGGTAGGCAAGAGTCTTGAAGAACTCAATGTCCGTCAAAATTACAACATGAATATTCTTGGTTACAAGGGCGTGGACGCAACTGAACTGAATGCCATTCCTGACAGCCAATATGTATTCCAAAACGAGGATAAGGTTTTGATTATGGGTGAAGTTAAGAAAATTAAAGAATTGGATAGCGAAAAATAATTCACACTTTAAGATTAAAATGTTATAATAATCTTAAGAGGAGGGATACATATGAAACTCGTAATTGCAATTGTGAGCGATGATGATGCTCACCAAGTTCAAAAAGAATTGACTAAAAATGATTTCTTTGTCACTAAAATGTCAACAACCGGGGGATTTTTGAAACAAGGTAATACTACTTTCATGTCAGGAGTCGAAGACGACAAAGTTGAAGATGTCATCAAAATAATAAAAGAAAACGCAAGCAAGAGAATGGAAAAGGAACCTACAATTCCCCCAACTGAGATGGGTGAATTTTTCAATCCGATGATGGTTGACGTACTAGTTGGTGGTGCGACAGTGTTTGTCCTTGATGTTGATCAGTTCCAAAAATTCTAAAGTAGCGATAAGCTACTTTTTTCTTATGGAAAACTTGCCGAAGATTTCAGTCGGGCTTGATAATTTCCGGGCTTGTCTTGCCGAGCTGGGGATGCTTGACTGGCAACCGAAACTGATTCATGTCGGAGGGACCAATGGAAAAGGTTCGACCGTAAACTACCTGACGACGATTCTCGAACAGGAGTATCAGGTTGGAACTTTCCAAACCCCGGAACTGATCAGCCGCAACGACATCATCCAGATAAACCACCAACCAATCTCAAAAGAACTTTTTGAAGCAACATACCGAAAATATGAACCGGTGATCACCCGCTATAATCTTTGCGTATTCGAGGCGGAAATGATCATTGCGTTCGACTATTTTCAACAGTTTGACCTGGATTTCATCATCGTTGAAGTCGGCCTGGGAGGAACCAAGGATCCCACCAATGCCTTGACCTATGATTTGGCGGTGATAACCAATGTCTCAAAAGATCATCAGCAGTTTCTTGGGGACACCATTGCAGAAATCGCGCTTAACAAAGCCGGGATTATCAAAAATGCGACTCCGATCATTACCGGGGAAACCAATCCGGATGTGATTGAAATTTTCAAGACCCAAGCCAGACAGTCCGGTTCCACTTTGATCACCAAAAAAGAATACAGCTACCTTGATGGCATCTTGGAATACAAGGATTACAGAATTGAAAAAATCGAAAGCAACTATCAAGTAAAAAACATTGCTCTGACGCTGGAAATTGTTGATTTTTTGATTTTATCGGGAATAAAGCTGGAAAAATATGATATAATTAACTCAATTGAAAATTCGAAATTGCTCGGTAGATTCACACGTGTAAGGGATAATTTGATTGTAGATGGTGCCCACAATGTTGCCGGAATCAGGGAACTGATCACCAATTTACGGGAACTGGAAAGTCCCTTGATTGTTTTCAACTGTTTCAAGGATAAAGACTATCGTCAGATGTACCAGTTGTTAAAGGATGAGAACTATCCGGTGATCATCTATTATGACGACAATGAGCGTTCGATTACCAGTGAACATCTTCAAGGCCCCCACATTTCAACGATTGAACAGTTGGAAAAAATCGTTGCGGCCAGCCAGATGGTTGTGGTGTGTGGATCATTGAAGTTTTGCCTTAAAGTTTACCAAAAACTCGGCTGATTTTGAATAGACAGATATTGAAGGAGGAGATTTATGGATTATCAGGTTGTGCTTGAAGAATTTCAAGGTCCATTGGACTTGCTGTTGCATCTGATCAAGGAAAAAGAGATGGACCTGGAAAATCTGGAAGTGTTCCGGATCTGTGACCAGTATCTGGCTTATATCCAAGAAATGCGCGACAAGAACTTGAATATCCTCTCCGAATATCTGGTCATGGCGGCCAATTTGCTGGAGATGAAGTCGAAAATGCTGATCCCGCGGGTGGAAGTAGACATTGCCGGTGATTACCAGGAAGATCCTCGCGAGGCTCTGATTCGAAGATTGATTGAGTACAAGCGCTATAAGGATGTTCTTGATGATATCAAATCCAAGTATGAAAGCCGTCAGACGATGATTGTCAAGCCTTCGAGCAATATGGAAGAGTTCGTCGTTGACACATCGACGATGATTCCCGAGGGTCTTGATGTCTACAGTCTGATTAGGGCGATGAAGAAAATGTACCAGCGGATCGAACTTTCAAAACCGCTGGAAACCCATATTGCCAGAGTCGATATTTCCATTGATGACCGTTGTGAAGAAATCAAAGATTATTTCCACCGTATTGCCAACCGGAAAGTTGGATTTCTGGACTTGCTGGAGGACAATCCCAGCAAAACCAATTTTATCGTAACCTTTCTGGCAATCCTGGTCCTTTGCAAGGATCAGGAAGTATTGATCAGTCAGGACGAATTACATGAGGATATATTTGTCGAGGGGGTACTATAATGAACCAAGAAGAATTTTTTGAAATAATTGATGGGATGTTGTTTATCAAAGGTGATGACGGCGTTGAACTCAAAACTATTTCCAGTGTGCTGGAGTTGACTAAAAAGGAGACTGTGGTTTTGATGGACAGTTATCTTGACTATAAGAACAATGCCCTTCAGGGAGTTATTGTCGTCAATTTCAATAATGTCTACAAGATGGCGACCAATCCCAAATATATCGAGTACTATCGCAAGATGGTCAATCAAAGTAAAGCCAAACTCTCGAACGCGGCCCTGGAAACCTTGGCGATAATTGCTTATAATCAGCCAATCACCCGTCATGATATCGAGGAAATCCGCGGCGTGAGCAGCGATGGAATGATCCGAAATCTGGTGGCTCGAGCTTTGATCAAGGACTACGGTCGTGCCGACTTGCCGGGATTACCGATTCTTTATGGGGTTACCGATGAATTCTACGATGCATTCGGGCTGACATCCCTGGATGAACTTCCCGAACTCGACAACTCCTTATATGCAAAAAGCAATATCGATCTTTTTGATTCCAAATATCAGGAAAAAGTCGAGGAATATCATGAGTTTGAGTAACTTGTGGGGTCATCTTCAGGTAATCAATACTCATAAACTCTACGTAATGAAATTCTGTTTTCGCGTGGGCCTGTACCGCCAGGGACTGCTTCATGATCTCTCGAAGTATTCCTTTGTCGAACTTCGGACCGGGATGAAGTACTTCGACGGATTTGTTTCGCCAAACAGCATTGAAAGAAATACCTATGGTTATTCTTTGGCCTGGCTGCATCACAAAGGACGCAACAAGCATCACTGGGAATACTGGGTGGACTTTACCAAAGACGGTCCCGCACCAGCCGAAATGCCGATAAACTACGTTATTGAAATGTTTTTGGACCGGGTAGCTGCCAATATGGTCTATAAAAAGCGGAATTATGTTCAAAGCGATCCGCTTCACTATTACAACCGGACCAAGTATTACTGTATTCTTCATGAGGAAACTGAAAAAATCCTGGTTGAATTGCTGGAATACCTGGCTGAAAACGGATTTGAGCGGACAATCGAACATATCAACAGGAAGTATCTGCTATGAAATTCATGCAATTAAAATATGCTTTGGAAATTGAGAGAATCGGATCGATCAAAAAAGCGGCCCAGTCGCTTAATGTAAATCAGCCGTATCTTTCCCGGGTGGTTCATTCCTTGGAAGATGAAATCGGGTTGAAAATATTTGAGCGGACGTCCAAAGGAGTCAGCCCGACGCTTAAAGGAAAGATCTTTTTGGATAAGTCCCGCAAAGTTATCGGAGAACTTGATGAACTTGAAAGTCTCTTTGTCCATTCGCCGGCAACTGTCAAATTCCAAGTAGCCCTGCCGCGGGCGAGCTATATTGCCAAGGCTTATATCGATTTACTGGCCCATATCAATTTTGATAATACTTCAATTGATTTCAATTATTTTGAAACCAGCAGCGATGAAGTCATAAAGTTGATTGTTGAATCACAATTCGATATCGGGATAATCCGCTATAGTGCCTTGCAGGAGCGTAAATATGATGAGATTCTGATTGAGAAGAATCTCAAACGGCAAAAGTTATGCACTTTCGAAGCCCAGGTCCTGATGTCCAAAAATCATCCATTGGCCACACAGGAACATATTTATCTTGAAGATCTCAATCGCCATACCCAACTTTATCACGGCGATAATGACTTCTTTTTGTCGCCTAACTATCAAGTCGACGGTCATAGCAATTCCGAATGTCACAAGCGGATTTTAATCTATGAACGCGCCAGTCAGCTGGAGATGCTCTCAAAGGTTACCGATACCTTTATGTGGGTATCGCCGATGCCTCAAAGCATCCTTGACCGCTACGGCCTGGTAACCAAAAACTGCGACAATATCTGCGTCAAGTATGTCGATGTCCTGATATATCGGGACAACTATTATCTGTCACGTTATGACCACCTCTTTATCGAGTTGATCAATAAAAACATCAACATGATCTAGGTATGCCAAATAAGGCATACCTTTTTTGATTAAATGGTATAACTTTTATAATCGCTTCCATGTTAAAATATTAACAAAGATAAAGGAGGAGACATAAATGTCAAGATTTACATTACCTCGTGATTTATATCATGGAGCAGGTTCGTTGGATACCTTGAAAAGTCTAACTGGTAAAAAAGCAATCGTAGTTGTTGGTGGGGGATCGATGAAAAGATTCGGTTTCTTGGATAAAGTTGAAAAATATCTTACCGAAGCTGGAATGGAAGTTCAATTATTTGAAGGAGTTGAACCTGATCCATCAGTGGAAACTGTAAAACGCGGGGCCAAAGCGATGTTGGAATTCGAACCAGACTGGATCGTATCAATCGGCGGTGGTTCTCCAATTGATGCAGCCAAAGCAATGTGGGCTTTATATGAATATCCTGAAGTTACATTTGAAGATCTGATTACACCATTCAGCTTCCCTACTTTAAGAACAAAAGCGAAATTCTGTGCGATCCCATCAACTTCAGGGACAGCAACTGAAGTAACAGCATTCTCAGTAATCACTGATTATGAAAAAGGAATCAAATATCCATTGGCTGATTTCAATATCACACCGGATGTGGCTATTGTTGATCCGGAAATCGCTCAAACAATGCCGCCAAAACTGACTGCATTCACTGGTATGGATGCAATGACTCATGCTATTGAAGCCTATGTTGGGACAATCCATAATAACTATACAGACCCACTGGCAATGGCAGCTATTGAAATGGTAGACAAATATCTGGTTGCTTCATACAATGGAGACAAGACTGCAAGAAGTCAAATGCATGATGCCCAATGTCTGGCAGGAATGGCTTTCTCTAACGCTTTGTTGGGAATCGTCCATTCAATGGCTCATAAAACCGGAGCGGCTTACAGCGGCGGACATATCGTTCATGGATGTGCCAATGCAATGTATTTGCCAAAAGTAATCAAATTCAATGCTCAAAATGAAGAAGCGGCTATCCGTTATGCAACAATCGCTACTCGTCTGGGATTGAAAGGTGAAACTACAGAAAAATTAGTTGATGCCCTGATCGCTCATATCAAAGATTTGAATGCCCAACTTGGTATTCCAGCTTGTATTAAAGATTATGAAGGTGGAATTATCGATGAAAAAGAATACATGGATAAATTGAGTGAAGTTGCTGCATTGGCAATCAGCGATGCATGTACCGGAACAAATCCTCGTATCCCAACTCAAGAAGAGATGGAAAAATTGTTGAAAGCATGTTATTACGATTTGGAAATTGACTTTTAATTAACCAACCAGGATAATATCCTGGTTTTTTTGCGCATCCACAAATGAATGCGGCAAATGTTATCGATTAAAAAATTGCTTGTTTTTTTACCAAGGGATAAATATATGTTATAATGAAGTCAAGAAGGTGATATTATGACTGATTTTGATTTGATCCCGGATGAGGAGTTTGAGGATTATCGAATTATTTCTACTTATTTTACTGACTTCATTTCGTTTTGCCGGAGCCAAGAAGTGAATATCGTGGTGAAACTTTTTTATTTGAAATGCCTTGAGGATGATATTGATATTTTGATCGATGATATCATGGTTGAACCGATTCAGGATTTTTTGCTTCGGATCGCCGATGAATCGCATAAACATTATTTAAATTAATATTGTCTAACCCCAATAATTAAGGTATTATGGATTTGACCAATAATAGAAAGAGGTAGTGACTTGGAAAGATTACAAAAATATATTGCCAATAGTGGATATACATCTAGACGTAAAGCTGAGGATTTGATTGTTCAAGGCCGCGTTAGTGTGAATGGTGAAATTGTCACTACACTAGGAACTAAAGTAAAATCGGGAGATACTGTTTTAGTTGATGGAAAGCCACTAGAAGGTGAAAATAAGGTTTATTATGTTTTTTACAAACCCAAAGGG
Source organism: Coprobacillaceae bacterium (assembly GCA_963675915.1). Lineage (GTDB taxonomy): Bacteria > Bacillota_I > Bacilli_A > Erysipelotrichales > Coprobacillaceae > JAQVDW01. The sequence continues at coordinate 2,500,968 of OY780959.1, forward strand.
GTTATCTGTTCATTGAAAGATGAATTCGACCGTCCTTTGGTAATTGATTATTTTACAGATGTTAAAGAAAGAATTTATCCGGTTGGTCGTCTTGATTACGATACGACTGGGGTGTTGCTGATGAGTAACGATGGTGAGTTCACCAATATGATTACCCATCCCCGTTCGCACTTGGAAAAAGTGTACGAGGTTAGTGTCAAAGGTTTGTTGCGTGGAGAAACAATCCGCAATCTGGAAAAAGGGGTATATCTCGAAGGAGTTAAGACCCTGCCTTGTAAAATCAAGATTACCGGTAAAGATATGGAACACAAGACAACGATGCTCCAAATCAAATTGCATGAAGGGAAAAACCGTCAGGTCAAAAAAATGTTCGAAAGCGTCGGGCATCCGGTCAAACGACTGCATCGGATCAAAGTGGGATGTGTTGATTTGAAGTACATGACTCCAGGAACGTACCGCATGCTTAAACCACAAGAAGTCAAAGATCTGAAAAAACTGGTCAATCGCTAAGAGATGCGATCGGTTTTTAGGTAAAACTATTGACAAAAACAGATAAAAGTATATCATATAGAAATATAAGCGATAATTCAGGATATGTTGAACAGGCAAGTTGGGCTAGAGAAAAGATGGTTGGTGAAAATCTTTGCAACACTTGTTCGGTACTCCCTGTTAGCTGCCGGAAAAAAACCGGCCGTTTCGACTGCGTTAAGGTTTAGAGGCAACATGATGTTGCGAATAAAGGTGGTACCACGAGTCTTCGTCCTTTGACGGAGGCTCTTTTTATTTTATAGGAGGAAATACGATGAAAATTACTTTTTTAGATGGCAGCGTAAAGGAATTCGAATCAGGAATTACTGGAATCGAAATCGCCAAAGGAATTTCCAAATCGTTGGCTAAAAAATGTGTGGCAGTTCAATTGGATGAAGAAATCGTTGAATTGTCAAGACCGATTGAAAAAGACTGCAAATTGCGCCTGATCACTCAGGATGATGCTGAAGCGATTGATGTATTGAACCATTCGACAGCTCATATCATGGCAGAAGCGATCACTAACTTATACCCGGGGGCAAAATTCGGGGTTGGACCTAATATCGAAACCGGATTCTATTATGATGTGGAAACTGATCCCTTGATCACTGAAGCTGATTTGCCACGGATTGAAAAAGAAATGAAGCGAATTGTTGCCCGGGGTGACAAGATTGTCCGCAGTGAAGTATCGAAGGCTGATGCTCTGGAAATGTTCAAAGCCGATCCGTACAAAACTGAGCTGATTGAAAATCTTGAGGATGGAACAATTACGCTATACACTCAAGGAAGCTTCACTGATTTGTGCCGTGGACCTCACGTTATGGCTACCGGTGTAGTCAAACATTTCAAATTGATGTCCCTGGCGGGAGCTTACTGGCGTGGTGACAGCAATAATCCAATGCTTCAAAGAATTTACGGGGTGAGTTTTTTCTCGAAAGAAGACCTTGACAACCACCTGAAATTCCTTGAAGAAGCGGCTAAACGTGACCATCGAAAACTGGGAAAAGACCTCGACTTGTTCTTCATGTCTGAATATGGTCCGGGATTCCCTTTCTTCCTGCCAAAAGGAATGGTGGTTCGCAACGAATTGGAAAACTTATGGCGCGAAGAACATGAGAAAGCCGGTTATCAAGAAATCAAAACTCCGATCATGTTGAACAAGGAACTGTGGGAGACTTCAGGTCACTGGTATAACTATCGTGAAAATATGTATACATCGCAAATTGATGAAAATGAATTCGCAATCAAACCGATGAACTGTCCAGGCTCAATTCTTGTTTACAAAAATGCCCTGCATTCATATAAGGAATTGCCGCTTAGAGTGGGTGAGTTAGGATTGGTTCACCGTCATGAATTCTCGGGAGCTCTTCATGGTCTGTTCCGGGTTCGCGCATTCACTCAAGATGATGCTCATATCTTCATGCATCCTGGTCAAATCAAAGATGAAGTAAGTGGAGTAATCGATCTGATCGACCATTTCTACAAAGATATCTTCGGTTTCGAATATCACATCGAACTGTCGACCAAACCGGAAGAAAAAGCAATTGGTTCTGATGAAATTTGGGAAACTGCTGAAAATGCCCTTAGAGATGTTCTGGAATCGCGAGGAATCGACTATGTCCTCAATCCGGGAGATGGAGCTTTCTACGGTCCTAAACTGGACTTCAAAATCCGTGATGCGATCGGTCGTACTTGGCAATGTGGAACAATTCAGTTGGACTTCAACTTGCCGGAACGTTTCGATATGACATATATTGGCGAAGATGGGGAAAAACATCGCCCGGTAATGGTTCACCGTGTTGTTTACGGTTCAATCGAACGTTTTATCGGAATTTTGATCGAGCATTACGCTGGAAAATTCCCTGCTTGGCTGGCACCGGTTCAAGTCAAAGTCTTAGGTGTCAATAACCAATACCATGGTGAATATGCCAAAGAAGTATTCGGGAAACTTAAAGATCAGGGAATCAGAGTTGAAATCGACGAACGTGAAGAAAAACTCGGTAAAAAAATCCGTGATGCCCAAATGCAAAAAGTTCCGTTTACTTTGGTTCTTGGGGATACCGAACGTGATGAAAAATCAGTTACTTATCGCCGCCATGGTCAACAGGAACAAATTACTGTTTCATTTGACGAATTTGTCGCCCTCATTAATGATGAAGTGGCAAACTTAAAATAACATACATGGTCAAAGAAGTGACCGAGCCCCATTACAGATGGTGCCCGGTCACTTTTTCAAAAAATCAATCCAAATTTGCCATATAGAAAAATTGGATAAGAATAATATGAAATATATGTTATAATGATAAGAGGTAAAATCGATTGAATGTTGATTCTTGAGGCTTAAAAATGGTAAAAGAAATCCCCTGCAAAAAGTGTGTTATCCGGTAAAACCGACTGATTATTGGTTCAAGGCCGATTACAATATGAATATTTACAAAGGCTGCAATCATGGCTGCATTTATTGTGACAGTCGCAGCCTTTGTTACCAGATTGAAAACTTCGACGAAGTCAAAATCAAGGAAGGGGTAGTTGAAAAGCTTTCACTGGAGTTGACTGCGAAGCGAAGAAAAGGAATAATTTCCTTAGGAGCGATGTCGGACTGCTACAACTTGTGTGAACGTGAACTTGAGGCAACCCGAAGAGTTCTCAAAGTTATCAGAGATACCCGTTTTGGCGTTGTACTCTACACTAAAAGCGACCTGGTAGTCAGGGATATCGACATTCTGAAAGCAATCCCCAACGCTCTGGTGGTTTTTACAGTCACTTGCGGTGATGATGAGCTTTCGAGAATCATCGAGCCCGGAGCTCCGGTTTCTTCCAGGCGTTTTCAAGCGATGAAGAAACTGGCGGATGCGGGTATCAAGACGGGTGTGGCGATGGTTCCTTTGCTGCCCCATATCAATGATACAATTGCTAACGTTGATAGCATAATTGACAAAACCGGAAGTTCAGGAGGGCTTTTTATTTATCCTTCCTTTGGCCTGACGTGTCGTGATGGCCAACGCGAGTACTTTTATTGGCACCTGGACCGGCATTTTCCGGGATTGCGTCAGACGTATCAAAATGAATTCAATACCAAATACAATTGTAGCAGCAAAAATGCGGCACAGTTGGGAAAATATTTCACCCGTAAATGTGGTGAAGCGGGAATCGTATCTTCGATGGCACAAATCAATCGGATGTACTATCCCCAAGACAATGAACAATTATCATTATTCTAGGAGGATTTATGAAACAATATTTAGACTTAGCGAGATATGTTCTCGAAAATGGCGAAGACCGACTGGACAGAACCAATACCGGGACCCGTTCGGTTTTCGGATATCAGACCCGTTATAATCTCACCGAAGGATTCCCTTTGCTGACAACCAAAAAAATGTATCTGCGCCCGGTCGCTGAAGAATTGCTTTGGTTCATCAAAGGCGATACCAACATCAAATATCTGGTTGACCGCAATGTCAGAATCTGGAATGAATGGCCGTACGATGACTATAAAAAGCATCCGGATTTCCAAGGTGAAACTTTGGCTGAATTCATCGAGAAGATCAAGAATGATGATGATTTTGCCAAAAAGCACGGAAATCTCGGTCCGGTATACGGAGCGCAATGGCGAAACTTCAACAATGAAGGAATCGACCAGCTTTCGCGTTTGATTGACTCCTTGAAAAACAATCCATTTTCAAGAAGGCACATCATCTCGGCTTGGAATCCGGCTCAGGTTGATGAAATGAAACTGCCGCCATGTCACTCATTTTTGCAGTTCTATGTAAGTGCGAATGGCAAGTATCTGTCATGTCAGCTGTACCAGCGTTCAGCAGATATTTTTTTAGGAGTCCCATTCAACATCGCCTCATATGCTTTGTTTACCGCGATGATCGCCCAAGTGACCGGACTGATCCCCAAAGAGTTCATCCACACTATTGGAGATGCTCATATTTATTCAAACCACTTCGACGTGATTGAAACCCAATTAAGCCGTGAACCAATGGAACTGTGCCAGTTGGAGTTGAATCCCGAAGTGAAATCAATCTTCGATTTCAAAATTGAGGACATTAAAATTACAGGATACAAATCGCATGGAAAACTTAGCGGGGAGGTGGCTGTCTAATGATATCTTTAGTTGTAGCAATGGATAAAAACAATCTTATTGGGGCTCGTGAGGGACATTACGGAATGCCTTGGCACGTAAAAGAGGATTTGCGCCACTTCCAGAAAACCACTACCGGCCATGCCATTCTGGTTGGTTCGACCACGTTTGCGGCGATGGGGCGACCGTTGCCTAATCGGATTAATTATGTTCTGACTTCCCGGGATATCCAAATCGAGGGAGCCATCGTGGTCCATGACCTTGAGGGCTTGTTGGAAAAATATCATGGCAGTGACGAAATCCTGTATATCTGCGGCGGAGCGGTTGTCTTCAAACAGACGATTGATCATTGTGACGAACTGCTGATTTCCCGGATACCTGGTGACTTCGAGGGAGATACCTATTTCCCGGAAATCGACATGAATAAATTCAGATTGGCTCAAACAATTCAATATGAGACATTTACTTTAGAGAAATACGAGAGGATAATATGAAAAGAATAGCGTTGATACTGATTCGTTGTATCTTGGTTTTGCCATATTGGATACTTCGAGTTAACTATTATAATAAAAACAAGGACAAATACAGCCTTCAAAAACGATATAACTTTGTTTTGAAGATCAATCAGGGAATCCTGGATTCCGGGCGGATTGAAATTGTAGGTTTTGGCCAAGAAAACCTGCCTGAAAAGCAAGGTTATCTCCTTGCCCCTAACCATCAAGGGTTCTGTGATCCGTTGGCGGTTTTCAAGACTCATCCCACTGTTTACAAGGCGGTAGTTAAAAAGGAACTGTTAAAAGCGCCTTTGATTGGTAGAATCATCAAAATGGTTGACTATATGCCAATCGACCGCAGTGATGCCAGAAGTTCGGTCAAAACGATCAAGGATGTGGCGCGCGAACTGAAATCGGGAATCAATTATTTGGTTTTCCCGGAAGGTACCCGCAGCCGCAATGGCAACACCCCTAACGAATTCAAATGGGGTACTTTCAAAATGGCGACATCGGCCAAAGCATCGATTGTTCCGGTTGCCATTATCGATAGCTTCAAGGTTTTTGAATCCAACGATATCAAAAAGGAAAAAGTTTATATCAAATACTTGCAACCGATAACTTACGAAGAATACCAAGACATGAAAACCAATGAATTGGCATTGCTGGTCGAAACCAGAGTTCGTGAGGGCATGAAAGAACTGTTGGATATCAAAAATGGCTAGACCGGTAATTAAAAAGACAATTGAAAAATTGCCTGATTTCACAGATTTCAAAACCTGTCGTAATCCAAATAATGATGAAGTCATTGCAATGACTGTTGAGGAATACGAGTGTATGCGATTGATTGACTATGAAGGTCTTAATCAGCAGGAGTGTGCAGTAATTCTTGGTGTCGGGAGAACAACCGTACAACGTCTGTATGATCAAGCGCGAAAAAAAATCGCCCGCTTCATGGTAGAAGGGGCGCGACTCTCGGTCGAAGGGGGCAACTATGAAGTTGACCAGCACTGTCGCAGGAAATGCAATAGGGGCCGACGAATGAGGATGGGTCCTAATAAGAATCAATGATTTTAGTTTCAATTAAATATTCCAAATGACGTTCATGCTTTCGGGAAACCAGATTGCATCCGTTCATAAGATACTGGCTGGCGACATCGCTGGCCTTTATTATTTCACTGAAAGGGTCATCAACCCTTTTTTTGTGGGAATGATTTTCGATTGCCGTTGCAATCAGTTCGATTTCTTCTTCGCTGAACAGTTTGCTTTTTTCCATTAATTTGCGGGTGTATTGGCTTGACAGCTGGGCATGGTTGAAACTGTTGTTATTGAGATAAGTGCTGCTGTCATGAAGAAGTCCGGCAATGGCACACATTTCAATGTCCCGGTTCTCCTTTTTGCCAATCAGGATTGCCATGGTGCTGGTTTGGATAAGATGGATATGGGCTTCATCCAGTTTGGTGCCAAAGCACTTTTGGCTCAGTTCATGGAAAAAAAGGTCCTTGATTAATTCGTAACGGTTCATTTTCTCAGTCCTTTCGGATATAGATTTTTGACCATGTTGCTCTCTTTATAAAATGAAAGAGGATAGCCGTCGACAAAAATAACTCCATACCCTTTGTTGCCGCTGGCGACAAGAGTAAGTCCGCTCATGTAGTCCTTGACTTCCTTGGAATCATTTGGGAAATCAAGTGATCTTTTGACTTCGGATTTGGCCAGGGTTCTAGCGAGGGACATCGAAGGCTCGAACCGGTTTTTCTTGCATTCGCCCAGGTATAGCCCGGTTCGCAGGATTTTGACTCCTTCAATTTTAGGGAAATGCGGGGCGATGGCATAAATATGCTTGTTGGAACTCACCAGGTGGGCCGGAACTTTGGTGTTCAGGTTTTCCTGATAGAATTTGGCAACCAGCTGGGCCTCCTCTTTATTGATAGTGTTTTTTAAAGGTTTGGTTCTTGCTATTTCCCCGGAATTTTTCTTCAAGACGGCTATAAACTGCCCTTCCCCTTGGTAATGGTGGGGATACATTCTGACTGTTCCGGGAATATCGATACCCGGGCTCATTCCGGGTTGGAGCGGTATTTCAATCAGCTCCATGCCATATTGGTCAATCATATAGTTTACCTGATCTTCGTTTTCTTCAAGTGAATAGGTGCAGGTTGAGTAGATCAGAATACCGTCTTTTTTGAGGAGGGTATAGGCTTTGTCCAAAAGATTTTTTTGGATTTGGGCGCATTCATGAACTTTGTCAAGTGACCAGGTGTCGATTGCTTTCTCGGTTTTACGGAACATTCCTTCGCCCGAACAAGGGGCGTCGAGAAAAATCTTGTCAAAGTAGTTGTTGAGATTTTCCGGGAATCGCAACGGATCGCTATTGGTGACTATGGTGTTGGTTATTCCCATCCGTTCGATATTGGAAGAAAGGATCTTCGCTCTTAAAGGCGAGATGTCATTGGCGACCAATACGCCGTCGTGATCAAGTTTCATTGCGATAGCACAGCTTTTCCCACCGGGAGCCGCACACATGTCGAGGACGGTATCATCTCTGTTGATATCAGTGACGTTGGCGACAATCATTGCCGCAGGATCTTGAATATAATACAATCCCAAATCAAAATAAGGGTGTTTCCCGAGCTGGTACTGATGAAAATCATAGCGGTATCCATTCTTGATAAATTCATGGGGCTGGATCAGTTTGGAATCAAGATGACTGACAACGCCTTCTTTGCGGGTATTGATATAGAAGCCTTTGTGTTCATCTTCGCTTAAAGATTTTTTAAAAAGGGGATATTCATCCCCTAGTATTTGCTTCATGCGCTGATGGAATAATTCCAGGCTCATTAGAACAGGTGTTCACAGGCCAGGTAAGAAGGGATTCCCGCTTCGTATCTGACTGCTACTTCTCCTTGGATCAATGGTCTTAGATATTCAAGGGCGGCTTCAGTAATGTTGTTTCCGGCTTCGTTGATATAATGACGTGGCATTTTTTGCTCCAGATTGGCAACATTTTCAACGTTGTCATGAACGTATTCGATTGTATATGGCTCGTTGCTGGTACGTTTCATGGATACAACCTGACCACTCAGGTCATTCAAGGCACATTCGATTGCATGTTTTCCACAATTAAAAGCTTCTTCCAAATCGGTTTTGGAACCGATATGCATCGCACATCGTTGCAGAACGTTCAATTCGATTGAGCGGACTTTGCAGTGGAAACGGTTGAAGACCAGGGATTCGAGAACTTTCCCGGTTCCTGAATGGAGGATGTGGCCAAAGGCATCTTTCTTGACGTAACGGCTATCAGCGTCAAGATAGTTTCCGTCCTTGTCATGAATTCCTTCCGATACGGCAACAACTACACATCTTTTGGTCTTCATCACATTCTCGATATCCTTGAGGAAACTTTCTTTATCGAATTCGACTTCGGGAAGGTAAATCAAATCAGGGGCGTTGTTGTAATCATTGCGGGAAAGAGCGCTCGCTGCAGTCAGCCATCCGGCATTTCTTCCCATTACTTCAACAATCGTGATTGACGGCAAATCGTAAATCGAACTGTCATGCACTACTTCAAGCATTGAAGCGGCAACATATTTTGCAGCCGAACCGAATCCTGGAGTGTGGTCGGTTCCAAACAAATCGTTGTCAATTGTTTTTGGCAAACCGATGAAATTGATATCACATCCGATAAAACGGGCGTATTGGTTCAGCTTCATTACCGTATCCATCGAGTCATTACCACCAATATAGAAGAAATCAGTGATTTTAAGTTCCTGAAGAATCATCAGGATTCTTTGGTACTGACTGTCATCTTCGCGGAAATCAGCCAACTTGAAGCGGCAAGACCCCAAATACATGGCAGGGGTGGTGATCAATCTTTCGATGGCATCCTTATTATCAAATTGTTCGGAAAGATTGATTATTCTACGTTCAATCAACCCTTGGATCCCATTGATCATTCCATAAATGTTTTCAAATTGGTCGGAGTTGCTAGCCTCTTCGATAATTCCGGCCAAAGTAGCGTTAATCGCAACTGTCGGACCTCCGGATTGACCAATAATACAGTTTCTTTTTTTCATTATAAATCTCCTTATTCTACATAAAAATAATACCAAAAAACGCGGATATTTACAACTGCCAAAGAATATTGGGATGATTTAATTTACAGTTCATATTATTATACTATCATTGTTATGGGAAGGTGATATGATGGTTATAAGAATAGTGTACTCACACAAAACTCCATATATAGAAACCATTGCAAACGAACTTGCACGGTATCTTAAAGTCCGAGCAACCAAAATGGACGACTTTGAGTTCGATGAACCGGTGGACCTTCTCATTGTTGCGTTTGGCGACAGTTTTCTCAAAGATAAGGATCTCGAAGAATTCATGAGCCAGATCGATCGCAGCAGTGTTCACAATGTGATTTTTGTCACCGGCTATTATTTCAATAATAAAAAACTGAAATCTGCCGTAGATTTAGCATATAAGTACGATGTGCCCCTGATGCGCCAACAATATTGTTTCAAACAATCATTATTTAAAAGAAATGAAATTGAGACCGATGTTATTGACGATGCTAGGGTATATCTTGAAGATATGGTCAATATTGTGCGTGATTATTACTAGAGCCCAAAAAATGGCTCTTTTTTTGTGCTCGTAGTTTAAACTCCAGCACAAAAATGCGTTTTACTCATTTTTTATAATAATTTCTTATTAAAATAATAAAATAATGTTGACAATTATATATTGTCATGATATATTTTTGTCAAGCAAGGAGGCAGAGTAAATGAAAAAGTTAGAAATTATTATTAGACCAGAGAAGTTAGAAACTCTAAAAGAAGTTTTAATGGACAACGATATTAAAGGGATGAACATTACCAATGTAATGGGATTCGGGAGCCAATTAGGTTATACAGAACAATATCGTGGTACAAAATTCAATGTTAATTTTGTTAGTAAATTAAAGGTGGAAACAGTAATTACAGCTGATAAAGCCCCTAAAGTTATTGATGAACTTAAAGAAAAACTTAAAACCGGTCAAGTCGGGGATGGTAAAATCTTCGTTTACGCAGTTGAAAAAACTGTTCGTATCAGAACTGGTGAAGAAGACGCAGCAGCATTGGATTAAGGAGGAGAGTAAAGCATGGAGCAAATTGTAAACATAGTTTGGGTATTCGTAGCAGCATGTATGGTTATGCTGATGCAAGCTGGATTCGCGGTGTTAGAGAGTGGATTCACTAGATCAAAAAATACCAACAACGTATTAATGAAAAACGTAATGGACTTTTCAATCGGTTCATTAATCTTCTATTTTATCGGATTCGGACTGATGTTCGGAACTGACGTTAACGGAATGTTCGGAGGATCTGGATTCATCGATCCTGTATCATTAGGATTATACTCAGATACATTATCACCTGAAATCTTCATTTTCTTCCAAACAGTATTCTGTGCAACAGCAGCGACAATCGTTTCTGGAGCAATGGCTGAAAGAACTAAATTCTCAGCTTACTTAGTATACACAGTAGTTATCTCATTAGTAGTATATCCTGTTTCAGGTCACTGGATCTGGGGTGGTGGATTCTTATCAAATATGGGATTCATCGATTTCGCAGGATCTATGGCAGTACATGCCGTTGGTGGATTAGCAGCATTAGCTGGTGCAATCACTATCGGACCTCGTATCGGTAAATACACACCAGACGGAAAATCAAACGCAATCTTAGGACACAGCATTCCTTTAGGTGCATTAGGTGTATTCGTATTATGGTTCTGTTGGTTTGGATTCAACGCTGGTTCTTCATTAGAAGCAGCTACATATGTAGGTCATATCGCTATGACTACTAACCTGGCAGCAGCTGCTGGGGCATTAGTAACAATGATTTTAACTTGGGTTAAATATGGTAAACCAGATATCTCAATGACTTTGAATGGGGCATTGGCTGGTTTAGTAGCAATCACTGCAGGATGTCATATCGTGTCATTACCAGCAGCGGTTGTAATCGGTATTGTTGCAGCATTCGTAGTAACTTATGGTATCGAAATTATCGATCAAAAATTCCGTGTTGATGATCCAGTTGGAGCTATCGGTGTCCATGCCTTGAATGGTATCTGGGGAACTTTAGCAATCGGTTTATTCGCAACTGATACACCAGCTTCTGAAGGTGTAGCGGGATTATTCTACGGTGGTGGTGTTGATCAATTAGTAACGCAAGCTATCGGTGTAGTAGCTGTAGCTGCTTGGGTATTGGTTACATGCTTCATCACATTCAATGTTATCAAACATACAATGGGATTAAGAGTATCACCAGAAGAAGAAATGCGTGGATTGGATATCGGAGAACATGGTTCAGAAGCATATCCAGAATTCATCAAAAACTAATTCAAACAAAGAAAAAGCGAGTGTGTCTCGCTTTTTTTTATGGTATAATGACCCCATATTGGAGGAAGAAAAATGATCAAACATATCGTTATGTGGAATTTCAAAGAAGAGTATTCAAACAAGGAAGAGATTATCGCAAACATGAAATCCGGACTTGAAGGTTTGGTGGGAAAAGTGCCTGGTCTGATCGATGCAGTAGTTGTGGTCAATCCGATTGATACTTCAACTCATGACATTGCGCTTGTGACAACCCTTGAGTCTAAGGAAGCCTTGGTAAACTATGCCGGACATGAAGATCATGTTTATGCAGCTAAAACTTATGTAGGACCATTTGTCTGTGATCGTGCAGCATTGGATTATGAAATGTAGAATCGGAAGACCGGTTCTTTTTTTCATATTTAGAAATAATACCAATAATATCGTGGTAACGGTTACAATAAAAAGGATAAAAAAAAGACACCGTGGTGTCTTTTATAAAATAATTGCATCGTTGATTGGTTTCAATGGCGCTTGTTTGTCGATTCGGTCATAGAATAAGACTCCATCAAAGTGGTCCAATTCGTGCTGGATGCAGATGGCTTCGAAACCGCGGGCAACTATTTTAATGTTTTTATCAGTAAGCAAATCGTAGGCCTCAACTGTTATTTTGGCATGACGTGGTACATATCCTTCATAAGGTTCATTGACCGAAAGGCAGCCTTCACCATCTTTGAGGTAAGATTGTTTTTGGGTATATGAGACAATCTTTGGGTTTACCAGGGCGTAATCCGTAGATCCGATTACATTGCCTTCATCGTCCCAATCCAGGATATGGATGGCACACATTCTTTTTGGAATCCCCAATTGAATCGCGGCAATTCCTACAGCCGGACGTAAATCGTATTTTTCGCTGGTTTCCTCATCTTGGGAATTCACCAGGAATTCATGCATTTTTATCAGTAGTTGAGAATCTTCTTCACTTAATGGAAGAGAAACCTCTTGGGAGATTTCGCGGATTCTAACATCAGAATCATCAATTATATCTTTCATTAATAACATTTAACCACCTATCTTTCGTTAGGTATTATAACGGAAATTTTTTAAAAAGTACAGTGATAAGGGTGAAAATTTTAATCAAAGGAGTAAATATGGGCACATTACAATTATCAATGACGCTGCTTAAAAGGGAAGTGCGGCAGTCTTTATTCTTTTTTATGACACTGATTGGTGCAGTTGCCATCAGTTTCATGTTCTTCAATCTTATGGAAAACCCGCTTTTGAAGACGGATGAATTATCTACCGGAGGTGCGACGATTCAGGATGTTTCGATCCCGCCGACAATCATGCTGACGATATTGGTGCTGACTTTCGTCTCAATAATGGTGTTTTTCACCAGTGATTTCTTTATGTCGAAAAAGGCCTCGGAATTTGCGATTTTGGGGATGAGCGGATCCCATTATATCAAAACGACCAGATTTTTGATGTATCAGCTTGGCGTTTTGCTGGGTCTAGGTATCGCCATCGGGGTTGTTCTTGGAATCGGCGCCACCTTTCTGGCCAATGGAATCATCTACCAGTATCTGGGAATCGATGCTTCAATCTTCGAACTGATTCCCTCGGCAATCGGATCGCTGATTGCGGTATTTGGAACTCTGGTTATAGTCCTGGTGATTCTGGCGATGGGATATGTTTATCGAAACGATATCATGGCTCTGTTGAATCAGGGACGGGAAACAATCAAGCGGGATAAACGGGCAATGAAATTCCCGTCAATTGCTTATGTATTGCTATATGGCTATGGAATCTATGGGGCAATAACGACCAGCCAGGTAAGTGACTTTACCGGGATCGGTTTACTGGGTTGCATTGGAGCAATCGGAATAATCCGATACTTTATCCCGGACCTGGTCAAAAGAGCCAAGAAAGGCAATTTGATTACTCAGAAAATTCCGCTGATTGCCTTTTCCAATTTTGTCGAAATAGTCACTAATTCGGTAGCGATTATTGCGATGACGGTATTTTCAGTGATCATTGTCAGCGCGATGATGTTTGGACAATATTCCAACCGTCGCGAATTCATTATTTCTCTGATTGGACTATTCGTCATCATTGTTCTGCTTTTCACCTCGATACTGTTCAAGATTTTAGTCGAAGTGGAAACCAGAAAGAGATTCTTTGACAATGTGTATCATGTCGGGTACACCAAGAATCAAATAGTCAAGATAATCGATGTGGAACTGATTACCTATTACGGAGTTATTTTGACACTGCCGACAATCTATCTGGGATTGATGGGATATAAGCATATCACTCTCGCCAATTTGGATCCGGTCATGGCACTTATCACTATCGGGTATTTCCTGTTGGCCGGGCTGATCAGTTTTGCGGTATGCCGCAGGATTTATGTAAATAGAGTTAAAACATTTATCGGGAGGGAACGTTAATGGAAAACAGAAGACTGCTAGAAGCAAAAAAAGTAGTGAAAATATATGGAATCGGAACTAAACACCAGTTTGAAGCTCTTCATGGGATCGATTTTACCATGGATAGCGGTGATTTTGTCTGTGTGATGGGACCAAGTGGTTCTGGAAAATCAACTTTTATCAACAATATGTCGACAATCGATTTGCCGACCAAGGGAAAAGTTTTTATTGCCGGTCAATCAGTCCGGCTGATGGGGGATAATGACCTGGGAAAATTCAGATATCAGAATCTGGGATTCATTTTCCAGGAATTCAACCTGCTTAATTCGCTGACCATTTTTGAAAATATTGCGGTACCTTTGACTTTGAATTCCCTCGACAAAGAGGAAATTAAAGACCGGGTAGAAAATATCGCCACCACTTTGGGAATCGAAAGCCTGCTTGATAAATTCCCGAATGAGTGTTCCGGAGGCCAGAGACAGCGGACCGCTGTGGCTAGATCACTGGTTACCAATCCTAAGATTATTGTGGCCGATGAACCGACGGGGAATCTCGATTCAAAGAACTCCCACGAACTGCTGACGCTGTTCAAAGAGTTGAATGATACCCAGGGAGTTTCGATTTTGATGGTTACCCACGACTCGCAGATTGCGTCGTATTCATCGAAAGTGATTTATCTTAAAGATGGAAATATCGAAGCGACAATCAAAAGGGAAGGATTGTCTCAAAAAGAATATTTTTATAAAATTGTCGATCTCAATTCCAGTGAATCACAAGAATTTTTCGATTAACTCGCACTTGCGAGTTTTTTTTATTTGCCCTGGTTGCTGATGTGCAATATTGCAACAGGGGTAACTTTGTGAATTTTTGGATAGAAAGTTGCTTTATTAGGCCATATAAACTATAATGAAAAAAAAGAATAGAGGTACGAATATGGACTATGATTATCCACTCGACTATAGCTGGTCTATAGACGAAATTACAGATGTGATAAACCTTTATGCGGCGGTGGAGACTGCTTATGAAGGTGGGATAGATAAACAGAAATTGATGAACGCTTATCGCAAATACACGGCGATTGTAGATAGTAAAATGGCCCAAAAACAATATGACAAGGCATTTATGGAAGTGTCGGGGTATTCGATTTACAACACGCTCAAAAAAGCGCAGGACAGCGATTTTGTAGTAATGGAAAAATAAAGTGAGTACTTTTGTCAAAAGATTTTTCCGCTTTAAAGGGGCCGATAAAGGAATCTACATTTGCCTGTTCATCATGTGTGTGTTTGGAATACTAATGGTTTGGTCAGCCGCAAATGGATCCGTTCCTAAATATGGAACTATCAGCGCCTTCAAGAAAACCGCGCAACAGGGCTTGTACATGTTTGGTGGGGCGATTGCCATGACTGTCTTTGCCAAAACTTTCAAAGCCAACCGAATCAACTGGAGGATTATGCGGACAGTTTTCATTGCCAATTGGGTGATGATGCTGATGTGCCGCCTGTTCACGCCCGTGAACGGGGCTTATGCCTGGATCCGTCTGCCGGCCGGCTTTACGATTCAGCCAGGAGAATTTATGAAGATTACCCTGATTATATCAGTGGCTTTTTGTGTAACGGTGGTTTATGACAGTTTCGAGGTCAGACCGCGTTTCCACTCCAGTGAAGAAAAGCAGCAGTTTTTCAAGGACCGCCTGATTCGCAGTCTGGCGATTCCGCTGGTTCTCATTGCCGTGGCTTTTTTAACAGGAGTTGCCATCAACGATGACTTGGGATCATCACTGATTTTGGGGTTGATTGCCCTGATTGTTTTCATGTATGCCCCAGGCAAACTATATCGCAACTATAAAAAGATGGCGATCATCGGCATTGCCGCGCTAGGAGTTTTGGCTTTTTTCATGGGTAAATACGTGCTCGATAGTTATCAGATAAAAAGGTTCACCATCATGTTGAATCCCTTAAGTGATCCAACTGACTCGGGCTATCAGCTGGTGAACTCGTTGATTGCCATTGTCAATGGTGGGTTATCAGGATTGGGTCTTGACAATTCGACTCAGAAATTCGGTTATATTCCCGAAGCCTACAATGACTTTATCGGGGCAATAATCATGGAGGAGTTCGGGATTGCCGGGTTGCTGCTGGTTTTATTGCCTTTCACTTATATAATAGTGGTATTGCTGGTTTATGGTGCCAAAGTCAAATCGAATCTTGAAAGTCTGATTCTGATTGGAATCTCGACTTATTTCTTTGCCCATCTGCTGGTCAATCTGGGCGGTATCACCGGGCTGATACCAATGACCGGAGTTCCGTTGCTGTTCATTTCGTATGGAGGATCGTCGATTCTGACCGCATTTATCGCAGTGGGGATTTCCCAGGCAATAATCGCAAAATACAACAAGGAGCGTCTCAGTGGAACAAAAAATAGATGAATTGGTCGACCTGATCAAGGAGACAGAACAATATCGTAATTTCCTGGCAAGTTCGCAGGAACTAGAACGCAGCGATGTCAAACAGTTGCTTGAGAGTCTCCAAGCCAAAATTGCCCAGATCAATGATTTGAAACAATATGGTGAATATGTCGATCTAAGCGACCTCAATCAGGAGCTTGTCGCAATCAGAAAAGAAGTAAGCAATAATGAAACAGTCCAACGATATTACCGTGATTATTATGCGGTAAATGAAATGCTTGATGGGCTGACGAAAATAATATTTAAGGATATCAGCGAAGATCTGATATTGAGTGATTTGAATTTTAGGAGCAAATAATGAGAGTAGTAGCAGGAGAGTATCGGTCTCGTCAATTGAAAAGCGTCAAATCGGATGCGACCAGACCGACAACTGATAAAAACAAGGAAAGCATGTTCAATATTATCGGGCCGTTTTTTGATGGCGGGGTCGTGTTGGATTTGTTTGCCGGAAGCGGTGGTTTGGGTATTGAAGCCATCAGCAGAGGCTGCGACTATTTGTACAGTGTCGATAAGCAATATCAGGCCTTCAAGGTAATCAAAGAGAATATCGCCTCTTTGAAAATTGAAAACGCCAAAGTGTTCAAGATGGATTATCTCAAGGCTTTGGACAAATTCGATGAGGAGAAAATCAAATTTGACCTGGTTTTCCTGGATCCTCCTTATGGCAAGGGGTTCATCGACAAAATCCTCGAAAAACTGACAACTGCCAAAATGCTTAATGATAAGGCGGTCATCGTTGTCGAGGAATTGAAAGAAACAACATTTGAAATGCCGGATTCCCTCAAACTGATTAAACGGCATGAATATGGAATTACGGCATTGAATATACTAGAATATGGAGTTGAAAAATGAAAAAAAACATCGCGGTTTACGCTGGAACTTTTGACCCGATAACAAATGGACATTTGGATATTATCGAAAGAGCCAGTTCAGTATTTGATAAATTATATGTCACAATATTTGTGAACATACACAAGGAAGGTTTGCTTTCAGTTGATGAAAGAGTGGCCCTGATCAAAGAGTCAACCAAGCAATATGAAAATGTCGAGGTTGATTTTTCCAGCAAACTTGCTGTAGAATATGCCAAGGACGTGAATGCCAACATCCTGGTAAGAGGAATGAGAGCTACAATGGATTTCGAATATGAGTTGCAGATTGCCTTTGCGAACCAGTATCTGGAAAAAGATATCGAGATGGTGTTTTTCATGACTCGTCAATCACACTCTTTTATCTCCAGTTCGACGGTAAAAGAGATAGTATCACACAACCGCTCAGTCAAGGATCTTGTCCCTGAATGTGTTGAAGAAGCATTAAAAAGGAAGCTATTAGAAAACAAGGAGAAACTAGATGAACGTATTTAAACTTCAAGATTTTACCAATCAGGAAATAAACGATATTTTGGATTTGGCTGAAGAGTTTAAAGCGGGTAAAAAAGTCGATTATCAAGGTCAAAAGGTTGTTTGCAACCTTTTTTTCGAGCCGTCTACCCGTACCCACTACTCATTTGACAAAGCAGCGATGAATCTGGGGTGCAAGACCCAAAATTTCGAGGCGCAGAACTCATCGATTCGAAAAGGCGAGTCGCTCTATGATACAGTTAAGTTTTTTGAAAGTATCGGGGTTGATGCAATGGTGATCCGCCATCCCCAAAAAAATTACTTCCTCGATCTTGAGGAGCGAATCTCAACACCAATCATTTCAGGTGGTGACGGAACCGGAAACCATCCTAGTCAATCGTTGTTGGACCTTATGACTATCCGCGAAGAGTTCGGTCACTTTGAAGGCCTGAAAGTGGTTATTGTCGGTGACGTGGTCCATTCTAGAGTTGCTCATACCAATTACGAAGTGATGAATCGGCTGGGCATGGAAGTATATACGTCAGGTCCTGAAATTTTTGAAGAAGAGGGATACAATTTCATCGAGTTCGATAAGATTGTCGGTGAAGTTGACGTAGTAATGCTCCTTAGAGTTCAATATGAGCGGCATGAAAAGAACTTCAATATGTCGACTCAGCTGTATCATAACAGTTATGGGCTTAACGCTCAAAGAGTGGAAAAGATGAAAGATAGTGCCATCATCATGCATCCGGCGCCGTTCAATCGGAATGTTGAGATTGCCGATGATGTGGTTGAATGTGATAAAAGTAGAATATTCAAACAAATGGCCAATGGGGTATTTGTGAGAATGGCGTTGTTGAATAAGGTGATAGGCGATGAATAAGACATTATATAAAAACGGAAATGTATATTATCAAGGTGAAATCCAAAACCTCGATGTCCTGGTTGAAGGTGATTTGATTGTGGAAATCGCTCCTGGAATCGAAGCGGAAGCGAAAGTGATTGACTTGAATGGGAAACTTCTTACTTTGGGGTTTGTCGATCTTCATGTCCATCTGCGTGAACCGGGACTGGAATACAAGGAAACTGTCAAAACAGGGACGTTATCGGCTTTACATGGCGGATACAGCCATATAGTGGCAATGGCCAACACTCGTCCGGTAATGGATGATTTAGCCACTATTGAAAGGCTCGAAGCCATTATCAAAAATGATGCCGCAGTCCACACCTATTCATACAGTGCCATCACCAAAGGGCTGGCTGGAAATGAATTGGTGGATTTCAAGGAAAATCTTACCAATGACATTATTGTCGGATTCTCCGATGATGGTCGCGGGGTTCAATCATGTGATATGATGGATGAAGCGATGAAAATTGCCAAGGAAAACGATACTTTGATTGTAGCCCATTGCGAGGATGAAGCGGAACTGGTTACCGGAGGATCAATCAACCTTTCGGGAGTCAGTGAAAAGCTGGGATTGGTTGGAATCAATAATGCTTCGGAATCCAATCAGGCCTGCCGTGATCTGGAACTCGCCAACGAAATCCAAAATCGCTATCATATTTGTCATATCTCGACTAGAGAAACGGTTGAATGTCTTAGCAAATATCACAGTGATCTGATTTCCGGAGAGGTATGTCCGCATCATCTGATCCTATGTGACGAAGATGTCGAGAAGGAAAATCCAAATTACAAGATGAATCCACCGCTTCGTTCTAAAGAAGATGTTGCTGCCTTGATCAAGGCGCTTAACGATGGGGTGATTACCTGCATATCGACCGATCATGCTCCTCATTCTCGCGAGGAAAAAGACCAGCCGATTGAAAAAGCCCCATTTGGAATCATCGGAATCCAACAGGCTTTCAGCCTATGTTACACACACCTGGTTCAAAAAGGAATGTTGAAGTTAGAAACGTTATTGGACTGTATGAGTGTCAATCCAGCCCGAGTAATCAGACTGGATCATCATCTCGAAGCTGGGAAAAAAGCCAATTTCTGTGTGATTGATCTCGAACGCGAATACGAGATCACTGAAGAATCAATCAAGTCAAAATCAATCAATACGCCATTTTTGCACACCAAGGCCAGCGGTTTGGTGGTAATGAATGTAATTGATGGCAAATTAAATATGTTAGAAGGAGAGTAGTATGGAAAAATATATGAGTGGAATTCTTGAGTTGATCGAGAAAAAACAACTGACAAGTGACGTTTATGAGTTCACGATGCAAGGGGATGGAGTCAAATATGTGACCCAACCAGGTCAATTCATCAATATTAAAATCAACGATTCCAAAGAACCATATCTACGTCGTCCGATGTCGATTGCCCGTTACCATGATGACAAACTGATTTTCATTTTCAGAGTTGTCGGAGAAGGAACCAAAATCCTGGCTCAAAAGGAAATCGGTGATACTTTGGATTGCTTGATTGGCCTTGGCAATGGCTTCAGTCTGACTGAAGGTAAAAAAGCCTTGCTGATCGGCGGGGGATTAGGTACACCGCCAATGTATGAGTTGGGACTCCAATTAAAAGCCAAAGGGGTGGAAGTCACTACAATTTTGGGGTTTGGAACAAAAGACCAAGTCTTCTATCAAGAAAAATTCGAAGAGTTGGGAAAAACATATGTTGCAACAATGGATGGCAGCCTGGGAAATCAAGGGACTGTTATCGATGTTATGGTGAACGAAGGCATTGAATATGATAATTATTATGCCTGTGGTCCAGAACCGATGTTAATGGCTTTGGCGAAAACTTATCCGGAAAATGGTGAGTTATCTTTTGAAGCGAGAATGGGTTGTGGATTTGGAGCTTGTATGGGGTGTTCATGCGAAACCCTGACAGGTAATAAAAGAATTTGTGTCGAAGGACCAGTGTTGAAAAGTGATGAGGTGATTGTAAATGGCTAATTTAAGAGTAAAACTTCCAGGATTGGATATGAAAAACCCGGTTATGCCGGCATCAGGAACCTTCGGAATTGGCTATGAGTTCGCCCGTTTTTATGATATCAATGTCCTTGGTTCGATAATGATCAAGGCGACCACACTGGAACCGCGTTTTGGAAATCCGTTGCCAAGAATCGCTGAAGGACCTAGCGGTATGCTTAATGCCATCGGGCTGCAAAATCCGGGGATCGACGTTGTATTGGATGAGAGTCTGGAAAAACTTCGTCCGGTTTACAATGACAAAGTGATTGCCAACGTGGCCGGGACAACTTTGGAAGACTACGTGGAAGTTGCCAAAAGAATGAGTGCCCATGACATGATTGGAGCACTGGAAATCAATATTTCATGCCCGAATGTCAAAGCCGGAGGGATTCAGTTTGGAACTGATCCGGAAATGGCTGCCAGTCTGACCAAAGCAATCAAAGAAGTGTCTCAAGTACCGGTTTATATCAAACTGTCGCCTAACGTAACAGACATTGTGGCTATCGCCAAAGCGGTTGAAGCTGCCGGGGCCGATGGGATTACAATGATCAACACCCTGATTGGAATGCGTTTCGATCTTAAAAGCGGAAAACCGATCATCGCCAACAAAACTGGTGGTTATTCGGGACCGGCAATCCTGCCGGTTGCATTGAATCTTGTCTACAAGGTTTCCAATGCGGTTGCCATTCCCGTTATCGGAATGGGTGGAATTTCATCTGCCAAAGACGTGGTGGAAATGATGATTGCCGGTGCAAGTGCAGTTGCAATCGGGTCGCAAAACCTGGTTGATCCATTCGCTTGCTATACAATCATTGAAGAATTGAATGAATTGCTTGATGAAATGGGAGTTGAAGATATCAACGATATTGTCGGTTTGTCCCATAAATATTAAGGAGGGGTGTACTTGGATTTAAAAAAGCTGCTTAACCCCCAACAATATGAAGGAGCAACCTTCATCAATCAGAACTTAAGAATAATCGCCGGAGCCGGTTCCGGGAAAACCCGGGTGATCACATATCGGATTGCCTATATGATCCAGGAACTGGGAATCGATCCGCGCCGGATACTGGCTATCACTTTTACCAATAAAGCGGCCAATGAAATGAAGGAACGGATTGAAAAAATTGTCGGAATCGATGCCTATCAGGCGACGATTTCCACGATTCACTCATTTTGCGTCCGCCTGCTCCGCCAACATATCAATGTCATCAAATATCCTTCCAACTTCATCATCATGGATGAGGAAGACCAGAAGGCGGCGCTGAAAAAAATTTACGCCGAGCTTTCAATCGATGTCAAAGCAATAAAAATCAAGAGTGCGCTCAATTTCATCTCGACATACAAGATGGCGGATGTCGATCCGCAAAAAGCCATCAGTTTGAATGACGGCAATGAGGTCGAACGGCGCAAAGCGCTTATCTATGAGAAGTATGAGGAATACAAGGAAAAGAATTTCTATCTTGATTTCGATGACTTGATTCTCAAAGCCACGTATATCCTTGAACATTTCGATTATGTTCTCGATAAATGGCAAAACAAATACGATTACATCCACGTCGATGAGTTTCAGGATGTCGGTGATTACGAATATCGGTTGGTGAAACTTATATCCCGCAAAGCAATAACATGTGTCGTTGGTGATCCTGACCAGACCATCTACAGTTTCCGGGGAGCGGATGTCAATTACATTCTTGATTTTCCTCAGGATTATCAACCGTGTAAAACGATATTCCTCAACGAGAACTACCGCTCGACCCAGAATATCCTCAATGCTTCCAATGAGCTTATCGCCAACAACAGCAATCGGCTTGAAAAAGAATTGTTCACCAACAGCGAAGAGGGAGCCAGTGTGACCCAATTCACCGGAGTGTCCGAAAAGCAGGAGGCCAATTATATCTGCGACCAGATTGAGGAAATAATCAACAATGTCGAAGGGGTAAATTACAAGGATTTTGCGGTGCTTTATCGTGCCAACTACCTTTCAAGACCGATTGAGCAGGCACTGATAAGCCGGGGGATCGATTATCGGATCTTTGGCGGATTGAAATTCTTCAATCGCAAGGAAGTTAAAGATGCCTTGAGTTATTTGCGGCTCGTTGTCACTCAGGATGATTTGGCGTTTGAACGGATTGTCAATGTCCCAACCAGGGGAATTGGCAAGAAAACCCTGGAATCAATCCAGCTTACTGCTTTGAACAATCAGATTTCCGAATACGAAGCGGTTTGCTTTCATTCTCAGGATATCCGGCTGTCATCAAAATCGAAAAAAGGGCTCAAGACCATGGTCATGGCGGTTGAAAAAGCACGTCAGTCCCAGAAATCAATGGCGGTTGTTTTCGAGGAACTGCTTAACGATGTGGGGTATATGGAGATGCTCAAAGATGATTTGGAAACAAACCGGATCGACAATATTCATGAATTGCAACGGTCAATCGATGAATATGCCAAGGAACAGGGAGATCTGGCTACTTTCGAGAATTATCTCCAGGACATTGCCTTGTTCACCGACAATGATAACGGCACCGAGGGTGAATACGTTTCGCTGATGTCGATTCACATGTCCAAAGGACTTGAATTCAATTATGTCTTTGTAACAGGTCTTTCAGAAGGGGTCTTCCCATCTTATCGCTCAATTTCCCAAAGCGGAGATGAGGGCCTTGAAGAGGAACGGCGCCTCGCTTATGTGGCATTCACCAGAGCCAAACGAAAATTGTATCTTACCGATAGTGAAGGATTCAATTTCATTACCAATTCACCTAAAACCGGTTCCCGTTTTATCGGCGAAGTCGGAAAAGGGATTGAACATAAAGGGGTCAAACAGCGATTTGTGGTCAACGATATCCTGCCATCCAAAAATACCGAAGTGGAGACCAATGACGTTTCCTGGCAAGTCGGTGACATCCTGATGCATGATGTTTTTGGCAAGGGAGTTGTCATTAAAATAGAAGGTGCAACCATTCAAGTGGCTTTTGATGCTGAATTTGGAATCAAAACCTTGATGGCCAACCATCGGGCCTTGAAAATATTATTGAATTAAATAATCTGACGGAATCTTCCTTACCTAAGGCTGGCTCCGTTTTTTTTGTATCCTAATTGGTAATTTGAACAAGGTACAACTCTATGTTATACTAAAGGTTGTATCTTGTTGGGTCGATAACGTTTGGCAACAGGATTTAAAACAAATAAAGAGGAGGAAATATGTTGAAAAGACGAATTAAAAAAATCGGAATTGCCGCATTGACTGCAGCGATGACAACAACTGCGTTGGCTGGTTGTAGTCCGAGTGGAACAGATGGTGAAACTATTGAAATTGGTTTTGTAAACTGGGCTGAGTGTATTGCGGTTACCAATATTTGGAAAAACATTCTAGAAGACGAGGGGTATAATGTTGAATTGACTCAATTGGACGTAACGCCGTTGTTTGTGGGAATGGCAGGTGGAGATATCGATCTCTTCCTGGATGCCTGGTTGCCGGTAACGCATGGTAATTTATGGGCTGAATATCAGGATGACCTGTACGATGCCGGAAACTGGTATGAATCTCCGGCCAAAATCGGGATTGTTGTTCCAAGCTATGTGACAATCGATTCATTGGCTGAATACGGAGCGGTAGCAGACCAGTTTGATAATGAAATTATCGGAATCGAGCCTGGAGGCGGTGAGATGATTATAACCCGTGATGCTATTGAACAATATGAAATGGATGCCACCTTGGTTGATGGTAGTGAGGCGGCGAAGATGACAGCATTGAATCGCGCCTATGAGGATAATGAGTGGATTGCAATCACTGGTTGGTCGCCACATTGGATGTTTGCTTCATATGATTTGAAATATCTGGAAGACCCACTGGGACTTTACGGTGGTGCCGAAGAGTGTCATTCGGTTTTCAATGCCGATTATGCGGCTGAAAATCCAGAAGTGGTAGCGATGCTTGAGGCATTCAGCATGAGTGATAATCAAATCGGGACAGTTGAAAAACTGATTAATGATGGTGCTGATCCTGCTGATGCTGCAGCTCAATGGATTTTGGAAAATCAGGACATTGTTGATTCTTGGTTAGGAAAATAATTATCAAAGCAGATCTTTCGATCTGCTTTTGGTGTTTGTGCCAGAATCGCAGATAAATTTCAAATCAACTGTCATTTAAAGCAAATGGGGATCTGACTGGATTTCGTCTGACTATCATAACTGTTTTAACCTTTATTTGTATAACATCCAACTTTGTGTTATTATAGAGTTGTATGTTATTTGAAGGCAAAATGGGGCTGGAACGCTGAACCCGCTTGTTTATAATCAATTTATCTCCCAGTGGGGAAGGTTTTATGGGAGTGATTTGAAAATATTTAAGCAGTGTCTTCATAACAGTAAAGCATAAAAAAACAGGAGGAACTATGTTAAAAACAAATTTTAAAAAATACGGAATTGGTGCTTTGGCCGCGGTAATGGCGTCAGTTGGATTGACGGGATGTTCAGGTTCGAGCAGCTCAACTGGAACCCAAACCATTACAATAGGATATGTCAATTGGGCTGAATGTGTGGCTGCCAGTAATATCTGGAAAAATATTCTGGAAGAACAAGGGTATGATGTCAAATTGACGCAATTGGATGTCGCACCGCTTTATGTTGGTTTATCAACGGGAGATGTAGATATCTTTTTGGATGCCTGGTTGCCCGCAACCGATGCCGAATATTGGGATAAATACCAGGATGATATCTATGATGCCGGAATTTGGTATGAAGCACCGGCCAAAATCGGACTGACCGTACCTACATATGTGACAATTGATTCGATTGAGGAATTCGAGGAAGCTGGAGATAATTTTGACAATCAGATAGTCGGAATCGATCCTGGAGCGGGAAGCATGCTGGTAACCGAAGAGGCAATGGAGCATTATGGGCTTGATTCAATCACATTGGTTCAAGGTAGTGAGACTGCCATGATGGCCGCTTTGGACAAGGCTTATGATGACGGAGAGTGGATTGCAATAACCGGATGGTCACCGCATTGGATGTTCGCATCATACGACCTCAAATATCTTGAAGATCCCGATGGAGCCTTTGGTGTCGAAGAGGAAATCCACACTTTGATGAACAAGGAGTTTGCAATGGAAAATCCGGATTTGACAGCCATGCTCGAGACATTCAGTATGAACGATGATGAAATTGGAAGTGTTGAGAAACTTATCAATGACGGGATGGACGCAAGTGAAGCGGCAAAACAGTGGATTTCAGACAATCAAACCAGTGTTTCGACCTGGTTGGGAGAATAAGTGCCATAGCAGATCGATGGATCTGCTTTTTTTGGTATGCCGGGCATGGCATATATCTAGGTGGTGAAAGTCCACTGTGGGGGTGACGTCGCAACTGCCAACCACTAGCCAATATCAAGGGTGTCCATCGTGAGGTGGAATCTGAAAGAAGATGGAGGCAAAACCCTGGTCCGAGGTACACAAATCACATATCAGGCAGGTAATGGGGACGAGCGTGCCAAACAACGCGAAGTCATAAGAGGTTGCGGAATACAACTATTACATGTAAATGTGGCGGATATATGGGGTGAAAGAGATATGACCTTATCCCGGGAGATCTTGCGAGGGAGCAATCCTAGTAACAACGAATCGCAAGAAGTCAGCAGACGTCGTAGTAGCGAAGAAGTGGCTGTAATGGCCATGGAGTGAAGGACTGAATGAATCTATCAGTTATTAAAATTAGGCTTGATTTCATCGCGCGAAACCGCAAAGACAGACGAACACACTATCAAGGCCCGAAAGAAGAATGTAGGGGAAGTGAGCCTGATGAATAGCGAAATCAATGGAGGTAACGGAAATATGAATACTGATAACACATTACTTGAAGAAATGCTTAGTGATATCAATCTCAAAAAGGCATATACCCAAGTAAAACGAAACAAAGGCGCTAGTGGCGTTGATGGAATGAAAGTATTGGACCTCAAAGGACATCTCGATGAACATCTTGATGAAATAAAGGAAATGATACAAAACAGGAAATACAAACCACAGCCTGTATTAAGAGTGGAAATACCTAAACTAGATGGTGGAGTTAGAAACCTAGGAGTGCCAACAGTGCTCGACAGGTTCGTTCAACAAGCCATCGCCCAGGTACTGATTCCTATCTATGAACCCTTGTTCAGCGATAACAGCTACGGTTTTAGACCTAATAGAAATTGTGAGATGGCAATCATCAAATCATTGGAATACATGAATGATGGTTTCCAATGGATTGTTGACATTGACTTGGAGAAATTCTTTGATAACATCAACCACGATAAATTGATTACCTTAATCATGAAAGATGTCAAGAATGGTGAAATTGTATCACTGATAAGAAAATTCCTGGTAAGTGGAATAAGCATTGATGGAGAATACAAAGAGTCAATAATCGGATCAAGCCAAGGAGGTCCGTTGAGTCCATTGTTGAGTAATATCGTCCTTAACGAACTCGACAAAGAATTGGAGGCTAGAGGGTTGCATTTTACTAGGTACGCTGATGACTGCATGATATTTGTCGGTAGCAGTAAAGCTGCAGATAGAGTTATGGAGAATGTGCGAAAGTTCATTGAAAAGAAGTTGGGGCTCAAGGTCAACATGACCAAAAGCAAAGTATCCAAACCAAATGATATCAAATACTTGGGATTTGGATTCTATTATGACAACTTCAGCCAGTCATGGAAAGCCAAACCACATGCTAAATCAATAGCTATCTTGAAAGATAAGCTCAGAGAACTGACTAATAGAAGTTGGTCAGTATCATGGGAATTTCGCCGAATGAAAATAAGGCAACTTATTGTCGGGTGGATCAATTACTACCGAATCGGAAATTTCAAATCCAAATGTGCAAGGCTGGATGGCTGGATTAGATTTAGAATCCGAATGTACCTGTGGAAGAAATGGAAAACCATCAAGAACCGTAGAAAACAGTTGAGAAAACTAGGGGCCCAAAGATGGCAATATGAATCATGGTCAAATTCCAGGAAATCATATGCCCGCTGTGCAAGCACGTTTCTGCGAACCAAAATAACAAACAAAGTACTCAAAAGAAATGGTCTAGCATCACTGCTAGACCAATATCAGTTAAAACATATTTTAGTATAGATTTAAACCGCCGTATGCCGGACGGCACGTACGGTGGTGTGAGAGGTCGGAAATAAAATTTTATTTATTTCCTCCTACTCGATTCTCAAATATTGCAAAAAAAGCAGTTTTTGTAACAAAAATGAAGAAATTTTGTATATTTTTTGATTTTGATGGCAATTCGGCTTATGATTAAAGTAGAAGAATGCCTTGAAACATGGATATTTTTTCCATTTGGACTCGTGTTCCCAAATGGTTTGACCTACAAGCTGTCAGGCGGACAGATCCAATGGGATTAATCAGGAGGATGATAATATGTCAAAAGATTTCAAAACTGTTGAAGATTATCTGGAATCAATTCCGTCAGAGCGCCGGATAATAATCAACCGGCTTCGCCAGGTGATCAAAGATAATTTGCCGGATGGCTTTGAAGAACAGATTCGCTATAAAATGATCGGCTATGTTGTTCCCTTGCGGCTTTATCCTGAAGGTTATCATGTCGACAAAGGCCCGCTTCCTTTCATATCTTTAGCATCGATGAAAAACCATGTTGCAGTTTATCACATGGGATTGTATGGTGATCGCGATCTTGAGGAGTGGTTTGTCGAAGAATATCAAAAAACAACGGATCACAAACTGGATATGGGTAAAAGTTGCATCCGGTTCAAGAAGCTGGATGCCATTCCCTATGAACTGGTTGGCGAATTGGCAGCGAAAATTACGGTGAGAAAGTACATTTCAATGTATGAACAGTACCGGGATAAACGGTGATTTCAATGGACCATGAAATCGGGGTAATCGATCAATATATCGAATCACAGCCAGAGGAAATCAGATTGTTCCTCCACGAGGTTGCAAGGGCAATTGAGAATGCTCTGCCAGAGGCGAAACAGAAAATTTCCTGGGGCATGCCAACATATTATGATAAACACAATATTATTCATTTTGGTGCCCATAAAAATCATTTAGGCATTTATCCGGGTCCGGCAGCGATTGAGTTTTTCGCTGATCGCCTGAGTGGATTCAAGACCAGTAAAGGAGCGATTCAAATCCCTTACAGTCAAGATTTGCCTTTGGAGCTGATTGGTGATATCGCCAGCTGGTGCATGAATACCGGACACCATCATTAACAAAAATATTAGCTAAATTACAGTAGGAGGCATTATGGATAGAAGTATAATTAAGACAGTCACCGGTTATAGAACTCATGACGGTGCCGGTGTCAGTCTGGTGCGCGTTCTTTCGAATCAGACAACTGAATCGTATGACCCGATATTGCTGCTTGATTCTTTTGACAGTATCAATCCCGATGACTACAAGGCCGGTTTTCCATTGCATCCCCATCGAGGGATTGAGACAATATCTTATGTCTATCAGGGTAAAATGGTACATAAGGACAGTCTTGGTAATGAGGGTGCTATCGGTTCGGGCGAAGTTCAGTGGATGACGGCCGGATCGGGGATCCTCCATGAAGAGATGCTGCCGGCGTCTAAGCGGATGTTGGGGGTACAATTGTGGCTCAATTTACCGGCCAAAGACAAAATGGTCCCGCCTGAATATCATAGCATCAGGAATGACGAAATTGAGGAAATCGAACTTGAACATGGCAAGTTGCGTCTTTTGGCAGGGACCTATGGGACTCATCGGGGCTATCAGGGCAAATACCTCCCTCTGGATTATTATGATGTTCATCTTGATCCTGGCGGGGAAGTTTCGATTAAGACCCCTGAAGAAAATTCGGTGATGGTTTTTACTTTGGTTGGAAATGCTTTTGTAGCTGGCCAGTTGGTTCCAGAAAAAACAGCTGTCAAACTAACCGCCGGAGATCAAGTTGTCCTGAAGGCCGAAAACACCAAAGTGCAAATCCTGTTTATCAGTTCCCGGAAACTTGATGAGATGATTGCCTGGGGTGGACCGATTGTTATGAATACCAGGGAAGAACTTGAGCAAGCTTTTACTGACTTGCGCCATGGAAATTTCCTGAAAGATAAAATCCACTATTGATTGTAAACCAATCAGTGGACTTCAATATAATATTAAGAAGAGTGATGAGGTGGAAAAGATGAGTGAAAAACATGTATTATCCCAAAAAGAGACCAAAGCGATGTTGAATATCCTAGGTACCCGTTTTGACAAACACAGATCCCGCCATAAAGGAATCAGATGGCGTTCGGTGCTGCACAAACTTGAAAGCGATCCTGAAAAATTATGGTCGTTGAACCAAATGGAACTGACCGGGGGTGAACCTGATGTTATCGGCTATGATCTTGCCAGCGATGAATACATCTATGTTGACTGTGTCAAGGAAAGTCCGATTGGACGCCGGTCGCTATGTTATGATCTTGAAGGTCTGAATTCAAGAAAAGATAACAAGCCCAAAGGCAATGCCATGGATATGGCAGCAGAAATGGGGGTCGAAATCCTGACGCCGCAACAGTACAAGGATCTCCAAAAAATTGAGACGTTTGATATGAAATCATCAAGCTGGCTAAAAACGCCAGAAGAAATCCGCAAGGAAGGCGGAGCCTTGTTTGGCGACTTCCGCTTCGGCAGTATTTTTGTCTACCATAACACTGCCGGTTCCTATTATTCAGCGCGGGGATTTAGAGCTGTGCTTCGAGTTTAACCAAAATTGAAATATTTAAAAGTCATCGGTTTTAACCAACCTGTCATGAGCGTAATGACGGTGGTTTTGACAGAGGGCTTTTTTTTGTGATTTAGATAATTTCAATCCCTAAAAAAGGGTTTATAAAAATAAATAAAGGTTTTATCGTCAGGGTATTTTTGATATAATTACTCAGTATAAGGAGGTCGACATGGAAGAATTCGAATATTATCAAAACTTGATTGCGAAGATAAACTATCATAATGATCGTTATTACAATGAAGATGATCCCGAGATAACGGATTATGAATATGACATGTTAACTCAAGAATTAAAGCAAATTGAAAAATCACATCCTGAATGGATAACAACCGAGTCGCCGACCCAAAAAGTTGGAGGAATCGCCAAACGAGAAGCCGGAGTTCTGGTTCAACACCGGGTACCGATGTTGTCTTTGAATGATGTGTTTGAATATCAGGAAATCGAGACATTCATCAATAATGTGAAAAAAGAGGTGCTCGATCCGACATTTGTAGTTGAAGTTAAGATTGACGGCTTGTCGCTGGCATTAAGATATGAAAATGGCAAGCTTGACAAGGCGATAACCCGGGGAGATGGAATCATCCAGGGTGAAGATGTGACTGCCAATGCCAAGGTGATCAAAGATGTCAAAAACAAACTGAAAGAATCAGTTGAATATCTGGAGTTGCGGGGTGAGGTCTATATGACCAGCCGCAACTTTGAACTGTTGAATGAAATGCAGGAGATTAAAGGGAAGAAGCAGTTTGCCAACCCTAGAAACGGGGCTGCCGGAACGCTGCGTCAACTTGATCCCAATGTGACCAAGGAACGGAATCTTTCAATGTTCGTTTTCAATATCCAGGATTTTAGAGGTGTTGAAATCAAGGGACATCTCGATGGATACGAATACTTGAAAAAACAGGGTGTCAAGATTATCGACCCCTATTACGTGGCCAAGGATTACGACGAAGTTATCGCCGCAGTTGAAAAAATTGCCACTTTGCGTGACAAACTTGATTTTGAAATCGATGGTGCAGTAGTCAAAGTCGACAGTTTTGCCCATCGCGACCAGCTGGGATCGACGGCCAAAACACCACGCTGGGCGGTGGCTTACAAATATCCACCTGAAGAAAAAGCAACCCGGCTACTTGATATTGAAGTCACGGTCGGAAGAACCGGAAAGGTAACGCCAACTGCGGTCTTTGAACCGATCCGTCTTTGTGGTACTACCGTAAGCAGGGCAACCCTGCACAATCAGGATTTCATCGATGATCTGGATATCTGTATCGGGGATACCATCATCGTATACAAGTCTGGAGAAATCATTCCCAAGGTCAAGTCGGTCGATAAGACCAAACGGCCTGAAGGCGCTATGCGTTACCATCTTCCGGAAAAATGTCCGATTTGTGAACATGAACTGATCAGGCCTGAAAACATGGCGGATTACAAATGCGTCAACCCGAATTGTTCGAGCCGTTTGATTGGAAATATCGTCAACTTCGTTGGAAGAGATGCGATGGACATCAAGGGGTTCGGTCTCGCTTATGTCGAGACATTGGTCGAAAAGGGTTATCTGAAAAACCTGGCGGACATTTACGCACTTAAATTCCAGCGTGAAGAGTTAATCAAGAACAAGGTCATCGGCCTGACAAAGTCGACTGACAATCTTCTCAATGCTATCGAAGCTAGCAAGATCAACGATGCCAGCAAGTTGCTCACATCATTTGGAATCAGCAATATCGGAAAAACAGCTGCAAAAAACATCATGAAGAACTATCGCTCGATTGAAGAATTGATGGAAGCCACCTATGATGGGTTGATTGGCATCAACGATATCGGAGCGGTATCGGCCAATGCGATTCTGGATTTCTTCGCCAATGAAGAAAACCGGGCCATGGTTCTTAGAATGAAAAAGTACGGAGTCAACCTCGAAAGCGGCTTTGTTAAATCCGGCAGCAAGCTGGATGGCCTGACATTTGTGGTAACCGGAACCCTGGAAGGAATTTCCCGGAAAGCGGTCGGGGAACTGATTGAAACCAACGGGGGAAAAGTGACTTCTTCAGTATCCAAAAAAACCAGTTACCTGGTAGCCGGAGCCAATGCAGGAAGCAAGCTTACCAAAGCCCAGAGCCTGAATATCCCGGTTCTTACTCTTGAAGAGCTCAATGCGATGATCAGTGGTGATTGATATGAAAAAAACAATAATTTTAATAGTCCTGATGCTGATGTTGTCTGGATGCAATCAGGCCCGCGATACGGTTGATACGGAAACCCAGACAAAGGTGGTTTCATCCCAGGAACTGGATTCAAGTTTCTATTCGATTGTGAGCATGGGCGCCAGCAATATCAGAACCAATTATTATACTTCGTTCTACTCGACAGTTGATTTTGCCAAAATCGGCAACGGAATGCAGCGACTTAGTTCCCGCGTCTTTTCAACTGATGATTATTATCTGGCAGAAGGCAATCTTCTGACAAGTGGCAATCTGTCGGATTTGCTGAGAAGATCGAGCGATCCGTCGGAATATCCGTCGACACTACAACCCCAGCGGGGGACAGTGATTGAAGGGATAGAAAACGCAATCATGGTATCGACTGTCTATGAGCAGGATTTCTACCAGGAAGAAGGCGGACAATTCAACCTGGCGGGGGCCTCGTTTGCGATTGTTCTCGATCCCCGCGACGAAAGCAATAACCGGCTGGCTTCACCGATGACCACCACGACAATTCTGGAGTATGGGCAAGGTGTGATTCCAGTTTTATATGAATATGTCAAAGGCTTGGACGATTTTTCGGAAGTTCCGGTGAATGTCTATGTTTATTTGGCGACAGACACTTCGGAAGACTATTACGGGGGTGGGTATATCCTGCAATGTAATGAGTCAAATGGCAGTCTGGGAGAAATTGATTCAGTGGAAGATACAACCGTGTTGTTTATCTCCAGTGAAGCCAGTGCGATTGATTATAATCTCAATGATTCGTTTGCAACATTTAGAAGAGAAATCAAGGATAGCGCCTATGAGGCTGCCGGAGTAATCGGGCAGGGGACCTACAACGGCAATACCCTTGTCAAACTGACAATTGATGTCAATATCAATGTCAAGACATATACTGAAATGATCTATCTGATTTCGGTTATCAAGGAATCGGCAGATAACTATCTGCAAAGCTATCCCTTGACTATTCTGGTTTCATCACAGGATGAACCGGTGGCCGTAATTACCAAAGAGGCCAGCCGTAATTCGGATGCGATTATGTTAGTGTGATTGGAGGAAAAAATGGAAAAAGAAGCAATGTTAAAACAACTGGGTCGCAAGACAATGTTCGATATTTCGGATGAAGAAATGCCGGCACTGGTTGACGAATATGAAGTATTTATGAACCACGTTCAGGTGTTGGATCAGATTGATACAACCGGCGTTGAGATAATGGCCTATCCTTATGATGTGGAAACCACATTCATGCGTGAAGATGAGCCTGATTATGTGATATCACGAGAGGATGCTCTTAAAAATGCCAAAGACGTCCAAGAAAATCAAATCAAAGTACCGAAGGTGGTGGGATAATGGAAGTCTATACAATTGAGCAACTTGCAAACAAGATTAAAAACAATGAAATTGATTTGGCGGCTTATTATGACGAACTTTTCGAAGAAGCCAAGGTGCAACATGAAAGACTGAACAACATCGTAACCTTCACCAAAGATACCGCCCTCAAGGCTCTTGAAGGCAACAGTGATTCGCTCTTGAACAAGATTCCGACGGTTTTGAAAGACAACTACAATACCAAAGGAATTCCTACTACAGCAAGTTCGAAAATGCTTGAGGATTACGTGCCAGTATATTCGGCCCACGTTTATGAAAAGCTTGAACAGGCCAATGTGGCGCTGGTCGGTAAAGCCAGCATGGATGAGCTTGCCATGGGTGGAACGAACAAATCAGCGCTGACCGGACCGGTTTTGAATCCATGGGATCCAACCAGAATTTCCGGTGGTTCTTCAGGGGGATCGGCAGCAAGTGTTGCCAGCGGTCTGGTGCCATTTTCACTAGGTTCGGATACGGGTGATTCAGTCCGCAAACCAGCGGGATTATGCGGTGTTTACGGATTCAAACCGACGTGGGGAAGAATTTCCCGTTATGGAATCATTCCTTACGCTTCAAGTTTGGACGCGGTGGGGATGTTCACCCGCAATGTCCGCGATATGGCAATTGTCACTCGCGAACTGGCTGGACGTGATGACCGCGACATGACTTCATCTTTCAAAGAAGTTCCGGATTATCTGGCTGATTTGAACAAAGATCTTTCAAACAAAACCATTGCCGTTTTGACGACTGTATCCAATGAAGTACGCAATAAAGAAATCAAAGCCAATTTCGATGAAATCGTGGCAAAGTTCAAGGAATTGAATGCCAATGTCATAGAAGTGGAGATGCCGATGCATCTAGCTCGGGCAATCTTGCCTTGTTATAAAATAATCGCCAACTCGGAGGCGACCAGCAATCATTCATGTCTGGATGGGATCAAATACGGTGACCGCCAACCTGGAGCTTCGGTTGATGAGGTCATGATCAACTCGAGAACCGATGGATTCGGTGACCATATCAAACGGAGATTCATCCTGGGTAACTTGGCTTTGGCCACTGAAAATCAGGAAAAAATGTTCAGACAGGCTCAAAGAGTCCGCCGTCTGATTGTTGATGAAATGAATCGGATTTTCGAACAGGCTGATGTCTTTATTGCGCCAAACAGTGGTGCGATTGCCCCAAAAGTGGCTGAGGCCAGCGATGACATGCTTACAGATGAGTATATCATTTTGGAAAACTATCTTGCTTTGGCCAACTTCGGGGGAAATCCGTCGTTGACTATGCCGGTGGGAATGGTTGACAATATGCCGATTGGAATGAACATTACCGGTAGAATTTTTGAAGAACAAACAGTTTTGGATGTTGCTTACGCTTTGGAATCAGTTCTGGATTTCAAGGATAAATACAAAAGGGAGGACTAACATGAATTTTGAAGTTGTAATTGGATTAGAAGTCCATACCGAATTGAAAACAAGATCTAAAATGTTTTCGGCTGCTCCGGTGACTTTCGGAGAAGATGTCAATACCAAAGTTAATATTGTGGATATGGGGATGACAGGTGCGATGCCGGTCCTCAACAAAGCCGGAGTTGAATACGCTTTGCGCGTTTGTCATGCTCTGGATATGGACATTGATGAACTGGTAATGTTCGATCGTAAAAACTACTACTATTCCGATTTGCCAAAAGGGTTCCAGATTACTCAGGATCGCCGCCCGATTGGGAGAAATGGTGAAATCGAAATTGAGGTTGATGGTGAAAAACAAATTGTGGAGATTGAAAGGTTGCATATGGAAGAGGATACGGCCAAACAATTCCATCATGATGATTATTCATTGATTGACTACAACCGGGCTGGAATTCCGCTGATTGAGATCGTCACCAGACCTTCAATCCGTTCAGGAAAAGGAGCGGCTGCATATTTGGAAAAATTGCGCCAAATTCTGCTTTTCACTGATGTTTCCGATGCCAAGATGGAAGAAGGGTCGATGCGTTGCGACGTAAATGTCTCAATCCGTCCGTTTGGATCAGACCGTTATGGGACCCGCTGTGAAATCAAGAATCTGAATTCGATTTCGAATGTTCAAAAAGCGATTGAATATGAAGTTGCCCGTCAGGAAAAAATTATTCTTTCAGGGGGATTGGTTGAACAAAATACGATGCGTTATGATGAAGCCTTGAGAAAAACAGTGGTAATGCGTGCCAAAGGGGATGCGGTGGATTACAAATATTATCCAGAACCAAATATTCTGCCGATTCGTCTAGACCATGCCTGGGTTGAATCAATCAAGGCCAACCTTCCGGAAATGCCGGATGTACTGGTTAAACGTTATATCGAAGAATACAAGATACCTAGCACTGATGCCTTGATTCTGGTTCAGACCAAAGAAATGTCCGACTTTTTCAATCAAGCTGCCAATGAGACTGTTGAATATAAACAAGTCTGTAACTGGCTTCTAGGTGAAGTTTCAGCATATCTTAACAAGAATCATCTTAAGATCACTCAAACCAAACTGACTCCTAAGAATCTGGCCAAGATGATCAACCTGATCGGGGATGGAACCATTTCATCTAAACAAGGTAAGAAAGTATTCACAATCACAATTGAAGAAGGAAAAGATCCGGATGTGATTGTCGAAGAAAACAATATGAAGCAAATTTCTTCAGTGGAAGAACTATCTAAATATATCAACGAGATTCTCGATAACAATCCACAATCGGTTGAGGATTACCGCAATGGCCGCAACAAGGCGGTCGGGTTTATCATCGGTCAGCTGATGAAAGCTACAGGTGGACAGGCTAATCCGGCCGTTGCCAACAAGGTTGTCATCCAATTGCTGAAAGAGCGATGCTAGTGACAAATCGGGAAATATTTGGTAAAATTGCACTTGAGGTGGAATAATGGAAAAAAATGAAAAACCTGTTGCAATAGATGATACACAAGGTCAAGTCGAGGCGGTCAAGGAAGAATTGACTGTTGATGGAGTTGACACTTTAAAATTAGATGCTCAAAAGGAAGACAAGATGAAAAGAAAACAGCAAAGAAAAAAGAAATTGAAAAGTTTTTTGATTGTCGCATTGGTATTTGTAATAATCGTCGGTTTGGGGATTGTTTGGTTGATCAGCGCCGGTAGAAATGACGGACCGGTATATGGAGATCGCTGCGCTTCCCTGGTGACCCTTGACAGCGGCATCTTCAATGAAGTCGAAACGACGATGGAGGAAAATTCAGCCATCAATGATGTTGCGATTTCAGTCGACTGTCGAATCATCAAAATCAATATCGATTATGTCGAAGGTACAAGCAAGGAATCGGCAACAGCCCTTGCCAGCGACACTTTGCATCTTCTTGATGACAGTGCCGGTTATGAAAAAACTGACGGTGGACAATGGTCGTACTTATTGAATACTCATGATGGCCGCAGCCAGTATGATGCCGATTTCATGTTGACTACAACCAACAATGAAGACTTCCCGATATTCGGGGCGAAAAAGGCGGAACTGGATCTGATTTCCTGGACATATGCTTCGATCAAAAACCAGGCAACTACTGACAAAGTGCTCGAAGAAGCTGCCCAGGATGCCGCTGATGCTGTCGATGACTCGGCCTCAACTGACTAGAGTCAGATAATTTGGAGATTATAATGAAAAAAAATGATTATTTTATTGGTACTTGCAGTGACTTGACTCATGACGGTCGCGGTGTGGTCAAATATGAGAATTTCACATATTTTGTTCCGGGACTGCTTGTCAACGAGACTGCGAATATCAAAGTTATTAAAATGCTGAAAAATTACGGCATCGGTCGGGCGATTGAAATTACGATACCCTCAAAGCATCGTCAAGAGCCTCGTTGCCCGGTTTATAAACCATGTGGCGGATGCCAGCTTCAGCATTTGAGTACTGAAGGACAACAGCAGTTCAAGACCAAAAGAGTCAAAGATGCGCTGGTGCGAATCGGAGGATGTGAGGTTGCAGTCAATGACTGCATCATGATGGATGACCCTTGGAATTACCGCAACAAGGTTCAGATGCCTGTAGGGATCAAGAACAATAAAATTGTGGCTGGATTTTATAAAGCCCGGACCAATGATATCATTCCGACTAAATCTTGCGATATCCAGAACAAAGAGTCGAACAGGATAACCAATCGGGTGGTTGAATTGATGGAACAATTCAAAATCAATCCTTATGACAAGACTTTGCATACCGGAAATATCCGGCATATCCTGACCAAGCACGGTTATCATACTGACGATTTGATGCTGGTTTTGATCAGTTTCAAGAAAAAAATCAAGGATCTTGACAAGATGATTGGAGTCCTGACCAAGGAATTCCCAAATCTCAAGACAATTGTTCACAACTATAATCCCCGTAAGGATAATGTGATTCTTGGTGATAAGGAGACGGTTGTTTTCGGTCCGGGATATATTCAGGATTATCTTATGGGAAATCTGTATAATATTTCCGCAAAATCCTTCTTTCAGGTCAATCCGATCCAGGTGGAAAAACTTTATCGTGCCGCAATCGAAAATTCCTCGATAACCAAGGATGATGTGGTCCTCGATGCTTATTGTGGTATCGGGACGATAACATTGAGTCTGGCAAAATATGCCAAGAAAGTATACGGAGTGGAAATTGTCGCTGCGGCAATCGAGGATGCCAAGAACAATGCCTCCCGAAATGAAATCGACAATGTGGAATTCGCTTTGGGTGATGCCGGTGAATACATGGTCGATCTGGTCGAGAATGGGACCAATCTTGATGTGGTTTTTGTCGACCCTCCTCGTAAAGGGTGTTCGACTGAATTCCTTGACTATCTAATCAAAGCTGCGCCGCGGGAAATCGTCTATATCTCTTGTGATGTGGCAACCCAGGCCCGGGATATCAAATATCTCAAGGACCACTATGAGGCAACTTACTGCCAACCTGTCGATATGTTCCCCCATAGTACTCATGTTGAAAATATCGTAGTGATGTCTCGAAAATAGAAAAATATAAGACTGATAAGTCCTTTTGTAGGAATTGAACAACTTTGTTCGGCTTCCCCAAAAGGGCTTTTTTCATGTGTGATAACTCGACTAAATAAGTGGTATCGTTTGGTTTCTTTGTCGTTTGGATGTTACGCGAAAAAAATTGGATCATCAATGCTTATATTCTATCGTGTACTGATTGTTTGGAATTTGTGATACAATGATAGTGTAAAACAATCATTAGATGTAAGGGTAGGGAGATGTTCGGAACATTAATATCAGGTATGACTTTTATTTTGACAATAGTAAAAGTATGCTTGTTGGTAGTTTGTCATATATATTCTCCACTGAGGTTTATGGTCCTGGTATGCGAATTTTCATTCTGGATTAATAGCTCAATATGAAATATTTCACGCGAATGATACGTCTATAACTGATGAAAATAATGATATAGTGCCGGGAGATGTTATTGAAGCAGGTTGAATAAGTTTAATGTTTTATCCGGAGTTAGAGAGATAATCGGATCTTAGGAATAGGGGCATAAGAATTATCGAAATAATGTTATAATCTGCACTATCGAAGTTTTTGAGTTGAAATTTAGTAATAATAAAACAAAAAGATGTCTATGAATGAGGCAATCATGATGAAAGGAGATTAGAATATGAGGTTTAGAGATCGAAAAGAGGCTGGAATCAAAATGGCTGAAGCCATGGAAAAATATCGAAACCAGGATGTTGTGGTTTTGGCGCTGCCGCGGGGTGGTGTCGTCCCGGCGGTGGAAATCGCGAAAGCATTACGGGCACCACTGGATCTTGTCATTACGAAAAAGATCGGACATCCGATTAATGATGAATATGCCATATGCGCCATTTCTGAAGACGGGGACCCAGTTTGTAATGAAATTGAAAGGAGTCGTGTTGACCCGGAATGGTTTGAGAAAAAAATCGAAAAAGTGCGCAGTGAGATTCAAAAAAGACGGGAAAATTACCATTTGGACAGTTTGAGACAGTCTTTAGAGGGGAAAACGGCAATCATCGTGGACGACGGTATCGCTACCGGACTGACCATGCTGGCAGCCATCTATGAAATAAAGAGCCGCAATCCAAAAGCGTTAGTCGTTGCCATACCTGTAGTTCCTGGGGATATCGCTGAGAAAATCAAAGCCCTTGTAGATGAGTTGGTTGCGCTGGATATCGATCAATCCTATCTGGGAGCTGTTGGAGCTTATTACGATAATTTCTTGCAGGTTGAGGATGACGTGGTAATAGAACTATTAAAAGAAGTTGCCGAAAAAGGAGGACAGCAGAATGAAAAGTCTGAGTAATGAAGTCAACATCAATGTGGGAACTGTCAGTTTGCCTGGATTCCTGGAAATTCCAGCCGGAGCTAGCGGAATCGTTATTTTTGCCCATGGAAGCGGCAGCAGCCGTTTTAGCCCCAGAAATAACTTTGTAGCCGAAGTGCTTAGAAAGAGGGGCCTGGGGACTCTTCTCATGGATCTGATGACTCCTGA
Organism: Coprobacillaceae bacterium; assembly: GCA_963675915.1. Classification (GTDB taxonomy): domain Bacteria; phylum Bacillota_I; class Bacilli_A; order Erysipelotrichales; family Coprobacillaceae; genus JAQVDW01. The sequence continues at coordinate 2,541,372 of OY780959.1, forward strand.
GGAGGATCAGGATTACCAGCGCCGCTTCGACATCAATCTGCTGGTCAGTCGATTACTCGCCACTACCTTATGGCTGCAGGAGCAGGATGAAACCCGAAATCTGAAAATCGGCTATTTTGGCGGTAGCACTGGTGCAGCAGCAGCCGTTGAATCAGCTGCCAAGTTAGAAGAACGGGTGAGCGCTGTTGTTGCCCGGGGTGGGCGGGTAGACCTTGCTTTTTCTTACCTGGATCAACTCAAAGCGCCTACTCTTTTAATTGTCGGTGGACTTGATAGTGGTGTTCTAGAGATCAACCAGCAAGCACTTGGGGAAATCAAGGCTGTCAAGAAACTGGAAATCGTTTCCGGGGCCACCCACCTCTTTGAAGAGCCGGGAACCCTAGAAGCCGTCGCTACAATTTCCGCAGATTGGTTTGTGAGGTATTTGAGTTAAAGTCTAAAGTTTGTCTTTGAAGGGGGAGAGTCGAATGTTTACCATTATCGCTTGTCGTGTCATTACGGTCAATTAACGAAGTTATAATATCTTCTATGGATAACTCCATAAAAAAGTTGCAAATCTCAATCACCAATTGAAACTGAAAAACCACTAATTCAGGTGATGAACCTGATCTTCGGCAAGATGTTGAAAAAAGCACAAAAAAGGCTTATTGGAAGATTTGAATGATATCAAAACTGCAGCCGAAAAGCGATGAGAAAACCGATCTAAATAGTTGTTAAGATAATCAATTTAGCAAAAGCAGTAGGGTTTTACGGTCTTGTGTTTGCTTGGGCGTAGATTAGCCCAGCTCGAGTCGACTCGAATTAAAGTTAAAATAGAATTGATTGAAGTAGGATACCGGTATTACCGATTAATCGAAAAAACCTCCTGCAAATATGCAGGAGGTTTTTTGAGGTTTTGAAGATAGCAACAGTCTGATTCGTTCAATTCACAATCAATTGGTTCAAAGCTTTTGGAGAAAAATCCCAAGGGCGAAGATTGTTTTTCGAAAAGTCCTGAAATGGATTGTCTGTTTGGAGAGAAGGTGTATAATGTAGATAGTTATGGACAAATGTTCAAAAGACAAGGAGGGGATATCATGACTTATTCACCATCATTATCATCAGCTTTTAACAAAACAAGAAACCGCAGTACCAAGCAATCACCGCAATCCGGGATGTGCTCGCTTTGCAGTGAGGAATGTGTGGGAACCTGTGAAGTCGGATTGGCAGCGGTACTTGGAGCAAGTACTGTCTATCCAACCACAACCGGGACCAATCAGGTAGCTTCGGAAAAAGACTATCCGGTTGATTTTTCTCATTTCAATATCAATGGCCGGGTCTTTGGCGCTACTGGATGTAATGCCACGTACGAAGAGGCGACGATATTCAACGTCAACTTGAAACGGTCATTCGGGATTTCCAACAAGGTGCGCTTGAATATGCCGATAATTCTACCGGCAGTTGTCAAATTGAACTGGGAAGATTATTATGCCGGGGCAGCTATGGCCGGAGTGGTTTGTGTGATTGGGGAGGATGCCAGAAACAAGGATCCGGAACTGAAAATTGAAAATGGAAAAGTAGTTCATTTTCCAGCTCTAAAAAAGATGTTGGGCTCATTTAACAAATATTATCGTGGTTACGGACAGATAGTTCTACAGTGTAATGTTGAAGATGATCTGCTGGGTGTACCTGAATATGCGATTACCCATCAAGGGGCCGAAGCGATTGAATTCAAGTTCGGCCAATCGGCCAAAGGAACCCAACCGGTAACCAAGTTGAAAGACCGGGATGAAGCCCTGCGTAAACAGGAACTGGGAATTTTGGTTCACCCGGATCCGACAGATCTCGAAATTATCAAGGCAGATGAAAAGGGAGTCTGCCAGAATTTCTATTCCTATGGAAGGTTGCCTTTATGGGACGAAGTGTATCTGACTAAACGGATAGGCGAGTTGCGAAAGTTGGGCGCCAAGAATATTTATTTTAAAATGGCTGGGTATGACCCGTCCGATTTGGAGAGAGTGATTAAAATCGCCAGCAATGCCGGAGTTGATATGATCACGTTCGATGGCGCTGGGGGCGGCAGTGGCTACAGTCCGTGTAAAATGATGAATGAATGGTCATTGCCTACAATTTCCATGGAAAGCACAATATGTCAGATTGTCACAAGTCTTGAGGGCCAGAATTACCGGATTCCCGAACTCGTGGTAACTGGTGGTTTTGCCTCGGAAGATCAGGTTTTCAAAGCGTTGGCTTTTGGCGATGGGAAAATCGGGGCGGTGGGAATCTGCCGGGCGGCCATGGCAGCGGCAATGACCGGAAAAAAATGCGGTGAGATGATCAAGGATGGAACGATTCCTAAACATTTGCAGGAATATGGCAGCACCGTTGAGCAAGTATTCGGTGACTTGCCCGACTTGCGGGCACTTTATGGATTAGAGGCCAACGATTTCCCGCCAGGGGCAATCGGTGTCTTTTCCTATCTGAACAAGATTGCCTTTGGGATAAGACATTTTGCAGCCCTTAACCGGAAATTCGACATTAAATATCTAGAGCGCAGTGATTTGATACCATTGACCAGTGAGGTTAAAGAGCTGTACTAAGAGCATTGTTGATTCGATGACGAATCAATAATTTTGGAAAAACAACAGGATAAATAGGTGATAAGCACTTTGAAAGTGAGATTGGAGCTCTGACTTTCAAGGTGTTTTTTTATGTGAATGAGGCCTCAAAATGATAATCACGTTCACTCCAGAGGAAATTGGTTCAGTGATAAAATTTTATTAATTAACACTTTTTCTTTTAATGTTGACATAAAAATCAGGGAACATTTTAGGCCACGGACCCAAAATGTTTGGTCTCTTATAAAAAATTATCAATTTAATAAACATTAATTATCATAGTGGTAAATAAATTGCAACGTAATAAAAAATTTTTAATTTTTTATTGACTTTGTCGGGCGGTTGTTGTTATTATCATGTTAAGAAGTAGTTAAGAGAAAGGAGTACATATGAGAAATCTACAGTTTGATAAACTTTTGCCTTTCATGGATCAGTTCTTGATTGGGTTTGGAAGAACCATCGAGGTCACCATTATTGCATTTCTTCTGGCATTTGTTTTTGCGATATTCCTAGCGGTTGTGAGAATGACAAACAATAGAGTGCTTGTGTTGATACATGATACTTGGGTTTTGATTATTAGATCAGTCCCCGTGTTATTACAATTATTTTTGATGGCATATGCCTTCCCGGCAATTACCGGCTTTGATTTGGGGGAGACCCTGGCAGGTGAGTTGACTTTGGCGATTAATGCTTCGGTGTATATGACAGAGAGTATTCGTGGTGGTTTTGCAGGAGTCGACAAAGGGCAGCGTGAAGCAGCATTGGCTTTGGCAATCAATCCAAGAACAACCTTTTTCTACATCACATTACCTCAGGCTTTCAAAAGTATACTGCCCTCGATGATGAATGAGGTAATCCTCCAGTTCAAATCAACGGCATTGTTGGCTCAGATTGGAGTATTTGAATTATTCATGGTTAGTCACAACGTAATCGTGGCTTCATATGCAAGTTTCGAACCATTTCTGTTCGTAGCAATTATATATTACGTTGTAGTTATGATACTTACAAAGATATCAAAAGTGATAGAAGGAAGGATGATGCTCAGTGATTAGTATTAGAGAATTAAAGAAAAGTTATGGAAAACTTGAAGTATTAAAAGGTATAAGTTTGGATATTCCAGACGGACAGATATTGGCATTGATCGGACCTTCGGGTTCAGGTAAATCAACATTGTTAAGATCTATCAATGTTATGGAAAAAGCTACAAGCGGTCAAGTCCTGCTAGGTTATGATGATCTTGTGAGTCTGACCAACCGGGATATGAGAATTGTGAGAAAAGATATCGGAATGGTATTCCAGCATTTCAATTTATTCCCCCACATGACGGTAAAAGAAAATATTACTTTTTCACCACGTAAGACCTTGAAACAGTCGAAAGAAGAAGCAGATAAAAAAGCGATGGAATTGCTGGAACGAGTTGGTTTGGCGGATAAGGCTGATGTTTATCCAAATAAATTATCTGGAGGTCAAAAGCAACGTGTGGCTATTGCCAGAGCACTGGCGATGGAACCGAAAATCATGCTGTTCGATGAACCGACATCGGCATTGGACCCCGAAATGGTTAAGGAAGTACTGGATGTTATCAAAGAGTTAAGTAACTCGGGAATGACAATGTTAATTGTTACCCATGAGATGGGATTTGCTCGAGAAATAGCAGATAGAATCCTGTTCCTGGATGGCGGATACATTGTCGAAGATGCGGATCCGGAAACTTTCTTTACCAACCCGTCTACTGACAGAGCAAAACAATTCCTACAAAAGGTCATGTAATGAAAAAAATTGGACTTTTGAACATCGGTGACTCGCCGATTCTGGGAATAGATCGGGAAAAGGAAACTTTTCTTAAGAGTTACGAAGTTATTGAAACTGGAATTCTTGATGGTTTGACCGATAAGCAGGTATCGCAATACTTATGGCAAGGCGAAGGCCCACTGCTGAGTGTTGAGAGAAACAACGGTGACTTCATCAAGATGGAAAAGAAATCAATCTTTCCTTTGATTCAAAAAGCGATCAATGATTTAGAACAAAACGGAGCAAAGGTTATCTATATCCATTGCACCAGCAATTTTCCTGAATTTGACCATGAAGGGATATTGCTTGAACCGGGAGTGCTGATGAAAAACCTGGTATCCATGATGCCACAATCCCCAGAGGTTATCATCCTCACCCCAACCGAAAGTCATCGAAAGCAAGTTGAAGAAAAGTGGAAGCCATTAGGATTGATACCGAAGATATTCGCATTAAATCCAATGACTTACACCGAGAAAGAAGTAGAAAATATATGCAAAGAATCACAAAATTGCAATGCAATGATTCTGGATTGCGCATCGTATAATCTGGAATTGCTTGAAATGATTGGCAGCAGATACAATGGACTTGTTATCCAACCCTTATCCCTGTCTCTAAATGTTGCTAAATCACTACTTAACTAAGGGGTCACATATAAGCAAGTTATTATTGGAGTTATGGAAACATTAATTATTACTATGGGGGATCAACCTTACAAAAAGAACGATAGGAGAAATCAACATGAAAAAATTAGGTAAATTTTTAACTGCAACAACTTTAGGATTAAGCTTATTACTTACAGGGTGTGCCAGCAATGATGCACCATCAACAGATGAAACACCAACAACAGGTGAAGGTAGAAGACTCGAAGGTGTCGAATTAGTATTCATCGGAGACGCATTCAACCCTTACCGTATTGTCGGAGACGACGGAAGCAAAAGCGGATACGATTTCGCTGTCCAAGAAGAATTACAAGAAATCTTAGGTTATACAATTGACTTCGAACAAGTTGAATTCGCGGCAGTATTGTCATCAATCGCAGCTGGAACAGCTGACTTTGGAATGACCTTGACACCGACAGAAGAAAGAAAAGAAACATTCGGATTCACTCAAGCATACTATGAACCAAAATCAGGGGTTCTATCAGCAGCGGATTCGGGAATTGAATCTTGGGAAGATTTAGCTGGTAAAACAGTAATCGCACCATCATCTACACTGCATGCCGAAGTGGCTTATTCAATTCCTGATGTAACAGTATTGGAACTTGAAAATATCGCTCTTGGATGTGAAGAAGTACTTGCAGGAAGAGCTGATGCTGTAATCGCCGATTCAGTTCAATTGACTGTATACGGTGCTGAATATGGAATGGACGTATTTGCAACAACAGCAGATGATCATGGAGTTGAAATGAATGGATATACAATCGCATTCAAAAAAGGAAGCGAATATATCGATGACTTCAACTATGCATTCGATATCTTAAAAGAAAATGGAACATTGACTGAACTTCAAAAAGAATGGTTAGGCGAAACAAACGCTATCGAATATTAAACAAAATATAAAATTAGCCCAAAAATTTCCCGCTAATTTATGTAAAAAACAGTTAAGTACTAAAATCAAGAGGCACCCCAATGCCTCTTGATCAAAGGAAAAATTGGAACTAGTGAAATGTTTGGCAGCTCCAAAAGTTGACTGGATAACTGCTCTGATACACAACTTTTAGGCCGCTAGACAAATTATTACCAAAAGGTAACATAAATGTAGTTTTACCATTGAAGTCTAAAAAAATATACGATATTATTAGGAGGTATCGACATGAATAAAATAGCTAAATTTTTAACTGCAACAACTTTAGGATTAAGCTTATTACTTACAGGGTGTGCCAGCAATGATGCACCATCAACAGATGAAACACCAACAACAGGTGAAGGCAGAAGACTCGAAGGTGTCGAATTAGTATTCATCGGAGACGCATTCAACCCTTACCGTATTGTCGGAGACGACGGAAGCAAAAGCGGATACGATTTCGCTGTCCAAGAAGAATTACAAGAAATCTTAGGTTATACAATTGACTTCGAACAAGTTGAATTCGCGGCAGTATTGTCATCAATCGCAGCTGGAACAGCTGACTTTGGAATGACCTTGACACCGACAGAAGAAAGAAAAGAAACATTCGGATTCACTCAAGCATACTATGAACCAAAATCAGGGGTTCTATCAGCAGCGGATTCGGGAATTGAATCTTGGGAAGATTTAGCTGGTAAAACAGTAATCGCACCATCATCTACACTGCATGCCGAAGTGGCTTATTCAATTCCTGATGTAACAGTATTGGAACTTGAAAATATCGCTCTTGGATGTGAAGAAGTACTTGCAGGAAGAGCTGATGCTGTAATCGCCGATTCAGTTCAATTGACTGTATACGGTGCTGAATATGGAATGGACGTATTTGCAACAACAGCAGATGATCATGGAGTTGAAATGAATGGATATACAATCGCATTCAAAAAAGGAAGCGAATATATCGATGACTTCAACTATGCATTCGATATCTTAAAAGAAAATGGAACATTGACTGAACTTCAAAAAGAATGGTTAGGCGAAACAAACGCCATCGAATATTAGAATCGAAAAATATTAGATAATGACGGTTGGCTGTTCTGGGATACTCTGCTATTCCAGACTGGCCGATGGTCAATATCAGATTAAGCAATTACAAATGTGTTATACTCAAAAATCAAAATTTTGACATGGCACATTTCTTAGGAGATTCTGGAAAGGGGAATGTGAAATGGAATTGAATTTTGAAAGTATGATACCTTATTTGCCTTATTATATGGACGGTCTGAAACTGACCTTCCAGATAACTATTATTTCATTTATCGGAGCGCTGATTCTGGCGGTAATCCTGGTATTTTTAGGAATGCGAAATAATAAAATTATAAACTTTTTTGTTAATGGTTATATATCTTTTTTCAGAGGGGTGCCGACAATTGTCCAGTTGTTCCTGATTCATTTTGGGATTTCAGGAATTACTAATAATACAGTCGTGTTTCCAACGGTCGTATCCGGGGAAATCACATTTGCATTGAATGCGGCAGCTTATCTCGCTGAAAGTTTACGCGGTGGTATAAACGGGGTCGACCGAGGTCAGTACGAAGCGTCGAAAGCCCTGGCGGTAAGCGGGTTTGATCGAATGGTCTACGTAATCGCACCTCAAGCCTTGCATGTAATATTCCCATCATTGATGAATATTACTATCAAACTCATTAAAGATTCGGCAATTTTGTCTCAGTTGGGAGCATTTGAACTGATGCGAAGTGCTTACTATACAATGGCCAGATCATATCGGGCTTTTGAATCATTGATCGTCAGTGCGGTATTCTATTTTGTAATTATTGCAACATTGACATTGATATCAAAACTTGTAGAAAAACGTTTGAACAAACATGAGCTAGCGTAATATAAAGGAGGAAATCATGGGACTTAAAAGTGTAAAAAAGAATTTGGATTCAATAGTGTATAACTTGCTTATTGAAAGTTTCTTCAATGAGGAATACCGTTCAGGACAGGTTATAAACCCGACTGAAGTGGCCCAAAAATACGAAATCAGCAAGACTCCGGTCTTACAGGCGTTAAAGCGATTGAGTATTGAAAATGTTCTGGAAGTCAGTTCAACTGGTAAATATGCACTGATTGCACCAACCAAGGAAAAAATAGCCGATATCTGCGAACTGCGTTACATGTTCGAAGAAGCGGCGGTAAAATCGGTTATCGAAAACTTTAGTGAAAAGGATAAAGCGGTTTTATTGGAGTTAGCTGAAAACTGCTCGAAAATGAAGACTAATCTGGAACCTAAAGAGGTTTTGAGAGCTGATTACAGTTTTCATAAGAAATTGGTTGAACTTAAGGGTAATGACAATCTGTTTGAAGTATATGAAATAATCTTGAACCGTTATATCATTTTGAAATATTCTTCCGGTTATGAAAACAGACTAGAAGGAATACTTGAAAAATCATATGTTTCCCATAAACATATTGTCGAATTAATGGAGAAAAAAGATTTGGATTCTTTACTGGGATACCTTAAAGATCATATTTACTTTCATCAAAATTAGTATAGGAAACATTATGCGCAGCCGATGCGCATAAATTTCTAACAATAACGAAATTTTTAATTAAAAATTTTATAAATTTCTTTCACGAGGAGGACAAAAAAATGAGAGATTTAGACAAAGTATTAGAAATGCTAGATATAGATAGCGCCATGAAAAATGCCAATTGGATTGTTGATAATGTGGGTTGGAGAATTTCTGGGACCAAGTATGAAAAGCAAGTGCTGGCTTTCTTTGAAGAGTACTACGAGAAAGAAGGGATTACTTTTGATAAGTTGGAATATGATGCCCTGATTTTTTATCCTGGTGAAAGCAAATTTACTGTTTTGGATGATGAAGGTGAAGATTCTTGGGATATTCCATGTAACGCCTTCGCGCAAAGAGCCAATACACCTGAGGGTGGTTTCGTTAATGAGCTTATTTATGTTGGAAATGGTGCCATCAGTGACTATGAAGGATTGGATGTCGAAGGGAAAATCATCCTTTGTGATTTAACTTATGATCCACCTAGACCTGAAAAAATGAGAATCGCAGAAATGTTTGGTGCTGATGGTCTGGTGATGATCAACTGGGGTCTTGAAGAACACAATACTGTTCCATCAGGATCGGTTAAGAATGTGTGGGGTAACCCGACTTCGGAATCTGAAATGAAACGTCTTCCTAATATCCCGGCAGTTGGAATCAAGAGAAAAGATGGAAATCGCTTGGTAGAACGTCTGACAAGCGGTGAAAAGCTTATGGTTCGTTTGGATGCCCATGGTTTAGGTGAGTGGCGAAAATGTTATATTCCAATTGCCAAAGTAGAAGCTACTGGACCAGAGGCGGATATGTTTGCAATCATGGGTGGTCACTACGATGCTTGGGGACCGGGGGCAACATGTAATGCCGCTGGTAATGCCGGACTTTTGGAAGTGGTTAAAGTCCTTCATGCCAACAGAGATAAACTTAAAAGATCGATTTGGTTCCCATTCTGGTCAGGACATGAAACAGGAGGAATGGCCGGTTCATCTTACTTTGTCGATTACTTCTGGGATGAATTGACTGAAAACGGAATCAGCTACATGAATATGGACCAACTAGGTCTTGCTGACATTGATCAGTATGACACCTGGGCTTCTGGGGAGTTAGTTGATTATCATATTGAATCAGATAAGTACTTGATGGAAAAAGACATGCTTGATGAAGTCTGTCAAACTATGAAACCTGAAAAAGTGGGCGATCAGTCATTCTATGGAATCGGAATTCCTACCCTTCATAATATGGGACAGGATTCAGCGGAGAAAAAGGCCCTTTACCTGGGAGCAACACTAGGTTGGTGGTACCACAGTCATTTGGATACTATGGAAATGGTGAGTCGTGAAACCCTTCTGACAAATTTACAAGTTATGACTGCCTACGTATACGGTCTTGTGACAAAAGACATCCTGCCATTTGACCATACCAATAATTGTGAAATTATCGAGAAAAGACTGCGTGAGTTGAAAGAAGAATGCAAAGGTGTTATCGACTTGGATACCGCTCTTGATTGGAACCAAAAGCTTAAAGACAAGTTGGTGGCATTAAATGAACTTGCTGCCAATTCCCAACTTAGCCAAGAACAAAGAACAACACTTAATCGAGGTCTTTTGAAACTATCAAGAATTCTTTCGCCGATGCTGGCGACTGTTGCCGGTAAGTATGCTCAAGATAATTATGGATTGACCGCATTGAAAACTTTTATTCCTGCTCTTTGGGAAATGAAAGATTTAGGAACAATGGATCGCGATTCAGATGAATATAAAATGCTCTTTACGAAAATGAAAAGAGAACGTAATAAGGCTACTGATGCCATTAAAGCAGCCTTCGAAAGTGCCTCAGTCACAGAAATGCTGATCAAGGGTTAAGGAAAGGAGTACAGGTTATGGGACAATCATTAGAAGCGATCAAAGAGCAACTTAATCAAGTTATAGACCAGGAATTTGATGATCAGATTGCCTTTATGCAGGCGATGATTGAATTCGACAGTACTTTATTAAATGAAAAGCCGATGCAATCCTTTATCGCCCAAACAATGAGGGCGATGGGTTTGGATGTTGATAGCTTTGATATCGATGTCAGTAAAATTGCCGATATGCCGGGATATTCTCCTGGTGACTGGAGTTTTAAGGACCGACCAGTTGTTGTTGGAACACTGCGAGGTTCAGACTCTAAAGAAGCCAAATCTTTAGTGTTGAATGGTCATGCGGATGTTGTTCCGGTGGAAGCGCCGGAACAATGGACTTATGATCCTTGGAAAGGGACTGTGGTTGGAGACAGGCTCTATGGAAGAGGATCGTGTGACATGAAATGCGGGATATCGGCAATGATATATGCAATAAAAGCGATTCAAACGTTGGGGATCAAACTCAAGGGGGATGTCTATCTTCAATCAGTGATTGAAGAGGAATCAACCGGAAGTGGAGCCCTGGCATGTTTCGAACGAGGCTATAAAGGCGATGGAGCCTTGATTCTTGAATGCACCAATAATTCCTTTTACTACACTGCTGTAGGCTCTCTTTGGGCAAGAATCAAGGTCCGCGTCAATAGCGCAATCGAACATACGTATCGGATTATCAAAATCCTCAAAGATCTTGAAAACGAGATGAATCAAAACAAAACCCAGGAATTCGAACCTTATGATGCGCCGATGTTTTTCAATATCGGCAAAATCGAAGGCGGTGTCTGGACATCAAACACTCCGATGGAGTGTGAAATGCATGTCAGATTTTCGAATTATCCCAATACCGACCCATCTGAATTCCAGAAGATTGTTGAAGATTATGTCAGCCGCCATCTTGAAAATGATGAAGTTTTTTCAAACGGGGAAGTGATCTTCAATTGGTATGGCAATAAAAACAAAGGCTATCTGATGGAAAAAGGTAATGCTCTTACCGATGTTATCAATGGCCATCACAAAGATTTGCACGGCGTTGATGCCGAGTTCAAGGAATCATTGGGATGTAATGACCTGAGATTCTGGGCTCATGATGGTACCGTGCCGGCAACAATGTATGGCGGAATCAGCGGCAATATGCATGGGATTGACGAATATGTCGAATTGCCATCGATCAAGGCATTGACAAAAGTAACAGCAGCCACAATTTTAGAGTGGTGTGAAATAGAAAACAATTAGTTAAGGAGGAGGACGCCAATGGCTTACCCTAAAGATATTTTAGCAACTAGATCTGTGATCAAAAACAGAAAATATGCAGTGATTCCCAAAGATGGACTAGTTAATAATGTGATTCCATATTTTGAAAACTGCAGAACATCAATTTTGGCAACACCGAAAATCGGTGCAAGTTTCATTGAATACGTTGTAACTGCAGAACCTAAAGGCTGCACCAATGAGGATTTTGGAACTGGAGCGGACGTTGAAAGTTTCATCTTTGTAATTGAAGGAACTTTGGATGTTCATGTCGGTGCTGATCAGTATCAATTGAAAGATGGTGGTTATCTGTATTCAAAACCAGGTGAAGGCTTCGGCTTTGTCAACAACACTGATAAGGAAGTTAAATTCCTGTTATATAAACAGACTTTCGAACAATACAAGGACCTGGAACCTGAGCGGGTTGTCGGGAATGTCAATGAAATGGAATATGAAATTTACGCCGATATGGAAAATGTATTTATCAAAGACCTGCTTCCTACGGATATCAGATTTGATATGAATATGCATATTCTGGCGTTTGATCCAGGCGGATGTCATCCGTTCGTGGAAACCCATGTCCAAGAACATGGAGCCTATGTATTAGGCGGTGAAGGTGTCTATCTTCTTGATAATGACTGGATGCCGATTAAAAAAGATGATTTTATCTGGTTTGGCCCATATGTGACCCAGGCAGCTTATGGTGTCGGGCGCGAGAAATTCTACTATATTTATTCAAAAGATTGCAATAGAGATCCAAAGCTATAATTGAGAGGAGCAACAAATGAAAGCAGTAATTATTGAACCATTAGGAGTTAGCGAAGAAATTTTAATGAACTTGATCAACGATACTTTTAAAGACGATATCGAGTTTACATATTATGATACCAGAACAACCGATGAAGCAGAATTGATTGAAAGAGGAAAAGACGCGGATATCATCCTTGTCTCTAATCTCCCATTGAATGAAAAAGTATTGTCAGGATGCCAGAATCTGAAGATGATTTCGGTTGCATTTACAGGGGTTGACCACATCGCGATGGATTATTGCAAAGCCAATGATATCCTGGTATCAAATTCTTCAGGCTATTCAAATGTAGCCGTATCGGAACTTGTTTTCGGTTTGGCCCTAAGCGTCTATCGTAACATTATCCCATGTGACAAGGCGACCAGAGTTGGTGGAACCAAAGCCGGATTGATCGGATATGAACTTTACGGTAAAAAATTTGGAGTTATCGGGACTGGTGCTATTGGAACAAGAACCCTTGAACTGGCAAAAGCATTCGGATGCGAAACTTTCGCGTACAGCAGAACTAAAAAAGACATTGATGGTGTGACATTCGTGAGTATGGAAGAGTTGCTCGAAACATGCGATATTGTCTCATTGCATGTGCCATTGAATGACAGCACTACTCATCTGATCAACAAGGAAAACATCAAGTTGATGAAGAAAAATGCGATTTTAATCAATACAGCGCGGGGAAAAGTTGTTGAAAGTGAAGCCCTGGGCGAGGCATTGAACAATGATGTGATTGCCGGAGCAGCGGTTGATGTTTATGAAATCGAACCACCGATAGCAACAGACCATCCTTTGCTTAAAGCAAAAAATCTGGTAGCAACACCACATATCGCATTTGCAACTCACGAAGCATTGTACAAACGTGCCATCATTGTTATGGATAATATCACTAACTGGGTAGAAGGTACGCCTATCAACGTAATGTAGGAAGAGGTGATTGAATGAAAAGCGACGTATCAAGAATAAAAGAACAGTTATTAAAACTTGACTCATTTAATTCAACGCCGGATTTTGGTACTACCCGAGTTTTATTTACTAATGAAGAATTGGCTGCCCGTGCCTACATGAAAGAAGAGATGAAGGCCATCGGAATGGAAGTTTTTGAAGATGGATGCGCCAATATCTTCGGTGTGTTGAAAGGGGAAAACCCGGATTTGGCACCTGTTTGGACCGGATCGCATATTGACACGGTTCTTAATGCCGGAATGTTCGATGGGATGGCTGGAGTTGTTGCCGGAATGGAAGCACTCAGACTGATCAATACGACAAAAGGAAAAACTTTGCGGGATCTGGTTTTGGTAATTTATACTTCAGAGGAACCGACAAGATTTAAAAGTTCATGTTTGGGAAGCCGGGCTATGGCCGGTGAATTGACTTGGGAAGAATGTCAGACTCTCAAAGATGATGAAGGAAACACTTTGGCTGATTGTCTGAATTGCCTTGGCCATGATGAGACTGAATTCAACAACGTCAAAAAAGCAAACAATGAAGTGTTTGCAGCTGTTGAACTTCATATCGAACAAAACAATATCTTGGATCGAAATCAAAAGAAATTGGGTGTTGTCAAGGCAATTTGCGCGCCATCAACATTTGCGGTAACTGTTCATGGTAAACAGTCTCATGCCGGAGGAACATCTATGAGCGAACGAAAGGATGCCTATATGGCGGCCTGTGAAATCGCATTGAAACTAGAAGAATACGCCATCAGTTTGGCCAGTGAATATACAACCGGGACAGTTGGGAAAGTCAACGTTGTTCCAGGAGCAGAAAACGTTATTCCGGGCTTGGTGGAATTTTCAATTGACATCAGAGATATCGATTTTGACAATAAAGAACGATTGATCAACAATTTAAAAATATTCATTGAATCATTGGAAGCAAAACGGGGTGTCAAAGTTGAACTGACATCATTGAATCATGATCATCCGGTTGTCTGCAATGAAGTATTGCGAAAATGTCTGGATGAAGCTTGCCGTAATAATGGACAAGAGCCCATGGAATTGATCAGTGGGGCCTATCATGATTCTTTGTTGGTGGGAAGATTTGCACCGGTAGCCATGTTGTTTGTACCAAGTAAAGACGGTATCAGTCACAGTCCAAAAGAGTGGACCGATTTTGAAGATATCGCTTTAGGTGCGGATGTATTGGCGGATACTATATATAAACTTGCGAATATGCAAGTATTGGAAGATTAAGTTGGAGGATTTAAAAATGATCGGAAATGAATTGCCGAAAATCGTTACCGGAACAGTACCGGGACCGATAGTAAAAGACGTAATGGATCGCAGAATGGCAGCAATGCCAGGAGCAATCAAGAGTGTATATCCAGTTGCCATTAAAAGAGGTAAAGGGTCCATGTTTGAAGATTTGGATGGAAACCTTTTCCTGGATTGGGTTGGTGGTGTCGGAGTATTGAACATCGGATACAGCCATCCTGAAATTATTGAAGCTGTGAAAAATCAAGCTGATAATTATTTCCATGCAATGATGAACATTGTTACTCATGAGCCATATATCGAGTTGGCTGAAAAGCTGAATGAAATTGTACCGGTCAGAGGTGACAAGAAGAAAAGTTTCTTCGCGAACAGTGGTTCGGAAGCAGTGGAAAATGCAGTCAAGATTGCGAAATCATATACTGGACGTACTGATATCATCGTATTTACCGGAGCATTCCATGGTCGTACATCATTGGCTATGGCTATGACTTCCAAAAAAGCATATGCGGTTGGGATGGGACCATTCCCGGCGGGTGTTTACCGTGCCCCATATCCAAATATGTATCGTAAACCACTTGGATACAGTGATGAAGCTGCAATCGATTTCTACATCAAAGAGTTGGAAAACCTTTTTGAAACAGGTTCTCCGGCAAACAATATTGCTGCAATCGTTCTTGAACCGATTCAAGGTGAAGGTGGATTCGTGCCAGCTCCGATTGAATGGGTTAAAAGAGTACGTGAAATCTGTGATGAAAATGGAATCATGCTTATTGCTGACGAAGTGCAATGCGGTTTCTGCCGTTCAGGTAAAATGTTTGCATCGGAATACTGGAAAGAAGCCGGATGTGAGCCTGATATCATCGCAACTGCAAAATCGATAGCTGCGGGAATGCCTTTAAGTGCGATTGTTGCCAGTGCGGAAATTATTGACAATGTAACTGTCGGTACTATCGGAGGAACATATTGTGGTAATGCCATGGCTTGTGTTTCGGCGTTGAAAACCATTGAAATCATGGAACGTGAACGTCTGGATGTCAGAGCGATGGAAATTGCTGAAAAATGCCGTACAAGATTCGAAAGCTGGAAAAAATTCGGAATCATCGGTGACATCAGAGGTGTCGGTTCGATGATGGGTGTTGAATTCGTCAAAGACTTGGAGACAAAAGAACCATATTCGAAACTGGTAGCGGCGGTTGTTCAAGAAGCGATCCAAAACGGACTTATTATCGAAAGTGCCGGAACATTTGGAAATGTTGTCCGCATGCTCAGTCCTCTTGTCATCACTGATGAACAATTGGAAGCCGGATTGGATATCTATGAAAAAGCAATTGAAAAAGTATTGAATGAGATGAAATAGATGCAAACAACTTTGGTTTTACAACAAATGTTTGTCATCCTTATGATGATTGTGTTGGGGTTTGTTTTATACAAACTCCAATACTTGAATGATCAAGTCCACTCGAAGTTGTCGTCAATTGTGGTGGACTTTTTGAATCCTTTCATGTTGATCAGTTTTGTCTTGCAGTCGGATATTGATGTGACCGGCACGATGATGCGGGATAATTTCAAGCTGGTTGTCGTGTACTTTATCGTTTTGATTGTTTTCGCCCAGATTTACACCTGGTTTTTGAATGTTCCTTCGGGCACCAAACGAGCCTATAAGCTGATGTTGGTATTCTCCAATGTCGGATTTATGGGAATCCCCATCGTTCGTGGCCTGTATGGCGATAGCGCCGTTCCTTATGTTGTGGTTTATGTCCTGGTTTACAATTTGTTGATCTACACTTTGGGGATCGCCATGGCATCCTCGGGGAATGGATTGGGAATTAAGGGAATCTTGAAAAAAACATTGAATTCGGGAACTGTAGCCGGAATCATTTCAATCATTTTCTTAGCGACCGGGGTTCAATTTCCTGATTTTGTTTTGCAATTATTTAAATATTTGGGTGAATCGGTCATTCCGATATCCATGATCCTGATTGGGTCATCAATCGGAAAAAGTGATTTGAAACAATTGTTCAGACATAAGGAAAGTTATATGTTTTCGGCTGTTAAAATATTGATTGTTCCAATATTGGCCGCTGTGGTTTTGCGATTTGTCGCTGTTGATCCGGTTTTGAAAGGTGTCTTTGTGATTTTGATAGCAATGCCTGTTGGAAGCATTGTCAGTCTGATTGCCGCCGAATACAAACTGGATAGTGAGTTGACTTCTAGGGAAATCTTGATTTCAACCGTGTTAATCATGGTAACACTACCAATTATTTCATTGTTCATGTAGTAAAGGAGAATAACGAATGAATACATTTAAATTAGTTCCTGAGATAGTAAGTTTTGATAGCTGTAATGAATTTGTCGAGTCTTTCAATATTGGCAAGAAAGATTTGATTTTAACCAATCTGCCTAATTTCGACAGTTATTTCAAGGCCGGTGCCAATGGTCTTAATGTCATTTTCATGAGTGACTATGGAAAAGGTGAACCGACCGATATGATGGTGGAAGAAATATACAAGGCTACTCAGGAATTTGAATTCAACCGAATGATTGCGATTGGCGGAGGAAGTGTCATAGATGTTTCAAAAATCCTCTCTCTTAAAAATATTTCGCCAGTCGAAGTCTTATTTGATAAAGAACTTCCGGTAATCAAGGATAAGGAACTGATAATTGTTCCGACAACTTGTGGAACTGGTAGCGAAGTGACCAGTGTTTCCGTGTTGGAAATCATCAACAAGAAAACCAAGTTAGGGTTGCAGCATGATGAATTATATGCGGATTGTGCAGTTTTGATTCCTGAATTGATTGAAAATCTTCCGGATTATGTTTTTGCAACAAGCAGCATCGATGCCCTGATCCATGCGACTGAATCATATTTGTCCCCAAGAGCGACTGACTTTTCAATGACGTTTTCAATGGAAGCAATCAAACGGATCATTTCCGGTTATCAGGAATTGAGAAATCAAACGAAATCGTACCGGGAACTGACATCGGATTTCCTTACAGCCAGCACCTATGCCGGAGTGGCATTTGGGAATGCCGGTTGTGCGGCTGTTCATGCCATGAGTATGTCATTTAGCTCTTCTTACCACGTGCCTCACGGTGAGTCGAATTATATCCTTTTCACCGAAGTGATGAAGACATATGAAAAACTTAAACCGGAAGGCCGTCTAAAAACTCTCAAGGAAGAATTGGCTAAATTATTAAACTGTGAACTTGATGGAGTATTTGATCAGTTGGATGAATTGCTTGGCCATTTCCTGTTGAAAAAAAGGTTAAGAGATTTCGGCGTTCAGGAAAAGGAACTGGATGGTTATGTCAATACGGTTGAAACCAGACAGCAGCGTCTGACTGGAAATAACTATTGTCCACTTGAACATGATCATATGCTGAAGATATTTAAAAATTTGTATTAAGGTGATTGCATGCGTGTAGCAGTCTGCCAGGAAAGAGTTGTCGGTAATTTCCCTTCTCGCGAGACTTTGATTGAGTATTGGAGATCGCAGCTGGCGAAAATCCCCATTATCGATAGTGTTACTTTCCACGATGTATTCACAGTTCAAAGGGCGGCTGAAATATTTAGTGATGCCGATGTCGTATTAGGAGTAAATATCGTTGACGACTATTTTGATGAGGCTTTTTTCGCAAACTATCCTGATGTCAAATATGTTTCCACCCATGCCCATGGTTATGGGCGCATTGATGGCGTTGCGGCCAGAAAAGCCGGAGTGACCTTTACTAATACTTTATATGGGCAAAGCACTGTAGCTCAGTATACTATGGCCTTGCTTCTTGAAATCTGTCATGGAACCTATCAGCAGTCAAAACTCTATAAAGCGCATGTCGATGCATTGGCAACAGGAAACAATTCTAAACTAAAAATAGCCAGAAGACAGTATGAACTTGCGAATCGGACAATTGGAATAGTAGGTTTAGGCAATATCGGATTTGAAGTTGCTAAAATGGCCCATGCGTTCAATATGAAGGTTATCGGATATAACCGATCTGTTAAAGAAGATCCGGAATACAGTTTTATCGAACAGGTATCGCTGGAAAAACTATATCATGAAAGTGACGTTATCTCATTGCATTGCGCCCTGAGCGAAGAAACTTATCATCTTTTGGATGAAGCGGCCTTTGACAAGATGAAAAATCAGATCATCTTGCTTAACACCGCCAGAGGAGCAATCATAGATGAATCGGCGTTGATTGACGCGCTGCAAAGCGGCAAGATCTATGCGGCAGGTTTGGATGTGGTTGAAAATGAACCATTGACAGAAAGACATCCACTGATGGAATTTGAACAAGTACTGTTGACACCTCATATCGCTTGGCTGTCAGAAGCTTCCCGCTATCGGACAATTGAAATAGCGGTTGATAATTTCAAATCATGGTTGGATGGAAGTCCCAAGAGCACGATTATATAAATATAAAAGAAGATACTTTGGCGTCAAGTCGAATTATCTTTTTTTGTGATTCGGCCATTGCTCTTTAGATGATCTGCTTGTAGGTAGTGCTTACTTCGGCTAAATTCTTCACTGCGGTTTTCGGGCCTCGCTTGAGGATAATTAATCAGCTGAAACGAGGATAAGGGTTCCATTTGTTTCATTTGAGGTTGAATTGGAGAAAAAAGTAATTTAAAATATAGATATGGACATTACATGATTTACAATACTGAAAACCGACCTGTTCAGTGGATGGGAAGTTTTCAATTTCAGGGGATTCATTCTTGGTTAAGTGATTTGAAATATTCGGTGGTGGTTCTGTCTATAATCTGACAATTAGCCAATTATCGCCGGAAGACAAGGGAGGATTGAAATTTTTTCGTAATTATTTTTGAAAAATTTTTAACTTTTTGACAGCGCAATTCATAAAATTGTCATAAACGACTAAAATAGCTGATTTGAGCGGTGTTTTAGCTTTTTAGCACTCCTAGGGTTATCAATACATAACAACCTTAGGTGGTGGTTAAAGTTGCTTTGGAGGCGGGGTGTCAATTTGGTTGTGATTTGACAAATATCAGTTGCTTTGATAGTGTTGAATAGAAAAAAATCGGTTACATTAAAATAAATCAACATGTATTGGGGACTTCACATGTTTTTATTATGTCTGTAACTTTAATTTTGGAAGGAAGAAAAATATGAATGAAAGAGAAAAAGAACGACTAAAATCCAAGAAAATATTAGCGGATAAATTAGAAAAAGCTGAAGCCGAAGCCCGGAAAAAAGCGATTAAAAATCGTAAACGTTTCAAGGGGTTGCAAATAAGGCCGACGCCTTCACTGTTTGATGAAGAAGGGCGCCAGGAGCCGGGGGAGAATAACTGGTCCGGTTTGGGCTTTGACCTTCATCCTCAGGTAACATTAATTTCAATTGTTTTATTGGTTGCATTTATTTCAATGACCTTGTTATATCCTGCTGTAGCTGAGCAGACTTTCTCGGATTTGATGTCAGGAATAACTAAAAATGCCGGATGGTTTTTTATATTTTCGGCTAATATCTTCATTATAGCAGCGCTTTATTTCGCGTTTGGTAAATACGGGAATATAAAAATCGGTGGTAACCATGCTAAACCCGAGTTCAGCAAATTCGGATGGTATGCGATGTTGCTTAGTGCCGGTATGGGAATTGGGCTGTTGTTCTGGAGTGTTGGAGAACCGATCAGTCATCTTCAAAACCCTTCACCGATGTTCGGTCCGATTGAACCGGGATCGCCGGCAGCTGCCCAGGCAGCCATGGCGACTACATTTTTCCATTGGGGAATCCATCCTTGGGCGGTCTATTCAATAGTCGGTCTGGGATTGGCATTCTTTGCCTATAACCGTGGCTTGCCGCTGACCATCCGTTCCGTGTTCTATCCTCTGATAGGTAATAAGATCTATGGATTCTGGGGCAATCTGATTGATGTCCTTTCAGTATTGGCTACTTTAACTGGATTGGCGACATCACTGGGGCTGGGAGTTGCCCAGGTAAATGCCGGATTGAATTTCCTATTTGGAATAACTATCAACAGCACGGTTCAGGTAGTCCTGATTGCCGGAATTACGGCGATGGCGACTATCTCGGTAGTACTCGGTCTCGATGGCGGAGTAAAAAGACTGAGTGAGATTAACATGGTGCTGGCCGGGGTGTTCATGATTTTCATCCTGATTGTCGGACCAACTGTATTCATCCTGAGTGGGTTCACTCAAAATACCGGTTATTATTTGTCTCATTTCATTGAAATGAGTTTATGGACTGAAACGTTCCGGGATACCAACTGGCAAGGAGCGTGGACAGTCTTCTATTGGGCCTGGTGGATTTCATGGTCACCATTTGTCGGAATGTTCATTGCCCGTATCTCCAAAGGGAGAACGGTTCGGGAATTCATTTTGGGTGTATTGCTGGTTCCATCACTACTGTCATTCTTTTGGATGAGTGTATTCGGGGGAACCGCCCTGAATCTTCAAATGAATGGTATCGGTGATATCGCCGGGGCTGTGCAAACCGATGTTTCCATTGCCTTGTTCTCAATGTTGGAGAATTTGCCATGGACCCAATTGATTTCGGTAATCGGGATTATTCTGGTCACTGTATTCTTCGTTACTTCATCAGATTCCGGTTCATTGGTTGTCGATCACTTGACTTCAGGTGGGAAACTGGATTCACCAGTGCCGCAACGGGTTTTCTGGGCAGTGATGGAAGGTGTTGTTGCCGCTACGCTTTTGATTGGTGGAGGACTAACTGCATTGCAGACTGCTTCACTGTTGACGGGTCTGCCATTCGCACTGCTGCTCCTGTTATTGATTTATGCCCTGGGACTGGGACTCAATCAGGAATTCGAGATTGAGGAAGCAGTACGGATGAAACTGGACGAAGTTGAAGAAATGCATTTCTTGAATGAGGCCATAACTGCGGTTGTCCAGGAAGAAGCTGAGGCGGAACTCGAAGCTGCTGCGGAAGCTAAAGCTGAAGTCGAAATTAAATCGGAAGTAGACAATAAAGATTCGGTAGATAGCCAAAAGCCGAAAAAACCATAGTTCAATGCGGATGAAGCATCGTCATCTTCAAGATGTTTGTTTGGATTGGAGTAAGATCTATTCGTTTCAATCAATAACCAGATAATATCAAAGCAGAGCGCAGGCTCTGCTTTTTATTTTGGCTAAAAATAAATATTGGTTAATTTATTACTGAAATAATTGACACCATGAAAGTTAAATGATAATCTAATAAAGAACACAGTGTAAATTAAAGCGTTTTTAAAATACTAGATGAAAAATGGAGGGGTTATCTTGAGTAAACCAAAACGTAAATTAAGAAGACGAATATTATTGGTTCTGACAACTTTTGTGGCAGTATTGATAGTGGCGGTTGCCGTATTATTGTTCACCAGTTCTGCAATGACGGTTTTAGTGGGAGTCAACATTGATGAAAAAGTTGAACATGTCAATCACAATGTTACTGCCAATGAAACCATCGGGACTGATGACTACTCTACAGTCTATCTGACCAGGGAAATAACCCCTGAAGCAATCATGGAAATGTATGAGACATTGGGGGTTGAAGCAACTGGCAATGTCGCAGTTAAACTGTCGACCGGTGAAGCCGGGAATGACTATCATCTTGATGCGAATCTGATCAAGGATCTCGTTGATGAAGTTGAGGGAACAATTGTCGAATGTAACACGGCCTATCCGGGTCAAAGAACCAGCACGGATATTCATATGCAGGTGGCTGAAGATCACGGATTCACAGCTATTGCTGATGTTGATATCATGGATACCAATGGCAGCATTTCTATTCCGATTGAAGGAGGTCAATATTTGCAGGAAGACGTGGTCGGGGCAAATATAGCCAATTATGATTTCATGGTTGTGCTTACTCATTTCAAGGGTCATCCTCAAGGTGGATTCGGTGGAGCAATGAAAAATACTTCGATAGGTTGCGCTTCTCCTGAAGGAAAAGCTCTTATTCATACTGCCGGAAGTTCGGCTACCAGTATGTTCAATACCTTGTTCCATAAACAGGATGAATTCCTGGATTCAATGGCAGAGGCAGCCAAAGCAATTGATGATTATTATGATAATGGTGAAAGGATCATCTATATCAGTGTAATGAACAATTTGTCGGTTGATTGTGACTGTATTGCCAGCCCTGCAGAACCGTCAATGGCTGATTACGGAATCTTAGCTTCGCTCGACCCGGTTGCCCTGGATCAGGCCTGTGTCGATATAGTTTATGAAGCTCATGACGGACATGATCTGGTTGAAAGAATGGAATCCCGCAATGGACTGGAAATTCTTGAACATGCAAACGAGATTGGGCTGGGAAATCAGGATTACAAACTGGTAAGCCTTGATGATTGATGTTTTACAACGGGAATTTGTGTATCTGTGGTTTTATTTTTCGGTGCAGTTCGCCCAAATATTCCGCTACTGGGCGATTGGGATCGTTGTCGGTTCCATCGTCTCAGTTTTTCTTAAGGCCAAAATAAAAGGCTGGATGTCATCTTTTGACGGCGATAAACTGGGGATTATCGGAATCATTCCTGCAGCGGTTTTGGGAATCTTGTCTCCGCTATGCATGTATGGAACAATCCCGATTGTGGCTTCTTTTGCCAGAAGCGGGATGCGTCAGGATTGGATTGCCTCCTTCATGATGAGTTCAGTTCTGCTTAATCCCCAACTGTTTGTTTTCTCGTTTGCCTTGGGCAATGACTTGGCGATTCTCCGTCTGTTAATCAGCTTGCTGGGCGGAATTCTGGCAGGAATATTGGTGCGTCTGTTTTTCAAAAACAAATCATTTTACAAGATGGAACAGTTCGAAGCCCGTAAATCGCGGGATACTGATCCTAATATCGGGTTGCGGGTTTTGAAGAACATCTATCGCAATGTCAAAATCACTTTGCCGTATTTGTTAATCGGGGTCTTGCTTACGGCTTTATATCAAAGATATGTCCCGTCGCAGTGGATTACAATGTTGTTTAGGGAAGATCGGGGATTCGGCACTTTGATGGCCGCGGCAATCGGGGTTCCGCTTTATACATGTGGTGGCGGAACAATTCCGATTATCGATGCCTGGCTAGCGGCCGGAATGAGCAGCGGCAGTGCGATTGCCTTCATGATCGCTGGTCCGGCAACCAAGATTTCGAATCTAGGCGCTCTCAAGATTGTTCTGACCAACCGCCATTTTACGATTTATTTGGCTTTTGCCATTATCTATGCTTCACTGAGCGGGTTTATTCTTAACTTGATTTAGCATATTCTCCGGTTATTTGATACAATAGGTAATAAAGATAAACAGATTTGATAGGAGTAATACATATGGAAAATAACGAAATCAAGGTTCGGGAATTCAATTGTCAGCGGGATGGGCTGAATATCTGGGGCAAGGAGTTTATTCCGAGCAGCAATGCCAATAAGAGCTTGCCGGCAATCATCATTTCTCATCCGTTCATGGTAACAGCATCCTATGTCGAACATTACGCCAGGCTCATGGCTGAATGGGGATATGCCACTTTCATTTTCGATTTTTGCGGCGGGGGTAACGGCAGTCGCAGTGACGGCCGAACGTCGGATATGTCGGTGTTCACCGAGGCTTTGGATCTTGGGGCTGTTATCGATTATGTCAAGAGTTTGTCAGCAATCAATGACGAGGAAATCATCCTGATGGGATGTAGCCAGGGTGGTTTTGTCTCGGCGATTGTAGCGGCGCAGTTAAAAGAACAAATAGCTGGACTGATCATGTTCTATCCGGCCCTTTGCATCCCGGAATTCTGCCGAGGAGGCAATATGCTGGGAACTCGTTTTGATCCTAATAACATTCCTGACATAATCAATACCTGGGGGATGCTAATTGGCCGAGTTTACGTGGAATCGGTCATGGATATGGATGTCAATCAATATCTACCTGCTTATCAGGGACCGGTATTGATCACTCATGGAGATCATGACAGTGTTGTCGATCTCAGGTTTTCAGTCGAGGCCGACAAATATTACCATAATAGTGAACTTCTTGTCATCAACGGCGGGCAACACGGTTATTCGCCCAAACATGACCGAATTGCCCTTGAATCTGTTCGAAAGTTTCTCAGTAAAATCTAGGAGGAAAATTCCTCCTTTTTATGATTGAATATTATCCGATTGTGAAGCAAATATTGCAAGCGGGAGATGTTTATTGAGTTGCCCGAAAAAGCGGCACTAGGTCTTGACTATGGTTATAACTGTATATGTATGGATCATCATATTTTCAAGGGGACAAGGTCATGATGTCTTAATCGCCAAGATAATATTAATATCCGATATTTGTTAAAATAATTGCTTATCAATATCTAGATATTTGTTTTAGATTATGTTATTATTATATAGCTGACTGATACTTTATTCAGGAAACTGATGCCATAAAGTATATCAGCAAATGTAATTGTGTCTATAGCTCAACTGGATAGAGCACCAGACTCCGACTCTGGAGGTTGCAGGTTCAAGTCCTGTTAGGCACACCATTTTAAAATCAGGCAGGCAGATATCGTCAGATAACTGTCTGTTTTTGTTTTGCTGGTACTAAATTTGAAAAATATGAAAATCACTTGACCTTAAAGTGAACTTTAATAGTATTATGAAGATAATGAAGCAATAGGCGGTCAATTGTGGCCAGACAGCAATAAAATTGCTTTTAATCTAATGAAAAGGAGAATGATGATGATATTTGAAGAATTTTACACATTAAACAATGGCGTTGAAATCCCTAAACTTGGCTTGGGGACTTGGTTTATCGAAGATAAGGATGCAGCTCAAGCTGTATGTGATGCGGTGGAAATCGGTTATCGCCATATCGATACTGCTCAAGCGTATGGAAATGAAAAAGGAATCGGTGAAGGAATCAAGAAATGTGGTGTTGATCGCAAGGAACTATTCATCGTTACCAAACTGGCAGCGGAAATCAAAGATTATGAAGGGGCGGTAGCCGCTATTGAAGGATCGTTGGAAGCTTTGGGGCTTGATTATATTGATATGATGCTGATCCACAGTCCAAAACCTTGGATGGAATACAGTGAAGAGGACCGTTTCTTCGAAGGTAACAAGGAAGCTTGGCGCGCCTTGGAAGATGCTTATAAAGCCGGTAAGCTTCGGGCAATCGGGGTTTCCAACTTCGTCGAAGAAGATTTGGATAATATTCTTTCAACATGTACAGTTAAACCGATGGCAAATCAAATGTTGGCCCATATCACCAACACACCATTTGAATTGATGGAATACACTGCTGCCAAAGGGATTCTAGTTGAGGCTTACTCACCAATCGCTCATGGGGAAGCAATGAAAAATCCTAAAATTGTCGAAATGGCTGAAAAATACTCAGTGACCGTTCCCCAACTTTGCATCCGTTATGACCTGCAGTTGGGAACTGTGCCATTACCAAAAACAGCTAATCCAGAACATATGAAAAGCAATGCTCAAGTTGATTTCGTGATTAGTGATGAAGATATGGAAACTTTAAAAAATCTCGACAAGATCAAAGATTACGGAGAGTCTAGCTTCTTCCCGGTTTTTGGGGGAAATTTAAAAGAACAAATGGGATAGATCTGATTGACTGTACCCGCCGCATCACGGCGGGTACAGTTTTTTGTTTTCTCGCTTTTATCAGATGGTGTTTTTGCAAGTGGCAACTAATTGTAGTATGATTAAATTATCAAAAAGCATGATTAAGAGGTCTTTTTTGGTGATTGCATATATCCTGATATGAATTTTCAGGACATTAGATTCAGGAGGGGCTTATGAGAAAAGTTATATTGTACATCGCGATGAGTCTCGATGGTTATATCGCTGAGGAAAACGGCGGCGTGGCGTGGCTTGAGGGCGATGGCAGTGATCCTGAAAACCAGGGTAGCTATCCGCAATTCATCAAGAGTGTCGACACAGTGGTTATGGGCTATAAAACCTATCATCAGGTTACTACCGAACTGTCGCCAGGTAAATGGGTGTATCCTGATAAAACGAGTTATGTTCTGACTCACCGAGATATCAAGTCAATGGAGCAATTAATCTTCACTGACCGGGATATTGCAGAATTGATTACTGACTTGAAAAACGAGGAGGGACTCGATATCTGGATTTGTGGCGGAGCTTCATTAATAAATCAACTGACCGCTGCCAATTTGATTGACCGGTATTGGATTACGGTTATCCCGACTATTTTAGGAAAGGGAATCCGTCTGTTCAAACCGGCTAAGCAAAAAATCGACCTCAAGTTGATTGATACGAAGTCTTATAACGGGATGACTGATTTGATTTATGAACGCAGAAGTTCGGGAAAAATGAAAAAATAACCATGTTTAAGCCGATGTCCGACAAATCGGCTTATTCCCAAACGAAACTGTCACAGTTAGGAAGTGGGTTAGATGTCTACATTGATTATAATAATTATTGTCTTGGTGGGAATTTCGATATTTTTAAATGGTTTGACTGATGCCCCAAATGCCTTGGCGGCTGTCATTTCCACCCGGGTATTGAATCCAAGAGTGGCAATTTTGGTGGGGATGATTTTCAACCTTCTGGGGATTTTTGTCCTAGGTTCCTCGGTGGCAGCGACCATTGCCAATATTGCGGATATCGGAACCGGGGTAGAAGCTTTGGCGGCGCTGGGCGGGGCCCAGCTGTCGTTGATACTCTGGTCGTTTGTAGCATGGCGATATGGAATCCCGACGAGCGGAACTCATGCCATGGTGTCCTCACTGGTTGGCGCTGGAATTGGCTACAATGGACTGGCGGCGATAAATCCAGCGGCAGTAAACAAAGTTCTTATCGGGATGCTGGTCTCCACATTGGCCGGATTTGCAGCCAGTTTTCTAGTGACGAAATTTATCGAGATTTCTTGCAAAAATATGAGACGAAGACCAGCTAACCGGATTTTTTCCATCGGACAGATTGTCAGCGTTTCCCTGATCACCTTGTCCAACGGGGCCCAGGATGGTCAAAAATTCATGGGGATTATATATTTCGCGCTGGTTGTGGGCGGAGTATACCCGGCCACAATCGCAAACCAAATCGAATTTCCTTTTTGGGTGATGCCGTTAATTGCTGTTATCATGACTTTGGGTATTTCGGCCGGGGGCTACCGGGTAATCAGGCGATTAGGGATGAAAATGGTCCGGCTTGAAAAATACCAGGGCTTTTCAGCGGAAATTGTGGCCTCTGTCAGTATGATTGTCTCGACCCTTTTTGGAGTTCCTCTAAGCATAACCCATATCAAGGGGGCCTCGATGATGGGCGCCGGGGCTTCGCGGGGAATCAACAGGGTCAAGTGGAATGTTGCCAAGGATATTGTTTTGGCCTGGATATTCACTTTCCCGATTTGTATGTTGCTAGGATATGCTTTTTCAACGATGTTTAGGATTATAATTTGAATCTATTGGAGAGAGAGGTTCGGGTAAAATGGCTAATAATCACAAAGTGAGTTCTCAGGCTCGATCAAGAAATATCTTCAGGTGGCTTGGCAATTTGTTTGTCAAAAAGAAAATCGACTATTTTGACATCTTCATTACCGGAGTTTCAATCTCGTTGGATGCCACAACAAGTTTGAAGGAGTTTTTGAGTGATGGCGGAATCGACGAAATGGAACTTGAAAAAATCAAAGATATCAAACAAGAGGGCACCGATCATGTTCATGAATCGTTGAAAATTGTTGAAGATGCCTTCATCACTCCCATCGATCAAAAGGATATAGTCGAAATTTTAAAGGGAATTGAGCAAGTGCTCCATAGTGTTGAATCGGTTGCCAATCATTTTTACATAATGAGAGTCGGTAATTGTGACGAAGCTATGTGCGAGCTTATCAATATTGAGGTTTCATTATGTGAGAAACTCTACGATTTGATGGTGGCGTTCAAACGCTTCAAGGAAAGCCGGAGTGACAATATCAACGAACTGATCCGGGCAATCAACATTCTCGAGGAGCAGGGCGACCGGGCTTATTCTAAAAGCATGCTCCAACTGTTCTCGACTGAGAAAGACGTTATCGTGATTCTCAAGAAAAAAGAAATGTACCAGCGCCTTGAATATTCGATTGACTGCTTCAAAAGGGTCGGGGATATGGTTGATGATCTGATTACGGTAACCAAATAATAATACGCAATCTTCCAGTCGCAGCTGTAAAAAGCTGCGATATGAAATTTAAGACCGATTCCCAGCCTGGTTCTGGAAAGCGGTCTTTTAATTTGTCCAGTCCTTGAAGTGATTTGCGGTCTATCGATCATACCTGACGGGAAAACAAAAAAACTCCGAATAAATTCGAAGTGAAAGTGTGCTATAAAGGTTATGGATCGCTAATGATGAAAATTATTCTTCCAATGCGATAATAAGTTGATAAAAGGCTTTCCGGTATTCAACTTCAAAATCCGGAGTCGTGTAATTGGGACTTATTGCTTTCATTGCCGCAACTTGGTCGGGGTTCAAATGGCACATTGGATAGAAACCTATCGCCAATGAATATTGGGCCATGATAAAGTCCTGGATTTGGGCGCTCGAAGCATTCGGGTATAGTTGTGACAGCAGTTTTCCTAGCGGACGGACACTCTCAAACATATTCTTCTTGAACTCGGTGATTGCTTCAAACGAGGCGTTTTTCTCCAAAATTGTGAACAGGATCGAATAAAGTTCATTCATTCTTTTCTGACTTGCCAAGTTGTGAGCCCAAATTGATGAGACTTCTTGAGAGTCATAAATTTTATTGATTTTAAATGAATCAATCAGGCTGTCGACCCAGATTTGAATATCGTGATTCAGGATCTTCAGCAGGATTTCCTCTTTCGATGAGAAGTATTTGTATATTGTCGGCCGGGTGAAATTGGTCAGTTTGGAAACTGCGGAAAAAGTGACCTGCTCGTAGCCTGATTCATCGAATATCCGGGCTGAGGCATGAATGATTTCATCTATTCTACTTTGTTTTTGATCATCTGATCTGGCTCTTTTAAAACTCATATTTATCTTCCTTTTTAATTAATCGTATTATAGCATAAGCTACAATGTTTGTAAAACCTGGCTCCTATTGAAAAGGGAACTGGATTTTTTTAAATTACTATTTGACGAGGGTATAATTAAATGGTAATATAAAATCAAATAAAAAACAAGGTGTAAGTTAAAAATGATTTAAATTACATCGAGTTTGGGTCTGGTAGCGATAAAAATAATAGAATGGAGCAGCTAATTATGCAATATAGAAAAGATAAAAAATCCGGTAATGAGATATCCATCCTCGGTTTTGGCTGTATGAGATTGCCGTCGACAAGGGGTAAAATCGATATCGTGAAAACCGAGAAACTTTTTTTGAAGGCGATCGACAAAGGGATAAACTATTTTGATACGGCGTATCTTTATCCAGGGAGTGAAGCCGCCATCGGTCAGATTTTTGAAAAACACAATCTCCGGGATAAGGTCTTTTTGGCGACAAAATTGCCAATCATGTTGTGCAAGAAAACCCCTGATTTCGACCGTTATTTCAAAATCGAGTTGGAACGGTTGAAAACTGATTATATCGATTATTATTTCATGCATATGATCACCAGTGCCGAGCAGTGGCAAATTCTTTGTGATTTAGGCATCGAAGATTGGATTTCCAGAATGAAGGCTGAGGGTAAAGTGAAGAATGTCGGTTTTTCGTTCCATGGCAAACGCGAGGATTTCATCAAGTTGGTCGATATGTATGAATGGGACTTCTGTCAAATCCAATACAATTATATGAATGAAAATTATCAGGCTGGTGTGGCCGGATTGCATTACGCTTCAAAAAAAGGATTGCCGGTATTTATCATGGAACCGCTGCTTGGGGGAAGACTTGCCAATGGGGTGCCTAATGACGCCCTTAAGGTTATGGAAAAGGCCAATCCCGACATGACCCCGGTGGCCTGGTCATTGAAGTGGCTGTGGAACCAGCCGGAAGTCACCATGCTGCTTTCAGGGATGAATGAAATGGAACAGCTCGATGAAAACATCGCCCTGGCCGATTCATCTACCGCTGGGATGTGGCAAGATGCTGAAATGAATACCATTGCCAAGGTTGTGGAGATTTTCAATGAGGCCTACAAAATTCCTTGCACCGGATGTGGATATTGCATGCCTTGTCCCAAAAACATCAATATACCGGGCTTGTTTGCATCATACAACACATCTTATGCGATGGGTAAATCCTTGGGGATGAACCAATACATAATCAATACCGGAGCTATGACTCAAACCCCGGCTTTCCCAAACGACTGCATCAAATGTGGTAAATGTGAACAGCACTGTCCTCAAAACATTCCAATCCGGGAATCTTTGGTTGAGGTTAAAAAAAGAATGGAACCTTTCTGGTTTAGACCGGTTATGGCAATAGCTAAAAAATTTGTCAGATAGATATCGAGATATATTTCATAAAGAATAGGAGAAATACAATAATGTTAGAAGAAAATTATAAATTATCAAATGGAGTTGAAATTCCCAAACTGGGACTGGGAACCTGGTTTATCAATGATAAAGATGTGGTTAATGCGGTGAAGGCAGCGGTAAAACTTGGTTACCGTCACATCGATACTGCCCAAGCCTACCGTAATGAAAGAGGTGTTGGTCAGGCAATCAGAGAATGCGGAGTGGCTAGAGAAGAACTGTTTGTCACTACCAAACTTGGCGCTGGAATCAAATCATATAAAAAAGCGGTCGCTTCAATCGAAAAATCGCTTAAAACAATGGGCTTGGAGTATATCGACATGATCATCATTCATGCACCGCAACCATGGACAGAATTTAGGGGTGACAAGAAATATTTCGCTGAAAACCGCGAGGTTTGGAAAGCGATGGAAGAGGCATATGAAGCCGGTAAGGTCAGAGCAATCGGTCTTTCCAACTTTGAAGAGGATGATCTTGACAACATCTTGAGTTCATGCAAAATCAAGCCCATGGTAAATCAGATTCTAGCTCATATTTCCAATACTCCTGAAGAATTGATCAAATATACTCAAGATAAAGGGATTTTGGTCGAAGCCTATTCACCAGTAGGTCACGGTGAGGTCATGAAAAACGCCGAAGTTAAACAAATGGCCGACAAATACGGGGTCTCGATTCCC
This sequence comes from Coprobacillaceae bacterium, assembly GCA_963675915.1. GTDB lineage: Bacteria > Bacillota_I > Bacilli_A > Erysipelotrichales > Coprobacillaceae > JAQVDW01. The sequence continues at coordinate 2,573,111 of OY780959.1, forward strand.
CAGTTATGTATCCGTTATGATCTCCAACTAGGTCTTTTACCGATTCCCAAAACAGCCAATCCGGCCCATATGGAAAACAATGCTGATGTTGATTTTGAAATTTCGGCAGCCGATATGGAAACACTTAAAAATATCGAAAAAATCAAAGATTACGGTGATGCCAAAATGATGCCGGTTTATGGTGGAAAAATGAATTTGAGATCTATGTTCTCGATGATCCTTTCATCAATCAAATCATAGATTCATTATGATTTTAGGCTTTGAAAAAGTTAATATGCGAAAAAACAGGAAGATAGGTAAAAAAAGGTGATGGTTATGGGATTTGTGATACTTGCTTTAATAGTAGCGGGGGTGCTGTATCTGTTCACTCCATTTGGTCTGGGACGAGTCAGCCTGGATGGCGAGTATCAGGTTAAGATAACCGTCAACGGGGAAGAAATGACCGCGACGATGGAGAATAACACCTCGGCTCAGGCGTTTCGAAAACTGATTGAAAACAAGCCGAAGACCGTGAGGATGCGCGACTACGGTTCGATGGAAAAGGTCGGAATGCTCTGGAAAGGATTGCCAAGCAACAACCAAAATATTACCACTCAGCCGGGTGATATCATCCTCTACATGGGGAGTTCCCTGGTTGTTTACTATGAGTCGAATTCCTGGAACTTCACCAAGATGGGCCATATTAATGATGTCAGCAAGGAAAAACTGCAAGAAATTCTTGGTAATGGCAGGGTTACGATGACTTTTGAGCTAATTGATTAAAACACCTGATTGTCGGGACTGAATGGTCTTATTTTGAATTTGAGACAGTATGAACAACATTAAATTTTTGGAAGGAATTGAATGTAATTATGAAATATTTTATCATCGGATTAATAGTACTGGTAGTTTTGGTAGTCTGGTTTAAACAACCGCCCAAACGAACCGGTCTTGAAAACGGGACCAGGATAACTTTGACATCTCAGAGTATGGTGCTCCATGCAACTTTGAATGATACCATTGCGGCTAAATCTTTGGAAGCCAAATTGCCTATGCAGATATCTTTTGGACGCTCAAGTGTCGATTACTGTGCCACAGCACCTCAACTTGATTCAAGCAGATCGCAAAGCCAGTTTGGCTGGCATAATGGCGATATCAGTTATGTCGGAGGGTGGCTGAGCATTTTCTACAGCGGGCAACACCGGTTGCCGATGCCGATGATGGTTCTTGGCAGCATTGACAGCGCCGATATGGACAAAATTAAAGAAGCCGGAAGCCATGTCAGCTTCACAATTGAAGTTGAAAAATAATAGTAGCTCAGAGTTTTATAGAGGTATCCTGTTTCAAAGCGGAATTAATCCCGCTTTGAAACAGGACACCTTTTTTAATTTAGATCATCATGTTTGCAGAGGAAACTGGCTTTAACGGGTCAGATTGGGTATAATTTAGATAAAAGAAATCTATTAAGGGAAACCAAAGAAGTTCATCTTCAGGAAAGCGGGTACGAAAATGGGACTTGAAACAATAAAAAAATACCTTCTGATTGGAGTCGGCACTATTTCGCTGGTTATCGGCTTTGTCGGAGTTGTTGTACCGGTTTTACCGACGACACCTTTTTTGCTGCTAAGTGCGGTATGTTACATGAAAAGTTCAAAGCGACTGTATGCCTGGCTGATCAAGCATCGCGTCCTTGGCGTATATCTTTACAGTTATCTCAATTACCGGGCAGTTCCAAGCAAAAGCAAGATTTCAACTTTTGTTTTTTTATGGGGAATGCTGGGGATTTCAATGGCACTGGTTGATTCGATTCATCTGCACATCTTTTTGATTGTTGTGGGGATACTGGTTTCTCTCCATATCACAATGTTAAAATCATTGACCCCGGAACAATTGCAAGAAGTAAAATTACGGGTTGCAAACCTGACCGAAAAACCTTGAGAGGCATCGCGAAAACTTTATTTGCGGTGTTTTTTGGGTTTTGTAAACCATCAATCATCACAGTTATCCTTAGGCATAACGATAAAACAAGTTCGATATTGACAACGTTTTGATTTGCCAGTATAGTACTTTCAGCACTTCAAAATATCTCGGGTTCAAGTGCCTTGGAATTTAATAAATTATGCAGGATAAAAGAGGATAGTCTTGGATGAATCAGCGGCTGTACAAGTTTGATAATATACGTTTTTTATTGATGTTTTTAGTGATTCTGGGTCACTTGCTGGAAGTTATTCACAGTGAGGTGGGCAGCCAGTTGTACCGGGTGATCTACTCGTTCCACATGCCCTTGTTCATATTTGTCTCCGGATATTTTGCCAAGTACGACCGGACCAAAATTTTGATCAATTTCATTTACCCCTATTTGTTATTTCAGTCGTTGTATTGTTTTTTTTTCCGACCTGATGGTGAAGAAAAGTCAGATTGTAATCCAATTCACGACCCCGCAGTGGATTCTGTGGTATCTTCTGGCAGTTTCGTTTTGCTATTTCTTGCTTCCGATGTTTAATGTCGAGTCAAAAAAAGCGAAGATTGCAACTGTTTTCGGTCTGTTTTTGCTTGGGTTGTTGGCCGGTTATGAAAACACCATCGGCTATTACCTGGCGCTGGGAAGGTTTATCAGTTTCCTGCCTTTTTTTGTTTTGGGGTTTTATTCGCGAGGTCTTTTTGGCTGGATGGGCGTTGACAATGTTTCATTAAAGAGACAAATGGTTTTAAGAATTGGTTGTCTGGTGGCGGTGGCCGGAGTAATCTTGTTTGTTGTCAATACCCCCGAATTGACAACAGAGGTGTTTTATCAGTCCCGCAGTTACCAGGCGGGCAACAGCACTGTTGTCTTGAAGCTTATTTCATATGTCATCGCCTTGGTTTGGATATTCGCCATAATCAATCTGGTACCGGAGAAAAAAATCCTGATGCTTACCGGGTTTGGCCGGTATACCCTTCCGGTTTATCTTCTTCACGGTTTCATTGTTCGGATGATAGCGAATTACAGTGATTTGGATTCCCGGTTCAACAGCATCGTGATGGCGGTGGGAATATCGTATTTGCTTATTGTAGTTTTATCAAACAATCGGGTGGGGAAATGTCTCAATCAAGTGTTTACAGCAACGTTGATTGTTGAAATTTATAAAAAATTCAAAAACAGGAATAAGCTGCTCGGCTGATTCCTGTTTTTTTTCTCCAAATCTTTTGGTGAGAGCTACGGCTTTCATGGTGTGAACGCTGCAAGTAACCGACTGCAATCGGATATGAATTAATTTCATCAATCCGTTATCGATAGTTTCAATTGCTAATCATTTGACATTTTATGAAATGGAGAATAGAATGAAGTTAACCCCCGTAAGGGGGGGTAGAGGTGAATGATATGAATGAAGATAAAAAGAAAGCATTGCAACTTTTAAAAACGGCCCGGGGTCAGATTGAGGCAACAATAAATATGCTTGAAGATAACCGTTATTGTGTTGATGTTTCCAATCAGATATTGGCAACCCAGTCACTCTTGAAAAAAGCCGACCTGCTGATAATCCGTCAGCATATGAATCATTGTGTCAAACAAGCCTTTGAAAATGACGAGGGTGAAGAAAAAATAGACGAAGTAATTGAACTGCTTAGTAAAGTGGTTGGAAAATAAATGAAAAGGAGGTTGTTCCATGGCTAAAAAGAATATTAAAATCGAAGGGATGACCTGTACGGCTTGTGCCCGTGCGGTCGAAAAAGCTACCGGCAAGATTGAAGGCGTTTCCCAGTCAAATGTGAATTTTGCGACTGAGAAGTTGAGCATTGAATATGATGATAATGTTTCATTGGACCAGATTCAGGATGCAGTGTCCAAGGCCGGTTATAAGGCGGTGCTTGATACAGTTACCAAGACAATGAGAATCGAAGGGATGACCTGTGCTGCTTGTTCCAAAGCGGTTGAGCGGGTTACCCGTAAGCTTGAAGGGGTCGTTGAATCCAATGTCAACCTGGCGACTGAAAAAATGGTAATTACTTATGATCCTGCTCAAGTTAGAGTGTCTCAGATCAAAAACGCTATAGAAAAAGCTGGCTATAGAGCAATTGAAGAAGAGGCTGCCCCGGATGAAGACAAATCCCGCAAGGAAAAAGAAATTAAGTCGCTCTGGCGCAAATTTGTCGTTTCGGCGATATTTACCGTACCTTTATTGTTTGTCTCGATGGGACACATGATGGGACTGCCACTTCCGGCAATAATTGAACCGATGCACAATCCGGTCAACTTTGCCCTGGTTCAGCTGTTGTTGACAGCTCCGGTGGTAATTGCCGGAAGACGTTTTTACAGTGTCGGCTTGAGAACGCTGTTTAAAAGAAGCCCGAATATGGATTCCCTGATTGCAATTGGGACCGGAGCGGCTGTTATCTACGGCCTTTTTGCCACTTATCAGATCATCAACGGTCGCAGTGAATATGCAATGGACCTTTATTATGAATCGGCGGCAACCATCATTACCTTGATTACCCTGGGTAAATACCTTGAATCGGTATCCAAAGGGAAAACATCGGAAGCTATCAAGAAATTGATGGGATTGCAACCGAAAACTGCAATCATAATAAAAGATGAACAAGAAATTGAAATATCGATTGATGAAGTTGAAGTCGGGGATCTGATTCTGGTCAAACCAGGTGAAAAATTTCCAGTCGATGGTCAGGTGATTGAAGGCAATACCTCGGTTGATGAATCCATGCTTACCGGAGAAAGTATTCCGGTCGAAAAGAACCCCGGTGACAATGTCATCGGGGCAAGTATCAATAAAAACGGAATGATCAGATATGAGGCCACAAGAGTCGGAAAAGATACCGCTTTGGCTCAAATAGTCAAACTTGTCGAAGATGCCCAGGGATCAAAGGCGCCAATCGCCAAAATGGCGGACGTTATTTCCGGATACTTTGTTCCGATTGTAATCACTCTGGCAGTCGGTGCCGGACTGGCTTGGTATTTTATCGGCGGCGAATCACCGACCTTTGCGTTGACCATATTTATCGCTGTTCTGGTTATCGCCTGTCCTTGTGCATTGGGGTTGGCAACACCGACTGCAATCATGGTGGGAACTGGAAAAGGAGCGGAAAACGGCATTTTAATCAAAAGCGGAACCGCTTTGGAAACAGCTCACCAGATTCAAACGATCATCTTCGATAAAACCGGAACAATTACAGAAGGTAAACCCCAGTTGACCGATGTAATCGCAGCACCAGGCTTTGATCCTGATGAACTTTTACAGTTTGTTGCATCCAGTGAAAAAGGATCTGAACATCCTCTTGGTGAGGCCATTGTTCAAGGAGCAGTACAAAAAGGTCTTGAGTTAATTAAAATTGAGACATTCAAAGCAATAACCGGCCAAGGGATCGAAGTCGAGCTTGACAGGAAAAACCTTCTGGCTGGAAACTACAAACTTATGAAAGAACGAAATATCAATCTGGGCGAACTCAAAGATGAATCTGACAAATTGGCCAGTGAAGGTAAAACCCCGATGTTTGTGGCCGTAGACAATCAGGCGGCAGGAATAGTTGCGGTGGCTGATGTGGTCAAAGGAAGTTCCAAAAAGGCAATTGAGATTCTTCATCAAATGGGAATTGAAGTGGCGATGATTACCGGTGACAACAAACGAACCGCTCAGGCAATTGCAGCTCAAGTGGGGATTGATGTGGTTCTGGCGGAAGTATTGCCTCAAGACAAGGCCAATGAAGTGAAGAAACTTCAGGCTGATGGAACCAAGGTGGCGATGGTCGGTGATGGTATCAATGATGCACCGGCTTTAGCTCAGGCTGATATTGGAATTGCAATTGGATCGGGAACTGATGTCGCAATGGAATCAGCGGATATAGTATTAATGAGAAGTGACTTGATGGATGTTCCAACTGCAATTGATTTGTCCAAGAGCACTATTAGAAATATCAAACAGAATCTATTCTGGGCATTTGGATACAATACCTTGGGTATTCCTGTTGCGATGGGAATACTGCACTTGTTTGGCGGTCCGCTGTTAAATCCGATGATTGCCGGAGCGGCAATGAGTCTTAGTTCGGTTTCCGTGGTAACCAATGCTCTGAGACTGAGAAGTTTCAAACCAAAAAAATAATAAAGGAGAAAATCAAGATGAATAAAATATTATCAATTGAAGGAATGAGTTGTCAACATTGCGTCATGCATGTGACAAATGCACTAAACGAGGTCGCTGGAGTCAGTGAAGTCGAAGTTAAATTGGATGATAACTCGGCAGTTATCACTGCTGCGGGTTCGGTTAGCGATGAAAGCATCAAAGAAGCTGTTGCTGAAACTGGATATGAAGTTACCAATATTGAAGAAATTTAATTAGGAAAATGCCCCTATCAGATCAGCTGATAGGGGCATTTGTTGTATTAGTTTTCTTTTTTAAAACACATAAACCAGTCAAGGCAATACTTACCTTCGTCGGTACTTTCCATGCGGTCTTTCGCGACTCCACAAGATCCTGGCGGTGGAATAATCACATCATCACCTGGTTGCCAGTTTGCAGGTGTGGCAATTGATTCGGCATCAGCTTTTTGCAAGGCGACAACAATTCTTTTGATTTCTTCGAAATTGCGTCCGGTAGAAGCAGGATAGTATAAAATAGTTCTTACCACCGCTTCAGGATCAATGATAAAAACAGCCCGAACGGCCTGAGTGTCCGATCCTGCCTGAATCATCCCGAATTTTTTTGCTACTTCCATCTTGATGTCTTCAATCAATGGGAATTTGACTTCGACGTTTTTCATTCCCTTGTATTCGATTTTTTCCTGGATGGTTCTAAGCCAAGCTATATGGGCATATAATGAATCGACAGAAAGTCCGATCAACTCAGTGTTCAGTGCTTTGAATTCATCAGCCATGCTTGCGAAGGTCATAAATTCGGTTGTACATACCGGGGTGAAATCAGCGGGGTGACTGAACAGGATAACCCATTTTCCGACATAATCTTCGGGAAATGAAATAACCCCTTGGGTAGTAACAGCTTTAAAAGAAGGGGCTTTGTCGCCGATTAATGGTAATGATACGGATTTATTTTCCGGTAATTCTTGATTTTCCATTTTGATATCTCCTTTTCACGTTTTTAACTTATGTCCATTATATAATTTTGGAAGTGTGGAGTAAAGTTTAATGCATAATTTTTTTAGTAGCTATCCGGATCCGATTTAAAATGAAAAAGTTCCATCACTTGTCAGAATGACAAAGTTGAAGGAACTAGATGATATCTGAGATAAAATATTATTTCAGGAAAGTTTGATAGTCCTGATAGTTCTTTTCAAGTAATTCAGGCGTATTGAGATGGTATGGACATTGAGCCATACATTGACCGCAGTGAGTGCAGTCTTCGATTTTTTTCATCTCGGCCTGCCACTGTTCTGACAGCCAGCGCTTAGAAGGGGAACGTCTTAATAATAGTGACATTCTGGCACAGTTATTGATGAGAATCCCCTGGGGACAAGGCATGCAATAACCACAACCGCGACAGAAGTCACCAGCCAGTTCCTGATGCTCGTTTTCGATATAAGCCTTCAATTCAGGTGTCATTGTCGGTGGAGTTTCTTGATAAGAAATGAACTCATCAAGTTCACTGATTTTCTGGATTCCCCAGATTGGCAATACATTGTCGAACTGATTCAAATAGGCATAAGCGGCATCACTGCGGGTGATTAATCCCCCTGACATGGCTTTCATACAAATGAATCCGACATTGTGTTTGGCAGCTAATTCAACCAGTTCTTGCTCGACTTCAGTAGCCAGGTAGCTAAACGGGAATTGAATAGTATCATAAAGACCTGATTCAACTGCTTCTTTGGCCAAGTTGATTCCATGATTGGTAAATCCGATAAATTTGATCTTACCTTGTTGTTTTGCTTCAAGCATTGCCTCATATAGACCGGTCCCGTCATTAGGTTTGGGACAAAACGGCGGGTTATGAAATTGGAATACGTCAATATAGTCAGTTTTTAGGTTTTTAAGGCTGGTATTTAAATCCTCCCAGAAACCTTCGACAGTTTTTGACATGGTTTTAGATGTGATGTAGATATTTTCACGGACATCGCTCAGGGCAGCCCCGATTTTTTCTTCGCTGTCGCTGTAGGCGCGAGCTGAATCGAAGAACTGAATTCCGTTTTCATATGCTTTTTTTAAGATGACGATTGCATCTTCTTGAGATACTCTTTGAATTGGCAAGGCCCCAAAACCGTTTTTGTTGACAACGATATTGGTTCTGCCTAATGTGATTTTATCCATAATTTTCCCTCCTAAAAATTATGATTATTATATCATGTTCATTGAATAATATTAATTAATTTATCGATTTGAAAATACCAAAATTCTAAATTGACCCATTTTTTTTATTGAAATGCCAAATTTGAGGTGAAAATCAGGGGAGATAGGCTCGAAAACAAGGTATTTATGTTTATAATGTACCAGTACCCTGATATTTGTTAACATTTTAAAGAATTTGTAGAAATAACTTGATATTTCATAATGTTTGTGGTAATATTTTATGGTGTAAGCACTAAAAAGATTAGAATTATTGAAATATTTGATACCGAGGTTTATGAGAGGTAAATTCATGACAAAAGGACAAGTTGAATCGAAAATAAGCGAAGCAATTAGTAAGTTTGAAATTGAACAGATGGGCCGAGGACCTGAAAAAATCAGGACGATTATTTTTCAGGATCTGATCATCATAAGACTGAAAGGTTTTTTGAGCAAATCGGAACGGAGTTTGGCGAAAAGTAAAGATGGAGTTGAGCTTCTCAAGAAGGTTAGAACCGCTTTATTTGAAAATGCCCGGGAAGAGTTAGAAGCTGCAATAAAATCAGTTATTGATGTTAACGTTATCAGCACGTATTCCGACGTCAGTACAAAAACTGGAGAGAAGATAATCGGCATTGTGGTAGATGCCAATATCGAAGAACTATTTTAAATGGAATATTCAGGAAAACTGATGAGGGGTTTCGACCAGTCAAAAGTGAGCCGATAACAATTGTTTCTGATGAATTTTTTGTTATTGGTTTTTTTATAACCTAAATATCCGCTTTAATGAGTCAATTATATTTTATAGAGATAAGGAGAATGATTAAATGAGAAAATACCCTAGTACCATGGCTACTCAACATCCTGATAATGTTGACAAGTACGTGACAATTCAAAATGAACCCGAAGAGGCACTTCGGATTCTTACCCCATATGAGCGAGGTGGTCTTGGAATTGAAGAAATCATGATCGACTTTGAAGGTAAGCTTACGCCTTACCATCAGCCGTCACAAATTTCTGCCGGTTTGATTAAAGAAGGTTTGATCCCTGGCCAAGACGTATTCTTGACGCCAAGAATTCCTAATGCGAAAAAAGAACCTATTTTCCGACAATTGATGAGTATCATGGCTTTGGTGGAAACTAACGTAATAACTTATCAACAGACCAATGTTCAAGCGATTTTCGAAACTGTTGTTCCAATGATCGAGTCTGGTGAAGAACTGATCAGAATTCAAGACAGAATCAATTCGGTAATCGAACTTGGGAATCAAAATTACGATGTGAAATTCCCACTTAACAGTATTCGAATCATTCCTCTTGTTGAAAGCGTACCAGCTCTGGTTAACTGTGACGTGATCATGGATGAATACTATCAATACTGTCTGGATAACGGACATAAGATGGAAGATATTCGAATCATGTTCGCCCGTTCGGATTCGGCTATGTCTTACGGATTGATTTCAGGTGTCTTGGCCGGATTAATGGCTATCGACAAAATCAACCGTTGGGGTAAATCAAGAGGTGTTGATGTCGCTCCGATTCTTGGTTGTGGATCATTGCCGTTTAGAGGACATCTGACTCGGGAAAATCTGGAGATGATGCTTAAAAATTATGCTGGGATCAAAACGTTCACAATCCAATCAGGATTGCGCTATGATCACGGTGAAAACAAGGCAATCGAGACTGCTCAAATTTTAAAAGAACATGTCAACGATTTGCCACCGCGTACTTTCAGCGATGAAGATATCGAAATCATCAAAGAATACATCGGAATCACAACTAAGCATTATACCAAAACATTTGTCAAACTGATTGAAGCGATTGATGTTGTAGCAAAATACATGCCTAAAAACCGTGACCGTCTGGCAAGTGCTAAAAACAACTTGGATTATGCCCGTGAAGCGGCTAATCTCGAAGATATCATCAACTTGGTAAATGATGAAAAACTTAAAGAAGAATTGGCTCAGATTGATACGACTGTTACTTGTGCAGTACCTCGGGCAATTTCTTATACGGCATCGTTATATACAATGGGGATTCCCCCAGAATTCATCGGTTCAGGACGTTGTCTGGCTGAAATCAAGGAAAAATATGGTCAGGCCGGAATCGATAAATTGTTGGAAATCTATCCTGGTTTGGTAAGCGATCTTACTTTCGCCGGGAAATATGTGAATGTCAAAGTATCCAAAGGAATCGTTGACGAATCTGCACGTCAGGAATACATCGAAGATTTCAACAAAGCTTGTGAAATTCTGAATATCGATGTTGATTCATCGGAAGATCATGAAGATGAACTTTATCAGACATTACTGAAATTCATTCGTCCAATCCTGCTTCATTTACGTGGAAAACAAGAAGACTTGTTCGACAGCGGTGAAGAAGAAACTCGAATCTTGAATGAGTGGATTGTGAAGATGGGTAAAATCAGAGGAAGTTTGGGATAAAAATATTAGAAAGTAGGTATATTGGTGGATAAAAAATCAATGACAACATCAAATTATCAAGGCTTATCAAGGTGGAAATACGTATTTCTGGGCCTGATAATTATGATATTTTTGGGGACTGTTTATTCCTATGGGGTATTCAGACTGTCGATAGAAACATTATTTTCGATTAATACGACCCAAAGCGGCTTGCCATACATGATGGCTTTGAGCTTTTATGCCTTGTTTATGTTCCTTTCGGGTCGAGTACTCGAAAGGTATAAACCGCGCAACATCATAATAATTGGTGGTGCTTTGGTTGCTCTTGGATGGTTGCTTTCGGCAATCGCTCCAAATATATATATTCTGACCATAACATATGGTTGTATCGGCGGCGCCGGAGTTGGAATTGCCTATGGGGTACCAATGACGGTTGTGGCTAAATGGTTTCCTGAGAAAAAGGGTTTGACCGTCGGGATGGTGCTAGTTGGATTCGGGCTATCGCCATTGATCACGGCCCCGGTTATCAGGATTCTGATAGAAAACTATTCCCTCGCCAACACATTTTTGGCAATGGGAATCAGTTTTATGGCGGTACTGCCATTTCTGGCATTTCCTTTCAAATATCCGGAAACGGAAATTGCCAGTGTTGCGAAGTCATCAAATTCACCTGAAAGTGAAAATGACTATCGTACCAGTGAAATGATCAGGACGCATGATTTTAAAGGACTCTATATCAATTTCATCATTGCTACCATGGTCGGACTGACCATGATTGGAATGACAACCAATATCGGGGTTGATTTCATCAGACTTGATGCGAGCGCAGTCACTTCGTATATGGCAGTGTTTGCGATTTTCAACGGACTGGGAAGACCGTTGTTTGGTTGGCTGACTGATCGGATTGCTCCTGGCAAAGCAATGATTCTTTCCTACGCCATGATCATGGCTGCGGCCTTGTTGTTGATTTTCGGTGGTGAAGGAAGTCATTTCGCCTTTTTGGTATCCTTTGCGATTCTCTGGTTCAACCTGGGCGGATGGCTGGCGATTGCACCGACATCAACGATGCACCTGTATGGGATAACCAACTACAGTGCGAATTACGGCGTAGTCTTCACAGCATATGGAATCGGAGCTATTGTGGGGGTTTTGACTTCAGGAATGTTGCTCGATCTTTTAGGACATTACGAATATTTGTTCTATTACATCATTGGGCTATGTGTCCTGGGAATGGCAGTAACCGGACTATTCTTTAGAACCAAAAAATAATGATTAAGCTTGGTTGCCTTGGCATATTGCCCGGGCAACTTTTTTATATCCAAAATCCCATCGGGCGTGATATTATGGAACTATACCAAGTTGAACGAGGTGAAACAAATGGAACTACTCGAATTTCTTGAAAACAAAGCCCGTCTGGAGTATTTGTTTTTTGATGATGATGAAGATGATCCGGATTTGGATGATGATTTTCAAGACGATTGGAATGATGAATTAACTCCGGAGATTGAAGATGACGAATGGGACGATGTGATTTGGCAGGAACATATAACGGACATGTTTTAGGTGTCCGGATTTTTTTCAGAATATTAAAATGGGTCGATTCTTCTTGACTTAAAGTATAGTGGATAGGGTAAACTTATGGATAGGAAAAGAGGAAGAGTATGATTAATAATTTGATTGAACCAAAAAAACAAATTGATTCAAGTAGAAAAATATTCACCAATAAAAATCTTAAGGATCTCATCGGACCTTTACTGATTGAACAACTGTTGATTCTGTTAGTGGGAATCGTTGATACTTTGATGGTCAGCTATGCCGGGGAGGCAGCGGTCTCGGGAGTATCATTGGTCAACCAGCTCAATACGGTTTTTATCATGGTGTTCACTGCGATTGCTGCTGGCGGTGCGGTTGTTGCAAGTCAGTATATTGGCCGCAAAGACCGGGAAAACGGGAGTAAGGCAGCCAGTCAGCTGATCATGATAACTTCGTTTTTTGCAGTAGGATTGGCGGCGGTTGTGATTGTTTTCAACAGCCAGATTCTTGCCTTTTTGTTTGGCGGGGTTGAAAGTGATGTAATGCAGGCGGCGGTAACGTATCTGGTCATTTCCGCGTTTTCGTTTCCGGCGCTGGCGATATACAACAGTTGTGCCGGATTGTTCCGCAGCATGTCTAAAACCCGAACGATCATGTATGTTTCAATGATCATGAATATTTCCAATGTCATCGGTAATGCGATTGGGATTTTTGTCCTTCATGCCGGGGTGCTGGGGGTAGCTTATCCATCGCTGATTTCACGGGTTCTCGCAGCGACCATCTTGCTGGTTTTGTCGTTCAAAAAAGGCAATGAGATTGTTGTAACGGTAAAAAACATTTTCACTTGGCAAAAGGATATGGTTGCCAGAATCTTGAATATCGCAGTACCCAATGGAATCGAAAACGGCTTGTTTCAATTGTCAAAAGTCGTTTTGAGCACTATCGTAGCAATGTTTGGGACCAGCCAGATTGCAGCTAATGGGGTCGCTCAGAGCTTCTGGTCGATGTCGGCGCTTTTTGTCGTTGCGATGGGACCGGCCTTTATTACCGTTATCGGTCAGTGTCTTGGAGCAGGCGATACCGGTGCGGCTGATTACTATATCTCCAAGCTGCTCAGGATAACGTATCTTGGCGGGATATTCTGGAACACCTTGTTCTTTGCAATCACTCCGCTTATTTTGAAACTTTACAGCCTTTCGGCGGAGACTATCGCGACAATCATATTGTTGTGTCTGATTCATAATGTTTTCAATGCCTTGCTCTGTCCGGTGGCATTCGCGCTGCCAAACGCTCTGCGAGCGGCCGGAGATGTCAAATATGCGATGTACAGTTCACTATTCTCGACCATCGTATGTCGGATATTGCTCTCAATTATTTTGGGGATTATGCTCAACCTTGGCGTAATCGGTATTGCTTTGGCAATGGCCGGAGATTGGGCCATCAAGACAATGTTGATATTGAGAAGATTCATCAGTGGTAAATGGAAAGAATTCCAGGTAGTATAACCAATAAAGGATTCAACAAGTCTTCCCGATTAGGGAACTTGTTGAATCTTTTTTATTTGGACCATATTAGAGGAATGCTTCAAAACCAGACAATAAGTTGCTATAATGTAAGTGTGATAAATATTGATAGAAAGGATGATTTTTATGAGGATCGCAATAATATACGACTCGTACTTTGGGAATACCAAAATGATCGCCGAAACAATGGCGCAGACAATTTCAAATGAGCATGATGTCTATCTGTGTCATTTTGATGAACTGAACTTGGATCGGTTGGAGCAAGTCGAACTGATTGTCGTGGGATCGCCAACTAGAGCATTCAGGCACACCAAAAAAATATCCGAGCTGATCTATAATATTATCCCGGTGAAAAAAATACCCAATGTAGCTGTTTTTGACACTAGGATTGCTCTTGAAGATATTGACAACAAGATGCTTGCTTTCATGGCTAAAAAATTCGGTTACGCCAATGATTCGATGGCTAAGTTGATATCCAAGCGGGGGCTTAATTTGATTTCGCGTCCGGGAGAGTTCCAGGTGGCGGATTCGCAGGGACCACTTAAAGATGGCGAAATTGAAAGGGCAGCGCAGTGGATCAATACTGTGATGGCCGGATTAAAGTAAGATTGCTTATAGCTTGATCAGGGAATTGTCAGGATATGTATTTCAAAGGAGCTGATTGTTATGTATTCGAATCCCTACGAACATCTAGAAGAAAAAATTAGAAATCGAAAAATAATCAAAGCAGGGTATCGTGAGAAGAAATTCAATTGTGAGGGACTTTCATTAAACTATGTAGTCGGACCGGATAACGGTCCGGCCCTGCTCCTGATTCCGGCGCAAATGGGTACTTGGGAGTCCTATGCCCCGGTCCTGGTCTCGCTGGTAAAAAAATTTCAGGTTTATGCCATCGATCTTCGGGGGCATGGAAAATCGAGCTGGACCCCAGGAAGTTACTCCTGGAAAATTATCGGCGAGGATATCAGGAAATTCATCGCGGCGGTGATTGGACGCAAAACCATTATTGCCGGCAATTCATCAGGCGGAATTATCGCGCTGTGGTGTGCCGCTAATATTCCTGAAATGGTGCATTCCATAATTCTCGAAGATGCTCCGGTATTTTCAGTTGAAATGCCCCGTTTCAAAGAGCGGGACAAGTTTGTTTATCACGGTCTCGCACATCTGGTCGATACAATTGGGGATGTGGAAAACCGCAATATCGCAAACTATTTCAAAGGGCTGGAACTGCCTCTTCCAAATGGCAAATCCCGACGTTTGTCGAACTGGATAGTTTCCATCCTGGCATGCTTGGTCAAAAGATTCCAAGTCAGGCATCCTGGAAGACCAATAGAGGTAGGGGGGCTCCGTCGGCTTAGAATGATGATGAAATCACTTTCGATGTTTGATCCTGATTTCGCCCGGGCTTTTGTCGATGGCCGATTCTATGAAGGTCTCAATCATGAGCAGGCTTTAAAACAGACAAAATGCCCGATGCTGTTGATTCATGCTTCCTGGCACCGCTACCCCGATTATGGACTGGTGGGAGCAATGGATGATGATGATGCCAAACGGATTATGCAATTGGTACCCCAGGCTAAGTATGTCAGGGTTGATGCCAATCATGTGGTCCATTCCTTCAAACCAAAGTTATATGTCGAATTGTTGACTGATTTTACTGGCGAGATGGATGATCTTCAAAAATAAAAAAACTCCGGTTTCTATCAGGAATCGGAGCTTTTTTCGCTGTAACATTTATTTGCTTGGGGGCAACAGCTCATTCAGGAAGAATAAACTCAGGCAAATAGCTACTTTCCAAGCGACTCACAGACTTTGATGAACCGTTTGGATTTTTTGATGAAATCATCCCTTTTGGTCCCCGTATCCCCAGGAAAACCGTTTTGGTACATGTCAATTACGTGGTTATAGCTGACGCGGTCCATTCTGAGTTCGGCCATCCGGATATATTGACCTAACCTGAAACTGTACGCTTCTTTTATTTCCCGTTGGTACTCGTAATCTTCGAACGGTCCGGTGAATATCTCGAAATCTTTGAAGATAGCATCTTCATAATGTTGATCATAAGATTTTCGTAAAAATTGCCGGGCTTTTTCGTATCCCTCAGCATGATTGCTAAACAGCCAGTGTAACCCGAGCTCGTAAAGAGCCCCGCCGTGATTGTCGTTGGCTGCGGCCCAGAAGTTTTCCATTGCCTTTTGGGGATTTTTTGGAGTTCCCCATCCGTTTTTGTAAAGCATTCCCAAGTGATAATAGTCATCACTAGTAGTTCCATCAGAGTAATAGTTGAAAACTGTCCGAGCTAAAGGTAAAAGCTCATGATTGATTGAAGATGGAATCAGATTTTCCTTAACCAGATAGATTATGAAGTAACCGGCAGGAAGAAATGCGTTTTTCCAGGCCCGATCAAACCATGCGTAGGCCTCTTGGTAATCTTTAAGTCGTAATTGATACAGGCCGTGTTGGTACTCTTTTTCCGGGGTATCAATATTGGTTTTGGTCCAGTATCTTGTATCAACCAGAGCTTTTTCGTGTTCGTAGTCAGTGTATTTGCTCATCTTAGAATCCTCTCTTGGCACAAGGCCCGGAACTGCACATGCCACAACCCTGTTCAAAGTCACTGATGTTTTTGCCATCAAGATAGGCGTTGCACCGGAAGCGGTCAAAACTGCCATCAACATTCAATGCACCAGAAGGACATCTTTCAACGCACTGGCGGCAGGTCCCGTTTTTATAATAAAGACATAGCGAATTCTCATATGGTTTTGTGGGAGTTATAAAGGCATCGGTAATGACGCTGCCCAATCTGCCGGCGGTACCTTTTTTGGTGATGATCAGATGATTGAGTCCGAATGTGCCGACACCGGCGATTACGGCCGAAGACTTGTGAGCCCACTTTGAAGTGAGATTCTCACTGTCATAGGTGCCGTTGACAAACGTTGGCGGTTCGCTTTTGACAGTGATGCCTTTTTGCGATAGTCCGGTTTCCAAGTTACTTGCAACCACGCCAAGGATATCGTTTCCGTGAGTATATGAATTTGACCACTCCTGGGAAAGGACTTTTTCACCTTGAATGGTATCTACGGTTGTGGCGGTAATTGGAAGAAAATAGACAATAACTGTCTGGGCATTTTCAAGAAAATCGGTGGGATGGAGTTGCGGGGTTTTGATTATTTCATCCAGCTGGTCGTACATCGGGTCATGGGCACTGGCATAGCCGATTATCGGTTCATCAAACAGTTCGTGATTGGGGTTTGCGGTTATGGTATCTTTGATTATTTTTTCAATATATTCCTGGAGTTCATTCATCTAAAACACATCCTCTCGTTTTTAAAAATAGCCAAAATCATGGGTGATTCAGGTATTTAATTGTCTATATGATAATGTCTCTAACCGTAATAGAGTCAAGCCTCATTTTTCATTGATCAGAATCTGGATTTCATACGGACAGTCATGATATTCCACCAGATTGTCTTCGTGCTCGTTGGCAATCACGTATTCGGTTTTGGAAATCAGGGTTTCGAAGTATTTTTTGATGTTTTCAATATCCCAGTCATCGGTCAGAATCTTCGCTCTAAAACAAAGGTATTCCCCGGCTGGAAGTTCCCGGAAATATTGGGGATTAAGACCGGTAGGGTCTTTTAGATAGATGAAGTATTCCTGGCGCGTGAATTTGTTGTTCATTAGATCCTGAAAATCGGCGATAAATCCGTACTGGCGCAAAAAATCAATCTTGGTCTGGGAAAGTTCGTTTTTCAAGATGGCCAAGCGGGTTTCTGCAGTTTCGTTAGTATC
The DNA here is from genome assembly GCA_963675915.1 of Coprobacillaceae bacterium. Lineage (GTDB taxonomy): Bacteria > Bacillota_I > Bacilli_A > Erysipelotrichales > Coprobacillaceae > JAQVDW01. Next base: position 2,590,627 of record OY780959.1, read on the forward strand.
ATCGTCCAGGTAGGGAATATTGAGAACATAACGTTTTTCGAGATATCGGATATAGGGGATATGGTCAAGATTATGGCTGTTAAGATAATTGAAATAGCTGCGGTACCAGTCGATGTTATCCTTGGTTTGGCTAAGTTCGGCAATTTGTTGTTCGATTTTCTCTTTTTGTTTGTCCAGATAATATGTCAGTTTATCGATATCGCCACCTTTGAATATTTCCCTGATTTCTTTCAACGGCATTCCAAGACTTCGCAAATATATTATCCGGTCGATATAGTGGAATTGTTTAAAAGAGTAGTAGCGGTAATTGGTTTGATTGTCGATATGCTCGGGTTGAATCAAATCGAGATTCGAGTAGTTTCGCAAGGTTTGCACGGAAATTCCCATGATTTTGGCAGTTTCGCCAATCGAGTAAAGTTTCGACATTCTGATTCCTCCTCTAAAAGTAATAATATTTTATCGTATTGATAGATTTTTTGCAACAGTAAAACTTGATGTGCTATAATTATTGCAATTCCAGGGAAAGCAGTTCAGGTGAAGGTTATGGAAAACAGCAAATTCGAAACAAATGAGCAAAGGCAAGCAACTTCAAAATCAAAGTCAATTATATTTGTGATGTCATCATCATTTCTTCTGATATTTGGGACTTATATCTCGGGGACGATTCTGACCCCTTATGCAATCAGTTTGAAGGCTACCTGGGTTCAAGTGGGGGTGCTATCAGGGAGCATGTATGTCGTCAGGTTGCTCTTTGGAACTCCAATTGGGAAAATGGCTGACCGGCGCGGGACGCTTGCAGTTTTAAAATATAGTCTGATGCTCTATCCGGTTATTGCAATCGCCTACTACTTGGCCAACAGCATCACAATTTTGATTGGTGCAAGGTTGCTTCATGGAATAGCCTCGGCAATGATGATTCCAATGGGGATGGCCTATATAGGTCATGTAAGCGAGCAGGGGCATGAAGGCCGCCTTATGAGTATCTATAATCTGATTGTAATCATTGCAAGCAGTTTTGGCGCACTTGTATCAACCATGGTCGCTCAAAGTTATGGCTACAAAACGACTTTTGTTTTGCTTTTCGTTTTGGCGGCAATCGCTTTGCTTATTATCCAAAAAGCGCGAAATGACCAAAGAACTCCTGAGGTTTTAGCAAAAAAGTTAGATGGAAAATCAACCCCAATGGACAAATCTTTTTATCTGGATAATCATGTCATCTCCCTGGTTTTTGGCAATTTACTATTGGCGGTCACGGCCAGCCTGATTGGATTTTTCATCTTGCCACAATTGACAAATCTGGGAGTGCCGATGAGATACGCCGGCGCCATCCTGGCGCTATATTATATATTATCCGGGCTGATTCAGATTCCTTTAAGTAGAAATCTTGATCGCTTCAACAAAATATTGGTAGCGGTAATCGCCGGAATCATGGTCTGTGGGGCAATGTTTTTGTTCCCGCTTAGCGATAATTTGACCACTGTTGCCGTTTTGATGGGATTAATTGCAACCGGAAATGGAATCTTTCAAACATCAGTGTCATCACTGGCGGTTGTCGTAGGTCGTCAGCGAGGGATGGGACGGACAATGGGATTCTTGAATACTGCCAACAGTGCCGGGATGTTTATTGGCTGTCTAATTCTAGGAATATTGCCGGTATATGGTGACAATTTCAGTTGGTTGTTTGTCTTTACCGGACTCGTAAATATCATCTTGTTGTTATTGTTCCTGATGTTTTGGAAGAAGGAGAAATACCGATTAATAACTAAATAACGCTCGAAAACCCGTTCATATTGAACGGGTTAAAATTTTGTCAGATTTATGATGGTATCGATAAATGACTGGGAATCCCGACAGTTGATCAGTTTACCGATGTTTTCCGGGTCATTTAAAATATTGGTGATAGGTTCAAAAATTTCATTGAAGATGTAACGCTCCTGGGGATTGAAACAAAGCATCAATACCAGATTCACGGGTTTGGTATCCCAGGTAATCGGATTTTTGCTTATCAGTACACAAATCCCTGTTTTGCAGGCCTGCATTTTCATTGAATGGGGAATGGCAAATGAATTGAATGCGGTCGATGACAGTTTCTCCCGGTCGTATATTTCCTCGAGGAAACTTTGATCGACAAAATCATTATGGGTCAGTTTGTCGACAAGATACGGCAAGGCTTCATCGCGGGTATTAAGATTGCTGTTGATTTCAAATATTTCCGGCTTGATCAATTTGTGCATGAACGACCGGAGTTTGTTTTTCTTGTTATCCAATTTGATTGAGTCAATCCGGTGCCTGATGGATTCAAGATCTTTATTGTTGATGAACAAAGATGTGTAAACAGTTGGGATCTCAGGCACATTTTTAAGCGGTATAGTTGCAATAATCAAATCGGGATCATCAATTTTCACGAATTCACTTTCGTCAATCAGAATATTCTTGATTAAAATATCATTTGAAAAGCTATCATTGATTCTTTGTGAAAGTTTGAGATTCAAATCATAATAGTTGGGACAATACAATACCGTCGAAATTTTCTGCTGCAAACTTTTTTGGGCTTCCAGGGCACTGCCAAGGTGGAATGCGATATAGGCGATTTCATCATTGTTTATCTTGATTTTGATTTTGGAATTGATGATACCCGCCAACAAGACTGAAATGTCATAGATAAGGGGACAGGATGACTTGATTCCTTCAGCCAAGGGGTTCTTGGAAAAATAGTTGTTTTTTGAACGGATTAAAAGATTGCGGATGTGCAAAGCGAAGCGGATGAAAAATTCCTGTTCGTTCAAATCAATTGAGTAATATACCTTGATTTTTTCAATCATCTCTTCAACCAGTTCCAGGCAGTCAGTTCCAATGTATTCGACAATATTCACATTGTTGATGCTCTTGTAATCGATTGTCGTAGCCCGCGAAGTTAAAAGCAGCGCCATCTCGTAGGTTTCATTTACTGTGAATTTTATTTTGAATTGCAGTTCAAGCCGGTCTACAATCGCCTGCGCCAGTTCGAATTCGTGTGACTTGAGAGTCAGTACAGTTTCAGTTTCTTTTATCGTGATGTTGTCATTGATGATCCGGTCAATTGCAATTGTGATATGAAGTACAAGATTGATCAGTGAGTAATCATTGACAAAGTAGTGGTACTGATTGAAAACATCCAAAACTGTATTCTTGATGAAAGCTATATCGATATCTTTGAAAGCCTCCTGGATTACATTAAGATTGACGAAGTTGATGGAACTTTCATCATAAATGATGGAACTTAACAATTTACGTTTGTTTTTTTCAAGTCCCTCAATTTGGATGAAATCATTCTCGCAAGAAAACTTCAAATCGAATTCACGCAACCTTCTTTTTAACTTGGTAAGTTCAACTTTTAGAGTCGACAAAGAAATATACATCTCTTCGCAAAGGTCGTAGAGATTCACGGGTCGGCCTTCCTTGAAGATTGCATTGACGATAAAACTTCCCCGTTCTTTGGAATTTTGGGGTGGTGTGGAAGCTGTAGCGTTGATTATCTCAACCGCCAAATCTTTATTTATCAGATATCCGTTTCTCGTCGAAGTAATCAGGTTAGGGTGGACGCGATTTAGTTGAGATATATAGTTCTTTATGGTACGGACTGAGACCTCCAGGCTATTGGATAGACTTATCGCTTTGGTATATGCAGTCTCATGAGCCAGTAGTGTTCTAATCAGATCAAAATGCTTTTCTTTCATTATCGAATCCCCATTCTGTTTATTATTGTCAAAAAGTAAAGATCATTTCTTTAACATAATATCGCTATTTTTAATTATAGGTGAATAGTGTAACCAAATCTAGTTAATAATTGCACTCTTAAAAGGAAATTAATTATCTACCCCTTTACCAGGCAAATGACAAGTAGCGCCATTTTTCCTGATTTGATTTAATAGACATAGAGATTAACACCAGGAAAGGAAAATATACCATGAAAAAATTAAACGTGTTATTAGTATGTGGTTCGGGAGCGAGTTCGGGATTTATGGCTGCCAACATCAGAAAGGCCGCCAAAGCAAAAGGGGTGGAAATGAGCGTGAGGGCTCGAAGTGAATCGGAAATTGAAAACTACATTGATGAGATTGATGCCCTGATGGTAGGACCTCATTTGGCTTATATTCTCGACGATGTTGAGGAATATATTCAGGATGCTCCAGTTAAGGTGATCTTGATGAAACCGGAATATTACGCAACTCTTGATGGAGAACAAGCGTTGGAACATTTGTTTACAGAAATTAAATAATAAAGGAGAGAGATGTAAATGAAGAAGTTTATGAATTGGTTAGAAAACAGTTTTGCCCCAAAAATGAATGTGATAAACCATAATGTCTGGATTGTAACATTGAAGGATTCTATTATGCAGACATTGCCGTTTATCTTCTTAGGATCATTATTTTGTATGTTGACCATTCCTGGTGATGTGTTCCATATTGCCGGATGGCCAAATTTCTGGACTCCGTTTGGCTGGACGATGGGAATGGTATCGATTATGGTTGCATTCTTGATTCCATTCAATTTGATGGAGAAAAAAAGAATCAGAAAACAAAGAATCATTGCCGGTCTTAGCGGTTTGGTTCTGTTTGGGATTATTCTTACTCCTCAGTTGGTAATCGATGGCGCAATCGGATTTGATCACTCTGGTTTTGGTGCCGGGGGGATGTTCGTGGCAATGTTCTCAGGGGTTATTGTCGGGGTAATCATGCAGGCTTTTGGTAAATTCTCATTCTTCTCTGAAGAATCGGTAATTCCTGATTTTGTAAGATCATGGTTCGATTCAATGCTTCCAATTGGAATCGTGGTTGTCTTGGGCTGGGTAGCTGTGGATATCTTCGGTCTGGATGTTTATAATCTGGTTCTTTCAGTTTTCATGCCGCTAGGATCAATAATTGAATCACCTTGGGGTTTCTCATTGTTAATGTTTGTCTATTGTTTCTTATATTCAATGGGGATTTCTTCTTGGGTAATGACACCAGTATCACAACCGATTCTCTTGGCGGCAATCGCCCAAAATGTAGCTGGAACAGGAGCTAACCTGGTCACTTCTTCAACAATTTACTCTGCTTATTTATGGGTTGGAGGAATTGGATGTACTTTACCTTTGGTTTTCATGATGATGGGATCAAGAGTGCCTAAATTAAAAGCACTAGGTCGGGCATCATTAACACCGGGAATATTCAATATCAATGAACCGATTGTGTTTGGTGCAATCGCTTGGAATCCGGTCATGATGGTGGCTATGTGGATCCAGGGACTTGTTTTACCGGCTGTTGTCTGGCTATTTACAAAAGTAATCGCATTTGCACCGATTCCGATGATTCAATTTGAAATGTGGTATGCACCATTCCCATTTTCAACCTGGGTAACGTCCGGCGGAGCTATCACCGGGATAATCCTGCTGGCTGTAATTGTCGGTCTGGCATCACTTATCTGGCTGCCGTTCTTCAAAGCTTATGAACGACAAGAATTGCTGGCGATGGAAAAAGATGGTCCGGCAAAGAAAAAAGAAGCGGCACAATTAATTAAAGAAAATTAAGAATTAAGGGGAACCGTAAATGAATGAAGAAACAGTAAAATCAGCAATGTCGATTATCCTGCATGCCGGGGATGCCCGTAATTTCTGTAAGCAATCGCTGGATGCCATTGCGGCCGATGATGTCGAATTGGCAAAGGTTAAAATGAAAGAAGCTCAAAAGAAAATAACTGAGGCGCATCGGGTGCAGACAGATTCGATCCAGGCTGAAACAAGAGGGGAAAAATCGGAATATTCACTATTGTTCTCGCATGCACAGGACACGCTGATGACAATTTATAGTGAACTTAATATTGCAAAACAATTGATAAAAATATGCGAAAGCTACAATCAGCGACTTGCGCAGATTGAAAAAATAATCAGGGAGCAATAATTGCTTCCCTGATTACTCAAATATATTGTAAGGAGAATAAAATGAGAAAAATACCAACAGGATTTCCGGATGATTTTTTATGGGCAGGGGCAGTAGCTGCCAATCAGATTGAAGGTGCATATGACTTGGACGGAAAGGGTTTGTGCGTCGCTGATATCAATGAATTCAGAAATGATATTGCAATCGACAAGAAATATAACGAGGAACTTGACACCGCTTTTGTCAAAGAAGCCCTTGCGGCTGGTGAAACCAGGGTTTTCCCAAAACGCTGGGGAATTGATTTCTACCATACTTATAAGGAAGATTTGAAACTTCTTGCCGGTCTGGGACTCAAAAGCTTCAGAACCAGCATCAATTGGGCAAGGATATTCCCGAATGGTGATGAACTAGAGCCTAATGAAAAGGGATTGCAGTTCTATGATGATCTGATTGATGAAATTGTCAGTAACGGAATGGAACCGATGATTACAATCTCCCATTATGAAATTCCTTTAAATCTGACTTTGAATTATAAAGGGTGGTACTCAAGAGAAGTAATTGAATTCTTTGAAAGATACTGTAAAGTTCTTTTTGACCGTTATCACAGCAAGGTTAAATTGTGGATTATCGTCAATCAAATTAATTTGATTGGACATGAATCTTTCAACCATCTTGGTGTGGCAGAAGATTTGGTTGATGATGTTCAAAGTGCCAAGTATCAAGCTGTTCATAATGAGATGGTTTCATGTGCGCGGGCAACCAAATATGCTCATGAAAACTATCCGAATCTTCAAATCGGAATGATGCTTTGCGGCGGACCTTCATATGCGGCAACCTGCAAACCCGAAGATCAGTTGGCAGCAATGCGCCACAACCAGATGGAATATTTCTTCAGTGATGTGCTGTTAAGAGGATATTACCCAGGATATGCATTCCGCTTCTTTGATGACAGGGGAATAAAGGTCGAATTTGGCGAAACCGATGAAGAGGATCTGAAAAACACCTGTGATTTCTTCTCCTTCTCTTATTATTACACTCGCATTGTTACAAAGGAAAGTTTCGAAAATGGAAATGAGGCCATTCGTAACATGGAGTTGCCGGCAAACCCATGGGGCTGGACAATTGATCCAATCGGACTTAGAATCATGCTAAACGAGTTTTATGACCGATACCAAAAGCCGATTTACATTACTGAAAATGGAGTTGGCTATTACGACAAGCTGGAAGATGGGAAAATTCACGATAAATATCGGGTAGACTACTACCGTGATCATCTTGAACAGGTGAAAGAAGCCATCAAAGACGGCGTCGATGTACGTGGTTTCTACGCCTGGGGACCGATTGACATTGTGTCTTGTTCCTCAAGTGAGATGAGCAAGCGCTATGGTTTCATCCATGTCGATCTCGACGACTATGGTCAAGGCAGTGGCAAACGGATCAAAAAAGACAGTTATCAGTGGTATCAAAAAGTTATCGCTACTAATGGGAGTGATTTGACCTAAGCAGATAAGCTATCAGCAGTTATTCAATACTGTTGATAGCTTTTTTCTTTTTTACTTAAATAATATTGAAATTACTCTTGACTTAAAGTCAACTACAAGGATTACTATATAGTTATGGGGTTAAAGATGAATATGTCTAAAAAGGGGATTATTACATATAGTAAAAAATGACTATTAAAAAGAAGGAGTCTAGGAATGGAAAAAGCAAAGGTTTATTTCAAAGAAGAAATAACATCGGAAAGTCTGATTCAAATTTTTAAAGCATTGGAAACTGAATTGAAAGGTAAAGTGGCGATTAAAATATCATCAGGAGAACCGGGAGGGCACAACTTCCTTAATCCCCAGCTGATTAAAGGTTTGATCGATAAACTTGAAGGAACCATCATCGAGTGCAATACTGCATATGGCGGGAAAAGAGCAAAATCGAAAGATCACTGGCAAGCGCTTAAAGATCATGGATTCATGGATATTGCACCTTGTGATATCATGGATGAAAACGGGGAAATCGAGTTGCCAGTAAATGGTGGAACTCACTTGACTACCAACTATGTCGGAGCTAACTTCGCCAATTATGATTCGATGTTGGTGCTCTCACATTTCAAAGGTCATATGATGGGTGGTTTTGGCGGGGCGCTTAAAAACATGTCGATTGGTATTGCTTCAGCGAATGGGAAAGCCGTAATTCATGGTGCCGGTGAACCGGAAAAAATTTGGACTGCTGATCACGATTCATTTTTGGAATCAATGGCTGAAGCTGATAAATCGGTAGTTGAATACATGGGAAAAGAAAACATCCTCTACATCAATATCGCCAACAAGTTGTCAGTTGACTGTGACTGTGACGCTCATCCTGCTGATCCGGAAATGGCCGATTTGGGGATTTTCGCATCATTGGATCCTGTAGCGGTCGACCAAGCTTGTGTTGATGCGGTGTATGCATCGAAGGATGAAGGAAAAGCAGCGTTGATTGAACGGATGGAATCAAGAAACGGAATCCATACAGTCAATACTGCTGCAAAACTAGGACTGGGTACGGTCGAATATGATCTGGTGATTCTGGCCTAACCGCTTTAAAGTGATGGCACAGGAAACCTTTAAATCAATTCCGTAATCGAGGAGGAGAATATGAAAAAAATGATTTTATCGCTGTTTTTGATATCATCCCTGGGATTGATGACGGGATGTTCAAATCAGGCTGAATACAGTGACTCATCATCTCAAGACAATCTTGAAGTGGTGGATCAAAATACCGAAAATAATGAAGAAAATCAAAATAATGCAAAGGAGATACAAACTAATATGATAAATATTCAAGTAGGAGACAATACAATTACCGCAACTTTGGTTGATAATTCATCTACAGCTGCTTTAAAGGATATGTTGGCGGAGGGACCGGTAACTATTGATATGCGTGATTATGGCAATATGGAAAAAGTTGGGGCCTTCCCAACTAGTTTGCCAAGAAACGATGTCCAAATCACAACTGAACCAGGCGACTTGATTTTGTATCAGGGAAATGCTTTTGTGATTTATTATGCACCAAACTCATGGAATTTCACCAGACTTGGAAAAATCAATGATATTACAGCAACGGAATTGAAAAAATTCCTGGGAAATGGCAATGTTTCAGTTACGTTGTCCCTGGCAGAGTAAAATCCGAGTTGCGAATTGAAAATTATTTTTACCAAAACCGCCCGCAAGGGTGTTTTTTTTGGTTTCTCATGATTTTGACAGAGGCCTGCCAAAAGAGTAAATCAAGAAATTCAAAACTTGTGATATGATATTGTGATATGGTATATTGTATGTAGTCAAAAAATTGACATTTATATTCAGGCATTATTTTTTTGTCAATCAGTAATAAAAAAATATCATTACGATAATAATTATTCAATAAAGGCATTGGGGCTATGATTCGATATTTTTTACAGCTGATTGGAAAGGGAAAAAAGCAAGGAGGGGAAAAATATGTATGTAAAAGATGGAACATCGGTATTGAAAAGGGTTCTGATGTCTAAATCGACTTATTTGGAAGCGGCACCGATTAATGAGATAGCCAAAAAATGGTCCAGCCAGCCTTTGGATCGGGATTTGCTCAAGAGGGAGCATGAAAGCATAGTGGCGGCATATCACAAATATGGAGTCGAAGTTGTGCTGCTTGATGCCGATCCTCAAAGGCCTAACTCGGTCTTCTCGAGAGATTTTGGGGGCTGTGTAAGGGAAGGTTATATCCTGGGCAATTTCAAAGAGCCGATTCGATTCAAAGAGCGAGCGGATTATGAAAAGAAGATGGCTGAACTAGGAATTCCCAAGATTGCTGAAGTAAAAGCGGGATTGTTTGAAGGTGGTGACTTTGCCTTTATTGATCGAAATACGATTGCAATCGGCACAGCAGTGCGCAGTGATTTGGCGGGAATCAGGGAGAAACAAGCGGCGCTGGCGCCGTATGGGTATACCATAATTCCAGTTGCGATGGATGAAAAATATCTGCATCTGGATTTGTGTTTCAATTTGGTGGCTGATGATTTGGCAATTGTCTGTTCAAAAGCGTTGCCGGAGTACTTTTTGAACATTCTTTATACCAAGGGGATTGAAACAATCGACATTACCGAAGAACAGGTCTTCCAACATGGATGCAACGTTGAAGCAATCGGTGATAGAAGGGTTGTTTCCTTGAACCAAAACCACTTTGTGAATGAGAAATTGCGGGGAAAAGGATGTACCGTGATTGAGTTGGATATTGTCGAACATTTGAAAGCCGGGGGTGGGCCGCATTGTATGACTTTCCCACTAGAAAGGAATTAATATATGATTGCATTTGAGAAGTTTTTGAAAGAAGAAATGATTCAGTTAACTAAGGATCTCGTAGCCATCCCCAGTGTCAATTCGACTGCGGGAGAAAGCAAGATTGGGGATTTCATTGCCAATTACATCAGGGATATTCCTTATTTCAAGGAGAATCCAGACTATGTTTCTATAGCCAAACTTAAGGATGATGTTCTTGAACGAAAGAACGTGATCGCTTTGTTGAAGGGGAATGGGAAGTCGAACAAAACTTTGATATTCCATGGCCATACCGATACGGTAGGAGTCAAGGATTATGGACGACTTGAAGAATATGCCTTTGATTGTGATGGGTTGATTGAAGCGCTTGAAACAGTTAACCTGGCTGAAGACATCAAAAAGGATCTGGATTCGGGCGATTATCTTTTTGGTCGGGGAACCTGCGACATGAAAAGTGGCGATGCGGTTTTTTTGGTCCTGCTTAAGTATTTAAGTGAGAAAGCAGAACTGATCAATGGAAATATCATGGTATCATTCAATCCGGTTGAAGAGAACCTGCATACAGGAGTGATTGAATCATTACCAATCTATTCAAAATTCAAGCACCAGTATGGTCTTGAATATGTCATGGCAGTGAATAATGATTTTACCTGTCCGATGTATCCAGGTGATCAGCATCGATATATTTATGCGGGGGCGGTTGGAAAACTGCTGCCATGTTTCTACATCATGGGCAAAGAAACCCATGTGGGTCAATGTTTTGAAGGCTTGGATGCATCCATGATTGGGGCCAAAATTGTGGAGATCATGAACTGCAATCCCAAATTCTGTGATGGATATAACGGTGAGTACACCCTGCCGCCTTCAGTTTTGAAAATGAAAGACATGAAAGATTTCTACAATGTCCAGACCGCCTATAATTCATTTGTTTATTTCAATTATTTTGTTCACAACAAGAGCATGGATGAAATAGTGGGGTTGTTAAAAGTTGTGGCCAGTGAGGCGATGGCAAAAACAATCGAACAGTTGGATTGTCGCTTCAAAGAATACTCTGCTTTGTCCGGTTTGAAATATGAGAAACTCGATTATCAAACCAATGTGAAGACTTATGATCAATTATATGGAATGGCCAAGCAGGTCAAAGGAGATGAACTTGAAGAATTGCTGGCGACAAAAATGGCTGAAATCATGGCTGGTGAAAAAGACCAACGGGAGATTGCCTGTCAGGTAGTCAAATGGCTGACTGAAGTTGTCGAAATTCATGAACCAGGAATTGTACTCTTCTTTGCGCCACCATATTGTCCCCACAATACTCTTAAAAAAGAGGTGCAATCGGAGCTGGATATATATGAAAAATTGGAAGATATTACGTCGGAACTTGGTGAAGAAGTTGGGGAAGTATTCAAGTTTGACCAATTTTTCCCTAGTTTGTCGGATAGCAGTTATATCAAAATAGATGATACTGAAGAGTCCATCAAATTACTCGTTGATAACTTCCCGGGTTATGAAACCCTGTATCCGCTTCCTTTCAAGGAGATGAAGCAACTGGACATCCCGGCAGTAAACTTTGGGGTGTATGGCAAAGATGCCCACAAGTGGACCGAACGGGTAAGCATATCATACTCATTTGAAACCTTACCAAAGTTGATTTTGAAGACCATTGACAAATTCTTGGGATAGGATGTCAAAAGTTTGGGGAATGAAAGGATAATTGATTGCAATGACAAAAAAGATAACCTTGAGTGGTGAAGGAATTGTAACGGGGAATGATGCCTTGTCATATTTGAAAAATGTTGAATATAGTAGGGCATTCATAGTCACCGGGGGCAGTTCAATGGAAAAAAATGGTTTTTTGGCACAAGTAAGGGACAATCTTGACCAGGCCGGATGCCAGAGCCTGATATATTCGGGAATCAAAATGAATCCTAGAATCCAGGAAGTCATGGATGGCGTAGCCAAGATTCGGGAATTCAATCCTGATCTGGTTATTGGGGTCGGCGGAGGATCGGCTATGGATGCTGCCAAAGCGATGCTTTTGTTTTATGAATTTGAGGATTTGACTTTTGAAAATGTGCTGGAAAAAAACATGGGCGGGAAGATACCAACCAGTCGGTCAACCGGATTGATCTGCATTCCTTCAACTTCAGGAACCGCTTCGGAAGTAACCAGGGGGACGGTGATCACTGATCCCGTTAAGAAACTTAAAGTCCCAATCATGACCGATATTCTAAGGCCGGATATTGCCATCCTGGATCCAGGTATAACCATGTCGATGCCAAAACGAATTGTGGCTGAAACCGGAATGGATGCCTTGACTCATGCGATTGAGGCTTATACAAATCACAACCTTGATGATTTTACCGAAACGATCTGCCGGGGAGCAATTGAAGGAATTATGGAATGGCTTTTGATTTCCTATCAGGAAATGACAATTGAGAGTAGAGAAAAAGTTCAGAACTATCAGGCCATGGCGGGAATCGGATTTGCGAATGTCGGGTTGGGAATGGTCCATGGAATCGCTCATGCCTATGGAGCGATGTTTGATCTCGCGCACGGTCTCACCAATGCGATAATCTTGCCTTATGTCCTGGAATATAATCGCCAAAATCCGATTGTTGATAAAAAACTATGTAAACTGGAATTTCACTGCCAGTGTGACAATATCATTGAAGAAATAAATGAACTGAACAATAGGATGAAAATACCGGCTTCGTTCAAAGAGGCGGGCATCAGTGAAGAAGAATTTTTGCAATCATTTGAGTTGCTCCTTGACCATTCGATGTTGGGGGCCACCAAGGTCAATCCAGTCGAAATGGACCGGGAATCAATGCGAGAAATGGTTAATTTGGTTTATTATGGAAAGAAGGGGAAATAAAATGGATAATATGTTTGAAAGAGCAGCCAAGGTGATTCCACCAGCGGCTGGAAGAGCGACAAAATTGGGAGTTGTTGCTTCACAGGGAAATTACATTATTGATGAAAAAGGGCAAAAATATTTGGATTTCGCCAGCGGGGTGGCGGTAAACAATTTGGGTAATCGTCATCCTCGGGTTGTTGAAGCAATCAAAAAGCAGCTGGATACGATGATTCATGTCGGTCACAATGTTGTCTACTATGAATCGTACGTCAAACTGGCAGAAAAATTGGTTGAAATGACCGATAGGGATACGATGGTTTATTTTAGCAATTCGGGAGCCGAAGCCAATGAAGGAGCCCTGAAGCTGGCAAAATTCCATACCAAAAGACCGGGGATAATTTCTTTTAAGAACTCATTCCATGGCCGGACAATTGCCGCTACCTCGGTTACTGGCTCGAATTCCAAATACCGGCGCTACTATGAACCGCTTCTACCAAGTGTATATTGGGCTGATTATGCCAACTGTTATCGATGTCCTTTTGGAAAAAAGTCCGGTGCATGCCAGATGGAATGTCTGGGACAGTTTGATGAAATATTCGATAAATTGATTGATCCTGAGATGGTGGCAGCGATTCTGATTGAACCGATTCAAGGTGAAGGGGGCTATGTGGTGCCACCAAAAGAGTTCTTGGCGGGACTGCGAAAAATATGTGATCAACATGGGATTATGCTGATTTTCGATGAAGTTCAAACCGGGATTGGGAGAACGGGTGAACTATATGCCTATCAGACTTTCAATGTCAAGCCGGACATCCTGACTTCGGCCAAAGCCCTTAGCGGAGGAATTCCGCTATCGGCAATCATCGCCAAAAAGGAAATAATGGAGAACTGGCCGGCTGGTGCCCATGGGGGAACCTTTGGTGGTAATCCGTTGGCCTGTGCTGCCGGGCTGGAAACTTTGGCGGTTATCGAAGAGGAAAATTTGCTTGATAACTGCAAGGAGAAGGGGAAATATTTCCTGGAAGCACTAAACATCCTGGCCGGTGAATTCCCGTCTTCCATTGGGGATGTCCGGGGAGCCGGACTGATGATTGCCATCGAAATGGTGAATGAAGATGGCAGCCCTAATCAGGAATTGACTGATCGGATTATCAATTATGCCTTCGCTAAGGGAATCGTGCTGCTAAGCTGCGGGGTTGACCATAATGTAATCAGATTCATCAGTTCGCTGCTAGTTGAAGAAAACGAAATCGATCAGGTGATCGATGTAATCAGAGCGGCCTTGAAAGCGACTCAATAGGATCATGACTCAGAAGCACCGGTGCCAAAAAAACCAGTGCTCCTGATATTTTATTCATAATTGCTTGGTTATGTGTTACAATATAAGTGTAAAGACGGATGAAGTGGCAGATAATATTTTTTCATGACAATGGCCCCCATAATAAGGCTGTTGATTATGGTTTTTTAAGCAGATATTTTATAAAGCAAAGGTGAATAAAATGAAATTCAAACCATGGCAAAACAACGCCATATCAGCTGCAGTAATCATTGTCGGAGGGTTTATCCTCTTCTTGTTTGCTTTCGTTCTTGCATCAGGTGTGTTCCAACTGACGATGCAGAAGATGGGAGTTCCTTCCAACGAGGCTCCGCCAGTTTTAAGCAGGATTATTTATCTTGCCATTGTTTACGTAATGTCCGGTCTGGTATTTGGATCAAAGTTCAACGACACAATCAAGGCCACTGCCTTTACTATGCCGTTGATGGTGACTTTGATGCTGATGGGAATATCCCTGTATTTGCAGCCAACTTGGATCATCATTGGGTTAGGTGCAGTCATCGTCCTGATTCCACTGCTGTTTTTCTTTAAGAAGAAGATGCCGTGGCAATATTATTTTTCTACTTTCTTTGTAGTGGCAGTGCTTCTTTACATGATAATATTCGATGTGGAAATCTAATTAGTGAATATTTTGTTAAAATTGAACCAGGCAAAAAATTGCATTGTTTAGAACAATGCTTTTTTTGATAAAATTTTAATCGGCTGCAAATAATAATTTTCATTGTCTGGTGTTTTTAGGTTTTAGCGCAAGGTGTTTGGTATAGTAATATCAGAGAATTCAAATTGAAGAAGAGGTGGCTAATATGAACAAATATATCGATTTGCATATGCATTCAATTTATAGTGACGACGGTGAATTCACTCCGGCAAAACTGGTTGAAAAATGCGCTGAGTCCGGAGTCAAAATTATGGCAATAGCGGACCATAATAGTGTCAAAGGGATTGCCGAAGGACTTGAGACTGCTCAAAAAAAGGGGATCAAATACATTCCCGCAGTTGAAATTGACTGTACGTACAAAGATATCAATCTCCATGTTGTCGGATACGGGATTGATTATCAAGATCCGATCTTTGAACAAATTGAGAATAATGTCTTAGAGCAGGAGCTAAGCAGTTCCAAAGAGAAAATCAAATTGACCAAAAAATTGGGTTTTGAGATCGACGAAAAACGACTTGGAGAACTTTCAGACAATGGAGTTTATACCGGGGAAATGTTTGCTGAATTATTGCTCAACGACACTCGTTATCTTGACCATCCCATGTTGAAGCCTTACCGAGATGGCGGAGATCGAGGTGATAACCCGTATGTCAATTTTTATTGGGATTACTATGCCCAGGGGAAACCATGCTATACCAAAATTGAATATCCAACCTTAGAAGAAGTGGTGAAAATAATTCATGATCATGGGGGAGTGGCCGTGCTGGCTCATCCGGGGAACAACCTCAAAGGACAATTTGAAATATTCACGGAGATGGTGGCGGTGGGTCTTGATGGCGTGGAAGCCTTCAGCAGTTATCATAGTCCTCAGACCAGTGATTATTTTTATCAGACCGGTTCAAAACTGGGGCTTTTGATTACCTGTGGCAGCGATTATCACGGTAAGACCAAGCCGTCGATAGAACTGGGTGGTTGCGGGGGTTCCATCGATCAGCATCAAATTGAAGAAAAACTCCAGGAAATGAAGCTGATTTAACTCCTGGAATAAATACAATTCATGACCTCTGTTTTTTCAAGCAGGGGTCGTTTTCATCCGCCAAAGACAGCGGGGTACAGTTTGAATATGCCTAATAATATGATACAATATTAGTAGATGATGTGGCTTAAAATGGTTCTTTGAGAATTTCAGGTCCGAGCATCATGCAGCAGAGTAGGAGTAAACTAATATCTTTAATTTAATTGATTGTTTTTGCAAACCAACCAGAAAAGCAGGGATTGTTATGTTTAATATGAAAATCATCAGCAAAGTCAAAAAAAGCATCTGGCTCTATCCGACCATGTATAGTCTCTTGGCCTTGATTCTCGCAATCGTCATTACCGTGGTGGATCGGTCATACACCAACCGCCTAGGGGAATTTCTGGGCAGTTTCTTCTACACCAAGACCACCTTGGCCCAAAGTGTCCTGGGAATTGTGGCGGGAGCCTTTATCACAATTGCGATATTCACTTTTTCAACTACGATGGTGGTTTTGACGATGTATTCTTCTCAGTTCACCCCAAGAGTCGTTGAAAATTTCCTCAATAACGATACAACTATGAAATCCTTCGGGATTTTCTTGAGTGGTTTCATCTATTCGATCATCTCGCTGCTGTTCATCAATACTAGTGCGGATGACCATTTGGTTATCGCGGCAAGTGTCGGCGTGATTTATGTTATTTTAGGATTGGTGTACTTCCTGCGATTTATCCATAATGTTTCGACCTATATTCAGGCTAACGGACTGATTCTAAGACTTCACAATGAAGCATTGGGAAAAATCAAGCAGCATCGCCGTTTTGTCAAGGACCATCAGGTAATTCAGGAAAATACGATTGAGGGGATAACCAAGGATATGCAAATCCTGGATATTCTTAGTCCCGGTGATGGCTATATTCAGGAAATCGACTATACCCACTTGAAGGAAATAGCGCAAAAGCACCAGTGTGTCGTAATTTTTAAAAAGGTTGTCGGCCAGTTTGTCGATGTCCAGACCAATGTCGTTACGGTATACTACCAGGGCAAGGAACCGCCCGATGAAAAGATAGTCGGCCGGATTCAAGGTTGCCTTACTATCGGAAACAAGAAGACCGAGGCCCAGGATTTCATTTTCACCATCCAGAAGATTGTTGAAATTGCTTTGCGGGCGCTGTCTCCGGGAATCAACGATCCCAATACTGCGATTCACTGTATCAAGATAACCGGGATATTGCTGCGGGATATAGCCGATCTCGAACATGGCTATGTCCTGGTCAAAGACAAGGATGTGGCCGGGATGATAATTCTTGAGGCTTATGATTACAAATACATTCTCCATGATGCCTATAATCAGATTATCCTCTATGGGCAACAGGATTCAGCGGTAACTCAGGCAATTTTCAAAGCGCTGAGTTTTGCCAAAGGCAATGCCACCCAGGAAAATGAGAAAATCATCAACGGTTATGCGGTGGCAATCTATGAAAAAATCAAAAATAACGATTATGACAAGCTGGAAGATACCCGGATTCATCAGGAATACAAGGAGACTATCGACTATACCCGGTTTGACAAAAGTACGAAGGAAAAGGACGAATAATGAGTAGCAAGAAAATCGGGCTGGTGCTTGGAGGTGGCGGAACCCGCGGGTTTGCCCATCTGGGAGCGATTAAAGCTCTAAATGAAAAAGGAATCAAACCCAATGTGTTTTCCGGTACCAGTGCCGGAGCAATTGTCGCAGCTTTGTTGGCGGCTGATAAGAGTCCGGAGGAAATAATGGAGTTTTTGAAAGATATCCGCCTGATGGATGCGGCCAAGATAACCATTCCGGTGGTCGGATTTGCTTCGTTGGAAAATCTCTATCACAAACTTGACACGATTCTTGAAGGCAAGAATTTTGAAGACTTGAAATATCCATTGCATGTCTGTGTCTCAAATTTGAATACCGGCCGGGTCGAATACCTTGATTCCGGCAATGTGGCCAAAGCTGTCCAGGCCTCGGCCTCAATTCCGATACTGTTCACTCCGGTGAAAATCAACGACTTCCAATATGTTGATGGCGGCTTGCTTGATAATGTGCCGGTTCTGCCGTTGGTCGATGATTGTGATATGCTCATCGCAATTGACATTTCACCAGTAAAACCAGACAATAAGATTACCGGTATGCCCGAAGTTATCACCCAGATTTTGCAGATGACCGTCGGGATGCAACAGGACAAGGAGGAATTCTGCGATGTGCTCATCAGACTAGATAAGCTGACCGAGTACAATATCCTGGATACAAGCAACAACGAAAAAATTTATGAGATTGGATATGATCATGTTAAAAACATGACCATCAATCATCAGGAAGAATCCAAATTCGACCTAAAATCACTATTTCGCTTATGAATAATTCAAATGCGCCATCACCAGTTATTGGGAAATGACGCATTTTTCGATTATTGAGTGGCTGCGAATCAGACTTACCAGGCAATTCTGGAACAATAGTTCAATTCATATTGATTGTATAAGATAACAAAAAATGGCATAATTAGAGCGACAAATACAAGGGGGAGCATTTATGAAGATTTTGGCAAGCGATTATGATGGAACGCTGTACTTTGGGGACAAAGGATACCGTGAGGAAGATATCGATGCAATTGAAAAGTTCCGTGCCAACGGAAATCTGTTTGGGGTATGTACCGGTAGACCACTTCGGGGGATAACCGAATTCATGCATGAAAGAATCAAATTGGATTTCTATATCCTAAACAGCGGAACACTCATTCTCGATCGCAACCGGGAGTGCCTTTTTAAAAAGACGATTGACCATCAGGTCTGCAAATATATCATGGGTGAATATTCAATGCACGATATAACTATCTTTACCAATGATCATATCTACTTTACCGAGGAAAAAGAGGCTCATGATTTTGACTTCTTTGTTCCAATCAAGGAAATAGTGCTTGAGGAAAATGTGGAGGTGTTCGGGGCGTCGCTTCATCTGGAAAACACTGAAGCTGCTTCCCAGTTGATTGATGCAATCAATCAGATTGAAGGGATATCGGCATATCAGAACAAAGAAAGCATCGATTGTGTTGCTCAGGGGTGTTCGAAGGATACTGGGGCAAAGTTTATTCGGAATTATTTTGGTATCAGCGATGATGTTGCCTGTATCGGTGACTCATTCAATGATTTGCCAATGCTGGAAGGAACGTCTCTAAGTTTCACTTTCAATGACAGTCCGGATCAAATCAAGGACAAATCCAACTATGTGGTGGATTCAATCAATGAATGCATCAGTATTTTGATGGAAAACAAATAATCGGAGGGAAATTATGAATAAAGAGGAATTTAAATTCAGATACGCAACCAGGGATGATGTTGCGCTGATCCTGGATTTTATCACCAAATTGGCTATTTACGAAGAGATGCTTGATGAAGTAGTGGCAACAGAGGAACTATTGGAGATGTGGCTTTTTGACAAGGAAAAAGCGGAAGTCATATTTGCCCTCAAAGACGACAAGGAAATCGGAATCGCTTTGTTTTTCCATAACTTTTCAACATTTTTGGGCCGTGCGGGAATCTATCTTGAAGATTTGTTCGTTCTTGAAGAGTACCGTCATCAGGGGTGTGGTAAAGCGATTATCCGCCAACTGGCATCAATTGCGGTTGAACGCGGCTGTGGGCGATTGGAATGGTCGTGTCTTGACTGGAACAAGCCAAGCATCGATTTTTATCTTTCACTGAATGCGCAGCCAATGGAAGATTGGACCGTCTATCGATTGACGGGTGATAATCTTAAAAACATGGCAAAGTAAGATTACTTAGGAGGAACTCATATGAAAATGCCTGCGATTTTCGTCGGTCATGGTTCACCGATGAATGCGATTGAAGACAACAAATATTCAAATACCTGGAAAAAGATCGGAAAGAGATTTCAGCCAAAAGCCATTTTGATGATCTCGGCCCACTGGTATGTCAATAAAACAGCCACCCAGGATGCAGCCGATCCGAACCAAATTTATGATATGTACGGATTCCCGGATGAACTTTTTCAGTTGAAATATTCGGCACGCGGTGATAAAAAACTGACTGCCACGGTGCTCGAGGAACTAGGTGATTCGGTTGTAATCGACAACTCTTGGGGAATTGATCACGGGGCTTGGTCAGTTTTGGTGCACATGTACCCGGATGCTTCAATTCCAGTGGTCCAATTAAGTGTAAACCGGTCGAAATCACCCCAGGAGCAATATGATCTTGGGGTAAAGCTGGCGCATTTGCGGGAGCTTGGCTATATGATCATTGCCAGTGGAAATATCGTCCATAATCTTCGGCTTGTCAATTTCGGGCAAAACGAACCGTTTGACTGGGCAATCAGATTTGATGATTACATCGAGAAGGCGATAACCGCTCGGGAATTTGACAAATGTATCAGCTACACCTTGGAACCTTCATCAAAACTTGCAGTTCCGACACCCGATCATTACTATCCGTTGCTGACAATGTTGGGAACTACGGGCAAAGATGACCAAATCACGGTTTTCAACAAGGGCTACGAATATGGCAGCCTTTCGATGACTGGTTATATCTTTGAATAAACTAAAAAACTTAACAAAAAAATCACGGTACTCTAAAATAACTTGAGGTAGCACTTGTTATAAGCAATAGAATTATTTGATGTGCTTACTACCTCATGAATGATTAGAGCCACAATAGGGTGACTGGAAATCTTATGATTTCCAGTCACTTTTTCATTTTGTCGAGGGGTAGATATAGTAATTCACATCATCGTTCAAGACATATAGCACCCTGCTTCGGAATCTTTCCCAGTTATTATAGCCATTGGCGTTTCGTTTGATGCTTTTTATGGTTTTGTTTCTGTTTTCGATTATTCCATTATTGATTTTATGACCTTTGGTTATTTCGATGAACGAATTGATTATTTCGTTCTTCCACCTAACCATCGTATTAGCGAAATCGTTCATTCCTTTTACATTGCTTTTTCTAAATTCGTCAATTATTTCCTCAAGGTTCCGTTTCGCTGTTTTATAATTGCTCTTTTTAAAGAATCTTATTACTTCATCTTTTAAATCTACAGCTTCTTCGAGTTGTGGGTCGATTTTCATTATGTAGTCAAGAAGATCATAGGGATTGTAATAACCTTCAAGCACTCTATTGTATTTCTTTTTGACGTTCGGATCGAATATCTTTGGATCATTCTTGTAAAGAAGCCAATTGAATTTTTTGAGCACATAATATTGCTTCTTACGTTCTTTGATTTCTACAATCTCTTTTGGGGTGAGATTCTCCTTAATTAGATTTGGTGGAACTTTGACCTTGTTCATAACATCGATTCTAACTCTGTCAACCTTCTTGGTAAGCTCCTGGATTACATGAAACTTGTCACAGGCCACAACGGCATTTGGGAATACACGCTTGCTTACGATTCGATAAGTTTCCCACATATCAGTTGATACGACTTTAACTATTTCCCGTTCTTTCCTGGGAATCAGGGTGAAGTAGTTAAGCAAACTGTATTTTTTTCGATCTGGCAACAGATCAATTATTTTCTGGTTTTGATAATCAAGCAGCACGCAAACATAGTTGCTTCTTTTCGATTTGAAGGCATAAACTTCATCAATGCAGATATACTCCGGCAGCGTTCTTCTTGATACTCTTACATGCTTGTCAAATATCGAAGCAACTGTGGTGGGCGATATGTTGTGACGATAAGCAACGCTCTTGAATGTTTCATTAAACGATTTCAAATCCTTCAGGACATTATATACGGTCGCCAAAGAGATTTTCATACCTTTGAGGGTGAACGGATTGTGTTCATAGAATGTTTTGTTGCAGGCGGGGCATTTGTGCCTGCGGGCATGGTAGTTGATATAGCAAGGAATACCATTTAGGATAGAGTGGGTTATTTTCTTGTTAACGTAGTTATTGACGATGGTGGTCTCGGTTCCGCAGACCGGGCATATGTGGGGGACACATTCAAGTTCAACATACACATTAACACCATCAAACTGATGATTGACATGGATTTTCTTAATCCGTTTGTCTTCAAGATTGAATAGTTTTCTAATATAAATGTCATCAATAGACGCACCCGTGTTAGGATTCGTCGCCAAACACGTAGAAAGATTAGACTTATTATTCGATTCCATACGTTTTCCTCCTAAAATTCATTTTACAAGTAGATTGTACAAATAAACCCGGTTTAATCGTATGAAAGTTATGTGGTAATGAAGATACAGTCAAATTTTCTTGATTTTAGAATACAAAAATCTTCATAGCTTAGATTGATGTCGAAAGACTGCCGCAGATAACTGAGATACGAAGGATCGTAATGGTTGTTGTTTACAATGATAGAAACTATGTCATCTTTTGACAAAATTGAGAATGGAACCATTGATTCAATCAGGATGGCATGAGTTCTACCGCAGTCCCCGCAAATGAGCCTCATGATCCTAATTTTGAATTTGAGACCTAAAAACGACACATTTCTAACGTAGTAGGAATGTGTCTTGAAAGAGTTTGTCGCACCACAAGAGCAGCTCATTTGTGAAAAATTGATTGAATTAACTGTGTTGGAGTAGGATTTTTGGTTGATATACTTGATTTTTGTTTCATTTTTTATTATTATCATATTGTTCTTATGAGCAGATAGAAATCAAACTTGGTAGGGGAGATTTCTATCTTTTTTCCTTTCTAAAAGATGTTTATA
The DNA here is from genome assembly GCA_963675915.1 of Coprobacillaceae bacterium. GTDB lineage: Bacteria > Bacillota_I > Bacilli_A > Erysipelotrichales > Coprobacillaceae > JAQVDW01. The sequence goes on from OY780959.1 coordinate 2,613,385, forward strand.
TACTAATATGATACCAAAAAAACAGGCAAAGCACCAAAATGAATCATGGAGCTAAGCCTGTTTTTTAGAATTAAACCTCAACAATCGTTGTAGCTAATAAATGGTCCTACAAAAGTAAACCATCACTCATATTGTTCGGAGCGGCAATATTAAACTATCTTAGATACTCAAAATCACTATGACCCTTGAATGGAAACCGGGCGATAGTGATTTTTATTATTGTTCAAAAAGTTTGAGAAATTCTGTGTAGCCTTCCTCTTCAAGTTTTTCAACCGGAATGAATCGCAGTGAGGCACTGTTGATGCAGTAGCGCATTCCGCCTTGATCGATAGGTCCATCATTGAAAACATGACCCAGATGGCTGTCTCCGATTGTCGAGCGCACTTCGGTTCTATCCATATTGTGGCTAGTATCTCTTTTGTAGTTGACTGATTTTTTTTCAATCGGTTTGGTAAAACTTGGCCAGCCGCAATGGGAGTCAAACTTTTCCTTTGAAGTGAACAACGGTTCCCCGGTTACAATATCAACGTAGATACCCGGGTCTTTCTTGTCGTGGAATTCATTTCGAAACGGGGCCTCGGTCCCGTTGTTTTGGGTAACTTCGAACTGTTCTTTTGAAAGTTTCCGGCGGATTTCCTCCAACTCCGGTTTGGTGTATTTTTTCATCTAATCAACCTTTCTTTAAAAAAATTAAAGACCGAACTGAATCAGCAGCATAATCAAAAAACCGGTGAAAAAAGCAACTATGGTCATGATTATCTCATTGAACGTCAGTTCAATTTCCTGGATTCGAGTGAATATTCGCGTCCTTTGATATACGTATTTATAAAAGATGAATCCTGTGGCTAGGGTGAAAAGGTAGATCGCAATTTTTTCCACATAACTGGAAATCGACACATTGACGTTGAAATCAAACAGGAATCTCATAAACGATGAACCGAATACCCCACCTAAAAAACAGGTTGCTCCAAGCAAGGATATCACCAAGAGTTGATTCCATTCGACCTTGTGGCCTTTTTTGGAATCGCCCAGGAACATGGTCGAGTATTTGATGAAAATCAGAATGGTTCCAACGTTGATAATGAAGAACGCAATTTCAAAAAGAATTGAATCGCTCATTCCCTTGTGGATCAGATTCTTTGAAAAACTCCCGTTGAACAGCGGCGCTCCGGTGATACCTAACATGGCAAATACCGATGCTACTGAAACATAAGGCATCCGTTTGAATACCCCGGAGATATTGCGGATATCACGGGTGTGATATTCGTGAACAATCATTCCGGCTGTCAAAAAGAGGGTTGTTTTGAAAATTGCATGATTGAGAATATGGTAGATTGCCCCCCAGTATCCGTATTGGGAATTCAATGAAAGGCCAAAGACAATTACTCCGATCTGACTTACTGTGCTGTAAGCTAGAATTAGTTTCAGGTCGTTTTGACTTAAAGCAAAGATCCAACCCACTACGGCGGTGATGAATCCGAAAATCATAAAGACGACAAGTTCATTGAACACCGGCTGGAACAGATTGAAAATCCGGATAAAAAGATAGATTCCGCCTTTTACATAAAGTCCAGAAAGAATGGCTGAAACTATGGATGGCGCACTTGCGGTTCCATGGGCTTTGGGCAGCCAGCTAAATAGCGGCATCAATGCCGATTTGAGATCCACTGCGGTTATCATCAGGGCAAAAGGCAGAATCAATGTCTGTTTGTTTTCCACAAGTAAGATCTTTTCACTGAGTATAGTCAGATCGGTTGTTCCAAAGATCCGGTACATGTACCCGATTCCCAGTAAAAACAGGGTCATTGAAGCGAGGTTGGTGAAAAGATAGATAACCCCGTCATAGATCGATTTGGAGTCCTTCTTGAAGACAATCAGGATGGTCACGACGATGGTTGAAACCTCGATGATGACATAGATATTGAAAAGGTCATTGGAAAGGAAGAGTCCGCAAATCAGACCTTCAAGAACTGTGAAAAGAAAAAGGAAAAGATGATTGAGGTAGCTTGATTGGAGATTGTAGAGTAGCATGCAGGTGAAAATGAAAATCGTCAAAGCCACCATCACGCTTGAAAACAGATCAGCTTTAAGGGCAATTCCGACTCCAAAATCATACCCTCCGACCACTTCCATCTTGACGCCATTTTGTCTGACCTCGATAAAATTGACAACTGAAAGGATAAAAAAACCGAATTGAATCAAAAGAACGAATATTTTGGTCCGGTATGAATGAGAAAAATAAGAGATGAGACCGATGATTATCGGCAAAACGATAAACCAGTACAGGGACATCAGTCTTCCTCCTTTCTCTTCTGGATGATTTTACTCCAGTTGGTCGAACCGTAGTGATGATAAAGGCTGATGAACATCGTGAGGCCGACTGCGGTTACGGCGACCCCGATTACAATTGCGGTTATCATCAGGGCCTGCGGGAAAGGATCGGCCATGTTCTGGGCATCTCCGATGGGAGGGTTGGCTCCGTAATGGTAATTGGTATTCAGGAAGAATAAAATGATGGCCGCCTGGATAATCCCGAATGACATGATTGTTTTGATGATGTTGCGACGGGCCAGTAGTCCGTAAACTCCAATTGAGAATAGCGCCAAAGCGATTATTGATCCGTCTAAAATTCCTTCTCCCATTCCATCACCTGCTTTCAAACAGGACGAAGCGGTAGAAAATAACACTCAGTCCGCAAGCGACTTTAAGGCCGATCAGGATATTCATGGTCACCAGATAGTAAGGTTTGAAAAGATCGGGAATGCTGTTTCTAAACTCGAATATGAACAGGATTGCCAAAAGCAAAAGGGTCAAATAGAGTATTTTTTCGATCTTGTTTAGCAGGTTGAGACTCGCTGTTTTTTCATAAGTGGTAAAATACTGGACAATGAATACCGCCGAAAGAATGGCACCTCCCTGGAATCCGCCCCCAGGTGAAGTGTGACCGTTGATGATGACATAGAGGCCAAAAACAATAATGAAGGGATAAATAGCTCCCATGGTCACTCTAAGTAATTTTGAATGTTGTTCCATCAGTAGTCCCCCTCGTGACGTGAAAAATAGATGATTCCAATGACGCTGACCAGAAGCAGCAAGGTCTCGAACAGGGTGTCAAACATCCGGTAGTCCAGATAGATGGCGGTAACTGAATTGACAGCCCCGGTTTCGGCCATGAAATTGGTGGTTATATATTCATACAAGTCTGTCGCCGAGTCCAGCGGTTGGACCTGAATGATGACAATAAGTCCAAACAACAAGACCAACCATAAGGCAATAAGTTTTCTTCTAAGCAATTTAATCATCCTCCTCGCCGTTTGATAGCGTCCAGTCTTCACCTTCAATGAATTTACCTTTTTCAAGCAGACCGGATTCACGTTTGAGATAGTCCAATAGGATATTGTATTGGTAACTGTTTTTGACCCCGTGGAGCCAAATTCCATTAGGATTGTGGAATATGATGACATCGCAGGTGGCACTGTCTTTGAGTTTGGTGAAACTTGTTGAAGTATTGATCAGATCGAGCTGGAGTTCCTGATTCTGGGTGAAGTGGAGCAGGACCGACAGAATCTGATTTTTTTCAGCCATCACCATTTCCGATAACTCGTCGTCATTAACATAGCTGTTGTAATAGACGGTGAATATCTTGTACTTTTTTAAAGCGACCAGATAAAGAATTGTCGACAGCGTGCAACCGATCGTTGCCTCGGCAATCGCCACATCCGGAGCCCCGAGCAAAAGATAGACAATGGAACAGATAAGTGAAAATACGGACAGATAGATTACGGCCTTGCGCAATTCATGGGCCTGGATTGTTATTATGGCAAAAACAATCAAACTAAGATAAAAAATATCAAGGATCATTTTTTGCGCCGCCTTTCCGGATTATAGTTGCTGGAATGAGCCCCGCGGCCCAGGATGTGGTTGGAAAGTGGGTTCAAAAGAAGCATCAAAAACAAAATGAATCCGATTTTCAAAGAGGCCATTGAGGGGCCCATATAAACAATCAGGCCCAGTAAAATGGTGACCAGACCGGCCGAATCAATCAGTGATGATATTGCCAAAGACACATAAAAGTCCTGATATTTCGTGATACCATACATGCCAAAAAGCTGGAAGCCGATTCCGGCTATTATGATTACACTACCGATAATTTCATTTAGAGACATCAGATTTTCCCCTTTCGTTGGATGAAACGGGCCGTAAAAGCAATCCCGATGAAGCCTAGCAAGGCATAGACAATCGCAATGTCCAACAAAAAGTCCAATTGCTCGATCAAGGCATAAATAATCATGACAATCAACATGGTCACAAAGAAGAGATTGAGACTCAACAGCCGATCCCAGATTGAGGGACCTTTGATGATCCGGTACAGATAAAAGATACTCATCAGCGAGAATCCGACAAAGAAAGCACTAAGCATGGTGATCCCCCTTTTCCAGTACATCTTCAAAATCCTGGTAGATTTGAGCTTTGATTTTATCAGGATCATTAGAAGATGGATAAAGCCATAAAATTGAAAATTCATCTTTGATCATGTCGATGGTTACGGTTCCCGGGGTGAGCGTTATTGCATTGGCGACCAGGGATTTGAGCCACGATCTTTCCAACTTCGTTTTCACTATAATGACACGGGGGTTGATTTCACCTTTGACAAGATGCTTGATGGTATCAAATGCCGAAATATAGATATTCTTGATCAAAACAAGGATAAATATGATCATTCTTAGCGGTGAGATATGATAATCATAATGCCCGCTTTGATGAGGATGGATCAGATTTAGCATCATGATAGTGGTCAGGGAAATCAGGATTCCGACAAAAATGGTGGCAAGATGAAAGTTTTCATTCAATGTTACCCAGACAGTGGTAAGCAGAATGATCAAAATGACTTTTCTTTGGATATTATTCATATAATCACCTCAATTTGGTTTCTGGTTTGATTGTAAACGTTTTATTGATTTAGAATAATTGTAACATATAACTGCTTTGATTGACCACATGATGCAATCTAATTTGCCTGGAAAACAACTGATAATAATGAAAAAAGAAAAACCAAACCGGAAGATTGGAGTCGTTGCCAAAAAATTACCGGATAATATGATGATATTTTCACCTTTTCCATGATATAATGGTCATATATATTATGGGATATGTTTCATAAATATGACACTTGGCAGAATTATCATAATTACTGGGGAGGAAAATTGTATGAATAAAAATACCAGCTATGACGTTATTGTTGTCGGTTCCGGGATTTCAGGTCTTGTTGCCGCCGCTTATTTGTCGTCATCGGGTTACCACGTCCTGGTACTGGAAAAGGAGAGTCGGACCGGGGGATTGGTTGGCTGCTTCAACCGGCACGGATACACCTTTGACGCGGGGGCTCGGGCTTTGGAAAATTCAGGGATAATGTTCCCGATGTTAAAACAGCTTGGAATTGGAATGGAATTCGAAAAAAACCAGATTACTATCGGACTTGGCAAGGATCGGGTGATTTTGACTTCGGATGACAGCATTGGGGAATATGAAGAATTCCTGGTCCGGAATTTCCCGGACAACAAGAGGGATATTGCTGCAATCATCAAAGAAATAAAAAAAGTAATGAAATATATGGAGGTTCTCTACGGTATCAATAATCCGTTATTTGTCGATTACCTGGAAGATTACGAATATCTGTTCAAAACCTTGATTCCGTGGTTGTTTAAATATCAAGTCAACATCTCTAAAGCGATGAAACTGGATCAACCGATTAATGATTATTTGAAAAATTTCACTGATAATATGGAGTTGATAGATTTTATCACCCAACACTTTTTCCAGGATACACCGGCATTTTTCGCTCTAAGCTATTTCAGTGTCTATCTTGATTATTATTATCCTAAAGGTGGGACCGGAGCTTTCGTTGAAAAACTGACTGATTTTGTCATTGAAAATCGCGGCGTTGTCAAATTGGACAGCGAGGTAGTCAAAATCGATCTTGATCATAATAAAATTGAAGATGCCAATGGAACTGAATATAACTATGAAAAGATGATCTGGACCGCTGATTCCAATTATTTGTATGACCACTTGCGGAGCCGGCAAATCTCCAATAACATCAAAATTGAATCCAACCGGCGAATTCGCAAGGACAGTATCGGGGGAGATTCGGTAATTTCATTTTTCATGGAAATTGACATGGAACCGGAATATTTCAGAAAAAGATGTGGAGAACATTGTTTTTACACTCCTGAAAAGAAGGGGATTCATTCCCTCAGGGGCGAACTCAATGATGAGAATCTGACCAAAATGGAATTAATTAATCGGATTGTCGATTATCTTGAATATACTACCTATGAAATATCATGCCCGGTGCTGCGGGATCCGACACTGGCTCCGGAAGGCAAAACCGGATTGATTGTTTCGACCTTGATTGATTACAAGGTAGTGGCGCGAATCCATGATTCAGGCTGGTACGAGGAATTCAAAAATATCGCCACTCATGCCGTTATCGAAATTCTCGATCATGCTCTTTCCAAAGGGTTCAAGACTAAAGTGCTGTACAGTTCCTGTTCGACGCCCCTGACAATTGAAAAATTATCCAGCAGCTATCAGGGGGCTTTGACCGGATGGTCATTTAAAAACCAGGAAATCCCATGTGAGACCCGGTTAAATAAGATTGCCAATTCAATCAATACGCCGTTCAAAGACATTTATCAAGCCGGGCAATGGACCTTCAGTCCATCAGGGATTCCAATATCGATCCTAACCGGTAAGATGGCGGCTGACAAAGTTAACAAAGTTCTAACCAGAAAGCGAAAAAAATTGAAAGTAGGTCGATAGGATGCTTTTCGATTTAATAACAATGCCTCTAGGGCTGATTGCGAGTCGTTTGCTTTTTAAAAAATTCAACGAGGTTGCCACGGATTACCAATCCAGCCGGCATTATGAAGTTTCAATAGTAATTCCAGTCCGCAATGAAGCGGCCAATATTCCATTGCTTCTTGAAGACCTCAAAAAACAGGACTATCCCATCAGGGAAATCATCTGTGTCGATGACCAGTCAACTGATAATACGGCAGAAATCGTAACAAGTTTGGGTGTCAAATTGGTTTCGGTAACAAAAAAGCCGGAGCACTGGATTGGGAAATCCTGGGCCTGCCAGCAGGGAGCGTCCAATTCCCAAGGGGAGTTGATCCTGTTTCTTGATGCCGACGTCAGAATGAATCCGAGGGCAGTTGCCAATCTTGTGGCTAGATATGACCAAAACAATTGTGTCATTTCAGCCCAACCGTTCCATTCGATGGGCGAGTTCTATGAACAGTTTTCCCTGTTTTTCAATCTTGTCCAAATTGCGGCCAACGGGACCTGTCTCTATAAAGCGGGGCAGCATGCCGGCCTCTACGGACCGGTAATTCTGATTGACCGGAAGACTTACCTTGCCATTAATGGGCATGAAGCGGCCAAAAGCAGTATTGTCGACGATGTATCTTTGGGACAGGAATTGGCTAAAAAAGGCTATCGCTACAGCTTGTTTATAGGAGAATCTTTGATTTCGTTTCGGATGTACAAATCCGGCCACCTCAGTCTGATCAGAGGTTGGACTAAGAATTTTTCAACCGGGGCATCCAAGACCCCGCTGTTGCCGTTGGTGTTGGTGCTTTTATGGGTGACTTCGGTGGCCACGGCAGCTTTGAAGTTGGTTACGAGTTTGGGAGCCGGAGATCTGCTTAGTGTTTATGTCTACCTGGGGTTCTATTTGCTTTGGGTGTTTGAATTGATACGGATTTCCCGGCGGATCGGCAATTTCAAAAAAACGGCGCTGATACTTTATCCGGGCTATTTGGCGTTTTTCATTGCGATATTCGCATTATCGATGTTCAAGAAAATATTTGGAATGAATGTGGTTTGGAAAGACCGTAAGATCAAGTTGGAGAAATAGCGATGAGGATAATATTTTTGAATGACACGCTGACAATTCTGCTTTGCTTTGTTATCTGGCCAATCTTGCAACTGGTTGCCATGAAAATCACTTTTGTGATTCCCGAAAGTTATTACCGGGAAGATAATTTCCTGTTCAAAGAGAGGAAATGGGAGAACCGGGGTCGGATTTACGAGCGGTTTTTTAAGATTAAAAAATGGAAGAAACTGTTACCTGACGGGGCAGCTTTTGTGAAGCAGGCATATGAAAAAAAGAATCTCAAGGACAACTCCAAATCCAATCTTGAGAAATTCATGATGGAAACCGCCCGGGCGGAGTTGACCCATGTGTTGGGGATGCTGCCGTTTTGGGTTTTTGGATTCATTGCTCCACCCAAGGTGATTCTCTATATGTTTGTTTATGCGGTTATTGCCAATGTGCCATGCATTTTACTGCAACGCTATAATCGGATTCGGCTAAAGCGGGTCCTTAAGAGATTTTGATGATTTGAAAGATAAAATCAAGGAGCGATAGATATGAAAAAGCCATTGATACTGTACTATTCATTTGAAGGGAACACCCGTAAGATTGCAGAATATTTGGCGGAAAAAATCGACAGTGACATTGAACCGATAGTTCCAATCAAAGAGATGAAGGTCCGCAGGTTCGGCAAATATTTCTGGGGTGGCATGATGGTCAGGATGAAATATAAGCCCGAATTGGAGCCAATAGACCATAATATTGGTGGTTATGATACTATCATTCTCTGTTCGCCGATTTGGTCGGGTACTTTCGCTCCGCCGATTTTAAGCTTGCTTGAAAGCGGCCAACTTAAAAACAAGCGCATCGGCTACATCTATACTCATGAAGGCGGTGCTGATGACGCTGTTGCCAAGGCAGAGGCGATAATTGAAAAAGATAATACGCTGGTTTCTAGTTTTGGTTGTTATGCGGTGATGAAATATTTCGACACCCTTAAAGATGAGGTTGTTGAATGGTCCAAACGGATTCTTAGCTAGAGGCAATAATCGTGCCGTGGTTTGATGATGTCTTCTCCAAATATTGTTTTGGCAGCCTATTTATGATAGAATTGTGGTAAATTGTGTGATAGCAACTAATCGCATCAATTTTAGAGGAGATAGATATGAAAAAAATATTTAATTGTTTAATAGTCTTGGCGCTGGGATTGGCCTTGAGCGGGTGCAGTTCGAATACAGCCCAACCGCAAGATACGGTCGATCAATTTATCGAGTATGCAATTGATTTCAACTTCGCCGATATGTACGGCCTGATTGAAAACGGCGATGCAATGGCTCTAGACCAGGTAGATGAGATGCTGTATCCGACTGATGAGGAAGATGACTATGCTCAGTATTTCATCGATTATCTAAAAGACAATGCACAAAAGATCCAATATGAAGTGGTTTCTAGTGAAGTCGATGGAGAAAATGCGGTTGTGACTGTTGAATGCACATATGTCGATGGGGGGACAGTGCTGGTAAAAACAATGCAGCAGTATTTCATTCAGGCTCTAAGTCAGGCGTTCAGTGGCGTGGAACTTACTGATGAAGAGTATAGTCAGATGTTCATCGATATCATGGATGAACAGATAGCGACATATCAGGAAAATACTTTGAGCGCTACAGTTGTGTTTGAGCTGGTAAATATCGATGGTACATGGTATATTTCTGACGTAAGTGATGAAATTGCGGATGTGATTCTGTCTGGTTTTATAACGGGAGCGTCCCAACTGGAAGATACTTTCAGCGAATAACAGATTTTTTGGTACTCTAAAATAACTTGAGGTAGCACTTGTTATAAGCAATAGAATTATTTGATGTGCTTACTACCTCATGAATGATTAGAGCCACAATAGGGTGACTGGAAATCTTATGATTTCCAGTCACTTTTTCATTTTGTCGAGGGGTAGATATAGTAATTCACATCATCGTTCAAGACATATAGCACCCTGCTTCGGAATCTTTCCCAGTTATTATAGCCATTGGCGTTTCGTTTGATGCTTTTTATGGTTTTGTTTCTGTTTTCGATTATTCCATTATTGATTTTATGACCTTTGGTTATTTCGATGAACGAATTGATTATTTCGTTCTTCCACCTAACCATCGTATTAGCGAAATCGTTCATTCCTTTTACATTGCTTTTTCTAAATTCGTCAATTATTTCCTCAAGGTTCCGTTTCGCTGTTTTATAATTGCTCTTTTTAAAGAATCTTATTACTTCATCTTTTAAATCTACAGCTTCTTCGAGTTGTGGGTCGATTTTCATTATGTAGTCAAGAAGATCATAGGGATTGTAATAACCTTCAAGCACTCTATTGTATTTCTTTTTGACGTTCGGATCGAATATCTTTGGATCATTCTTGTAAAGAAGCCAATTGAATTTTTTGAGCACATAATATTGCTTCTTACGTTCTTTGATTTCTACAATCTCTTTTGGGGTGAGATTCTCCTTAATTAGATTTGGTGGGACTTTGACCTTGTTCATAACATCGATTCTAACTCTGTCAACCTTCTTGGTAAGCTCCTGGATTACATGAAACTTGTCACAGGCCACAACGGCATTTGGGAATACACGCTTGCTTACGATTCGATAAGTTTCCCACATATCAGTTGATACGACTTTAACTATTTCCCGTTCTTTCCTGGGAATCAGGGTGAAGTAGTTAAGCAAACTGTATTTTTTTCGTTCTGGCAACAGATCAATTATTTTCTGGTTTTGATAATCAAGCAGCACGCAAACATAGTTGCTTCTTTTCGATTTGAAGGCATAAACTTCATCAATGCAGATATACTCCGGCAGCGTTCTTCTTGATACTCTTACATGCTTGTCAAATATCGAAGCAACTGTGGTGGGCGATATGTTGTGACGATAAGCAACGCTCTTGAATGTTTCATTAAACGATTTCAAATCCTTCAGGACATTATATACGGTCGCCAAAGAGATTTTCATACCTTTGAGGGTGAACGGATTGTGTTCATAGAATGTTTTGTTGCAGGCGGGGCATTTGTGCCTGCGGGCATGGTAGTTGATATAGCAAGGAATACCATTTAGGATAGAGTGGGTTATTTTCTTGTTAACGTAGTTATTGACGATGGTGGTCTCGGTTCCGCAGACCGGGCATATGTGGGGGACACATTCAAGTTCAACATACACATGAACACCATCAAACTGATGATTGACATGGATTTTCTTAATCCGTTTGTCTTCAAGATTGAATAGTTTTCTAATATAAATGTCATCAATAGACGCACCCGTGTTAGGATTCGTCGCCAAACACGTAGAAAGATTAGACTTATTATTCGATTCCATACGTTTTCCTCCTAAAATTCATTTTACAAGTAGATTGTACAAATAAACCCGGTTTAATCGTATGAAAGTTATGTGGTAATGAAGATACAGTCAAATTTTCTTGATTTTAGAATACAAAAATCTTCATAGCTTAGATTGATGTCGAAAGACTGCCGCAGATAACTGAGATACGAAGGATCGTAATGGTTGTTGTTTACAATGATAGAAACTATGTCATCTTTTGATAAAATTGAGAATGGAACCATTGATTCAATCAGGATGGCATGCGTTCTACCGCAGTCCCCGCAAATGAGCCTCATGATCCTAATTTTGAATTTGAGACCTAAAAACGACACATTTCTAACGTAGTAGGAATGTGTCTTGAAAGAGTTTGTCGCACCACAAGAGCAGCTCATTTGTGAAAAATTGATTGAATTAACTGTGTTGGAGTAGGATTTTTGGTTGATATACTTGATTTTTGTTTCATTTTTTATTATTATCATATTGTTCTTATGAGCAGATAGAAATCAAACTTGGTAGGGGAGATTTCTATCTTTTTTCCTTTCTAAAAGATGTTTATATACTAATATGATACCAAAAAAACAGGCAAAGCACCAAAATGAATCATGGAGCTAAGCCTGTTTTTTAGAATTACACCTCAACAATCGTTGTAGCTAATAAATGGTCCTACAAAAGTAAACCATCACTCATATTGTTCGGAGCGGCAATATTAAACTATCTTAGATACTCGATTTTTTATGGTGACGGTTTCTCCGTCACTTTTTAATTTTGAA